>NZ_CP064950.1:0-948989 GCF_046042685.1 Pseudomonas sp. PLMAX | reverse complement strand
TCCAGCTTTAAAACGAACTGAAATAGCAGCTACGGCTACAGCTACGGCTACAGCCGGCTCAACTTACACATACACAACATGCTACTTCTTGGACGGATCAACAGTAAATTGGCACTGGGGGTTGAACGATAAAAATGGTTGGTTCAACCTCACAGGAGACTGGGTGACCACTCAATTCACGAAGCTAACAAAGTTCAAAACATCAGAGGCATACGAAAAAATATTCAACTCCTGCAAACAAACGCAGACTTACTACAAAATTAAAGGGAATCTATTTGCGATATTCGCAGCAGACTACAATGGCGGCTCGAACTTTCCCATTTTATTGGGTGGTGGGGAGCTATTTCCTGTGTATTAACACCAAGGAGAACTACGATGAATTACAAGTTATCTGCTCTAGTGCTTCCGGTGTTATTAATCATAGCCCAGGTTCAAAATACGGCTAACGCTGCATGTCAGACCCCGTCAGCAGTCGCTCTGCCGCAGATGTACCCAATAAACTGGATTCCATGGATTGGAGACCTTAAGAGCTGGCGAAACTACGACCCGAAATCCATCAGTGGTGTTGGGCGACTCATTACATCACACAATGGGGCTGTGGTTGGCGAACCGCTTGCTGGCACCCCAACCTGCAATGTTTTAACTACAGGTGAATATACTTTCGTCATGAAGTGGCAAAATAATGAAGTAACTCCAGACTACATCGAAAACACTGACATAGTGTACCTAAAACAAGCTCAAGTGCTTGGCCCGGACTATATTCGCCATAGTCAACTCGGTGCTGGGCTTCCTGTTTTTTGTGCCGGCACATTTAAGGTGAGACATAACTGGATCTTTGACGACGATCTTGAGGCAATCAACGAACTTACAGAGGTCACAAACAACTCTGGGCACTACAAACCGCTGTGCAAATGCTTGGGTGTACTTCATGCCAAGCTTACAGCCCTGAAAGTAAACACAGGGAACGCCAAAACAATGTTCCAAGGCAGCGTTAAGGACTGCAAATGATTTTACTGGACGTGCCGCGCTTTGCGATTTCCAGCAAAAAATTAGGGCGTGAGCCATTCGATACTACGACATAAACTCAGCTTACATGCTGTTCTTCAAAGTGGATTTTGGCACAGGTATTTAGTGTCCTCCTGTGCCCAGAACAACGCAAACAGGCTTCGCTTGCGGTTCTTGTGCCAAAACCCACTTCTCTTACATGCCTAGTTCTCGCATGAATCGATCTCGGCGCATGTTCATCGAACCTGCGATCATTTCATGCGGGATCGAACTGGCAGCTACCTGATGATCCAGCCACCTATCACCCTTCTCCTCGAAGAGCGCCATCTGATCAACAAGCGAATCGAACAGCTTTTTGATCTTTTCTTCGGCCTGTGGTGAGGCCGGCGTAGCCTTCTCCAAGGTGGAGATCACAGCTGCCGCCAACTCCCTATCGAATTTCCCGTGATCAAACTCTACGGAAAGCTCAACACCGGGCGTGCGAATGGCATGTCCGAGGAAATACTCCAGGAAGCGCGGATCTGCGCGTTTTTGCCAGTCGTCATGCCAACTCTGCGGTTTCACGAGGCCAATCTGCTCAAGTTGAGCGAAATGGTCGTGGTTCATCGGGTACGCCATCCAGGCTTCAGCGGCTTCCAAGACAACAGGATTCTCAGTCGCGGTGTAGAGACCTACCCAGAACGCTGCCCGCATGGCCATATTCAGATCAAGCGACGTTTGGGTCGCCCCCGCTGGATCAGGTAATCGATAGCTCGACTTCTCAATCATTGACCGCAGGTGTGGCTCAAAGATCGGCATGTTGCTCGCGACTACGTCGATGACCCTGGGCAGCCGGCCTGGCGTGTCCAGGTAGGCAGAAATCCAAGAAAAAGCGCCACTCAACATGGCCGAGTGCATGTTATTTCCTTCGGGCTTGAGCAGCCTGAAACCTTCTACCAGCAACTCAAGCGTGAGCTCCCGCGTCCCCTGCGAGTTTAACGCTGACTTGACATCCTCCCCCACCTCGACCTGTTGGTCGCCGCCTATTGGCGGAAAGGAGGGGGATTCACTACTGCGTCAGGCTGCTTGCGCGGCCAGCTCGCTTCGATGGGTTCCTGCTGCTGACGGCCTGACAGCGCCGTTCACTTCACAGATTATCTGGCCAATGTCCTGACCTTTGAACGGTTTCAATCCGCGCTCACGGATGTTCTTCGCCGCAACCAAATCAGCATTCTCGGTGTGGCCGCAGGCCACGCAGAGAAACAGGCTCTGGCTTTTTCGATTGTCGGCACTGATGTGCTCGCAGACAGGGCATTTCCGGCTGGTATTCGCCGGTGGCACCGCCACCAGCCAACCGCCTTGCCAGGCCGACTTGTAATCCAGCTGACGGCCAAATTCGCCCCAGCCCTGATCCAGGATCGCTTTGTTCAGGCCAGATTTGGCTCGGACATTGCGCCCCGGTTCTTCCAGAGTGCCACTGGCAGAACGACTCATGTTGTTGATCTTCAGGTCTTCGACACACAGCAGCGCGTGGTTTTTGCTGATGCTGTGGGACATCTTGTGAAGGAAGTCGTTGCGCACGTTGGCGATCTGGTTGTGGATCCTCTGAACGCGGGCTTTCGCCAGTTTCCAGTTACTGCTGAATTTCACCTTGCGGCTCATCTGGCGTTGGGCTTTGGCCAGGCGGCGCTCATGCTTTTTGAAACTATTCAGAGGCTGCACAACCTGTTCGGCATGCCCATCCCACAGGGTAGCGAAACGTTCGATGCCGACGTCGATACCCACCGCTGTCGCGGCTGGGTGGTGCACCTGCGACACCGTTCGCTCTGTTTGGATCGAGACGTACCAATGACCGGCCTTGAGGCTGACGGTGCAGTTCTTGACCAAGCCTTCGACCTTCTGGCTTTTACGATAGCGCAACCAGCCCAGTTTCGGCAGGCAGATACGCTCAGAAACCTGGTCAAGCTTGATCGATTTCGGCTGAGGAAAGCGGAAACTGTCGCGGGCACCTTTCTTTTTGAAGCGCGGAAAATCTGCACGTTTTTCGAAGAAATTGGTGTAGGCCCGCTCCAGATCCTTGAGTATTTGTTGCTCTATGTCGACAGAAGCTTCGGCGAGCCAGGGCGTTTCTGCGCTGTTGCGCCAGGTGGTCAATTCTTTGCAAAGACCGGCATAACCCAGCTTTTTCTGACCATCGTTGTTGAGAGATTGCTGAAGCGCCAGGCCTTTGTTCCAGACCACGCGAACGCAGCCAGCGAACTTGCGTAGCAAAATACGCTGTTCTCCGGTTGGCTCTAGCCTGAATTTGTATGCCTGAAGTCGCTTCATCATTAACACTGGTTGGATATACAGGTGAAGCATACCACCGCTTGGCGGTGTGCGCTATCCCTCACCGCCCTGAAGGACGGAGCTTTTCGCGCTCTTGGTGAAGATCCTTGCCGACCCAGCCATTAGGGCGGACGCAAACAACTTGAGGCACAGCTCATCAGAGACGGCAGATCCCAGTGCAGCCCTGACCGCTTCATCATCGGCGGCAAAGTGCTTGAGCCTGGCGGCAAAAAACACCTCATCGGTTTCGTGATACCCGTATTCCCAGGACAAATCGCCAAGCTTTTGCTTTAACTCACCAAGCGCCAGCATGCCACCGACGTTGCCAGCCTCTGCAATTTCTATCGTGCACTGCTTAAGGCGCGCAAAAGCAGCTTCAAGCGTCACCCTGTAATCCTCAAGTCGCTCAGGATCCGCATTCCTGCGCAGCTTCTCGATTTCACCGAAAATGCGCTTGAAGTCGTCACCATGGTCACCGGTGAACTTAACCGCAGCCGGCGAATGCCCCGTACCCATACTTAAACTCCAAGTTCATTGATGAATTGCTGACCCAGCCATTTGTTGTGCTTGGCAAACAGCACAGGCGGCAGCCCGCCTTCGATGAAGGAAACACGTAACGGATCGTTGTCATGCACTTGGCAGTGGGCGACAAAAGCATCCAGAAGCTGCTGCGCTTTCTGCTGCACACCAGGCTTATCAAGCGGCACGGTGCGAAAGAGCTTCAGGAAAAGATCCCGAACCTCTGGATTCACGACGATGAGCTTCTCCCTACGGACTTTACTCACATCAAGGTCGAGGCCCTCGGTGCAGATCGCATGCTCATACAGCCTTACAAGCTTGATGCTGCTGGACTTGATTTGCTGCTCCAGGTGCCACTCGCGAGATCTGGCCAGTCCAAGCTGATCGTAGAATTCATATGGCCGTAGGCCAGATGGCTGATGTATCGCAACTTCAGCGATTTCGAGAACAATCGGATCCTGGGTTACGCCATACAGGTTGAACAAGAACTCGGCGTTGAAGCCCAGTGCCTGCCTGATCTTCGTGCATCTCCTATCGTGGCTTTTCTAGCCTTTGGCTCTACCTGATCACCAGGCACGCCTTTAACGATCCTCAGCCCCTGCACCGTGGAATTGTCGAGCAGGTACCGCAGAACAGGTCTGAGCTGCTCCAGGTGCGCCGCAAAGCTCTCCACGGCGCCTGGGATATTGTTTCGGTCATGTAGGTGCTGGTGCAGGCTCTGGAGCGGCTTATAGATATCGCCTGGCTCTATCTCGTCCGGTGCCGGCGCCATGTCTGCGAGTACTGCCAACCAACAAGACATGAAGCGATCTGGCGGAAGAAGGCTCATCTTGTTGCAAAGGATATCCCCCGGCGACTCTTCCTGGGTTAGAGCCTGCAAGAAGGCCTTAACCAGCAAATCATCTGAGAGGCTCATACGGCTCAACAGGAGGAACTGCGGCCCATTGAAGGGAAAGCAGTCTGACAGCGTGTCGGCGAGAATTTCTTTGAGCTCAACCGGCTGTGACGTCTTCAGGCAATCCATCAGGTGTGTCGACAGCTTGGCCAAGAGCAACAGGCCGTCCTGGTGGCCGGAAGTAACGACCTGCCCTGCTATGCGCTTAAGCTCATTCGTGGCGTGATGCACTCGGCTGCGGTAGCTCTCAAGGTAATCCGCATCGGTTTCATTGCTCAGGCACAGGATTTCGCCCGTGCACTCTATGAAAGCTCGATTGAGATCACGTGGCCTGCTTGCACTCACACTTAAACTCCAAGCTCTAGGGTGAAGCGGTCGCCCAGCAACGTCAGGTGCGGCTCAAGCACAGTCCTTGGCAGGTCGCTTTTCATGATTTCGCGGCGAATCTCAGCACCCTTTGTGTGGGTCTGGCATTGCTCAGCCAGGGCACCTAGGAGCTGCTTGACCTTGCCGGCGCATTCCGGCTGATCGACAGGAGCACTTTTGATCCCTTCCAGGTAACCCTTGACCTTCCAGGCATCGCAGTTGTTTTCGAGACGAGCCAAGTTCAACGGGACGCCTGGCGCCACCAACGCGTGATTGATCAACGCGATAAGGTATTTGTCGTCTGCCTTTCCCTGCATTTCGTTGTACCAGGCCGGGGTGAGACCAAGATCCATAGTTTCAAGAAAAGCGAATGGCGTTAGCCCTGATGGGTTCAGGGTCGCTATAGCGCCCAGTTCTTTGATCAAATTCGAGTTTGTAACCGCATAAAGCCCAGCAAGGAACTCGCAGTTAACCGCCAAGCCGCTTCTAACGATCTTGGTTTTCAAATCGCTGCTCTCACTCTTGCCGTAAGTGACCAATTGCTGGATCAATGGCCCAACGACGTGTAAGTGCGCCGCAAAATGCTCAACCGCGCCTTCAACCCTTGATTGCTCCTCAAGATACTGCCTCAGTTCACTGAAGAACGTCGCCAACTGCCATTCATCAGCGTTGATACCTGGCTGGCGAAGCTCTTTCGTAAGCGCCACAAAGCTGTCTAGGAACTTGTTTTTATCGACTTCGGAAACGTACTTCCGGGCAATTTCTGCGGGCTCGTGACTCTGCGCTATGACCTGCTTGGCAAGCTTTAGCTTCACTGCTGGATCAGTCGCCATCCACTGGTCGTAATAGGTCACCGAGAGCGAAAAATGATTGGTGATTTCATCGATAGCTATATCCCTGGCCCCTGGGTGCCTGATCTTTCGCACCACATCGAGAATCTCAAGCTCTGTAGCCTGGATAACGGCAAAAGCTTCGAAGGACAGCGTCCTCGCAAGCTCCTCTATGCAGATCTGAAGGCGAGTCAGTTCATCCTGAACGGCATCCCGGTAATCGTCTTCATCAAACGACTCCTCTGCCTGAACCTCTGCCGCATTCAATAGATCCAGAATAATTTTTGCGTGGTTATCAAACAGCGCACGGATGTTGCTTGGAGGATTCATGCTTAAACACCTAGTTCTGTAATGAACCGCTTCCCTCTCAGGTTCAAATGAGAGTCGAAATAGCGGTGCGGGATACGGCTATCGCACAGGATCTCAAGCGGCTTGAAGGTCGCATTTTGAGGGCCCGTAGCCAATACATTTGTATTGTTAGCTTGCCTGACGAGCGCATCGAAAATCACCTGGCATTTTTGGTGCTCGCCTGGAGTACTAGCCTTCAAGTCCTCGAGCAACGCGACATAGCTTTTGAACTCGTTCGGGTCATCCTTCATGGCCTTAGTATCGATGGCCACACCCTCAGTTTTGATGGCGTAGGCGTGAAGCTTGAGGAGGACGTTGGTCTTCGGATTGGCTTGCTGCTCGGCGTGCCAGTCAGCATTTCTGACGATCCCCATGCTTTCGAGATGCTTGTAGGCGTGCAGGCCTTTCGGCTGTTCTATCTGCATTTCAGCGATGACTTTCAGTACATTGTTGCCGGTGATTCGGTAGAGTTGAGCCAAAGCCGCAGGCTCTATCTTGAGATCCTCCTTCAGTCGCCACTTATCATCCTTGTTCCTTTCCGACGTGGTGCAATCGATCAGTGCCTGCAACGTTGGAGTGATGACATCAAGGTGCGCCGCGATGAACTCAATGGCCTCATCTTTGGACTCTTTCAGGAACGGATCAGCAGCGATTTTAAGGACTTCCCCAAGCCTCTTAAAGTCGGTGTCATCTCTGAGTGCGATCTCAGGATCGAACGCTGCAACAAATGCGGGTAGAACCAGATCCTGACTCAACTCAAAGGAATCCAGCACAACCACAGCACCTTCTTCTGGCCGATGTTCATTGACCAACATCTCACGGAAAAGCTGTAGTTTCAGCTCATTCGATAGACTCTTTGCCTGAGCCAGCACAACACTCGATATCGGAAAGTGTGCGGACATCGTTGAGATAAGAGCATCCGCGTACTCGACACTCATTGGGACTTCCGCCATCGCTTCAAAAAGCCCGGTCAGTCGACCTATCGTCCGCAGGCCGTCCACATGCCCGAAAATCGCCACATCCGCCATTCGCTGCCTAAGGTCTGCGAAATCCAGCTGGAGCTGAGCTGAGAAAGACTCAGCATCTGCCTTGTCGCGGCACCTTACCGTTTTACTCAGCGCACTTATCGAAGACGACAATCGTTTGGTGGATTCCCGCGCAGGGCTTTGACTCGACATTAGTCACCTACTTACTTGAAAAATTTCCCTGGAGAAGATCGTCGTACAGGCCATAAAGCTCAGCCGGGCTTAGCCCGGCTGTTCTGGATGCTTTAAGAGCAGCCTGGCTCACATAGATGGGCCCGAATCTTCCTGACGCATGTACTGGCGCGGGCGTGCGGCTCTGCGCTCGTGGGCCATCGCCGTCAGAACCGACTTGGCCGAGGTGCCGGCCATCATCATGTCGATGTCTTGGGTGGTCATTTTCGGGGTGTGTTTGTCGACAAGCTCATCGACGTCACCGTAGTCGTGAAAACGCAGGTAGGTGAAACCATGCTGATCAACGCCGAGTTCTTTGTTGTAGCGCTGCTTAGGGCACTTTTTGAAGATGCCGGACTCAGTAGCTTCAACCACGCCCTCTGCGTCGTAGTCTTTGACTTCGATTTCCTGGCCGCGCTTCAACTGAACGTATTCGCTCTCACCGAACGTAACCGGGTGACCAGCAGCGAACGCCTTCGTGACCACGGTCTTGAGGATTTCGATGGATTTCTCGCGGGCGGCGTCGTAGGCCATGGTGAAGCTCCTTATCTTTTTCTTCTATCATGCTCAGTGCGTCAATGCGCTGGCAAGATCATGGTAGTCGGTATTTAGGATCGTGGGGAAATAGCGTGGTAGACGAATTCCATACCACCAGTGGCTGCCACCCTCTCCGTCCTTACCAGGTATCCCTGAGTTTGTAGGCGATTCATCTGAGTACTGGCATTCTGAACGGAGATATTGAGCGCATCAGCGATTTTGCTCGTGGTGACAGAACCATGCTTGAACACTAATTTCAGGATCTCGCCGCCAGAACGAGTGGTTTGATCACCTAGCACTTCGCTCTTCTTGCCGTTCCAGGCCATCAAGGGCTGGCCCTTGTTGTCTGCGGCATAGCTCCAGTTGTCCAGCTGATCACGGTCGTCGATATCGACCAGCATGATGCCCTTGTGTCCACGGTGAACGGACGCCAGCTGTAGCAGGGTTTCTCGGGCGAAAGTAGCGTCCGTTACCTGAACATTTTTTGCCGAAAACTGGAAGAAACGCTCGGCTGGATTGTCCTCAATCAGCTTGTACAGCCGCTGGTAGGTTTCCTGCCCCAGTCGGGTTCCGATCAGGTTGGTGGTTTTAGCGACTTCCGCCAGTGAAACGAGCATTTTGACCCTGCAATTCTGGTTAAAGAGCGCCAGTTTACCCAGAAATGCAGGCCTGTCAATTCATGTCATATGTTTATTGTGTACTGCCCTATTCGCCCAAAATCTTGTCCAGTGCCTGGCGCTGGCGTGTTCTCAGCGCCTCCAAGGTCTCAGGATTTGCGTTACCCATGGCCAATGCAACCAGAGCATCGTTCGCCAGGTCTGAAAGCTCCCGGACGAGCGCTGGAGGTTCAGCTGCCTCAGGTTTGACAGGAGGATGCTCGTGTTCTTCCTTCAATGCCACCTCCTCCAATGGCACGCGGCCTTCGGTGAAGATGTGAGTCATGTAGCGCGGGATAGCTGCGAAGACCTCTGGCGACATGTCCCCGAAATCCATGCAATGAATGCGATGAAGGTCTTGGGACGCCTGGCTGACTGACGGACTTGAGCGCAGGTCAAAATCAGAGACGGCTTTGTGTACCACGCAAATATCGAAATAGCTTCCCTGGAACATCTTCTCGACCGACTTGACGAGCTTGGCCATCACGTTGTCGTGCCAGATGCTCTGCTCGCGCTGCTCCGGGTAGACAATATGCTGGGCAATGCTCTTGGCTTGTCTGATGGTCAGGTAGCGATGGCCATCGATCTCCTGGAACAGGAAGTCCTCGGTCTTAACCTGCTCGGGGATCGCGTAGTGCACATCCCTGCCCAGCCACATTTCCAGTTTGTTTTTTGCGTATTCAAGGGCTTTCAAGGTTTGTCTCCAGCATTTCGTGGTGTGTAGCATGAGTGGCAGGCCCTGCGGGAAGGTACGACTCCCCCTACAAACAAGCACGCCTTGCCCTGTAGTCATCGTCGGTGACCACCGGGCATTCGAGAAACTGCCGCTCAGGGATCTCCAGGTATTCGTTGTCAAACAGACAGAAGCACAGAATTGTCCAGAACTCCCCGTCTTTACGGACGCCGTAGGCCACATAGATATCGCCACCCAAGACCTTGACCAGCCGCAAAAGAGGCTTGTCTGGGTATGCGAGATAGTCCGGGCTGAACCTGGCCTGCATGAACACCGTGATCGTTTCGTGGGGGAATCCAGGTCGTAGGCCTCCCGACTCTGTTATCGCCGCCCGAATAGCCTCCTCATGATTCAAGGCGCATGAAGCGATGGCCAGCTCATCGAAAACTTCTTCTTGAACGGCGTACGGAGGGCCCTCAGTCCACAAGCGAGAGCCTGGCCGCAGAGGAATGGCGGTAATGGTTCGTTGGCCAATGTCTGTGCAGCGGTACGGAAAGCCGCCTGAGGACAGGAATTCCAAATTCGGTTTGAAATCCGAGTGTTTCATTGGGATCTCCAGGCTGGGCTAATCCGTCAATTCTCCATCATTGTTAGATGAGAAGCCAGCCGGCGCTTGGCTTGGCGTTATCGGCCCACGGTATACTGAAACATGCGTTTCATTCAGAGCCTAAGCCATGACCCAGTTCGACGAGCCACACATTCTCCTCAAATCCATTGAAGCCTGGTACGACCAGAATGGCTCTGCGACTCCAATTCCTGGCGATGACTGCGGAAATGAAGCGCTATCGAAAGCCTTTGCGGAAACCTTCAACAACTTTTCAAACCACACTGTCGATTATGGTGGCGGCGACATTCTAGAGGTAAGCGGGAATGTTCTACCGCTGCTGGCCGGTATCAAACTCGGGTTCTCTCTGGAGACGCTCAAGGAAATCATCCTGCACCATGACATCGATGTCGACCACATCGAGAGGATCGATTACCCCGACGACATGGCCAACGATGACCCTGTCCTCAAGCATAGGAATGGTACTGGCTGCTCGAAAACTGATTTCATCACCACCGTATTCCAGGCGATGAACCTGATCAACTCACGACAGCTTCAAATGAACCATGCCAGTGACGCGAAATCCCTAGTCCAGTTGGGTTTCCTGCATACGAATAACGAGGAATGCTGGCCGGCCCACCACATAAAAGTTAGGGCTGCAGCGGTTCAACAAACAGACACAAAGGGGGCAAAAAACCTATCTGCCCCTAACCAGGATTTTGCTTACATAATCACGAACCTGACTGATGAAAGCTCGCTGCCGAACAGTAGCCCGATGGACTTCCTCAACAGAGTCGGCATGCTTTTACCCGAGACAGCCAAGCGCTCAACAGCCCACTACGCGCTTTGGGAGGAAATGGCTGAGCTATCTTTGAAAGGTAATCAGTGCTGTACCAAAGTCCTGGTGTATTGTGCAAACCACCCGAATCCAGATATTCAAAAGCAGGTGAAGCAAGCCCTATTGTCCCTTGGCGGCTACCAACACATGGAAGATGCTGGTGAGATGCACAATCACTTCAGATCAATCTTCGGCAACGACACGTACCGCGATGTACTGGGGAAGGTAATTCCGAGGATAAATCTGGTGCCCTTCGACCCTGACGACTTCCTGGCGTACTTCCCCGAAGATCCTGACTATTGCGACTTCCTCAATCACAAGGAGACGCTACTGTCGGTTGTTGCCAAAGAAGTGCTTGAGCAGCCTGCAGAAGACCTAGGTTACAACCAGCTGAATGCGTTCGCCAAGCTCAAGTATCTGGAGCTCCCGGCCCAGCGGATCGAAGGGTTCATCCCGGAAACCCTAATCAATCACATGGTCGATGGCATCAGGGCCTATGCCGCCAAGCTGCCACTTGTGAACTGTCACAAATCGAGAATGGACGCCGAGGTCAAATCCAGCCTGGCCGACCTGATCACTTTGGTTCAACTCCACCACAAGATCGACTACGCGGCCTTTGATCACAGAACCTCAAGTGAAAAGGCCTTGTTGGTTGAGGCCGGCTTTTCGATCCATGACATGACTGGGCTCACGTACCAGGACAAAGGCTACATTTTCACGCGAGAACTCGGCGTTTAACCGCCAGCGCCCCTGAAAACCAGGGGCGTTTTCACTTTCTGTACTGGATCTTGCCGTCTGCGTCCAACATGAAGTCGCCGACATTCTTTCTAGCCATGTCCATTTCCCAGTTCTTGTTCGTTGTGGCCACCAAACAACCCTGGTACCGCATGTAGGCGGCAGCAAGCAGCAGATCCTCGTCGCATTTGACCAGGGCCGACTTGCAGTTCGCGACCCCTTCCCCGCTCCATTCGCGCAACGCCTTGAGCTTCTGTCCAAAATCCATCAGTCGCTCCTGAGCGTGTTGTTGACGGCTGACAATACAACCAATTTATTGAGATTAGCAAACCAACCGCTGACTCGCGCCGGCAGAATCGTTGGCAGGTGCTTCATGTCGACTGCTTCTGCTATGTTGGTTTCAGACGACTTTCGAGATTTCCCATGAAGATTCAGTACGCCGTTGTGAAGCCTGAACTTTGCGCCGAGCCCGGCATCACGGTCATTGCAGGCATAATCATTTCCCGATTACCTTATGAGGAATTCGCCTCCAACACTCTCATCATCGACCCTGATCCATCAGAAGGCATCGTCCGGATGATTTACACGGGCGAAACCCATGAATCAAGGGTCGATGGTACCTTGGAAGGCCATATTCATGGCGGTTTCCAGTCGCTCCAGTTTCATGAAATGATCACCAAAAAAGTCTTCAACATGCCGAAACTGAACATCCCTTCGGCTGACGTTACAGTGGTAGAAACAGATCTACCTGGCACCCCGGCAGGCCATCACGCCTACGTCATGTTTGGGCTGATCCATGGTACAGACAATGACTTGAGCGTCATTTCGGAGAAGGTTTACCAGGCTGAGATTACCGCCACTGGCTCGGGAGTGTTCAACCCAATGGCGGTCGGCACCACTAAAGACACCGGCATTGAAGCCAAGCACGTGATGGGAAACCACCTACTGAACATCCTGACCCAGCCTATCTGGGGGTTCTCGGATGAGAAAGTAGGCATGAGCTCACTGACCACGAAAATTGAGTTCGAGAACATCCGCAAGAACCGCGAGCACATGCTCGAGCACGGAAAGAACAGGCCTGGCGTTCGAAGCTACCTCGACCCATCCACCGTTGATTTCTTACGCGCTATGAATGCCAATGGGACAACAAGCCCAAGCCACTGGCAGACCCAGAACGAGCGAACTGAGCGAGCCCAGATTGCTAAAATGGCCTGGAAAGCTTCCCTTGTGCAGGACAACGGGCCCACCCCTTAAGACTCTCAGTCCAGAAAGCCGCCGCCAAGGCGGCTTTTGGGTTATTCAGCGCCAGCCATGGACTTGATGATGTCGATCAGCGCTTTGACCTCGTACGGGCCGAACCCCTGGCGCTGGTGCCTTGGCAGTTCGAGCTCATTGAGCACCGCCCTCTCCAGGTCGCTTAGCTTGTAGATTTTCTCATTGCCAGGATCGGCGATCTGCACGGATATGAAACGAGACTTGGCCCAGGCCGGGATGGTCTCGCTGACTACGATCCCAGCGGACTCAGCGCCAATCGGCAGTATCCCGGTCTCCAGCTCGGCGAGCTCATCGTCTTTGAGTTCGTAGGTTTTGCCATCAAAAACGACCTCGCCCAGGATCAGCATTCTCTTCTCGGTAGAGAACACGTAACGGGTTGGCGCCGGCTCTTTGAAGTTTTCGAAATGAAACAGCAATTCACCAGACAAAAAATTCATGTTGCACACCTATCTTATTGTTCTTATTCACAAATATTACCACAGCGCACCACTGATCCAAGTAATCGGGGGCAATCCGTCAATTGACAGTCTTTGTTTGATGGATATACTGGCCTTTTAATAACAGGAGCCCAGCCGCATGCCTGGTACCGAGCAGAACCCGCACGTTGGCGGAACCGATGGCCCGTTTGGGTTGAAGGAGCAGCTGGCGGCGGCAATCCACCAGCTTAAGGCTACCCAGCAGCTACTGAGCGAGTCGATGGACTTGGGCCAGCAGTCATTGGATCTGGCGCAGCTTCAAAAGGAACAGCTTGAGGATGCACTGAAGGAAGTGGCCCATTGGAAGTCCAATCATGCCTGCGAGGTAAGTCGAGCGAAGTTGCTCAAGCAACGGCCTGACATGCCGCTGGAGCGCATTGCAGCCTACGACCAGGTTGGCGCACTCCATGGTCGCCTGGACACGATCAGGGACGCTATGGCGCAGGCTGAGCAGAAGGAAACCATCATGGTCGGTGCCGGTGTCTGGCAGCGGATGAGAAATGCCGCCGACCTCAATTCAGAGCACGAGGGACAGTTATGAGCAGCTCAGACGTAGTCAAACCACACTACTTTCTGACCCACCCGGTCTTTGGCACAAAAGAAGTGTCAAAGGAGCAGTACATCACAGAGGAGCGTCGTCTGGGCTTCTACCCTAAGAGTCGTCGGCCAGATGATTGCGCAACGAGTTCGTTCGGCTCTGGGGGTTTCGGCGGGTTCGTGCGCTACCTCGCCCCCTCTGAGGTTAGCCAGGGAGATGGTTATGTTCTCGACGGCTACCGCTACGCACTACCAAAAAACGGGGATGAGTCGGTTAAAACGACCCATCCCCGCTTCGCCTGGATCTGCGCCGCAGAGTACGACGAGCACCAGCACAGCATGACCGACGCAGAAAAGCAGTCGCTCGTAGCCGTCTACGTCAAGTTGCGGTAACAGCACCTGCCGGCTTATCGCCTCGAAGGCTCAGTACTTCGAGGCCAATTCTGGATCGGTCTTCAACCGATAGATCCTTGACGTCCAGGGTGTGCATCGAACCGTAAGCCGCTGCTACCAGACGCTGACGGTCGAAGTTTGCACCCATCAAGGTTTCCATCGCATCGATACAGCGGAAAGCGAACTCCTCGCTGACCGGGCGGTGATCGTTCTCCACGATGGAGATGTAGGGCGACGAGATCTGCAGCTTGGCTGCCAGATCCTTCAGTTTGATGCGGCCACGAAGCCTTTGAAGCTTGAGCTCTTGCCCAAAAGATGTGAGCTTTTCCATGTTCAGTTCCAGGGGTTGGCTTTGGATTGACGAAAAATTACGTCCTCGAACTCTAGAGTTTCCTTCTCTTTTTCAAGCGCTTGGACGATGTCTCTAACTTCATTTCTCACCCAGCTAGGGTGAAGGTACCGCTTTTTTGTAAACCGTTCGTACAGGGGTTGCAGCTCTGGGATCTCGTTCTTATGAACGAAAACCGGCACGCATTCGTTCTTCGTAAGGCGGTTCAGGCCTTCAAAGATGAGATAACCAGCAAGGAACCCGACGACCATGCCAAGGGAGGCTGCGATTGGCATGAAATGCGGGTTCACGTCGTGAGGGAACGTCCCCTCAATCGAGATCCCCAGCATGAGTATCGTAAGCCCACGGAAAATATTCTCCGCCCGGAAAAGCTTCAGGTGTGGATCCATCGAAGCGCCAACCGCCTTCAGATGTTCGATTTTCCGGCCAGCTTCTGCGATACGTATGTTTCGAGCCTGGTGAGCTTCGAGGTCTTGGAGTTCTTTATCAAACATTTGGTGCCTGGCTCATTTTGTTCTCAATTATCAACCCATATGGGCGCCCAAGCTTAGGCGCCACGGGCTTTACACAGCTTTGGACGGTATTTCTTTGACGTCGTTGGCTAGTTCCATGATTTCTGCTTTGCGTTGCGCCATTCTCAGCTTGTAGAGAGCCTCTCGCAGCGGCGCTTTCACTTCCTCGTATGAAAGAGTGCCACATTGGGCATAACGCTCCAGCAGCGCGTCCCGGCCAGGTAGGTGGTTAAACCGGCTGAAAACCTGAGCGCACTCTTCCTTCGTCATGGTCGGTGGGACTGGGTAAAAGCACATGCCGACTGAGCAACAGATCGCAGCGAGCATGATTCCAAAAACACTGTAGCGACTAACAAACGCAATCCCGATAAAAGCACAGATCGCAGTTACTGCTGCTGCAAGCATCAAGAAAGCGAAGATCTTCTCATCTTTCGCCGGGCGCCTGACGTTACACATTGCCAACAGGGATTCCAGGTCGTTGATCAAATCCGCCTGGTCTTTTGCAGCCTGGGAGTCACTTACGGCTTCGCTCATTGGGTGTCCTCTAGAATTGTCCTCAGCACGGAATTAAACCGGCTGGAGTGCTCGATGCCGTTAGGCCAAGCTGGAGATTCGACCTCCATTGCACCGCAGAGCTTTGCCCAGTTTTTCGCGATCCGGGCCCAGGTTGGCGAAAGATACTTAACCCCTGCAAATCCACCTCTGAACTCTGGCACGCGATCCAGCAGCAGCCGGCAGCGCCTGAAATCATGAGCGTCGTGAGGGTGCGCAGTCGAGGCCATGGATTTTGCGTGGGTCAAGAAAGCGAATACGGCATCGCTGCTGCGGCCTCGCTCACCATCCACCAGCCACTCGAGGGCGGATTGGGGAACGACTCCCCCTTCACTTTCGATTTGCCGCTTTATGCCGACCGCACGCTGTATCACACGTTCGATGATGCCTTCGGATAATGCCAAGCGATCCAGGTTCTCCCTGGTACCCAGCACCATGGTGGCGCCGAGCTTGGGGCCCAGATTGAGGTCTGTAAGCCAGACTTCGTCATCTGGCCCTGTCATCAGGGGGATCAGATCCGATATGGGAACGGGGCCGGTAATGATTCTGCAGCCCATCAGGTCTTCAACGGAGTATGTCTTCTCAGCGTCCACTGCTCGGCCACTCAACGGTAATTCCCCTGGAGTATAGGACGCTGGCCTGGTGTCAAGCAACAATATATGCCAATTGTTTGATTCGTCGAGTTCGGCTTTTCACACGCCCACAAAAAAGGGCGAGATCGACTCGCCCTTCTAAGGTGTCTGACTGGTCAGACCTGGCGGAAGCCTCATTCGGTTGGAAGAGCACTTCAGCGCCAGCTTCATGGATTCTTCTCGCCGCATTTCGGGCAGCATGGGATCTGCTTGTACTGGCCGAAAACGCCGGGGATGTTGCTTCGGTGCGAGACCGAGGTTCGTGCCATGAGCACTGGTTTTACGACTTCGGAGCAAAAGCGGCACTGAACCAGGTCGGTCGTTGGTGCCATTGGTGTAGCCAGGGTTGGTACGTTAGCTAGGGCCATCATTGGGCGCTACCTCCATGTGTTTAATTGAGCAATCGCCAATCCTATGCCGAAACCGCAGGACTGTCAATATTTGACATCAATTGTCACACAAGCCTGACTACATCCCGAGATCTCTAAGGAACTGCTGGCCTTGCGTATTCGGCGCCATACGCTGACGGAGGCTTTTGTCGAACGGCATGGCATCCACGAATGACAGCTGCACGAACGGGTGCTCCAGTCGGTCATACCACTTATGCGCCAAGACCTGGTCAGGGTCGGCGGTCAGGGCTTCCCCTACCCACCCGGCAACACGCTCCAGGTGCCTTTTGAGCATGCGCTTAGCCAGGTTGAGCTCCTGGCAATTTGCGAGGTGTTTTGCATCGTCAGCCCAACTTTTGCCCCAGAACTCGTCCAATTTCTCAAGAACAGGGATGATCAGACCAAATTCCTTTAGAGCTGCAGGATCAGGTAGCAAACCATCACCGATCACTCCACCCATTCCCATGTCCGTAGAGACATTGTCCCAGCTCGCTTTGTACGAGGCGAAAAGCTCCTTTCCGTATTCTTTAACGAAGGCTTCGGGCCCGAGCACACGGATAGCAAAGCGAAGCCTATGGTTCCCATTGAGCTGGGACATCAGCTTCTTGTCTGATTGCGGCTGTGCGGAGTATGCCCTGACGAATTTCTTGCGGGCCTGGGTATCGAGCTCAGGAATCGCCGGGGTTTCTTCCACAACGTGGTGCAGCCAGCGCACCGCCTGGTGCAACCGCCCGGCCTCAGCCAGAGCCACCATACGACTTACGCTATAGGCAATGAGTGCGTCTCGACCTGTTTCATTCGAGTACCCAAACATCTGAGTGAGCCCCAAATCAAACTCTTCGCTCAGACTATTCAGACCGAAGACCTCGCTTGCTCGAGCAAACAAACCTTGGATATCAGGTTCTGCCTTATGGCATTCGCAGAAGATCAGCTGCGAGAACACCTCATCAGCTCTTTCGGTCAATACGCTTCCAGCATCAGATCCCGCCAGCGCCTTGAGTTGCTCATCAGTACCGTATTTCATCAGGATAAAAGCGACACTGCCGAAGTGCGCGGAGTGATCCATGAACGACCCATCGGCATGGATTTTCGGCTGGTTGGCCAAGAACTCAGTGAGCGGGACTTCCACTTCGGGGTCTTTGAAGACCTCGAATAGCCCCTTCGGAATGCCGATCTTCTCGATCATCGGCCCCGTGATCCGGCCTTTGCCCATCACTCGCAACAAGGAGGACGCAATCATTGCCGGCGTTGTACCAAGCTGCCACTGCTCCAATGGCATATCAGCGGGAAATTTGTAGGGTGGAAAATCCGATGGGTAAGCATCAAAGACGCTCTGCCGGTAACCCAGGATCGGTACTGTCTCCACATCCTTGCGTTTGAGCTGAGTCGAGAGCATTGGAGAGCCGCCCTCAAGAATCCAATCCTTGAATTCATTGTCCTCACCAATGTCGTAAACCAGCGACCTCACCAATGGGCTCCGCCCAGGGTTGTCGAGAACACCCGAGCGCTGGAAGAGGGTTTTATGGCTGGTTCGGTGCAGGTACATGTAGCTTTCTGGGCTGCCGTGTGGCGCCACGAGTTCGTCGAAGAGATCTGAATCGATCTTCTTGATCGCTGCAAAGGTTCGCTTGGTGAAGTTGAAGGTGGCGCTCATTGGGCTCTCCGGGCTATAGGACAGTTTAACCCTGGAGAGCCGAGCTTAGGAAAGCGGTCAGGCGCGATTGGCCTTGCGGGGAGCCAGAAGCATCGTAGGGCCACGACCACGGCGATTGCGCGAGTCGGCCCGGTGATCGGTGCGCAACGAACAGTTCAGCGCATGGCGGATGTTATACACCGCGCTACCAACCACGCCGCAGCATGGGCACGCAGGCCAGGTTGTCAGGTGCACACCATCTGCCGGCTGGGCCAGGTGAAAACGGGAGATCCTGCTGGCCTTGGAGTTCGTTCCCAGCCTTGTTTTACCGGGCGTGTAGTGACTATCCCGTATGAGCTTTACATGGCCTTCCTTGATCAGTCGCTTAAGATCATCGTCTAGACCCAGGCCACCGGAGCAGTTGACCTTGATGCCACGGATCGAATGGCGCAGGCGCAGCATGAGCAGCTCTCGGCGCAGCTGGCCCTGGGATTTCTTGTTGCTCATGAGACACCTCCATGTACTGCCGGTTAAGACCTTTGAGGTCAGCTACACAAGCTGCCTCCGATGGGTGTCATTATATAGCAATTATTCTAAATGGCCATCATTTTTAGCGGCAAAATGCCAATGTTTCGCATAGATGCCCACCACCAGCTGGCAAACCGTAGCGCTCCCCACTTAAGCTATGGATACATCCAAAAATGGAGATTTCAATGCAATTCATTCACGGTCAATGGGAGCACAAGTTCCCATCCTCCCCCACTCGCGACACCACTTGCCGCATCTTGGTCGATGCTGACAAAGAGACCCTGGTCGCCGGCGAAATCTGCACTCGCCTTGAAGGCTCCGAACCAGCCGGCTGGCGCCCGATGCGTGCAAGCGAACGAGCTGATCTGCTCGACAGTCTCAAGCACGGCAACGAAGAGATGTTCGATAATCCGAAGGACTTCGGCCTGGATGTTTCTGACGATGCGCCTGACTGGGCCAAGCTGGCTATGCAGCCAACGATGAAAGCTCACGAAGTCGACGGTGGTTACGCGCCTTAAGGCCTGCCCTCGCAGCGCCCGTAAAGCCCCGCAATAGCGGGGCTTTTTGTTGTCTGATCCAGCCTCATCAAAGTCAAATTGACATCACGTCAATATATGCTAATAATTCGCGCACCAAGAGAGTAAAAGCCATTATTCCTGCCTCTAAAGGATTGCCCATGCGCAAGCTAGTTACCGTTCGACGAGTGTCTTCGCTTAAACCCATTCCTGATGCCGATCTGATCGAGTGCGCAACCGTCGAAGGATGGAAATGCGTAGCCCTGAAGGGCGATTTCGCTGTTGGGGATCAGTGTCTGTACTTTGAGATTGACTCATTTCTGCTCGAATCCGACCCTCGTTTCGAGGTGCTGATGAAGGACAACAGGCGGGAATGGAATGGCCTCTTTGGGGTCAAAATCACGACCCGCGAGTTCCGTAAGCAAATCTCCCAAGGTTTGGCCCTGCCACTTAAGGACTTCCCTGAGGTACAGCAGCTGATTGAAGGCTTGGACGACAAGTCGATCCGCGCTATGGACTTCACGGACGTCGTTGGGGTCGTGAAATGGGAAGCCATTGTCCCTGGTGAGATCATGGAAACGGTTCGTGGCGGCATGCCCACCTACCTTCCGGCCACCGGTGGCGAGCGTATTCAGAATATCCCCGCGCTGATTGAGGAGTGCCCGGATGAACTCTTCGAGGAGTCCATCAAGCTCGACGGCTTCTCCATGTCAGTCTTCAAGCATGGCCAGGACTGCGGTGTTTGCGACCGCAGCTGGTGGTTTAAAGACGACACCGTGAACGAGTACATGGTGACTGCCGCCCGCCAGGGGCTGGTCGAGGCTTTGAAAAAGCACCCTATGAGCTTGGGTCTGCAGGGTGAGCTGATTGGCCCTGGTGTCCGCAAGAACAAGGAAAAGCTGGCTGAGAAAGAGTTCCGCCTGTTCCGCATCTGGGATATCGAGAACAGCCGTCGCTGCACTCCAGAAGAGCGAGATCGCATCGTGCTCGAACTGCGCGAGCTTGGGGCAAATCTGCTAACCACCAAGTTTACGGGCATTTTCAAGCTGTCCGAGCTGGGGACAATGGATGACATGTTGGCAAGAGCCGATGGCACCTCCCTGAACCCTGATACCAAGCGCGAAGGCCTGTTCTACCACAGCGTCAACGGTCGCGGCTCGTTCAAGGTCATCAGCAACCGTTATCTGCTGAAGAACCGAGAGGCCTGATATTCCAGGGCATAAATCAAAAGGCCGGGGAAGACCCGGCCACTAAGACATAGGTGAACAAATGCTGATTTATGGACTGATCGCGATTCTCGGTGCCTTTTGCGGCGCCATCGCTACGACCGTTCTGCGCCAGCACTTCGGCCTTGATATCGAGCTGAACGTACAGGTTCTGTGTGTATTCGCCAGTTCAGCCGTAGGCTTGGCTATCTGGAACGCGTATCAGGTGCTGTGGGTTCGGTGGAAGCTGCCCAACAACTACGCCACCGATGTGATCGCTGTGGCTGTGGTCGTACTGCTGCCTTTCCTCCCAGTTGCAAAACAGGCACTGGCATAAGAATCGGCTTGTGAGCCCAGGTCACAGCCTGGGCTCTATCAACCGTCAATTCATCTGACTCATACACCCAGCTCATCGGTAAACCTGATCGCTCGATCCTGATAACTCAAGGCCTGAATCATCTCTGATTCCATCGGTAAGGTTAACAACAAAGCCTTTCGTGCTGCAGGTTGATCAAGAATGGATAGCCATTTCAGTCCAGCCTCTACTGAAGGCTCGATAACCAAAGCCTTAGCAACCCAGCGCCCCAGCTGGACAAGCTGGCTGATCTCAGTTCCGCTGGGTTTTTCACACGTTTGCTTACCCCAGATCTCGGGGTAAAGGTGGTGCAGAACGTCAAGAATCGGGTGTAGCAGGTCGTGTTCCTGAAGTACCTTGTGGTCGAACTCCAAGAGCATAGAGTCAATGAGGCTGTAACCTGCCCCATATTCATTTACCCTGGCCCGGACAGTGTCAATGCAGGCATTACGGTATTCGTCCAACACCGCCTGCTTACCAATTGATTTGAGAAGCCAACCCAAGGTGGTGCCCTTCCCCTCTGCCCCCATTACCTTGAAAATCTGTTTTTGACTGCGGTAGGACTTTTGAATTTCAAGGACAAACGCTTCTTTCTGATCATGCGGGATCTCTGGAAAGGCGCTTGCATGCGGGAGTACATCCTTCAGCCATTCGACAGCCTGGTGAAGCCTTCCAGCCTCCTTTAACAACTGAAACCGAACGGTCGCTGTAGGCACTATCCGGCTCCATGCCTCGTCCCAGGCCTCGCCATGAAAGTACTGTGCCGACTGGGCAAATTGATCATCGATAAGAGGGTTGAGCTTGTCGATACCCAAGAATGACTCAGCGAAATTCAAAGCGTGTTCGAAGCTCTCGAGCCCTTCAGAGAATGCATCGGAAATCAGGGATTGGGCTGGCGCTCTAGGGAATTCAAGAACTGCCTCATATCGCGGTGACCGCTGAATGGCCTCTACCAGATCGTGATGCCCCAACCTACTGAAAGTGTATGCCGTTGAGACCATCTTTGAATCAGCACCGTAGCCCTTTGCATCCCCTTTGAAGGCGCTTAGGAAGTCGCAAACCCTTGATCTTATTGAAGGCTCGTTGAAGCATTCAAAAAGAACTGCCGGCACCGTCGTCCCGATGCTGGAGAATCGCAACGTACCCACCATGAAACCTCGCACCAGCGAGGAAGCAATCATCTCCTGGTCAGCCCCCAGCAACCACTGTTCGAGCCTGAGAGGCGCCTCTAATCCCCGGAGAACACCACCAAGAGCGACAGAATGTGAGATCGATTGCCGATAACCCAAGAGGGGAATCACTTCTTCAGCATTCCTGGTCACATGCTTTGTCGCCATCAACGGCGAACCACCTGCAACGATCCACTCCTTAACGTCATCGTGATACCTCATACCACCCAAGAGATTTTTGACATGAACGGTGGAGCCGGCGTCCATCAGAATAGATTGAGCGAATAACTTCTCGAGCGACACTTTCTCGAAAATGTTCTCTACCGCATGAGGCGGATACGCTCTATCGACCACCTGGTGGTAGGTCTCCCTGTCCTGGTTAAATATCGAGCGCAGAACATTGCTGTGGAAGAGCTGAGTATGCGAAAACTTGGACATGATGATGGGGTCTCGCCGATAGCCTTCCTGACAGCGTCTCACACGCCGCCAGTGCGCTTAAACAAGAAAACGGCCACTGAGGGCCGTCTGTTTGGTTGCGAACGCTTAGATCGCGTCTACGTCGCCTTTCTGCTTGGTCGCCATCGAGAGGGTCTGGGGCGTGATCACCCGCTTAGCCGACACGAAGTGCTTGTTCCAGTAAATGTTGTCCAGGCGAGACATGCTGACGTTCTTTCCAGCCCGTGGCGCATGAATGAAGCGATTGTCGCCGACGTAGATGGCCACATGGCTCACACGTTTGCCGCCTTCGGTAGCGAAAAACAGCAAATCGCCGGACTTGAGCTTGTCGCGGTCAACAAGCGGGACGTTCATCGCGGACATCGCCCGGCTGGTGCGAGGCAGGTTGACGTCGATGGCTTCAGAGAACACATGTTGGATCAGGCCGCTGCAGTCGAAACCCTTTTTCGGGTCTTCGCCACCCCAGATGTATTTGACACCCACGAGTCCCATCGCTTGGATGAGCACTTCGTTGGCAGCAACTGTCGTCTTTGGAAGAGCTGGCTTTTCAACCGGAGTTGGCGCCGGTTTGGCTTTCACGGCTGGCTTGGAGTGGTACAGGCCGAAGAAGCTGGAGTTATCGGTGTCTTGATCACTCTGTGGAGCCATACCAGAGCAACCGGCGAGAAGGCTGACCAGGGCGCACAGCCCAAATCTCGTCAAAGTGTGCATAAAAAGACCCTAAAAATTCGCGGCGTGTTCCTTTCCCGAGGGAATTCACGGCTACGTGGCAATAAAGGTCGAAAGATAACAGCATACTTAGACAACATCACGAAAAAATTCGTCACTCCGGCTAAATAATTTAGGTAAATTGCCAAAACCAAACCCCCGGCTGGCAAGGGGTTGGCTCCAGTCACCCCGTAAATTCAACCATTTCCGGAGGCCTATCGCGCTACCCAGGGCGCCCTACTCGCCCCCTAAGTTTTTTTGCATCAGTGCCGGTTAGATATTTGCAGACAAATGCCAAATGGTGCTCTCGCAAATCGGATGTTAAAGTCTTGGCCATTAGCGCTCTCTAAGCGCACACCCAATAAAAATAATAAGAAATGATGGGTATTTAGGTGTTATTTCCTCGTCCAAAATTTGACTCGAACAGCTCTATCTCAACACTTTCAAACCGACCGGCCATTATCAAAAAGGCCGGTCTTGGCCTCGCAGCGGCGTTGACTTTGATGCTCACCGGCTGCGCATCCGCCCCGCCGAGCAACCCAGAGAACCTCTGCGACATATTCAGGGAAAAGAAAGGCTGGCATGAGGATGCCCTGGCGATGGAAAAGCGCTGGAAGGTACCTGTCCATGTTCCGATGGCCATGATGTACCAGGAGTCGATGTTTCGGCATGACGCCCGCCCGCCGAAGAAGTACGTGCTGGGGTTCATTCCCTGGGGCAGGGTCAGTTCAGCCTATGGGTACAGCCAGGCACTTGACGGCACCTGGGCCGAATACAAGAAGTCGACCGGCCATACGTTCGCTGAGCGCGATGACTACGGTGACGCGATGGACTTCATGGGCTGGTACATCCGCCGCACGAACAAGATCAACAAGGTATCGGTGACCGACGCCAAAGCTGGCTACCTCAATTATCACGAGGGATGGGGTGGCTATCGCAAGAAAACGTACCTGCGCAAAAGCTGGCTCGTGGGCGTGGCCAACAAGGTCGGCAAGCGGTCGAACACTTATCGGGCCCAGTACCAGTCCTGCAAAGGCAGTCTCTCCAACAGTTTCTGGCGTCGGATCTTCTAGAGGTGGCCAGGAAGGTGCAGACCGGTCAAATGTCGTCGTAGTAGTACAGGGTGCCCACTTCGGGCGCCCAGCCGTCGACCACCACATACTTGCCAATCCCCGTCTCGGGATCGTAGCTCTGCATGCAGAAATCAACGATCTCCTCAGACAGGTAAGCATCAACCTCAGCCTCTGTCGGCATGGGGCTCCCGGTAACCAGGAACTCGCCCCGGTCGCTACCGCAGCCACCGTAGAATGTGCTCGGCAGTTCTGGGTTTGATGCTTCTGTCTTGTGCGTGATTTCGATCTTGTAACTCATCGGTTAGCCTTTTTTCTTATTGTTGGCCTAGCCCCGCTCTTTGGCGAGATACCCAGAAGTTACACCTTAGGAATTTATTTGCAAGTTTCTGGGCATGCACAAGGCAGCCAAATAATTTCCGAGAAACTCACAAACGATTGGTAGAAATTGACTACCATACGGCCTCAAAAAATCAGTCTGAGGGAAATTTGCATGGCCGAACAGAAGAAAGTCACTTTGTTCGATTGGTTGATTCTGGGTGTCTTGTTCTGCTTGCTCCTCGCAGCGAGCGTATCGTTCCGGCACAGATTCCTAACTCATGAACTGATGACTTGGAGGCATGACCGAATTCAGGCTATCGCCGCCGATTCTGCACTGAACAAGACCGTCATCGATACCTACGACTCCTGCTGGAAGGACAGCCTGTTTCCCCAAAAAGATGGATGCATCACCGATGCCGTGATTGCAGGCCGGGATGCCGGCGCATCAGATACCGAACTCACCGAAATCTTTAAGCGTTTCCCCATCGTGGGAGAGCCTGACTACTGTCATGACAACAGCTATGGGTGCACTCCTATGTGGATTGGCGCCCAGGATCCCCGTGAAAACACGAAATTGTTTAACAACCTGATCGCTCTGATGTACCCAGAGCAAGCCTCTGGAGGCTCAATAGCAACAAAAACGGAGGCCGAAGCCCCCGTTCAATGATCTTGCGACTGGTCAGCTCTTTTCCGGGAAGAGCTGACTGGCTAGAAGAGTGCTGCGAGTATCTGTTCTGGACTTACAAAGAGCACCACCAGGCCACCCAGTGCAAGGTAAGGCCCGAACGGAAACTGAGCTCTTAGCCCCTCCCCCTTTTTGTACAGCGTGTAGATCCCACCGGCAACGCCGACGACACAGGCGATGACGAGAACCATCGGAATGCTCTGCCAGCCCAGCCAGGCACCGATTAGCGCCAGCAGCTTGAAATCCCCGTGCCCCATTCCAGCCCGGCCCCGAACGAGCATGTAGAGGCTCGCAGGCACCCAGAGGATCAGGTAGCCCAGGACGACGCCCCACACTGAGTTGGCCAGCATGACCTCATCGGAGAGCACTGCGGTGATCAAGCCCAACCACAAGAGCGGGAACACGATGCAGTCAGGCAGCAGGAAGGTTTCGAAGTCGATCACACTCAGGGTCAGAAGGCCTAGGGCAAACACACACAGCGCCAGGGTGTGCACTGTTGCGCCAAAGTGGAGCGGTATGAACCAGCAAATGAGCAAACCGGCCAGGGCAATGAAAATGGTTCTGGTCGAGAACCCCTGTGACTCAGCCTTCACGTAACTCACCACCTCACTCCAGAGGTGCTTGAGCGGCGATTGGAGTGGTTCCTCGCCTTGCTGCAGGATCTCCTTCGCCTCGTGCTGCCAGATGAGCTCCATGCGCTTTGGGAGCCAGTTCGTGTAGAGCGCGATGAGCAAGCCGCACAGTAAGCCTGTAAGACCAACGCACAGGTAAAAGAGCGCTGGATGCTGGATCAGTACCTCAGGCATGGGAAACCACCTATTCCGGTTGAAAGAGAGCCGGCGAGGATGCCAGACCTTCAGAACAATTGAAATATATTGCCCGCATCCCCTACCCTGTACACAGCCAGAGGAGTACGAACCCATGCCACCAAAGCCACAAAAAATCACCCGCCAGTACCTCGAAGACAAGTACGGAACTGAAGAAGCCTGCGGCATTCATCAGCAGAATTACTCTACCGGTGAAAGGGTTGAGTACGAGGATATCACTGACGACATGAGCACCATCACGATGCTGCCAAACGACGCGAGTTTGGCCATTTGCACGTACGGAGCTCAGTACGTAATCAAAGACCTCGGCGAGGGTGACCTCTACGGATTCTTCGTGAAGGATAACCCCGTCGAAGACAGCGAGATCACAGGATCGGAAGGACATGACTTCGCGGTCATTCGGGGGCGATACATCGTCGACCTGTGGATCAAGCACTTCGTGCAAACCGAAGACAAGGCGATCTTCGACCTCCAGGATCCGGAAGACGCTGCAAAGATCACTGAGCTGTATGGTGATCCGAGGAAGTGGACACTGAGCCTGGATAGCAACTCGTTTGAGCCTGGCGATCCAGCGTACCCGCACAGCAAACGAATGGTCTCCTATGCTCAGCGCCAGGAACTTGCACTGGCGATGTAACCCATAGCGCTACCGATAAAATTAGAGCCCATTCGATGGGCTCTTTTTGTGGCTTAGACGCCAAGGTCAGCTTGGAAATGCCCGGCCTTGAAGTAGTACTGCTCGTTTTCCTTCAGACCTTCGCAGAGCTTATCCACGAAGAGAGGGTCGCTCGTTAGAACCTTCATCTTCTTGAAATCGATTCCGTAAATGTCTTCAGGGTGCTTGTTTGCCACCAAAAACCAATCTTCCATCATGTTTTGCTCACACATGCGGGAGTCGGCACGGTTAAGAGAGATCGGAAGTGTCATGTAAATTTTGTTGTTCTTGCAGACAACCAGTTCACTTACCGAGGCCATAGCGCCGAAGTTTTCTTCAAGAAGGTAGTTCGCGGCATGAATCAAGGCTGGTTTGAGTGAGCTGCCTATTCTGGCTGGATTGCCGCTAATTGCGATCATCGGCAAGCACTCCACATAAGGCGAGGGACTGCCTGGGTGCGTTGCATCAGCATCGGTTATGAACTCGATGTTTGCCGTGATGCTGTAAAAGTCCTTTTTGGCTTCCGGGGTCTTCGTGAAACCAACGAAGGGGTTCTCCATCACTCGGTAAGCGATACTGGAAAAACTCTCCCCACAAACCACTTTGATCAGCTGGTCAAACGTCGCATGCCCTGGCTCGGTGTACCCGGCAAAGGCTGCCTGCGTCGACGGTAGCTGTTCGATCAGTTTGAGAACGGTCTGCTGAACATGCGGTGCAGGCTGGTCGGCTGCTTTGTACTTGTTCCACCAGTCCTGCAGCGTTGAGAGCAGCTCGCCAACGGAGATCTCCGAATAGTCCAGGCCATCAACGCCAGAGATTGTGGTCAGGAAGTCGGTGACCACTCGCAGATCGCACTCCGGACTATCGTCTTGGTTGAAGGCAGACACCGACTCTCTGATGGTGGCGTTCAGGAGCTCCTGGGGGTGCTCGACCGAAGGCAGAATTTTCTCGCAGATGTGCAGCATCACCAGATAGTTCAACGACACCATGGCTGGAGTGTTTACTTTCGGCTTGTTTTCAACACTCATAACGCTTTTCCAAATTCCGAGATCATAAATTAGACGCCGAGCTCTACAGTAAACATCGTCCCTCTGACCTTATAGTGCGCCTCGCTTGGGAGCGCGTTCAACACGCTTTTGAGCAAGCCCTGCCCTGTCCTTTCCCACAACAGACCAGTGTAGTCCATCTCCAGGCCAGGCTTTCCTTCACTGTGTGGCTGCAAAGGGAAGGTGATGATTTTGCTCGGGCCTTTGTATATGACGATGTAGTCCGGGTGCTGATTGGGTTCGACTTTATCGAGCTGAAAATTGGTCGCAAAATCCATCACGTTTTTCATCAGCCGCTCAAATGAGGATGCGATGAAAGTACAGTTCATTCTGAGCTCATCTTCATAGCTCATCATTTCGAACGATGGATTCATTTGGGATGTGATCATTTTGAACGACTGGGCGTAATAAGGCTTAAGACAGCCAAGATCAGGATCTGCAGGGTCGAACAGCACTGTCTTGTTTGAGTCAACAATCTTACTGAACGTCACTTCACCCAGTAGCGTAGTCAATCGGTCAAGCTCAGACCATCCAGCTTCTGAAGACCTCAGTTCGAATAACCTGTCGAACTCCTCGATGGTTTCAAATCCAAGTTTTGGGTTTCGACTGGTGACATTCGCCGAATACCACGTTTGCAGCCCCCTCTTGATATCGTAAAGCTCAACATCAGGGGCCGATGGATTCGGAATGCCGCACAGCTTCAGGAAATAGCCCAGTGCGGGGTCGTTGAGGTTCAGCGGCCTTCCATCGACTGGATAGGTCAACAGATAATCGTTTTTGACGAACTCACCCAAACGCTGCAGGTTGCCCCCATCATCGATGTGCTTTTGGAGCATCGCCAGGTGCGACCAGTACGTCCAGTTGTTCTTGCCGCTCATGGTAATCACCCTAGATTCAAAATTGCTGCTCAGACATCCGTCAGTATGGTTGATGAGTCCTGTCTGGCTCAACGAGAACATAGCCAACGCCATAGGCGTGGAGTTCACGATCCCTTGCACAAAACATCAGTAAAATTACGTCCGCACTGGAATGACAAAACCCCGCAAATAGCGGGGTTTGTTTAGAACTAGCTACTTCGCTTAGTAAGCGGAGTACTTGTCCTCGATGTCGCGCTGATTGCGACGATGCGTGATTTCGTCGATGTGCTTATCGTCAGCTTCGCGGTCGTTGGCGCGGAGGGCTTGAGCACGGGCTCGTTCTACACTTGTCTTAGTTGCGTAGTAGTTACGCGCTTGAGCTGCATCGTAGTTGTCGAACGGCATC
The DNA here is from genome assembly GCF_046042685.1 of Pseudomonas sp. PLMAX. Taxonomy (NCBI): domain Bacteria; kingdom Pseudomonadati; phylum Pseudomonadota; class Gammaproteobacteria; order Pseudomonadales; family Pseudomonadaceae; genus Pseudomonas; species Pseudomonas sp. PLMAX. The sequence continues at coordinate 919,929 of NZ_CP064950.1, read as the reverse complement.
CACAGTGGGCCAAGGAATGGATACAGTGGAAGTGTAGTAAAGGCAAGTACGTAGTGCCCCGTGTAGAAGTAACCTGCCATAGGCAATACGCCCAGTGCGGCAGCAACTCCAGGACGACGCTCTTGAACTTCCAGACCTTTCTGGCTGTAAGTTTCAAGTTCACGCTTTTGGCCTTCGATCAGGGAAGTAGTGCAACCCTGAAGTGCCACAGCCAGAGTCAGAAGAGCGAATACCTTTTTCATGCGTTTTCCTTAGAGCAATTAGTTCGTCCTGAATAGCTCTACTGGCTGCTCAAGTCTTGGTGCCCATGATATCCAAACGCCTACAATGAGTCAATATTGTCATGATGGCTTTTTCATATTTTTTTTGACATAAGACATGCGGGCTAGAGCGGCATACCGATTCTTTTTGGTCACTTGTCAATTCATGGCTATTAAGGCAGCCTACGCACCCTCTTCAACCTGCACCTGGAAAAGAAAATGACTCCAGCACTCATTCGCTGCGCCGGCAAAACTCCCGAACAAGCTATCGACATCATGGTGCAATCCGATGGCGGCATAACCCGCCTCGGGGAGTGCCTATCCTCTCTTTGCAGAAACATTCTCTGGGGACACCACGTGGCGCTGCACTTCCTCAAGGACAGAGATCCTGAAAAGCGCATCCGGTTTGGACGGGAAGAAAACCTTGGCTCCCTTGTCTTTGGCCTTCTGTGGCCTCACTTCGATGAACTCGAAAGCCTTGATCTAGGGGACGAAATCGTCGAAAGGCGTTATTCCCACAACCAATTCGTAATTGGCCCGGTAGACGACAAAAATCTTGAGCCTGCTTACTACGTCTATCACCTGGAGTTCCGTAGCTACCCTTGCTCGTACCTCGATTTCAAGGATCCCAAACGCGTCTGGATTAATATCACCAACGACCGTCTGGAACCGATCTTTGAAGGTTGGCCAGAGGATGTGCTTGCGATGGCTGAAGCCCAGATCGCGGAGGAGGAGAAGCAAGAGCAGGAAGAGATGGCTGCAGAGGAGGCTCGCCAGCACGCGTGATTCTCTCAGTTGAAATTCATTCTTAGCTGCTCGTCAATTCATGCAATTAACGGCAGCCTAGCATCCACCTTCTGCGGCAAACAAGGACATCCGTCTACAAAATTATGTGCCGGAAGACCACCGGAACAGAGCCATCGCCGCCTACAATGGCATTGAACTGACATCATGGCCATGCTATAAAGCAAGTCCAATCCAAAGGAATGCATTTCGTGAAAAAACTGGTAATCGCTCTATCTGTTGTAATGCTTGCCGCGTGCGGGGAAGCTAAGATCACCAAGGTTGACGGCACCAGTGTCACAACCGCAGATCAAACGCTAAAGGCGATGGGCAAAGGCCTGAGTGAGCACGATTCGATCACTTACCTGGTCAATATCCGTATGCTGCATTCGCGCTACGAAAGCGCCGAATTCGCTAAAAAGCTTGATGGCATGGATATGGACGAAGTTCGCAAAGAAATGGCGAGCACCAAGGCACACTTCATTACCTTGAACCGCGAGCGCTTCGTCCAGATCGAGCAAGTTCACATTGATAAGCTGCAACAGAAAGTCGACAAGGTCACTGCGCTCCAACGCGAAACAAAACCCGACTTCGATCCAGAAACTCACATTTATACTCGTTTGGATATCGCGAGTATTCGTGCGGCTCAGCGCCGGCAGGAAGAGTATCGCACTCAATCCGATGAAAAGTTCTTCAGCATTCACGGGTGCGGTTGTGAGACATCGACTATGCCAAAGACAGCCAAATTTATGTAGCAAGGTTAGCCACTCTCGTTTCTTCGAGAGTGGCAACTCAGGCGAGCGACCCGGATCAGACTGAACCACCCCTTCCTATCCATTTATCAGCGACAGCCAGATTAACAACCTCCCCGCCTTGTGAGATCATCAGTTCATCTTCACGCGCCACCAAGGTCAGCATCGGGGGCGCATTGATATGGTGAGCTGCATGCTAGCTTTAAAGATTCTCGGCTGTGTCTGGGTCTGTGTGTTCCTCTACTTCACTGTCGCCAGCTTTTTCCAGAATGATGAGAAATTTGGCCGGTACTGCTGGCCGACGTCTCTAATCGTCGGCCTTTTCTTCTCAACCATCCTTCCGATCATGATCGTTGTCGACGCCGTCAAGAACCCTGAAGACCCCTTCTCGCGCCTTCAATACCTGAGAAGGAGTAAAAACCGGTGATTGCTCAACCCGGCCAAGCCATTCTGTGGAACCTGACACCGTTCTGCGGCACGGTGATGGTCAAAGGTACGACGGATGCCGGCCTCATCGTGCTTTACCACATGGGGAAAGATGAGTTTTTCAGTGTCTCTCCTGACGACTTCAGTCAATGCCGCACGCTGACGTTCAGGGATGAATCACTCCGGGCAAGCAACCCAGCACAGTGGGAGATCCAGTCAGCGATCTGGGCCCGCGCTTACCAGCGCTGTGGGATTCCCGCCCCCTCCTGACGTCAGTATCATGGGCCCGAAATTGTGCAGCAGCCTGCTGCCCTATTGAGCTTGCAATATATCGCCTTTGTTTGAGAGCATCTTGCCTTTGCTTGTCCTCAAAATCACAAACGTGAGATCTGTCATGCGCGAAAAATTCAATCAACTGATGGCCGAGATGCCGGCCAGTTGGCGTTACTCCTGGTGCTCCAGCCAAAACTGCGATTGCCTCGGTGCGGCGAACTGCGCAGGTGGCCTGGTAAAAGCCGGCTTCAACAAGCAACACTGGGATTACTGGGTGAAACAGAACCCTGAGCCGGATATGGCGATACCGGTAAAGTCACTTTCGTTCATCCCTCCTGAGCCAAAGGTGCCGGCCACTTCCATACTGTCTGCTGAGGAGTTCTTCGCCTGGCAAGATGGCCTCTCCAGGGCTGAGCTTGAGGCCTACGAAGAGGGCCGGTTGGCAGTTGGGACGCGCTTCCCTGACAAGGGAGGGGTTTCGTTGGAGGATCCAGTGGAGATCCGCGCCAGCACCCCTCCACCAGTACCAGTCCCTGCGCCAGCTATGCATGAAGGGAAAACCATCGACGAGTTCATGGCTGATATGCCTGAAGGCTGGCGTGCACGGTGGTGTAGCGGCGGCATCTGTGCGTGCATGGGCGCGGCCAACTGCTCTGGGGGTCTGCGTGCCAAGGGCTTCACCCAGGCTGACTGGCAGGACTGGAAAAAGCGTAACGGCATCGCAGAGCCCGTCCGGAGCGCCAACGTCGTTCAGTTGATGCCAAAACCGCTGTCCGCCACCATTGCGAACATCGTCGACGGTCGCAAGTAGTTACAACGACCGCACCTCTCCCCTTATTGGTCAGCGCCCTGCTGGCCAATTTCATTTCACCCCGATTAATTGATGTTTATTGACTCGATCAACTGCACGGTTGAGCGCCCACCACGGAAAATTCGGCGTGGTTCAATTGGAGCTTTGATGTCCGCGTAATTGGCTTCCAGGTGCGCCGGGAAGTCGTACCACTGGGGATTTCTCTCCAGGTTGATCGCGTGCTTCTTGTCGCTCTTCTGCCAGCACCACAAGCAGTTCCCCTCCTCCTCGCCGGCCAGCTCCAGGTCGAAGGGTTGGGTTGCCCACCAGTCCAGGACGTCCTGTTTGGTCATCGGCCACCAGTCGGCCATCGGGTAGACGATGTTGGGATCCTTGCCCAGGCGCTTCGGTTCGTCTCCACGGATGCCTACACAGGACTTACCCTCGAAACCGATACTGCGGATATAGCTGTACATCGGGTTGATCTTAAGTTCTCGGGTGCAATGCGGGTACATTTTGCTCGGGAGGCCGTACTTTTTGACCACCTCTTCGAACGGGCCGTCCCTACCGCTGCGCTTGGCAGTCTCAAAGTCGACGACCTTGTGAGTACAGACACGACGCTCACCGTGATGCACGACTGCCTCAACCCATACGATTGGCATGCCCCAATGATCCTGGCAATCCTTCACGAATTGCAGCGTGGCCGGGTGCTCTTCCCCGGTGTTCGAAAACACGAAGGGGATGTTGGCGTCCGGAAACGCGAGCTGGATCAGTCGAGCCATCATCATGGACGTGCGACCACCGGAAGCGGAGACCCAGAAAGGGGCCGTGTCAGGGTTCAGCATGTAAGTATCTCCGTAAGGTGCCGCCGCCCATAGAGGACAGCCTGGTCAGCGTGATGGTCATATCGACCGTCATTTTCTCAAATTCGTTTGGGGAGCTATACGAAAATGTAATCTATATGGCTCACGAATCGAACTATGAGCCATATATGGCTCACAAGTCAACAATGTAATCTATATGGCTCTCACGACTTGACATGAGCCACATAGGTTACATAATGAAAGCTCAACCAAGAGTTCTGATCATGAAAACCACTTTGCTTCATCAAATCCGTGAACGTCGTGAGGCCCTGGGGCTACAAATCCAGGAGATGCCCCTTCGGGCCGGCCTTACGCGTCAGCAGTACGGAAAGATCGAAGCCGGTGGGAATCCCCGCCTGAACACGCTCGACCAGATTGCTGAAGGTCTGGATGCTGTATTGGTGCTGGTACCAAAAGACAAGCTGGAAGCCGTCCAGCGGGCGCTTGGTGGTGAGTCTCAGATCACTGAGGCGAATCCGCGTTCTGTTCAACCTGAGCTCTTCGGCAGTAATGAGAGTGACAACCCTTGGGGAGAGACTCTGTAATGGCAGGCGAAACGGTTGCAGCCCTGCGTATCACGCTCCAAGGGCAACTCGTGGGCTATCTGGCCGGTTACTCGAACGGCAAGAACGTATTTTCCCTGGCCCCTGAGTACATCGAGAACGCAGCCAGGCACCCGTTGACGCTGTCGCACACCAATGCCGAAGCCTTTGCCCGGCAGTTGGCCGACAAGCACCCGTACACGACCAATCAGAAGCTCCACCCGGTGCTGAGCAATCTGCTGCCAGAGGGCGCCTTGCGCGACATGCTCTCCCAGGCCATGAAGGTTCACCGGGACAACGAGTTCCCACTGCTGAGCTGGCTGGGCCGGGATCTGCCCGGTGCGCTGATCGCTGAGCCAATGGATGCAGCAGAAATCCCAGGCTTTGCATTACTGCATCACGGCAAGATAGAGCCAGTCGTGATCGATGTCCCGGACGTCCGGCCACACTTCTCACTGGCTGGCGTGCAGATGAAGTTCTCCATGCGCAACAAGGACGGTCGGTACATCATGGACAACCAGGATGCTTCGGGCGACTGGATCATCAAGACACCATCGACCGTGCACCCTTTCGTGCCGTTGAACGAGTTCACTGCCATGTCCCTGGCTGCGCTGGCCGGCGTCGACATGCCGGAAATCAAGCTGATCAACATGGACGACATCGAGGCCCTGCCGAACATCAACCTGCCGAACGAGAAGTTTGCCTACGGTATACGCCGGTTTGACCGCCTCCCGGAGAATCAGCGAGTGCACGCCGAGGACTTCGCGCAGATCTTCTTTGCCCACGCCCACGATAAGTACCGTGTCGCCAGTTATGACCAGATCGGCAAGCTGATCTACCAGAACTCGATGCACGGGCAGCGCGATGCCGTGCAGATGGCTATCCGGCTCTTGGTCAACATCCTGCTCGCTAACGGTGACGCCCACCTTAAGAACTGGAGCATGATTTACCGTGACGGGCGCCATGCAGAGCTCTCCCCGGCCTATGACATCGTTACCACCAAGGCCTACATCGCCGGCGAATCGCATTACGCCTTAAACATGGCCAAGACAAAGGACTGGCAAGAGGTGTCCTTTGAACACTTCAAGAAGTGGGCTGAATACGGCGACATCCCATGGAGCGCGGTTCTCTACAACCTGCGGGAAGTGATGAACAAGGCGCGTGCGTTGTGGCCACAGGCTCTTGCAAACAGTCCGATGACAGAAGACCAGCAGGAAATTCTCCGGGCCCATTGGAAGCTTCTTCACGATGATTTCCGGATAGAAGCTTAGCCGCTTGCAGCGCAGGTGCGAGCCTCTCGAAGCAGGCAACCAAGCCATCCGGTATAGCGCCGGGCGGCTTGCAAAAGGCCAGTAACCAGTATAATAATTCGATACTCTTAAAGGATTATCCCCAGTGAATCTCTACGAAAACATCCCCAACGAAGACATCACAATCGTGGCCGAGCTGTTCCGGATGGCTCGTAGCGGCAGATACAAGAAGCTCAAAGTGATGCTGGCGGATGCTCCAAACTTCATTCCCGATACCAGTGATGAACAGCTGCAGCGCTGCGCCAAGCACCTGGGAAACATCCTCTTCGACTCGAATCATGGCGGCTACGGTGATGAGCTCCTACGCAGCAATCAACGCAAGCACCTCAGGGCCGCACGGTGAGTCGTTACGAGAACGGTAAGGCCAGAGCCCTCATCTACGCGTTGGAATGCGCCATGCGCGACAGAGAGGGCCTGCTCGACGCTATGAATTGGCCTCCAGCCGAAGGTGAGAGCCGGGACGAGTGCCTTGCCAATCGCTCTGAATCAGATCGTGATCAAATTCTGCGTACCGAAAGCTACCTGCGGGACTTTAAGAAACTCCAGGACAGCTTCAAGGACGAATAACAGGGCAGTCGCTTCTTCGCCCATCGGGCGCCTAGCTCTTAAACGCCCCACTCCCTCCCTTACAAAATGTCCGATGATGTCCGATGGCGTCCTGGTCACCCTTCCGCAACCCCGGAATTAGCCATGAACATGCGGTTCGTTCATGTCCGCTGATGTCCGCTGATGTCCGCTCATGTCCGGATCACTCCAAATCCTGCGTAACCAACAGCAAATCAAGGGCCATTTGCTCCCAATAATATATGCCATCAATTGACATTTTTGGCTGTTTTGCTACTATTTTGCTATCTCGATTATCAAGGACTTGAAGCAATGACCACCGCCTTCGACCTGGCCCGGCAGGGAATCCGACTGTGGCAGGAGATCACTGGCGTCAATCATGACGACACCAGCATTGACCTGTTCAAGTTTGGAACGATGAGTGACCTCAAGCGTGCGGTGGCGGGTTTGACTCACGATCCATCAGGGATCACCTCCGCCCTGCTCATCATCGAATTCTACAAAGCCTATACAGCCGAGCAGCGCTTCAGCATCGACGACGTGCGCAAGAATGTTGAGGCGTACCAGGTGGCGATGGATCGCGCCGAACGCATGGAAGCCATTCTTGGCCACCCTCTGCTGCAGGACGCTAAAAATCAGTTTCAGGCTGCGGTGCTGAAGGCTGTTTCGCACTATGGCGCCAGCGATAACGAGAAAGTCCTGGAGGCGATGCACGATACCGGCTTGATCACGGATCTGCGCCACTCCGCCTTTAACTCTGCCCACACCCTGCGTGTTGACCAGTTCCTGACGGGCGCGTTTGAGCCGGAAGACGTGAAACCGGTGTTCGTTAAGACCATCTACAAGTTCTGGAACATCAACTCCTTGCTCGCTGCTGCCACGCGCATGCCCTCGGGGATCTCGTTGAATTACATCGCCGCCAAGGACGCGTTGCAAAGCTTTTTCGTCATTGCCGTGCGCAACGGCGGCAACCTGTACATCCTCTCTGATAAGCCAAAGCTCTCCAGCCCGCTTGAGAAGCGCAGGAACGAGGGTCGCGTGTTGGACGAGCGGATCAATAAACACTGGTTCCCCTACGAGCTTTCTGGGCTTGACCTGGATCACTTCAGTGGGAAGGTCATTCACCCGAAATCTGAAGAGCGCGGCCTGTCCACGCATCAGGTCGAGCTGCTGCCGCTCGCAGAGCTTAAAGACATCTCCGCCGAATCCTTCCTCTGGACGGCAATGCTGTTCTCCCTGATCGTCGACCGGTACTGGGGTCAGAAGCAACAGGCGCCTCAGCTCTCCTACACAGGTGAAATGGTCAAGGACTCACAAGCGCTGCTGGCCTACGCCGGCAAAGCCAATCTCCCGGTAGTCGCGACCCAGCTACCTGAGTTTCAGAACATTGACGTTCACGCCATCACGCCGGGCGTGGCTACTGAGGAAGAAATCGGGCTACAGGTCACCAACCGCTACAGCTGGCTGGAAGATCGCTACGGCCACCGGGTTACCCAGGATGTGCTGAATTTGACGGACTCCAGTGAATCCGAGATCACGATGTTCATCAATCATGAGAACAACGTTGTCGTGGCCGATGATGACGAGAACTCCATGGAGCTTACGCGTGCGGTTTACGCCCACCCTAGGAATGCGTTGAGGCTGTCGATCACCGAGTTCGGTACCCAGGACGAGCTTGAGAAAGACCGTAAGTTTCTCGCTCGCGCCAACTACGCCCGCTCGATGCAGATGTTGGCCACGCAAGAGTTCGAAGCCCGCAAGGAAGAGGTCAAGGCCTGGTTCCTTCGCCGCTGCCGAGAAAACAGGGACAACATCCTCGCCTATGCCCACCAGGATGAAATTTGGCTGCGCACCACCGGTAACATCCACAACGTGGGTGAGCATGGCCCAGTCATCCGATTCGCCAAAAGCGAAAATCCGACCTTCGCACTTGAGCGACAGGAAAACTACAAGCCGGCGATCATGTTCCATAGGCTGATGAAGGTCTACGACATCAAGCAGGATTCGCCTGGGAACCGGTACAACACCTTGTTCACCTGGGATGGATACAGACCGGTCTGCAACATCACGGCTGCCATCGCTTCCTATGAGGTCGCCATCAGGCCGTTGAACTCCCAGGATCTCGCTTTCATGGCCGGCTGTGCAGTCGAGGAGCTTCCGGATGTCCTGCAGCACTGGGATCTTGCTGAGTGCTACACCGGGAACAGCAGAATCGGTCGCGTCGATCCGATCCACACCCAGCTTAGCGATCCTTGGCGCACCCTCCAGCTCGGGATTGTGTTCGCGCTGTCGAAGCGGGCGATGAATGCCATCCGCAAGACCGCCAAGCCGATTCACTTCGAGAACCTGGAGCTGACCGAACATGAGGAGGCTGTGGGGCTGACGACGATCAGGTGGTAAAACACCCGTAAATACGGCTTCCTTATGTAATTCGGCTTGATTAGCTGCGCAGCTAAACAAGCCGAAATGCAAAATGATTAGCCACGGAGCTGGCGGATGTAATCCATGTGGGTGCCGCCAGACTTCAGCCAGACGCCGTGTCCCGACCAATGCCGCATGATTGCGTCAACCATCTCGGCTGTTGGCTCCAGACCTTGGGTGTAGGCCGCTTCCCAGTTAGCACCGGGTATGCCCGTCGTTTCCTCAAGCTTAACCCAACGGTTGGCCCCAGGAAGGCACTCGTCCAGCACCAGGCGAAAGCGTTCGGCAAGATTTGGCTTCTCTGGCGCCTGGTTGCCAAGTGCTGACTCATAGTCCGCCAGCATCTCATGAAAATTCTCGTAGAGATCGATCTCGGCACAGTTGCTCTTGATCTGATCCACGTCGATGCCCAACATCATCAGGTTCACGTTCGTGGCCCCCTCTTGGGCAACGTAACCCGCGCACGCGTACTCGCGGCCTTCTTTGCTGCTATGGCATGCAAAGACCTTTCTCGGCCAGGTAACGTCCGATCCCTGAGGTGCAACCGTGTTTGCCAGCTGGCGCATCAACTCAATGCTGAAGTTCGGGATTTCGCCGCCACCTTTGGCCGATGATTTCCGCCATGGGCAAGTTGGGCAAGGCTTATCGGCACAGCTTGAGCTCATCAGTTTCGACCCTGAAAATATGGTGGCCATTTCATTGTAAGGCCCAGGGGCTTTTTTTAAAACTGCTGACTGTGCCGACAAGGCCTGCAATTCCGCATGCTTTTAGGTTTGTGGTGAGCTTTGCTGATCAGGATGCGCCGTCGTGCCGGTAACACTCTGATGGTCAGTCGTGGTGCTGGCTTGAGCACTGATGCGGGAGTGGGCTTTTTCGAGCTGCTCGGCGCCGTCTGCGGCGTAAGCGCCAGCGGAGGTAACAGCGAGGATGGCGGCAAAAATGCTGCGGTACATGGTCAATCTCCGTTCTTATTATGGAGTCATGATCACGCAACCGCAGCATTGCACCAAATTGCTTGTATCACTAGTGAGTATCTGCCAAATCAATAGCTTAGATTCGCAAACACCCCTCTAGGAAGCCATTTTTAGTCGCAAAACTCGACCAAAAATCTCGGATTTACCTGGGACGTCTTGAACAAAATCATCTCATTGTTGAGAACCCCGCTGACCCCACCCTTGGCGAAAACCGAGTCATACCCGTACTCATGCAGACGAGAGTCGCTGTACTGAGCCAGATGCGGCTTACCCATGGCAGCGTCACAGAGGAACATGAACACCTGACGCTCGTTGGTACGAGCGTGATAGCCGTTCGAGTACTGAAGCGACTTGGTGGATTGATCTGAAAGGTAGAGACCATTGCCATACGCACGACCAGAATTCTGAAACGAGCCTACGGGCGTGATGATCAGGCCGCTCTTCAGGATCGACAGCACGTTCGAAGGTCTCGTGCCGTGCCATAGGCGCTGCTCGTTACCGAAGGCCTTCCCTTCCGCCTCATAAGCCGCGTCCATGTGGTCGATTTTGACCTCAAAGACACGCTTGATCCGCAAGTCATACGAGCTGTGCATCCGCTGGCGCGTGCTGTTGAAGAACTTGTCGATAGACGCAATAACGTCCTGGTCTTCAACCACGTTGATTTCGCAGTTGAAGATGTTCGGAATCTTCACCACCGTGTCGGACTTCTCGTCGGCCTGCTTTTTGCGCAGTTCCGCGACCTGGGCAATCGACGACTCCAGGTCATCCAGGATGCCGCTCTGCTTATCAAGCGCTTCCTGGTTAGGCATCAGATCCCTGATCACCAGCTTCCGGCCAACCTTCTGCGGAATCAGCATCAGGTAGGAGGCCACCAGCTTCTTGATCACATCGCTGTCGAAGTCATCGCCCAGAATGTGCTTGGAGATCCTGCCCAGCAGCTTACGCGCTTCGTCGATGGAGTCCTGGGTAACGACACCCAAAGCCGTCTCAAACACACCAGAGACCTCGTCGTATTTGAGGTCGGTGCTCTTCAGGATCGAGTGAACGTTCGCCATCACCAGGCGCTTGATCAGGTCACTGACGACGTCTTTATGCCGGGTGCGGATCTGTTCAGAAGCCGCGACCTCCAGATCCATACGGCTCGCCTCTTGCCGGGTTGCGGTACCGCCCCCGGTAAGCGCTTTGAATGGGGTGTAGCCATCACGCGTCTTCTCACGGATTTTGGACTCAACGAAGCGCATCGCAGCGGCTTCGTTTGGAAACGACTTCGGCTTCTGCACCTGACCGTTTCCGCCCACACGGCCATTGGTGACGTGCGCGGTGAAGTCCTGGCCGACCACGACCTTCCACCACTTGTTGTTGTTGCAATCGACGTCGGTTTTGACTAGGGTCTGGGTAAAAATGCTTTCCATGGTCAATCCTCACACTGCCTTGTTTACACGAACCCACTCAACGGCAGGCTCGTCGTAGAGCTTGTCCATGAGATCCGCAAACTCCGGTTCCTCGTTGAACATTGGATCGAGGACTCGCAGAGTGAAGGCCATCAAATGACCCGGCTCAGGTACAAGCACGATACGGCCACGGTGCTTGTTGCAGAGCTCGTAGATCGACGACAGCAACTTCTCATCGGCAGCATTTGCAGCAGAAGACTGCAGGCCAAAGGTGACGGAGGACGCCTTTAAGGTGCTTGGACGTGCCGAGCTGTGGTTTTCCTGGTAATCGTCGATGTAGTAGACGTGGTGTCCAAAGCGACCATCGGCCAGCAAAACTGGGCCAACGAGGTGTACACGGTCGATGATTTCTTCGGGTACTTCGTGATTCGTACCGATGATCAGGAACCGTGCGACACGCATTTCTTGGTGGGTATCGACCAGACCATAGATCTTGACCAGACCGTGCTGGTTTACAACGCTGAGCGAGCGATGACCGTTCACAAACGGATGGGCATCAGCGGCGAAAATGAAGGGTCTTTTGAAGGATTCCGGGGACACTTCGACGGGAAAAGAGTGCTGCACGAACTTGGACATCGACGAACCTCAAACTGTAGAGAATCAGCTCGTCAATTATCTCACTATCTTTGATGAGCGGCCATCGAATGGATGGCCTTCCAGCAAAAACATATCCACTAAATTGCCAGCTTTTCTTCACCCAATTCTGTCGCGCTGACAATCCTGATAGTAACGGCAGCACCTGATGGGATCGCAGGTGTGCAGTTGCAATTGACCAGATACTTTCGGCTCTTGCCAGAGACCTCGAAACGCCGTCCCTGAGGCGACATTTCATAACACAAGCCAGGGCGGTCGGTACCGTACAACTCATCCAGGATCTGGTTTACTGCGTTTTCTGCTGGCGATTTGTGCTCCCAGACACGTCGGTTTTTTCCACCAAAGAAATCGAAGATGGTGCGCACCAGGTTCAACCGCAGCTCAAACGCAACATGCCCATGCCCTGCTGAATACGCATAATCCATGAGCTCGCCTAAGGACTTCGGCAACTCAGGGCCACCCGGCGAGATCAATTCGACAGGCGCACCCGTCGACACACGCTGTTCACTCATCTAAAACCCCATCGCCTCAATGCCAGGCTTCTGGAGCCTGGAGCCAGAATCAAATCAAACCGTAGACTCGATAAATCGAGAAGAACCGACCGCCCTCGTAGTAGGGCCGGGATTCTATGGTCACATTGTATACGGCTTCACGCCCATTCTCAGCTGCTTTGCGGCGCAATGATTTGATGGCCTCCCCTTCAGAATTTTCCCACGCGCTGGCCACAGGCAGAGCATTGGCAGGCATAAATTCAGGCTTAGCTTCGGTGGCGAAAAACACGAGCACATTTTGCTCGAGCTCCGAGATCTGCTCGGCGGTGAGCACTGGCTCTTGAGGCACAGGAGCGCCACGGAAAGCTTCGAGGATGGCTTTGGGGAAATTAAGAAGAGCAGATCCAATCTGTTGCATGTCGAGGCGTCCTTGTCGTTTAGTGACGCAAACCCTACAGAATCGAGCCTCTCTAGTCACTTAAAACGCCCCGAACGGCTCCAATTCGCCGACGAACGGTCAGATGATAATGATAAATTGTCGCGCAGAAAATCTAGCTGAAAATTCGCTGTTGGCACTGAAGTTTTCGCCTTTATTTGTCGATAAGCAGTAAGTGGCAGCAGCCTTGACCTCACAGGCACGTGTAAGTCATGGGGAGCACCAGCTTTTCTAAACGCCACTATTACCCCGCCCAGGGCCTGGGCCTAGCTCCAGCAAGAAGTATTCGCGGACACACCCATGACGAAAAACTTGAAGTTCAGCAGTAAAATTTTGATCGCCGCGTCGATGATCGTTCTGGTCGCCTTCACGGCTTTCACTGCCTACAACGACTACCTGCAGAAGAAATCCATCACCCATGATCTTGAGGGTTACCTCCATGAGATGGGTGACAGTTCGGCTACCAGCGTAAGCTCCTGGCTTACCGGACAGATTCTGCTGGTCGAGCATGTCGCAGAAGGCGCAGCCAACCACCCAGAGTCTGAGCAAGTCGCCAGCCTGTTGGGTCAAAAGGCGATGTCCAAAACCTTCATCTCCAGCTACATCGGGGACTCGGAAGGCACCTTCACGACAAAACCTGACTCACCGATGCCTCCTGGCTACGACCCAAGAAGCAGACCCTGGTACCAGGATGCGATTACTGCCGGCTCCCCTACGCTGACAAACCCCTACGCTGACGCCAGCACCCGCCAGTTGATCATGACGATTGCCACACCTGTCATCAAAGACGGCAAAGCTACCGGGGTTGTGGGCGCCGACATCAGCATCCAGGCTTTGATCGACAACTTGAACAGCATGGATTTCAGCGGCAGAGGTTATGCCTACCTGGTCGATGATGAAGGCAAGATCCTGGTGCACCCGGACAAGAAGAAGATCAACAAGAACATCAACGACCTCTACACCGGTGGCGCCCCAGCGCTGACAAACGACATCCACGAGGTCACGCTCGATGGCAATACCCGCCTGGTGACCTTCACGCAGGTTAAGGGACTGCCGAACGTTAAATGGTTTGTCGCCCTCTCCCTGGACAAAGAGAAGTGCTTTGCAGCCCTCCAGGAGTTCCGCAACTCGGCCATCATCGCTTCGATCCTGTCGGTGTTTATCATCATCGGCTTGCTGGGCATGTTCATCCGCGTCCTGATGCGCCCTCTCAAAGACATGAGTGTGGCCATGCAGGGCATTGCTGAAGGTGAAGGCGACCTAACCCAGCGCCTGGTCATCATCCGCAACGACGAGTTCGGCGAACTTGGCACGTCCTTCAACCTTTTCGTTGATCGCATCCACACCTCGATCAAAGAGGTTGCCTCGGCTACCGAGCAGGTCAACGAAGTTGCCAAGCGCGTGGTGAGCGCGTCCAACTCCTCCATCGTCAACTCAGACGAGCAGTCGAACCGTACAAGCAGCGTTGCAGCCGCAATCAACGAGTTGGGTGCCGCCGCCCAGGAAATCGCCCACAACGCCGCTCAGGCCTCCCGCCAGGCCAGTGACGCGAGACATCTGGCTGAAGATGGTCAGAAGGTCGTTGAACAATCGATTCTGGCCATGAACAAGCTGTCGTCGATGATCAGCGCTTCCAGCACCAACATCGAGGGTGTCGCCGCCAACACGGTAAGCATCGGCAAGATCCTGGAAGTCATCACCGGCATCTCCCAGCAAACCAACTTGCTGGCGCTGAACGCGGCCATTGAAGCGGCCCGCGCCGGCGAGGCTGGTCGAGGCTTCGCTGTGGTAGCTGATGAGGTGAGAAAACTCGCCCACCGCACCAAAGAGTCGGCGCAGCAGGTGCAGATCATGATCGAGGAGCTCCAGGTTGGCGCTCAGGCCTCTGTCGACACCATGGAAGAAAGCCAGAAGCACAGTCATGACAGCGTGAGCATTGCGAACCAGGCCGGCGAGCGCCTGGGAAGCGTTACCTCGTGCATCAGCGATATCGACGGCATGAACCAGTCAGTGGCCACCGCCACCGAAGAGCAAACCGCCGTCGTCGAGTCGATCAACGTGGACATCATCGAGATCAACACGCTGAATCAGGAAGGCGTCGAGAACCTGCAATCCACCCTCCGCGCCTGCAAGGATCTTGAGATCCAGGCAGAGAGGCTTACGGGGCTTGTTGGTAGCTTCCGGATCTAAGCCGGCAGGAAAAAAGAAACGCCCTTCGGGGCGTTTTTTGTGTCCAACGTCAGGCTGTGGTGGCGTTTAACTCCGCCCTGCACTTCTCATCGGTACCTGTCGCTTGGTCGTAGCCGTAATCGTCCCAGATCCCCTGCACCGTCAGGGGCGTCGGCAACTCTGGAATCAGCGCCAGCCAGGTATCACGGTCGGCGGGTACGTCCTGTTTGAAAATGGCACCCACCTCAGCTTCCTGGCGCATAACCGTCGCCCAGGCCCACGCCCCGTATAGCGCTTTCCAGGCTTGGTCTATGTTCACCTGGGAGAGTGAGCTCATCTCCCCTAGCGATATCCGCTCATAGCGGTTCTTCCGGCTGCCGTCGACCATCAGGGACATCAGCGTAAGCTGGACAGAGACGTGGATCGAGTACAGCCGATCAGGCGATGCGTTACGCCCCCGCGAGCGCCGGCGAATGGTTAACTGAACCCTTGGCAAGTTCTCCAGGGAGCGGTTGACCGCCATGCGCTTGTCAGCCTTCGGGGAAAGGTCGACCTCTTTTGCCTGCCTGATCGCCTCCTTTTTGACCGACGAATTGCGCTGCCCCTTAAGCACGGGCAGGATCTTTAAGATCGTCCCGTCAAGGCGGCGAATGGCCCAGCCGTTAGGAAAGCGCTGGACGTGCGGGTGCTTGGATCGAATCATGGCTCGAAGGATGACCCGTTGGCCTTCAGGGCTTCCTGCTCACGGAACTTGGCCAAGGTACGCTGGAATTCAGCTTCCTTGTCCTCAGGTCGTTCTGGTCGGCGGGCAATCCAGCCTTCAGGCTCGTCATTGCGGGTCTTTAGATCTTCCCAGGCAGACAAGCAATCCTGCAGATCGTTGAAGCAATAGCGATTGTTGATCATCCCAAAGCAATCAACGCCCAGGCCAATGGCGGCAGTCGAGAAGAGGCGCTGCACAACGGCATAACTGCCGTCCTCAAGCTTCTTGGCGCCGACATAGCCGCCTTCGAGCAACGTGGTAGTTATGTCATCTTGACGATCAGGGGGACAGAGCACATTTTTGATGTGATCGACCGGAGCACCTAGCGGCAAAGGGTGGTCATCTTGGTTCTTTGCAAGAACTTCGAGGGCTGTAAGCTTCGCCATCAGTTGGCCTCCGCAATCGATTCATCAAGGAACTGCTCAATGCCTTCAGCACTCTTGAGCACCGGGCCCCAATGCTTAAGCACGAACTCCGAACCACGTTTCTCTACCACGACGCCCATCTGGCCCTGCAGTCGTTCGATATCCCGCAGGACACCCGACTTCACATGGCCGGTAGCCTTTGCGAGGTTGTTCAGGGTCGGTGATTCCACTTGAGACATAGCCAGCGCTACGCGCAGGAGGTTGCGAGTATCCCCGCGTGCAAAGGTCGCGTGACGTGGAGCTTTTGCACTTCGTTGATCAACTGGGGACATCAATGGGGTCTCAGGAGCCTGTGGGCGGTTGTCAGTGGTTTAAGTGTTCGATGGCGATAGTTTAACGGCTGGCGCCTCTACGACGCCATAGCGTTGCTTGGGACGGTCGTAGCCGATGGCCTGGTAAAACTCTGCGAGCGATGGGAGATGATGAACCGGCAGATCGTCGTACAGGGGCACAATGGCTTCGCTCTGATCGAAGCTCTCCGCTATCTGAATCTCGGCGTACTGGATGGTCGGCCATTGAGAAATGCGCTGAGCCCAGTCCTTGCGGATTGCTTCGCTTGCACGCTTTTGCTCCCGGCGTCGGAAAGCATTCAGGCTGGTGGCCTGCTGGTGAAAGTTGCGGGCGGCATGGTCGAGACCGAACCGGTAAAGGTTCACTGCTTTGCCATCCTGGAAGTGAATTCCAACGTACTCATCGCAATTTTTAGTCATGGCCACGTTCCCCATTCAGCAAGCGCCGGCCCGGCGACCGTTCTCGATCACCTGCTGTGTAATCGCATCAAATTGCGCCTTCTTGCCGGTTCGCTCCCAGACTTCAAGACCCAGAACCTTCAACTCTCTCAATAAACACCCGTGTTTAAGGGATCGCCCATAGGCGGTATCCAAATCACCTGGCTGATCCGGTTCCGCGAAAAACTGGATAGGCGCCCCTTCCCCGTATTTCGCTTCCAGTCGACTCCGCCGCTCGGCAGCAACAAGCTGAACAGGCCTCAGGCGCTCATTGATAAGCACCATCATTTCATCGGTTGGTTCGAAGGACTCGACATCCATGCTCAAGCGTCCGCTGGAGTTGGGTCAGTTGCCTTCTTCACGTAGGGCAACGGCTGGAAGCGCAAGTCGACGTCGCCATCGTCACGCACGCAAAGATCAGGATTGCCGAAGGTTTCCTGGCAATACTTGCGGGTGTCGTCGAAGTTGTTGATTCGTCGAGCACAGTACTCGCAGTAGTAGGCTTTGGTGGAGCGGTTGAAGAAGTTGGCGCCCGGCTCCTGGCAAGCAGTGCGATTGCAGCTGCCGTTCTTCAGGCCTTTGTCGGCTTTAAGTTTTTGGGTGGTGTCGACCATGATTTCAGCTCGATAGTAGGCCCGGCGCGGGCAAGTGGGCTGATTGTAGGTACTCTAAGAGTACCTTGCAATGAATATTATGCATAAATTGCCACTACTTTTCAGCAGCTTCCTCGCTGACAACGCAGTACCCAATGAAACGATTCCTGGATTTGCTCATCAGGCCGTACAGAATCCAGCCCCGATCAGCCTTCCCGAAGAACCGCTCAGTCATCCGGTTGGTGCCGTCACGCGGGCCGCTGGCCGGATCGGTCAGGCCGGGATTGGTGGAATAGCCCAGGAAACGGTTGTGGGCCTTGATCCCGGTCATCAAGCAGCGACCCACTTTAGCCTTACGCAAAATCTTCATTGAGATCCTTGGTATGTAATACGTGGTATGTACGTGGCATGTATCGCCGGTTAAGCGCGGGCAAAATCCAAGCAACTCGCCCTTTCGCCGTAGGCGGCTGAATCAGTGGCAACCTGTGCCAAAGTGTTTCATGATATATGCCTTATATTGACATACCAATGGTGCACCTCATGAAAACGCTATATCGCCTGGCTATCGGCGTCTACCAGCAGAAGATTTCGCCCCATAAGGGCTTTCGCTGTGCCTATTCGGTTGAGCACGGCGGGCCCGGCTGCTCCGGCGCGGTTCTGTCGATCCTGGAGGATAAGGGGCTGTTCAGCGGGTGGGGTCTGATCAAGCAGCGCTTCCACAGCTGCGACAGCGCGGCAAAGGAGCGTGAGGAACGCAAGAAGCGCGAGAAACGTGACGGGAAGCCGGGCAAAAGCCCTTCAGGGCCCTGCAGCCTTCCAAGGGCGGCTGATGCTTGTGGTGACGTCGGTGACTGCATTCCAAGCAGCAAATGCGATGGGCCCTGCGACGGCCCGTGCGACATCAGTACGAGTCTCAGGGCCATCGTGACGGGGATTGTAAGACGTTAAACGCCTAACTCTTGGATGAACACCTGACCGTGGATGCGGTAGTCATCCCACTTGATGGCCTTTATCTGTTCATCCGTGATCGCCTTGCAGTACACCCGCAGCTCATCGAGGCGATCTTTGGTTAGGTCTTTCAGCATGTGGTGTTTGGTTTTGTCCTCAAACACCGCTGCGATCAAGGCAATCACTTCCTGATTTTGCTTCTCGTTTTTGTTGTAGACCGCGTGCGTCTTCATCAGACAAGCCCCAAAAATCAGGTTGTCGACATCGATTTCCCCTTTGGCCTTGGCCTCATCAGGGATCTCGCCATTGGTCATGATGTAGACCGCCGTGTGACGAGCCATCTTCACCGGGTCATCACCGATGAGCCCTCCCCGCGTCGTGAAAATCGCGTCGAGGAAGAATGTCGACTTGCGAGGGGCGTAATCCTTGTTCTTGATTTCCGAGAGGATGCACCAGTCAATGTCCATGCTCAGGGCATTGCGGTAGTGCTTCAGGTAATCGAGGTGCTCTTTGACCTCGTAATTTTTCCTCGAAAAGCCTTCCAGAGTTCCGGGGATTCCTTGTTTCTCCCAGGTACTGGTCAGCATCGCGTGATTGTTCTCGTCCAGGGTGTCGTTCTTCACGAGGCCGGCAAGGCAGGCCGATAGAAACACCTCATCCAAAAACTCACTTGGCGGCAGGTTCGACAGGTCAAAAGAAGATCTCTTTGCGTCGACGACATGCCCGTACAGGTCATTCTGCAAATACGATGACCGGCCCAACTCCACATACAGATCGGCATCGGTTTCTGCCAGGCGCACCAGCAGTCCTTCGTCCTTCACACTTCTGATGACGGACACCAGATGGGTAACCAGGTTGCTGGAGTTGGTGACCATGTTCACGGCAAAGTCATTCAGGTAGTTTTCCTGATTGCCACGCAGGTACTCGATTACAAAATCATGATCGCCTTCGTTTGAGCACACGGCGAGCAGCGCAAAGACCAGCTGCTGCTGGTACAGGTCAGTCAGCTTCGTGTGGTCAAAGGCCCACTGCTTTTCGACCAGGGCGATGAGCGCCGATTTGCAGATGTCGACTGGAGGCTTGACCTCATCCCGATCCAAAACCTGCTCTACCAGGCCGTTGCTTGAGGTGAGCCATACGGCACCCAGCCTTAGAGCTTCTCTGGCAAGGGCGTATGAGGTCTCATCAGCCTGTCTCCAGAAAGCCTTGTGTACCGCGCCGTTTAGCAGGACTGGATCCGGAACGATGTTGAAGACAGCCTCCAGCTGGCCGTCTGCGAAAAGCTGCCCGTTAGCGTTTAGCAGTAGATGTTCCGCGCTTCTTTGAATGCGGTACTGCAGCACTGAATTCTGAGGTGTAGATGGGCTTTTGTGGAGGTGCTCTTGAGCTTCCATGACGCATTTAGCGAGGTCACGCGTACTGCCTTCAAGGGAACCTATATGCGAAGCGCGTGCACGCTTCTCTATCGCGGTTAGCTCATCGAGGCGCTTAATAAATTGATCTGACACGAGGGTCTCCTGTTTTCCCCAATCTACTTTAAGCGTTGGAGGCAAGTACAGCGCTTGATTATACGGATCTGACGGATAATCGAGGGATCATTATCTGGATATAGCGAATAATCGATATGCATTTGTGCAAGTATCCTATAGAATGGCCATACGCCACCAAACTAGGTGGCACCGCAATTTATGATTGGCATTGATGCCAGGTTTAGACGAAGGATCGTGCATGAACATCATCACCTATTCCATCTCTCAGAAGACCCTGGGCGAACTGTTCTCGAGAGTATTCAAGACCGAGTACTTCTATGAATTCCTCATAGACGAAGACTTGAAGGTGATGGATATCCTCATGCTCGGCGTTAGGTCTGCAGACGTAGTGGATTCTGAGGCGCTGAAAGGCTATCAGGGCTCCAAAAAATGGATGGAGATGATGTTCGCGGCCATCGAGCACACCTACCCGGAAGAAGACATCGAGAGTAGGTTGGCCATGGCAGCCAAAGCGGCTGTTCACTTTCGTGAGTCGATGGAGGCGGAAGCTTGGTTTGAATTTGTCAGTGAGCCTGGCAAGCAGCTCAGAAAGACTCACCACATGCTGGTGACCATGTACATCGAAGCCATGATTGCTGCGGCCCTGGAATCTGGCCATCCTACGATCATGATTGATCTGCTTGGACTGTCCATCCCGAGGGGAGACCTGCTGTATCAGTCAGGCCCCTTCCACGGAGCAATACTCAGCTACGTAAAAGGACACCCGGATGTGGTCGAGCTGTTTAAGTCCGGTGCACCAAGCAAGCAACTCGCCCAGCTTGCCATGAAACATGATATCTCGGGTCTTGGATCGCTACTGGATCTGGAAGATCGAGGCCCAGTGTTTACCAATGAGCTGGGCATCTAACCCAGCCTCAGGCCTTCTCTTCCGCTTTTGGAGCCATCGGCATTTCGGTCTCTGGATCCGGATCTATGGTCAAATGGCCTATCGCTTCCCAATCAGCGATGTTGATCATATCGAGCCTGTCCGCGATACGCATTCCAACTGGGATCTTGCCCAGCTTGATGAGGTAGGACAGAGAGCCGGCGCAAACATTGGCCTCACCGGTGATGATCTCGTTACCGTCATCATCGAGCTCGACATCTGTCTTCTTAATCGTCTTGTGGCAAGGAAACATCCCCTTATCATCCTGTGTCAGGTCGCTAATGATCCCCTCCACTCGACCAGGGCGCAGCTTGATCGCACCGACCTTAAGGAACGGGCAATTCGCGCAAGGCTTCTTCAGCTTAAAGGCTGTGTCGATGTCGAACTCAATACTCATCCATGCCTACCTGTATCTAATTGCCAGCATCTTAAAGCTAGCCGAGACCGAATGCTACGACTCCCCTACTCCTTAGGCAGAGAGAGGTACGCCAGGGTCATGCGGTGCAGATTGTCGTTGAGAAGCAGCAGCGGCTGATCGTGAACTCGGCTCCCCGTATAGATCGGCTGTCCTTGTTCGCAGCCAACCTCAAAGAGTCTTTGATCGCCGGTCGATGCCGGGCCCAATGCCCGCGACATGACTTCAAACTCACTTTCCAGGTTGTAGAACTCGACGGATCTCTCAGGAACTCGCCAGAGATGAGTGAGGCTTTCGCTTATGACCAGCTTGGCGTCATCTCTGGTCTCAGCGTCGACAAAGACCACCCGCTCCATGGCTTTGGAGTCAGACCAGAGTTCGTCGGTGCTGTAGGCAATGGCTCGAAAGATCATTCTGGCTCAATCCTTTGTTGGGTCGGCCCAGAATAAATCATCAACCACCGCAGAAATAGTGCTGTCTTTCCAGCTGTCAGATCACCTGATACCCCTCAGGCTTAGCTTCGGCCTTTCGACCTATTAGGGACTCGAACCCTCAATTCACCAGTTCTCGATCAGCGATCCGGAATTGAACCGGCCTGCTCTGTCGCAGCGCTTAACTGCTGCTTTGGACATGAATCTAGCATTCGCCAAATCGATCTCCAAACCAGCTGCCTGGCCGGCAGGATAGCACCCTGACCGGCCAGCAACCTACCTGCAGCCTCAGGCGAGGAACTTACCGCCCATTTCAGCTACCAGCACCTTGAATTCTTCGAGCTTATCCCTGGGGATGCCGCAGACAACTCCGGTGTGGGTCTGGGCAAACTTCCACTTCGTAAAGTACTCGTCGAGGCTCTCACGGAAGGAATCATCCTTCGACATAATCATGCCGGAAAGAATTTCGATAACGGCATCATCAGCAATGCTATTGATATCAGGTTCGCTTACGTCTTCACCGTTGATTTTGAGCAGCACATCATCATGCCAAAGGGCGCCCCCTTTATGGTCGATCCAGTATCTTTCGTCCTTGTAGAAGGCTTTCAGATCGGCGCCGGTGGTTTTGACGATTTCGCTCATGTTTACGTCCCTTAGTTCAATATGGCTAGAGGCCATTAATAGCACGCACTACCGCTTTTGTCTTCAGATCAACCTTTGGTCGTGCCGCCGAACTTCGCAACCATCTCCAAGAAGGCCTCGACCCGCTGCTTTGGAATACTGCAGACAATCTCGGAGTGCGACTGATCTTTCTGCCACTTGCGGAAATAGGCGTCGAAGTCTTCATCGACCGAGTCGTCATTCGAAATCACGCCGCCATTTACAATCTCAACGGTGGCTGCGTCATCGATACCATGGATATCTGGCGATTCGTTAAGTTTACCGTTGATTCTCAACGACACTTCCTCGTGCCACACCTCGGTCACGCCGCCTTCCGGCCAGAACTTCGAGTCCCGGTAGAAAGCTTTCAACTCGGCGCCAGTGGTTATTACGTTTCTCATGGGGACTCCCTTTTGTTCGTTTTGGCCTCAAAGACCGTTGATTGCCCGCAGTTTGGCTTTGGTCTCTTCCATCACATCAGGAGAGGCCCGGTCGACTACCAGCGCAAAGCGCTCACACAGATCCAGCGACCTTACCAGGTTCAGCAGGATGTGACCTTTCTGGCCACACTCACGCAGCTGAACTGAAACACCTTCGAAGCGCCCTACTGGGCCTTCAACGATTGGCGCCACCAGAGGCATACCCAGAGCGTTGAATTTCGCATCGCTCAACACCAGGGCCTTGAACTGCAGCGCCTGCTGGTTTTCACCTGGGGTCATGAACTTGACGATGTCGCCGGCGCAGAAAATATTCATGCCAGACACTCCCGTCCAACCGGTTCCAAGGTGCTCCAGGCGGATAGTCCCGCAGGAACCGCCGCAGAAGGATCGCACTGAGCCGCAAGGGCCTCGATGTCGAACACAGGCTTGGTCACTACTGGCTTCAGTCTCAGTTCACTGCCGACCTGCTCCATTTCGAAAGAATCGCCGATTTTCACGCCAAGTTCCTTTAGCAACTGTGCTGGGAAACGAATGCCCGAGCTATTGCCGCAGCGTTGGATCTTCAACTTCAAGGTTACATCCCTCTAAAAGTGATTACATTGTATATACGGAAATAGCTAAGGTAAAGGCCACAACCAAACAAAAGGCATTTATTGACACCAGAAAGCTATCAAAATACCATCGACGTCATCAGCCACTGAACAAGGAGAGCCACATGATTTGTGCAACCGTTGGCGACATGAAAAAACTCATCGAAAACGCCAAGGACGATGATGTCCTGGTGTTTCAGATCTACTCCGAGAATCAGCCGGATGTGCTGCGATTCTCCAGCGAGATCGCCGATGCCTCAACCCTGACCGCTGATCATAAGTTCGGTCAGCAGACCACCGATGGCGACCGGAATGTCATCCGGATCAAGCTGGCGCTGGATCTCGAGCCTGTGTGATTAAGCAGTAATCGCCAGACACCAAAAGGCCCCGGTTAGGGGCCTTCTTGTTTATGGAGCTCCGCTAGCCGGAGACCTCAGTTGACGGCTGTCAGGCGCCCCTCTCGGAAAGCCTTGGACAACCACCAAGGGCAATTGCGCCCGGTCGCTTCGGCCTCACGCAGTGCTGCAAAGGCCTTACGCACTTCAGATCCCCAGGCCTGCAGCTCTTCTGGCTGCAGAGTTTCGGCCAGCGACTCCAGCTGAGCCATTGCCTGCTCAAAAGTGTCGCCCGACCCATGCGGGAAACGGGTACCGGCGTTCGAACCAAGGTGGCTCTGCATCTCCACGGCTTCTGTATCGCCGCCATTCAGCTCTTCATCCACGAATTTCAAGTCTTCCATGGATGGTGCGAGGAAGATGCTGGTGTAGCCCCCGTAGCGCTGTTTGATGACACCCAGGGACAAACTCGTCCCCTCCATGATGCGGCCAATATTCGGATACATGCAGATCACTCAGTGCAGGGTGTGCTTTGGAGCATCACCAACGGGGGCGTGCTCACCTGGCATCTCCATCTCTTCTGGATGAGGAACGCCGGCTGCGCAATACGGGCACTCTTCTCCTTCCAGACCCGCCTGCATCAGCTGAGCCTGTGCCTGGCTGAGGTCTTCTGGCGAGAAATTCAAGGCTTCGTGCGGGATCATGCACATCAGCAGCCTGAAGTCGCGAGGGCCCCAGCAAACGCCCATGCGGAAGCCGTCACCTGGGCCTTGCATCTCGATGCTCAAGATGCGCAAAGAGGCGCGGAATTCCTCATCGGACAGCGTAAGTCCTACGCCCAGTTCACGAAGCAGAGCTTCGTGGTCATCGACCACTTTCTGAAGCTCGGCCAGGTCGGTGATGTGTTGGCCAGCCTGAGCGCGCACTTCGTCAGAGCTTGGAGCGGTCTCAAGGAATTTTTCCACCGCCATGCGCATCCCATCGGTAGGCAGGGCCTGGAAACAGGTGGTGAAGATGTTCTGGTCTTTGCCGAGCGCCGAGGCCACATTCGACATCAAGTCGAAGGTTTCTTCGAAAACCGCGTCAGGGTTCGAGACAGCGCGAAACAGCGTGATATCACGATTGGTATCGAGATCGAGCATTTTCACGAAGAAGTGATTGTACTCAGGGGAGAAAGTCATTTGCATTTTGATGTCTCGAATTCAGGTTGGGGCCCCGTACTAGGGCCCTGGCGTCGACTAAGCGGTGATTTGTTTAGTGCAGCGTGTGACCAGCCGGGCGAGCCGCTGGCGCTGGAGCTGCTGGCGCCGGCGCCAGCTCACCTGGATCTACGATTGTTTGTGGGTGGAAATCAGCAGGATGCGGAATCCCAGCTGCACACAGAGGACACTCGGAAGTACTGCCGGCCATCGCCTTGAGCTTTTCGATCTGCTCAGGGGTCACATCAACGTGAGTCGGAAGGAAGGCGCCGATCAGCAGAGCCTGAGGCTCAAAGGTACCAATCGAGATCTTATAACCGCCGTCGACGATGCTGATCTGCTGGATACGTAGGACTTTCTTGATTTCTTCGAACGAAAGCGCTTCCAGGCTCGCGACATATTTCGCGCTCTCCTGAGACTCGGCAATTGACGCCTTGGACTCGTCGGAATCGAGATCTGCGCCGATGGTTTTCAGGAAGTTGTGCTTTAGTTCAACGACCTTAGTCGAGTAATCGTTGATGGCCTTGCGGAAGTGCGCTTCGGTCATCGCCTCGAAGTTTCGGATGATCTGGTTTTCTGGAGCGTGCAGGATCGCGTCCAGGAGTCGCAGAGCTTCGTAGTTCTCGCCAAATTTTGGCTTGCCCTCGCCGTAGCCGATGAGCAGCAGGATCTTGTGACCGTCGTTGGTGATGTGGTGACCGGAGAAGTTTCGGCGCTCCGGGTCAAACGTGACATTCATGACTTGCGCGTTTGGCGCAGGGATATATTTGACGGTCATAGCTGTAGTCCTGGCAATAATCTGGGGGCCCACGAGGGGCTCAAGGTGCAATCAGGCCGAAATCATATGGTATAAATTGACAGACCGTCAATCGAGAACCTTAATTGGTGCAAATCCCTCAAGAGTCCAGGATAAACAGGCTCTGTACGTATCAATATTGATGCCATACCATATCGAAATTCTTGGATTACGTTGTCAATTCTATTGCCAAAAACGGCTAACCCCTTAGGAAAACCATGACGGATACCACGACGTTTACAGTCCAGATCAACGGTGGTCACGAACAGTCCCTTGTCGTAAAGACAGGCCAGTACACGCTTGCGGCAATTGCTGCCCTGGCCCTCCTCGACTATGAGCAGGCCGACGATTACGACGTCGTGAAGATTTGGGTTCCCGACCTAATCGATGGCGGCTACGGGCCATATTTCATTGCCTGGGATGGTCACACCCGTGTTCAGCCGGCTGACTCACGGAGGTGGTGATGTTCTCCAAACTTCTTGGCTGTACTAGCCCATTTTGGTGCAATACCATGTTGCGCTTATTGTGCGCAAAGCTAAGACCACGGAGGAAAAAAGCAAAGTGCGCGTCCGATAGAAGACTTAAGGACAAAGGCATGAAAATCACAGTCGGCGGCTCCACCGTGAGCATCAATGGACGAGAATTCTCTGGGCGTAACATCAGCATCGTCGGCGACAAGGTCGTGATTGACGGGGTTGAGCAGGGTAAAAGCCTCGTAGGGCCGATCAACGTGGTGGTGAATGGCAACGCTGAATCTGTTGAGACCTCTTCAGGATCGGTGGAGGTTGCTGGCTCAGCTGGCCGAGTAAAAACCATGAGCGGTAGCGTGCGCTGTGGTGACGTTTCTGGCGATGTAAGCAACATGTCCGGCGATATCAATTGCCACTCGATTGCCGGAAAAGCGAAAACGATGTCCGGTGACATCAGAGGCCTGGGCCGGTAACCGTGCCACCCACCTTTGAAAACTGAATTCCGATTATAAGGTTGAGAGAATGCAGGGAATGATGATCTGGTTTTTGGCAATTGCCGTGCTTTGGGGACTGTGGGCTGTCAGCGATGCTATCAAGGATGTAGCAAAAGAAATGCGCCGAGCCAATGACCGCTGCGAAGCGGAAAAGGCCGGAACTACGGCATCGCAGCCTGCAGAGCCGGGGCCGAAAACAGAATGAAAACGAGCTCGGTTTTGACGATCATTTCGTTGGCAATCATGCCGTTCATTGCGTGGCCAATTCTGCAGCCAGTCTTGGAGGACTATCAGCAGGTTGTCCGAGACTGCGCACAGACCAAGGCTGAACACCGAACCAAAAAACAGGAAGAAAGCTGTAAGCCTCGCGGTGCTGTCGGTCTGATTATTCCCGGCATTTTGTGAACAACAAATACACTCAATTGACAGCAGCTGAATACACCAGGGGATAGGGCCAGAAATGTTCTTTTCGGAAGAAACCAGGACGCGAACAGGGGTTGTGGTGTCAGCTACGCACCCAACGCTTGGGCCCCTCTACTGGCACTTCTCTGATGAGTCGAGCGTGGGCGGGTCAGATTACTACGGCATCACAGACCGGATTGATCTGGCCTTCTTGTTGGATGAAGGGTGGCGTGAAACCCGGTCATTCAAGATTCACAGTGACCACATTGCGCGTGTATTGCGTGAGCTCGAAGAAGACTGCGGCTTTCATCGCAAGGCAGGCCAGACATTTGACGAGTTCCGTGATTGGCTTCGTTCTGCTCAGTGGACTGACCAGCCTGGCCCAGCGAGAGAAGAACGACTGGTAGACCACGGATATTTTTATGCATGGGAGACAGTGCATACATGAACCATAAAACAGGACAGCAGCTGATTGCTGCCGAGCGCCAGCGTCAGATCGATTCTGAAGGCTGGACTGCCAGCCATGATGATCAGCATGGGCCAGAAACCCTGGAGCTGGCAGCTCTTTGTTATCGCGATGCGGTCAATCAAGACACCGCCCTGCCCTCCAAGTGGCCCTGGAGCCCTGAATGGTGGAAGCCAAAGAGTCGCCAGCGCAACCTGGAGCGTGCCGGCGCCCTGTACCAGGCAGCAGCGGAAGTCGCCGAACGGGCGCAGGACTACCAAAAGCGCGATAGCCTGCGAGACCACTCCGCAAGTTGCTCGATCCTCCTCGACAGCGTGCTCAACTCAAAGAGGCAAGACCAATGAAAGAGCGTTTTAAGATGTGGTGGTGCCAGGAAGCTTCTTATCCTGATGGTTCTGTCATGACCGGACGCGAGCTTTCGCTGCACATCGGCAAGTGTGCTCTGATGCTGGTTATCATGCCGGCTGTATTGCTCTTGTCGTTGAAACACTTTTGGCCGGTGTTCCCCGGATAGTGCCAGTGGGGCCTGGGAGACATGCTCTGCCAGGCAGCTACACGCCCAATTCCTTCATGAAAATTTGCCCCCGGTAGCTCAGTGACTCGACCTCAGCGATGAATCGGATGTCACCGGTTAGCTCATAGAGCTGGCGAAAACACTCCTCAGCAGACGGATGCACCTTGATCTGCTCAATAGTAAGCATCAGAAGAAAAATCGCGTAATCGGAACGCCCGACTCTGATGTAGGTTAAGCACTTATCGATCACCAGAAATGGGTCAATTTCCTCGCCAGCCATGTCGATTGCCACGAACGCATCGTAGGAAAGCTTGAGGAACAGCGGATAAAGATCTAGCCCGTCCCCAACCTGTCGGCACAGAAACTTCAGCGCGATATTGCTGATGTTCATTCGCTCACTCACCTTGCCAAGCAGAGCCTCCATGATCTGCAACCCACAGCGCTTGGTCATGACAGGGTCGTAAACTTGATCCAGCAAGACCTCATCATCCGCCTCCAGAGCCACTCGAACGGTTTCAAAGTATTCCTTGGTCGCCATACGCCGGCCATACCGATCCCGAACCTTTGGGATCAACGGGATCTCGACGCCATCCTCGGCAAGGGCATCGAGCTCAGCGATGAACGACCTGATGAGGTTCGAGGGGTATTTCTTCAGGAAGCCGGGATATTTGGCGTACAGATCCTCAATCGCATCGATGTCATCGTGCAAGATCGCGCTTTGAAAGAGCGTCGAAGCTGGATCTCTGGCCAACGTGTACATGTTCAAGATATCTGACTTGATCTCGCCAGTACGCTTACGCAGTAGATTCACACCACCATGAAAAATAGCCAGGGATTGGCGAGGTGTGTGGTACGGAAGCGTTGGATCGACCCAAAATCTAGACCCCAGACCCAGAAAATCCTTGAACAAACGCTCGTGGACATCCTGGTCTGCCATCAGAGCAGCACAGAAACTATTGAGCGCACGTAAGACGTCGATTTTGCCTGGTACCTCACCCTGCTCCTCATAGAAACTTGGAAGCTCGAGCAGGCAGCTAAAAATGGACTCTAGATCCACCTGCTTGTAGACATAGGCCCTGTAAAGCAGACGAAAGCCCAGGCCATCTCTTCTGCCGCATTGCTCGACAGACAGCAGCGCCGCGACGTCTTCAGCATTGAGGTCAGGTTTGAACTGATGAGCTTTGGTATTGGCCGGGATCAGAATGTTCATCCCAAAATTGGCTTTTCAGAGCCGGTGCCAGGCGCGACCCGGTAAATCACACCAAGTGTGCTGTCGCCTATGTTGTTATTGATTTGGAGCACCGAACCATCCGTGAAATGTAGGATTAGCGACTCTTCACTCGCGTCCAGTTTTGCAATGGTTTTGCCGATCAAGAGTTCGGCCTCAACGCCGGAGAGCGCGGACAGCATGGTCACTTCGCAATTCTCAGATTTGTAGTCTTCTAGGATCATGAATCTCCCCTCCAAGGGATGCTGAATAAGTTTAAACACCAAGCTCTTTGAGAAATTCCTGGCCCCGGTACTCCAGGGACTCAATGCAGGCCATGTACTTGAGGTCGCCGGTCATGCTGTAAAGCAGTTTCAGGCAGTCCTGAGCACTGTGATGCTCAAGAATCTGCTCCGGGGTGTACATGAGCAGGAACCACTGGAAGTTGCCTCGCACCCCTGAGTCTTGGCTCAAGGCGCGGCTTACGACGACATCCAAAGGAACTGGGGCGCCGGCGTAGTCCTTTGCGTAAACACGACCAAGGGCCATCACATGGTAGGCATCGACCATGTCCGCGCCAGCGGCTACATGCTTGGCCACATAAGCGGTCGCAACGCTACGCTGCGCCGGCAGTGTGATCGTCTGGTCGTTTAAAAGATCCAGCACCAGGTCGCTACCACCTCTAACCGACAGGTCAGGGTTAAAACTGGCTTCAAGGGTCTCCATCGAGCCCTTAGAGATCGCCCCCGTGATAGCCAGCCAGTAATCGCGCATGAGCCGCTGTGTATAGAACCGCGCCGTTACCCTTGGGATCGGCGGAAGGCCCTCGAAGTGCTCCTCCCCTTTCTCAGCGAATTCACGCTTGGCATGGACGATGGAGTCTACGAACTCGACGATATCATCATGATCGATTCGTTTGGCCATCCCCGGTGTCGACTCCAGGT
Organism: Pseudomonas sp. PLMAX; assembly: GCF_046042685.1. NCBI lineage: Bacteria > Pseudomonadati > Pseudomonadota > Gammaproteobacteria > Pseudomonadales > Pseudomonadaceae > Pseudomonas > Pseudomonas sp. PLMAX. The sequence goes on along the minus strand of NZ_CP064950.1, from coordinate 889,595 downwards.
GCTCAAGCCCCTCCAGGTCATCATGGAGCAGCGCTGACTGGATGAACGAGAAAGCCTGCCCTCCTTTGCCTGCAAAGCGTTCAAGCTCATCGTGGGGCCTCAGGGAGCCATCCCCACGGCGCACGAGCGAAATCCCGCGCTTAACCATCACAGCTGTCTCGACTTCGTTAAACGATGGGAAGCGCTTAGCACCACCCACCTTCCAGAGCAGATCCTCGGAATGGTCGAGCCAATCCTGGAAGACCTGGTCGAACTCCAGCGGGCCGATATGCGCGTAGGCGATAGCCAGGAACACCGTGCTTCGGTGTTGATCCTCACCGCCTACCGACGTGCTGGACAGCGCACGGATGATCTCAAATGGTGTGCAGCCGCTCTCTAGAGCCTGGCAAACGTGCAGGAGCTTGCCGGATCTGTCGGCACCCTCCCGATAGAAAGGATGAGCAAGGATCGACTGTTCCAGGTTTGGCAGGTGGCCGAAGATTCTGTGGAACAGTGCTGCGTTTGACTCACTCATCTCAATGACTTCCATGCGGTGAAACGAAAGATTAAGCCCCTTGGCTCTGCCAGGGAAGGCCCGACTCCCCATCTACGGGCCTATCGTATTGGCTACAGGTATCTGGATAGCAGGGACTCTTGAGGTTTAGCCAACTTGGCCGGGGCTACCTCGGTGACCTCAAGTGGCTTGAGATTGTATTTTTCGGCGAGCGTCTCGTAGCCGGCCTTGGCTCGATCCATCGTTTCCTGACTGGCAACACCCTGGTACTTGGCATAGTGCTGCGCCAGCGAGTCTTGCACATCGTTGGCCAGCTTCACTGCCCATTTATCTTCGAAATGCGCCATCTCTAACTTACGGGCAGCGATAATCTCCATCCACATCGCCATGGAAGCTGGTGTGTCTATCAGTTTTTCTTCTGCAAGACGCATTTCCCCAGGAAAATAGCTCCCGGTCTTGGTCATGAAGTGCTTCTCCATCAGATACTTTGCGATCTGAGGAATTTCAACCTTGTCTTTCAATTGAATGGCAGCAGGGTCGATTTCGGGAAGGATGATGTCCAGAGCCCAGGCGGTTTTGTGATCGAAGTCTTTGACGTAGGCAATCCGTGCTGGCCTGAGGTAATTGGTGTACAGGTCATTGGCGCCGGTTTCGTGCATGTGGTCGAGAATGGCTACGAGGTCGCCGTAAATCTCCTCCAGGCTCTTTTGGTAGCGGTACTGCTGGATGTCGAGCTCACGAACTGCCCCGTTATCGACTTGGAAGAAGCAGTGACCTGTTTCATGCGATTTGACGAAGAAGTCATGCAGATTCTTTTCGACGATCATGCCCGTCTGGTCGCCAAATTCGGAAAAGTGACCATCCTTGCTTACCGGCGCAGTCTGCTCATACGAAACGATGCAGAGCCCATCATCGGAGTATTTCCCCTTCTCGGCCAGCATCGCCACACCAACGGTCTGGTCGTTGTAGAAGCTACGAACAGCATCACGAACTGACTTTTTTTGCAGGTTGTCGAGATAGTTGCTGAAGAGCTTCACGCTGTCGAACTCACCAGCACGAACGATTTTGTGCATTTCAACCTTGTCTTGGGCCATGACGGTTTCAATGGCCGGCCTTGTGTCCAGGTTGACGTAACCAAGACCACTGGCGGTGTGTAGAAAACTTGCACCATAGATCCCGGTAAGCCCAAGGCCTGCCACTACCGTGGCAACCGCACCGAGCTTCAGCCCAGCAATCAGGAATCGTGCAAGCGGCCCTTGCTTGAGCGTCTCGACTTCCTTCGTTTCAGGTACAGCATCAACGAGCGTGAGGAAATTTCGGGTTTCATTTGGGTGCTTTTCTACCCATGCAGAATCGGTGATGTCTGCCTTGATGCTGGCCAGCGGCGTATCGCCAGTCTGAAAGGCTTTGATTTGGTTAAGGCCGGCATTATAGGTTCCCAGGATCGTCATGTCCTGACAGGCCCGCTTCGTCATTTCAGACAGGGCCTTGGGCGCTTGGCTGCCACCCAGGAGCGAGGTCAGGTCTTGGGGATAGATCTCACCCAGGCAAGTATCAATCTCGGCGTACAGCGGCGTATAGAGCGCCGCGTTATCAGTCAGGAGGGCGCTCGTCAGCATCAGCCCTTTGGATTTCGGGCTCAATGCACCCAGAAATTCCGAGCTTGGATTTTCCACAGCAATGTTCTGGCGGGTGGCCGCGAGCGAGAGCAGGCTTTCCATGACTGGCGCATACCCAGACGCATCCACCTCTTCTTCCAGGTGGATCTTACGAACCGCGTATCCATCGAGTACGCCAGACAGTTTCAAATTCAGTGCATCGTTAGCCATTTGGGCCCTCCATATCCCATGATTGCATACGCCAGAAGCGCATTGAAAGTTCCGCCCTAGAGCCTGCTCTGTGTACTCGGAAGTAAAGATTCAGATAAAACCGGAAGTAAAAGGTTGATAAGCCATTTCTTCGTCTATTTCAGTCGATTACTGTCAGTTTTTTTTCAGAGGTCTCACTCCGTTTCAACCGATTGCTGGCACGATTCCCAGCTTCTCCCTCCGTTTCAATCGATTGCTGACACGATCCCGATCACCTGTCTGTATTTTTATCCTCTACTTCCAGACCGCAGCTGAATTCCCGCTTCTGCGCTCTATTCGGCAAGCGCCAAGAGCAAGCCCCATGGCGCTGCCAGGGAAGACCCGATTACCTGCGATGAATTTCCATGGCCAAGATCGCCTTAACCTGCTCAAGGGTGAGCCCGTTATCAACCAGGAGATCCCTTACCCGCTGAGATGGGTTCTTGCCCACGGAGTCCCCGAAGATCTGCCGGCCCAACGCCGCATAGCTCTTAGCCTCACCACAGAGCGCCAGCACGGCATTCAGCTGCGCCCGCTCAAGTAGGTTCATCTCTTTGCCTGGCAGCAGCTTTTCGACCAGGTCAACGGTGTTTACGGAACCGGCCACAGCGCCACCCGACCAACCTGCCCGGAGGGTCTGGATTTCGTCCTCGACCACGGCGCTATCGATCACCCCGTTGTCGCACAGAGTGGTCATACGCTCGATGGAAGCAGCCAAATCACGGAAGTTACCCGTCCACAGCGCCTCTTTGGAGGATGCGAAGGACAGGTAAGCCTGACGAGCTGGCGCCAAGAAGCGATAGCGGGTGCCGTGTTCGTGCTCCAGCTTGGCCAACTCATAACCAACGTTCGGCTCAATGTCCTCCAAGCGATCCCGCAGGCCTGGCATCGTAAACGCCCAGGTGTTGATCCGCGCCAGCAAGTCAGCCCGGAAAGTCCCCTCCCGCACGGCCTCATTGAGGTCGCGGTTGGTGCCGGCGATCAACTGAAAGTCACTTTGAACAGTCGCATCGCTACCTACCGGGTTGAAGGTCTTGTCTTCAATGGCGTGCAGCAGCATGGCCTGCTCGTCCAGACCCATTTCACCGATTTCATCAAGGAACAGCAGCCCCTTGTGCGCCTTCTTGAGCAAACCTTCCCGGTTGTCGTTGGCGCCGGTGAAGGCCCCTTTTTTGTGTCCAAACAGTGTCGACATGCAGGTATCACCCCTGAGGGTCGCGCAGTTCACTTCCACGAACTCCCCTTTGAGCAAACCGAACTGCTGCTTAACCGAGTGCAGACGGCGAGCCATGGCCGTCTTGCCGGCGCCGGTTGGCCCCATCAGCAGGATCGGGCTCTCGGACTTTGAGGCAACGCGCTGCAGCTTCGTCACCATCGTGTTGAAGGCCGCGTTTAAGGTCGGAATACCCTGCTTGAGACGATCCTCACCTTTCAGTTCTTCAAGGCGATAGCGATCCATGATCGAGTCGTAGGCCCGCAGATCTAGGTCGATCAGGGTGATCTTGCTTGATAAATCTTCAGCCTTTGAAGTCTGCGCCAGCAGGCCTGGCCAACGCCGGGACTCGACCATCTTGAAGATCGCGACCTGGATGATGTGGGTACCGGTACTGAGGTTGAACAGGTAGCGGGTATCCGCCTCGAAGGTCTCTTCCTCCCGCAGCTTGCTCATCATCAGATAGGTCGAAGGCAGATCATAAGGATCCATCTCGACCTGCTTGAGGCGCACAGAGAAGCTCATGCGGTTCGCGGCGGTCACCGCATCTTTAGCGACACGCTCTGCCAGAGCCTTGTGCTTTTCGTTGTAGAGAAGCACCAGAGTATTGATCTCCGGATCGGTCGAAGTGGCGATACCAACGTTCGGGCGCCAGCGGTTCCAGCGTTTTTCCTGAAATCCGCCGTCCAACTGGGTGCCCAAGAAGCTGTATATCACCGTATTCATCGTATCCGTCCGCATATGCTCATATGTTGTGGAATAGATTTTCCTATAGAAAGGACAGACTGTCAATTCTTGAGAATCATCGCGAATATCTTTTTGCCCAGTAAATACAGGCATTTCGAAGGTATTTTCATAGGATGATCAAAATGTTGGCATCTCACTTGCAGTACTCCTCACATCGTCTGAATGACTCAGAATGAATTTGGAGAAGTGAAATGGCTAACAAAAACGTATTCGGCTCGACTCAGGTAGTGAACCACGCAGGTGGTAAGGCTCACCTGAAGTCCTCTGAGCAAATTTTAGCATCCCTGGCTTGCACCGGCGCGTTCAACAACACGTTCTACGCTGCTGGTAAAGACCAATTGGGTCTGGTGACCGAGCACGCTAAGAACGTGTCGGATGACTACTTGGCGAAACTGGCGGTCTACGCTCGTCAGAAAGGCTTCATGAAAGACATGCCGGCCCTGCTCTGCGCAATGCTGGTAGCTCGTCAGAGCACCCTGGCGGATGTTGTGTTCGATAAGGTCATCGACAACGCTCGTATGCTGCGTAACTTCGTGCAGATCCTGCGTAGCGGCGCTGTAGGCCGTAAGTCGCTTGGTTCTAAAGCCAAGCGTCTGGTTAAGCGCTTCATCGGCAACCTGAACGACTACTCGTTGTGGGAAGCCTCTGTTGGCCGCGACCCAAGCCTGGTGGATGTGCTGAAACTGGCGCACCCAAAGGCGAAGGATGAAAATCGAAACGCGCTGTACGCCTACATCATGGGTAAACCAGTCGATGTGGCGCTGCTGCCAGACTTCATCCGCGATTACGAGGCGTTTGTTGCCGGCGAGTCGAAGTACGCACCAGTGAAGGCGCCATTCCAGAAGCTGACGGCGTTGCCGTTGTCGACTCATGATTGGGAGCGCATTGCGTCGAACGCTAAGTGGACAATGACGCGAATGAATCTCAATACGTTTCAGCGTCATGGAGTGTTCGAGAACAAAGAGATGGTTGATGTGGTTGCAGCCCGCCTTTCTGATCGTGAAAACATCATCAAGGCGCGTGCATTCCCATACCAGCTGATGACAGCCATGCTGAACGTTAGCAATGAATTGCCTCAAAAGCTGAAAGTGGCGTTGGAAGATGCTATGGAAGTGGCGCTGGAGAACGTACCAGAAATCGCGGGTAAGACTGTAATTGCCATCGACGTATCGGGTTCAATGAGCCAAGCAATTACTGGCAACCAAGGATCAGCGTCTTCGAAAGTAACTTGCTTGGATGTTGCAGCCCTGGTTGGTGCAGCACTGATGCACAAGAACCGTTCGGCGAACATCGTGACGTTTGCGTATGAAACAACCCCACTTCGGGTTGCACATGATGCAAAAGTTATGACAATCGCAAACACCATCAAGCGAAACCTTGGTGGAGGAACTAACTGCGGCAGCGTGATCAACTATTTGATCAAGAACAACATCGAAGTAGACCAACTTGTGATGGTCTCCGACAACGAGAGCTGGGCGGATAACTACCGCTCTGATTTGTCGACACTTTGGGCTCGTTACAAAGGGATGTTTCCACGGGCAAAAATGGTCAACTGCGATATCACGCCAAACCAGTATTCTGTGAGCGCAAACCGCGCTGACACCCTGATGGTTGGCGGGTTCTCGGACGAGGTGTTCAACGTCATGGCGTCCTTCTTTGAAGGTCGTACAAACCAGGTCGATGCTATCAACGCTGTATCTTTGGATTGATGTAACAACGGGAAAAGGATTTCCCAAATTTGTTCAAATTAGTTGTTGACACAAGGTTTTAATTTGATAGAGTAACACCAAGCCGAATGAGGGATTGGACTACAGGCTAAGTGTCTAACCCATAACTTGTCGGCTTACGCCAGATGCCTGCTGTGACTACATCGCATATTATTCCGTCACGCAACAACTTGCTGGCACACTAATTTAAAACATAGCGCTACGGCGATATGAAAAGCTTTAAAAGTTTTAGGTCGAATGCTTGGGGTGGGGCTACTTCTTTGGGTGAAACTACGCCTCCCCTGTTCTACTCGTCGATCTACGGCCAGATGCAGAGTGTGATTACATCTTTTAAATGTCCCATCAGACTCATTTTTTGCTGGCCACCTATACAAAAACCAGTGCTAACGCACTGGATGATTTAAAAAGTTTTGGTTCGAATGCTTGGGAAGGGGCTACTTCTATGGTGAAAACACGCCTCCCCCGCTTTTTGTCGAATCATCGGCCAGATGCCGAGCATGTCTACATCTTTTAAATGTCCCGACAGCTCATTCACTTGCTGGCCACCCTACAAAACAGAAGGCACCTTTCGAGGTGCCTTTTGTCATTTTAGCCTATTCGTTTCAGGACTAGACCCCGAGCTCCAGGGTGAACACCTTTCCCTTGGATTGCACCGGCATCTCAGTGACATAGGGCTTCATCGCCTCGGCACCGTGGATGTCCGCCAGCAGCGACCATTCTCTGGCCTTCTTGGCGTACTTCACGCACTCCTCGATGGCTGAGTCTGTGATTACAAACCTGGCGATCACCGCAGCGTCAGAGATGTCGCTAAGCGGGCTCTTCTTCCTGGCCAGGCTAGCAATCAGGTCAGACAGCGGTGGCTTCGGATCTTTGAAAGGCCACAGGCCCAGTTCGTAGGTGTCATCGAGCATGGATTTCGCCCAAGGCTCCCCATAGCTACCTAGATCCTTTCGCTTGCAGAAATCCTTGATCTCCGTGATATCCACGCTCGTTCTGCCTGAGCCCCGGATATCCCAAGCGCTCCCATCTGTTTTGCTGTTCAGTAGCACTTCTGTCTCTGGAACGCATTTAAAGCCAAGCTCCTTCAGCTCGCCCGGCGTTTCCTGCTCAAAGCACCAGTTCATCCCTTGGTTGTTCAGGCCATGAACCGTCACTGCCGTGAGTATGTCTTTCCCCTTGATCACGTCACCCTTCAAGATGAACCTCCACTGATCGTGACTCAGCACCGGGCCAAGGGCTTTGTGGATGTCTTCGCTCAGGTTCATGAAGCGAAGCGCCTTCCCGCCGTTCGATTCGTCGAAGCCAACGTCTGTTGGCCACCCCAAATTGCCTTTCGGGTGAGCATGAAGCGTCAGAAAATCTAAGGGCACGTAGTGCTCCGTAAAACTCCTCGCTGCCGCGTAGTTGTTGGTTGCCAGTACCTCAGGCCTTTCGAACTCGGCGAGGAACCGTGCTGACGTATGGCACAGGACGTGACCTTCCTTCTCAAAGACCCCATGTTTTTGCTTCATGTTCCCATAAGCCTGCATGGCGATCTGGCCGACCAGGTCATTTTTCGTTGCTGTGCATCTCAGGGTAATGCTGTTGCATTTTGGAGGCTCCGCCCCCGCCGCCAGGGCTTCATCGTGCGTCTTTTGCCAGGTATCAAAGCTCATCTGCTCATCACCGATTTTCGCCCCATGCACAGGGACGTACGGGTCTAAGAACTCGGCATAAGCTTCGAGCATGTCCGGACTGGCCCAACAAAGAATTGGGTCATACGATTTTCGATATCGGCAGCCATGGGATGCCTCGATCATGGCAACCATGAGTTCCGGTGAACTCAGGTACTCACCGCTCAATACCGGCAACTCACCTTTGAACTTCACCCTTCTCGCTATGTTAACCACGGTGTTTTTCTGGCCATACAGAAACAGGGCGCCTGCCCCATCAAGCAGGCCCGAGATCTCGGTCTTGTAGATGAGATCGATCATCGCCTTGAGCTGGGAGGCCTGTTTGATGCCGGCGAACAGATCTTGCCTGTCTGTAGGGAGCTTATAAGGCTTGTCGTTCAGTTCAAACTGACCTGGCCCGGTGTGTTTGAGGTGCGTCTTAAACGGGCCTCGCTCGCGCCACAGGTACTCCGTAAACGTTACGTCGCCATGGAAGACCGCATACAGCAGCGCTGGCGCCAGTTCCGAGGTGCGCAGTCCATTACATGCCTGGACGAGAGCCGCTCGATCCAGGTTCCAGTTCGGGTCAGAAGCAATCTTCCCCGCGTCGAATGGTTCCGAACGGTCGTAAACGGAGTTCTTGAAGAAATTCCAGGACTCAGTAAAAGCTGGAGTATTTGGCTGATTCATCGTCTCAACCCCCCTTAAACGCCCAGGTCTTTCATGAACAAGTGGCCCTTCGCCTGAAGGGATGCCTGCTCGAGGTAAGGCTTGAGCACATCGGTATCGAAGACCTCGCCCAGGACTTTCCAGTGGGCATCTGACTTTGCAACCAAAGCACACGCTTCGACGCCGGCCACCGCCAGGTATCCGCGATAGGCCCACACGGGAGCATTTGCCTCGTACGGTAGCTTTCCTTTGACCAGGTTCGTGCCGTTGTGGAACTTGCGACGTGTAAGCCCCGCCAACGCCTCTGTGACGCTTTCCGGCTGTTTCACCTGCGCAGTCCACAGTCCCATGCTGATCGCCTTGGTATGCATGTCCTGGAAGGCCTGATCACTCGGAGTATTGGTATCCATGTACGTGAAGATCACATGGTTTGGTTGCTCCTCAATTTCTTTCGCAGCACCTCCCAGGAATTTCACGTCAGTCACCGTTCCCGGCGCAAACTTGAAGCCACTCTCGTAAAGGGCGTCTACATGAGTTGACCACACGTTCAGCGAAAGGCCTCGGTTATCGATCCCGAAATCGCGGTAAAGGGCTGGCAGCGTCTCTACCTGCACGGCATCCTTGTTCAGGGTCAACAGGAACTGCACCAGATCCTTGGAGAGAATGCCGCGAACGTCCGAGCTTAGAGGCTCTGGTGTATTGAGGAGCTTGATCAGTTGGTTAAACGAATACGACTGCCTCTCCCGCAAGCTTCCAAAGCCGACCTTTGAAACCAGGCTCCGCTGGTAGACGTCCTCGAGGTTGCCATACGCCATGGCCATCAGGTCGACCGGCACGTAGCTGTGCACATACTCTCTGGCCAGGTGCTCGTTCATTGGATCTGGCTGGCCAAAATCGAATTCAGCCAGGAACTCCACGGACGTGCGGCAAAGCACCATCCCAGGATGCTTCCAGAAGCCGTGCTGGATCGACTCAGTTGCCTGATGCGCCAGGAGCAGCTCGCTTACGATATCCCGCTCAGCAGCACTCGGTACAGTGCACAGCAGGAGGTCTTTGAACGCGAGCCGATGGTCACGGTCATCCTCAGCGGTCTTTACATCGGCGAAGGTGCTTTTTTCAACATCAACAAGGCGCACAGCCTGGGCATTGTCCTGCCCCTGCCGCTTGTAGCTGTCCTCAAACACGATGTTTTGCACTGACGTGTACGGGAACAATTCATCCGAAAAATGGGCCACAAGATCCTCAGGAACCCAGCACAAGATCTGGTCGTAGGCCTTGGGCACGCAGGACGCCGCCTTCTTAGCGTAAAGTGCCGCCAGTAGCTCAGGATGCTCAATCTGCCCCCCGACTATGCTTGGCAGCGCCCCCGTGAACTCGACTTCTCTGGTCTTGGCCAGGGCCTTGCTCAGGCTGGAGCTGGAGTAGAGCTCCCCATGGTCACTGTCGACGCCAAGCATCCAACCAAGGCCTACGGTTGGCATCCACTCGATGGCCTTCGCCATATCAGCCGTAGTCTTGGCATTTCCAAGGTAAGGCTGGTTGCCCAGGTACATAGACTCCCCATTTAGCGAGGCCTGGTACTTCTCTTTCCTGACGAAATCTACTGGGATTGGCCCGTGGATTTCGACAAGGCGCTTGGCGATTTCGAGATCAGCACAAGCTGCCGACAGCGCCAGCGCCTCAGCAATATGGGGTGCAATGAGTTTTTGCAGGACGCTTTCGAGCTCGTCGGCGGTGTAAGGATCCGGAGGCGTCTTCTCACGCTCTTCCTTCGACTTGAACTGGCTTTCCGTCCAAGGCTGGTTTCGAAGCGTCAGAATCTCTTTCAGCCGGTTCAATCGCAGGTGTGGATGTGCGATTGCAGCCTCTTCGTGAGTTTTGTAAGGGAATGGAGGGTTACCGGCCATGACAAGATCCTGGTGCGTAAGCTATCCCTCTAGGATACGCACTGAGCCAGTACCTGAACAACGATACCGCTCTCCGGCGCCGGCACCCTCCTCGATTACACCCCTAAGTCGTTCGTGAACAGCTTCGCCTGTGCAGGCAATGGCGCATCCTTCAGGTAGGGCTTCATCACCTCGGTACCGAACACCGTCCGCAGCGTAACCCAATGAGCGGTCGTTTTGGCCTCCCTCACACATGCCTCCACGCCGGCTTCATACACGTAAGCTCGAAGCGCCAGAACGGGTGAATTGGTCTCGTGCGGCAACTTACCTTTGACGGTGTTGGTGTTCCACTTGCGCCGTCCGAGCGCTGTGAGCGCCTCAGGGATCGATTCCGGCTTCTTGATGGGCGTAGCCCACAATCCCATCTGGAGTGCCTTGATATGCGTGTCCTGTTGTTGCTCGTCGGACATATCCATCATCCCAATGGTAACGAAAGCCACTTGGGATGGCTTGAGTGGGGACATAGCGTCCCTAGCCTCCTCGCAATACTTCGTGTCGGTATCCGCCGCGAACCTAAAACCAGTTTGATGCAATGCATCGATATGAGCACCCCAGACCTGAACGCCTATACCCTGGTTATCGATTCCATACTCTCGTTTAAGTATCGGGAGCGACATGACGTTAACCTCTGTGCTGCCACGCTGGCTGGTCATGAAGCTCATGAGATCTTTGTTCAAGACCCCCTTGATCTGAGACCTTAGCGGCTCCGGCCCATCGAGGTGTCTCACAAGATCGTTGAAAGACTTGACTGCCTTGTCGGCGGAGTAAACGTACCCAATTTTGCCGATGTAGATGAGCGCATCTTCTTCATCCTTGCTGCCGTAGTTGCGGGCGATCAAATCAATTGGCGCGTAGTTGGAGACAAATTTCTCGCTCGCTGCCTGATTTCTTGGCTCCTGGGGCCCGAGCTCAAAGTTGCTCAGAAACCCCACTGTCGTCTGGCACAGCACCATCCCAGGTCGCTCCCAGAAACCGTGCTTAATCGACTGGTTGGCCTGATGGGAAAGCAGCATCTCCCCATCAATATCGATGCACGGCTGTGCAGTGGTGGTGCGTAGCTTCAGGTCTAGGAATCGAATACCGTCGTACGTGAGACTTGGGTTATTGGAATTTGTCCAAAGGTTGACCACTTTGTCGAGGTACGCCTTTGATACATCAGCCAGCGGAATAACTGCAGATTGATCCTCACGCGTATGCTTCAACGTGTCCCTGAAATGCATACTCTGCTCGATCTTGTAAGGAACGAGGTCATGCGGAAAGTGAGTTTCGGTTCCCTCCGGTACCCAGCAGAGGATCTTATCGAAGGCGCTTCCAAAGCTTGATCCGCTTTTGCGGTCATGCAGCGCCAGCAGTAACTCCGGATGCTCTACCAGGCCAGACACCAGGTGCGGAAGCTCACCGTCGAACTGAGTCGTTCTAACGTGCTTCAGGGCGTGCTCCAAAGCCTCGCCTTGGAACAGGTGGCTATGTTCACTCGCCTTCCCGACCATCCAGCCCATGCCTACTTCAGGAAGCCATTCCATCACCTTGGCAATATCCGCCGGCGAGATGGCGTTGCGCAGATACTCCCTGGCCCAGGTGTAAGGGAGTGGCTCGTCATTCAAAAACGTCTGGGAACCACGCACAGAGAGCTCCGTGTGGATCGGCCCATGGATCTCGAGAATCCGATTGCCAATTTCCATGTCGCCACAGAATCCAGCCTGCGCCAGCGCAACGGGCAGATAATTCTCGGGCAGCGATTGAAGGATTTGTTCGCATTCTTCTGGAGAACACGGCAACGGTGCCTTCTTCAGGGCATCTTCATTGCTCTTGAACTTAAGGTTTTCAGCCCACGGCTGGCGGCGCAGCGTCAAGATATCCAGGTACCGACTCGTGATCGCGGATTCTTCGGGTGTGGCGCGTGGGGCTTGGGCAGCACCCGATGTCGTGAGTGCAGTAGTAGTGCCGGCCATGATTTATTCCAGGTACGTGAGCTCTGCCTACAGAATACCGAGTGAGCCAACCCCCAAACAAATCCCATTAAATGTCAGGGCGCGACTACAGGCCCAGTTCCTGGGATGTCAGAAACTCTACGAGTTTTTCACTCTCTGAGGCCTGTAATTACAGGGCTTTTACATTGCCGGTCGACGCGACGTTTTAAACCCCAAGTTCGCGAGTAAACATCTGTCCTCTCGTAGCAAAAGGCACCCGGTCGACGTAAGGGCGCATCGCTTCGTCCCCCAGCACGTTTACCAGCAGCGTCATTTCCCGAGGGGATCTCGCCTCAGCTACACACGCCTCTACCCCGACCCTCACCAGCCAGGCCCGGTAGAGCAACGACCTGCGATCTTGCTTCTCGGCGAAGCTCGTCTGCCGGGCGCACTCGGCCAGTACTTGACGTAGGTCGGTAGGCTCACGCTCGACGTCGACGGGCCAGAGCCCCATGGACACCAGCTTTACGTAGGTGTCCGTCAGCTTGTCGCGCAAATTCACGGTGTTCTCATTGACCCTGTGAATCTTCGCAAGCTCAATCATGACGACATCCCCGCGATGATCCAGCAGGTCGCTCGGATGTTGTTTTTCACCGGCCTTGAGTACGGTGCGAGGACTGAATTTGTAGCCCTGCTCGTAAAGCATAGGGAAATCCTTAAACCGGATCAGGGCTGACATTCCGCTGTTATCGATACCAACAGCCTTCTGTAAGGCAAGCAGCATCGGCGCATCCATCGTTAGCGTGCTGGCAACTGAAGTCCATTGCGCCGGCGACAAAAGCGCTGCAACGCGGGCTGAGAGCTCGACATCAGTATCCAGGATGCTGATCAGCGAAGATGACTTCTGAGCGCCTAAAACGCCATTGATCAATGGGTACTTCCAATCGTTGGTCTTATCAGCCTGCCGGCAGAGCAGGTCTAACGGGAGGTAGCTGGCAACAAACGACTCGCTCTCGCGAAAATTCGCAGGATCCAACGGGCCGGCTGTCTCGAAACCTGCCAGGAAGGCTGTTGTGGTGGCGCACAGAACCATGCCGCCGTTATCCAGGAATCCGTGTTGCGCCAGCGGCGACCCCATCGAATGGAGCAGGAATTGGCCAATCTCGTTTTCAACCAAGGCTTCGCTGGTCAAGTTGTACGATTGGGGATTATTGACACCCTTCCGCTGTCCGATTTCGGTCTCGAAGAACCGCGCCCACTCCGCATATCCGTAGGTTTGGAAGTCATCGCGGCCATCAAGAACTCTAACGTTCTGCAGCGAGTGGAAGGCGTGAAGGCTATCAGGGTAAGCGCTCACCATCTCTGGAGCCGCCCAGCACAACACGTGCTCATAAGTCGTGCCGGCGATGCTGTCTTTACTGGCATCCATCAGGCCAAGCACCAACTCAGGCTGGGAGAGCCGCTCATTCCTCAACGTCGGAAGTTTGCCCTCAAATCTGGCCTCTCGACACAGTTCAAGCGCATCCCCCAACCCATCACTCATCAGCAGAGCGCCAGCGTCTGGCGAGGTTTCAATCAAGCCCTGGACATTCATGTCGCGGATATTGGTGAGGAGCCGCTTTAGCTCACTCACGCTGCCGCTGGAGTTAAGGATGTTGTCATTGGCCGGCAGGTGGTCACCGGGCACCCCATTCAAGACATGGGTGCCATCAGCTTCTGTGACGAGCCTTACCTCGAACGGGCCCCGCAACTGCCATAAGACCTCGGCGAACTTGTTGTCGCCATGGCAGAGAGCATCAACCATGACCGCCGCCAGATCCTCATGCTCAAGAGTGCCAAATAACAGCTCCCACTCTTTGAGATCCTGATCGGTCGTCTCGGGCGTGACCGGGTGCGTCCTTCTTGAGCGAGCTCTGATAGCCATGATCGCCTTTTTAAAGCTAGGCGGCTTGTCTGGGTTGCTCATTGATACCTCGTTAAAATCATGAGGGCTCGATACTGAGCCCTACTCAATTCACTTGAAAATTTGCGGTACCTTCCCAACGTATTCCCCGACTTCTTCAGCCGCCAAGGTAGCGCAGACGCTTAAGCGCCAGCCGCGTTGATCGTCCAGATCATCAGACACCGAGCTCAAAGGTAAAAACAGTCCCCCTCGCCGTGTGCGGCATCTGCGCTACATACGGCTTCATGGCTTCAGGGCCCAGGGCGTCGACCAGGTACTCCCACTGCGCCGGCGTCTTGGCCACGGCAGCACAAGCTTCAGCGCCAGCGTTGATGAGGTAGCCCCGTAGGGAAAGAGCGACTTCATTGTACCGCTTAGCGAAGTCTTTCTTGCGGGTGCACTGGGTAAGCGCCTCTTTGACCGAAGCAGGCTCAGGAATCTTGGCGCAGGGCCACAGGCCGAGGGAAATCAACCCGGTATAGGCTTTCACCAGCTCAGTCTGTTTACCTGACCAGGTCGGCTCCGGATCTGTGCCTTCGCGAATAGCGTCTATGTCGACGGCAGATGAAATACCGCGATAAGCCGAGGGGGAAGATTTACCCGACACGATCTGCGTTCCATCGGCGAATTTGAAGTCAATGGCCTTCAGCGTGTCTATGTCGTAGATAGCGAGTTTGACCTTCATGCCCTGGTTGTCGAAGCCGAAGGTCTTGTTGAGCACGGCCAGGAGTGCGCCCTCTATCTTCTCTCCACTTGCAATCGCCTTGAACTGGGACGGAGTCAGGAGATTTTTGGTCGCCGCTGCCTCCCCAGGCTCACTACCAAGCAGCCATAGGAACTGCTGGTAGGTGTGACCACGATAAAACTCATCATCGTTCAAGCGGGCGCCGGGGATGGTCTGCAGGTACATCAAATCGAAGGGCATGTAGTTGCGGACAAAGTCGCATGCTTGTTTAAGGTTGTCCGAGTCCACCTCAGGCGCAGATGGGAACTCATACAAAAACTCAGCAGATGTATGGCACAGGACATAGCCTGGCTTAGCATCGAAACCGTATTGCGCCTCGTTGGTTGCCATCGATCTCAGCAGGACACGCGCAACGTCCTGCTCATCGTCACACTCGTTTTGAATCCAGATCTTCGAAGGCAATGATCCAGTAGTACCAGCTTGAGCGTCGGCCTCGAAACGTTCAGACCACTCCTGAATGGTCATCTTCGGCGGGTAGAACACACCATTGGTTTCGAACTCGTGCTTGGCCGCATAGGGCTTCAGAAGCCCAGGATGCTGCCTGACCATCTCTGGCGTGGCCCAGCAAAGCAACTTTTCGTACGGCTTTAGCATGCCAGGCTTGGTGGCGCCCATCGTCAACGCCTGAAGCAGTTCGCCCTGGCTCACAACGCCGGCATCCAGTTTTGGCAACTCACCAGTGAACCGGGTTCGTCTCCGGGTGTTACGCCTGAGCACCTCAGAATTACCCATGGCGAGCAGATTGCTGCCTTGCGGCGTCATGTCGATCAGACCCCGGAACTCCATGTCCGAGATCAAGCGAAACAGCTTCTGGTAATCCTCGACCTTATTCAGGCCCTCGAACAGGTTCGGAGCATCTGAGAGCAGCACGAAGTCATGCCCATTGAGCGTGCACGTGTTCTCGTAGGGGTCGCGCTTAAGGTTCACCTGGAACGGCCCACGGACAGCCCAAAGCTCTTTCAGGAGCTCGATGTCGCCATAGGAGATCATGTACAGCGCAAGTGGCGCCAGCTCGCCGCCAGGGAGATCGACCAGGGCTTTGCGAACGAGGTTAAGATCAAGGCCGCTCGGCGATTGCGGAGTATCTGGCTCTGCATGATCACGCACAATTCGGCAGATCTGCTTGAACTCTGGGGATTGAGAACTCACTTTCCCGGTTTCTAAGTAATACACAACCACCACTCCCGCATTCGCTTTGGTTCAGAGTATCCCCGGCATCACTATGACCTCAAGCAGCTTGAGTGCGGAGGGACAAAAGATGAACGAAACGTGCACAAGCGAATCGTTTCGAGTCGACTAGTTTTCGAAATATTTTCGTCAAAAAAACAATGACGAAAACACCTGCAAATTCAACTAAATCAGGACATTTTAATGAACAAAGTGTAGTTGATTAGTAGCATTTATCTTGCCGTTGAATATTTGTCGATATAGAGTAATCATACCATTGCTCCGCTTAGGGAGAAGAATAATAACAGGGCTTTGTAATGAAAACCGCCAAACCATCCTACGCAGGCATCAAGCAGCTTTCCAAAGAATTCGCCATTACTATGCCCAAAGCCAGGGATGCGCTCAAAGCCGCTAAGGTCATGGGCCCTGATGGCAAGCCGGTGAAAGCAGAGTACGCACAGGAACGGCAAATGGAAGATGGGAAAATCTGGTATTCCTGGGATAAGAGTATTGCGGAAAATGCATTCCTCAAGCATGGCTTGAAACAGCCAAGTGAACTAGAACGATACAGCTTTGTGCAAAACAAACATCAAGCCGACGGCAAGATCGCTGATGCTTTCATTAAGATCGGCGAAATATCGAAGCTTGAAGAAACCTACAATACTGGGCGGGAAGACTTAGGGGCTGCCTTCAGCATTCTTCAAGGGTGTATGTATGAGTGGGATCATGGAGGGATTGGCTCAGCAGTTGAATTGTCTAGCAAAGACGAATGTGTAACATTAATCAATAATCTGAACAGAGCTATCAAGGACTACGAATCAACCTGCAAAAGCATCTGCAAAACCAAAAAGCAGATCAAAGAAGTAGAATTTTACGCAGCTGCCATCAGGCGAGTCGCCGATTGGATACAGCTCCAGTTTTTCAGATAACCGAACCCAGAGACCGGCCATGTCCAAGCAGCTTTTCCGCGTGATGCTTTCGAGCTATTTCATCAACGACGTCGAGAACGCCGGTGTTAAGGATTACCACCTGACCCAGCTCTGCGAAGCGAAAACCCTTGGACTGGCCATCAAGCAAGCGTACGCCAAGGTCGCGGGTATCAATGACAAGCTTGGCGCTCCTGGCACTGAGGAGGCCCACGGCCTTCAGATCCTGAAAGGAGACCAGGTGTTCTTGATGGCCCGCATCAACTCCCTCACCGACCCGGATGGCTTCAGGTACTTCAACGCCGAGAGCATTGCGTGGGAGTTGCCAATGTGTGAGATCGACGCCGCCGCTGCGACCGAGGAAATTGAGACCCTGGAGCGATGGAACCGGACGCTCTCCGATGAACACACCGACAAAGCCACACACGAAGTGACCATCGCCTATCTGAAGGCCACGGTTAACTGCGCCCAATCCCCTATCCCCCGCACCCGATTGCAGGCAACGCTGTACCGGGTCGAAAGCGAGCTGAACAGGAAGCCAAGCGCGGCCCGCCACTTCATCCAAGAGCTCGGAATCTGAGCCCACTTGCTCCGGCACTAGTCTTCCAATACGATCCGCGCAAGCACAGCCACACCCACTTTGCGCTATCGAAGAAGGAAGTCCGGATGCAATTTCGGCAATTGAAGCAAGCTCTCAAGCTTGGTGGCCTGGCAGTCGCTCTTTCGGCCTTGGCCGGCTGCGATTTTCTGGCCGGGGTCGGCCAGTACTTTGCAGACAAATACGCTGACCAGATTCCGCCCACCCAGTACTACATTGACGCCTACGCCATTATGTCTGTGGGTGAGCATCAAGCTGCAGTGTTGGGGTTTGATGACTGCCCACAGATGCAATTTAGGGACGATCCCAATCCAAAATTCTGGTTAACCTTGCCAGGCACTAAGCGCACCTACGCCGCGAACATATTGCAGTGCACGCAAATCCCGGCTGTCGATGGGGATATCAACGTGAGGCTGTTCTGGGTACGAAAACCAGGCGAGGACTTCACCCCAGAAGCCCCGCAAACCGTAGAGACCTGGCACGTCAGTTACCGTGATCACAAGATGGTTCTGCAGCGACCAAATGGCGAATTCGTTACTCCGCTCAAAGAACAATCGTAATGTATTGACAGCCACCCGTTTTGCATTATGATTTGCCGGTTGATTTTACCTAAGCTTCCAAAGGAAACGCGATGAAACCGAAGACTGTCTTCTCCCTGGCCGAGGCGCACAAGATCGGAGAGACCCTCCAGCGCGACATCGATGTCTTGCAAGCCGAGATCGCCGAGACTTCTCGCCCGATCAAAGGCAACGTGGTTGAAGACCAGAACAAGGCCGTCGCTGCCCGCACTACCCTGAGGGAAAACTTCCGGAAACTGGACGTGATGGTCGAAGCCTCCATCGCCCTGGGTGAAGCCATCGCCCATGGTAATGCCCAGGCCGGGGTCGACATCCTCCTCAAGCGCAGGAATCTGGTCACCAAGCATCGTGCGTGGCTGAATGACATGGTACGCCAGGTCAAGAACCAAAACGAAAACGCCATTGAGTTCGGCCAGGTTGAGTCGGTCTTTGCCCGTATGAACGCGGCCAATTCGATCAACACTGTTCAGATCAAGGTTGTCCAGACTGATGAGATGACCAGCTTGAAACAGCGCCAGTCTGAAGCCGTCAAGCAGCTGGACGAGATCAATCGTGAGATCTCCAGCCTGAACCACGGCACGAAGATCGAATTCAACTTCAAAGCTTCCATCCTGAAGATGTTGGGCTGCTGATTTGATGGTGGCCTGACCCGAAACTTGGGATAGGGACAGGCCGTTTACACACCATGCAGCTTCACGAGACCCATGAGAGCGAAGAACCCTACTGGGAAATGTCGCAGTCGTAGGCTTCAGAGTGGTTGGCTACTTGACCCATCAGTGGCAGACGCAACGCCCCACTCGACCCGACGCACCTTAATCGTTCTTCGTCCTACGTTATTCGTATAGACCTTTCTTCATTCTGGCCACCTGTAGGTGGCCTTCTCGTTTCTGGGTGTTTTGTTCACCAGAAAAGAGGAAGCCCCGAAGAACGGGGCCTCGCATAACCTAGTCTCTTCACCGTTTCGTGTGGCACGGGAGTGGAGGTTCCTAGGGCTGCGACTTCATATTACCAGGTGAGAACGTCAATCCCCAATCGGATCTACCGGGCCGCTGGCCGGCTGGTTTCATCCAGACACGACAAAGCCCGCCCCCAGCAATCGCTTAGGGACGAGCTATTCAGCAGAGCTGTGGCGAAGAAATGCCTACGGCTGCTTGAGACTCTGCAGGAAATTGCGCCAGGTAAAGCCATCGAAGTCGATGTCTTTGAAGGCTTTGGTCAGCCCTTCACTGGATTTGGTGGCGTCGGCGTAGAACGAAACGCCAGAGGCCTTGGTGTTGCTGAACACCGTGTTGAATTCGTGCTCCACGTCATCGCCCTTTTCGGCGGCGGAGACCAGGCGGTCTTTCAGGCGAGCTTCATCAGAGATCGTGATGCCTGAGTTCTTCAGTGCCTCGACGAACGAGGTGATTTGTTTCGCAGTGCTCATTTGTATCCCAGATCTGGTTGATGACGGATCCTCTCTTTATGGTTGCGTGAGAGGGTTATGCCGCAGGGTCTATGCTGTTGAATCGATCCAGATTTGTCAATACTTTGCATATGTTATTGCGGGTGTTTTCTGTCCCACCCATCTGGTTTCCCGAGCTCGGGCCGCCCAGCAACCTGTTGCAACCAAAACAGAAACTAATTAGCATGAATTGACACGGCATAACGCGTGTAGCTCAGGCCATCAGGCTGAGAATCCTATCTGTCGCCCAAGGGGACAAAAACATGAAAAAGCAGGACATTTTCTTCGCTATTTCCGGCATTGCTCTGGCTGATTTTTTCCAGCGCCAGATCGCTCGTACTACTGACGCGTGCAAGGTCTTCAGCTTTCCGCCGACTGACGTCATCGCCCATGACGAAGGTCATTTCGAGATCCAGATGGCCCTGGCCGGCTACTCCCTGGATCTGCTCGACATCGAAGTTAAAGGCAGCCACCTGACCATCACGGGCAAAGCGCCTGAAGGCACGAGTGAAGACACCAGCTTCTTCGCACGCGGCATCGCACGTCGCGCATTCGAGCGCACGATGGAGTTTCCTCAACTCGTTGAGGTGAAAGAAGCCACGTTCATCGACGGCCTGCTGGTCGTCAAGCTCAACGTGGTCGTACCTGAATCCGAGAAAGCTCGGAAGGTGCCGATCAACAGCTGATCTTACGAGGCCCCTTTCGAGGGGCCTTTTCGTTTCGATAACAACAAAAAGAACGCCCATGAAACGAGATTTCAGAGTTATTTTTGGAATCGTCCAGGCCTTACTGGATGCACCACACCGCGCACGCCCCATCACCGAACTCCCCGGCGTACCCAGCGACGAATTTCAGCATGCCGCCTGGCTTCTCCACAGTCGTGGGCTCGTCCTTGCCGACAACGTCAGCACAGGATTTCAGGTTACCGCTCTGACTTGGAGTGGCTATGACTATGCAGATCAGCACGCCAGTTACCTGAAGAAACTCGCCACAGATCGCCGAAAGAAGCAGACCAAACCTCAAGAGGACGTATGAATACGATAGCCCTACCAGGAATTCACGAAGTCCCCCCTGCTGACATCCAGATCGGTATTGCAGTCCTGGAAGCGCTGGCGCCGATGTACCCCAACCTTGCCTTTGTGCGGAAGGCCGGGTTGACGGTTTCAGTGCCTGAGCACATCGAAGCCGCCTACGTGGCCAAGCATGGCGAAAAAGGACAGTGGTTGATTGATGTGATCCTCGGGCGCAAGGAAACCATCGCTTCGGTAAACGTCAGAGTCTGCATGCGGCTTGAGGATCCGGAAGCAGTCGACCAGATCCTCGGGAAAAATGTGGAATCCCCACTTCCGGCGCCTAAAGCTGAGTTTTGTGCCGCGAGCTAAGGTACAAACGGGTGCAGGTACCAGTTCGGAAAGAGTGTAAGACCTGCTTTATCGAAGATATCAACGAGGGCCTCCACAAGTTTTACGGAGCGGTCATGAGTCTGATCACGACCTTCGCCCTCTTCAACCATCAGGTACCACCGAAAGCCTCCCCGGCGATAGTTACGGATCGAGCCGTGCGTTCCGTCCGGAAGCTTAAACGACCACGTCCACTCCCCCCATGCCTCAGGGCTTTCGCCTGGCACCATCTCAGGGTCACCGAGGGTGCCCTTCAGGTCGTTCGGAGACATGACGAAAGTCATCTGAGACGACCCACAGTTTGGCGCTTCAGCAAATACGACACGCTCAACAACCAGGCCAGCTGCGCCGAAGAGGGTTTTTGCAGACATTAAATTCATCCTTAAATCGAGTTTTATGCGTACGGGAATTTTCGCACGCGCTTGACCACACCCATCTGAAACCCGAAAGGTTGGAATACTGCGTTAAGGGAGCCAATCGTGGGATTACCCTCGTCCCCTTCCAGGTTCCTCAGGGTGCGAGTCGAGATCTTGCACATCCTGGCGAAGCGGACTTGATCCAACCCGGTGACGTCCTTACGCAGCATCCTGATGGCTTGGCCATGGGTGACCGTGCCGGCAGAGAGCTTGCTGAGTAGATCGTCGAGGTACTGACCTCGCTCAAGAGTACTGACTACGCTCACTATGCAACTCCGTTATCGGCAGCGATTCCACATATTGCATTTGCTCTCGAACGGCGAAGGCGTGCCCGGTTCGCGGGTGTACTCAACAACGTACATTGCGGAGCCGGCCACGACCGTCAGTACAAGCCCGAAAATTAGCGCAACGGAAGACGGACTATGTGCCAGCCACCCCCAGTTCTTCTTAAGCTTGGACATCTTGGGTGCTTTAACTTCTGCCATGGTGCTCATGCCTTCAATGATGTGGCTCTACGGATTCAGGCAACCCCTGATCTGCATTTTATTGCAGACAAAGGCCTTTCTAAGCCTATTGTTCGGCATTATATTGCCTATGTTCTGAGATTTCCACGACTTTTCGGCATTAAAATGCAGATTAGCTACTCGATGAGTTCTCCCCATGGTTTAAGCACCAACGCGCCTGGTACGCTGGTGAAAAGACCGAAAAGGGAATTCCATGACCAGCCCGAATAACGCCCTCCCAAGCATCACTGACGTGGAGAAGTGCTTTGCGAGGATCAAGACGCACCGGAGCAAAGACCGCACGTTGATGCCCCTGGCTGAGTTCGCACGCGTCCAGGAAATGATCCAGCAGACTTTGCACGTCGGCGACGTCGAGCAGTTCGGCGCCTTGAAAAACGCTGTCGAGAACATTGCCGCCCGCCCCGGCCTGGGTGTCGGTCAGCTCGACAAGAGCGGCTACGACCTGCTGCGTAGTCGAATCGAGTTCATGGCCTTTGCTGCCTCCATGATGCAGCCTGGCCAGACCCTGGCAGCCCCACAGAACAGCTTCATGTCCTACCTGTCGATCCTCAAGCCGATGTACGTCTCGCAATGCGCGATGGAAGTGGCGGAGACCGGCAACTGGGACGACTTCACAGCCCTGATCGGCTATCTCACCCAGGACAAGGACAACGTCAGGGATACTCCCCTGCAGAACATGTCTGCCGAGAGGCGTGATGGGATGCTCGGTGACCTCGAATGTGCGCTAGCTATCAACGTCGGTCGACGCATCTCGGTGCTGATTCTCAAAGTATTGGCCGCATCCCAAGAGAAGCACATCCCCGATGCGTTGGTCGCCCTCCTACGTCAGCATGAGGCTGTATTTGCCAAGCATGTTAGGAACGAGAGTGCCTCAGGCCTCCCAGGCAGCACCTACGCCCTTCTGAACGAGTACAAGCGACTTGGCCTCAACCAGCTATACAGCGCCAGCATGGACGTCGCTATGGGCTCATACAAGTGCCCAGACCACTTCCTCACCCTGGCAGCACACGGAGTCGTCAAAGACCCTGAATGGCATGCTGAGCAGTTCCGGGAGTGCAAGGACGGATCGAACAGCCCAGCTGTAGCTCAGCTCGTGTTCTTCCTGGTCAAAGGTGAGCCGGCGTACCTGCCGCCTCTGGATGAGCTTCCACCGAAGACTAGGGCCGAGGTTATCGTAGAGGCCTGCAATGAAGCCCTGAAGATCGACCCTGGCTGCCTTCCAAGGATCATCGAGTTCCTGGAGGAGAAGGTCGAACTGGGCGATATCGGGCGCGAGCTTGTGAACAAGGGGCTCGACGAGGAGATCTCCAAGCATGTTGGAGAGATTCGCGGCTGGGCATTCACCAAGGCGCTAGGGGTTTAAGCGCTACTGCCGGGTTCAGCCCACGGATCCGGCTCCCTTCGTCCTCAGCACCTATCGCGAGCGCTAGCCCCCAGCCGAAACCTCGTCTGGTGACTTCGAGAAATCATCCGGGTACACTGTATAAAACCCCATATAACGCCTTGGAGGCCCTATGACTACTGACGCGCAGCACGCTGCTCCATTGCCGCCAGTCGATGCCAAACAACTGCAGCAACGCCTGGAATCTGCCATCGTTGACTCCCGCGAACAGGCTCGTATCAACTCCTTAAAAGTCACATCCGACCCCCACGATCACGTTGCCATAGCAGCGATCCCTATGTATCACGGCGTGAGCGTCGGCCTGCTGACGGCCCTGCTCCATGCGAATCTGATCGACGTCGCGGAGTACAAACGGCGTGTAGCGGAAATGCACGACGAAAACGAACGCTTTTTGGTGGTAAGTGAATAACGGGGTTTATGTTCAAGCACGATGGGGATTCGCGGGATATTCACCAAGGCGCTAGGCGTTTAAGATCGAATGCCGGGTTCAATCACTGGATCCGGCAGCCTTCTCTTCTTCTGCAATCATCGCCAGCGCTCGGCTAACCGCATTGGGTTCGCTTTTCTGTCTCCTGCGAGCGCCTACTCGCCGGGTGGCTGCGTGGAATTTATCCATGAGGCTATGCAAACCTTCACTGGCTTGAGAAAGCTCGGGAGGAATCACGCTGGCTCTTTCGAGCGTTGTTGAGATCAAATCGAGAGCGTTATCAATGGCCTCAAGTTCTTGGGCCGTCATGTAGACGCCCGCCCCTTTTCCCTTACTCATATCCGCCGATTCCTTTTTAAAACTAGCCAGCGCCTGCCGGCGTAAAGTTACGACTCCCCCATCCAGGCGCCTGCAGTCAAACCGAGCGTAGTGGCCGCTGTAGCCCTGGAGCCAGAAATGCTGGGATCTCAACCATGGCTCCGAGAACCTCAATGACCACTGCCTTGCACACTGCGACCCTCGGATCAGCAGCAAAGCTCCAATTCGTAGGCTCGTTGAGGCGTTTCGGGTGTGCCGCCCATTGATCACCCTTGGCTGTACCTACACCAATTTGGACTTCCCCGATGCCAATCTTGTACTTGAGGATCAGCCGCCCGGTCTGATTCCAGTCAGTATCGTAGGCCGTTAAGCTGGGGCCCCAGGGCATGCCGTCATCCGGTGTAAACCAAACTGAAAACTGCCCCTCTTTGAAAATCGGGTGCAGCTCTAGACCTTCAGCTTTCATCACGGCCCAGCGCAGAGCATCGCCCTCGAGCAGCTCGCTTTGGATTTTGATCATTTCGCAGCTCATATCGCGTCCTTTCCAGTCGATGCGAGAATTTAAGGCTGAAGCCAGAACTGAAGCAACGGGTATTCAGGCAGTTTCGTGTATTGGTTCGCACGGCGCACGCAGAAACCACCATGAGAAAGACCGTTGATGCCGATGTACGCGTGGCCATTGAGCTGCATACGCAGGACTTCACCGCCGTTGTCGTACTCGTCGTCCATGATAATCGACTCATCAGGGATGCCCAGGTGCTTGCCTACCGCCCAGGCCCAGGCCGTGACTTCAGGATCGCTGGCCTGCATCAGGGCTCGCGAGACAGGATGATCCGGGCCCAGCGCAAGGACGTCGGCATCCGCAAACACCCTCTTCCAACCGGCGTCCAGGTTTCCACTGAACCACGCACGATACTTCTTGGGGATCACGGCAAGGTGGCCAGCTTCATGGAGAATTCCGGAGGGCCGGCACTTTGGATCGACATGCAGCTCGCCGTCGACGATGGCCACGTCGTCGATAAACCCCTTGGCGCCAGGCACCACCGTAACCGGCAGGCCGACGTTGATCAGGAAGTCGACCACGACCTGCGCGAGTGGATTCTCCATCATCAGAAAGTTACTCATGCTGTGGTCACATCCAGTAGTCGAACTGCAGGAACTTGCCGTTGGGCAGCGGGATGCCGATGGTACCCGCATAATCGTCCCCAGAGAAACCACCATTGGTGGTCTGGTGAACGAAGATGTCGCCGAAGCAGTGTCCCTGATCCTCGCCCTCGCCAATTGGCTGGTCGACAATTTTGAAGTTACGGTTGTAGCTGTCGGCCATCGCACGCTCAATGTCCAAGAAGCAGTCCTCGGTGACCATGGCTTTCACAATGGCCAGGACGGCTGCTCGCTCCTGGAATTCGAAGTGACTGTCCTGATCGATCACGAAGTTCGGATCGCAGACAGGGTGATCCTGCCCTACTGGCAGTACAACGGCTTGAGGTTCCATGCTCGACTCCAATCTCTTGAGGGGTATTCCTTTGTTGCCTCGCATTTTATGTCAATTTAACATCATTGTCTAGTGAGAAAGCCCTAAATATGGGCCCTGCAGCGGGGCTCACGATGAGCCAATACCCTGGTCAGACCTCGGTGTCATCCGGGGGCCGGCGACCAGAATAAACCTTGAGTCGTTTGGTAAACCGCTTCGATAGCTCCATGATGAAGATATAAGCACCGGAAGTGCGATCATCAGGGGTTTGCTCAAGATGCTCTATGCATTCCCCTAGGTCGATGCGAACTCCATCAGTATAGGCTGCAAGGTTTTCTTCTATTTCCTGATGCGCTGCATTTGCTTCAACTAGCAACTTTCGTTTAAGCATTTTTTCAGCGTCAGCAAGACCTCGTTCATAGCCCCTCATCTCACTCTTAGCAAGTTCAGCTCG
Organism: Pseudomonas sp. PLMAX; assembly: GCF_046042685.1. Taxonomy (NCBI): domain Bacteria; kingdom Pseudomonadati; phylum Pseudomonadota; class Gammaproteobacteria; order Pseudomonadales; family Pseudomonadaceae; genus Pseudomonas; species Pseudomonas sp. PLMAX. Next base: position 863,576 of record NZ_CP064950.1, on the reverse strand, counting down.
GTGCATGCTATTAATTGCATCTAACGCAGTACGCCCCTGGGCCTTCATGAGCTCAAGCTTCGCGTTGCTTTTTCGAGCATTGGCACGAGTTGAACGTACCAATTCCTGATAAAAATGAGGGCACTGGAGGTGCTCAATTGGGGTATCTGAGGGGAAAAACTCAAAATCCACGCTTGCCACTGGAACCCGCTTGGTATCTTTCCCGAATACTGCGCGAAGAAACTCCCCAAGGGTTGGGTAGTCCTCGATTTTACGAGCTGGGCCAATATCGAGACACATGCTTATTTGGCGTTCTGTTAGTTTAGAGCAATCAACTAGAAGCCCATACATCTCAAACATCATTATTTGAACTTCGCGATCTCTCATCTTCACTTTCCATAGTTGCTTTCAGTGGGTGTATGAAAACATATAAAAATGAGAAAACCAACAAATTTAAATTTTACTAGTTGCACTAAAAATCAGACTGAGTTACCTTATTTGAATCTGCGAGCGCATGAAAAAGCACTCACGGAACAAGGGAAGTTTCCAGCCATCCCTAGCTCATTCCAGGCCCGTCTGACTCTAGACTGACTATCCGACGTTTTGGCTTAGCAGGCGCCTCAACCTGAAGAGCTGACTGACCCGAAAGCTCGCCCATCGAGTTCATCTCAATCATATGTGGCGAGGCAATGCCGGTCAGGTCGATAGCGATGAAGCTCTCGACACCCAATTCCCGGAACGAGAAGCACCGGTGCTTGCCGTCGAGAAAGTGGTTTTCCGCGATGACCAGTGGCGGCGCGTTTTCTGGGGTCAGTGCCCTTGCGTACGCTGTCCCCCTATCGAACTCACAAAGGCGGACAATCGGGATGTCGGCAATCCTGACCTCGCGAGTTGGCAGCATGGCCGGAACGTTATCTCGATCAACTTCAACAAAATCGGAAATCAGGGATTGCATATCCTCTGGAAGGCTGTCGAAACGAATCATGTTTAATGCCTCTTTTCTTCCAGTATGTCTCACGCTACCAAGGTTGGCCAAGGTGCCCTGGGAGGCGCCAGCGCCCTCCTCTTACAGATCGCGACCCGCAGCGCTAAGATCCCCCGCATCATCAAGGAGATCCGCGTGGCAAAACAATCAGCAAGCGACCGCCGCAGAAGGCTTCTGGCCGGCTGCTGCCCGGTTCACGGCATGGGGATGGGTCAAGTTGGCGTTTGGAGCCAAAATGGGGTGAAGGGCTCCCTGGTCGAATGCTTTCGCAAGGATTGCCAGGTACAAGCCATCCAGGAGCGGAACGATGGCCCGCTCCAGCTAACGCCCAGGTACAGACACCTGATGGCGCCTATAGCTGCTTAAGCGCCTTTGTGGATCAGGTCGATCAGGACGAGTAGCCCTACGCAAATCAAGCTACCCGTAACGCAGTACAGCAATGGCCTGATGTAGGACGCTATCGCCTTCTTCGGCTGCGCCGGCTCGACATCGCAGTTCTCCAGCATAGGCGCCAGCGAGTCGATCTCGGCCTGAGCTTCAGCGGCGTTGATCCGGGCCTGCTTCAATCTCAGCACGATCACATCCGTGGTCGTTTTGAAGTGTGCCTGGTGCCACCTTTTGGATTCTCCCCGCCCAATCGATTCAATCGCCTCGAAGTAGGCGCGTGCGATCTCTTGCTTAGCGTTTTCAAGCATTGAGGTTGTAGAGCTCATGTGTACCTCGATGGGTTGGCGTCATGCTAAGTGCCATTATTCTGGCATTTTTCGCATGAAACAGATGGAATAATGGCACTTAATGCCAAAGAACAAAAAGCCCCAGGTCTCCCCAGGGCTCTTCGGTACCGCTAGGTGTTACTCAGCGCAAAGGCCTTTCTTGAACGTCTTGCTGACTTCCAGCATGTCGATCAGGTGGCTCACGTTCGGCTGAACACCCTCTTCCATCGCCAGGGAGATACCCGAGCTGATGGCGTTCTTCACTTCACGACCGTTGGTTTTGTAAGTCAGCAGGCGATCAATATCACCATCCTGAATCACATATTTGTTTGCAGCCAGGCGACCTTCCCAGATCTTACGCAGACCGGCCTCATCGAGATCTTCGTAGTGGATCGCCAGGGTGATGCGAGACTGGAATGCTTCATCGAGGTTCGCACCACGGTTGGTCGTGAGGAAAAGCACACCGGTGTAGTACTCGAGCAGACGCAGGAAAATCGCGACCATGGCGTTTCGCTGAAGCGAGTTGACGTCACGCTTCTCCATCATCGTGTCCGCCTCATCAAACAACAGGCAGGCGTGCCATCTTTCAGCAAACTTCAAGAAGTTGCCGAGGCGCTCCTCCACCACTTCTACGTCAGTGCCCAAATCGCCCAGACCGACTTTGTAAAGCGGCTTTTGCAGTACTTCAGCCACCGCTTCCGCCGTCAGAGTCTTGCCGGTACCAGGCGTGCCGTTCAAGAGGAAAATGGCGCCGCCACCCTTGCCAGCAATGAGGTCGATGTCCCCAGCGCGGTGAACAGCGATGGCTTTGATCATTTTCTTCAACTTCGGATCAAGCACAAGATGCTCGAAAGCATCGCTGCGGAACTTGATCGGCGTCGACTTCTCCAGCTGAGCGACGAACCAGTGCGACTTGCTCAGGTTGAAGAAAACACCAACTTTGATGAGTCGAGCAAAATCACTGTCCGTACCGGTGATTGCTACTTCTTCATCATCATCTTCATCCATCGAGATGTCGAACAGGCCGAGCAAGCTGTTAAACCTGCTTGGTTCCATCTCACGGCAGCCGGCAGGGTCAACAATGACACGGCTATCGACAGAAACCGGCAACTTAGAGCCCATGAAGCCAGGAACGTAACCGACGTCCTTGAACTCTCGGTAGCTGATTTCCTCAGCCATGAACTCCTGGTGTTTTGCTTTGCCATCAGCCGCCAGCTTAGCCAGCATCTCTGGTGTCAGCGGCACCAGACGCATCTCACCCAGAGGTGCTTTAAGGAACTCACCTTCACGATGGGAGATGTTCACCTGCGCAATGCGCTTGCCCATTGGCAGCAGCGCCTCGCCGTAAGCGGCAAGCACACGTCCGCTCATCGTACGACGGATCGTTACGTGGGTGAGCTTCCAGGCGATGTTCATTTTTCTGTCGAACACGAGCTGTTCTTTCTGCTTGGTCAGCAGGACAAGATACTCAACGAAACCGATGGTGTCGGCGTCAGTCTCTGGCCAAGCGAAGCTCATCTTGTTCAGGCTGCTGACGACATCGACCAATACATCAGCTTCTTTGGTGTTGCGAGCAGCGCAGTTCATCACCAGTTCGTGGAAATGCGTCTTGAAGAAGTCCAGGCGCACTGCTTTTGGGTAGTGGCTTTCGTAGATGTAGTGCGAGGTGTCAGTACATGGCAGCGACTGATCCATCAGCATCGCATGGATAGCGATTCGGGCCTGTGCAGGCGGGATCAACAACCAATCGTGACCTTCATGAGCGACCTTGCGGATGCCCATTCCCAGATCATCTGCCAGCTCGCTTGCGGCTTCAATAGCCTTGTAATGCTTAAGCGATACGGCGCGATCCACCATATGCAGTGGCTCGTCGTTCTTCAAAACGTTATCGACAGTGCTCATGTAGTGCTCCATTAACCGAGCGCAGAGCATACCGCAGGTCGGATAACTGTCAATATATGGCCTTTGTTTTTTGCTACCCCTCAGGCTTTTTTCTGAGATAGAATCGATAGATAAGAAAAACAAGAATTGGTGATTTTCATGAGTTCCATCACGCCAGAAGCCGCGCACCAGGCGCTCAACAGCCTCCTCATGGCAGCTCGCAAAGCCGAAGCCCGTCATGTCCAAATCCGCGTCCGCTCCTCCAGGGCTGTGATTCAGTTCAGCAGCGAAGACTGGACGACGACCTATTGCGAATGGGAAGAGGACTACGCCAACCAGGTGATGACCTGCATGTTCATGGAAATTGAAAAGAACGAAGGCTATTCCCACAAAGAGCCGCCCCTGGAAGCCATCATCGCCCGCCAGGTGGAGAACGGCATTGTCTCCAAAACCCCGCCTATCCAGATCCGCGCCAAGATGTCGACCGTCCCAATGTGGCCGGAAGGCTTCGACGTCATCCTGAATCTGCTCTGACAGGCTACAGGCTGGCCAATCGAGAGAATCGAAGTTTTCGCACAGCGCCTGCGTTAACGCTGTGCGAATCCTGAACCGTAGGCGCTCTCCGTGCGAAGTACCGAGTCTCTTAGAGCTTGAACAACCAAAACGCCGGCATCACCACAAACGCAAAGAAAGCGGTTGTCACAAGGGCGCCTTGCACAGCAGGTGCTAGGTTGAAGTAAAGACCCGCAAATTTGTCGAAGCTCCTGTCCTCCGGCCTATCCATCCCCCTGGTGATGGCATCGTAAGCTTTCGCAATTGTTTTTGGGGCTCCCCTTCCCCATTGCTTGTCGATCAGAAACGACCTGTAGATCAACTCTGGAGTCAGGTATGAGAGCCTGAGCTCCCTAAACAGCTTCCACATGACTGTGTTGTAGTTGAGGAAATCATCGTAGTGCTTTTCATCAAAATTTTGGGGCCGCACGAACTCGAAACGATCCCACTTCTCTGAGCTGAAGTCATTGGACTCATCGGTCTGATTTTGGCTGTATGACGACTCCTGCTGTGGCTTGGAATTTTCTTCTTTCCGAGATTTCTGCTCGCCTTGCTGAGCATTCTGCCGGCTGGCCGCTTCGTTCGTCTCAATCCAAGCATCATGCTGTGCTCGTGACCGCTCGTTCGACAACACCTCATACGCCAGGTTGATGCATTGCATCGCGCTGAGGGATGTAGCACAGCCCGCATTCCGGTCTGGGTGATGAGCACTTGCCAGTCGGCGGTAAGCCTTCCTGATGTCAGCCTTTGAGGCTGTACGGTCGACTTTGAGATTGTCGTAATGATTACGGGGGTTTTTCATGGCTTCAGTGCGCTTGAGTTTGGTTTGGTTGATGAGCTACGCGTACTCCTGGGACGCTGCCTCCGGATGGGATCTGACTTTCGCAAAGCAAGACTGGATCTTGTGGGCTTCCTCCTACCGGATACACCAAGTCCAGCAGCCTCTCCATTTCACGGGCTGGAGTCGACGTCTCGCCCAGCTCGCACGACAGGTCACTCCACTTGCTCGGCGCCAACCGCTTAAGCCATTCTGTTGCCAAGCTGTAGGAGTAAGTCTTCGATCCGATGCGTGGAGTCCAGCGCCTCAGCACACCTGATTCATGGAGGTGGCGTGCAATCGCATGGAGAACCCTGGCCTGGTAGATAACCCTCTGAGGCTCCCAGCCGCCCTTCTTGCAGATTTCATCCATACCAAGAGCGTCACACCCGCCCGGTGCAAAACTCACCCTGATCGGCCTTGTGCTGGCTTCTACGTCCCGCCTTGTCATGAGCATGAGCATCGCCCGAGCAAGATTGCGGTCTCGGGAATCTTTCAACATGGACTTAGCCGGCATCCGGCATGTCCCCGCCGTACAGACGAACGACCTCCACAGGGGTCTCCTGCAGCTTCTGCCTGGCCATGGCCAGATCATGGTTGGTCTGCAGATTCATCCAGGTTTCGGCAGAAGGCGTAAGCGCCAGCTCAAGGCGAAGCGCGATGTCTGCGGTAATGCCACTTTTACCATTGATGATCCGGCTGATCACGGACTGGGAGACACCCATGGCTTTGGCCAAGTCAGTGGCTGTGATGTTCAGCGGTTCAAGAAAACGGCGGCGCAGGATCTGGCCGGGTGCAGAATTGCTCATTGGGAATCCCCTTCAATTTGATAATTCGTATGCTACTTGCGCAATGCGCAAGTGTCAATATATGATGATTGTTATCGAGGACATGCATTGCCAGACACCGGCGTTGCGGCATCCCTATACTTGTTAAAACGATTTTCAGGAGATCAACGATGGCCATCACCCTCTCAGACTGCATTACCGGGCGCCCGATCAGAGAGGGTGATCGCGTTGTCGCGTACCTGATGACAGAGGCCCGCGATGAAGAGAACATCACCTACCTCATCTGCGACTCAGCAGACCGCTACCGAATCGCAAGCCTTCCTATCGAAGGCATCTGGGATGGGTTCCATGTCGCCCCTGACGAAGGCAACAGCATGGCCGTCCGTTCCGCCCTCTTCGCAGCCGCCAGCAAGGCCCAAAACCTGGAAGAACTCCAGGAGGCGCTTTACACCCACAGCATTCAGGACATCCCACGCGAAAGGTCGTTATTCCAAAGGAGTGAAGACCTCCCGCCTTTGGAACCCGTGAAAATGAAGTTTTCACTGTTCGTCACCACCCCTGAGTCGCTTGATCTGATGTTCGCTGAGCCTTCAATCAAGGCCCGGTACCCCATCGATGCCGAGGCCCAGCGTAAGCTGATTGAGCCCCTGCTTGAGGGTCTTCAGCCCCACCTTGATGCACTGGATTCGCCAGATCCTGATACACGGGATGATGCCTATCACCTTACCCAGGTTTATGGGAATGCCGTGTTCTTTTCCACCGGCGATCTCGATCCTGAGGACGCCAAGGTGCCCTATGCGTGCAAACGGACATTGTCCAAACACGAAGGGATCATCAGTGATCGCCTGCACAAGTTCCTGGGCGAGAATAAGCTGGCCGGCTACAAGGCCACCCGCGAGTACAAGCAATCCGGCGAGCTACCTCAAGGATACGATGAGGTGTTTAAGGGGCTGCACAGTCTCAAGTTAATGACTGAGGCTATGCACTGGCTTGATATCACGATTCAACCCGCCGCTCAGCGCTCAAAAGGTGAACGTAACCTTGATCGAGTTGGGCTCTTGAGGGCGATGCTGGTCAAGGAGATGAGCGAGTTCATCGATGGTATCGAGGGATACGAGGAGCCCGCCAAAGCACTGGAGATGGTCGATTCCATTATCAACCCGCTCAAGACTGAGCTAACCGCTATGGTGAAGGAGCGTAACCTGCTGAGCCGACAAGTACCAGACGGGCCGGCGCTTTAAGCTATCCGGATGAACAAAAACCCCGCCTTCGTGGCGGGGTTTGTCGTTTAGGCGCTGGCTGCTTCAGCAGAACGCTTGGCTTTTCGGTCGCGTCGACGCAGGAAGAACTCGTGAATGTCTCGCCCCATAGGGAAAACCATGGACAGCACCACGATGGCTATAATTGCGGCCTGAGTCCCCACTGTCTTATCGTGAATCTGTTCGGCCAGGTAGAATGCGGCAATTGCCTGCCCGCCGACGACCACAGGTACCCAGAGGCTGTCCATCCCAAAGGCCTTGGAATGCAATTCCTCAGCATTCGCTGGCGTAACTACGTTGGTATCAGGTTTGTTGCTTTGCATGGAGGTTTCCCCTCTTCTTTGGCCTAGAAACTATTGCGGAATATTGCCAGGTAGTCGGTTTCCTGGCAATCCACCCGGCGAGCTACATTACTCCGCCTGGGCGACCTCGTAGCAGTGCTTCAAATACATATGGTGATCTTCGTCGATTGGCGTGATTTCGATTTCGTCGCTGGCACGCCAGGCCATCTGATGGTGACCGAAAGGATCGATGTACTCGACACAGTAGTCTTTTCCGGAGCGGTTCGGCACGCCATTCTCCATGTTACAACTGACGATCAAGCCGACAGCAAAGTACTCGATTCCATGATCAAGACTCGCCTCTTTGCATTTGTCGATAAATTTCTGGTGAGCCACTTCGTTCTCCTATTGTAAACGCGCAAAAGCCCCAAGGATGGGGCTCTTTCGTTAAAACTTATTTGGTGCCTGGTGAGCCACGTTTCTCTGCATCACGCTTGCGCTTAAGCTGAACAGCCGCTTCGAGTTGCTCGACGGTGAAGCTCGTCGTGAGGTTCAGCGCTGCCGTGATGCGCCTGGCCATTTCTGACCGCTCCTCGTCCGACATGCCGTAGCTGTACGACGTGGTGGCCACACCTTTGTGCTTGGTCGCGCCCTCAAAGCGGATCGCGGTGCCTTTGTAGCCGCCTTCGTGGGTGTACGTTCTACCTTCGAACATTGCGGTGATTCCTTAAAGTTCGCCTTCAGTTGCCGGGGGACGTTCACCACTCAAGCAGCTCGGCAGCGCCTCAATTAGCGACCTGCAGACAAACATCCCCTCCCAGTCAGGTGGCGTGCCCTCGGTTGCGGCGCCAGCAACACCCCACTTGCCTTCGGGATCCACTTCGCCGTCCTCTCCTACCGTTTCGTAGTAGAACCAATAGGCATTGGGCCCGAGGCGGCAGTAATTCGCCCACTTCGGCCACTTGGCAGTCACAGGCATACCAGCCTGGAACGCACGGATGGTCTGGCCGGACTCATCACGCCCCTGCTCAGCCTCCGTACGCAACTGGTGAGGTGTCTTGCCCTCCCCGCGCTGAACAGTGACCAGGATCACAGCTTTAGGGTGCCCCTCGACACCACCCAGCTCAAACATGGTCTCGATGTAATTCGCAGCTTTGCTTTCCAGGAGCATCGTGCCGAACGTTTCGGCCATCAGCCGGCACGCCCCTCCCTCCATTTCGAGCTTCATTTCGCCATTCTCTGCAACCAAGCGCTTCAGCAACGTCTGCTTAACCAGCTTGTCAGCCAATGCCTCACGCAGCTCAGCGTTTTCCAGCTCAAGGCGGGTGCATTTTTCTTCATTGTTCACAAAACGTCCCTCACCAAGGAGCAGCTGGAGACGCTACTTGGAGGTTCTTCAGCCGTCCCGACCAGGTGCCCATTTGAGTCTGCTCAGCGAACTCCATGGGGGCGTTGCGGGGCTTCACGCCTTCAGCCATCCGGCGCATGTCGTTGGCAAAGTCGTAGTGGTTGGCGGAGTTCACGGAGGCTGCCTCCCAATCGCTTAAGTCTTTCGGATCTTGACTTTCGTTGTACGCAGCTTCAGCGCGCTTTGATTCCTTCGTCCAGCTTTCGACAATTGCATCGTGGTACGCAGCGGCTTGAAGGAACGCATCACGCCGGGAGACCGCTTCAGGATCGAGAGGCTCTGGCTGAGGCCGGGGCTTCGGCATTGGAGCCGGAGATTTAAGCTTCTCAGTGTTCATGACGTAATGCCACACCGCCTCTCTGAGCGCCTCATTGGTGGCTACGTCTTCTGCCGTACCAAAACCAGCCATACGATCCTTTGCACGGTAGAACACCGCCTGAGCGCTGTTCAAGGCGCCCTGGTCGAGTGAACGTATCTGCATCATCGTTTGTTCGCCAAAGGCGAAGCAGATCGGGTGAATGTCCCTCATTGAGCGACCTGTCATTTGGCCTCTGGTGAACGAGTGCTCGACCACATCGACACCTGGCAGCCTATCGCGTAAGTAGGCCAGGAGATCGTCAATACCAGAGGCAATGTCCAGCCGTAACTCACCATGGCCATGACGAGGAGCCCCAAAATCATCACCGATATTTGCTGCAGGCTTCTTCCCTACCGGCCACTTACGAGGCTGATAACGCTTTGGAACGAGGTTGGACGATTTCGTCATGACTGTAATCCGGAGGTTGATCAAAAAGGGGTCTATGCGCCGAGCCCCTTCGATGGAAGCCACCCGCGCAGAATTGGTAAGCGGCCCAGAGCTCCAGGCCGCGACTTAAAACTTACTTTCCGCCCTGCTTGCCGGCGTCCTGTGTAAGCAGATGCATCATCGAAGTGAAGCCGCTTCCAAGCTTCAGCTGTCCTAGGCGTTCATTCAGATCGCTCTGGAACTGCTTCTGGGCGATTTCACCCTCTTTGATGCCCGCTTCCATGGCGATGGCCGAGATATCCCCCAGAACCGCCTCAAACGCGGCCCTGGCCTCTTTGGCAGCATCAATCAGGGCTTCGTAGTCACCCTTTTTGCTCGCACCGGCTTCAAGGAGCTTGGTGAATGCCCGGATTTTGCGAGTCAGGGGCATTTCAGCCACCCAGATCTCCGCTTCCAGATCGCGCACCGTGACTTTCGCGTTCGTCAGATTCGGTACCGAGTCGGCCCAGTGCCGGGTTGAGGAAACGCCACAAGGGGTCAACACACCCTTGTTGCCGCGAATCATCATACAGAACTGCTCTAACGTGAGGGTCAGGCTCAACAGCTCACGCGCAGCACCGTACAGCCGAGGCGCTGACTCTTTCGACAAGGTCGCCGATGCTGTCTTGAACGTCAGCGATTTATTCTGATCGCCGATGCTGGGGGATCCAACTGTATGGTGATTTAAACCCGTAGGGTTTCCTACTTCCATTGTCCCGAAAGAGCTGTGTTGCAGGGCAAAACCTGAATCAGCAAGCACCGTTTCCTGGATCAGACTGCTCTCGTCACCCTGCTCTGCCTTCGCGATAGCGTGGACAGTTTCAATCTGCAGCCGTGCAATCGGGTCATTACCAAGGAGCTCTGCAACACTCTTCTCCCGAACCAGGTCGTAGAACTTCTTGTCTTTACCGCCGTACATGTCCTTCGTTGCCTTTTTCAAGAACGGCTCAAGCATAGCCTCAGCCTGCGGCTTCAAAAAGGCGAGCTCCTCCGCAGTGAAGCCCAGCTCACGAACGTAGACACGGTCTGTATGACGCATTATTTGGCCTCCTGCTGGCGATGAAGCACGATGAGCGCTTCGACTTCCAAACGCTGTGCGGTGATCACTTCATGGCTGAACTCAGCAAGCTCGCCGATATGGTGCGACGTATCGCCCTTGATGCGCGACGGCACCTCTCCAATCTTGGCGAACTCTTCAATCGAGCTTGCAGGCAGTTTTCCGCCTTTCTGGCTGCGCTCCTCCAGTGCAGCGATCAATTTCGTGATCCGGTTACCCTGGGAATTTAGCGAACGATCTATGTTGGCGCCGAGGATGCGAGCTTCTGCCTCGAACACATCCGGGATGGAAGGCTCAACCGAGTGCCCCTTGAGCATCTCGATGTTCACCGGCAGCGAGCGGCTACCGTTCTGAGCCATCATGGTGTTAAACGTGTTCTCACTGACCGTGAAGCGCCCTACCAGCTCGTAAGGCTCGTAACGAATCACGCTTTCGGTGTCGATCAGCGCATCAGCCAGTGACACCTCGATGGTGTAAGCGACCAGAGATTTGATCTTGTTGCCCCACAGCCGGCGAGGCTGAGGGAGGATTTCGTGCGCAATCTCAATCACCGCAATGCTTGGATGGCGGACACGGGTCGTGCCATTGGCGTCGACCTTTTCGAAGAAGCTGGCGCCCAAGGCATCTGCCTCTTTCTTGATCTTGGCCAGCACGGATTCGCGGATGCGCTCATCACCCTGGGCCTGCAATGCCACTTCGCGGTAAGTCTCAAGCGAAGCGAGTCTGTCCCTGACGTAGAGCAGGTTTTCTTCAGTGATATAGCGCATTGGAATCTCCTTTGGATGCCGGAAATTATACGCCAAAAAGCCATCACGTCAATATACAAGGAATGTTATACACCACTTTAATTACATAAAAATGCCACCATCGGCGGCATCTCTGTGCAGAGGTTTCTTAGCCCTCGGTTTCAGGCAGCTTGGCAGCCTCGAGATAGCCATTAATCTCCAATTTGAGGTAGAAAATCTGGCGCTTTTTCTGCTCATCAGTCTCCGGCTTGGAATACCGACCGCCAAGGTTCGCAGGCAAGTTGTGGATCGCATACGCCAGGGCACCCATCTTAAGGGTGTTCTGCGGACTTGCCGGCATGCGGCCCAAACAGGTGATGCTGATCAGCGCCCTTTCAGCACAAAGGGCTGCCGTTTCCAGCAGCACGTTGATGTCATCGGAATTACTGTTGATTTCCATTGTGGAACACTCACGAAAAAGCCGGACAGGAGCGTCCGGCTTGGATAAATCAGAACGAATCGGTGTTTCGGTACGTAGTCGGCTCGTTCGATACCGTTTCACTGTTCCCGAAACCAGAGTTGTTGCTGACGGACTCCGAGTTGGAGAAGCCCGAGCTACCGCTACTACCGCTGCTGCCGTAGGTCGGTGCCGTGTAAGCTGGTGCTTCGTAGACCGGGCGCTCGATTTCCGACGAGGACTCGATTTTGCGTCCAAACGTCGACTGCTCGATCTTGCCCAGCATGTAGCCTTCAACCAGACCGGCGAGATCGAAGCCACGGTTGAAAACACGAGAGCCGTTCTCGAAACCCTGGTCTTCACAGTACTCGCGCAGGCTTTTCGCACGACGGAAGCGCAAAGCAACGCTCTCCAGGCGATTTTGCATGTTCGCGACTTCATTGCGCAGACGCTCGTCGGACTCCACCAGGCTGCGGTACGTCGACAGCGCCAGCTCATCTTCATGGTTCTCTGTTTCGCGGGTCAGGCGATCCAGGGTAGGCAAGCTCATTGCCTGCATGGTCTTGGTGATCACGTCGCTGATTTTCTTCAGCGAGCCATCGGTACCGGCCATATGGCGATTTAGCTCGTCCTGTACGGTACTGATCATCGTCCGACGCTCTTGCAGGCGTTGCTGAGCGGCTTCCAGTCGGTTAAGCGCCTGACCAAGGCCGATATCCTTGTCGATACCCTCCATGATCTGAGCGGACTTCTCGCGGGCATTGTTCAGCTGGCCTGCAGTTGCTTCGTAATCCGCTTTGGCACGAGTCGGCAGCTCAATCAGCGTTTTGTAGTCACGCGCTGCTTGGTCATAGTTGATGCGCTTGGCCAGCCATTGATCAAGACCACGGAAAATCCAGCGACCTTTCGGGGCGTCAGTGCCGAAGCCAGTTCGCTGCAAGTGGTTGAAGAACGGATCTTCGAGGAACGCTTTCAACTTACCAGCAGCTTCTGCCTGGATGCCATTCAGCACTTCAGACTGGCTGTCGAAGACAGCCTGCAAGCGAGCGGCTTCGTCGCGGGCCTGTTTCAGCTCAGGGTTGCTGGCCAGTGCTGCGTCAGTGTCTTTCTTGCGACCGTCAACCATCTGCTGAGCAGTGCGCAAGGCAACGTCAGCCTGAGACAGCGCTTCCCGCTCGGTTTCGAGCTTGGTTTGCAGCTGTTTGTAGTCGCTGTCACGCTTGGCCAGCAGGCTGGTAACTTCGCTGCTGATCGGGCGCAGATCGTCCTGACCGCCCATTACTGCGCTCAGGTGAACCTTGGCCATGATCGCCAATTGATCAGCTTTCTTGCCTTGGTTTTGTTCCAGCTGGCGCTGAGCACTGTGCAGCGAGGTTTCAGCCGTGCGCTTTTCCAGCGCCAGGTTGTCCACCAGGGTCGATACGTGCTCTTTGACGGTACGTCCTGTCATGCTCATTTATTTGCCATCCTTCCAGCTGGTAATCGTGCCCTTAAGAACAGGCTTTTTGAACGTCAGTGCGTAGTCGCCAGAAGGCTTACGGCCAAAGTCTGGATCGCTCACAAAGCCATTTTTCAACTTGTCAGCCTTGAAGGCCTGGAACTCAGTCGCGCTGATTTCTTGGCCCCAAGAAGTAACGACCTCAACCTTCTGTTTCTCTTGGTTGTAGACCTCGCGAGGGATTACCCGGCCCGCTGCGTCAACGACCTGAAGAATGATGTAGCTGCGACCAATGCCTTGTGGATCTTTGTCCGGGGTGCGCTTCACACCCGACATTGGCCCGTCAGTAGGACGAATGCTCAGATCCATGTCGACGTACTGAGCCAAAGCCTTCAGTTGAGTGCCAGCCAGCATGAAGTCAGGCTCTTTGCCCTCCTCCGCTGCTTTGCGTGCCTGAGCCAGGATCAGGCCGGCACGGCGCATGCCCTCGGCATCTTTGAAGGTGTTGCCGTACTGAGTCGACAGCAGCGTGTAACCGGCCTGCAGCGCCTTGGAGGTTCCACGGCTGGCCAAAGTCGTTTTGAGCAGGCCGAGTTGCTTGTTGGCCTCGTCAGCCTTGCCGGCAATCAGCGCCGATTCCACGAAGCCCAGGCGGTACTGCACCTTCGGGTCATCGCCGAATTCATGGTAGTTCTGAGTCGACATCAAGGCGCTCAGCGACTTGTCGGCAGTCCACAGCGCTTCCAGGGACTGGCGCGTCTGCAGCAGAGTATCGATGTCTTTCTGGAGCGAAGCATGCAGCGGCTTCAGCTCAGCAGAGGTGTTTTTGTACGCCTGCTTGTACTGGTCATAGTGAGCAGTCACGTTTTCCAGGGTCGCAGGATCCGTGCCGCCGTCGACTTTGCTTACCAGGCCGTAGACTTTGCTCTCAATGTTCGACAGCAGGCCTTCGTACTGAACCAGCGAGGTCTGAGTGACGTCGACAGCCCAGGTTGGCTTGTCTTTCTTGACTGCGTTCAGCCAAGCCTTCTGGTCATCGACGAAGCGCTTCACCTTTGTTGCAGCGTTCGCATATTGCTCTTGCTGGCTGGTGATCTCTTTGACCAGATCCGTGTAGCGACTGGCTTCGAGCTGCTGTTTGCCATAAGCCGTAAAGCCGATAGCGGTCGATGCCAAGAACAGGCCGAAGACGATAGGGCCGAAATTCTTGTTCACGACCAGGTAGGCCTTAGCCACCGCCTTGGCCAGAGCGCCGCCCTGGAAGCCACGGTAAGTAAAACGATCACGCTGGAATGCTTCGACAGCGGCATCGATCATTTCTTGGGTGACGTCAGTCACACCCTGGCGGATGTAAAATTCGCGCAATGCATCTGCCAGCTCTTTACGGTCGGCATCTACATTGAGGTAACGCTGAAGCGCCATGCTTTCATGCCGGTACTGATCAATCAGTGCCGTGGCTTCCATAGCTGCGCGGGATTGCAAGATCGACATGGCGACTCCTGAATTATTGGTCAGCGTCTGTCGGAACAGACGCCGTTTTTACGGTGGATCGCTTTTCATCAGACAAACGTTGAATTTCGGCTGATGTTTCGGACATCTGAGCACGGCATTCACTGATGATCTGACGGCTGGTTGCCCCAAAATCTACGGCAGCCCTTTGAAGATTACGCAGCACATCGGCAGTGATCGGTGAATCGGCCATGCTCAATATTCCTTAGTGCGAGGCGACTTTGGTCAGCGCCAGGGCGAAACGACGCTTGCCGTCTTCGCTCAGTCGAGCAACTTCGGTTGCGTTTTCGGTAGCTTCTACACGCAGCTCGCCGATCAGCTTGACGCTCGATTCCTGGAAGTCGACGGTTGCATCGATCAGTTTCTTGATCGAGCTGGCCGCGATGGAGGAACCGTAACCCGCACGCAGGCCGTCTTCCAGCGCTTTACCGCCCAGGTTGGCCAAGTCTTCCAGGCTGTTGTTGATACCGTCACGCATCGCATTGATGGTGCGGGTACCTTCAACCATACCGGCGCTGGAGTTGGTCGCTGCAGCGATACCGGTGAAGACGATTTCGTTGGTAGTGAAGAACACCACGGTCTGGTCGTACAGACGCTTTTTGACAGTGGAGTACTGCTTCAGTCGAGCGAAAACGAATTCCGATGCGTTGTAAGCAACACCCATTTGCTCGGCCAGGTCTTTTGCCACCTGATACTGCTCGTCGACCAGGAATTGCTCGCGCAGTTTCTCGTCACGAACCAATTCCAGGTCGGAAATGGTCGATGCTGGGGTGCCTTCAGGTGCGTTGGTCACGGCGTTTTGAGCGTCTTCCAGCTCTTTCTTCACCTTAGTCAACTCAACGTCGGCGTTGGCCATCAGCTTCAGAGCTTCGCCACCGGCAGCCTTCATTGCCATGCGGTAGTCGGCGTAAGCTTCCAGGATGCGCGTTTCACGCTCGATCTGGTCGCCCATCGCAGCGGACACCGCGTTGTACAGTTGCTTGATCTTGGTAAAGCGCTTCGGAATCGAGCCACGCGAAACGTTCATCCAGCCAGTCTGGAAACGGTCAACGATAGTGACTTTACCGCGCTCGCAGATAGCCAGTTGATTCTTGGCATCGGTGCGAATCGAGTCGAAATTCGAGGAAATGCCGTTGTAACGCTCGGCGATTTCCATGCCGGAGATCTGGTCACGCGCCATTTCGTTGAACGCGCTCTGGCGAGCCAGAACACTGGAAATGGTCAACGCTTGGTCTTCACCAAAGCGTGCAACCGTGGAGATCAGGCGCTGCACCGGTTGGTCAGCGGAGTCCGACTTCAAACCCAACTCGGTGTAGGTCGTCATCGCCTTGTCGAGGTACTTACGCGCTGCACCCATTACGCCAGCAGCAGGTGTTTCCACCGGATTCGCTACGAGAACTGTCATCTATTGTCGTCCGTATCAGATAAGCCCACGGGCAAAGGCCCAGGGAGGTTTGTGTTGCTGAATTATACTATGAATTGACACATCGTCAATTCATTACAATCGTTTAACAGAACATTTTTTAAAACTTGTCTTTCCAGTAGCAAAACAGCCCAGCAAACAGCTAAAAACTAGCCTGGCTGGGCCGAAATAACGACTCCCCTACTACCCGCAGGCGATCAGGTTCGATCTGGAATCCATGTACTGTACAGAGTTCTTGATCCAGTCGCCAAAATGACTCAGATCGTGAAGGCTCCAGATCACGTTTTGCTTGATCTCAGCCCAGGCCGTTACGGTCATAGGGCCGGCAAGATCACCCTCCCGTGGCGGGAACAAGGCCGAGCCTTTGAGGTGTGCCCGGCCCCTGGAAATGTTGATGAGTTCCTTGCGTACTGACTCGAACGTGTTCTTGTTGGAGTCAAACACACCGTAAACCATCACGCCGGCGATCTTGCTCCGGAAGTACACCAACTGGCTTACCGGCGCGGGACGGCGCAGGACATGCTTTTCCCAGAACGAACGCGTGTCACGAGGGCCGTTGAGCTCTTGCATGGCCCTGAGGAAATCCGGGAATGCGTTCTGCTCGTACTCGAAGTAGCCCATATTGGCCAACGAGTAGACCTCGCCAAATCGGGCGCTGCGCAGATCTTGGGGCATAGGTTGAGCCGGGATGAGGCGTTGCACGTATCGAAACTTGAAATCGGTCTTCACGCCCCACCCCTTCGAAATTGACTTAGTCGGCCACCATTATGATGGCCAAACAGTATAGGTTCAATATACCCGATGTCAATTTTTACTCTTTGTTTTCTGAGCCCAGTCCCACGCCCAACTGGCCATATCAACTTTCGTGATTTTTTTGCCCAGGGATTGCATCAGAAACACCCCGAGCGACCGCAAGACGTCATCGGCTGGCGCACGGATGCAGGTTACGCGCTCAGCGGCGTTCAAGCCGTAGTCCAGCGCGAGAAAGACATTCTTGGAGGTGCTGGCCTGGGGATCGATGTAAATCACCTCGGCGCCGGCCTTAAGCGCCTGCTCAATGACCTCACCCAGGTAGTACGGCCTCATCGAAGCCCCGACAATCACCAGGACGTCACAGGTTTTGGCGTATTTGAGTGTGGCATCCAGGAGAATGGCATTCACCTTGCCCTTGTGCATCACTACGGATGGCCTGATGACTCCAGGGCCCGTGTTTCCCCCGGTGTTCTCGCACTCACGGCAAAGCGGCGGAATCACCAGTTTCTCGTCCGTCATGGACAGGGAGTGCTTAGTTCTGCATGTCGAGCAATGGAATTGCTCAAGCGTGCCATGCAGCTCGATCACTGTTTTGTAAGTAATTGGCAACTCCCAGAAATGGGCCTTGTGCTGATTGGCATTACTTAGAAGCCTGTGCCACCCCCAACCCACGTTCTGGGTGACTTCATTGACGGCATATCCAGGGATTTCACTGATCACTTTGATCGCCTGATGCGCAACAGATGGCTTAGCTTCCATGGCTTTCTGGCGCAGTTCCTTCCAGAATTCCCAAGCAGCCCAAGGATCTGCCCTGAACTCTTCGGATGTCGGCATTCGGATGGACTCAACGCCGGTGTACTCAGGCTCCGTGGAGTTCACTCCCCTGCCCTGGAAAGTTGGCAGGTCAAGGTCAGCATTCAAGCCAGGCCCGGTAAAAAAGGTAATGTTCAAGAGGCTTTCTCCGATTTCTTATTATGTTCGCCGGCCCACGGCATAGTTTCCGAGAACAGCATGTGTCGCAGTATCACGACTGCGTACCACATCATGAACATGCCGCCGCCCAAGGTTACTGATTGATGTGTAAGGTGATAGGCGTACCAATCATTTTTGAAGAAAAAGCTGCGGCCAATGCCGGTGATAATCATCGCAAGCCCAAGCGTCACCATCACTCCGACTACGACACTCCCGACCCGGAACCCGGCCATCCACAGGCCGCAACAGGGGATTACAACCGCCATGAACAAAATGAAACAGATGCCAAGCGCTTCCATGGTGTACCCCCTATTCTGGTGTCGCCGCCGATTCAGAATTCACTTTGGGCTCACCAGATTCCGGCGTGTCCGCTTCCTCCTTTGCTTCAGGGCAAAAGATCCTTTCCAGGACGACCAATACTCCGCACAGCAAAGCGACCACGGATCCATAAAGGATAAAAATCACCTCCTGCTCCCGGTCGTACCACATCCACCCCGACATCCACCAGAGCGACCCTTTGGTGCAACACGCCCAATAGACGCCTAACGACATCGGGAGAGCAGCAATTAGGCTCAACCATTTGTGGCCGGAAATCCAAATCCCGACGTACATCAGCAGCAGGCCGAGGATGGCGATCAACCACTTGTACGGCTCGACATCCTCCATGGTGATCATTACAACAGTGCCCACAGCGTCACCTCATTTTCAATGGATTTCAGAACTACAAAGCAGTACTTTTGGGCGTTGGATTGACCCAAGTGACAAGGCGTTTTCGCCACATTGTCCAGTACATAACCCCCGTCACAAAGTTGGCCGACCAAAAACCATAGGGCCCGGCCCAGTGATAATCAGTAAACATCACTGTTATCGACAAAGCTGTAATCAGTACGATCACCCAGCCGCACCATTTCAAACCCGCTCCAGAGGCCAACCAGAAGGCAATGCTGGAGGAAACAACTGCACAGAAGATGGCTACCACGGCTAATTCGATCATTTTAAGATCCCTTATGTGCAGCGGGCTTACTTTTGAGGATCTTTGGGGCACACGCAATGAAGATCAGAGCCCCGATGCTGAACATATAAGGAGCCAAACGGGTATAGCCCGCTTGATCCAGGCACATGGCCAACAAGGTCATCACCACGATCATTGCGCTCTGAAATTTCAATCCTGCGGAATATGCCAACGGGGCCGCGCTCAACGTGGAGATTACGGCACCAACTGCGTACATAGGGATAGCCAAAATTCAAAATCCTTGTGTGGCGATGTGGGACTGAACCCAGGCCTCGAAAGCCTGATGGTCGACATGGAAGTCACCGGTGTCTCCGTTGGCAGCCCTCTGGCAGGCAAGGAATGCGTGCAGCGACGGGAAAACCTCGTCTGCTGTCTTGCGGATGCAGGTCACCCTTCCCGGCAGATCCAGATCAGGGTTGGTCAGCATATACAGCGGCACGTCTGACGTTGCTTCCGGATCGATGTAGAGCACGCGTGCTCCGCCAGCGACGGCATAGGCCATGAACTCGATCAGGTACGGGAACTGGAGCGACGTGCCGGAGACGATCACCAGGTTTGCTTTACCGTTGGCGAACGAGCAGGCCTGGATCTGGCTCATCTCATCAATCAGCTCGTCGAACATGACCACCGCTGGCCGAATTACCGGGGCTACGAAGAAGTCTTTCATCTCCTTTGGCCGGCAGCGGTAGCACCGAGGTGGAATGGCCATTTCTTCAGTGAGCGCCAGCTGGTGCTCCTGTTTGCAGGATGTGCAGACGTGTCGGCGATAAGTGCCGTGGAGCTCGATGAGCTGATCATCGGATAGGCCGGCCAGGCGCGATAGGCCATCGACGTTCTGGGTCACCTCCAGGAACGCCCCGCAGAGGTCAGCGATGTCCTTGATTGCCCGGTGAGCAATCGAAGGTTCTGCGCCCTTCAGCCCCAGTGAAAACTGCAGCCAGTACTTCCAAACGAGCTCAGGATTCGCTTCCAGAGTCTTGGGCGTCAGCAGCGTGTGAATAGGCATACCAACTTGCTGCTCGATCTCGGTGTATTTGCCATCCGCCCCACGGTAAGTGCTGAGGCCACTTCCTGTGCTGATGCCGGCGCCGGTGATCATCATGATGTTCATTCGGATATCCTGTTGCGGAATGCTGACAAAAAATAATGCGATATATTGTCACGGAGCAAGCACATGATCCAGTAGCCATAGGGGCAGTCGCCCTTTCAGGCGCTTGCGACTGGCTAAGCCTTTGCTTGCAAAGAGAATCTTATTCGGCAAATGGTCTACCGACTAAAGATGATTGCATCGTCATTCCCTGGCATAATTCAAAACATAATCATGTAAAGCTTCAGCGTGATGTCTACAAAGTTGGTGACTTTAGTTGCCAACTTCATTGCTTCTGTAGAAGCCAGCAACCCTAGAAAAATAAGAATATTGGGTGTTTGATGAGAAATAATCAGCATGGGGTCACCCTCATTGAGATGATCATGGTGCTCGCGCTAATGGCCGTAGCTACCATGCTATCGTTTTATGAGAAACAGACTGACCTCGAGCAGGCTAGAGCCCGTCAGGTGGGTGGCCTCCTCTTCCAGTACAACAACGCCGTGCGAGCACGTATTGCGAAAGGTGACATCACCACTGCGCAAAACAACATCGGCAGCGCCTGGCTGAAAAACTCGTCGTGTGGCGGGCCATTTGCTGTGGGCAAGGAATACTTGCCTTGCGAGTTTCCAGCTGCGGACATTACTGACCCAATCTCTTTTGGTCGTTTGACCCTTGCCAGCGCTGTTACAGTCTCCGGCACGCCACCGAACAGGAAGGTTAAGGCAACCACGACCTCGACGCCGTTTATCCTGTATTCGCAAGGTAACCCTACGGTACGGGCAGACCTTTCAGGCCTGGCCACGCTCTCTGCGGCTGCTGCGCTGATGTCCGGCTTCCAGACAGGTTCATCGGGCAACTCACCGCTAACGGCGACAACAGACTCCAGCTACAAGTCTGATCCGATCACGGCGAAGATGACCATGATCGCCAGCAACAGTGCCGACTCCGACGTCTGGTTGCGCACGGACGGCGGTAACGCCATGCACGCGAGTCTGAATTTCGACTCTACCGATGGCAACAACCGGCAAATCCTTGGCGCCTCACGGGTTCAGAACTTCACTGGGCAAGTGCTCCACTTGGGATCTGGTGCTTCAATGACCCCTGTGACCACCGCCAGTGTCGTGGTCGACTCAAATACCGAGATCCTCGGGGACTTCCGCGTACGCCAAAGCGCCAACGTCGACGGTAATGTAACTGCACAGGGTGATGTAACTGCCCAAGGCTCTGTAAACGGCAGAACCGGTAATTTCACCAATAGCGTAAACACTCATCAGGGTAATTTTAGCGGAACCGTAAACGCGCTGGCTGTGATTTCATCGCACCAGGTTGAGGGTACGACGTTCATCGATGCTGATGACAGAAGCTATCAGATGAAGCCGGCAGCGACCTCAACGCTGCGTGACATCAACGTTAAAAACAGCGGTACGATCAAGTACCTAACCTCTGATGAAGTCGGCGTTAACTCCGCCCTCTCCGTCAACGGGTACATCTACCTCAATGGTCGGGCGACCCTCGGCTGGGGCTGTCTTACCAATGGCCAGATGGGTAGTGACGCAACCGGTAAAGTTCTGTCATGTCAGGGCGGTATCTGGTCGGGTAACGGCTTTAGCGTCAGCGCTCCAGTAGTGCTGGCTGCAATCGGTTTTACCCCGAGTTTTGCTCAGTGTTTCGCCAACCCTCGAAACGCCATGATCATGGCCTCTGGCCCAGGCGATTCACAGCTGGTTGTCGATGGTGTTCAAGTGGGCGTAAGTGGCTCGTGGGGCGGTAAGTACTCCGACGTTGCCCTGGACTCTGTGATCAGTGCTGTAGTCGCCGGGGGTAAAACATTCTGCTACTACTCCACGGCTTCGACCGGCATGGGTCGGAGCAACGGCGTTAGGGTTGTCGCCACCTACCTGGAGTAACAAAGATCGAATGAGAAGCCGAGGCCAGTCCTCGGCTTTTTTACGCCTGCTTGGGATCGATTCCCTCGCCAAGAACGTAGCCCTAACGGGATGTACGACTCCCCCACTGGAATTGCACCCCAGTACGGTGGAAGCCTCAGAAACGCACATGCCATACTGATCAAAATCTGGAGACCACCATGAAATCGCTCTTCCCTGCCCCTGTCGAAGCCGTGTTTCCTGAGAAATCTAAGATCAGGGCGAGTGAGCTGCTCGAGGACATCAATCGCTACCTCGACCACTATGGCCTTGAGGCGGATAGCTTGATCGACATGCAGGTCAAAGGGTATCTGCTGGACTACTACCAGAATGCAGGTCTGCCTAAATCAACTACACCGGCTGGTTTCCGGGTGCTGGCACTCGAGAACCCTGGCGGAACAGCTGGCAGCACCGATATTCCATTGCTGATGGCCTATGTACATGGCGGTGGCAGGTTATCCGATCTGATCAACATATCCGCACCGTTAAACAGCGTACGCTCCAACGAGAAGGCCATTGTCGAGGACATCCTTGAGAATAGCCCTCAGCACGTCATCATCGGTAAGGGCTTAATCGGTGGCCCCTTGGCCAATCGGATGTACTTATCCTGGGTTGAGCACCTGTTTAAGGCCTACACCCCTCATCTGGAAAGCATCGTCGAACGGCTTCCCGATCATCATCGCCGCTCTGCCACCGTCTTTGTGCACCAAATGGCTGAAAGGCTGCGGTGGACGCCTCCGGATGCCCTGAAACCGTCCCTTACTGAGACGCAGCGACTGGGTCTGGATCGCAATAGCTTCTCGGCGGAGAACTACAAGGCACTGGTTCAATACGCCGGTGACGCCAAGCCGGCGCTCAATAACTACAGGCTGCTCGGCAACGTCTTTCTCACCGATGCTTTCCTGCAGCTTGAGCGCTCCAGCGATACAGCACAGGTCGTTGATAACCTCCTGTCCAAAGCCAGGATTACGCTGCGCACCATGGAGTCACCAAACGACGAAGAGGCAATGGCTCACCAGATGGTCGCGTGCGCCCTCACCGCCCACCCTGAGCACTTCAAAGCAGCTGGGTTTGGACTCAACAACCTGGTTGGCTTTCCCACTGAAGGCTTCGTCGATGAGACCGGCGCCCACCAGCGCATATTGTCCGGGCCACTTGCCTTCTTCATGCAGTACGAAGGCCTTAACGACCCAGACCTGCACCGGAATGTGCTTGAACACTGTCAGCGTCTTGAGCCTGAGCTGAGCATCGACAGCATCATCCGGCACAATGGGCTTCAGCACAGTACCCTTCTGGCGCTCATGATGATCGAGAAGGACAGCTACTACCCGGCCCTGGAAGAGCTTGTCCTTACGAAGCCATTTCCAACCGTCAGAGGTATTGGCATCGCTCACCGCATCCACTCCGATGGGGTCGCTAGTAGGTACAAGCCGGAAGCTCTGTACGAGATCTACAAGTCGTACATGAACGACTTCCCCCTGCACGCCCCAGGCACTGACTTGAATGTTGCGCAGGAAGCACCCTACGTGGCACCTAACATTGCGATCAAGTTCAAGACTGCTTACGAGTCCGTCAAAGGCTTCAAGGAGCTCGTCATAGCTCGACTGGATGCACTTGAGGGACTGACGCAAGCTCACCTCTCAGCGACCGGCCTCGACAATGACAACGCCCCACAGCTCGTTCAAAAGCTAGGTGTGCGTGATCGCGGCAGGCAGTTTGTGCAAGAACTCGGCATTTAACTCATTTTACCAAGGCCCAGGATGACCATGCTTAAGACTCTTCGACGCCCATTCAACGACGAAACCATGTCCCTGCTCTCCTGGGATCACAGGAAGCATCTCGACAAATTTGCTGACCATCTAAGAGGGTTTCTGGATGGCATCCCTGAGATGGCCGACTCGCTGGCCGAGGTTAGCCAGAAAGGATTGCTCAGTCAGTTCCTGGCAAAAGGGCACACAAGGATCGACGAGACCTTTAAAGACTCGAAGCTGGTTAGCAACTCTACGATTGATGACGACTACAAAGACCTGCCTCTTCTCCTGGCATTTGCGCATGAGGGTGGCAACCTTTGGGACTTGGTCGGCAGAAAAAACAGCAATGGCGACCCGCATATCGACGGGTTGATTGAACGCCTACTCTCCATGAGTCCTCAGCAGTTTATTTCCACCAGCGGCCTGCTCGCTGGCGCCAAGTCTGCCCAGATGTACGTCGACCTGGTTGGCCAACTAATCGAGAAGCACTCCAGCATCATGGGCACAACGCTCAAGAACGGAATGATGGTGAAGGAACAGCTGGGCATACTCTGGTTCTCTGCGATGGAGAATGTGTCAGGGGTGTCCGACGATTCGATCTACTTTTTAGCCGACAGCCGCTCGATTAAAGCCAAGAACGCAGGGGTCGATGAATTCGACCTCGAGGATTACAAGTTCATGCTTAAGGAGTTCGAGGTTAAGGTGTCCATGGAGGACAGGGACAAGAAGTTCGACAGCATTTTCCTCACCGATGCCTTTGTACTGCTGCACACCCACCAGGACACGCAGGCGGTCATCAAGAACCTGACCCTAAAAGCTGATGTTTGGGCAGAAATAATTGCACCAGGGCGCACCGATCACGAAAGGCTGGTTGAGCAGATGGTCGCAGCGGCCTGCTTTGCGCACCCGGAGCATTTCCGCCGTGCCGGCTTCGGCATCAGTAACCTGGCCACGCCCCATGAGTACGGCATGCTGTTCTCGGACGCGAATGCTTTGATGGCCGGCCCGCTGGCGTTCTATTCGATATCCAAGACGATAACGAAAGTCGACCGCAAGTTTGGGGAAACCCGTCTGTTCGAATACGCACGCAAACTGGTACCAGGCTTTGATCTGGAGAAGCTCATCACTCACAGCGGATTCACCAACAGAACAATCCCTACCCTCGTTGAAAGCGTTGGCGGGCATCACCCGGTCATTGATGAGGCACTGGAAGGATGCAAGGTCAGCGGAATTATTGCCGCCGACATGATCACGATGATCATCAAAAACAAGAAGTTCGGCTCTTACCTGCCGAGCACCCTACTCCAACTTTGTGAGGGGAAGCTCCACGATCTGGCGTACAGGACTGAGGATGGTGAACTCGTGCCGTTTTCCATTCTGGAAAACCCTGAGAAGCCCGCCATGCCTATCTTCACGATGAATACCCGCGACATTGAAGCCACGAGAGACCGGCTCTTTCTACCGGCCTACGCGCAAAATCCTGGGTTCAAGCAAGCGATGATCGACTACCTGATTGCCCAGCCAGGCATCACCGCCAAGCACCTGACCATGACCGGGATTGATCCTGATGACAATCCCGAGATCTTGATCAAAATGCACCTACTAGATCGCGGGCAAACGTTCCATAACGCCCTGGGCATCTGAGGTCGGGACGCCTGGGCCAGGCGAGAAGTAAATGTAAGTCGATTTCACGAAATCCGGGACAAGGCCCAGCTCCGGATGATTGAGATCCTTCACGTCCCTGAGGCTCAGAGCAACCTCATCTGTGTTGAGCTCTACCACCTTACCTTCATGGTGGAGCTCAAAGCGCATTATGAGAAGCCCAGCGGCCCCCGATGCATAAGCGATCAAGTTCCCGCAAAGTATGGCAGCCTCGTCCTTTGTACAGTCACCAAACCATTCCATCACGTCCCCCAGCTGCACATGATCGAAGGCACGGCCCTCGAGCTTCGCAATGAGATTGAGCAGCTCACGCTTGAGGCGTGGTTTGTCCGCAAACAGCAGCTCCACTTCGGCTTCGATCTCGTTCCAGGTTTTCATAGGCATTCCCTCTCGCACTTCCACAGTTATTTCCCTTCCGCTTTCATGAGTTTGTCGATCCCTACAGCCAGTTTCGCGTAGACCTTGGCGGCGTCATCGTTGTTGTGCCGCTTGCAGAGGATCCATCGCGCCTCGACCATCGCACGGGCCTTCTTGGTGGTCTCGAAATCTTCGACAAAGTTTTTAACGAAATGCTTATCAGCCATCGGCAGGTTAAAGGTTGGAGCCGATGATACTGTGCGATCACACATCTCAGACTGCTCAATGGTCAGCTCAACAGTCCGAGCGTAATCCAATAAATTTTCAACCAGAGAATCTTCAAGGTACTTATCTAGGTCAGCATTGGCTTTCGCGATCTTGGTTTGTGACGCTTGAATGGCTTGCGCTTCCTTTTCGATGTAAGGGACAAGCTCAACGGCACCAATCTCGACAAGGCGACCACAAGCAATTGCCGTGGACTCAAGGAGGACGGCCACGGGATAGCTACGCTCGCTATTATCAATCATATCGATGGCATACGGCTTTACGATGTTGCGACTTTCAGCTGTTTGGCCAATCGATTCGAGGTGCTTTCTTCTAGAGTTTGCGAGCGACATGTCTGCGCACGAATCCACTGTGGATGCAGATAGAGGATCCGTCCTGATACTCCGAAGGAAGGCATCGGACATGTCATCGGCATGTGCCTGATTTGGCATTGAGGTGGCCAGTAGCGCGCTTGCAAACAATGCGATCATGGACTTCATTCAGAAAGCTTCCGGAAAATCGCAGTGTCGCAGCGTCTCACTAGAGGTGCTATCCGCTTCCGGACAGATTTGCTTTTTAGATCTGTCGGCTATGCGCTACGTGGGACTTGGTAGTACGGGCCTGACTTAAGCACCGAGCCGACGTACCAATCTCTAATTTTCGGCCTGCGCGGGGCAGTCTTGGCGAATAGCGCCTCTTCAATCGTCTTCCCTTCCGCCAGCCGGCGCCGGATCGTTGAGGGCGACACGTCAATTTTGAAGTGGGCGAGAAGCTCTGGGATACTTCCTGAAACGCCCCTGACTGTCCTTTTGGCACTTTCCCTGCGGGCCTCTAAAGCGCGTTGACGATTTTGCTCAACGTATCCAAAGGCCTTGGACTCTGCCCTAGCCCTATCGCATTCAATCCGAGTCAAAGACCTGGTAGGCCAGTTCAAATCTGGAAGGCGCTCGATAAGCCTCCTAAACCTGTTTTCAGGGATTCCGAGAATCTTGGCGGTTTCCGCTCGACTGTGGCCACGCTTGCATAGCTTTTCGATTAACTCGGCTGTCTCTGCCGTCAGAGGTGTCCGGGTTTTCGGCCATTCCACATCAGGCAATACATCTAGCATGAGCTGCAGTCTGGTAAGTGGGATGCCAAGCTGCTCAGCAGCCGCTGACTTGCTATGGCCTTCGACGGCCAGCTTTCGAATGTGATCTTCCAATTCCACAGCCAATACACCCCAATCGTTCCAAACCTCTTGAGCCAGCACCTGGTGCTGAAAGTACGAACCTTTTAAAACGCAATCAGCAAGCCAGCGCCAACCAGAACGAAGGCCAGTCCGATCAGCCAAACCTGGCGCCTCTTGAGCTTGGCGATGTCGCCCTGGATCTCCAGCAGCTTGTTGTCGCACGGCTGGTAGAGGTCATCTCCCCCGCACTCTGCGCAGTTACACATGACAGCCATAGGTCGCTCCAAGCAGATTTTGGCCGGAGGGACGTGTCCTCTCGACAAATTTTCACAAACAATACACAACAATTGACAAAGCGTCAAACAGGGTCGTTCGCATATTTTATTGGGTGTTAAGCCATCCAAATGAATGTGTTGTCCGACGATCAGTGCATTTGCTTAAATTAAGTAGTTCAGTACACAAATTATTTCTGACAATTAATAACAATTAGCTAGGGATATTAAGTAAAGACATTGTTAGAATCGCGCAATTCAAAAATCCAACCGATAGGCCAGATGATGTTTAGTGCAAGGGTACTAATTTCTGTGCTTCTCATGCTCCTGATGACTGGATGCCTTGATATTAACCGAGCAAGAGAGCCAAAGTTGCAGATCGCTTCCACCATCCAGGGTCTGGAAAGGAAGAATGACGAATACATCTTCTCCGACGAGATTTACGCCCAGATATATGGGCCTAACACGCAATTGGGGATGGAAATAGATCGTCTGAAAAGCGCCCTAAGCCGGGAAGAGCGCGAACAGTTTGAGAGCTCCATTCAGATGCTGGTGCTGACTCAGACCATTGCCAGGGTGCGCATGCTCGATCTGCTCAAGACCATCAACGGCAAGACAGCCGTCGAAATCGTGGACGTCTTCAACGCCAAGCAGGCTGAAGAGGCCGCCCGTAGGGCCAACCTCGCCGCACTGGCCAAGAAACACTAGGGCCGATTCACCGCCAAAGGGCCTTGGCGGTGTTGTCGATCAAACACCCAGTTCAGCTTGAAATTTCGATCCACGGATCCTGAGCATTTCAGGTTCTGTGTATAGATGCTCCGCCCGCAGTTTCAGAACCATTTCGTACCGATCCTCTTCCGTAAAACTGTCGGTGATTTTCTTCTTGAAGGCATCAGGAACGAAGTTATTTGGCAGCTCTGCCTCAAACAACTTGTCGGTTGCATTCGCATGTTTTCCAAGAATAACGAGGTCACCCAGGGTCAGCTTTTCAATAACAAGATCACCGCCAATCTCTGTCAGCACCCCAGACCAGAAATTACTGTCGACTTTTCCTGCAGGATCACGCCTTCTAAGTTCGGCGAGAGTGTTGGTCGCTAACACTTGAAGATAGTAATCACGCAGATCATCCTCAATTATCCCCTTGTCGGCGAGATGTCCGATAATGCCCTTTGTAAGCTGATACATCGCAGGGAATGACTTTGGCGCATGGCTGTTGAGCCGAAGGGCTTCCTGGTACTCATCGTGAAGCGCGACCAGATCGACCCCGGTACGGAGTAACGCCTCCACTCCGCCTGCCTGGACGACTTCTTCCGGAATGTTGTAGGCAATCCCATTGAGCACTTCGCTCGCGATGTCATGCAGCAGATCAACGTAGATCGGGCCACGACCGGCCTTCTCAAGCTCTTGCAGGCTGTCGAGGAACGAGTCCAAGCCGTGGCCATTCTGTAGCACCAGCCGCGACACAGCGTGCATGACGGGATAACGCCAGTGTTCGAATGTCGCAGGATCATTCAAAACGATCCGGTAAAGCGGCGCCAACAATTTGGGAACGGGCGGATTGATCCTGACCGGGGTCTCACTCACGTACGGCGCAAACATCCCCTTCCCTGTGAACAGCTCAGTGATGGTTTCGTCGATCAGAAGAGTCGAGAGCTTGTCCTGGGGAATCCCGGAGTAGGACATGAGCACCATCATGCCGGAGCCCCTCCACTGCTCGTCGAAATCCTTGCTCCCCCTTGGGAACAACCTCGCCAGCTCTTCATCATCCCCTTTGAGGTAGTCCATCAGCATATCGCGATGCGCCAACGCATCAGGAGCGCGCTTGAGCGTGTTCCCAATGTTGAGAGCCCTGAGCCCCAGGTCATTCAGCCTGCGCGAGTGCTCGGCAGCGGGGAGCGGCACAAAGTTAGTCATTTTTCGTCAAACCCCCAGTTCGGCGGTGAAGGTCTTACCCATCAACACATAAAGTTCGTTTGGCTTGAAGAGGCTCTCAATACCAGCAGACACGACGACTCGATAACCCGCCTCCCCTCCAAAGTCGCGCTTGATGACCTTTTTCACCTCTGCAACTTGATCCTGGCACAAACGCAGGCAGAGCGCCTTGTCCACTTCCGTATCGGGTGTGCAGAAGGCGTAACTCAATATCTGCCGGGCATCTGGTTGTGCCGAGCTGTTGCTCATCGCTTCTTTGATGATCGGGCGCCAGAACTCGGCATCTCGAGCCTTCTGTCTCCCTGAGACCTCCAGGGCACCGATCAGCACTGAACCACGCTTGAGCTTGGCATCCTCAGGGCTTAGTTGCCCGGTCGACTCAAGCTCGTTGATGCAGTCCATGGTGACGCGGAACATCTGGCCAAAGGACTTGTTATTTGCTTCAGTGGTTTCGATCCCATCGAGGAAGCGATCAAGGCATTTTGGAATGTCCGCCCCTCTATCCTTAAGCCATTGCAGGCCACCGAGATCCTGCACGCCCGCCACGCTTGAGTACGAGTTGACGTACTTGTGGGTGTTTTTGCACAGGTGCTCGATGAGCTCAGTGTACTGTACAGACGCCTCCTTACCCCCCATTGCCTTAATGTGTTTTCCGACGCCTTTGGCCAGAGCCCTCTTCCAGAGGATGGCGGTCATCAGGGTCTCGAATACCGCGTCCTGAAGGTGCCCAAAATGCTGAGGCTCCGTCATCACAAGATGAACAAGCGGGGCGTATTTCACAACGCCTTCCTTTGGGATGTACCACACAGGCGTCATTGGAGTGTCATGCAACGGCCCGCCAGGCAGGTAAAGCTTGCGCAATAGCTCCAGGCCTTTGTTGAGGTACACGTCAGGGCCAGGATCACTCGGATCCTCGTAGTCGTAGATGTCGTAAAGCAGCTCTCTGCCGGCAGAGCGCATCTTTTCAGCCACTTCACCCGGCTCGTACACCTGCTCCAAATTCGCTTTCTGACGAATCTGCAGGTTTACCAGCAGGTCGTAGTAGTCGTCGATTTTGAGCCTTTTCTTTTTCGCCAGGAACTCAGGGTCGAGGCCGAGGTAGTTAGTCATATCAAACCCCTAATTCTTGAATGAATGCGGAACCGTCCAGACGGAACATTGCGGCTGGGTTGAGCTGTTTTTCGATGCCCAGCAGGCGTATCACCGGCGATTGCTCAGCCTGGTCGTAATCGCGCTTGATGGCCTTCATCAGGTCTTTAGCCGGCATGGCCTTCAAGTCGGCCATAACCCGATCATAATCAGGGCCAGGTGGCGCAAACCGCAGGAAGCAAAGGCTTTGACGTGGAGACAGTGGCTGGTTGGCGCAGTCAATCACACGGGAAAAGAGCTCTTTCCAATTCGGATCGTCCTTCAGCTTTAGCCGGCCACAGGCTTCAAGGCCTGCTTGCAGAAGCAGCCCCTTCCGGTTCGTGGCCTCCTCTGGAGTGATGACCCCCAGCCCCTGAAGGTAAGTCATCATGCCGAAGAACACGTCCACCATTTTCTTATACATCGGTGGCCTGGCCTTACACTCATGCATGTTCTTGGTAACGCTCTTCGACAAGGCATCAATGTCGACGCCCCAGCACGTAACCGTGTAAAGACCACCGGCATCAGCAATGGCTTCTAGCGCGGCATAGCCGTCTGCGATTTTGTCGTAATTCGACATCACATCAGTGATGAATGCCTTGTGCTCGACAGCCCCAAGCTCACTCGCCAGCAGACGCAGGTCACGCTCAAGCAACCAAGCCACGGTGGTTTTGTCTGCCGGGTCATCAGCCAAGTAGATCCTCCCAACCCTGTACACCGAAATCTCGTGCACGCCGGCCATACCCCCTGGGTCGCTCAGTGTCAGGTGTAACATCGGCGCCAGCCATAGCTCGCTCTTCGTGTAGCCAGAGTGGCTTATCCTGGCATCTTCAAAGACACCACCCGGTAAGAACAGATTCCCCAGGAACTTTCGGATATTGACGAGGCTGGCGATGCTTCGATGATCATCAGTCTTGTCGAAGTCAAAGGCTGTGGACATCATCCGCTGGGCAGCCAGGTTTACGGCAGCCTGGCGATCCTCATCGCTCGGGTATGAGGATTCCCTGAGACTTTTGGCCCTCCACTTTGCCAATTCAAGGCAGGAAGCAAGGTATTTGCCCATGCCCTTATCGATTTTGGGCAACGGTGGTTCTGTTTCGGTGGTCATAAAGGGGCTTCAAAAAATCAAAGAATTCCCTATTATTGCCGGGGAGCCAGCGGTTCCACAAACGCTTAGACCTTAAGTCAAACCACAATCCCTACCACCAGCCAGCAGGACGAAACTTCCCATGCCAGCTTTCCCAAATGTTGCCGTTCTAGGCCCCATCCAGTCGAGCCGCAACAATGATTGGTTCTTCATCTACACCAACGCGACAATTTCCCACCAGCTGCACAAGGATTCTGGCCCCCACCAGACAGAGCAAGACGCCGAGCTGGCGCTGGAAAACATGAAGAAAGACTACGAAGACTCAGGTTACGTGGTGTATCGAGCCCGCACCCAGGAAGACCGCCACGCAACCCAGAGATTTCTCCAGGAGGTGGCCGAGTTCGTGACCGCCGAGGATGATGAAGAGGAATACCCGGAAGCTGACCGCGACCGTTAAGCCCAGCTACACGCCAAGATCGTTCATGAATGCCTTGCCGTCCAGGTGAAGCATCTCTTGGCGAGGCACCTCCCCCTCCAAACCACATAACCGTATCAGGCGCGACCTATGCTCAGGCCAGAAGGCCTTTTGGATAGCTTCGAGAGTATCTGCTGAGGGAAACGCCTGAAGCGCCTCCAGCACGCTCTCAGGCGCTTGGTCGGAAGCAGTCAGATCCAAGACAGCGACCCATTGGTCAACCGATAGCACCTGGCGGCAATCCACGACTCCCTCCCCCAGCAAGCCCTTGATCTCCTCCCTGTCCCACTGGCGCATCAGGTAGGTATTGAGACCAGTCCTCAGTAGCGCCAGCTCGAAGCGTTCGCCATCAAGTAGATCCCCCGCCTGGCACACTTTGGCCAGCAGCTGATTCAACGACTCGGTCATCGTCCTGAGCATCGCCGGATACGGTTGCGAGTCGACCATCCCCTCGATGGCCCTATCGGCTACATTCGCCAGGGAAACGCCCCAGGACTCCAAACGCTCAAGCCGGCCAGCAGGCAAAAGTATCGGCAGGGTCTTGTGACCCAGCATGTAATCGCAGAACTGCTCCCTGGCCTCCTCCATAAGACTCTCGTGATCGACCTTTCCAAGCCGCGTAGAGATAAGCGTCATGTTGAGGTTAAGCCTGGCCAACTCCGCCTTACCTACCGGAGTATCGTCTTCGAGCTGCAACCGGCCCAAGTAGGTGAAAAGTGGCTTTTGCAGCGCCAGCGCACAGGTTCTGTCGGCGGCAACCAGGTGCATCAGTGGCGCCCAGAGAATCTCGCAAGGCTTGAAGGCGATCTCATCGATGCGAACGTTCGCATACAGGCCGTTATGACCAAACATATCCCGGAGGAATTGCTTCGCAGCCATCAAGTCCGGCCCACTGAAGGACATCTGATTGTTCTTGAAGAGCCGGGTGGCAAGCAGGTACTTCGCCGCATCATGCATTGTGCGGTCAAGATCAGCCTGGCGCCCATTGAACTGGGCGACAAAGCCATCAAACTTGCGCCGCTCACCCTCCCGAGCCGCCTTAAAGTGGCTGTGATAGTCGCCGCTATTGCGCCTTGTGACCGGCACAGCCTGTGGGATGTTCAACCCGCGTTGCCCAGGCGTTTGACATCAATAGCCTTGTCGAGCTCTTCAAGGCTCAACGCCTCATCGTGCCCCATGCAACCGACAATGATGGTGCCGTCAGGGCCCAGGATGTCGTCAGGCTGGTAAAAATCAGGGTTGCGCAGCCAGCGGTAACGCTCGGCATCGGTGGTCAAGGCTTCGAGGAAAGGTAGTGACGGGACTTCGGCACTTACCACCTGCACCAAGTGCCCCTTGCTGAGCTGCAAGCCCATCCGCACAAAGAGCCCCACATCCTCATCGGACATTTTCTTGCCAATCTGGATGACACCCTGGCCAGCTTCAAAAGCTGGTTTAAGCGCTGCTTTCAGATCAATCTCGTCATGTTGAAGCCCAGGGCGCGCTTTCGGCGGCGGGCAGCCGTTCGGAGTAACGCAAGGGTGTGGGTTGTCTTGGCAGCTCGGATCCGGGCAGGTGACCCCATAACCGTATGGCCAGGACTTCTCTGGATCCCTGGTAGGCAAGCGCTCGACATCAACTCCAGTAGCCCCGAAGTGCTTGTCGTAATTCAGGGTAAACGTTCGCAGCAGAAGAACCTGCTCGTTGCCGGCCAGGTAAGCCGGCATCTTTGGCAATGGGTCGCCCAGGAATGGCCCGGTGACCAACCTGGCGCTGCTCACTTCAGACAGCTCTTCGACGCCCGTCCCTTCAGTGCGCCCGTGGATACACACGATTTTGTTCGGGTCGACGCCAGCGGCTAAGAGTTTACCGAGATAGTCGTGCAGCTGTTTCAGACGCATGATGGCTTCCTGATGGCTTATTTTTAGACAAAAAAAGAGGCCCGAAGGCCCCTTTGTTTACTTGCGAACGATCAACGCAAAATGCCAGCCGCCCTGGCGTCTTTCAGCCACTGCGGGTATTCGATCATCAGCAAGCGATACATCTCGCTCGACGGTACGGTGGCCGGATCTTCGACGGCGAAGAAGCTGGCGTTGTCGACCTTGCGACCTTTGAGGTTGTCCAGGCCGATGAGGAATTTGAAGCCGTCCGAAGTCGCTCGGCGGGATGGAGTTGGCTTGGCAGCGGCTTGTGGCTCGGAAGAACTCCCACCAAAAAGTTTGGACAGCCAGCCCTTCTTCACTGGCTCGGCTTGCACAGCCGTGGACGATTCTTCAACAGGATCAGGACGGACATCAACGCCCAAACCCATGTACTGCACGAACACCGGGAGCTTCGAAAGCTCACGCATTACCTGCTCAACACGGTCAGGGTTGTTGGTTTCGCCATCGGTTACGAACTGCACGTAAACCGGCAGATCGCTGTCACCGTACTTGTCGATGAGCGCCTGCAGAGGCTTTTCGTAGGCAGTGGTGTGTTCCAGGGAGTGACGGCTCAAGATGTCGTCGACGCACTGCTTGTAATTGGACAGCCCGTATTCGCCAATATAATGGCATTGTCCACCAAAGGCGAAGACATCAATTTCACCATCGTCGTCGAACTGGAGTCCAAGTGCCATTGTTTGGGCCACAAGATCGTGAACCTTGCGTTTTTTGTACAGGTGATCCATCGAGCCAGAAATGTCCAGCACCAGCACTACGCGAGCGGTGTGAGCTTCCAGGTTGTGCTTCTTCAGCGTCAGTCGCACCGCCTTGACCAGCGGGACTAACTCAGGAGCTTGTTTTTCGACGTTATCAGTTACGGAATCCATCAATGCCTTCCTGTCAGTGGAGAATGCCGGGCCTGAAAACAAGACAGGCCCTTATGCTAGGGCCTGTCAATATACTCAAATTGTTTCAACTCGGCAAACCGCGCCTGCTTTACAGCACTTCAGGCTGAGGCTTCACCCTGACATCCAGCACAGTAACCGGAACGCCGGCTTTGCGAAGCTCTTCGTTAAACGCCTGAAGCAAACTCGCGTTCACCTTCTTGGAAAACGTGGGGAAGTCATTTATCTGAGCACGCGTATAAGCCGCGTATTCCTGTACGACCCTGTCCCTGAAGGTGGAATCCATATTTCCTACGAACCAGTCCTTCGAACTGTCTTGAGCGTAGATGATCGGATCTGTGATCTGAGCACGGATATCAACCGAGACATCGAAGTCGTCGCTGCGATATGAACGTGGTTCCCGGCCAAGGTCTTTCGCACGAACATAGTCAGTGCGGAAGTTGCTCTGGAGCTGACCCATATTGATCGAGACGACTTTTGTCGACTTCCAGACGGTGACCGTACCGGTCTTGATCGCTTCCGGCCTTACTCCCTCACGACCAAAGAGGTAAGGCTTATCGATCAGCACAACCGCCCAGCCTTCCTCCACCGCAACCGTCTTCATGCACGCAAAGTAGACGAAAGCACTCAACACGATAATGGCTGCGACTACAGCCCCAAGCACTTGCAGGGCGTTTACGGCTGACGAGCATTGGTTCTTAGATTCGGACACTACTTCCTCCATGGGGATTTCCTCAAAATTGGCCCAGGCTGGTGGTTAGATTCCAGCGCCGGCACCGCTAACAAATCAGATTATTTGAATGCCGATCCAATCACGGAAACAAGAACAACACCCAGCAACGTGGCCTGGAGCAGCAGGATCGCAACCCTGAAAGGCACCGGTAAATGACCATGTGCCTTAAGCAACCCGGTCACAAACTCGCTACGAGCTATCTTGATCAAACGAACGCGCCAGCGCGGTAACGGGATCCCATCAATACTTTCGAACGGCTTGCCTGCCAACGTGGCTGATGCCGACTCTGGAGCACCTTCTGGGTAGTCGATAGGCGGCGAGCTTCTGTGCTCTCGCCCATAGGCCGCTTCAGCCTGCTCGATGGCTTGTCTCAGCCTACCGCCGAACGCGCCGTTATCGCCGAGTCCAGGGCCTTCACGGAGCAGATCCAGAGCGTAAATCAGCCCTGGCAGATCTTCAGAGCTCGGCTTGTTCATTGGCCTTGCACCTCAACTGGAGCCTGATCCACAGGTACCATTCGCATGGTGCCTGGCTGCGCATACGGTTTGGAGGTTACATCACACGGCGCCGGGACAATGGTCGTGCGTATGTTCGGAACCGAGATAAAACCGCTATCCTCGGTGCCGAACTGATCAAACGAGGTAACCACCTGCGTCACCTTCTCACAGACGCCCTCTTCAACCGTGTGCTGCGTGTAAACCAAAGGGGTAAAGGTTGGCGCCGTTTCAGGCGGTTGTACGCTGCAGCCGCCCAGGGCAACTACCATGGGGATCGCTAAAAATTTCGTTGTTCTCGACACACTGCACCTCGGTATTAGTTCAGCTGGAACCCGTCACTACGCTTGCGGCCAAGGATTCTCTGGCTATCTGCGTCAATATTCCAGTTTTGTTGGATCACGGCCAAGGCAGCTTCGCTGGTTTGGATTTCGCAGTCAACGGCGGTAGCCGCAGGCTTATCCTGTCTCACAGCGATCTTCACAACCCAATCGTATTCGAGCTTGATGACCTTATCGACGAACTGGCGCTCCATGAAGTCGGAGGTGTAGCTGATGGAGTACAGGCATTGGCCGTATTTCGCCCCAGCACCAAGCCCCACGGGCACTGCGCCTACCAGCTCAACATGAGGGATGGTGTATGTCACCACGCGGGACTCGAGCTCCTCTTTGCCGACCTGTTTCCAGGTGCCGTCTATGCATGACCGGAAACGGCTGTCGCGCTCGATTACATGGCTCGGCTCATCAGCCTCACAGGCAGCGCCCAGGAAGCTCGCCTCATCGACCGGAGGTTGCGTCAGCGGCGCCAGCTGGATAACCGGAACAGAAAAGCTCTCCGGGAGGTATTTTTGACCCTGGCAACCGACAAGAATACAGATAAGCCCTACTACTAAGCCGATTTTGCGGATCATGGCGGTGAAGTCTATGGTGAAATTGGTTAAAGGTCTGGTTGTTTTTAGGTTGGAACCAATCGATCAGCAGAAGACAAAAACTAGCCCAGCGGGCTGGGAATACCGACTCCTCTCTCAGCAACGCCCACCCCTACAAATGCCCGATCAAACGGCGGCATCGACAGTTGTGCAAGGCGCGGCACAGGTGCATCTACGGTCACTTTGAAAGCCGGCTTCACGAACCTGTCCATTCCAATTCCAGGCAACTTCATGAGGCGCTCAAATTCGCGGCGCGACATAGCCACACGCGCAACAAGCCAAAGAGTGTCGCTGATCAAACTTGTGTACATTTTTGAGTTGCCGAAACGGAGGGGTGCAAGTTCTTGATTATCCTAAACATATGCAATGCATTGTCAATCGAATTCAGTCCGCCAGCCCTTGATTTTTGGGGCCTTGCGGGTATGTAGCACTGTGACCAGGGGTAATGAGAGAGTTTCGCCCACAAAAAAACCGCCATTTAGGCGGTTCGTTTGTGACGCTTCGGGTAGTAAAGCCGTAGCGTCGGCCCTTCACAGGAAGCTTACGACGTGGGGTGATTTTTACAGAGCCAAGTTGAATTTGCAACAGCCACAATAGCCATTAATTGACAGATTTCTAAAGTATGGCATAATCCTATCAATATCTATCCGGATTCATGACCATGCCAGTTCCCTACGACAAACTAGACAACGACACTTACACGGACGTCCTTGGTGCCACGCCTCGCGACGACGTTTTGCTGCACATGTTTCGCGATCCCAATGGGAAAGTGACTCGAACCGCTCAAGACGGCAGCACCGTCACCGGCAACTTCACCTCGGAATCCGAAACGACTGCGCGTGATCATGTCCTGCAGTTCGCCTCGACCAAGGTCACCGGCCTGAAGATCATCAAGACCCTGATGCTGAACAGCCTGCTGCCGATGAGCCTGGTGCACCGCCACGGTCTTTGCGCAGAGAAGCTGGTTCATTCCCAGCAAACACCCATTTTCTACGACACGAAGAACGAGAAGTTCGTCGTCCTGCTCGACAAGCGATTCTTGCGCGACATGGACTTCATTGAACTTAAGGTCGACCAGGAGTTATTCGACCGCTTCCGCAAATGCGTTGAAGCCTATCCGCACAATGCGGTTGCCGGCGAAACGCGTAACGTGGGTCTGCAGTTCGACACCATCGAAGAGATCCGCAACTCCTTTAACAAGGATGTACCGGACTCCCCGTTCGGGATGGCCAAGGCCTTGTACCGCCAGTACCGCCTGCTGCAATCGGCTGGTGAGAAGGTCATTGTCATCAAAGGCCTGACCAAGTTTCAGGAAGAGGCACAGCTGATCCAAGGGATCCGTGGCGATTGCAGCACCCACGCCATGAACACTTCGGCCTACTACCTCGAATTCCTGGTGGCCTACCGTTTTGGTCGTCAGTACTACCTGGCCAAAGCCAACGGCGAACTGGATCAGTCGAAGTCGTTCCACCTCGACAAAGCCAATCACCAGAACCCGCAAGATAGATCCTTCCGATTGGCGGAGAGCGAATCTAACCTGTTGGTGGTACCATTCTCCGACACCCAGATCGCCATGCTCACCAAGCTCGCCGACAAGCTCAATGCTTTCCACGATGAGGTCATGTCGTTCCTGAAGAGTTCTGAGCAGAAGACCGAGGTTCTCGATGCGCCGCTCGGTTCCGTTCAACCCCAAGGCCTGCTCCAGCAGCTGATGGGCCAGCAAAACTAATTTATGTGCCGGGCACTCGCCCGATGAGAAGGATTCGAAAGATGCAAATGTTGTTTGAAGCCATGGCGACTTTTGGCCAGTTGGCTTCCTATGCTGTTGTGGCTGCGCTGTTGTGGGTTCTTGCGGTCACCTGGTACGGCTCGTTCATCTGGGCGTTTCAACAAGGGAAGATGCTGCGAGGTCTCCTTTGCTTCCTGGTACCGGTGGCAGGTCTACTGCTGATGGCCTACCAATTCCTGAGCAACCGCTATGGCCAGCCTCAGGCACCCACCGGCATTCGCATTGAGCCCGCCCGCAGTGCCGCTGAGTCGCTGTTTCGCTCGGCGAGCTGGAAGCTCTGACCGAGCGCCTATGTTTGATTGATTCACCTATTCCCTGAAACTGGGGGTTGACCAGCTTAAACGGCCTGCTCAATCCTCGTTTTCCTTTGCGTTGGATTCTTCAAAGGTAAAAATATGCCAACCGGATTTCTCGATTTTTTGCTCTTCGTTGCAAGTGTTTTGCTCACTTTGACCGCCATTTACCTGTGGGTCACTTCGGTCGTGTACAACTGCTACAAATCACACTACAAAAAGTCATTTTTCAGCCTGATAATCCCGCCTTATGGGATCTTCATCGTTGCCGCTGGGATGTATAAGCGGGATACAGATCTCTCCGAATTCATGCTCTAGTCAACAAGGGGGGAACAACCTGATGAAAGCAGTAGGTCGATTCATCTTTCGTGGATGCGATGATAAGGACGGCTTGATTATAGGGGCCTCTTTCCGCTCCCATAATTTCAAACCAAACACCGTTTATGAGATCCGCGATGTGGTCGGAGAGCTGATGGTTTGCGAGGTTGGCGAATCGATCATTGCCGGACGAGACGAGACGTATCAGGAAGCTCCATCCCGTGATACCTGGGGCTCAGCGATTGGGGACATCTTGGCAAACCACGGCGCTGAGCTGATGCTCTCGCGTGCCGAATACGCGGTATTGAAATACCGGGAGCATCGGCAGCAGCTGATCAAGCACTACAGCGTTGAACAAGTAGTTCAATGGGAGCTTGAAGGTAAGGACTTGTACGACGTTGTTTTTTGATGCCTGCGCCGCAAACTAAGAATAGTTTCCGTAACTGTTCCATTGGCAACAGCTCATTGGTAACCTGGCCTTAAAATAAGACCAACAATGAGGAAAAAACTCATGAGCTACAATCGCAACTACAGCAAGAACTTCGGTACCGCGCTGATGGGCCTGGCCTTGGCCATCTTCTTCGTCTTCGGTCAGATCCTGCTGAACGTCGGGGATTGGGGCGTGGATTCGTCCGTCTACATGCCGTTTGCCATCCTGTTCGCCTTCAGCTCCGTGGCCACGTTCTTCACCGGCGCAGCCTTCTATCGCGGCGTGTTCCTCATGTCCGAGCACGTGATCAAGTCGAAAGCAGACCAGGTTGCACCTGCCGCCGCAGCTTAATCGGCACGCAGCACGACAAAACCCGCCGTTGGCGGGTTTTCTGTTTCTGGGAGGGAGGATAGTCGCCTGACAATTATTCGGCTATATTCGCAAAAAATGCTTTGAGGAAAAGCGAATGCTGACTCTACTCGGTGAATTGCTGCTCAGATTTATCACCAAACCTGACCCGAGCCAGCTGATAGATCGCTATGGCTGGGCCGGCGCTGCCTGCTTCTACATCGGCATACCACTGGCGATTGGCTTTTCAGTCTACCTCTTCCTGCGCAACTATCGTAAGAAGCCCAACAAGAACGCCTGACCCATCAACCACCGGCAAACCACCAGGAAGTACAGCAATGCTCGCCATTATTGGCTATTTGTTTCTTGCGACACTAACGTGCGCACTCACACAGCTTGCAGCTGCACGGAAAACGATTCTGTGGGACTGCATCGGGTGCATCCCCTTCTTTGCTTCCATTCTGTGCAGCGTGGCGTTCGGGATTCAGGTTATGGACTGCCTCCCAAGCCTGGAAACCTTCGCAGACTCAGTGCAGCTCACCTATCAGATTCTGGGCGTAGCCTTGTTCATCTCAGTGGGCGCGATCACTTCCTACGTGGCAGGTGGTGCGCTGCTCGCTAAAGCGTCTGCTTACGCACAAGCACGCCGCCAAAAACCAGCTCAGTGACGCGTTGCTGAAGCATCGAGCGCAGCCTGGCCAACCTTCAGCTGCGCCGAAACCATCTCAATCAGCTTCTTGATGCGGTTATCCGCATCAACTGCTGGCGCTTCAGCCGGGTTTTCTGCCAGATCCTTGCGCAGGACTCCCAGGGCAATCTTGAAGCCTTCGAACAAGCAATCGGTCTCCAGGGCCTGATAACCCGACTTCCCATCGCGTCGGCCCAGCGGGCAACCCAGGTTCTCGGTGGCCACGTGATTCTCGAAGGCTGCCATCAGCTCTTCTTCGGATTCACCAACTGTCTTCAGGTTCGGGGTCATTTGCTTGTTCTCGGTAGGGTTCATAACGGCCTGGTCGATGGCTTCGTAGAGCTCATCGTCAGGGGTTCCGGACATATCGGCAAAGGCAACAGTGGGCCTGGAGGTAGCGCGTGCCAGGCAATGGATTCGGATCATGAGGAAGTGACTGAACAGGTAACCGACCAGTTCGCCGTCTTCGTACTCAGGGCTCAGCGCCCTCACCTCTTCACCCAGCCGCTTTGGATCGATACGCATGATCGAGTCCGCCAGGGGCCGGATGGGGAATTCGTAGCTGTCGGCCACGGTAGCAAGGCGTTCTGCGAGCGCCGGCGAGACCAGCCATGCATGCGGTGTACGCCCATCATTGACCGGGATATCCAACGTGATCTCGTTGATGATGCCGGCCACCTCAGCATTGAGCTGAGTGCCAGACAGGATCACATGTTGGTTGTCATTAATTGCCATTA
Source organism: Pseudomonas sp. PLMAX (assembly GCF_046042685.1). Lineage (NCBI taxonomy): Bacteria > Pseudomonadati > Pseudomonadota > Gammaproteobacteria > Pseudomonadales > Pseudomonadaceae > Pseudomonas > Pseudomonas sp. PLMAX. The sequence continues at coordinate 822,111 of NZ_CP064950.1, read as the reverse complement.
CTTCTTGCCCTTGCCCCATTTCTGTTCAGCCTTCATGGCTTCTTTTACCCAATCATCGACTGAGTCATGTGTTTTGTTTAAATGGCTTCCCAGGAGGAAGGTCGACCCGGTGATGTCCAGAAAGGTTCGCTTATCGTCGCTCCAGTTGGTGCGGAAAACGATTCGATCCCGCAGCCATTGATACCACTTCCCGTAGTGCTGAAGATTTTTAGCCTGCTTGCGCGAACGTTCGATCTCCTCCATCGCAATGGCGATGACTTCACCATCACGGGGATCCAGCCTCTTGATCAGATCCATCATCTGATCAAGATTTGCCTTAACCTCGGCCATCTCAGCCCTCACTCCAGTTCGGATCGTCTTTTGCAACCAAAGCATCACCGTGCACGATCATTTCCTTGCCGGTGTCGCTTCGAACAACTTCCCAGTTACCTTCTCCGCCGTAGTTGGTTGGCTCGACAGTAATCACCAGGTTGCCGCTCTTCTTGAAGCGATATTCGGTGTTTGGTTCGATCTTCATGAGATTTCCTTTCGCTGAATGACCCAAAAATGAAGGTTAGCGCTTTCCGCTCACGATGTCGCTCACACACTTCTCACAAACACCAGAGCGGCACCAAACAGTAAAGCCAGCCTTGGTGCTGATCCGCTCCACGTTTACGACGATGGTTATCGAGCTGATCGCGCCACTGGCTTGTACTACAGGGTGTTCGCAGACCTTACAGGACTACCAGGCGCTCGCTTGCGATCCGTCCCGCCCGACCATCAACATTGGTCACTATCGGATTTAGCCAGCCGAGACTCATGAAGGATCTTGAACCGAACGGCCTTTCACGATCTCGTAGGCCGCTCCTAATATCCCGTTCAAACCTACTCATTTCGGTTTGTTCAGGTCGACCTCCGAGCGCGCTTTGAGGTCTGGTGGCTGAGACACGTTGCGCCTAGAACGGAATTTGTTCCAGGCTGGCTGAGATTTGGAGGCGGAACAATTTTGTCCGTTTCCTGGCCTCAACCCGCGTTGACGTGTACCACTTTCCGTACGCTGACATGGCCTTTTTGAGACACTTGGCTTCGTCTTTCCGGGCATCCTCTGGCGCCTGGAAAGTGCAAGGTCGACGCATGACAGGTACAACACTTTTGCGCGGCAGGCGGTCTTTCAGACCCATTCCGCGACGAGCAATCACAAGGCCTGCGGCCAAGTGAACGCTGTTGTCTGTTTGGTTCAGGTACTTCAATTTGCCGATGAAACTAGTGTACGCCGGGTTGACCACGATCACCTCCACACCTTCCTTGAAGGCGCGGGTTTCCAACGTCGAGCGAAATTTTCGGTACACCAGGGCGCTGACCACCTTGTTCAGCTTGGTGTCGCCGGCCCGACCCTTCTGCAAATTCTGTTTTTTCACCCGAAAATCGAGATCCTCGATCACCAGCGGCTTGCCGGTGAGCTTGGCCTGGGCCACGACCTGCACCGCTGCCAGTTGCAACGCGGTCGCGGTTTGCGGGCTGGTGACATCATGGTCAGTGCGAAACACCAGGTCGGCGCAGCCGACCTTGTTGCCCTTGCGGTCGACTTCGGTCACCGCCAGATGGTGGTTGTTCAGGTCAATGCCGATGGCGCCATTGCGCCGGTCGGTTGTGATCGTCTGGCCACTGCGTTCGGTGGTTATCAGCACGCGCCAGCCACGTTTTTCGTCGCGGACGAAGCGATAGCTCAAGGCCTGGCCAGCCGCTTCCAGGTAACGCGATTCCTTGTCCAACGGCCCAACAAACTCAGGGTCTTTGGCCAGCAGGCGGTAGTCCGCCTGCAGCTGCTTGCGCAGCCGATTCGACTGCAAGGCTTCATCCAGCCAGCGGCGGTCGTGACTGAAAGCTACGTCGGTGACGTAGCAATACTGGCCATGCTCGGCCTGCAAGGCGTCCGGTAGGCGGATTTTCAGAGTGTACAGGTCATCATCCTGCGGCAGCAGCACGCAGCCCTGGCAGCCGCTGTTCTCGTCTTTGGAGCCGAGTACGAAGAACTGGCTGCTGCGCTCCCGGCGCCACAGGTGCTGCCACTCCGCGTGGCTGGTCAGGCCGTTCTCGACCAGGTTGAACTGCTGGCGGAACAGCCTGCGGCTACCCATGCAAATCGACGGGCGCTTGGCCTCGAGCTGGCGCTCGAAGTCGACTTGGCGGGCCCGCAGGCGCTGAATGCGCACCTGGTGCTGGCGGATGTTGTCCAGTAGCCGGGCCTTTCTGCCCGGCAACAGAGCCCTGTCCAGCAGGGTGCGTTTCTGCTCGATGCGCTTGGCTTGCCGGGCGATCTTGGCCCGGCACTCGGCGATGTAGTGTTCGAGGTTGCTCAGTTGCGAGTCGATCTTGCCATCTGCATTACGGCTCAGGGCATTGAACTGCCGCCCGGTGATGCCGTTCTGCTTGAGGAAAGCGTTTTTGTCGACCTTCTCACCCTTTGAACGGGTCGCTATCGCGACCCGCTCCAGGCGCGAATAGAGCTCGGCATAGGCGTCCAACGCGGCGATCACGGACACGTCAGTACCACGCGGGAGGCGTGTCTGAATCGTCGTGGTTCGGGTTGGAAGCTGTATATTCATACAGAAACCATAACGATGAATTGTCAGGCTGTCAAATCCTATGCAGCGAGCTGCCGATTTTTCCTGGAACGTGCGCCGTAGAGCCTTGCCGAGAACACGGTCATGAGTTCGATAACATCGGCCACTAGGCGGTTTTCACTTGAGCTTGATGAACGGAGTTGTGGCTTGCATCCTGCGACTCCACCGGGCTGGCGGGTTGCTTGAACACCGGTAACGCACCGGCCTGCTCGCGAACGGCCTTCATCCCCTGCTCGTCGTAACCCCAGACGTTAGAGTCGTTGAAGCGCTCAGGGCCTAGGAAACCAAGAGGTAGGGGAATTCCATCGCGGATATAGTCCCGGAAGGCCTCTACCAGGGCGCGTAGCGTGCCGCCGTTCGAGAAGCCCTTCCATCGCCCACCCCAGGCAGTCTTTTGGGTCAGGATCGCCTTCTGGGTGTAGTCATCGACAAACCAGATCTTGCCGAACTTATCGATGTGCATGCTGGCGTAGGTCTGATTGCCCGCGTTGTAAAAGAAGCGACGACCGTGGTCAGCGATAATACGGATGACCTGATTCACCTGCTCCACGCGCTGGTGTTTTTGTGCCATTTTTGTAGCCAAGATGACCTCGATATCCTTGATTATCTGCTTGCACTCTTTGGCGTTCTGCCGCTTCTCGGCCTGAGTAATTGCCATTTCGACCTCGCTGTAACCTCTGGAGGCTACTTTCCTAAAAGTAACCTCTACGGGCTACACCACCGCCCGACATGACGAGTAGCCCGTGAGGGCTACGTTCTGGTTGCGAGAAGTGAGCCCGGCAGGCTCAACCCTCAGATTCGTTCTTGGCCAGCACCTGGGCTTTCAGCGATTCGATCTCGCGAAGCATTTGGTTCATCGGCAGCAGAACAAGTTTGTCGATCTTGAGGTTGACCAGATTGGTAGCGCTCATCAACGCCTCAACCGCCATCTTGGGGTCGTTCTCAGTCAGCATGTCAGTCGCAATGCGATCCAGCTCAGTAGCTCGACGCCGCAGTTCTTCGGCCATGTCGGCGACAATTTGTGCGGTACCAGTCATTTGAATTGCCATTTGAAGCTCCGGGATTCAGTAGTCAACTTTGAGTTTACAACTCAGTGCCTGATTTCTTTCAATGGCTTGATTTCAGGCTGTGCTGGGTGCTTCGGCCTGTAAATCCGATCACCAAACCCTTCCAACTGCTCGTTGGTGATCACTGCACAGATCGCAAATGCCTTAAGCATGCCGTACAGCGAGTAGGTCGCTGGTTGCTGCGCTCGAGGCTCATTTGCCTCGTCAGCCAGGTCGATCAAACGGCACTGCTCACGAACGGCGGATGAGCCGAAGTCAGAATTTTTGACGCTAGCGATTCGCAGCGCAGCAGTGACTTCAGTCACCAGCGATTCCAGCTCAGCAGGGAGCGTGTGTGCTCTACTCATTGCGACTTACCTTGTTCAGATCCAGAGTATTGAGGCTTGGAGCTCAAGGCCAGCCAAGGCTCAACGTTTTCACGAAAGTACGGTTCGAGCTTCATGGCCTGGGCAATGCCCGGATCCACGTTCCCCATGTGCCCACCGGCCTGGCTTCTCGACCAGTAGCGGCGCATCTCATCAAGCATTTCACTGACGGTACCGCCACTCTGCAAGGCGTGCAGCGCAACACGGACACAATCACCAGTACCAGGAACGCGCCCATCGGCCAAGGCCTCCATAGAGCCTTGCTCGGTAACACGAATCACCGGAGGAAGAGCCCCGTACAGCGCGATGATTGCGCAGGCGATTACAACCGGGTGACCGGGGAATACCAGGTCAGCTCCAGACACGTCACGAATCCAAGACAGGACTTCGCCGGTCTCAAGCAATTCAGGTATCTCGTGTTCCAATGCGCTGCTCATAACAACAATCCTTGCTGGTGGTGAGTGACAATATAAGTATATTAATACTATACCCAATAGAATGCAATTAAATGGCCATTTATTTTCGTGCTTCCAAAACGCAAAAAGCCCAGCAATGCCGGGCCTTCTAGCTTGTTTCGTTCATCAGCTATCAAAGCAAAACAGGAGCCTGATTTCGCCGTGTTCCGCCCTTGCCTTCAACGCTTTGAGGTTCTCGAAAAACCTTCGACTAAGCTCTTTCCGATAGGTGCTTGTCGCCCCCTGTTTTAAGGTAACCACCTGGTCGTAATCGAATTCGACAAGCTCGCTCAGGCCGACCCAGGAAAAACCATATCGCTCACTGTCTGCATGGGCACGCTCGTTCGGGGTTGCTGCTGCTGGCGCTGGATGCGCCCATCCCCCATACCCGGACTCCCCAGCAGAAGAATCAGCATAGGGGGCCATCGCATTAAGTGCCGCTTCAGTCGTGTCGTCGGGTAGACCTCGCCGCCGCGCAATCGCGTCATTCAGTGTACGGCCTCTTACGCCGGCCAAGAACCCGAAAACCTCGTAGCTCTGCCAGGAAACGGTGCTCAGAGGCGTCACGACCTCCGGATCCCAGTCGATATCGGCTTCATTCTCGGCGTGAATGCACTTCCAGCCGTCAGCCTGGCGCTGCTCGATAGCCACGTAGATGTTGGTTCCCATCAGCGTGGAGGCTCCAGACGCTTAGGTTGATCAGGCGTGTGGTTCCGATCTGAGTTCAAGTACCCAACAGCCAACGCACTCAGCTGCTCGTAAGCGTAAATGCTGGCCAGCGCCGTCCACCGCAACAGCACTACGGAGATCATCAGTGCCGCCAACACCAGGAATCCCATGGCGTGCACGACTTTTTCCAGCGGTGTGTGGTTTCTCTCTCGATGCAAGATCATCTCGACATCCTCCCCTACAGGCAGCCGGAGCTGCCGATCTTGTCAGCCTGACAGGTTCGCGCAATGCGCTTGATGCCGGCGATGAGCCTGGAGCGTCCGCCGCTTAAGTAGCAGCTTCGCGGCCTTGCCCTGCTTTGGGAATCTCTTATCCTCTTCGCCGGCAAAAGGCGAGACCACCTCAGCGGTCGGGATCCCTTGGATTTGCTCGAAGCGGGTCAATCCATCACCTTCACGGTCAACTCCAGGACGGCGCCAGCATCGATTGCTCGCTTATCGAGCACCACCACTCGGCTCTTCTCACCGGTGGTCAGCACAGCGTCATGCGCCTCATAGGCGATTTCCATCTGTGGTACGGAGCTCAACTGACGCCCCGATGATTTTTTGTGAATGCTGAAGTCAGTGCGAACATCGATCTTGCCGTCTGCCCGGATTTTCGGAGAGATGGCCAGCGTCTGACCGACTTCCATTTCCTTCCAAACCTCTTCGCACAGCCCGCTACCGCAGGTGCTCTCGGCCATATAACGCACCGGGACATCCAGGACTTTGACCTCAAAGCGCCCACCAGACACCACAGGGTTGCTGAATTTCACCGGGGCCTCGCCGTTGTATACAAGGCTGGCCTCGATGAAAACGCGCTTGGGTGCAGTTTCAGCGGCGGAGACTGGAGTAACTGGTGCCAAAGCAAGGGCCGGGGCCGACAGCAGGCCCATGAGCAGAAGAGATTTCATCCGGGATAATCCTGTATGCGAATAATCAGTTAGCCGCGCAGGCCGAACACCGATCCTCTCGGGACGTGGCGCATCAGCTGCACGGTGAATAATCAGGGGTTTTCTTAAAAACGGCGGCAATCATATACCATAAATTGCCAGCGTTTCCTGCTATTTTGGCAATTCTTATGAATCACGCACACCAACAAGCCCACCTAAAATCACGTGACCGAAGGTTGAAGCCCCATCCGGTGATAGGGTCAAGTGGTTGCGGTCTGTTCCACTGCATGGTTTGCAGCATATTTTTTTAGTTTTTTCGCCTGTATCGTTATGTAGCGCCTTGCATCGAGCTCAAGCATTATCACATCTTTTTTTCTCAACATCCTTAGGGTTGCGGATGCTTTGAACACCAGGGCTCTATCGCTGGTTACAAATATGCATTGCCTATCCATTATGAAATATATGTACAAAAAATCATTTATTAGACTCGTTCTTCTATCTCGTTTCTTCCCGGTAGGCTTTAGAGGAAATACCGAATCCCCCTTAAACCGCAGATATACCGACGCCAAGATGTACGTCATAAAAGCCTGAACACGCACTGATTGAGAGTATCCTTCAACCAGATCAAAGACCCTAAAGTTATTATTTATAACAAGCTTTCCATTGAATTTAACGGGTCGTGCGGTAATTTTTGCACGGCCAGCCAGACCCTGAGCGTTGAAAATTTCGTAAGTATGAGATTTCGGCATCTTGAATCTTCTACCGATGATATCTGCAATCTCCTCATGAGTCTGATTCTCGAAATCTACTCCGAGATACGCCTCGATCTGCTTCAACAATGTATCGAAAAGGCTGAAATTATCAAAATGCACCGACTCAAAATCTGACTTTGTTTTTAACATTTTTGATGGGTCGCATTTCGCTGTGTATTTCATATCACGATGAATCCAGACCGGTTCCTTTCCAGACCCTTTGTTGTATTCATAAAACAAGGTTGCATCGCATGATAGCGAGTTGCCGTAAGACGTTAGCCCTTTAATAATTCCATCGCAGGCGTACCTGTAGTACTCCTCAGAAACATCATAGGAATTAGCATTCCACTCAGTCGGAAACAACTCTGTAGCAACGCAGTTATCAAGAAAAACTTCCAAAAAAAACCTCATATCCTATTTTGCAGAAGCACCGAAATTGGCCCGCACAAGAATCATATGACACCGATTTACAGTATTTCATCCGTTTTTTCAAAAAAATCAAAATTGGCGTTTTCACGCGAAGCACTGAGAATTTAGATGGCCTACTCGAAGATGATCTCAGGCTCGACGTCAGCCCCCGCGATCTTCCATTTTTGATTGAGGATCGCGGTGTAGTTCGGAAGGCGTGAGCGATCATCCATCCTGGTCACTTAAGCACTGCTCGAACGGCAGTTAATGTCGCTGAGCTGGCCAAGATTGCCTGGGAGGCGGTCAACGATTGCCGTTTCGCGCATAAGCCTTGTCAGCGAACATGCCAGGGAGCTTTTTGATGTCCAGCCTGTAGCCTCGATAACCCACGGCATATTCAGTGACCATCACCTGTTGTTGCCTGTAGGTCAGGCCGTGGATAAAGGCTTTGAAGCGCTCGGACTGGAAAGGCGCAAGCTGCATGCCTTCCGCTTTGTCTGCCCGGCCAGCCTCAGTGCACTTAAGCTTGAGGTCATTGAACGCCTGCTCATTCATGGCTCTGACCTTTCGATTTCTCAGGGATGGCGGCAGTTTTTAGGCTGGCAGTCTGCAAGAACCGCGACGGAGCCCAGTCGCACACCTCGTCTGCAGAGATGTGGCCGTACATCATGGTGCAACGCCGGCAATGCACGCAGTCGCCACAGGTCATGCCTTCCGGCAGGTTCATTCGGTCGGAGTCATTGGGCACGCGGCGGTATGGTTCGCGTTCTGTAGTCATGCTTTCACCTCATTGAGCGCGGCGGTGGCGTCGATAACTCCGTTGTGAGTCTCTACCAGATCCGCCCACAAATCTTTGCTGTAGCCTTGCTTCGCGAAATACTCCTCGTCCACCCTTCCAGGCAACGCAACAGCGCCTGGAACCGGCTGCACGGTGTAAAGCGCCTTTATGTTCTTGGCCTGACCCGAGGCGATTGCCCAATGAGGCGGCATGTCCCGCTCAATACAGACCTTGAAGTCCTTTGGGCCTTCCGTGCTTATCCAGGACGCCCATTCGTGTTCATAGGCATACGGCTTCACCTGCCCACGCTCCAGCTCTGCAATCCGAGCCTCAAGCTTAACGATGGTGGCCTGGGCTTCGGCGTACTTTTGCAATTCAGCTTCGCGCTCGGCCCTCTGTTGCGGTGCAGAATGGCACCCACTGCAAATGTGTTCGTTATCGCCGATTTCTAGGCAACAAGTTTCAGCGGCGCAGGTGTCGCAAATCGCGAAGTGCTTGAATTCAGTGTTCAGGGCTTTTTCCTCAGGTTCTGCACTTGCGGACAGGACGGTCTCTATTTCGGCATCAATCTCGTTGCAATAGCCGTAAATGTCCTGGACGTCCGGCAGACCATTGACGCAGTCGCGGACGGTTGGGCGTATGTTTCCATCAATGTGATGTCCTGCAATTCGCCTCAGCAACGCATCCCGTCCAGCCAGCTGAGCACGTAGGGTTGCGTTCTCAATGGCCAGTGCCGAGTCGTCTTGAGTGCCAAAGCGCTCTACATATGATCGAAGCGTTTCGGCAGCACAGTTCAGTGCAGCCGGCTGAAAGGTTTGTCGATCCAGCCAATAGGCCAAAGCAAGTACCCGCTCCTGCTCCGTCTTTCCGTTGGCACTCAAATACAGTGCCTCCTTAACGTCCTCGGCCACCGGCACGCTGGGTGCTCCATTGTTCATGTCATGCTCCAATCTGTTTTTTACTTCGGGTCGACGCTCGCCTGCTTAGGCACGCTTTCGAACATCGAGTCGCTCGACGACTTGCTCGAAGGACTGCGCGGGTTCAACAGCCGTCTCCCCGTAAATCTTCCAGCTTTGGTTGAGAATCGCGGTGTAGTTTGGCGGGCCGAACTTGTTCTCCGCCCCAAGCGTCCCTCTCTCCCCCTTTGGCCGGCTCCAGCTCGGTTTGACCTCGAAGACTCCAGCCGGATGGTCGACACCCGAGAAATCCAGAAACCACGCGTATTGGTTCGACTTGTCCCAGCGCTTGGAGACCATCTGGTAATACTTGTCAGCCTGGGCCTTGTCCCAGTTGTTAAGTCCCATCAGGCGCTTCATGACCTGATCAAACTTATTTTCGATATGGGCTCGGCCAAGGTGGAAGCACTTATGGCAGTCCGAACACAGCGTCATCAGACCTTCCAGGCGCTGAACGCCGACCTTCAGCCCGGTGCTGGAGCGAAAAGCCACTCCCCGCTCGGGATAGTGGTAGCTCCAGACCTCGTGTACATCAAGACTACGGGCCATTGAACCGCAGAGCTCGCAGATGTTGTTGTTACGGGCAATCAGCGGCTTGCGAAGGGCATTCCAAGAGTCCCAGGTCAGCAGGTTGGACAGGCTGGATCCCCAAGACGTCCGAGGGATCAGATCCCCCAGCGTCGACTTGGCATTGCTCAACAGCGCCGGGGTGCGCTCATCTGAAGTAAGGCGATCACCTCGCGCAATCCGCCCGCCGTCCAGAGAGAAGAAGCGATCTCCAAATTCAGCAGGAATATGCTTCCAGGAACTGATCTTGGTGCGCTGGATCAAGGACGACAGGGGCGGTAGAGCGATCATTAAAAAACCCTAACAATTATTGAAAATTCGGCTGGTGCTTCTGAACACTGGCTTTCCATTGTTCATTGTTCATTTCACGCTAAAAACCACCGCGAGGAGGCAGCCTCTCTTAAATTCCCATCGAGCGCTTCATGTCCGCAAAAACAGGTTCTAGAGCTACGCAATCAGCCTTTGTGGATGCCGAAACTACAAAATGGGTTGCGCCACAGTTTTGGCAGTCGCCGAACTGGACACCATGCCGAACCGGAACCAAGAGCACCTGATCTCTTGATTGATCAGCGGTGATGAGCTTTCCGCATTCTGCACAAGGAAACTTTGGCAGAATTACGCTTTCCATCCGCGTCTCGTTAATGAACGCATGAACCTTTGCACTCGTAGGTCGCGCCTCAACTGCAGCCGCTACCCGTTGCTCCCGCGTACCACGATTTTTTGCCTGACCCATAAACGGATTCCCTTGTGAGTTTGGAACACGAAATCCGCATCCCGCTACCGAAAAAGCCCTGCATGGCAGGGCTGTGTGTTCAGAAACTGATCTTACGGCATGGGAATCGAAGTGGAATCGATTGGCAGGTTTTCACTGCTTTTTCTTACATCTGAGAAGATGTTAAGACATTGCCTTGAAGCCGACCCCAGCGAACCAACGGCTTCCCGTGGTTGTCATGACCAATAAGGATTCCATACTTGATTCGCGGTTTTATGTTTTCGATAAACTGCACAAAGTCAGGACTCAACAATGAGCCAGCCTCGAAGCAGTAATTTCCTGCCGCAACCCCACAGGCAATACCCAAGATGTCATTGTAATTCGTAAAGTCTTTTTCCTTAAAGACAATCAGGGTATTTTTGCCTTGGCGCTGTATGTCTACGATCATTGCCTACCTTCCTATTTTAGCCTTCTTCGGTCTTAACGCTCAGGGGCTGCGGTGGCTGGGTTCGAGTTTTGTGGGACTTCAACCAGTTCACGCAGGCGCTGGCGCCAGTTGCTGAGAGCCTGAGCCTCGATTACAGCCTGACAGCCTTCTTCGTGCTCGTGCGCCTCAGCATGATCGTGCGGAGCCCAGGCGCCACAAGACACGCAGCACCAGTCACGATCAAGCGTAGGCTTGGCGTCGGCGTCTTTGATGATCGTCAGCACCTGCTGCTTTTGCAAGACCACATGCTGATCATCAACTACCGGTGCCGTGTCCTTGTCGAACTTGGCCCAGAATGCCTTGGTTTTCGCACGCTGCTCCTCGGACATCTTGTCCAGGAACAACTCCGGGGCTGCGGTGGCCAGGCCACGGCTGAGCTTCTCGAAGTAACCGCGAGCTTGCCAGAACTGCCAGGCATTCTCTTCGGTCAGCGTTTGGTAGGAGTCTTCGCCGTTCCAGACGGGCTTGTAGTGGCGCAGGCGCTCGAATTCCAGCTCAAACAGGGCCTGCTCAGACAGCTGTTCCAGGCTACCAGCTTCCGGCAGCTTGATACCGACTTTGCGGCAGGCGTCCTCACGGGCGATCTGGATCAGCGTATCGAGGATCATGGTGATCATAGCCGGCTTAAGGCCGGAGAGCCGATCCTCCTGCTTGAGGCGGCAAAACATGCCCAGCGGATCCGTTGCGTACTCTGCCAGGGACATCATGAAGTGTTCGCGCAGTGGCTGGCGAGCGCTCATCTGAGCGTGCAGAACGCAGAACTGCTCAACCAGCTTGCTGTTGGCGTACTGGCCTGGGAAGTCTTTCTCCAGGGAGCGCCACAGATCCATGGCATCGCTGGCAAACTCGACGTGAATCATGTTTTCCTGGGAGACCTCACGCGGCGCCGGGGTGCGGCCCAGGGCTGCCCGGATGTTCGTGGCCAACTGCTTTTTGAAGCCAAAGCTGTCAGAGCCGATCAGATCCAGGCAGTCGTACAGGGTCTGGGTGTCGACCAATGTGAACTTCGAGCCCGGCAGTGGCGCGGTATGCATAGCGCTAGCGGTCTCCGAAGGCACCGCCTGGGCCAAGCGCTCCCCTTCCACGCCCAATGAGTCACGGAAAGCATTGCGGTGCTCTAAACGCATTTTAGACAGCGTGCCGGTCAGCCAGTCGATAACCCAGGAAGAGTGAACCGTTGCACTGCTCGTGAAAGCCTGCTTGAGCGCATCGATCAGCTGGCGAGACACCTTGGTGCTGATGTTGGCCGAGTCCAGCTCCCACTGGCGTTCGAGACACTTGAGCTCGAGGTTTTCGCACTTCTGCGCCAGTTCGACCGCACGGATCTGCTCACCGTTGAACTGACCTTTCGTGATGTTCAGGTCGTTATCCAGCTGCTGGAGGGTGGCAATGCTGTTTTTCAGCGCCAGCCGCTGCTCTTGGGTAATTCCCTGGTCAGCCAGCATGTCTTGGAGCTGACCGATAACGGTCGAGGGAGCTTCTGGTTTCATGGCGTCTTCCTTGCGAAATGAGGGTGTTTTCGTAGGCAAATATTAAGGCTTCACCACGAAGATGTCAATTTACTATCAATGTTTAGGACGTGAATCGCTTTTTCTTGATGTCGTAGCCGATGGCGACGTACATGTCCCACAGGGTGTCGTGGGAGAAAGATGGCAGCTCGGGCGCGATTTCGACTGAGCATTCTTCGATCCACTCCACATGCGCCCACACTGGAGGGTACTCTGCGGCCTTGTAGGCGGTGAAACGGCGCCACTCCCGCTCAATGTACATGGCCAGGCTGAAATGCGCCCTGGCGCCACCAGGCTTCGTTCTGTGCGGCACCCAAAAGCGATGCACTGCGACATCCACACCATCCCGCTTCAATAACGCAAAATACTCGCGAGGCTCAGTAGACCGGCGAACCTCACGCGGGACGTCGGATTCTGCAATCTCTATTCGGGATGACATCGCTTACGCTCCCGCTCGCAACTGGGCGGCGCGGGCTTTTCTGTTGTGGAACCAGGTCGATGCAAACAAACCCAGGAAGCCTGGAACACAGCCTGCGATCATCAAGCCAGAGTGCTCTGGATAGCCATGCAACTCAAAAGGCCCGCCACTCCACAAGAACATCACCAATACACAGAAAAAGAAGCCCAGCACGATGGAAAGAAATCCAAAGAAGGCGTTAACGGAGTGATCAAAAACGGTTGGATTGGCGACGGTTCGCGTAAAAGACCCGCTCATGACGGAGAAAACGAAAAGAATGACGGCGAGACAGTTGAGCATTTGGCATTTCCTTATGATTGATTGAGCGGGGGTGTGACCCAGAGAAGCTTACGTTTCAGCTGTGATCACAAGAATCTTCGCCTTCCAGCTCGGCTGCTTTCGCCTTGACCGCGTCTGAAAGAATGAGTCCAAGCGCACCGGGCATAGAACTCATGGCCAGCACAAACGCGACTGGGGCAAACCCTCTGAGTTTAAAATCTAGAAGGTCGAACATACCCAGCAACATCAATGAAAAGGAAAAGCCAATGATTATTGATGTTAGGCCGCATATCACAAGGACGGCAAAGTCCTCTGAATCAGCTCCTTTTTTGGGAAGCTTGGCCAAGACTCCAAACGCGAACGACAGCACAAAACAGATCACTCCGGCTAAGAATGGCATGGGTTTACTCCGAGAATTTTTGGGGGTTGTGGTGTGGGGATCACGCTTGCCAGCCAACGGCGCGATCAAAGTCTTCTGCGCTCATCGGCACACCGGTTTTTGAGATCAGCAGGAAGGCTTTCTTGGCCTCCTCTGGAGTGGCATCACGAATGACCGTTGCAGATACGCGGGCGCCAGCAAATGCCCTGGTGGTGCGGTCGAGAAGCTCCGCCATGTCATCGAGCGCATCTTCGCCGTAATGCTGGTTTTCATCCATGTATCGGCGCATGAACTTCATCGGCGTGATGCTACGGTTGGCCGGGATATGACCCAGAGCCGTCCACGCCGGCAAGCACAGCGTGTTATCACGGGTTTCTGGAGTGACGAACTTCATGGAGGCGGAAGCGTGATCCAAGACCAACACCTCATCGCCGAGGAATACACGTCGTTCGGCTGGAGAGTAATCGGCCTCAGGAGCTGCCCCTTGGAGCAGCATCCAGGCCAGCGTGGCTAAGCGGTGTTGGCCATCGAGTAGCAGGCAAGCTGGAGAGCGTGCGCAACCCCCTACCGTGAACTGGCCACCCACTGGGCCTAGGCGGTCTTTAGCCAGCCGTTTCAGGTCAGCTTTTAGGCCCGGCTGCCAGAGCAGGAAGCCACCGATAGGGAATCGGCTCATGATCGAAACACAGAGGGCCTCGACGTCGCCCTTTTCCCATTGGTACGGGCGCTGCATAGCTGCAGGTACAAGGAGGCCGGACGAGACATCTGAGATGAACGCCGAGAGAAAGCTGTGTGATTCTGTGATTTCCATGCCGGGGAGCCTCGGGCTGGTTGTGCTTGCATGAGGTTCCCCTCAGTCCATCCAGAGACTATAAAGCCCTAGAGGCATACATGCAAGCAATTTCCCCGCAAAGAGAGGTCAGCCCAACGATTGCAACCGATGCTTCAAGTGCCGGCCAGCAAAGATCAACGCCAGGCTGAGCAGCACGTTAAAGCCAGCCACCATGTAGGTGAACGTCGAGTACAACCCAGCAAGGCTGCACTCCCCTCCGCATTGCAACGAAGGGTGGGTAATGACAGAGGCGATGAAGGTCGTCAGGGCAACCACCAGCAACAGAAAGCCGATGCACTCCAGGATACGACCTTGCGATTTCTCAGGTGCCTTGGTCATACCGCACCTGTCCGCTGAAGGTCAGTCGCGATGGAACTGTCGCCCAGGCTGAAATTGCCGTTGTACGAAGGCGTGGAAAGCCTTGCATTGAACGAGATCCCGCGAACGTTCAGCTCGGGCGTATCCACCGGCAGCACGATGTTCAGGGCTTCGATCTCGTCGCGTTCCTGGTCACAGAGGTACAGCGGCACGTCGTTCGCCTCACACCAGGCCATCGCCTCGCGGATCTGGGCGGAAGGCTTCACCATATGGATGATATGGTCGAATACGACACCCTCTACGCCCTCGCCTGGGGTAGACCAGGCCGCATGGAATGACAGATCCACCGCCAGCGGGTCGACGTAGAAAATGTTCTTCTCACGCTTGAGTGCGTGCAGCATTTGAGACTTGCCGGCGCCCGTGGCACCTGTAACCAACGTAATTTTCATGATGTTCGGTTTTAATCCGCGTTCCTGATAGGTGTGGCGCTGAAAGTGATTTTTCGCTCAGTTTCAGCCATTTGTCCAAACTGCCCAAAACGGGTGACTGGGAGTTCAAACAGTCCCTTTGTGCCTTGAGCCAGGTAATGGGTGGTGCTTGAAATCAGCGCCGATTTTGGCGGCTGAGTATCAGTCATGAATGTCTCGACCTTGATGGCGACATCACCAACAGGGCGAAGCTCAGGGGTGATTTCAACGCTGAAGCGCCGGATCCCCAGGTCATTTTTCTCAGTCGAATATTCGAAAGAAAAACGGCTGCCTGATCGAGTAGAAAAGCACGCTGTGCCAACCCTGAACTCCATTTTTTGAGCAGAGCTGTCTGGGTTTTCCTTCAGGCTGAGCAGCTCAAAGCCATTCCAGGTTCCAACCGGCTCAGGGTAAATTGTCGGGTAGAAGTAGCCTGAACAAATGCTGTCTGTCGGGCTCGCCAAGCTGAAGCCGCTGGCTCCAATGCCTGCAAGAAAGACGGCGACCGTTAACGGTTTCAAACGCATTTTCATCACCTTCACGCCCCTTCAGGCAGCGTTGTAGACGGTTGGAGTAAGGTTCAGATGCTGACGCAGAGCACTCTGGACAACTTTGATCAGCTCCATGAAATGCAGATACCGATCAGTCGGCTTCTGCTTGCAGAACTGGGGCCAGTCTGGGCCGAAGACCTCTGTCATCAGCTCGTGCTCAGCCATAGGATCGTGCATACCGGCGCTGACGGCGACTTGCAGGCGCATCCGTGTCGCATGATCGATCTCACGCTGAGCCTTACGTTCCTTGAGTACCTCTACCGCATACTTGCGGGTGCCCTTCAGGTCGTACTCACCATAGGGTGGCGCACCCAGGTTACCCGACAGGTAGGACGCACTCTCGTTCACGAAAAACTGGGCGATGCTGTTGCAGCCCATGCTTCCCCAGTACCCGTTCCAGGTCTCACCGTCGTGGGTGATCGAGATCCTGCCCGCGTTCGCTTCAACATCCTCCAGCATCAGCGTTATCGGGAGAAAGCCTTGCTTGTCCGTCCGGGCGCCGCTGACGATGATCTGGGTGACCACCTTGGTTTGTATGAGCATCTTGACCATCCTGGCATAGGGGTTTTAGTACGAGTCGCGACCCGGCACGTTCGATTCAACAATGGCCTGCTCGCGCAAAGCCCTCAGGATTTGCAGGGCACCTGCATTGAGCACAGCACTCTGGGCTCGAAGCGCTTCAATGGCCAGCTCAAGGCCGGCCAAGTGTTTGGACTGTGGCGTTTGCATGGTTGATTCCGTGTATCAGGTATAGAAACAGTATACCCGACAAACAATTATCGTCAATTGACAGCTTATCAATGGCCCTAGTCACACACCACAAACGCAGCCAGCCTCGAATCATTCGGGGAGTCGCCTCTTCGCGAAGCGCCTGCTTTTGGATGCAAATCTCGGCTCCCTTCGAGACCGTTTTGGATGCGAACCGCACCATCTTGTCAAATGACAAAACAGAAATTTTATGCTGAAATCCACGTTGCTATTTTTGATTAATTTACACATCGCTCAAAAATATGATCTTAAGACCCTGTCACGCACAACTATCGAATAATACAAAGGAATAACAATGAGCGCATGGTGGTATGTAACAAAGGACAAGAAAAAAGGCCCCGTTGAAGTCAGTGAACTTAAAAAGCTGATCCAGGCAGGGACTATTGGAGTTAAAACCATGGTGTGGCGCGAGGGAATGGATGCCTGGCAACACATAGATGAAGTAGATGAGTTGCGCTCATTGTTGGCAGTGATACCACCACCGTTTCCGTCAAAACAAGCAGTCAACGACTTAGATTACCCAATGACAAATCGTTGGGCTCGATTTTTTGCACGTATATTCGATGTGTGGTGGGAAACACTTCTAGTCGTAATGGTCTCGGCTTTCTTTTTAAGTCGTTACTCAGCTCCGTTTGTAGGGTGGATAAATTCTACTGGTGCCAGCCAGATGTACGGAATCATCTGCATGCCGTTCGCGCTCATTTTAGACGCAATTCTGTATCGGGTGCTTGGCAATACACCCGGCAAAGCCCTGCTCGGAATTAAAGTAAGAACAGTAGACGGGAAACGCCTAGGCTTCATGGACTATTTTGTTCGAAATTTATTCGTTTGGGTCAAAGGGTTTGCATTAGGGCTGCCGCTTATAAACCTCGTTACAATGTCAGTACAATCATCAAGACTTGGTAAGGGGCAGGAAGCAAGTTACGACGAAGCATCGGGCTACACTGTTCGATCAAAGTCGCCAAACTGGATACGAAAAATCGCTTTCGGATTAGCGTTCATTTGCCTCTTCGGGTTTATGGCTGCGCTCAATCAAGTTGAGAAAAATGCTGAACGCGAGAAGCGGCTAATCTCTGCTCAGAAAGACTATTCCTGGGAGAATCCAAAAACCCTTAGAAGCATTAAGATTGATTCCAGGTGGAAACTGACCACGCAGCCAGGGAAAAGTGGTGTTTCGACTTATGTGTTCACCGAGGCTGTTGGTTATGCTGTGGTGGTTCTGGCCATGGAAGAATTCCCAGGCTACTCATTGAGTGAATATGCGCAGGCCTTCCAGAAAGGAACCGCCGCAAATATGAGCTTCTCGGACGGTGGACGCATTTTTGAAAGAGACGGACGCCAATTCTGGGAAGCCTCGGGCACTATGATCTCTAGCGAGAATGCCCGTGTGAATGTCCAAGTCTCTCAGTTTGGCGCCGCATTTTGGAGAGTTGCAGCAGTCCAGTCGATACCCTATGACTACTCCAACGCTATGGTCGATAAACTCAAAGCCTCCCTCTGGAGCACGTTGAAGTAGCGGTACCTTCCGTAACAGACACGCGGAGCAGGCTCACTCCGCGTGTTCGATGGTCAACCGTCTGTAGCGCTTAAAGACGTGCTCTCCACGCCTGGTAAGCGACACCAGGAGCTCCTCGTTGGATTCGTCCATACCCATGATCACCCAGTTGAAGTACATCAGCGAGCACAGTTCATGGGTCTCAGCGTCGGACAAATTGAATTTCGCGAAGTCTTTTTGGAGGATGTGGTTCTCTTTGGCGTAGAGGGGATGAGTATCCAGGTAGTTGTGCTTGTATCCCCAGTTACCACCAGGCTTCGAATACCTAGCCTTGTCGCCATGCCCGCGCTTAAGCCACCCATCTTCGAGTGAGAAGTCATCAATGCTGGCGCCATCCATCACCGAATTAACGATTCTTTGCCTTTGCGACTCACTCATCTCGGAATACTTCTTGTCAACATCAAGAGTTACTCTGATTCGTTTAACCTTCTCTCTCTTATAAGAGATCTCGCACCAGATGAAGCAACTCCAAAGAATACGACTATGCCCTCAATAACCATTGGATGCATTATTAACAGGTAAGCGAACCCGTAAACAAAAATCGCTCCAATGATCAGAAATTCGATACTCATCGCTTACTCCAAAATTATGTATTCGAGATGCCCGACAGCCTATAAATGGATGCTTTCCCAGCTTCCATCAGGCATTGAGTATTTGGCTGTAGGGCCGTCGCCCATCTTCAACCATCCATCCTCAATCGAGAAGTCATCGATGCTGGCGCCTTCAATAACAGCATCGATAATTCGCCTCCTGTATGTATCGCCCATCTGTGAATACTTTTGATTAACCTTGCGAGTTACACGAAGGCGTCGGAATTGCATGTTAGACCCGAAAGTTCCCGCCAAAACCAGCACTATGAGCATTCCAGCCTTTTCAAGTGAGTCAATCGGATAAATCAATAACGGGGTCAGAATGACTGATAGGATAAATTTATTTCGGGTACGCATGCCGGACACTCAATTCTTATTGTTATGTGCAGCGAACTGCAGGCCCTGGAGAGCCTGCAGATCTGTCGACTTACTTAGCTTGTGCGTCGAGCGCCATCTTGATCAGTCGCTCAGGTGGCGCGTAACCGCCAACCCTTTCACCGTTTTCCAGGAAGATTGTCGGCGTACCTCGGATACCCATCTTCCCGGCGAGGTGGTACTGGTCGGCAACAGGGTTCTCGCAGGTGTCGGTTGCAGTCAAATCAGAGGACTTGGCGATGTCCAGCGCTTGGCGGCGATCTTTGGAGCACCAGACCTGCTCCATCTTCTTGTAGGTCTCGGTATTGAGCCCCATGCGCGGGTAGGCCAGGTAGCGGATTTCGATGCCTGCTGCGTTCAGCTTCGGCACGTCTTTGTGCAGTACCTGGCAGTAAGGGCAGTCCACGTCAGTGAACACCGTGATGACGGTTTTCTTCTTCTCAGCCGGGTAGATGATCATGTCGCTTTCTTTCACGCTGGCCAGCTTTTCCAGCGAAACTTTCTTCTGGGCCAGCTCTGTTAGGTTCTCAGCTTTTCCACCGACGCCCCACCACAGCTGACCGGCCACGATGAAGTTTCCGTCCTTGGTTGCGTAGACCTCGCTCCCATCCTCCAGCTTCAGCGTATACAGATCAGGTGATGGTGAGTTGATAATGCTGACGATCTTGATCTGGGTCTGGATGGCCTCCATGGTCTTGATGATCTTGTCGGCATTGGGGAGCTGGCTCACCTGGGCTGCTGGCGCCAACGGAGTCGCCGGGCCGGAACTTGTCGCAGCAGCCATAGCGTTACCAGTGAACAGCATGCCGATAGAGCAAGCCAAGAGACCTTTGCGGAAAAAAGAACGGGACATAAACACTCCAGCATCGAGGTTGGAACCAAATGAGCAATTGACGCTCTATGTTGGCACTGATGAACGGTATATATTGACACCCAGATTTGTAAAAAACTAACGCTTTCGGTGATCCATGCGCCCGCTTGTGAAGTCTGTTCTGTTCGGTTCTCTGGTATTCCTGGCTGCCTGCTCTAAAGGCCCCACCATCGATGCCACAACGGATGAAGCGCTCAATACCTCGCTCAACTCGCTCTACCAAACGCTGACCCCGAATGAGGGCGAGAAGCTTCGTCAGGACATGGCCTGGCTGAACAGCTACTTCCAGCGCCGGATCTACAAGGGTCAGAAGGTCGAGGACGCTCAGAAGGAGTACATCCAGATGCTCAATGGAAAAACTCCGGACGAGGTCGGCGATCAGGTCGACGCCCTGCGCCCTTACGACCAGCGACCGTAAAACCAGCCTCTTCGAGAAGTACCGATGCCCCCTGAAAACACGCAAGTCCCGATCAACATGCGCGTCCATCCGGACAAAGTTCGCCTGATCGACATCGCCGCCGACCTTGAAGGCGTGAACCGTACGCAATTCATCACGGGGGCGGCCACAAAGCGGGCCGAGGAAGTCCTTCTGCACGGCCCTGACGAAGAAACACGGCTGAAGCGTGCCAAGGCCTTTGAGGATGCCCTGGATTCGTATTCCCCGTGCTGATGGATGCTGTATGAGCAGCGGTGATCCTGCTGTTTCGAGCGCCATCGACCCTGCACCAATCGGGGAGCTCATAATCAAAGGTGTGACTCAGGGGCCCCTGAGAAGGTATGGCCCTGAAGGTCATCCAGGTCAGGAAGAATTCGAGCAGGTGATGAAGACGCTTCGACGTGCCGACCCTGATGATTGCGAGCCCGCAACCCCTTCCCCAACATACCCGCTGAAACCATTTACAGGGCCAATCGAAATTGCGCCTGCTGGGGAGTACCCGGAAGGCCCAGCATTCACTTTTGAGGGGGACATTGTGTTTGCAGATATCCCGTCAAAGCCCCGTGCTGACGAGCAATGGCCTGGACTTATCGAGATCAAACCCAAGGAGGTATCATGAAAATTGAAGAAGAATACAACTGGGGCTGATGCTCAGAACTAAAAATGGCGCCGGGTAGGCGCCATTTTCATTTTGACGGTGGTTACGCAGGCAGAAAGCCGGCCACCATCGGAACGTATCGCCGCACAACTGCCTGATGCTTGTCACCAGACGACCCAGCGAAATGCTCCAGGAGCATCATCCAGGCACGGTACAGGTGGTCTTTCGGCTCCCACTCGTCCGCGATCTCAGCACGGGCAGCCTCAACCTCCCCCACTGCACCGAGGTACGCATCCGTTTGCCGGCAGGCTTCAGCCAGCTCGGTCAGTTGATCGCGACAGCCGATCAGGGCCGTCGTCACGTCGGAGGGCATTCCCTCGCCGGATATCTCTTCCAGGATCAGAACGAATCCTTCGTCGATGTCAAAATGGTGTGTCACATGCCCCTCGGCTGTTCCGGTTCATTGGGTTTTGTCGCAGCTGCAGCTTCTAAGGCCGCGAGCGTGACCAGTAGCTCTATCATCTGGAACGAATCATCATGCCTGGCGTCCTCAGGCAGCGTCTGGCTGTGCATTTCAGCGAGGACAGCAAACGCACTGTCTTTTGGCAGTAAGCCTCTCTTGCGCCAATGCAGGATCTCTCCGCAGAGCTTCGCAAGGTGTTTCTGGATGAAGGCGTCGATATCTGCCTTGAGTTGTTTCTGCTTTTCTTCGTTGCTCATGTTCCTGCCACCTTATCCAACATGGCGAAGGTGTTTAGCCTTCGCCCCGGTACTCGCAACCCAATCACGGTGACGGCGAGTCATCAATTTTGGGCGATTGTTTGAAGTCGCCATCTTGGAATGCAGTTTTGATGGCAGCTGCCAGCTCGGCGTCAGACACTGTTTCCAGGCTTCCCAGCAGGGCGGCATGGTCTGTTTTAAACCGACCCATGAAATGCCCCAGATCCTTGCCAGACAGTCCTGTGAGATCAGACACGATCTGACCATTGAACCGACCCTTCATGGCCTGCGTTTTCGCGAGTCGTTCCAGGCTGGCTTTGTGCAGCTTTTCGGTCTCAGGGAACGCAGCGAAGATATCTTTCAGGTAAACGGATTTGTCAGCGTTCCACTCGAAGGCATTGAGATTCGATTTTTGCTCAACCCACTGGAGGAATCCCATGTACACAGGACGCTTACGATCTCGCACCCTGGCGGTGTGGTTCCTGTTTTCCAGCTTGTAGATATCAGCATTGAAGCGGCTGCCTTCAACCACAAACGCGTAGATCTGATCCAGCGAATCGAAACCTCGCGCCCAGGCCTCGGAGTCGAAGCCCAAAAAGCCGATTGCCTCCTCAAAGTCATGGGTGATCAGGATCTCATCAAACAGATTTGTCCCATCGCGCATTGGCAGCCAGAGACCATCATGACCAAGCTTAACACCCAGCTTGTGAGCTACACGGCCAACCAGGTTACCCAGGTCGTTCCACGCAAAATATCCTGCAGAGAAGTCGAACGATACAGCTGGAGTGCTGATGAGGTCAGCTTGAAGGCACCCGCCCTCTTCCAACGGCAGACCGATGCTCAATACCGGGCCGTTCTTGATCCACGGGATTTCCGCATCGTAAAAACCTTGAAGTGCCGCAACGATCTTCTCGGACGGCAAGACCTTGAACAGCGTATTTTCGACAAGGACATCGAGATCACCAAAGTCTGGTTTATCCCGATAGGCACGGATCGGTTCGCATCGAGCAGTGATGCCGTGCGCCGCCGACAACAGGGCAAGATTGCTTTGCAGGCCTTGAAGCATCGACCCCGCCACTTCTTTCGATACTCTCTTGGCGCCATACGGAGCCAGTGCATTTCCGCCCATTTGCTACCTCTTCCCTTTAATCTGTGAAGGCGGAAGACCCGCACTTTTCACTTTACCAGCACTAACAACGACGTTGGTATGATGCTATCGAAAAAGCGAAGGACTGTAGTCCTCGCCGTAAACTTCTTTACGCGCCTCTTCCATGGATTCACGCTGAATCTCGGGGGTACACGCCTTTTTGATACACCAATCGGGCCCAAAGCGTTCGACCAGCCGGCGCTCATGAGCAGCCATAACCTGGTTATCACGGTCGAAGACCTTCCTGTAGGCCTCGTATTCGCCTTCGATACGCGGATCCAGAGTGTAGAACTGCTTACGCACGGACTCGGAGGCTTCGTGCTCAGCCAGGACGTAACCAATGCTGTCGCAATCTTGCGCGTTCATCGGGCGCCCTCCTCGCTGAACAAGCTGGGATCATAGCTCTCGCCGTAGATCAGCTTGCGACTCACCTCAAGCCCGGCAGCCTTCTCAGCTTCAGTCGCTGTCGACTCCCAGTCAGGCCCATGCTGATCGCGCATCTGGCGGTGGTAGTGTGCATTAACCTTACGCAGGTCGCCCACCACCTCCCTCATTTCGAGGTAGTGCTCCTCGATCCGATCATCGATCTTGAACATCCCCTGGCAGAAGTCATCGTCGGCAACGTTGACCGCGAGGATCTGCGCAATGGCTTTGGCTTCTTTGCCGTTCACTGGAGCACCACACCCGCGTCTCGAATAATGCCCAGGCCTTCTTCGCTGTCGATGGAGACCGGGCCTTCGCTGTAAAGGGCGCCGAGCATCGTGCGGGTTTCAGGGTTCATGTGAGCCGAGTAGATCCGGAAGGACACTTCACGGTCATCCGAAATGGTCAGCACAACAATGCTGAGCTCAGTGACGTCCAGGTCGCCGGCCACGTGCTCGTTCAGATAAGGCATTTCACCAACGACAGTACGCTTCACGAACGCGCAGCCTGTGGCCAGGTCGGATGGAGCTCCCTCAACAAAGCCGGCCTTGACCAGCATTTCGTTGGTAACCGTCTTGACCGGCTCAGCAGCACGCGCAGGGCCTACAAGGATGGTGTTGCCAGCCTTGTAAAAGGCGACAGCCTCCCCTGCGTTTTCGCGAGCCATTGCATCGCTCAGTGCAAGAGCTGCCGCAGATTGCGCTCCCATGATGTGCGCGGTTGCTTGAAGCGCTTCACGAGATACTTCGACAGCATTGGGTGGTAGGTTCATCGCTCAGCATCCTTGTTCATATGCATCCGAGTGTATGCCTCTAGGGCTTTATTTGCAACCCCAAAGGCACAAATTACCGGGCCAGCTGCGCACAACGCATGGCGAACTTGTTGAAGTAATCGACGTGGCCGCAGGCGGTTCGCTCGATGTTGAGCACATCCTGGACGCCGACCTTGGCGTTACCCGCTTCGCCGATCTTTGTAGCCAAAGCTTCGCACATGCGCACCACATACACCGGCACCCGGTACACAGGGTCTTGAGCCATATTGCCCGGCTGGCCACGCTTGGACAACGCCGATTCGATCACGCTGGCGTAGGGTTCGTACTGACGATCTACCGCAGCCGGCTGGCGCCGAAACAGCGACTTCAATCTTGCGAGCATGCTCATGCTGGATTCCTTTCGCTTTGGGTCTGTTCGAGGTCAGGGTCGTGCCGGTCAACAAGATCACCAAGCACAACGATATGCCGGGTGTTCAAAGAGATTTCCAAGTTCTGGAGGCTTGCCGAGGGCCTGGAGTTACAGTTCCCAGGGATCTCGTGCTCCTCCGTCCAGAAGGTGCTGTAATTTGCCCGCACGAAGAAGCGCTCCCCGATACTGATCCGGGTGCCGGCTGGGTAGTCTTTAAGTTCGGTGTACGGCATGTTCGATTCCTTATCAGTTATTTCCAGCTTACTGCCAGTGCTGGGAACAGTGGAGACATCGCATCGATGGCTGCCACCAGAGCCTCTTCGGATACCCTCTTACCCGCGTATTGCTTTGCGAGCGCCAGCACGGATTCAACCTGAGCCTCGCCGCCGATGTCAGCTTCTTCATCACCAGCAGGAAGCCCGCCACAGGAAATAACTTCCTCTATCGCGAGAGTAGCCATTTTCAGGGCTGCGAGTGCGGTTGCTGGGGATTGGTTGCTCATCTTTCCGTCCTGGGGTTGTTGATCGCTAAGCATAACGGTTATTTGGCCCGTCGAGGATCTGAGATGGGCTCAGGCTCTGGGCCGACGTACACGTAAGCCTTTTCCTCATAGTCGTAGAGGTAGCCGCACCTGTAGGCGGCTTCCCTCACGCGGGAGACCCGATCCGCCATCGAGGGGGTGGGCTTGTTGATTTCTTTACGGCACTCCGCCCTCACCCAGTCAGGGAGGTTCACGACTTGGAACCCGTTTCGCTGATGGTCTTGCGCGGATCGGTGACTGGCTCAGGCTCGGGGCCGACGTACATAAAGCCGTTTGTGGCGAAGTCGTAGCGGTATCCGAACTCTTTGGCCTGATTTTTAACGAATGCCACCCTGCCCTCATTCGGCCAGCCATGCTTGCGGATTTCGTCCCGGCATTCCTGCCTCAGCCAATCCGGTAGGTGCATGAGGCTCGAATATGGCGAGGAGCATCTGGACAACGTCGAACGTGTTTCCGAGAAGAGAAAACCTGCCGAGAGCCCGTGGAGGAGTTCTTCGAGCTGCTCGGGAGCGTAACTCCGGAGATCGCGCATCAACGGGAGGATGATCTTATCCCGCGCCTCTGTGAGTGAAGCTATGAGCTGTTGGAGCTGCTTCGATTGCTCAACCCTGGTGGAGTCATCCATCTCGCCGCCGCGCACGATACGCGCAGGCAGGGACATCCAACCAACGATTTCGTCAGTCACGTCCCAGGCATTGCGACAGGTCGTCCGCCAGCCGTACAGATCCGGTTCATCATCGGTTTGGCAGTAGACGACAACGATCTGCTCGCCCTGCTTGGTCAGCCCCAGTACGTCAACTGAGCGCGGGTAGCCGGTATAGACTTCGACTAAGACTGGCGGCGTGGAGGCCGGCTCAAAAATTCCGAATGGCATCAGGCAGCCTCGACTTCATCAATCGACCAAACAGTCACGTCAGGATTCTCTTCCAGGAAACGAGCTTTGACTTCATCGTAGCCATCGCCGTCGCGCACGGCTTTGTCGCAGGTGTGGACTTCGCAATCCCAGTTGGCGCCTTCGCGGTGGTAAAGAATCTCGAATGACTTCGGTGTCATGACGCTCTCCAAGTGGTTCCTGCGGTCTGCAGGGAATGGAGAGATTGTATGCCTCTAGGGCTTTATACGCAAGTCAATTTTGCTCATCAGCGATGCTGGATTTGATATCGATGTATAGCGAAAGATAGCGAAATATAGCCATGTATAGGGGGTTATAGCTTGATGAGGCTATAACCGGTTATAAATCACTATATTTGCCTCCAGCGGGCCGAATTCAGGGCCCAAGACTTACATCGTGACGCGGGCGGGGTAAGACCCAGGTCAGCCGGCGAGCCAATGAACTGCTCCTGACTCTCGAAAACGCCTTCAACGATCCATTCCTTCGACTGGACGTTCATCACCGCTGACGAAATCTGGATTTCCATCTGCTGCGGTTCAGCAAAATGCTGCTGGCACAGATGTTCAATTGCCGCTTCAAATGACCCTGGCGCCGGATGGCTGTCCACCCAGTCGCGAAAGTCCTTTTCCATCTCGGCAATCTCCGATGGAGTCATCTGTGCGAGAGGCTTAGTTTTTGTGGCCATTAGGAAAGTCTCCCGATTGATTTAACACCGGCGAACTCTTCGATTTGGCCGGATATCGCTAACGCTCGCCGCGTGCCCTCCCCGGCGTCATGCTGCCATCTCTGTTTAAACCAGTCTGGGCTATCCATGAGACCTCGGTTCATCCCTTTCAGGTGAATCATCGCCCGCTTGATACGCCTTTTTTCCCAGGCGTTCATGGCCAGCCAAATGGCTAAGCAGCAGACTCCGGCAACAACCGACCAGAGAGAAATCCAAAAAAGCGTGTCCAACATCATCTCCTGTTGCTCTCGGCAAGAGGCTTAGTCTGCGTCTTCGTTCGAAGGCACCACTGGGTTGTTCCGATAATCCCGGCCCATCTCGAATTCTTCAAGGTAGACATCATCCAGCATCGAAGGCGTTGAATCGCACTCGCTGTGGTACACCAGTGCATTGCCCTGGATAACGCGCAGGAACTCCTCAAGGATGTCCATACGGTCTACGCCTGCATCCTTGCCTCTCCACAACCTGTACGTGCCTACACGGAGGTTGAGCATCAGTTCGGGACAGCTGATCGAATATACGCTTGCCATGATTCTCCTAGAGCTCCGGGCTCTGTGTTTCGGTTGTTCTGACAACGGGCGCCTGTTTTGCCATTTCAGCCTGGGCAGCCTCTACCGACGACATCACCCAGTTGCTAACCACATAGCAGGTGCCACGGGCAGTCTTCAGCCCATGGGCATAAGTGGCCCCGCCAGAGAAGAACGGCGTGAAAAGCTTCCACACCGTTGCGCCGGCCTTAACCGAGCGCACAGCGCGGGTGGCATCAATCGGTTTCCACTTGGTGGGATCGGAGGACACCGGGCTCAAGGGACAAGCCCCTGTTCCCACTTACGCGTGCGCTCCCCATTCTCATTGGTCTCGATCTTCGCGACCCACTCCTGGTACTCATCACCGAGCAGGATCTGGCACATCTGATCGAGCAACCAGGTTTTGTGGTGAAGACCATCGGTAAGGCCGTGCTCGAAAGCGAGTGCGAGCGCTGCATCCCTGCGTTGGATAGCGTCCATCTCGGTAACTGGATTGGTAGACATGGTCATCCTTAACGATAAGCAACAATTTAAATTGGTCGTACGAGAGGCTACAGCCCTTCCGGACAGCTACATCGAAGGGCCTGTCGGCTCACTCTGATTCTGCGTGCGATCCTTGTTGAAGCCCTTGAGGTGATCGGCGTACTGCTTGATAACCTCTGGGCCTCGCTTGTTGATTTTGGCCCAGGCCACAAAATCCTCAAGCTTGCGATACGCGAACTTGTAGGCAAAATCGCTGACCGTGTCCCTTAGATTCACGGTTTCCTTGAGGGTCTCTTTGAGGGTATCGGGCGTAAACTTAAATTCATTACTGAATGGCAACTTTTCAGCTGCTTTGTACACCGAATGCAGTTTCTCGATGGCCTCAGTTTCTTCTGGCTTGTTCCTCACCATGAAGTGATAGCAGTCAGACGCCATGTAGTAGGCACCAAGGAATGCAAAGGATTTAAGCCGGGTGTCCTGGTCTTTGCACTGCTCAATCGTCTGTTCGATATTGCCGATCCGCAACCTGGTAAAATCACTCATCTTCTTCATCCGGCCCATCCTTTTGAATTCCCTTTCAGGCAGCATAACCTAAGCATAGTAGCGCCAGCCATTCTGTGGGCGCGGGGCATTTGTGTGATGATTGTATGCTTCTAGGGCTTTACTTGCAACTACAGGTTGCTGACCTGAGTACAGTTTTTCTTGAGCGACTTGCCTGCCGCCGCCGTGGTGACAACCACAGTAAACGTTGGGCACTCAAACACGACAGGCCGGGCGCTCGGGTCAAGCTGGCTGACGAAGCTGCCCTTTCGCACCAGGTCGATTGCCTTTCCAGCCAGGTAGCCCGTATCTCCCTCAGGAACGACCTCAAGCGCTTTAACCTGGTCACTCTCAAGCAGCCAGTCGACATCAAGCTCCCAAGCTACATTCATCCCACTGTGGCGGGCGTCCTGCTTGATCAGCCCGAGAACCGTCTCTTTGGCCATCGCCGGCAGAGAGACCAGCGCCAGCATAGCAATCAGACCTGTGACAGATGCTTTCTTAACGTTGAACATCAATTGCCACCTTTGAGAATCGTCACCTGGGCCTTGCCGCCTTCGCATGCCTTGGCTATTTTCCCCATCGTGGCCGGCTCACCAGCGATTGCGATCTCCAAACCGCGTTTTGCCATCAACATCATGGTCTCTTCGCAGCGCTTTGCATCAGCAGCCACTACCTCGATGGACAATGGTTCGGTCTGAGCTGCTGCCTGAGTCTCCCAGGTGTCGACCTGCTCCCGAATTTTGGAGCCTTCCAAGCCTGTACTGTAGGCATGAGTCAGCATGTAGGCGCCGATACCTAACAACAGCGGGAGCGCCGGCTGTTTGAGCACAATGCTGAGAAAGCTGGGTTTTTTATACTCGACCGAGGTCGTTGGTTTGGATCTGTTGTTCAAAATGGCCTCCTGGGCTTAGTAATTGTTGGATCGCGGGCGTGGATTGCGCCGGGATCGAGACGACTTGGCTACAGGTATCGCAAACACCCACCAAAATCGCTTTGGCGATGCCCTTGCCGTCGCTGAAGGGGACATCCCGGCACATGAAAGTCGTTGCGACCACTGTTTCGCAGTGACCGCAGATGGCCCTGCTTTTGTCGCCTTCCTGATAGAGCTTCATTTCTGGCATTCCTTCTCGTAGCCCCAGGACAGAGGAATCGCGACACTGTTGGCGTTGCTGATAAAGCCCATGGAAGTGCGATACGGCACAAGCCAGAATGCTCCCAACGACCAGCACCATGATCGCAATCCAGGGCTCAATCATGAGCCACCAGGGCTTTTTTCGACATTGCCGCCTTAATCCTTGCGTGGGCCCGTTTCAGCTGGGTGGCCGGTGTCATCGCACCCATAGGTTTCGAAGATGGACATCGCTATTCTCAGCGCAAGAAGCTCCAGCAAACTGGAAAGAGGCTTGGTGGCGCACTCGCGTAACGAGAATCGGAACTTGGCCGGCAACAAAAGGCCAAGCAGAAAGGTGACGGTGCCGTACAAAATCCACAAGGCAAGGCTGAACACGAAGAAAACGTACCAAGGGGGCTCGCTGAAGATCGCGGCACCGATTGGAATCGTAAGCAACGCCAGTTCACCTGGCGGAACGATGTCGAATATCTTGTCCAGGATCTTTTTCGTTTTGGTCAGCATCTCGGATTTCTCAGGCGTGTAGATGTTCGTGGTTTTCCGCACAATCTGCCAAAATAGGTTCCTGGGAATCGAGCGTCAAGGATTCAGTCAATTTACGTCGAATGTTTGTCGTGTGATCATCCCCCTCCTCGCCGTTCAATGAAGTCGAACCGACCATGAGCCAAAACGAATCGCCAAACCACGATCCAGTGTTCCAGCTGAAGGGCAGCATGCTCGCCATTACGACACTGGAGCTGACTCGTAACGACCCTGAAGGCCTCGACGTGCAGCTGGCTGCCAAGGTTGCCCAGGCGCCGAATTTCTTCAGCAACGCGCCGCTGGTGCTGGCGCTGGACAAACTCCCGCCCACCGAAGGACTGGTAGATCTGCCGGGCCTGATCCGTTTGTGCCGCCGACATGGTCTGCGTACCCTGGCAATCCGCGCAAAACGTATCGAAGATATTGCCGCAGCCATCGCCATCGACCTGCCCGTGCTGCCACCGTCCGGCGCCCGCGAGCGTCCGGTTGAACCAGTAGAAGCTGTCGCCCCACAGAAACCTGAGGCGCCATCTGAGCCAACGATTAAGCCAACCAAGATCATCACCACCCCCGTGCGCGGTGGCCAGACCATCTATGCCGAAGGCTGCGACCTGGTGGTAATTGCCCCCGTGAGCCCCGGTGCGGAGCTTATGGCTGACGGCAACATCCATGTTTACGGGCCTATGCGTGGCCGGGCGCTTGCTGGCCACAAGGGGAACACCCAGGCTCGAGTTTTCTGTCAGCAGTTGACCGCCGAACTGATCTCCATCGCGGGTAAGTACAAGGTCGCCGAAGACCTGCGCCGCGATCCTTTGTGGGGCTCAAGCGTGCAGATCAGCTTGTCCGGAGAGATGTTGAACATCAACCGGCTTTAACGGATACTCACGCGACTTTCCAATCATCCTCAACGCGCACGAAAACAGACTAAACCTGTTCGGAAATCATCAATCAGTCAGTGTTTGCAGGAAGTAAAGCCTGACTTCAGAAGATCGCCCACCAAGGCTGTTCACCTGCATTCGTACAGAGCGATGTAATTTTGGGGCTGAAAAGCCCTATTCCTTAGGGGTTAAAACACGTTGGCCAAGATTCTCGTGGTTACTTCCGGCAAAGGTGGTGTTGGTAAAACCACTACCAGCGCCGCCATCGGTACCGGGCTCGCTCTGCGCGGCCACAAAACCGTCATCGTCGACTTCGACGTTGGCCTGCGCAACCTCGACCTGATCATGGGTTGTGAGCGCCGCGTGGTGTACGACTTCGTTAACGTGGTCAACGGCGAAGCGAACCTGCAACAAGCGCTGATCAAAGACAAGCGCCTGGACAACCTGTACGTGCTGGCGGCAAGCCAAACCCGTGACAAGGAAGCCCTGACCAAAGAAGGCGTCGAAAAAGTTCTGATGGAGCTTAAAGAGACCTTCGAGTTCGTGGTCTGCGACTCCCCTGCCGGCATCGAGACCGGTGCGCACCTGGCCATGTACTTCGCCGATGAAGCTGTTGTTGTTACCAACCCGGAAGTGTCCTCGGTTCGTGACTCCGACCGCATGCTCGGCCTACTGGCCAGCAAGTCCCGTCGCGCCGAACGTGGCGAAGACCCGATCAAAGAACACCTGCTGCTGACCCGCTACAACCCTGAGCGTGTCACCAAGGGCGAAATGCTCGGCGTCGAAGACGTCAAAGAGATCCTGTCGGTGGCTCTGCTTGGCGTGATCCCGGAATCCCAGGCCGTTCTGAAGGCTTCCAACCAGGGCGTTCCAGTGATCCTCGACGACCAGAGCAACGCCGGCCAGGCCTACAGCGATGCCGTTGACCGCCTGCTGGGTAAAACCGTGGAGCATCGGTTCCTTGATGTGCAGAAGAAAGGCTTCTTCGAGCGCCTATTCGGAGGGAACTGATCCATGAACCTTTTCGACTTCTTTCGCACCAACAAAAAGACCACTGCCACCGCGTCGGTAGCGAAAGAGCGTCTGCAGATCATTGTGGCGCACGAACGCGGTCAACGTGACAGCCCGGACTACCTGCCAGCCCTGCAAAAGGAACTGGTTGAGGTAATCCGCAAGTACGTCAACATCGACTCCGATCAAGTCCAGGTTGGGCTTGAGAACCAGGGTAGCTGCTCGATCCTGGAGTTGAACATCACCCTGCCGGATCGTTAAGGTCAGCAGGACGTAAAAGCCCCGGTAGCAGTCAGCTCCGGGGCTTTTTTATGCGTACAGATCGAGATTCTTGAGCGTGTCCGTCTCGGCGAAGTAGCCGTTGGGCAGCCTCTCCAGCCAGCCAAGCTGCACAAGCCGCTCCAGGCTGTCAGCGTTTGGCATTTGACGTGACTCGTCGTAGCAGCAGTCCAGGAAGCTCCTGGCAGCGGACTTGTCAGCCCCGGTCGAGGTGATTGTGGTGGCAGTCGTCATGCCTTGGCCTTTTTTGAGGTCTTGCGCACCAGCCGCTCCCCTACTTCGGTCGTCGAGTAAACGATGGCGAAGTCTGAATTCCAGTGGTTTGAGCAGTCGAAGTGGCCTTGGCCCTTTCTGCCACTGGCGTCCACCGGGCCTTCATACCAGAAGCCAATCACCCACTCCTCCGAGCCCTCCGGAAGAATCCAGTAATAGCCGGCCTCACGCACATTCTCAGCCATTATGCAGTCGCCTTTTCGCGCAGCGCCTGAGCGAGGTAGTCGCAGAAGCCGTTGTTCTTCTCGTCTGGCCAGCTGTCCGGAGTATCAGCGGGCAAGGCACCGCCATTGGATACGTACCAGTCGGCATACTCCCAGCCAGCCAGATAGCCTTCTGTACAGTCAGCCGGGGCTGGTTTGTGGATCTTGTGCTGAGGCAGGGTCTTGGCGTGGGTCGACATTTTTATTTCCGTATTGGTCGATGAGTGCAGGAATACTAGCTTAGGCTTAGTACGAGCGGAACCCGCTTGGATCACCCAAATAGGACATTTCGAGATTCCGGGCGTGGTCGGATCGCATGTTGCGCCAAACGATGACCCATTGCTCCAGCGTGTAATCGGAGAGTCTTGGTTTCAACACCATCGAGGTTGGCCAGCGAGCAGCACCGCCTTCTGCGAAATAGTGGTAGCCATTACCTCGCGCAAGGATCTCTTTGGCGCCGGCGTCGGCCAGGGCCTGGTTGACTGCTTTGAGGGTCAATCGACCAGTGAAAACTGGCTTTTGCTCGCTGGAGGAGGAACGCTTCGACGACATGAGGCAACACCGATCTGAATGTAGATTCGAGTGTATGCCTCTAGAGATTTATCGTCAAGCTGGCCGGCAATAATCGTCCAATGTTACGGTGACGGAGCGTCTAGCCCGCGATTCTTGCTGCCGTAATCGACCCATTTCGGCTTGGAAACCCCCTCCAGCGCTTCGTCATCATCAGGCACAAACTCAGCCTCGGTAAGGCTGGCCAAGTTGAATGGAAACAGGCCGGCACGCGGTGCACTGTAGATATCCGGATCATGTATTTCAGCCCAATACACGCCGTCCAGGACGCCGGGAAACTTCGCCTGGGCCCATTCAATCACTGCGAATTCCACACCTATGATCTCGTGTCCCCTGAAGCCATGCTTGGACAACAGGCTTCGGGTACCGACAAAATTGAGTGATTCGGTCAGCGTCCTCCCGCCCTCCTCATCCTCATACAACTCCGCCTCCGCTTCAGCTCGAGAGAGGAAGTCACTGCTGAGGTGATCCTCCAACTCGTCGTCGTACCAGGTGACCTTAAAAATCGCCCTCTCTTCCAGCAGGCCCTGGGCAATACCCCAGTCAGAGATTTCCTGCTTTAGGGCCTTAGCAGCCTTGGTTTTCCCATGAAGGATCGAGTGCATATCCAGGAGCGTGGTGCTATCCGCCTTGGCGTGAAGCTGTTTGCCACCAAACCTGCAGATCTGTCGCCAAGCTTCCGGGCAGGCCGACATGGAGAACAGGTTTCCCTCATAGCTCGGGCCCCGCTCAAACTTCTGGGCGGCATCGAGGGATCCCCAGTGCCACAGGGCATCGACTTTGCGCGTTGGTAGTTTTGAAATGCCTGGCGTTGAAGCTTCCGGAGCGGGCTCGGCTGCCGGCATCAGCTCTTCCTCGATGAACTCGGCAATCAGCGAGAAATCCTCAAGCGCGACTTCTGCTGCTGATTCATCGCACCCGGAGATGAAATACACCTGCTCCACCTCCATTTGCCGTGCACTGCACTGCTGGCGCGTGATCCCGCTCCAGAACGCCACCGCCCCTTCTACGGTGTGCACGCCATTGGCATCGAGCAGCAGCTGGGCAGTGCTGTTGTACAAGGCGCTGTGCACCGGCATCCCCGCTTCATCGACAATGGCAAGCACCGTCTGCTGACTCAGCGCATCAGCCAGTCCGATAGTCAGGTCGTGGCACGAGCCATGCGCCAGCTCCATCACTGCTGACTCAATCGAGGCGTTTCTCTCGCTGTAGGCCTGGGAGAGTTTGGCGAAAGCCTCGGTGTCCTCGATTGGTCGCTCGAAGGCCGTCAGCTCGCCGGCCAGGAATTTTTGGGCGTAATCGATGCCAGGACTCATTGCGGACTTTCTCCAGGGTGCACAGGAAACGTCGGCGCAAGCTGTTACAAGCCATCTACCGACTATTCCCCATGTTACCGATGGAGAGTGACGCAGATCCACGACGCAACGCGGCTCAGTTCAGTCGAATGACCTTGCCACCGGTCAACTGACGATGCGACTCCAGGGCGCCAGCATCACTGCGCTTTGGATTGTCCGGCTGATAGTGCCGGGCCTTCTCGGGGTCATTCGTCCAGCAGAACGAATGTCCGTATCCCGTGGCGTAAGAGGATCCCCTGAGGAATTTCCCTGACTTTTTGATGGTGTATAGCGGCGCTTTTCTGTCCATCGCGTTCGACATGGCGGGCTCCACAGGTTCGTGCTCGATGAAATATGGCTTACCCGATCCAGAAATCAAGGCAAGCCGACAAACGTAACTCTCAGCCTCGCATTCGCGAGAAATCACGACTCCCCCGATGTCTCAACAAACCCAGCGCCCCTTAACAGGCCGGCACATCGGGACGTTATCCATCGAATACCCACCCTCCTCGAAGAAAATCACGTCATGACCTTCCAGGAATACGGTGTGCACCACGGGTGCGCCCTTCTGGGCATGCTCGTCCGACCAAAACTGGGCCAGCCCGCGCTCCTCCGCCACCTGCTCAGACACACCTTCGAAGAAGTTTGAGCCCAAAGAAACCATGGCTTCAGCGCCAGCGCCGGTGGGTTGCAGCATTACCATAACCGCATAACCGCGCCTTAGACGCTCGGCGACAGTCAGCTCGCGTTTGGGCGAGAGCGACGGCTTGGTCATCCACTTGTACCACTTCTCGGCATCAGGCCGGTTGGTAAAGCGCCGGTGGATCGCATTCGGGAAGCCGGTGACCTGTTCAGCAGCCCCGCCCCACCAGGATTCATAGATCCCGACTTCAAAGCCCTTCACTACCGCGTAAAACTTGTGTCCCATCATTCGTCCTTATCGGCGCCGTTACGCCGGCCTCGGCAGGGCCACGAGCGCCTTGTCGAGGTATTCGCAGGCATCCCACAGCTCCTGAGCCGGGATGTTGGAGCCTTGGCGGATCTGGCCGACGAGATTGAGTGCATTGGACACATTACCGCGAGCCGACAGAACCTGTGGATCAGGTGCGCGGGTGTTCCAGCGTTCAACCATCCTATTGAGCTCTTCCTCGCTCGGACGGCAGGATGAAGCACCATTTTCACCGAAGAAAATGCAGGTTTCGGCGTGATCACCGTCGATCCTGTAGGCACCGTAGCTCGATTTAACCTGCATGGCACATTGGCAGAACGGGCACGCCTTCAATTCTACTGACATCATTTTCTTCCTCAGGTCTTACCAAGTCTGGCAGAGAGTAAAAGCTGGGCTTCTGCTCCTTGATCAGACATCGTTTTATCAGGTCGGCCCGGCTACGCGTAATTCCCACAGCATACGGGCCTGCAGCGTTTTTTGAGCACGAACATAAGGCCATTTAGAATCCCGTAAGGTGGAATAACAAAGGCGATTACTGCTCTGCTGAAAGCCTTTTTCTCGTAATAGTCGCTGATACCTAGCAACCAACCCACGATAATGGCAACCACGGCAAGGGCGGCGCCGATGAGCAAGGCCATGCAGCCCAAAAACACCAACCAGATCTTTGCTTCTTCCATATCTCAGTCCTCAACCAGGCAGAACGGGCATGATTTCAATTCGGCCATTTACACATGCTCCGCAGGACGAACCCAGTCTGGCAGGGAGTAAAAGCCTGGCTTGTGCTCCTTTATCAGGCCTCGCTCTATCATCGCGTCAAGGCTACGCTTGATTTCATTCAGATCACGACCGCCCAGGCCATACCGTTGATGATCGGTCGTACCACCACCAATGAAGGTGTATCCGGTTTCGGTAATCCACTTCATCAGCGCCCGCTGAACCGTTCCAAGCCTTGGGCCATTACCAGGCGAGATATGCCTGACAGGGGGCGTCAGCCTCGCAATAGTCGCCCGCAGCTCGGTGTTTTCACGCTGGAGACGCAGAACATCCTCAGCGACGGTGTCCGCGCCTTTCGATTCGGCTTCCAGCTCAACCCTGAGCTGCTGCATCTGAGCCTGGAGCTTGAGGAATTCCTTCAGGCGAATCAGCTTCTCAACATTTCCGTTAAATGTCGGGTCGCTCATCATCGCCGCAGTGCTTTCAGGCATATCGGCCTTACCGAGGGTCTCCCCGCTCGGGTAAAGCCAGGCAACGACTTCCGGATCAACGAGTTCACCAGGCTCTTTGAGCAAGCCCTGAATGGATTCCATGATCTGAGCATCTCCAGGCAACTCGAAATCACTGATAGCTCGCTGCGCCCACATCCGAGGTAGGCAGATCATCGTATTACTCATCGTCTTTTTCCTTATCCTTTGACAGAAATTCAGTTCCTTCGCGGCCACTGTGGGCGGCAGCCAAGAGCGTGCAGCGCCGGCAGCGTCCATGGCCACCATGATCATCCATGCCGTAGGCAGCGTTGTGCAGGTTGTCGTCGTCACAGGACGTACGCTCGTGCTCAGGAGCGATTGCGTCCACATAGGCGCTCGCGTATGTACTCATGACTGAACGCCTCGCAGAACCGATTTTGGATTGTCCAGCGAGCTATCCAGTTCGGCACCGGAGTCGATGTACTGGGTGTAGTCGCCGTGGTCAATCGAGATGGTCAACTTGTCGCCAGCGACTGCATGATGCAGCAGCATGTATCGACGTTCGAAAGTCTCCAGCTCTTTGAGCCTGCCGAAAGCGAGGTCGCCAGATGGTACCGGAGGCTGGTTTTCATGGATGGCCAACAAATCGGATGCGGACATGCCACTTGAAGGCAAGGAGGCTGCCCAATCAGCGGCCCGCATCTCTTTCACCGGCTTATAGGGTGGCTGGGCCTGGTCTGCTGGTGGCTTGGCATCAAGGGGCTGGCATTCCGTGGTGGATTCCTGAGAACCCTCCTGAGGATGGATGCTGTCGCCGAAAGCGGTGCATCGAGCAACACGCTCGGCCTCTTTCTCAGGGGTGACTTCGTGTTCGTACAGACGCTGGGCAGCCTCAACCACCAAGCGAGTCGATACCCCCGACTGGAAACGACCACCGCCAACCTTGGCCGGCTTAAGCAGTCTCGGCCATGGGCAATCCTCCAGATCTATCTCTGCCTCTGGGGTTTGTAGATATTTGATCAGTCTCTTGGATTTGACCTCGTATCCACGCGCCAGCATGCGACCCTCTGCGCTGGCAGGTTGTATTTTAGCCAGAGAAACAAACCCCAGGGCCATTGCTTCAACGTACTCTCGAGGTAATTTGGTGATTTCGTTCATCATGAAGCCCATGGAATCAATGGAGTGGCGTAACCAAGCATCTGCGGATGCAATGGGTCACCGGATTTAGTGGTGCCGAAGTGCAATACAGGTTTGCCGGACGCCAGCAGCACCTGCATCAACTCGCTCGTAGCATGGCGCTTGGCACGCGGGATTTTCGCGCTATTCCCCCAACAAGGCACCAGGATGTCAGCCTCGGCGATTATCTGATGAATATGCGCCCAATGGACAGCCTCACAATCCCCGGAATCATTAACCAATTCGCGGACATCAGTCGCCCGGTAGCTGAAGAGATTACCAACGATAAATTTGTGTCCATTGTTTCGCTGGGTAAAGCCACGCCATTTGCGTACGGTGGGATCGTCCCTGCTGGCATCAGCCGTCGAAGGATTCACTCCGAAGTAGGCAAATACTTTGCTTCCAGGGAATGGATCGCAACATTCACGATCCAGGCGGTGCCGGTAAAGCCCGCAGGGGCTAATTATGGCGCTCATGAGGGATCCCCAGACAACTCACGACGGCGCATCGGCATGTGAAAGCCGGAGTTGAAGACGGCGCCAAGCCACGAGCTTTTTGGCCCGTTAACGCTCCAAACCTGAGCATCCTGATGAAGAAACTCGTCTTCTGCACCCACCAGTTCACCATCCCTCAGTAGCCGGTATTGGCCAGTCGGTGAGGATCTCAACGCGAGATCTCGCTCCTCTACGAGCTCAGCGATGCGAGCCTCCAGGTCGTTGATCCGATCCACGTTGATCTGCAGGGCACCGTTCAAACGCGCCACTTCAGCCGCTGAAAGCGCTTTGCCGGCCTCGAACGCGTTGTCCGCGAACATCCACTTGTCCTCGCGCAGCACAGCCTGCCGGCCATCCTCCAGGGACAGGAACCACTCGTTTAACGTCGACACAGTAGGCGGTTCGGAATGCTCCGAAGGTTCTACTGGCTCATTGATCATCCGAAGATCATGTCGCAACTGAATCACTCGCTGGCGCGTAATACTGGAACAGCCTCCGCATTGGGTTTCACCCATCGGCAAGCAGTTCCCGCACGCGCACTTCGGTTGAGCCGCACTGTTGGCTTGCTTTACCCGGCGCTTGGCGTTGCATTCTCTGCAAAGCTTGCCGACGCGACCGCCCCCGCTCGGCCTGCAGGCCTCGTTTGGACAGTTGTTTGCACACTTTCTCATGACTGACTCCCCTGCCCGCTGATACCAAGCGCCCTGTACAAATCCTGTGGTGAGTCGTAAGAGGTCGTTGGCATCTCGCAGTTATCAATTGCCTCCATGACTGCCAAAGTCCTGGCATTCGGCTGCATCACACCTTCCAGGCTGAAAGGGATTTTCTGCTGAATCACGAGTTGGCGAATCATCATGATGATCGCGTGAGACATCGTGAAGCCATAGCTCGCTAGGACAGCTTCGGCCTGTTCCTTCAGTTCATCGTCAATACGTGCGCGTACGGTTGCAGTCTTTGCCATGGTGCTGATCTCGACATGTGTAGCCACATTGTGGCATCTATTGAGCCACAATATCACAGCCTCGACAGCACTTATATGCATTAAATTGACAGCATTGTCCGGTAGGTGTCTTATCCTTCGACGAATTCGTCAATTCTTGCCTGATGTCCGTCGTCAACTTCGTTCCTCAGCTCGCTCATCAGCTCCTCAGCCCCGCCAATCCAATCACGGGCGCTCTCAAGATCCTTTTCTGCGGTATCCGCTCGAAGGGTTTCTTCAGCCAGCAAGGCACGCAGACTCGCAATTTCAGCCAGCTGGGCCTCGTCGCCGTTGATCACGTCGCCATAGAGCTTGCTGATTGAACGCGCCGAGAGCTTGGCGATGTTCCCCCGGAGCATGTTTACCAGCACCACCTCAGGATCCTGTAGGGCATCAACTTGTGCACGAAGCCCCTCCAGGTCGCGGCGAAGATCAATACTTGCCTCACCATGAGTCAGGCTCAAGGCAGCCGAGAACGCCTCCCATGCCTTCTGGACGTCGTCGCGAGCGTAATCACCGCGCTTGTCGAATGCGAATAAGTCCGGGATCTCAGACAGAGGCTCGACTTTGCCGGTGGCGCCGTTGTACCACTGACGCCCATGGGTCTGGGTGCTGCGGTACCAGGTCTTGAACAGCTCCGGCGCATCGGCAGCGGGTTTACCCATCGACCAGGCTTCCAGGGCTTCTTGCAGCGGGCCGACTTCGTAGCAGGTGTCGGAATCCATGCTGTTCAGCAGTTCAGTCGCCGCTTTGGCCACCGAGCCACCAAGGCTCAGCTCCAGGTGCGACATCGCTGGCGCCGGTACGGAAAGAAAGTGATGCGGGAACTGATTAATCATGAACTTTACCTTCTGCCTTGGCCAGCATGACGGCCACGGCCTTATCTGCTAATTTGTTGAACCACCGGACGCCAAGCTCTTCAGTGCCGGCGTCGTGCATCGTCCATAGCTCCAGGCCAATGTGGGCGTTGTTACCGTGGGGATTCCCGTAGAAGTCGAAATCAGAGGTAAGCCCAGATGAACCCAAGGCCCGGAGCCTGGCGCAACCGATCACCGCCCGCCAGCGCAACGCGTCCGGCTCGAAGTCCGCGCCAGCAGAGGCTCTCATAGCAGCCACCAGACGACGAACGCCCGAAAGACGAACCAATGGCTCGACGTCCGAAACCTCAGTCACTCCGGAGCTTGGGATGTTTGACAAGCCCAAGGCGCAATCATGACCGAATTTAAGGGCTCTAGGCCCCTCAGTGCTGAGATGTGAGATCTTCTGACCATTCTCGACCAGGAACACCCCGTGGCCGACCACTTCCAGACTCGACAGGCTGGCAAGCTCCTCCTCAGTCATCGACCGGGATCGAATGGATCGCTCATCCTCAAGCTCGGATCGCAGGGAGGCAATCTCTGCCACCAGCGGAGCTACATGTTCACGGTGATCCGAGAGGCGCACCACCGCGATGACATCGGGGCCTGTTTCACCGTCATCGTGACACTTGCGAACAATTTCCTCACTGCTGTTGCCGAGCCATACGCCGCCTCCATTGGACAGCAGTTCGTGCACATGCAGAAACACCTCAGGCTCAGTGCCGTCACCTTGCAAAGTGCAGATATTCTGAAGCGTGTTAAGGCTTTTGACCTTCTCGAGGCAAGCATTCCAGCCCCGAGCAAAGAACTCACCCTCAGTGTCTTCGGTACTGGCGTAACGATAAGCCGGCACCCGAACGCTCGTCACCCTGCGCTCGCTCCAACAGGAGAGATGCTTTCTCAGCTCGATTCTATTCTCGCTTTCTTCGGCAAGATCCCCCATCAGCCGCTTGGCCAACTCAACCGGAAAGGACATGTATTCAATTTGGGTGTTCTGCTCCATGTCCTATTCCCCCTGGGCTGGCGCGGGTTGCTGGGCGCGGTGTATCGACTGGGCCGCATCGAGTGCGTCTTTCACTGTGAAATCCAGGCGCTCGTTGTTGGTCGCAAAGTCGCTTTCAACGCCATCCGGATCGAACAGCTCGACGGTGCCGGCGCCCAGCTCAACGCAAAGGCGTATCTCCCAACCATTCGGGAGAGCGCCAGCAGCCTCTTCGACCGCAGCGTAGAGTGGCGGCACGCTTTCCAGCTCTGCAATGCGGCGCTTGAGCTTAACTACCTCTTCTGCGCTTTGCTGGCGCAGGAGATCGATCTCAGACAAGTCGATGCCAGGGCTTAATTCCAGGATCACGTCATGTAGGCGCCCATGGGCCCCCTGTATGCTCTTAAGGTGCCAAGCCGCCATCTTCGCCACGCTGGCGATATTCGCGGTTGTGTAGTTTCCAAGGAGATCAAAATCCTTGTCGGGCCGGCGCTTATGGCTCGTGTCCTCCAGGAACCTCATCAACTCTTGGAGCGTGCAAGCGACTTCAACCAGGCTTTCCGCCATATCAGGCTTAGGATCCGCCACCCCACCAGTGGGAGCGACCTGCTCCGGCTTTGTCTGCACGTCAGAACTTGGCAGCGCCCCTAGGATGGCTGTGCTCTTGGTGTGAGAGTCAGCGATTACACGCAGCGCACGCAGGGCGTCAGAACGCGCCATCGACTGCGGATAGCCATTCAGAACAGCTTTCACCAGGTCGATTTCATCAGAAACGTCCTGGGCTTTCTTGATCTGCTCTTCAACGCTCATCGCTTAACCTTCCTGGCGTTACCCAAATTTTTGTAGTGCTCGGTTTTCTTGCACAACCGGCAGGTGATCGACTCACGTACGGAGCCGTTCTCGGAAGCCCCCTG
The DNA here is from genome assembly GCF_046042685.1 of Pseudomonas sp. PLMAX. Classification (NCBI taxonomy): domain Bacteria; kingdom Pseudomonadati; phylum Pseudomonadota; class Gammaproteobacteria; order Pseudomonadales; family Pseudomonadaceae; genus Pseudomonas; species Pseudomonas sp. PLMAX. The sequence goes on along the minus strand of NZ_CP064950.1, from coordinate 780,462 downwards.
CATACCGCAGGCAACTTCAGTCTTGTAGGGCACACCTACATGCACGATGCGCTTGCTCATGAATGTTTACCTTCAGACACAACCGAGGCAGCGCCTGGCGCTGAAGTAACGACTCCCCCCGAACCAGCAGGATCGCCACGAAACGACAAACGACGGATCTCCTCAGACACAACAGCATTCGCCGATTGAATATCCGGAAGGAACCGGGCGGCAATTTGGGCCACGCTCGCGATATTGGCAGCCACATACCTGCCACTTGGATTGCGATTCAGGGTCTCCCGGCGCTTAAGGCTGGTGTCCTCCAGAAAGGTCGCAACACGCTGTAAGGTCACCGCCACTTCAGCCAGCTTTGATTCCCCAGCAGGCTCGCAACCGGTAACCGCCACATCAGCTTTGGGAGCATCAGGGTTGGTTTCGTACTGGCGCAAACGCTCAGCCTGAGCAGCCACCAGGGCAAGAAGGCTGTCGCGCTCTTGCTCGACTATCCGAAGACGCTCAGCAGCGCTCTCGGCAATGTTCTTCAGGACATCCACTTCACTTGCATTGGACTGCTGATAAAGCTTCGTCCCGTGCGCAAGTGGGGGCCCGATGAGATCAACTGTGGTGTATTCGGCAGATGTGCCCTGATTCCAAACCTCGACCACACCCATGGGCTGACCGTCATACTGCGGCATCATCCCGGCCAAAGCCGTGGCCACGCCGTACTCATAGCCAACAGCGATTGGCGGCTGAGGCTGTGCACGGTTCCAATCCAGCAGGCCTTGCATCAGAGCCAGTGAATTATCCAGGCAGGCTTTCGGGGCCTCAGGGACGGCGCCCAAATAACCGGCCCAGGTTTCAATGGCCGAGCGGCGCGAGATGAAATCACTTCCCTTGATCATTGCTTCGGTTGGCTCAACCGGTACCAGCTTCCATTCCTTACGCATCATTGGACACCTTCATGGTGGTTACTGCGACCGGGTGACTATTCATTGGGCTCAGACCTTCACAAAGCTCCAGCACCCACTCCACCCATTCCTTACGCTGCACATACCAAGGCTCGTCAGCGCCTCCCCATCGAATTTCATGGTGACGACCGTGATTGATCGACCGAACGGCGCTGACCAGTTCGTCGACCTGGGCCCGCAAGGTGTGACGCTTCCTCATCAACCCTCGGTTCTGCAGCTTCAGGGTGCCGACCTGGAGGCGGAGCAACTCCATGGCATCCTCATTGGCGAAGAGCTTGGCGCCGACATGGGCTTCTTTGTTAACGTCCGAGCACCACTGAAGCGTGATCCCTTGGGCAACCCAGCCTTCTTTGTTGCCGAAGTCCACAACCCTGGCCACTGGCTGGGCGTTAACCTCGTGCATGTAGTTCGGCTCTGGATCGACAGCCAGAATGGTGAAGCTGTCACCCTCGCGCATCACCTCAGCGATAGTGCAGAAAAGTCGATTTCCGGCGTCATGATCGCCCGTCGAGATATCCAGACTGACCGTTTTGCCTTCGATCTTGCTGGCGAGATGCGCGATAAGAAGTTCGTTATCAGTAGGCTCACTGACTGCTACAACCGTTTTCGCTTCCTTGAGCGCTGCATCGATCTCCTCGGCAGCCGCCATCGCATCGGTTCGGCCATAGTCGTACAAGAAATGGGAGCTGGTTTCCAGCAGGTCTACAAACTTCGCGTTAAGAAGCTTCAGGGCGTCACGCTCGCCCTCAGCATCACGCACCAGACGAAGGCACTCACCCTCGTACTTTTCAAGCATGGCCACGCGGCTGCGCAGGCGGGCAAGCTCGGCATCAGGGCGCGTGAAAACTGCGATACGCTCCTGACCATTAGGGCTTGTACCACCCTCCCGCCAAGCCGTAGTCCACAGGGAATGACCACCTTGAAACTGATCGAGCTCGTATTGCTCGATGTAGGCGGCTGGCCGGTCGACGGTAGGTTCTACCTGAGCCGATTGATTACTCATGAATTGATACTCCATCAACCGGCAGCTTGGCAGCCTGGCAGTCTTTAACAAATCTCATAGACATGTCGTAGCGTGGGCCATTCATCTTCTCGAAGCTCAAGTAGTAGGCAACGAGCTTCTCGCCCCGCGCCACCAAGCCTTCCAGCGCTGCCATCTTGGCGGTCATTGCCTCAAACGAGTAGGCGCTACGGCGAAGCTCCCACTTACGCACAACACTCCAGCCAAAACCAGATGGCGCCGGCTGATCCGGGAACAACAGGGCAACATTGCCTGGCTGACCGTGGTACAGAATGGCGTCCGCTGGCGGTACCTTGCCCTGGACAATCACCTGGGCAGCGAGCTTGTCAAAATCAGTGGCCAACACATACTGGCCGGTGTCGGAGAGCTTTTTGTCGCCAAAACGGTCGAATTCGTAGCGCTTGACCGTGTTTTCAGGCTGGCCGGCGAACTCTGGCAATACAACGCCAACCCTGGCCATGGCGGCAGCGGCATCGCTGGACTTCAGGACGCTGGCGCTGGTCACCAGGGCTGCATCAATACGATCTGCCAATTCGTCATCGCAGTTGCCCACGACACCGCGAACCATCCCGACCGACTCGATCATCAGGCTGTTGAGCTGGCTGAGGCTCAGGCGAAGCATATCGGCGACACTTCGGTGGTGATTTCGTTGTAGCTGAATCGCACCGTGGAGGATCTTCCAGCTGTCTTGTTCACGGGCACTCTGGCGTTGAGCTGTGGCGGTACGGGATTGCCATACCTCCCAGCGTGCCGTGTGCATCTCTGCGGCCTTGTCGAAGTGCGCATCGCTACGGGTCGAGATGTAGCGGCTGTGCTTGTCCGAATACTCAACGTACTCATGAGGCGGGAATTCCCGCTCGAAAGCAGCTCGCTCGTGAAGATCAGTACCCTTCGGTAGCCTGGCATCAGCGGATAGGATCATCCCCGCTGGCAGATTTTCGATATCCCACTCCCCCAGCGACTCCAACCGGACGTGAACCGGCAGGCCATCGGTACCCAGCGGCCCGTGTACTACCTTGAACAGGCCGGAAGAAGGATTAGCCGCCTGGCCGGGGAACTTGGCTTCAGTGGACGCCGACGCCCTCACATTGACGTCTTGCAGGATCGTGGTTTTACCCATGCCGCCCATTGGTGCCGAGCTTGCAAAGTGAGAGCCAGGGTGGATGGGTGAGCCGTTATTTTCGTGCGGCATGGTCAGTCGCTTCCTTGTCGGGGGTTTGTGGAGGAGTAGTTTTGCTGAGTTGCTGTTTACGTCTTACGTGCTGAGATAGCAGGCCACCGGCCAGGAATCCAAAAAATGCGATCAGGAGCGACAGGTGATGGCTTGGTGGTGCACCGAAAACCCATTTAGAGAGTACATTCGCGGCGGCATTACAAAAAAATCCTCCGCCGATCATGACGCCGAGGTCATGGATGTCGAAAGCAAGTAGGGTTTTCAATTTGCCCGCCAAAGGCCACCGAGTCGTCAATTTTTGATCATCCTTTCTGCCGGTTGCTGTTAGATGTCGGCGTCGACAGCTTCACGAAGGGTTGGATATTTGCTCACCCAACGCTCGTCACCCATGAATTCGATTCCACCTGCAGAGTTCTGGTAGAACCAGACTTTCTCCATATGATCCATGCGCTTCTTTTCGACTTCCAGCTCAGCAACCTTAGCCTTCAACTCCGCAATCAGCCTGCGAGCATGCTTCGGGGCGTACTCAGGGTCATCGAGTAGCGTCAGCAGTGCGTCGTAATCACCGGCGTGCACAACATCGAGGTTGGACGGGCCGATGTACCCAGGGGCGCAAACGCGCATACGCTCCACGTTGTGGGGGTTTTGAGAAATCGGGTGGACTGGTGCAGCGTGAAGTGCTGCATTCCAGATGTCGTCGGCAATGCCCCCGCAGCAGCGAGCCGGGCCGGCAATGGCTTCAGCGATGCTGTCATCACAGTCCACGGGAACCAGTACCCAGCGCTCTTTCACGACTGGCTTGGTGGCGACTGGGGTTTGCTGCGAGGAATCCATGTCATTTTTCTCGTATTGTGGGGTGGATGGCGGCGAGCCGGTTTAGTTTTGCGGCTTCTTGGCCATGAACGCTGAAACTTCATAGATCGGGCCAGTCTTGATGATCGGGTTACCACCTTCGACGCTGATCACCTGCATCAGGAAAGCATTACCAGCGAACCAATACACCAAACACAGCGCCCAGACGCAGATCTTGATCTTACGGGTTTTCATGTAAGTGATTTGAGCTTCAGTGCACCAATACAGGAAGGTCAACACTGGCACCGTGAAGTACGCGGCGCCCCTGGCCTTGTCGAGGTAGATACAGACCAAGCCGGACAGTAGACAGATCGCAACTAGCACTGCTGTGAACGAGCGCGGCGGGACTCTGATTTGCCGCTTTTCTTCAGCGAAGGACATTTATGGGCTCCTTAAGCGCGTGGGGGACGAAGTTCTTTGCCAGTGCCGTTGCAGGCACCACAGGCCGGGCTGCCGTTGTGGTCGTAGTGACCAGAGCCATTGCAGGCAAGGCAAGCAACCGAAACAGCTTTCTTCTCAGGAACATTGTTCTTTTTGCCGAGCTGAATGGCCCGTCGCATGATCTTGTTCATTTTGCCTACCCACCCATGAAGGAGCCGGGGACTATCCAGCTCAGAATGAGTGCAATTGTATGCCTCTAGGCATTTATTGGCAAATGTTTTTGCTTGCGAAACGGCAGAAATATCAGGCTTTCGGCGCTGAATGTTCAGGTCTAATGTGGCGGAATGGGGATTTTGTGGAAGGTCTCGCACGGCAGGCCTGCGTCACGGCAGATGTGGCAGCAGAACCAGTCCTCGTAGCCATCCAGGGACTCTTCATCCCCAGTGTGTACGCACTCCCAGTGGCCTTTAAGGTCGTCGCTGCCGCAGTACATGCAGGCAGCTTCCTTAGCAGGGCCGGCAGCATGGAGGACTCCGGTACCGGCGCCATCCTCGGGCAATTTTACGCCTTCATTCTGATCGGGCATGGATCTGACTCACGTTGCTGATTCGATTTTTGGCGCTTCCTGCCAGTGCGTGGATTGCAACCGGCCATGGAATGCGCCACAGGGGCAGCGCTTGCCGTTTGGTAGCGACCAGACAAAGGCTCGCACAATCTCGAAGCAGAATGGGCATTCCAGGCCAATGCTGGTTCGCCCATTTTCCGAACTGCGCCAGGTTTCAACCCATCGACGCGATTCAATTTGCCGGGAGCCTGGAACGGTCGCAGCAAAGCGGACATCGGTGCCGGTTGGGCCTTTCTCTGGTTTTCGAGGTTCACCCCTGGGCAGCCGTTCAGGCGCTGTCTCAGACAGCTTTGCCGCAGTCGTGGCCGATTGAGGACGAGCGAAGATCGACTTTGGCACTGGTGCGCCCTTTGCGCAGTCCCAGTGTGCTTTGCGCAAGCCGTTGAAAGCCTGCCCCTCAACCATGGGTTGATCACATACGCTGCAGAGCCTGGTCATCACTTCGTTCTCAATCGATTTAATTATGGCATTTTATCATCATTGTTTTGCTTGGCAAGTGCCCTGAGTCTTTCCATCTCATCAGCAATGAACAAGCCTGCACAATGCTCTTTGATTTCCGACCATTCCTGGAGAATGTCGAACCCAGTCTTCATCCACTCGCCAGGGTGAAGAAGCGGCCCAATCTTGTCGTCGATGCAGAGCAATTGCGCGATCATGGTCTGACCTGGATGATTGATCCGGAAGAACGCGACCATGGTTCCCTCCACGCCTCCGCCGAACTCTTCCTTCAGTAGCACACTTCGGAAGTGGCTGGCATCGATGGACTTGCCCTTAACCACGCCCACAGACAGCTTCGCTCCCAGCCCAAAGCCAGTCACCGCCGCCAGCAGCTGTTCGCTCTCAGCCAATTTGTTGGCCTGTTCCACGGAGAGCTCGCAATCATGCATTCCGCAGAAAATAAAGGGCTTCCCATCAAGTAGAACGCAGATCCCTTTCGAGGAATAAATCGACTCAGACATCCTCCAGCAACCAATCATCAGGTCGCTGATGTCATAGCACTGCAGTAAACGCTCATGAAAACTTTGGGACATGGAACACCTTTGAGCCGGGCCAACCATGATGCGCAGTTGGCACGGATAGTAGACAACGATCTAGCGGGCTATTTGCCGGCTGAAATCACTTTTGAACGACGGTCGCCACGATTGGCGTGTTTTCCGGATACATGATGGCGCGGATGTCGCTCTCTTTGACATTCAATGTGACCACGGCCAGGCGATCAAACTCCTCGGACGCCTTGTATTTAGCCTCCTGTTCAGGGATGTAGTCAGGATTCCCGTCCATATCCGCCTCGGAAGCACAGGCCAGGGCCTCGAGAGCGTATTCGCCAGGGTAAGAACAGATGCGTTGGCCAAACAGAACGTACAGATTCACGCGATACTCCTTTTGAGCCCAGAAGGTGGACGAGACGACAGAGGGGCGAATGCCAATTCCAACCTGGTGCTAACCTTTTCTGGGTACGGAACTGGGTTACAGAGTGCAAGAACCCTACTCTGCTGAGGAAGGATATCAAGGTCAACGCTAGAATGGAGACCCTGAATCATGATTAAGAGCAACGAACCACTCGACCATCCACATTGGAAAGCGGTCAAAGACGACTGGTGTCACGCCGATCAAGAAGCAGCTAAGAAACAGGGCTGGATACTCTGCGCGAGCATTGGCCTGGATGACAAGGAGCCTCCCTTCCGACTCTATCGCGACGACTGGGCGGAAAGATTGCTGAAGGATGACGAAGCCGCACACGCCAAGGTCAGAAAGCTGGTGACCAAGAACGATCCGCTGGGGTTAAAAGCAAAAGCCTTTTTGCTGAAACACAGCAAGGCTGAGCACGACGCCGTGTTTCCGTCGCCACCCGGCGAATCGCATTAGCTATCAGCGAACGATGGCTCGCCAGTACGGCAAGGCGTGAATCTCAGATAGACCAGCGCCACCCAGAGCGCTCTCCAGGTACCTCAAAAGCGCTTTGGCCTTGTCCTTGTGCCCTAGTTCGCAATAAAAAGTCATGAATCGACTGATACGCCGATGGTTGTGATCCACTCGACACAGCCAGTACTGTGAGCCTTGCGAAAAATCGTCTGTTTGCTCAATGCCAGTCGCGACCTCGCGCAGCCCCAGGAACGAAAGGAATTTTAGTGATGCCTGGTCAACGCTATCGCGAAGCTCAGGAATGGCCTCGTAGGCCCGCACATGAAAGTCTGTCAGCACAGGTGCCAATGGATTTACAGGAGACGCCTCACGATTTGGAAACAGCCACTGCACAAAATCGTGATGGGTATCGAAGGCTCCCCTGTTGAAATCGAGGATATCGGACAGGCTATGCCCATGCGGCTTCGAGCCATGAAGCATGAACTGCACCCAGGGATCGCCCGAGACCTGTGCAGCAATCGGCTCATGATTCACGGGCGCAACGGACGGGATTTCTGGTTTCCCCGCAAAAATTGATGAAAACAGTCGCCTTAAAAACATCTTTTTAAAACCTCAAGCTCGCCTGTAAATCCCATCGACGCGAAGGTAGCCATACTCGGCTTTCAGCCCCTCTCCCCTGACGATGTTGACCTCATCAGCACGACCGATGTCGACAAAGGCCCAGCCTTTCCCAATGTAGGTACCCAGGGAGCGAGCTTGCGCAGGCTCCAGGGTTGGCCACTTTTCCGCGATCATCGCATCGATTTCCGCATAGTCCGGGTTCATCGGCCTGGCCCCGAGAGAGTCGTTTCTTCGCGGGCGGAACGAACGCGCCTATTCTCCGCTCGCACGGCCTCCAAAACATCGGCCTCGCATTTGCGAAGGAAAGAGCCGCCGTTGCACACCCTGGTCACGGTATCGGCAGAAATCCACTCCATGATCGAGGCCATGACCTCCAGATCGTCTGCAGAGAGCTTCTCCGGGATCCGTGAGCCTGCCGGCATCATCACATGGTCTGGGCCATTCAGACCGCTGTTCACGCTGTTAGAGCGGCGACATTCGATGGCCCAGGCGGCGACGAAGCCATCTGGTCGATTTCCCAGCTTCTGGGCGAAGTGCTCGGCCTTCTGGAGCAGGCCTCGTCCATTGTTTGTGCCCAACCAACGCAGCATGCTCGCAGCAACGGTCGCATGGCGCTGGGTGATGATCCCATCAGCAGGATCCACAATGCTCCGCAGAAGCCCGTTCGGGCCGTCGTAGTCCGGGTGATAGCCATTGTCTTCGGTGATCAGGCTGATCCAGTTCTTCAGGTAGATCTGCTCGCCAATGCAGCCGTCGCGGGCAGGCCTGACTGGCGTGTGGTCGAACGCGGTGAAGCTTGGGTGGTTGTCCGGCAGCATTGGTTCAGATCCTTTTTACCTGGAGATTGGAGTGTACGGCCTACGGTTACAGAAGCGTAAGAGCGCCTTCCGTGTAAAGCGCTGATTCTTTACCGGTGATGGTTGCCATGCACTCTGGGAACTCAGGGCCAATCACCAGGAGCTTGCTGGCGCCAGATACCAGGCCAACGTGGTGCACGCTGGAAGTAACGAGGCTCCCCTTCAAGGCATCCATGTCCGCATCAGTCTTGACACCCATGCCGATTTTGCCGAAACCAGCTGTCAGCCAGCCGCGCAGTGCGTCATTGGACATGCACAGCTTCATGGAGCCATCGCTGGCGCCTTCCAGGGGCGTCAGGAGGCTTTCCATCATGGTCAGGCAACCCAGTGCCGCCATTTTGGCCGCAACCTCCTTAGGCAACGGCTGCTGCTTGGAGAACACGAACCACTGGCGAGCGATCAGATCCGCACCCGCGAGTGGGACGGCCTTTTTCAAAGAAGGCTTGAACACCCCTTGAGCGGCAGTCGTCACTGTTGGCACACCGCCAAACTCGGTAAGCCCGCGATCCGTTATGACCGTCGACAGCGCCGGGTTCGTCAGAGAATCCCGCAGTGCAGCCTCATCGGCCACCATATGGATCTCAACGGCTTCGGCCTGGATGAGCTGCTGGAGCTTCTGATAGTCCTCGCCTCGCAAGACCCGGTAAGCACCGAAATCGTCCATTGCGTTGAGCAACTGGGCACAGGCTGCGTGTGCTACCTGGGCAGCCATCTTGCCTTTGCGCATGTTGAGGTCGCGTCGTACCGAGATATTCAGGTGCTCTGTGGTAGTTGTTTCAGTGGCTTCCATCTTACAAATTCCCTCATTGGGCTGCGTTCTAATCCGCCGCAGCCCTTGGTTCAGACCTTACAGCACGAATTCTTGTTTATCGCACAGCTCGGCCAAGTGTGCACCCAACTCAGGCAGCCCGGCTTGCGCCAGAAACTTCGATGCCGCTACAGAGCGAGAACTGTTTTTCGGCAGCATGAAGACCTTGTTGTTGATGAATGGGTTTGGCAGATCCATCAAGCAGAAGCCAGCCTCGAAGGAGCGCAAAGCGTCCATCATTTCGCCGAAGAGCACTTGGCAGTCTTTGATCGGGTACATGTCAAACTCTGCCCGCAGGCCCTGCACATGCTTGTAGCTCAGGTTGTATTCCTTGAGCCTGCCAGTCAGCGGCACCGGCATGTTCAACTTGCCGGCGAGGTAGCGGGCAGCGGCAAAGTGGTGAGACCCGCCGTCGTTGATCAAATGGATTCGACGATCCCAGGCGTAGTGCCTGAAGTGATCAGTCGTGTTTTTCTGATTCACGATACGGATTTCAGACCAAGCCAGGTTCTTCTCAAGGCCATCAGGGCTGACTTCCTCAATGAGGCCCCGGCAGGCGCCCTCGGCCATGTGATCCAGAGTCAAAAAGTCTTTTAGCTCGGACTTGGACGCGGACAGTCCCTCGACGAGCCGAATGTCACAAGTCCAGTCATCGCTGGAATCTTGCACCATGATGCTTTCAAGGTTGGCCGAGTGGTAGTCATAGGATTGCCACACACCACCCTGTATGTTCCAACCCAGAACCCAGCCTTGCCCGCGACCATGAGGGTGAGCGCCCATGCCAAGCTCCTCCCAACGAATCACACAATTGGCAGACGCGTTTTGCGCAGGCGTGAGGTCGACAGAGAGGTCGCCGTGTTTATTCAGCACCCGCTCCAGTGCAACTGGATGGCCAAAGATACTTTTCACTGCGTTGGTGAGTAGATTGGGTAAGCCTGACATCCTGAAATCCTTCTGTGGCTAAGTTAGAACTCCACGAAACAGCTCTCTGTTAGAGCCACTTCTTACGTGATGGCATTTTACACATAACCAAACTTGAAAGCATCTAAAACAGCAGTAATTTTAGCTATTAATTACAGTGGCGCGCTCGCCTGGTGCTAGTGGTGGCCAAAGCATATTAAGGCGATGTCACGCTGGATTTGTTGGCCAAAGCGAGCAATCTCCTGATTCCATATTCATTCATCCTGGTGCAGATATGACAGCAGACCTCATTGACCTCAAACTTGATACCTTTGGCCTTAAGCTCATAATATTTCGCAGCAAATTCCTGGTAGGTATCAAAACTATGGTCTTCGTATTTGATTAACTGGAAGGCGTGCTTCTGCTCTTCCAGTGGTATCCGAATTCGGGCGACCGCAGACTTTGCGTATTGGATCTCAGGTGACTTTGGATTTTTCATGACGCTACTTTACTGCTGTGAGCTTCGCCCGACCGTGGAATCGGCCTTCGAGCGCTATTTATCATGCCCGATAAAACCCTCGACTCCCATTTTTTCACCCTGTCAATTTACGCCATATGATCGAAGCTACGAGATTCCTGCACGCGAAAAAAAAACCGCCTTTGCGGGGCGGTTTTCTTTGCAGAGTCGAGTTTGCGGATCGTTCTCTGCGGCATCACTGGATACCGTCGTGTAAGTACATATTATCGTTAATGAGCATTATGGTCAATGGAGCATTATGCTCGATGGAGCATTATGCTCATTCTGGCCAATGATTAAGTTGGCGAAGAGTCTTAAACACAGGTAAGATAGCTCTGCTTATTCACGATTGCCTCTGTGAAGGAGGTCTGGGAAAGCCGATTTCTGCTGTACCATCCCCTAGACACGGACTGCAAACCGTGCCGGTGGAGCTGCATTCGAGGGGGCCACCAACCTGGCCACTTCACTGGATATCGTCGTGGATATTCCGAAGGCGTTGATGTGCCGGTTAGACGCTGGAAGATTGGCCTAGCCAACATGGAGGGCCAAGGCGTATGAAGCTTTTGCTGCGTACTCTGAGCCTCGTGTGGAAGATCTGGCGCACCTTGAGCATGCTCAAGACCGCTTGGGACTTCATCCGGGATCACTGGGATGACTTCTTCTAAGGAAGATTAGTCTCTGTGAGGAAAGCCGACCTGGCTTGCTAGGTCGGCTTTTTTATTGATCAAGGCAATGCTTAGGCTGTCAATTTATGCGATATGATCGGCGCCACAACCATCATCACGCCGGAACCCCCCATGAAATCTTTGACCGGGGCCCTGTGCCTCAGCGCCTTCGCACTCTTGGCTGGCTGCGGTAGCTTTGCCTCCAAACCAAACACCGACATTCCCACGCCACCGGCGCTGAGATCGGTTGATATTCCGGATAATGCCGCCAATGTCGGGATCTCGGCCTTCACTGTCAGGGTTGCGCTGGACTCCAAAACAGCTCAGGACTTCGACTGGAGCAAGCAGAGTGCGCTGTCTGAGCAACCACTGTCTGCTGGTGATGGTCTGGACACCAAAGGCCAGAAGGCGACTCATTTGCTCATTGGCAAGCCAAGTTTCAACGACAAAGACCTGGTAGAGATCCTTAAAAAGCAAGGCGAGGTTTACACCGAATCAAGCGCCACCGTCTACACGATGGACGGCCAGGAAGTTCCGCTCTCCACTTCAGATGTGAGCGGCTACCTCGTCGGCTTGGTGTGCTCTGACGCCGGCGATGTGCTCGCCTCTGGAAAGCACGAAAAGACCAAGGGCTACACCTTCACACCGAAGGTCACACCCGCAGGGAAAATCGCGCTGGGATTCACCATTTCTGATGCAGACTCAAAGACTGCACCTGTCAGCTGCGACAACGGTGGTGAGGTTACTCACCTGGCATCTCTCGAGTCAGCAAGCACTCTGAAAGGCCATTTGCTGATCTCGCCTTCAGATGCTGTTGTGATTTCCAGTGTTGGCGGCATGTCGAAGAAAAACACGAACGAAGTCATGGTCACCATGATTAGGGCTACGGTTTCGAAATAGTCGCCGCCAGGAACAAACAAGCCGCCTTGATTGGCGGCTTTTCTTTGGGTGCTAAAATTCGATGCTCTCCTGGAAGCATGGTGGTGCATTGACGAGACAATGCGATTGCATTACCATGATGTCATCTCAATATATTTCTGGGGCTAAATCATGGCTGCCACACTCGAAGTCGAATCAACCCTCACTGATCGGTACCAAACCACAGTCCCGGAAACCGTGCGCCGAGCACTCCATCTCAACAAGCGCGACAAGATTCATTACACCATCCGCCCGAGTGGCGAGGTTGTACTGACTCGCGCAGAAGCACCAGAAGACGATCCTTTGCTAGGCCAATTCCTGGGGTTTCTGGCACGCGATATTTCGAACCATCCAGAGCGTCTGCAAGCCGTTGATGCAAGCCTAGTGACGCGAATCAAATCGCTGGTCGGCAGCGAAGAAGTAGATCTCGATGAGCCCCTGTCGGCAGACGATGAATGAGCCAAGACAATCCACTCCTAACGGTTCATGGTTGGACGATATTTGCCCATCCCTTGTTCCTGGATCAGGTTGAAGCCCTGATTCAGCATGTGGAGGTGCTGAAACAGAAAGACCCGGTCGGCTACCACAAGAAAAACGCGAGAAAAAGGCTAGCGGCTATCGCTAAGCTGGCGTTTGAGGTTATCCCTCAAGACCCAACCAAGCCGGAGTACCGACAAGGTGTGGCACTTGGTGAAGAGCATAAGCACTGGTTTCGTGCAAAATTCTTCCAGCAATATCGGCTTTTCTTTCGTTATCACCAGCCAAGTAAAGTGATTGTGCTGGCGTGGGTCAACGACGAAAACACCAAGCGCGCTTACGAAAGTAGCGATGACGCTTACAGGGTTTTCCGAAAAATGTTGGCTAGCGGTCATCCTCCGGACAACTGGGATCAGTTGTTGAAGGAGGCAAAGTCCGGTGCGGCACGGCTACATTCAGCAATTGCGACAGTCAACTGAGCAAGGTTTCAGTCGGCTACAAAAAAGCCGCCCATTGGGCGGCTTTTCTTTGGGGATCTGATCCTCAGTCCTCGTCCGGAGCTGGATGAAGCCCAAGCAGCTGCGTGAGCTGGGAGTGCATCTTGCCGCCATCCATCACGGCATCGCGCAGCTCTTCCTCCCACTCTTCAAGCCACTCACGAGTCACGCCGACAACCTTGGAATCAGCCATCACTGGGGCATCGAGTGGAATGACCTGCAAAATCTCGTCACGCTCGTACTCGATCAAAGGCTTACCGCCCTCGTCATGAGTCCACTTGCCGTGGGTGTCCAGGTTGGCGAAGCTCCAGCGGATATCCCCTTCCCCGTCCCAGTAGTCGATATGGCGCACGACATACAGGCCAGGGGCGTAATGAAGCAGCTTCGGATCTATTGCAGGCGATACAGGAGCCAGGCGCTCTGCGAGACGAATGTCACGATCAGCCGGCGCCGGTGGATGCCAGTGAGGCCCGCACTGACCTACTAACCAGCGTGGCGCTGTGCAGCAGTCGACACCCGATCTGATAAGCATCGGGGAGCATGGCTGCCAACCTGCTGGCGGGATTGGTTCGTTAACGTCCTGCATGTCAGTCCCTCTGTTGAAAATTGCGAATCAGATTCTGTTTCGGACGTTATGTCGATCAAGCCACACGGCTGCGATGGCCTCGTTCCGTGTCTTGAAGTTGCCCAAGGGAAAGGAATCCGTTTCTTCGTCACTGGGCGGGCGCTGTACAGTGTCCGCAAACCAGGTGCCATCAGGCTTCAGGTCATAACCACCGATACAATCTGTACCGGCAGGGGTCGTGCGTGTAACAGCGCAGCGCTCCAGCAGAAATCCGTTTCCAATTTCCAGTGGGTAGTTGCGATTGTGCTCGATAAAGAATTGTCCGTCATCGAGAAGCAAATACTCATCAGGATTCACGTTGGCAGCCAGCAGCGCCAGCACCTGTTCCAGGGTCATTTGTTCTTCAGACATTTGGTCGCTCCTTGCTGTCTTCGTCGAGACGTAAATCAAATTCTGGCCTGGCATCACCGGCCATAAAGCGCTTAAGAGTGCTGGTTACTTTCGGCTGTCACACCGAACACCATTTTCCCCGGACGGCCACCGATAACCCAAAGATCACCGGGCTTCACGCCAGCCTGAAGAAGGCGATCCAGTTCCGGAAAGCCTGTAGGCAAAGCCAAGTGCTGGCCAGGGCGTTCGCCCTGAATGTTCGATTGCTTATTGCTCATGCTATCCCCTCGGGCCTACTTAAGAATTCGAGGCGGCTGCGAGCGAGCGGCCTCCCCTATCATGTCAGCATCTACCGCGATGTCGTACAACGTGCCGACTGCTGGGAAACCGGGAAGCGGGTCAGAGTACTTCTTACCGCCCTTTTCTCGCAGCCACAGGTAGCGCCTGGAATTTTTCACCAGTTCAAGCAACTCCTCCTGGGTGAACGACAGGGGCGAATTAAAGTAATTAGCGGACATCACAAATACCTGCACGTGGAACGTTGATTCTCACCATCCTGAAGCCATCCAGCACCATGTCGGTGAAAACACCGAATACCGCTACCACGACGACACCTAGCCCAATTTGGCTGATGGCAGCAACGCCAGTGGAATTGCCCACCTCTAGGATGCCGAGACCCATAGCCAGGCAAGCGAGCATTGCGAAAAGAAATTTCATGTTTTCACCCTGATTTGTTAGTCGAGAAGACTGCTTTCTTCATCGGTATCTTCGAAAACCTTGCCATGTTTTTCAGCAAGAAACTTCGCATGAGCAACTGCAGCCGGGCGGTCATAGAACGTCTTGCTCGAAGCTCTGTGGAAATCCTCAATCTCTGAATCAAAGCAACTCAGCATGCGCAGGATTTCCAGCGTCGACTCGTCTTCTTTGCTTCGGTAGATGATGAAATAGGTGAAGTCAGACATGCTTGCAATGCTCTATTTGGCAGGCCGTGGCGTGCAGTTCCGCGTTGAGTCGAAATCGGTGTAGACCGGCTGCACATCAATCCCAGCAGCCTGCATCGCTTCAATCGTCTTGAACAGAACGCACTCGTGGATCACAAAGCCATTCTGGTCAACGACATCGACATGACTGCGAGCCACATCCACATCGCACTTCAGGCCTTCACCTGGAGCTTCCGTTTTGCGTGCATTGCCGTTCCAGTCGACAAAGAAGCCATGGGCTTGCTCGAACTCGACAAAGGTTGGCGCTTCGAAGCACACACGAGTCTCCTCAGGCGACTCACCATCCCAGGCGCCGCTGTCGGTATCGAAGGCGGAGATATCGAAATCGAAGGCGCTACCGAGATCAGGAAGGCCGCTGAGGTTGGAGTAAACCCCGTGCACGCTGCCTTCGGTACCCAGAACAGCAAACATATCCGCCGAAATCTTGAGCGCCTTGCCTGGGTTTTTCAGCAGGATCTCTTTGTAGGCATCAAGGACGCCGGGGAAAGTGAGTTTGGTCTGAGTCATGAAATCGAATCCTTCGTTCAATCTGTGTGGTGTGTGCCGATTGTAAACCCCTAGAGGCATACAATCAACATGTATTGACACCGGAATATCTGATTTTTCCGGGGTTAACTGAATTGCAGCTCGCGCCCAAGCAGCGTTTCGATCTTTTTCGCGGCGGTGTCGCGTGCTCGGACGATGGCGGAGCGCTTTTGTGGGGTGATCTTGCCATTGTCGATGCCTTCCTTAGCTAAATCGGTCAGCGTGGAGCCCTCCAGGGCCTCAGCGAGCACTTCCAGGGCGCAAGGAACGTCGAGAGGTAGCACGAAGTCGCCGGCGTTGATCTGCACGCGCATACGCTCAGCGTAGTCAGCGGCCTGCTGGAAGTCGATTTGGACATCGTCCACATCCTCGAATAGATCTTCCCAGGTCTCTTCCTCGTTGAGCATCGACAGCCGACTCTCCAAAACGATGGCTTCATTAGCGGTAAAGGTGATGCTCGATGCGGCCATTTCGCTCTCCATTTGCTGACAAAATGATGGCTTGATCGTAAACCCCTAGAGGCATACGGTCAAGATAAAAAGCGGCAATTTAATAGCAAGAATTGACAGAGCTGATGTGTACTTGATTTCATTTTGATGCCAAAATACGACCCATCACAACCTTCAAAGGCTTCAAGATCATGGAAGAGTATGACTGCACCCGAAACCTTTTCTTCGCAAAGCGGTTTGGCGAGAAATTCACCCAGAACTATGCTGACGTCTACGCCGAAGTACCTGGGACGAATGTCATTGTTGAGTTCGAAAAACTTTCTGCTGATCAGGTGATGGAGCTCTTGGCCAGCCTCAAAGAAGTTGTGGGGCCCGGCGACCGTCTTTGCCTGCTCAACATTGCTTTTGTGCTGCCTACCAATGAGCTGATCGAGAAATGGGCGCCGACCCTACAGCCAATCCTGGAGACGCATAAAATTGATGATCATAAGCTCCCGCTTGGCACTGTCATCTCAACGTTCTTCCGACAGGCAGAAGAAACATGGTCATCGCCAGGCTTTGTCTTGCTGAGATCAGAGAGCAGCGTCAATAGCGTTCGGACAGATTACCAGGCCTCTCAGGTCGTTCCATGGCAGAGCCACTTCCTTCGGGCGATGCTCTTAAGGCAAATCAGGGATTGTTCTAATCCAATTTATGTTGCATCTAGAGCGAGAGAGGCTGCCCGGATAGCACGGGATAATAGAACCCTGGCGTGACCGAATTACCCCACACAGCTAATATTGCCAATCCATCCCTGATAGTAAGAAGGTTCACATGATAAGGATGGGGTCGAGTCTAACGAGGTTGCTGCTAATAGGAATTGGTTATAAGATTCGTAAAAAATACAATAAAGGCTAAAAATGACTTCTCTCGTCGGTGGTTTTCTCTTTGCAGCGGCAATTTATGCATACGCACTTATTTATATCGCGAATGACGCCAGCAATGGGTTCAGGTCAATCTGCAAAAAGCGCTACTGGTTTTTGACTATATTTATTGTAAGTTTATTCGGAACCCTTTTCTTGAAGTACCTCCATGGCTTGACAGGAGTTTCGGTTTACATAGATATCGACCCATTTTCGGTATTTTTGCTACCGTCGTTAGCCATAATCCCAGCAGCTGCAGCCGGAACTTTGTACGGGTTAATTTTCACGGAATCGCCTCAGCAAGAGGCTTAACGGAAGCTTGAATCCAACCCCATAGGCCAATTGGCACAGGGGCGAACCGGATGCACCGCTAACTACCGATCCTCAAGTCTGACGCCTTAACGTCACCGGGCCAGGTCTTAAACCCAACTTAAGCCTGACGCCCCCTTAAAGCGACTTAAACCCCGAGCCCTTAGGACTTAAAAATCCGAGGGCCGCGTTTGCCCTTGCGTTAGCGATGGAAGCCCGCAGGGCCAAGACCCGCAGGGGCTTGGTACACGACAGCGCGGGCCCCTGGGCAGCGCCCAGACTTAAAGCAGTAGTACCAATATCACCAAGAGGAGAACAAAGACTTAAAGAATCAAACCGACCGCCTTTTAAGCACGAGCCCCTAAGCCCACCCTGCCCCTGCAGCCTTCCTGGCCAACCTGTTCCTTCTCTCTCAAGCCTTCTCCCTTCCCTAGGTTTAGCTTTAAGTCTCTCGGTAACCTATAGGAGCTCATACAGGCTTATAGAATGATCGTCCTATAACGTAAAAGGCCATGACTTAGAAACAAGCCACAGCCTTAGGTTAACCAGAGGATCGATTACTGCTTAGCTTCAACGACCTCTACAGTCTTCTCTACTGGGGTTACACAGGCCCCGGTGTCGTCATAGTGGAACAGGAAATTCCAGGTCGTGTTCTCATAGCCTTTAAGCTTGTCGTAGCAAGACTCCAGACGCTGCTTCTGTTCAGCTGTCAGATTGTTCTTCAAGTCGATTCGAACCGACCTGATCATGAGAGGGCTAGTTTTACCTTCCTCCAACAACTTGAACACCCGTTCGTACTCGGTTGCGTTGAACTTAGGCCGCACGGAATTCGAGTCCAGCAACATGCGCAGTTCAATGTTGGAGAGACCACCCTCCAGTGTTTCCATCAGAAGAGCATCGCGCTTGGCGAAGTCCAGGTTATCAAAGCCCTCATCGGAGCCTTTAACCGTCATGTGCTTCTTCACTTCCTCTTTCTTCAGGATAGAGTCAGCGAGGTGAAAGCCTACCCACCCACTTTTTGCGCCGTTCTGAACCATCCTCTTGGCCGCGATCTCATCGCCTTCGCCCACCAGGTTCCAACGCTCAAGAAGGGAGCCGGCCTTCAAGACCTCTTCCTGGTAGTGGGTCACGAAACCTTTGAAGTGAGCTTCATAAGCCACATAACCGCTGCCCGCCAGCAGAACCGCACCAGCAATACCACTCAGGAGATAACCCACACACTTTTTCATAGCAGACCTTTTAGTTTTAAGAATTGCCGCTATTGGCAGATGGAACGGCGGTCACTCTAACAGATCGAAACAATTGCTGAAAATTGGCTCTGAGCCCTTTGACAATCTGAACGACCTGTCAATACAATGCGAACGTAAGCGGCTGGGTCACACATTTGCTCGCACCACCAACCCGCGAGTTGGATGCCAGTTTAGCGCTGAAACACCATGAAGCCGCCAGATGGCGGTTTTTTTGTGTCCAAAACAACGAGATTGCACAATAAGTGCGACAGGGGTTTCACCATGAGCAAAGCGTCCGAAGATCCGATCCTGCAGATGGTCACCTTCTGCCTGGATAAAGAAACCTACGGCATCAACGTCATGGACGTTCAAGAAGTCCTGCGTTACACCGAAATCTCCCGTGTGCCCGGCGCCCCGAGCTACGTCCTTGGCATCATCAACCTTCGCGGCAAAGTGGTCACCGTCATGGACACGCGCCAGCGGTTCGGCTTAAGTTCGGCTGAAGTCCACGACGATTCCCGTATCGTGATCATCGAAGCCGGAAAGCAGGTCATCGGCATCCTGGTCGACTCTGTGAGCGAAGTTGTTTACCTCCGCCAGTCTGAAATCGAGTCGCCACCGAATGTTGGAAGTGATGCAGCCAGCTTCATCAGCGGCGTAAGCAACAAGAACGGTGAGCTGCTGATCCTTGTTGATCTGAGCAGACTGTTCACCGATGAGGAATGGTCGGAAGTCGAGACCTTGAGCTGACCGCCGCCAGCAAAGCCTTCTTTTCGCCTCAACCCCCATCACACGAGATTTGTTATGACACCCAATTGGAAAAAAATTGCCGATGACGTTGGCACCTTCCTGCTTGGTCTGATCGTTCTGGTGCTTTTGTACCTCTGGATCAAGCCCATTCTTGAAAACACCGACTATGGCGTCAAAACCATGATGCGTTCGGCAGAGATCCTCTCCGCCGTGCACAAGAAGGATGAAAAGGCTCTCGCTGAACTGGAGAAACTGAGTTTCAGAGACGACTCGATTGCCTTCATCGGCCTGAACGCCTTCTACCGCGAACAAGCGCTTCAAAAAGCTGGATTGAACTTGGAGGTACCGAACGCCACCTTCGATTCGGTCGACCTCAGCAAGCCTAACGCCCTTATCCTGCGGGGCATTGACCAGCTGAGCGACCTTCAGCTCTTACATCTGCTGAAGAGAACCGACTACCTGTACGACGAAGCGGCGATACCCGCGCAAATAGAGGAGTCTGGCAAGTATTTCGCGAAAACCGTAAAGGCTCAGAACGAACTGAATTTTCATGTCTACAACTCCTTCGATCAGGCTACCAAGGACAATCTGAAGGCATGCAAGGCGAAGCTTGAGGAAAAACTGGGGAGCACGCTACTGCAGGTCATCAACTTCCATTCAGTTGGCACGTGCACCGACAACCCGCCAACCCCGTGGGGAACCCAGGTCATATCCCGGCTAACAAATTGGTAATAATGCAAAAACCCCTAGGAGATCCCAGGGGTTTTTTGTTGGTGCTGATGGACGACTAGTCCTCAGATCCGTGCATCCGGACGTAGGCAGCACGGGGATCGTCGGCAGCAAGCTGGGCCAGCTCGGGCGCCAGGGCATTCAGGACATCCCAGGCTTGTGGGATAGCCTTATGCTCGATCCGGAAGTACTGCATCGATACGAGCTGCTTGAGAGCACTCTCAAGGCTTTTATCCGTCAGCTCCGGAATAGAAGCCTTCGGGACGTACTCGACGCCGTTGACCCATACTTCATCCGCCACCTGTCCAACCTCGCAGCAAGGTTTAAAAGATACCCGCGATCACATCATCGGGCTTCTGGCCGTTCTCCCATTTCGCAATGGTCTTGTCCAACCCTGCCAGATACTCTGCCCCGCCTCGCATTCCATCCTGCTCAACGATCTTGCCGTACTCAGCCCGGTAAGCCTTCATGTAAACCAGCGTACCGTCCTCGCCGCTTTCCGCCCTGGCTCTGGCAGAAGCTCTTGCAATGCACATCGTGTCTGGATGACAGCCCCAGCCCATATTGTTACCCCTTAATCGATTGGTGTTTTTGGTGAACGACAGAACATTACCGAAGAATTCGCGCCCTTGTCTGGGCAAAGTTGCCGAACGCATCATCGAGGTGCTCGGGTTTCTCCCCCATTGCCATGCGCATCATGTCGCTGGCAGAACCTGAGTGGCTTTTCGCATGATCCATAGCGATCTTCGATAACTCCAGGCTTTCTTCGTCGCCGTGCATCTTGTGGACGAGCTCGAGGCGAGCCGCTTCAACCATGTAGTCTTTCTGCATGTCGAAATGGTACGACGCTGCGAGCAAAAGGCCCTTCGCTGCTGGTGCGGGTGTGGGTAAATCCGCACTCAGATCCCCCTGCCCCTCGCGAGATTGCTGATCAGCCACCAGAGAGGCGTAAACCTCAATCGCAGCCGCCATTGCCCCCTGGCGCATGTCGATGCAGGTGTAAACCACTGGGGCCCGATCCATTTCGCTGTAAACCTTCAGGTAACGGTCAATAGCGGCTTGAAGCGCTGGCCCATGTGCCTTGGCATCCTTCAGCCAACTGGCAAATTCCACCGTGGCTGGAGGGGTTTCAGGCACGTCTCGTTGTGCTTCAGCCACGTTAAGCATCCTTCAAAATCGATTTGAGCGAAGCCATCAGCTCGTTGAATTTCTTGATGTGGCGGTCATGCTTTTCCAGGTACTGGATATGCTTGGCTGAGCCTGGGTTATGCCCACTGGCCATATCCAGGGCGCGGATCGCCTGACCGTGCTCGTTTTCCAGTTTTTCTGCAATCTGGAGAGCGGTTAGCGGTTTCTTAGCGGTAGGCATTCTTCGACTCCGTTCTGTATTGGCCATACGATGCCCATCCCATGATCGGCATCATCTTATGGGCTTAATCGTCTGTTTCTTTTGGGGCAGCTTTACCTGCGTCGACACTGTCATAGCCGTCGATGAAATCGTTGTACTGCTGGAGCAGATTCGGTATGGAGGACTTTGGTAACTCAATCCCTACCTGGCGAGCCTGCAGACCTTTAAAAGCACTGGATTGGTTTGGCTGCTCGTGTTCTGTAGTCATCGCGTGAACCTTCTGATTTTTTAAGGGCCGGCAAGTTTAATGCAAACCAGCCCCCTACGGGGAAGACCCGACTATTTGCCCTTAAGCACAGATTTCGGGCGCTGCTCTTCGATAACCTGGTCGATAAAGTCGCAATAGGCCAAAGTCTTTTCCTTGAGCGAATACAGCGGTTCTCCAGGCTCCAGGGCAATTGTTTCTTGTCGGTGCTTAGCGTTGTAGGCGTGCGCTCGTCCCAAAACCTCTTGGCGGCGCTCAGGCGTGTTTGGAGTGCCTTCCTCGACCGCCAGGCGCCGAAGTGTCTTAGCGCAATCCAGACCGACAACCATGAGGCCAGAGATGTTTTCCTCGGGGACGCCCATGTCGTGGAATTGGCAGGCGTGCATATCCTCCTCCATGACCGTCGCTTTCCCAGGCTTGACCGGCTTCCCACAGCGAAAGCAGATACCCACCTCATAGATGGCGCCTTTGGGCATGATCCAGCGTTGTGCGATAGGAATTTTCATTTCCGTTTCCACTCTAGAACTTGCATTTTGGCCAAGTGGTTCAACTCGTCTGCCTTGTCCCTGTCCAACAGGCCACCCTCTACCAGACCGGTCATCTGGCCCAGGAAGCCGTACAGGTCTGACTCTTGGGTGGTATCCGAGAAGCCGCTCAGCTCGCGCTCCAGGCGCAACAGCACTTCCTTCTTGCGAAACCTCAGCTCCATTCGCTGGCGCTGGATCACCGACTTCTCGCCGCTATCGAAGCCGCGAAGATAGTCCTGGCCATCGACGTAGTTCGGGAATGCGCTCAGATACTTCTCACGAGCCGCGTAGACGGGAGGAGCTGGCGTTAGGGGTACTGCGGCGTACGCTTCAGGCGGATAGGCCCACAGGCTGTCACAGGCCGCATACGGGCGCACATAGCGAACAGTTGGCTTACCGGTGAAGACCATCGAGTTCAGCTCAATGGAGGCGCTCTGCATGAGGATGTTGAGGTCTCGCAGGTATTGGTTAACCGCTGGCGGCAACTCAATGGCGTCCTCATAGAGCCTTTTCACATGGTCGGCGACCAGAATTGTCTCTTCCAGGAGCGAGTAACCCTTCCCGCGTGCGCGTTCTTCTTGCTCGGAGCGCAGACCTTCCCCATGCTCGAAGCGATGGCGCAGATCCGCTGCCAGATCAACCAACATGTCGCCCTTCATCTGCCACTGCACTACGAGGGACATCTGCGGCACAGTCACCAGCAAGTGCTGGGAGAACCTGTAGCAGGCCTCGACCTCGTCGGCGAGTGTCAGTTGGTTAGAGTCGTTGTCGGCCATCTGGCTTCAATCCTTTGTCGCTTGATTCGTTACGGCTATACAGCCATGAGGGGGTGCGAAATTACCCTGATTGGCCCCAGTACGCCAGGCCACCACCATAAAGCCGCCTGCAAGGCAGCTCTACAGCGAGGAATGAACCGGCTCGCCCATCATGTTCCGGTAGAAATGAGTGATCAGGTCATTGGAGATCTCAGTGTTCTGCTGGCGCATAGACCAGGTCGTTGACCACGGAGTGCCTGGCTTATGGGTCGCTCCAGACAACGCCACAGCGTCGACCCGACCGTACTTGTCCAGAACAATACTGATGATCATCAACTCCCTGATGGTCAACACCCCGGCCCACTCGCCCGCGCCAGCGACTTTCGTCACCGGGTTGGAGCAGTAGTCGCGCACCGCGTGGTAAACACTCGCTACAACGGGCCCAAACTTCCAAGCCTGAACCTGCTCATCGAGCAATGGAGCGCCATCCAGTCCCAGCCTGTAGCCATGCGCGATGTACACCAGCTTCAGCAGCTTCATCGGCGAAATCGGTACTTCCGATTTGTCGACTATGCATTGTGCAACGGCTAAGGACTTGGAACCCATGGCAAAACTCCATCTAGGATCGTTCTCTGTTAAAGGTCAGGTTTGACCATTAAAGACCAGAATCTGGCTTTAACGGGTCTTATCCGGCCCATAACCTGGTACCAACTCGCTCTTATTTCTCAAGCCACGCTCTCGCCATTTGGCCGCAACGTCCTCCAAAGGCTTCAGCCTGCCGTTGTCAGCATCGTCGATTCCTTCCTGAATCTGGCGCTCGCGCTCCGGGTGGTCAACCGCTCGCCATGGGTTCAGGATGCTGACACCGGCAAAGGCGTAGAGCTCCGGATGACGCGTCACGATAGTCATCCCCTTCAGGACAGCCTGGGCCGCGATCATGGCGTAAGTGGTCACACCGGCAGCACCGAGATCCATCTCGCGGCAGAACCTGATGGTATCCGCGTCGACTGGGAGCGTCTGATCCCTCATTGCCATTAGCACATGGTCGTAGAACCATCCCTCAAGAAGAGCCCGAGAAACAAGGCTCGTGGTGCCATTGATGGCATTCGCGATGTCGATCAGGCTTGCCGCCGAAACGAACATGTTCTGGGCCGGCATGGACTTGGCGAAGCGCTCAAGCTCTTCTGAGCCTTCCAGGCCTTCCATCTTGCGCAGTTCGTTGATCACGTAGGTGTCGAGAATGAACATCAGAGAGCCCTGCTGTCAATGTGAGGGATGGCAATCTCAAGATCAGCGTCTTCAGCATCATGACCGGAAAAAGCTTCGAACAGCGTGCCTTTCTCGAAGGTCAGTTCAACGTACGCCGGGTAGGACAGCAGAACGTGCGAGGGTTGGCCGCGATCAGTGATGAACACCGGGCCATTCGCGGTAGCTCGCTTAGCGCCAGCGGTGTCGGAGTTAAACTCACGACTCGTCATCAAAGTGGGTTCCGTCATTTTCAAATCCTGCGTTTCTGAATCGATGGATGAGATAATGTGGCAACGTTGCCTCATTGTCAACGAGACACTCAAAAAAGCATCAATCCGCAATCATTCTTATCTGTCAATTTATTGCGTATGATCGGCCCGAGCCTGGCACTTAGACCAGGCACTGACAGCGTCTTGTGACCCCATTCCCTGAGTCACAGGGCCCTATGAGAGTGAACATGGACAACACCAAGAAAAAATCCCGCTACGCCATCATCGCAACCTGCATCTTCAACCTGGCTTTTTTGGCTGGCGCTATCGTCCTCACGCACTATCTGGTCTTCAAACCGCTGTTTGAGGCTATCGACTACAAGCTGACCAATACGATTGAGGTCATTGATGTCTACAAGCAGGCATCCAAAGGAGACCAAAAGGCACTTGATCGCCTGGAGCAACTGAGCCATAAGGATGTGTCGACCGCATACGTAATGCTCAACATCCTCTACAGAGAAGACGCACTCAAGAAGGCTGGTGTCGACATGACAAACCCCAAAGCCACCTTCGAAGCCGTCGATCTGAGCAAGTCCAATACCGTCATCCTCAGAGCTGTTGAAGAGGCGCGAGACCTGGAGCTGCTGAGTGTTCTTAGAAACTCAGAAGAGCTGTTCAACGACACTGAAAGAGACCGGATCTTCAGTGGCCTCGACGATGCTGAAGTATCCACCACGCTGAAAAACCGCGCCAAGTTCAGTGTCTACAGCACCTTCGATCAGCAGACCAAAGATCAGCTGACAGCCTGCAAACTCAAGCTAGATGAAAAATTCAAACACCAATGGGCGTTCTTTACCAACTTCCACTCTTTCGGCGCCTGCACTAAAACCCCACCAGATGGCTCGTTCAAAAGAATCTGGGAAATCCAGCACGGCCAGTTCGGCACCGATAAGCATGAGGAGAAGGCTGAATAGCCTGCTCCTCTCTACCTGAAACGCAAAAACCCCTGGGGATCTCCCAGGGGTTTTTTGTTGCTTTCAGATTTTGCCTTAAGCCATCAGCCAATCTTTGGCCGCAGCACCATCAGCACGACTTCGTTGGCGCTTGCAGCAGCATCGGCACCAGCTTTGCCGGCTTCTGAATGGACGAGGGACTTGTCGATGCCGCTATTGCGGATCCCGGAGAGCACCACGGATGAATCCTTATCCAGAAAGATGACCTGCTGGATTTCGGTCGTCAGATCGCGGTGACTTTCCATTTGCCCTGGATTGCTGCAGTCCGGAATCTTGGTCTGGGTACTGAACTCAGCCTGGAAGTTCAGCAGCGTCAGATCACCCACGACTCTCATCGGGGTATAGGTGAACAAGTAGTCTGCCGTCCAGAAGCCAGGAGCCAACGATACCGCTGTGGCACCAGGACGCGTGCCGGTGTTTTCGCATTGCTTCTGTGGGATGAAAGCCTTGGTGATTGTGGCGTTTTCTTGAAGCTTGGCTCCCTTCATGTTCTCAGGAACCGCCAAATTCGTGGACTTGGATTCATGAATAAGGGAAACCGTCCCCTGCTTGGACAGGGCATCGATCAGACGCTCAGCACTAACCGCTTGGTCGAGCATCACTGTCTGGCGCGTATCGCGGCTCACTTTGGTGTAGCCAATCACCTTGAGGGGATCAGCAGGCTTATCGCCAACCAGCTTTTTCCAGATACCGGAACCGATGCCGGCATCGCCGCTCAGATCCTGGTTGACCAGGGCCCAATCTACGTCTGGCGCCTTTTGGTCGTTGAGCTGCACCCGGTAGTACGCAACGCCCAGGGTATCCACTTTTTGAATCTGGGCCTTAGGGGGCGTGGACTGGCAACCGGCAGAAATAGCCAGCGCCAGCACTGTCAGGGCGCCCAGAGTCATTTTCAATGCTTTCATGTTGTTCCTTAGCAAGCGAGTGATGCATATAAAACGGGCGATCCCCCGAAAGAGATCACCCGTCGATGAGGTGTATCAGGATGCTGGTGTGGCTTTGACCGGCTCCGGTTGCTTGCACATGCCCGAGGCATCGGAGTGCAGTGCGACGTAGAGCGGGCCGACCTTCTTGTTGAGCAGGGCGCGGCATTCAGTCAGGCGTGCTTGATCATCCTTGGAAAGGCCGGACGCGGTAGTGATGAAATAGTCCGGCCTGCTCTCAGGCAGAGGATCTACCGCACCAAACAGATCAAGTCTGGCCAGGAGATCGAAGCGTGCGGCGTCTGCGTTCAGATATTGGTGCAGCTGGACATCGGTCAGGACGTTCACTGAGTCGAGTAACAGCGCGTCGACCTTTGACAGGTCAATCTTCGAGCGTTCCTCGGCAGTACTCTTGGAGGTGATCCCCTTCGCCTTCATCTGATCTTCAATGAGGATGCGAGTCTGCACGAAGTACGCGGCCCCTGACCCCTGCCCCAACGCTTTATCGACCGCCAATCGGGGCGTGTTGATTGGGTCTTTGATGGCGTAGTAGCTGGATACAACGTTGGCGCTGACCACCGCATCACGCAACGACACATCGTGATAAGGCTTGAGGATCAGCGCATACCCCGCCGCCGAGATGGCCAGGCTCACCATGGCGCCAGCAATGAACTTGGGACAGAAGAAATCAGACGCCTTCATGGGCAACCTCTTATTTTTATTTTTTTGCTGGTTGCTTACCAACCAGGAGGGTATGCAGGAAACGAAATCCAGAACGACAGACTGAATGAAGGGGCTGTACCGGATTCAGGCGGGATATCCCACATGTATATCCCTGTTCGCTCCAAGTAACGGACTGGGTGTCCATCAATGAATCCGATCTCTGTTACGTCTACGCCCAGGCCGGCAATGATCTCATCCGAGGATTCCCCATTGTCCTCACAGACGTTCTTGTCGATCAGCTGCTCAGGGGTTTCTGTCGGGTCAACTGCAGGATATGGCATGACACCTGCCATCTGATCCAAAGCACGCTCACGCAGCCAGATCCACTCTTCTTCAGGAAGCACATCAGTAACATGCTGGCGGACAAGCGCCTTGAATTGGTCGCGTTGTTCTTGGGTCGAAATATGGGACATCAAAATCTCCAGGGCTATTACCGCGCCCTATACAGCCGAAGGATGACCTTCGAAAACACGATCCAGCCAATCTTCATCAGCATCGTCAATACCAACAATTCCACCCGTGCCGGCCATAAGCGCCTTGTAGATCAGGCTCGTCCACTCAGGGTTCGCAGCCATCAGCTTCTGAGCTTCCACCAGCGCAACCTTACCTTTGGCCTTGTCCTGAATCATGTGGATGGCTGCGGCAGACTGGCCCTTAAACCCGCGAAGGGACTCGTAGGCGCCGGCAGGGAGCTTTCTGTTCGGTGTACTCATTATGGTTTCCCGCCCTACTCTGAGAGCTCGGCTTTGATGATTTTGGTCACCTGGCGCTTTTCAGCCAGGCGATCATGCTTTGGCGCCTTGAAATCCTTGCAACCATGACCGCCGTCGCTAGTAGTTCTGGCGTCGTGGAACTCGCAAAGGCCACCACCGAAGTTGCCGCCGAGCTTGGTGAAATTGGTGCAGCCACCGCAATCTGACATTTTTTACCCTTTGTTCGTTAACAGATGGTCTCTTTGCTGATAGTTCTCAGCTCGCGCCCGTCTCGCATGGTGTACGAGCCAGTCTTGTCCAGGGACTTCTTGGCCTTTCGGTAAATCGCGTTGAGCACCTGGGCCGGCACAAACTTGCACCCCCTCAGCTTCATCTCAACTTCACGCAGCTGGTGCCTGTGATACTTCGCATCAGAGGCGTCCATACTTGCTTTGAAATCGTCCCAAAACTTGATTTGCTCCTCGCGAGACCGTGGCTTGATCTTGCTTGGGTCGAGCTTCAGCCGAGGCATCACCCAAAACGAGCTTGGCGCCTTCAGGTCGTAACGGAACATGCCACTGGGCAGCTCAGTCTTGCCGCCGACTTCACGCCCGACTTCAACGCAAAGGGACATGGCATTGACCGACATTTGGACTTCAGGAGGCATCGCACTCACAGGCCCGCCGATATTTCTGATATCAATTCCGTGCATCAGCTCATCACTCCCAAATGATCTTTTGGAACTGCTCTACGTCGGCGGCGACAGCTGCCTGGAACGCTTCACGGGCGACGATCTCGCTCTCTTCCAGCGGAACCAGGTGCAACGCGTGGCGCAGCAGGTCGTCTTCTTTCGCGCCGTTATCCCACAGCACCTCATACAGCTCGTGGCGAGGATGGCGTGGATCGGTAGAGACCAGGCTCGAGTAGATCCGGATCACATGACCGAAGCGCATACCCAGCTCCGGGTCGAAGAAGGCCTCCAGGCGGCATACGCGCTGGCGCTCCCGGTACGGCTGATCTGAGGCGACGAAATTCAATACTGCTGGCGCAACGGACATCCTTGAGTTCCTTAAATCTGTAGTGAGGCAATTACGGTGCGAAGCCTGGAGTAGGCACGCATGATTTGGTGTGAGCGTAATAGGCGTACTTGGCACGGATGGCGCCGAGCCGGCCACTGTAGCGCTCCTGGAGGTTCGCAAAGCACGAGCTCAGCCAAAGCCTGTCATTCGGCGTCAGCGCAGTCTGTGGCGCATCAGCGGCAGCTTCTGGCTGGGCTTTGGACTCAAACAGCTGACGACCGTACGTGAGCAGCAAGAGCAGATCCGGATCATCCATCAAGCCCATGCTCTTAACGAGATGGCGCTCTTGGGCCTGGGTATCGCCTTTGCGACTGTAGGCTGCCATCACCAGCAAGTTGCCCAGCGGATACCCCTTGTACGAGATAGCCTCCAGGTTGATCACCATCCCCTTGTTGCCCGCCTCAAATCGATTGAAGGCATCGAGGGAAAGCTTTTCGTAGGGAGCCCTGATGGCCAACGTCTTGCCGACTTCTTTGTCCAGGTACTTGGCTGTCATGCTCGAAGCAATCAGGCTTACCGCTCCGCCCAGCACGCCGGCCAGTAGCAGAGTAGACAAGAGACGAGCAGCGTTATGGGCCATCGTGTGGGAAATCCAGGGTTTGCGGGCCGCGACAGTATAGGGGCAAAAACATATGCCATCAATTGTCGCGCCAGCTAGGATCTAACAACACCTGGAATTTTCAGGGTTCAGCGCACGTCAGAGGCTGTACTTGATGATCTCTACATTCCCAGCGTCCAACTGGGCAATGGATTCACGCAGCCGCTTGGCATTCGCCTCTGAACTCAACAGATATTCAGTTTCATCCATCACGACTTCCTCGCCGCCAACCTTCCTAACCTCATCGGTAGGCTCAAGACCGTTCTGTTGCATATACCACCTCATTTTTCAGGAGCGCGTATTCTAATCGCGTTTTGAAACAATCGCCTGCTTAAATTCGGTCGACGGGTGCGTTAGCTCAATCTGGTAAACACCACCTTCAGCTACCACCGAAATTGAGCCGATTGTTCGATTCGAGCGATACCCAAGACTTATGTCGTCCCGCCTGTAGCGCGGAGTTACCGGGTTTTCGACGACCCGGCCATCAGAAGGCGCAATCAGAAGGCTGAGCAGGGTTTGAACATGGCCATGGTTGCGGTGGCTGAGGTCGCCAAATAGAGGGGACGAGTCAGTGTAATCCCCGAAAGTCTGCATGTAGCGCTTCATCTGCTCTTTCACCGGCGCCGATATCACAGTATTCCAGCTCATCTCGCGGTACGAATCCAGATCCATGAAGTCGGTGATCGGGCCGATCTTACGACCAGTCTCTCTGAGTTCGACCCAGGCGCTTACGAGCGGGCACGCCATCAAGAGTAACCTGGCAATCCAGAAGTCCTCAGCACCGATCATCTCCGAGGCTTTTCGAATAAAACCGTTGATGTCCTCAGCGCTGCTGGTTTCCCACTTGCAGTTGGAGTACCTGGCGATAAGCTCATCAACCGCTGCTGGCAACCTGTATTTGCAGGTCTCGTATTTGAAATGCCGGATCGATGGGATCAAGTAGCCGTGTGACCAGCCTGTCACATCAAAACGCACTTCGTTGGCGCTGTACTGCACCGAAACACCAGAATCCCCATCTGCCCACCGGAAGATCTTAAGGATAGTCGTGTCCTGACCTTCCCAGATGCTCTCGAAACGGTATGGCTCGTAGTCCCGGTATTGCTCCAGGTCTAAGGGTTTTGACACGCTTTCTGGAGGTTTCTGCACGCTTTCAGGCGCCGATTTAGGCGTAGGAAGACCCAAAAGGAAGTGCAAGAAGGATTTACGGGTATTGGCCATCGAGGAGATCCCTGGCTGGGTATTTTTCGCGATCATATCAGCCAGGGAGACGTGTTACATGCGCTTCTTGCTGTTACGAGGGCTGAAGACTGTTATCGAGCGACTGGGCCAAGCGAGTGCCGACAATTCTTCCCATTTGTCTGGCCGACGTTGAGCCGAAGATGTACGCGACCATCCTGGGCAGGTGATCAACGTTCATCAGGATTTTCAGACTGGTTTTGCTGGCCTTTCGCTCGACAGAGGACTCATCAAGCTTTGAAAGATCGTCTTCGGTACGCCTGAACGACATTCTCGCGCTCAACTCATAAGCCACCTTGAACCGCTCTGGATCAACCTCCGGCTCCTCGAAGTCAGCGAATTGCTTAACGTACTCGACCAGGGATGCGGCCAACGGCTCTGCGTCCTTCAGATCCTTCGCGTTGTCGAAGTTAAGCGCAGCCTTGTCGACCATGTTGTAAACCATGCGGTAAAGCGTCTCGGGTGTGAGTTCCAAGGCCTGGAGACTCTCAGGAGACTTTGGCGGTCTGCAACCAAACTCTTCAGCCTTGGTGACCAAGAAGGCTACGAATTCACCGTAGGTTGAGACCTTCTGATTAGCCATAGTCGGCACGTAGCACGGGAAGTAGAGGCTGAAGTCTTTTTCCTGCGATTCGTTGCGAAATTCCAGCACGTTCTGCTGGCCATACACATGGTAGAAAATGTTCTCGCTGGCGCGATTGGAAGCAGGCTTGCTCACGGGGTTCGTTCCTTGAGGTGAATCAGGTGGATAGTCCTAGTTTGACGCTACCGCTACCGTGGGCACAATGTCCTCGGCTAACAAAAAGCCCGCCGAAGCGGGCCCTATGTGGATCTGGTGCCTATTTCCAGTCCAGGCCATCAACCGCGAACTCCATGGTGCGATTGCCTTCCTGGTAGAACTGAGCCTCGATGTAGATCTTATCGACCTTGCGCATCTCACTGACGAAGCTGTTGTATCCCCTGAGGAAGATGTAAGTGCTGTCGTTGTCGCTCGGCTCGGTGGCAGAGAATCGCTTAGGCTTTCCACTCCCAAAGCGAACCGACACATCGCAACCGGCGTAGGAGTTGCAGATAAACTGACCTTTTTCGATCTGCAGGATAACGTCCTGCCCCCAGCGTGGGTGCTTACGCAGCTCGAGAGTCGCCTGTTGAAGCCCGCCGTAAGGAAAGTCAAAGGACAATCTGCTGGTCGACCCAAGGGACGCTATGGTGACAGGCTTCTGAGTCATAGAGTCTTGAGAAGTCTGATAACTCCAAGCCTCTCCGGCCATCTTACGCTGCTGAAACTCATTGGCCTTCTTGATCTGCTGGGAAGCCGCCGCGAGTTTGTCCGTGTACTCCTTGTTGCCTGGGTAGAGCGCCAGCAGGGCCTTGTAGGTCGTCTCCTGGCCGGCGTAGT
The DNA here is from genome assembly GCF_046042685.1 of Pseudomonas sp. PLMAX. Taxonomy (NCBI): domain Bacteria; kingdom Pseudomonadati; phylum Pseudomonadota; class Gammaproteobacteria; order Pseudomonadales; family Pseudomonadaceae; genus Pseudomonas; species Pseudomonas sp. PLMAX. Next base: position 748,475 of record NZ_CP064950.1, on the reverse strand, counting down.
CATCGTTACCCAGTTGCGCCAACTTGGTCTTTAGGACAGCGCCCTGCTCATCTCTGGCGATCTCCTTGGCCTTTACATCGGCTTTGGTGAACATGGCGTCTACATCGGCATCACCCAGGCCATTGTATTTTTGCAGCATGTCCCTGGCTTCAGTAACCTTCTTCGCGTCCAGCAACTGCTGAAACTGGGCAGTTATTGCTGGCTTGTTTGCAACCAAATAGTCCGTATCGGCCTTTTTCTGCTCGACCATTTTTTGGCCCGCAGCCAACTCTGCTGCCTGATTTTTTGTGATCATTTCAGTCTGAATGTGGTTGGAGAACAGGAGCATGCCCACAACCCCGAGCCCCACGGCTCCAATCACCCGATATGACGGCTGGAGGTCAAACTGAAACTTGACCATGAGCGTGTTGCATAACGGTGGCAGCAACAAAATGGTCGCCAAGAGCAGTGGAATTGCAGCCACCGGTGCTTGGAAGATAACCGCCAGCGTCGATAAGCCGAAGATCAGACCGAAGACCCAGTACAGCAATGTGCCAATGAACAACTTGGCCTTATCAGCCATTGGCATAGGTTTAGGGCCAGTCGGCTGCGCCGGAGGATCGACCTTCGCCAGATCTGCCACCCATGAGACCTGCTTACCATCAGTAGCTTCCGTCTCGTCCAGATCGAAAATCATTGGAGCCGGCACTATCATCGGCGATTCGCAATGTGGACATTTGCCTTGCTTGCCAGCCATCTCTTTAGAGACCTGAATCGGCTTGCTGCACTCATCGCATTTGAAATTGATCATGACCTTCCCTGACACATATTGAACCTATCCGCTGAGCGTATATGATGGCAGATTGCCGGTCAATTCAACGCGCCAGTCAAATGACCGTCAAATAGCGCACCCCCTTTAAACACTGGATCTAGAGCGATCTGCATCACATCCAGCCATTCTCCAATCAAACAAAAAGGGCGCCGAAGCACCCTTTTGCGTCACCAGCAGAATGTTAGTTTTTCTGCTGCTTGATCCCGGTTCTAACCCAGGCGAAGCCAACGCCGAAGAGGAAGGTTGGAGTAACGGTCATCAGCGTTCCGGCATAGCCAATTTTCTCGATGACCTTGTTCAGCGTGCCCAGGGAAGGATCGTTCGCCGGCAGTGCGTTTATGACTGCCAACACATCGGCTTTCATGCCGTTCAAAACGAAGGTTCCAATCGTAAATGCCAGGGCGCCAATCACCAGAAACGCGATACCGGCTTTGGTTTTCTCGGACATGGGAGTCTCCAGTTTGTAGCCAAATTAGGACTGGCGGTTATTCAGGGCCGCATTGTGCTGATTCTTTGCCGGGAACGCCAGAATGGTTGCGGATGGCTGATTGCTATAGTGGTTTCGCGCCGGGGGTGGGTCATCGGGCCCAACCACTTCATCCAGGAACTCGGACACATTCTTCAGCAGCATCAGACCGAGCAGCGTAATCGCGCTCACAGCAAACAAAGTGGTGGTGAACATCCCGATTAGCTCGGAGTCTGTAAGGGCTCCGCTGAAGAAGTCAGACCAGCCCTTCCCTTCTGGCAGGCTCAATTCCAGGCACTTGTAAAAGGAGACCATCAGGATCCAGGCGATAGCCGTACCAGGCCTGATCTTGTTCATCACCATCAGCAAGGGGATCATGATGATCAGAACAGTACACAGCAGTGTCATCCAGGTCTGGCCTGACACCTGAAACAGATACGTTACGCCGTCCATGAGTTACTCCTCACTTTCCAGGCCAAGCTCTTCACGACACGGCTGGCAATGACCACAGCCATGCTCCTCGCTGTATTCAAGCTCACAGACCTCATGCCACCAGTCGCACTGACCACAGATCTCCACGTCAGCTTCCAGAAGCGCCTGCTGCAGAGCACCCTCGTCCATCTCTAGCGAGAACGTCTCCAGGGCGTCTCCCAGCGATTTGGCGGTGCCTTGCAGGTACTCGGCAACCTCATTGATCTTCTCGCGGCTGATGTACTCCAAGGCCGCTGGAGCGCCATCCTTTCTTCCAATATCGTTCAAGGTTGCGCCCTCCAGGACGACCAGGTGATGTAGCCACAGTACCAGTAGGCATGCGGCATATACTCGATGCTGATTTTTGATGTGCCGGAGAGCTCACTGACCAAGTCGCCCGCCCGAGCCACATAGCCCGAAGCAGCCCGCCTGCGGAAGAAACCGACCTCGCCCGACACCTTAACCGTAAAAACCACAGACCCACTCTCCGCGTCAGCGATATGCAGAATTTCGGATTTGGCGTTGCGCAGTCCAAGCTTTCGCATGGCGCGGCGAACTTTATCGGTCAGCTCGTAGCTGTCATAGGCGGCGCCAGGCAGATGCTTCGACAGATAGGCATCCAGGCTCAGCGGCAGCAATGGTTCTGGTCGTAATGCTTGCAGCAAGCGCTTCAGCATGGTGATGTCCTTGGGCGAAGTTTACAGAACACCCCATAACCTCAAATCCTATGAGGCGTCACGGGCGCTGTATAAAAAGGGGGCGACGTCCCTGTCACTGAAAACTGTTCAGGCCTGACTCACGCATGAAGTGCATCCCGGAGCCCGAAGACTCCCCTCCATGACAAACAGGTGAAGCCCGGATATGGCCACGGAGTGTTGCTCCGAGGACGTGTTGTTCAATCCGCAGAAGTACTTGGTCTGCGGTTCATTCAGCTTGTACGGCCTGATCTCGATGCTCCGAATGCGCTTAACGTCATTGGGGATCATTGAACCCACCGAGCTTTCAAAATCAGATCGAACGGTGATCTCTTGGAATGGGGCCTGCAACGTCACCTTGTAGGCTGGCGCACGGTTACCACTCCAGAACTGGCTCGGGAGCCACTTATGCTCGACCAGCTTCATCTTGCCGGCGTGATCACGGCAAAACTCACAATCAGGCTTGCGCAGAGAACTCTCCATCACCAACGCCCGAAGAAAAAGGGATGATGCCGTTTGTTCAGTGAGCGTGACCTTGTCCAGCCGGTGATGGCGGTTTACCTGGGTTTCTTCAGGCTTATAGGGCCTGATCTCGATCTTGCGCAGTCCAATGAGATCCTTGCCGATAGCCTTCCGAATCAGCATTTCCCGGTAGGCGTGAACCGTGATCTGTTCAGGCGGTTCCTGCATGATGACATGAAACGCGGTCGGTTCCGGGAACTGCTCAGAAGAGTCAAACAGCATGGCATCTACTCACAGACTGGGTTAGGCCACTCGGCGGACAAAGAAGCCCGGAACGCCCATGTTTGCAGCTTCTTCACTCGGAATCTGCTTGGCTTTCAGCTTGCCCTTCACCACGGAGAACTGGAGCAATTGGCTCTCATCGTTCGCCCGGCAGCGGGCCAGAATTTTGCGGCACTGGACGGAGAGTTCGAAGCGGCGGTTGCCATCTTCCAGTCTGAATCCCAGTCCACGCAATTGTTCAAGAATGCCCATATCGGGTCTCCTAATCAGTTGATGGGTGGGATTCTAGTTCTATTTAATAGAACCGTCAATACTTACCAATCGTTAGAGCTGATTTTACGCCTTCAGGGTTCAGAATCTGGCCCCAGGACTCGATCAGGTACCGCCCGGTAGCGTCCTTTTGGACTTGGGTGCCCAGCTCTGCATTGAGCGCCGACACATAACGGTCAATGTTGCCCTTGCTCAGGCCAGTAAACCCGGCAATCGTGTAGGCCGTAGGACGCTCCAGCAGATCGATGGCAGCCATTACAGCAAGCAGTCGACCCGAGTGTCCTTTGGGGTATTGCGGGACGCCGTGGGCGTTTACAGGCAGCGGCCTGGCAGCGGTAGCCATGGGATCAACCCTCAATTTCAGTTGGGTGTGCTGGTGTTTGCTGGCGCAGGCGGCACTTGACCTCTGCGTCCACATAGCTGGCCAGCACGTAACGATTCATGTGCTTGTAGGGAGCCGGCATATGGATGGCCCTGAAGCGATCCTCACACCAGTCAAATTCGCGGGAGCTGGCTTGCTTGGATAGTCTGTAGATCAGCCACATGCAGAGCACGTAGGCAATCAGCTGCATGGCGACGGCGCTTACCGTCAAAGCCGTGGTCAGCATTGGCTCATCGGTACTGGCAAAGCCGGAGAAACAGGCAAGCGCCATCACCAGTAACAGCAGCGATGCGCTCCTCAGGGTGACGGTTACCTTAACGATCCAGGCTTCAAGCTTGAGTATCGCCGGCGACCTACGAGCAAACCCCAGAAAGCAGTCTGGGGTCATTTCGAGCACTTTGAAGTAGTTCATGGATCAGGCGCGGGCCTTCTTCTGGTCAGCCCACATCCAGCCCAGGAGATCTTCTGGCGTGAGCTTGATCAGGAACGGGCGCAGTGGATCTTGCTGGCAGAAATACTCGACGCTCCAGCCCTGCTCGCCGTCCTCGCGAGGCGAGACAATGATGCGCTCAACCGGCCCCTTCACCTCGAAAACGTGGTTGTTTTCAGGGTCAGCCATGTAATCGTTGATCAGTGCCTCGAAGCGTGGGTTCTGAATGTGCATGCGCCGTGTCCGTCCGGGAATAGAAGTTCGGAGAACATATCACTTGAATTGACAACACGTCAATTAACTACTGCCACGGGTGGTACCGATCCTGGTCTGCCTGATTGAGCTCGTAGAACCGGTACACGTACAGCGCCAGCTCCAGACGAGTCATCTCCACTACCGGGGCCGGCAACTTCAAGAGCGGGTGCACGTCCGTGATCCATGAGTATTGCTCAGGGGTGATCTTGCGCTGGTAAAGCCTGTACAGCGTTCCCGACATGCACAATGAGGTCAGGAGGCACATGAATACTTGGGCCATGTGATAGCTGTAGCTTGCAGGGGCAACCTGCAAAAGACCCGACTCCCCCGCTTGAGCGTAAAGAAAATGCACCAGCCCCAGGCACAGTGTCGCGAAAACCATCTTCAACGCCATCCATTCCGCCATCAGGAAATACGGCGGCTCCAAGAGTTTCAGGTTGCGATGGTAAAACAGCACTGTGCGGTAGCGTTTGAACAGAGTGGGCATGGGGATGCTCGATGTCGTTGGCAGCAGTTACTGTCGGTTAAGCGCAGAAAGCATCATTTTCGTGTAGTTTTCTGACTCTTTCGCGTTAATTACGTACTCAAGCAGGTCTCTTTTCGTCATCGAGCGTTGTGGCAGCGGCAATCCAAGCGATGCCCTCAAGCGCAATTGTCGCAGGCACCAGGCGTATTGCTCTGTGGAGACCTTGCTATTGAGGCATGCGAGCAGCGCCAAGACACCGGCAAAGGTGAACGCCAGGAGCACCAGAGCCAAAACCAGCGGCAGGTCAGGATCAATGGAGTTCCTCGCGACCTGGGTTTCATGAACAAAAGCCCACAACATGCCCAAGCTGCCGACCATGCTGAGAACAATCACAGCAATCACCTGCTTTTCAGGCCAGAAAAATTGCCGGGCCTCTGAAATAGATCTCGAGCGGCTGAAAATGGCAATGAGGCATTTGGTTAAAGACATGGTGTGCACTCCAAGCGCAGTAGTAAGGGCGCCTACTGGAAGCGCCCTTTAGATTATCGGATCAGGTTTGTTTCATGGCTGTTAAGCCTTACAGGCCACCACGCAGTGCACGAATTTCCAGAAGGTTCGCAACCTGACGCTTCTCTTCATCCTTGAGGTACTGCGCCAGATCTTGCGCAGCCTCCTCCGCCGTGCGGCTCTTTCCAGTCCAATTGCACGCCAGCATCAGGTTGCGAGGGTGTTCGAAGTCCTCGACCATGAAACCCTTCTCATCGAAGCCTTGTTCGTCGTGAGGGATGATTTCGCGTAACGAGGTGGCTTCACCATCGTCGAAATAGACCCAGACCGGCTTACCGAGGGCGTAGGCCATGGCGAACTCAAAGACGGTACCCGAATCAGGCTCGGCGCCACGGAACAGGTTGAGGTTGACCAGGAGAGCATCCGAATTGAGGATCATCTCCTTGTTCATCTCATTGATCCTGGCAGCCGCGTCCTTCTTGGACAGGCCCGGCTCGATCTCGTTGTCGAACGGATACGCGCCCTTCAGGCCATTCTGGTCGCACACCAGCTTCAGGTATTCACCGCGAGCCAGCCCGTCCTTGAGGAACACGTCGAAGCCAGCCAGGTACACCTGGGGGCGGATGTCGATGTTTGCACCCAAATCCATCTTGCTCATTGCCTGCATACGCTCGCTCACGGTGTAGTCCTCGAATTGATCATTTGTTGAAGGTCTGCCTGAAATTCATCCAGGGTCGGGCCATCGCATCGGCAGCTATGCAATTGCTCCAGGAGCTCCTCAGTCGGTATGGAGTCCAGGCGCTCTTTGATAAGCGCCAGCATATTGCGTGTACGTTCGCTGGATGTATCACTCACGGTGTTTCCCTCACTCGGGAGCCGGAGCCCCCGTATCTTGCCGCTCGCCGAATCAGATCAGCGTGCAAACTTAGTTTTCAGTGCGTGGTTCTTGGTGTTGAAGTGGATTTTCACAGTGAACACATCGCGCCCCCTGTTCCCCTCTTGCTCGTTGTTGCCCCAGATCCATCGTTCCGACACATCAAATGGCGTGTTGCCGGAATGAGTGCGACCTGTCGACCAACCCAGGAAGCGAGTCCACTCGTGCAGGTAGGCCGGCAGCTTTGCAGTCGACTTGAGCCCCATGGCCTTACAAAGGTCGGCGGCGTTCTGTGGAGAGACCACCGCGATTGCATCGACTGTGCTCTTTCTGTCGAAGAAGCAGAGTGGGCTGAACCCCTGTCGCTTAGGGTGCTGGGCATAGATGCTGGAGATCCCTGCCCCGCTTTCATGGAGCTGAGCGTCACTGGGGTAGATTTTGGTCGACTCCATGTCGATAGCGTTCTTCGCGTTCTTGGTGACCAGCTTGATGAAGCCGTCTTTGTCCTGAAGCCACAGGCTTTTGAACCGCTCATTGCCCCACTTGAACAGGTAGTTGGCAAGATTTCGCCCGAAGATGGTCTTTATCGCAAGATCAATTTCCTCTTCGGTGCCGGCGATTCCTGGCGACACTGCTGTGAAGCGTGCGCCACGCTTGAGCATCTCAGTCTCGTGGAAATACCCCGTGCCTTTGATTTCGGAAAGCGGCATGAAGGTCTTGGTTTCGAGCATGAAGTAGCCGCTCTCGTCACCCACAGGCAAGAACGAGTCAGCATCCAGGCCTTCGATAGCTTCAGCCAGGAAAGTGCTCAGCCAGCCTTCGTGGAAGCCCAGAGCCTCCATCATTTGCGGCAAGGTCGGCTTGTGCAGCGACCAGTTCGGGCGGTACAGCACTGGAAGCTTGGCGATCTGCTCACCATTGGTTAGCGCGAGGCGCACGGACTCAGTCAGTCGAATTGTGCCGGGCTCAACCTTGGCCATTTCCTGGGACGCCAGTTCGACAACCATGGCCAGCCAGATCAGCGTATCGCGCTTAAGATCGGAGAGGTTCAAGATCCCCGAGTCGCCATCGACATGGTAGGTATCGCCGACGCGCTTGAACGTTCTCCAGTCCGGGTAGCGGTAGCCAGGTGTCGTCAGATCAAGATGCTCAACCATCGACGGGTTGCCATTCTGCGCCATATGACCGGTATGAACGCTTACCGACATGCTGGACAGGTAAACGATACGCCCAGGCTTCTTGATACCGATGGCGGTAAAGCTGTCGCCGATCTTGGCGAGGTAGCAACCGAATGGGAGCTGACCTTTCAGTTGATCCGTGAAGTCGGCGAGGGTCGGGCAGATGATGACCTGGTCGTGAATGCCCACAGGCGCGTTACTGCCAACCTCGTCAAAGCGTAGCCACCGGATGGTCAAGCCACGATCCAGCCCATGAACGGCATCACGCAGGCAGCAGGCGATCTCGCGGGTGGTCGGGCGACCGAAGTCAGGGGAAACCTTGCCGATCCGTTCCTCCAGGCGATCTTGGAAGTTGGTGGTCGCATCGCCCACAAGTGCCTCTACCATCTGCTTGAGGCTGCGAATTCTGACCATTTTCTCCAGAAAGCCTTCCTTGCGCAGAAGGTCACTCAGCCGGATAGTCGAGTGAGCGATGGTCGCTTCGATCATTTCGTTGAGCATCATGCCCACGGCAAAGCCAGTCTTATCCGAACGCTTGAGCATCTCGAACTGCTTGATGGCGCTGTCGTCGTGGTAGTTGCCCTGATCCCTCGCGTCATGGATCAAGTCAGAGTCGGCCCGGAAGGCTTTGAGCTTCTCGGAGATTCGATCCAGCGCCGCGTAGTCGATCATCACTTCTTCCCTGCTTTCGTTGTTACCAAATTGTTTTGAGTTCTGCGTGATTCGAGCAGTGTACTGGCGAAATTCTCGCCGCGCCCCAGAATCAGCTACAGATTGAACGTCACGCACCGGTCACGGATACCCATGTCGGCGGCGTACCTGAAGATGATGCGTACTTCCAAAGACTGGTTATGCCCACGACCTGCCCATGCCAGTGCCACCGTGATGGCCTTGATGGCTCGATGAACATACTCAGGCTTTGGAGTGGAGAAATCCATTGAGCCAAGGTGCGAGTAATCCGCCGTGATAAGGGAGTGCTCAAAGTGCTTTTCACCGAGTGCGTGGATCTTCCTCAGGTAAGCGACAATTTCCTTGTTGGCTGCGAATCGAGATTCCCAAATCATCCAGGCCAATCGGCTACGAGTGTCCAGATGGAGTCGACCCATCTTCTTGGTCAAGCTCTCCAGGCTTCCAGTGAAGCCCTGTTGAATCAACCAGTCGACCAGCTCTGCTTTTGCTTGATCATCCATCAGAGGGATCTCTTAGCGACGTGTGCTTGGGGTTGTCTGGGAGGAATCCCACGGGCGCTTGGAGACGATACCCTCTTTCTCCAACTTTTTTTGAACGTCTCGGCGGTGATTTCGCAGGTGATGCAGTTGGCGCTCAAGACGGCGGTGCTCAATGAACAGGTCGTCATCCTTCTCGCGCAGCTCCATTTGTTCCCTGGTCAACTTCGTTACCTTGGGTCGAGGTGCTTTGCATTCGATTTTTGGCAGTTCAGAAGCCGAGCGGTCAAAGGAACACGACACACAGACGTGAGTGCTGGTATCCAGATGCATGAACCGGGTCGGTCTTTCGCAAAAATGGCAGACCTCAATCGTGTCCAATAGGCCAAAAGCCTCGGACAGCGACATATCCAGTTCGTCTTCGTGCGCCAGCGGGATGCTCATCGAGAGGCTCCTAATCGGTATAGTCTTAGTATACCCTTAAGCACGTTTCCACGCAATAGATCCCAATCCTTTTAGCCACGACCGAGAGCTTTCTTTTGGCTCTTTGCGTTTTTTACGTGCCGCCTTCGCCGTGTGATCAAGAGCAATTTTGGCGCTCGCGGGAGACCTCATATCCAAGAACATCCTTACAAGATCCCACCAGGTGGTTGCCGGGTTGGTTTGAATCCGCAGGAACATGATTGCGGCGTCCACGGGGGCTGACTCACCGGGTGTGTAGAGCCTCGCAGGCTGGATGCTTATTCCCATGTCCCTGTGCATCTGCTCATGCTCACACGCCCTACGCAGATGCTGCTCTACGGTTAACGCCGGCATTTTCCCAGGCGGGTACTCGCGGAACACCTTTTGGGGCCCTTCTACAGCAGGGGTATCGGTGTTCTGGAGCTTGGCCACTGCCTTGCCCTTGAAGCCTGGTAACTTGAAAAACCTCATTCGCGTACATCTCCTAACGCTTCCGGCCAGCCAATCGCATAGAAAGTTGCTGTGCGTGCGGGGTGATAGTCTTTGGCTTTGGTCAGTATTTTCGAGACTTCCAGCCAAGTGGTAGGCATGGACTGCCCTTCGATTAAAGGCTTGAGAGCGCTATCTACGAAATCGCTTAACCCTGCCCTGTATGGAATCAACTCGTCCCCAGCCTGCTCGATAAACGTCTGTCGGATCTCGAGCAACCTGAGTTGCATGAGGTACGGCTGCTGATCTGGCATGAGGCCGACAATCAGCTTGATGAGCTCAGGAGGCTCCATAGGCGCCGCAAAGGGGTTGGGTAGGTCACTAAGCGGGTTTTCCATCGATATTCCCCCTAAAAGTCGACATTATTCTGGAGGAATGCTCAATTGGCAATTTATGGTTATTGTTTATACAACCGTTTGACTGATGAATTTCGCTCTCCGCCAACGGTTTCAGCTACACAACATGCTGGCCATAGGTTATGATTTGCTTCTGAAAAGCCATCATTTCGAGTTTCGTAATGAACGATAAGAAGATCCAAATCAACCTCTCCCCGCTGGCCTGCGAGCTCCTCGGAGAGATAACACTGCTGTCCCAGGGTCATGGCACTCTCATAGAGTTTCCTGTACCCAAAGAAGAAGACGTAGATGACGAAACACCTACGGTAGCCGAACTGATGTTGGAAATTTTCGAGGCTGTCATTGCTTATAACGACGGCAGGTCTGAGCGCCGCTTCAGGATTTTCGAAACCTGGGAGCTCGACGAGGAAAAAGAGGTCGCACTGATCCGACTATCCAGGGACTATCTCGTCTGGCCTGGTCGTGAAGAGATCACCAAGATTCCGCAAATGATGCGTCAAACGCATTAATGCCTCTCGCTCGCTGATTTCACGTCGGCGAGCAGAAATCCCCACGCCCGTGCGGATTCCAGCAAAACCATCCCTCAGAAAGCAAAAATCCCCACAATCGTGAGGATTCTTTACCGCCAGCGCTTAACCTGCCCGCGTTACGCCGCTTTGGCGATCTCGCGCAGGCACAACTTACAGGTGACCTCGGCATCGTGCTGGAAAGGAACCTGGGTAGCCGGGCGCATGTACCCGCACAGCGTTCCTCGCAAGCCTTCCTGTCGGTACCGCTCACGCACATAGTCGGGCATGATCGGGTCTGCCGCAACGTGGGAGCTGTACCGGTGGATCTTAGCTACTACTGGCATGTTCCCCTCCTCAGGCAGCCGATTCGCTGACTGGGCCGACCACAGTGCAGGTGAACTCGTTGTGGTTCATGTTGATCTCGACACCACGCTGAATGCGCTCAGCGTCACGTTCACTGCCCGCTGGTATCGACTCTACGACCTCGCCTGTAGCATCTTCGGTGACATTGACCTTCCAGCCTTCTGGGTTTGTTGCTTTCATGTCCGTTTTTCCTTGATCGAAAATTGGCTGACTCTGGCTGTTACTCGCTCAGAATCGCCTGGCCAGCAAGAGACAGAGAAACCGGGAATCGCAGTGCGCCACCGTTTCCTATGGAGTCGGCGCAAGCGTTCAAAAGCTGCTGGGCCAACCGCATTGCTTCGTGCGTATCGCTTATCTCGATCTGGAGGTAGTTCGGATACTCCGATTTCCCATCAATGACCTGACCACCCTCCCCCTGAATAAAGAGGATCTGGGCATCTCCAGCAGCATTTAAAGCCGCCTCCAGCAATTGCGGTGTCATTCCTGGAGTGGTCTCGCAGATCTGAGCAGTAATCTCTTCACTTGCCTTCATGGCATCCTCGACAGTTCATTGATCTGGTGGTTGGCATTCATAGCCGGCAAAGCCGGTCAGTGAACCGACTTCTGTTCCTTAAAGCTGATGTACAGGTTAACGGTAAGGATCACTGCGGCAGCGCCGGCGAAGAACAGTGGGTTCACCAGCGTGTCCTGCCAATTCCCGGAAGCGGCGGTTACTGCCAGCATGCCCAGGACAAAGAGACAGAGGATTAGCGCTACTACCTGGATATGACGAAACCATTTGCCACCCATCACGCTGCCTCCGCCTGTTGAGCCTCTACCGGCTTTTTGCGGAACCACACATGGGTGCAGCCGCAGTAGGTACCGAGCAGCATGCCGGTGTTGTATTCGCAGAAGTAGTCGTCAGACACGCGGATGACATCGCCGGGCTGAATCTTGTCGCCATTCACCAGGTTTACATAACCGGCTGGGAGTCGATTCCATTCGTTATTGCCGTTTCTGACGCGGTGGGCTTCCAGCATTGTATTTCTCTAGAGATTTATGTCCTGCTGATGCTACAGTGCCAACAATCGTGGTCGCAACCCGTTTTTACAGGTTTTGGCATAATTTTTCGTATTACGATAAATTGCTGTACGGAGAGCAGGCTACCCATTAGGCTTTAGGTTGGGAACAAAGCGAGAGCAAGGCCCTTATGGCAGAATCACCCACTGATCCAGCTGCAGCTCCGAGGTCGCCTGGTCGACCACGCGGCACTGGAGTCACGACGGACAAGCAGCGCAGACCCCGCTCGGTAAGGTTGACTGACCGCGAGTGGGCGAAGCTTCAGCGCTTGGGTTCTACCTGGCTGTCTACGCAAATTGATCTTGCCGAAGAACCGGAGATTTAAGACTCATATGCAGCAACAAAACCCAGCAGGCCCTATGAGGCTTGAGCAATACGACACCGTTGTGAAGCTGATGCGAGGTAAAGCCGACTCGCCAGCGAACATCGCCGCGAAGAAAGTGCTCGTCCAAGGCATGAAGACCCTTGATGCCATCCAGGAAAGCGGGATCCAGCGTGATTCTGTTTACAAGGCCATCAAGCGCTACTCCAGCGCCCACGAGAGAATCGTTAAGGTTTTCCAGGGTGATGGTGGCATTGGCGCCCAGTTCGATTTGATCGTCGATCTGAACCGAGGCAACGCGGAAGCCCCAACGACCAAAGCAGCGCGTGCTGTAATCGTCGATGGGATGGCCAACTCCGAAATTGATCGCACCGACATAACCCCACAGGGGTTGTACGAAGCCGTTAAGCGGTACCGCAATGCCATAGACGATATCGTTAAGGCATACCCTCATGAAGACGCGGGTGGAAACTGATGAGCTATTCGATCACGCCTGAGCTGGCTGCAAGCATCACAGACCCTGAGCTGGTTTTCTCCACCACCCGGTTGCTGCCGGCGCTGGAGGACATCCCTGAGGAGTTTAAGGACGCATCCAATCCTTACTACTCGCTGACCAGGACGATCTTCTATGAAGACCCGTTGCCCGAGGTAGAAATCGACATCAAGGACGGCTACAGCCCTGAAATCCTCAACAAGTGCGTTACAGCGCACCTGAGATCACATGGCGTAGAGCATGAGCACAAGATCGCTGGCGTAGCTTTCATGATGTCGCATATGGCCACGCTCCAAGTCCCGGCAAAGCCTGAGGTGTAACGCATGAGTACGTTCACCTTTTCGTCTGTTCCCTTGCAAAAGGGCTGCCGTTGGTTCGTTAAGAAAGGCGCGACCACCAAGTACGACCGTGGCTTCCGCTCGAAGGAAGAAGCCGATCAGTGGATTGCCACCTTTCGTGATGTCTTGGACTGGCGGGCCGGTTACGTCTTCAAGCTCCGTGATGACCAGGACATTTTCGAGATACGTGATCGAAAGGGCGAGCTGGCCAAGGCGTAGGCGCCCGATGGGCGAAGGTGCGACTGCCCTCTGCGATGCCGGCTGGTCTGATCTGGCTTGCAAATAAATCCCTAGAGGCATACAATATAGCTATTAAACTCAAGGACGTAGTGCTGTGTTCATTGAAAATCACCTGCTTTTTGCATTTGGATTCATCATTCTTGCCATCGGGTATGGTCTGGGCGAGTCCCATGCCAGAAAACAAGTGAAGTTCCGTATCAAAAAAGCTCTGGATCAGCACGACGTCGACGTGGCGCACGGCTACAAAGACGGCTATAGCGGTATTGGTATCGTCGCGATCATTCGCAACCTTCTTTGATCAATCGGGGTCATCCACATGGCGGCACGCGTACCGAAGCGAACCTTGGAAGAACGAATTCTGGACGCCGACACCCTGTGCAGCCGATACCTGGCCGATGCCAATGAAGCGCGTGAGGCCGGCGACCTCAAGAAAGCCCAAAAGCTGGATGAAAAAGGTCAGTTCTGGAAAGACAGGTACAACCTGCTGGCAGGAAACAGCGACCGCCTACCCCCTAAGCGATAAGGATATGACATGAACGAACACTCCAAAAAGCTGGAATCACTCGATCATTTCTCCCTCTACATCCCGCGTGTGAATAACGCTACCGAGAATCGCCCAGTGACAGTGGTGATGGCGAAACCCCGTGCTCGCACCCCCAGTTCCGCGATGCACCTGCGCTTCGACAGCAGCCAGACCCGCTTTCAAGACATTCAGCCGGCGTAACTACAGGCGATAAGGCTCGGATATGGAAACTGAACCACTCAAGATGGGTGACCGGATCGCGACTGAAACCGGACGCCGCGTAACGATCAAGACCCAGCAAGGTCTCGACCATGCGACCCAGCGCGGATGGAAAAAGGTGCAGGTAGAGCAGCGCTCCGCCGCCAGTTCGCAATCCTTCGCCCTTCCCTTGATGACAGGCGAAAAGGCTCGGGCTCACTGGGGCGCTGTGGTCGATAAGGGGCAGCAGGTATGACCGCCAAGAACGCTCGCAGCCTCGCTCAGAGGTCGCTTGACCTCGCTTGGGATGGAAGTCTCCCCGTTGATCCTGTGCGCCTCGCCAGCAGGCTGGTGGTGCGTCTGAAACGTTCGGAAGGTGAGATGGAACAGGTCGCCATTGTCGTCCGCCAGGCCCGTGGTGGTGAGATGCATGACGCCAGCAGCAAAGCCTCCATCGAACGAACTGAGCAGGGTCTGCAGTACGTGATCGTGTTCAACAAGGATGAGATCTCCTACCGCAATCGCTTCGCTGTGGCGCATGAGCTGGGTCACCTGATGCTTGGCCATATGACCGAAGGCTCGGCGCCGCTGATGCACCACAACTACTCCGGTGGCACGAGGGAGGATGATCTGGCCAACGCCTTTGCAACCACCCTGCTACTCCCGGAGAAAATGGCTCGGTTTCTATTTCCATCTGCGAAATCGATCCAGCAATTTGCCACAGCGTTCGGGGTGGCCAACGAGGCTGCCATTGCACGCGTGAAAGAACTCAGGATGCTTTGAAAATGAGCCTTGGCGCTGAAACACCTAAGTCGTACCGGACAGGCGAGACACCGATGCCTGGTGATCGCGTAAAAATTGCTGACGACCGCATCGACACCTTCCTATTGAGCGTGCACAGCCGCATCAGGGATCGCGAAGGCGTATTGCGCTCATTCTCCTTCCCAAGCAGCAAGCCGATGGTTTTCTTCCCGGCGCTTGGCCGCAGGAAAGACTACGAACTAGGTCAAGTAGATATGCAAGATTTGATGTTTATTGGACGTGCACTATGAGTGGCTGGGAAGGCATCAAAGTCCGCCATGCTGACATTGGCGTCGGAATCATCACGAGTGAGTTTGCTGGGTTTGGCTTTCGTGGGCTGACCATCACCGCCGACAACGGCCAGGAACCCTACGTCCAGCTGAATGGTAATGGCACCGATGAAGGCGCCGAAGGCTGGGAGTGGCTCTGCGAGAATCACGCAGATGGGCCGAAGTGGCTGCTCTTGGGTAATGCTCCCAAGGCCGCGCCTGTCACCGATGATGACGAAGACACTCGAATGCGCCTTGAGATCGCCGCGATCAACCTGTCGCCCCAGGAGAAACGCATGCTTGTCCGCCTGGTAACGGATCGTCGCAGCCAGGAACTGCTCGACTCCGACCAAGATCTGAAACCGCGTGCGATGATCTCCCTTATCGAGAAAGGCATGGCAACGGAAACCGACAATGGCTGGAAGCTCACGTCTAAAGGCCAGATCCGCAGCACCAGCATCTACTAGGGGAGACAGCCCCCAAAGATATGGTGCAAAATGCCCGGAGGGAGCAATTAGGCCCCTCTCCAGGTGTTGCAGCATGAAAGTCTACCTCGACGACGAGCGCGTCACCCCAGATGGTTGGGTGCGCATCTATTGGCCCGATGAGGCCGTTCCTCTTCTGGAAACCGGTGAAGTCGAAATCATCAGTCTTGACCATGACCTGGGCGACGATGATCGCGGTACCGGCTATGACGTCGTGCTCTGGATCGAGGAAGCCGTGGCATTGCGTGGATTCCAGCCACCACGCATCGTGGTGCACTCAGCGAATACCTCCGCCGCCCTGAAGATGCGCTCTGGGATTGAAAGCATCGAACGACTTCATAAGGAAAGAACATGAAGGACAGCAAGACGAAATGCCAAGGTGACGTTGAAGGGAAAATGGCTGAGCATCCCTGCTGTGTACCTTGGCTCGATGGCCGACCGCTGATCAACGCTATCGGCACCAACGAAACCGAGTGTCATGCGAACCTCTCATTGCTCGATCTTTCCGATGATGAGCTGCTACGTGTGGTTTTCCTGCAGGCCACAGTCAATTTTCAGGAACCGAAGTCCTGAACGGTAGGAAAACCCAGCTACGAGCTACTCAAGACTCGCCGAAGCTGTAATAGCGCAGCCATAAAAACCCCTTCTCGCGCTCAGGCTGAAGGGGTTTTTGTTTTCGGCAGTGAAATTTCCGGCCCTGGTCAACCTATCAGCTGGAGAACTCACCACTGGCAGCTGCGTCGTCGACCGATTCTCCGTGTAGCTCGTAGAAGTCCTTGTCCTTCCAGGCCGTGCAGAACTCTCGCGGCAGCCCGGTGATCGCCACCATGAACTCATCGCAGTCGGCGTCCTTGAAGATCGGCAGGCCGCCATCGTCACGCTTGATCATTTCAGGGAACTTGGCCACGTCGCCGGCAACCACCTCGGCAGGAAGGACGTCACTGACAATTCCGATGAGGCTCATGTAGCGCCAGTGCGCTTCATCAAGCGCCGTGAGCTGCTCTTCGGTAGCATCCTGAAGTACGGCCTCGAACTCGTCCCTGTTCAAAGCTCCGGCCCTCCATGGGCAGTGTCCGGCTTGAGGCCATATTTCAGCGTATCCTCGAGAACCATCTGGTCATAGTCCTCCAGCATCGCTTTAGCCTCTGCGACAATCTCAGCGTACTCCTCGGGGTATTTCTCGATGAGCCGAGCTTTGGATCGATCCAGGGATTCACCCAGCAGGTTGAGCCCCCTCCATTTCGTTGGGTCAGAAATACGGGGATCCGTGATACCCAGGCCAATCCCCCAGATCTTGTCGTTGGCGGCAGCTTCGACAAGCTTGGTACCCATGCTCCAGAACAGCACACTGCGCAGATCTTTGTTTTGATCGAATTTGTGGAAGGTGCCGTGATCCATGATGCCGTCACGGCGCTTCACCCAGACCTCTTCGACGTAGCCGGCGACCTCGCGCCCAAGCCTCTTGTGATCGCCTGGCCACTTCGCAGCAAGAATCTCAGCCGCTTTGACCTCGTCGTTGAAGATCTTGGCCTTGCAGAACATCATGAACTGCTCATTGCAGTTGAATTTGATGCCTTTGACTACAAAGTCACGCATGAACCAGTTCGACAGCTCGCAGGACTTGTCGTAGAAGAACGTGTGCTTACCGTCCGTTTTCGTGACTACTTTGCTCATGTAGGTTCTCCTTGAGCGATAAATTCCGTTCCAAGCTTCAGACCTGACTCCCAGGCTGCTTGAAGCGTTGGTGTGTTTTTGAAGAAGATCGGGCAGTCAGCATCCGGGTCGGAATAGAACGCCATCCACTGGACTTTCTGGATTACCTCTTGATGAGGCTGCACCTCATGAGCCTTGGCGAGCTTCTCGCCAGAACGACCGATTAGCCTGATCAACGCCTGGTCGGCCAAGATGGCAATGGCCTCCTTTTCGAAGTCAGCACGCAGATCGATGAGGTCGTACAGGGTGTAGGTGACGGGTGCTGGCGGTGGATCGACCTTCTTAGTTTTCCAGGGATCACCGCTGATCATGGCGTCGGTGTAGAACTTCAGCAGCGCGGCGTGCTTACCGCCCACATTTTTCGCAATCATTTCCAGCTCATCAGCATCTGCTTGGCCGGCCTTGTACGCTCTGGGGTCATCACACCAGCAGAAGTACCAATCGTGACCCTTGAGGCGCTGGTAGTACTCGGTGATTGTCGGAATTTGAGTCATTGTTTGCCTGTTCTGCCCGGTCAAATACCACGCTGGATGGCTCTGCCTAAGGTCTTTTGGGACTGCCTTCAACCATGATATGGCTTACCAACGCGGCCCAGCAACAATGCAGGAAATTTGTGTCAGCGAAAGGGCAATTTATGCCATTTGACACACGAAGAAACACGGCAATTTAGCTTCTTCGTCATGGGATGACCCCGTTAATCAGAAAAAGTTCAACAGTCGTTGCGTACGACCATCTCCGTCAGTAGAATCCGCGCCTCTTTCAGATCCAGCCAATATATTGACTATGAAATTTCGCCTTTTTGCCTTGCTCGCAGCTGCCTTGTCCGCTTTTCCAATCGAAGCTCACGCAGCAGTCGTGTCTCATATGCGCTGTGGTGTTCTGGCAGGGTACATGATCAACATTCCGTACGAATACCAAAACGTTCAGACAGAAATGGATCGGGCCAACACAATCGAGATCTGCAACTCGCAGCTCAATAGCATTACCTTCTCCGTCGATGAAAGCGGCATCAAGCCAGTGAGCACCGGCAGCTGGGAGAGGGATGATCAGAAGGCATTCAACGTCCTGGTGCAGCCTAATGATCAGAAAGCCCCGTCAACCACTGCCGAAATCATCAAAAGCCTATACGACAAATCGACCTACCAGGGCCGGGGTGGCTATCCAGCTCAAGCGCCACAAAAGGTAGATGGGATGATCTATATCAAAGGCACCCCGCTCGCCGGCGAACCATTTCGTCATGATTTCTATCTTTCGACCAACAAGAACGGACATCTGGATTACATGATTCACTGCCTGGTTGCCGGCAGCCGGAAGAATGGTCAATGCGAAATTGGTTTTAAGCCAGAGGGGCTGAATTTGAAGTTGAGGGTGGGTATCTCAGCCGAAGATATTGGCAGCTACCAGGACATCTCAGATAAGGCACTCGAGCTCGTCCAGTCGATGATCAAGGGCCGAGTGCTGGGCTAACACCCGACCCCTTCCATCAGTACATGATGTCGATGTAGACGATTCCAGCACGCCCAGGCTGAGGTGCAATGATCTGGCCGACTGTGTCGTAAGTCACGTACCACTTGTCCACTATCGTATCTCCACCAGATCCGTATCCGAACGGTGAAATCCCGCCCCTTACGGTACCGCCAGCAGTGTGATAGACCTCTGCTCCGTTGTTACCGCGCCCCTTATTAGCAGGGCCACAAGCGCCTGCCGCAGCGTATGAAGACCAAGGGCCGTCAGCTAGTGGGGTGTCAGTGGGAATCGACGGGACACCACTACCTGATACGAACCCTGGCAAACCTCCAGGCATCGCAGGGCCGGTGACGCTATCGATACCGCTCATAGCCGCCCCGCTGCCCCCAGTGCACTCCAGAATTGTTCCCATGGTCGGCGAGATCACTTTACTGGAGGTACCTGAGTAGCCAGTGTGTCCTGGGTCACCAGCCGGTGGCTGATACCAATAGTACTGACCGCCTGCGATTGTAGTGTTGGATGCTGGGTTGGTTGGCACAAAGCTGATAGCTCCCTTCCCTACTTCAACTGTTAGAGTCTCGCCAGGTACCACCGTCACTGGCTCGTTGTAAATGTACCCACCGGAGTTGCCTCCAGTCTGCTTACTGTAGCTTCTCCAACCCAGCCCAGATCCACCGCCGCCCGCCATCGAGATTTGGGCACTGGTTACGCCTGCCGGTACCGTCCAGGTAGAGTTTGAGGTAAAGGAGAACCGGTACATTTTCGGAGGGTCGGAGATCTTGCCCCATTTAAAATCCTTGCAGGACATGAGGTCATAGGTGCTGTTCGCAGCGATAGCGCCGTTTACCGGGCAAGGATTACCGGCGACAACCACCCCCTTGAAGACCGCTTCCGCATCAACCACCACCCGCCCAGCTACTTCAGCCTGGTTGATTCGTGTCTGTGCAGCCGGCGTTACGTAAAAGCTATTGTCGTCGGCGTCAATGAACCGAGTAGACAGAGCCTTGCCTGTTTTGACCGATAGGTTGCCATTCTTGACGATCAGGGCGTTGTCCGCGCTGGTGAACCCACCGTTGGACAGCACGCCGTCCCTCGCATAGATCCGGCCCAAGTGCTCGATGTCGGCGTCGACGATCACACCAGAACCGATCACGGGAACCATCACGCTGGACTTTGTTGCGCTCGAACCCAGGCGCAGCGCTTCACCAGCCAGTGCTTGAATGCGATTGACGCCCAGAACCATCCTTTCTGCCAGCGAAGGGCCGTTCATGACCAGCGCTTCGTGCATGCTGTTCTTGCCGTCAAGGCGTAGCCAAGCGTCGTCGAATGGGCGAGCCCTTGCTGTGATCGTGATCAGACCGGTGCTCGGTGCTGTGCTCACCGTAAGGGTTGTGCTCGAATAGAGCGGCTCATTGGAACCACTACCACCCGCAGCAACAGTCAGAGCCACAACACCTGACAAGTCCGATCTAGCCTTGAAGCCAGTCGAATCCCTGACTTTGAACGGCGAGGCCGTGATCGTGGCCGTCGTGCTTTGTTCAGATCCGGTGCCTGCCGACCTGATGGACGTCGAGAAACTCATTGCACCCGTATTGAGCGGCGTGGTGAGCGTCACCGTGGGGAACGAGCAAGGCAGGAACTCAACGGTCGACAAGCCACCGCAAGAGGTCGGCTTGAGCCACTGAGCGCCAACCTGATCCGTTTCCTGACCAGGATTCATCAGGATCCACTTACGCACGGCGTTGGAATATTGGAGCAATGTTTGCCCGCCAACCCTTGCGTTCTCAATCTGGAGATCTGCAGTCTTGGATTGGAAGGACAAAATCAACCCGAACGACAGCAGTGCCAGCGCAAGGGTCACCTCGATAAGTGTGAAGCCTTTATTTTTACCACGCATGTGCACTGCATCCTCAGTAAAGAACATCGATGTAGACGACACCTTTCGTGCCGTTATTCGCATTGATACACGTCCCAACCCTGTTGTGTTCCACGTAGCAACCGGAGGAGTAAACGATTCCTCCGGAGCCATAGCCCAGAGGTGTAAGTCCTCCAAGCTTGGTACCGGCAGAAACCTCGTAGATTGACTCCCCGTACTGCCCTCTTCCGTACTCACCCACACCACAGGCACCAGGGCCAGCTTCCAGCGCATTAGCCCCTGTCGCAGGTCGAGATGGAGTTGCGTAGTTGGCCGGGGCGTATTCCTTCAGAACACCCACCATCGGAACACCTGGGATGGGGCCAGGCATCATTGCACTACCTGCCATAACGGAATACCCGTTCATGACCGCCCCACTACCACCAGAGCATTCAATCAACTGGGTGTTTCGAGTGACAGAACTCACAATCGTCGATGTGCCTGGGTAGCCAGACAATCCATCGTGTGTCGCAGCATCAGGGTTGTAGTAGAGGTAATAGGGAGGGCCTGGGTCTGCCCATCCACCCGTACTCTTTGGGCCATAGCCTTCACCGCCAAGACCGATCTTGATGCGAAGCGTCTCGCCTGGGGTCAAGTTGAGTGGATGATTGAGTACAAATCCGCCTGAGTGGCCTGCGGCAGTGTAGTTCGAAGAGCGCCAGCCTAGGCCAGAGCTACCGCCACCAGCCATCGACACATAAGCACTGAGCACACCTTCTGGCACCACCCAATCCTGATCGGTATAGAACGGGTAGCGATAAATCTTTGGTGATTTACTGACCCGCGTCCATTTGTATTCCACACAGGTCAAAATCCGACCTCCCGAATCAGATGAGATCGCACCGATGGTATCGCAAGCTTGATCGAGCTGGATGCCAGGGTGAAGGGAGTTATTGACCAGCAGCCGACCATCCAAATTGATCGACTTGGTGTTACTCACCCCGTTCGGGTCGATCTTAAGACTGGTGTTGTCCACGCTTTTCAAGGACTTTGCGGCGATAGTGCCTGATTGAGCCGTCAGGTTACCGCTCAGTACGTTCACGTCGGCGCCAGCAATGATCTGATCGCGTGCCTGGAGTTTGCCGAGCACGTCGGTATTCATCCCCACCACCACACCCTCGGTGATCGATGGAAGGATGGCGCTGATCGGGCCAAGGTACATCACTTCGCCGGCGAAGCTTTCAAGGGCTGAAACACCCACAACGTTACGCAACAATTCTGATGAATTGTCGAGCACGAGGTTGTTCTTCATCTGATTGCCGCCATCCACCCTCAGCCAAGCATCGCCACCGGCCACGTTACTGGCCTCCATGGTGATCTCGCCACTTTTCGGGTCGGACGTAACCTTCCCGTCCGTTGACGTCGCATCCTTGCTATTGGCCTTTGTGCTGGCGACAACCATGGCAGCAATGCTTGAGAGATCTGATCTTGCCTTCCCGGCGAGCTTGAACGGGCTCACGATGGTAATCGCACGGGTCTCAGCCGTAATGGGCTTTGAGACCGATCTGATATGCGTGGCTACGACCATCTGTCCACGGTAGAAGGGAACGCCCGCACTCATCGATGGGAAGTCACAGGGCAGATACGCAAACGCTGAATCGCCACCACACGAGGTGCTTTTTAGCCACTCGGTACCGCTGAAGTCACCCGTAGTTCCGATATTTCGGGCCACATACGAGCGCACAGCGTTGTTGTACTGGCTCAGGTAAGTCCCCGCCATGCGGGCCTGTGCATTGTCGCTTTCCATTTTTTGGGTTTGCATCGTCATGACTGTAGCCAGGGCGACCGCTGAGGTTAGGAAAATCACCTCGAGAAGTGTGGCGCCTGACTCCTTACGCTTGAAAACTTTTTTCATGATGTCACTGCCCTCCCGAGTCAGTAGAAAACGTCGATGATGACAACGCCGTCCTTGCCGTCTTGAGGGAACTTGCAGGCAGCCTCAACGGTATTCGATACATAGCACCTGGTAACCGTCACATCACCCCCAGAGCCGTATGAGAATGGTGTTCTGCCGCCGAACAGAATCGAGCCTGTGTTAGTCCAGCTGTAGGTACCCTCGATGCCCAGACCGTAGTTGTTCGGGCCGCAGATCCCTGCACTCCAGACATTCCCATAGATAGAGTGATTTCCATAGTTTTTGGATAGAACGTAAGTCGCTGGCGCAAACGGTACGAGGCCAACCGACGAAGGGGCGCCTGCAGGCTTGCCGTTAGGCTCAGCGTATGCCCCAGCGGAGCCTGATGCGCCGGAGCATTCAACAAGGTTCACGCCCGTACCAGACAGGATCTTGCTCGAAGTTCCATTCAAACCAACAAATCCTGGATCTGCTGGGTTGCCGGCATAAATGTAATAGGGATATCCCGCGTTCGAAAGTGCGCCAGTATTGATGGGTGAATACCCCTTCCCGCCCTTACCAACAATTATCTGCAGGGTCTCACCTGGCGTCACGTTGATGTTCTCGTTGAACAAGAATCCGCCAGAGGCACCTCCCTGCGTATGACTCTCAACGCGCCAGCCGTAACCAGATCCACCACCACCAGCCAGAGTGACGAATGCACCAGTCACGTTATCCGGCACTTTCCATGTGGTGTTCGAGGTGAACACATACCGGTGCAGCAACGG
Source organism: Pseudomonas sp. PLMAX (assembly GCF_046042685.1). Lineage (NCBI taxonomy): Bacteria > Pseudomonadati > Pseudomonadota > Gammaproteobacteria > Pseudomonadales > Pseudomonadaceae > Pseudomonas > Pseudomonas sp. PLMAX. The sequence goes on along the minus strand of NZ_CP064950.1, from coordinate 725,136 downwards.
GTTCTGCCCAACTTTTTTCCAGGTGCCGGCCTGGCATGACATTAAGTTGCCTTCGTTGTCAGTACCGGCCTGGCCATCTTGCAGGCAACCAGCCAACTCAACATAGGTCTGCTTGATGTGGAGGAATGAATCAGGTCGCGATGCAGCCGGGATGGCCGTGTCAGCACTTAGACGCACCAGCCCCTCAGCCGTCAGATTCTTGAGCTGGCTGACGCCTGCCGGGTTGGCCACGTAAGGGCTCGCAGCAGTAGAGGCAAAGCCTTGCTTTGTCAGCAAATCACCCTGCGGAATGCTGACGCTACCGCTCTGGATCACGACCGACGTGTTGGAGTCGATGCCGCCGTCCGCCAGCAAACGACCAAGTACTTCGGTGTCCGAGTCGACCACCAGACCAGGGCTGATCGCGTACGGAATCCCTGTTTCACGACCCAAAACCAGAGGTTGGCCAGAAGCGGCTTGGATGCTTGAAGCGCCCAGAATACGCCGCGTCAGCGGGTTCACGCCGTCGAAAGAGAGGGTTGCGTGCAAGGCGTTAGAGCCATCGAGCTTCAGCCAGATATCCGCATTGTCGGTGCGCAACGTTGTGAGAATAATGCGCGCCTGTTGCGGGTTCGAGGTGACGGTGCCGAAAGACGATCGATCAAAGGAGTTGCCCACTGCCGCAGAAATAGCAGCGATGCCGGCCAGATCCGCCCTTTCCTGGTTGTTAGCGAAATAGGAGGACGTCGTGGTAACGGCGCGAGTTTCCTTTTGCGTAGCGGTTGCCGAGGTCGAAACAACTGTGGAAAGCGTCAATCCACCGGGACGGATCGCGTCTGGGTTGGCCACGTTGGTGGCGTCGGCAGCGAAGAACGCGCAATCGATATATCCTGGCGCTGGCGCCAGGCCTCCGCAGCTGACCGACTTCAGCCACTTCGTGCCGTTGTACGTGCCGCTGGCGCCAGGGTGGTCGTTGACCCACTTCTGGACAGCTTTTCCGTAGGTGCGAAGATGGACACCCGCGTCTTTGGCGGCGTTTGACTGCAGATCTGCGGTCTGGCTCTCAAAGGTCAGGATGGAACCAACGGCCAATATTGCTACAACGAATATAAGCTCAAGTAGGGTCGCCCCTTTCTGCGATTCTTTGATCATATCCACGGTGATTGATCTCACTCTTATTATGATGACAGTGTACCGCTTATATCTGTCCTGGAGATAGCCCATAGGCAAAATATGGTTTCGTGTCGAAACCACGTTATATCCGGGTAAAATCAAGTTGGCGCCGTTAATGATTGCTGTTAATTTCTAACATTGTGACAGCCCTTCAATTCTTACAATCCGCGCCGCAGGCGTCCTCATATTGGCTTTCGAAGAAAGCCTACAATGCCTACCATCCTGTACAACCTCGCTGTTGATCTTGCTTTTTACAACGCCCTACCATGCTCTACCATGCTGTTAAACTGCCTCTAGAATCGCCCTTCCCTACCACGCTTTTATAGGTCTAAACACTGTAAATTCAGGGTTGTTTGTTAGTTTAAAAGTGATGGTTTTCGTTGTTGGTTTGCAGACAAAAATCAGCCAGCTTTTCATCACTCGTTTCTCACCGTCAGACACAATTCAAGATTAAGGCTTTTTGATATTATATTCAGCCCGACACGTTGACTCTGACTATTTGGCTGAGTACTCTGAGGCCAATTGACATCATGTCGGCAAGGACACCTATGAGTACAGATCGAGCAGCAATCCTGGAAAAAGCCATCCAAGTAGAATCCCTTCTGGCTGACCTAGGTGGTGAAGGTCGAGGTATTCACGACAAGCTCACCTGCATCGAGCATGAGTTTGAAGTGAGCATGGTCAAAAAGATTCGCCGGGTCGCCAGCATCCGGAACAAAGCAGCCCATGAAATTGACTTTGACACCGACATGGTCTCGTTCCACCGTGTTGCCGATGAGGTTATTGATTGCCTGGAATCGAAGATTGCGGCCAAACGAAGCTTTTACAGACAGCAACGTCAGAGCAGCCAGCAGCACCATAACAGTCAGCAGTCCTCCTACCAGGGCCCCAAGGCAAGCCAACAAGAGGGCAAGAAGACCGGCAAATCGTGGTCTAGCTGGGGAGAAATGGACTGGAAAGAGCGCTCAAAACTTGTTGCTGGCGGTGCCTTGGTTGTCGGTCTGCTTATTCTTGGATCGAGCTGAATTCACCCCCTCTCTTCTCTCCCGGAACTCAGTTAGAATGGTAGTAAGCCCTGATGTCGATAATGCGCAGGGCCTACCAGCTTTTCCGTGAGGTGACACATGTCCAGACAGCTTCTTAAAGCCGTTTCCCTTACAGCCATTGCGTCCCTTGCCGGTTGCTCCCAAATCGGGGCCTGGACTGCCTCTACCGACTATCAGCGTGGAACCATGCTGACTGATCAGCAGATGGGGCTTTTCAAACCTCAGGCCAGCTCTTCGAAAGATGTGTCGACAGCCTTTGGCCAGCCAGATAAGTCCACCCGGATTGGTAATCGAACCTACTGGTCTTATCGCTACGTTAGATCCCCTGTCATTCCCTTCACCGGGCGCCAGCAATACGAGCAGGTTGTGGTGTTCGAGTTTGATAAATCCGGCTTGTTACAGCGCACACGCAAGAGGGTGCTTGTCGACGAGGAGCCAGCCACATAGTTCTCTTCCTGGACAACCTGTTTGTGGCTTGTTGACATCATGTCAATTCATAGGCATCATCCGGATACATCACCAACATGTGTTTAAGGAAAGCCCCGCATGAAAAAGAATATCCTGCTGTCCGCCGCAGTCCTGTCCCTGGCAATGCTGGGCGGTTGTGCGCAAGTCGGTAGCATCACCAAGAAGCTGGACTACACCACCGGCACCCCGGTTACCGATCAGCAGATGCAAAGCTTCAAGAAAGGCAAAACCACCCAGGATCAAGTGGTAGCTGCCATCGGTTATCCGGCCAGCAAAGCTGAAGTGACCGGCAAAGAAGTCTGGAGCTATCCGTACTCCCTGATCGCCGCCCTGCCTTTCCAGCCGAACAAGCAGGAAACCACGGTGTTCGAGTGGAGCTCCAAAGGCGTGCTGCTGAACTTCTACAAAGCTGGCGGCGCTGCAGGCAAGACCGGCAACGCTCTGCTGGACGCTGCCAACGGGCAGTAACAGACCGGGTTGACCCAAGGCCAATGTCGCAAGATGTTGGCCTTTTCTTTTGCCTCCAACAAAGTGACAATTGATGCCTATTGTGGAGGATTTCTATGAGCGTTATGCGGCCAAACCGCCCAGATTCAAGCCCGTGCGTAGGGCGTTGTTCACACAACGTGGGTGACGACATTTGCAAGGGCTGTGGGCGCACGATCCCTGAGGTAAGGGATTGGAACGCGTATTCGAGCGAGCAGAAGATCGAAGTCAAGGATGAGGCCCGCAAGCGCCTTGGCAGATAAGAATTTTCCTTCCTGGCCAACCTGCGGCTTCTCGGGTCAACGAGATTGTCTAAATCCGTTAGAGATGAAGTCCAGAATACGAGCTGATTTCTGGACTTCATGAACAATCAATTTAGACTTCCTGTCCATCTCAGCCAGGCTTCTTGCAGCTGGCCCTCACAGCGCAGCCCCTGCACAGGCTTGGATGCGCTGCATACACCTCGACGATCTCACCGGCGCTTGCCGCCCGAGCGTGCTTGGCCAGGGTCTCAATATCCCGGTACAGCGCGGCACTGGTCTTGTTGACGTTGATCTCGTGCCGGGTCTCGCCGGCGATCACGTAGGCTTTAGTCACGTCATAGGTTTCACGGGCAGCGATGACGGTTGCTTTTACCTGGGCGATATCGGAGTCATACAGTCGACCGTTGACCCTGCTCTTGTACTCGACGACAGCCATGACTCCGCCATCCAGCTTCAGGACAAAATCAGGCTTGGCCACGATGCCGTAGGTGTCGCTCACGAATGACTTCGTGTGCCGGCCAGCATCTGCGTAGACCACTTCACCATCGAAGCCCAGGTGAGCCCTGAGAGCCGCTCGCCTGCGCCGACTGATCCCCGAAGCGATGACGAGAATCATCAGGCCAAAGATCAGCAGGCCGACGACCATCAGCACCTGTTCAGGGATCATGATTCCCGCAATAGTCATGAGCGCCCACCCGTCATGCGGCTAAAGCACTGCACTCCCCTCTTTGTAAGGCGCCCCAGCGCCGGCCAGCGCTTACATGCACCCACCAGCCATGGCGAGATTGCGTAATAGACGCCCACCAAGCCACGGCCCGCCCACGAAGTCATCAGCACCCGATCCCTCCAGGCTCTCAGGTCGCTCGTAACCGGGTGATCAGCACCGAAGGCGTAGGTTGCGACGTAGCAGCGCCTGTCATCGCTCCCAAGCACCTTGCTCGTCAAATCCTCATGAAGCTCAACACCTCGATCCTTTGCCCTGACACTTTCATCGCTTTCCCTGGCCGACCTCTTGCTCAACGAGAGTGAGTGCGGGCAGTACGCCGCCTTGCCGATGTCAGAGGCCGAAACGAGGGCTCTTTTTTTGCTCACAACAAATGCTCCAACCGCTTTAGACCGTGGGCTCCAGGCCGGGCCGGGTAATCAAGAAAGTCAATTTCAGGCATCAACCTTCTCCCTAAGCTTCAAGGCCTGAATTTCCCCATCCCAATGCCCAGGAAAGTTGATGTACTCCTCCAGCTCTTTCATCGGCATGTCTTGCAGTACCTCGATGAACGAAGTCGGCTCACCTAGGCGACACTCGACGTCGAAGTGAAGCCCCAGGGCGAGCAGATCCTCGCCATCCGTGATCCGACCAAAATTCGTTAGGAAGTTGAACAGAAGCGGATCCTGCTCCGCCAGCCAGTCCATGCCCTTGAGCTGGATGTAGGACATGTTCCTGGCGACAATGTACTGACCAATGAGTGCGGTACGCCAGTAGAAGAAACGTAGCTCAGTAGGTTTTGGGCCGAAGCTTTTCCAGAGTCGATCCACGTACCCTGGTTTAGGGGCTCTCATCAATAAATCGATGCCATCTTGACGAGTTAGTCGACCAATCTTCTTGAGGAACCATCCCATAAAGCCTGGTGGGTTTGGCCAGCTGACTATTTCCATACCAAGCCATAGACGCTTGTACGCAGCCTCCAGCTCTGGCTCGCACTCACCACCGAACTTCGGCCCCAAGGCAGCCGGTCGCTTATCGAGTATCCCTCGCTCCCTGAGCTCATCAAACGTCATGACTTTCCCTCATTGATGGCATACCGCCTATCGTGTTTACCAAACGGCAGGCACGGCAAAACCCCGAAATTGTCCGGGGATCATACCACGAGGATTTTATGCGATTGTCAGGCGGCGCTGACGTTGTTGTTGCTGACGGCGAGGTACACTTTTGGGCGTAGGTTTGGCTGCTGTTCCCGGTACTTTTCAGCAAAGCCTTCTTCCCAAGGGAAATTGCCCTCGGCATCAGACCAGGCCATTTGCATGTACTCCGGTTTCAGCCCGCGCAGCCGGTAGTAGTGCTCGGTACCGAAGGCATACTTGGCAGCTTCTTCGCGATCAGCGTTCACCACCTTCATGGTCATCGAGAACCAATCATCGGTCTCGAATGGGCCTGGCTTGCGCGTCTTGCTGATGACCATGTCGTGGAAGGTCTGATTCATCGGCGCGATGACGTGGCCTGTTGGTAGACCAAGGCAGATAAGCTCAGGCAGTCCATGCTCGGTGAAGCCGCAGGTGAAGGTTCTGACATAACCATCTTGTCCGCCACAATCACGCAGCACCGCAACGCCATATCGCTGGATGAGTTGGTAGATTTCTGCGGGCGTGGCTTGATGCATGATTGAACCTCCTGTTGACCTGCAAATTGTATAGCAAAATCAAGCCTTCCGAGCAAACCAACTACGACTGAACTGGATCCAGCACGTACAGATCCAGGGCGCCCAGCGGGCCAAGCTGAGCATCGCAATTCTCCACAACGCCAGCAAACAGACCTCGCATGTGCTGCTGCTCGTGATGGGCTTCGGGCGAAGTGTCCGACGCCAGGTACGTGTTGATTTCCTGCTCGATGCTCAGGCTCAACGAAATGTCCGCCTCTACTCGTGCGCCAACGTAGCGCTCGACCTTAGATGACAGATCAGGGAATTTGGATTCGTACGTGCTCATGACACCACCAGATTGATTAGGCTTGGCGCTATGCGCCCTCTACCCAGTCTGACCCAACCCGACAGACCTTTTCCAGCATAAGAAAAGCCCAGCTTCTGACTCGCGCCGGAGAGCTGGGCTTAGGTGTTTCGTGTCACGTATACATAACACCAGACACGGAATGTTATGCAGGCGTAACATTTTGGATGGTTACAGCACCTGAGAGCGCGACTTGTACTCGAGGTATCCAAGAACCGATGGCGTGGTCACCAGAGGGACAAAAAGCATCCACCAGTAATTCAGTGCGCCACGGAGACCCCAGTAAGCCAGCGTCAGAAAGCCATCCGATGGGTTGCCCCACATGGAATCAAAGGCCATCTCTGCGGCACAAAAGGACAAGATGAAGCCCAGGGTTGCCACCACCATGACCATCATTGACACAGGCAGAGACATCACCATGACGTATTTCTTCTGGCCTGCGCTCAACCGGCGCCACTCGACGACGGCCTCAGCAACAACGCCTTTATGGGCTTCAACTTCACGCATCTGCGTACTCCTTTAGGCCGCTTTGGGCTTGAAGAAAATGGATTTGAACTTGCTGGCGAGGGAAACAACGCCAAGCACTACACCACCCGCCACAACACCGAACAGGCCGTTGATCAGGGTCGGCGCCACCGCGTCAATCACCTTGCCTGCCACCGGAATCTCAACCACAGCCGAAGGCAATTCAAACGCATGACCAATGACCGGTACGGAATGGAGTAGGATCGATCCCCCTACTAAAAACATGGCTATTAGACCAACAACAGACAACGTTTTCATAAGCTTCGGTGCAAAGCTGATCAACCAGCCACCGAAGGCCTGCTTGAAGGTCGATTTCTGCTTTTTCAGGTAGAAGCCAACGTCATCCATGCGGACTATTGCACCCACGGCTCCGTACGTAACCACCGTGACACCCACCGCGATCAAACTCAGTACCAAGAACTGGTTCAGCAGCGAAGCGCCAGCAACGGTGCCCAGCGCTATCACAGTGATTTCGAGTCCCAAAATTGCGTCAGTCCGGATAGCCCCCTTGATCTTCTGCTTCTCGAAAGCGACCAGGTCGATGACCGGATTGGCAACCGCCCTCTTCAACTCAGCAGCTGCATCAGCAGCATCATCTTTACCGTGGAACAGCTTGTGGGCGATCTTCTCAAAGCCCTCAAAGCACAGGTAGGCACCGCCGACCATCAGCATGGGGGTGATAACCCAAGGGGCAAAGGCGCTGACCAGCAACGCACCGGGCACCAGAATCATTTTGTTGACCATGGAGCCTTTAGCTACAGCCCATACGACTGGGAGTTCACGGTCAGCTTTTACGCCATTCACTTGCTCAGCGCTCAAAGCCAAGTCGTCGCCCAGGACACCAGCGGTTTTCGTGGCTGCCGTTTTGCTCATCACAGCAACGTCATCCAGGATGGTCGCGATGTCATCGAACAGAGTAAGCAGGCTACTGCCGGCCATTAAAACAATCCTTCTAGAAAGTGGCATATCGCCACGGGAAGTGAATCATGGCCAAAAACTATCAGCCTGTCAATTGTTGCGATATGTTTTTTGGAGGAATTGTCCTTTTGAGATGACGAAACATCATTACTATGAAAATCATAATGCATGTATTGTCTGTGTCATTTAAGAGGGGCAGCAGCCCCTCGCCACTCGAGAGCCATACCCTTGAAACTTCACCTGTTGTTTGCCGGCGTTGCGCTGGCCTATTCAGTCAATACCCTTGCTGCACCTATCATCGAAGGCAATAACAGCATTTCCAACCACGTCATCGACCGGCACCTGGGATACGGCAATCCGCAATCCATCGAAGATGCCGCCAGGATCATCGCCGGCGTATATGCCCAATACGGGCTGCCGGATGCCAAGATCACGGTGCAAGACAACACCATCGTCATCGACGAGTACGCTGGCGCCAGGGGCGGCGCATGGTTTCCCAAAGACGACGGCTTTGCAGTGGTCGAGGACATCCAAAGCTCCATGCGGATGGCAGACGTCACCCCGCGCTTCCAGGTGATCGACAACCTCCTGGGCAACCTGCAGGGCACCAGCCAATCCGGGCGGGGCCTGTCGAGCAAGAAAGACATTGCGAACCTGGGCATCTCCTACAGCTCGCAAGGCCAGGATGCCAACGGACGTGACGTTGTGGGCATCAACGGCTCCATCCACGCCAGCAATGGGTTCAGCGCCGAGGGGCAATACCTTCACGGCCTCGAAGGCTTGCGCACGCTGTCGAAGGAAGGCCGTTACGACGCTGGCCGTGTTCGCCTGGCTCAAAACACCCAATACGGTGAGTTCTCCCTCGCCGGCGAGATGTCCGGGGCTGATGTCGGTAGAAGCAAGAAGGTTTCCCGGTACCAGGAAGAGCTGTCCGGTGAAACGCATAGGGCTGCCATCGGGCACCGTTATAGCTTCGAAGGCATTGGCACCCTGGCGAACACCTTTGGCTGGACTCATCGCGAGCAGACCTACGACAAGTACGGCATTTCTGAAAATCAGGACTACCAGACCTGGAATACCACCTACAAAGGCCAGTTCGGCGCCAGCCAGATCAGCGCATCGGTGACCAAAGGTTTGTCAGGTAGCAGATCATTCGATTACGTACCGCTGATGGGCAGCTTCAACCCGCACTTCTACGCAGCCCAGCTGGGTTACGGCATCCAAGGGCTCGCTCTAGGCGATCAGCTTGGTTATGGCGTCTCGGGCTCCTACTTCAGGGGCTCTGATGACATGCCTTCAGCAGAGCGCATGACCATTGGTGGCAGCGGGCGCGGCTCCTCCCATGAGCCGGGAGTTGTCTCTGGCTACAAGGGCGGGTTTGCTGAGGCCCGGCTGTATGGCATGAAAGTCCCTGGGCTTTCTGACTTCTCCCTGAAGCCTTATGTGTCGGTGAACGGCTCACGTACCACCCACCCTACTGGCGGTGAGTATGAGGTTGTGTCATCCGAGGTTGGGATCATTGGCCGGTGGAGCGACGTAAGCAGCACCATCAGCTACGCCAAGTCGGTGAAGGACGTGAACCTTGACCATGACTCACGCCTGAATGTGGACGTAAATTACACGTTCTGATTGTCGCAAGAACCACAAAGCCCGAGGCCTGAACAACCTCGGGCTTTTGCTTTTAAGCTTGTTTTTGACCACAAACCAAACGCTTCAAAGCGCTTTTGCCTCAGATGTTGAGCTCGTCCCGGAAGATTTTACCCCTGCGGTTGAAGCCCAGCTCTGGAATGCACTCTCTACCCAGTACATTGGCCGCCATGAGTGCTTCGATCAGTCCGTCCACTTCCTGGAGGTAATCAATAACCTCTGCCGATGGGATCTGCTTGATCAGGTAGTTGAGAGGTACCTCTCGGCCAGGCTGCTTGAACTGAAACTCCCTCTGCAGGCCAACCAGCTTGTAGAGCTGGCCGATCTTAGGGTAGTTGAACACTGCGCCAATCAAGCAGACTGAGGCTCTAACCAGCTCAGCCTCGCTCATCGTTTCAGGGTCTTTGAGGTCTTTGCCTTCGGCGTGGAACGCCTTGTAAAAGGCAGGAGCTGTCTCAAATGACCGCATGGCCATGGTGCAGGCGCTCTGGTGCACTCCAGAGAGGTGCGGGATCTCGGCGATCTTTTCCAGCATGTCGCAAAAAACCACAAGCGCGGAGTGATTGTATTTGGGCTTGTACTTCACGCCCACTCTTTGCTCAAAGTCATCAGCTGAAATCAGTTGGGGAAGCAGAATTTCTCCGTCTCCACAGTCCCTCAGCGCTACCTTGATGTACGGATCGGCCATGAACCTTTCGTTGAGTGCCAGGAGCTGGCTGTAGAAATCCGGATCCTTGATGAGGTGCATGTTGGTATCAGATATCCAGTCGGTCTTAAGGTACTCCTCAAGGAAATCTGCTGTCACCAGGGTACGTAGCTGCGAATCTGAAAGCTCCCCCATTTTCTCAATGAAGGGTTTCGCGGCATATTTGAACCCCCAATTTATGGCGCATTGCTCTGTGGCACCGAATCCTGCCTTGATACGATCATCCAGCACCCCGAGAAATTGATCAAAAAGCGCATGCATCGTCGCCAGCTGATCCCCCCTGATTATTAATTCCAGAGCCGAGAAGTCGGTGATATTGAATTTGGACATGACCTCGATACTGCCATCCATAGCTTCGTCGGAGATTTCAAAGCCCGCAACAGAGTGATACCCGTGATGAATGAAAGCACCGGCTACGGCGTTGCCAATGGCTGGGTCTGCCGTGAACTCTTTCGGGCAGAAAGCCAGACAGCTTTTCAGGTTTACCGTTGCGATTTCCAGGCGGCGGGTTTCGTCCAGGTCGTTATGCAGATACGCGCCGATTTTATCTGCATGGAATGGGCTGAAAGCAGCGCGTACAGAGCTCAGCTGGAAATCTCGGCCAAGCTTGGTGGCGAAGCTTCTCAGAAGGTCAGTATGGCCTGTGCCCAGATCAGGGCTGGCGGAGCTGAACAGCTTATCCCGTATCAGCAACGCGGCTTCGACGTCATCCATGAACCCAGGCACATTGAGCAGGCCGGCATTGATTGCCTCGCTCAGGATCTGATCAGACATTTTCTCGACTGAGAACTCAAACGTCAGCCTCAGCGCTTGCTCACGAAAGCTGTCCGGGATCTGGGAAAAGATCCAGTCCAGGCAGGGCTCGCCGCCAATGAAGCTGTGCTTGATTTCGTGAATCATCACAGCCTCAAGCTCAAACAGGTTCATCTCAGAAAAATTCACGCTTAAACCCCCATTTCTTTGATGAACGCGGCGCTACGGTCTTTGAGTGACAGCTTGGCGTAGTGCTCTTTGCCCAGAACCTCTTGGTCAACCAGGAGCTTGATGCAGGCTTTGCGCTTGCCCGCCGCTTGCACCACCTCCTCCTCTGGCATGCTCCTGGCGTAGGTATGCAAAACATCGCTGGTGACCCAGTCCAAATCTCTGCGCTGGCTCTTGGAGATCATGTAGTCAATCGGGGCGAGCTTAAGCTGCTTGTCATCGGATGCCGCTCTGTCTCTGAGATGCAGCTCGCACATCAGGATGACTGCCATCTGGCCCAGCTTGTACTCGCCCGTGACCGAGTCAGGATTCTTCAGCTTCACCTTCAGTTCAGGGCTATTGAAAACGTCTTCGTAGAGCTTTTCAGCCTTACGCTGATAAGTGCACCTGATCACCTCGATCCCGGCCTCATACAAGTCCTGCATGTGCTCATAGGGCTTGGCGAAGTCGACCAACTGGGCGAAGGTGGTGTCTTGGTCTTCGATAGCCGGGTGAATGCCAATTTTCTGCAGTTCAGGGAGAAGGTACAGCAGCTCCATGCCTTCGAACTCACCCTCCATCACACTTGGGTGGTGCTCCACTTTTGCCCGGATGCTTTCATCCAGCATCAAGCGAGCATTGAAGCCGCGCACGATCTCAGAAAACTCCTGTTCCTTGTACCTGCGGTCAAGGGAACCGATGGGTTCCATCCAGCCGCTGGAGAGGTAAGTGTCCAGGAACTGACCTCTGACGAGTCGTTTGAAGTCGGCATCATCAAAGGACATGACTTCACTCAGCAATGCCTTTGGCATGATCTTCAAGGCAGTCGGGAGCATAGACAGTCTTTCGTAATTCAAGCCGTTCCTCAACGCCGGCAAGTAGCTGGCTTCAATCTGAGGGAAGATTTTGTCTGTCCTGGCGACCGTGTCCTCTACCAGGATGATGTTGATGCTGCCGATGTCATCAAAGGCGCAATCACGCACTACGTCGAGGATCTTAAGAACCTGCTTGTTGTGATCTTTCAGGTCTTGCTCTTCACAGCAGACGGCCAATCGGCAGGCAGTGTGGTTACCGACCTCCAAAGAGCGGAACACCTCACTTGAGATAATGGTCTTGGCCAGCTCAAGCCTTTCGGCAACTTTGTCATTATCCGTTGAAAACGCCTGGTCGATGATATCCATGGCAAACCCGGCGCCCAGGCGCTGAGTGGTGTTTTGCAGAATCTCAAGGAATTCAGGGTGGGGAATGGCGCCCTGCCGGAAAAAGTTCCTCAGAATCAGGTTCGCGATTTCAACGCTTTGCTGGAGAGCTGGGTGCTTCTGGTGAATGCCATGCCCCTCAGTGTACGCGAGCAGCTTCTTGCTATTGAAGTTGGCGGCGAGCCAGTGAGCGTGCAGAAGCGCCGGGCCGCGAAGCTCAGGCGGGAACGACTCAATGAGCATATCGACCAGCAGCGGATCACCATTTGAGGTGCGCAATGCTCTACAGGCTTTCGAGAACTTGGAGAATTGCTCGTGTTGCTCCAGGTTTTTGTTGTGAAAATCGATCATTGGTACCCCGCCCCCATTTTCAAACAGTGTATTCCCTGCGGCCTGGCTGCCACAACGCAAACGCCGGCTCCAGAGGCGTGACAGCGCCACCTCTCCTGAGTACCATCGATCCTTTTGCAGAGGGCGGTAAAGATGGGCACCAGAGGCTCGGCGACAGCGCTACTTCCACTGATCAACACCGTTGAAAAAACCCTATCCACTCAGAGCTTCTCACCAACCGCCCATCTGTCCCTGGTATCCAGGCAGATCGTTGGCGGCACCGACAAAGTTGATTTGGAGCGTCTACCCGACTCGGGCCGTTCAATGCTGAGCAGAATGATGACCATCGCCAGCAAAGGTCTGACAGGAAAGGTGATGGATGCTGAAAACGCCTTGGCCGAGCTGCGCATGTCCCTGGTCGTGTTCAAAACCGCAATCTTAAAAGCCAGAGCAGAGAAAGAAGCCCAAGAGCAAAGCTCCCCCCGCTTTTAAAAGCTTTTTTGTCCCCAAACCAAATGGCTTTTGATCTTCGCTATTGCTCCCATCCGCGCACGCAGGCCCGGCGCAAAATAATCCCTGAGACCCGTATTCTCGGCACGAAACGTTAGCGGTATATTGGCAATAGCAGATTCTCATCTTGATGTTGAGCGCTTACCTTGCACCTCCCTGCCAGCCTTTCCTCAATCAAGAGCCTCGTTGACGACGTGGCCATGGTCATTGCGCTTGGCGGCGGGGACGCCTCTACCGTGCTGGCGGTGGGGCAGCTCATCAAGGACTGGGCCCTACTCTACGACCAGAGTCATCTCCCCCGGCACCAGCAATGCTTGATAGAAAGTTTCACGCTCGCAGCGCAGCGGGGTGAATCACAGCTTCCACATGACATCGAGCGCTCCATCCTAAGCCTTCGCGCAAACGTCAGCTATTACTCGCCAAGGATCACATGCTGGCACTGATTGGCCCGACTGATGGCGTGTCAATTTATCGTCATTAATTGATTTTTGGCCCATTTGACGGGATCATGACCGTCTAGTTATTGATGCTGGCGTCTTACCCCAGCCAAAGGGTCAACATGTTCAAGAATAATGCTGTGCTGATGCAGCTCAAGGGCGGGCTTACCGCTCAAGTCACCACAGTTTCACAGAATCGCGTAACCGGCACCGTGCGGGGCGCTCGCAATGGTTTCGGCTTCCTGGCGTGTGAGGATGGCTCGTCGCATTTCATCCCACCACCCCAAATGAATCGCTGCCTGCCAGGCGATATCGTCGAGGCGCAGGTTGTTTCGAACCAGAAAGGTGACGGCAAGACGGAATGCGTGATCGAAAAGATCATCGAATCCTCCTGCACCACCTTCATCGGCGTCGTCCGCAAGAAGGGTCACAACCCGTACATCACCCCAGAAAGCCTGTCCTTCAACAATGACTTCCTGATTCCTCGCCTCAAGCGTGACAAAGAGCGCGAGGGTGACTACGTCATCGCCAAGATCCTGAAGCACCCTTTCGAGGATGGCGGCTGCCACGCCGAGATCCAGGAAACGATCTGCGGTGCCCGTGACCGACAAGCCTTCTGGAAAGTCGCCAGCGCACGACACAACCTCAAGCATGAGGCTCCAGCCTTCGACCATGATGAGGTTGCGGCGCTGAACCTTGCTGAAGCCGATGACACCCAGGGCTTCGACTGGCGCAACGAGTGCCTTGTCACCATCGACGGCGACAACTGCCGGGATATGGATGACGCCGTGGGCGCCAAGTACGTGCAAACGGAGTCCGGTACCGACATCGTGCTGGTTGTGGCCATCGCTGACCCGGATCGGTTCATCACCGAGGGCGGCAACATGGACATGGAAGCGCGTTCGCGCTGCTTCACCACCTACTTCCCTGGGCTCACCATTCCGATGCTGTCGAAAGTCATCTCGGAACAAGGCGCCTCCCTGGTCGAGGGTGAAGATCGCATGAGCCTGTGCTGCAGCATGAACATCAACAAGATGGGCGAGATCACCGACTCGTTCTTCTTCAGGGCAGTGATCAACTCTAAGGCCAAGCTCTCCTACGACGGCGTACAGGCGTTTCTGGACGGTAAGCCTACCGAGTACTCGGAACCTGTGAAGGAAGTGCTAGCCGCCCTCGATGAGGCCCGGAGAAGGCGTAACCTGTGGCGCGTCTCCAACGCTCTGGTATCTCGCCGGTACACGGACAAGACCTTTGTGGTCGAAGGCTTTGAACTTAAGTCCATCGAGCGCACGGAGAACAACCAGGCACAGCGAATCATCGAAGAGTGCATGATTTCCGCCAACCTGAGCTTCGGCCAGTACATGCACAGCCAAGGTGTTCCGTGCATCTATCGCCGGCACTCGGGCTTTAAAGCGGAAAAGCTCGACCAGGTTGTTGCCCTGCTGTCTCACCACGGGATCGACACCAGCGCCGTGGAGCTGGCCACCGCCAAAGGATACGCTCGCGTCATGCGCCTGATCCTGGGTCGTGACAACCAGCCACTGGAGCAGATCCTGATCGGCTACCACGACAAGAGCTGGCACTCGACAGAGTACGGTGATCACTTTGCGATGGGTCTGGAGGGTTATGCGACCTTCACCTCCCCTATCCGCAAGTACTGCGACCTGATCAACCACAGATTCTTAAAAGCGCTGCTGCGTGGAGAAGCATCTACGGTACAGCCGATCTCTGAGGATCTGCTGGCGCTGATGGATGAGAAGGCGGTGACCACTGAGCGAGCCTCCAGAGACGTCCAGAACGACCTCTACGCCCAGATGTACTCGACAATGATCGGTAGCACTCACGCTGCCAAGATCACCGGCGTAATGGCTGCTGGCGCTCGTGCAGAGATCCTCGACACAGGCGCTTCTGTCTTCATGGCCACCCGTTCGCTGGGTAAGAAGTCCGACCTCTTCGAGGTTAGTCAGGATGGCCTGACCCTGCTCAAGAACGGTCGCGGACTCTTCCAGGTTGGCCAGGACGTGAATGTGGTCATTGGTTTCGTCGACATACCGGGCCGTTCACTCAGTGGGTCGGTTGCCAGCACTGAAGTTCAACAACAGGAAGGTTGATATGCTCAAACGAATGATGAAAATTGTACCGCTTGTCTTTGGCAGCCTGCCGGTGGTGGCCGGCGCTGCTGCTTACGCGACTTATGGACTGGATCTGAAGTTCCCGAACATCCTGCACCCTTCCGTAATGCTCGACGCGGATCAAAGCATGGCAGCCTTCCTGGTGCTGGGCTTTGTGTTCTGGCCAGTGGTGGGCGTTGTTCTCACCCTGCCGTTGATGAAGCTCTACACCATCCGCAAGCTGGCTCGCCGGCGTAAGCTGGTGTCTGCTCGTTCCCTGCTCGGCAAGTGATGCTCTACCCTCAAGCACTGCCCGGTGCTTGAGGGGACTCTCCTCCCGCTTAAACCCCCAGATCCCCATAAAACATCCTCGCCCTGGTGTTGAGGTTGTTTACGGTGAGCCTGTACGCCTGATCATCAGTGATCTTGTACAAAGCCTCGGCAACCAGGCCGAGCTCATCAAAGCCCTGGCACCAGTCTTCATACTCAGCAAAAGGTCGAGATCCACAGAGCGCCAGCAAAGCCGGGCTTGCAACGCACTGGGCAGGCGTAAAGCGTTGCGCTAAAGCGTCAAGAAGCTTGTCGTCTGCCGTGCGCAGCAGCTCTTGATACTCCTCCCCTCCTTTGTCAAAGAAGCAGCCCAATGCAACCTGGCCAAGCTTAAGAGGGGCGCTTTCTTCCTGGAGCAGTATGGGCCGCAATCCACGGGCAAAATCTAACGTGGCCGTTGCGATCTGAGTCTCAATCTGAGGCTGCCACAGCTTCATATGATTGAATTGCAGCACCTCATGAAGGATCTCATGAACGTCGTGGTTGCCAGAAAGGATGTAGCCAATGAGATCTGCTGCGGACTCTTCACCCCGCACAAAAAGTTGAAGGTACCGTTCCAGCCTGGCGCGGATCTCAAAAGCATCAGGTGCTGGATCAACGCCGGCCCTCGACCTAACTGATTTGACATCCTGAAGTTGCATGTAAACAAACTTCAAGGACAAGAAACTCTTAATTTTTTGAATGGCCCACTCGTGATAATGACTTCCCCCTGAGGATAGGTCATAGATTGCTCGAACAACCACATGGTTTCCTGCAGCAATCTCATTCTCAAGCATGCCGGAAAGGTGAGGCCAGAATAGCAACCCCATCAATGGCAAAGATCTCATTGAACCATCAGGGCGGTACATCCCGACCATGCTAGAGTTCAACTTTAGACGATCCCACTGACTACTTGCCGATTGAAACATCCATGCCAAATAATCAATCTGGAATGACGTTCTCGAATCCTGGAGTGTACGCACATTGATCTCAAGTGCTTGATCCTTACGGGTTAGAGCACACTCAAGTCCACTTAAGATGTCATCAATCCATTCATGCTCTAAAGCCAGGGCCAAGCCCAGATGCCTTTGAAACATATAAATATGGCGTAGCCTTGGTTCAAACTTGCTAAACAGAGAGGTCTCATATGATGCCCCCTCTTTTTCCATAATGCTGAGGCTTCTATCGATGTACGCATCAATCGTTGGAAACGTCAGGGCGTGCCTAACAACCTCAATGGCTTGAGCAAACTGGAATTTAGCGTGACCAGGCGCCAGCGCCAGATCCTCAATGGCAGCCGGCATGAAGCTCTCTGGATCGTAGACGAGCGCCTTTGCGCTCTCCTCCAGGGTGATGGCGTAGCCTTCCGTGGAGGCGTTTGCGATAACGCTCTTGAACGACGTGTTTGCGGTCATTTCCTATCCTTAAACGCCAGCTCAGACACCCAAATCATTTTTGAATTGCTTGGCCCGACCTTTGGTATCCAGGCACTGGGCGATTTCATTGGATGGGCTCAACTCATACATGAGGTTGAGCAGCTTCTGACCTGCCTTGTGGGCGGCAACAACCTCCGGGGACATCCCAATCAGAATGCCGAGGTAACCGCGCTTCGCTTTGTTCTCAAAACACAGTTCCACGATTTCCGTTTCAGACATTTCGGCTGTGGGGTATTGGATAACGAAGAAGCGACCTTTGTTTGCCATCAAAAAACCGCCTTTCGTTGGCATGCCGTCACGCGCCATCCTGGCAATGAAGATGTTGGCAGTACCGACCGACACTTCTTTGTGGTTCATGATCAGCTCAATAAAGTGATCCGGTGCCTGACGCAGAATTTCCGCATCATAAATTGCATCGACGGTCACAGAATCTTTTTGTTGCTTGTAGTTTTCGTAGCTTATGAGAAGGTTTGCGTAGTCCTGGAGGTTATACCCAGACAGTTCGTTGATAATCGAAAGATCAGTATCTCTTTTCTGCTTAGACCGCAGGTAGTTGTTAACTACCTTGATATTATCGGGAACGAATCTTTCACCAAGAAGCTTCTTGTACTCTGGGATCGCTGCTATGTATCGAACAGCTTCGGCATCCTCCGCCACCATTGCCGACTCGCAGAGAACCTTTGCTATTGTCGCTGTTTTGGGAAGCAGCAAAAGGTCAGACACGGGCCTGAGTGCGCCGTGCTGATCTCTACAAAGGTTAACGTCATGGTGATGCCTGAAATACCCTCGTAGGGCAAACCCATCCAGAATCCGCTTCAGATTAATGGCACTGCCACCCTGACGAATGAGGGAGAACACACAATCAGCGTGCTGACTATCCTCATGCAGCATTCTGTTCAGCTTGTAATGCAGGCTTTCCTGAATATCAGCCAGCGAATACGGCTCTTTGGGCTTTCTCCACTCCTCACAAGCCAGATTTTTTATCATCCCAGCCGCGACCTCTATGTGATACGAGGTGCTCATGATTCTGGCAATGTCATCAAAGCTGTAATCAAGCTTGTGCATGGCCAAGATGACGGGAAAATCATCTGTGTAGGCGAAGCTGCCGAGCATATGAAAGCTGCCGCAAAAAAAGTCAGCAAGGGAAGCTTTCGTAGCTGACATGACAATATTGCTGAAATCTTGATGGGTCATCGAGGCTTTTCCTGTAGTCAGTCGAGGATCCCGCCAGGGTTCCCTTCGTTCGCGGTCAATACATAGCTATAAATTTTACGGGCAGAGCTCACGCCGGCCACCTGGCCGTCGCCGTCCAGCACAACGACGAGGGAGACCTTGCTAGCCTTCATTTTCACCATGACGTCGATGAGCTTCTCGTCTGCCTGTACTAAAATGATTTGCCTACAAATGTCAGCAACGTTCCCGCCCTGCTCCGAGATCAGCTTGGTCGCGAGGTCGTGGTAGTACATGATCCCGACGATGTCGTCACCGCGCTTCACGATCATCCGCTTGCCGAAGAAGTGCTGCGCCAGCTCACGGCAGTCATCTAGCGTGCTGTCATACTGAACCGTGGGCAATGTCGCAGGCTCCAGAACCTCTTGGATGCTGTGCTGCTTGATGCGGAACACGTTCTGCAGCATGCGCCGCTCCACGTTCTCGATCAGGCCCTGGCTGTGGTAGTAGTTGATCGTGCTCTTGAGCTCGTTGAGGTTCATCTTCCTCTTGGACAACCTGAAGAGCTTCACCCACACCATGGTCAGCAGAACCATCGGCATGCTGACGTAGTAGATGATCCGCGCCAGCCAGGCAAAGCGAGTCAGGATTGCTTCGTAATGATTGCTGGCGATGGTCTTTGGAAGTGTCCGGGCAAATACCAGGTTCGCGTAGGTGAGCACGAACATGAAAATAACCACCTGGCTTCCGGTGAGTGCCTTATAAGCCATCACGCCGAGCAGTGAGTTAGTTGCAACGCCTTGGAAGGTCATGAACACCATTGAAGCGGCCATGTGCTTATCGCGCTTCGCAGCGATCTTCGTCAGCCACCTCTTAGTCCGTGCCTTGAGATTTGGTTGCTCAATAATCATGCTCATTTTGATATCATCGGCGATGAGCAATGCAGTATCAACGCTGCTGAAGAGTGCTGACAAAATGATAACAAGCAGCGATGCCATGACGAGCATGGCAAGTTCAATAATCATGTCTTTTCGGGTAACTCAGAAAGGTCTTAAACAACCTGAGATTGTATTAGAATCGGCAAAGAGAAGATACATATTAAATTGCTTGTGGCGCCAACTTCATAAGCAACTAATTGGCCATCAATACACGGAATCTGTCCACATTTGGGGCGCCAGCGCCGGGCAGCGAGCACCAAAAAGAGGCCTGAAACACATCTGACCACATTAAGGCCATGATGAAAGCCCCGGAAACCGGGGCCTGCAGCGCTGTTTCAAGGGCATCAAGGCATCCGTCCACATTAAAAGGCCAGCAACCCCCTGAGTCCTTGGGCTTGCCGAGTGAACAAGGCATCCGTCCACATTTGTGCTTTTCTCGCCCCAATAAAAAAGGCCCTCCATTTCTGGCGGGCCCCTTTAAACACGGCATCTGTCCACATTTCGCGTCAGGCGTAATCTGCTTTCCGTTGCTCCATCTTGAGTCTGGCCACAACCTGCTCCGTCGTCTCACCTGGTCGAGCTGCCTTTCGGATCTCTTCCTGGGTGATGGTCTTTGAGCGAACCTTCCTTTTCGCAGCCTTTGGTTCTTCCACCTTGGGCGTTACATCCCTCTCAAAGATGTCCTCTTGAACAGGGTTAGGGTTGAAGTCCTTGCGCTCTCGGTAGGAGATCTCGATGGCAACGATCTTTCGACCCTCACGCTTGGGCTCGAATCCGAGGATTTCGATGTCAGTCTCATCACTGATCATCTCCAGAGCTGGCTCAATCACTCGCTTTCGAAGGTCTGCATACAGTGGGTAAGCGTTATCCAATGCCAGGCCAAAGCGGATGTCTTCGATCTTGATCAGAACGGTCGGCGAAAGCTTAAACCGGTGCTTGATGATGAGGTCATACATACGGAACGCGTGCGGGCTCGAGAGCCTGACCACAGCGCGGAGGCTGTACTTGGTGAAGTTCGCTTTGAGGTTGACCAGGTAGGGGAGCACGTCTTTCGAGAAGCGAATCATCACACGCCCCTCTCCCACGATGTAGTCCGCCGTTTGAATCCAGCGCGTCTTGCGCTCACGGTCGCTCATACTGAACAGGATATGGCGGTCAAACAACTGATCCACGGCTTCCTTGAGGTCAGAATACGCTGCCATAAGGCTGATTTCGCACAGCTCCGCGTATTCCTTTGCGGTGAATCCATACATCTCGCTGTCAGTCACGACCATAGTCGGATCGCGGCTGATCTTGGCGATACAGGTCAAGATAATCCTGGTTTCAGCCACCGAGAGCTTGTAGTTGGCAGCCATCAAGTCGTTCGACTTGTAGACCTGGAGATTTTGGGCAGTCATGGCATGCCAGTCCTTGATTTGCATTGCGCTTTGGCGTGTAGGTTAGGGACTGAAATGCTCATTGCCACCCTTTTTTAAGATCTGGCTTTGTGATCCGACGAACGGGCTAGCCATTTGTCCACATTAAGATATAAGCCAACCAAAACCACAAGTGACATCTTGTCAAAACCCACCAATCAGCCAATCTGACTGACCTTCCGCCAAATCAAACAGGCAATAAAGTCCTTTTGTCTCAATGACTTACACAAACTCAGCCTACCTTAAGCATACAAGCCATTTGTCCATATAAACGATCCAGATTCGGCAAATCCCTCCGGAAAAATACATGCCATCCGTCCACATTTGATGCGCAAAAGGCCTCTTTTATACAAGGCATCCGTCCACATTAAGGATTTCTGCCTTTTGTCGGACTGATACAAGGCATCCGTCCACATTATTCGACACCTGGCACTGCAACCACCCGCTCGATACAAGCCATCTGTCCATATAAAGGCCCGCTGCAGAGCCCTGGAGCACGGTATCCGTCCACATTTGGCCTCCTAGGCAGCTCGAGAGTCACGGCATCCGTCCACATTTGAGGGTTCGGATCGCCCGCCCACTACTTAAAACACATGCCATCCGACCACATTAAGGATGAACGGTTAAGGCATC
Source organism: Pseudomonas sp. PLMAX (assembly GCF_046042685.1). Taxonomy (NCBI): domain Bacteria; kingdom Pseudomonadati; phylum Pseudomonadota; class Gammaproteobacteria; order Pseudomonadales; family Pseudomonadaceae; genus Pseudomonas; species Pseudomonas sp. PLMAX. The sequence goes on along the minus strand of NZ_CP064950.1, from coordinate 703,759 downwards.
CGTCCACATTAAGCGTCTTTAACTCCATAAATCAGTTACTTAGAGCATCTTAGTGAAGTAGTTGGAGAAGAAAAACATGCTATCCGTCCACATTTGGCGCACCGAGAGGCTATTTCTCAAGCCATCCGTCCATATTAAAGAGGAACTAAGGGGGTCAACTCACGGAATCCGTCCACATTTGGGCCTGGCACCCCTCCGGATACAAGGCATCCGTCCACAATTGAGGCTGAACCCAGTGATTACGGGGGTCTTGAACACGGCATCTGTCCATATTAAGGAAGGGACTGGCCCCAGAAACACAAGGAATCCGTCCACATTTGATGCCCAGGACGGGTTTTGAGGGGTTAAAACACCCTCCAGAATGGCCGGGACAGCTTAATCGCCCCCTATTACACGGCATCCGTCCACATTTGCCCCTTTAAACAAGGAATCTGTCCATATTTGAATGGCTTACGGGGTTATTCTCGACAGACAAAGGCTCTTTTCCCACTGCCGACACAAGGCATCCGTCCATATAAAGCTAGAAGCCACAGCAAGAGCGCTTGTTTTTGACACCAAAACAGCTTTTGGCCCGCTTTTGCCCTGCCCTTGCAGTGTCTCCCTGGCCGGAATCGCCACCAGACGAGCCGGATACCCCTTTTCAGCCAGTTGATCCTGTTTCGTGCTTGATTTTTCTCTCCAGGACGCGTCGAATGATCTCGCTGAGTAATGCTTAACCCCAATGAAACAAGGCATTTGTCCACATTTACAAGGGTTTACAAGGCATCCGTCCACACAAGTCGGGTTATCCACAAGGAAGGCGTCCACATCAATACAAGGCACCCGTCCACATGACACAAGGTAGGCGTCCACAGAACTCAAGCCGGCTGTCCACAAGACTCAAGACAGCCGTCCACATTAGAATGCAGGAGCCCTTGAATTACGCGGGCTCCAGGGCACTTAAAGCGGAAAGGGTAAGTTAGAAATAGATCTAAAGTACGCACTCTTCCAGATCTGACGCTTCGATGGCTCGAGTACGCGCCTTCAGGTCGGCTTGATACGGCAGATCCAGATCCCACTTCTCCCGGAAAGCCCGTACCGTCAACGCGTTTACAGTCTTCCCGACATTGCTCACCCATATCACAGAGTCAGAAATGACCTCGGGATCCGCTGAACCGGACACAAAATCAAGGACGTTGAACTGGTACATCTGATTTTTCAGGCCATTGCTGGCAAGAATCACCTCGTCAGGCACCTCTGACATGCAGGGAAACAGGGATACCACAGCACGAACCTCAAGCCGCAACGTACTCCCCTCCCAGATTTTGTAGTGATCGGCATGCATCTGGGGCCGCATACTCTCCAGGCAAGACAGATATCCCGCCGAATCACTCACGCTGTCGATCCTCTGCACCAGGACGTCTTCGTGCATCAGCTCCAGGTGAAGCACAACCGACTGCAACCAGAGCACTTCGACTCCGATATGAGCGTTCGCACCGTTCAAGGACGGATTCGCAATCAATTCAAGCGTCCTTTTGACGACAGGAGAATGCGAAAAGAAAGTGCTCATCAATGGCTCCTTAGTTGGCAGTTAAGATCAAAGGCGAGTTAATCAGGGATGCGTGGTCTTTGGAATTTATGAACATTCCACAAGATGCTTTAACATCAAAACCGACTTTAGGAACGACCCTAACCTTGGGTGGTCTCAGCAACTCTTTCAGTATGTCGACGTTCCTTTGAATTACATCTTCGCTGGATTCTCTCCCATATTTTTCAGATGCTGGATTGTATCTGACGATGTTGAAATTAGCCGTTAACTCCCGTGTTTTCAGGGCATTAACGATATCAACTATGTCGGCTTCCGAGTCGTTTTGTCCTTCAATAAACGCGAAGTGGATCTTTGGCACTTTTCCGCTGTAATCAGCCCATGCCTTTAACTTATCAAGACCAACTTCTGCCGAATGAGCCTTATTTAACCAGCGCCTACGGAAAGATGAATTCATGCTATATAGCGAATAATAAATCTCTGGATGAACCTCAGAGAAAATGTCGCGCAACTCCGCCCCGCCCATCTCTGACGGCATGATGGTTGAGATGAGGTATTTGCTCACCAACCCCCGCTGCTCGGCCAGCTTTCCAAGCTCTGACAATAATAGGCCACTGTTTCCCATGATCACATGGTTGGCCAGCGGCTCACCTCGGGCCATGAAGTTGAAATGCACGGTTTTACCGGGCGCCTGGTTGTCATAGTGCGCCAACACCGTCGACGCCTGCCGTAGAAAGTCTGCGAGAGTCGCATTGGTAAGCGCCACCTCTCCATTTGCAGTCAAATGGCAAAACCGGCACGCCTGGGCACAGCCAGTTTGCGAGGAGAGATACACCAGAACCTTGTCCAGATCCCGCCTTACATAGCGGTGTTCCAGGAATCCGATGTCGGTTTTTTCGATAAAATTGACGGACGCATCCAGGGCGCTCGTCAGGACGATAGGGTCAGTCATGCAGGTAAATCCTTTAAGAAATCAGCGGAATCAGGTCAGCGGAACGGAAAAGCCCCAAGATGCAGTTGAGAGGGGCCATTCTATGCTTACCTGCTGACAATTTCTCGCTATTGTTCCTAGAGGATTACGCCCGCGATTGATGGCTGACGGGCAGCCAGAAGTGCCTTTGGCCGGCCAATATCTGCCAGCGCCAAGCCAAGCCGCTCATCTCCCAATGCATCACCTTGCATGATCATTGCCGTAAAGCGTTCCACTACCGCCGTCCTCGACCACTGTGCAGGGATAAGCGCCAGCGATGACTCTGTTTCGTGGTAGTGGTACCGGCCACCGTGCCCAGCAACAAAGTCTTGAACGAATGCCCTGAGCTTGAGGAAAAGCTCAGGCTCCTTTCGCTCTAACGCATGTCTGAGGAGTGCTGGCGCCTCCATGGCGGCGTAGATAGGTTCGACAGAGCCTGCGGCACTCTTCGGGAAGACCATCCTGGCATTAAACCTGACCAGATCAGGAAGCGCCTGCATCGCCGAGAAACAGAGCGCTGCGCCATCCGCCTGCAGCTGCTTGGCATTTGCCCTGGCCATTTCTAGGTAAGGGGTCGACCAGGGTTTGATGACGTCCCACGCCCTGCTCTTCCGATAGTTGCGGTACAGGAGCGTAAGGCCATGGTCGGCCAGGATGAGTTGGTGGTCGTGGAGAGGATCCCAACCTGAGACCTGGGCCACCTGCCCTGCTGATCGAGATGTCACGCCCACACAGAAGGCCTGGTACCGGATTTCATCCCAGAGCTCTGCTTGTTCTGCTGTGGCCCAGCCAATAACGTCGCCGGTAGGCGTCTCGACCATGGGGTAAATGCCCGCAGCGTTTGCCCATTTCTGCTGGAAAAGCGATCCGTCGAGGTCGGTGAAGCACAACGCCTCGAACAATCCCCGGCGCCGCATGTCATTCCCCTCGGCGCAACGGGCGCAGCAGCTCTTGAATACGCCGGTTAAGCCGGGACGCATGCCCGCCGATAAGCCCGCTGTTTTCAGTGCGCGACTCTCTGTGAATTTCCATCAGCTCCTCCCAGTGAGGGAGCAAAGCCGCAAATCCTGGGACAAGCGTTGCTATCGTTGGAAGCTCTTTGGCCATGTCCGGGAACGCGTCGATCAGATCTGCGCAGCCGGCAAAGCCTTTGCTGCCGCTCGGGCCGACAAAACTGCCTGACCTGGCACCCATTGCGATGGAAACCATCGTCATGCTGCTGGCCGATCTCGGCGCTTTTGCCATCCACTGACCCAAGCGCTGAAAGTCATCGATATTCATTTGGCAATTTTGCTCTAATGCTGCGCTTTTAAGAGGCAAACATCATAGCCTTCATCCAATTCTTGGACAATGTTCTGGCTGTTTGATTGTGCCTCTTCGACCGCACCCTGGATAATGAGAAAAAACATGGAAAACCATGATGACCACGACTCCTCATTTCCCACATCCAAGCCCTCATCGCTACGGTGTGATGTCTGCGCTGTTTCGCAAAAAGCCCGATGATGTTGACGATGGCTACTACGGTAACGAGACCCAGGTATTCGAGAGCATTGGTAAAAAAGCGCATCTGATCTACGCGCTCAGGCCCGACCTCCTTTCCGACGTTTTGGCCAACCTCAGGCTTTGGTATGCAGGTGAGGAGATCAAAAACCTTACGAACCTGGATAAGCTCATCGCCAAAGAGCATTCCGGTGAAGACGCTAAAAGCGAACCCACCTACTACCTCTCCCCTGAGATGGCCCGCGTTCATGCGTTGTACCATTCCTCGCGCCATCTTGATATCAACTGGGGAAGCTTCGCCAGCGTCTTAAACGGTCTTGATGCAAAGGACGTGGATGACGTTCGTGGCCTGTTCCAGTTCCTGGATATTGATTTCGATGCAGTGCTTGCTGCCGGCCAGCTGGGATTTGATCTGCCTGAGCCAAAAGGCGATAGCCTGCACAAGCAAGAATTTTCAGGCAGCGTTTTCGTCCTCGATCCGGTGAAACAGACCTGGACTCGCGAGGACATCCTTGCCTCAAAGCTCACCATCCTCATGGATGAGCAGTTCTGGAATCTGGAAACCGCCGCCTACTCCACGAGATCCAAGGAAATTGCTCGAGCTGGTTCGATGGAGGACGCATTGCTCTTGAGCAGCCTGTACATCGACAACCTGAGGAAGTACTTCAAGTCATCGATGGATTACAGGCACTCCATTCTTGATGATGCTAGCGACCCAACGCCTGTATCCATCCAGATTCTCGTCAATAAAGACGTGATCGTGCAGGGAAAATTGAAAGAAGACTTCGTTGATGCCGATGAGCGATCCCCTGACCATCTGCACCACAAAATGCTCATGACCACCAACACCTGGGAACGGCGGATCGATAGGGAGAAGATCCCTCATCTGGAGGCTGAGATCGAAAAGGATCAGCATCGCTGGAGCGAAAACGTTCGTGGTGACACCTTCGATCAGACGCTTTCCGCTCGGATCAAGAGCAACAAAGAAGCCATCAGAGCGTGTGATTTCTTCATCAAGAATGAGGATCTTGTCTCCCTGATTCTCCAGGTGGACAAGCAGCTTGGTAAGTACCAGCACGCTACCAAGTACTTCACCCAAGACCTCGGCGTTTGAGCCTTCCAGCATGATTTTGGGGGTGTGGCGTGGTATTCTGCGAGCCTGATTTCACACACCCCTGAGTTCCCAATGGCCACGATCACTGCTATTCGCAGACAACGTCAGTTCGAGCAGATGCTCGGCAATCTCCATGAGCTGCAACAGCGCTTCCCGAAAGCTTTTCCGGTGAAAGACTCTGAGCTGGTGGTCTCCCCACTCAAAATCAACATTGCGCAAGACATGGTCGACGCCCTGAAAGGCAGCGAACTGGAGCTCTCGCTCAACCAGGTGCACAAAGTCCTGCAGTTCTGGTGCTCCAGGCGTTTCTACCTGAAAGCGTTTAAGACTTCCTCCCACCGCATTGATCTCGCCGGCGAGCCTTTCGAGCTGGTGACCGATACCGACCGTGAATACGCCCAGAAGCGCCGGGATGCGATTGATCTCCAGCGGGCCATGATGGATCCGCCCTTCACACCACCTTTGTCCTGACCAACCTGGGCCTTTTCCGTGACTCCCGATCATCCTCGTAAAATCAAAGGCACCAACGGTCTGAGTGCGATTGCGACCCTTCAAAGGGCCGACAAGACATCGTATAGAAAGGCCTCGAATGTCATGCGTATCGAGTGTGATAACGGGGATCGGTTCGAAGCGCATATCGCCCCTGAGCTTTACAGCCCTGGTTTTGTCGACAAAGTACTCAGCGCCTTTCGCTTCAATCCGCCCTGGCGCGAGAACTTCAGGCTGTTCACGCATGAGCACGCCGCCACTGAGCTGGTTTACAAGACTGGTAAGGTTGGCTGTGTCGACGTGAGGCTCAAGCCCTTTGTCCAAGCGCTCAATGACCAGGGCTTCCCAACGCTGAAGAGCTGTGAGGGTGATAGGCACCCCATGGGGCGTGCGCCCTACATCAGATTCGTGGATGCGATGCCGGAGGCCCTTGAGCGCGTCTGGATGGCCTTGGGCTGGGTGAACTTGGATAGGACGGTTACGCCCCTGCCAATCCGTGGCCACACGGAGGCCTTCTCTCAGATGTTCTTCCTCATCCTGGATGACTGGTTGAACAATGACCTTGATGAGAGTGGCCGGCGCTATGCCCTCACCCGATCTCCGGTACCGCCGATTCCTGAGTTTCCCCCGGTCAACGACCAGGAGCTTCAAGAGCACCAGCGTAAGGTTGGTAAGAAGGCCCAGCGCCTCAACCGCAAGGGCTCCCAGGAAACCACGTTCGATGACCTGGTAAAGCTGCGAAGCGGACGAGACTCCTACTCGACGATGAAGCTACCTGCCCTTCTGGATGCCCTTGAGGGCGATCCTGAGGTGCCGCACATCCAGAGAGTCATCAAGTCAGTCCCTGACCTTCAGCGAGCTCTACGCTGGCGCCTTCGAGGCCTTACCCTTGAGATCATCCTGCGCAAGTACGAAGTCGATCTCATCCTCTCCCGGCACGCTGAGCTGAAGAAGCGTAACGCCGAGCAAGGCTGATCAAAGGCGGGTCAATGCCCGCCAACCCCGTTGTTCGAAATCGATCCGTCAATTGACCGGCTTTGTTGCCTTCCAGACGCAGTCATCCAGGTGTTGTTCGACATCAATCCATGATTTAACCGGCTTTGTTGCCTTCCAGACGCAGTCATCCAGGTGTTGTTCGACATCAATCCATGATTTAACCGGCTTTGTTGCCTTCCAGACGCAGTCATCCAGGTGTTGTTCGACATCAATCCATGATTTAACCGCATTCATAGGGGAGTCGCCTGCTCCGCTGGCGCCGGCCCCCGCACCCCACCAGACAGGTTTTGATCTTGATTTTCCGCCAGCCTTTGCTTTTCTCATTACTGACCAATCCGCCCTTGCCGGCATCCTTGTACTGCACAACCACCCTGCCCTTACCTCAACGCCTCATCCGTGTTCACCTTGTCATTGCCTGGCGTCGTCCGCCCCGCTTCACGCTTGTGCTGGCGCCAGCATCAAATGCGCAAGATAGTTTCAAGCAAAGTCAAAAGCTTGGTGGATAAAAGCAAAAGCAAAAGACTTTCGGCTAGAAGCAAACAGCAACAGCAACAGCCTTGCTGCGCTTAAGATCAAAAGCCTGAGCGTTGAAGGTCAAAAGCGAGAATGCTGAAGAGCAACAGCAAAGCCTTTTTCTTTAAAAGCTTTCGGGGGAAAAGCTTCTGCGCCTTTCCGATCTCGGATCGGCCAGACGACCAGGGCTACCTGGAGGAACGCGACAGCGGATTTTTGTGCCCAAACAAAGCTTGTCCGCCTTTGCTCTTTCGGCTGCGGCCAGGCGTGGTTACTTGGTGATGCCAGGAATGAAAAGAGCGCCCGGTGGGCGCCCTGTGTTGTTAGAACATCGAGAGCTGATCAGGCTCTACCTGGGCTGCCTTGAGGCGGCGCTCGATTTTCTCGGAATGGAACATGTCTGCTTCAGGGTTCAGCTTCTTGCGAACGCCCTCAAAGTACGCCAGCAGCCATTCAGAGTCTTTAGCATGCTGAACCTTCGTGTCCTTACCGTAGCGCTGCACGTAGTAGTGCTCAAGGCGCATTGAGGTCTTGCCCAGGGCTTGGAGGATTTCTGGGTGGCGCTGGAACTTGGCGTCATTCCCTTCCATGATCACCTGGCGGAAACGCTCCGGGTGCCATTTCTTCACTTCTGGCAAATCACGGCCACGCTCTTTGGCTTCCCAGCCATGCAGGTGGCGTAAGGATTCGTCTTGGCGGGTCAGCCAGTACCAGAAACCCTCCATGGACGCGAAGTTCCCGAACTCCTTGTGGCAGAAAGGCGTATGGGCGAAATGGGAAAGGGCTTTCCCAAGATCCGTCTGTGCCCTGCTGTAGATGTTCAGGTGCTCCGTCCCATCAAGTTTGTGGTCGATTTCCCTTGCTTTGGCCATGTCAGAATCCCCGGCTGTTCCGTTTCACCTATTCCTACAGGATATCAATGCCGCACTGGGCAAAGAAAGGCTGGTCAAACGATATGCATCAATTGTCAGCGGCGATGAATCACCAGTAAGATGCGCGGGTATTTTCTCCCACAAACGATTGCTCCACTTTCGAGGCACTCATGTTCAAAAAAGCACTCCTCCCCCTGTTCATTGTTGCAGCCCTCTCCGGCTGTAATGACGGTACCGCTGACGGCACCAGCCAAGCGGCCTTGACCGAGTCGCTCGGCAAGATGACCACCAAGATCCCTATCCAAGAGAAACAAACACAATTCGCTGATGATGTTTCGCTGCTTCAGAAAAACTTCACGATGGATCAGCTGCAGACCGACCTGAATGGCAAAAATGCCGAACAGATCATGCAGGTGGCTGCAGATCTGCGCAGCAAGCTCGAGGCCGAGCAACAGCAGAAGGCTGACGCAGAAGCTGCCCAGCAGGCTCTGATCGCTGAACAAGCCAAGGCCAGCGCCATCGCCAGCATCCAGTCCGAGCTGAAAGAGCTGGGCGAAAAGCTGAATGCCGAGAACTACAAGAAGCTGATCAAGGTCGACAACGCCAAGTTCACCACCGTGAAGAACGAAGTCACCGGCGAATTCGATCCGATCATCTCCCTGGCCGTGACCAACAACGGCGACCGCGTGCTCTACTCCGTCACGCTGGACGGTTCCCTGGTTGCCCCGAACGTAGCGACCCCGGTCTACGCCGGCCCGCTGGAGCTGGAAGTTGAGGAAGGCCTGAAGGCTGGTGAAAGCCAGAATCTGCAGATCAAGCCTACCCTGATCAGCGAATGGCGCTCGGTTACCGCCCCTGAAGGCTCTGTATTGACCCTCAAGGTCAAGGACATCAAAGACAAGACCGGTGAAAGCCTGGTCAATGGTCTGTCCTTCACCGAAGAGGATGGCCTGCAGTTCAAGGAACTGATGCAGCAACTGATGGCGCTGGATCCAGATGGCTTCAAAGCTCAGGTTGATTCGATCAAGTCCGTCCCTGTGAACGCCGCTGGCGTCGTTCTGTCTGCTGTGGAAGCCGCAAAGACTGAAGCGGCTCCAGTATCCGTAACTGAACAAGCCGAAGCTGAAGCGGCCCCTGAGGCTGCTGTAGGCGATCAAGCGCCTGAAACGGCAGCTGATGAGCCGGTAGCAACCATTGAAGAGGTTGAGGCCCTGGAAGCGGCACCGGCTGCTGTAGAGCCTGCTCCAGTGCTTCTGCCTGAGACTGAAGTCAAAGCGGCTACCAAAGCCGAGTTGGCGTCAGCGCCAGCGCAGGAAGAGGTCAAGACTGATGACTCCGCGCCTGAGTTCGGTAAGATCCAGGCACCTGATGAAGCTGCAGATCCAGCGGCAGAGCCGGCACCGGTTGCAGCGCCAACCGTGGCCCCGACGAAGAACTTCTGATCGTCGAGTAACAAAGAAGGCCGCGAAAGCGGCCTTTTCTTTTGGTGTGTTCCTTAAGCGGTGGTCAGTTCCTGATCCAGCACCCTGGCCTTCGCCACAACTGCCTTCCAGACCACCTTCCAGAACACCAGCTCCTCATCTGTAGCCTTGTAGGCAAGGCTTGCCTCGACGACATCAGAGAGGTTTTCCAGGTGGAGGAATGATTGAAGGGCTTCAGCGTTCAGTTCCGCCCGGTAATGCTCCAGGGTTTCGAAAGCATCCGCGCACGCATCATTGCTCAAGACACCCCTGCTCCGGAGCCGGCACAGATTGTCTTCGACGTTCCAGAAGAAGATAGGCAGATCGATCTCCTGGTTGTCGATGCTCGACTGGCAGCGGGCCGCAATCGAGTCTGAGCACTTGCTGGCGAGGAAGCTCACGATATCCTGGCCAACCTCATGCGCCGGGAAGAACACCTGACGAACCCCATGACTCTGGCTAACGATCAGCAGCAGACCTTCAGCGTCATACTGAAACATCAGCCTCAGCTCTTGTCGTGGCAGCCGTGGGTCAATCAGTTTGATCCTGAATGCCCTGGATACAGCATTGCGACTGGTGTAAGAGCCAATTGTGATCATCGTTTCCATCCTGAGGTCAATATTCCCGCTTCGTTACAGACTCGGGCCATCAATAATTAAACGATTTTGCCCTGTTTTTACTGCACTTCCAAGCGTTACCTGCCCAATGGCAGCCTCTGCTTCAGCCACAAGCGAAGTGCCAAGCTGGCGCTTCAGCTCCCTGAGCAGCGTAGGACTGGAATTCTCATCAACGCTCTGGATCAGGTCGACAGCCATGGCCACCTTGCGTTCCTGTGGAGCATCCTGGTGTCGTACCAAGACCTCGGCAACGCCATCAAAGCTCGAAAGCGACGTTAGTTTGTCACCAAAATAAAGCAAATCGCGGTCGACCTTCACTGTTGTGGGACAGTTGAGAGGGAGGCACGCGTCGTGTCTGGCCAGGTAGACATTGCAGAAGGCCGCAATGGGGCGCGGGACTGCTTGCTTGGCATGCAGCGTCACCAGTTGGCCCAGCGAGAAGCCTTTCTTGAAGAGCTGCTCAGCTTCGACCAGGTCTTCGTCCGAAGAGCCCGCTTCTGGCGAATGAATGAACATAAATTGCCCAATGGTTCTTAAGTCCAGAACACCGAGCGCTTTGGCTTCCTTCTGTGAGTAAGCGATCCCGGTGCCGTAGCTTTGCGCCATGTGCTTGAGAGCGTGAAGCTCCAGACCTTTGACGACGTCGGCGCAGGCTTTGATTTCCATCAGCCCGTCATCGAGCACCGGCCTTACAAAATACTGGTGCGAGAAGCTCGGGAAGCGCTTGATGTCTTTGCTGGTGAGCAGCTCACTGAGGCTGGCCATCGCTGCCTGATGATCACCGGCCTTCATGGCAGAGCGGTAATCCTCGTGGAGTGATTCGGTGGTAGGTTTTGCTGGCGTGGAGGGATTCATTGTTGACCTCTAGTTGTTGTTTTCAGTGGCCACTATTGGCCAACCAAACTCCGGCAAACGGAGCGAAAGTAATCAGCGCCAGACAGCTAAAGGAGACCCACTGCAAACGACGTGTTGTCTTCTTAAGTTGCTGTTGCATGTCATTTAAGACGGCAGGCACTGGTCTCTCAGATGATTGCTTTTCAATATCAAACTTCATTACCAGAACCATCCAAAAGTTAAAAACCCCGGCATTGCCGGGGTCTTTGAATGCCCCTTAAGGGACTCAGTAAAGCTCTGGGGAATATAGCGGCATCATCCCCCAAAGCCAACCTTGGCTAGATGTCATCCATGATGACGTGCTCACCCCATTCCTTGGTTGGAGCCGTCTGGCCTGGGTTCGTCAACCAGAGAACATGCTGGCGCAGGCCACGAGGCGGCTTCTCAGGCACTCTGATCGCACCGTCAGTGAACGCGCAGATCATATGACCCTTGCCGGTGTTCTCTTTAGCCATCTCCTGCCAGATCATTTCGAAGGCCGGAGTAAAGTCCGATCCGCCCAAGCCATTGAGCTTGAACTGCTTCTTGTTGATCATTTCCATGGCTTCTCTGGTGTTCATCCTTGCCGTTACACCAACGTCGCACTGGATGACCACGATCTCCATACCCTGGTTGTTAGCCAGACGCTCGATCAAGCCCATGGACTTCTTGAGGTTATCCAGATCCTTGCCTTGCATCATCGAATAGCTGGTGTCCTGGATCACGAACATCTTCGCTTCGTTTCTGACGAGCCCCTTACGCATCATGTGGCCAGGCATAAAGGTGTTGCGATTGTTCGGCTTTGAGAAGGTCTTCTTGGTCTCACGACCGTAGTTACCGAAGTACTTCTTCATCTTCCTGGTGAACCCCAACGGCGGATACAGAATGTCGTTGATGTCCTTTTGCAGCCATGAAGGGAGCGTACCCATCATCTTGTTTGGGGCCAGCATATCTTCCTGAATAGCCCGGTTGAACGACTGGCGCTTACGGGCATCCGTCTGCTCAGGCGTTTCGTTTTTGTAAGGATTACCGGGGATGTCATCGCAATCGATAGCAATGTCATTTTCCAGGTGATTGACGCCCAGTTCCTTGGCCATCTCCTTCATGGCTTCATCATAGGCACCCTGATCCATCATGTCCTCGCCGGAGGCCATCCTTTGGTCAAGACCATTTGTTCCGCCCTTTTGCCCGCTCAACGAGTTGGCGAGCTCCTGCTTGACGTCAGAGAGAACATCCTCGACGTCTTTACGGGCGTTTGCCTCAGACTTCTGAGGGCCGTTGTAACCGCCTTCATTGCCCGGCTGAGACTGACCTTGTGGTGACTGACCGCTTTGAGCACCCTGAGATCCTGAGCCACTCGGAGAGCCAGCACCCTGAGACGGGCTCCCGCCCTGGGATCCGCCTGGCTGACCTGGGCTGCCACCACCATTAGTCATATCGCCCGAACCGTCTTCTGCAGAAGGTTCGCCACCCTCACCGCCCGGTTGAGGCTGACCTTGCTTACCAGCTTCCTGGCCTGGGCCGCTTTCACCTGGCTCGCCTGAATTACCCGGCTCATTGCCGTTTTCAGATTGATCACCTTCCTGACCAGGCTCCCCACCTTCTTGGGACGGGCCTTGGTCATCACCTTTCTCGTTACCCTGCTCTGGCTCACCAGGCTCTGGCGCCTGCTTATTTTCAGCTGGACGATCCTCAGGATGCTTGGTCACCTTGTCGACGTACTCATCGGCAGCCTTATCGAGATCCTTCTGGAGGTCTTCAAGGTTCTGCTCCTGGGAGGTCTCCGGAGTAATGTCGTCGTACTCGTCGCTGATCCGCTGCTGTTCCTTCTCGGCGTAGTCGAGAATGGACTGGTTCATGTCCTCTTTCAGCTTGTCCTTAGGATCCTGAGGACGAGCAGACTGATCAGCTTCTGGCTGTTGGCCTTGGTCACCAGCCTCAGGGCTGTTTTGATCTTGAGGTTGGCCAGGCTGAGGATTGGTCTGATCTTGTGGCTGACTCGGCTCCTCAGGCTTCTGAGAGTCCTGCGGTTCCTGACCAGGCTCACCTGGCTCATTACCTTCACCTGGCTCTGGTGATGGCTGAGATGGTTCCTCCGGCTTGTCTTCCTTCTCGTGAGGGTTGTTCGTCGCTTGATCTACCTCGACGCCCGTATTGACCCAGGAGATGCTCTCCAAGTCAGAGAGGATATCGTCGAACTCGGCGATTCGCTTTTCCAGTTCTGGATTGGCGGTACGAGTCTTGGCGTTTGCCAGACTCTGCGCGTTACCCAGTTTTTCGAAGCCCTTCACTAGAGACTCGCGAAGCGCTTTATTGATTGCCTCTTTGCGTTCCCATTCAGCCTTTTGAGCTGGATCGGTCATCATCTCTTTGAAGCGAGCTTTGGCAGCTTCTGCTTTTTCCTGGATGCCTTTGTTCAGGATGAGGTAAACCTCTTCACCCGATTTGTCGCGGTATTTCAAGTCGTGAAGAACGTTCGGCGGAAGCTTGATGTTCAGCTTCACGTGCTTACCATTGGATTTCGTGAACGAGATTTCGGCCAACGACTTGACGATGATGTCGTTGATGACGAAGTCGTGCGCCCAGTTTGCGACCTGGAGCTTAAGCCCCTTGAAGCGCTTCCAGAAGTCCAAGGCCATGTGGAGCGCCTCATGAACCAGTACGGCGATGATCTCGCCTGGCTCAAGGGAACGCATGAAGTCTTCGTTGTAAACGATAGACCCCTTCTCCGACACGCCGATGGTAGGGACGCTCTTGGAGGGGCCGGCGATCCACAGCTCAGTGGCCAGAACACCAAAGAACGGGTTGTGCGTTCTCAGCTCCATCGCAAGGAACTTGATCCGTTGGAACAGCGCCTGGTCGAACTCCTCGTCCATTTTCGGTTTGTATTTCAGTAGCTCAGTCGCCTGCGCGCCCATCCCAAGACTCCAACCTAAAACTCTAATAGATCAATTCTGGCATGGGAGCACAGAGCGGCACCACAAAAGCCGTCACGATCCCGGCAATTTTTGCCCATCGATTTCAAATCGCTTGACCCCTGCCCTAGAGCCCTTGGAGACCTGGCTTACGCCCTCTAGATGTTGTTCGACATCAATCTATGATTTAACCGCATTCATGGGTTTGACGTGTTCCTCCTTCGCCGTCCCCCGCACCCCACCAGACAGCTTTTGATTTCGCTTTTGCCCTGAAGACAGCCTTTAAAAACAGATGATGTCTTAATCTTAAGATCAAAAACATACAATCCCTATTCCAACCCTAAAATATAGAAACCATTCAATGCTCGTCCGCTTTTGATCTGCCCAGCTGTTTGGCCTCAAACAAAAGCCTTAATGCCTTTCCAGGCTATTAGAGCAAAGCGAAGTTGATTAAAAGCAAAAGCCAGATGATTTGACATCAAAAGCCAAAGCAAAAACATGATGGCTTAACGTCAAAAGCAAGAGCAAAGAGTTATGACCAAGGTCAAGATCAAAAGCCGAGGCAAAGCCTTGTAGTGAGAAGATCAAAAGCCAATACTTTCGGCCAAAAGAAAAGCCCCCTTTCGGGGGCTTCGATTCTTACCTGGAAGGTGAATCGCCTTTGTCCATCAGTTCGCTTACTTCCTTGATGTTTTTCATCACACCTGGGAAGTTCGCGCTGACAAGGACAGGGTCAACACCTGGCAGACCCCAGCCGTAACCGGCCAGCTGGCCGACCAGCGTTTCTTTTGGATCGTGCGCCAGCTTCATCGCCAGATAACGGATGCAGAATGCGCCCATTTCGTGGTCTTGCTGCATCAGGCGAGCAACCACGTTACAGAACTTCATAACGAGCGCTTCTTTTTCGGCGATTTCTTTCTTGCCGTACTTATTGCCGCTGGTCTCGTTGATCTTCTCGTTCAACGCCAGGCAGTATTGGCGCACTGAGTGAGCAGTCGCGTAAACACAGGCCTTGTCGTTTTTCTTCTCGAGCGACAGCCTTGTCCACATGTCGGGATCGTTGAACAGCTCTTTCGCAGTCGGGTAGTCGTACATGGTCTTGGCGAAAGTTTCAAAAGCCGAGCCAGTTTTCGTACCGACCAGGGAATTGACGTAGTCGGTTTGCGTTGGGAACAGGATGTTGCCCTGGAAGTGCTTCAGACCGCCCCATTTCTTCATGGTGCTGGTACCAAGGGTCGTCCAGAGTCGAGGGCAACCGCCTGCTCCGTTCTCGTCGAAGCACTTATTGTCCATTTCCTGGTTGGCGCGGTCTGGAGCGAAGAAATCGGAGTTCTGGCTTAAGAAACCAGCGACGATTGGGTCGAGGTTCTTGTTAACCGGCAGCTCCATCCAGCGCTCGAAGTTAGCCTTGTACTGGATGAAGTGGCTTCGGCCCATCAACGCGTTGCTCCACTCGATGGCGTAGGCGCCGTCAGTGGTGTTGTTACCCGTCATCGCGATCACGATGTTCGGGCCGAGTTGGTGTTCGCCAACGCGACCGAACTGCACCAGCTCAAGCATGGCGTTTTGTACGCTTTGGTCGGCACCCGTCACGTCATCGATCAGCAGCAGGCCAGGCTTATCGCCGCAGTTCTCTTCGAGCAGCTGCTCAAAGCCAGGCTCGGTGATTACCTGGTTGATAGTCCACTTGCTTCTTTGACCATTCTCACCCGCCTTGATCAGCTCTGGAACCGGGTAGGTCACCATGTCTTCTTTCGACCTGCCAGGAACAGCAAATCGCAGGAACGGGTCGCCAGGACGCTTCATGCCCATTGCGGCGTAGGTTTTCCCGATGCCGGGGCCACCGGTAAGAATCAGGCCAAAATAGCGGCCAGTGTCTTCCTGCCTCGCCAGCATGTCGTACTGAATGTCCAATTCCATGAAACTACCTCACCAATTGCATGCCGTGCTTGCTGTCACTTCTTTGCAGCGGATAAGCACTCTTTCACTTAACATATCAATGGAGAAATACCTCGTGCACGTATTTCCGCAAAAATCTGCGCGAGCTTAAGCTGGTCGGTGTCGAAATGCACGTCAAAAGCACAGCAAGCCGCGCTCTGCGCCGAAAAAAATCAAAGGCAAAGGCAGCCGCGCAAAGCGCCGAAGTGGATTTGTGTGGGGGCTTACTCTGGTGGGGTGTCCTTGGACTTAGCCATCATGGCTGCACGGGCGTCATTCACCAGTTTTTGACGCCTCATGAAACTGAACTCATCGAGCACCTCGAAGCGAATCTCAGTGAACTGAGCGGTGCGCTGGTGGAAGAAACCCCAGGGGTCGATCCAGCTCACTTCAAAGCTCATGGTCTCCGCATCACTCTCTGGGACGTTCATGCCGTTGATCAAGCCCTGGGGCCGGTAGATAACCCGCTCGCCCAGACGTCCCATCAGCTCGATACGAGTCTTGTCCTGGTACGCGAGCCTCAACTTTGCCACCGGAACCCCGGTGCGGGATGACTCTAACTCCATCAGCTTTTGAAGACGCCACACCTGGTGTTCTCCCCAGCTTGGCGAGAATTCATCCTTTGCGTAAAGGTGTGCTGATGGCAGCCGCTTGTTCAAAAGAAATCCCTGATTGAAATATTGCACACGGGGATTGTGGCAAAAAGCCTTCTTTTGGTCAAATTAAGAGAGGTTGAACGTATCTGACCAATCGACTATTTTCGACATCAATTGACAAACATCAGAGCGGGCTCTCATGCAGATCAATCTGTCACTTGTGGATGTTCATCCTGGCTTTGTCGCTGACGCTTTCGAAGAGCGTATCGCCCCTAAGCTCATTGACCACCTGTACACGGAATGCACGCTCGACCAGGATGGGATCAAGCGAGTTCTTCCCCTCCTCCGGAAGGCCTTCATGAGCGCCGGCAAGGGCCTCACAATGGAAGCCTACCTCCCAGATGCAGAAGATGGGGAAAAACCCTCCCAGGTTGACCAGGAGGACGCTCAGGCGTTCGTAAACGACCTGGCACTCAAAACCGGAAAGGTTATCGACGAGAACAGACTGACCATGATGATCAGCCTGGCAACGGCCCTGGCTGAGCAGGATGAGAAACTGGTGAAGAGAACCCGACACTGAGTTGCCGGTAGGTTCTATAGGCCTTACGGAATAGACGATTACCCCATGCATGAGGACAACCACTCGGGCGGTGGGCATGGTCACTCACGCCGGGCGATTACCGCTCATGAACAGACTCTGTACCCATGACTCCCTGAGGATGGCATCCAAGGCCTGATCCTTTTGCGCTTCAGCCTCAGCGATGGTCGGGCTCACCAGTAGGCGGTAGCCGCTGCCGGGGTAAGCCGCTTCCATTTCGGCCACCCGTGTACGGGTCTCCTCCAGGCTTGTGCAGAACGTCGTCAAGACGTGCTCACGCGACCCCATGTTCACCACTGCGATAACAAACGTCGTGCTCACGATACTGCTCCAGTAGGGCCCAGCTAGGCCCTCTCAAATGGTTTGCCGGCCCCTCAGGCTCGTTTTTTGTACTGGTAGGCGTCCTGTCGTAGGACTTCTCGAACAGCACGGGTGCGCGATGAATCAACCGGCCTACCCAGCGGGTCTGGAGTGGCCACGGTGCGAGCTTGGCTGATCTCACGAATGCGGCTGCGCATCCAGTTGGCGTCGGCGGTGTAGGTGGCGCCTGGGTTGTTGGCCAGCAGTACCGACAGCTTCTTCATCAGATCTGCCGTCAGGATGACACGCCCAAGGATGTGGAAATCCGTGTGGTTGAGGGTGGCAGCATCCTCAGCCCCCATGGCTGCCAGATTTGAGGGTATGCCTGCGCACAGGCGTTCCGTGCCGAAAATGGCTTTGGCTTTATCAAGAAGCTGGCCAGCGCTCAATTCACCGCACTGAAGAGGAACGATGACGCGAGCACCAGCGGCAATCCACTGGCTCACGCGGTCACGGTGCTCAGTCCAGAGTTCGAGGGTTGCGGCCTGATTCCCGATGACATCCGGTGCGACGATACTCAAGCCCTCAGGGCGAGAGGTCATCAGTAGGATGCTCTCGTAGACGCGGAACACACGCTCCCACACGACGGTTTCGCCCTTCTGGAATGCCGCGAAGGCCCCAGAGTCTACAAAGGCGGAGCCACCGTTATCGAGGTGGCGAGGCAGCACCAGATACGTCTTCGACAGATCTAGCAGGGTGGCGACGACACCGACCGGCACGCCTTCATCAACAGCGGCGCGAATATCCGACTTGGCTGACATGCCAGAGTGGAAAGCGAGATCCCAAGAAAAAGACATTCAGACATCCTTGTAATTGAATGGGGTGGCTCGGTTTCCCAAACCACCAGAGGCTTCCTGTCGACTTACCGCAACGTGGCGAGGATCTGCCCCAGGCCATGTTTCACGGTGCTGTGGAGGTCATTGTAGGTGTCGCCGGTTGGACACTCTTCAGCCTCGTTCAAGGCTGTGTCGGCGTCATCGACTTCAGCCAGCAGCTTGGTAACATCTGCTACGACCTGTTCAACCTTGCTCGCTGGGGTGTTGGTGTCGACCTTCACGATCTCGCGGGTGACCGGGTCGAGGATCAACTTGTATTCACTTTGGCTTTGATCGAAATCCAGGCGGAAAATCGGGTCACCCTTTTTGTGGGAGCCACCATCGCAGCGATACTTGGTGGTCAGCAGGTGATCAAGCAGGAGTTCAGTCCCATCCACGGTTTGAGCAAACCACTCGAACAGTTCGACAGGGTTTTTGAGCTGATTTGGATGATCGTCCACACCGTACAGGACGATTGCCGCTGGCTGGCCGATCTGAAAGCTAATGCGAGTGCCCATAAAGTTACTTTCCTTCCTGAATTCTGGGGAGTCTGGCCCGGCGTACCGGGCCATGGTAGTCAGATGAGGGCGATGCGGCCACGATGATCGACAATGCCGATGTGATCATTGGTGATGATGAAGTACTTAGGATCCTCGCTCTCCTCTTCCTCCTCCTCTTCCTCATCATCGGCGTGGGAGTCCAGATCAAGATGGAGTTCATCCCGCAGGAAGATGTTTTTTGCCTCTTCCTCGTCCTTGGCGAAGATAATGGCCACTGCATCATCGTCGTCCCCGCTCTCACGGCCACTCACAAGAAATACGTTCTTGCCAGATTCAGCGTGCCGAGCCTCTGCGATGTCAGACAAATCCAGAGTGCGGTACAGAGATTTGATCCGTTCAGCGTCGTGGATATCGCACGCCAGCGCAGTGTCCAGCAACGCAGGGACTTCTTCGGCGAAGTGGCGGAAAGCGCTGAGCTGTTCGACGATACGGGTAGTCAGACGCGGAGCTTCGAGTTCTTTCACGACGGAGTGCAGGAGGACGTGGGCGTCCAGGCCAACCATTTCGAAACGCTTGCTCAGGTCGGCCAGGATGAATTCAGCCTCTTTCAGAGCCTTGGTTTGTGCCTCACCCAGGATTGTGCTGGAGGACAGCTGGCCCAGGGTGAACATCATGTCTCGGTGCTTCATAGTCATGGTCGAATCCGCGTTGGTACAGGTGCTCGGGTGAATCCCGAGTCGTGCTATGAGTATACTGTTGATGTACTCATTAGACAATACATGGGCAATGTATTTTCACACTATACCGCGAATTTAATTTCATGAATTGACCCAGCCCGGAGACTGGGTCGAATGGCACCGCTTATCCCTTGGCGACCTCGTCGACAAACCGCTTAGGCACTTGCTTGTAATCACGGCCCAGCCCGTCCGTGAAGGTCTCAGGCAGCTTTCCACCTTCAAGGTAGGCCCAGGCCCTGCGGTTTTCGTCATCGCGCACAAGGACGATCACGTAGCGACACCCTTCAGGTGGGGTTTCGGCAGCCTTGCGCTTGGCTTCGGCGTAGGAGCCGCAGTGATCATGCTCCAGCACCTCGCCATCCTCGTGCTCTGCGGTGTCACCGTCAGCGACGATTTCAACGTCCCATTCGTAGCCTACGGACTGGCCTCGACGCGCTGCTTTGGTCGGGGCAGGTGCTGGCGCTTTCGGTGCCTGGACTACCTGGGGCAGCTCATCATCAGCATCCGGGGCGCCCAAACTGGATTCCCGTGCAGCCTTGAGCACAGCGAGAGCGTTGTTTTTTGCCTCCAAAAAGGACTCCACCTCACAACCGCTCTCCTCGAAAACGCTTTCGGCCTCCAGGCTGACCAGAGCAGCAAATGCAGAGTCCCGGCTAGCGAGTACGGCCAGCATGTCAGCCTCGGTGTAAAGACGCTCCTGGCGATCCTGCGGGCCGGTGCTCCAGTGGGTGGCATGATCCCAATGGTTATTCTGATCACGCCAGCGCCACTCAGCTACGCGCATTCCACGCAGCATTTCGCCAGACCAGTCACCGTCAACACGCATTAGGCCTGCTGGGGATCCTGCTGGCGCGGGCCTTATCAACAATTCCTGCTTGTTCGAAGTAGTCATCGGGCACTCCTTGCTTACTGGGTTTTGATAGCGGGAAAGCCCCCAGTATAGGGGCTTGAGATCGATCAGTAGTTGAACGATTGACGCACGACCACGGAGAACTCCCGGCGTTTGGTTCGATGGGCTTCAGCGTAGTAGCTGGCGCATCCGCAGCAATCGTACTCATGACCGCAGCCGCCACCGGAGAAGCTGTTGGCGATGGCACGATTCATCCAGTTGGTGAAGCTCACACCGTTACGACCAGTTACGCGACGATAGCTCTTGCGAGCGGCAACCAGTCCAGCAGGGCTCAACACGACAAGGTGTGCTGACGAGCCGCCATCCGATGCCTCTTCCTCAGCAGGGGCAGCAACCACGCGTGGTGCGGTTTTACGCGCATCGCACACCTGGGCCCAGTCGTCCAAGTGGGCATAGCCCAGGACGTAGCGAGTGGTCAGACGGCTTTCGATGCGGATGGCTGCTTTCATGTGTACCACTCCTTGACGCTTACCTGGGCAAGCCTAGAAGTGGCTGCCGTTTTAAAGAGTATAGCAATGCTATACCCTATCGGCAATATATATTCATTGTATACCATGAATTAGTACCAGAGCCCCAATGAAGGGGCTGGGCTTTAAGCCGTCAGCTCTAAGAGCGAGATACGACTCATGTGCATGGTGTACCCGGTGCGCTGCTCAAGGGCCACGTACTTGTCGAACAGCTCCGGGTTTTGCTTACGTCCGTTCTTCAGGTCGTGCTTGTTGGCCATGATGCAGAACAGGCAGCTCAGGCGGTCATTGCCCTCAGCATAAGCCCAGTGCGGCTTTTGCCCGGCGTCCTCGATGATGCCGAATACCTCAGGCGTCGAAAGGTTGTGAATCGGCAGCCACTCATACCACGTGTTGACGCTGTTGGAGTCGCGCTCATTGAGGCGGAACGGCACACGCTTGGCACGACCTGGGGATTCCTGGGCCCGCAGGCCTAGGCAGTTCACGATCACCTTAAAACCGTTGGCCTTGGCGTAGCGGCGCACTTCGCGCTGGATCGGGCCACGCTTCAGGTCGCTGGTGCATTGACGAGTCGATGCCGATGGCCAGCTCGGGACTTCTGGACGACTTTCAAAGCGACGTTCAACCATTTCCAGCAACGTTTTGGTTGCTGTGGCCACGATGAACGGCAGACCGGCTGCCGCTGCTTGATCCCGAGCCAGCTCCATCGCCCCAGGCCATTCCATTTCACCCAGCGAAGCATGCACAATAATCAGCTGCTTTGCTGGCACTCGCTTGATCAGGCGAATCAACATCGCGTGCGAATCCTTCCCGCCAGAATGATTTCCTACAAACAGAGCATTCTCTGCAACTAGTTGGTCGATCTGTTGATCGATCTGGTCTGAAACGGTCTGGCTGGCGCTCATATCGGTAGCTCTCTGGCGGTGTTCTGTACTGACTCAGCCCCATTGAAGGGGCTTGAGGTTGATGCCTGGGTTATTCGGGCAATAATTCAATAACGTTCGAGTCATGGAACGTTCGACTTTTACCCGAATCCATGTCGACACCGTTGATCACGCCGGCATTCTCTCCGGTCTGTGAATGGTGCCCAGTGACTTTGATGCGTAGCTTGGATTCGCCACGTTTCACCAGCACTTTGGTGCCCTCAGGGTACGCCCAACGCACGGCGGCGATCAGTACTCGCTGAGCTTCCTTGACCTGCTCCTTGGCTTGTTCAACGCTTTTAACCATCTTCTTGCTCTCCGTGTCGCTGGGTCTTTTACCGACAATGCCCCAGTGAAGGGGCCAGAGGATAATTGCCGGTAAGGGCTTAGAATTGACTGCGCTGTTCCTTTTTAAAGGTCGCGTACATGGCGGCACCGCCAATAAGAAACCCCACCACAAAGCAGATACAACCAACCAACACGATACCGGGGAGTTCTAGTGACGGTAGAGAATTCAGCATAAGCACCTCTTGGAAATGAAAGTGATCATTGGACTTTCATCAACGGCCAGCAGGCGCGAATGACGAATCTCCGTTGCTGACAATGCCAGCTTGGGCTTATTCAGGATCTAGCCACTCTTCTTCCCCGACGTCATAGCCAAGGATTTCATTGGCATGGTCACGATCTAGCGAGAAGAACACATCGAGCATGCCGGTCACGTCGGGCTCGCTCAACTTGACCTCAATCACGCCTTTTGCCAGCAAATCAGCCTTCATGGTGTCTGCTTCTGCTTGGTCGTGTGCTCGCCACCACATATGGCCAACGTTGATCGGTGTTTGGCTCATGAGGCGCCCCTTCATTCTGTATTCGATAAAGACATCGTAGATTCGTAGGTGACGCCGTCATTCCGGTCATCACCTGGCGAACCGTCGCAGCCCTAGTAGCCGCGCATTCCGTGAAGCTGCATCAGAAGAGAGGCCTTCGAGCGCTGTGGTTCCACCATGTACTCCAGCAGGTGATACGCATCAGCACCAGTGACCTCTTCAAGCATGACCTCTGGAGTTCTACCGTAATGCTCAGCGATGCTGTTGATGATCTCAGCCTTGGCTTCAGGCTTGATCGCGGCAAGAAACTCTTTGTTGCGGTTGGTTGTGGCCATGCTCTGTGTCCTCTGCGGGGCTTTGTTTGCTTGCAGTGAGTATAGCGTTCCTATACTGGTATGACAATATTTATTCATTGTATACCGTGAAATACTTTCCTGCGGACGAACCAAAAAGCCCCAACGAAGGGGCTTATGGTGAGCTATTGCTGTTTACGCAGGGACGGCGGAGAAGGTGACCCCTTTGGCTGGTAGGCCATCAGCGCCCTTGCACTCACGCTGGGCCTTGTCGGCTGCCGCATCAGCCTCTGGTTTGGTCTCAAAGACCAGAGCCTTCTTGATCGACAACATGCAGGAGGTGCCCCATTCTTCGCACCACGCGTGTAGATAGTCGAAGTTGCTTTTGCCGTAGCTGCGCTTGATGACGTAGGCCATGTCTCTTGCTCCGTTAAAAGGTTTGAACCTGAATGCCATTGAAGGCCCTGAGGTAAGCCTGAATCTGCTTTTGGGCATCACAGGCGGCGGTTGCTTTGAATGTCCAGCCCAGGAAGGTGCAAGCGTAGAACTCATCACCCTGCGGGCCAGATGCAACCAGCTCGCCTCCACCATGCCCACTGGTGCCGTTGATCGTGAATGTGAGGCTGTCATAGCCTGGGCATTCGCAATCGTCGTCACAGCTACAGGAGGAGCTGGTGCGCACCTCGATTACATTCGTTACCGGCTCAGTGACAGCCGTTGCTGGCGCCTGGGTCGACAGCTGGCGCTTCAAAGCAGCCTGGGCCTTTACTTTCACGCGGTCAGTCGGCGAGAAGACGGCGTCCGAGTTGCAGGTGAACATGACGCAAATCCGATCAGGATAAGGAATGATTCGCTCTATCCTGCGCAGTATCCCGAACTGACGCACGACCAGATCACCAACCCTTAACTCAGAGGCTGCCTTTGTGGAATCCACGGGTGGAATGTCGATCAGTACCGGGTCTTCAATGGCTGCACTGGTTGCCCTCGCCTCACCAAACCAGCCACCATCGTACCAAACATCGTTGGTCAACTCGGCCACATCATCAGCGTGCATGGAGACGGAGCCATCAACCTTGATCATCGACCAGCACACCTTGCCATTGACCAGCAAAAGAACCTCGCGATCCACACGGTGCTCCAGCTTGCCGAAGAGAAGCAAAGCCTTACCTGGGTTTGGCTCCAAGATCTGGAGATAGCTTTTCATGGCCGATTCGTAGGTGTGCATGCTGTTGATCCCTGATGTCCGTTACCGCGAAAGCCCCAATAAAGGGGCTTAGGCGAGCTGGCGCTGATTACGCCGCGAGTTGGGTCTTGAAGTTCAGCTGGTAGTCGTTTTTCTCCAGCGACTCGATGTAATGTTGGACTGGCTCGGTGCAGGACGCTGCGCCCTGCTCTTCGAAGCGCTTGATCCGCTCCCTGGCATCCTCTTCGCTGTCGCCCAGGTAGATCTGAAACGATGCAACGTGGACTGGCAGGCCGGCGTTGCTGGTGTACCAGACTTCGAGATAGGCCTTGATCTTACCGATAGTTGGGTGCATTTCGCTTACTCTCCATTGGGCTCAGGGGCATTCTTCATTGCTTCACCATCTGCGATGGCTTGTTGCTGAAGCCCGACGTACCAGGCGACGAAAGCCTTGGAGGTCGAGCACTCTTCTGCAGGCAGCTTGTCCAGAGGAACGCTGATATGGCAGACCGTGTGCGAAGGTTCACCATCACGGGAG
Organism: Pseudomonas sp. PLMAX; assembly: GCF_046042685.1. Lineage (NCBI taxonomy): Bacteria > Pseudomonadati > Pseudomonadota > Gammaproteobacteria > Pseudomonadales > Pseudomonadaceae > Pseudomonas > Pseudomonas sp. PLMAX. The sequence goes on along the minus strand of NZ_CP064950.1, from coordinate 679,233 downwards.
CACACCAACAACTCGAAACGGCCACGAAACGACTCTTGAAAGCAGTAGAGACGCTTGTCGTCGGAAGTGTAGTAGACGCGGCTGTTGCCGTTATCAGTGTTCCTCAGCTTGAGTGCGGTCGGCATGTGAATCCCCTGTTGTTTCTGAGAGTATAGCGATCCTATACCGGTATGACAATATTTATTCATTGTATACCATGAATAAAGTCACTTTCAGAGGATCATGCAAAGCCCCCAGTTAGGGGCGATGGCCGGGGCATACCTCTTACAGGATGCCCAGCGTTTTCATGGTCTGGGTAACCTGCTCAACCAGCCACTCCGGCAGGTTGTTGTTACCACCCAAATCATTCCATTCCTCAATGGACATGCGCTCAACGACTGGCAGCCAGACCGAGGCGTCATTGTTCTCACAGTGCTCGTAAGTAAAGACACCGTCATCCCACTCCATCCCGGAGGCCGAGATTGCGTTGGTGATCGCTTCAGCCAGCAGCCACAAGCCACCCATCAACCAATCCCGTGCGATGCCATCGGATTGGGACGGATGATCTTCATCCAGCGGCAGCTCCCAAGCGACCAGCTCGCTCATGATGAAACCAGCGGTGATGTGATCGAATACTGCTGGTGGGTTCGACATGGAAACTCCTTAGATATGTGCGCTAACGGTGCGATTGCAGTGAGTATAGCGATGCTATACCCATATGACAATTTATATTCATCGTATACCGTGAAATGAGATGCTTGTGGAGATGTTTTCGGATCTGGCAGACTGCCTGCTCACTTCGACTGGAGAGCCAAAATGACTGACTGGAAGCACAACATCACCAAGGCCCTGGAAGCCGCTCAGAGCACTGCATTCACCTTTTCCGCACGAATGGATGACTACAGACGGTTTGATGGCGCTATCGAGATCCTGGGAGCCCAGATCGAGAGGGACGATGACTTTGATGACGAGGCTCTGCCATACCTACGGGTACGCAGCTCATCTGGGGAGGTCTTCTTTGCGGAGTGTCAGGAACTACGAAGCGATGACGCTGGCGCCTTGACCAGCTTGACTGAAGCAGTGGATCGGCCCTTCGCCCTCGCGAGAGAGGGCGGCTACGTCAGTCCTGGTGAGTTGATGGAGCATGGCACCGAGCAAGAACGATCCGGCTTCCTGTTAGACCTCCAGACGCAGAAAAGGCCAATCTCTTGGCCTTCTCCGTGCAACTGACAAGCTAACCTGGGTTTTAGCCCTTCGCAGGCTGAGGGGCTTCTACCGGCACGACGTACATGCGGTAAGCGGCATAGATCGTCCACGCGCCCAGGAAGAAACTCACCCAGGACATGCCCATAAAGTTCAGGACAACCCGCAGGATGCCGGCGATCAGGAACAGACAGACGAATCCACCGGCATGCGGTGCGCTGTGTTTACGCCACAGGCTCCAAACGATGGCCACGTCGATAATGCCGAACAGCAGGCCGACTCCCATGTAATAGCCCTTGCCGGCAGTAAAGACATCCAGCAAAAACAGAATCCCGGTCAGCAAGACCATATCGTTGCGGGAGAAGCGGCCCGGCTGACTGGCGTCGAAACGAAAGACCAGAGTGCTCCAGGCCACATCAATGACGTTTTTTAACAGGGTAATCAGGCTCATCGGGTTCATTGCTTTGCTTCCTCTTCTGCAATCCAGATATCGATTTGTCGTAGGGCTTCCGCAGCCCGTTGTTCTAAGTTGTGACGTGTAGCCCTCAACGCATCGAGACGCGTAGAGTGCATGGCTTTTGAGCCATGGGAACTGAGGCGTGGCTGAGACTCTGAGAAGGAGGTTCCGTGTCGGGATCCATCACTGACAGCACTTCTTGGCCATGCGTAGGTAAGGCTGACACTGCCCGGCAGGTAGCCTCGAATTTCGCCTGAATCTCCAATTGCCGGGGCTGGCAAGTCATATTCAACCGGAGCTGTGTGCCGCAACGCCAGCATCGCCTTGAGATGCTCCATTTGGGCAAGCTCAGTTTTGTTCATCGCCACGGCGTCATCTCCTTAAAATCAGGGTGTCAATATATGTCAATTCAATAGCAATATCAATGAATTGCCACTATACCGCGAAGTATTTTTTCATCGATCTTCACTGCCCTCGCCCGCAGACCCTGGCGGATCTTCTTCGGATCATGGGTGTTGAAGTAGATCGGCACTTTCGAGTTCTCTACCTGGGCTACGGCGAGAGGCTGTTGGTGGATGTTGACGCTGAGGTTGACCGAAAGGAGGGTTTTGATTTGAGGGGCAAGAGGCGACATTGTTTGCTCACAAAAAAAACGCCCCGCCAGTTTCCTGAAGGGGCGTAAAAATAACCAGAGAGATACAGCAACAGAGCAGGGAAAAACAGCACAGCAGGGACAGCAGGCACAACAAATTTCATGAAGCATTCAACGACGTAAGTCATTGATAAAACTGGTGTTAGGAGCGAGATTCGAACTCGCGGCCTGTCGCTTAGGAGGCAACCGCTCTATCCAGCTGAGCTATCCCAACAAGAAACTGTATTCGAGAACCTCAAGGGGTAGCCTGGAATCGAACCAGGGCCTCGGCCCAGCCAGCCAGCATTTCTGCCGCTTAACCTGCCCGCTATACCAATCGCGTTCTAGCCTTTCACGTCGTCACGTGTTGAGGTTCTCGAATACACACTACTTACGGGTAGTGAATCGCTCAAACCACCATCACCGGCTGGCCATTTGCAGCTTGGCCAGCCCATGATGCTTCAAAATATGGAGCGGGTAGAGGGAATCGAACCCTCAACATCAGCTTGGAAGGCTGAGGTTTTACCACTAAACTACACCCGCAGACCTGGGCTCTAACAGCTAACCCAGGAACTTCGTCACCAACCCCCACCACAGAAGCGCTGACTAAAGCTGGCGCACCCAGCAGGACTCGAACCTGCGACCATCCGCTTAGAAGGCGGATGCTCTATCCAGCTGAGCTATGGGCACTGGAATCTAAATTCTTCAGCGAAGGTGGTTAACCCCGCTCGATGTGTTCCAATCTACGCAGGTGTTGCCAACCTGTCAATACATGACAATAAAAAACATCATTGCTTGACGAATTTGCAGCTGGCCAGCGCCCGGAGGCGAGCAACAAAGGCCTTTTGATCCTCCCCCAGTGCCTTTACCTGTTTACCCATGGCCTTGCAGTCGCCAGTACTCAGGTTTGGATCACCAGTTTCGATGCGATTCGCCCACTGCTCCAGGGAGTTGCTGATCAGATCGGAATCCGACTGAGTCATTACGTTCATTGCGCCTCCTTAAGGCAACAAAAACCCGCACATGGCGGGTTTAAGAAATCTAAAAAGCCTTACAAATCAAAGACTTAGGCTGTCATTGACAAGCGTCGCAATCCGGCTCGTCGATGGAACAGGCCTTCGGGGCAGCTTGCCCGGTAACGTCTTTCAGGAAGTCGCCACCCTCAGCGTCGTCAGCGGCATCCCACGAAAAGGCTGGGGCAGCCTGGACTTCAGCTGGTTTCTCTTGAGCTTCGCTCATTGGTGTATCTCCAGTAATTGAACGTTGAGAGATCAATAATAGACCCTGCGCCGACCCTCAATCAACAATATTGGCCAATCAAAACGACGAGCGCGGATTTTTCGTCAATGTTCACTTTATAGCGAAAGGCCTGTGTTTGCTGATTGCATGCCGCTATTTAATAAGTATACTCTCAGCATACTGTTTACCCGTATTCTGCTGGAGATCGAAATGGCCAAGAAATCCCCAAAAACCCCAGACCTGTTGAAACTCAAGGCCGAGATCACCCGCCGCTCTTACTGTGTCGAGATCCCCATGGATGATTTCACAGCTGTCGAGCGTGCCGAGGACATCCTGGGTGGAGCCCCGTTGGCAAACAACAGCATTTGCGACCAGCTCACCAAACTACTTCGCGCCGCCGAGGTTGAATACAACGGCCACTTCGGAAACAACATTTTCTTCTCCCTGGACGTCGAAGAGGACACGAAGCGCAATCACGGCAAGATCCTGACAATTATCCGCAATCAAATCATCAAGGCCCGTCGTTACGTTGCCCGGATGGACAAGCAGAAAGCATAAGCAGAATTAATGGCATTAAATTGCTAAAAACCCTGTTTTTACTGATTGCGCGATGATTTTTTATGAGTATACTGACGCCATACTGTTTGGAGACAGATCCCATGAACAAGCCAGCTTTGAAAGTCGTCGTGAACAACACCCAGGTCAGCAGTACTGCCAACAAGGCACCCCGTCAAACCATCGCAATGCGCGGTGAGGGCTCCTTGACCCAGATGCTGAGCACCGGCTCCCTAGCGCACGCTGTTCATACTCTTCGCGCTGAAGAGCACCTCACGAACGAAGACTTTCTGGCTTTTCACTCCGGGATCTACGGCAGCCGCCCTCCTCGTCGCATTCCATTCGCAAATCGTACTGGGGCATCCTGCTGATGAGCCGGTTCCATTTCGTGACTGTGGGTCAGCAATTGCTGATCCGTGCCGATGACATCGACCATGCCTGGGAGATCTTCGGTCAGCACGGATTCCTGAAGTCCGAGTGCCTCGGTGTTACCGCCCAATGAGCACTCCGGCGATTGGTCACGACAAGCTTTCCGACTATCCGTCGCTAGAATGCCCCATTTGCGGGACAACCCGAGCGCCACGCAGTGTCAACAAGGACGGCAGTGTCACGTATAGCTGTCCGCCCGATCACACCCATCACGGCAACACGTATAGCTGGCGAATAACCTCCGATGGGACGCTTGTAGATCTCTGAAGAAAGGCCACCCAGGTGGCCTTTTTTAATGACCTGAAAACGTTCCTCTAGTATTGCCAGATGTGTAACATCAACACTTCCAATCACTCAAGGTGTCCGCACCCCATGAAACGCTCGATCCTGTTCGCCGCCATTTCCTCCCCCCTGCTCACCGGTTGTGATAACTCCCATGATCCTCAGCCGCCGAAGTCTTCCGCCGCTGACTTCTCGACTGAGCTGCGCCAGACCAATGCTGAAGTCGTGCCCGGCACCGGCGCCCAGGATCAGACTGAGCTGAAAGAGTCCCTGGCTCAGCTCCAGGCCACCGACCCTACCGTCAAGGACATGTACTACGGTGTCGGGGAGAACGGTGAGCGTGTAGTTCACGTCGTGAGCGAGGAGAAGAACTCCGAAGGCGCTTCGTCGGTAACCAGCTCTGTATGGCCTCTGTTAGGTGGCATGGCCGTAGGTGCCCTGGTAGCCAACATGGTGTCGAGTGGTGGCGTGTCCAAATTTGCCTCCACCAACCCGCCCTACCGCGCAAACTCGTACTTCAGTCGCGATGACGAGCGCGGATCCCGTAACAACAACTATCGCTCGAACGAGCGTTACCGTGGTAACCAGCAGCCGGCACAGCAGCGCTACAACTACGGTTCTAGCAACCAGCCTCGTTACGACAATGATTCGAGCAATCGTACCTCGTCGGCATCGACGCCTACGGCACAGCCGGCCACTGCCAAGCGTACTGTGGCGCCTGCGCCTGCGTCTTCGTCGACTGTGAACTCGGCCCCGGCCAAAACGTCCAATTACTACTCGCCGACCAGGGCAGCGGTGCAACCCGCCTACAACCCACCAGCGAACACCCCACGCAGCTACACCCAGACTGCGCCGGCTAGCAACTACAAGCCTGCGCAGCAAATGACCACGCGTCAAACCAACGTATTCAAGCGTTCCCCGCAGAAAGCCCGTAGCTCTGGCCGGAGCAGCAGCCGATGATCAAGCAACACTTCAGCGTTCCTTTTGACCTCAAAAGCCTGGTAACCGACAAGCTTCCTACGGTAAGCGATCTGGCCAGCGAAGAGTCCCTTCACGAGATCTACGGCTTCCAACTGGAGAACCAGCACGCGCTGCCGTTCTACCGCCTGGGCAAAAAGTCAGTAGAGAAGGCCCAGATGCAGGCCGAAGGCGCCTACGCGATGATGATCGAGGCCTTGACTCGCCTGTTCGAGACTCCGGAGCTGATCCACGAGTACTTCGATTCTCAGGTGATCCGCGAGCACGGTCGCTATTTCATCCCGTATGCCAAGCACACGTTCTTCAAGCGCGGCATGGTCGGCCAGTCACTGTGTGGTCGCTTTGATGTCGCTTTCGACCCGGTAAGCGAGTCCATCACCGGCATTTACGAGTTCAACGGTGAGAACCCCGGCCTGCTGTTTGAGTCGACCAGCATGCAGAATGATCTTGTGCAGCTGGCCCACGGCTCCACCGAGCCCCAGTTGAATGATTGGTCTCAATTGACGCAGGACACGCTGGGCTCCTATGGCCTGCGCCCAGAACGCCGTATCGCTGTGATCGCCGAACTGGAGTACACCGAAGACACGACGCTTGCTGATGTCATGGCTACGCAATTCGGTTTCCACATGGAAACGCACGTACTTGACGTCTGCAATTCCGTTTCCTTCGAGCACCTGAACCCAAGCAAGCCCTGGATGTTGCCAGACAGCGATGACACGCTAGACGCCATCTACCTTTGCTTGCCCTGGGATGAAGTCCTCAACGCGTTCCCGGAAGGCTTCATGGCGTGGCAGTCCTGGGCGGACAACGTCGCGTTCCTCGAACCGGCCTGGAAATGGTTCCTGTCGCACAAGGGCATGATGGCTTACCTCACGCACTTGAACGAGACCGACGAGGATTTCCGCAACCGCTGGAGCGCCGTACCGGTCATTCGCACCTATCTGCAGCCAGACGTCTTTTTGCGCGAGGGTAAGTCCCACGTATCCAAGCCAGCCATGGGCTACCAGTCCTCGAACGTCGAGATCTACGACGAGGCAGGCGGTCTGGTTATGAGCACCGGTGGTGATCTCATGACCCAGGAGCGTGTTTACCAGGCCTACGTCCCGAGCGGATCGATGGACGATGAAAGCCGGTTCATCCTCAGCATCTGGATGGCTTCCGGTAGCCGTAGCACAGCTACAGGACACCCAGCATTTGCCTCAGCACTTTGCTTCCGGGAGTTTGACTCCGAAGTGACGGATGTTGATAGCGAGCGCTTTATCCCTCACATCTACCTGTAGTAGCCCCTTCGGGGAGGGACGATTCCCCTCAAGAGTCGTCCCTCCCACCCCCTCCTGATTCATCCCCTGCCCCGCGCAAATAAAGCTAGTTTATTGACATCATCCCTTGCTGCGATCGACCTATGGGTATACCATGAATATACCGATTGATTCAGTGAGGATCCCGCGATGTGCGGTGAACTTAAAGCCCCCTGCAATGCCTGCCCATGGCGCGTGAACAGTGCGCCCGGATGGCTGGGCGACAGCACCCCCGTGGAGTTTCTCCAGCAAAGTGAATCCGAGATCCGTATGCCGTGCCACTTGCACGTCAACTACGAGCGTGCGGACTGGAGCGAACAGGCTGACAAGGCCCCTCAGTGTGCCGGTCGCGCTGTGCATTTCGCTAACCGCTGCAAAAGCCCGCAGAACCCTGAGCTGGTAAAGCTCCCTGCCGACCGGGAAGCCGTTTTCAGCAATCCCCAGGCATTTATCGACCACCACAGCCAATACAGCCCTACGACGCCTGTGATCACGCTTGTGGGCCCTCTGGTGCGCGTTATCGGGAGCAAGCCATGAAATTTAAAGTAAAGCAGTGGATCCCCTCCGTTGGTGAGCAGGTGGTCGAAGGCTTCGAGCTGGAGATCATCCCCACGTTTGGCAACCCACCGTTGACACGTGACTGGCGAGACACAGGATACAGCCTGTACCAGTCCCACGAATCCGGTGCGGTTCTAACGCGTGAGGTTCGCAAGCTTGAATTTCCGGGTGGATCTGCCATCCCGGTGACCGAATACATGATCGCTTACCACTCTGGACGCCGCGTATTGGCCCAGCGAGCTGGCCGCTGATCTAACCATTCGGGGGATCCTATCCTCCACCCTACAAAGACCGTGAGACCCTGCAATGACCGACCACACAATCGCGTTTCTGATTTCTGGTGATATTGAGATCACTCAGGTCATGATCGACGCCGGCAACAAGACAGCTGAATTGATCCATACAGCAGATTGCATTTCTTCCTTAGACGGCCTTGGCGGTGGGCCGAAGAAGGCCGATGCGCCGGCTGAAGTTGCCCAGTACTTTGGTCGCCCAGAGGGATCCAGCACGCTGCTTGTGTTCCAGGCGATGGACGAGCTTTCTCCTAACCCTTTCGGCATCCCTACCAAGGAAATGCTTAAAGTCGGTCTGGACATCCTTGCTATGCAGGTGGACGCCGCTTTTTTGAAGGGCATCATGAAAAACCACCCGCAAACCGATGTTTCCGAAGTCCACCCCGATACTCTTCTACTCGCTCGGGATACACGGACACCCCTGACAATCATGTACAACGCCATGATCATGTCGACTCGCGAAGAGCCAGAGCCAGAAAAAACCGCTGTGCGGATCCACTACGAGGAAGCGAGGGCTATGAACATGGCCAGCCTCGTCGTCACTGGAGTGCCGGCTGCACAGGCCCTCAGCGCCAAGCTGGTATCGGAATCGGCTTTCTTCACCTGCACACCGTTGCCGGACGATCAGTACGAGTTTTCCGTCAAGGCAGACCGTGCCGCAGTGCTGGAGGCGAGTTACGTTTACAGCTGATCCAGCGCCGGGCGCTCACTCCTAGGGGCATAAAAACAATCGCAAAAAGTTGATGTCAATTCAATGTAATTGTTTGCCGTCCTTAGGACTTCACGGTATACTACGAATATACCAGCAAGGGTGATTACAGATCACCCTCAACCCGGAGATCAGCCTCATGAACACCAATCAAACTCAGTCTCTCGACCAACAAGCAGCCCACTTTGTGGCGTTGGCCGATATCCTTGGCATGAAGCATTACGGCATGCCAGCCGCTGAGTTTGATATCGATGCTGATGAAGCTCTGGATTGCATTCAGAACAATGTCAGCGTCCTCGAGGTGCTAAACCGTGACGCCGAACGATTCGACCTGGATCGCATCGACGTTACCCACTTCGGCGTGCCTTCGAAGGCAGATCTGACCGAAGACGACTTGCGTGAAGCTGAAGCGCAGCTTTCCACTACCGCAGCGCAGGAGTAATCGTTATGCGCAAGCGTACAGCCAAGCAAACCAAGCTTTACCGCACCACCGCCCTTGCGATTCTGCGCAAATGTGGCGCTCAGGTTGATGAAGCCACCCACCGGATGTACATCCTCGAAACCCGTCTGGGCACCCTGCGGATCTCGATTTGGGATACCTCAATCATGTGCTGCTTCGATGATGTAGCGCGAGCTACAGCCGAACTTGGGACATCAGGTGATTTCCTGAACCCCCATTCTGGCAAGTGGAACTGGATGGGCGGGCTGAACCATGAAGAGGACATGGCAGACCTTGAACAATTCGAGCGCGGCCTGTTGGCCCTGATGCCGGAGTCCTACACTCCAAACCCAGACTTGCCACTCGCTGATTTCCACTGATCCCTTTTTGTCCTTGCTAGGAGAGCCCCATGAGTAACTACCGCCCTAAACGTGCAACCTCCCGCTGGCTTGAAGAGGCTCCAGCTTACGTGTTGAGCGTTCATGACGCAGGCCCTGAAGTGAACGACCGCTACACCGTTTGCTTCGGCTGGCCACTGTGGGAAGAGCGCATGGGCCGCAACGTGCCTTACCTGGGGTTTAACGAAAACCCTACGTCCCCGAACATGGGTGTCAGCATGTGGGGTGAATGCGAGGCTCATCGCCAAGGCCTCAAGAAAATCCGCTGGCTCGATCTGCCGGAAAACCTTCGCAAACACGTCATTGGCCGTGTGGAGTCCGGGCCAGATCCTGTGATCGTAGTCACGCTCACCAAAGACAAATCCCATGGCTGGGTGTTGATCGCAGCCGATGGCAAAGGTGGTTACGGCCCGGACTTCAAGAACAAGGCTGAAGCCGTTAAATACGCCAAGGACAACTTGATGGTCATCAAGAGCTGACCGGTGATATCGCTTTGCCATTTCAGAGTATAGTGTTAATATACTCACTAGATGAACGGCCAGGGATTCCCTGGCTTTTCTGCTACTGAAAGGAGTAAAAGCGATGAGCGAGCGCCAAGAAAAACCGGGGCTTTACTGCCGAATCTGCGGCACGCACCTTATGGTGAAAAACGTCTGCACCATCTTCTGCCCCAACAAGTCGTGCGGAGGTTGATCAGATGAGGATCATCAGCAGCCAAGAAACGGCCCAGGTGCGGAAAGTGCGTGATGCCTACGCAAAAACCGGTGACTGCAACCCAGAGTATCGGCGTGAGTTCGACGCTCTGTCGGATATGCGGATGCGGGAAATGGCCGCTAACTTCCGCTACCATCGCGGCCTGCCACCAGACGGCAAAACCCCGTATGACCGCTAAAACCCCAGCCTCCAAGTAAGGACTCGTCCAATGTGCGACGCACCTATCTGCATCTGCATCCCGGTCTCTCAGGCCCCACACGGCTGGCTGCGGGTTACAAAAGATCAGTTTTTCGCGTGGGTTGGCCCGCGAGACATCGTTTATTCCGTAGGTAAGCAGTTCGGCGAGTTCAAATTCCGCAACCGGGCAGAAGCCGGGCGCCAGTACAACGACACTGGCGATTACTACCTGCTCGCCGAGTACGCCCGGACTGTGAACCACATCAAGCCCCAGCAGGCCTAGGCACCCTGCCGTGAGCCATCGGCACCGGCGCGGATGGCTCAAAAAGATCCATGTCAATTCATGGTATATGTTGAATTCTTGGTTTAATTCACGGTATACTACGAACACACCAAAGGACAGGATCTCACCATGGCCAAGCCAATCCGCCAGACCCTCGAACAAGCCGGCTACGAGCTTGTTGAAAGCCTCGACAATGGTCGCCACGTTTTGAAGAAGTGGCCGGAAGTTGCGAGAGAGGAATGGATCGAGAAACCGAACCACACTGGCTACGGCCTGGTACTGGACGGCAAAGTCCTGGCGTTTGTGCAAAGCTTCCATTCCGCTGACTGCGTCTGCAATGACTGCGTCGGCCACATCGGCAACTCGCGAGGCTGATCATGAGTGCCGAGCTGATCAGCAGCTTTGACCAGTACCGGAACCGCGTCCTGATCACGCGGGTTCGGATGAGTGCAGTGCCTGCTGATCTCAAGCCCCTGGTAAAGACCTACCTGGGAGCCCTGAGCAACCAGCTTGCTGATCCTGAAAATCAGAGCTGGGATTGCCTGGGGCCGAACGAACACCACAACGCCATGCAAGCAGTTCGTCAGGCGTTTGGGCCCAAAACAGAGCGCCCTACTGGCAACTGCCCTCGTTGCGCTGGTAGCGGACTGATCCGAGCTTATAGCCACATTCGTGGAGGTCGATGCCTCCAGTGTGATGGAACCGGAAGTATCCGCCCGTAGCAGTGACCCAGCCGCCATAACAATCAAACAAGGATGCAGATCATGAGAGCCGCCCTGAAACTCTTCAACGTTGATGTTTTTCACACTGTCCGTGTGACCATCGAGCGGATCCGCGCTGTGAGCGCCACAGACGCCGCCAGAATCGCGAACGATGCGGATCTGTCTCAAGCCATCGCCGTTACCGGCAAACCCGCCACGCGTAGTCTGGGGGCCGGCTACACCGAATCCTACCCGGTGCTTGACGCGACTGTTCAGGAAGTCGATTGCCTGTACTACGGTGTGTATCCACGGGATCCAGAAGACGATTGTGACCATGATGGGCATGCTCTGGACTGGAATTTCCGGCCTTCCGATCCGCGTAAGGGCCCATCGTCGAGAGAGCGAGACCTGCTGATCAAACTGATGGCTGCCATCGACCCTCAAACCCGAACCATCAGCGCCAAGCATATGGGCTTGCTGACCGATGTCGCCCGCGCTACTGAAGACCCCTGCCCGGTGTACGTCGAGACCGTCAGCATGATCGAGGTCGCAGGCTATGCACGCTTTGATTGCCCGGAAGACCTTACTTATGAGCAGTGGGTGAACCAAAAGCTGGCTGAGCGCTACAAAGGTATTCCAGTGATCGATGACGGCCTTAGCGACGTCCCGTTCTAAACTAATACATTAAGGAGCACTACCCATGCCTGGAAAAGACCGTGGAAACTGCATTGGCTGCGGAACCGACCTGCTCGCCATGGACGATGATCCGAACGGCACGCACAATGCGTCGTGCAAGCGATGCGTAGCTGAAGAAGATCACGACTTCGACCGATTCCCCGGCGTCACGTTCACCAGATCAGGCGAACAGATTGACCCGCCTAAACCAGCCCCTGTTGCACCACCGCGTACACTACGCGATGTGTTCGACGGCGCTACGGTGATGGCCCAGCAGTCTGAAACCCCTGAGGTGAATGCGGAACTTAAGGCCCTCAGAGCGGCCCTGACAGCTTCCTGGGCGATCATGGATGCCCATGGCAGGCAGCGCTTCTGGAACGACCCAGCAGTAGCTGAGATCGCCGGGCATGCTTATGCCTACTGCGAGGAAGCCGTCGACGACATCGTCAACCACGTGCTGGATCAGCAAAAGAAATATGGCTTTAAGAACGACAAGTCCAACGTCAGCGACTGCGTTACTGAGTATTGCCTCGTCACCAACACCGAACTAACCCCGCACGGCCACCGTTTGGCCTGTGAACGAATTCTGGAGGGTTAAAACGAAAGCCGGCAGAGCGTTACAAAGGCCTTCCAGTGATCGATGACAAGCGTGGCGACGTGTCCAGCTCTAAACGAATGCATTAAATTGCCATAATCGTTGCGCTCCTCGTATTTATCGGTATACTACGAATATACCCGTTGAGGAGCGTCAGCATGACTGATAAAGACCGTGGAAACTGTCTTCTTTGCCACACCGAGCTGCTCGCCTTGGACGATGAGCCGAACGGCGCACACAATGAATTTTGCAAGCGCTGCGTGGCCGCAGAAGAATATGACGCCGGCTTATTCCCCGGCACCACGTTCACCCGTTCCGGCGAACGGATTGACCCGCCTAAGCTCGCCCCTGTTGAACCACACCGCACTCCCATACTGCGCGATGTGATCGACGGCGCTACGGTCATGCGCATAGAGCATGATGCCTGGGATGGGAATGAGGAAGTGAGGGCCCTCAGAGCAGCCCTTAAAGCCGCCTGGTCTCTCTTGGATGCCGAAGGTAGGCAGCGCTTCTGGAATGACCCAGCCGTAGCTGTGATCGCCGCTCGTGCCTATGTTCACCATGAAGAAGACACCGAAAAAGTCATCGATTACTTGATGGATTGGAAATCGAAAAATGGCTATCGGAAAAACACCAAGGCCAACATTCGCGACGAAGTAAATTCAGCTTGCGAAGCCATCGGCTACGAACTTAACCCGCACAGCCACCGCTTGGCCTGCGAACGAATTCTGGAAAGGCAAAAAATGACGAACGCTACAGCTAATACACTGATCAACGGCAAGCCGGTGCAGACCGTCGACAAAGCCACCATGCTTGAGGACATCCTGAAGCGTCTCCTCGGTGCGATCTCCTGGGATGACAACGGTGACGCGATGATCTACCAAGATCACCTGAAAGTGCTGAACGAAGCGCATGCCGCTATCGGAGCTGAGCCTTTGTACATTTCCGCCAAGGGGTTCGGCGAAGATGACAAGTTAAACGGCATCCCGCGTGGCGAAGGCGAGTCCTTTGATGATTACGTTGAGCACGCCGACGCTGTGCTGGCTCAAGATCACGCCGCGATCACCCAGGCACTGGCTGCCCAGAAGGAAAGCCCTATGGTCGACGTGTACGTAAACGTTGAAGCCACGGTGCCCCAGAGCCGCCTGGAGTGTAAGGATCTGAACATCACCGGCACCTACCGCGTGCAGGTGCCTGGGAACCTTCAGACATCCGATCAGGCAGGTATCGCCATGGATCGGTTCAACGAGAAGGTAGGCATCACCGAGCCGGCTCACTTCGAAGTGCAGGTTATCAAGGTGCTCAAGGCCTCCGAGTCGTATGTACCTGGCTCCCTGCGTGACCTGGGCGAGTTCAAGGGTGCGCACTGCTTTCACCCGAGCCTGACCCCGGTTGCCCGCAAACCGTAAATAATTGCAGAAAATTAACGCCAAACAATTAACATGTATTGACAGGTTAACTGTTTGGCGTAAAATGAGTCCTACAAACCCCACCAAGGACTCACCGCAATGACCACCGAACTCAGCTCCGCCATCAGCACTGCAAACGGCACCGAAGTCGCTACCTTCCAGCAAATCGCTGGCATGGAAGCGTTCGACCGGGAGCTGATTCCAGGCAGCGCCAAGAAGAGCATGAAGGGTGTTTCCAGCCGCGACCTGTGGAACGTTGACCCGCGTACCCTGCGCTTCCTGCCGGACTTCAACACCCGTATCGACACCCCGAAGCTCAAGGCCCACATCGACCAGCTGTGCCAATCGATCATGGTCAACGGTTTCTTCATCGACCAGCCGATCACCGTGTTCGTCCAGCGTGAAAACGGTGTTGACGTGAACTACGTCAGCGGCGGTAACTGCCGTACCAAGGCAGCGTTGCAGGCAATTGCGCTTGGCAAGGAACTGGCAACCATCCCTGCCGTTACCGAAGACCGTTTCACGACTCTTGAAGAGCTGATCGTCAAGCTGCACCGCAGCAACACCGGTATGCCTTTCACCCCATTCGAGGTGGGTCTGAACTGCAAACGCCTGCTGCGCTTCAACTGGGAAATCGACGCGATTGCTACCAAAATGGGTCTTGGCGTTCAGTACACAGAAAACCTGATCATGCTGGTCAGCAGCCCGATGGAAGTCCGTGACGCGGTAATCCAAGACCGTATTTCGGCAACTGAAGCAATCAAGCTGCTCCAGAAGCACCCAGAGAAAGCGGTTGAAGTGCTGCGCAAGATGCTCGCCCGTGCCGCACTGGCTGGCAGCAAGCGAGCCACCAGCAAGCATTCCGGTGGTGCCAAGCTGAAAAAGGCAATGAAAAAGGTCAGCATGGATCTGTACGACGCAGCCAGCACTGTATCTAAAGATCCAGCGTTCAAAGCATTGACGCAGGCCAATCAAGATTTGCTGAAAAATCTGCTGGCCACCCTCGACAAGGCCAAGGCTGAAGACAGCGAAGACGATGGCGACGTCATCGACGGTGAAGCAACCAAGGTAGAGCTGGTCGAAGGTGCAAATGCTCCTGTAGGCGAGCTGATCGAAGGCGAAGCGACCCACGTGGCTGACGAACAGACAGCCGCTTAAGCCC
Source organism: Pseudomonas sp. PLMAX (assembly GCF_046042685.1). Classification (NCBI taxonomy): domain Bacteria; kingdom Pseudomonadati; phylum Pseudomonadota; class Gammaproteobacteria; order Pseudomonadales; family Pseudomonadaceae; genus Pseudomonas; species Pseudomonas sp. PLMAX. The sequence continues at coordinate 664,069 of NZ_CP064950.1, read as the reverse complement.
CGCCCTTCTACCCCGCTGCAGGCCAACCCTGCAGCGTTGCTTTGCGAGTTACCCACGATGCGAGTAAACCTCAACACCGCCACCACCCCAGGCGCATTCACGAATCAAGTTTTTGACTTGATCGTTAAGGGAACGGGGATCACCAGCCCTAAGGTTCAAGAGGCCTTGCGTGATCACTTGGTTCACGGCATCGAATCCAAGACGGCCTATGAATCCCACGGGGTTCTGGCTCCAGCCTTCTCGGTGCGCCTGAAGCGGTTCTGGGAAGAAGTTGCACGCCTGAGAGAGATCATCAGCCTTTGCGCCCCAGAGACATCCCCTGCGGCCTTGGAAGCGGCATTGCAAGAAGTTGACACCCTTGCCCAGGAGCTGAAGACCAAACTCGGTACAGCCCTCGATATGGCAAGCGGTAAAGCCTGAAGCCGCACCCAGCGCCCGTTCGATATGGATCGCCATTTCCAGGCAACGCCTGGGCTCGCTTTACCCAAAAAACAATAGCCATAAATTGCTGCGCCGGGCTCATATTCAGGGTATACTGCGAATATGCAGTACCAGCACCCCTGCCCGGTGCCGGTATACACAAGATCAACCATCTGCGAGGTGAGCAAATGGGCGTTTTACAGCCAGCACAGCCAGTACTAACCCTCTACGTCACGATCCGTCGTGATGAACTGCGCCAGTTGAAAGACGAGCGCGACCAACTCAAGCGTGAACTGGCGCAATTGCGCTTGCTCGTGCAACCCAAACAGATTCGAGGCTAAGCCCATGTCAGGTGACGTACTTCGCTTTAAGGCTGTCCGCCCGGATGTACAAAGCAACCCGGACGCCTCTAAACCGATCTCGACACGGCACACGCTAGTCGAAATCGATGCGGTTGCCGCATCTGACTACGATGCCATGGCTGTCGAGCGAGACAAGCTTGCCCAGGCGATTGCTGACGTGGCCAAGTCCCTTGGGATCTACAACGGCGAGTCCCCGCTGGACGGCCCACAGCTTTTGATGCTTTGCGAGGACATCAAGAACGAGTTCGGCTTGCCAGCCAGCCCTGAGGTTGCCCAGGTGGAGGAATCCCCAGATCGCGACTGGCATATGCACCCCTGCAAGATGGGCCATGCCGACGTTGGTGCAGCGGGTGGCATTGCCATGTGCAACACCTGTGAGGAGACCATCCGAGGCTTCACCACCCAAAAGGCCTTCGAAACCTGGAACAAGACCCACCCAAGCAAGCAGACCTATTGCTCTGATTTGTGGGCAAAGGTTCACTTACAGAGAGAGTTCGCGCTCACCGTTTGGGGTCGCATCATGAGCGCCCCGGTTCTTGATGATGAGTACCGTCGTCAAGTTGGCCCAGTCAGCAAGGGATTCGTTGAGTTCCGTGGTCGGCCCGACTCTGTAACACCGGAGGAGCTTGCCCGCCTCTTCAGACAGGCTCTGTGGTTGCTGTCGCAGCGTGAGGACACTGAAGAGTTCCGCCGCCTGGACAAGAGTGTGATCGTCCGCCTGAAGGAAGTAATTCAATACGCCGAGGAAAATGGCATCGTCACTCCAGATCCTGATGGTTTGACCGTTTGCAGCCATCCAGACTGCGCTCGGTACACGTGCCCGGCAGACAAAAAGATTGCCTGCTCAGTTCGACAGATCAACGCCTGCGCCGTGGAATACGGCCCCGGCTTCTTCACGGCGGTGGTTTGAGTATGGCTACCACCAATTGCCCGATTTGTGATGCCCCAGGCATGCAACTGGAGGCCTCACCTGGGGTCTTGCGGATCAAATGCACCAACCCGAAGTGCTACTCCAAAAAGCGCCGGCCCGAGCAGATTCTGTCCGAAGCCTTGGAGAAGATCATCGAAATGAACCGGCAGTACGCAGTCGACAAGTACGGCGATGCCGAACGGGCTGAGACCATGGCTTGTGTGACCCTGGCCCGCGAGGCTCTAAAGCAGGCAAAGGAGGCGCAATGACGCCGGAACAGAAGATCGAGGCGCTCCGAGCAGAGTTTGAGGAGCGCTTTAAGCTGGACATCTGGCCTGTGGTGGAGTGGCTCCGCAACAAGGGAGCTGTCCACATTAACGCACCAGAGGCCGGCATCAGCCCCGACTTCATGCTTCCGTGCGAAATCAAGCTGCCCCCAGCCACCACCATCGGCAAAGGTTGCAGACTTAAGACCCTGATGCTGGCACTGGCCCTAGAAGGCCGCCCAGAGCGTTTTGACATTCCCCCTACCCCAGAGGAGGAAGAGCTTGGTAACTCCCTGCGTGCGCTGATTGAGAGCACCCACGGGGCATGATTGCCCGCCCGGCGACATCCCGTCGCCGGATCCCCCGGCCCCTATAGCCACGAACTTCGTCGAATGGCACTTTGATCCCGTTTTGGTGGTTGTTTAAAGTCCCTCGAGCCTGGCTCCGCCAGAACATGACGATTCCCCCTCCCAAGGCCCAGCAGATCGGGCGATTCATGCCAAATTAACTTTGTGGTATACCCTGAAACCCTCTAAAATACTGGGGTTCCAGAGCACTCCGGACTTTAAGCTTAAGGATGGCAGGCATGATGACCAGCTCCGTAAAACTGACCCGAGCAGAACAATTCGCCCTGCTGAAGCTCAAGGGGGAATCATCCATCCTGGTCAGCCATATCGATGACACACCAGGCACCGACTGTTTTGGCGACCCCGTGCCGTCCTTGCGAGCCTTCCGGAGCCTGGAGAAGAAAGGGCTGTGCTTCCAGACGATTGAGGAGCCAGTAGAGCTTAAGAGCCTTGAGGGTGAGCCCTTCATGTTCACCTTCACCGAGAGCATCGAGCTGACCGAAGCCGGCGAAGAAATAGCGCTTGGATTGCTCAGTTTTTAAGAGTCAAAAGTAACTTTTTGCTGTCAACTTATGGGTATAGTGTTAATATACTCACTAAGAGATCAACACCGCCTGGTATAGCCGGGCCCCAAGACAGGAAGAGACCGATGAGCCCTGAAGACGCACTGTTGAAGATCCAAGAACTCATGTCTGGCGTTTCATGGACGCCTGACACGCTGGAAGAGATCGCCCAGGTGATGGAAGAAGCCGGTTATAAGATCGACGATATCGACTGATATCCAGGCCGGCCCGCTCAATCCCGCTACACGCCCTTGGCCCTTGATTGGGCCTTTGGCAGTACCGCGCTCTCACTTTTCATTTGGGGATCCACCATGACCGCTCCAGCCACCTCTTGGACTACCAATCTGCCAGGCGTTCCAGGCGCCTACTTTGCCCGCCCTGCCGGCGAAACCCAGGCGTTTGTCGTTGAGGTGGCTGAGACTCCGGATGGCCTTATGGTCAACATCTCAGGCTCCCCAATGGGTCGTGACTTCGAGGACGGCTGGCAGTACATCTGCGAGATGAACAACGATGAGTTCGAGTGGCAGGGCCCCCTACTCCCTGCTGACGAGATGGCAGGTGAGCTGGTCGCAGTCCAGGCGATTACAGCATCCATTGCCGCTGGCCAGTGCTGGAGTGAGGAGCATGGTGACTCTGAGGCCGTTGGGCCTATCTCGTCAGCCCTTGAGAACGCGGCTTCAAAGCTATGCGAGAGCAATGAGGAAAACCTGGAGCTCCTGATCAAGTCAGCTAGCCAGCTTCTGGCCCTGCGTTCGGCAGTCAGCGCCCTGCAAGCATCGAAGCCGGGCTTCAACGAACCGCAGTGGAATGAAGTGCAGGACGCAATGACAAACAGCGACTCCGCCATGGCCCTCGCTGAGACAATATTAGCCAAATAAATACGGGCAAAATCCGATCCGAAGGCTTGTTATTTCAGGGTATAGTGTTAATATACCCATTAAGAAATACAAGCCGCCTGGCACTGGCCGGGCCCCAGTTTCTGCGAGGGTCACCGATGGGTAAGTTCGAGATGGCAGCCAACCTGGCCTTCTTCCTTCTGGAGAAGACTGGCTCTGTTTGTGGTCAATGGACTGGCCGTCTCAAGGCCCAAGAGCAGCGCGAGCTGTTCGGCACCTTCCTGGGCAAAGGTCGTCTCATCATCGATGGTGCGACTGAAACCGTGCAGCACATCGTCAAGGTCTGCTTTGGCATGGATTACGACGTCACCTTTACCGGTGGCCTCGACAAGCTCTCGGCGCATTGCCCAGCGACATATCCTCGAAAACTCACCTGAAGGATCGAGCAATGTTCTTCCTCACCGAAAACCCCTACGCAGGCGGTTATCGCCGGAGAATGATTCGTCGTGATTTAGTGCTTGAGGCTGAGCGCCTAGATTTCGAAGAAAAGCAAAAGCGCGAGAAAACGCGCCCTCCAAAGCACAATAAGCTGCGCGGCCCCTACGGCCAACGCAAGTAACCCAGAGGTTCGCATGGACAACAAGAGCAACGGCGGCATCGAAGAAGGCTTCCTGGACAGTGAGGGCTTTGAAGTGTCGGTAGAGGCATCGAAATTCGCACTGACGCAGAGCGCGATCAAGCGCCTGGTGATCACTCGCGGTAGCCACTCCGAGTCGCTGCGCCTCAACTCCCAGGAGGCTCAGCAGGTGATGATCACCTTGGCCGGCGCGTTCCCTGGTCTCTTCACGAACCTGATCAAGGCCGCTGAGCCCCTCGCAGACCTTCTTGAAGGCGATTACGAGCCAAACACGATGAAGCGCCTGGATGTTGATGCCGGCGACGTAACAGCGCTGCGAGCGGCGCTGTATGCAATCGAACAAGCAACACCAACCCAGAAGAAAAAGGACTGAGCGATGACCCCTACCACTACACCTGATCAGAACACCGCCATCGGCCCATTGTCGTTGAAGTTGCATCAAGAAGTCTGGATTGTCCGCGATGAGACCCCAGAAAAATTCATCGTCCTCAACTACCCGGATTGGCTCAACAAGTACGTGCTCAAGAAATCGCTAGAGACGCCGTGCTCGCCACACTTCTGTCCAGAAGATGGTATCCACTTAGACGAGAAGTCGGCCTGGATTACGATCCGGTCATCTCTTCTCGCTGCTCGCCAGATTCTGGATGAGAAAATAGGAGCCGCTTCTCAGCACATCGCTAACGCTGTCGCCTAAAACGATCAAGGGTTATTGCCATCGCCAAAAGGGCCCAAATTACGGGCCCTTTTTGCTTTTTGACTATTGTGTCCTTCAGGGTATACCACTAACATAGCTGCACGCGTATCCACTTCGGCCCTAGGAAGGTAAGTCGAATGAAGCTGAAAGTCTTCTCAGGTTTGATCAAGGTCATCGGTGTCCAACGGCCTACCATCGTCGCAGCTCCCACTCGCAAGCGTGCAGCTGAGCTCCTGGGTCGCTCTGTGACCACCCTGCGGGACTACTGGGTCACCAGTGAAGATGCTCATGAGATCGCTGTTGCAACAGCAAGCCCTGAAACTGTGTTCCGCAGCTCTGGAATAAGGCATACAGACTTCAAGCCTGTTGTTGCCCCTATTACCACAGACAGCACTTTCTACGCTGATGGATGGAGCGATGCGCGAGCAAACCGCCCTTCCAGCCCACCAGACAAAAGTGTCTTTGGCCAGGAGTACTTGAATGGGTACCAGGCAGCCCTGATGGCAGAAGACGAATGAATCAAAGCAATCGGAGTGCACCCATGCCGCAAGAACTTCCTGGATTCAATGGCCTTGTCCTCAGTTACCTGAAGGCAAACCATGAAAATCTCTGCATCCCTGATGAACCTATTGTCATTTCCATTCATCACGATGATGAAGATGGAACTTGGAAAGTGCTTGTGGATCTCTATGGTGATCGCCCTTATCACAGCATCACCATCGATTCCGAGGATCTTATGGGCTTTATGTGGAACAAGATCTCAATGATGGGTGGAAAGTAATGAAAGGTGCTCAAACCACTCGCATGCCAAAAGAAGAGTTCATGAAATTCTATCGTGAATTCCGAGAGTCGTATGATCGAGTCATTAGCTTTACACTCGACCCTCAAACAGCTTTGGATGTTGCAGCTCTCAGGGCCATGGAAAACCAGGAGGCTGGCAAGTGATCAGTAAAACAATGTTTGGTGAGCCCAGCGGCAACGTTCTCGGCACTCTGAGTGCGCAAGTCAGCATCAAGGGCAAGGATAAAACCGTCCTGCAACACACGTTCATGGTCGACGGAGCGCTCGATACTGCTGTGGTCGATCTGAAAATTCCAACTCGCACCAATCTGGAAGAAGTTAGAGCCCTGGCTGCCAAGATGCTCGCCTTTGCCGACGCTGTTGAGGACGAGATCAAGAACCCGGCTCAAAAGTGGATTCAAAAGACCTGGTGATCCTTGGAGGGCAGTCGCCCCTTAAGGCGCCGAAGACGCCGAGCTACAGATAAAGTCTCTCGCAGGCTTTTTTGTCCACAAAAACCAGTCATGCGTAAACACGGCTCCTGTCGTGTCGGTACCGAGAAACATGAAGATCAAGAAAGACGACGTCGACGAGATGTACGGGCGAATGATGGAATCCTGCGATATCGCAGCAGCCATCCAGTCTGGCCAGCTGAAAAGCCTTGATGACGTACTGAGCGCCGTCAAGAAGCGCTCCGAGTCCATCAGCCAGGCGTTTTCTGAAGGTGGGCTGATCGGTGGTCGCCCAGTGATCCATTGCGAGCGTGAGCTCGTACGGGCGCAGCTTGAAGCTGCTGAACCCGATGTTGTGATGCACTAACCGACCATCCACAAAAAAGGCCTCGCGAGAGGCCTTTTTGCTGTTCCCTGGTTTTACCCGACCTCGGTGGCCAGCCACCCACGGGACGATTCCAGCATCTCCCCATAAATGCTCAGCAGCTGGGCATTCATGATTGTGTGTTCTTCCTCCTGGTCTTTGGCCATCTCTGCTGGCAACGCTCCCAGGAGCTCATGAGGCTTGGCTGTTGGGCTGATAGTGAGCAAGGACTGAAGATCCTCGATCCAGAACCCCATGCACGCCTTGATTGCATCCAGACCGGTAACCAGCCCCTTGCGGGTGATGACTTTGCGTTGATAGTGATCCCCGATCTCTCGCATGACCTGGAGCTGGCCGAGAACCTTGGCCATTGCATGGCGAGTGTGAGGCTCTGAGCCGGGCTGTGAGGTCAGAGCAGCGCATTGATCAGCCACAGCTGCGTAGTGCTGCTGAATGAGCTTCTTGATGAAGACATTCGCCCTCATGAGATCGTCAGGGGCCGCAGAGCTCTCCCCTAGCCCCTCAATTCCAATTGCATGGGCAACTACATTCATCACTTCGATCCTCTTGGCTGATGCCTATGTCCCACACCAGATTAACACAGCCATGTGAGTTGCAGAATGAATGCCCAGGCACCGAATTTTAAAAACAAAAAAGGCCCCGAAGGGCCTTTTTGCTTGAAACTTGAATTACTTCTGTACCCAGCCTTCAACCACGTCGCCGCCCCACTTCAGTTTCCACTCTTTCAGAGTTTTGTGGTTGCCGCCTTTGGTTTCTACGACTTCGCCGTTGTGCGGGTTTTTGTAAACCTTAACAACGCGTACTTTACGAGTTGCCTTCTCGGTTACAGCTGCCTTGGCGCTACGGTTCGCCAGCTCCGGGCACAGAGCCAGAGCGATGTCTCGCAGAGCAATTTGCTTATCAGCACATTCGCTCTTAACCAAATCAACGATTTCAATGATTGGTGCCACGCCAGGCTTCATCGCAGCCAGTCGTGCTTCCAGTTCTTTGATTGCTGCTTCGGTGCTTTTGTATTCGTTGATCAAGCTCATTGTGTCATCCTCGACATACGCGTTGGTTAGTGCGGCTTGTTGCCGCTAAGTGGTGGCAAATATATGTATATATTGAATTGTTGTCAAATGTTTTGATGTCAATTCATCAGGTTTTTTGCATTTTTTGGTATTTGTTTCCGTCAGACAAAAAAAGAGCCCTATAGAGATGACTGAACTATAGGGCTCAACGACAAAAAGTCATGTGTGGGTCAATAATCAACCCCAAGCATATGCCAACGCGATTGACAATTTCATAGCACTTTGGAGCGGTTACTCCCCAGCGCTGCTTACGTGATGTCGGGATTTGAACCCCTCGGTGCCCTGGTCGCGATAGTCTTTCAACCCCAGTCACCAACATCCAATCTGTGCATCTGCATCCTGTGGTGGGTGCCGGCGCAGTATAAGGTACTCTTAAAGTACCTTCAACAAATATATGGGCTAAATTGTCGCAGCCTGGGCGTTTTCCTGCCCTGCCAGCCGCGTACGATAAAAGTCCTCGGCAAACAGATCCAGAGCCGCCTGAGCAGCCTCTTGCATCACCTTGAGGTTGGCCGAGAACTGGGATGGTGAGGCCAAGTGCTGCTTGCATGCCTTAGTCTTCTGGGTTCCATTAACCAGGTGCTCACGCAGCGCGTTGATTGTCTTCTCGCTACGAATGTCGGTACCGAAGCTCTTCAGCTTCTCGAAGTGAGACAGAGTGACTTGGCCGGCGATCAACACTGGCGGCTTGCTTGGCATTCTCATAACGCCCTCCTGGGCTTAACTGGTTTGCTCTTCTAGAGCTTTCGAGTATCGGTACAGCTCATCGGCGATCTTCGTCAGGTCGCCGTGCTGAATGACCTTTGGCAAGTCCAGGGACAGTGTCCCCTTATCACCGGATTTGTGGATCAGGCAGTGCAGAATCCTGCTCTCGCCCTTTCCTTCCAATTCAATACTGGAGACCAGAGCACCGGTGAGAGTGCTCGATTCCATGGGTAGCAATTTGATCACAACGTGCTCCAGGTTCTTAATGACTCAAGCCCGCTAGCTTACGGCCTCAGCGCCATTAGTCAACGCTGCTAAAGCTCGTCGCGATGAACAATTCTTGGCTCGTTATCGAGCTTGAGAGCCACGTGAGCGAAGTAGTGCTGCCACTTCTCCACCATGGCGGTCAGGCGCTGCTTAAGCATGTCTACCGCAGTCTCTACATCACCCTCTTCGCAGTACACCTCAAAAAAGGGTACGGCTTCGAAGTACGGGGTGCTGACCTTCATCAGCTTGTCGAACTTGATGCGCTTGCCGGCAGTAGTCTCATAGAGCTTACCCAGCTTCTTGCACTTGATACGGGTGACACGGTACACAGCCGAATCCGGAGCCTTGTCTACATCCAGGGTAAGGATCATCTCGTTCGACACCAGGCAGATGACCTGGTCGTAGTCTTCGATGCGCTTGATCTTTTCCATCACGAAGCAGCCTTATCGCCTTTCGGCTCGGGCAGGATTGCACGGGTAACCAGCCCTTCAAGGAGGTCATGCTTGGCACCACAGTCACAGTTGTGGGTGATGGTTTCATACCAATGAGCACACACCCAGGCACCAAGCTCATGAACCTGGTTGCACCCTGTGCAGGTGAACGATGTTGGAAGGTCTTTCTGAGCCATATCAAGCCACCTTTTGATCGATTGAACCCATACGCTGGATCAGTTGCTCGATCCGCTGTACGCCGGTACCAGACAGCCGTTGATCAACAACCCACTTCCCGAGGTCAATCAGGAAGGCATAGGCTTCAACGAAGCATGCAGCTGCTGTTAACTCGCTCACCTGAGGATCACGCATAGAGGTGTGCTCAAAGCTCACCTGGCCACGGTCAATCGGAGCGGAACGCTTGCGGTTGTACCGCAGGGTGATCACATCCCCCATAAACCCATGGGGAGTGCAACGCACGCTGATCATCTCGCCCTGGTCATCGACAAGTGAGGAAACGATGAGGTCTACAGCAGGTGTGGGAGTAAGCATGACATAACCCGGCGTTGGTACGAGTTATGAGTATACCTTGAATATACCGATTGGGGAAGGCAATAACCCCCTTATGTTTCACAAGGGGGCTTGATCAGCTGGAGGCAGTTAAACCTGATCGGATTCCGATCTGTCCTGATCCTGGTCTTGCTCTGCAACGGCGCAGGAGGCTTGAGGACGGTGCTCGGAGATCTTGTTGATCTTACGAGGGTCGTCTACCACGATAACGGTACGGATGTGCTGCACGTTGTGAGAGTCTTCCCACCGGCGTGTGACCAGCTGGCCCTTGATGTGGAGGATGTCGCCGGCCCGGTAGTACTCGGCCTTTTCGGCAGCATTGTCATGCAGCTCGATCATCAGGCGCTCGCGACGGGATTCGCGCTTGTCTTCGTAGAAGGTTTTTCCGTAAGACCTGGCGGAGATGCTGAGGGTAAGGAGGTTGTCGCGGTGAGGGAAAGTCTTGGATTCGCCCACCATGACACCGGTGATGCGAAGTTCATTTTCGTCAAGATTGTCAATATAGGCCATTCGTGTACTCGATTCTGTAATACCGCATCATCGTTGGAGCGTAGCCTGCTGCGCAGTAGTAGCGATCCCCCTGCAATGCAACAGGCGTGTACCGTGCTTACTTCTTCTGGGGAACGACCGCACCCAGGCACTGGAGGAAGTCCAGCATGGCTTTGGAACCCTTCAGCGACTGCACAACGCTGGTACGCTTCGCATCATCACCGGCCAGCCACTCATCGACCAGGGGACGGGCTTTCTTCAGACTCATTTACATCTCCTTTAAAACGCAAAAATGGGGGAAGCCTTTCGGCAACCCCCTTGGTCAGCTACCTTGAATTAGGCAGCGGCTTGATCTTTCGCTTTGTTGGTGAAGTTCAGCTCTTCTACCTGAACATGCTTGTTGCGGTAGATCCACTTGTTGCCGGCACGGTCTTCGCCTGGACGATCTTTACCGGTACGCACTTCGCCCACTGTTTCCACAGCGCGGCCCTTGCTCAGAGCTTCAGCCAGCTTGGCACCGGAGCCCTTCTTGGTGAAGCGCACCATCTTGTGGAACTGAGGGAACTGCTCGTACGGCGTTTCACCCGGCTTGGGGTCTTTGCGCTTGCGCGATTCGCTGGTCACCAGAGTGAAGTTAACCGCGTCCTGGTCGCCCGCTTCGTTCCAGCGGGTGCCGTCGGTTACCATACCAGTCAGAATAGTGAATTGACCCATGATTGAAACTCCTCGCTCGCGTTGGTTGATGGTCAGGTCTGTTCCCGACTCACAATTAAAGTATAGAGATCCTATACTCGTTGGTCAACAACATATTGCATAAATTGACCATTATTTTCTCAAAAATACACGACTGCCCAGGCTGAAGCAATTAATGGCAATCGTTTGGCTCGGTTTTGACCTGTTGATCCAGGGATACGGATAAAAAAATGTGTAAATCACAGAATTCAAGGCACAAAAAAGCCCTGAAAATCAGGGCTTTATGTTAGACTCGATTCATTCTCAAATGAGAATGATTATCGACTAAAAAGGGATATCGTCTTCTTCAAGGTCAACGTCCGGAGCCGGCTGTGGAGCCTGCGCCAGAGCCGCGTCAGCCTGCTTTTGCTGCTCTTCGGTCAGTGGGCTTGGAGCGTCCTGCGACTTGTCTTTCGACGGTTCAGCACCCTTGCCATCCGGGCCCAGCTTGACGGAACGAGCACCCAGGCAGTCGACGAGAACGTTGTCGTACTTGACGCCGTTGGACTCGCCTTGCTCCAGCCATACCAGCTTACCTTTGGCGGTAACGAACTTGCCCTTGACCAGGTGCACAGCAACCTTGTCGAACGCGCCAGACTTGCCCCAGACGGACACCGGGAAGTATTCGGTGAAGTCACCGTTGTTGTCGGCCATGGTGAAGGACAGCTTGTCACGCTCGCCCATCTTCTGGATGGTAGCTGCCTTGGTCAGGTTGCCGAATACGATTTGGATGTTCAGAGACATTACGGTGTTCCTCGCGTTGGTTTCGTCTAGCTGCTGATTCGTTGTCATCAGCTCACGGTTCACAGTATAGGGATGCTATACCGGTTGGTCAATACATATTCATTGTTTTTTCGAAAAGAAAAAAGGAGCCCGGAGGCTCCCTTTCTCTACGGCTATCAGCTCGGTGATGGGCCGTCGTTCTTCTCGCGCTCGCGGATTTCGAAACCCATCTCGCGCAGGGTGTCAGCACCCTTGCCCAGGAAGAAGGTTCTCCACTCGCCCAGATCCTTGCGCATGCCGTTCAGAGTGGCCTTGAGAGCCGTGTGCTCAGCTTTGCCGGCATCGGTCTCCTGGTCAATCTGGCTCATCTTGAAGTAGACACGCTCGCACTTGAGGGCGTCATCGTCCGAGTAGACCTTGGTGTTGAACAACGTCATAGCAGTAGGCTCGCCGCCCTGCTTGGTGTTCTTGACGTTGATCACGGCAACCTGGCCATAAACCAACTTTGAGGAGTCGTCCTTTTGCGTCTTGTAGACGTACTCACGACCGGCCTCGGCTTCGGTCTCGACTGGCTTGCCCTTGGCATCGATGAATTTCCCGTCCTTCTGACGGGGCCTGGTCAGGAACTGACCGTCTTCACCGACTTCGCGGATAGGAGCACGGATGGTCATGAACGGATTGGCCGTTTTGACCAGATCCAGGAAGCCCATGCGGGTAGGCTGACGCACGTTGTCGACCACATCGGCCAGGAAAGCGGTGAACTTACCGTCTTCCTTGCCACGGATGTCGATGTACATGCCGTTGCCCTGCGCAACCTGCGAAATCTCAAAATCTTTGGCCATGAAGGCAAAACCTTTATTAGTTGTTGTCAATACATAGTTATAAATGCACCATATGGGTCGTGTCACCATTTTCTTGAAAAAAGTTGACCTTCGTGGTCAGTTTTGGGAAAAGGTGGCTTGGACAGAGCGGCTCCGGATGAGTTCCATCATCGCGGAAATTTTATTTGACCCTCTGTAACAGCTTCGGTATATTTTTCGACCCGGCATTAAATTGGCATCACGCCACGAGGTTTTACCGGCGAATAATTGGCGTCACGTACGAACGGTCTAGGAAGCGCCCCGCAGCAAAAACTAATCAGGATGAATTGGATTTACATGTCTGCCCCACGCGAAATTATGAATCAGGTCGTCAAGACCCTAAAGCCGATGAATGAGGTGGTCACGGAGTTCGTGAGCTCAGCTTCAAAGAGCGATTTCGGCGGTGACCGTGTGCTGCTTCAGATGGCCGGCTTGGGAAAAGCCTTCGGCCCTCTGTTCAATAAGCTTGAGAAGCTTGAGGCAGACGGTGACCTCTATCACGCAGAGCTCACCCGCGCCCAGCTAGCCAGCATCGCGATCTACTATCGTGAGTCGATGTCTCTGCTCCAGATCGGCGCTGAATCCCGCCTGGAGGCGGCTGATCAGGCCATTAAGGACGAGATGTTGATCGACAGCTTGATCAACAAGCCGTCTGATGAGGATCAGCTCAAGTCCAGCGACATGATCGCTATGTGTCAGCACGAAGATCTGATAGCAAAACTCGCTGCCGGCATCCGCCGTGACATGCGGAAAAACCCTGAAGATCTGTCGATGCTGCTGGCCCGTGCACTGGTCAACAATACCTCCCGGCTGCAAGACGACACCCGTGTTATCTCGCTCTTCAAAGACCTGGTGATCGGTGAGATTACCAGCAGCAAAGATGCCAAGAAAACCCAGGATCCTGCGTTCAACGGCAAGGCCGTGACGACCAGCATGGGCGATAACGTCATCAAAATTCACTTTCAAAGGCCGGGTGCTGCCAAGCCCAACCAGGCGAAGGTCAGCGTTTAAGGCTGCTGATCTCGCTACATAGGGAATGTATTCTGTCAGGGCAGACAGATAGAACCCGGACTGGGGTCGCGAACAGTCCGGGTATTTTATTGCCCTAAAGAATTACCGGCAGAGCGCCTCACACGGTACGCCATCGCGGTTACCGTCAATCTTCGTGTTCCCGCAGACGTTCAGCTGATGCTTCGCTTCCTCACAGCTGCTCATCTGCTTGCAGCTCTTCAGCTGCTCACACCCTCCCCCGACAGCCTTGGTGACCGTAGCAGCCTTTACGGGCTCTGCCTGGGTCAGGATCAGCTTCTCTTGCGGGAATGGCTTGCTGAGGTCAGACGGGGCGACAGGGGCTGCGGCCTTGCCCGTGACGTATGGGTTGCTGTTGCCCTGAATCCTAGCGATCCTGCGGTCACGTTCCAGTTCCCAGCTGTCCACCGGATCCATCTTGTTCCAGGCTGAGAACAGCTGCTCCTGCTGTCTAGACAGTTTGATGCCGTGCTGGTCGCGCATGTACAGGGAGATCCTGGCCAAATCGCCCTTCAGGCTCGGTGGCGGCTCTGCACTACGGCCAGCAAAGTCGACCTTGAACTTGCAGGCACCGTACTGCCCATAGCCCTGTGGCACCTCGTTGTAGCGAAAATTCGACCTGTCGCCATTTACTTCACCTACGACCGGCATGAAATTGTGAAGGTCGTTGTGAGCATTGGCGAAGGACTTGTCTGTTTGGTTACAAAACTCTCTTCCGCCCTGTTTCCAACAGGCATGCTGCCGGCCTATCGACTCTGCGGGCATGACATGCTCGATCTCGATACGCTCGGCCCGCTTGAGGTTCTTCCTGGGCTCGTAGCCGCAGCTGGCCAGATCCACCTGCTTCTTGCTGTTGAAGGTACAACCACAGTACTGATCGACCAGGTGATCGCCGTAGATCCTCATGACCTGCCGCTTCGCCTCCTGGAATGAGTCGGCAAAATGCGGTTCGGCACTCACACTGGAGGCATTAATTGACGCAGTAAAGCAGAGTGCCATCAGTGCAACTTTCTTTAACAAAATACAACCCCTTTTCAATTCATGTCTGCATTGACAATGCTGTTACCGGGCTGACTAAAACGCCGCCCGTACTGGCTGATATGGCATTTTAAGATCCCGCTGATGCTGCCATTTCTCACCGGTCGTTTGGTAATGACATCCAAACAATTCAGTGAATTTCGAACCACCAGACAGCAAAAAAGCCCTGAAAAGAGCTTTTGAGTCGAGCGTAGTGGGTATCAGTGAATCGATCCAACCAGGGCCTCCTCGCATTTCTGCAATTCCTGGAGCATTTCGCGAGCGTTTTGCTTCCAAAATGCATGCTTTGGATCATCCTTGGCGGGTCGGTATTCCGGGAACCGGCCTAGAATTTCGTGGGCCGCATGCGCACTGAGGCAAGAAACCTCACACATGTGGTTAAAAACCGCTGCCCGTAATGAACCGGCAGACGATGCAGCTGCTGAAATAGAGCCCATTTAGACCACTCCTATGGTTACCAAGGACGCTTGGCGAGCTTTGCCAGCATGTAAGCGCGACCTTTTTCCGACTGTGCACTGGTGGCAGCAATCATTTCAGAAATCGCCTCCATCCCAAGCTGCTCAGCGAAGTCAATATTTTGGCATTGTTTCGGATTTTGGCTGTCGTAAACGCTAGTTTTTTGACCCTTGCAGTAGATCTGCACCGATGCATTTTTCAGGTCGAAACTCACCGTTGCGGTTTTCCCGTGAAAGGTCATCGCTTCAGCTGTCCGATTGAACGCCGGCAGATCCTGGTCTTCAGAAAGACCGCCCAGCAGCTCCATGATCATCGCATTTGTACTGCCGATATGACCCGAGGACTGCTGATGAGCTTTCATCCGAACACCAGTGCCGTAAACGCGGGCCTGTCTTCGTCCAGCACCACGTGCTCTTCACCTTCCTTGCGGACGCTGAAGCGATTGCCTTCGAATTCCACGAAGAATTCATCCGGGAGCTCAGCCCCCAGTGGCATGTCGTCCGCGATCAGAAACACGCAGGCAGAGTTGAAGACCGCAGTACACGGCTTCTCGAACCCATCCTGGATGGGGATTTCACATTTGATGGTAGAGCTCATTTCCGTATCCTTGTCAGAACTGGCATTGGGTTGCACTGGTTCTTTGAATGCTGACGTCACCGTCAGATCGTGTATTGATTACGACACAATCGCCCGGCACCAAATCACTGGCATCATGGTCGACCTGCATCATTTGACCCTTACCCGTCTCGAGAACAAGACTGGTATGGGTGTTGCCAGTGGTGAGAACCTTGTTGATGGCAGCCCCGATGAGGGCTCCTCCGGCTCCACGTATGACCTTCGATTCTGTTGAGTGGCCACCACCTGTCAAAATACCGGCGACCCCACCAATTGCAGCGCCTGGAGCCCAGCTGCCATTGCTGGCAACCTGGTGCACATCAAGCACTCGGGCTGCTTCCATCCGAGTCGGCTCGCTGTATCCACCAGACGCACAGCCCCCTAAAAAAAGGGCAGAAAATGCTGCTATGGTGATTTTCGAGGCGCTCATCAGGTCGCTTTCCTAAAACTTGTAATTTCGTAGCTTTGATTCTAAATTGGAGCACCAATTTGTCAAGTAAATTAGGCTCTTTATGAAGCGTTTTACCCTGTTCACAGCATTGTTTTTGCTGCCATTTGGAGCTCACAGCGGTGATTTCGAAAAGGCAACTGAAAGACACGCGCAAACTGCCGCAAGAGATCTCTTAGTTCAAATGTCACAGCATCGGGAGAAAGGTGTTTCCTGGAAGAACATTCTTACGACCAAGCTCCCAGAGCAGATCGATGACAGCTGTGGTTACCAGGAGCTGATCAATCTTCCAGAGGATGGCTTTGAGGGGATGAAAGCCGAGGTTGCCAAGGTAGCGGGTAATCGCTTCGACAAGGAGTTCAACACCGAGCTGTCTAGACCGGGGGCTTCCGTTGATCTGGTGCGCGTCTCGAGCATCAAGCTGAGCTCTGGTGATCACGCCCTTGTCGTGCTGCGGGTGATTCCTGCCCAGGCAACAGACAAAAATATCTCCTTGCTTTACCAGCTGAACAGCGAAGGAAGAATGTCGCTTTGTGACGTAATTCCGGGCCAAAAAGTGGATGAAGGAATTATTCGCAAGCTCGGGAAAGAGTTGAACCTCTGAGTGGCAGTTGACGATTAAGAAATATTCATTATCATTCAAAATAAAGCAAGTAAATTAACTGATTACGAACAACAAAAAAGGCTCCTTGGTAGCGGGAGCCTTTAGAGCAAATTAGTGATTCTTTGACACGCTGTCAATATATGCCAATCAAAAATGCTACCACCATCACAGCCCTCTCCCCTCCAGCTGCTCTGAACCCACGCCCGGTGCACACCAATCATTGCGTTGAATTGCAGATGGATGTCGAACAACGCTTTTCCCTCCAACCAGACACAAAAAACCCTGGGCTCTCGCCCAGGGTGCTTGCGGATCAGATCCTGGTGATCAGTCCCAGGACAGCGCTCCACCCGTTTGGTACTCGATGACACGCGTCTCGAAGAAATTCTTCTCTTTCTTCAAGTCCATGATCTCGCTCATCCACGGGAATGGGTTGGAGGCCTCACCCAGTGCATTCGCCAGGCCGATCTGTGACAGACGACGGTTGGCAATGAACTTCAAGTACTCCTCCATCATCTCTGCGTTCATGCCCAGCACACCGCGAGGCATGGTGTCTTTGGCGTACGCGATCTCGAGCAGAGTGCCTTCCACGATCATCATGGTGGCCTCAGCCTGGAGTTCAGCTGTCCACAGATGCGGGTTCTCCAGCTTGATCTGGTTGATGACATCGATGCCGAAGTTCAAATGCATCGACTCATCGCGCAGGATGTACTGGAACTGCTCAGAGACGCCCATCATCTTGTTGCGACGGCCCATCGAAAGAATCTGGGTGAAGCCGCAGTAGAAGAAGATGCCTTCGGTAACGCAGTAGTACGCAATCAGGTTCTTGAGCAGCTGGGTATCAGCCTCAACGGTACCGGTCTTGAAGGTCGGGTCGTTGATGTCCTGCATGTGCTTGATGCTCCACGCAGCCTTACGGGCTACCGATGGAACCTCATGATACATGTTGAAGACGGTGCCTTCGTCGATACCCAGGGACTCCACGCAGTACTGGTATGCGTGGGTGTGGATCGCTTCTTCGAAGGCCTGGCGAAGGATGTACTGACGGCATTCTGGGTTGGTGATGTGTCGATAAACCGCCAGTACCAGGTTGTTGGCCACCAGGGAGTCAGCGGTAGAGAAGTAACCCAGGTTGCGCATGACGATTCGGCGCTCGTCTTCACTGAGGCCATCTGCTGAGCGCCACAGGGCGATGTCAGCGGTCATGTTCACTTCTTGGGGCATCCAGTGGTTGGAGCAACCATCCAGATACTTCTGCCAGGCCCATTCATACTTGAACGGGACAAGCTGGTTTACGTCAGCGCGGGCATTGATCATGCGCTTCTGATCAACCTCAACGCGACCTTTGTAGCTCTCATCGAGCTCCTGCTCGCCGGCGTCGATGTCCAGGTTGTTCAGGTTTTGCATTGCGAGGCTGACGACATCGATCTTGCCGTGCTGTTGGCCTGCGGTGGGTTCCTTGGTTTCAGTTTCATCCCAAGTAAGCATTGCTCTCTCCAGAAAAAATAAGGAAATCCAGGAACTGGACTTCCATTACAAATCAGAACGGGGTTCGTCACCCCTCTTTGAGAGCCATTGTCCCCCAGCCAGCCAAGCCGTGGCAACGATTCACATCAATTGACGGAGTTTCTCCGACAAAGAAGCCACCTTTACGTGGAGCTGGAGCTGGATGTCTTGATCGGTTGGCGGCTCCCAATTCCTGCCATCTGGACGCAGGCAGGCAGTGATTTCATCCCTCCAGTTCTCGAAGCATGCCCTACCCAGCCGCTGGGTGAGATCGGTGGTGTAGGCCTCTGCCGATCTGGTGTACAGCCCGGTGCTGCCAGATTCCATCGTACCTCTGGCCCTTAAACCGAATCCCCAACGGGATTTCACCATTCTCTCTGGGGTATAGAAGCGCTCTGGCATCGTGGCCCTCCAGTTGTACCCCTCGACTATCACCGGGTCGAACTCAGCCTTCTGATCCAGCACCGCAGCAATCGGCCTGGCCAGGCGAGCTCCCTTACCCAGACTTGCCACGTACTTCCACAGCAGGTCTTCGTCCGTGTCATCCAACCCCATGCCCAGACAGATCTCAGCCAGCCTGACAGCCAAAGCCTCAGACAGATTCTCTTTCATGCCACTTTCTTCCCTTCGAGGTGAACGAAGAGATTATTGTGGGTGAGTGCCAGGAGGATGTCGATGGCCTGGGCTGCGGTCGACAACCGGCGCAGGATGACCGGACTCTCTCCGCTGTAGTCTTCGATCACCATGACTCCGTGACCTAGCATGCTGACGCCATAACGAGAGCCACCCTCGAGAACGCCGATGTTAAAGATAACCGTGAAGGGGCCACAGTTGTCGGGGATGCTCGATCTCGCGGATACCGAGGCGACCGTCAAGCCGGCAGCCGCAATACCAGCCGTCACCTGTTGAAGGCGCTTATCTACGTACGTCATGTCCACAATATCAATTCCTACCTGGTCGCCAATTCATTGGCCAGGGTCAAGGTGCTGTCGTGCACCAACTATTTCGCAGCCTGGCCATGCCAGGGCGTTGCTCGAGATGTAGAGAACCTGATCAGCGAGCGATCTGCATCGACAGAATTTCTGCCGAGCCGAATTCACCCTCACACGAGGTCTTGGAAAAGGTCATTTACGTTCCTGGATCGAGCGCTGCGTTCACCACTGATAGCTGGCCACAAGAATAGTGGATTGACATCATTGTACACCTCTAGAGACATACTTTCAGCCTGATTCGGACTTTTTTCATCTTTTTTCAATTATTTTTGAGGGGGCCCCCTTGAATTCTTTTTTTGAAAACGGAGTGTATATATTGATTTCAAAATCCAAGCAGCTCTCCTCCAGACGACGCTTCCCTACCTGACACAACAAAGCACTACGTTCCGATCACACAGATTTGCCCTGGCGGGCACGTTGCATGAAGCAACGGATCTCAGCTTTTGATCTTGTTTAGGAATTTTTGAGAGAGCTTGAGGGGATGTGGTGGCCCAAGGGGCCGGGAAGTAATCGGATTCTTTGCAGCCGATAGGCTGCAGCTAAGATTTTGACCTCAAATACTGTTCGCGCTGCTCGTTTTTTGAGCAACCCACCACATGTCGTACTTCCGTTTTGATATACCACGCTACATGTTGTGTTTTTGACCCATCGGGCTGGCCGATTCTCGGCATCCCTCATCACCCTTTATGGCTTGTTGGTAATAATTCTCGATAGCCGTCTCCCCATGGGCCCCTAGCCGCGCTATCGCGCCGAAGTGCAAAAAGCAGAGCCGCGCTCCGCGCAGCACAGAAGCTTTAGCCGCGCTACGCGCCGAATGGCTCAAAATGATTTCAAATTAACATTTTCGGTGGCTGGGCTTCCTAGCCGCGCTAACGCGCCGAATTGGTTCCTCGTAAGTCATTGTTAACTTGTCAGTTAGGCAACTATTGGATAGTCTTTGACGGTTAATAATGAGGATGTTGCTTTGAGCAAAAGTCGCGGAAAACGATTCATGACAGCTGGCCTCGCGATGATGATTGTTGGGGGTGGCTTGTTCTGGCTTGGCTACTCCGCCTCCAACCAAGAAGCGACGTCCACGTCCTCGCACTTTCGCACCGTCTCCCCGGTCGTAGCTGAGGCAGACTCCTCCCTCTTCTTCTGGTACGGGTGCGCTCACTGCCTAAAGGTAGAAGAGAGGATCAGGGACATCGGTGCTTCGTCCACGGCTAGCCCTGGCTCCGACCAGGGCCAATCAGGAAGTGTGGCTTACATCCCAGCTGCTCTGAATCCAACCTGGGAACTCCACGCCAGATTGTTCTATGCCCTCGAAGCTCTGGGTTACAGCCAGGCCGGCCACATCAGAATGATGAAGGCGATCCAAGCTAACCTCCCTCGAACCCCTGACGAGCTTCAGCGCCTCCTTGCCAGTGGCATTCTCTCCGTAGAGAGCCAGTCGAACTCCGCCTTTGCTGCTGATGTCGGTCAGGTTATGTCCCTGATCGACTCTCCGCAGGTCAATTACAAGATCGAAGCCTCCAAGGCCCTCTCCAGCAGCATCGACCTTAAAGGGGTTCCAACCCTCCTGGTAGGTGATCGCGAAGTCCTTGAGCTCGGTTCAGGGGTCGGTTACGACGATATGGCAAACATGGCTCTGAACCCAGAGAGGACTGTCGATGCCCAGTAACATGCCTGAAGGTGGCTCAGTCAGCGATAAATACCTAACGGTGTGCGAGGGAACCGTTAGGATCAAGATTGAGCGTGGGGATGATCAACCCTCCCTCCAGCATTTCCCTATCCGCAACTACAGAACCCTTGCCGACGCCAAAGCAGCTGCCAGGGTATGGAGAGACCAGGAGCATCTGCGAAGGTTTGGTATTCCCGTTATGGAGCGGGTTCACCAGCTTAAGCGTCGTAAGGTCAAGAAGGAGCACAGACACCCTGAGACTGGTGATTTGCTCCCAACCCTTCCCCCTGGCTTGTCCTATG
Organism: Pseudomonas sp. PLMAX; assembly: GCF_046042685.1. NCBI lineage: Bacteria > Pseudomonadati > Pseudomonadota > Gammaproteobacteria > Pseudomonadales > Pseudomonadaceae > Pseudomonas > Pseudomonas sp. PLMAX. The sequence continues at coordinate 642,920 of NZ_CP064950.1, read as the reverse complement.
GCTATCACAGAGGGCGCTTGCTGTATGTGGTCGCCAGTTTCCAGTCTGAAGGAAAGCCCAAAAGAGTGAGATTCCCCATTTCAGAGGATGGGATAGAAGCCGCCATCCAAAAAGCCCAAAAAACACGACTTGATGCTCTCCAAACTGTTGGGTAGGTTATAAGTCTTATAATTATTGTATGAATTATATAAATTATAACTAAAATGAGGGTGCGGCCCTCCAGGATCACCGCTCCTTTTCTCCGGTTTAAAACCTGCTGGCTCGGCTTGGGCCAGTACCGGCTCCATACGAGCCCATGCGGGCTCAAAGCAGGACGCCTTTGGCTTTAAGCGGGCCCATTTCGAGTGCGAATCGACTTTAGCGCTCAGCAAACCCTCAAAAACCTCGCACCCGGACTCTGCGTGTCAATACATACCTACCGTTCTACTCGATGACCCCTTCTCAGTCGAAATCCTGAAGGTCAATTCCAGGCATTGAGCTATCAATTTAATATCAAAAACTCTCCGTGAAAAGCCGGCAGGTTTGCACTCGTTTATTGCCAAGATTTGAAGCTCTGCATCACCTTCCTGGAATACCTCACTCATCCTCTGCGAAACCCTGATTTATCTGCACTTATGCTCTGCGAACCCAATTAAATGTCGCAGAATGGGACTGCGAATTGGATTTTTCCTCACATTCATAGAGTGCAGAAAATCTTCGTGTTGCTCGTTAGGTTTGCACGTCAGAAAAGGCTTGGATTTACAGGTGTTATGCACGGTTGGATTGCGCGTGACTTTTGGTTTTGTAATCCATGGATTAATCTGTGAATTACTAAACTCTGCCTTGGTGGTATTCTTCAAGCATAAGAACAAGAACGAAGGATCTTTGAATGAAGATACCCAAGCCTGTTAAGCAGCAACTCTTCCCGCAGGAAGACGCCAAAGAAAGAAAATCTGCTGCTGAAGCTTTCCTGAAGCAAATGAGCGATGAGGCTGGTGATTACATCGAGGCTCAACCTACCTTCGAGGAAGTTCGTGATCGTTACCGGTTTTCGGTCAGCCTCGTTTACTGGAGCACAATCATTGGCTCTGTGGTCTTGTTGCTGGGCGCGGTTGCCTACTTAACGATTCCCTCCCCTACGGCTTATATAACAACCCAGGAAGGTCAAATCATTGATCTCCCTCCGATCCAGGTTACTCAGCATGAATAATAAGAGCGACTCAGTCGCCACTCAGTCCAAACCTGCTGCGCCTCGTCCTCAAGCTGCTGCGCAAGCCAGACCTCCTGCCAGGCAGCCTGGGGCACCTGTTTCTAAGGGGCCTGCGCCGTCTACGGGGCGTGAAGACGTTGTGCACCGCAACGACTACTACAGGGATGGCAACAAGAAGATGTACGTCGCTGCCGGCATCGCCTTGATTGCCCTGGTGCTTCAGGTCTTCGTTGCTTATCTTGGTTTTACGGCCAAGAACGAGCGCGTGTACTTCGCCACTGACAAGAACGGTTCTCTGATTAAGTTGTGGCCCTTGGGTCAACCTAACCAGAAAGATGAAGTGGTTGCGCAGTGGATGCAGAATGCCCTGGTCGACACTTTCAGCTTCAACTTCACCAACATGAATACCAGGTTGAGTGAAACGACGATGCAATGGTTTACGCCAAGCGGTCGTGAACAGTTCCTGTCGGAGATGAAAAGCTCTGGGCACATGGACGTAGTTAATGATGGCAGAATGATCATGAGTTTGACTCTTGACCATACCCCTGTCCTGTACGCGAAACCGGCGCCCTCCCCTGACACCGGAATCTACACTTGGCGCATGCAGGCTGATGCGGTCTTAACCTTCAGAACGCAGAGTAAGGAGTACTCCAAGAAAGTGCGATTCACTGTTGCTGTAGAACGCCGCTCGGTCTTGGATAACGTACAAGGATTGGGCATTGCCAAGATAGTGATGACAAATCGCTAGTTTCTTTCTCTGAGTTGTTTAAACCCCCGCTTAGTCGGGGGTTTTAATTTCTTTATTTCCAAAAAGGATTGATGTAAATTGACGAGCATTATGCTTGTACACTCGATGTACTGCCAATGTTCAATCCGGAGGTCTACTAGATGCGTAAGTCGCCGCTGGTGATTGCGATGGCTTTAACCCTTTATGGGACGCTCTCGCATGCTGCCGATACTTTCGACAAGGCGCTGGGGGCTGCTGCCGCTGAACGACCTGAGCAAGAGTTGAAGATCAATCCCAACGATGTCAGCAATTGGGATAAAGACATGACGGCGGGTAAGAAATCCGCACTGACCGGTACTCTTTATGAGGCCGAGCAGATGAAGGATCTCAGGAAATTGCTCGACATCTCAGAGGTGCGCAAGGCGAAAGAGAAAGTCATTCGCAAAGAAATGCCTCTTGAGCCGGATGAGATCAGCGCCCTGCGAAAAAAGCTCGCAAAGGTCGAGAAGGCCACGAACGAGCCAATAAATGGCGATACTTCCTTCCGGATTCGTAACATCACCTATGATCCGGATGCCAATAAACCCCTATCGATTTCCGTCGCGCCAGGCTATTCGGCCCAGGTCGAGTTCTACGATTCTTCTGGCAAACCTTGGCCGATCCGTAAGGATGGTGTCGTCGGCGATAGTGAATCGTTCTCCAAGCGCATCATGGGTGAGACCAGGCACATCGCCTCTTTTACCCTCAGTCGAAATTACAAGCAGTCCAACGCTTCTGTAGTCCTGGAAGGCCTATCAGCTTCGATTCCTGTTTTGCTGCAGGGCACGGAGTCTACGGTCGATGGGCGTATGACGGTAACACTGCCTCGTCTTGGGCCTAACGCCGAGATCATGCCGATCTATCAAAACGAGATCGAGAACGTGTCACCTGAGCTCGTAAGGTTGCAAGGGGGTAACGCGCCTGCCGGCAGTAAGCCGCTGCGCGTAGCGGGTATCCCGAATGCAGAGTCCTGGTACGACGGTTCATACCTCTACCTCGCGCTGCCTGGCCGGTTGCTGTTACCGCCTCCAATCAGTAGCTCCGTTTCACCTACGGGCAGATACCTCTACAAGGTCTCCCCTACTCCGTACATCACGGTCTCTGTGAATGGTGAGAGGAAGGGCGGAACAATTGAGTCCGTCTTCTCGACGGAAATCCGTAGAGCTAGAAGCGTTTTCGACAAGGAACAATAATAAATGAGCACCTTGGGTAATCTTAAAAATAACATCTCGCCCAAAGCCCGGATGATGCTTGGACTTACCGTCGTCGGTATCGTCGGAGTGGTTGGCTACTCGTTTATCCGCCTTGGCAGCTCTGGGGCCCCTACCAACAGCGATGGTGTTGCGAAGCTGAACTTGCCGCCATCCAAAGAAGAAATCAGTCGCGACAAGCCGCTGGATAAAGTCCGTTTTGACGACAAATCGGCTGTTGGCCAGATCTACAAGCAAGACGAAGAGAACCGTGCTGAAACGGCGCTCAAGAAAAACACAAGTCATGTGGACGAGATCCGGTTACGCCTGGATCAAGAGACGGTTAAGCCTCCAGAGCCCGTTAAGCCGGTTGAGTCCGCGCAGTCGAAGCTCGACATGCTGAAGGCTGAGCGTCGTAAAACCGAAGAGGCTTCGCAGCGTGAGCAGCAAAGCCAGGCTGCCAGGCAATCCCAGACTGTCTTCCAGGAAAACCCTTGGAAGTCGTTCCTGGACGCTGAGAAAGCCCAGTACGCGGACTACGAGACCGCATTGTCTTCCGCGATCACGGGTTTGAAGGCTGCAAAACCTCTGCCGACTCCGAACTACGATGCCATGGCAAACGAAGCTGGCGGTAAAGCCGGCGCCCGTGGGTCAGTATCCGGGTCGTCTGGCGGATCGTCCTCGAGTGGCGGCTACGAGCAATACCTGACCGGCAACTCCAACGTTAACGAGCCTGTTCAGGGTTCCGCTCAACGCTCTCTTCGTGGCGAGCAGCCACAGGTGGCACTCCACAAGAAGACACGTGCGGTTCAGGCTGTCGAGGACGAGGAAGAGGTTGAGGACGAACTGGACTACCCGAGTGAGCGAATTGCCAAGGCTACCGTTAGGGCGCCGGTCGCTACCGGGAAGATCCCTGTGGGCCAAACCTTCTACTCGGTGCTCCAGATTGGAGTTAACACTGACGAGATCAGCCCGATCCGTGCAGTGTCTATCGAGAAAGGTCGTCTGGAAGGCGCTGTGTTGACCGGTGAGCCGAAGCGTACCGGCGAAAAGGCCATGTTGACCTTTACGAGCATGAGCCTCAAAGGACGTAGCTACAACGTCAATGCGATTGCCCTGGATCCTGATACCTACCGTTCGGCTATCGCTGATGGCGTCGACAACCACACCTTTGAACGTTACTCGAAGCTTTTCATCTCGTCCTTCGTTCAGGGTTATGGCGATGCGCTCTCTGGCACGCAAACCACGACCAATACGGACGGCTCCTCGTCTCAGACGAAGGATCCTCTGCCGGATTCCTCGTCGCAAGTCAAAGTGGGTATCGGTGAGATTGGCCGGAAAATGTCTCCGATTTTCCAGAAAGAGTTTGATCGTCCACCAACAGTGACCGTCGAGCCGAACAAGAACATCATCATCATGTTCATGCAGGAAGTCGATCTGGACAAAGAAATGTAGCCTCCAGGGCAATAGAGGCCAATCATTTGGCCTCTGTTGTATTGACTTGCAAAGATGATTAATATCCATAAATTGACACGCTGTTGGCTGGAGTACTCATGAGTACCAATGAATTAGACGATCCGTTTGACATTCCAACGACTCCGGCTGAAAACCAGCATGACGAGTTCGGTGCTGAATTTGCCGATGAATACAGCGACACGCCCCAAAATGATGATCAGGCGTTTTTGCAGTCTGATGACCATTTCCCTGATGAGCCCGTGTCGGATTTCGAGCCTGACCAATCGGCTCAACACGACGAAACCCAGGCGCACAACGCTCCGGCTAACCAAGTTCCAGCGCAGCCAAAGCCATTCCTGAAAACCCCATTCGGTATGGCGATCTGTGGTGTAGCGGTTCTGGGCGTCGTAGGCGTCGGTGTCACGGCTTACAAGGTCACGAATCCGCCTATGAGCGAGGACATGACCGACTCCTCCAGCGAAGTCACCCCGGCGCCGGTTAAACACGACCCAGCACCGGAAGTCGACTTCGGTGGCGGACAGCAGGAACCTGTTGTTTCTGCCGAGGCCCGTGAGGTTAAGCCAGCGGTTGTTACTCCTGAGAAGTCAGCTGCTCAGGTGCTTAACCTGACTGAAGTTAAACCTCAGGGCTTTGAAACCGTTCCTGTCGCTGTACAGGTTGCTCCGGTGCCGGTACCCCTGCCTCCGGTGGTGTCTGCTCATGAGGAGGAGCTGAAGAAGCTAATTGCTGAACAGCAGCAAACGACCGAAGAGCTGCAGAAAAACAATGCTGCTCTCACCCAGGCGCTCAGCAAGCTCTCTAAAGTGGTTGAGAAGTCCCGCGAAGCGCAGATTGTTCTGTCTGAGCAGGTCGTTGAGATCAAAGAGAGTCTCAAGCCTGCGGCTAAGCCCGTCGTCGCCCAAGCCACCTCCCCTTCTGCGGCTCCAGCCGGAACGAACGATACTCCTGCTGCGGTGGCCCCTGCCAATCCGCTTACCGAAGGTCGTACGCGTATCCCAGGGCTCCAGGTGGTCAACACGACGCCAAATGGCGATATGTCCATCGTCAAGAAGGTCTCGAACGGTCGCGTGTTCACCATGTTCAAGGGTGAGAACATCGGCACCGTGAAGGGTAACTTCAAGATCACCGAAGTCCTGGAGAAAGGCTCGTTGCTGCTGCTCGGCGACAAGTACTACATCGACACCGTGGCCGAAGAGTGGTCGTCTTCTTCCAAGGCTGCGGCTGCGCCAGAGCCTAAGCCAGAGCCGAAGGCTGAGGCCAAGAAGGCGCCGGTTAAGCGTGAGGTTCAGCCTAAGCCTGAGGTTAAGGCGAAGCCAACGCCGGTAGCGCAGTGCCGCAAATTCACTCTGAACGCCGTTTACGACGCAGGTAAGTCGTTCGGTGTGGTCTCAAGTGCCGGTGATTTCAATAGCTACAAGGTCGGCGATAACATGCCAGGTGTTGGTGTTGTTAAAGGTCTTGATGGCGCCGGAAACTTGAACGCTGGTGATTGCGTTATCGAATCAGTTTACTGATTTAGTTAACTAAGGCATGTAAGCAGATTTTTTGTTTACATGCCTATTGCCAATACAAAGAGTTTGATTTAGCTTATATTGAAGTTCTGCTAAAGACCTGCATAAAAACAATAAGAAAGAGGGGCTTTATCTATGTATATGTCCAAAAAGCATGCTGCTGTGCTGACGGCGGTTGCTGTCGGTGCCAGTCTGGCTATGTTTGCCGGTGACGCGAGCGCTGCTCAAAACATGGCTGCTGTCGGCGGTCAGTGGAAAGTCCAACTCAACGCCATTCTGGGTATCGGTAAGCTGGTATTCGGTGTTGTCGGCTTCTTCATGTTCGCCGCTGGCCTGTTCTACTTCTACAAAGACAACAAACAGCAAGGTCAGGGTCACCTCAAGACGGGCATCATCGCCATGTTCGTGGGTACCGGCCTGATGATCATCCCGTGGCTCCTGGGTCTGTTCACTGAATCGGTTGCGACCGGTGAAGGTGACAAGGCAGTTACGAAAACACAGGGCTCCGATATCTAAGGCCAGTGTTAAAAAAAGGGTGGCTTTGGCCACCCTTTTTCATATGAGGTGATCAAAGTGAATCTACGTCCAATCAGACTCTCCGTTAAACGCGGGGCTTTCCGCTCCGATGAACCCTCCCCTCCAGGCTCCGACGCTGTCTACCGTGCGGCACGGCAGGTTGTCCTCAAACGTGATGACTTCACCTGCCAGTTCTGCGGGTTCAGACACCCGAAGAACGAAACCCACCATGCGAACGACAACCATGACGACCACTCTGAGCAGAACCTGATCACGGCCTGCGTCCTCTGCCATATGGCGCACCACATTGCGTTTGCCGGCACCAGGGATCGTGGCTCTCTGATCTATCTGCACGAGGCTGAAATCGACCAGGGCGGGCTTAACCAACTCGTGCGCACCTTGTGGATCGCCGAGGAGCTGGCCAGGGGTGATCTTAAGAGTACGGCATCCCAAATTCTTTCTCGCCTAGAACGCGGTGAAATACTCGCAACACAAGTGATTGGCACTTCAAATCCAAGTGTTTTGGGCGATTTCATGTCCAGCATGAAAGAGGAAGATTATCTCGCTCGCGATAAAGCACTTGCTGGTGTCTATTTGCTACCAAAGAAGTCGGCTTATACCGCGTACTTAAAACTCTGGGTTCAAGATGCAAAACAATTTGGCCCGGATGACTGGATGAAGAAAGCCTCTGAGAAGTTTGCGCAGTGGTCGGAAAATCTATAACATGCCCCGGTGATCATGACTCCACGTAGATGGAGATTGTAGGGCCTCATTTTGGAGGATCGGACAATGATTGATCAGCGTCCGATTGCATATGAAAAGAATAACAATAGGTGTATGCATATTCGATGACCCCAAGGCTCCGCGTGCTGGATTTTGCTCTGTCGATGGTAGTGATCCTACTTACGTTGCGGGCTATCACGAACTAAGCACCGAGACCATTTGGGTCACCAATCTCGAGTTCCCGATTTTTAAGGAGCTCAATCTTCTGCGTCTGCGTCATCTGACCCAAGACCAATATTTCAGGACGAGCCTGAGACTGCTTCAGTCTGAATTCGGCATCACCGATCACAAAAACCTCGCGAAATTCCTGTCCAAGCTGTTCACCAGAACCGCTCAGGCCGGGCTGTCGTTCTTTGGCGTAGATCCGACCAACTTCAATTACCGCTATCACCAGGCACTCAGCTCAAGGCTACACGTGCCTGGGATGCATGAGCCGATTCAGGGCCTGGATCAGGCTGCGGTTCAACTGGTGATCGACCACTCGACGCAAGAGAACCAAGCGATGACCGGCGTAAAGCGCCCGGATCGCTCCAGCCCGGTTACCTTCTGCTTCCCACGGGATGCTTATGGTCAATGGCTGCTCTCCAGGGTCTACCCGGTTGGCAACGTGTGGAAGAACGACGGTATCAACCGTGAGTTCACCATCGGCACCCGAGACGGCAAGAAGATCGCTCTGACCGACACGTTCATCAAAAAGATCGGTGATTATTTCAAGAATAATGCCAGGGCTACGTTCTTCCGCATTTCCGTGATGAGCCACGAGGCTTCTCACCGGGCGTTCGCGACCTTCGGTGCTGGCTCAAGAGATCCTCGTGTTTGGGTGACCTGGCCGGAACTGCTAGAGCTTCTGGAGTACTCCGTCGTCAAGGTATTCGAATCGCTGAGCACGAGTGCCGGCACGATTCGTGAGCATCTGCCTGAATTTTGCCAAGCAACGGGCTTTGGCATCGCTGAGGGCCTTTTGTTCGAAAACCTCTACGTTGCCCTCGCCTCGCCCGTAAACAAGCGCAATACGGCTCTGGGGGCCTACATCAGGGCCTATGACCGTGCTGCTTGTGGTCGTGTTGCGGCTGCATTCCACAACGCAGGGTTTGTGGTCGGCTCCTACAGCTCAGGTCGTGTGCTGCTGTTCCTCAACGATGGCCAGCGGGAGCGAGCTGCAAAGCTGGCGCTTGAGCTGGGCATGATTCCACCGCTTGCGAAGGAGCCTGAGCATGCACAGCTTTGATGAGTCCTTCCTGGCGCTGAAAGGAAACTGCGAAGCCAGTACCAGTTTCATGTTGGTCAAGGCTCTTGAGGCGAATGCGCTTTCGCTCAAGGCCCTTGGTGCTTTTGACCAGATCTCCGACTACCCGGCAGACCTGGTGCTTGACCCAGATGCGCGAGAGAAGCTCGTGGCTGAGCTGTTGAGCAAATCTTTAAATCTCGTAGCTGACCAAGGGGAAGCGCAATGAGTATCGGGTACACGATTTCCAGCTGGATCAGCAAAGTCCTCAAAAACAACGTCATGAATTACTGCCAAATCGAGACCTCGTCAGGTAAGAACAACCTGGTGACTCGCGAAGGCGGTCTCATGTCGATCTATGAGATCAAGGGTACCTTCGGGATCGTTGGTGAGAACGCCTTCCTGCAGCAACTGGAGTCGATGGTCAACGGCCTATCCTCCGGCTTGTCCAGGCCTGGCCATCGCCTGCAGTTCATCTTCCGCCGAGACCCAATGAACTCGAAGGAAGCGCTGCGTAAGTCGATCAGGGGCGCCATCCAAACGATGACCAAGCTGAACCTTGACCTTGAGGGGATGATTACCGAACGCGGTTCTCTCCTTGAGCGCAAGACAGTTTTGGAAACCTGTCACCTGGTGATCACCACCTACCCTTCTGCCTTGCACCCGGACATCCTCAAGGAATCTGGTAAAGAGCGGGCGGCTAACAGCCTCAAAAACGGCAGTCTGAAGCCAGGTGCAATGGCTCAGTCGCCGAACATCGAGATGCCGGGCCTTGAAATGATTCACTCGGGTTTTACTACCCAGGTCATTTCCAAGCTTCAGGAGAAGATCTCCATCGGTGAAATGGATGCGCACCAGTTCGTCCACCTCATCAAAAAGCAGATCACCCAGTTCGATACCAGCGACCAGTGGAAAGCTACGCTGTTCGGCGATCAGTCTCCATCCAACAGGCTTGTTGAAGAGGTTCCAGCGGCTGGCGATCTATCGCACCTGCTGTGGCCAGAGGTAAGTCATCAACTGTTCACGCGTGAGCCTAAGACTCATGAGAAGGACAGCACCCTGGTGGACATCGGTGACTGGGTCATTGCCCCGTTGATGGTTGACCAGCGTCCACAGGATCCTAAGCCTTTCGCGGATCTGTTCGGTTCGATTGACCGTAACGTGCCGTGGCAGATGTCGCTTGTTATCGACTCTGGCCACGAGCGCATCAAATCGATGATCTCCAAGCGCAAGACGTTCGCTTCATTCGTGGCGTTCGCGTCCAGTGAGAACGCGCTCATTCGCGATGCTGCAGAGATCCTGCTTCAAGCTGCGACGGACAACACCCTGGTTTCTGGCCAGATCACGTTCTCCACCTGGGGCCGCTCGCTGGAAGATACCCGCCGTAACCGCTCCAAGCTCAAATCTGCGGTCGAGGCCTGGGGCCAGCTCCAGATCATCGAAGAGCGTGGCGATGCCATCGAGGCCTGGTTTAACACCCTTCCCGGCTTCTCTGCGAACCACCTTGCGACTCCGATCCCCTTCACGGTTACTGAGGCACTCGGCCTGGCACCGCTAACCCGTCCTGTATCGCCGTGGGCGGACGGGACAATGCTGTACCGGACAATCGACGAGAAGGTGTTCCCGTACCTGCCAGGCTCCAACCTGCAGAACGCGAACATGGAGCTCGTGTTCGCACCACCAGGTTTCGGTAAGTCGTTCTATCTGGCTGCGGCCAACATGGGTTTGATCACACGGCCTGGTAACGAGATCCTGCCGCGTATCGGTATCCTCGACATCGGCTTCTCCAGTGCGATGTTCGTGGACATGGTGCGTGATGCCCTGCCGCCGAACCAGAAGCACCTTGCACAGTCCTTCCGCCTGGAAATGGATCGTCGCTACGCGGTTAACTTCTTCGACACCCCACTGGGCTGTCAGATCCCGCTGAAGGTTGACCGTGAGTTTGTGGTCAACATGATGACCCTGCTCTGCACCCCGGCAGGCAAGGAAGCTCCTGGAAGGCTCTCTGAGCTGGTATCCAACCTTGTGGACGCCATGTACGAGTACTTCTCCGAGGAGAAGAACCCGAACATCTACGAGCGCGGGCTAGTACCTAAGGTCGATGAGGCCATTGAGGCTCACAACCTTAAGCTGCATGACGGTGTCAGCTGGTGGAAGTTGGTTCGTATCCTTCACCTGAAGGGGCTATCGCATGAGGCGACGTTGGCTCAGCGCTTCGCTGTGCCGACGCTCAACGATGCGACCGCCGTTCTTGCCAGGTCGAGCAGCATTAAGGACGTGTATGGCGAGTCGATGGTCGACAACGGCCAGGAATCGCTGATCAAGTACCTGCAAACGATGATCACCTCATCGGTAAACGATTTCCCAATATTGTCGCAGCCGACCGTGTTCTTCCTGGGCGAGGCGCGAATCGTGTCCATCGACCTGATGAGCGTTGCGCGTGATGGCTCTGCACAAGCGGAGAAAAAGACCGCTGTAATGTATTTGCTGGGTCGCCAGATTCTTTCGAAAGACTTCTATCGAAAGGCCATCTATACGATTCCGGAAATTCCGGAAGAGTACAAAAGCTATCACCGTAAAATCATTGAGCGCGATGAAGCAGTTCCTAAAAAGTTCTGCATGGACGAATTCCACCGTACTAGTGCAGTGCCAGCAGTTCGTAAACAAGCTGCAATTGACATTCGTGAAGGCCGTAAATACGACGTTCACGTGTCGTTGCTCTCTCAGTTGCTGGAAGACTTCGATGACTCGATGGTGAAGTTGGTTAACAACATCATCATCCTGTCCAAGGGTATTTCCGAGATGTCGCTCAACGAGATCAGAGCGCGTTTCGCACCATCCGAGGACGCCATCAAGTACATGAACCGCTGGCTGACGGGCCCTGGCCCTGAAGGCTCCAGCATGCTGTACATCGGCCAGCTGACGTCGGAGACGGCCCCGAAGATCGAACAGGTGCTGCGTTTGACGCTCGGCCCTACCGAGATCTGGGCGTACTCAACAACCCCGACAGACGTATCTTTGCGTAAAAGGATGTCTGACCGAATTGGTTTGAGTAATGCACTTAAAGTGCTATCAAAAGCGTATCCAAAAGGTTCCGCTAAAGCGGATATCCAGAAAATCCTGGCGGAAAACGCGGCTGATCTAGAATCCGGAGATGAAGATCTCAACCTGTTTGATGTTCTTGTCGATAGATTAATCAAGGAGCATGCGGACTTAATTGACCCCGCAAAAATCTCGGTTGCTGGATAGTTCTCTATCCCCTAATATTGCGGCTATTGACAAGAGAGAGTTTGTAGCTCTTCAAGGTGAACATAATAATGAAACTTCGCTTCCTGATTTCGTCGATCACAGCTGCAATTGCACTGTCCGGATGCGCATCGAATCAAACCATTCGGGCTACGAACGTCATGGTTACGCCTCCGGCTGACCCCATTACGGAGATGCGTGCGGTTGCTGTCGAGGCTCGTGATGAGCTTCGCCTGCTGGCCAAAATTTCTGATGCCACCACCGCGCCAAGCCTGACCAAGGAGCAGATCGCACAGCGTGAGTTCCAGTCAGCTCATGTGCCACTTGGTTTCGAGAAGATCTCGCAGTTCGCCTATACCGGCCCTGTGAGCAAGGCTGCAGCCGCGTTGGCACAGGTTGCCGGCTACAAGTTCCGCACCCTGGGCGAGCGCACGCCTAACGAGCCATGGGTGACCATCGGTATCAATCAGGTGCCTCTGAACGAAGCCCTGAAAGAGCTTGGCGTTCAGTCCGGTACTGCCGTGCGTATTGAGATCCACGAAGAAAGCACGCCTCCGCGTATGGTCTTGGTCTACAAAAAATGAGGTTGAGCATGCTTAAGCCCTTGGCAATTGCAATCGGTCTGATGATCGGCTCTACCTCTGCGTTCGCTGAAATGGTGCCGGGCGTTCAGTCTGGTGGTATGTCGCTGCAAGAGCTTCAGGGGCTGCACTACTCCCCTGGCATGGCGATGGCTGGCGATGACGACATGGCGAACAAGCGGCTTAAGGCGATGCACGATGCCGCTATGGCCTTCGGTGCTCAGCATGCTTACGTGAAGACCATGAATGATCTGCGCATGGGTTGGAACGCCGAGGCCAAGAGCCTGGACAACCTTTGGGTCTTTAAAGACTTGATGCGCCTGGCCACTCCTGGTGAGAAGTCTCTGTATTTCCTGCCGCCAGTGGTCATTGAGTCGGATGACGTGACTTCACACTCCGATGACAACAACCGGATCCTGGTCTCGGGTAAGTACTACCAGATCTTGAAGAAATCACGCCTGGTGACCAACCCGCCTGATTGGCGTGAGTACCTGATGATCGATCTGCCCGTGGACGTCTCTAAGCCGGTTGGTGCTTTGCTCCCAAAAACACCAGCAGAGCAACAGCAGTGGTCTGACTGGGCCGCAGAGGGCTGGGAAGCTGGCATCCTCCAGGCCAACGCTGAAATGGCTGCGCGAGTGCGTAACCTGGGTACCGACTTCGTAGGGATGGCCAAATACCTGCGCCTGGTGAAATCGGGCAGCATGACTCCATCCTACGTGGCATCGCAGTACAGAAACCGGGTTAACCAGGGCAGCAGCATGCACTTGAACCAGCGTGCCTTCGCGATTACAGCGCCGGCAGCGTTCAACGGCAACGAAAACGACTGGGTACCGCTAAACCTTGATCCACGCGCCGGTTACAGAACACCTGATGAGGTTCGTGCGATAAACAATGGCAATTAATTGCCAGTTACACCTGTTTTACCGCTACACCGATACGCCCGAGCCTATAAAAATAAAAACAAAAGGCCTTCACCGTGGAAGATTTTCGAATTGAAGTGCCGCCTCGTGCGGACTCCCTGGACACCGTCAACATGCTGCTCAAGCACATGGTTGAAATCGGCGGATCCGACATGTTCCTTCTCGGAAGCGGTGAGGTATGGGTCTCTCGTTATGGCCGCAAGTACAAGCTGACCAATCGCCGGCTCAGTGATAACGAAGTCCAGAGCCTGCTGGGCCAGATCTACAACATCAACGCCCCTTCCATGCTCGGCGCCGCCAAGCCTATCGACACCTCCTACGAGTTTTATGTCGAACAGCAGAAAGGCGATGAGTACCTGCGCACGCGGTACCGTTTCCGGGTAAACGCCGTGGGCTGCCTGCGAAATAGTCGAAACAGCCTCACGATCACGATGCGTACCATTCCGTCGACCCCTCCCCACTGGGAGAAGTACGGAATCGAGAAGGAAATCATCGAGGTCACCCGTAACCTCGACCAGGGCCTGATCCTGATGGTCGGGGCCACCGGTAACGGTAAGTCCACGGCCCTTGGCGCAATTCTTCGAGATCGTGTTGAAGGCCCGAACAGCCACACCAACTTCGTGACAATCGAAGAGCCTATCGAATTCGTGTACGACGAGGTCGACACACCAACCGCATTGATCACCCAGATGCAGGTAGGTCTCGACGTGGAAAGCTTCTACCACGGCGTTAAAAACTCCCTACGTATGGCGCCTAACGTGATCCTGGTAGGTGAGGCTCGTGACTTCGAGACCGTACAGGCGGCTCTGTCAGCCTCTATGACGGGCCACACCGTGTTCTCGACCGTGCACGCGAATGACATCCCTTCAACGTTCCAGCGTCTCGTATACGCATATCCAGGCAACATGCAGACCCAGGCAAAGCTCGACGTCCTGCAGCCGATGAGCTTGATAATGGCCCAGCGTCTGATTCCGACCGTGGATGGCCGGCGTACAGCGTGCAGGGAAATCTGCGCGTTCGACCAGGAAGACAAAGAGCGCCTGCTTGCTGCCAAGGATATGGCGGCTGAAGCCTTCAAGCTTGTGGAGTCAAAGGGCAAGCCGATGGTTGCCGATGCCTACCAGAAATTTAAGGACGGGATCATCAGCGAGGAGACGTTCAAGCGCATGGAGCTGAACTACAACGCTACGAAAAAAGAGCTCATTTAAGATGGCTAATTACGATCACACGTATATCGAACCTGAACTTCTTGAGTTGGCCAGCAAGTACCCAGTTGGGCTGATCCTGGTTGGCGGCACTGGGTTCTCAGGAATTACCACAACTGCCACAAACCTGATGGTTGAATGCAGTAAGGCGAATGCCTGGCATAGGGCGATTGATGTATCAAATCGCTATGATTATAACGATGCTGATTCAGGCAGTGTCATCTCCATCGAAGTCGCAAGAGATCCATATCAGCGACTAATTCGTGCGGCGATGGCAAACGACCCGGATGTTATCTTTTTGGGTGAAATTCGTGATAAAGCCAAGGGCAACTGGTCGACTCAAATTGCTTTGTCTGGCACTAAAGCTATTGCGGAATTGCATGCATATTCAGTGGCTTCGTCACTGGAGCGCTATTGCGAGTTGATCGACAAATCGCAACTGCCAAGGCTGCATAACGTGCTGGTCGTCTCGCAGTTTTTGCTGACCCGCAAAGATGGCAAAAAAGTCGCCGTCCGCGAGTTCCTGGCCCTTGATCCAGAGCTCTTGCAGGCCCTGGCTGACTCGGACAACCTCAAGAAAACGGCCTACGTTCTCAGCCAGACCCACGGACAAAGCTTCTACGTCTCCGCCCTAAAGCTACATGCAAAGGGCTGGATTTCGGATGAGGAAATGGCGCAAGTGCTGGACTTTCACAAGTCGAACGCTGCAGAGGTGGGGTTTTAATCATGGTCGCTCACTACGTAACTCGCCGTGCTCGCCTCGGGCCTATTGATGCCCAGATTGTTTACCCTCTTCTGCTGCTGATGATGCACCCGAGGATGTGGACGCTCTATCTCTTTCTATTCATGGTTATCTTTCTTTGGTATCTGTCGAAGAAGGGAATCAACATCATGATGATGGGTCGCATTGTCCGTCGTTGGATAGTTGGTGAGCGAAGAGGCATTAGATCTCCGTGGAGAAGGCCAATTGCTATGCAAAAATGAACTTTGCTTATTTCAACTTACATAATACTATGAGCCAATTAAATAAGAGGACATCCGGAATGGCCCACAAGTTAAGTATGATTGCTGCCGCGTTGGCCGCTCTGGTTTGTGCTCAACAGGCAAGCGCTGAGCTGTATATCTCCCCTGTTCTGCGATCCGCTGTTCAGCCGGCTGTTTCCGCGCCTGCCCCGATCAAACAATTGCCGAAAATTGCCCCTGTGGCAGTAGCACCTACGCCCGTTGCTCCGGCACCTGTAGCGCCCGTAACGGCGACGGTTATTCCTGCGACGATCAAGGCGCCTGTCACATCGCTTGAGGGTGGCTCCCTGTACGGGAAGAGCGTTCCGCTATCCGTGGCGCTGGAAAACCTCGTGCCAGACCGTTCTTCGTGGACAGTGATCTATGAGCCGGGCACTGAAGTGCGCCAGGTCTCCTGGAAAGGTGCTCGCGACTGGCGTGATGCGATCAAACAAATTGGCAACAACCACAACATGACCATCGGCATGAACGAGCAGGCCAAGCGTCTCGCTGTGTCCTTCTCCCCTGCCATGGCCAACCAGCTGATTCAGCCAGGCACCAACGTTTGGCAGCTGAAGTCGGGCATATCGCTGCGTGAAAACCTGATCGCATGGGGCAAGCAAGCTGGATGGCAGGTTGACTGGTCGTCGACCATGGTCGATTACCCAATCGACCATCCGGCCACCATGGTTGGCCAGTTCTCGGGCAAAGGTGGCGTTGTTGACCGCCTGCTGAATGCGACAAGCAACCGTGAGACCCCTCTGATCGGGCACTTCTACAGCGGAAACCACGTGGTTGTCATCGGGGAAGCTGGCTACAAGGCCGAAAAAGCTGACCGCGTTGAAGTTGATGAATCTCTATAAGGCTCAAGGTACCGAAGAATGACAATCAAGAAGATCGCCACCCTCTCAGCGCTGTCTACTGCCATGCTCCTGGCCGGCTGCTCCGTGGTCGACAAATCCTATGACACCGTCCGTGACGACATGGGCGGGGTTAAAAAGGAAATCGCCAAGAACCGCGCAGTCAAAAAATCTTCCGTGCTCGAGACCGACGATATTTGGTTGGGTGGCGAAGCCTTCAAGATTTCCGACGTACAGAACGCGCCTGCAGTCCTGAAGCGCACTGTATCGTTCAAGCAGATCGACCCGATTTCTGTCGGCGAACTGGTCACGATGCTCAGCGTCGACCTCGGCGTGAAGATCATTCTGACCCAGGATGCCATCGAGTACACCTCGAGGACGACCAATAGTGGCGGCGATCCAGCGAACGAAAAGTCTGACGCTCCAGCAGTAATCCCTGGCGGGAATGCTGAGTCCAGCGTTTTCGGTCAAATGTCGACCGGTTCGTCCCTGGCCTCTGACACCAAATTTACCCTGGACTTCAAAGGCTCGGTCGCACAGCTTCTTGACGTGATCTCTGGCAAAACAGGCTTGTTCTGGCGCTGGGAACACGGCGAGATCGTGATCAAGCGTAATGAAACCAAGACCTATGTTTTGGACATCACGCCTGGCAAGACCGAATTCGAAGCCGAGATGAAGTCCGACCTCGCCTCTGGTGATGACAAGACCGGTAGCTCGGTTCACAGCACCAAGAGCGAGATCAAGCCTGACGGCGCCTGGGAGTCGCTTGAGAAGTCGCTCAACACGATCCTCAGTGAGAGCGGCAAACTGGCCTTCGCTGAAGCCGTGGGCACCATCACGGTCACGGATACCCCTCAGGTACAGACTCGTGTTGCTGAGTTCATCAAGAGCATCAACAACATCTCCAGCAAGCAAATTGCTGTGAAGGCTGACGTGTTCGAGATCACCTCCGATGAAAACGGCGACTTCGACAGCAGCATTACTGCGCTGTACGACTGGAAAGGCATCCTGAACATTGGCGTCGATGGCGGTAAGCTGACCATCGGTAAAGGCAACCGCGACACGACGAACAACAACCAATTCACCAAAGCTGATGCGGCGGTGAACCTGCTGCGCACGAACAAGAACGCCAGCCTGGTGACTTCGTCGACCATCTACGCCATGAACGGCCAAGCTACTCCGTTCCAGCAGATGGACGAGATCGGCTACCTTGCACAGGTGACTGTGACCCAGGGCGAGAACGTGAACCCTCAGTCCTCTCTGACCCCTGGCAAGACCAGCCAAGGCTTCTCGATGATGATTCTCCCAAGGATCCTCTCGGACGGTCGCGTGATGATGAACTTCGCTGTCGACTCTTCGCGGATCAACTCCATCGATGAGTACGGCACCGAGCAGCAGGGCAAGATCCAGCTGCCAAACCGCTCGACGAACAAATACCAACAATTGGTTGCTGTTCACAGTGGTGAGCCGTTGATGATCGCCGGCCTTGAGCGTACCGAGAACACTGCACAGATCGGTTCGATGCTGGGTCGTTACTCCTGGTTCCTCGGCGGTACCCAGAAAGGCGGCAAGCGCAAGATCATGACCATGATCGTGCTGACTCCTTACATCATGCAGAAATAAGAGATTCCTCATGGAGCAAATTCTCGAGGTAGGTGGCCAGCGGTACATCATTGGGCTTGAGTGGAACCCTCTCTCAGGCAGTGATCCCCTGCTGGCTGCCAGAACCCTGGCCAAGGCTCGCAAGAGCCCCCTGGGGCTTCTGAGGACGATCAACACCGGTGATGGGCAGGTAATCCACCAAGCCGGTCTTGCTCAGAAGAAAGTCAAAGGGGTGATTCTGGCTGGTGCTGCACAGCTGGCCAACATCTCCCCTTCCATGATCGCAATCGACCGGTTGAGTGAAGACCTCTACTGGTTGTGCGTGACAGACAATGGCCGTGTATTGCCAGGGCATGACGCAGTTGCGTCGGACTCTGAGGTCAGACGGCTGTTCAACGATCTCGCGGAAGACTACCAGCTCGACTACATGCGTCTTGTGATGACCGAAGAGGTCGCCCAAACGCTATCGATTGGCCGTGTTGTAGAGAATATCAGTCCCCTCGACTTGCTTGAGACTACGCCACCGGGCGATAACCTCAAGCTAAAGAACCTGGTGGGCGTTTCTAACACCACGATTCTGGGCGCGATCATCGGCATCATGCTGGTTGGCGGTGGGGGGTATTGGAAGTACACCGACCAGATCCGTCAGCGCGAATATGAAGAGCAAATGGCGCTCGAAGCGATGGAGGCTGAGGCGGCTGAGAAAGCACGCCTGGCCGGCATCAAAAAGGGCCCAACGGACGATGAAATCCTGGCGAAAGCCAGAGAGGAAGAGGTTGGCTGGTTACGCGACGAGTTCAATCAAAAGAACCTCATCAACTCCCTCAAGCACGTCTACGTGTTGAGTAGCACGATGCCAATCCGTGAGGAAGGCTGGGAGCTTCAGGGTATTTCGTTCAATAGCGAGAACCTCAGAGAGCTTCGCACGGCCTGGAAGCGGGACGGCGGTAATCTCAAGGGCATCAAGGACGCGCTGGCCGGCAAGGGTAATGTCTTCTTCTCCTCGGACTTCAAGCAGGCGAATGCCAGCCATAAGATCAGCCTGGGAGACCGAGGCATTCAGGACATTGAAGCGTTCCTGAAAACTCGCGGTATGCGTCAGCACACTCTGGTGGACATATTCCTCGCAGAAAACCTGGAGTTCGGAGTCACTGTTACGACTAAGACGGAGCGAAAGAGCACTATTGAAGGGTTGAAGGATAAGAACCTGGAAAGCGTTCCTCAGTTAACGGTCAAGAAGTGGCTGTTTGCAATCAGCGGCCAAGATGTAGACAGCTACATCAAGCTTATGAACATACTTCAGCAAGTTGATAACATGACGCCTGAAACAATCGATGTAAGTCGAGTCGATGGCGCCTTTGTTTGGAAATTCACCGGGACACTGCAAGACTTATGAGGTCGACAATGAAGCATTCATTCAAAAAAGCACTACTGGCGGGCATCGTTGCTGCGGCTTTTTGCTCTCAGGCTTTCTCTGAAGAAGCAGTTGCCCCGGTCGCGGCTCCAGCCCCTGAAGTTCAAAAGGCTCCTGCTGAACCGCAGAAGCAAGCAAAGCCTGTTGAAAAGCAGGATATGACCAGCAAACTTCCTGCTGACCTGGTTCGCGAAATCGACAAATCCGGCGCTCATAACCAAGTGCTGGATGAACTGCTCCGTAAAAAGGCGTTGCTGCAGGCCGAAAACGACCTCGCGAAGGTTGAGCTTGAGCAGGCCAAGACCAAGGCTGAAATGCGCAAGGTCACCAACCCTGAAGCCGCGAAAGATGGCGCGGGGGCTCCTGGCTACGGCTCTCAGGCTACCATCGACCCATTCACGGGCCTACCTCTCGGGGCTACCTCGAACGCCATTTCCCAGATGGCAAACCAGGTTCTCGCTCAGCCAAAAACTGACGATATGGCAGAGCTGAACAAGATCTTTGTGACACGGGTTTATGGGTTCGGCGACAAAAAAACCGTCACCGTATACGTCGAAAACAGCGTTGTTCAAGCCCAGGTTGGCGATGATGTTTACAACGGTGTGAAGATGGTTTCGGCAACCGATACTGCTGCGACGTTTGAATACAAAGGCAAGAAAAGAACTGTTCATCTGACCACCCAAGATCAGGCATACAGTCGTTCTTTCGAAGGTGCCGCTGCTAGTTCCGGATCCCTTCCACGGGGGTTAAGTAGTGGTGGGGGAAGTGCTTCTGTGGGCCGACCAGCAGCAATGCCAGCTGGTATGTCGATGCCTAATCTGCAAGTACCACCTCCGGTACAGCCAAGTAACTTTGGCCTTAAAGGTGGGACAATGATGGCACCGCCTGGATTCTAATCCTCTTCAGTAGTCGTTAAATCCAATGAGGGGCTTTTGCCCCTCATTTGTTTTGCTGTATATTGCGTTAAACCTGTACTCATATAAAAATAAAAAAAGCGAGCAGGAATGGGTCGATTTAATTTTTGGAGCCGGGATAAGTCTGCGGCTACCGTAGAGCAACGCAGCCCGCCAAAACCTGTTCAAGGTCGTGGGCAGGCCCCGTCTACCCCTGCTCGTCAGGGCCAAGCGCCCTCGCCTACAGCTCTTCCAAACAGACCTGTCCAAAAGTCTGCAGCCGAGTTAGCGATGCAGACCCCGCAGCCATCAGCGGCTCCGACAGGTGCTGCCGGCCAAGATCAGCCCAAAAGGCCGGACATTAAGGTACTCGTCAAAAAAGACGACATTCCGATCCATGCCAGTGTGATGTCGGTTGCCGGTGGCCCCATCGAGTTGTCGGCGGAGCTGCAAAAGAATTACGCAGTATTGTTGATCGCAAAAGAGCGCAAAGATGTCGTCATCGTCTGCTCTACTGAAATCAACAAAAACAAGGCTGATTCCAACAGCATCGATGATGATTACTTGGCCATTTCCGCCAAGATCAATCGCCTGGGGTTGAACCGGAAGAAGATCCTTGCGAACCCTGAAATCCTCGCGATCATCTACGAATCCGGCAGCTCGTCAAAGTCGAGTGAAGAGCAGCTACGTGCTGCCACCAAGATTCAGCTCGATTTCGACGACCTCTTACGATCTGCCGTGGACGCAGATGCGTCTGACATCCACATCGAGGTTAGACGGGACGAGGCGCGAGTCCGCTTCCGTAAAAACGGCAGCCTCTACCAGTTCAAGCCCTGGCCAGTACGCTATGCCCGTACAATGGCGAGCGTTATCTACCAGGTAATCGCTGACGAAAAAGACACGACGTTCGACGACGCCAAACCTCAGGACGCGATCATCGACCGGGAGCTGAGCGAGTCGCTCCGACTTCGTGTACGTCTGGCAACCATTCCGGCCTACCCTGCCGGCTTCGACATGATCATGCGTCTGTTGAAAATGGGCCAGGACGGTAAGCGCGTGTCCCTGGATAAACTGGGCTACGAAAAACGTCACCTTTCACATATCCGTCGAGCGGTGGCCAAGCCCGTGGGCGCGGTAATCATGGCGGGTACGACCGGTTCCGGTAAGTCGACCTCCTTGAACTCCATGCTCGGTGAAAAAATTGAGCTTTACGAAGGTCGAATCAAGGTCATCACGGTAGAGGATCCACCTGAATATCTCTTGATTGGTGCGACTCAGGTTCCTGTTGTACGGTCGCGATCACAAGCCAAAGCCGGCGATGCGGCGGTCAACCCATTCGCCTCGGTTGTCCGGGCGGCAATGAGGTCAGACCCAGACATCCTGATGGTCGGCGAGGTTCGAGATGAGGCTTCGGCAGAGCTTTTGATCCATGCGGTTCAATCCGGTCACCAGGTATTTACCACGGTGCACGCCTCTGGCGGCATCGACATCATCGCTCGTCTGCGCTCCAACGGCGTGAACGATGACGTACTCGGTGGACAGAACTTCATTTCGGCTCTGATCTATCAAACGCTCCTTCAGAAACTCTGCCCGCACTGCTCGTACGATGTCGATGAACTGCAAAAACGCGTCAAGAACGACCAGGACGAAGAGTTTGTGGAGCGTGTCCACAAGTACATGCATCCTTCGCTCAAGAAGACCTTGCGCTTCACCAACAACGACGGGTGCCCTAAGTGCACCGCTGGTCTGATCGGGCGATCTGTGGCGGCAGAGGTCATCCTGCCGGATACCTACATGCTCAAGTGCTTCCGTGACAGGCGAGATTCCGATGCGCTGATGCACTACCGTCGTAAAGGCGGGAAAATAGCCCTTGAGCACGGCATGCTAAAAGCGATCCGTGGTGAGACCGATCTACGTGACGTTGAGCTTAAGCTCGACCAGATCACGTTCCTGGAGGAGCTCGACATTTCCGTCAGGGCTGAGTTCGGCTTGCCGCTGATCACCAACTTCCAGGTGACTGCCGATATCTTTGAAGAGCACATCATTGGTGCTGAGCCTCAGCAGATCATCATGCCTCCAACGGAGATTGTGGACGCTCAGGGGCTCTCTCTCACGAAATCTGCCCCTGCCCCTGCACTGGTTGAGGTGAAGCCCCCGACGTTGCCTGTATCGGCTCCTGAGGCTGTTCTGGTAGAGCCTGAACCTTCAGTCGCTCCCGAGGTGAGTGTTGAAGAGCCTCAAGAGATCCCTGTGGTCGAAGCTGAGCCGCTACCGGTGCTTGCCATTGAGCTGATCAGGATCCTGCAGAAGAACGTCTTTAAGACCTCTCCGGCCCTACGAGACCTGGATGTCGCGGTTAAGATCTGCAGCAAACTCTCGGGTGATGCTCTTGGCTCTGGCGGTCGCAATGAATCTCTCGACGAGCAAGCAAGGTCAAGGATCGTTTCGATCTACAAGGCAATGACGGATGACCAGAAGGCCAGGATGAAGCTCGTATCACCAGAAGAAGTGGTGGGTCATCTGGTGCCCGTGGATCATGCCTTCATCACCGCGTCCTCAGCCCCGAATTCTGAAGCCCAGAAGCGTTTCAAATCAGAGCAGTCGGCCTCCAATAAGCGTAATGGTGGTAAGCCGGCAACGGTCAGCACCTTCGTTGTTAGAAAAGACAAAGGCGAAAACCGCTCCTCGAATGGCGAAACCGATACTGCAAAGAGTAACAATCCCCCAACTCAAGGGGATGATGCCAGCGGCGGCCCGGACAATAACAATAACGATAGTGGTGTCTGACAATGTCGATCTCTGAAAGCTTTAACCGTCTTCAGTTCACGTCCAGCGTGCGCAGGAAGATGTACCAGTCGTTCGTGGATTACCTGAGCCAGGGTATCCCTATCAACGATATCGTGAAGCTGCTGTCCGCCTCGATCATCAAGGCCGGCGCACGCAGCCAGATGTTCCAGGTCAAGATCCTCGATGACATTAGCCTTAAAATGTCATCCGGTACTGAGTTCTCTGAGGCGCTCGCTTTCTGGGTGCCAACGAGTGAGGTGATGTCGATCCGGGCTGGTATGCGAAGTGGTGACCCGGTAACGGGTATGAAGAACACGATCGATGCTCTGGACGCTTCGTCATCCATGATGGGTACGATCTTCGGCAAGCTCTCTTACCCAGCGATCCTGCTGCTGGCGCTCTGCGGCCTGATCTTTTTCTTCTCGGTTGCGATTATCCCCAAAATTGCTGAGGTAATGGATCCTTCGCTGTGGCCAGGGCCAGCACAGAAGCTCAACTCCATGGCGACGTTTGTCCGGGATGACTGGTGGATCGTCGTGATCGTCCTCACCCTACTCGGCATAGCTATCAGCTACTCGCTACCAAGGCTCAATGGCCGTGTAAGGGACTTTCTGGATTACTTCCCCCCATACAGCTTCTACAAGGCCTTCCACGGCGCGAACCTGCTGATCTCCCTGGCAGCCCTGATGAAGTCCGGTATCCCCTTCGTAGCGGCGCTGGAGGACATGAGAAAGCTCTCTAGCCCCTACATCGGTCGCCACTTGGACAAGATGGTGCACAACATGGCTGATGGCGCCTCCCTGGGCGAGGCCCTCGACACAGGCCTGCTATCCAGCGAGATGATGGTGAGTGTGTACATGATGTCCCACAACGCAAACTTCCAATCAGCGATCTATGAGATCGGTCGCCAGGCGGTTACCCGAAGCATTGAGAAGATCTCAGCGATCTCCGGGATGCTTAACGGTGTTGCCCTTCTTGGAGTGACAGGCTATGTAGGCTGGGTGTATTACGCGTTCTTCTCCGTATCCAACGCGATGGCCCAACAGGTTAACTGATTCCAGGCTCGGCAAAAAAGGATCCCACTGGGATCCTTTTTTTGTATAGACAATTTGCTAATATTGCCAAATGGCGTCCGACCCATATCCTGCTCCTCAGGTTTGCTGGTGCATGGGCGCAGTATCTTCTTCGTGAAAGGGGTCTCACTTTGCACTCAAATGCTTGGCCTGCACTACAAATCGATTCACCCAGAGGTTGTCAGATGGGCAGCACGCTCATTGAAGTCATGGCGGCGGTGATGCTCATGGCGCTCATCACTTTCGGAGCGTTGACTTTCTATGTGTCGGCCTCAGATCAGGCGCGGATGATTGAAAACGGCAAGGAAGGCTCCGCAACCCGTCAAGAAGCCACAAGTATTGACAAGACAGCTCCGCGCCACTCGTCATCGGGTTCCATTTCCAACCTAGAGAGCTTCTGATTTATGCGAAATGGTTTTGTTTTGAAGTCAAAGGTATCCATTCAAACCGGTTTTTCCTTGATTGAAATTGTTATGGTCATCGCGATTCTTTCCGTCATTTTGCTTTCAGCCATGACCTATCAAGGGAATGCCAAGCAAGCCTTGGCGGAACACAAGAATGATCGGGGTGGTGCAATGTCAGCTGAAAATGAGCCGGCGCATAAATTGCCATCATCTACCTCCCCTATAGCCCCACTGTCTCGAAATATTTCTAACCAAGACATTTTCTAACATTCGGTTGCTCATCCAGGTCGACTACATTCTTGAAAAATGTGGTCGGCCTGTTTTTCGGTTGGCCGAATAGCCTGAATTTACAGGTGTTCTGCGCGGCTAGATTGAATTAACCAACCAAGTTAAAGTTGACGCTTTCTATTGTTTTAAATATACAGGTCGGATGTTTCGAGTTGTTTTTTATATTGTGGCGGCAATGTATTGATGTTAATTTTGTAGTCAGAACAACCATATAAAAATAATAATAAAGGGATGTTAGCTATGCAGCTTAACTTTAAGCGCCAGGCTGGTGCTACGTTGATCGAGATCATCATGGTGGTGGCTCTCATCGCGATCATCACCATCGGTGCGCTGACCTACTACAACTCTGCGAACCAGTCGACCAAGGTTCAGGAGACTGTCTCTGGCCTCACCTCGTTGACCTCGGTTATCCGCAACCAGTTCTCCTCCCAGGGCCACTACCTGGGCCTTGACGAGCAGGTTGTCGCATCCTTCGGCAACGTCCCTAAGACTATGCGTGTCGACGACACCAGTGAACTCAGACACTCCTGGAGCTCTGATGCGACCGCTGTGAAAATCGGCCCAATGACTGGTGACGGCGCGAACTCGGACTTCTACATTCAGTTGGCTGACATTCCAGCTCGTGCATGTACCGACATCGTGACCAAGACCTTTAAGAGCTTCAGTGTGATCAAAGGCACCAAGGGCACTGCTCCAACTTCCGCAGCTGGCGCCTACACAACCATCGCCCAGGGTGTGACGGGCTGTGGTGGTACCTCCGAGACTGCGAAGGTCACGGTAAACTTCATGTCGAAGTAATCCACCACTGATCGGTGAAGAAATCGAGGGCGGGAATGGCATCATGTCATTCCCGCCCTCTTCTTTTTCAAGGGTTTGACGGAATTTGTCGCTTTTCCAGTTATCTAATATACAAGTTCGTGGCTGTTTGATCTTATTAACCATTCAAGTTAACGGATTGACTGATGGCGAATGTTTACATATACAAGCACGGCAAAATCGCTCGTCGGGATGTTGCAAAATTGTGCTTAATTCTCTTGTGCTAGAAATATCTTGGTGCTAATTTTGGTATCCATAACAAACACATAAAAATAACAATAAGAGGATGTTCGTTATGCAGCTGAACTTCAAGCGGCAGGCCGGTGCCACGCTGATTGAAATCATCATGGTGGTAGCGCTCATTGCGATCATCACCATCGGTGCTTTGACCTACTACAACTCCGCCAACCAGTCGACCAAGGTTCAAGAGACAGTTTCCGGTCTCACCTCGTTGACCTCGGTTATCCGCAACCAGTTCTCTTCTCAGGGGCACTACCTGGGTCTCGACGAGCAGGTTGTGGCGGCGTTCGGTAACGTTCCAAAAACCATGCGTGTGGATGACACCGACGAGCTCAAGCACTCCTGGAGCTCCGATGCCACTGCTGTGAAAATTGGCCCAATGACTGGCGACGGCGCGAACTCGGACTTCTACATCCAACTGGCCGATATCCCGGCTCGTGCTTGCACCGACATCGTGACCAAGACCTACAAGAGCTTCAGTGTTCTCAAGGGCACCAAAGGCACTGCGCCTACCTCCACTACTGGCGCTTACACGACTATCGCAGCAGCGGTGGCCGGTTGCGGTGGCACCTCGGAAACCGCAAAAGTCACGATGAACTTCATGTCGAAGTAATCGTGATGCGTAGAAATGGCAGGGAAACCTGCCATTTTTATGCTCGAAAGCTAAGCGTGATGTCTTAAAATGGATCAACAAAGGACATCAATTGCCTCAGAAGAATAACAATAAATAGAGGTTCCCCATGGATGCTTCATTGATCCAAAAACCAATGGACATAGATGAGATCACCGACTTCTATCTACCAGGTGACCAGCCTCGCCATGGTGTGTTTTTTCCAGGAAGGAAGCCACTTCAACCCGATATGTTTACGATGGCAGTGGCGCTGGTCGATGCCGCTCGTAAGACCAGGCTGAATAACAGCACCGTCACTTTCAACGGGCGCTCCTTTCGTTGCCACATCATGCCGACCCATGAAGGGGACATGTTCATCTTCAGGCGCATGCCCAACAAGATCATGACGCTCAAGGATTGTGGCTATCCACCGGTCATCAGCCGTGAGCTTCTCTCCCCTCGCCTGCTCAAAGGCGGTCTTATCATCGTTTCCGGCCTCCCAGGCAACGGTAAATCGACCACCCTGGCTTCGATCATCGTTGATCGGCTTACGAAGTTCGCCGGCATCTGCATCACCATCGAGGATCCGGTTGAAATGCCCCTTCAGGGCTTCCATGGCGAGGGCTACTGCCTTCAGCGCAGCATCACCGGTGAGGAAGAGCTCTCTGGAGCCATCAAGGACGCTCTGCGGGCTTACCCGGCCAAGACGCCGGCCATGATGATGATCGGCGAGATACGCGACTCCAAGGCCGCTGCAGTGGCTCTGAGGTCTGCTGTGGACGGTCGACTTGTTATGATCACCATGCACGCAGGTGACATCATCCAGTCGCTGTTCAGGCTGTGCTCCTTCGCTTCACGTGAAATGCCTCTCGAGGAGGTTCGCGAGCTACTGGCTTCCAGTTTCCGTGTGGCGATCCACCAGTCCTTGGTCAAGAACGGCCAGGGCCGCACCGTGCCAAGGCTTAGCGCCCTGCTGGACACCCAATCGGTGGTCGGTACCATCAAGCAACGAGCGGTCTCCTTCGATACCCTCAAAAACGACCTGAACCACCAGCAGAACCTGTTCAGAAGTAATCAGCCAATTGACCTCAGGCCGATTGACTGAACAAAAAAAGGAGCCTTCGAAAGGCTCCTTTTTCATGGCGCTGGATCAGGCTTTTTGTCGGGCGACCGACATGATTTCCATCTCAAACAGGCTGAGATCCTCCAGCACCTCTCTGACGAGCGACATCAGCTTCTGGCCAACCTTCTTGGACTGCCACTCCTGGTAGCGCAGTACGCTCATCCGGCGCCGCTCGGCCACCAGCTCGGGGCACAGCTCCTGCAAGCTCAGGTCGAACATCTCGCGGGCGATCACGTCGGCCACGATGAAGAGCTTTTCAGGTGTCAATTTGTCTTGAAAGTGCTCGCAAATGTCCACCAGCGAGTGTCCATCCACGATCCACGCACTGAGATTATTGATGTCATCATCAGTGAGATGGTATTTCGCTTTCAGTGGGATGATCTGCATGGCGAGACTCCAAAAAAGCAGCGTGTCATGATATTCTATATGTATTGACAGGAAATGAAACCTATCCATTTCCAACAAACTTATTATATTGACGGAGACAACTTTGGGCATACCAACGAGACTGGCCGTGTGGGACACGGAAACAACGGGCCTCTCCCCAGCTACAGACCAGGTTATCCAGGTCGCTGGTATGGCGGTCGACAAGGATCTGAACTACATCAAGGGCGACCAGATCGTCCTGGACATCAAGCTTCGCTTGGACGTTGTTCCCAACCCTTACGCCTTCGCTACCCACGGCATCTCGATCCTTGGACTCATCGAAAACGGGATGACCGAATTCGAAGCCGCTGGCCACCTCAAGCAGTGGTTCAAGGCTGGAAAGAACACCATGATGACGGGCTATAACACCCGTAAATTCGACGATGAAGTCGCCCGAAATCTTTTCTTCCGGACAATGCTCGACTGCTATGACCACGAGTGGGCGGATGGCAATTCACGTTCTGACATCATGCAGCTCACGATGCTGGCTTATGCGCTGCGCCCAGAGATCATGAACTGGCCTGTCAAGCCTGATGGCAGCATCTCGATGAAGCTTGGCGACATGGCTCGCGAAAACGGCATCGACCTTACCCATGCGCACGATGCCCGCTTTGACTGCCAGGCCACCGTCGAGCTGATGCGCAAGATGAAGGCTGGAAACGAGAGACTTTGGGACTACTTCCTGCAGCTGTCCGACAAGAGGTTCGTTGCAGCAAAGCTGAATGCTCTTCAGCCGCTTGTTATCGTCGACCGGTACATCCCGCGTGAGCAGGGCAGCGTGTCCATGATGCTCCCTGTGATCGAGGACAAATTCCAGGCCGGTAAGATGCATTGCATCGACCTTCGTCAGGATCCTACTGAGTTGCTGGGCCTCTCCCCTGAAGAACTGAGGCGCCGGATCTTCACCTCGATGGCTGAGCTCAAAGAAGGTGAGTCGATCACCAGCGTGCGCAGCGTAGCGAGTAACCAGGCGCCGCTGATTGCTGATCCTTCTGTTTTCAGGGGTCGTGGTGACCTGATCGAGCGTGCCGGCCTAAACTTGGCGCAGTGCCAAAAGCATGCCGAGATCATTGCTTCAGATCCAGCTTTCCGCGCAAGACTCCAGCAGGCCATGGTTTCAGACTTCCCTCCACCGAGTGATGTCTACCAAGGGGTCTACAGCTTGGGCATGATTGGTCGGGATGAAAGTGTATTGCGCAGCCGCCAGCGTACCATGGGCGTCCAAGGCCCTAATGAGACTGGCCTGCCGAACATCGTCAAAGTTGACCCGTTCGAGCTGTGTGACCAACAGGCTAAAGACCGCCTGAGAATGTTCGAGCTGGCCCTTCGTGCGAAATGGGCAAACTTCACTGACGAAGTGCTCGCCATGAAAACCTTCACGGCTCCTGAGCTGAAGGAATGGGTAGATCATCTGGAGCGTACCTGGTTCGGAGAGCCAAAAGGCAAGCAACAGATCAACATCGATTCGTATAAATTGACATTGGCCGAGGTGAGAGCGAAATTTGCCCTGACCGACGTCCAGGAAAAGGCCCTGGTGGAGCTTGAGGCTCACATCGAAACCTCCCTGAAGACAATCGACACCCTAAAGCAGCTTTCCGCCCATATGACGAAAGCAGCCGAGGAAGGTCTGGATGAAGCTGCTACACCGAACAACTCCGGTGTGGTGGAAAAGGACAGACAGAACCGCGCCGACCGTCACGGCCAAACCAGTGTCAGCTATCAGCCCGGTTAAGGGTTGAGGGGACACGCACTGCCTGGGGGCCCTCCTCCAGGCTTTTTCTTTTGGAGCCTGAGAATGAAGAAATACCTCGATTTGCTTAAGACCGTGCTGACTACCGGCAAGTGGCAACAAAACCGTACTGGCATCCGAACCATCAGCGCCCCTGGCCAGATGCTTAAGTTCGACCTCCAGGAAGGCTTCCCAGCGATGACCACGCGCAAGTTGGCCGTCAAGACAGGCGCAGGTGAGCTTGTGGGCTTCCTACGCGCTGAGAGCTCTGCAGCGGGCTTCAGAGCGCTTGGCTGTAAGGTATGGGATCAGAACGCCAACGAGAACAAGCAGTGGCTGGAAAACCCTTACCGTGAGGGCCCTGACCACCTGGGCGACATCTACGGCGTCCAATGGCGTAAGTGGCCAGCCTACAAGCAAATCCCGGCTGCTAACGAAGCGCAACTGAACGATGCCCTGGACAGGGGTTACGAGATCATTTCCGAGCGCCTGGTCGATGACAAGATCGTACTGATCCTCTTCAAGGAGATCGACCAGGTGCGCGAGTGCCTGGATAAGATCGTGTACAACCCGGAAGATCGTCGAATCCTCTTTCATGGCTGGAACCCTGCGGTACTGGATCAGATCGCACTCCCAAGTTGCCATCTTCTGTATCAGTTCCATGCAAACAAGGAATTGAAAGAGCTCTCGATGACCCTCTTCATCAGATCGTCCGATGGTGGCCTAGGGCTACCATTGAATGTCCACGAGGCCGGTCTGCTGCTCTCGTTGATGTCGCACCTCAGCGGTTATACCCCTCGCTTGCTGACCGTCATGCTGGGTGATTCCCATATCTATGAGAACCAGCTGGACATGGTCAATGAGCAGTTCAACCGTGAGCCTTACGCCTCGCCACGCCTGAGAATCAGTGGGCGTGTACCTGCGTTCGCAGAGACCGGTGTGTACCAGCCTGAGTGGCTGGATCTGATCGAGCCGTCAGACTTCATTCTCGAAGACTATCAGCACCACGCCCCACTAACGGCAGCCATGGCCGTTTAATCCCAGAGGGCGCCTACCGAGGCGCCCTTCTTGTATCTGCGCTGCCCTCCCCGGCTTCTAGCCATGCCAGCATCGAAAAGTTGTTCTCTCGCACAATTGTCAGGGTTGGGATTAGTGTTTTAGGCCTATTCGCTTCTTCGCTGAAAGCGCCTACATAACTTCGCGCTTTACAATGAATTTGTAGTCAAACCAAAGCCTGTAACTGCCTGAATAGAGCGGTTAAAACTATTCAATGGTTAAGTATTGACAAGATTTCAATAGTTCTTATAATTGAGCTCAAGAAGGGCAAAATCTGACATGACGTTAGGTTCCCTCAAAAAGTTTAGGAGTTTCAGCCATGGGTATTCTCTACCGCGTTGTGTGGTTCCTGGCGATGGTTTTGGTGATGGCGCCTTCGTTCATCCTTGCGGGGTTCGTTGATGGGCTCTCTTACCGCGAAGCAATGAAGGTCTCGTTGATGAATATGCAAAACATGATGCTATTCCCATACGAGATGGCTCAATTTCTGAAGCCAGTCGTTGCATTCGTTGCTCAACTTCTCCCAGCAAGCAGCTCTTTGGCAGTGATGGCCGGTGAGATGCTTTTGCCACACGCAGGGGTGATTTTGGCATTCCTCTTCTTCGCCTTGGTGCAGCCTCCGATCTTCAAGCTTCCAACCTTTGGTCGGAAGAAAACCACCGCCGAAACTGAAGTGAGCGAGCTACTCAAGGCTAGCTAACGATTCGACCGTATGCGGTGGCTATAGCGGGCTTCGACTGTGGAATGCGTTGGAGAGTAAGTAGCCTAATTCGACCGCTTGCGGTGGCTAAGAGCCCGGCACAATAAAAAACCCCAGCTTTCGCTGGGGTTTTTGTTTATGCGCCTTCTTTCGGGGGCTCCTCTTTCCCGCCGCCCTTGCCTGACATGGCGCTGAGCGACTCTGCGTGCCTTTGTTTGGCAATCCTTTGCTGAGCAATGCCACCTGCCGTTTTGAGACCTGCGACAGCGGTAATACCTGCGGCACCAGCGTTTTGTTTCAGAGAGCTGCCTACGTCAGCTGCAGCAGAATCTTCACCGAACGGCCTGCTCATACCACCACCCATCCATTCCATGATCTGATCCGGGATCTTGTGGATCACCGAGACCATGTACTCGCACACCTTAAATGCCAGGGATGCGTAGATGAAGATCAATGCCATGACTTCGAAGATACTCATGTCCGTCGTAAGCTTCGCTACGCTCCAGAACAGATCGTTCATGATTGCGAAGCCGGCGTATGACAGCGTCATGGCAGCGAACAGTCCGACGATGGATAGTGTCGGTCTCAGAATGATCGCATTGACCATCTGGAGGGCCTTGGTGAAGTTGCCGCTACTCATACCCTCACCTTCCGGTGTGGCCAGCATAATCACAGCCAGAGGCGCTGCAGCGACTGCTTCGATAACAGTCACCAAGTATCCGCACACCAGCATGATCCAGACAGTTACCGGCATGAACGGGATGGCAAATGCCAGCATAAAGGCCAGGGCGCCGATACCTGCAACAACAGGTGCCAGGGTTCCCATCATGTACTGAGCCATACCAGCCAGTGCACCTTTAGCGCCCAAGGAGAAAATGCTTGCGATTGTGCCGGCAACAGGGTCAGAACTCAGCCCAAGCAGACCAGCTGTCGCCAAACCAGCAGCCCAGATGGTGACCGTAATCTGCTGAAGACCCCGTCCGATACCAGATACCGTGGTGAACGGGGAGATCATACCGGTCACGTTGTCGCTGTTGTTTCCACCTGTAGAGCCGCTGGAACCACGAACATCGTCTTCACCAAACCATAGCAACGCATCGATAAAGGTTTGCGCGACACTCACGGAGATCGTATCGGTAGCATTCTCATCGAGTTGTTTTACGTCACCATCAGCCATTGTGGTGAGCTCCATCTTGGCGACCCCTCCGGTTCGCGTGATGGTGTTTTGGGGCGGGCTCTTCTCGGCAGCCTCAGTCTTAATGAATTTCATCCCTGTCATCCAAGACTGGAATTCCTCGTTTTGAGCGGCACACGTGCTGTAAGAGCTGTTATACCTGCAAGTGCTCTCCAGGGCCCAGGTCGGAGTGTATTTTGTCGTACCGTCAAGACCTCCAAGAAGCGTTTGTACAAATCCCTGCAGCCTCGAAGCTTCGAAGAACCATGCCCCGGCGCGCATCCATCCGCCTTTGGTCATACTTTCCTTCCAGCCTGCGTCAGCACCACCAGCAGTCGTCTTGGTTCTTACGTTGGCGTAGAAGGTATCAAAAGCCTTGGAAACGTCCGCATACTTAACTGCGCCCTCTTCGATGCTTTCTTTCATCTTAGTGGCCTGTTCAAGGCCTTGGCTGTTTGCAGAGTCAATCTCCTTCCCATTCAGGTTTTTATCGAGAATGAAGGTCGAAGTCGTCACAGCAGCGGTAAGCACGTTCTTAAATTCAGACGCAACTGCCTTGTTGTAAGCCGTCTGCAGGGCTCGCTCCCATTTTGCGCTCTTCTGGGAAAAGCCAGAGCTCTCTTGGTCAGCGTTCTCTAAAGATGTGTTATCGAGGGCTTGGCTTGCAATCGCAAAATTTATAGTTCCGCAACCAAAGAGTACAATCCTTGTGGCATCGGTAAGATCAAGGCCACTCAGCTGGGAGTAATTCAGAGGACTTGTGGTCACGTTCCCGTCATTATCTTTCTTGTATAGCGTCCCAATCACCGGTACCTGTTTGTCCTTTCTGGTGATTAGCTTGTCTCTCACCGCACCGCAAAAAACAGTGTCAATTACAGGCGTATACGCGTTCGCATCGTAACGAACAGTCGTCGGCATTACCGGCGTCCCGGTTGCAAGCTCTGCTGCGCCTTTCTCCCACAGCCAGGTGGCTGAGTTTGAACCGACGATAATCATCCACATCACTAGCGATTGAGCGACGGAGAACGTGCCCTCACCACTGGAGGACGGCATGATCATACCGAATGCCAGGGTAGTCCTTAGTGGCAGCCACACGCTCGACCAGCTACGACCTAGCATCTCGCCCGAAGCCGCAGTGTTCAGTGCGCCAGCCATGATCACGTAGCCCATGATCACTACACCCAAGATCATCGCAACGATGTTGGTGTAGCCAAGTATCTTCGCCAGCACAGTAGGTGGGTCACCTGGAGCGCCGCCGAACGGTTCGAAGATGAAGCCCCCAAACAGCCGTACAAGGCTTTTATCAGCCAAATCGGTAGCGTCATACGGCATCGACATGATGTGTGTCATGTAGCCCTCAGCGGCTGCCTGGTCGATATTCTCGGCCATGGCAGGTGTCGCGCTGAAGAGAGTAAGGAGCAGAACGGCAGAGCCGAGCAGTCCCCCGATCCATTTTCTCATTTTGATGCTCCTTTCTCTTGGGCTGGCTTCTCTGGGAGTGCTAAGGGCAGTAGCTCTGCCGGATCGGCAGAAACGGCACGAATAAAGTCGGCGCCGGTGGCTCTAACGGTGTTATTCAGTGACGCCCATTTAAGCCAACCGTTACGGCAGACCCAAAGCATGAAGCTGTACCTGAAATAGAACATTGCGAACAAAATGCTGGCCATCAAGGAGAAGAAGAAATCCTTGTAGCTGGACGCGAAGAGGATGGACACCAGGGCGATTGCGAAGAAAAACGCCGATGACATCGCAGTGAATCGCAGATTTCGATATCGCAGCGCGAATTCGCCTTCCTCTTGACTCTTCATGATCACTGCTGCAGTCGCCTTCTTAGTGAAGACCCCCTTGGCAGCACCGCCTGCGCCTTTCCAGTTGAGCTTAGGGGTAAGGGCCTTTTTCAATTGTTCTTGCGAGTCGCTGATGAAGCCCATGGTTAGCCCCCGGAGCAAAGTGCTGGAATGTTAAGAAGCGCAGATACGAAGCAGCCGAACCACGTGATGTTCATACAGAGAACGCCACCAATGATCTTCACCGTTGGAGATAGCAGCGGATGTTGCCCTCCCCTCTGGTCGCCTATGTCCTTGAGGGAGTAGACGCCGGAAATGAAGGCACAGAATCCCACGAAGAAGACGAAGGCGATAATTACCTTCACCGTGTCCTGTGGGATGAATTTGCCGAAGCCTGAGGCGTGAATCGCCGCCGAGGCGCTGGCAGCTGCGCTGTCCAAGGCTAGGTTGAACGAGCCACCGCTCTCTATGTTTACGCCCTCGGTGCTGTCACCGATGATTGAGCCCTTCATCAGTTGGTAGGCCCACCCAACAGATGACAACAGGGTACCAACGAGCATGGTCAGGATTGCAGAACCCGCTGTTTTCTGGCTCTGGCCTTTGCCCCAGGTGTAAAGGGAGTAGAGGCCGGTACCGACCAGGCAGAAGCCAATCACGAAGGCTACGAGTGCCGCAATATCGAACAATACGGCAAAATTGCCAGCGACATCCACGCCCCCGTCCGCGAAGACGGGAGTGGAGAGAAGAAGGCCTGCTGAAATTATTGTTGTTTTTATAGTTTTCATCATCGAGCCTTATTTACCGACTGGTTCAATCTCCATCAGCGCCATGTCGGTGAGGTATTTTTCGGTGCGCAGTGAGGACTTGTATTGCTGGAGAGCAATGTGAAGCATCACGGCGTCCATCTGGATCTTGCGCTTCTCAAGCTCTGCAGGTGGCACATACTTCGTGGCCCCTCCGCAACTGT
The DNA here is from genome assembly GCF_046042685.1 of Pseudomonas sp. PLMAX. Taxonomy (NCBI): domain Bacteria; kingdom Pseudomonadati; phylum Pseudomonadota; class Gammaproteobacteria; order Pseudomonadales; family Pseudomonadaceae; genus Pseudomonas; species Pseudomonas sp. PLMAX. Next base: position 607,358 of record NZ_CP064950.1, on the reverse strand, counting down.
TGGTTACTTCACAAACCCAGTTATCGCTGCCTAGACGCTCGTTCAGGTATTTTTGTAGGGACTCGACTTCACCAGGTTTACGAACGTCGCCCTCTAGGGTGCCGTTCATGAGAATGTTCAGGTTCGTCTGCGCCATTACAGCAGACTCCCGGACGTTTTCCCTGCGCAAGTCCTGCGCCACCGCACGTTTGAACTGAGGCGAGTCTTTCTTGATCGTGGCGTCGGCGTGTGGGACGGGTTTCTCTATGTTCCCTGCCAGCTCGATCTGCAGCTGGACTGCCTTGTACTCTTCCTTGCTAAGCGTGCCGCCAGGCGCGTTGAACATCAGGCTCGGTACGTTGCACAGTGAGCCACCGCTACCGTTTGACAATTCTTTGCATTTGTCTACGACAGTTACGGCGTCGACACTGTTCTTCTTGTTAACTTCATCGGCAGTGGGTGGATCAGATTTGGGCGTGCACTCGGTGGCCGTGCAATCGAAGCTCCCACCACCAGTGGACATCTTGTTGTTCCCAGAGCGCCCGGAGACCGCCGCAGCGATGGCGTCGAGGCCATCACACACGGCATCGCCCAGGTTGGAGGAGACAGTCATGGTCGAACAGGCGTCCTGGGCCGGCATCGATTTCTCGAGCTGGTCAAGGTTCTGTCGTTCTTCCTCGCCCTTGCCGAGACGTGCAATAACGTTAGCAAAACCGTTGTTCGCGTTGTCGACCATCATCTCTGAGTAAGTACCAATCGACTTCAGCGTATTCAGAAGGATTGATTGCTCTTTCATTGCTTCGAAACTTCGGTTCATGTCCGACCACCACGCTTGAACGTAGTTGGCGTAGTCAGTAACAGGAAGCAAAGCATTGGCTTTCGGAGTAGTCACCGGCAAAGAAGCTGATAGCGCTGTAACAGTAATAAAAGCAGCTACAAGCGGCCTCATTTTGAAACTTTTCCTGGTTTTCATCGGCGGTTCCCTTAGGCGGAGAATTCTTTGGACGGCTGCATATCCCTGCCGCGTCGAACACGGGTCGTTTCGCGGCAATGCTGAACGAAATAGCGGTTCAGGCCCTGAATAGAGGCTTCGACCTCGGAACGGGATGGGGAGTGGGCGCGGTAGGAGGCGTTACGATCATGGCAATCAAGGACAGTTTGGCAGTCGTAAGCGCGTGTCGGATTGATGGCTAATTGGATATCAGACATGTGACTGCCTTTTTTATTTTTATTGTTTCTTGATCATACGGACTGGTATTTTGCCAGTCAATGATTCAATATATGAAAAACAAGAACTAGAGCGCAGGTAGATGACTGATACGTCTATGTCTTACATGCTTTTCTCTCCAGAAGCCCAGAAGGCATTTTGGAATGAAATGCACCCAGACACCCGAGCCCTTTTTGAACACCTCGAAAAGAAAGAGCGCTTCACACACAATTTCGATGAAATGCCAGAGCTTTTCATCAAGATGGCGCAAATCCTGCCCGACGTCGCCATGATGCCCCTTGATAGCAAAAATCAGGATCTCCTGGTCAAGCTTATCCCTCTCCTGGCCAGCATGCCGCTGATGCAGAGCATTTTCGCTGTCCACTGGCTCAACGAGAAGGCCAAAGATGGCCCAATCGGCTGGGGCACTCTGTGCCACCTTGAAGCCCTGAACATCATCAACAATATCCCCGACCATATTCATTACGAACTTGCACGCGCCATGGTTGACCGCGTGAAGGCCGTAATGCAGACCCGCCAGGCGATGGGAATGGTCTCTCAATGGCCCTTGAAGGCCAGCTAAGGAGCTTTCAATCTATGAAAATGACGAAATTCCTGGTGGGTTCTGCAGTGTTTGCTGGACTTGCCCTTAGCAGTGGCATGGCGTCTGCCGGCGTTTGCCAAACGATGAAGGATAAAGCGGCTCAGGTTTACGGCAGTTTGGTTCAAGACCGTTGCTTAAACCTGAATAAAACGCCAAGCCTGACGAACAACCCTTTCGTCTACACGAACCCTGATGCCGGCTGTGATCTTGGCTTGAATCTGCCTGGTCTTCCAGGATTTGGTCTGTCAGGTGGCGGTATCAGTGCATGTGAGGTCGCTAAATACATCACTGGTAATACCGTCAATGCCGTTAACCAAAAAATGCAGGAAGCTGCGAGCGAAGCGGTTTCCGCTGTCGACAACGTGGCTATTGATACCATCGGTGTTCAAGCGTCGGGTGGGATCAATGTGGGTGACGCGGTTAAGAAAAACTACGACAAGGTCGCGGGCCCATCCACTGGATCCGGCGTTCCTTCGCTGATCCCGTGATTTAGTGGCCGCTGATGTCCAGAATCTGGGTGATTGAAGCTTCTGGAAAGAAGGAAACCTTTAAAAAGGCCCTGAAGACCCTTAGCTTCAAAGGTGATCAAGTATTGGCGACCTATGGTCGCCTTTTCGATTTACCTCAGGATGCGCTTGGTTTCGACCCGGCAATGATGAGCCAACCTGGCACTTCGTCTCAGATCCATTGGGTGCCTAAGAATCCTGGGCGCGCACTTGAGCTCATCAAGCGCTTAGCCGAGGGGGATGAGATATTCATCGCAACCGACAGTGACCTTGAAGGCGAGTTGATCGCCAGCCAGGTCGAAGAACTCTGTGTGCACGCCCAGCGCCAGCGATCCAAGCCTCAGATCGTCACGCGTGTCCATATCCCTGCGATAACTCCTGAGGATATTGAGCGTGCCTTATCGAAAGCGGGCCCCGTTGATACCAACATGGTGCGAGCGGCCAAAGCACGTAGGGTCTTAGATCGCCTGCTGGGGTACACCTTCCACGATCCTGAGGATCCTTGGCGCTTAAGCATTGGTCGCGTTGTTACGCCTCTAGTCTCCAGCCTTTTCGAATCACCTGGTGAAGCGGTCATTATTCGTAAGAAATTGGCAGATGGCTGGAATGCCATCGTGCGGCTCGATACGACCCAAGCGATCCATGCAGACACCCTGGTAGGGATTCTCCACGCGCTGCCCGCGCCAGTGGTGCATACGGTCAGCTCTGAGGCGATGCAGTTTGAACACAAACCCCTTACAGGCCCAGAGGCTTTAAGCCTATGTATGCGGGGGCTTCCGCACTCCCCTACTGAGATTCAAACCTCAATCCAGCAGAGTTACGAAAAGGGAATATTGAGCTACCCCAGGACTGACAGTCGAACGCTGGGCGAGGTTGCTCTCAAATGGATCGACCGGATGGCCGGCAAGGAAAGCGTCCAGTTCGATAAAGACTTGGCGGTTGCCCGGCAAAGCGAACGCCTGGAGCGCTCCTATGACGCTCACCAGGCGCTTTTGCCGCTAACTGAAGACATTCCAGCTGCTTCCATCCCCGCGAGCTATCTGTCCATCGATCAGGCTGTTCTGAGGGTGATTGCCCAGCATAGTGTCCAGATTGGTGCGCCGAGCGAAGAATATACCCGTGAAATTGGCCGGCTCGACGATCACGACAATGCCAGTCGAAAATGGGCCCAGGTGCTCAGAGCTTGGGACACGAAACTGTTCTTCGTCAGAGACACCGATGACAGCGGCTTTCAGCAGGATCCGTTGAGGCACGAGATCACTCGGCCTCCTGAGGTTTCTCAGGCGCTTGTCTCAAAATGGTCGCATCCAACCACCCAGATCGTCATGGAACGTCTGTGTGAAATGGGGCTTGGAAGGCCATCAACCCTGTTCGGCCTGGCTGAAAAGACCTTCGCAAGCTATCTCGACCGTTACGGAACGGTGAACGGCAGGGGAAAAATCATGATCGAGAAGGTCATGAGGCGCCTTCCAGAGCTGCTCACGCGTGATGCAGCGCGCTCCATCGAGAATGTTGTCGCCGACGTTCAAAAAGACGCTTCAATCGGCACTCGGCTCTCAAAAGCGTGGGAAATCTTGAAGAAAAACCCTGTACTGCTAGGCGGGAACGGTGCTGAAGCACCAGTATCTGTTCAAGTCGGCCAAGAAAAAACCCTTGAAAAACAAGGTGTTGCGAAAGAGATTCCTGAAAATACCAATACATTTGGCATGTATTGACAGGCTGTCAACTTTTTTGCTCTAAAGGGGTTGTGGCACACTAGGATTGCCATATAATAGTCGCAAGAACCATTGATTTTACTGCACCTTTCGAGCACAAGCGCTTACCGAGAAGATCAAAAATCGGGTATCGCGTCGAATAGGTGAAATAACCGAAAAAACTGAAGGCATCGGCGGCGGTGATCACCGATTCCACCTAGCGAGCCTTGGAGATTGCAAATCATGCGCAAGAATCACGAGACTACTGACCTGCTTGCCGTCATTCGGAAAAGCAAAAAGCCGATGACTGCTGATCAGATCGCCAAGGCAGCCAAAACGCTTCGTAACCGTGCTGCTCCGTTCCTTAAACTTATGGTTAGCAACGGCCAAATCCTTGAGCTACGCGACGACGAGCAGTCGGCCCCGAAATTCGTTGTAAACCTTGAGTCGGTAGGCGCTATTGCCCCAGCCGCAACAACGCCGGCCAAGCCTCCAGTTAAACCAGCAGCCGCAAAAGCTGGTGCTGCCAAGGCCAAAACAGGCACTGCCGCCAAAGCGCCAACCGCAGCAAAAGCGCCAACCGCCGCAAAAGCCTCCGCAGGTACTTCTGCTACCTCGAACGTCCATCAGCTCCGCCCTTCTGACAAACCTGCAACTGTAGCCACGCCGCTGACTGGCGAAGACAAGCGCATGGAGATTCTTCGTCTTCTGGCCATCAAGCCGATGATGAAGTCCGAAATCGTCCAAAAACTCGGTGATGTCGAAGGCCTGCTGAAAGAAATGAAGGCTGAAGGCTTGGTCACTGACTCCTACATCATCAGTGATTACACCTGGGAGCTGACTGATGAGGCTTATGCCAAGTACCCAGAGCTGCTGAACCCAGTCGCACCAGAGGCTCCACCAGCCCCTGTAGCAGCGCCAGCAGCAAAAGCCACCGAACAGGCGAGCTTGCCCCTGGAAGCGCCGGCTACCGCCCCTGCAGCAGCTAAGAAGGCTCAAACGGCCAAGAAGCCGGCTCCCGCACCAAAAGCTCCTGCACCAAAAGCTCCAGCAGCCAAGCCTGCCGCAGCTGCCGCAGCCCCGGCGCCAGCACCAGCACCAGCACCAGCACCAGTCGCTCAAGCTCCAGCTGCCGCACCAAAAGCAGGCGAGATCAACCCGCTGAGCGAACTTTCGATGACTGTTGCTGCTGTTGTCGAGAAGCTGTTCCAAGAGCGTTTGGGTGACCTAGCTGCGGAACTTGAATCGAAGAACAAACAGATCGAAGAAAGTCAGCAGCTGATTACTGAAATTGCTGCTGGAATCACTGAATGCACCGACGCTTTCCAAGTGGCTATCAGTGCTCTTAACAAGTTCGCAGCGAAAATTAACAAATTGGCTTAACTCGCCAAACGCAAAGCACTAAAAAGGCCGGGAAACCGGCCTTTTTTGTTTTCAGTAATCTGTATTACGCTTTTCTTCCCACTCAAAGTTATCAAGTTGTCTTAACTTTAGGTTAAACCCCTGTAAGACATCGCTTTCACGAGTGATTCCGGTTTTATCCATTGGAACTGCTCGTAGCGTTTTAATGGTCTCATCAAGCGCGGCCAGCCTGAGCGAGCGTACGAAAATCCTGAGGCCTATATCGTGCTGGGCGTTGCCCGCGCCTATGGACATCACCAGGAACAGACCAGCCTGGCCCTTTACCCTCGCGGCGTACATCCATTTCGATGACTTGAATTTCTCGTAGAAGCGCTGCGGGATCCCGAAGTACAGCTGACCATTCCTGGGCATCAGACCGAACATGCCGGAGCCGTAGGGGCTCAGTACAAAAGTGTGCTTCAACGAGGTTTTGGGGAAGTTACCCCTGAAATTCATGATCTCATGACCAATATTAAGTAGAAGGGTTTCTTCGGGGGTTTTACCTTCAATTGCAGCGCTTTGATTGGCCATGGACTTTTTCTTGTCAATTGTTTAGCCAGATAGTAGGATTAATTATAAAACAATTCAAGGGAAGACCCATGTCGAGCCCGGATGACTCCGTCACTCTCAAAGATGTATATGCTATCGAAGATGGCTTTATGAGAGCATTACAACGTTTGAATTTAGACGGTTACCAGGTTGTCGTCGGGGGCACTAAATACCCTCTTGGAGCGGCAACCCATCAGTACGTTTTTCTGCCGCGTTTGGCATTGCGTGCTGAGGAGCTCTGCATCTTGGGGTTTGGCGTGCGTTTGTTCCCAAATGTCGTCTACACCGTCAAAGCTGACACGGCTTCTGGGTTCGAGATCTCTCAGTTCGACAGACTTACCGAGGCACAGCGCCAGGATCCGAACACCCTACAGACCATGGATCACCCCGTGGCTGACCGCGCAACCCTGACTTATGGGCTCCAAGGCTTGCTGATCGATCATGCGATCATCCAGTGCTTTGACATTGATCGCGAAAACAAGCTGCTCAAAGCCAAAGACTTGAACATGACGATCCACAAGACGTTCAAGCAGACGGTCGAGTACACCGAGGGGCAGTGCATTCCCCTGCTCTCGGCTGAATACCTATCGGTCAACGAAATCCACGGTCTCCTGAGAGATCACGCTCCGCTTCGAGCCCTCAACGCTGCACGGGTCAAAGCAGACGAGCTCTTCAAGCAGCTGGAAGCCCGTCGCGACCGCGACTCCGAAATGAGTCATGGGGTCTAATATGGCGTCCGGGAGCAGGTCTGATAGGAATAGTCACATCATCGATGATGACGATGATGTCTCGCTGAGCTTCCTGGACGGACTGGGTGACGAGGAACCGCCTACTCCACCCAAAGGGGCAGATCGCAAGCCTTCCTACGGTAGTGGTCGGCCTTCCGCACCAGCGGCTAAGTCTGAACCCCCTTCTACCAGCAGCAAGAAACAGGGTGAGGGGTATGATCGGATTCAGTACTACAGGGCGCTCCAGGGCTTCCTGCAGGCCCTTGTCGAAGCCTCCCCCCTCTATCTGGGTGAGCTGCTCAGAAACCCTGAACTCAGCGATGCAGAGCTTCGCTCCAAGGTAGGCACGGCTTGTAAAGAGCACCTTGCCCTGGTCGACCTATGCCTCAAGGTTAACGACGCAGACGCCGGCGACATCATGTTGCGGTACCAGCGGCGCTCCCTGGCTAAAAACCTAGCCGGTCTTTACCGGACAAATAAAATCGAAGACGTCCAAGGCCTGGTAGAGATTTCCCAGCAGTGGATGCTCTCGAGCAGCGACTTCGAGAATGCCAGCGCCGACTACAACAGTGCTGACAACGTGCTTAACGTTCGTCTTGGCCTGTTTGTGGCAGCATTGAAGAGCCAGCTGAGCCTGGAGTCCATGTGGTGCTCATTCACGCCCTCAGAAGTGACGCTTAAGCTGCAGAAGATCGCCATAGGAATGGCTAACGAGCTTGCTTTCAACTGGAGTACGCGCTCCCAGATCACGGACAAGGAGAATCTGTTTCAGACCTCCCTGCCACATTGCCTAGAAATTGCCGAGCATGCTTATCGTGAGATGGCAATCAAGGAGCTGCCGCCAATCGAGTACCTCTACACCGACCCAGACATGAAGCTGTCTCGCTTCGAGGATGCTGTCGAAGATATGGATGTCGGTTACGTAGGGGCTGATCGTGAGGCTCTGTACATCCGCGCCCGCGCTATCGTGAAAGGTCTATTCGGCAAATTCACCACCCCGCCCCTATCGTTCACCGATACCTGCAGGTGGTATTCTGCTTATATCGCAGAAATTGACATGCTCCTTGCCCGCAGTTGGAACGATGCTGCGAATACGTTCCTGACTGAGATGCATAGCCTGAGTCCTGAAGCTGTTGCGCGTTTTGCTGAAGAAAATCCAGTCCTGGATTCCTCTCGTTTCTTTGAGAAGTTCATGGAGCGTCTGGATGATCTTGAGCCTCCGCTTTCTGATGTCGAGATCGACTTCGACAAAGTGGGTGAGCGTGCAAGGCGGCATTTGGCCTGGCTGTGGGGGATTTCTGACTCGCTGATTGCGGCCAGGAACGAGGGAGTTCCGGAGGAGTTCACATGAATAAATTTGCAAAGGGTTTGCTTGGAGCAGCCATTCTGGCCGGCTCAATTTCGTCCGCGAATGCCTTCATCGTACCAAACACCGATCTCGCCCAGTTTCAACAGCGGGTCACCGATGATATTAATCGTGGTCTGGAGTTCCTGAAGTCCACTGCGGCGTACCAGGCGCTCGACCAGGCCCGAAGCTACGATACCCAAGGCCGCGTTGACGCTTTCAACAACGGCGCGGCGAACTGGATTTCTCGTGTTCAGCAACAGGCTGCTGACGTTTTCAACCTCCAGAAGGAAGAAGACTCAAAGCCCCTTCAGAACGCCTGTGAGACGTTCAGCGTGCAAGGCGCTGCTTCTGATGCCCTTTGTGAAGAAGGCGGCATTTTGGATGCCATCGCTGAGCAGCTTGGCATCGTTAGCACCGGCTCGCTTGAAACTTACCAGAAAGCCAAGGATGCCGTTTCTTCGTTGGTACCTGGGTCGATCATGGCTGATGCACCTGGCGATAAACAGTCAGCAGAAACTGCAAGCGAGAAGGCCCTCAAGAAGTTCATTGCTGAAGAATTAGCAGCCATCGACAAGCGCACGGCCTGGATCGATGCTGGTAAAGGGCCTCAGGCAAATGATCCGAGCCTGCTACTGGTAACTTCTGATATCGCACCGTCCTATGACGCGGAGCAGCTAGACATGGCCCTCAACATGGCCAGGCTTACCTATCCGCCATTCGTTCGAAAATCCGACCAGGATCCGTCGAACGAACGTGAGGTGGTTCAGGACATGCGGCAGAAGCTCGCAATCGAAGTCCCGAACTCCGTTATCGCCAGACAGATTGCGCTGCGCACAAGCCTAGACCCCACGAAGCCTTCGAAGCTCATGGCGTTGGGCATGCCCGTAACGCTGATGTTTGATGACAAAGAAGAAATCTCGACTGAGGGCGAGTCCTGGATCCACCGAATTGCGCTGAACAACAACACCACACCCGGTGAGGTTTCAAAGGAAGCGCTGCTCATGAAGGGCCTCAAGGTCAACCAGGCAATCGAGAGCTACAAGTCGCAGCTCATCAAAGAACGGATGATCCTAAATATCTATCTTTCCAGGCTCGATAAAAAAGCCGCAAAAGAAGGTTAAACATTTAACCATTATTTGCTCTTGGGTCATCTCCTAGAAGAGAATGATTAAATAGCATTCTGGAGATGACCATGTCTGAACAAGCCACTCCTGGGAGTTGGGCAATCCCCTCTTCTCTCGGTATCGGTGTCAATTATTACTATAAAGACATCCTTCGCCCGAGCCCGGCTGACGTTGAGCGTGGTGCGTCTTACACGCAAAATTTCATCCGAGAGCACATCGCTCGCTGCGATGATCGGATGCATCCCCAGTTCAAGTCCATTTACGACGAAGGCCAGATCAGCCGTAAGACTGATCGCCCGCAGATCAGCTGGAGTGGGACGTTCGGAATTCTTGAGGACGCCGGCGTCAGCAAGGAAATCATCGACCAGATTGAGCCTTACCTAGCTCACGCTGCCTACAAGCGAGGTAACTCGATTGACTTCCTGCTGGTGAAAGAGTTTCTGGCCTATTGCGGTATCGATGGGCTCTACGATTTCGAGAACAGTAAGCACTTCCCGGTCACTCCAAAAGTGCAGGACATTCCAGCATCCGTTATTCCCGCCGTTTGGCAGAGTGAAGGTGCTGACGAAGTCCGTCTGCATGTTGCGGAATTGATGGATTCTACTGGTGCAATGAACCAGTACGATGCCGAGATCAATAAGCTCAACAAGCTGATCTGGGGCCCTTACGGGCAAATTGTGTATGCCGAGATCACTGCTGGTCGTGAGGTTGATGATGAACCGCATCGTCAGGCATACCTCGATAGCCATCCTGAGCTTGCAGAACCCCTGGCGCGGCTGGAGGAGATCCTTGCAGCGGAGAAAAATGTCATTCAGGAAATGAAGGACAAATACGCTCCAATGGATCCTAGCTTTAAGCTGCCAAGCTTAGGCACGCCCTATGACCTTCACTGGAATGTGAAGGGCGAAAAGGCCATGCACCGCAGAATCTTCTTCAAGGACAGGCTGCAGGCCTATCACAAGCAGCACAAAATTAAGTCAGGTGACGAGAATCACATCAAGTTCGACTGGTCTGCCGTAAAGGTCAGGGCATTTGCCGTGTCCGATTGGGCGCTGCGCGACTTTACTATGAGTCAGGTGAACCGTAGTACGAAGGCTGTGTATCGTCGACATGACATCCCACGCAACTACGTGTCTGCCGTCTTGCAGGAAAAAGAGGACGGGTTGCTCGGTATCCTAAAGACGCCTTACAGGATCGAGTTCACGGATGAGGCGCGGAACAAATTCAACATCATCTTCAACGACACGGTGGTTGATACCTCCACCGTCGACGCGGTTCTTGAGTTGAAAGCAAAAAATGACATCGAGGACGCAGCGCTCGCCCTAGAGGGATCAGACCTGGTTAAAGTCTACGAGATCGAACCTGTGGAACCCACCGTCCGGGAGCGAATTCCACTCAAGTCCGCCCTCGAAGGGCGTACTGACCTCCCGCCGATTACGTGGGTCGAAGATCACGAAGATTTCGACGAAGTGGTGCGAAGAGCACGCCTGGAAAGAAAACAACAAAATGCGGCATCAGCCCAGACCGCTCATCAAGAGGCACCTGTCGCGGAAATGATTGAACCTGAAATCCAACCGGTTGCTCCTATTGGGGAGGTCGTTGCTTCCGCAGAGCAGGCTACGCCTCCAGCTCCTGAAAATGCAGAGGAAACACCGGTGGTTCCTGTCGTTGAGGACGCGCCGGCAGTTCCTGTCGTTGAGGAAACACCAGTTCTTGAGGGAGAGCCAGCCACCCTTACGGGTGAACAAGCCGACCTCCCCGCTCCTGAAACAGCTGAGCCCGTCGTGGCTGCTGTCACTGAGCCAACTGGTGAAGCCACGGTAGAGCCTTCCCAGGCGCCGGTACCGAAGCCAAGACGCGCCAGGATGGTCGATGAAGGCGGGGATGAGCTTCCGTTCCCGAATGACCCTGTTGGTTACGATGATCAAAAACCTCAGTCCGAAGCTGTGAAGGCGGATGAAGTGGCTATCCAATTCAACGTCAATCAGCCAGATATGGATCTGTCGGCCACCCCTGCGCCTAAGAGCACCCCAGGGCAAAGCAAGACTGAGCCGGCCAAAAAGTCTGAACCTGAAAGTCCTAAGCCTGGCCAGACACCAGGAGCCAAGACCGGAAAAGAGCAGACGGATAAGACCGAGCCGAAGGCGGACGCCGAACGGTCACCATCGAAGCCTAATGCTCAAAAAGACACACCGAAGAATGACTCTGGTAAATCCAAAGGCTCTATCTCTGGCGAGGAAGCGCTGAAGCGTCTACTCGAGGTCGAAAAGCAAAAGGCAATGGCCGGTCAGCGCGTTCCGGGTGCGGGTGGCGGCATGGGGGGTATGGGTATGGGCGGTATGGGTGGCATGAACCGTCTTCCTCCGTCGTACACCGTTGACCTGGGCTTAAACGCACTTTTCGGCGGGCTGCGTAGTGCTGGTAGTGGGTTGATGAATGTATTCAAACCGTCATCCTCGGCCATTAACATGGATCCCGCTCAGCGAGCAGAGTGGATCAACTCGAATGCCGACCAACTGGCGAAAGTCAGGGGGCTGCTGGAGGCTGGTACCGGAGAAAATGGCCAACCGCTCACTACTGCGGAGCAAGAGAAGGGCTGGACGAAGCTGACTGACACGATCCAAGGCCTGGACAAGGCCACCAAGGGGCTTTCTAAGGCTGGTGAGGGTCAGGTTACGGAAGAAGTCGTGGAATCGCTCAGAAAGGCTTCCAGGGAGCTTGAGGCAACGAAGGATCTGGCCGATAAGTCCGCCAAGAAGCCTGGAAAGATCGGTGAGATGGCCAGGGAAGCTCAAGCAACCATGCAAACCCTCGCGAAAGCGCTGGAAATGATCGTAAGACTGATCATGCGGGCCTTCAGTAAGAGCAAAGACAGGGATAACGCACCGAGTCTTTGAATGGGCTCGGTCGGCCATTGACACCCAGGAGCAACACTTTAGAATCCGCTCCTCTTCTTGAGGGGCTGGATTAAAGGGAAAATTCTCATGAGAGAAACCTACTACGCCAGTTTCGATCCGGAAGCCAATCAGTGGTTTGCAGAGCCTGTGACGCATGATTTTCCTGACAACCATTGGGTTTTCAGGGTCATCGCCAGGTCTGAAGCCGACGCAGTGCTTAAGGGCTTGGAGTGCTACAAGGCACTTACTGTGATTCCACCTGATACCGAGTTGGATCTGCTGCGCAGCATTGCCGGGCAAGTGCGTCAGCTTAAGCGGGTGGCCAGCGAGACCCTGATCATCCAGGTAGACCAGCGTTTGGTCGATGTCGCCCAGAAATTGGCTGAAAAGGGCTTCTTCTCGATGGCAAACTCAGACGAGCTCATCCTCAACATCAGTTCAGCCGGCTGGAAGGCTATTGAGGGCCACGTCCTCAAGCGCCCAGCGCGTCGGTATGAACCGATGGATTTAGCCAGCTGATTTCACGAATTTTTCACATGTATTGCCAGAACAGCAAAATCCCGCCGAAGCGGGATTTTTTGTTTGATCAGTTGATCTCGACAGCATCTTTTGCCAATTGCAGCATCTTGGCGCGGATCCAGTCGTCGCTCTTACGCTGATCGCAGATTTTGTCGCAAAGGGCGATGACGCTCTCTTTACCGCCCTCCTCTGCGCTCTCAACAGCAGTCTTGCGCAGCATTTCTACGAACTGGCTGTCATGTTTCAAAGCGGTGTTGGTGTTGTCAGCAACAACCGAGGCGGAGGAAAAGACCACCGGAAGCACGTTCAACGGAATTTCTTCCACCCCGTCCAGGGTGATCGCGTAAACGTTGACCTTCATCTTCTCTTCGACCGGTGTCAGTCGAATCAAGCGCCCGGCGACGATCCTGGTACCATCTTCATCACCTTCAAGCTGCGGCAGCGCACTGCTCTGCATGATTGCGACATCCATGCCGGCAGCCTTCAGGTAGGCGGTAGAGCCCGGATCGAGACGGACGTGGCCACCCCACGAGGTATAGGACTCGAGGACAATGCTCTTCATCTTGCCATTGCGCGAGATGTTCAGCTGGAACTTGTCCGCACTGGCGCCTACGACCTGCACGACGCCAGCGGCCTTGAGGATCGCTGCAATATGCGATGCAGACTGCTCCTGCCAGCGGGAGTTGCGTGGCATCAGCAGTGCACGGCTTCCGTTCAGTAGGCTAATGATCGGCAACAGCTGACCAATGTCGCGGGACTCGTGAAGCATATCGCCCACGATGATTGGCATCAGGTTGCGCTCTTTGGCCAAGCTCAGAGCCTGCTCCAGCTTGGAGAAGGACGCATCCCAGGCGTTATCCACGCGGCCAACGCGGCGCGGAGAGCCCAACCAAGGGTCACCGATCACCATTGCCCCATTGAAACCGGCCATGACTTTGGTTTCGACGTTGCTCAGAATTTCATCAGTCATGGCTGTGGTCTCCCATGGATTGGTCACAGGTAGGGCAGATGCCGCCCAGTTCGTCGATGACTGCTTTCTTCTCTGCAGCAATCGCCAGTAGTTCGTCCTCTGCGCCTTTGATAAGGTTTTCACCACGCGCAATACGCGCCTTCAGCGTTTCGAGACTTTCGATGGCTTTTAGGAGATCGCTATGGTCTTTCAGCTCTGCTGGGATAGCCTCTGGAAGCTCATCGACCCGAGAAAGCTCTTTTTCCAGCGCTCGCAGTACCTTCAGCCGCTTACCAATATCCGTAATCTTGGATAGGTCATGCAGGGTAGGTTCCGGTACTGCGGGCGGAATATTGCAAACTGGCTCGAGAGCGGCAGCTGTTGCTCTGAGGCATTCCAAACGCTCGATAATGGCGGCTAGCTCGCTGGTTGGCTTCAATTCGACCGGGATTACTACTTCCCGCTCCAGTGTATCCAGGCCAGTAAGGTACATCTCTTCCAGCAATTTCAGGTGCTCGAGCCGGTCAATCAGCTCCTTCATCTCAACCATGTCTTGCCTGAAAGACAGCAGGCGATCACATTCTTCCTGCAAAGCAATCAGGTCAATTTGATTTTCCAGGATCAAAGACATGGCCGCGACCAAGTTATCCTGCTTGTTGAGGTCACGCAGAAGACGAGTGCGATCCTGCGTAGCTGCTGCTACATCTGCGTTGAACAGCTTGTTCATCTGCATGACGTCACGTGATTCGCGACCTAGCGGCAGCATCTTTGCCCGTTCAATGGAGGTGAACTCATCACCGAGCAGATAGTTCGGGAGCTTCTGGCTGTGGTAGTGAATGTTCTGGCCGTTCACAGGAGACATCGCCAGGTAGGTGTTCAACCAATCAGGTGCCCCACCCTTCCCGTCTGTCGAGGAATGCACAGCCACACCTTGTTCATTGCGAAGCTCAATGAGAGTTTTTTCTTTACCCGAGCGCTTATAGCTCCAGTGGATACTCATACCCTCTTCGATGCCGATTTCCACTTCGAAACTTGGTTTCTTGTGGGTGATGCGGCGCTCTTTGGCGTTGTTGACCGACAACTCGGTGATCGCCTGGAGCAGCTTGCTCTTGCCGAGGTTGTTGTCGCCGGTGATGACGTTCAAGCCTGGGGACAGCTCGATCAGGGCGTTCTGCAACCGGCCAAAGTGTTTCAGCCTGACGTAGCGCAGGGCAGTCTCAGGAGGCTCGTAGCCCTCTGGCTGCGGGGATTCTTCTGCGAGAATACGGGCGTGGGTAACCCGCCCTTCTCGGTACAGCTCCAGTACACGCGCATAGCCCATGAAGTGGCTTGGGTTGTGGTGACTGATGTAGAGAACCTGAATACCCATTTTGGTAGCTAGTTGGCCCATCACTGCCGCAAACGCAGGGATGTACTCTTCTCGCAGGTGGCAGTCGGCTTCGTCCAGCAGCAATACGCGACGGTTCGGGTGGCGGGCCAGTACGATGAAGCGCAAGCCCATAGCGATGATATTGGCGATGGAGCCGCCTTGGTCTTCTGCTACGTTCTCCAGCTCACCATCAACCTCAATGTCGATGTCCAGGCTCGGCTTATTTTGATAGATGGTGCTGGTGAACACGACTTTGTCCGCCACATGCGGCATGACTTCGTTCACCAAAGAGCTAAGCAGCTCTTCGAACATCCCTTTGCTCTTGGCTTGAGCTTCAACTTGTGCATCGTGAAGGGTCGCCAGCATTTCATCTTTTCGACTCAGCAGACGGTCAACTTCGGCAATATCGCCACTGATGCGTGCCTGTTCGTCTTGAGCACTCTGAGCTTTTTGGCGCAAAGAAACTTCCTTTGCAACAAGCTGCCGAACCGTTTGCCGAAGGTCTTTCATCAAAATATCCCTCAGTTCAAGCGCAATTTAGCTGTGTTGTCTTCAATAGTGCTGACCAACTGCGCACGCAGGGTCACCGACTCGTCGCGAGCTGCAATAGCGGCTTCGTTTTCCTGGTTATCGGTGACGTAACGCTCGCGAAGAACGCCGACCTCATCGGAGCCGTAAAGATCAATGGCTTGTGCGCTGAGTTTGCGGATCTCTTCCTGGACGTTTTCCAGGTTAGTCCTCATCCGGATCACGGAATCATTGGTTTTCTTCTCGCGCTCATTGATGGCGTTGAGACGTTGGGCCTGTTCGTTCTTCTGTTCCATGGAGGGAATACCTGTTTGGTTGGTGATAGTAATTTAACATGAATTGGCAAAACGTCAATACATGGTAATTGTTTATGCCTGAAATTACTGCCCTTTCAGGCAATTTTCTGAGATGTTCTCACTGCGCGAACAGGGTCGATGTGCTCACGCCAGTTGGCCAGAGTGATGCTCTGCTGGCCATGGCGTTTTTCAATCCCCTTCAGGGCAATGATGCCCGGCCTGTTCAGCACATTGATTGGGACTGAGACATCGCCATAGCGCAAGAAGGCGCTCACGGCCCGTACCGACTTGTCAGATCCAATGGCTTCGATGATCTCCGGGCTTGCCTGAATCACGGCAGCGAAAGGGATTCTCGTCGAATGGCCCAGACGCTCTACCGGGCACGCCTCGAAATCATGGAAAGCGATCATATGGCAGTCGGCGCCGTTAACATGGCCAAGCCAGTGGTCTTTTGCAGTCAACAGATCCTCTACAGCTTGCTCATCGCTGATGCCAGGCTGTGGTCGGTAGCTGCCGTAGCAAACCATGAAGGGAGTGGATTCCTCCGCTGGCTTCTCCAGCTCCACAAGGCTGTCCATGTGGTTGTCCAGGGAGTGCTTCTCGCTGACGTCGAGCAGGATCTTATGACCGTCGATATTGAACTGCGCGTATTGCATGCTTAGCGGCCTCTGGTATGTGGCTGTAGGGACGTTGCTTCAAAGCTTATCGAAGAGCAGCTGCGCCAATGGCGTAGTGACTCGCCCTCTCGCCGTCCGCTGGATGTAGCCTTCCTGGATCAAGTAGGGCTCGATGGTGTCCTCAATCGTGCCTGTGTCCTCGCTGAGGGCCGCAGACATCGTGTTGAGGCCTACAGGCCCGCCAGAGAACGATTCCACCAGGGTACGAAGGTAGGACAGATCTTGAGACGAAAGCCCCTTGTCGTTTACTCCAAGCAGTTTAAAGGCCTTGGCGATTGCCTCTTCATCCTGCCCTGACAAACCTTTCGTTTGCAAAACGTCGCGAACCCGGCGCAACAGCTTGAGCGCGATCCGTGGGGTGCCCCTGCTGCGGGTGGCAATCATCTCCCCGGTAGCCTGGTTCAGGTCGATGTCGAGCTTCTGGGCTGCATTCAAAATCACTTTGGTCAGATCATCAAGCCTGTAGTACTGGAGACGGAAAGTCATTCCGAAGCGATCCATCAGCGGGGCTGAGAGATTACCGGCTTTGGTGGTAGCACCCACCAGCGTGAAGGGATTGAGCTGGATTCGGAGGGTTTTCTTCTCTGGCTCACCGATCAGAATGTCCAGGAAGCCGTCTTCCATGGCCGAGTAGAGGATTTCCTCCACTTGGATCGGCATGCGATGGATCTCATCGATGAACAGCACTGCGCCTGGCTCCAGGCCCACGAGAATGGGGGCAAGCTCTGTGGCGTTCTGGAGCATCGGGCCTGACGTTCCGGTGAACGGGCCCTGCATTTCGTTGGCAATGATGTTGGCCAAGGTGGTTTTTCCTAGCCCTGGAGGCCCGAAAAACAATACATGCTCAAGGTTTTCGCCCCGCTGCTGCGCAGCGAGCAGGAAAATCTCGAGCTGCTCCACTATTTCGGGTTGGCCAGCGAAAGAAGCGAGGGTGAGTGGACGCAAAGCTTTGTCTGAAATTACTTCATCATCTACAGCGTCGTGGGTCATCCGAGAATCCATTGGTTGGTCATAAGAAAATCGCCATCCAAGGACGGCGATTGAGGTGTATCAGGCATTGCAGAGAAGTCGTTTGTTCGCAACGCGCCTATCTTGAAGGGCTTGGAAGGCTGGCGGCGGCACGGTACTTCAGGATTGGGTTGTTCGTGCCCAGGCTAACTTCGCGCACCCATGGTGAGGCCTTCACATCGAGAATCTTGCCGTGTTTGGCTTTCTTCTTGGCGTAGCTCACCGAGAGTTTCATCCGTGCGCGGGTGAAGCCAACATAGGCAATCCGGCGCTCTTCTTCGAGTGCGTCAAAGTCCTCAACTGGATCGTTCTTCTGGCCAGGCGTGGTGTCATCATCCATGCACGGCAGGTATACGTACGGGAACTCCAGACCCTTCGAGGCGTGCATCGTCAATAGGTTGACCATGTTTTGCTTGTCGCGCTCGGTCTGGTTTTTCCCGTCGCTCATCATGGCCAGCTCGTCGAGGATATCCTCTGGCTTACGCCCGGCCTTAAGCTCACCGAAGAAACGGTCGAAGAGGAACTTGACGTTCGTCATACGTGCTTCGGTAGCTTCATCGAGCGGGCCGCTATCTTTCTCGGCGGCTTTCTTGACGTTGGCGCTCATGTAGATTTCCCACAGGCGCTCTACTTTGCTGCGGATGTAGTCTGCATCTTCGTCGTATGCAACCAGCCGGCGAACAGCCTGCATCACGGTAAGCATCGGTTTTAACTTTTGCGCAACGGCAGTCGGCTTGCTCTTGGCGCCCGTCTTGTTTGACAGCTCGACGAGGTAGGCGTTGGCGGATTGCTTGTTTTGCGCCATGGATTTCTTGGCGCTGACGTCCGATACTCCGAATGAAGTGTTTTTCAGCAGCCGGAGCGTGGCAACGCTATCCCACGGGCGGAACGTATAGCGCAGAAGGCTGATGGCGTTTTTGACCTCAGCTCGCTGGTAGAACGAGATGTCGCCCACTACGTGGTAGTCGATACCCTTCTTCACCAGCTCCTGTTCGATGAGGGCCTTACCCAGCCTTGAGCGGTAGATAACGGCAATGTCCTTGCCCTTCATCCCGCCCCTTGTCAGGTCTCGCTGAATGGCCATCGCAAGCATGCGGGCCTCTTCCCTGTCGCTTTCAAACTCAACGAGGGACACCTTGGCGACACTCTGCCCAGTAAAGTCCAGTCCTGGCAGAAGCTGGCCATCGGTGACTCGCTGGCTCATGTGCCTGGCAATGCAGTTTGCGGCTTCAAGAATCGGCCCTGTTGAGCGGTAGTTGTAATCCATCTCGACGATGACCGCGTTCGGGTAGCGTTTCTTAAATTCCAGGATGATGGTGATATCGGAACCACGGAACGAGTAGATCGCCTGCTTTTCATCACCTACGACGAAGATGTTGCCGTGGTGCTTGGCGATATCGTCGATGATCTGCATCTGAACAGGGTTAGTGTCCTGATACTCGTCGAGCATCAGGTAACGGAATTTGACGGCCAATTCCTGTCCGACCGTTGGGTCTTTCTTCATCAACGACAGGGCGGTCACCAGAATGTCGTTGAAGTCGATGCCATTGGCTACGCGGCAAAGGGCGGAATAGCGCGTCCAAACGTCGACCGTGATCCTGTAGAGGATGTCATTCTCGTCGCCAAACCCGATTTTTTCCTTGGCATAAGCTTCAGCAGTGAGGCCTCTAGAACGGGCCTGCTCCATCTCAGCCTTGATGCTTTTGGCCCAGCCTTCGGCCTTGATCATCTCCTGGTGTTTTTCATCCAGGGACTTGATCGCCTCATCACGCAGTGTATCGGCCTCGTCTTCGTCGAGGATGGCGCACTCGTTCATATCCAGGTTGATGCTGGCCAGGTATGGGTGAGTTGCGTAGGCCTTGAGGATGTGGCGGTAGATCAGGGAGTGGAATGTACCAGCAGCGATGAACTGGGAATCTGGCCCGATCATGCCTTCCAGACGCTCGACAATCTCAGCGGCGCCCTTGTTTGTGAACGTTACCGCGAAGATCTGGGTCGCCGGGATGCCAGTCAGGAGCATGTGACAGATGCGGCGAGTAAATGCGTGAGTTTTGCCAGAGCCGGCGCCGGCAATAGCAGCTACTGCGCCCTGCAAGGTCATTGCTGCTTTGAGCTGGCCAGGATTCAACCCATCCATCAGTAAGCCGACTTGGTCATCCAGTGTTGGCAGACTCTTAATCTGACTGAGGGTAATCGTTTCACTCACGGCATTGCTCCGGGTTTCTTTCCTTTGGGCTATGATCGCACCAAACGCGGAACCTTAACAATAGCCATATATTGACACTGTAAAACTTCAATGGAAGAATACCTGACACCAGGCATTCTCCCACTGATGGGCGCCTGTTCAATTAATGAAAATCCTCTTACAGCAAGGTTTACCATGGCTAACGAAGCAGATCAGGCCGCCGAGTCCGAAGAACTATTCCTCCAAGTGAGCCTGGCCGCAGCTCGCAACGCCCAAGTCGATTCGCCCAAGCCTAAAGGCTGCTGCCATAACTGCGATGCCCCGCTTGAAGCGCCACGCCGCTGGTGTGACAAAGATTGCATGGAGGACTGGGAGAAGGCTGAAAACGCCCGCCGTCGTGCAACTGGTCGCGCCATTCTGAACACCGTAATGCTTGCTGACGACTGATGAGAGCCTCCGCCTTTCGAGGCCTGAAGCTTCCCGACGTCCAGTCGATGTCCGTCTCTGATTTTCGTGCTTATGCACTTGGCAAGCCTGTTGGCGCTGCGTCCAAACCGACCATGGTTGATTTGGTTAAGAGTGCTGAGCATGCGGCCAAGAAGAATGTCGGGGCTAGCGCTGCCGCCCCTGCAAAGAAGCCTAGGGCCAAAAGCAAAGCGGGCAATGTTGTAGACAAATTGGCTACGGCAAAGCTCAAGCCTGAAAAGGCCAAAGCGCAGGCGCCGGGCGAGCCCGTCGAAAAGGCGACTCCCTCCTCACGAACGCCTGCTGCCGCGCTTCGCGATATGCAGGCTTCTGGTGATGTCATCAGAATCGGGCCTCCGAACAAGATGGGCGCCCGTAAGGTGTACACCACCGAAGGGACGTTCGATTCGATGGAGGAGCATAAGCGTTGGTGTTCCCTGAAGCTGCTGCTGAGGGCCGGCGTCATTTCCGATCTCAGGCGACAGGTTAAGTACTCCCTCGATGCTGGCGGTATCCATATCAGCAATTACGTGGCTGATTTTGTGTATCTGAACGACGGTATCGAGGTGGTCGAAGACTCGAAGGGCTTCAAAACCCCGGAATACATTCAAAAGCGCAGGCTGATGAAAGAAATTCTGGGTATCGATATCTTCGAGACTGGCAAAAGCACCAGTAGAGCTCCAAGATCCCGCAAAGCGTCGAGAGGCTGAACATGGGCGACTTCCCGGTAGAACAGCCCCTTACGATGATGCAGGTGGATTACTGCGTCACGGCTGCCGCCAGGCAGTACGAGGGGGTTTCGCCGTGGATGCTCAAGACCATACTCGCTGTCGAGGGTGGGCAAATAGGGACGATCCGCAGAAATACGGATCGATCCTTTGACCTGGGCCCCGCGCAGATCAATACGATTCACCTGAAGGACATAGCCACTGAGCTCAGATTTTCAGCTCGGCAGCTGGTCTTTGATCCGTGCAAAAACATCGCTGCCGCTGCCTGGCTGATTTCCAAGCACATGAAAGACACAGGTGGTCGATATTGGTTGGCGCTTGGCAACTACCACTCCAAGACACCCAGCGTTCGTGCCGTTTACTTGCGCAAGGTAGCCGAGGCCTATACCAGGCTTCTGGTCGCCAGCCGCAATGGTCGCGAAGCCCAAGCAATTGGTAGAACCACAAATTGGGGTAGAGACCCGAGCATGGTTGTGCCTTCTCTTTCGAAGCTGGAAGAGATCATAGATAACAATCCAGGGGTGGTTACTGCACCTGTGGGTCGTTCTATTGCGCGAAAAGAGCCGCAAAAGCCGAGGGTTGTCGCCATTGACAACCGGCGCAAAACATTGAGGTTTATTGACTAATGAAACGTTTGAATTCCGTGCCCTCCTCCACCAGGCGCCCTGCCAGGCCACAGGAGTGCAAATAAATGCGTTTGTTTATCGCTGAAAAACCATCTGTAGCAAAAGTAATCGCCGCTGAGCTGGGTTCCGTCAGTCGTGGTGACGGTTTCTTCCAGTGCGGATCCGATTACGTCACCTGGTGCGTGGGTCACATGTTCGAACAGGCGCCACCTGACGCCTATTTGTCCGATGACGTTCCGATGAACAGATCCGGAAAAAACAAGGTCTGGCGTGAGCGGGATCTGCCAATTATCCCTGCCGTTTGGAAAACCAAGGCCAAAGCTGACCTCAAAAAGCAACTGGATGCCATCGGTGGGCTGTTGAAAAAAGCGGACACTATCGTCCATGCCGGCGACCCTGACCGGGAAGGCCAACTACTGGTCGACGTGGTTATTCAGCATTTCCGCGCTACCCAGCCAGTCGCCCGTTACTGGACGAACGCCCAGGACTCCGTCAGCGTTAAGCGGGCTCTTGCTGCTCTGAAAGACAACAAGGACTTCGTGAGCTGGGGCCTTGCGGCGCTGGGTCGTGGCCGTGCTGACTGGCTGATCGGTATGAACCTGACGCGTGCTTTCACTCTTAGAGCCAAGCGCGGCGGTGGTGATGCCCTACTCGCTGTTGGTCGGGTACAGACCCCAACCCTCACCCTGGTGGTAGAGCGTGACCGTCTGATCGAAGCCTTCAAGCCGGTCGACCACTTCAAGATCAAGGGCCAGTTTGCCCACATCAACGGTCAGTTCATCGCCGAACTCGATTTCAAGGCCGATCAGCCGGGCCTGGACTATGACGGGCGCCTGATCAACAGGTCGGAGGCTGATGCGCTCGTTGCGTTGGTCAAAGGCAAAGACGGTACGGTTGTCGAACATAGCCACACGGCCAAGAAAGACAATCACCCAAAATGCTACTCCCTGGCCGACATCACGCTCGCCGCGTCGAAGAAATACGGTTACTCCGCCGACGAGACACTGAAAATCTGCCAGGCGCTCTACGACGCCAAGTTCACCAGCTACCCGCGTACTGACTGCCCGTACCTGCCTGAATCGCAGTTCGCCGACGCCCCGCGCATCTTGGCGGCGCTGAGACAGAACGTTGGAGCACCAGCGCAACTGCTGGCCGGCGCGGATCCAAGCATCAAGTCCAAGACCTGGGATGACTCCAAGGTAACGGCTCACCACGGTATCGTCCCAACGATGCACATCGGTGACCTTTCCGTGTTCTCCCCTGCTCAGCGCAACCTCTACGACCTGATCGTTTGCTCGTACCTTGCCCAGTTCTACCCGGCGCACGAGTACATGAGCACCAAAATCGTCGTGCAAGCAGCCGGTGAACGCTTCAGCGTTACGGGCAAGACCGTCACGGTGAACGGTTGGAAAGACGTTTACCCGAAAGACGAAGACGACGAAAAAGGCAAAGAACCGACCCAGATGCTGCCTAGCGTCAAGAAAGGCGATGCCGTGCAATGCACTGGCGCCGGCGTTAAGGCGGTCAAAACCAAGGCTCCGGATCGTTTCACTGAAGGTACCCTGGGCAAGGCGATGGAGAACATCCATAGCTTCGTCGACGATCCAGAGCTGAAGAAGATGCTCAAGGACGGTGACGGCATTGGTACTTCGGCAACCCGAGCCGCGATCATGACGGAGCTCAAGCGTAAAGAGTTCCTGGAGGTCAAGGGCAAGGCGATCATCAGTACGCCACTGGGACGCCGCCTGGTTGATGCAGTACCGAATGAAGTGCGCAGCCCGATCCTGACGGCCCTGTTTGAGCGGATGCTGAAAGAGATCGAGGCCACGGGTAATGGGCTTGAAGAGTTTGTTCGCAAACAAGAAGAGTTTGTCCGTCAGCACGTCGCAGCCGCCAATGACGGTGTATTGACCGATTTCGTCAGCAAGGGTGGCACTGCACGCCCTGTGCAGACCGGCCCGTTCCAGATGAGTGAGGCTCAGGTTAACTTCCTGGCCAAGGTCGAAGAGGCTGCCGGCGTCAAAGCAACTGATGAAGAGAAGCAGGACAGCCACCTGATTCGTGCCTTCATTGACTTGCACAAGCCGAAGCTTGAAGCGCTCATGAAGGATGCGGCACCGTCCGAGAAGCAGTTGAAGTTTGCGAAGGATCTCGCCGCAAAACTCCCTGCTGACAAGCAACCAAAGCCAGAAGTTTTCCTACGTGCGATGAGCTGCAAAGCTTTCATCGATTCCCAACTGAAGAAGAAGGATTCGTCAGGCAAGGGTGGTAAGGGCGGTTCATCCGGCTCTGCCAGCACTTCAAGGGGGGCGGCTAGGCCAACCTCAACCAAAGGGCGGAGGTGAGAACGAGATGAAGGTTCGTACCGAAGCAACCATTACCGTTGAGATGTGCCGCGCTAATCCGGACGAAATCTTTGTCTTTGGTGACAATCTCAAGGGTGCCGGGAAGCGTAAGGGCGCTGGCCAGGCTGAGATCCGCGATGAGCCCAATGCCTTTGGCATCCCAACCAAACGGGAGCCGACCACCAAGGACGACGCGTACTTCACTGATCAACCTGATGAGATCGAGGCGGTG
The DNA here is from genome assembly GCF_046042685.1 of Pseudomonas sp. PLMAX. NCBI lineage: Bacteria > Pseudomonadati > Pseudomonadota > Gammaproteobacteria > Pseudomonadales > Pseudomonadaceae > Pseudomonas > Pseudomonas sp. PLMAX. The sequence goes on along the minus strand of NZ_CP064950.1, from coordinate 583,394 downwards.
AAAGCTCGCCTCAGAGAGCTCTACAAGCTGGCCAAGACGAAGCGTATTGTCTTCCCATCGGCTGGGATCGGGACTGGCAGAGCCAAAATGGCTACCAAAAGCCCGAAAGCCTGGGCTGAGATGACCCGGATCCTCTCGGACTTCTTCGAGTTTGAGAATGGGCAGAAGGTCAAGGGCGCTCAAAAGCTGAAACCGTAACGCCAGAAGTACAACGCCCCCGTCAGGGGGCGTTTTTTAAATCGATCCAAGCCGTTTTCGAAGGTCACTCGTAAAGTCATCAGGGCACGTAATCAACTCACCTGCCTTGGCAAAGAGCCAACCTTGACCATGAGCTATACCTGCATTGCGCAGCCAGACGAGCTGCTCTGCGTTATCCACGTGTTCAGCCACAATTGGGATGCCCAGCATGTCAGCAACCCTTATCGCCTCCCTGACGGCCTTCTGGGCGGTCTCACAGGTCAACACCTGGGTTGTCAGCTTGGAGGACAGCTTGAGGTAATTCACCTGCATGCTCTCAGCCAGCGCCAGCGTCGAGAAACCGTCCCCGTAGTCATCCATGCCCACGCTGCAGCCGTGTTGCTTGAGCCTTCGCACAAACAGTCCAGCCACCAGGTGGCTTTTAATGGGTGATGTCTCTGTGATTTCTATGCTGAGAAGGCCGGCACTGTTGCTTTCGGCCAAGTGTGACATCACCTCGTGCTGGAAAGCCGAGCTGTCCAGGCTTTGTGCGGACATATTCACCGCAATCGGCACCGGTGTACTGGGCATTTCGTTCAGCAGTGACACTGCGGAAGTAATGGTATGGAGATCAAGCTCAACAATTGAGCCATTTTCTTCCATTGTTCCGATCAGCCCAGCGATATCACCAACATCCTTCGTCCGCAGCAACGCTTCTTGGCGAATGACGTCCAAATTATTGAGGTCAACTATGGGCTGATACTTGTATTCGAGTTCATTAAACATCGTTTAATGCCATTTTTTTCTTTGATGGTAATGCTCTCGATGTTCTGTGACTAGGCGCGGTTTTTTCAAAGTTTGTTATATTAATTGCGGGAAATTGATGGATGGTCGCTATTCAAAGGCTTGAAGCCACCGGCACAGGGCGAATTTTTTGTGTCGGTGAGGTCGCAGGGCAGTTCCAGGGGCTCCAGAGCCTGCTGACGGAGGTGGATTTCCGACCGTCCAGGGATAAGCTGGTTCTGCTAGGAAACTTCCTGGGATTCACGCCAGAGTCTCGTCATGCGATTCAATGGCTTGAAAAGCCTTGGGTTCTGGCGCTGGTAGGCCCCCATGAAGCTGCGGTCATTGACAAGCTGCAAGGAAACGCCGTTCAGAGCCTCGTAGGCCAGTGGATGAGCGGTATGTCAGACGAGCAGCTATCAACGCTCAGAGACCTGCTCCAGGGGCTTCCAGTGGCTATCGAGGTACAGGTGGGCAACCATCTGTGTGTGGCTACCCACTTTCTTCTTCCAGCAAGGGGTACGTGGGCAGACATAAAGCAAAAAATGACCAGCTCGAGGGGCACCAGAGCGCAGTTACTCTCAATGTTTGGTAGTCGGCTAGATATCGCACGTGCTATTGGATTGATGGGGGAAAGGGAATCCTGGCGTGTTGAAGACATCCGTTTGAATATTTCATCACTAGCCGTAGAGAATCCGCCCAGGGTCTACGGCAAAAGCGGCAATAGATTCATCTTATTTAGTTCGGCGCGAATAAATCATGGGCCAGTTTTCGACAGGCCGGCACTCTTGCCATTTGTCGAACTAAACAGTCTAATTGACATAAAACAAAGGAGCACTACATGGCAAGGTCTGGTGGAAACTCTGCGAAACTCGTAAGTGATGATGCACTTCTCTATGAGTCAGCCCTTAAGCGTCGGGCAACGATCCGCCTGCTCTTTGGCTTGGGGTTGGTGCTGGTCGCAATTGCGCTTGTCGCTGCTGCGTTCATCCCGATCATCGCCAAGTCGACCATTCCCCTCCTCTGGATCGATTATGCGAATTCGCACGGCTGGACAAAGGAAATGCAGGAGATTGGCATGCGGCTGATCGCCAACGGGAGGATTGAGATCTACCCGCTGTGGATGAGCTACATCGCCATGACGCTGGGCATGGTCGTTGGTTGGTTCGCTGCCCACGTGATCAGAACCCGCGATGAGAACACGATCCTGGGCGATTTGCTGACCCGTGGTTACTGGTTGCACTTCTACTGGCTCAAGAAGCCTGGAGCCAGCGTGATGATCAACTACCGCTCGCTCAAAAAGAAACCGTAGTAGTCCAGAAACAAAGAAGCCCAGGTTATGCCTGGGCTTTTCTTTGCGTTTCGATCAGCGATTCCGGGAGAAGCCGTAGTTGCTCAGCGCCTTCTCGATTTCGTCGACTTCCGCCAGCTCTGCTTCTTTCAGCAGGCCGTTGTTACGCAGGCGGTGGAAACGATCCATCGTCTGAGCCGGGTTCACCTTGTGGGTCACGGTGATACGAGCTTCTGGATCGAGCTCACGAATCTTGTCGATCACGACCAGCTGCTCTGCCTCGTTGCGGGCTGTATTCAGCAACAGGGCTGCTTGTTCTTGGCCGGTGACGCCAATTTCCGCGACAACCAGATCGCGATGCTTGGCCCTAAGTTTTTCCAGCTGGCGCCTATGCAACTCAACGCCAGTAAGGCCTTGGTCGTGCTGTTCGATTTCTTGACGCAGCGATTCGATTTGGTCGATCAAGCGAGCTTTCCTCAGGTCTTGCATCTTGCTTGGATTGCGAGCGATGTCTTCCAGGCGCTTCACCAGCATGGCCAGTTTACGGTCAAGCTTGCTGACTTCGCTGATCTGAGGACGGCCACGACGGGTCAGTTCAATACCCTTGATAGCCGCCTCGACGGTGCGAATTTTACCCTTGGACAGCATGTTGACCGTTGCAACCAGGTCATGAACCCGCTTGGTCGCTTTGATCAGCTGGGATTCGATTGGTGGCTTTGGACGGCCCGGATTGCGCAGACCACGCCTTTCAGCCGGGGTCAGATCATTCCACTCTTCCAGGGTCATGCCGAGCTCAGGGGTCTCGTTGAGCATTTCCTGGATCTTCATGCCCTCTTGCTTCAGCAGGGATTGAAGATTGGTCAGCTCGTCGATGTGTTTTTGGTCAACTTTGCCAGTTACTTCCTTGATGGCATCACGGACGGCTTCGTAACGAGACTCGTAGGTGTGAAACAGTTGACCCAGCTCGTCACGTACTTTCGTGACGGCAATCAGTGCTGGGCGAGCTTTAGGGCCTACCATGTCCAGACCCAATGTATCGTCGTACTGCTGTTTCAGGCCTTCCAGCTCCAGGTTGGCCTTCAGAACCTCACGACGTGCATCGTCCAAAGTGGTTTTCGGGGAAACTCGGCTGGTCAAAGAAGAGATCATCTGATCTACATCGTCACCGAGAGTAGACAGGCGTTGCGATACGGCCTCGAAGTTCTCGGGCAACGCAATGCTCTTTCCTGCTTCCGCTTTCTTCATGGTTTGTACAACCCTGCTCATAACCGCCTCCATGGGTTTTCCGAGATCTTCTCGGATAAGCCAAATCATTTGACTGACAATATTCGTGTATGGCCAATTTTATATCGGTGTTTTGACAAGCTGTCAATACAACTGACTAAAAAAAGAGGGTAAATTGACATCAACCCCTCTAGAAAGCGGCATAGGTCACATAAATCAATAGGAAATTTCCTAAAAGGTATCAGGAATTCCCTCAATTTCATGCATTTGTAGATGGGCGGTCACAATATAAGGCAATCATTGGATCCGTAAAAAAGCCTGTATGGATATACAGGCATTTATTGGTAATTGTTTGCCTTTAATGAGAGTTGATATCAACAACCCTCATCAATAGACGGAAATTGAGCGCCAATTATCCGGCCAATTCCATCACTGCACCATTTTGGCGCTTTGCTTTAAGCCGCTGGTGGATTTGCTTAACAAAGTGGTCGAGTTCAGCCGGCGAAACCTTCAAGCCAGGGAACAGGCCGTTGTCGAAGCCTTTCTGCGCTGCCCCACCGGCGCTGAGGTTGCCGAAACCACGCTGCTCCATGTCGTAGAGCGCGATATCGTCACCGCTGGTGTATTTGACAAGCAGATCCAGACGCTCACGGGCAGTTGGATCAATATCATCGATATTCGAGCCGGCCATCATGATGAAATCACCCTCTCCACCATGTCGAGCAATACGACCTCGCAGCTGATGGAGGGTAAATGCCCCCATTTTCTCGGCGCCAACGACCATCAGCGCGTGCAGGTTCTTGATATCCACCCCGATTTCTACCAGGGTGGTCGACAGCAAGATGTCGGCCCCACCGTTGTTCATGAACTCGATGATCTTGCCTTTGGCATCACGCTTGGAACGACCGTGAATCACGGCTACACGCCCAGGATAGAGCTTCTCCCAGCCCTGAGCGGCGCTTTCGATAGTGGTTCTGTTCTTCTGTGACAATTCATCGTCTACGCGAGCGCCCAGGTACCGACAGCTATCGGCAAACTCGCTCATGTATTTTGCGAATCGTTTCTGAAGTCGGTTGAACGCGACGTCCTCACCGTGGATTTCGACGATGAACCCGTCAGAAGCGCTGTCATCAAGCTCCGTGAGGACGTCTGAGGCCTCCTGCACAGGCTTAACGTTCTGAACGGTGACACTGGCCGCCCTCATCAGCTTGGCGATCTTCTCGGCCTCTTTGAGGCCTTCTGCCTTGATGTGAAAGAAGTGTGCTTGCTGTTCAGCCACCAGAGGATAGATGACTGCGACCCTTTTACCTTCCTTCATCCACCCCCTCAGCGTATTGAGGGCAGAGAACTTGTCGTCTTTCGTGTTGCCGATCAAGCGGGTGCGGATGGTCTTTTTGACCGGGCAATCCTTGATGAGAGTGACTTTTTTGCTACCAAATATGGTTTGAGCCATTGTCCTTGGGATCGGCGTGGCCGTGGCTTCCAGAACGTGGGTGCCCAAGCTATTGAGAGCATCTCGCTGTGCAGTACCCATTTTCTGTTGTTCGTCCGTAATGGCGAACGCCGCTTTCCACTCAGGATGGTTTTTAAGCCAGGTCAGCACCGCAGTAGTGCCTACGAGCATTTCACCCTGTTTAACCTCGTCATTGAACCCTGCGGTGACCAGGTGAACCTTAACTTGCGGATACCAATCCCTGATTTCCTTCGCAACCTGGCCGGCCAGCGGCTCAGTAGGCAGCAGAACCACCACGTTTTTACCCTGGCAGCAGGCGTAGGCCGCTGGGATACCATAGGCCAACGTCTTACCGTTACCTACGTCTGCAGACAGCAGGCGATCCATGGGGGTCGTTTCCGACAAGTCCTTCACGATGTCCCAGATCGCCTGGCGCTGATCCTTGGTCGGCGTGTACTTGTGGTTCTTGACCAGATCCGCAATGAGCGTCCTGTTGAGGGGGATCGCTGATTCCGGTGACGGGCTACGCTCTGTTGCGGCGATGGCCTTGCGAATTTCGTAGTACGAGTTGAGGTACCTGGCTCCAGTCAGCGCTCGCTCCAGATCCTCAATGGTTCTCGGCATGTGCAGGGTGTGCAGCAGGTTCTTCAGCGAGTGGAAGTCCAGCATGGAGTTTCGCAAGATGCTGGCTTCATCTTCATCCAGGCGGTCGACAATCTCTTCCACAGCCTCACTGGTGTGGCTCAGGAGGGCGATTTTGACAGAATCGGCCACTTTCTGCGGCGTGATGACCTTCTCTTTGCCCCTATATCGAGCGACGATGCGGTTTCTGTCGCTCATCGGAACGATTTCAAGGGCATTCAGGTTGGTGAACCCGTCCTTATGGCCGACTTTCCCCGAGACATGGATGATTTTCCCGGTGCTCGTCTTCTTCAGCTCGATCCAGGGCTCAAGACGCCCGAAAATAAAGCCAGAAATCTTGCTCAGGCCGTCGCTCAACTCAACGATGCAGTAGGCCTGCCCGTTTTCGTTAACGTACTGACCTTTCTCCTTCTTCTCCTTGTTGATGTCGACCGACAGCTTGACGTTCTCAAGCTTGAGCGTGGCGTAGAAGGAGTCGCCATGCTTCAGTTTTTTCAGCGACCCCACGTTCTTCAACGGGATCATGAAGTTGTCATAGCCCGTTGGCAGGTTGAAAAGCAGATCCGAAGGCTTTTCGATATCCAGCTTCAGCAAGCGGGACATGAGGTTTGCAGAAAATTCAGCCGACATTTAGGTGGAATCCTTTATTCGTTATATTGACAGTCTACCAAATGAGCTGACATTAGGTATCTATTGACCGGGAGCGCTTTGCGGCGACCTGGATGGTTACGACCAGCCCTCGGAAGCGTTCGCGCTCCTCGTCGGTGATGATATTCAGGCCGGCCTTTTGGGTGAGTTCCTGCATCTCTTTCTTTGCGCAGATGGAGGTGATGTGCCAAGACAGGCTGATAGCCAACGACTCCAGGGTCTCTGGCTCGCCACGCATCAGCAGCTCCATGTAATGGGAAGGGAGCATGGACACCATCCGCCCGAAGGCCGCTGCAGCTCCCCTCGCCCGCCTGGCCTTATTGATCTTCGAAGCCTGTGCTGGGTTTGCAGCAAGATCCTCTGCTTCTTTTTCGGTTGGCGAAGCATCGAAGTCGCCGTTCCGGTATCCCTGAGCCCATAGCCCAATCATCGAGGTGAGCTCATCACCCTGGCTAATCCATAGCTGAGGATCCTCGATGGCCTTACTCCACTGTGGTTCGTCCCAGATCATGCGTGCCAAGCGGATAGAGACTTCACTCATTGACTGAGTCGGTTTTTCTTTCGGTTTGGCTTGGCCAGACCGCGCTGGAGGCAGGCTCATTAGCTTTTCATTGAGCGTTGCTACTGGGAATCTGCATTTGGCCGAGGCTTTCTCCAGTGCCTGGTGGCGGAGCAATGGATCCCTGGCAGTGCTGATCAGCTCCACGGCGGCGGTAGCGTACTCAATCTGGCCAGCCTCGGTATCGATTCTGTCGGCTCCTGGGATGTTGTCTATGAGTACGTCAAGCCAAGGCCTCGCCTCACTCAGTGCTGCCTTGTAGGCCTCCGGCTGCGTTGTAATCAGGGTATGTGGATCCTCATCCACCAGCACGACGATGTCATAGCGTACATCTACGTCCGTCAGGGCCTCGAGCAGCAATGCACAGGTCTGCATCATCGCTTTGTGGCCGGCAGTATCCGGGTCGAAAACGAAGGTGGCGTGGGCTGTGTAGCGTTTGATCAGCCTCAGCTGCTGAATGGACAGCGAAGAGCCCATCACTCCACCAGCGGGCATGTCGATGATGTGGTGTGCGATAACGTCGAACTGACCTTCCACGATAACCAGTCTCTCCAGCTGGGTTACCCCGAAATGCTGAAGTGATTCAAAAAGGCCGTAGATCACGTTTGTCTTGTTAAAATGGGGTGTTTCTTTGCTGTTCAGGTACTTTGGCGAGTCCTCTTTAAGCAGCGCACGTCCCGTCAAGGCAACGGTTTTTCCTCGATAGTCCCGTACCGGGAGGATCACCCTGTCCCGAAATTTCGAGAACACCCCATGGTCTCCTCGATCCAGTACGCCGGCCTCGATCAGCGGGTCTTGGAATTCCACCAGGGCATCCACAATCATCTTGCCGTAGCCGGCGAAACCGATGTTGAACCGTTGGATTAGCTCGTCGCTGACCATCCTGCTGGCAAGGTACTCCCTCGCCAGCCCGGCTTTGGATTTTGGATTGTTGTCTTGCAGGCTGACTTGAAAAAAGTCCTTCGCTTTCCCCAGCGCCGGCAGTACGTTGAAACCCACTTTTGCGTCGAGCTTGGCGGTTCGCAGGAACGGAGTTAGGTCAGTCCTTGCCTTGTCCGCCATGTCCTGCAAAACGGCCAAAAATGACATTTTGTGGAATTCTTCAAACCACTTCATAACGTTGCCGTCAGCACCACAACCAAAGCAATAAAAGAACTGCTTTTCTGGCGAAACGGTGAAGGAAGGGGTGGATTCCTTGTGAAACGGGCATAGCCCTACATAATCCCGACCTGATTTCTTGAGGTGAACGTCACGCTCAATTGTCGACAGAATGTCGGTTTGCGAGATCAGGTCGTCAATGACGGATTGCGGGATCCGATCCAGGTCTTTTGAGTTACTCATCGTGACGTACCAGGGGGAAAATTGGGGAAACATTTATACTGTATTGACATTATCAAGTCCACTGCATAGCATCTGCCCCCTCCAAAATTCTCAATGACCTTCTGATTTGGGCCAACAGAGCCTGGAAGGTCAGTAATTTCAGTGGTTTTCGAGCGCACAGCCTGCCTCGAATCCCCGCCTATTTGCAGGAAGCCAATTGATGACCAATCTCGTATGTACTCGTAACCAGACCCTGCTGCAGCCATGGGTTGATAAGTACTTTGCTCTCAACAGCGGAGACCCAGCGGTATGGGCCGAGCTCTATCATGCTCACCACACAGAGGGCCTTGCCGCAATGTGGGGCGAGACCCAGGCGCGTGGCTATGAGCCCGCCACGGTGGTCATCGACTGGACAGCGACCGAATGCCGATTAACCAATCGCTTGGTCAAACGCGCCATACAGACGCTGCTGCACCTTAAAGATGGCCGGTTTAACTACATTGCCGAAAATCTTCATGAGGTCGTCGACGCTCACCCGAACCCTTTTGCGGTTCGGGCTGCCATGGCAGATCTTGAGTCGCTGTTCAGTACAGAAAATCGTCTGGCTGATACGGAAGAAGAGGGTTTGGTACGTAGCATGGCCTTTCCGTAGGCTCGGTACTCCCCGGCTTTAGCCGGTGGCTAGCTTTAAGATCAAGGGCGCCTAAAAGGGCGCCCTTTTTGTTGCAATCAAACAAACCCGGTTGTGATGTACTCGCCCCGCTTAGCGCCCTTGGTGAGCAGCGGAGAGTGATTCAGGTTCATTGAGAAGGTGTACTTCTTGGGGTTGCCGACGCCGGGCACCAGGGACTTCTCCAGGTACTTCTCGCGGGCGATCTTTTCCGGGGTGTCCCAGATCAGGTCAACGAGGCTTTTCTCGAACAGCAAGAGCTTGGCTTTGGACTTAAAGCTCGCCGTCTTGCGGATCCTCCCCTCTTCTGAGCAGGTTGCCTGCCCCCAGGCATTGACGAAGGCCCGGAGAACGCTCGCCGGCGCTGTGATGGTGGCTTTCGATTTACCTTTGATGAAGTACCGGTTGGCACCTATAACGACCAATTCAATGGTCGTGCTGCTGAATACGGACAGCATCTTGTGGAGGACGGTGATCAAGCGATTGCGCGGTGCTGCTTTGAGCCAGACCCAGTAATGCTCATCGTCCAACCAGGCCACGTCAGGGCGCTCGCTCATGACGTCACGGATGAAGGATCTTGCTTCGGCTTCTGGTAGGTCAGGCAACAAGTAGAGCAAGGTGTCGATGTGCACCATACCCAAGTGCGTGCAGGCCTTTTGGGCGTTCGCGCTGATCTTCTGAGCGATGCCTTCCATGCCTGGGGTGATCAGGAAACGGCTGCTTTGGCACTCCTCAACGACTTTGACGTCCTTTACGGGCATGCCAAACAGTGATGCGGCCTTGAGTACGCCCTCGATCCGGGTGCCGGCGAGACCTTGTGCGCTGAGAACCTGCTCGACTCTGCGGGCACTGGATGGCGCCAGCGAAGAGATGGCCTGGATCAAGCCTGGAAGGGTTGTCAGGTGTTTGTGTGCGTAAGGAGCCAGATTTACAGCGATGGCTTTCGAGATCTGTCTGACCCTTTCCCTGGTGAGTCCAAACTCATCGCCGGCCTGCTGCAGGCTGCAAGATGTCTGTCCGTCCCAACCGAAAAGGCGGAGGGTGATCTTCATGTCACGTTGGTTCAAATCGACTGCGGGAAATGCTTCCGCAATAAGATCCCTGATCTCGTCAGCGAAGATCTTCATCTGGGCTAGGCCTCTTCTTATTATTATATGGCTGTTCTACGCCAGCTTTAGAAGAATATACCCAGCCCTATGAAAGTGGTCAATAATGGCCTTATGTTAATACGAGTTTCGGTGGAGTCAGGCTTGAAGCCACTGGCTCCATCCACCTGACGTCGATGAAGTAACTCCCCAGCGCATTACCGTGGTCATCCATTCCCTTGGCCTGCATATCTGGCTTGGTCTTGAATTTTTGCCGGTTTTTATAGGGGTGATAGGGGGTAAGACCAGTGTCGATGATCTCAAGAATGGTGGTCATCTTGATCTCATACACGGCCCACTTGTAAGGCGCAGGTTTATATCTACCGTCGCCATCGATGCCTTCAGGCCAGGTGACCCAGAACAGAATCGTTAGGCCAGGGTATTTCTCCCGGTACCGATAGATGTCTTTGGTATTGAGCGTGATGGTGAAGTAGGGGTCGAAGCCTGATCTCCCGCACAGGAAGAAAGGCGTCTGTACTGCCTTCAAATCGCATAACCCGTATCCGGAGACAATGAGGTCTGGGGCGTATTTGTTCTTGTGTTTATCGGGGTTTAGGGAGACTTTAAGGTGGGTATGCCGGTTCATCAACTCGATGAACTCTTCCTCTCGACGTTCGCCCTCTGCACACCAGGCGATCTTGTTCTCGTTATCAGAAGGGACTTTTGAATCGCACTTAACATTGGACATAAATTGCCAGCGTTTAGTGAACCACATCCTGGGAGCTCAGCTTTCGCATCTCCTTTTTACAATCAGTGTTGGTGATGTAGAACCAAGCAAAGGGGGCCTGTCGCTCATGCTAGGCCCCCCTGGAGCAACGATCAGTCTAAACTGGGTACGGACTCAGCATTGCCCCTCATCGCGGCGTCAGCGTCCAGCAGAGCCCTTTCCAGCTCCAACCGAAGATCTGCTCGGTGCTTGGCCAAGTCTTCGATCTCAGCAACTGGCGCAATATCGCTGGAAACCTTGCGCGATACTGTACGAGTCTGCTGTTTGACGTACTCGATCTTAACATTGTCGCCCCACAAGCTCACCAACTTCTGCATGGCTGGGCCATTGGTGCTGATTGGCGGCGTAGGGAGCTCATTAGGCTCGGTTTCACCGTGGCCTTGGATGTAGACCCGCATCGTGCCTTCGTCATTCAGCGAAGCCAGACCGTGAACTTTGGCCATCTCGCGGAAAACGTTAGCCCCTTCGGGAAGCTTGACGACTACCCTGCCCGACTGGCTCTGCAGATATGTTTCCAGCAGCTGCACGCTGTCGGTCATCAACGACACTTTCTTGGTTTTGCCATTGAACCTGACGCGACCTTCGAGCACGACCAGGTTATCGTCCTTGAGGAACGCCTGGTAGTCGTTGAACTCTTTCTGCCACACAGTACAGTCCAATCGAGCGGTGCCGTCATCGAGCTTGAAGTAGGCCTGGCCACCCTTGGTTTGCCTTACGTCCAAGTCGGTCAGAAGCCCTGCAATCGTTACGTTGTAGTAGCGATCTTCCTTTTCGATGGTTTCGTCTTCAACGTTGGTGATGAGCTGCGCCAGACTCGCGGTGAGTGCGGACTTGAGTGCTTGGCGGTGACGTTCGTATGGGTGACCGGTCAAGTAAAGACCTAGAACCTTGCGCTCACCAGCCAGGCGAATGTCAGTTTCCATTGCTTCTACAGCAATTCTTGGAACTGGCGGGATGTCCATGTCGAACAACATACCCTGGCCAGAGTACGCCCGAAGTTGTTTACCGGCTGCCTGGGCAAGCGGCGACACAGCCAACAGCTCGGAGCGATCCATGGCGGTGTAGTCGAACATTCCTGCGTTAATGCAGGCCTCAGCAACGCGCTTGTTCAGCTGGTTGCGGAAGTGGAAGTCAATCAGGTTCTCGTATTCGCCATTCGATTGCCTGTTGGCGATCACGTTCTGCGCGATACCTTCACCAAACCCTTTGATGGCGCCCATGCCGTACAGGATTTTTCCTTCGTGCGGTGTGAAGTGCCAGTTCGAGTGGTTCGCGTGAGGTGGGCAGATTTCCAGGCCCATGCTGCGGCATTCGTGGATGAACCGGACAACCTTGTCGGTTTCAACCATGTCCGAGGACAGTACGGCTGCCATGAAGTGCTCAGGGAAGTGTGCTTTCAGGTAGGCCGTTTGGTATGCAATCAGGGCATAGGCAGCGGAGTGCGACTTGTTGAAGCCGTATTCTGCGAACTTCGCCATAAGGTCGAATACGGACTCTGCCAGCTTTTCCGAAATTTCGTTACCAACACAGCCGTCGACGAAGATTTGGCGCTGCTTGGCCATTTCTTCGGGCTTTTTCTTACCCATGGCTCGACGCAGCATGTCCGCGCCACCGAGGGTGTAGCCGGCCATCACCTGGGCGATCTGCATCACCTGTTCTTGGTAAACGATAACCCCGTAGGTGTTCTCCAGGATCGGCTCAAGCGACGGATGCGGGTAAGATACCTCTGCCCTTCCGTGCTTACGGTCAACGAATTCGCCAACCATGCCTGACTGCAGCGGGCCCGGACGGAACAGCGCCACAAGTGCGATCAAGTCTTCCAGGCAGTCGGGCTTGAGCTGCTTGACCAGCTCTTTCATACCAGCCGATTCGAGCTGGAAGACGGCAGTGGTCTCGCATCGCTGCAACAGAGCGTACGTGGCCTTGTCATCAAGAGGGATGTCGGCGATGTTGAGTCGCGATAGCCCTTTTTTCGCACGATCTGCGTTAATGGTTTTCAGCGCATAGTCGATTACGGTCAGTGTACGCAGACCAAGGAAGTCGAACTTTACAAGGCCGGCTGCCTCAACGTCGTCTTTGTCAAACTGCGATACAAGGCCTGAACCGTCAGGATCGTTAAGTGTCGGCGTGTAGTCGGTCAGCTTTCGCGGGGCAATAACTACGCCACCAGCGTGCTTGCCGGTATGCAGTGTAAGGCCTTCCAGAGCCTTTGCTTCATCCCACACCAGCTTGGTTTCTGAGTTTGTGCTGTAGAGGATCCTGATCTCTTCGATTTCATCCCAGGCCTTTTGCAGGGTCATGCCAGGATCTTTGGGGATCAAGTTGGACAGATGCCTGCCCGTCCGGTACGGCAGACCAAGGGCTCTTACCACGTGAGCGATAGAGCTCCGCGCAGCCATTGTGCCGTAGGTGATGATCTGGCTTACGGCGTTGTGACCGTAGGTATCGGCCACATAGTCGATAACCAGTTCCCGCTTGTCCATGCAGAAGTCGATATCGAAGTCGGGCATGGAAACGCGTTCTGGGTTCAGGAACCGTTCGAACAGGAGCGCATAAGGAATAGGGTTGAGGTCGGTAATCCCGAGAGCGTACGCAACGAGTGAGCCAGCGCCCGACCCCCTGCCCGGCCCAACGGGGATGTCGGACTTCTTCGCCCACCGGATAAAGTCCGCGACGATCAAGAAGTAGCCAGGGAAGCCCATTTCGTTGATGACGTTGAGCTCAAAGCGGAGCCGATCTTCATATTCCTGGCGGTGCTCGGCGATAACGTCGTCGGTTTTGAAGTAATCACGAAGGCGAACTTCGAGCCCATCAAAGGACATTTGCTCGAGAAACTTGCCTTCGTTCATCCCTTCAGGGACGGGGAAGCTCGGCAGGTAGTTCTTACCCAGCGTCAAATCCACACTGCATTGTGCCGCGATGGCCAGCGTGTTTTCGATAGCCTCGGGGATGTCCGAGAACAACTCGATCATCTCTTCCGGGGTTTTCAGGTACTGATGCTGTGTGCATGCGGCATGGAGCTCGCCCTGCATGTCTTTCACAGTCTTGCCCTGAGCGATAGCCAGGCGAATTTCGTGGGTTCTGAATTGCTGGCTCTCCATGAATCGCACGGAGTTGGTAGCCACCACAGGCAGGCCTACTTCCACTGCAAGATCCACGGCCATCTGGACATAACGGTCGTCAGCACCGTGGCCGATGCGCTGCAATTCGAGATAGAAGTTTTCACCAAAGATCTCATGGAAGTCGGAGACCGAATCCATGATGTGGCTTGAGTCCCTTCCATTCAGCAGCAAGCGGCCAATCTCACCGTCTCGTGCACCGGACAGGGCGATCAGACCGTCAGATTTCCCCTTGAACCAGCTCAGAGGGATGATTGGGCGTTTTTCTTTGTCGCGGATCGCCGTCAGGTAGCCATCAGAGATGATTTCCTTCAGCGCCAAGTAGCCGTCGTTGTTTCGGCACAGCACGGTAATCAGGGAGGTACTTGTACGGCTCGTCTGGACTTGTACCTGAGCCCCGATAATGGGCTTCACGCCCTGGGCCATCGCAGCGTTGTAGGCTTTGATGGCACAGAACATGTTGCTATCGTCGGTCACTGCAACTGCCGGCATTCCCGCAGCAGCCACGCCTTTCATGAGTGGCTTGATGCGCACCAGCGAGTCATGAAGGGAGTAATCTGAGTGAAGAGATAGGTGGACAAAGCTCACACTGAGCACTCCTTGGGATCAAATAGTCCCTACAGGTTGACAGAGGAGACTAATTGCAATCAATTGACAATTCGAGGGCGAACCCTATACTCCCCCAGCCCATTTCGCAACACCCCCCGAGGAGCCCATGACATCATTCGTTGACGCTAACGGCGTCGCAAATTTTAAGGAGCGTGCGGCTCCTCTAGAAAAGAGCATCATCGCAACCCTGCTTGATGAGCCAAGTCTTCATGAGCAAGTGGCCGAATTCATTGAGGTTGGGGACTTTTTTAACGATGCTGCACGTCAGGTTTATGCCTGGTTGCATGGCGAAAGAAAGCTGCATAACCCTGTTTCAGCAGTGCTTGCACTGTCCCGATTTGCGAGCCTTGCGTTCGTAGAATCGTATCTCATGGAAACGCTATCGGAGCTCCCCGCCCCTGCCAGCGTTGCCAAAATGGCAGAAGAATTGCGGGAAATTGCCGTCCGTCGCAATGCTGTCCAGGACATGCAGCAAACCGTTGTAGATCTGGTGCAATTTAAGTCCTCTGTTGAAGACGGGCTCTCGAAAATGGCACTTGGAGTCCAGGTTGCCAATCAACGCCTGGCGTCCAACGGCGATACCATCCGCTCCTACGGTGATGTGTGCGACCAGTGGATGATCGAGTTCCAGGAAAGGGCGTCTGGTAAGGCCCTACCTGGTGTGCCTACTGGCTTTACGCATTTGGATGACCTGCTGGCCGGCCTACAGCCTGCAGACCTTGTTATCATCGGTGGTCGCCCTTCAATGGGTAAAACCACTTTTGCCATGAACATCATCGAGTATGTGTCGCTCGTCCTGAACGAATCGACCATGGTGTTCTCCCTGGAGATGCCTAGCGTCTCGATCTTCCAGCGCTCTGTCGCAAGTGTGGGCGAGATTGATTTCGAGGATCTTCGTCGCGGCAAGCTCAAGATCGGCGACCTTGAGAAGCTTAAACTCGCTTCGGAAAGGCTCAAGAAGGCCCCAATCTTCATCGATGATAGTGCTGGTTTGACGCTTGAGCAGCTTTGCGCTCGCGCCATAAGGCAATTCAAGAAGAAGCCCTTCAAGCTGATCATGATCGACTACCTGCAACTGATGCGCTTCTCATCGATTTACGCAGGTAACCCCAATCTGGGTGTTGGCGAAATCAGTCGGGGCTTGAAACAACTGGGCAAGCTGCTCGGTGTGCCAATCATCGTGCTGTCCCAGCTTTCTCGCGACCTGGAACGACGTCCCAACAAGCGCCCAATGCCAGCCGACCTGCGTGACTCCGGCTCCATCGAGCAGGACGCCGACGTTATTGCGTTCGTTTACCGTGATGAAGTCTACAACCCAGAAACCGAGCACAAGGGTGTAGCTGAAATCATCATCGCCAAGCAGCGGAACGGCCCATTGGGTACCGTGTATCTCGACTTCAAGAACGGTCAGTCCTGCTTCAAGAACCTGGACTCATCGACTGCGCAACACCTAGCGGAAAACAAGCCAAAACCTCAACACCCGCAGCGCAAGGGCAAAGAAAAGGTAGAGCAGTTGCCTAGCGCGAGCAGTTTTGCAGAGATTGGTGACTCAGACGACTTCTTGCAACGGACGGGTGAGACTATGCCGTGGGATGCACCCCCTTCGGAGCAATCAGATCGCGATGATGAGTGGATTCCGCTTTAATTGGCGTAGGCTCACATGAAACAATGGCACAAAATTGCCAGCGCTGGAGATAACGTAAAGTGACGACACATCTAGATGATCGGCGAATTTTCGCTGACGTCGAAACGACCGGCATCCACTACCATGAAGGCCATAAAATCGTTGAGGTCGGCCTTGTTGAAATGATCAACGGACGTCTAACGGGCCGTAAATTTCACGAATACGTTGATCCACAGCGCGATGTCCCCGAGGAAGCCTGGGAAATTCACAAGCTGACCCGTTCGGACTGTATTGAGCGTGGTGGCGGACAGATTTTTGCAGACATCGTCCCTCGCATGCTTGAGTTCATCGCCGGCAGCAGGCTTATCGCCCACAACGCGCCGTTTGACGTTGGTTTCATCGGAGACGAACTTAAGGGCCTCGGACAGCCGACGCTGGTCGAAATGGGCATCCCTTTCACGTGCACCCTCGCTTTGGCTCGGGCCAAGTATGGTCAAGGCGCCACCCTGGATCAGTTGAACCGAAGGCTGCTTGGAGACGCTCAGATTGAGCGTGAGGCTCACGGCGCCCTCCTCGACTCCGAGATTCTGGCTGCTGTCTACCAGGTCATGACCATCGAACAGACTCGCATGGTGTTTGATAACCGTGTGGTGTTGGCGGGGCCAAAGCTTACTCCTGAGCGCGTTAGCGTTAATCCAGGGTCGCTTAAGCGAACTCTCCTCACTGGTGAAGACCGTGAGCGCCACGAGAAGCTCTGCCAACGCATTCGCAAGGCTTCTGGAGGTGCCTGCCTCTCCGATGCCTTCGAGATGTGATATCGCTTCCCTGAGCGCCTTGTAGGAGCTTCCAGGATCAGCGGAAACAAAAAAGTGCGCCAAGGCGCACTTTTTCTTTGCCCGGTGACAATCAGTCGAGGAAATCCTGGATGATTTGCTGGGCGGTACCGAAGCCAGCCTGGTTCTTTCCGTTCGAGGCCATCAGCGTCGGCGTACCTGTCACGTTAAACATGTCGCCGAGGTTGTAATGGTCAGGCACTGGCGCCGGCAGGCGATTCAGCGATTTTGGCAGAGCGGCGCAGTCGGCTTCAGGAACCCTGTAGCCCGCGAAAGCGTCGTTCATGGCCGAGACCTGGTCTACGGCGCACCACACATTTTTCAGGTTGTGTGCACCATCAGAGAGTTGGCCAGCCGGTACTGTTGCCATATCACGAGGGTACAGCAGGTAGTGAACCGAGATCCCCGCCTCCAACAGCTGCGGCAGCGCTTTGTGTAGCTTTTTGCAGTACGGACAGGTCGGGTCGGTGAACGCGTAAATGCGCAACTTTTCGTTTGGCGCTTTGTAGGTCACCGTCCACTCGTCCGGAATGGTGCTCAGTGTGCTTCTGATTTGTTCGCGCTTAACGCTCTCCGGCATTGGCATCCCATCAGGATACGTGCCGATCTTCACGACAGCTACTTGTCCAGACTTTGCCACGGCTTCGCGATGTTCCTGGATGCTAGCCAGGGCTTGCTGGTCAACGAACGGGGCTGGATGCTTCGTCCAACGAGTCCCGTCCGGCGATTCCGTCGTTTGTGCTGAGCTGCTGACAGGCTGAGTAGCTGTGACCGCCTGTGGGGCTGTTCCAGGCGTTACATGACTTTCTCCGAGCTCAGGTTGCGGCCTGGTAGTGCTCGAATGCGCTGTGCTCGCCACAGGCTCTCCATCTTGCACGTATACAACTGGGCCGGCCTTGTTGATCTCGTCGGCTTTTGCTTTCAGGAAGTCACGGAAGGCCTGGGCATTTGCATCAGAGCCGATGTCTAGCCCGCCAGGCGGAACAGGGCGAGCTTGCGGTGGAGTAGCGACAGTATCGACGCTTTCGGTGGCCACAGCGGCTACAGCTGCAGGAGTTGGCTCTTGAGCCTTGCTTGCTTCACCTTTGTCACCAAAGTGGGGCGCAAGCTGGGAGTAAGTGATCGCTAGGGCAGCAACCACGATGGCAATGTTACGTGCGAGCGCACTGTAAGAACCCTTCCCCTCAGCAGCCGGGGATTTGCTGATATTTTGCATCGATTAACCTCTGATGTGTCACAGCCCAAGTACAAGAGACCCAGGCACATGATCGTCTAAAGCATAGGACAAACCGATGGTCAATATATCACATATGTTTCTGTCAAAAAGTGAGTTCAGCACTACGCTCAGGCAGTACGAGTTCGGTCTTGAACGCGTGCTCTTTCAGTTGCTCGACGAAACTGTGGAGCGAGTCAAAACGCGATACACCATGCCTGAAGTCAGTTCGGGTCTGATTCCATGGCTGGTTGATCAGGATCGTGTGGCTCACAAGGCCGGCAGCTTTCATGTCATCCAGGTTCTTCGGGTAGTCGTCGATCATGTACAGGAACCCACCTGGGTACCGGGCAGCAGCTGCCTGAGCCTTGTTCATACCCTCGGGCACAATGATCAAGTCGTCGTAAGGGACGCCATGCAGCTCCAACCATGCCTTGGTGACCGCATAAGCATCCGGATGGTAGCCCCGTGAGGTGATCAGTACGATTGGGCGACCTGAATCTTTGATCGCTTTCAGGGCTGCGAGAGCGCCTTCAGCGAGCGGTATTGAGGACAGCAAACCGTCATCAATAATCGCATCAAGAAACTGCTCCAGGGTGATCCCATAGAGGTCTGCAACGTTGAATGTAGTCCAGTTTTCTGGGGGCTGAACGTGAGGGAATCTGCTGTTGAGGCTCGCAAAAAGAGCGTTTTTGAGGACACCAACAACATCGTCCAGGTCGACGGCAAACGGCTTCATGACAATACTCGCTAAAAAATGGGCGTCAATTTATACCAAATGTCGGAAATAATGTCAATTTACGGCTAATGTTCCTCTCTTCCTTGCGCCATCAACATTGCAGATTTTATGATCAATGGATGAGCAATCGAGATTATCCAAATGAACATTCCTGAAGCCCCTGATTTCCTGTTCCTGGTCGACCTTAAAAAAGCAGCTGACACTGAGGTGTGGGACGGTGAAGGCGAGTTTTCTTGGGAAGAATTCAAGGACAGGCTTTCTACCCACGATATCCGCCATGCAAAGGACGGGGCTGGCTTCATGCCTGTGCTGATGAAGCCCGAGCAGGAATGCGTACTGCTGTACCCGAAAAAGGAAGGTTCCAAGCCCCACCACCGTGGCGACGTGAATATCGAGGCGATTACATCGCTGGTTATCGATCTTGACCAACCTGGAGTACTCGAGAAGGCTGAGTCGGTTTTTTCTGGGTATGAATACCTGGTGTACTCCACTCACAACTTCACCAAGGATCAGCCGTGGAAATATCGCATGGTTGTTCGACTCATGGAGCCTATCCTGGTCGATAACTGGCCACTGTGCTTTGAAGCGCTCAAGACGCGCATCGAGCTTGATCCTTCGTGCTGCAACCCTTCACGGTTCTACTACTACCCGAGCCACAACAAGAACTCGGAAATTGATCCTGTAAAATTCCACAAGCGCGGATCGCCGATTTCTCTCGAGCAAATTTTGAGTCTCGCTGGCGACAAGGAAGCTCTTCTACGCCAAGACAGGCCAATCAAGTACAGGCTCACTTCACGTACCAACCAAGTGAAGTCGATCAATCATTTCTCTGGCAAATCGGTTAGCCGTTACGATGCTGTTGCCGATGAAATCGACATGTCTTGGGCGACCATGAGTGAGCGGCATAAATTTGCAATCGACACTTACCGGCTTGCAGGTTCTAACCACAACCTGGCTCTGAGTATCACCGCCAGGGAAATCGCCAAGATGGGGCCAAAGGTAGATTTGAAATCCACCCTCCTCTTCGCGTTTCAAGTTGCAAACGTTGAAGGCGCTAGGGGATTGGAGTCTGGTAACACCATGGCCGAGCTCCCAGGCATGATCATTGACGGCATGCTTAAGTACGCCCCAGAAGCTTACGAAAAGTTCGAGAAGGAGCACGGCTCTAGCCTTGAGAATTGGCTAAATGGTTTGGTGCGCTGGGCGAGCATCAGTTACACAACTGAAAACCTTCCTGGTAAGCCATCAGAGAAAACCACGATGGGTAATTATGATCGTGACCTGAAAACCCGGCAGAACGAGACCAAGACAGAGTACGAGGTCTTGAAGGAAAGGCATAAGCCGTACCTTCGCGACTTCATCAAAACTGGCGACATTAAGACCCTGGTCAAACTGGTATTGCAGCATGAGTTGAAAGCTGCGCAGCCGAAGTACCCAGAGATTGCAAAAGCCTTGGTCAACTATCAGATCGGCTACCAGTCTGCTGTTTTGCACAAGCCAAGCATTGAAGGTTGGACGGCAATCCAACAGGACGTGGAGTCGTTAAAGAGACTCTTCTCGGATAAGCATGTAGACGCTGACCCGCAGAAAATTACCTTTGCACGAAGCGCCTTCTTGATCGAGTCGATGACTCGTATCCCACAAGAAGTAGTGCCAAAGAAATCTGACGAGCCGACTCCAGCCTAAACCGTTATCCCCACCTTCTATTGAGGGTGGGTTTCTTCTTACCCCCTCCGCACCACTCTCCCCTACCCCATACAAAGCAGTCGGAAATTCCGACTCTGAATATCGCACTCACCATAGACCCCTGCCTTCCACTTAACGGAAGGGTTGGCATGTTGGTATGAGCCAGGTTCTGCTCTCATCATTTCCGTTGCCACCCATCACCCGCTGCCTACTTCAAGACCATCAGAGTTAGACCTAGCGGCTTCTGCTCGAAGCTTTTGTTACGACTGCTGAGTTGCGTAGTCGCCCTTCCCTACCGAAGATTCAAAGCAATGGAGCTTGTCGCAATTTCCGACAGGCTCTCAGTAAGACTACCCATCCCTTTCGCGTACTCAATCCTTCGCCTATAGCTGATGCCTGAAAGCGATCTTGTCTCAAGGCGGTAGGTCAGGGGTTCCCGGATTGATGATCTGTCTCAGTGGCTAAGTCGGAAATTCCGACATCGTTGGCCCGCCCAGGCACCCAGTATCCGGTGTCGGAATTTCCGACAACGGCAGTGACACCCTCTCATGATGGTGGGCGCCAACTGCTTGAAATGGTCTCCATCGGGTTGACCGTGGCAGCAAGACCAGAGCCACCAATGGAACCCAGGTCGTGCGCTGAATGACCATTTGGAGCAGACACGGAGGTTCGATTCAAGGACGTCGATTGTTGGGGAGCAGTCGGAATTTCCGACTCGACATGGCCCGGCATGGGGTCATGGTGGGTAGTCGGAATTTCCGACTCGGCTGTTTCATGGTGAGGCACCCCAGGTGGAGTCGGAATTTCCGACACACCAACGAGGGAGAAAGTCGGAATTTCCGACTCGCGAAAGATACAGTATAACATGCCAATATAGAGTGTTTTCGCCCATATTCGATCAAATAATGATCAAAATCAGCAGTCGGAAATTCCGACTCGCCTGAAATGGCCCTCTTTGACCATGGGCTGCATCACTCGCTCCGGAGGGCAAATAGGTGTCAACGGTCTCCGGCCATTGCCACGAGCACCCAACCAGGCTGCCACTGGGGCTTCATATGGGAGCAATGACGGCACCCAGCTATGCATCATGATGCCCTGCTCCCTACCTGAATAGCCTCCAGTGCGATGATGGAACGGTTGGCCCAATGGCTGTCGAGCCTCTCAGTTGAGCACGCTCAGGACTGAAGGCCTGCCCCGTACTTCATCAAAATTGAGATTCGGAAATTCCGACTCGGGCACCAAACGAGGTGGCTACGCAAGGTATTGCGATGCAGTGCGGGGAATGCAGTAGGTCTCAAGAAGTGATCATCCACGGCCTGATCAACCTCTGAATCAGAGAAGCTCCATGGGCCACAGCAAATCAAATGCAGTCCTGGAACGAGCTTGGTTGGTCAGTCATGAGTGCGGTTATGGTGTCCAGGGTGAAGCCATCGCATGAAACTGATGAGTACCGGAATTGGTTTGCTGCTTGGCACGAGTTAGCGTCTGAAGATTTGATGATCAAAATCAGGTGCCAGGCTGCCCTATGTGGATCATGGATTCACGGTAAAGCGCTGCCGATCCATCATCATCCCGGCACACCTCCTCGTGTAGAACACTCCCTCATTTCGTACCAGGCTTCATAGAGTGGCCACTTTGGAGCCAAACAAGCTAACCTGGAAACTGCTTCCGGCTGCTTCGACAACCTTGGAGTTGCCTTGTGCGCACTGGATCATTTGCATCGTGCGGACTCTTTTCAGGTAGGTGTGGTTTGGGTCTTGAGAATGGCGGTCACAGATCCGCGACGAAAACACCGATCTGGAGGCATCCTGCGCCCTAGGCTCATTCACGAACTCAGCTTGTAGTTCGTCGGCCAGCCCGTCAGCCGGCTGGCACGACCTTGAAGAGCTTGTCTGCAACTCGACCAATCGTTCGCCGGCCATCATCAACACACCAGGTACGACTGCTCGGCATTCGGCGATACGTGGCTTATGCATGCACCTATTAAGGGTCTGGATACCTTGCTGAAACGCAGTGGAGCTTTTGAGTTGAGATGAAAGCGTCTTTGTCTAACCAATCAGGCAGCCTTCTTTGGTGCTTCTTTATGTGCATGCGCCTCCACTGCATCCAATCTGGTGAACTCGGCATCGCCTAGGCCAAGCCAACTTTCGCATTGGCCACCCTGAGGGTTGTCTGGTCAAAGCCTTCATGCGGGTGTTTTTCATAGATGACGTGCGCACCTAAATGCACCGACCAGGATCGGTTGCCAGCGCATTTCGGCCCTCGATGTATCGATTGTTGATCCGTCCAAACAGATGGGCCGAACAAAAGTGGGCTTCAACTCGCTATCCATCCCACCACCTGTTGCCATGTGATCAACTTGCCCTGTGTGTTTGACTGACTGAACGCAAATGGAACCAGCCAACTCTGCGCAGGCTTCTATGAGAATGATTATCAGTCATCTACTATCGTCGTTTAGACTGCATATCAAATTGATATCTAAGTTCTGCCGTGTTGTCGGAATTTCCGACTACCGGCTGCTGGACGAAGTAGTAGAGCAAGAGATCAGAGGTCATGGCGAGTCGGAATTTCCGACAATGTGCCGGGCTCCGATGCAGGCTTCCCTACCAATCTCGGAGTAGCCAAGTCGGAATTTCCGACTGTTGCTGTCGTGTTCCAGTACCACCACCTAACCAAGCACGCTAGTGACAAGTCGGAATTTCCGACTTGCTCATTACCGCGAAGATGATCCGGCGCCATAAGCTGTGATGGCTGGGAATCAAAATTCTGGATGCTTCTACGGGAACAGACCGGAAAGCTTGTTTTTTCCGTGTTTTTTGGGTTTTCCAATTTTAAATTGTCGTCGGTGACAGGCGCCAAAAAACAGAACAAAGCAAAATCAGAAACACCTAATTTGCGTCTTTTGTGGACTAATGTGGCATGCGAAGTCGCTCCAATGATCGCCACCTGGCTTCGCATAAGGCAGCGTACCGGCACGCGTCGGAAATTCCGACTGAGTTCCGGATGAGAACCGAACGGTTTTTCCTTGGTCGAATCAAAGGCTTGGCCATCGTGCTGGCGCAGTCGAGAGGGAAGGGCGCAGATCAAAATCCGTTGCTGTGTCCACGCTACCATCTGATCAACCTTGTTGGCGGACGAGTCGGAAATTGCGACTCAGAAATCTGTGACGGCGGAATAGCTTCGTGCGGGGAATGGAAGGGAAGGGCGGGGCAGTGGTAGTCGGAAATTCCGAATGAGGTTGAAAAAAACCGTTTTAGCGGTAAATCTATAAGTGTTACGATTTGACGATATTCCCTATAGCCGTTATACTTTCCCACAATGCTTAGATGAAAACGACGATCTAAGCCAAAACCCTAAGGAAGGCAAAAAGTGAATACGACAGTACCTTACGAATTCAAACAAACTTCTGTTCTGATGTTTGCTAACAACAAAGGTGGTGTGGGGAAAACCACCACTGCGCTCAACGAAGCCGCAGCCCTAAGCGAAAAGGGTAAGAGCGTTATCTACCTGGACTTCGACGATTCCACCAACTCGTCCTTCCACATCAAAGTCAAAGGGTCTTCGGAAAAGTGCTTCCCAATTTCCAGCTTCTTGACCAACCCTAATCTCGAAATCCAGGACTGCATTCTTTGGGGGACGAAACTTAATAATGTTGGTCTGATCCCTTCAGATAAAGGGATTAAGAAGGCACTAGAAGCTAAGGCCCATGGCAGCGATGAAGAAATTCTCAAAATCGTCGTACGCCTAAGACAAGCATTGGATTCATTGGACGGTACTGTCGACTACATCATTATTGATGCATCACCAACAATGGATACCGCTGTAAAAATCGCTCTATCCGTAACAACGCACCTCATCTTCGTCGTTGACGGAAGTTCCTATTCGGATCAGGGCGTCGTGAACATGATGAACTCCGAAGAAATGGAGTTTGTGAAAAAGCACAATCCGAACCAGGCCATTCTTGGTGTTCTTCTTAACAAAATTGATACACGGACTACTGTTTCGCGTATGAAAATTGATAAGCCAGAAATTGGCGGCGTAAAACGTATCAATGTTTACATTCCAGAGCGAAAAGAAGTAGACAACAATACGTATACGCAAGAGTTTGTTGTTGGCCCTGGTAAGAACAATCTTATTGCAGACAGTTATCGTGAGCTGGCTGACTTCATTATTGAAAGCACCCAACACAAAGAGGTGGCCTAATGACTGCTGCTATCGGCAATGATATGCGCTCCAGGGTTGAGGCCGCTCGAAAGTCTGGTGGTAGTTCGAAGGCTGACAAGCTAGCGCAAGCGATGGATGAAAACGCTGCCAGTTACTTGGAAAATAGCACCGTACCTGAAAGCGAGAAGATCGCAGATGGCGAGCATATTCATGAGTTTGACTGCCATGATATTGATCCGAACCCATACCAGAACCGGAGGAAGTTCGATCTAGAAGCCATCGAAAAGCTGGCTGCATCCATCAAGCAAAACAAGCAAGTCCAGGCGATTGGTGTTCGTAAGGTCGGCAATCGCTACCAGATTATCTGGGGCGAACGCCGGTGGCGTGCGGCGCGACTGAATCCAGGCCAAAAGATTCGTGGTGTTATCAGGGAGCTAACTGACCTTGAAATGATCCTGGTTTGTCATGCGGAAAACCATGATCGCGAAAAAACGTACGACTACGAAACATGGATCTCCATCAAGCACCTGCTTGATAAGGAGCAATCCACCGAGCAGATCTGTACCGGACTTGGTATTCAACAAAAAGAATATTACAAGTTCAAAAAATTCGGTGATATGCCGGTAGAAATCAAGGAGTTCCTTGAGGTAAAGCCAAACGCCATTCAACGGAATGATGCAGCAGATCTCGAGAAAATCTACAGAGAACTGCCTGCTGACCAGAACCCTGATGAAGTAACGGCAGCAGTTCTGGAGCTGATGGCAGATTACCTTTCCGGGAAATTGAAAAGCCGGGGAGAGATCGTTAAAAAGGTGAAGGCCAAGTTTGTTACCAAAGCGACCCGCAATCGTGAAAAGGTAAACAAGGAAAGCGTGCTGAAAGTTAACGGCACTGCGGTTGGCACATTGGTCAGAACACCTACTGAACTTCGTGTTTCGGTAAGTAGTGAAGATCTCCCGGCAGACAAGTTCGAAGAGTTTGAAAAGCTGCTAAACGGCTTTTTCCAGGTGTAATAAAAAGCCCCCTCACTGAGGGGGCTTTTTTATGTGAGCTTTCTCTTTCTGAGAACGGGCTTTAATGTAGCCCTTGTTTCAACAGTTTCATGCTGCTCAGCATTCAATCTGGCCAATGTCAGTGTATAAATCTTTCGGTCAGCTAACCTGGAATACAGGTTGTAAAGCCGCTTTCTGATACGCAGAACTTTAACGCTTTGCTTGTTGAAGTACTGTTCTGCTCGCTCTTTTTGCTCTTGGAGCTTAGAAAGGTGATGCAGGTCATCCGGGGTGACAGGAGAGGGGAGAAGCCTGATCGCATCCTCAAATTCCATCCTGCTCAGTTCAGCGGACTCAAGCTTCTGATAAACGAAGACCCGAGTCTGCTCGAGCATCTGAATTTCGTTTGTCGGATCGACTTCTGGCTTGAACTCCGGAGGGATCGT
Organism: Pseudomonas sp. PLMAX; assembly: GCF_046042685.1. Lineage (NCBI taxonomy): Bacteria > Pseudomonadati > Pseudomonadota > Gammaproteobacteria > Pseudomonadales > Pseudomonadaceae > Pseudomonas > Pseudomonas sp. PLMAX. The sequence continues at coordinate 557,330 of NZ_CP064950.1, read as the reverse complement.
GGTCACAACTGACTGAGGGTAAAGCTCGTTCGCAATAGAAACGAACTTTTGCTCGTACACCCGAGCCTTTGCGATCTTGATTCTGCTTTGAACGTCATGGAGAACGGAGGTGGTGATGCTGCGCTTGAGGCGCAGTGTGTTGAGTTGGGTGAATTCCTCAGGGCTCTCTGTTGCTGTGACCTGCTGAAGCTGGTCTTTAACCAGGCCAAGGTCTTCGTGAAGAGCGGATTCAATCGACTTGAGTGATTTCAAATCGAGATCAAGGGTATTCATACACCAGGACTCGCGTGACAATATATGTGTAATAAAACCACAGAGCTTGTCAATTCACAAGAAATGTTTGGTGTCTACGGGCAGAGCATAAAAAGCCCCCTCAATGAGGGGGCTCAGTGACGCAGCCTAAATCAGGCTTCGACGGCTTTCTTCACTTCGCCGACCGGCTTCAGCTTCAGAACGTCGCGAGCAGCGATTTCCAGAGGCTTGCCGGTCTGAGGGTTGCGACCGATGCGCGCTTCTTTGTGCACCTTGCTGATCGAGCAAACGCCCGGCAGGACAGCGCGCTTAGTGGCGCTGGCGTCCAGCTCGGCAACCAGGGCAGCAGGCAGGGCATCCAGGACAGCGGCAACGTCCTTACGCGGCAGACGGGTCTTTTCGGCAATGGCGGTAACCAGAACTTGCTTGCTCATGTGAACTCCAAACGATTGGTAAATATTGGCAAAATACGCCAAACATTGGCTATTACGTATGTATTGCCATGTTTCTCCGGGATTATAGGGTTGAGCAAAGGGGTGTCAACCTGAAAATGTCAATTTATGGTCTTTTTTTAACGTCATTTTCTTGATTCCATTGATCCTCAGCATTCATAGTAGCGGTATGAGAGATTTACGAGTGGTTTCCATATGAGTGGGATCGAGCGGCCTAAAGAAAAGCAACTGGCCAAAGCTATCGAAATGATTTACGAATGGCCTGGCGAGCTGAAACAGGGCTGGGAGGCGCAGCCTTCTGGTGATGACGCGTACCTGATCAAGCGTGCGAATGGTTCCACTCGTCTGGTAAAAATCCACGAACCGATTAAAACGAAGGACGGGAACCGCATCCCTCAGATTGATGAGAGGGGCTTGCTGATGGTCGGTGACTGGAGTGTGTTGATCGGCGAGGGGATCAAGCACGGCATGCACGCCAGGAAAACGGGAAGGCCAAATACCTACTTGGTGTTTAACGAGAAGATGCGCAACTTGGGCGAGCATGTCCTTTACAAAAAGAAGGATGGCCAGGATGTTTCCCTTCTCGCCGGCCATTTGCTCAAGGTGGGTGACGACGTAATTCCGGTGATGCCAAGGAAAAAGGATATTCAGCTAAACGTGGTCGACAAGGATGTGGACAATGGCAAGCTGGCCTACATCAACGTGATCATTCCGGGGGATCCGGACAACCGCAAGAACGGTGCTCCAGGCGTATTCCTTCAGCCTAAGCGGGTAGGGGAGCCGGCTCAGTTTGTTGAGGTTGTAGGGGAGCAGAAGGTCGTTACGGCGCTGTTCCACATCAGCCCCAAAGGCAACCGGCTGGACTACAAGTTCCGTGATGGCCCAACAGCTATCCTGGTGAACATGCTTGAGAAAAAGCTACAGCAATGCAAGGACACTGCCATCGGCGTGGGTATTGATCCTGAGGAATATCACGAATACGTCGAGGTCAGTAAGACGCTTGTTGCCGCTCAGAACAAGTGGCAGAAGGGGAGCATGCTCCTGAACGTAGGGCCTGAAATGTTCCGACCTAAGGTCAAGGAGCATTCCTACGACGGGCCGCAGCCATAACGCATGTGCTGGCTGCAGCCGCCATCAAAGGCCTCCGATTATAGGAGGCCTTGTCGTTCCAGGAACATAGCCAGCGCACTCTTCTTCTCAGGGGCTGCCGGTGCGGCACCAGGTTCCGTGCTGGTCGGCTTTGAGGTCGACGTGTATTCAGAAAGCATCACGCCATTGTGAGCGCCAGCATCTGCCTGGCCTTCTGTCGATGTGTCGATAATTCGCAGTTCTTCAATGGGCTGCTCAGGTGCTTGTGTCTCCACAACAGCCTGACCAACCTGTTCCTGGCTCGATTCGTCAATAGATGTAGTTTGTTCCTCATTCGCCGGTGTCGTGTCCACCTCAGCGACAGAAATGGGTTCAGCCGAATCAACTGAGGGACTGGTATGCACGTCTGAGGTTTCAGACCGCTCAATATCCTGATCAGCGACTGGCTCCTCATCGGGAGCGGGCTCGAGTGCGACTGCAGCGAGGATCTCAGCAGCAGCCCTGTCGGCCTCTTCAATCTCCTGCTCGCTTATGTCGCTAAACATCCCCGATAGGTCATCTTCTTCCGAATCAGCCTCTGGAAGCTCCTCTGTGGGCTCTTTCTGAGGATCTGGGGTGATGAAGGCGTCAGCGGTAGGCTCGGGCACTTCTACGCTTACAGGGGGTTCCAGGGGCTCCTCTGCCGGCGCGACTTCGAGAACCGGGGTGTCAGGCGGATCTACAGGGCTATCGTCGCTCCCAACCGTAGGTTGGCCTACGCTTTCCGTGGATTCGGCAGCGGGGTGCTCAGTTTCAAGTAAAGGCTCAGGGTTTGGTTCAGGCTCCTCCTGGTATTGCAGAATGAGCTCTGGCCTGACCATAGGCGATAAGGCCAATGGATCGACGACAAGGGGTTGATACCAGGTCGGGAAATCCAGTGATGTTGTCGTGGATAAACCAACTTTAGGACGCATGCTGGAGTCTGCAATCTGTGCCAGCCCGTTGATTGGGGCTATGAGCACTTCGTCAGCTGGTGGCGGCTCTTCGCCAATAGTCGCCACCGACGAGATCGGGCTGGTGAGCGGGTAGTACTTGAGCATAAAGCTCTCACCGCTCTCCTGACGAAGGCTTAGAGATAAAGCGATACGCGATACCGTTGGCTCGTTGTTGATAAGGAAATGCTTGCGGATCTTCTGTAGGGATTCGTCCGGCTTCTTCAGGAAGTAGTAGTTCTTGAACGATGGGCCACATGCATACCGCTTGATGGGCATCGCCACGAACGTAGCAGCCCCATTCTCGGTCGACCTCTGGTCATGCGCCCGAAAGAAGAACTTCATCACGTCAGAGCCGCTTTGATAGGTATTTTGCCTGATCCACCTAGGAAAGACCTCGGTACTGAACCCTGGAATCAGCGCTCCATTCTCGTCCTTAAGCCGGATAAGGACGCCACCAACCACACCGCTGCGCGTGTAGGAGGTGAAAATCGAATCAGCGAACTCTGTGAGCTCATCACGGTTCGCGATGGGAAAGCTCTTTTCTTCGGCATCCTGGTAGAGATGACCGAAATACGAGAGTTTAAGCGGGTCGCTAAGGGCTTTACGCTTTCGCTCAGCGATAGCTTCCCAGCCTACAGGCTTAAGCTTTTCGAGGTCTTCAAGCTCAGTATGGATCGCTTTGACGGCCTGATTGTCGGCGATGATGACTACGCGGCCCAGGCCGAACACCGGGTCTTGATCATCTGAGTGTGAGGCCAGCACATAAGCCCACCTGGCGGTGAAGGTCGGAATTCCTTTACGGTTCTCGCCCTCGACCTCGCAACCGGTGAACAGCAGAACACCTTCACGGTTATCGAAAGCATTGTCAGGCGTGGCCAAGCAGGGGTTTTTGGCCTTTACGTCTTCACGGGAAAACTCGGCGATGCTCGGCGTGCTTTCTTTGCCAAGCATGGACTCATCGATCCTGAGCTTAACGTTAACCTCGCGACCATCCAGCGTTAAACCCTGAACGGAATGCAGGCGCTCGTCGCCCCGTTTGTTATAGCTGCGGGGGAAAAGGACAATGGTTTCGTCCCCGGTAGCAGTCGTGTTGTCTATTTCCATGGAAAACTATATGCTCTCGGCCCGTTTGTGGCATCCCACCATTGTATGATAAAGCTTGGTGCGGTGACCATCTGACGCTTAATCGATATAAATTGACAGGTGATGCTCCATGACGGACGACCTAAAGAAGCTGCTGGCCGACAATACAACGACTTTTACCGATAGATCTGTTGCCAGAGAGCTCACTGAGATGATGTTCTCTTGCACCCCAGCTGGCAGCATTGCCCTGGATGTTGGAAAGTGGTCAGCAGCGTGGGGACTCTCTGAATCAGTGATCTGGAACGCCATTGATCGCTTGCAAGAGCTTCGCTACTGGGACGTTCAAAATGGAGTGGCCGGTAATCGGCTGGTCTGTGAGTCAATCTCGGGCTCAGCCATTGCGCTGGGCAAGAAGAAAAAGCGAAATACGCTTAAAGCGATCAAGGAAATTTCTTCGGTTGAGCGGGCGCACGCCTTGCGGCTTGAGGCTGTTGGCCCCTCCATCGTCAGTGAGGTTGCTGAGGTGATCCCGAAGAACAAGCGAAAAGAAGCGCTCGCGTCTGGATACCCAGGCTGGCTTCCATCTGCTTTTTACTGGGTGGACGGCATCGTCTTTAAGCCTGATCAGGGTATGATCAACAAGCTTAAAGAGACCTACCCAGAGCTCTGTATCGATTCGAGCTTGTCTTTGATGTTTGACGATCTGCGTAACTCCAAAGACAAACCAACGATCCCGAATTTTCCGTACTGGATTACTCAGTGGATCAAAGCCAACCCTACGCGGAAGGTCGTTGAGCAATCTGTCGACGATATTGCCAAGCGTGCAGCATCGAAAATGGACGATTACTGATGAGTGATATGCAACTTGACGTCAGCGCTGAAGCATCACGCTTTTGCCGTCAAATCGAATCCCGGTACAGCCTTGGTCTGCTGAAAGCCACCTACGGCGAAGACGTGCAGACAGAGCTGGCCAGCACCTTGAGTACCGCGCTGGTAAAAGCGGAAATCAGCGCCGAAGCATTCAAAGCTGTACGCGCCTGGCTCATGGTTGGTCTGAAGCCATTCGAGGATTATCCTCCAACCATCGAAGCCCTGATTCAAATGGCGACTCTGCTTCAGTCTTATCCAGTGACGGACTATGCCAAGGCCATGAAACAGGCCTGGTTCGAACTGGATACCGAGTTTAGCCAGAACTACGCCAAACAGTGGCGTGGTGAACGCCGTATGGACGCCCTGGTTAAAGAGCGCGTGTGGCTGAAGAAGTTCGAGGAGATGGGCGTCACCGAAGCTGAGCTGATAACTACGATCAGACGGATCAGCGCATCGGGTTTCTTCCGAACCTTCATGCCAAAATTCGAAGAATTCCAGGACGCGATTTTGGCTGTGCGTCTAGACAATGCCCCGTTGGTTGAAGAGGCTTGGACGATGGCACTCATGACCCAGGCTAACGCGGTCATCCACCCGCTTGTGAAGCAGGCGAGGGGTAAGATCGGCGGACATGACCTGCGAGTCCGTGGTTATGACCGGGACGTTGAGCAGCGATTCAAGAGTTACTACCGCCAGCTGCTGCTGAACCCAGAGCTTGTTCTGCACGAGGAGGCAGCTCCCGTTGTTGAGCCGACCTATGCAAGCCCTGATGCGATCCTTGAGATGTTCAAGTCTTAAGGACTCACTTCCCACAAAAAAGGACTGCTCAGCAGTCCTTTTTCTTTCCGGCTTCGATCAACCCTTAACCAGCTCCAGCCGCGACTGGCCAGTGATGATTTCGGAAATAGTTGGGTTGAAGGCGAGCTTTTTAGGCTGCATGGCCCTGATTTTGTCTTCCGGTACACCATCCAGCAGTGCACGGATAACGGCCAGGTCGTGTGCGATGTTCAGCACCGTTTTCATGCCGGCATTCAGGGTAAACGTGCCGACATGACGGACGCTCCCTTTGATCATCAAACCGAAGTTAAAATGATGGACGAGGGTACGCAGGTTGCGCAGGTATCTATCTTGGCTCTGGCCGTTGCTGTTTACGACCGAAGATGCCCAGGACGAACAGTATGCGCTGGCTGTGAAGCCGTAGATCTCGCCTTTGATGGTTGGCTCGATTCTGGCCCGACCTACGATTTGGCCTGCTTCAACACGGTCGTTAAATTCAACAATCTGGCTAAAAAGCTGATCGAGTGCACTGAGGTCAGCCGGCGAATCCAGGCTGATGCCGAAATCGCATTGTGCATCCTCACGGAAGTCAGCGTTTACCGAGCTACGTGGTGAGAAGGTCACGTGGTAGCGGGAGGTGCAAGGGATCTTCGGTGGATTGAAAATGTGGGAGACAGATGCTTCGCTCTGCTCATCGTCGTCGGGTGCTGGGATAAGCTGAAAGCAGCGCGATATATCCGCGCACTCACTGAAGATTTTATGGGCTGTACCAGCCCGATATGCACGGAAATCCATCGTCATGCGGAAAACCTCATTGGGTTAAATTGTTCAGCTATTGCTAGGCGTCAGTGCCTGGGTATGTGTTGGGTATTATCAGGTGTTGCCAGCGCTCAGCCAAGAGGCTGTCAATAATTCACATATGTTCTTCAGATTCAGCCATTGAAATCCTGAGCTTTTTGAGCGCATTGGCTTCAAGTTGCCGAACTCTTTCGACGGATACGCCGAGTAGGCCAGAGAGCTCGACCAGTGTCTTCCTTGGGTCTGATAGGTATCTTGCCAGGATGATGTCTTTCTCGCGCTCTGGTAGCGCCTGGAGAGCGTTGTCGAGGATTTTGAGGCGAGCCTCCTCATCGTGATCTTCCTCGTCGGAAAAGGACTCAGAAATCACTGTGAAGGTGCTTGCGCTCAGGCTCAGACAGGACTGATACCAGTACCCCACGATTTGACGCATCCGGAACCGAGATACTTTCTCCTGTGCCCCCAGCTCATCGATAATCTGGCATGTGAGCATCTGGCCGGCTGTCAGATAGCCGCGAATTTTCTTCACGACTTCTTGCTCGGGCCTGGAGAGACGCGGCCTGTCGGTCGCCTTGTTTACCAGGTAGTGGAGCAATTTCCGACGCATCAAGAGCCAGGCATAGTGGGCGAAGGTGTCCTCCATGCTGGCGTCCCAGTCCTGAATAGCTTCCCACAAGGCGAGCGAAACCTCCTGCACTGCATCCTCGCGAAGCTCGGTGCGAAAGCAGTAGTCATTTACGACACGCATAGCAAGGGCTTGATGGCCCTCCCACAGCGTAGTCTTGTGGGGTGATGAACGGGTGGTGGGGGTGTTCACTTAACAGATTGACTCGTTTTGACACGGGTAATAGACTTGATGATCGTCGAATTCAGACGCCTGTCAATAGATGACAAATGTAGAGCAGGACGGCGTTGAAGGCAAGGGTCGATCTGCTGAGGAAGGCAGATCATTCGGCTGAAAAGCAAGATAATACACATGAATTGACAAGGTAGCCTGACCACGGAGGTTGCAGGCCGGGGCGCAAAAAGCGCCGTGCTACCCCATGGCGAATAGCCTGTGCCTGCGTTGATTAAACCAATGATCTTCAAGAATCTTAGTATCTACAGCGTACCTGGTGAAGTGAACCTCGAGACCCTGGAAGGGCACCTGAACTCGATGCCCTTCAAGCACTGTCTTCCAAGCCAGGAATTCACCGCCGGTTTTGCCCGGCTCTACGGCTCTCCGAGCCGGGTGCTGACCGTAAATGGCTGCCACCTGTTCTGCCTGATGTCAGAAGAAAAGAAGATCCCGCCTGCTGTGGTCAGAACGAAGTTGCGCAAAGTCATCGAGGCGAAAGAGATTTCGTATGGCCGCAGGCTCAAGACCGCTGAGCGTAAAGAAGCAGAGGAAATGGTGCGTGAAGGCCTGATCCGATCTGCCGAAGAGTTTGTGCAAACCAAGGAGACTTGGATTTATTTTGATACCAAAGCCAAGCTTCTGGTCATCAATTCCAGCTCAGCGAAAACTGCCGCCAGCATCTCCGAGATGGTTAAACCGGCTATTTCCAACAAGATGCTTTTCCCATTGCGGCCTCAGCATGATGTCAGTAAAAAACTGACTTTCTGGCTCGCCGAAAATCAGGCGCCGGAGCCATTGGTTGCCGGCCAAAAGTGCGGCCTGACAGACGATACAGGCACAATCAAGTACAACAAGGTCACGCTTGAGGATCCACGCCTGAAGGGTTACCTCCAAGATGGCATGCGTGTCACTGCGCTCGCACTGAGCCACAAAGAGCGATGCTCCTTCAACCTGTCTGAAGACTTCATGATCACCAGCTTTGCCCTTACTGATCTGGCGCTGGAGGATCTCGACCACGGCACGTCAGAGCCCCTGGAACAGCTCGCCGGCGACCTAGTGCTTATGAGTAAGGAGGTCAGTGCGCTCGTCGATGCATTGATGGATGCACTCGGTGGCGAGTTGAATCCGGAAGTTGACGAATAAAGCTGATCAATTGCCACCGTGAATGCCAGTCCCTTCAAGGACTGGCAATTATTTTGATTTGTACCCTGATCCAGTTTATATTGCCGGGATAACCGGAGGTATAAGTATGGGTAGCCAAGATAACAATGAGGACTTTGAATTCCCCATTGTTGAGGAAGCCAAAATAAGCATGGCTTTGTCCGAAGCCGAGATGAGCAGTTCAGATCTGTACTTTTTTAGCGTGCAGGGGCAAGTTGGTAAGCCCGGACTGATCTCTCAGGCTCTGCTGAAGTGGCTTAGCGTCAGTCGTTCTGGCCATGGCGGTTCTTTCACCGTCGTGATCAAAGATCACCCGATGCTGTCGGCTTTCAGTAGGCACAAGAATTTCGCAGCTTTCCGAGTGGATGAGTCTCTCCATACGAGGGAATTTCAGGAAATTCTGCTGATTGGAAAGGACATCGCTGTATGTGATATCGGCGGTCGTATTGTTATCAATCGCAACGATCAGGCGTTCGTCGGCGCTGCACGCCGAGTGATGTCGAAGCTGATGAGCATCACCAAGACCCTAGAACAACAAAAATAACGGTCGAGAAAACATGATCAAGCGCCTGGCACTCCTTTCGCTGTTGAGTTTATCCAGCATTTCGGCGCATGCCGGAATCCTTTCGCACATGACCATCCAGCATGACCTGGTCAACTTGGCCGAGACGCCGAGTGACGCCAAGTCTTCGGAGAATCTTGCGGCACGCATGTTGTACTCCAACTCAGCGCCGGCTGAGGTTTTCAAGGTCTGGAGCTCGTACTCCAATCAATCCACCTACGGGGATAGATGGGGCGAGGTCGGTCTCAACTTGTTGAGGTGGACTGAGATGGGGCGCAGCTACGAGTGGAAGAGTGCGGTAAGCCGCTCTGGCGCCACCGGCCTGATTTATCAGCAGGACTCCCTGGTCGATCTGCAGCGTGTGCGTGCACAAAAGATCACCTACGCATCAGAGCCGAACAGCGGCTATCAAATTGCCGATTCTCGCAGGTACCAGGGCGAACGCCCTATGACTACAAAAGATTTGCTGGCCAACGGTTACGCGCCCATCGGGCCGGACAATCAACCTGTCAAAGTGTGCAAGCTTGGGAGATCCAGCGCAGCACCTTACGTTGAGTTCAGCGAGACCCAGCGTCTTCGCTTTGCGAAGGTGACTCGCCTGAACCTTGATGGCTGCATGGTCGGTCAGGAAGCGATGAATTACTGGAAGGGCAGGTATGCGGACTTCATTGACGCGTACCACGACATCACGCCCAACCATGCGCCGGGACGTTCATGGTAATGACACAGGACGCCACCAAAGTTATCAGCCTTCAGGCCTTCTACGAAGAAGCAAAGCTAGCCCTGGCGGAAGTAGCGACTAAGCATGGCGTGGTGATCCCTGACGGCCATGTGGCGCTGGAAGCTTCGGTGCTGCACTGGCGGTTGAGTGTGCATGCGGATAGCCCAGAGAAGTACTGGGCTGACCTCTGGATTGCACATGCGACAAAGCTGGGGCTGGGTATTCTGATCGAGCCCGGTGACATGGTGCTGGATCAAGAGGGGAGGTCTTGGACACTCCTTGGACTTGATCCAGCGGCAATTGCTTACCCGGTCAGGCTGGTTGACATGGCCGGGGTCGGGCATATGGCTTCGATTGAAGCCGCCCAACTGTTCCAGGTCATCAAAAAAGCGCGGGCTGAGCAGGATTCTCCAGAGGCAGCAGAGTAAGCTTCGGCGACTCAATACCGATGAACCCGCAAATGCGATCCAGGTGATCCTGTCGATTGAGGTTAAAGACAGGAATGCCTAAGGCGCTTGCCAGGGCGATAGCAATGCCAGTCCCTCCAGTTACCCCCATCGTGTACTCATCAAGCGTTGTGGCACCGTCTGGAGTCCAACAAATCACCATACGCACTGGATCATTCAGGTACTCACGTAGGATCTGGTAAACCGTGCGTGTGTGCAGGTCGCGCATCTGCAGCTCTCGCTCACAAAGCTTGAGCGCATCCTTTCCCTCAAGGGAGATAAACCTCGGGATTTTTGAGCCTGGCTTGTGGTTGTAGACCTTGTTTTCGATGAGGATCTGCCGGGCCCTGGCGTTGCTCTCTTCGTTCTCGATCAGGATGCCATCGGTGTGACCGTTGTATGGGCGATTGGGGAGGAAACCTTTAAACAGACCTTCCTCCATGGCGTTACGACCTTCAGCAACGAGCCCGGCCTCAAAGTATTCGTCGGCACCTTCAGCGCGGCCACCGGTCATCTGGTAGCCACGCTCCAAAACCAAGATACGGGCGACCTGGCCCATGATCCGGCCAATAGGCATTTCAGTTGTGTTCGGCGTTTTCCTGGCGCCGATACCAGCAAAGGATTTATTGGAGGACACAGTCATTCTGCCTTTCATGTTTTTCGAAGGTTTTGAGGATGGTCTTGGCATGGTTTGCCAGCCACTTTTCGGTAAAGCCGGCCTGGGACATGGCTTCTGCAGTAACGGACTCAAGGCTCGCGATTTTGTGGATCTGGGGTTCGGTCATGATCTGCATTTCACTGACGTCTGCCCGGAAGGCAGTCGATTTACGCCAGGCACGCAAGATCTTCACACGGCCTTCGATCACAGGCGGTGGCACAATGACCGCTGGTTTGGCACCTGGTGCCGGGGCGGGTGGTTTCGCAACAGGGACATCAATGCGCCCCTCAACCCACTCAACGCCCTTATCTGTCAATTTGTGGCTTTCATCAAGGACGCCATTGTCGATGAGGCTCCGCTCCCAGCGCTTAAGATCGCCAACGGCGTGCCATTGGAAGCGGCCCGAAACCTCGGTTTCCGCATCGGTGAGTAACTTGACCTCCATTGTGCCCAGGAGAATGTGCATCCAACGCGCTTGGTGAGCCTCTGAGATCGAATCCAGGGCGCTGGCCATAGCGATGAGCGTGGAAGGTCGGACGGCCTTCTCAACCATGTTGTTGGTCTGCACCACGGACATAGCCCGGCGTTCGCAGTTGTCGCAGTTTCCGCAGTAGTAGTGAGGCTTGCGCTCGTCAAAATACCGGAGAATCTGCCAGCGCCGGCACAGGTTGGTCTCGCACCAAGAGCACATGGCGTTGAATTTGAGCCAGTTGTGGCGCTTAACCTCGTCGACCCAGATGTACTCGTTGGATTCCTGCCAGTTACCGAGGGCGAATAGGCCGTCGCGCTCCTCGATCTCACCTTGGTTCTTCAGAAGGGTGATGGTGGCGATGACATCGTTACGCGTGAGTTCAACCAGGCGAATACCGCTGTCCGGCATAACGGTATGGATGACTGCCAGCTGCTGAGTGCAGTGCATGGCAATCAGACGAGCATCGAGACTGGAGGGGCCCAAGAACAGAATCTTGCGGATCATGTCCTTGATGGGAGCGATCTTATAGCCCTCAGGGGCTCCCTGTCCGATGAAGAATCGATGAATGCTCTTATCTGCATCGTGATAGAACAGAATGGCTTTGGCCGGCAGACCGTCACGACCAGCTCGGCCAGCTTCCTGGTACCAGGCCTCGAGGGATCCTGGCATTTGAGCGTGGATGACAAGCCTAACGTCAGACTTGTCGACGCCCATACCGAAGGCGCTTGTGGCAATTAGGACTTTGATCTCGCCGGCGAGGAACTGATCTTGTATCTCGTTCTTCTCTTCGGTTTCGAGTCGCCCGTGGTATCGGTTGCAGTCAACGCCAGCGTTGTTGAGCTTCTGGTAGAGCTTCTCGACCTCTTTGACTGTCACGCAGTAGATGATCGTACATCCATCCGAACGATGCTCCTGAAGTGCCTGGATGATCTCAGGGGTGCGGTCGGACTTCTTCGCCATCACGACGGCGTAGCTCAAATTTTCCCGGTCGAAATCCTGGATGTGGACATCCGGCGACCGAAGCTTGAGCATGTCAACGATGTCTTGTTGAGCTCTTGCATTCGCAGTCGCGGTAAACGCAACCCGCTGCACTTTTCGGCGCAGGTGGCCTTCGAGTGTGTCCAGCGTGTTTCCCAAATTCGCATAACTTGGCCTGAAGTTGTGGCCCCACTGAGAGGCACAGTGGGCCTCGTCAATGGCGAACAGGGACACGGGCGAGCGAACCAAAGCCTGGAGGAAATTTTGATCCTTGAATCGCTCTGGTGAGACGTAGAACAGGTTGTACTCACCTTTGCCAAGGCCATCATAGCGGGCCCGTGTTTCCTCTAGGGATAGTCCTGATGTGACGTAAGCAGCAGGAACACCCTTCGCGATGAGGGCGTCCACCTGGTCTTTCATCAGGGAGATGAGGGGGCTGACTACGAGAGTCGTGCCGCCACGGAAGATGGCAGGCATTTGGTAACAAAGACTCTTACCACCCGATGTTTTCAGGATGGCCAAAGTGTCGTTGTCGTTCATCACAGATTCGACAATTGGCTTTTGAAGTTCTCTGAAGTCGTCGAAGCCAAAAACAGACTTCATGACAGGCTTCATGAGCGATAAGTCGAACCCCATTGGTATTTCCATATTGACCCAGTTGTCAATTCATTGTATATATTCAAGAGCGCGAAGTCACCTCCCGGAGCCCATAAATGGAAGATTCTGCCGCAAAATCAGTGGTTCATGACCTTAAAGTTGCCCGAGTAAACTCAAGTTCCAGGGCTGAGGTCGAAGGAGCACGTCGCGCCTTAGATATTTTCAGCTGGGACATGGTCGTTCAGAAGGTGGCTACCTTGTGTGGGCTTACCGTATCTGAGGCAATGCTTGCCCCTATCGCGCCGCTCTTTGGCAGCCACGCCGCAAACCTCGGTCACGCTACACTAGAATCGCTGGTGAGCAAGCCCGAAGGGGAAGATGGCCTGGGCCTAGACTGGAACGACTTCCAGTTAAAGGCCAAAGCGTTTGTCTACCGCGCCAAGTTCGCCATGAACGACAGCAGCTTCGAAGACATCCTCGAACAGGTTGATCAAGCGTCCAAGCTTATTGGTCGTTTGCCAGGCGATGCCACCGAATTCCACGGTGCCAAGCAAAAAGCACTGAACGACAACATCATCGAGATGCGTCGTGAATACACGTCGAGGATTGAAGAGTCTCAATCCAAGACCAATGAGCTGATGCGCAACTTGGACAAGGCGAATACTGAGGTCATTGATCTCAAGGCCGCTACCAAAACGCTGCAGCAAGACAGCGCCGCTCGGATTCAGCAAGTCACGCGTGAAATGGCGATGCGGGCCGAGCAGGTTGAGCAAGAAGCAGCTCAAGAGCTGGTAAATGAACGCAAGCGCCTGGAAGCTGAATTCCACGAGCGTACCGCATCTGAACGTGCCGCCTTCGAAGCAAAAATCGAGGCAGCTATTCAGTCTCGCCAAGTCGCAGAACAGGCAGTCGAAGCCTATAAGCAGCGCGTTGAGACCGGCGATCTGGTCGATTCAGCAGTGATGGCCGAGCTCAACACCAAACTCGAAGCTGCGAAACTGGCTGAAGATCACATCAGAACCCAGATTCTTGAACTCAATGATCAGCTGACTCAGTCGCAGAAACGCGCCGAGCTGCTGAAAGAAGAGAATGGCATCTACCAGCTCAACATCAATGAACTGAACCAGCAGATCTCTCAGCTGGAATCGCAGATGCGAGAGTTGGTTGAGCAGAAATCTGGGACTGCTGAGTTTGCTGTGTTGCACGAGCGCCTGGAAATTCGGAAGCAAGAGGTCGAGAAGCTGCGTAATGAGCTGAAAGCCGAAAACATTGCCAGGCGCCGGGCTGAAAATGGCCTTGCTCAGGTCACCGGCAAGTTTGAGCAGATGAAGGCTCAGGGCACGACGATGATCCAGAAGCTGCGTCTGCAGGTCACTGAGCTGAACAATAACAACAAATTGACGATGGCCCAGAATGGTCACTTGATGGTCGAAAACGGCCAGATCAAGACCGCCTTGGGTATCATCGCGTTTGTCGGCGCTCTCGTTACCGCAAGCCTGATGCTGGTTGTCATGAACTGAGGTTCACCAGGCAAAGAAAAACCGCACCTAGGTGCGGTTTTTTCATGGCGATCAGATGGACTTCAGCAAATCCGGGCCACTCAACAACTTTATGGGTTTATTGCCAACCCAGTTCTCAGCCTCTTTCGTGTACCCCGAAAGGGCCACGATGATGACGTTGTCGAACTTGTGAGCGTGCATCACCCCAAACATCTCACGAACCGTGGTTACGCCTACCTTGGCTTTCCAGTGCTTGCACTGAACCAGCGTGGTCTTCCAGCGTTTGCGCAGAAGCAGATCCATCCCGCCATCTGCACCTCCCAGCCCACACATCTCTACCTTGTAGCCCTCGGCTTTGAAGTGGAGCGCACAGAATCTCTCGAAATCCTGCCAGCTCATTGATTTGAGGTAGCCAATTCCCTTTTTCTTCAGCTTCTCAAAAGCATTTCTACGTCTGTTCCTGATCAACCTACCCAAGATGAAATCGAGGATAAGTACCAGGGGGAAAATCAGTAGCGCTAGCATTCCAACATTAAATTCTTGCAGCAACTTAGACCCTTAAGGCCTATTAAAAAGGCACATCTATATCCATAGCCCTAACTCTATGGATAGGTTTTGGAATTGCGACCTTTTTACTATCTTTTGCCAGGTTTTGAAAGACCTGGTGTTGCGAACGCTCACAAATCTTCTCTGCAATCAAGAAGGGCAGGTGGGTCATTCTGGTTTTTATCTTAGAGATCGATTCCTGAAGTGTCTTTTTGCTACCAACAATAAATCCCTGTTGTTTTGCTCGTGTAGTACCAGTAAAAACAATGGTTCTATCAAGCATGTAAGAGTGATCATCTGGAAGACTCATGATGACACACGGGTATTCTGAGCCCTGGCTTTTGTGGACTGTCATGCCCCATGAATGTGTCATGTAAGGGTAGTTATCGAATGGTAACGGAATCAACCGATCCTCGATCTCTACAATTACCGCCTTCTTTCTTTCATCAAAAGCGATGATCGTACCCACTTCACCATTCTGGACATCCAGGTCGTAACGGTTCTTGAGCTGCATTACTCGGTCGCCGACATGGTACGTCTGGCTACCGAGGTTTCGGCTCTGTGTGTCGTAGTCCAGCGACGTGGCGTTGAAAATCGGCTTAAGGGATTCGTTCAGCTTGTTGATGCCAGCTTCGCCCTTTCGCATCGCGCCTAAGATTTGGATGTCTTTAAGGGGAATGCCATAGGTGTTTGGAATGATGTCAGCGCAAAGCTCCTGGATCCGCTGATTGATCTCCTCTGGGGTGTCAGCCTCGATGAAATGGAAGTCACCAGCAGGCCCTGGGAAAGTCGGCATTTTCCCATCTCTGATGGCATACGAGGCCGTAACGATGTCGCTTAACAAGGCTTGGCGCTGAGGCTCTGTGAGTTCAGCAACAGCAAGGTGTCGCGACGTGAGCATGTCGTGGAGAATCGCGCCGGTATCGATGGAAGCCAGCTGGTCTTTGTCACCGCTGAAGATGACTCGTCCTCGATTGCCTGTCTGCTTAAGAGCAGAGGCAAGGAGGTGTAAGTCCATCATGGAAGCCTCATCGAGGATCAATGTGTCCGTTTCATTGAAGCTGTCCAGCGCTGGGCTGCTGCCTGGGGTCATGCCCATGAACTTGTGGAGAGTCTGACTTGGCTCCCCGGTGACCTCTGTAAGCCTCCTGGCGGCTTTTCCTGTAGGCGCCGCCAGGATGACACGGCCCGTAGGGTTAACGCGGCGTAGCTCGCGGATCAGGGACTTCATGACGGTCGACTTACCCGTTCCTGGCCCACCTGTGCAGACGCTGGTACTGGTCGCGAACACGGTCTGGATCAGAACCTGCTGCTCGACATTGAGCGTGATCTTGCGACCGTCCGGGGTGTAGTTGACTGGAAAGCTCTCAATCCAGACGGGGTTTTCATTGTTGTCCTCGTCGCGAGCGGCAAGCCCCTCTGCAACGGCGATATCTGCGGTCAGCAGCTTGCCCATCGAGACAGTGTTTTCACCGTTGAGCACGTACAGGCGAGCCTGACCATTGGTGATCATGTTTTCAATAGTGCACTCGATGACAGCCTTGCTGATTTGCAGGGCGTCACTCGCCTCCTTGATCGCATCCTGAAGGAGCATGGCTGTATCGCCCTTCTTCATCAGGTGGGTATCCAGGTACCCGGAAATCATCGCCGGCAGATCGGTTTTACACTTTTCGTAGACACCCATAGCGTTGAAGTAGCGGTGCCTGAAATCCTTGGTCAAGTTCCTCACAGTAAGCAGTAGGAACGGGTCGTTCTTTGAGGTCTCATCGACCTGAGCGCTGAGCAGATCCGTGACCAGCTCGGCTTCTTGCAGGGTAAGATTGTGCTTAAGCAGGTGCTTAAGGTGATTCCATTTACCCTTAAGGCATGCGACCTCGTTTTGAAGCCTCAGCAGCTTGTCTTTGTTCAGATGCAGCAGCTTTGCGACCACGTCTGGGTGGTGGTCGAGCATCATGAACGCCTGCTCACCATGGGTTTGATACCAGGTGTTCAGATTGCGATTCCCAAGAAACCGCAGGCGCCAAGACTTAAAAGTCTGCTGGATGATTCGCGGAATTCCCCATTCTTCATATGGGAGTACAGACTTGAGGTTTATGTCGTTTTCTATATCTGACGGATCAGCTGCGTCAAATAAACATACGTAAGTTTGATCTTTGGTCAAACTAACCTTTCGTGGAACTTTAACTTTTACGAGCTTGTCTTCTAAGCCGCCAGCGGCCCAGGCAAAACCTTTCATTTCTGTTGATTTTACTGCAGAGACGGAGAGCATTAATGCAGTATCCGTCGAAATCATTCGCTCAAATTGGAATGCATGCTCGTAATCCATGTGGCCATAGGCCGGCAAAGTGCTGCACATTTCAAATGTGGCGCCCCCTTTGTCATGGCTTCTGCCCATCAAACTTCTCCGGTACAATGCGTGCCTATTCATAAACTATACATACAAAGAAAGGGAGAGGTCATGCTTAAGAAGCTTATCCCCTGTGTTTTTTTGCTCTACTCGGGACTTTCTCTTGCGTCTCCAGCTGATGTTTCGATGATGGGCGGAATTGCCATGTTCGATAAACCCTTAGAGGTCGCCGTTACGGTGATCGAAAAGACTTACAGCTTGGTTTACTGGGCACAACCTCTGGCTGGGGATGCTGCGGGTATTGAGGCTGTGCAGAAATTCGTTGAAACCTCCCGTACCAACAACGCCATCCCGGATCCGTTCGTGTTTCAGTTCAGATTCGCCGGGGTTGAGAGTGCAGTCCAGGAGGGCGCAGACCTTACCCATGACGGTTTCCAGCAGGAAGTCGATCAAGCCATCGAAAAGACCGTAGTGGGCAAAAAATTTGTCCTCAAATGCTACGGGTACTTCACCAGCCACGTTGTACCGTTCTGTGATGCCTATGACCGAGACGGTGTAACGGCATCTCAGTCGCTAATCAAGCAGGGCATGGTCGTCCCGAACGCTAAATTGGGCATCGTCACCGAAGAGCAAAGAGAGCAGCTAGATCAGGCCCTAGAGGAGGCAAAGAAGGCTCAGGTAGGCACCTGGCGCCCCTTCCATGGGATGTTTCGAGGGTTAGAAATGGGCTGACCCCCATTGCCTGAGAGAGTAACAATAGTGATATATTGACCCTCTGCTCAACTCGAAACCCTTGAGGGTTCGAGAGTCGTCAGAGTACCGAATTCAGCAAGGGCCTCTAACAGGCCACCAACCAAAGGCAATCCAGTGATCACAGTCGTCAAGCGCAATGGCGCCAGCGTCACCTTCAGCGGTGACAAAATCAAAGAAGCGGTAATGAAAGCCTTCATCGACGCCGAAGGTAACCAGGCCCGTGAATCCCAACGCGTCATCCTGATGGTCAACGAGATCATCGAAGGCGTCGTTGAGACTTGCAGGAACCTCGAGTCCGTTACGGTTGAAGCAATTCAGGACTTGGTTGAAAAGGGCCTGATGCTGACCGGCGAGCAAAAGGTTGCCCGTTCGTACATTCTCTACCGCGAAGAGCGCACCAGGCTTCGCGCTGCTGAAGCCCACATGCCAAAGGTCAACTGCGTTGATGAGAAGGGCGTAGCGTTCCCTGTGACGCTGACGTTCCTGGTCAGCTACCTGCGCGACTGCTGCAAAGGCTTAAAGGGTGTTAAGGCCGAGCACATTGCGAAAGAAACCATTCGCAACATCTACGAAGGCGTTACCTGGGAAGACCTCCTGGAAACGCTGCGTATGTCTGCGCGTGCAATGATCGAGAAAGAACCGGAATACACCTATGTGGTTTCCCGGTTGCTGATGAAGTTCCACAAAGTGAAGTCGCGTGAACTCCTGGGCGTCTCCGAAAAAGGGTCGTACGGCGAAGATCTGGTCAAAGCACTGGAGCACGGCGTCAAAATCGACCAAATCAACCCGGCACTGATTGATGGTCGTTTTGACCTCAAAAAGCTCGGGGCAGCACTGGTTGGTGAGCGTGATCTCCAGATCAACTTCCTCAGCGGTCAAACGCAATACGACCGATACTTCCAACACGACAACGAAGTTCGTTATGAGCGCCCTCAGGTGTTCCTGATGCGCGTTGCGATGGGTCTGGCTCTTGAAGAAGACAAGCCAACCGAACGCGCAATCGAGTTCTACAACCTGCTGTCGTCTTACGACTACATGGCATCGACTCCGACCCTGTTCAACGCCGGTACCAACCGTCCACAGCTCTCCAGCTGCTACCTGACCACCGTTCCGGACGACCTGTCGGGTATCTACCACGGCATCCACGACAACGCCATGTTGTCCAAATTCGCTGGTGGCCTGGGCAACGACTGGACGCCTGTTCGTGCAATGGGTTCGTGGATCAAGGGCACCAACGGCAAGTCCCAAGGCGTGGTACCGTTCCTGAAAGTGGTGAACGACACCGCCGTTGCCGTAAACCAGGGTGGCAAGCGCAAAGGTGCTGTCTGCGCTTACCTTGAAACCTGGCACATGGACATCGAAGAGTTCCTGGAGCTGCGTAAGAACACCGGTGATGACCGCCGTCGCACGCACGACATGAACACTGCCAACTGGATCCCTGACCTGTTCATGAAGCGCGTCTTCGACGATGGCCAGTGGACGCTGTTCACACCATCGGAAGTGCCAGATCTGCACGACCTGACTGGCAAGGCCTTCGAAGCTCGCTACGAGCACTACGAAGCCCTGTCCCAGATCCCTGGCAAGATCAAGCTGTTCAAAACCATCCAGGCCAAAGACCTGTGGCGCAAAATGCTGTCCATGCTCTTCGAAACCGGCCACCCATGGCTGACTTTCAAAGACCCCTGCAACCTGCGTAGCCCACAGCAGCACGTCGGTGTGGTTCACAGCTCGAACCTGTGCACCGAGATCACCCTGAACACCAACAAAGATGAGATCGCGGTCTGCAACCTGGGCTCGATCAACCTGCCGAACCACATCGTCGACGGCAAGCTTGACCTGGTTAAGCTTCAGCGCACCGTCAACACTGCCGTGCGCATGCTCGACAACGTGATCGACATCAACTACTACGCCGTGAAACAGGCGGAAAACTCGAACTTCAAACACCGTCCGGTGGGCCTGGGCATCATGGGCTTCCAGGACGCACTGTACAAACAGCGCATTGCTTATGGTTCTGAAGGCGCGGTTACCTTCGCTGACAACTCCATGGAAGCGATCAGCTACTACGCTATCGAAGCTTCTCACAACCTCGCAATGGAGCGTGGCAGCTACGAGACCTTCGAGGGTTCTCTCTGGTCGAAAGGCATTCTGCCGTACGACTCGATGGCCATTTTGGAAGAGCAGCGCGGTTCCAAGTACATCGAAATGGACAAGTCCATGACGTTTGACTGGGCGCCGCTGCGTGCCAAGGTCAAAACTGGTATCCGTAACTCCAACATCATGGCCATCGCGCCGACCGCGACCATCGCAAACATTACCGGCGTGTCGCAGTCCATCGAGCCGACCTACCAGAACCTGTACGTGAAATCGAACCTGTCTGGCGAGTTCACCGTCATCAACCCGTACCTGGTTGCAGACCTTAAGGCCGAAGGCCTGTGGGATCAGGTGATGGTCAATGACCTGAAGTACTTCGATGGCTCCGTGCAGCAGATCGAGCGCATCCCCCAGTGGATGAAAGATCTGTACGCGACGGCTTTCGAAGTCGAGACGAAGTGGATTATCGATGCGGCCAGCCGCCGTCAGAAGTGGATCGACCAGGCTCAGTCCTTGAACCTGTACATCAGCGGCGTTAACGGCAAGAAGCTGGACGTGACCTACCGCATGGCCTGGTACCGTGGTTTGAAGACCACGTACTACCTCCGTGCGATGGCTGCGACCAGCACCGAGAAGTCGACCATCAATACCGGCGCCCTGAACGCTGTTAAGCAAAGCTGATAGGCAATTGTTGGTAAATGTTAAGCCCCGCCCTTGTAGCGGGGCTTTTCATTGGCGGATAATGGATACCAATAGAATTCGGAAATATTGTCATGGCTGCTGAGCTAAAACCCATTGTTGAGCTGCAACCTCGCAGTAATGCCCAGGTGCACGCAAACCCACTCATCAACCGGGTTTTGATCAACCGTGGTATCGAATCGATAGCAGAAATGCAGTACTCCCTGGCGAGGCTGATCGAGCCGTTTGCCCTGCAGAATATGCATGAAGCTGTTGAAGTCTACGAAAAGCATCTCCGTTTGCAGAGCCGCGTTGTCGTCATTGGCGACTTTGACTGTGATGGTGCTACCTCATCGGCCATCGCCGTGGAAGGCTTCAGGACATTGGGATTCAAAGATGTCCACTTCCTGATCCCTGACCGAAGCATTCATGGTTACGGCCTGACGCCGTCTATCGTGATGCTCGCTGGCGAGCTTGAGCCGGATCTCATCGTAACGGTTGATAGCGGGATCGCTAACCTGGATGGTGCAGATACAGTAAAGTCACTTTCGCACCCTTGTGAACTGGTCATCACCGATCATCACCTGGTGTCGGATAAGGGGCTTCCAGATGCAGCCGCTATCGTTAACCCGAACATGCCGACTTGCACCTTCCCGAGCAAGAACTTGGCGGGATGCGGTGTCATGTTCTACAACATCATGGCGTTGCGCTCTCACCTTAGAAGGGTGGGGTATTTCGAGGAAATGGGCGTCACTGAGCCGAGCATCCTCCCTCTGATCGATCTTGTGGCCCTAGGGACTGTTGCAGACGTTGTGACCCTTGACTACAACAATCGAATATTGGTTAAGGCTGGCCTAGAGCGCATCAGGGCTGGGAAAGCTCGACCGGGCATCATGGCTCTACTCGACATTGCGAAAAAAGATTACACGAAGGTAGTTGCGCAGGATTTTGGTTTTGCAGTTGGCCCTCGCATCAACGCTGCTGGCCGGCTTGAAGATATGACGATTGGCGTAAATTGCCTTTTGACGCAGGATCATTACGAAGCCCAACTCCTGGCTGCTCGGTTGGATGAGTTGAACAAGGCGAGACGGGACATTGAGGCAGACCACGTCATTGATGCAAATCTGCTCATTGAGAAGTACGGGCTGATGTCAGTGAAAGGAGCGGTACTGCATGACCCGACCTGGCACCCCGGTGTGGTGGGAATTGTAGCCTCGCGGATCAAAGAGAAGATGAACCGTCCCGTAATCTGCATGACTGACACGCCGGCTGCGGAAGAAGCGCGGGCGAAGTTGATGCAGTTGGTAATGGCCAATGCGCCCCAGGAGCAGATTACAGAGGCTGAAATAAAGCTTGGAAATTGCGACATCAAGGGCAGCGCTCGTTCTCACATCAAGGTGCACTTGAAGCACCTCCTGGACAAAATGTACAAGCGGCATCCCGACCTGCTCTCAAAGTTTGGTGGGCACGCTATGGCTGCCGGACTGGCACTGCCCTATAAAAATCTGCTTAGGTTCATGAGTGAGTTCAATGGACTGGTCAGTGCAGAGCTCACTGACGAAGATCTGCTTGGCTCCATCGACGTAGATATGCGCAACCTTGACCCTAAGTACATGACCCTTGAAACGGCTCACGAGATCAGGGACATGGGCCCATGGGGGCAAAATTTTACAGAGCCTGTTTTTCATGCCCAGCTCCAGATGGCGGAAGAGGCCAGAATTTTGAGTGGTAAGCACTTCAAGATGAAGGTGCACGTAGTTGGTCATCCAGACGCAGTGTTCGATGCCATCGCTTTTGGCTGCTGCAATGGCGAGGAGACCCCAGTCAGTAAGGCGGCTGGGACTCAGTTCGAAGCTTCATTCGCCCTGGACATCAACCTTTTCCGTGGGGTCGAGACCCTGCAGTTGATGGTGAGACAGCTTCAGGCTCCAGAGTTTGTAAATACCACCCTCGAAATGGAACAGACCGTCGAGAAAGTCGCTAAGCCGGTAAAGACACCTGCCAATGTCCCGGACGAGAAGGTTTCCGACGCTCCAGATCCTGTCAGACCACAGAGCACGAAGGTGCTGGGACTGGCCAAGAGAGAAATGTCCAATCCCGTCGCCCAGTTGCGTGAAGACATGCAGTCGGTGATTCAGCAGATCAAGGCGAATGCGGAAAAGCCTAAACGTACAATAAACATCGGGGATGGCGCAGCACCATTCTGAGGAGCGTGACATGAGTTTTATCCTGACTTTAAGTGGTATGAGCACGAGCGGTAAGACGACCCTGGCGTCTTTGCTCTCCAAGACTGATGCCTTCGATGAGGCTGTCAGCGTCACGACGCGTGCGATGCGGGCGGGGGAGGTGGATGGCAAGGATTACCACTTTGTCAGTCAGGAGACTTTTGATCGCTACGTGGCTGACGGAGTGCTCGTGGAGCACGTCGCATCCCACAGCGCTTGCTACGGGGTACCTAAGTTCGAAGTCGAGCGCATACGCGACATGGGGCGCTCTGTGATCATGGTATTGGAACCAGAAGGGGTGTCATCGATCAACCGCATCGCGCTTGCGAACGGTGACAACCTTGTTTCGGCCTTCATCCACACGGATAACGCGGTTCTGATGGAGCGATTCTTCAATCGGATCTCCAACCAAGAGCAGAATGGCAAGGCATTTGATCCCAAATCAGAGGCCACCAGGCTTCACACCATGCTGACCCAAGAGCGTGGATGGATGGCCCGCTGGGATTGGGATGTGTCGTTTCTCAATCTGCACTTGGAAGATCGCCAGGATCAGGCAATCAAAAGCCTCGTTGCCATGCACGAGGGGGGATCGGCATTCACGCCAGTGGCTAGGACGCTAAGGCCCGCTTCGAAGCTTGAGGCGTACTCGAAAGAGAAGCTCGCCGAACTCATCGAGCAGCAACACTTGAACCCGGCAACACCAGCCGAGTTTTTCAAAGTCATCATGCAGCCGATGGCGGAGATACAGAAAAAGATCAGATATCAGGACGGATGCCCAAGCCCTTCTTTCTGAGACCTGCGCATTAAGCCCACCAACTAGGTGGGCTTTTAATTGATACTAAATAGATATCAAAATTCACACTTAGCTCTCGGTTGTAGACTATTGCGAATTCATTTATATTCTCTGCATTGACACAAATAACGAGAATAATAAATGTCAACGGATTCAGTTATCTATCTTGGGATGGATGACGGCCATCGTGATGCTAAAGGCACTCTTTCGACCGGTCATCGCATCACCATTCCATCGAGTGCGATGAGTGGCCTAAGTAAGAGAATCTCTATCAACGGCACGAAAAGCCGTGTTTTCTCTTACGAAACAGCAGAAGGCCAGTTCTCTTTGGGTGATATCGAGAACGCTGAAGATAACGCGTTCGATGAATACCCATACAGTGCGCAAAACAGGGCTATTGTTGCCCATGCCATGCGCGTTGCCGGCCTCGATCACACGCACCAAGTGGTCTTGGTGTCTGGCCTGCCGCTTAAGCGCTTCTACCTGAAGGGCGAGCCGAACAAGTCCCTGATCAAGCTCAAGAAAGCCAACCTTCTGCGCAACGACGTAGTGGGCCTGGACGGCTACAAGCCGCCGAAAATCATTCGCCACGACGTCCTGTCCGAAGCCATCGCCGGTTGGGTGGATTACGTTATCTACCGCGACGAGAGCGGGCGCCTGGTCATGGACAATGATCGTGTCGCTCAACGTACTGCGATCATTGATATTGGTGGCAGAACAACGGACATCGCTGTTGTAAAAGGTTGGGACTTGGACTTTGCCAGGTCAACAACTGAAGACGTCGGGATGATCACGATTGTGAATGCGGTCAAAGACAGTTTGTATGATGTCTTTGATGGTAATGAGCCGACAGATGAACAAGTAAAAATGGCCATTGATACTGGTAGCGTCATGTTTTATGGCCAACCAATTGATGTCCAAAGCCTTGTAAATTCGGCTGTTGTGACGACGGTTAACTCCCTGAAGTCGACGATCAAGGCAAAACTCAAAAACCCGCACGATATTCAGAGCGTCAGGTTTATCGGTGGCACCAGCAAATTCATTGAAAGCCACATCCAAGATTGGTTCAAAAACCAGATCATGGCCGAGAACGCAGTGCACGCCAACGCTGATGGCATGGCGAAGTACGCGGAATTTGTGATGGGCACCCGAAAATGAGACACAAACGAACCATCAACCTTTACGACGAAGATGATGCCCACCGTGACCTTCTGATCTACCTGGAAGGCATCTCTGGGGAGCCACGTCAAAAGCAGGCGTTGGTTCAGATGTGTCTGATTGGCCATAGGGTAATGGCTTACCAGGAAAGCGGTGAGCAAGCCTACTTCTCGGTAAGAAACCCAGATGCGTTGAAGGTGAGCAGCGGTAAGAGACGTGGCCAGCCACGGTTGCCGTCCCCTTCCGCCCCTGAGCCACGTACGTACGATGCTGAGGGCGTGGAGGAGGGTAGCGTTAAAGCGCCGGCAGAGCCGCCTCCAGTGCGCTCGCCAGCAGCAAGCACGCCTCGAACCCTCGAAGTTCCGCCTGTGTTCTTAGAGGGTGAGGCAGAACCGGCGCAAACCGTGGGTTCTGAGCAAGAACAAATAACAAAAAATGACGCGGCTGAACAATCACCCCATGACGAAAGCCAATTCGATCTGGATGAGGAATTCAACACGCTCAAAATCTTGCAGCAGATGGGGAGTAGGTAAGCATGGCTCAGAAAGGCGGCGGCGGACAGCCTGATCAGAGCGGTACGGAAACATGGGGGATCATTATCCTCATTTTGTTCTGTCTGCTGTACTGGGCAGCGACTCAGCTGTTCTGGGTGTATGCCAGCGGTTGGCGTTGGATGCGGATCATTGAGGTTGGGACGTTTGCGTACCTGATCCCTGACTTTTTGCAGAAGTACATGGAGAACAGCTTCAACGCTGGGCTCGACTTCCTGCTGACCTCTGATCCAAAAGATCTTACGGCCTCGGTAACCAGCCAGTTCGACTCGATCTACCTGCGCTGGGGCCGTTGGGTACCAGCAGCGTTCCTGATGATCTGGGGATTCAGGATCATGGATCGGGCCGAGAACGTTACCGTCAAGTACGACATGGAGACGTTGCTGGTCAAAATGATCAGGGCGTTCCCGCACAACAAGCGCTTCCTGGGTATTCACCCTGAAGAGACCCCGCTGGACTTCTATCCTGACGATCCTTCGAGTTACGAGTTCTCGATGGCCATGGGTGAGCGCCAGTTCTCTCAATGCATACCGCCTGTGGGCCTGATGAAGGCAGCAGAGCAGAATAAATCGTTGGCCAAGCCCATCTGGGATGGCGCCAAGGGTTTTGATGACGAGCTGGCGCGTAAGAGCTTTGAAACCCAGATGGGGCCACTCTACCAGGGGTATAACCGCCTCTCTGCGGATGAGCGAAACCTTCTGGATCTGTTCAGGAACAAAATGCTGGTGAAGCAGAAAGAAGTTCTGCCGATCATGATCGATTACACCAAGCAGGCCTATGAATTCCGCATCAAGTCTAAGGTGTACGCCACGGCTGAGCAGATCAAGACTGCTGATCCGGCGACGTTGGATAAGCCAACGTTCAAGTTTCAACGCGATTTTGCTTCCCACAAAGCGCTGGCGGAGAAGCTGACTGCCTACGTGGATGGCGGGTTCAAGAAGAACGGCCCGTCCTGGACACCTAAGGAAGTGGATCTACGGACAATGGTTGGCAATCCAGACTTCAAGCCGACCCTGCGGCATGTCATGTCCGAAGAGCGCATCTCGAAGCACGCCTACACCTACACAGCCTTGATGAGCCTCCTGGAAGCTGCCAGGGAGGGTGCAACGCTTGCTCCTTCATCTCTGCGTTGGCTGAAAGGAAAGAACAGAACCTTGTGGTACGCCCTCAACTGTGTGGGCAAAAAGGTGGCCTTCACGGAGTCAGCCGGCGTATTCGCTCACTGGCTGCTGGAGAAGGAGGCAAAAATTGCCATCCCTCACCCAGAGGTAACCGAGGCAATCGAGGCACTCAGGGTGGCTCTCAAGCTCGATCCCCGCGCTGGCGCGACCAAGGGCAAAGACGACTGGGGTTGATCTGTAAGCTTCATCAGGAGAGGTGGAGCGTAGTGTTTTAAGGGCTGGATCCGTTTAGACCTGATTTTTGAAGTCAACGCCCAGCCCCAGGCAAGCAAGCCACAAAATAATAATAAGAGTGGTGTGACAATGGTACATGGCGTATCCAAAAATGCGGATCTCGACCCCAATTTAATGGGGCGGGAGATTCGACCACTGCGATACCGCATTGGCGACACGTTCGCTTTTGCGGGTGGCCCATTAGTCATGTTTTTTGGCTTTTTATCAGCCGTCGTGACCTTCGGAAGTATCGTCGGGTATGGTGGCGTTAGTTCGACATCAGACCTCCTGATATTCATCAGTCTTTTCCTGTACGGGATGGCGAAGAAGTACGAGCGGAAGTACCCGCTGCGTCGGCCAATCGACCCTGATAGTCCAGATCCTAAAACCGGTAAAGTCGGTGATGGTCTCATCCTTATTGGTAACGATCATATTACCCAGGAAGCCGTATGGGTAAGTAACGACGATGCACGGACGCATATGCTAGTTATGGGTTCGACCGGAAGCGGGAAGACTCGATTCCTGCTTTCTTTGTTCTACCAAGCCCTGTTGATGGGTTCTGGCGTAATGTACGTCGACGGAAAGGGCGATACTACGGTATTTGGTCTCGTATTCTCCATGGTTAGGCGCCTAGGGCGTGAAGACGACCTGATGGTGATCAACTACCTGACTGGCTCTAAGAGTGGCAATACAGAGGACGACGGAACACGACTCTCAAACACTAACAACCCGTTTGCTTATGGCCCAGCCGAAACTTTAAGGTCGCTGATTGTCAGCTTGATGCCTGACAGTGGCGGCGACGACATGTGGAAAAACCGAGCGAGTGCGCTGCTGGCAGCTGTGCTCCAAACCCTTGTATACCTGAGGGATTCCGGTGAAATCAACATGGACGTGGGCACGATCCGTGACTCGATGCCACTCGACGTGATCTTTGATTTCACCCAGCGTGAAGATCTACCAGAGATTGCAATTACACTTCTGAATAAATACCTGCTGGAACTTCCAGGCTTTAACATGGAAGAGGCAATGGGCGGAAACATATCGCCTAAGTGCTATGAGCAACATGGCTACCTCATTATGCAGCTAACTGGTGTACTATCAGAGCTGTCATCTACGTATAAACATATTTTCGACGCACCCCTCGGGGAGGTGGACTACAAAGATTTGGTCTACAACAGAAGAATCCTTTTTGTTATGCTCCCGGCCCTCGAGAAGGATCCAGATGCTCTTTCTGGTCTTGGTAAGTTGGTGGTTGCCGGGGTGCGAAGTGCACTTGCTCCAGCACTTGGTGAAAAGGTTGAAGGTTCGCACGAAGAAGTAATGGATGCGAAGCCAACAAACTCCAATGTTCCCTTCTTACTTATTATGGATGAGTACGGCTACTACAGCGTGAAGGGCTTCTCGGTAGTTGCTGCGCAGGCCCGAAGCCTGGGTATGAGTGTTGTTTTTGCGGGGCAGGATTTCCCTTCATTTAAGAAGGGTTCCGAGGACGAAGCTAAGTCGGTAGTTGCAAACACCAACATTAAAATCTTCATGAAGTTGGAAGATAGTGGTGAAACTTTGCAACTAGCAGTTGATCGTGGTGGCGAGGGTGAAACAGCCTCTACTTCTGGTCATGAGATGAAAGGCGAACTGATCTCTGGGTACGCCGATACTCAGCAAACTCGCTCGGAAAGAAGGAAGCGAATCAACGTGCGAGATCTGGTGAACCAAAAGCCAGGTGATGCTCACGTAATTTTTGCTGACCTGCTGGTTAGGTGCAAACTCTATTTCACCGAGCCGCACAAGTCGCCCGAGTACCGTATCAACAAGATGCTGATGGTCAGGGCTCCGAGCCGCGACATGGTCAAGAGGATCAACGACTCACGCACCACCATCAGCAAGCTGTTTGAGCAGGGCAATGATGCGAATCGTGTAAGAGGCCTGGAGCTGGATAGCGGCCTTAAGGCGCTCTTCAACGCCTACCTGGTAAGCATTGAGCGCAAACAGGATCCTGTACTGGCCAGCCAGATCGCATTCGGCATGATGGAGCACAAGGAGCGTCTGCTGGACGAAGACTTCGTTCGGGCTCTTAAAGGCGATGAGCCAAGCCAGAATCAACAGCCAGCCGGCCAAAGGCCGAATGCAACGATTAGCCTGTCCAAGGAACCTGTTGCGGCTTCAACCCCGGCCCAGACAGCTGTTGAGCGGAAGGCAGAGGCGGTGCTGACTACGACGGAGCGTAAAGAGCCGCCTAAGCGCAACGAGGCTCTGGAGGAGGTGGTTCAATCTGGTCTGCCATTCATGAGGGCCCCAGACGGCGCTGATAACGCCATAAGATCGGCGGCGAAGGAAATCTCTCTGTCCTTGTCGGATATCATCACCGATACCGTCAGAGAGCAGATTGAGGCGTCTCCAGTGCCTATGTCGCCTGCCGACCAGGAACAAGCACTGCCGATCAACCAGTTGGCCAGGATTGAGCGTGAACGCGGCCTGAGCCCTGCTGAGGCAATGAGTGAGGCCAAGCGAGGCATGGAGATCATCGACGAGAGGATCCAGTACCCAGCAGAACCTCAGCCTCAAAAGCTCTCGACTGAGAACGTGCGCAACACCCTGGAGCTTATGCTCAGGCAGATCGAGAAGAACAAAGGCAGCAACTGAGACCATCAGTGAAGCGAGCGCCCTCCGGGGCGCTTTTTGTTTGGGGTTAAAACAATAGGCATAAAATGTCATTTTGCCTTGATTCTTCAGGGCTTCAGCTGGGATAATGGGCCATCAATTGCTTGAACAGAGAATTAGAAATGTCTGATAAACGAGAGATTGTTGGCAGCCTTGCAGCACTACGCAAAGGCGAGACAAAAGGCTT
This sequence comes from Pseudomonas sp. PLMAX, assembly GCF_046042685.1. Taxonomy (NCBI): domain Bacteria; kingdom Pseudomonadati; phylum Pseudomonadota; class Gammaproteobacteria; order Pseudomonadales; family Pseudomonadaceae; genus Pseudomonas; species Pseudomonas sp. PLMAX. The sequence goes on along the minus strand of NZ_CP064950.1, from coordinate 527,725 downwards.
CGTCGGCTACCCGCAAAACTACGTGGTTGGCCAGAGCATCGAGACCAGCTTTATCCAGGGCGTAGACCAGGCCGGCGAACCCTTTACGCTGATGGTCGTACCCCCGGAGCGTTACATCGAAGCTGCAAAAACCGAGTCCGATCTGATCACCCCGACTGTCGCACTGCTTGCAGACACCGGGCGCCGGGCGCAAATGCCTTGCAATGCATCGACCGATAACTCCGCAACTGTTCGCACCGGTGGTGCTTTCCTCGCTGAGCAGGTAACTGTTGTCGACGCTGAAAAGCGCCTGTACCGCTCCAACTGGCTGTCTGTGCTGCAGGAATTCGACGACTCGCCACAGTGCCGCCTGGGTGTTGGCTACCTGGAACAAACGTTCGTGATGCCGTTCAACGCGGATGTTGAGTACAAAAAACAGAAGCTGATCCAGATGAATCAGCAGTTGCTCGCTGCGGCGGCGATGGATACCCCTCCTGAGCAAATCGACGGAATCGATGTACTCGACTACGAAGCTGAGCGCTTCCAGTTGGTCATGGATCTGTACCGGGGCGCCTCGCGGAAATGGTTTGTCGGTGTTGACGTCCAGTACCGCCGTATTGAAACGCTTGACCTGAGCAACGAGGCGAAAGCCCGTGCAACGATGCTGGAGCTGATCGACAGCAACAGCGGTCATGGCATGTACGGTGGGCTCATCATGCGCCCGGTCAAGGCTGGTCGCGACAGCATGATCGTCCAAGCCGACAGTGTGCGCCGTCTGAATCACCAGTACGACTACAAGAACAAGTCCGTTCCACCGGTAACCAGGGTTTGGGACGATTTCATCGGCAAGGGTTCAGGCTGGCTGAAGGCTATGCGACGTGATGGTTTCGAAATTGAAGTCATTCCCGTACAGCGTATCAACTGCGGCCCGAAATCGAACGCCAAGTACGACAAGGAATGGCAGAAAAACGTCTTTCCGAAACAGCTGAAGTCTTATGTCGACCAGTCCTTCTACAACTCGCCGCACCTGAACTTCTCCAACCAGAACGCGTTCCTTGCAGCGCCAATCGCAATCCGGACGGCGGAAACCAAGGAGCTGAAGGATATCCTGCTGGGCAGCATGCACCAGTTCGGCAAGGTGATCGGCAACGTCCTGGAGCTCGATAAGGAATGCCGTCGTACGCTGGAGCTGAGCGCCCCGGTGATGCCGCGTGAATTCACGCCTCGTCGTGCAGCAGAACCGAGCCCTGAATATTAATCAGGCAGAGTAAGCGAAGCCGCCCTACGGGGCGGTTTTTTGTTTCTTGTGTCAGTTTGTCAATTTAGTTGAAATGTTTGAAATCACAGGCTAGGATGGCGTTCCTTCGGGGGAGGATCCCCCATTTTTAGAGCTAGAGTACTGAATATGAGCACCATCGAATCCCGCGTTAAACAAGTCGTCGCCGAGCAGCTGGGCCTGAAGGAAGACGAAATCAGTCTGGAAGCACACTTCTCCGAAGATCTGGGTGCTGACTCCCTGGACGTCGTTGAGCTGGTAATGGCGCTGGAAGAAGAGTTCGAAGTGGAAGTGCCTGACGAAGAGGCGCATGCCCTGACCAACGTAAAAGCGACCATCGAGTACATCGAGAAGCAACAACAGGCCGCTTAAGCCTCCCCGATGCACCAAAGCCGTAGGACGTGAGAGCGCCCTGCGGTTTTTCGGTTTCTAAGAGTCGTAATTTCCTTCCCTGGAAGGCCTGCTCCTAACGGAACTACGCGCATCGGAAACCCGATTTTTCAAGGGTTTTCGCTTGCAATGAAATGTATATATTGACAGAATCGCGGCCAAAGTATGACGCGACGTCGAAGCAACGGCTTAACAGCACTGTTGAACAATTATCGGATTTCGCAGGGCTCGAGGAGAGAGACATGAATTTGACTGTGCAGGATGGTGGTGTTACCGACGACGGTGCTGTGATCAAAGTCATCGGCGTTGGTGGTGGTGGTAACAACGCAGTGCGATACATGGCTGCAAACAGCATTGAAGGTGTGGATTTCATCTGTGCCAACACAGATGCACAGGCACTGCGGGGCGTTGGCTCGACAAAGACTATCCAGCTCGGCGCTAACCTTACGAAAGGCCTGGGTGCCGGAGCAAACCCTGATATCGGTCGAAAAGCGGCTGTTGAAGACCGTGAAAAAATCGTTGAGGTTCTGACCAATACGGACATGCTGTTCATCACGACCGGCATGGGTGGCGGAACGGGGACAGGCGCAACCCCGGTTATCGCAGCTATCGCCAAAGAAATGGGAATCCTGACCGTCGCGGTAGTCACCCGACCTTTCCCGTTTGAAGGCAAAAAACGCGGAGTTCTGGCGGACGCCGGGATCAAAGAGCTGTACGACACTGTTGACTCACTGATCACGATCCCGAACGAAAAGCTGCTTGAACTGCTGGGCAAAGATGCATCTCTGATTTCTGCTTTCGCCAAGGCGGATGATGTCCTGTGCGGTGCGGTGCGCGGTATTTCCGACATCATCAAGCGCCCAGGCATGATTAACGTCGACTTTGCCGACGTCAAAGCCGTCATGAGCAACATGGGCTTGGCATTGATGGGCACTGGCACAGCTACAGGGCCCAACAGGGCGCGTGAGGCCACTGAAGCTGCCATCCGTAACCCTTTGCTTGCAACGGTGAACCTGAAGGGCGCCAAGGGCATCCTCGTGAACATCACTGCAGGCCCCGATCTCTCGCTCGGCGAGTATTCGGCTGTAGGTCAGATCATCGAAGACTTCGCGCACGACGATGCGGTAGTTAAGGTCGGCACGGTGGTCGATCCGAACATGCGTGATGAGCTGCACGTGACGGTGGTTGCTACAGGATTGGATCTGACGCCAGTGCCTGAAAAGCAATCTGCCGCCAACAGTATTCCCGCTATCCGCCCGAGCCTGGCACACGCTGAGACCGAACAGCATGCTCGCCCCGCCCCGCAGCCAGCCCACCAGCCTCAGCCTCAGCATTACGAGCAACCAGCCCGTACGTTGAACCCTGGCTCGTACCAGCCCCACAGCGAGCCCCGTTCTCGCGGTAATCATCACCCGCACCTGCCCCAAGAGCAGGATCAGTGGGAGCAAAACTCGATTACCAAGCCTGCGACGACCTTGGATCTCGATTACCTCGATATCCCTGCGTTCCTGCGTAAAAAGCAAGAACAGGTTTAACATCTGAAGTGAAAAAGCCCAGCAGATGCTGGGCTTTTTTCTGCCTGGAGAATTACGCGGCTTCTGTTGGTTGCCCGGCGTCGAGCTCCATCTCGGCCTGGCGGATAGACCCATAGGCGAAGTCGAGTGTTACCACCGGCAGTTCATCCTGCATCTTCTGGAACAGCTTATAAACCTCACGCTTGAGGGCAAGATCCGGCTTTTCGTTGGCAAAAGAACGGAGGTGAATGCCCGTACGGATCAGTTCCGACTCTTCAAGGAACGCACGCCACAGATTGTCGATGGCCATCAGGTGGTATAGCCTGCAAGCGTCAGCGTCCTTCGAGATGCCTTGTGGAATCCGCGCAGTCAGGTCGAAGTTGATCCACTTGTTCAACTCATCACGAAGGCGCTTCTCCTGGAAAATTTCGCCGGCACACATCCCGTAGAGATTGTCGAACCAATGGCCGGCTAGTCCCCACTGCTGGAGCTTGGCTTTGAGCCCATCCAGATCCCAATCACTTTCCTGAGTGACGAAGTCGTCGCAATAGACGGCGAGCAGTCGATCTACGTTCGGGCCGACTTGTTCCTTGATCAGCGCCAGCGCTTCTTCGTCAGTCAGCAGCAATGTTTGCTTGCGGATGGCGTAGATAACCTTGCGGGGCATATCGATCACGGAGTCTTGTCTAAGTCCGTTCTTGCGAGAATCGTAGTAGATCGACTGCTTGAGCCGCTGAGCCTTCAAGATCGCGTTATCAACCATGCTGTGTTGAACGCTGTCGCCTTCACCAACCCCGACCCTACCGAAGAATGCCTTAAGCGTGTCTCCGCCGAAATTCTGCATCAGCGGGTCTTCGAGCGATACATAAAACTGGCTGGTACCAGGATCGCCCTGGCGCCCTGACCGACCTGCGAGCTGTTTATCCAGCCGGCGATCATCAAGTCGCTCCGACCCCATCACAAACAGCCCTCCAGCATCCAATACTTGCTGGCGCTGGGAGGTGATGACCTCATCAGGCGTTTCGTCTTCCAGGACAGCCGTATGCCCACCCAGAATGATGTCCGTTCCCCGGCCAGCCATACTGGTAGCAATGGTGATCGCGCCCAAACGGCCAGCTTGTGCGATGACAGAGGCTTCTGCTTCGTCCTGCTTGGCGTTAAGCACGCTATGCGGCAGTTGTGCAGCTGTGAATCGGGCGGAGAGGATCTCGGAGTCCTCAACGCTGCCGGTACCGATGAGGATCGGCTGTCCGGTCGCGTGAATCACCTTGGCGTCCTCAACCATCTGGTTGAGCTTGGCCTCCTTGGTGGTAAAGACCAGGTCAGAAAGATCCTTACGGATAAGCGGCTTGTGTGTGGGAATGGGAATGACGTTGAGCCCATAGAGATCCTGGATCTCCTTTGCCACGGTTGCTGCTGTGCCGGTCATTCCGCTTACGGTGCTGTACAGGCTCATGTAGTTGGCCAGTGCGATGCGGCCAAGCTCGATGGTCTCAGCGCAGATGGCGACTTGTTCTTTGCACTCAATCGCCTGGTGCACACCTTCACCCCAACGCTTTCCCTTGGAGAGCCGCCCGGTTTCCTGGTCGATGATCACGACCTTGCCATCGCGCACGATGTAGTCTTTATCGCGGTGGAAAAGCAGACGAGCTTTAACCGAGGCGATCAATGCCCGCCACAGGTAAGACTTCGATGGCTGCCACAACTCGGCTGCTGTTGCGATCAGTTCTTTGGCAATGAAGAACTCTTCGACTTTAGAGATAGCCTGCTCAGAGACGAAGGCGTCCTGGTGTTTGTTATCGATACCAATGTCTGAACCGATTTCGTGTTTATCGAGCAGCGTGCGCTCAAGCTGCGTGCGAGTGTCCTCTTTCACCGCCTGGTAGGAGAGGGTGGCCACAAAATCCCTGAGATCCGTCCAGAGGCTTACGTCGAGCGTGCCCTCCCCGGACAGAACCAGCGGGGTGCGGGCTTCATCGATCAGAATGGAATCTGCTTCGTCGATGATGATGAAGCCATGTGTCAGTTGCAGCAGCTGGTTGTAGTCGTAGACCAGGTTGTCTCTGAGGTAGTCAAAGACAAACTCGCTGGACGTGCCATAGACGACAGAGGATTGATAGGCCTGGAGTCGCAGCTCCTTACCCATCGACTCATTGATGTAGCCTGTAGAGAGCCCCAGGGCCTCATACAGCGGCGAAAGCCGAATGGCGTCACGCTTGGCTAGGTAGCTGTTGACCGTCATCGCACGGGCGCAGCCGTGAAGCCCATGCCAGGCCAGCGCTAAGGCAGCGGTAAGGGTCTTGCCCTCGCCAGTGGCCATCTCAACGATCTGGCCATCGCACATCGCCAAGGCGCCTACGATCTGGACTTCATAGGGACGCATCCCCAGAAAACGGTCGGACAGCTCAACAACGATGGCGAACGCGAGCAGCAGGGCTTCCCTGTCTGTGCGACCTCGAAGGTTTTGGAAATTCTGGGTAAGAGACTCGGACGGGATGCGAGTCATCGAGCGGCTTTGGGTTGCTACGTATTTGGCTTCGAGGGTGTAACGCTTAAGACCCCTGCGGTTTGGAGACAAAACCCCTGTAGGCAGAATTCGCGAGAAGAATTCGAGCATTGGTACCCCTATGGGTTTCCGTGGGAAAAAGTGAGTTTATGCCAATAAACAATTGGCGTAAATTGACGGATTGACCTTTCGAGGGCTAGACAATATATTGTAATTCTTCTCAGAAGGTCGGCCCTTTGTGGGTTTCGACCTTGATCACAAGATAGCTTCCATAAGGAGGGGCGGGGTTGGGGCATTTACTGCCAGGCTATCCCTACCTCAAATGCTCTTGAGGTTCCCGCGAGACCAATGAAAAAAATCCTACTTGCGTCGGTTTTGCTCAGCCTTTCCATGAGCAGCTTTGCCGAAGTCATCACCCCCGTCTCCGAAATCGAAATGCGTGACCCGATTACGCGCCAGATGCAGAAGCTCAGCCCTGAAGACATGACCAATGCTGAAAAGGTCATGACTTACGTCGCCCCTATCGATGGCTCCCATGACCTGTACAAGGTCTACGTGGCCAATGGTTACATCCCCTTCCATGCAATGCTCTTGACCAACTGGGACGTCACCCAGGGTCTGCGCATCCTGGCCCCGAACATTCCGGAGAACCCACAGCTTAAAGCGAGAGTGACTGCGCTTAAAAATCAGTACAAACCAGCAAATTAACCTACAGGAAATACCCCTACAATGTCTCTGAACCACCCTATGCTCGGCACGATGCTGCAGTACCAAGAAAAATTGAACGACGTTTTCGATCCTGCCTGGCGTACCAACCGCCACAGCTACCTGCGTGCTGCGGCTGTCGAATGCGCTGAGCTGGTTGACGACTACGAGCATCACGGCCTGCGATCTGCCATGGTGGAATGCAGCAAGCTGATTGAGCACTCCAACTACAAGTGGTGGAAGAAAGCATCCAGAGACGAGCAGCAGCTGAAGGCCGATCTCAAGCGCATTCTGACTGAAATGCTTTCCACCTTCACATCGCCTGCGGCGTTGAAGGCAAGCTGGGACGAAGAGCCGACTGAAATTGTGTTTGACGGCACGACCTACCAGATTCAGGAAATGCCAGGACTGGAGCTGATGGATCTGTTGATGGGTCTGTGTGCTCAGGGCCGGGTCAGCTTTGCTCTGTATCGTGCTGTTTGCCGCAAGGTGCTGCCTGACGAAGCGTGCCCTGAAATCAACGCAGAAGATCCGCCAGAATTCAAAGCCGCTCTCAAGTCGCAGATGGACATCAAGCAGATGATGCTTGAAGTGGTCGACATGGCCCACTTCCTCCTGAGCGAGATCGCCCGCGCCGAAAACGAGCCTGAAGCCGCCCGACTCAAACTTCTGTCGCTGTGGAGTGATAGCACCTCCACGATCCAGTTTGACGGCCAGAGCTACACCTTCGATGACATGGACGCCGCCCAGCGTATGGATCTGATGGTTGCGTTGTGCTGCGCTCGTAAAATCAACTTCGAGCTGTATCGCCGGATCATGCAGGACATCGGCCTGAGTTTTGCCAGCCTGTATCGCATGTACGCGGCCAAGAACGTCCTGAACCTGTTCCGCCAGCATAACGGGGACAAGCAGGGAACCTACATCAAGATCTGGATGGGGCGTGAAGACAACGTTTACCTGGCAGACCTGATGGAGACCTGGACGGAGGAGGAGGGCATGGATGTGCTCTACGCTCGCCTGAAGGATTGCTACGTCGAGTTGGCCCTGGGTGGCCAGGCCTAACGGCAATCAATGAAAAAGGCGCCTCTGGCGCCTTTTTTCTATCGCAAATCTGGTCAGATCGCCCAGGGTGCAAACACCGCGCACCAGGCCTTATCCGCACCGCCAGAGGCCGACACTCGTTTCTTTTTGACGTTGAACGAGCAGAGTTTTTTAACGGCTTGCTTGCAACCGCATTCGCCTTTGACAACGCCGGCGCCCAGCCCATCCTTCACGCTCGAAAAGCAGCCCAACAGGTCAGCTGCAGGGTTTTGATTTTCCTCGTAGCCGCTTTTGGTCTGTTCTTCTTTCTGACCGGTCGGATCGTTGTAGTTTTTGATCCCCAGGCAGGACATGTCCGCCATAGCAAACAGCGGGAACAGACACAGGAGCGCAGTAGCAATGATTTTTTTCATGGTGACCTCGGCGGGTGGCAATACATGACGATTATTGCAGAGCCGCAGAGGTGCCTCAAGCATGCTCAAGGCAATAGATTGGCAATATTGGATTTTGGAAAAGGCGGGCGCGAGGTTCACTGAGGCATTTGCTATGGCAAATGAAGCCACGAATATTGCAGATGGAGCCAAACGTGCAGGTCACTGGCCCTGGATGACCTGCACGTAAGTGATTGAAACGAACCTTATTCTTAAAGCACGCCAGTCACGATGAGCGCGGTAATGCCTAGTGCGGAGAGAACGATTGCAGGCCCTGCTGGAACTCCTGACTCACCAACAATAGAAACAAATAGCCCGCGTTTGATAAGACCAGATTTGTATACAAAAAAAGTAGCGATCAGCAGTGGAATCACGGGGATTACCATCCACCCAATCTTTGGCCCAAGAAGTGCGCCGCACAGGCCTATCAAGTGAAAGTCTGCATAGCCCATTCCGTCCTGACCGCGAACTAAGGAGATCAGTTTAAAGGGAATCATGATGGCGAAAAATGACGTCATGTGAAAAGCAAACGATTGGCTTACGTTTATCCAATGCGGGCCCATTGCCAACGTGTAGACAAGTATTAAGCCACTGAACAACAATCCATCTGGAATGAATCCCTCAGTTGCATCTATCCAGGCAGCTAGGCACAGCACCATGAGAGCGCAACCAAGAACAAGGCCGTACATCGAAGGCCCTACCGTCATGGCTATTGAAGCAAAAATGATGGCGCCGATCAGCTCAAAAGCGAGGTACTGGAATTTGATTGGCCTAGAGCAGCAAAGTGACTTGCCGCGAAGCATTAGCCAGCTGACGATGGGGATATTGAGGTACAGAGGGATTGGGGTATTGCAGTGTGGGCAGTGTGACCTGCCCGACATCAGGGATGGCATTTCGACGGGGGACTTGAATTTCAGCGATTGACGCTTCAAGTCCCTCAACCACATCCAGAGTGCGGCTTCACCGTCATTTTTAGCAATTTGATAGGCGGGCCATCGAAGCGCTAAAACGTTGAAAAAGCTACCGATAACCGCACCAATCAAGACAAAGAACACGGTGTAACCTAAGGGTAGCCCTTCGTACAGCGGCAGATCAAAAAGAGCCATTTCTCACCTGAGGGGTCGAAAGCTGCGATCTCATTTGTTGGTGGAGTTCAGGCCAAACATTTGCGACAAAATGCTTAGCAAGCGGGTGCCGTGAATTTCGATGACGCAGTGGGTTCGCCTTGCGCAGGACGAGTTCGAAGTGCTTCTCCTGGCGAGGAGTACGAATCTTCCCGGTTTCAGCAGCGCGTGTGTAAAGCAGTTCCTGGATGCTTGCATCCCACTGTTCAGCCAGCGCCGGCATGCCTGTTTCGAAGATGCGAGCCTTGTTTTCTTCAAGCAGTTCAGCCAGGACTTCAAAGTCGTTTTCCTTGAAGTAGCTGCAGATGCTGTCGAACATCCCACCCTCATCCAGGGGCATGTCCCAAACGCTCACACGGTCGAAATCGAGGATCGTGGAGAGTACCAGGGGGTCAGCGATATCCTTGATAATGCCGTGGAAATCGTCGTGGTAGAATTCGGCTGCAGCAAGCTCCCCGACCTTAATCGTCATAAGCTTCCTGCCCACCGCCACGGTGGTATGAATGTTAAAATCCGTGCTAGTGTGAGAGAACTGCTGCATTATCTCTAATCCAAGTAATATACCGTTTTATACCCAGATGCCCCGAAAGTGTCAACAATAATTGGTATAAATTCAATGATTCCAACACAGTTGAAGCTCGGATACATCGTTGAAGAGACGAACCAGCTGGGCTCATCGCGCTCTAAGCTGTTCACAAACTGCGCCTGGCATGCTATGGCTGAGTGGCTGGTAAAGGCCTCACGCCCTGTAGGCTTCAGGCCAGGCACGAAGCTTAGCGATGGAGACCTTACACTGGAGGTGACAGGGGAGTCACTGGTGGTGGACGCCGCATTCCTTTCGCTAGTAGGCGTCTTCCGGTGTTACGGCGAAGAGGTGCGCAGTATACGCATTTCGACAGAAGTATCTATGTCTGATTCAGACGCTTATTACACAGCAGGAACTTCCAAGGCATATTTGCAAGAAGACTATCACGGCGCAGTTATGAAAATGCGGGATAAGCTCATTCGTTACAATTATGATCAACTAGATGCGGGATATATCCTCACCCAGTTTGCCGCGAATGATCATCGACACCCATTTTGGAAGCCACGACTCTTCAACAGAGTGCGTGGCTTATCCATGTAGTTAGACCATCGTGCCAGCTAGGATGGCGTCGGCGACTTCACTGATGCTCGCATTTTCAACAATGAAAGTGCGTTCTTTTTCCGCAGGTTTGAAGCGTTTTTTGAAGGTTTGGCTCAGAACGATCATGAAGCCACTGAGTTCGTTCTCGTTGTGAAGTTGGATCAGCACGCCTTCTTTGACGTCTTTCAGGGACGAGATGCACCAGCGCTTAGCGGCGATGTGTTCGGAGATAGAGCGCTTGAGCTCATAGATTTCACCAGGCACGTAGCCGTAGAGATCCTGGAGCTCGTTGGCGTTCTGATTGATCTCCTGGATCGACTCGCTGGACATCATTCGTTGGTACCACGTCAGGCGCTCGCCGTTGTCAGGCATGAACTCAGGTGGGATCTTGCCGTAGATCGGCATGTTGACATGGTTCAGAATAATCGATTTATCAAGGTTGGTTTCACCACGGTCGATGGCCTTGATTGCCTGCTCCAGTAGGCGCATGTAGAGCGTAAAGCCGATGTTGTGGATGTGCCCGCTTTGCTCATCACCCAGAATCTCACCGATACCACGGATCTCCATGTCGTGACGGGCAACCAGAACACCTTCCCCAAGGTTGCTGGCACGCTCTAGAGCCTTCAGGCGGCGGTTGCTGACCTTATCCTCACGGTCGGAGTTAAGAAGGTATGCGTAAGCCTGGGTGCTAGACCGCCCAACCCGACCACGAAGCTGGTGCAGCTGCGCCAGGCCGAGATTATCCGCGTCCTCTACGATCAGGGTGTTGGCGTTAGGTACGTCGATACCTACTTCGATCACTGTTGTGCTCACCAGTACATCGAATTCATGGTTGCGGAAGGCAAACATGATTCTGGTCAGCTCATCGGCACTCATCTTGCCGTGAAGCTTACGGATGCGGGCCTGCGGAGCGATCCCTTGCAGGACGGCAACGCACTCATCCATGTCTTCGATGCGGTTGTGAAGGTAGAAAATCTGACCCGAGCGGGACATCTCACGGGCGAAAGCTTCACGGATCACGCTGCTGCTATGTGGACGCACCAGTGTACGTACAGAAAGCCGACTTGCTGGCGGAGTTGCGATGATGGAAATCTCACGAATTTTCGAGATTGCCATGCCCAGAGTCCGGGGAATTGGGGTCGCGGCCAACGCGAGCATATGCTTGCTACCACGCATGCTGCGCAGAAGTTCTTTCTGTTTGACGCCAAACTTGTGCTCTTCATCGACGATGATCAGGCCCAAGCTTTTGAACTCGACGTCAGCCTGAAGGATGCGGTGAGTACCAATCAAGATGTCGACTTCACCATTTTTGATGGCTTTCAGTTCTTTCGCAGAAAGTGAGTTTCGATCCGCCAGCATGATTTTGATTGGCGTGTCTTCGAAACGCTTGCACGCGGTTTCGTAGTGCTGCTGGGCAAGCAGGATAGTCGGGGCAAGCAGGGAGACCTGGTGCTTCTGGCTGGAGACCAGGAATGCTGCACGCATAGCAACTTCTGTCTTACCAAAGCCAACGTCACCGCAGACAAGGCGATCCATCGGCTTGCCGGAGGTCAGATCCTCGATGATGTCGATGACGGTGCGCTTCTGATCTTTGGTCTCTTCGTAAGGGAAGGTTTCGCAGAAAGAAACGTAACGCTCGTTTGGCGGATCCAGCACAACGCCGGTAGAGCGCTGACGGATGTTACGCATGGCAATGAGTTCGCGGGCGGCTGTAAAAGCGCTTTGCTGAGCAATGTGCAGGCCTTTCATCCAGGCCTCATCACCGAGCTTGGTCAGCGGGGCCTTTTCAGGCTCTGCGCCCGAATAACGAGAGATCAAATCAAGGTCATTCACCCGAACAAACGCAGTGATCTTGTTTGCGTAGCCGATCTTAACCAGATCCTCCAGGCCAGTACCTAGATCAAGCACTTCAAAGCCCAGGAATCGGCCAATACCGTTTGTAGCGTGAACAATCGGATCGTTGATCTGGATATCACCCAGACCCTGGAGGATGACTTTACGCTGGTGAGCGCCCAGCTCTTCCTCAACGGCAGATTCAATTGTGGTACCGAAAACCTCTGGCTCGGTTACAACGCGATAGCCGATCAGAGGGTCTGAGAAGCCCTCTATGAGGTCACCGTGCGTGCACGCCACACCCTTAGGGTTCTCGAGGAATGCGTTGAAGCTAGGCACCGTAGAGGCAGGGTGTGCGCACATGCGGCAGATAGTGCCGATGTTGCGCATGCGAACCTGGCTCTTCATGACGAAAAGAGTAGGGACGCCATCAGAGAGCATGGTCTTCAGCAGGCCGACCGCAGCACTCAGTGTACCTGGTCGCTCCATGCCGCTGGCGCCGCCTGTGCGCTCAAGGCGGCAATACTGCTTACCTTTCAGTGCTTCATGGACGCTCTCAGGGCTCAACCACGAGAAGTGAGTCGGAGGGCACAGCCGGCTGTTGTCGTCTTTAACATCGAGATGACGACTTTCGACGAGAGTGGCTTGGCGCTGGAATGCTGCCTCAGCGTCACCATCAAAAATGACGGAGTCGCCAGGGGCAATGGCCAACACATTCGTGTAGTCGGTATTGGGGAGCGCGATCCACGAAGCCAGCTCAGGGTGATCCTCTTGGCGACTGACGCACTTGTAACTCTCGGTCGACCTAGGCTCCTCATGCGCAGAGAACGCAGCCCGGCGAAAGCTCTCGCAGGATGCTTTCGTGATTGCGTATTCCCGGTTAGGGAAGAGATCAAATTGCTCAATAACCGGTTTTGTGGATTCTTGAGTCAGGGTGTCGAGCTTTCGAATGCTGACGATTTCTTCATCGTGGTTCATCAGGATGCGGACTGCCATGTGCTCGGCAATACCATCATGAATGGACATACCCACTGGGTAGATATCGAGCACCAGACCGCGACGAGACCAAGTACCTGGGCTCTTTACACGTGGGGCATATTCATAACCCATCGCACTCAGGGACTGTGGAAGTCGATCACCGAAGAAGTCGCATAGTTTTACGCCTGGGGTCAGATGTTTAACCTGACCTGTCCAGAACGATGGCCCGGAAATGATACGCATGCAATTACTTGCTGACAGGATCACTACCAAGTTGGAGGCGTCACCACTTACGAGGCGATTAAAAGCATGCGCCCGCTGACTCATGATGACAGCAGGGGCCTTCTGAAGGTCGAATGGCAGAGTTTCGCTATCAGGAAGATAAATCAAACGTCCCTCAAGACTAGGCTCAAAGAAAGCCATTTCTTGACGAAGTGTTTTAGCGTCCTGCTCATTGGCGGTGATAATCAATCCGCCTTTTACTGCATGGTAATTCGCGTAAGCGATAGCGCGTGAAGCGCCTTTAATATCGAACCAGAGCATCATGCTTCCCATTGTTAGGCTGGCTATTGGCAAAAAGTATACTAATAAATTGATATCATGGCAAGGTCAAAACACTGGATTTAACTGGGATTACATGGCTAAATAAAAAGAAAAAATGCGAGGTTGTAATGTCCGCAATTGCCCTGTCGTTTGAGCAGCTCCGAGAGGCTATTTTTCGCGGTATTCTGGAATCACTTCACCGTAAGTCCTACAGCGACCTGCATACCGCAGTCGTGAGCGGAAAAGACCCGAGGCAAATCGTGTTGCCTAGGCCTGAAGACGCCATGTGTATGGGCAATTACGGGACTTTGAGCCTGAACTTCAATATCCCGGACGAGTATCCGCTTTCGCTCAATATCGGATTCACGATGGGGCGCATCAGCTATTCGGTTCAGGTTGAGTCCTATCTCTGTGAGCGCACAGGCGTTCGCCAGGGGCTTGTAGATCTGGGTGCCGAGCTTGGCCTTAGGTGCGATTGGCGCCAGATGCGCAAGGTAGAGCGGTTTGAGTTTTCTGATGATCGCAACGTTGTCTCCACAGAAGACACGCTGAACATCCTGCAAACGCATCAGTTGGAAACAGCCTTCAAAGAGTTCATCATCCTGCAGGTTGATCGCCTGGTAATCGGCATAGCAAGCCTGCTGGCCGACGCCGGCGTGCACAAGGAAATCCCACCAGGCATCTTCGCCATATGTGTCGTTAACAGCGGGAATCCGGAAGAACAGGTTGAAGCCCAGCTGCGCCAGGACTTCACCATATTCGCCCGTGATACCAGGGATTCCTCTCACGTTGTCTACGGCCTAGTCAGCGTAAAAGACGACGCCAAGCCTATCCTGACCTGCGGAACCGCCGAAAGTAGGCTCAGAAAAGCCGGGATTGAGTGCACGTTCAGGCCAACCTTCAAATTCATGTCAATTGATGACGAATGTTCTGGGGCGCAACCTCCAAAATTGGAAGTGGAACCCGAGCCTGAATCACATCAAGAGTTAACACGCCTGCCGGGCAGTCAAAGCAGCCGCAGGCAGGACTATATGGAACCGGCCATCCCTGTTGTCTGGGAGACCGAAAAAACCGCGAGGTAAGCTCGATGTTTGATTTGGTGACCTATACAGACGCTGATCTGTCGCTCATCCTTAGGTCAAGGAAGGCCTATTACGTCTATGCGTACCCATGGAAGGAGCCTGTAGCCTGTGAGCCTTTACTGGGTGATGTGAGGGCCGAGCTTCTCAATGTTCAGGAGGATCGCCTCTTCGCAGAATTGACCGTCAGGGCAAGGTTCTGCGCCTTCGATCAGATTTGCAGGCTTGCACGTAATGGGCTCAATGGGCGCATTCCAACCAGTCTTCAGCAGATCCACACAGAGGCCCTAAAGTTTGCCCTGAAGCGGTTTGAGAAATCATTGATCAGCGGTGAGGATTTCGTGGCCATGCTTCGCTCGGCTGCGCTCATTGCGCCTATCCCGAATGGCTTCTGGGCGAGGCTTGAGGGCTTCTTGAGTGCAGACGGGCTCCTTAAGCTGAAACAGTCGATGCAGGCACTGGCTATCTTTCATGAAATGAGTCATGAGGCCTGGATTGTGTCGGTTTACACCTACATGGAGAAGGTGGTGTGGTTCGCTGATGACTTCGACCAAATCCAGACCGTTTGCGCACAACTAGCAATCATCACTCCAGACCATTCACACAAGGACATGCTTGTAGCCCTTGGGTCAAAAGCCAAAAGCATGCTCACAAGAGCCCGGATTGAAGCAGAGCAGGCGAACGCGAAACCTTGGCAGCGAACCGGGCCAGGGATGAAGAAAACGGTTCGTAGCGGCCCACCTGCAAAGAATGCCAAAAAGCCAGCTTCTGAGGGTGATGAGACCAAACAATAGAAATGTATTGCCAACATTCGTTTTTCTGTCAAGATACGGCCCAATTACTAGGCAGGAGTAAGGCCGTGAATCGTAAAAAAGTGAAAATTGAGGGAAATACAGCTGTCGCTGGTGCTGGCCTGGTGCTTTCTCGTAGAGTTGGTGAGCGTATCTTTGTTACCGCTAATCCAAAAGCTTCCGATGAAGAGATCCTTGCCGCTGCACGTGAAGGCGTGATGATCACTTTGGTAGAAGTAACCGCAACTGGCCGTCGTCATTTCACGACTGAGGTTGCAGGTCAACAGCAGGAAGAAGCTCCGAAGGGCACAGCAAGGATCGGGCTTAAGTGTTCGAATGCTCTGACCCTTATGCGCGAGGAAATCATCCCCGGCGAAGTACCTGATATCGCTCGAGCCTACGGCTGAGTTATGTGATGTCACAGAATGCTCGACTTCGGTCGAGCATTTTCGTTTGTGGCCTATGGCTATACAAATTGAGATTTCCAGTTTAGGATCGGCCCGAAGCTTGGAGCTGAGGGTAGAAAATTGGAAATCATATTGCTGAAGGATAGCTACGATCAGTTGCAGCTGGCTCTGGTCGAACTAACTGATGAACTCAAACACACGAGTCAAACCTTCATTGCCTCATCCCCAGGCGAGTTTTTGACGGGTGACGCTGGTGTTGAGCATGCAGCATCAGCGATTGGAAACCTGTGGAACTCAGGTGTTGCAGATGGCCGGCACACCACCGTTTGTATCGGTGCGATTGGTGTAGATGAGCGAGTATTGGCGCTCGCTCAGCACGTGAATCTCTGCAAGGATAGATTTAAGGCCGCAGTCCAGATCCTTCAAGACCGCGTCAAAGGGCGGGGTGATGATGCGCCATCCAAAGCCTGGAAAAACAAAGTAACTCGCAATGCCTTGTCAGACCTCGGGCTTGGTCGACTCTCTCTTCGACTCTGCAATCGTCATATTCCAGTGCTTGACTACCAGCCTCATACCATAGGGTTTTCCTATTCGTCTGGTGGTAAAAGCATCAAGAGAATGACACGCAAAAAAGTTCTCGCTGAGCTTGAATCGCTTGGTTTTGATAGTGATGGTTATCAGGCCGATTATGATCTTATTGAGGGACTTCCTAAAGGGCAAACTCTAGCTAAGGTGACGCCATTGGCTGGTTATTATAAAGCCAACATCTTTAGGGAAAAATCAAATCTCACTAAAACCATTCCAATGTTCTTGCCTATATTGTTTCTCAACGAGAGACCTGAGGCAATAAACCACACGCTTTCGCTGCCTGTGAAAGATGATTGGAAAAGAACGAATCGCGGCACGCGCTCAGACAAAAAACTTGCCGAAGAGCCTCTGATTAAGACGCTGCCGATCTACCCCTACGCGAAATAACTGCAGAGGGCTGACACGCAGCCCTCTGCAATTTGGCTAACTCTGTACGTACTTGGCCCAAGTCTCTACTACGGCGGCGCCGTATTCGTCTTTCCAGGCTTTCAGGCCCTTGTGGTTACCACCCTTTGTTTCAATTTTTTCCCCATTGTGTGGGTTCGTGTAGCACTTCACTTTTCTAGGCGCACGTTTGGTTGAGTCGGTAATCAGATCAGCAATTTTATCTGCTTTAGAGCCACGGTTACGGTCTAATTCTGGGTCAATCGCTAGAGCAAGGTCGCGCTTTGAAATACCAAGCTCTTTGGCTTCAGTCATGACTTTCTGTGCAAATTTGGTGATTATCTCGTTGTCTTTCTCAAGTTTGTCGATACGTCTTGACAAGGCATCCCTTTGTGCCTTTAGCGAGTTCAAATTTCCTATTGGGCTTCTCATTGCAGCAACTCCAAATACATGGCGTTATGATAGATGCTGTAAATATAGGATTGAGGCGAAATAGTGTCAAATGAATGGCAGAGAATGACCTGTGATTTTTATTGCAGGAAAGTTACTTTGTTGAAATAGGCGAGTAATTTGGCATTTTTTAACATCAAAATGGTGGCCAATCACCGGCACTGAGGCCTGGGTCTGTCGTAATTGCTAGTCTGCTAAGGTGCTTCTGCGGGAGTTGTAGACTGCTTCTCATTTAGGTTTGAGGTCTCTAATTTCAGGATGGATGCACATGCCTCACAGCTCCGAAAACCAGTATTTTGCTATCAATTAAAGTGCTTCATTTTGGCGCTTGGGTGCTTGCTTCACTCTAATGGCCCGTGTCATTAATATTCAAATAACAAAAACCGGGTCTTGAGGCATTTCATGGCAGATATCCTAGAGCGAGTCCAGAAAGCTCGTCAGCACGCTCTCCTTACTTACCTGAAAGAGTACACGACCCATAAGTTGGCTGTTTTCATTTCTAAAGCTGAAAACGAGCTGATCGCTGCGCTTGATGACATTGCCCCAGGCATCATTTCTACCCTACAAAATCCTGAGTATCGAGCAAGGATCTATAACAACGCGATCCACGACATTTGTTCTATCGATAGAGTGCATGGACAGCATCGTGATCCGTCCGTTGATTACTCTCCAGGTGACGAGCTTTTCTCACGCTTTCATGCACGACTGAAGCAAGGGGACAAGCACATCCTCAACGATTTCAACGATCTAGTCCTTCACTTAAGGCGCGCTCAGATCGTCGTTGCACAAACATCGCAGAAAGCAAACCCAACACTTACAGAAATGAACCAATCCCAGACCATAACGCAGCATCTGGAAGGGATGTTTGGGGAAAGTGTCGAGCGTGCAGAGCAAATGACTCAGCGCCTTGAATACGACATGGAGCACGGTCATCGCCGCCAACCAGAGGTTCTGATACTTCAAGGTGGTGGTGCCAAGGGCATGGCTTATTCCGGGATTGTGGAAGTTCTGGAGGATACAGGCCTACTCAAAGGCATTAAGCGCATTGGCGGTACCTCCGCAGGTGCCCTGATGGGGCTCCCAATTGCCCTGGGTTACTCAGCCGGCGAAATTCACGAGATCGTGAAGCATTCGAGGTTCGCTCAGTTCTACGCAGAGAGCACTGTAAAATTCAAGGCAGTGACAAAGCTTGTCGATGCCATCTCATCCAAGAGTCTCGATGAGCACCAGTGGCACGAAGGCAATATGCTGTCCAAGTTCGCGAGCAAATTCCTTTTGCCAGAGCTTGCGCATCACTCCCAGGAGTCGGTGAAAACCTGGACTCACTGGGGAGACTCAAGAGTCCAACAAGACCTTAGGCTGATCGAGGAGGGTAAGCACCCTACTTGCAAAATGAGCCTGCAGGAAATTTATGACATTGCCATGGGCAAATTCAATAAGTACCTGCACTCAAAGAAAATTGCGCAAGGAGCCCTAGGCTTCCATGATTTGCTGGGTCGTAGCGAAGCATTCCAGGCTGCACTGACCTGTGTCAGGGTAAAACGACCTTATGCGCTCGAGAACAGCGACTCTGTCGAAGATTTCATCGGGGACATCATCCAGGAACGCTTGAAACAGGTGAGCAATGCCCACCTCGAGAGGCTTGATCCTCCGATCAGAACGCTCACGGAGATGCGCAATATCACTTTCACCCAGCTCAAGGCCTTGGGTGAAATGAATCCCGACTACGGCTTTAAGGAGTTTGGCGTAGCCGTAACCGACAGTTACTACCCGATCACCCCTAGCAACATTAAGCGTAAGCTGACTCGTGACAAAGAATTCACAGTGGCCCGCGAGCCAGATCCAGGCACCGGTGACTACGATAACGGCGGCGATTTTAAGCCAGTTTTCGTTCGAGCATCCTCTGAACATCACAGTTATATTGACATGCCAATCAAAAAGGCTGTCAGGGCCAGTATGAACCTCCCATTCGTCTTCCAGGCCATGAAAGTCGACAACATGCGACTGGTCGATGGCGGTCTGACGACAAATTTTCCTCACAAAATGTTCGCGGATGCCTACAAAACTCAGGAGGAGGTGAGAGAGAACACTATCGGGTTCATGCTCTCCGCTCTTGAAGACAATATCGAGAACGAAGCCCTACAGGAGCTGGCACGTAACGGCACCACGCCGGTGGGTATCGATGTTCACTTCGAGCCAGAGCGTTTCTCCAGAAAGCTTTCGAAAGTCAAGGATGGCATCCTGCATCCATTTGCCTCAATGAAGAGTGGCACTGGCGCTGTCATGGGCTCGCTGGCCTCTTCTGCGATCAAAAACCTCATGCGTGCGAACTACATGCCTTCGCTTGAGACTATGGAGAACATCGGGCTCATCAACACTGGCACAGTGGGTACAGGTGACTTCCATGCCCCTGTGGGCGAGCGAGATAAGCTTCATGCGGCAGGCGTACAAGCTGCTCACGGGCTCCTACGCTGGGATGCTGACAAACACCTCAGATTCGCAATGGGGCGCTTGATCAGCCTGGCCACGATTGAGAATAAGCTGCTGGAGGAGAGGGGGCATAAGCCGAACTTCAACCTACCTTCCCAGGCGCTGATGGATGCTGACGTTCTAACTGCCTCCCTTACCGATGGTCGATATGATGATTGGAATTTGGGCTCGGTCTTGCTTGGGCGCATCTTGCCCACGCCGGCTAAGACCACTACCATGCGCCGTAAGATTGAAGAGGCTTACACGTGGAATTAATCAATGACCAAGGGTTAATGGTTGCCAAGGGGCTTCAGAGCCCCTTTATCGCCGCCGACCCGCTGTATTCCCCCATTGCTGGCGCCCCGATCATGACTCACAGGATTTTTCCTGGGTTGTCCGGGGTTGTCCCGATTGGCGCCGAAAAGGTTGTGGTCATCTTCGTGGACAAGCTTCCTGACGATGTCAGTTTGAACGGTACGTTAAGACTCACCACGAGGCTAAACGCCGATGGTGAGCCTCAGGAACACTGGATTATCCAGGCCGAAGCTGTATCCAACGCCTGGCAATTCATGACCATCGATGATGAACTGAAAGTCCCGGCAGAAAAAATTGTGCTTTGCCAATGGAAGCCAGGCGCGCTGGAAGAGGCTCTTGAGCTTCATGACACTATGATTGCCTCCCTCGGACGCAGTGGCGAAGCCTGGCTCATCGGCAGTAAGCTGGAAATTGAAGCCCACTCTCGATACATCCTCGGCGCCGGCTTTTCGAGTATTGCTCATCCCCTTGCTGGTGCGGGCTTGGTTACCAAAGCCCTGGAAAATATGGGTCAGGTAGTCACCATGCAATCCGGCCCCTGCATCGCGATGAAAGCACTCCCCATCAGATGGTTTATCGAAACCTGATCTTCCTAGCCGGGCCTGTCAATATATGTGAAAATATCGGCTCGGTTTTGATACCAATTTAAGACCTGGCCCTTAGGCCTTTGCATACACCCTCCTGGATACCCACGATGAATCTCAATAAGCAGCAGCAACAGCAGTGGCAAATCATCACCAGCGTTTTCGCCGCCGTCAGCACCATGGCACCGGACGAGCAAACTCTGCTGACGTTGATGAAGCCCCACGTCGACGGTTTCGAAGCCTCGCTCGCCGGAAAGGCCAAGGTCAAAATCCGCTTCGCGCCGGCTCCGAGCATCGCCTGGATCGATTGCAGCCGTGACGGCCTGAAGGTCAGCAAGGACGCCAACGGTATCACCATGCGTGCTCGCATCGAGGGTATCGGCATCGTTACCATCGTGTCCTACAAAGAATCCTACGCTCACTCGAACCTGGCCATTGCCGATTCGCTGGAAGCGTTGGCTGCTGGCCTGAGAAAGATCCCGACCGACATGAAGGATCTGACTGAATCTGGCGACCTGTCCAACCTGATCGGTATCCAGATCTCGGCAGAAGACGACGATGAAGAACTGGATGGTGAAGCCAAGCCACTGATCCCAGCCGCGATCATCGACACTCCAACTCCAGTGGTGGCCGCAGCTGCCCCGGCGCCGGTTGCTGAAGATCCGGAAGAAAAGAACCTGGTCGAGCTGTTTGCCCCAGCCGGTTCGGTTGGCGAGCCTGACGAGCCAGTAGAGGTTTAAACCTCTCTTGCGAAGAGGGCCTGGATTCCAGGCCCTTTTTTCATCCGCATACGACACAGGAAGGTCGCGCACAAACCAAATCAGAATATGAGATCAGTCATGCAGTCCAAACTCATTGTGCTTGAAGGCATCGAAGCAGCCGGGAAAGGAAAGGCATCAATTGCCATTATGAATTTCCTGGCCTCGAAAGGTCAGCGTGTTGTGCACACGCGTGAGCCGGGCGGCACGCCTTACGCTGAAGCGCTGAGAGCGGTAGTAACATCGAAAGAGTACGTTACGCCAGGAATCTGCGAGGTCATGGGCTTCTACGGTGCCCGCTGCGATCACACCCAGAGCCTGATCATCCCGTCGCTCGAAAACGGTAGCCATGTTTTGAGCGAACGCTATTATGCGAGCTCCTTCGCCTACCAGAAGCAAACTCAAACTGAGCTGGAGGCGGTTCATGCCATTTGCCAGCCTTACCTTCTCGAGCCCGATCTGGTGCTGTTCCTGGATATCAGCCCAGAGACCAGCGTAAAACGCATGGCAGAGCAGAGAGTGGCCAAGGGCATTGCACTCGATAAGTTCGAACTTCGCGGCTTTGAGTTCATGAAGCAAGTGCGGGAGAACTACCTGCGCATCTCGAGAAACGAAACGCCGGCGACCCACAAGCGCTGGTGCAACATCGATGCAGAGCAGCCAATCGAGAAAGTCCACCAGGACATCTTCAAAATTCTGACTGAAGCTCTGCAACTGCCCGCTTAAAGCGTACGGCTCAGGCATCGCCCTGCGATGAAGTAGCGACTCCTTTTAGAACCCTCTCATGCGCGTGAATCTTTACGTGACACGCGTTATGAACGAGGGCCAAGAAGCCAAGGCAGCGGGCCATGGATGGGCACCCGGCACAGGGAGGTGCCTTAACAGTCCGCTCGGAGCGCGTAGCAGTAGCGTGCGTGAGCTCAATAGTGTCCGTGGTAACGCATCGGTTGATGTACGACACGTGATGGATCGTCAGCGCCCCCTCAAGGCCGCAATTGCATACAGGGCACCGGTGGGCCTGGCGTGCCTTTAACTCCTCCAGGATCGCAGGGTGGCGCTGTATGCGGCGAGCGAAGTTGCGCCACTCACCTGACTCACCTAAGAGTTTCCCTGCGTCATCCGGCCCTACCTTCGGCACAAGCTTTGCGAGTCGATCCTGGCGCTTCCCGTCCATCCTTACCTCTCCATTCCCAGGGCCTCAACTCTCGGCCCGTTGTTCTGTAGACTTTTGTACGCCCGGTGGGCGGCTTTGAACGCCTCGGGCATTTGTGGCGATCCAATGTTCGGCGCTATTGCTCGCTCTATGCGGGCCTGCTCAACAAGCACCGAACTTTCCTCCATGTGTGGGTGGATGGAGAGCTCATTCAAGACATAATCGTGTTGTGAGAGGCCGACCCGCACCATCAGGTCGCAAGCACGCTTCAACTCGTCTCGTTGTGCAGTGGAAAGGGCGCCACGGGCCGAGTCAAAGGCGTCGTGTCTATTCAGAATGCTCAAGATCTCGCCACAGAGCAAGATACCCCGCTCACGGTATGAGCCGGACGTCGACTGATGAAGGATGGCCCTTGCCATGTTGGCTTTAAGCATGACCCTGGCGACCGGGGACATAGGGTACGTTGCGCCATAGGCCTCATAAACCTCGTCCATCATGACCAGCAGGTTACGGGAGTTTCCGCGCAAGACAGACTCAAGAAGGGCTGTCGCGGCGATGCAGGCTTTAAGCTCATCACCAGTTTCTCTCGGTAAGTCCGTCAATTCCTTGATTCCTTATGGGCTCACTCTTCAGAATAGAGTAATACAGAGGACTCCATGATGGCGATCAAACCAGCACCGGTGATGGCACACTTCGGTTTTGACTATGGGAGAAAGCCCCATTTCATCCAATTCACACAGCATTTCTCGAAGCGTTGGAAACCTGGTGAGGTTGTGTCTTCGGAATCGGTCGCGTACCGGCTTCGATTTGACAACAAAGAGCAATTATTGGCACGACTTCAGGATCCGGCTAGGTTGATTCAGGAGGTGCTAGATCAATTAGCGCCCAGAGTCGCTGAAAAGCATTTCGAAGGGCTTGTCGCGGAAACCTTCACGATTGGGTTTTCAGAGAAAGAAGGGTTCACGGTCGATGCCTTTGATAAGCGCCACCTGAAGCTCATCGAAAAGCATCCTTCCTCAGGCCTGTTGCCTCCGGCCAAAGACCAAACACCAAGCCCATAAGAATAAGAGAAACCGTAAATGCATACCCCAGACACCGAACTCCAGGCCGGCACCATTCAGCTACCAGGCGACTTCTTCGTAAAGGAGAAGCTCTCCTACAACGACTTCAAGTTGGCATGGGCCCGTGAAGCGCTGCAAAACTCTCGTGATGCTGGCGCCAAAAACATCGATTTCACGATCAAGCAGGACTATGACGCTAAAAAGCTCTTGGTCGTGTGTGATGACGACGGCAAGGGCATGAACCAGGATGTCCTGATCAACGTGTTCCTCAAGATGGGCGGGAGCCAGAAAGAGGATGGGAATACCGGTGGCTTCGGGTATGCCAAGGTTCTGTTGGCCTTTGCGCATCTCAACTACAAGATCAAAACTCAGAACCTCGAGGTCGTGGGCACCGCCGCCAAATATGGCTGGAAGGAAGTCGCTGACGTCCGTAAGGGTGTACGCCTTGAAGTCGAGATGACGACTGAGGATAACAGCGCCTGGAGCATGGAAGAGGCCCTACGCGAGCTGGTATCAGCCTCCAACCTCGGCAAAGACATCAAAGTCACATTGAACGGCGAGACGCTCACCGCCAAGAAAACCCCTCAGCCCTACAAACTTGAAACCGCTTTGGGGCACCTTACGTTCGGCGACTACGAGAGCACTTACTCATCCACGTCCACGATTTGGGTCAGGATGAATGGACTCGCGATGTTTAAGTCCAGATTGTGGACTGATGGCGCAGCTTTCCACGGGGCTCTTGAGCTAAAAGGGCATTCCTTGGAGATGTTGACCTCCAACCGGGATTCGCTGAGCAAAGATAAGACCGAGATCCTGAACAAGATCATGCAAGATCTTGCAAACGACCGCGAGAAGTTGAAGCTCAGCGGGGATATCGATCTGACCCTGAATGAGCGGGCGGTAAGATTCGAGTCCCTATCCAAGGCGGAGCAGGACGAGGTAATGCAGCAGGCTGCGTCCCTCAACATGACCGCAAGCTCCGTGATGGAAAAGTTGAACGCGCTAGCCGATGAAATCAGCTCGCTCGACGCCATGCATCCTTTCACCGGGCTGCTGGACAAGGTCAAGGACATCAAAAGCAAGCTTGACGATAAGATCAGCAAGATCCCAAGTCAGTGGTACCCGCCGAACTTCAAAGTGAAATTCTCCGACTCCGACACGAGCAGGGAGAACGCGCACACGCATTCCGCGCAGATCGCCAGCAGTATGAGCCTGCAGCGCAATGCGAAGATCGCTGCCGGCTGGAGCAAGATGATGAGCGTGCTCCTGGAAAACGAGAGCTACCGGACTGCACTTGGGATCAAGATGGATGCCAAGGGGCAATTCTTCCAGGATGATCTGCTGATTCAGCCTGGGTTCGTTTACGGCTCTGTTGTCGGACTGAACGCTAAAGACACCCAAAATAACCGCATCAGTATCATGCTGAACCCTGAAATGGTGCGTAAAGAAGGGTTCAAGATCCCTGACATCATTGACGTGCTGCACCACGAACTCAACCACGTGATGCATTCCCACCATGGCGAATCCTTCACCACCGGTGAGTTCAAGCTGCGTCGAATCATGCGCGATGAGATCGGGGAAATGACCCTGGTCAAGGCGTTCAAGAAAGCGGCTGCCGAGGTGGATTTCACCATCCCTGCGCCACAGGTGGAGGAGAAGCGTAGAGCCCCCGCCAGGAGAGAGCACAACGAGTACCAGGGAGAGCTTTCCATATGACAGCCCGCAAAGAAGAGCGTAGCCAGGGCCAGCCGGCCCTGATGAACGACCCTCTCAGGACTGAAATGGGTCTGGCCCTGGCGCGTGATGTCATGTGGCGCCTGAATGAAACGCCGATCTCGGTTGCTGAAAACTATGATCGTGCCCTAGCTTTGTACCCAGAGCTGGAGGCCCATGAAACCTCCGCCAAGCATCGCTCTGAGGGAAGGCTCGATCCATTCTTCCTGTGCAGCGCTCTAGTAGAACTGGGGGAGGGGCGCCATGCGGCTGAGTTTCTGAGGTTTGCCATGGAGAGCTTCCCGGCAGCTTTCCCCAAGTCGCAGGATGACCTGGTGGGCTTCCAGAACTCGATGTCGCTGACGGTGCACACCAGCACCAAAGCCATGGAGCGCATGAAGCCGGCTGAGTGGCTCGAGTCGCCAGTGCGTCAGGGCCTGTCACAGGTCTTGGCTGAGCCGCTGAACGCCGGGCCAATGGAGCCTGGCGGCGGGTATGAGCATCTGATCAAAGATGCATTTCATATGCCCTTTATTGCCACAACGCTTTTGAAGACTGAGGATCTCGATCTGTTTAAGGTCGTGTATGCGGGAATGTCTGATTCGCTTAAGCAGGTTCTTGCCAAAGACGCCCCTGACATCATGGTTCCAACTCGAGGTGGCGACATAGCCCTCCAGCTGGAGCTGCTGAGCCGCGTACAGGCCGGCAAAGGGACGATGGGGCCCGTGAGCCTAAATAAGGCAGTCATGAGCTTCTGGAAGAGCTCTGAGGCGCTTTGCGAGCATCTCAACCAGGCCAACAACCTGGCGTATTGGAATTCGGCAGTGAGGTTCGCGCTCGACACCTTCAACATTGACTCCATCAACAAGCCTGTAGAGCTGCTCAGGCAGGGCAAGCTGTGGGGCATGATGACCGGTATGGCCAGCCTGTTGTGCCAAGCCAAAGACGCCGGCGTTGAGCTGACAGCTGATGATTACCGTGCTGGCCTGAACCCCATCGATAAGGTGGCTTCGCTTGCGAAAGAGATGCAATGGAGGAGACCTATGGGCGACTCCTTTGATACGCTCAAGGTAGACATTGAAAAGTTATTTCATGGCATACCTCCCCAGACGCTTTTTAAGCGCGCACTGCCAGCAGATTTGGCAGCTGCAATGTCCGAGATGACCGATGACGTGAGCTGGAAGGCCAAGGCATCGCTAGTGGGTCAGGCAAGGATATTTACCCAAGAGCTGGGGGTCTGAAATGGCTTACAACAAGATTGTGAGGTTGGTGTGACGTTAAGTGGAGAAATTGGCCGCAAGCTGAGTCCTGGGAGCAGGCTGAACGGTGAATTCGACGCATGGATTCTCAATGTCGCCTCCAACCCATACAGGTCAGTGGGTATCAGTAAGACCTTGCTGGTCAGTGGTCATGACATTTGTCACGACGTGGACGAGGGCGCCTACAGGGCCCTGATTGACACCGTGACTCGAACGACAGGTATGGGGAAGGGAGTTTTCCTGTCCACCATGAAGTACATGTCTGAAACGTTCGCCAGGACGCAACTCAAGATGTGGTCGCTCCAGGGCGCGCTTGAGACGACGACTGCCGATCTTTGGCAATCGAGCCTTACCCACGCGTTGACCAATGACCGGCCCAAGCTTGGCCTGGACATCATTGGGCAGATGCTGAAGCGGTCGGAAAAGCATTCCATGCTGCAGGTCTTCGCCTCCCTGGATGACGAGGTGTTGGTGAAGATCCCGGTACTGTGGAAGCCTTATGCTGAAGATCTGGTATCTGTGCACTGTTCAAACCAATCCTTCAGCCGGGCGCGAGAGTACGCCGTTACCCCAAGGGCAAAGGACGTAGTGCTTAAGAACATTGCTGCCAGTATCGGCTATCGTGGCACCCCGGATAACTGGGCGTCGGTCATGAGGCACATGATCAAGCGGTCTAAGTTCGACGGCGATAGCGAGGAGCTGGTAACCAAGCACCGTAGCGCTGCCGTGGTGGTTATCGGCGAGATCCTTGCCATGGATGACGAAGCGATCACCAATCAACTGAACACTGACGAGCTCAGGTTGATGGCCTTTAAGCTTGGCCTGGAGTCGGCTGTGGAGAGCATCCAAAGTTTGCAGGTACGCGCAAAAGCCTTCATGCACTCCCTGGCCATCTGAAGTCACCAGGCACAAAAACGCTCCCCGAGGGGAGCGTTGTCGTTTGGAGCGCGCTGATCAGAACCCAAGCTCGCTCGAGAACTGCTTACCAGCCACAACCAGCTCAAGGCGCTTCGGCAGCAAGTGCCTTACCGGCATCAGGTCGAAGTTGTCCATCAGGAACCTGTACTGAGCATCGGTTTTCGCCAGGCCTACAACGTCCTCAAGCGGGTAGCGGTCGAGGATGCCTAGGATGACCTGTTTCTGCTTGTTGAAGCCGGTGGCCGGGTCTTTCAAGCGAGTACCCTTAATGACCAGCTCGTCGAACGGCATATCAGCGTACTCGCCGAATCCGCCAGTCTCCCCGATGGTGCCGCCGCAACGAACGCCTTCAGCAGTGGAGTACCAGTCCCCACTCATATTTTTATGGTTGCTGAATATGGAGCGGTCACAGCTGTAGACTTTGGCTTCTGCCAGGGCCTTGATGAACTCCGGTGATCCACGATAGTGAACGGCTGGCGGGTACCCAATTGCATTGGTAAGGGCTTCAATCGAGCGTTTTGCCAGGGCCACGTTTTCAGGGGTGGTCAAACCGCTTTGCTCATTTACATAGAACCTATTGAAATCCCGACCGTACTCCTTCTTGACTACGAAGTATTTGGCAAGTTTGTCTACCTCAGCAGGCAGGAGTGAATCGATAAAATCAGGGTGCCTGCTAAGGTTGTCAGTGATGTCCAGGTGGCTGTATTCCCCTTGCCGGATCTTAAAGCCCTTGAGGTAAAGCGGTAGCGGGCTGTTTTTCGTGTAATCACCGGTCACCCGGCTTTGATCACTGATCAGCAACTCTGGTCGATGGAATCGTACTGCAGCCTTCAGTGAATCCGCGATGTTTGGACTCGTCGGCGCGAGCAGAGGGATCGTTTGTAACGGGATCATCACCAGACTCTGTGAGTCGTTCTCGATAAGGCCGGTTACCAGTTGGGGAGGAAAGAATGAAAACGCGAGGCGGATATCTTTGTCCGTCACCCTATGATTCGGCGTTACCGGAACAAACTCCCTGCTTGGCTCCGTCGTGTCAAAGCCGGCCCCCCGGTTGGACGTGAAATGAACGGTTTTCAGTGGGCAAACTGGAATTGCCCCTTGTGCCAACATGTCGCCGAGACTTGACTCAGGAACGATCACAGGCAGAAACCTCGGGAAGTTTTCCTTGTGCCAGCCGCCAAGCTTCTGGACACGCTGATTTTCCAGGGTGACAGCTGCTGGAAGATCCGCTTCCAACCACTTGTAGCCACCACCAGGTGCAGTGCTTAGCTGAGGCACAGAAAGCTTGAGCTCTGTCATCACTGAACCGACCAGCTCAATGTTCATTTCAATGCGCTGATCACCCCATGGCTTGGTGTTGTCGTTTTTTGGATCGGGATAATTAGACGGCGTGAAGGTCGACGGAAAATCCAAGTCCAGCATGTCCAGGATTTTGATGGTATCTCGTGTGTTCGAGTGGTCTTGACCGGTTTCGGTGTAGAACAAGAACTGAGAGTGAGGTAAGACATTATTCAGATATTGTTGGAAGTACGCCTTGAACGACTTGATCTCCTCATCGCTGGAGAGCCCCTGAAGCGCCTCAGAGTGCAAGCCAGCAGAGATGAGGCCGTGGGTCAGGTGGTGAGCACTTTCCTGCCCTGACAGACCTTGTAGCTTCTTGAGCAGGAACTCTCTGTACTCCCCATTCTGCATCAGCGCTGTGGAGGTAAGAGCCCTGCCATCCAACAGGCCGTAGGTCTTGCGGGTTAAGAGGCCGCGCCATTCATCAGTGAAGTGGGCGCTTGGCTTCAAAGTGGTGGCGAGAGACTTCGCCAGTTCGGAAACCGGGGTAAGGTGACGCAATGCGTTAGCGACGTCCTCGCGCCCCTCTTTCAGTGCCCGTTGAAGAAGGTTGGAAATCTCGGTATCAATCGAGTCGGCCATGTGCGGCTCCTGAAGGAAGAGTTTTAAGCATTATCCCTTTGGATCAGGCTTTCGCACAACGATAAGCATGAATTGACAAAAATCCAATTTACGGTAGCATTTCCAGGGTAAAATCCATCCTCAAGGGAAGCAAATGGAAGTCGAATCCGCACCAAACTCCGTTCTGGAAGAAATCCTGCAACTGCGTGCAGAACTAGAACTGCACAACTACGACTATCACGTCCTCGATGAGCCAAAAATCACGGACGCGGACTATGACAAGAAATTCCAGCGCCTGCTGAAGCTGGAGCGTGAGAACCAGGAATACGCAGACGAAAATTCACCGACCCAGAAGGTTGGCGGGTACAAGGTCAGCGAGCTGGCGCCCGTAACCCATGACGTGCCAATGCTCAGCCTGGGTAACGCCTTCGCCGACGAGGACTTCATCGATTTCGATTCCAACGTTCGTGATGAGATCGGGGCGAATGAAGTCGAGTATTCTGTAGAGCCAAAGCTCGACGGCCTGGCCTGCTCCATCAAATGGATCGATGGCATTCTCACGCAAGCGGCCACACGCGGCGATGGCAGCACCGGCGAAGACATCACGCACAACGTCAAAACGATCCGCAACGTTCCTCTGAAGCTGAAAGGTGACTTTCCGGCGTTTCTGGAAGTGCGCGGTGAGGCGTACATGTCTCGTAAGGGCTTCGAGCTCATGAACGAGCAATTGATCGAGCGCGGCATCAAGCCTGCTGCCAACGTCCGGAACGCCGCAGCTGGTTCCATGCGTCAGCTGGACTCGGGCACCGCTGCTAAACGACCTATGGTGTTTTGCGCCTATGTGCTGGCACAGGCCCCAGGTAAGAGCTTCGAAACTCATACTGAGGCGATGGAGGCCCTTGCGTCGTGGGGTATCCCGGTCACCAAGGACATCAAGATCGTTAAAGGCTTCGAGGAAGCCAAGAAGGCTCATGCTGAGATCCTGGAAAAGCGTCCCGACCTTGATTACGCCATCGACGGTGTGGTGTTCAAGGTCAACGCCATTGCCGATCAGTTGGAGCTTGGTTTCGTGTCTCGTGAGCCTCGCTGGGCGCGGGCGTGGAAATTCCCTTCTGAAGAAGCCATGACCCCACTGCTGGACGTGGAAACCCAGGTAGGTCGTACTGGGCAGTTGACGCCAGTGGCACGCCTGCAGCCAGTAGCGATTGGCGGAACAACCGTCAGCAATGCAACGCTGTTCAACTTCAAGCGCGTTGGTCTTTACAACCTGCACATCAATGACATGGGCATCATCCATCGCGCCGGCGACGTGATTCCTCACTTCATGGGCGTGGTTGAAGCTGAGCGTTCGGCTGATGCCAAGCGCGTTGAGGCACCAACAGCATGCCCTTGCTGCGGCTCGCCAACGATCATGGACAAGTCGACCCTATACTGCACTGGCGACTACAATTGCTCGGCCCAGCGCGAAGAGAAAATTCTGCACGCTGCCGGTCGTACCCTGCTGGATATCGACGGCTTGGGTGAAAGCACCGTTTCGGCCCTTTGCGAAATGGGCCTGGTGCACGATCTTGCCGATGTCTTCGCACTTACGGTTGACCAGGTGTTGAGCCTGCCTTCCTATGCAGAGAAGGGTGCTACCAACCTGATCGCGGCTATCGAAGCTGCCAAGAATCCAACCATGCAGCGCTTCATCTTCGCATTGGGCATCCGGCAGGTAGGCTTGGGCACAAGCAAGATTCTGTCGCTGAACTTCGCTGACTTCGATGCGCTGTGTGCTGCGACCTACGAAGATCTGATCGCCCTGGATGACGTTGGCGACATCACCGCCACTTCGATCCTGAAGGCGCTGGCGCCTGGCGCACAGATCCGCATGATGGCTGAGCGCATGTTTGCGTTGGGCGTAGTCCTGCAGGCCAAAGCGGCACGCGGAACGTCTCTGGCGGGCAAGGTGTATGTCATCACCGGGACTCTGGAAACAATGAGCCGCGATCAAGCCGTAGCCAAGCTGGAAGCGTGCGGTGCGAAGGTATCCGGATCGGTCTCCAAGAAAACCACCGCGCTGATCGCCGGTTTTGATCCTAGCGGCAAATCCGGTAAGAAACTGACGACCGCCAAAGACCTGGGTGTTGATAGACTCGACGAGGCTGGATTGTTGGCGCTTCTAAGCTAACTAAAGGCAACAAAAAGGAGCGCTTAGCGCTCCTTTTTTTATGGCTGAGGAAATCAGTTGTAACCGATGTCCAGGCCGTATGAATTGCAGATGTCGCCGAGGTGGCCTTTAAAACCCTGGCCAATCGGGTTGAAGTCCCAGCTGTCGCCTTCACGATGCAGATCAACCATCAGCATGGCCGAATCTTCTTTGAAATCACCTTCCAGAGGGAAACGAGCAATTTCGGCACCGGTCACGTCGTTGAACAGTCTAGCGACAGCTTCAGAGGCGTGCTTGAACTTCTGGCGTTTCTCGTCAGCACCGTCGATGGTTACGGCGAAGACGATTCGCTTGACCCGCTCCGGGACGTCGTCGAGGTTTACTTTGATTGCCTCGCTGTCACCTAGCGAGCCACTGCCGTCATCCACCGAGCCCTTGCGGTTGTCGCCCAGGTAATGGACAGAGCCGTCTGGAGAGATTTCCTGCCCATAATAAATGAAGTCCTGCTGGGTGAGGATGCGATCTTTATCGTTCAGCATAAACCCACTCAGGTCGAGGTCGACTTCCTGGCCTTGGACGGCACGCCATGTGATGGCAACTCGTACACGGCTCAGACCTGGAGCAACCTTACGCAGGCTGAGTTTTTCCTTCTTCTTAAGCGAAATGCTCGCGACAACATTGGTCATCTGGGTACTGCTCCATGTTTGATTGAGCCTGAATTATCTACCATTTCCGCAGGTTTTGGCAATTCTTTGCAATCGTTTTAATGAGGCAGTCCAGCTGTGGAAAGCGCTCTGAACATCCCATACCCAAGACCGATAGATACCAGGGGTACAAAGAACCATCTGAGCTTGTAGTTCGAGGTGACCGCCAGCTGGATGCTGTACCCGATCATGAGGGAGGTGGATAGGGAGATCAGGGCATTGCTCGTGCCCAGCGTCCAGGATCCGAAATACGCGGCCAAGAGGGTGACGATGTTGTACGCGATGAAATACGTGAGAAAAAATCCGTGGAAAGCCAACACCGCGTTGAAGTAAGAGTCGCTGACGAGCTCCAGGCTGAATTTTTTTCCGTTGAGGACTTGTGCCGGCAGTGACATGAGGAAGGTGCTCAGGATGCCAATCCCCGCGAGATCGGTGGCCATACCCATACCTGCGTAGATGTACCCGGCATAGAAGAATACGGCCAAGTAGAGCACATGGTATTGAATTTTGATCAGTAGGCGCTCGTGAACCCAAGCCTCCATCACGGATGGAGCATGACTAACAATGCCGAAGGCGTAGTGAATGGGATGTTGAGGCTGTGCGAGCATGGGGCACCTATGCAAAGGATTTGTTGGGGCGGTAGCGGTGGATCAAAATTGAGCTTATGGGTTCGGAGTCTCTTCGTCCTCGTAATACCGAGCCCTTCGGAGGTCGGCTTTCCAGTGCCGCTTCTCCAGCGTTCTATAATTTGGGTGCGTGGCAATTGAGAGCAAATAATCAGTGAGGTCGTCGAGTTCCCGGTCAGGGGCTCCGGAGAAGGGTGACACCCGGATCACATTGCCGTAGTTGCGCACGAAGGTTTCCGGCTTGTCCTCGATCCCAAGCACCGAGCCCAGTGTGTACTGGGGATGGCGCTTGATGACCTTCCAAACCTCCTTAAAGAAATGCTCACCCTGGCCGTTGTTGTGGCGCTTGCTGCTGTTTTTATCGCAGAAGATGTCAACGAGGGGGATATGCTTGGGCCAGACGTCGGCGATCTTCTCATCGATGGAGGCCCGGTCGGTGTTGCTCCAGATCACGAAGTCATAATGGGGCGACAAACGCTCCAGCATCGAGGTTATGCCGGGGCGAACGGCGATATAGAAGCTTTCGGTCTGGAGCTGAGCCAGATCGAAGGGCTTACGCTCTGCGTGAAGCAGCGTATCGTCCAAGTCAAAAATGATCAGTCGTTTCACTGGCCAACCTCAATGGCTTAAGAGTTCATCGAAAGAGAGGCTCTCTGGCTCGCCGTGTAGCAAGTCATGCAGCACCGTGTGGGCGCCGTCCCAGTTTAGCTCGGGCCACTTAGCTTTGCCTATGTCGACATAGGATGCAAACGCTCTACAACGCTCTTCACAGATGCGTGTTGCTTCGTTTCCGTTACCTGCAGTCGAGATGAAGTGAGCAGCATCCATAATGTCCGCCAGCTTCAGGATCACTTCGAGGTAAGTCCCATCGAGCTTGGTCTTGAGCCGTGCGTAGGGAGGGCACATGGCAGCATCGAGGACATCGAAAGGAGATTGCCCCTTGGGGAAAAACTTCTCGACATAACGTTTGGCCGGCGTTGGGATGTCACCGGACTTGTTCTCCGCCTGATCGTGCCACATACCGCCGTAGAGCATCAGCAACTGATCGCTCTCGCTGATTTCAGGGTGGACAGCTGCGACCAGGTAGGTGGCAAACATTGGCACGTTGAACGAGTGCTCTGCAAGCGATTGTCTGCGGCGAGCGCCGACGATGTGCCATCGGCCTACATCAGAGCTGTGTGCTGCGTTGGAGATAGGAAAGCCAGTGAGATCAATCATGGTCGGCGCCTTATGTGAACGCTCTTAGAAAGGAAGAACATATCATAGAAAATGTCGCCGGGGTGGGCGATTTCCCTTTGTTGGGGGTCTGGCGCACGGCCTATACTGGGCCATGACAAGACCTTCGGAACAAGCTAAATGATCAGTGAAAATGTAGTTTTCTCGCTTGGTAGCCACGACCTGGGCTCCCCGCCAGAAATTGAACAGGAAGGGGTGAGAGCACTGATCAAGCAGTGCCAGGACTTCATTTTGCTCGTGATTTCTGAAGGTCATACGGCAGAAGAGCTTTTAGAGGCCAAGCACCTTTTCCCCACGATGGATCGCGAGGTTTATAAGAGTGCCATTGAGAAAATAATAGCGATCTCCCTTTCGGCTCCGGCGCCTGACTATAAATCAATGGTGACATGGGTGGTCGGGACACTTGCAAGATCAAACCGCCAAGCGATTAACAATCACATGGATGGTTTTGAGTGCGGCTATTACGTCAAATTTCCAGAGCTGCGGCGCGTTCCACTTGATGATTTCGCTATTTTTGAGAGCAAGGAGTTTCTTGATATCTATCAGGTTTTCCATACCGTGAATGAACAGCGAAAGCTGATGGAATACGTAAAAGCCGACGATCCTAAGATGGTTAAGAGGATTGCTGGAGCACTTCGAGAAAGCAAGCGAGGTCTTGATAGAATCTACCTTCAGTTGCAGAAGTATGAAGACAGCCACAAGGTCAGGCAGAACATTCACGGAACCCTGGAAATGAGTTTCAGTGAAATTCATGAAAAGCTGCTTGGCATGTTCTCAATCGATGGTCGTACGAGAGCCCAGCAGGGTATCGGTGTGACGTTCAATACGGTTTGGGATGATGGGCTGATGGAGCTTCCGAAGGTCATGGCATACATCGAAACGTCTGGGCTTGAGTTTCTGCGCGACCTTACGTCGCTGGCGCTACTGCCACGGAACCTGATCGACGCCCATTTTGAGACTCACCATGCCAGCCAGTGCGAGCTCATGTCTGAAATCGTAGGCAAAATTAACTTTTCTACTCGACAGGCCGCTCAGTTGTTCTATTGCGGAGTCCTGGGGCAGGGCGCCGGCAAGATAATGGATCTTGAAGAGCTTGGAGAGTCTGGGTTTCTCACTGAGTTGGCTGTTGACCTGTGCAACTATGAAGACCCGAAAGTTGTATACGTGAACACAATGGTAGGTGAGCTATTAAAGTCACTTCCAATGGAAAAAGTCATCAAGCAGGTTTGCAGATTCGAAGATGATCAGGCCGACAACATATTGGCAAAGCTATATGAAAAAACATCAGATAAATCAATACTTCCGCGCTTGAAAAGCAATGCCGTGAAGGGTAAGGTATTCACTTTGGAACTAGGAGTTTAAAGGAACTAAAATGTCGAACAATACATTCTGCCTCATTGATCTTGAGGCCACCTGCGATGAACCACAATTTGATCGCGACCAAATGGAAATTATCGAGATTGGTGCTTGCCTCGTCGATCAAGACCTAAAGATCATTTCTGAGTTTCAGACGTACATCAAGCCAGTTGTGCACCCACAACTGTCCGCTTTTTGCACCAAGCTGACGACTATTACTCAGAGTGACGTCGATACAGCTCCAGGATTCGCAGAGGCGATGACTACACTTGATGCCTGGCTTGAGCAGTGCGCATCGTCCTTCGGCCCAGTGGCCGGCTGGGGCAGTTGGGGTGCCTACGACAAAAAGCAATTTGATCGCAATGCATCGCTACTGAAGCTGCCGGCGCCTGGTATCTCTCAGAGAAATCACCTGAACGTGAAGCAGGTATACGCGGATGCTTTGGGCTTGAAGCGGCACTCGCCGGGCCTGGGTAAAGCCTTGCGCTACGAAAACCTTCAGTTTGTGGGCACGGCACACCGGGGCATCGACGACGCCAAGAACATCGCTCAGCTGCTGCCGGTTGCGTTTGGACGGTCGGAGAGCATTTGGCGTGATAGGCCTTCACTGAACAACGTCAACGCAGGAAAGGGCTTCTTCTGATGCTCTCGTCCAGGGAAAAGATCCGCGATACAGCACTCCAGGTAATGGAGCTGAAGAGCCTCATCGGCGTATTAACGAGTGACGCCAATTTCACCAGGCAGGATAAAGCAGCCACAAAGCTGGAAGAGCTGATACCAGATCTTGCAGCGAAGTTTCAGGCCCTGGACATCTCGATTGCCCAGCAATCAATCTTGCGGGAAAGGATCCAGACTGAAATTGGTATTCTGCTTGAGCGGCGGCTGTATTACGTAGTACAGGCCAAAATTCTGCATCACTGCCTGAGCATCAACCCGAACCCAATTCGATTGCAAGAGCAGATCCTGGCCGGGCTCTCATTCCTGATCTCAGGTGGTACCGAAAAGCCCTATATCTACAACGCTATTGAGTGCGTTGAAGCTGGCGGCATCGTGGACAGCGAGAACGGCTTGGCGCAGATGATGGGGCACCTACTGAACGAGCCTGAGGGGCACGTTTCCTACAGGGCGACCAGTAAAAAGGATTTGGCGCTGGCGTCGATGGCTACACGGATTTGTTCTGGGCTCATCCAGAACATGGTGGAATCGGGTTACCTATTAAGCGAACGTAGCCATGGCGCTGTAGTGACTGATGCGTTGTGCTTGATGAGTGCAGTAGGAGGGAAAGAGGGCTCCCAAGAGGCACTGAGGTGGATGGCGCAATTTCCGGAAATGTTTAAGCTGGAGCGTGAGCTGTACAACTACCCGAACCCGGAGTTGACCGACTCTGATGATCGGGTTGTTGACCTCGCAACTCAGGTGTTCAAAAAAACCGCTTCTACCAATATCCTCTCGGCGCTGTACGAGGTGGACGTCGAGCGTTACCACAAAGCGTGCAACAGCCTGGATGTAAGGGTTACGGTGCACCATAGCATTTTGGGCGACGTCGAATCGTTCGACCTTGAGAGCATTCGCGGCGCGGGGCATTCGCTGCTAGAGACGATGAACGATTCAGTTCGACGCCGGTTTGCCTTGGAACACCCATTGAGCGAAAAGCGCGGGAAAATGCTGCTCAGGGCTCTACAGGTTAACGGTGTTTCGGTGGCGGAGTTTGTGGCGGAACACGGTGGCGCTGCATTCTTGAACAAGCTTCGGGATATCGCCGGAACCGCAGTACCAGAGCCATTCATGACGGAAGAAGACGCTCTACAGTTCATGAAGTCGCTGAAGATCGACTGTAACGCAGTACTTTTTGCGCTGCTGACAAGGCAGAAAGAGCTCATCGCAACCCTGAAGACGCATGAGCCTGCGACCAAGCTTGTGTCTGCGCTAATGATTTACCACCACGGCATTGATGCGTACGACCTGCTGGAGTTAAAGCGCGATCACCTGACTCATCTGGAGCTCATCGCTTACGGCCATGCGGAGCCAGATTGCCACGTGATTGCAATTCATCTCAGGGACGATTTCCTCAGCACCTGGAAAGATCCACGCACGATGGACGCAATCAGGAACTTCGATCCGGTCACCTTTGACGCCTTTGCGAAGCTCTACCCGGACATCTTCACTGAGGAGTTTGTTCGTGATTCCAATTGGAAGAACCTGTACTTGCGCAAAAAGTTGTTTACCGAGGATCTCTGCATTTAAAGTAGAGGGAGCAAGGTACAAGGGGTAGAGCAGGGCATGGCTAGAACGCTTAGGCGCCGGGACGAGCAATTCAAGGATTGGTTCTTTGAGAACCGTGTTGGCTTTGAACGGGAAACCCAGCGGGCAGCCTCCAACCCTACTCATCACTCCTCGCTCTTTGTCCGCCGCTGGATCAAAGGTGCCAAGACTTACCAGGGCTTCCTGGAGATGAAGCGAATCAAGCTTCACTCCGACGCAGGCCAGCCACTCTCGCGTAACGCTATGCGAAAAGCCCCGTCCGCATTCACGAATGTGTTCTGCGAACGCCCGTTGCGGCGTACCCACAGACAGCAAATTCTCTCTGCCCTGAAGACGGGCAGCGAGGACAATCTGCTGCTCGAACCATTCATGAAAAATGCCGCCTATACGTACTGGTAAAACCCCGGAAAGTCTTTAATTTCAGCAACAATTGCTGTATATTGACATCATTCCAATTCATACCCCTCATGAGGGGTTTTTTCGTTAAGGTAGGTTATGGACACCAGTACAGAAAGCACCGTGGAATTGCCTGACGGTCACAACGCTATGATGCCGGCCAAGGCCGATACCCAAAGTGGGTTCAAGATCAATCGAGTCTTCCTGATCGACTCCCTGGCCAAGGGGCGTATCACTGAGCTGGTGACCGATGGCGGTGCTGTAATCACTGGTCGTAACGGTCGTGGTAAGACCTCGATGCTTCAGTTCCTGCCTCTGTTTTACGGGGTTAACCCGAACAAGCTGGTCTCGCCAGGCAAAGACTCGTTCATCGAGTACTACCTGCCGAACGCAACGAGTTACATCGTTTTCGAATACCAGCGTGATGACGGCTCTCTGCGCCTGGTTGTGGCCTACAGCAACACGTCCAGCGACAAGGTGTTTTACCGCTTTGTCCGCAGCGGGTATGACAAGAAGCTGTTCGTGCTCGACAACGACGAACTGGTCAAAAACCGCGACTTCCGCGCCCGCTTGAGCGAGCTGGGTGTCGAGTGCAGCCTGCACCAGATCGAGAACTACGCCGACTACAAAGCTGTGATTCAGTACTCGAAGCCGAGCTCGTCTGATCGCAAGCAACAGGATTACATCAAGCGCTTGAGCGCAGACTATGCCTTCTCGCGCTACGGTACCCCGCTGAACCACGTCGATAAGATCGTGCTCGGCATGTTCTCCCGTAAAGCCAACTTCGAGGTGCTTCAGTCGATTGTTGTCGACTGTGTATCCGAAGACGCCGGCGCCGACAGCGCACAAAGCATTCGCAGTGACCGTCGCAAGATCGAAGAGTGGCCACGTCACTACCGCGCTTACACCGCAGTCATGGGCATGCAGCCTGTGATGCACAAGGCCGCAGAGGAGCGTGAAAACTACGGTCAGGTTCGCGAGACCCTGTCGGGCGTAAAATCCAAGCTGAAGCTTCTGGCCGGCCATCTTGCCACCGAAGAGGCTAAAGCCAGCAAAACCGCAACAACTTCTCGTGAGGCCCGCGATACTGGCGCATCACAGCACACCCAAAGCGTGTCCGAAATCGAGAAAAACCGCGTTCGGGCCGAGATCGAAGTTAAAGAGCTGACCGGCAAGGTTACGGCTCTGACTGAACTCTATGAGCAGTACCAGGCTGATGACATCACCGGGAAGATTGCGCGTGTCGACAATGCCCAGCAGTTGAAGTCTGATCTGGAGACCATTGAAAGCCGCCTGGCTGCGCTGGAGGGCTCCTTCGCTGTTATTGGGGCCAAGTATGAGCAGATCAAGGTAAACCTCGCTGGCGAGCTTGAGAGCGACCGTGTGCGCCTTCGCGCCGAGATCGACAGCATCGCTCAGCTGTGTGAAGACCTGATCGCCAAGGCCGAGGCTCTCTACGAAGAGCAAGAGGCCAAAGCGGAGTCCGACGCACAAGCTAAACACGTCACGCTTAAAAACGCAGTCCAGGCCGCAAGCATTGAGCTCGGTACCGCCCGCCAAAACGCGGCCCGGCCACAGGCTGACGCGGATGTAATCCAGCGGGTGAACACCAAAGACGACGAAGTTACCAAGCTGCGCCGCGTGCGTGACGAAGCCGTTGAGAAGAACCGTGTTGCAACCCAGGCTCTTGAGCGTGTCCGCAAGGATGACGAAGCGGTCGACGCAGCCATCCTCAAGCACATCAAGAAAAGTGGTGAACAGGAAACGCTGATCGAACAAATCCAGCTTGCTCACACGCCAAAAGAAGGCACGTTGCTGCACCTTCTGCGTAACGAGCTGCCGGAATGGAAGCATGATATTGCCAAGGTATTGCGTGAGGACATTCTCCAGCGTACCGACCTCAATCCAGAACTGGTGGAAAATGCTCACAGCATCTTCGGCCTTCGGATTGACCTGGATGTCTTGCAGCCTACCGAGCTGTCCGATGAAAGCCTGGTGCTTACCCAGATCGAAGAAGCTCGTGACGTCCTGTCCGGCCTGCAAGCTGGTAAGTTGAAGTGCGAAGGTGACAAGGCGGAGATCGCTGTTGCGCTGAAAGCGGCTACCAAGTCGGATAACGACGCTGCCAAAGCCAGACTGGAGGCGATTTCGCAGGTTCAGGTCGCTGAGACTGAGCTTACAGCCCTGAAGTTTGAACACAAAAAGAGTCTCGGCGAAGCCCAATCGCTGGCAGATGCTGCTCTGGTTAAAGCTCAAGCCAATCTGGATGCGGCCAATGATGCATTGAGCCAGTTCCAGGATCACCTCTCCCAAGAGAAGGCTTTGCGCCG
The DNA here is from genome assembly GCF_046042685.1 of Pseudomonas sp. PLMAX. NCBI lineage: Bacteria > Pseudomonadati > Pseudomonadota > Gammaproteobacteria > Pseudomonadales > Pseudomonadaceae > Pseudomonas > Pseudomonas sp. PLMAX. Next base: position 487,389 of record NZ_CP064950.1, on the reverse strand, counting down.
CAACGCTCTTACCCAGTCCCGCTCGAGAGCTGTAGCTGATCGAGAAAGTGGTAAGACCCGAATCGCAACCGCGCTCCGCAACCGCGAGCTGGCGCATTCCAACGCGATTCAGGAATGCAATGCAGAACGCGACGAGGCGCTCCGTAAGGAAGGTGCTGACGTCGACAAGATCAACCAGCTTAAAACTGAGCACGAGCGCCTTAAAGCGGAACTCCAGCTGAGCCGTGACGCCTGGCAGGTAGTGACCCAGTACAAAGTGTGGGTTAAAAACGAGTATCCGCTGCGCGAAGGCTACGACCAGCAGGCACAAGCGGCGACCGCCAAAGAGGCTGCGCTGGCAGGTGAGATCACTTCACTCGAAGCGGCGTGGAAACTTAAAAGCGAAGAGCTTAATGCGACCGCTACTGCTGCCGATCAGTTGGTAGCCTCGCTGGCCAAAGAGGCGGGCCAGGTTACCCTGGGCCTGGAGCGTCTGTCTGGCTTTACCGATGCGGCAATTGATGCCTACGACCCAACCTGGACAACCGAAGCATTGATGTCCGTGCTGGGTGAATCGCTCGAGGCTGAGAAGTCCCTGCTCAAGAAGATCAGTGGCTACGTCCAGCAGATCAGGAAAAGCTTTAACCAGCAGATCAACACTCCGCCGTTCGACTACATGCAGGAAGCGGCAAAACGTGTCTCTTCTGACACTGGCCTGGAGTGGCTGGAGATCTTCAAGGAGTGGTTCGAAACGCGTCATAGCGATATGAAGCAGATCTTGATGGTTGAAGTCCGCACCATCACTGCTGAGATCGAACTGTTCCACCGTAAGCTGAGCACCTTCAGCAACCGCATCAACAGCTTTAACCGTGAGCTGCAGAAGTACCTGGATAACAGCACGTGCTTCGAGAGCCTCTCCGGCTTGACGGTATCGATCATTTCGACCGTGGACGAGCTGAAATTCTGGCCGACTGTGAAACGCCTGGTCGATGCGCGTCGGGACTGGTCTATCGCGAGCGATGACCTGCCAGATATGGAATTCGTGCAGATGCTCGAAGGTCTCCTGGAACACTGGGAGATGAAAAACGGTATCAACGCCGATTTCAAGAATTTGGTACAGATACGCGGGGAAGTCGTAGAAAACGGCAACATCCGGACGTTCAAGAACTCTGCCGATCTGGACAACGTGTCTTCCAACGGTCTGTCCTATCTCGTGCTGGTGATCATCTTCATCGCGTTCCTGAACCGTATCCGCCGCAACGTCCCGATCAACCTGGTCTGGTCGTTGGACGAGTTGAAGGCAATCGATAGTGGCAATATCTATGGTCTTGGAAAGCTCCTGAGCCAGAACAACATCACCCTGGTGAGTGCGTTCCCTGACCCGGACGCAGAGACACTCATGCTGTTCAAAAATGCGTACAGCATCGACGCTGACCGTCGCCTTGTGACCACGGTCGTTGCCAGCAATGAGCTGAACCTTCACGAGGTAGCCGCCAATGTTTAACCGTATCGTTACCCAACTGATCTCCGGCAAGTTCATCTGCAAAGTCAGTTTCCATGACGGTCACACCTACCTGAGTGACGCGGACAATTTTGCGAAGGTTGATGCTTACCTGCGCCAGATCGACTTGCGCCTGGCCAAGACCGGATCGGAGATGGCGTTCTTCGTGACGCATGCTGACCTGGACGATCAAGGCAAAAAGGCCGCGAAGGCATTGTTCGTGGATCTGAAAAACAACCTGCGCCCCCTGATTTCGTTCCTCGACTTGGTCATGCGTACCGCTCGCGATGACAACGCGATCTCGCCCGGTGAGAAGGTCGAGACGAACAAGATGATGAACATCATCGCGCAGAACCCAAGCCTCACCGAGGCGCTGAGGATGGTAGCCAACCAGACCAAGTCTATTGCCGTAGACGGCTCGGATCGCCAGCGGCTTGAGCGCATCTTGAAGAAATTCAAGAACGAAGGTTACCTGGAGGAGGTGAACAAGGAGGAGGAGATCTTCCAGTTCACCGGTAAGGTTGAATACGTTCAGGAAGTGATCGGCTTCCTGATGCAGCACGACCAGATCAGCCAGGAAGACGAGGCGTTCGATGCTCGTAAGGTTTCGGCATGAACGAGCTGATTGAGGCGACGGGGAAGGGCGGCACGCGGACGGGCAATCAAAGCCATGATGACATCGTGGCGTACATCGAGATGCTGTACAAAGACCGACACCTCATCGCCGATGCCTACTGCGGGGGTACGGTTGGGCTGACTGAGCAGAACCAAAAGTCAGTTCGCCGGCTGCAACAGTTCCGCGTCATGCGTCCAGACGGTATGCGGGAGGAGTCCTTCCGCCTGGGTAGCACGCTGAGCAAGCATCTCGATGAGGTGTTCCAGCGGTTCCGTAACTACACCGTGTCCTCCAATTTCGCGGATCAGATTTACCGCTTAAGTACTTTGGTCGAGGAGTTCAGTAAGGCGAGAGATGAAGGTCGTACAGATGACCAAGAAATCTACCTGAGTGACTTCGACGCCGCTGTGTTTGAAATGTCGGAGGAGGTTGATGGCCTGCTCATGCGTGTTCGAATGCTGACCGACAACAACTTCGCCAATGTGCAGACCTACAAAGAAAAACTGCGACAGAATGATTATTACCTGTCGTTGATGAAGAAAATCGATGACACGCTTACAGCGTTGCAGAATCGTGACTTCCTGGATGTTCTAGAATCGTCGTTGGCGTTTGAACCGCTGAACACTGTGTACTATCGCCATATTGTGGATCGCTTGTCCGGGTGGCGTGCGATCTTGCTCGATATTACCAGTGTGCTGAAAGCCTTCTTGGATAAAGAGCGCAAAATCGGCCAGGTCGCCAAACGAATTCGTTCGATGGGTTTGTTCCTTCAAAAGAACCCTGGGTATCAACCCCGTGATGCGGAAGAGTATCCGTACATTCCGGACTGGGCTTACCTGTCCTCTGGGATTGCGATTACAGCCAGCCCGGATTTGAGCCGCGACGAAATCAGTGAAGGTTTGATTGATACCGCTCGCACCATCCCGTCTCTCAATGCAGTCCCTCGTAAGGTGAGGAGCGTTGGGGTCTTGATCGAGGACGATGCGGTAGAGGTCGTGGAAATCAAGGTCACTCCGGTAGAGGCAGCGATCATCAACTACCTGAAAGCGGCGAACGATTCAGAGAAGCCTGTTTCGGCCAGAGAGTTCCTTGCCTCGACGCCGGAACTCGCAACCATCGACCCAAAAATAACTTTGCTGTGCTTGATGAGCACCATCGATAGCCGTAAAAACGCAGGCGCTCCGCTGATCGACGGTCTGACCATCACTCGGATGACTGAGCCCGAGGATGTGAGAAGCGGGAACGTACTAGTCTGGGATATAAGTGCATGCAAAAGAGCCTGAAGAAGACGCTCTTGCTGATCTGCCAAGGGGGTCGTGAAGAGTACCCTTGCAGTAAGGGGTTAGAGGAGTTTTGCGAAGAGTATGGTCTAGGGCGTCGGTTGGGTACAAAGCGCCTTTTCCAGCTCAGTGAGATTGAGCGAATCAAGGGTTTCTTGATGTCCCAGGGAGGTATGGACTGGCGCACAGATCCTGACACCTTGAACGATCTAACTCGGGCTGAAGCCTCAAAAATCAGCAACAACGAGAAGGATTCGAGTCGCCGGGTGCGAGATGAGCGCGTGGCAATCAAGACCTTGGTCGACAGGCCATTGATGTTTTCTCATGGTAGCTTGTCGCTCCCACCGGGATCGAACCTTGACGTCAATTGGCGCTGGGTCGCTGAGCACGCCCGGCACGACTCGGTGCTGGTGATTGAGAACTGGGAATGCTTCGAGGATTCGGATCATGTTGCTCTGATCCAAGGATTGGAGGGTAATCCTCTGGTGCTGTATCGGGGAGACCCTGTCTACCAGAACGATAATTCCAAGGCGTTGCTGGAGGCGGTAGGACTTCCGGTTTTTGCCTTCGTTGACTACGATCCGCAGGGCATCGTCATTGCCAAATCGCTACCAGGATTTGTCTCGATGGTCGCGCCTCCGACAGGCGAGCTTGACGCACTAGTGGCGAAAGGCAACTCCGAACGATTTGCTCTTCAAATTTCTGGTGCTGTAGGGGTGTTAGACAATCTAGTTGACCCCTCGCTACAGCAAATTTGGAGTGTCATAAAAAAGCACGGAAAGGCTCTACCACAAGAGCGATTAGTGAAAAAATCACTTCCTATGCTGAACTGATTTAGTTTACTGTCGAGCGTAACGTTTTGTCTGCCTAGGAAGGGTGATTCCCAGATGTCGAATTTGAGATTGGTCATGGATGTCGAGTCTTCAGGATCCGAAGCTGACAAGGGCTCTTTCCCAGTCAGCATAGGAGTCGCAGGCCCTGAAGGGAGAAGCTGGGGGCGCATCATCTGTCCACTCGAATACTGGACACATTGGGATGATGCAGCCGAGGAGCTTCACGGCCTCAGCCGAGACAAACTGATCGATGATGGGCATGATCCCTTCCTGGTCTGCCGCTCTATGAACCTTGAATTCAAGGGGCAGACCCTTCTCATCGATGCTGTCTCCGACAAGCGGTGGGTCGACAAGCTGTTCAACGACGTAGGCGTACAGAGAGCGTTTGAGATTGTGATCATCACCGACGTTTTTGACGCAGACGTAGTCGCCGCAATCTACGAAGAAGCTCTGGAGAGAGTGTTCCCGAATAACTCTCAGGAAGATGCCAGAATCATGTACCAAATAATTCAGGAAATTGCCCCTTAGTGTCTGCTTGATGGCAATTGACTGCCATCGTAGAACCGCTATAATCGGGGCCGTAATGGAGAATCAACCAATGACCGTATCGAAGCATGAAATACTTCGCCAGTTTGTAGAGTTTGGCGAAGAGGTTAACTCGTCCCAATTGGGCAGTACACTCAGTGTTAGCGCCCAACGCTTCCTGAAAGACCTCAGGGCCTTCAACGAAGATCCTGATCAGAAGGACACTCTTCCACTCTTTTTCGTTAACCGGGTTAAAGAGGAAGATGGTCTGATCGACGAGGCTGTAATCAACAGCATTTTGCTCGAAGCCGATTCCAAAGGTGAAGTGGGCGGATTCCGTAAAGAACGGCACGGCGATGAAGGGTTCATGTTGTACTTCAACCATGAAGTAAGACCATTTGCGTCCGAAATGTGCGAGAAACATGGTCTGGGCTTTGCGAATATCGGAAGTCAGGGCTTGTCCCTCAAAGATTTCCACTGCGATGGGCTCCACACGGCCCAGCCTTCACAATTTTCCGTTTCTTTGAGAGAAGCCGACATCGCGCTTCGCTCGATCTTGCACTGAGGTGCCGATGCCACAAGTTGTCGCGTATACCGATGGCGCCTGCAAGGGAAATCCTGGGCCGGGCGGTTGGGGGGTCGTCTTAACCGTAGACGGCGTAACGACCGAGCACCACGGTGGAGAGAAGCTGACCACGAACAACCGGATGGAGCTGCTGGGCGCAATTACCGCCATTGAGGCCTTGCCGGCAGGCTCTCAGGTGAAACTGACCACAGACTCCCAGTATGTGATCAAAGGCCTCAACGAGTGGATGGCCGGCTGGAAGAAGCGCGGCTGGCGAACGGCATCAAAGGAGCCGGTGAAGAACGTGGATTTGTGGAAACGCCTGGATGCGGCCATTGCCGGCCATTCCATCGAGTGGCTTTGGGTGCGCGGGCATACCGGCGATCCAGGTAACGAGCGAGCCGACCAGCTGGCGAACCTGGGCTGCGCAGAGTTTCAGTGAGGTCAACGTATGCACCCTGAGCTAGCTCGCTTCCTAATCGCTAGCTATTTGGTAGGTTCGTCAATTTTCCTGATTTGTTTCTTGTACCGCCTGGTCTTTGGCTTTGGAGATCGGGACAAGAGTGGCTCACGCCGGAAATGACGCAAGAAAGCCCCGCTCTGGGGCTTTTTTTGATTCTGCGCAAGTGCCGGATGGTACAAAGTCCCCAGAATTAGCCTTTTCTGTGGATTCTTTGTGTCTCGTGATATAAACGAAGCCCACTAATTGACGGAGTTTGTTGGATGTCCCTGAACGACCGAGTGATCTCACTCATTTTGCTGCTGGCGTTGCTGGTAGCCAGTTTCCTGGTGCTGGCGCCATTCCTGCCTGCCTTGTTCTGGGCCAGTGTCTTGGCCTTTTCGACGTGGCCAGTGATGACGTGGCTGACTCGCAAATGCAATGGCCGCGAAACTCTGGCGGCAAGCTTGCTGACTGGTTTCTGGGTACTCATCGTCGCCGTGCCGCTGCTCTTTTTTGCAATCAACATCGGTGAGCACACCAGGCCGGCTATGGAGCTGATCAAGGGGCTGTGGGTCGATGGTTTGCCACCGGCGCCTACTTGGCTCAACAACGTCCCTCTGGTGGGCGCCAAGGCCACTGAGGTGTGGGTAAGGGTAGACAAGGAGGGGGCAGACATCATTGCGCGATTCCGTCCGTATGCTGGCGACGTAAGCACCTGGTTGCTGGCCCGCACTGCCCAGGTAGGCCGTGGGATGGCAGAACTTGCTTTGAGCTTGGTGCTGGTATTCTTTTTCTACCGTAGCGGGACGCAGATCGCTAGTTTTGTGAATGCCCTGCTGGCGCGATTGATTGGAAGCCGCTCAGGGCACTACGTGAACCTGGTTGGGTCAAGCATTCAGTCCGTGGTCAACGGCGTTATCGGTACGGCTGCTGCTCAGGCTGTCTTGGCACTGATCGGTTTTGCGATTGCCGGCGTTCCGGGGGCACTGTTCCTTGGTATCGCGACATTCTTCCTGAGCTTGATTCCGATGGGCCCACCGCTTGTATGGCTGCCGGCTGTAGGCTGGATGGCGTACCAGGGCGAATACGGTATGGCGGCGTTCCTCGGTATCTGGTGTGTTGTGGTTGTCAGCGGTGTCGACAACATTCTGAAACCGATCCTAATCAGCCGTGGCGGTACTCTGCCGCTGATCGTGGTGCTGATCGGCATTTTCGGGGGCATGTTAGCCTTCGGCTTCATGGGCATTTTCCTTGGCCCAACCCTGTTGGCTGTGGCTTACAGCTTGCTGAACGATTGGATGCAAAAGTCCAAGGTGTGATCAGCTGATTTTGCTGGTGAAAGGCCCACCCACAGCGGTGGGCTTTTTATTTGCCAGAACATTTGTGGTAAATTGACCTCACTGATTAGGATCGTGGTCGCCACTTTCTCCGCATCCTATGAAACCAACTGCATTGCCTTAAGGGGGCAGCTGCAAGGCGACGAAACCCGGCACTTAACACAGATTAAGGGGTATCAGTATGGATCAGCTCAAAAGCGAACTTCGTGGTAACCGTGGCATGCGCCGTAAGCAGGCCTTCCGCATGGAAGACCGTGTGAAGCGCGATTGGTACCAGGAACGCGCTCTCACTCCTCGCGAAATCGGCATGCGCGTCCAGACCCGGACTATCTGCAGCTGCGGTATGTGCAAAGCACCCGACCACTCCAAATCGATCAAGCACCGCCAGGCCGAAGAGGCTATGGAGTTCGGCCTGCTCGAGTCATGCCAGGTGGCAGAGGCTGCCGCTTAAGCAAACGGGCATTTGATGCCACCCTTCCTCATGTGCAATTGTTGAGCATGCACATGAGGAAATTCGATGTCTGCCCACAATCCCTACTTCCAGACGGCCTTGGCCGATTTCGTTAAGCGCAACCACAACGAGCTGGCTGCGCTCATGAGCGTTAGTCCTCAAGACATCAGCCAGTACGATCTTGAACAGGTTTTACAGGGCTGTGCTGAGGAGATTCTGAGCATCTCTTTCGAGTTTCACGGTCGGTTTGATCAGTACGCATTGGCGGAGATAGCGCTGATACCGAAGTCCCAGCGCAACCTGGACTTTGCTGCGAAGCTGATGGCTCGCAATGAAATCGCCAACCGGATGAACAAGCCTCTGCATCAGGCGCATGAAGCTCGCCGGCCCTACGGCACCGTCCTGGGAGCAATGGTCGATGACTGGCTGACGAAGAGAATGCGTCAGACATTCCGTAAAATTGTCGACTCTTCGATTGAAGTTGAAAAACGTTCCAGGAAGCTCATAGCTGCCATGGAAGCCTTTAAGCAAGACCCGAGCAAAGAGAACAGGGTTAAGGTCAGCGTGGCGGTTAAGTCGCTGAACAAGGGGCTCGTATCGAGTCACTACCAGGCCAAGGCTGGCGCTGCCTGGGCGCTCAGAGCTGGTTTCTCTGCGACCGCAGTTACGAAAGGCATCAACCAGATTTACCTCAAGAAGATGGATCGATTGGTCGATAGCTTTGAGCGGGTGGATGGTTGGCTTGGTGCCCAGGGAATCAAGACATCGATTGCAGCCGGTATCGACCGTCGCAGGAACATTATCGAGCGTGAACTGGTGATCGCGGCAGGGAATCCGGAGTACAATGGCCTCGCAAAACTACAGCAAAAACAGGCCAATTACTCTTTCGAAGGAATGCAAAATGCTAGGTGATAAGCCAGCCACGCCAGAGCAACGTGAAGTCCAGGATGTGTTCAAAGAAGTGGGTCAAAAGCTCGACGGTTTTGACAGGGCAGCAGATATTGTTGATTCGTTTTTTGGGCTCTTACCGGCATCGCCGAAAGAAAACATGCCGGCTAAATAAAACGCTTCAATTGACAAAAATGCCTATGGTAGGCTGATAGTACGCAGAATAATAAAAACAGGAGTTACTCCATGAGCCAGGCTCAAAACATCAGTGAAGATAAGTCTAAGCCAGTCTCCGTGGAGGAGGTCGCGGCAAAGCCTGTTGACGAAGCAGTCCAGGCAATCGCTAACGCCGTGCCTGTGCCTGAGGCACCAGCTGCCGAGCCTGCACCAGGCAAAACTGCTGAAGAGATCGCCAACGAAGCTGCTGCCAAAAGTCAGGCAGAGTACGATGCTCGTATGGAAGAAATGATCGCCGGCTTCAAGGCCAAGCAAGAAGCGCTCCTGGAAGAAGGCCTGCAGCACGTCGAGGACTCCAAGCGTAAGCTGAATCCTCCAACGCCGCTTGATGAGCTGGCCGAGCCAATGGACATGGCAGATGCCACCGCGATCAAGACTGCACAAATCGTCTGGCTTCGTGCCCTTAAGAAGGGTGACGAAGAAGTCGGTATCAAGGCTGTTTCCGACAAGCTCGGTAAGCACTCGAAAGATGTCCTGCCGCTGACGCTGGGCAACATTGCGCTGAGCGCAGAAATGTCCAAGGTGGTGCTCGAAGCCTACCCTGAGTACACCAAGCAGGCGCAGGCGCTTGCTGAGCTGGAGTCGGGCAAAGACCTGATGGTCAAGGCCGGCTACGACGAGAAAACCATCAGCAAAATGCCGAAGGATGTTCTGGATCACTGGGCAATGTCTCAGGTTCATGACTACCACTTCGAAACCGAAGGCCCTGGCATCTTGGATCGCCTGAAGAGCCACAAGGCGACCATCGTTGAGGCACTCGGCAACGACAAGGTTCAGCGTTCGCTGAAATGGGCTGGCCTGATCGTGGGTTGCGCAACGGGCGGTATCGTGGCCAAGGCCGGCGTTACCGGTATCTCGTTCCTCGCGTCGAAACTGGCCGAGAACCCAACCGTGCAAGGCCTGGCCAAAACGCTCGAAGACAAGTCGGTCAAGTTCGTCAGCAAGACGTTCAACATCGACGAGGCCAAAGTCCGCGCCAAGGTCGATAAGGCTAAGGGCGTAGCTGAGACCGTAAGCAACAGCAAGTGGGCAACCGCAGGTAAGGTTGTTGCCCTGGTCGGCCTGGGTGTCGCTCTGGGTAACATCGACTTCGTGAAGGACGCAGCCCATGTGGTTGCCGAGAACAGTGCCGCATTGCTGCACAGCTCGGTAGCTGCGGTGACGGAAGTGGCTCACACGACGGCAACTGTGGCGTCGGAAGCGGCGCATAGCGTTGGTGTGGCTGCATCTGACCATCTGCGCTCTGTTGCTGAGGCAGTTGATCCACGTGTTGTCGATGGTGTTGACCCAGCGAAGTCCTTTGCTGCACTGGATAATGCTGAAACGGCGAACTCTGCGGCTGGTTACACAGTGGCTAGCACTGATCCTGCGGTAGCCGGTGCAACTCCGGTGGCAGGTGCAACGCCAACTGATCCAGCGGCACCAGCGGCACCTTCAGCACCAGTTGCTCCAACAGTTGAGGTGAAGCACGGCGACAGCCTGTGGAAGATCGCTGAGCGTCATCTCGAAGCCAACGGTGGCCAGGCCAGCAATGCGGAGATCCAGAAGCTGGTGAACCACGTGTACGAAACCAACAAAGAGATCATCGGGGACAACCCTAACCTGATCTTCGATCACCAGAAGTTGGTGATCGACATGCCAAGCCCGGCTGCCGGCGCTGAACATGTTGCCAAGTTGGCGACGGGCGTTGAGCACGCGTCGAGCAAGGTGGTTCCAGCTGTGAACATGATCGAGACGCAGGCCTTGCCGAGCAATACGGACGAGAAGGCGATGAAGCTCTACATGAACGAGATTACACAGCGAGCCAAGATCATGGATGACACGCCCTCGATGGGCTAACCTAGAGAGCCTGGCCTAGCGCCAGGCTCTTTCGTTTTAGGGACTTCATCAATGCAATCCTTTGAAAGTCGGTTTGAACATCATTACGTGATGCCAAGCCTTCAGTCCTATTCTGCGGCGAATCCAGACACTGATCCCGACACGTTCCTTTTTGACTCTAACGCGAAGCAGCCTGATTTCTGGCTTTCCTTCGGTGAGGAGTTGCGTCGTTTGGATCAGGTGACTGAAAAGCCGGCCTGGGGTCGTTCGGTTGAGGATGTAACGGTCGACCGGTACCTGTATGGGCTGCTTAAAGCCTCCCAGGGAAAATCAGGGGAGGGGATCCTCAAGGAGCTGATCGATGTTCTTGGCCAAGGGCCAAGGCTGCTGTCTCGCCTGCATGAACGGTTGAAGTTCAGTTTGAATGACATTCTCGAGGATGTTGTCCCGCATTCCAGACTGGTATTTTTGCGTTTAGCCCAGCGGGGTAGAGCCTCTCTTACCAGAGACGAATGGGGGGCGTTCAAAAGCTTACTGGGTCTTGATACTCCAGAGCTGCTGACATCTGCTGTAAGTGCTGAGTTATCGGTGGCGGATCCTCGTGCAGATATTTGGATCAGCGCCTCTGAAGCCCGCGTGAGAGAGGCCATATGGCTCAGCGCAGTGTCTGGCATCGTTGAGTCCAATCTGGTGGGTGAGCGGCGGTTTACGGCCTCCCAGGTGTTTCCGGTAGAGCGCGTGCTGGCGATGTCAGGAGAGAGTCGCACCAGTTGGCCAGAATGGCAGCTACTCGCTTTTTTTGAGAATGCCGACAATTATTCGCAATTGTTAGGCCTGGACATCGATCAGATCCACGCGGGGGATCCACTTGGCATCTCTGAAAATCATGTGAAACACCTATGGATCAATCGCCCGGCCAGGGTATCCAGTGAATCGATTGATAAGCGCTTGGAATCTACTGTGGTACCACACCAGCCAGCTGCATTTTGGATGGAGAATCTGGTGGCTGGAGATGAATGGCGGCTAGCCCCGCCACGAAAGCCATGGGCGAAGGTTTTCATAGAGCATCACCAGGAGTTGTTTTATGCCACACCAGTCCAGCAGCATCGGATCTTTGATGAATTGAGAGCTTGTGGTGTAAGCGCCAAAACACTTGGAGGTCACCCAAATATGGAATTACAGCAGAAAGGCAGGATGTTCTACAGTGAATTGGGAGTCTGAAATACCGACCCATCCGGGCCGGGTTATAGCCAATCCATGGATTCGAATTGGTTTGTGCTATTGATGTCAAAATAACAGTAGATATGTATTGACAGAAAATCAACAAACTATATACTTGGACATAACAAATAGGAGATTCAGCATGGCCCGGTTTAAAACAGTATTGATGAAGTTAGCGATTCCAGCTCTGATGCTGGCCGCAGCTTTGCCGGCCCATGCCGAAAACATCTACAAAACTGGCTCGGAAGGTGATGCACTGTATAAGAAAGTACAGTACCTGCTACCGCCAGAAGTAGTGCCGGTTTTCATCCCGCTGAAAGATAAGGCGCGTATTCTTAAAGACATGGACGCTGCCGTTTACACGAAAGCTGGTCTGACTGTGAACACTGTTTCGTACTTCATGGATCGGATTGGCGAAAAACTGACTGCGGAGAATGGTGTTGCAGCTTATGCGCTAACTGGCAATAAGGTTCCAGGTAATGATAAGCGTCAACGTTTTTGCGGCATTGTCTTTACCTCAGAGGCTGCTCTGAAAGACGAAACCGTTCTGACCCATGAAGCGATCCATTGCAAGAACGCCTACGTGAACGGTACGGATGCTTACAAAAAAGCAGCCTTCCCGGCTTGGCAGTTGAGTAAAAAACTCACTGCCCGTCAGTTCATGGGCATGCTGGATGAGGCGACTGCTGGTGGTCTTCAGGTAGCTTATGCATACAATTCCGGCAAAACTGCCGGGCTGCCGATGGTAAAAGCCTACGCTAGCCACACGTCGAATGGTGTGGTCTCCATAGGTTACAGAACAGCCCAGGGCTTGCTGGATCTGTGTGGTCGTAAAGATGCTTGCCCTACTGATACCGTGGGGATGATCAACACCATTGTTCAGAACAAGACCATGCTGAATGCTTTGATGACCGACATGTTCGAGATTCAGGCAGCGAGCGAGAAAGTTGGTTTAGTGTTGTCTGACCAATAAGTAAACGAATACGCCAATTCGAGTCCAAGGATTCGAATTGGCTGTAGAGCCTTCGAATAGGAGATTCCCATGGCTCAGCTCCAATCAGTGTTCATGAGGTATGCACTTCTAGCACTTGGGCTGGCTACGGCAGCGCCGGCCAAGGCCGTGAACATCTACGAGGCTGGCTCAGAAGGTGACGCTCTGTACAAGAAAGTTCAGTACCTGCTGCCACCAGAAGTTGTTCCTGTGTTCATCCCGGCAAAAGACCGTGGACGCATCCTGAAGAAAATGGATTATGAGGCTTACCCAAAGACTGGTTTGAATGTAAAAACTGTTTCTTACTTGATTGATAAAGTAAGTGACAAAATGAGCCCTGAGAACGGAGTTAGGGCTTACGCGATCACTGGCGGCGGAATTCCAGGGAACACCCCGAGCCAAAAATTCTGTGGGATCATTTTTACCACTGATGCGGCGCAGAATGATGAGGGTGTTTTGATGCACGAGGCGATCCACTGCAAAAACGCCTACGTGATCGGGTCTAAAGCCTACGTCAAAGCAGCAAACCCAGCTTGGCAGTTGAGCAAAAAGCTGACTGCTCGCCAGTTCAAGGTCATGCTTGATGAAGCGACTGCAGGTGGACTTCAGGTTGCTTATGCCTACAATTCCGGCAAGACTGCCGGCCTTCCAATGGTGCAAAGATATGCCGCGCTGAAGGAAAATGGCGTGGTCTCCATCGGCCACAGAACCGCAAAAGGCCTCCTGGAACTGTGTGGTCGTAAAGATGCTTGCCCAACTGATACTGTGGGTATGATCAACATCATCGTTCAGAACAAACCTCTGCTGAACGACCTGATGACCGATATGTTCGAGATCCAGGCCGCAAGCGAAAAGGCTGGTTTGGTGGTTGCCGACCAATAACTCCTCAGACGATACCAATTCGAATCCTTGGATTGGCTACAAGGCCCGCAAGGGCCTTATCTTTTGATTGAGAAATCCTCCAGACACCCTCAATCGTTTGCCGTCCGAGCGAAGCGGTTGTCCCACCCCTGACTGTTCCACCCGGAACAGGGAAGGGGTGTCCCCCGATTCGAGTCCTTGGACTGGCTACAATCTGCCGCCCCCTTGAGTTTAGGACGCTTTGCGTAATCGCGTAGACGTGGCGCCAGCCATACCCTGGCTAACCTGACTGAACGCGTAGGTGCAGCTGAGCTATTCGACGCCTTGCGTGGCTATAAGGCCCGGTTGGGCCGCACCCGCTGGTAGGCGCTTCGCGCAATTGAGCGATTACACCCCCAACAAAGCCAATATATTGACCTCGCCAAGTTGTACAATTTATAATTCAGTAATAAGCGAAAATCTTGTTGTTCCCCAGACACGATAAATCGCACCATAAAGTTAACCGAAAGAGTTAATAATGAATAAAGCAGACCTGCGCCAATACCTCCTCAACAAAACGTATGAGTATGCGAAAGGGAATGAAATTCTCCTTTACGCAGCAGAGCCTCTGCCGGCGCCGAAGAACCGCTATCAGGGCCTGAAACAGCCGAACCTTCGTGAAGAAGCGTACCAGCAGTACCTCGACGAAATTGGCGTGAACAAGCCATAAGTAGTTCTGTTGGGGCAGTCTCCTTTGATAGTCTTAAAGTCAAAGGAGACTTACATGACAAGATCAAAGTTCGACGCTATCCCACTCGTTGACCAACTCAACATGCTGGGAAACCTCCAGGATCCCGAGCCAGAGCTCTGCGCTGCGATTGAGCGCCGGGTTATGGACATGATCCGGGGCGGGCAGTTTCAGGAAATCGCTGATGCCTGCGCCCTTCATCAGACCATGCATGGCTTGACCTCAGTCGACAGCAAAGTCCATTTGATGGGCAGCCTGTACGATGCCGAAGCAATTGCGAAGTGGCCGGATAAGTTCACCTGGCAATTTCCATCAATCAATCCCATCCGAAAGCTCCACGAGCTCGGTGATCATGCGGCTATCAAGCCTCTTTCAAAATTCTTCACTGGCTTCACTCCGTCCGGGATGGTGATCGGGAGCAATCCCAAATTCTACGGCAGGGAAATGGAGCGGATTGAAGTTGCCTCCGGCCTGTTGGCTATTGCGGCGGAGGGGGAGAGCGCATTGTTTTTCTCCCAGAACACGAAGAAGGGTTTCAACGATGTCATGAAGCTCTACGGACGGGGCGATACCTGGTCGCAAAGCAAGCCATTGATTGCTCTGATCCACAGTGCCAAGGCCCCATTGGAGAATATCGCGATCTGGAGCGGTGAGTTCATGAAAGCCCCGGATTACCTCCTGGACTCGCTTGAGTTTACCCAGAAGCTTGCGAAGCCTCTCTATGCCGGCGAGCCCCTGGATAAAGTGGTCGCTGATTACCTGCAGAGCGAGGTCGCAGGTGATGCTAAGCGCTTAAATTTCTGGTTCGGCAATCTTCACAAGGACAGTGGTCAGGTAGCCGCTTTACAGAGATCGGTGCTGGGGCTGTTCAACGAACCGCTTGATGTTAACCCAGGCCTTTTCATGAATCCGGCCTTCATGAAACTGCATCTAGCCTTGAGTCAGATCTCCGAGGCACTCAATCCAGGGAGCAAACAGAAGACTCTGCACGGGCTCATAATGGGCCAGTTGGGGGTCACCGTAAACTTCAATGGAGCCTACGGACTGTACCGTGACATGGTTGATACAATGATTGACAGAAAGTCATTGATCGAGGGCCTCGATACCTCTAAAGTCAAATCCCTCCACGCGAAGCTGAACTGGGAAGAATGCTTGCCAAAGCTCAGCGTAAGACAGCGTGGAAAGGTCTTCACCCAGGAGCTGGGAGTTTAGTTTTTTCGATAGGGAAGGTGTGTCATGGCGTACTTCCCGGAGGCGAAGGCAGAATACGACCTGAAGATCGCTGAACTAGAAGGGGTGATGGCCAAAAGGGCTCGCCTCAATGGTCAGCTGGTTAAGGAAGTCACCGGCTTAACCGACAATGATCTCGGCGTTTTCATCGAGGCCTTTAAGAGGCACCACGGTGAAAGCTTCGAAAATGAGGTTCTTGCCAAGGGCGAAGAGCACCTGAGGCGGGAGGTTCGCGCTTTCCGTGATCACGCAGGAGCACGGCCTACGTTTGCGCCGTAAGGCTTGTCCTTTACACACGCCGCCCACCTTTCGAGGTGGGTTTTTCGTCTGGGATCGGTGGGCTACGCATGTTAAAATCACGGTTTGAAAAGGGGTACCGAATGATCCTGGATGTAACACACACAGTACCGGCTGACATTGCCCTGGGTTCCAATGCTGATGGGCAATTTGCGGCAATCATCTGGCCACCCCACCTGGGGTCGTTCCCCCTTAACGAGGGAATTTTGGCTGTATCGAAGGATGGCGCAATCTACCTCTTCAATCCGAACTCTCCTGTGGTCATAGCCTTCCAGGGAATTGATGCGATGACGTTGCAACTCAGCGGTGAACGCCGGTTGATTGTGTCTGAGCTTGTGGGTGAGGCCTATGTGCACCGCGAGGCCAGTCTGAGCCTGGAAGATGCCTTGGAAATCAACATTCGAGTTCAGTAAATAGGCACTGTCTATCGACACTATTGATCTGAATGTCTTTGTCAATTGATGGCGTATGTTTAAGAATTGGTCATCGAAACAAGGAGTTCAATCATGAGTGTTTTGGTTAACAAGCAAGCCCCTGACTTCACTGCCGCCGCTGTCCTGGGCGATGGAACGATCACCGAGAGCTTTCAGCTGTCGAGCCTTCTGGGTAAGTACGTAGTGCTGTTCTTCTGGCCGATGGACTTCACCTTTGTCTGCCCGAGCGAGATCATCGCCCACCAGAACAGGTTGGCAGAGTTCAAGGCCCTGGGTGCTGAGGTGGTTGGCGTATCTGTGGATTCGCAGTACACACACTTCGCCTGGCGCAACACGCCGGTTGAGAAGGGCGGGATTGGCGAAATCAACTTTCCGATGGTGGCCGACATCAAGCATGAGATCGCGCAAGCCTATGGTGTCGAGCACGCCGATGGGGTCGCACTGCGAGCCACCTTCCTGATTGACCGGGCGGGTATCGTGCAGCACCAAGTGGTAAACAACCTTCCGCTTGGCAGGGAAGTGGGTGAGGTCATCCGGGTGCTTGAGGCGCTTAAGTTCACCGAAGAGCATGGTGAAGTGTGCCCAGCGGGCTGGAGACCTGGCCAGAAGGCCATGAAGCCTGACGTTGCCGGTGTCGCCGCTTACCTGGCCGAGAATGCCAAGTCGCTTTAACTCTCACTGTTTTTAACTTTGCTGCACCGTGAGTGGTGCAGCTGTAGGAGCTCTTGTAATGCCCCACATTCATCGCAAGCTCATAATCCTGGGCTCTGGGCCCGCAGGCTACTCAGCAGCCGTATACGCGGCCAGGGCAAACCTCAAACCGATGCTGATCACCGGCGTACAGGCTGGCGGTCAGCTGACCACGACTACCGAGGTCGATAACTGGCCAGGTGACCCGCATGGACTGACTGGCCCAGCGCTGATGGAGCGTATGCGTGAACACGCCGAGCGCTTCGAGACCGAAATCGCCTTCGATCACATCAACGCGGTGGACTTCGCCGGCAAGCCATTCACCCTGACCGGTGACAGCGCAACGTACACCTGCGATGCCCTGATCATCGCCACCGGTGCCAGCGCTCGTTACCTGGGTCTGCCATCGGAAGAAGCATTCATGGGTAAGGGTGTGTCGGCCTGCGCAACCTGCGATGGGTTCTTCTACCGCAACAAGCCTGTGGCTGTGGTCGGCGGGGGCAACACTGCTGTGGAAGAAGCCCTGTACCTGGCCAACATCGCCAGCAAGGTGACCCTGATCCACCGTCGCGAGACCTTCCGCGCCGAAAAGATCCTGATCGATAAGCTCAATGCCCGAGTTGCCGAAGGAAAGATCGAGCTGAAGCTCAACGCTACCCTGGACGAAGTCCTGGGCGACAAGACGGGAGTCACCGGCGCCCGCTTGCAGAACAATGACGGCACCAGCGACCAGATTACCGTCGACGGTGTATTCATCGCCATCGGCCACACGCCAAACACTTCCCTGTTTGAAGGCCAGCTGGCGCTTAAAGACGGTTACCTGATAGTTCAGGGTGGTCGCGAGGGCAACGCTACCGCAACGAGCGTTATAGGCATCTTCGCTGCCGGGGATGTTGCTGATCACGTGTACCGGCAAGCCATCACCTCTGCAGGCGCCGGCTGCATGGCAGCACTCGATGCCGAGAAGTACCTGGATACGATGAACTGAAATCATTGTATGAACATTGCCCGGCATACGCTGGGCATTTTCGTTTTTGAGGTTTTGCATGAAAAAAGTGGTCACCGGGGTTCGTGTCGTTGTGGGAACCATTCTGCGAAAAGCAAAGGCTGGTATGGGTGCTCAGCCGGCTGTCTTCGAAGCACAGTTGCTGGAGGAGCTGCATGCCAGGCTGAAGAAATCAGAGGTCGACAAATTCAAGCTCCACGAGGAATTTTTAGATCGAGGTATCAACCTGGCCGGAATTATTGGCCGTTCACTGGGCAGCGATTATCCGTGGTGCTCTGCTACTCAGTGTCATCACTACATGCCTGACTACACAGGTGTGGAGAGTTACCTCAAGAGTGAGAGTAACGATCCACAAGAAGGATTCGTGCGGCTTGATCAGCTATTCAAGCGGGCATTTGCTGTCAGCCTGGAGAGTGGCGGTGACCAGGCTGATCACTCCAGCGCGAAGGCCGAGATCTTTGCAGCAGTCCTGTCGTCGTCATACTCCCTGCCATACCTATGCGCCTCACCGGTGATGCATGATTACGCCGGCGCTTGGTTCGATAAGCTTACAGCCGGGCCAGAAATGCATGCGGTGGCGTGTACCTCGTTGCTGTACAAGCGATTCGAGGACATAACGCTCAACAAGCCAGTAGAGGCGCTAAGAGCATTGGTGGCGGAAGGGTTCATCCACTACGGACAGCTGCTGGCTTCTCACAGGATTGAAACCACAGGGCAGACTAAGTTCGGATCTGATTGGGACACTATCAAGGGTTCAGCCAGGATAGTTGGCTTGACGACAGATCAACGTGCCGCACTGTCTGTCATGGCCTACCGTGGGGGCAATCTAAGAAGGTTTCATGCAACCGTTGATGCCGTATTCGACGAGCCCGAGGTGTTCGCCAGCACCCTGATTGAATGCGGAGTGAGCCAGGAGGATGCGCTCGACACCGTGAGGTACTGCATGTCGTCGTGGATCAGGGGAATCCAGAATTTCGTTAACCCCGAGGCGACTAAGAATTTCCTCGACTCCCATCGGACATGCCTTCAGGAAAAAGGGTACCAGGACATATTTGGAACCAAAGCAATGGATCCGCTGGCCAAGCACTTGGAGCTCGGCGAGTACTACGCGGGTATGGATTACCTGCGTTGCGATGACTTGGGCTTGGCTGGGCAGTTCGCTTCGTATCACGAGGCCAATAGAGACTCAGCGTCCGAGATAAGCGAACAGGATGCTGAAGCGATCATCCGAAGGAAGGTTGCGCTTGCAGTGCGCCTTAATCAGCGCAAGCTGTTGATGAATGCTGCTGACGAACTGTTTTCCGGCCATAGGGCCACAAACAAAGACCTTTCCTCGCCAGTCGGCGTTATGTGCCTACTTGAACATGGTGTGTTTAAGCCCAGCGAGATTCTCCGAACGGAGCTCCGTGTACAGAAGGCGATTGAATGGGGCCTGGGTAAGCTGATCTGCCAGGATCCTGCCTTGAAGAAATACACTGCTCGAGCGTTCACTGCTGACTTGGGTGTATAACGCTTTCAAAACGGCAAACAAAGTCTGATAATTGCCAAAAACAATAAAGGGCAGGGCAAGCATGATTGGTGCGATTATTGGAGACATCGCCGGTTCCTACTGGGAGTTCCGAAAAGAGAAAGACCGCAATTCCGCGCTGTTCAGGCCTGAATCCACTATCACGGATGACTCGATCCTGACGATTGCAACGGCTGATGCCGTTATCACGCATCAAAACTACACCGACTTATATCAAAAATATTGCCGTCAGTACCCAACCTACGGGTACGGGCCAAGCTTCATGGAATGGGCTCAGGTCTCCACGAATTACATCAAACCCAACTACAGCTGGGGCAACGGCGCCGCTATGCGCGTCTCACCTGTAGGCTGGGCGTTTGAAAGCGTTCAGCGCGTTATGATCGAAGCACAGCAAACAGCGTCCGTGACTCACGCCCATAGCCATGGTCTTGCGGGCGCTCAGGCGGTAGCCCTGGCCATTTTCATGTTCCGCAATGGAGTCGAAGCCTCTGTGGTCGAAGAGGTCATGAATGACTACTACGAGTACCAGACGCGCCTGGATTTGGATGAGCTGAACAGAGAGTACGAGTTTGACGTGTCGTGCCAGGGCACGATTCCAGCCGCTCTATCCTGTGTGTTCCAGGCGAATTCGTTCGAAGAAGTCATCAGAAACGGGCTCCACGTGGGCGGTGACACTGACACCCTGTGTGCGATTGCCGGTGGTATCGCTGAGGCGAGGTTCGGCGTCCCTGACAAGCTGAGGCAGCAGGGGGAGGAGATGCTTGGTAGGCATTGTCTGAAATTGCTGGGAGTCGTGCGCCAGTTTGAGAAACTGTATGGCCGCAAGGTGGAGCCGGGTGGGATGGAGCTTCCAGGCCTTAAAGCCTTGCTGAAAATCGTTCAGGTGCACTTGAAAATCGGGAAGCGTTGAACCAAAAAGGGCGCCCTAAAGGCGCCCCATTAGTTACCGCCTGCCGGTGAGAACCTTATCGAGCTTCTGATAAGTCATTCGACTTTTGCTCATCATCGCTTCGATTTCCCCCATCTCTGCCACCTGGGATGAGGACTTCTCGTCACCCATCAGCGAAGCCCGTTTAAACCAGTAGTAAGCCTCGTAGTCAGCGGAGTGCTCGTAGCCTACCAGGCTGCCTTGCGCCTGCCTGCTGAGGAGCATCTTACCGTACTGGTACATGCTCTCCGGATCCCCACGTTGCGCCTGGCGCTGCAACGAAAAGGACTTCAGAACACCTTCAGACTGCTCGGCGACCGCCTTGCGGGCCTTTCCTTCCTTGGTGAGATAGCCTTGCTCCAGCGCCAGAGCTGAGAGTCGCTTGCTCTCATCTGGCCGGCCAGCACGCTGCATTAGCCTGGCCAGGTAGTAGCTCGACTCGCCATCGCCAATGGCCGAGGCTTTCGACAGGTACTCGAAGGCTTTCTGCGGGTTGTTGAGGTGCGGGTTGCTGAGGTTTCCGTAAAGGATCCCCAGTTGCCGCATGGCACGTACGCTGTTGGTCGCGGAGCGTTCGAGTAGGGCGATGGCCAGGGCTTCCTGCTCCGGGCCCTCCTTGAGCTTGAGAAGGCCCAAGACACGCATCGCTTCGGAATTGCCCAGCTCGGCAGATTGATTCAGCAACACGACTGCCGATTCCTTCTGTTCATCCGTAGGGGTACCTTCCATCAGCGCCTTGGCCTGCTCATAGAGCTCATCACTTGAGAGCGACGTTTGGACAGGAAGGGCGATGCCGAATGGATCTGTTGAAGTCACCAGCGGTGGCGGATCGATCACAGCCTGTGGCTCTGCAACCGGAGGTTCCACTGGTAACGGCGCTGGTGCAGGCTCAAGCACTGGGACGATGTTGGTCGGCGGGGTGGTTTGGCAGCCGGCCACGAGCAACGCGCCGGCCATCGCAATGCCGAACCGATTTGAACGAATGCAACTAATTGACATGGGATCCCTCTCCAAGCTTCGCTTTGGCTTCTTTGCTGCCAGCGTCTGCAGCCAGCTCAAGCCATTGGTTTGAATTCATTAGGTCGCCCTGGCTCAGTAGTCGCTCGCTGTACAGGAGCATGGCCGGGACGTTGTTGTTTCTCGCGGCGTAGTCGACAACCACATCGGCTTCTTCATTGCGTTGTACTTTGTAGAGCAGCTTCGCGAGCTTGTAGGCCGCGTTGACGTCGCTCTCAGCATACTTCAGCGTTAGCCTGTCGATCTCGGCCTTTTCTGCAGCGCTGATTTTCGGTTTTGCGTCGACCGGTGTCTTCACCACAGTAGGGGGTTGGGACACTACGAGCGGTTTGAACTCAGCAGCATCTGGAGCCTGCATTGTGGCTGGAGTATCCGCTTTAACCGGGGCCGGGGCTGGCGCAGTCAACTCGGCCTGGCTTAGCTGGCCGGGCTGCTCATTAACGGTAAACGTTGTGGAGGCTATCGGCGGGGCAGGCACAAAGACCTCGGCCTGAGCCAACTGGTCATGCTTTTCGGCCTCCCTGTAGGCAGGCTTGCTGATCACCTCAGCACCCCTCATCACCACAGGACTTAAGATGTGGGTGCTTTTATCGACGACCGGGATACCACGGTTGGGTTTGCTTTCACCGAACAGGGATGATTGACCTTGGTGTGATGCACACCCGCCCGTCATGAGGGCGGCGATGATTATTGTTTGAAGGCGCATAACGTGCTCATGACTATGTAAACGAACGATTATTCGGGCATAGGCAAAGTATGTCAAATGCCCAACAAATATAGCGAATTGACACTGATCTTTCGCGCCTCCTAGAATGAGAAATACTCATTTCGAGGCTCCAACATGGCCGGTTCCTACTCTTCTCTTAAATCCATCCTGAGAGAGGCTATCGACAATCTTGACGAGCCGATGGTCAGAGCGCTGATTGATAACATCGTGCCACTGGCCAACGAAGAGGATCAAAATTACGTCAGGGATGTCATCGCTGTTGAAGCTTACAGGTCGAAAACTGCCTGGGTGAAGGATATCTTTGTGTCGGCGTATCCGGCGCAGGATCAATCTGCGACAAAGCACTTGCTCGAATGCCTGGAATTGCCATGGATGAAACGGTCAATGCTCCAGGAATCTGTTGACGCACTAAACAAGAATTACGGAAATGTTTTGTACTCGGCGTTTTTCAAGGGTGACTTTGAAATAGTTAACCTGTTGGTGAATTCTGGCAGGCCCGCGCCAATCATCACTTTTGATCCTGAAAATGGTCGAGTTCAAGCAGACAATGTCGAAGTGAAACATCAATTTGAGCCAAGAAAGAACTTTGCCAACATCGAGGAGTTCAAAGCTGTTGTAGCGCACATGGTTGATGCCGTGAAACAGGGAAGGGTTGATCTGTTTAAAATGATCGGGCGCTTTGCAAAAAATGAATTCTTGGAGGCCTGCGAAAAGACAGAGCCAACACCTTTTGGTGGCGCTATTCCCAGAATCGATGCGGGTGTAATCCATAATCCTGAGCTGCTCATTGCGTTCGCCGATCAACACAAGGTCTCGGCCCTGCCAAAGATTCACGGGCGTGTCTTCGCCTACGTGAAGCCCGAGGAGGTCAGAGGCATCGATGAGATCAAGCTGTACAGCGCTGTAAAGCGAATCGCGTGCAGTGGGGTCGAGATTTCCTTCGACGATATCGCCAGGCCAGAGGCAATGACTGATGTCGTGGACTTGAACAACGGTCGTGAGCCATGCCCACTGCTCGATCAGCTCCCTTGCACAGATCTGTATGTATCCTTCATTCGCCGTGACAGCTCAGATGCTGAAACGACGTTCAAGAAAGAAGAAACCTGCAGACTGAAAATGCTTTCAGACACCCAGTACATGGGGTTGGAAATTCCGCCTGGTTACTGCTTGGCCTCCATGGATGTGAAGTGTCTCGAGTTTTTCGAGCTGGGCGCTATAGATCCACACGCCATGAAAGCGGCGGTAGATTACGCTGATGACTTCTTTCCGGCTGAGATTCTGACTGCATACTGTGAGGCGCAGCACGACAAGGTAGAGCGCCCTCGTCGGACTATAAAAAATGAGCACCCATGGGAGCTGTTTGATTACGCCGCAAAGAACAAGGATGCGGACAAGATTTTCGCGGCCTTCAAAGATGAGTTTTGGATCAACCTGTACAAGCGTTATGCAGAGCACCTCTCACCAGAAAGCATTTTGGCAGGAAACCAAAGGTTTGGGCTGCTTCATGATCCAGCAAGAGGCTTTTTGATCACGGCAGAAGAGCTGAATGTCCTCTACGACGGCGGGTATAAATTCGTTAATGGAAGTGAAGGCTGCGTGTTTGAGGCGCCGAAAGAAGACAGGCTCTTTCTCGATTACTACCGCAAACTGATCAGCATGAATGCCTGGCCGTCAAATATTGATCGTCCAAAAGACTGCTATGAAGCCCTGAAATTGGCAACGAAGGCCAACGGCAGTGGGTTGTATAAGACCCTAATTGAGCACTACGGGCCTGAAGCGTCAGTCAAGGCGGCAAAAACGCCTAAGCAGTACGAAAGGATCAGGGAGATCTTCAGCAGTGAGCAATTGAAGCCATTTGTTGACCTGATGCCGCTCAATCAGGTGGGCAAACTGTTCACCCTAGAACTGAACGTTTAAGCGCTTACAGGCGCTCTGCACGGGCGTAGAGTGATCGCACCAACTCAAGTGCCTGCTCACACGCCAGATCGTCGGTGAGCCGGCACTGACATCCCTTCCTGGTCGACCTCAGGTTCAGCTTGGGGTCTTCCAACTCGCCAACGCTGCAGAAAAGCTCCAAGAGGAGCTTTGGGTACTGGGTGGTGGTCATGCTGATCTGTCCCAGCGGTGAGAGCTGGCCGAACTCGAAGTAGGAGCCTTTGTCTGCAACCAGGAGGTCGCTGGCAATCTCTTCAAGCCCGCGAACGAACTTTTCGAACAAGCGACGTTTCTCTTCTGGCGCTCTGGCCAGAGAATCTGCCACTGATACAACAGGACGCTTTGGAGTTGCCGGCTTCCGATTGATCAGGTAGTTCGGGCGTCTTTTCGATGCCACCGTATCCAGTGACAGTAGCCCACCTGCAAAGCAGGAATAGGTGACCAGGTCGATATTCGCGTCGAGATGAGCCACTGCTTCGAGGTCGTACTTGGCATACGACTCGGCAATCAACAGAACGCGAGCACCTGACCAGTCGATCTTCTGTGCAGCTTCAAAACCACACACCTGTTGCACCAGGAGCTGGAATTCAGCTTGATGCTTCACCAACCAATCCAGGTAGAAAAGCCCCTGGTTGATGACAGACCGATCCTCGTCCACTTTGTATTCGATGATCAGAGGCGCCCCGTACTCGTCCACGGAGAGAGTATCGATCCTGCCGCCGTGCTCACTGCCTGTGCTGTATTCAGAGGCTAGGAAAGTTGCTTTGAGAAGCGTGGTCAGGTGATGTTCGACGAGGGACTGGAGTTGGCGCTCGAACTCGGGCCGGAAGGCTGGCAGAGCTCTGCATTCGTTCCCGGTAATCTGGAAGAGCTGAAAAGGGGTCACAGGCATGCGCATCGAGTCGACTGTCAATATATGCGCATTATTGTCATGTCTGAGGTGCAGTGCAATCGCTATTCAGTGCCAGGCACTGGTCGGCTACGCATCGATGTTCGTGGTTAGCCGCTGCCTAACCGTCCCAGTACTTGTCCTTTACGGACTGGCCCTGGGCGGCGCTACGCGGGCCTCATCTGGTTTTTGCGAGCGGGGAGGCTTATGCACACTCGAGGTTTTATCTTAACATCCTGTGGTCGACGCCGGAATGAAAAACCCCAGGACATGGCCTGGGGTGTGATCAGCAACTACAGATCAGATCATTCGAAGCTGTCGTGCCTGGCCGCAGCCCACAGCTCTCGATATTCCGGATGTGCTCCACGCCCCTCCAGCAACTCCCCGTGATGCAGGATGTTGTACATAACGGAGTAGGGGATGATGCGGCTGTCCGACACCCGTCGCATGATCCTGTCAGGGGTGATCTGGCTCGTTTCCTTGATGCCGGCAGCGCCCATGATCTCAGCAAGCGAGTACATCGTGTTCTTGTGAAAGTTGGCAACCATGCCGCTTTTGAGTTCGACATTCAGTGCTTTCTGACGGCGAGGATCTTGGGTAGCAATACCCACTCCGCAGTTGCCAGATCCGCAACTCTGGCTCATCAAGCAGCCAAGGCTAAACATAAATCCGCGCCCTGAGTTGCAGAAATCTGCCCCCAGAGCAAGGATCCTGACAATGTCGAATCCACTGATGATCTTGCCGCTAGCCCCGAGTTTGACTTTGTCGCGGATGCCGGCGCCTCTGAGAAGGTTGTGGACGACGAGAAGGCCGTCACGCAGTGGCATGCCTACGTGATCAGAAAACTCCTCTGGAGCAGCACCTGTACCGCCTTCAGAGCCATCGATCACGATGAAGTCTGGTGTGATGCCGGTATGAAGCATTGCTTTGACCATCGCAGCAACCTCAACCATGCGCCCCACGCAGAGTTTAAAACCCACCGGCTTGCCGCCAGACAGCTCGCGAAGCTCCTTTACGAACTCCATAAGCCCGACAGGGCCTTCGAACGCGGAGTGAGCGGCAGGCGAGATACAGTCCTTCCCGACTGGCACACCACGCACCTCTGCGATCTCTTTACTCACCTTGGCGCCAGGCAAAATTCCACCTTTTCCGGCTTTTGCGCCCTGGCTAATCTTAATGAGTATCATCCGCACCCGCGAATCATTCGCTTTATCTGCGAATGTGTCTCGGTTGAAAGTGCCGTCTTCATTGCGGCAACCGAAGTAGCCGCTACCGATTTCCCAGATAACGTCGTTTCCAGCTTCCAAGTGATACTTCGACAGGCCTCCTTCGCCTGTGTCCTGGGCGAATCCGCCAAGTTTTGCCCCTTTACCCAGGGCTTGGACGGCGCGGGCACTAAGGCTACCGAAGCTCATTGCGGAGATGTTCAGAAGCGATGCCGAATAAGGATGCTTGCAGTCAGGCCCCCCGATGACAACGCGAAGGCTCGCAGGATCGACTTTAACGGGTGCAGTAGAGTGAGCGATGAATTCGTGAGCTGGGTCATACAGGTTGTCGAGGGTGCCGAAGCTCTTATCCGCATTGATGTTACGGGCTCTGCGGTACACCATCGAACGGGCAGAACGGCTAAACGGCAATTCTTCGTGGTCGCCCTCGATGAAGTACTGCCGGATCTCACTTCGAATGCCCTCGAGCATGTAGCGGATGTGCCCGGTCAACGGATAGTTCTTCAATACCGCATGCTTGGTCTGGACGAGATCGTAGATACCGAGCAAGCTAAGCGCCAGGAAGGGCGTCATGCACCAGAAACTCAGGTCTCCATACACCCAACCAGCCGCACAAAGCAGCGCACCGGACAAACAGATCAAGAAGACCAGGTGCCGGAGAAACATGTTCAACATTTAACCCTTCTTATAAGCCTAGTGATGTATGGAAAATGGCCCCTCGCAATTCAAGCGAGAAGGTGGCCAGTTGTGCAGCGGTCATGAGGTGGATTGACGCCATCCGCTTGGCTTGCGATTTAGTCGTGATTTTGGGCAGGACTGTATCGACAAGACCTGGGAAGCGTTCAATGGCTCTCATGGATCCATCCTTGCTATGTTGACTCCCTGTCTCCAGAAATTCCATGAGTATTTTCAAGCAGTTACCCTCAGTGAGGATGTCCACTGAAGTCGTGCCTTTTAGCACGGGGTGGTACATGTCATGGTCTTTCATCAGGTTTAGCAGTGGGGCGACAGAGTCATACTTGCCATCCGGACTCGACCAGGCTGACGACCGCGAGCCTGTGCGTACGACGTTGATGGGTTCTCGGATCTCAGGATGACTTTTGCTGAATTGTTTGATGCCAAACTTCTGGAAATCCTTGCCAGTCCTGCCACTCAGAAATCCCTCAAGGACGTCTGTGTAGGCATTTTCGTCGCGACGGCTCTCCAGATGGTCAAGCACGGAAGGCCCTAGCAGTTCGCTGGCCTTAAAGCCAAAGCAGCCCCAGGCATCGGGATGCCTGGCAAGGAGACGACCCAGCTGATTGCGTATGTGGGCCTTGTAGGCGTCTGGTTTACGCCCTGGGAAGAGAAGAGGTACGAGACACTCAAGCCGGCGTTGAACTTCGCTGACGGCGTCGGTGACAGGTGTGCCGGCGAGGATCCAGTAATATGCACAGTTCACGAGACAGCTGATGAAGTCACTCATAAACCCTCTCGACAGTCTTGTGCCTTCCCCCTTCAGTGCATGCTTCCACTCCGTGAGTTGAATACCTGCGACCGTGAGGATTTGCAAAGAAGGGGAGCCGTACAGCGCAAACGCCTCCGCAACCGCCTTGGTTGTCATCGGTGGAGCGGTCGCCGCCTCAACGAGCTCGGGTAAGTTCTCAGACTTCTGGTTGATCGCCAGCGCCAGCAGCGCCCGGATTTGCGTCTCGTGTTCGAAGCTGAATTTTTGAGATCGAGGTGCACTGAATCCAGCAATCGCGTGCTGTATAAGCTTCGTGGCATTGGTGTCCAAGAGCTCCAACAGCTTTGCATTTGAATGCAAGAACGCGGTTTCTGGCAGCATCACATCGAGTGCCGTCGTGCCGACGCTTATGTAACCGCTCTCGTAGTGCCCATCTTTGATCATCACGTCGGGATCAAGCCCATAAGCCATCAGGGAAAGGCACCACAGCTCAAGCCATCCCTTCTCTTTCAGCTTTTGGTGCATCTCGACGACACGCTTTTGGGCCCAGCTCTTTTTTACGTGCGGGCTGGTTGCGTGATAGAGGAACTCTTCCTCGTCAAACATGAAATTTTTGAAGTACTCAGCTACGTACTTGACCATCTTAGGAGGTAGCCACGAGGCGTCGACGTTTTCTAAGGGGAACGGGGGCTTGAGCGATCTGGTCATGGGTACCTGTCAATTTATGGTTATTAAAAAGGGGGCAGACGCCCCCTTATGGATTTCACAGTGATTCAGCGGGCCTCAAGGCTCTCGCTGATGGCCTTACCGATCACAGGATCTTCCATCAACTCGTGCAGGAACTCGTCCGGGATGGCACGATCTTCATGCAGGATCAGCGGGAACTGGGTCAGAGCAACCTGGTAGGGCTCGACAACTTCCAGCTCCATGTCGAAGGGCAGTGCTGGATCGATCTTGATCATCAAGCTCAGGATCTCTGGAGCACGTTCCCAGTCGACATCCTGGTGAAGGTTCAGAGCGTCCTCGAACATGGCCGCTTCGCCAGTGCAGTCGACCACGTAGCCTTTCTCGCCTTGGGCCGGCAGGGCGCCAACCAGAGGGCCGTAGTCGGTGTTGAAGACGTAGACCTCGCCGATACGGGACAGCATTCTGTAGACGGCATCGCCACGCAGGTCGAAAGCCTGGTCGCCACCCGTCATGACGATGACGTCTTCAATGCTGCGCGGGCGATGAACAGATAGGCCGTCGCAGGTGTGCACGAGGGTATCCAGCAGTGTCTCGTGGATATCCAAATGTTTCAGGTATTTCTTCGATGCTTTGAAGCGGCCTTTGCGCTGCTCGATCAGCACAGCTTCCAACTGCTCGATGGTTCTGTAGTTGAAGATGTCGCGGTCTTTGACCTCGAGCTTGTGCTTGATACCGTCAAATTCCGCCAGGAGCGTACGGACGCGGTTCGAGCCAGCGTTGCTGATTTGGATTTCGCCGGCGATGTTCGCGGGGTTGCGGTATAGACGCGTCATCAGCCACTTGGTGTAGCTGAGGTTAGGAGAAGGGTCGAACTGGATTACGTACGAGAGGATCTCGGACTCTTTGATGAAGTCCGCGATAGCCTTTGGCAGCTTACCCTTAAGGGCGTTGAGTCGTTTTAATGTAAGGGAAAAATCTTGCTGTTCCACAGCGTTTAGGTCAAGCATTTTCCAGGCCTCAGGTGAGCGAGCCGCGATGTTAGCCTGGGTTGTCAATACATGCAAATTAAGCTAGCGTTCCGGTCAGGTTTTAACCCCAAAACACAAGGGATTTCCTGTGAGAATCGGGCTCATTTCTGACTGCCACCTTGAAGATCCGGATGCGCTGCCCGAGATCTATGATCTGCTGCCACCGCGAGGCGCTGTGGACGTCTTTCTGGTCGCCGGCGATGCCACCAACGGTGGTGACCTGTTGCGGCTCTGCCGGATGATACGCGATGCACTGGATTGCCCAGTGCTGGTAACCCCTGGCAATCATGAGTACTACCACACGAAGGCCGTAGGCATTTCGATGCAGGATCTGGAGGATCGCTGGCGTCTTGAATTCGCTCTGGAGCCGGGCCTTTACTTCCTCCAGGATGACGGCGTGACCATTGGAGATGTCAGCTTCTGGGGTACCACTTGGTGGACGAACTTTGCCGCCCTGGGCAGCGACCATATGCAGGAAGCGCTCGCGACTGAAAAGATGATCGCCGACTTCTTCCTCATTCTGGGTTGCGAGCTGTCGCCGGCAGAGGCGGAAAAGAAGCTGCATGCCTTGAACCGTGCGAACGGTTTGACCAGGGGGCAGCAGTACTGGCAGAACAGTGGGGAGGCCTTCCACCATCTGCTGACGGCCCGCGATATGATCGACTTGAACATCGAAAGTGTGGGGGCCTACAAGAGATGGCACAACTCGACGCCTGGCAAAAAGGTGTTGATGGCGCATTTCCCCATGATGCCGGAACTGGCGCACGGCTCATTACCCCTGCACCCGTACTTTTTAAGCCAGAACAAAACCATCATTGAAAGTTACAAGCCAGACCTTCTGGTCTTCGGACACACGCACTACAACCACGACAAAGAAGTGTCGGGTATTCACTGCGTCAGCAACATGAAGGTCTACCCACCTAACGAGCCAGATCGGCACTACCGGCCAGGCTTAGTTCTAACGGTGTAAGCGCTCTAGACCGTGGCTTATGGGCAAATTATTGGTGGCTGATAATTTGCCATAACCGTGGTTGCGACATCAGGACTCAACGCAGAATGAGAAAATTCAGCTGGGCTACGCTGAGCCCAATGATCAGCCCGGACAGGAAGGATGAGATCTTGTTTTGTGGGGAGATCAAGTCCAAAGACGCTGACGTCATGATGATCACACCGACGAAGAACCAGGTGATCGGCATCGGGAATGCCATATTCAGTATCAGCATCGCAAACAGAGTCACGATGACAATGCACAGAGACTCATCGCGATCAGGCTTGTGCACACGCAAGCCAAACACAATGGAGTGAAGTTCTTTTTGCTTGAAGAGTTCCATAACACAACGCTGTTATTATTGTTTTTTGGCAATATACAGCATCGTTTTACTTTGGAAAATGAAAAAGCCGCACTTTCGTGCGGCTTACTTGAGGTCTCACCCGACACTGTTATCCAGTCAACAATGGGGTTCCCTCACCATTTATCGCCACTGGAGGCAAATGGGTCGGCTCTCAAGTGTCAATTTACCTCAATCAAGGTAGCCATCAACCCTGGGAAACCTGAGTCATTCCCTGGAGGTAGCGCTTGATACTCTTCCCCCAGAGCTTTCCGTTCGAGCTGTCTTCGTAGACCACCAGAAGAGGGTGGGCCTGCCTCATGCTACCGGTCACAGCTGCCACCCCGTGGCAGAGGTATGCCGAACCATTGCTGTGCTCCCATCGTGAGTTTGGAGTCAAACCAAAGTCATCGCCCGGCTCAAGGCCTAAGGTGGAGAGATCCGTTTCAGGTTCGTGGGCGTAAAGGCGCCCAGTACCTGGATCCCGGACAACCTGCAGGATCGGATATTCAGCACGCTTGGCTTCATCGGCATGCGTGTTGATCAAACCCAGGGCTGTGTAACCCTGGGTCTGACCCTTAGATCCTTCAGAACGGGCTTGGTGCATGGTCGACAACTCGTTTGCTGCGGTTCTGTTCACGACGAATGTCGACGCCGAGCGTTTCGTTAAAGTCAGCGGCGCACTGGCCGGCAATCGCTTTGAAGTTCTCAGGCTTGGTGCCGGACGCCAGGCCATCGCGCTTGGCGAGGCGTGCGACTTCGGCGACCAGGTACTCAGCAATTGCAGGTTCTGGGTGACGATTTTCGCGAATGAAGCCCGAGACCTTTTCATGGATGCGAGGATCGTTTCCGAATTCAGCATCGCAGATCTCGTAGACAGCATCGATTTCCTCGAGCATGTCGTTGTCGCCGCGCATTACGTTCACTTCAAGGTTGTTGCGTGGGGTTTTCATGGTTGCCATGGTAAGCACTCCTCAATTCCAATATTTCAAGCGTAGCAAATGAGTGAATTCTCGTGAAACCCCTTTGCCTTGACTTGTCAATATAGCCCTATTGTCTAGGCATGAGGTCAAACAAACTGGCTTTCAGGTCATCCCGGTGGTCAACGAGGCTTTGAACCACCAGGGCCCGCTGCTCATTCAGGGTGCCAAATTCGCACCGCATAACCGGTATACCCTGTACGTTTGCAGTAACAATTTCAGGGATATCGACCGGAATGAAGTCACCCACCTTCAGCTCAGTGAAGGCCCTCAGAGTCATGTCGATGTCGAGCAGGGGAGCTTCGATCTCGACTTCAGTTTCGTGAAGCTCGATAGCCAGATGTTCCTGCCAGTGCCGCTCTTCCTCAGGGTTGGTCTCCAAGGGGCCATTGAGCAGGGCACGCAAAGGTTCGATCATGAGGTAAGGGATGGCGATGTTGAATTTTGTACGCAAATCCCCCACTTCCAGATTGAATGTGGAGTTCACCACCACTTCGTTCGATGAGCTCGTCGGGTTAGCAAACTGCGGCTGCATTTCCGAGCGAATGACCTCGATCTTGATCTGATACACCCCATTCCAGGCGTGCTCGTAGCAACGGATGGCCTTCTCCAGCAGGAGGCCAATGATACGGTGCTCGGTAGGGGTGAAGTCCCGGCCTTCAGACTTCATGATCAGCTTGCCATCGCCGCCAAACAAGTTGTCGACTACCCCATAGACCAGGTTTGAAGGAAACACCATCAAGGCATTACCTCTCAATGGTTTCATCGCCACCAGGTTGAAGTTCATCGGGGTGGGCATGTACTGCGAGAAGGTCAGGTAGCTCTGGTACTGAATGGATTCAACGGTGATGTCGGCGGTGCGGCGTAGTAGGTGGAAGAGGTCGCTGCGAAATTCCCGAGCGAAGCGTTCGTTGATGACGTCCAGGGCATGGAGCCGCTCTTTGACTACACGGTGCTGGGTGTTTGCGTCATAAGGCCTCACGTTGCTGCTGGAGGAGGTCTTATCTACTGCGACATCAGGAAGGTCATCTCCCAGCACTAACGCGTCAATTTCTTCCTGAGATAGCATGTTCTGGGTCATCAGTTTCTCACCGGGTAATTTCCAAAAATTTTGGGCGAACTCAAATCGAGTCCATGCTCCAAAAGCGCCGGCATGGCGTGCATCCCTGCAATAACTCTTACGATGAGTTCTGCTGAAATGCTGATAAGGTCGCTACTTTAGCGCAAAGCGCGGCTGCGGGCGAGCCCTCTAAAGCTCGGGCCGGCCACGGGAAGCCGGCCCTGGAACTCATCTAAACGTGCTGTACTGAGGGTTGTGTTCAGGACGTCGATTGAGGAGCTGGGGAGGGGTAGTTCCTGGGAACCCAGGGGTAATGCATTCACCATCTGTTGCGCCAAAACGGGTGCCTATACCGATCACCAGCTTGAAGGCGAGCCACTGGATGGAGAGTTCACGCTCGTTCAGCGTGTAGGTTTCGAAGGTGGAAATATCACCCACGATCTCGCGGTACTCTTCCATGGTTTCGCAACGAAGAATCTTCCCGAATTTGTCTTCAGTCACCAGGGATCTGACATACCCCATGTCCGAATCATCGCGATAGGTCAGCGCCAGGCAGCGATCTGATTCGCCGGCCTCGTCGGAGATGACACCATCTGGGCGGGGTATTTCAAGATAATCGTGCCAAGGATGGATAGTGAATTGCTTGGCTTTGAGGTAGGGCATCATCACCACCTGAAAGCCGGGCAGCTCGATACCTTTGAAGGAATATCGCTTTGGCGCGGCAACGGTAAAGCCATCGAATGGCAGGAAGAATTTTTTCGTCGGCTCTGGAATCTCACCCTTCAAGATCGTGTTGAGTAGGGTAGTGGATTCAGGGAGGATGATATGCGAGCCCTGGCGTTTGACGAAGTATTCTTCTGACAAAATTTTCCAGTCTAAACTGTGAATAAAGTCAGGTAATTCAACGACTAAGGTCTTGAGGACTTCCTTCAAAGACGATTTTCTGTTGAATTGTTCGCCGCCCCGGCGCATCTGCTCGAGTACGTTATCCGACATGCGTGGATACAGTACGTATTTGGCCTGGTTGTGCTTTGCGGCCATAAATTTTCCTTCTGCCTCATGCAATGGATTTTTGTATCAGAACGATATCATGCCATGGCTGAGTCCGGATGTCGAAAACAAGAAAGCGGCCCGTAGGCCGCTTTGGTAGGGTTCTGATGAGACCTAGGCTAGAGCCTCTTCAAACAGATCTCGCCCGTGGTAGATCGCCAAGGAATCCGGTTTTTCGTCGAAGTACTTGCCGATGATGGTGATCAACTCCGAGTGCGTCAGCACGTAGTTGTCCATCAAGGAGTCAGCAATGATTTGGGTCAGATCTACGTAGCCGGTAAGCACATTTTTACAGTGAAGGTAGAGCGTTACCGAAGAGTCTTTGATCTCTTCCAGGCGAGCTTGGCCAACGTCCGTACCGGCCTTGCCAAGAACCTTCAGATTGAGCTTGGCGTTACTGTAGTAGCCGACCTCGTTATACATTGTGTCCAGCAAGCTGGTTGCTTTGGCGATGTCGTCGCGAGCTCCGGCAGTGACTGAAGCTTCACCGAAAGTTACTTCCTCGTTCGCCACGCCACCGTAAAGCTCCGTCAGGGTATCTTCGTACTCATCCCGGCTGCTGAGCGGCTTGTCCTTGTTCTTGGATAGGACAAAGCCAAGAGCGTTGTGCTGAGAGACAGCCTCGGTCGAAATCTTGATGGTGTCCAAGCGCTCTGGGAGCTTGGTCAGATCACCCTTGATTTTCAAGAGGGTGTTGTGAAGCCTCATGATGAAGTGACCGGCCTCATGGACGGAGATGATACGACGATCTTCTTCCATGCCTTCAGTTGTTGCGCGATCAGTCAAACCAACCGCTACGCGCTCGAAGGCTCTGACCAGGCGATCCTGAGAGATCAGGCTTTTCTCTTGAATCGCGATCAAACTGGCCCGAGAGATCAGGGTATCCAGGGTGGCCGGGCTCATGCCCGCACTGATGGTGGCCAGGTGGTTGAGATTGATGTCGATATCAACCTTCGATGGCGCACGCTTTTCGATCAGTCGCTTGAGCAGCTCAAGACGTTCAGCCTGGTTAGGTAGGCGGAAGTTAATTTTGTGAGGGAAGCGGCGCATCATGGCCGGATCCATCGAGGCGGTTTGCTCGGAGAAGTTGCTTGCGACAATCCAGATGACCTTGGTGTCTTTTGCAACGCCGTCCAGAAGGGACAGGAACGTGTTGGACGTGTCGTTCTCGTGGCGCCGGCGATCTGGGGAATTACGGGCTTTAAGAAGATCTTCAGCCTCGTCCAGGAAGATGATTGCGCCTTCTTTGTGTCGTAGCGCTTTCTTGTAGAGACGCTTCAGTGTCTTCGGGCCGCCCCCGACATAACCGCTCTCCAAACCGGCACCCGAGCCGTAGTAGAGGTTGAGGTTCAGGCGCTTGGCCAAGCAACGCGCCAGCATGGTTTTGCCGCAACCTGCCGGGCCTGTGAACATGAGGTTTTGAGGCTTGTCGATACCGAACTCGGCAAACAGCTTTTTGTTCCGGAGCATCTCCTCAAGCTGCAGAACCTCTTGGACGATATCCTTCATGCCTACGAGGTCATCGAGGTCATCTTTGATGTCTTTCGGGTCAGTCTTCTCCATCTTGTTCGAAAGACTATTGCCCTGAAGGGAAATGATGATCGTGAACACTATGACGAAGATGAGGATCATCGAAACGATCGGCATCAGTGCATCGCCGGCACTCTTGGCCGTTTGCTTCGCAATCTCACCAACCGGGTCATACGGGATGCCCAGCATCTTGCCTACACCGGAAAGGGAGCCGGTTACCCGATAGTCGATATCAGGCTTTGAACCGATCAATTGCTTGAGCACCAGCTCTTGATACTGGTTGTAGGCCTCGTACGACAGCGCAGGGTAGAACAGAACCCGACTGCTGTCAGAGCTCTTGATCAGGATCTGCTTCTCGTTGAAGAGGCTTCCTGCAACAACGACAATCTGGCTGACGTTGTCCAGAGCCTTGCCCTTCATCAGGAAGAGCTCATCAGCGGGACGAATGTCATACGACGCGACGGTTTGATCTGCGGGATCGACTACGGGGTTGTAGTATTTCCAAGCCTCATTGCCTGCCAGGCCAATGGTACCGACCAGCAAGCCTACGGCCAGGGCCTTTAACGCTCTTTTCATGAATGGTGACATTAGGATCTCCAGGAATGCCCGGATTATTCACTGATTCAAGGGGCTGTCAATATATGCGTACCGTTATAGATAGGCTTCAGGGTAGGGTGGCTTAAAGGGAGCCCTGGGAATTTTCAAAAAAGTGGCAAAAAACTGGTTCCATTGGCCCGATATCCTCAGACATACTGCTGATAGGGGTGATAAATATGCATACAAATAGAACATTCAGGCTTGATGACGACGAAGTGGAAGCGATCTTCCTTCGCCTGCAATCCCACCGGTTGCCAGAGGTCTACGACAACAATTCGCTGAAGGATCTTCACGAAGTTCTGGTCTCGGTTTTCAACTCCGACGTCTGGAAGAACCCAAAGCATTACGAGCAGCGCAAGGTATTCATCCAGGCCATTGGCGGGATGAACGGTGCGCCGGCAGACCATCGCAGAGTCTTCCTGGCCCTGGCCGAGGCATCCAACAGCCACGGGGTTGTTGAGTACCTGCACACGCTTGGTTCCAAGGAGCGCGTCTTCCTTAAAGACCACTCCGCGCTGATCACGACCGATGAACTGGCGCAGATGTACCGTGACCAGGGCGCAAGAATGGGCGCAGTCAGCCACTTCCTGAGCCGCGCCGTAACCGCTGGCATGCCAGGCAGTGTTCCAACGCTGTGGAAAGAGATGGTTAAGGCCTTCGATCCAGACGCGAAGTTTAAGGAACGCATGCAGGAAGGGATGGCGACGATGGTCAGGCGCTTTGGTCTGAAGTCTCTGGGCCTCGGTAAAGACGACATGGATCACAAGCCATGGGTCGAGAAGTTCTTCACGACTGAAATCGAGCAAGTCCAGGGTGTCGCGAGTGCTGTTCTTGCGGGTCAGATCGCCAAGAAAAGGATCTCGAAAGAAGATCTCATCGGCGAGTGCCGCGAATTCACATCGAAGATGCGCCTGGTCAACAGCCTCGGCTTCAACATGGAAGACTTTGGGGTCAAAGCGGTTATTCGCTCCGATGAAGCCAAAAAGCCCGCCTACGGGATTGGCTATCAATTGACGCGCTAGGTATCCAGGGGAATAATGGCTCTTTTCACGCTGTGGAGAGGGTCATTTCTTGGCACCTACAATCCGAAAGACCCTGTTGGCCATCTTACTTGCTTCGGCAGTGAGTTCTCCTGCCGTAGCGGCAGACACTACACCCGAAGCCGGCCAAGCCAAACCTGAAAACAGCGCAGCAAAAGACCCCCGAGCTCCTTACTCTGCTGCGCTGTTTCCTCTCATTGAAAAAACTCAGGCAGCCCTGGTCGAAGCGATGATGCCGGTCGAGTCTGCTTTGGCGGATGAGTTGGTCTCCAAAAGCAAAAAATTCCTTGCCGACAAGCAGGTGTACCAACGCTTGGTTGAAATGGCGTATGAACGCGCTAAGGCTGATGACGTCACCGACGCCCCGGACAAGTACGCGAAGCAGTCGCTGGCAGCCCTTACTGCGTCAATCAGGCTTACGCCGGGGGTGATGGGAAGGGACGCGCTGGTTAACCGAGCGAAGCTTATGTCGCAGGTGGCCAAGTTCTACAGCAAGCATGATCCGTCAATGTGTCGCTACATCCCGGCTGACTTCAGCATATTGATGTCGGTTGACGCGCCATGGGTCGCAGAAGTTGATGACACCGTGTTCACCCAGGCCTTGGATGACGAGATCGATGCTACCAAGCGCATGATGGCCGGATCCTTACCGATTGGTGTGAATGACTCTGATGCACAGCTGGTGTTCTCCAAATTCGCCGGAGAATGGCTGGGTGGTCTGGATGCAGAAACCCGGTACCAGATCGGCAGCGCCAAAACGAATGGAAACTATTGCCAGCTATGGAAGTTCATGTTCCTGGACTTCTCCAAGATGGCCGAGACGTTCCCGTCAGCGAGTGACAAGGTGTTACGCCCGATGTTCACCATGATGAGTCGTGGATGGCTTGATGCTGGTCTATGGTCGTATGAAGTGAAAGCCAAGCAGACCATGCATGCAGACAGCGAACAAGGTGATGAATCGTCAGGTGACAATTGAGTCCATCTGTTTGCCTGTGCTGTAATGTAAAGAAAAGGGGTTTCACATGAGCACTACCGCTGAACCGACTTCGCCGACCAAGCAGAATGACATGGCTGGCACCAGTGATGTTCCCGCCAGTACGGATCCCAGCAAGATCGGTGGTGACCTCGCGTCAAATCCAGCGCTCGATGACCTCGCAAAAATGAAAAAGAAACTTGAGGAGGAGCTGGAAGGTTCCGAGCAAGGCGTGGCC
The DNA here is from genome assembly GCF_046042685.1 of Pseudomonas sp. PLMAX. Lineage (NCBI taxonomy): Bacteria > Pseudomonadati > Pseudomonadota > Gammaproteobacteria > Pseudomonadales > Pseudomonadaceae > Pseudomonas > Pseudomonas sp. PLMAX. Next base: position 449,252 of record NZ_CP064950.1, on the reverse strand, counting down.
GATGCTGCAGAGAACGGTACTGATGTCGATCCTGAAGCCGACAAGAAGACAATCGAAACCACGTCGACGGAAGCCGACCGGTTGCGTTCGATGATGGCTTCCCAGTCGATGCAGGGTATGAATGGTATGAATGGCAAGCTAGGTATGCCTCTGGTTGAGGAAACCATCAAAGCCATCATGCGATTGCTCAAAAAGCTCGTTGATTTCATCACTCGTCGCAAGTCCACTCCGGAGTTCGGCACTGGCGACCCCGCCATGATTGCTGCGGCTAATGGCGCCGTGGCCAAGGTCGATGCTGCCGATGGCGCAGTCAACGACGCGCTTAAGGACGTGAAGAATAACAAGCAGCTTGAGCACGACACCGACAACGAGCTGGATACTCTTTCCCCAGGTGCACCAGGTGGTGCCGGCCCTGGTACTAAGTAAGCAAACCCAGCAAAAGCCCCGCGAGGGGCTTTTGCTTTTGAGAACATCATGACTGATCTCGTTCAAATCCTGGAGTGGACAGGTACCGTCGCCGGCGTGTTCGGTGCGGCACTTGTGGCCAGCAACACGAAGTATTCAGCCTTTGGTTGGATCAGCTTCCTGATCAGTAGCACCTGCATTGCTGGTTACGCTTTCCTGTCACAGGCCCATGGGCTGCTCGTGCTTGAATGCACCTTCATCCTGACCAACCTGCTCGGGTTGTGGCGATGGCTGCTCAGCCCGTACATTGTAAGGAACAGATCACCGAAATAGAGTCCATCATGTCCTGGAACATAACTCAGCATCCTCTGTACGCCCTTGAGATGGAAAAGCTCTACGACAAGCGCATGGGGAACCTGAAAATCAGGACTGATGAGCTTGAGTCGCTGAAGCACCAAAAAGGCGTTGTCACCGCGTTTCAGCGGCAGGCTCCATTCTGGTTGCATCACGGTAAAGCACTGGATCGGGTAGAGAGCTTTCTTCAGGAGCTCTGCGAAAAAGGTCGTTTCGACGAACACAAAGGCTGCATGCAGGTATGGGCTGAAGCCATACACGCCGAGCCAATGAGGTTCTTCGAGAATTTTGACTTCAGGAATCAAAGCGCCCATCGAGAGCGCACGACGAATTTCTCATTCAGCGCGACCGACTCATTCGAGACGCTCAATGGGCTCCTCGCACTTGATCCTGTCCGCTGCCTAAAGGTTCCTGGCCTGTTGTCTGGCAACTGGCTTGCCGGCGCCATGGATCCTGAAAAGCGAGATCTTGCCGTGCTTGGGATATTTTCTGGCTTTACGCGCTATACCAAACACCAGGAGAAGCATGCCCGTCACGATGAACATCGAATAGGTGTTGAACAGCACGGGCACAACATGTTCAGAGACATGGCAAGGTCGATGGGGGATTCCTGGAGTGAAGTGATTGCCATGATTCCCGAGAGCCCGGCCAAAATGTCACCGCACCTGCAGCGGTACTACAGCAAGCTGGTAGGGGAGATGCAATTTTACGATCTACCTCCATTGCCGTTACCGCGCCTGTTCAATTACACGGACAGCCCAGCGCCACGTGAGCTGTTTACGCTCGCATTGAAGACCAAATTGCTTGGTACTCCCCAACACGCCAAGTACTTGGATCGCATCACGTCAATGAAAGGGCCGGATCGATACTCCAGCCCAACAGAACAAAATCACTACATGCGGATGATCCAGAACGAGTACTCGGATGTGAAGCAAATCCGAAACGTGATTATTCCTTACTCAATCGATGCTGACCATATCGAGGAAATGGAAAAACGAGGATTTGCTAAAGAGTACATCAATTCGCTTAAGCTGGAGGAGCGTGAGCACTTGATCGTAAAAGATGCGATTCCTGTGCGTTTACTTGAAAAGTTTACCGACAAGGCCATTAAATTCAGGGTAGACCTGGGTGTCTAGTATTGACACCTGAAAGCATGGTTCCTATCCTCGACCAAAGGATTGCTGGGAATTGTTCCATGTTTGTCGATCATGTGCCGTTGCAAACGTTTGGAACGCTAGAGAAGGCAGAAAAATCTGCCTTTATGCGACAGCTTGTTTCAACTTTAACCGATGATACGTCGTATCAGGCTGTGATGTTCGCTGCCGCCATGCATGACGCCTGGGTCTTCCTGAAGGCATACCTGAAGGTTCCAAAGGCCAGAAACTCGCTTTGGGAGATCATCGACGACATTCAGGCCCAAGCCTTCCGCACTGACCATCTCCATGAGCTCTCAGACGCGCTACCGAAGCGCATGCGCCCCGATGAAGGTTTGAGGGCGCTGATCTTCCCGGTACAGATAAAAAACTGGGAGATGGCGTCTGAGGCCTTCGACAGAGGCGCTATGCCAGGCGAGAACCTGTTTCGAAGGGTTTTCGATGACTACACGCGGGAGCCGAACGAGTTCTCCAAGAAATTCATCCTTCGCGTGGCTAAGAGTCACAAGTTGCCGTGGAAACGAGTATTCAGTTTTCCTGACTACGCCGATGGCTTTGATCTGGTGAAGCGCGCAGATGAAAGCGATATCAGAGGCTACTTTGTCGTTGCGTCCGGGGTGATGACGGCGCCACAGAAGCAGCGCCTTCTCAAAAATACTTCTGACCTGCACCATCTGTTGAAACTTCAGGAACACATGGAGCTTTCAAAAAACTGGCGTAAACACTTATCTCCAGAGATGAAAGTTAAGCTGTTTCAGCATGAACTTGGTGTGTGACCATTTCCTTTATAACTCCCCCGATAAACGGTAGAATGATGTAAAAAAGAAGGGGAGTTGGCCAATGCCGAATGCGGAAATTGAAGAGTGCATCTCGCATTTGATGACACTGTGTTCAAGTCATAAAGTCCCCATGCTCCTTGCTGTCCAGGATACGCCGAGCAGTTACCGCGCTTTGGGTGCAAACGAGCATTTGGCGATGGGTCACCAATTACGCCACATGCGCATGCTGCTCCGGTCAGGTGACATCGACAGCTTCTTGCGAGATCTCATCCGGGAGGCTCAGCACAATGGCCACCAGAGCGTACTCCTCAGAGCGATGGGGATTGCCGAAGATCCGAAGCTGTAAAAGCAAAACCCCGCCAGGCGGGGTTTTTGGTTTTTTGCGCTTCTACACGCTTGGCTGAAGCTCTACAGCTTGCGCCTTCGATTTACGCTTGGCCTTCGGCGAGTTTGCCGCGCTGATCAGTTCATCGATCTCTTCCAGAGTGTGGAATTTGCAGCGCTGCAGCGAGTTTTCAAGCATGTCCTTGCCCAATTTCTTGGAGTGCCAGGTCTCATGCTTTGCGATGGTGCCTACCAGGTGAACAACATCGCCCGCTTTGACGTCAAAGCCACCAGATGCCTTCCACACGAACATGCGATTCTTATCGTCGAACATCGTGATTTTGGTCGTCAGGCCAAATTGACCGTGATCAGCCCATACGCTATCGACCTTGAGGTTTTTCAGGGGGATGCGATCCTTCACGGTGCCGAAGAATTCGTTACCGAGTTCTTGTCCATCCTTGACCTTCGCCTTCTTCGCCATTTGGGTCTGGTAATGGACAATGGTGCTGCCCAATAGACTGGCCTGGCGGGTAGTCAGATGCCCGAACTGCATCAGAGCGCGCATGTTGGCGTAGTAGTCGATATCACGCTTTGTCACGTCGAACTCAGTTTCGCGGAAGAAGTCCTTAACCTTCTCGACCAGCTCGACAGTCTCAGGCGGGTATGAAAACTCGCCGGCCTCTAGGGCATCGAATTTCACGGTAAGCTCGCTGAAGCTTTCCTGCCCGGTGGAGATACCGTGGTCGGCTCTTGTCTGGTACCCGTATTTTGCAGTCTGCAATGCGGCTTCGCACATGAAGGCATCTACGGGTAGAACCGAATGCGCCTGCACAGCAGCAAAATCGATCTCTACGTACTTGTCGACGGCTTCCACCGCCTTCTCGTATGCGGCTTGCCAGATCTTGAAGTTAAAGCCGGTGTAGCCTTCTACGCAGCCACTGCCAACACGTTTCACGCCGTCCGGGGTTTCAAGGGTGTAAATGTAGACCCTCTTCTGATTCCGATTGCAGTGATCGCACAAGCATGGCGCCTCAGCGAGTCGGATTTTCTCATCCTGTTCTGGGGTCAGCTTCGTAAAGGTCTTGTGCTCCATGAACTCGGTCTTGTTATCGATCTTCGTCAATGCGAGAACTTTCACTTCACCAATAGGCGCGGCGACGGCCCTGGAAAGCTCAACCTTCACAACAGGCAGACCGCCGAAGAACATACCTGAGCGGAATTTTCTGATGTGAGGTTCGCCGGCTGTGAGCGAGATCTGCGGAATCTTGGCGGCTTGAAGCTTCTCGTTGATCTTGTCGAGCTTTGCACGCAGCAGGGGCAGGGCACTCTCCAGGATGTACCGCTCTTCGTTCTCTTTCAGCCGCATGATTAGAACCCCATGGTTGGCGTGAAATCGCGTTCACGACGTGTGTTTGGTAGGCAATGCTCGACGAACTGGGAGAAAGCCCCCTTGACCCGGTCGACATGACCGATCACATCGTCAATATCTTTGCTTTGTTTGCTGACCTTGGCCATTTTCTTGTCCGCGCTGAAGGTGATTGCTACTTCACCCATGCCCAGGCTCACGGTACCGCGTCCTTCTGAGCAAATGTGCTCGATCTGGCGCCTGATATCGCGGCGCTCTGCGGCAGTACCAGCGAACCCACGGATCTTCTCATTGAGGGCGTACACGCCATCGGCGAACAAATGACGGTAAATGTCATTTGGATTAACCTTGTACTTGCCGGCACGGTCAAGCCATACCTGGTTCGTCGCAGGGTCAAACGTGTCGTTGAGCACGCACGTCTCGTATGCCAATTCAGCCAGGCTGATCGTGCTAAACCCAAGCAGGCGCTGCTTGTAGTCGCTCAGGTGCTCCCGGATCGTGTGTCCATCGACCTTCTCAAGCTCCAGCCGCTTCCCTTCGTCATCAACCAGGGCATTGACGATGTCGTCCCGAGGGATGGATTTAGGGATGGTCAGATAAAGTTCTTCGAGAACCTCCTGGGGCAGTGCTTTGAGGCTGGTCATTATGGTGTCCTGAATGCGATATCTTACAGTTTAGGTATGGATTTGTAGCTGCCGCAATACTTATTGATGATTAAATTGCGCCACACGCATACTGGTAGAAATCTTTTGGATAACAGGTGTTTAGATGACGCTCGAATTTGAGTTTGATGGCCACGAGATGATCATCGAAGATCCGATGTGCTCGCAATCGTGGGTGACCGGCTTGGCCCCATTTATCGACGCTTATGCGCAAGATAAGTACGGTCTTCGCTTTGAGCATATCGATCACGATCTCGACCAGAAAAAGCTGAGGACGCTGGCTGATGGCGTTGGTGAAGCCTTGGCGCAGTATCGCAAGGACGCTCGGGAAGCCATCAGCAGCGACACACCTTACACACAGTGGAAGGATGTCTTGGGGGATGCGCTTGCGTTAGCTCTGAATGGAGAGGACTGTGAGCACAATGAGCATGACTATGCCCTATACGAGGACACCGATTTCACAAAGCTCTATGAAGCGATTGACGAGGCAATGGAGGAGCATGATGGCCCAGTCGCTGACATTGACGAGCTCTTTGATGAAGTCCGCTCCGTTACCAGGGAGAAAATGGAAGGACACGACTGGTCGACGGTTTACGATGCCATTGGCAAGCTGCAGATCCCTATGCTGTTCGTTCCTGGGTACACACCAGGAAAAGACGGTCTTTCGGACTTCGACATTTCCGCTGAAGAAATTCAAGACTGCAAGAATCCCGGTCGTGGTGAGCAGGCTTTATTGAACCTGCTGCGAGTATCGATTCCTGATTTCATGGAGTTCAAGGGGTTCGACCACCGCAATAGCGAGCTGATGGATGCCTGGATCTCCGGAATCAAAGATCCGACGCTTGACCCAGCTATCAATGCACTTGGGCCTGTGTTCAAAGACCTCAGCGAACTGGATGATTTCTTTGATAACGCGGGTGGGAATGGTGGGGTACTTCCTTGCTGGGTCGGCACGTTGACCCCCAATGACCTGAAAACCATCGACCCTCTCTCGGATAACGTGCTGACAGGTGGTCTGATCAGTTTAAACGAGTGGTTCAACGGATCCGCTTCTGTTGAGGGCCTAGGCGAATCTGTTGTCTTGCTGAGTGGGGACTGGGTGTTATCCAGTGAGCACGGCAAGTCCTTGGAAGACACTTGTGGCCTGACCAAATCTTCTCTCGTGGGCAGCATCAAAGCAGTACCCGAAGTGAAGGTGACCAAAGAGCTGGAACCCCTGGAATTCTCGCTATAACAGAGCGGTGTCGGCTCTGGTTGATTGACAATTGTTGCTCAATGTTTGAATTGCTCTAGAATGGTTGTCATAGAAATGAACCCCACCTGCGACCCTGGTGGGGATCCCTTAGTTAATGGGCGGTTTATGTACGATTTTCAGCTTTTGGATCGGGCACTCTCAAAGGTTTTTCACCCTAATGACCCGGTGGTCTTGGACGAGGAGGCTTTTGATAATCTGATCGATCCTATGCTGCAAAAGCGCACCTGCAAGGAAAACGTTCAGGCTTACCTTTCCAGCGGCAGCACCTCTCCACGTATCCTGGCAATGCTGATCTACAGTGCCGCTGGCAACCAGCAGCTGATTGACTGGGTCGAAGAGAAGGGCATGCCGGTCAGGTTGCTCTACAGCTGCATGATTTTTGACGGTGCAGCATGGGTGCAGTTGGACGCACCGATCCGGGCAGCGTTGGCAGAGCGTATCGTTACGGGCGGGGAAAAGTGGGATTTCGATCCTGCTGAGTTCCTCCAGGGTGTAGCACCAAGCAACGCCTTTCCTGGTGCCCTCGATCTCCTGGTAAAGCGTCTGAGAGCCCAGGGGAACGTGACCCAGGTCTATCGCCACCTCCCGCTTGAAACCATCGCGCTTTACCTGGAAACCCAGCCAAGCCTCTTTCAGCCTGAGATCGACGCCCTGTCCGACGACATTCGCGCCCTGATCAACCCTGACTATTACTTCGAAGACCTGACGAAGTGTCTAATCAGACAAAACATGGAGCGCACTGAGGCGATTGCCAAGGTGCTGGGCAGTAAGCTTTAAGCGATAGCCAAGGCCGCTGGCCTTGGAGTTACGACCTCTCTACACACCAAGATCTTGCGTAAACGACTTCCCATTCCGCCGCAGCAGTGCAGGCGGGATGGCAATCGCTAGCTCATTTAGCGCCATGGTCAGGTCTGCCGGGTGTTTGAAGACTTTGTTCAAGCCGGTTACCAATGCAGCATCCTTGTATGGCTTAAGCCTCCCCCTCAGATCCTCCGTCGTCATCAAGCCATTCGCTCGCTTGAGCATGCACAGGTTGAAGTGCACTTCTGGATGGCTCCTATACCCCTCCAACCTCTCAATCAGTGGACGCAGCGCGGTATTGCCATGCAGCTTTGGGTTCATCAGTGCCTGGGAAACATAGAGTGCCGCCCGCGTGGCAAGCTCACCGCTGCAGGTTTGCGCCAAGGTCAGAATAAGGGAAGGGTGGTGACAGAGGTGTTTTGCAGTCAAAGGCCGCGCTGGAGCATCGATGAGCTTTTCCAGGATAGAGGCGAGAGGACGCAACGCAGCTAACCGGGCAATCGTGATCCTTCCGTCGTAGACGGCCTCTGTGAAGTCCAAATCGCGTGGCTTAAGCCATTCAAGCGTGCCAAGGGCATCGGCAAACTCATTTTGCACCTGACTCTCAGAGAGCTTGTGCTTTTCCCTGAGCATTGAGCGAATCTGCTTGAAAGCCGTCTTGCCGGCCAGGCAGCGCAAACCAACCGCACGCTTGATAGCCAACGCCTGGTCAGGGGTGAACGCGTCTTTACTTGTCTGGTAGTGGTCGTAGACAGCCCTTATCTTAAAGCCGTGACGGCTTACCTCGTCTGTGAGCTCTTCAAGGGCTGTTGAAATGTCCTTGAGAGTCAAGAAAGCGCTATCGTCCCTAATGACCAGTTCCTTCTGGAGATATTGGGCTTCGCGTTCGCTTAAGCCAGCGATGAATCCCACGGAGTCAGCGGCCAGCGCAGCACCGTCACGTTCAGCCTGCTCATGACATTGCGACCTGGTAGGGGAGTGCATAAGCCGATGGGAGTTGAGCAGGTATTGGATTTGCTCGAAATACTGCTGATCGTGGATGTTGCTCACTGCCCAGCTGATCGCGTCGTGCTCAAGCTTCACCAAGAGCGCGGGAAGCTCCGTCCTTCAGGGCGGTGAGGGATAGCGCACACCGCGAAGCGGTGATATGCTTGACCTGTATATCCAAACAGTATTAATGATGAAGCGACTTCAGGCATACAAATTCAGGCTAGAGCCAACCGGAGAACAGCGTATTTTGCTACGCAAGTTCGCTGGCTGCGTTCGCGTGGTTTGGAATAAGGGCCTGGCGCTTCAGCAATCTCTCCACAACGAAGGTCAGAAGAAACTGGGCTATGCCGGCCTTTGCAAAGAATTGACCACTTGGCGCAACAGCTCAGAAACGCCCTGGCTCGCCGAAGCTTCTGTCGACATAGAGCAACAAATACTCAAGGATCTGGAGCGGGCCTACACCAATTTCTTCGAAAAACGTGCAGATTTTCCGCGCTTCAAAAAGAAAGGTGCCCGCGACAGTTTTCGTTTTCCTCAACCGAAATCGATCAAGCTTGACCAGGTTTCTGAGCGTATCTGCCTGCCGAAACTGGGCTGGTTGCGCTATCGCAAAAGCCAGAAGGTCGAAGGCTTGGTCAAGAACTGCACCGTCAGCCTCAAGGCCGGTCATTGGTACGTCTCGATCCAAACAGAGCGAGCGGTGTCGCAGGTGCGCCACCCATCCGCGACAGCGGTGGGTATCGACGTCGGCATCGAACGTTTCGCTACCTTGTGGGATGGGCATGCCGAACAGGTTGTGCAGCCTCTGAATAGTTTCAAAAAGCATGAGCGCCGCCTGGCCAAAGCCCAACGCCAGATGAGCCGCAAGGTGAAATTCAGCAGTAACTGGAAACTGGCGAAAGCCCGCGTTCAGAGGATCCACAACCAGATCGCCAACGTGCGCAACGACTTCCTTCACAAGATGTCCCACAGCATCAGCAAAAACCACGCGCTGCTGTGTGTCGAAGACCTGAAGATCAACAACATGAGTCGGTCTGCCAGTGGCACCCTGGAAGAACCGGGGCGCAATGTCCGAGCCAAATCTGGCCTGAACAAAGCGATCCTGGATCAGGGCTGGGGCGAATTTGACCGTCAGCTGGATTACAAGTCGGCCTGGCAAGGCGGTTGGCTGGTGGCGGTACCACCGGCGAATACCAGCCGGAAATGTCCGGTCTGCGAGCACATCAGTGCCGACAATCGAAAAAGCCAGAGCCTGTTTCTCTGCGTGGCCTGCGGCCACACCGAGAATGCTGATTTGGTTGCGGCGAAGAACATCCGTGAGCGCGGATTGAAACCGTTCAAAGGTCAGGACATTGGCCAGATAATCTGTGAAGTGAACGGCGCTGTCAGGCCGTCAGCAGCAGGAACCCATCGAAGCGAGCAGGCCGCGCAAGCAGCCTGACGCCGTAGAGAATCCCCCTCCTTTCCGCCAATAGGCGGCGACCAACAGGTCGAGGTGGGGGAGGATGTCAATGCCATCAAGGCAGTGCCCTCTTGGGTTGCGAGATGCTTGATCTCGGCAAAGCTTTCGTCTGTGGGTCTGACCTCAGACCCGTCGCGTCCCCCGGCGAACAGGACGCCGCTGAATAAGAGTTTGTTGTAGACGACATATTTACCGTTTTCCATCCTGCGGTTGGGTCTGATGCTGGTCATTGCCTGTCCTCGAATGCTCTACTTTCGATGATATCAGCAGCCAAGCGAAAAAATTAATAGATCATCTATTGACGGTCGGGCAATACATGATTATAGTTCCGTCCATGGGGTCGTTTTGGATTCGACGCCGGTGATGAAACTTTAGGTGCATGCCGAGTTGGTAACAGAACTCGTAAATCCACTGTTGCAACTTCTTATAGTTGCCAATGACAATACCTTCGAGGGTGCCCGTCTCGCTGCCTAACGGTAGCTGACACGCCCTTCTGGCTACTTCGGTGCCAGCGATCACTAGGGGATGCCTGTAAACCCGAAGTGATCGTCATGCAGAACAGGATCGCCACCCGAGTACGTTGCGGACAACGGGGCTAAAAAGTACGTAACTCGTCCAAAGCACCCTGCCAATCGGGCGGCTGCGGATTAACTTAGTAGACATGGCTACGCATGTAGTACCGACAGCGGAGTACTGGCGGACGGGGGTTCAAATCCCCCCGACTCCACCAAAATTCAACAAACTAGGCGTCCGCAAGGCGCCTTTTTTGTTTCCGCCCGATAACAAATGGCTGATCTCAAGAGATTCCGAAATATGAGTAAGGAAACACAGCAGTCCATGATCGCGCAGAACCGTAAGGCTCGACACGATTACACCATTGAGCAGACCTTTGAAGCAGGCATCCAGCTAGAGGGCTGGGAAGTCAAAAGCATCCGCGCCAACAAGGTGCAGATCGTCGACTGCTACGTAGTGCTCAAGCACGGCGAGGCGTTTCTGATCGGTTGCAGCATTCAGCCGCTTCAGACCGCCAGCACGCATGTGGAAACCGATCCACTGCGCACTCGCAAGCTCCTGCTGAACCGCAAAGAGCTGGATCGCATCGTCTCCGCCGTAGAACAACGCGGAAACGCGTGTGTGGCGCTCTCGCTTCAGTGGAAAGGGCACGTGGTAAAAGCAACCATCGGCCTGGCCAAGGGCAAGAAGAACCACGACAAGCGTGACACCGAGAAGGCGCGGGATGCTGCAAAGCAGATTGAGCAAGCCACCAAGATGGCCCGTAAGGGTTAAGGGGCTTTTCGATGAGTGAGGACGTTGCCGGCACACCGATAAGTCAGGTCTTGGGCCTTGTCAAAGAAGCCGTGGGCATGCTCTTCACTGACGGCTTGTGGATGACTGCCGAAGTGTTGATGGTGGGTAACGGCAAACACCGTTACCTCGAGCTCGTCGAGTATGACGCTAACCGGAGGGAAGTCGCCAAAGGGCGCGGCACCATCTGGGAGAAGAACGTCAATCTGCTGGCCAAGTTCGAAAAGGTAACTGGCCGGCCCCTTACCAAGGGCATGAAGATTCTGTTCAAGGCCCGCCCGACGTTCCATCCAATCTATGGGTTGTCACTTGATATCCAGGACATAAATCCTACCTTCACCGTTGGTGACATGGAGGCCCGTCTCAATGAATTTCGTGCCAGCCTGAAAGCCAAAGGTGAATGGGATCTGAACCGCAGTCTCAAAAGCCCCGTTGAATTCTGCCGCCTGGCAGTCATCGCCCCGGCTGAGGCTGCGGGTCTTGGTGACTTCAGGATCGGCGCCGACAAGCTTCAGTCTCTAGGGTTGTGTGAGTTTCACTACTTCCCATCGGCCTTCCAGGGTAACAACGTAGGCGACCAAATCATTGGTCAGTTGGTCAAAATCTTGGAAATCCACAAGACGGTAGAACCCTTCGACGCCGTAGTGCTGATTCGTGGCGGGGGCGACAAAGCCGGGCTCTATCAGCTCAATGAACTGCGCCTGTGCAGGGCTATCTGCAGATTTCCTGTTCCAATCATGGTCGGCATTGGCCACGAGAGGGACAAGGTACTCATCGACGAAGTCGCAAATCACAGCTTCGCCACACCAAGCCTTCTGGGTGCTCATATCAGCACCACGATCATACGGAACGCGCAACGAGCGAAGGCCGATTTCCAGAAGCTACTCTCCCTGGCCAACCTGGTGGTTACCCGCTCGAAGTCAGAATGCCAAATGCTGCGAAGCTTGTTGGTGTCAAAGGCTACCCGCCAACTGGAGCAGGCCAAGGCCCAGGTGAATGCCAAGCACGTTGCATTAGTCAACGGCGCCACAAAGTCGGTTAATCATGCTGACGCCCAGGTAAAAGATCTGGCGCGTACGCTCAGCCATCGTGCTCACACGGTCACAAAGCTCCACAGGGACACGATCAACCGCTTGCGTGAGGATCTGTTCCGGAATGCGAGAGCGAGCCTTACAGAGGCTCAGAGGAACGTTGAGAGGAACGCAGCGTTTCTAAGGGGCATCAACCCGGTCGAGATCCTCGCCAGGGGCTACGGGTTCGTAAAAACCGAAGAGAAGTACATTCGTAACGTATCAGACCTGAGTGTCGGAGATCACCTTGACGTGACCCTGCATGACGGCACCATCAGTGTTGAAGTAAAGGCGGTCAAGCATGAGCAAAAGTGAAGATTACATGAGCCACCTCAATCGATTGAGCGCCGGCGTCGAGCAGCTCGGTGCGATTGAGCAAGATATCGATAAGGTATTGCCACTCGTACAAGAGGGATTCGAAAGCCTCAAGTATTTGAGCGAAAGGATCAAGGCGGTAGAAGAGGGCGTGGCTGTGCTGGACTCCCTTTTCCAATAATCCTGCCAAAATTCACTGAGAAGCCCGTCGCCCACAAAGTAGCGCCGGGCGATATTCCGAGCTTTTGATTGTGACCATTCCCAGACGGGTCGGCGGGATACTACGCTTGCTGACCTTTGCCACCGCCATTCCTTTTGTCACGACACCGGGTACTGCACACGCTTCCATATTCTCTGGCGGCGGTGAGGATCGCCTGGTCATCGACGATGATCAAGACGCCTATTCGATTCCAAATCTTGGTTACAAGCCCGGCGCTGAGGCTATGCAAGCTCCGGAAAGACGGCAGGGAGTATTCCACGACCTGTGGCATGGTTTGGATTGGCGTCCAATAGGGAGCCGACTGAATCGCCAGGCCAATGGCGTCGAGGAGCTACAGGATGCTGTGGCCGGTCTTGCGAACTCTAGCGCCAGCTCAGCTGTGAGGGAGTGGTTCTCCAGGCATCATGCAACCGCAGAGCTGGCCATGGGTAGCGGGGTGGACGGATACCGCACGGGCAGTTTCGATTTGCTTCTCCCTCTTGTAGATACCAATGAGCAGTTGTTTTTCACCCAGATGGGGATGAGACGATCAAGCCTCGGTGCCGACGACTACCGCAGTATCGCCAATGTAGGGCTGGGCCTACGCCGTTCAGTTGACCGCTGGATGCTCGGGATGAACACGTTTTACGACCGGGACATCACAGGCCGTAACTCACGGCTTGGTCTGGGTGCTGAGGCCTGGACTGATTACCTCAAGCTTTCTGGAAACGCTTATCGCCGGTTGAGCGAGGATCGGGACAGTGTTTTAGCAAGCAGCAGCGAGCGCTCCGCGACAGGCTGGGATCTAAGGGCTGAGGCATTCCTCCCTGAATACCCGCAGCTCGGCTCCAAACTTATCTATGAGCAGTACTACGGGTCTGATGTCGGGCTTTTTGGTAATACGCTGACCCAGAAGAACCCGAGATCCACCACGGTGGGTATGAGCTATACACCCATTCCTCTTGTATCGCTGAGTGCTGATTACCAACGTGGCCAGGACGGGCTTTCGGAGACGTTCATCACGGTGGGACTGAGCTTCGAGCTGGGGACGCCGATTGAAAAACAACTTTCTCCTCGAGCAGTGAAATCACGTCGACTGCTATCGAATGCACGCTATGACCTCATTGCCAGGCGAAACGACGTTGTGTTGGACTACCATCGCAACGCAGAAGGGTCGATAAAAATCCCAACAGAGCTGCATGGGGTCGCCGGCTCAGTGATGTCGTTTCCGATCACAGTATCTGGTAGCTCGATTCAGAATGTGACGTGGGTGGGCACTGCTGGCCCCTATGCAACCGTTTACGGCGGCGGGGCCAATGGTGGGCTGAGGCTTCCGCCATACAGGGCAGGGGCGTCCAATAGCTACACGCTCAAAGCAGTCGGGACTGACGGTGCCGGCAACCTTGTGCAGTCCAACCCTCTCCAGGTTTATGTTGATTCCCTCAAGCTCACTATCGAACGATCAGTAAGTGTCAGTGCACTACTGGGCTCGACGATTGTAGGGTTCACTGCGACCCTTAAAGGGCCTGATGGGCAGCCTGTGCCCGACAGCGAGATCCGGTGGCGGGTCAGCGGGGATGCAGACGTCATGTCGAAGGACGTGAAGACGGGTAGGGACGGCAGGGCAATCCTTGAGGTGGCAAGCAGCTCCACGCAGAAGGTTCTGATCACCGTCGAAGAGCCGCAGGGTGCCTCTGCCCAGCTCGGCACCATCATAGAGTCGAACTCCGCCCTGGCACTCGATAACCGCAATCCGATCACACCGGGGGAAGTGTTCGAAACCAATATCTAGCAATTGTTCTGTGAAAATCGGTAACACAACGTTGCTTGATCCGTACGCCTGGCATCCATAGACTGACACTAGCGAGACCGTGTTTCGGTCATCAACTGTGGAGATCCAATAGAATGGCCACCCATTTTGGTAAAGCCAGGGGTTCTGCTCCTGCGCACAATCTTGATAGCGCGGGGCTTTCCAAAGTTCTGCGCCAAACCTACCAGCTTCTGTCTGCCACCCTTGGCGTAACTGCCATCGCGGCGCTGATCTCTCAGCAGCTGGGTCTTCCGCATCCGGGTGTTATCATCACCCTCGTCGGCTTTTACGGCCTGTTGTTCATGATCCACAAGACCAAGGACTCGGGGAAGTCGATCCTGTTCACCTTCCTGCTCGCGGCGTTCATGGGCTACTCACTCGGCCCGATCCTGAACAGCGTCCTGCACCTGAGTAACGGCGGAACGCTCATCGCCAACGCCTTCCTGATGACGGCGGTCGCCTTCCTATCGCTGTCAGCGTATGTGACACGCTCCGGTAAGGACATGAGCTTCCTGGGTGGGTTCCTGGTCGCAGGCTTCGTCGTGCTACTGGCCGGCGTCATCCTGGGCATGATCTTCCAGATCCCTGGTCTGCATCTGGCGCTGTCAGTCGGCTTCGTCCTGTTCTCCTGTGCTGCGATTCTGTTCGAGACGAGCGCGATCATTCATGGCGGGCAAACGAACTACGTTTTAGCGTGTGTCTCGTTATACGTGTCAATATATAACCTTTTTTTAAGCCTCCTAAGCATTCTGAGCTCATTCTCAGGCAACAAATGACGGCTTGATCAGCAACGAAAAAAGGCGCCTTTCGGCGCCTTATTTCGTGTAGCAGGGTTCGCAGGTAAGCGAGTGGAGCAACCTTATCCGTGGAAGCTTGGGGAACGGACTTGGCATACAGGCTTAGGAAACGGAGAAAACCTTGGGCCTGTCCGAGTAATGTACCCAATTCTCTTTGGGGTGTCAATATTAGCCAAAAGATTTATGGCGACCTATCCGTTGGAGCGCTGGGTTTCTGGTTTACATTCTGGTTTGTCAAAGCGGGAAAACAGCATATTTTGCATTCGCGATTGGCGTAAACCACGGGACTTATCCTGCCAAATGAGCAAACGTAAACAGGGCGTAGGAGCAGCGGCGATAATGCCCGGTGTTCACCGGGGTTGAGACCTGAGACAGCTGTTTACACGTTCACTTTTGGGTCGTTTTGAGATGCGTAAGATCACCACCCAATGCGCCTAAGGTGTTTACGTTTTTGGCGTACTCATTCAGCGGTTGATGCCTCGCCAGGAGGGCTTGAGCAGTAGCGTGAATTTCCGTTGAAACCTACTCATTGTTCCAAAGTGGTTATTCTCGAAGAAGCGGTCAATACATCTGTCGAAAACCGACTTGTCGCCGATGTCATCGAACTCATGACCGTGTTCTCCGCAAAGCTCTACGGCGCACGTTCCAGGAAAAATCGGCAGCTTGCTGCATAGGATTTGACAGCCTGACAATTCATCGTTATGGTTTCTGTATGAATATACAGCTTCCAACCCGAACCACGACGATTCAGACACGCCTCCCGCGTGGTACTGACGTGTCCGTGATCGCCGCGTTGGACGCCTATGCCGAGCTCTATTCGCGTCTGGAGCGGGTGGCGATAGCGAACCGTTCGAAGGGAGAGAAAGTCGACAAAAACGCTTTCCTCAAGCAGCACGGAATCACCGGGCGACAGTTCAACGCCCTGAGTCGAAATGCCGATGGCAAGATCGACTCGCAGCTGAGCAACCTCGAACACTACATCGCCGAGTGCCGGGCCAAAATCGCCGGGCAAACCAAGCGCATCGAGCAGAAACGCACCCTGCTGGACAGGGCCCTGTTGCCGGGCAGAAAGGCCCGGTTGCTGGACAATATCCGCCAGCACCAGGTGCGCATTCAGCGCCTGCGGGCCCGCCAAGTCGACTTCGAGCGCCAGCTCGAGGCCAAGCGCCCGTCGATTTGCATGGGCAGCCGCAGGCTGTTCCGCCAGCAGTTCAACCTGGTCGAGAACGGCCTGACCAGCCACGCGGAGTGGCAGCACCTGTGGCGCCGGGAGCGCAGCAGCCAGTTCTTCGTGCTCGGCTCCAAAGACGAGAACAGCGGCTGCCAGGGCTGCGTGCTGCTGCCGCAGGATGATGACCTGTACACCCTGAAAATCCGCCTACCGGACGCCTTGCAGGCCGAGCATGGCCAGTTTTGCTACGTCACCGACGTAGCTTTCAGTCATGACCGGCGCTGGCTGGATGAAGCCTTGCAGTCGAATCGGCTGCGCAAGCAGCTGCAGGCGGACTACCGCCTGCGGGCCAAAGACCCTGAGTTTGTTGGGCCGTTGGACAAGGAATCGCGTTACCTGGAAGCGGCTGGGCAGGCCCTAAGCTATCGCTTCGTCCGCGACGAAAAACGTGGCTGGCGCGTGCTGATTACCACCGAACGTAGTGGCCAGACGATCACCACTGATCGGATCAATGGCGCCATCGGCATCGACCTGAACAACCACCACCTGGCAGTGACCGAGGTCGACCGCAAGGGCAACAAGGTCGGCTGCGCCGACCTGGTGTTTCGCACTGACCATGACGTCACCAGCCCGCAGACCGCGACCGCGTTGCAAATGGCAGCGGTGCAGGTCGTAGCCCAGGCCAAGCTCGCCGGCAAGCCGCTGGTGATCGAGGATCTAGATTTCCGGGTGAAAAAGCAGGGCTTACAGAAGGGCCGGGCCGGCGACACCAAGCTGAACAAGGTGGTCAGCGCACTGGTGTACCGCAAATTCCGTGTGATCCTGGAAACCCGCGCCTTCAAGGAAGGTGTCGAGGTGATCGTGATCAACCCGGCCTACACCAGTTTCATCGGCAAACTGAAGTACCTGAACCAAACAGATAACAGTGTTCACCAGGCCGCAGGCCTGGTAATTGCTCGTCGCGGCATGGGCCTGAAAGATCGCCTGCCGCGCCAAAGTGTTGTACCTGTCATGCGTCGACCTTGCACTTTCCAGGCGCCAGAGGATGCCCGGAAAGATGAAGCCAAGTGTCTCAAAAAGGCCATGTCAGCGTACGGAAAGTGGTACACGTCAACGCGGGTTGAAGCTAGGAAACGGACAAAATTGTTCCGCCTCCAAATATCAGCCAGTCTGGAAAGTCTACCTTTCTAGACGCAACGTGCCTCAGCCATCAGACCCCAAAGCGCGCTCGGGGGTCGACCCCAAAAACCGAAATGAGTAGGTTTGATCGGGATTTTAGGAGCGGTTTACATTTTGATGGCCTGATTCTTAGATGTACTCATTCCCAGGCCAGAGGCTGGTGGAGTTATTTGTCCGGCCACACATCGGGGATAGCAATGGAGAACATCGTGTTGAAATGGGTCGCCTTTGCGGCCTGCTCAACAGAAACCATAACCCCGCGTTGATACGAGTTCAGAACGTTGGCCGTGGTCACCGAGCGGCTCTTGCCGTATTCGCAGCTGATGGTAAGTTCTTTGCAGCCGGCGCGTCGTAACTCTTCGAAGAAGGCTAAAACGACTTTCGCGTCAGTCAACGATAACGGGCAATTTGGGTATTCACCCTGGCGGATTGACCGCTTGAGGGCTTTAGACTTTGCCCAACTGCAGAATGGCTCACCCCACCCCAGCAGCGGGCTATACCATTCGCCTCTGACGGCCTCCAGGCTGAGATCTGAGGCCGGAACGATAAGTAGACCTCCCTCTCTGATAGGAACCGGCTGGCGGCCTGCTACAGGCTCTACAAACGCTATGCGGGGTGTATCGATAGAGGTGGCCGGAAAGGAAGGGCACAGCCCGTGACTTTCTGTTTTGATGTTGATCATGCTGCGTCCTGCGTGGGTGGAAGTGTGCAGGAGCCTTTAGGCCAACCAAAGCGCTGATGTGCAATGGAGCGCCATAGCTCCCACCGATCAATCTGATCGTCTTCGAGGGACTTAAACCTCGCTGAGAGGCTATCGTAGCATCCCTTCAGAGCCTCACGCTCCTGGAGAACGAACAACGTTTCGAGTTCCTTCATGGCCTCAGCGTTGTATCTGCCGTTGGTGTCGTAGGCTCTGCGGATGTACTCAGCTGCACCAGCATCATCGAAAACGAAATCGAACTGCTTGAGTACCAGGTAGAGATCGAGATCCGATCCGGTTTTCACAAAATTTCGAATGTACTGGTCACGAACCTGGATATTTCCGGCCTTGCTCTCAAGGCGGGCCGTAAAGATCACAGCTCCGAAAAAATTGGTCTTGGCCATCTCCTGCAGTTCATGCGCAGCCTCCTTGTTTCCTTCTTCGGTCACCTTTTTGTATAGCTCGATTGACCGGTCGGTGAGGGCGTTCACTTGCTCCAGGTGATCATTCTGAATCTTGTCTCCGAGGGCAAAAATCGCCATCGAAGCCAGCCCGGATACGGCGAATGAAATGGCGCCGACAAAAGCTATTTTTTTCAAACTAGGCATTAACGTCTCATTGTTTATGAAGTGATCCCGGCTGAAGTCCATATTTTACGCATCTGAATGCAAAAACCCAGACCGAAGTCTGGGTTTCTTATCGCTAGTGCCGATTACTGCTTAACGGCGAGATCCAGCGAGAGGTCTTTCAGGCTCTTGGCCGCGATGATCTGCATGTAGTCATTCAGATCAGCCTGGCGGGAACCAGCGCCACCGCCCGAAGAACCGGCTGCGCCCATCATGATGCCAGGCACAGGGGCCTTGGAAGCCGCGTCAGCCCACGCTTTGTTGGTTTCAACCCAAGCGTCCAGCTTTTGCTTCAACGCGCCGTCAGCTGTGATCAGGGCCTTTTTGGCGTAAGCCTCAGCGTCCGCCAGCTCTTTGGTAGTGCGGGCTTCGATCACTGCTTTGTCGTAGGAAATGGCAGCTGTTTGTTTCTCGATCTCGGCCCGCTCTTTTTCACGGCCAGCGTCAATAAGTGCTAACTGGCGCTTAGTTTCAGCTGAAGTCGTCTGTTCAACCTGTTCTTTCAAAGCGTTTTGACGTTTTTCTTCAACTTCACGTTCACCACGAGCAGTAACTAGACGCTTTTGCTCTTCTTCTTTTGCGCGATCAAGTCTTGCGAGAGAAAGATCCGCTTGACTTTTTTGCGCATTAACCATCCGATCCTTGAATTGTTTGTTCGGATCTATATCGAGCAGGTTTGCTTCTGCCACAACTACACCTAACTTACGAAACTGTTGATCAAGTCTTACTGGTAGACCATCACGAAGAACTTTCTCAGTTACGAACTTAGTTGTGTTGTTGTCCCCATACTCACCTTGCTCAGTGCCCGCCTGCAAGATCGCTGTCTTTGATGCTTTAGGGTTGTGCTTAGTGATCTCGCGGCGGTTTACGAGAAAGATACCGTCGGAAATTTGATCCCGGAAATTACTTGCAAACTCAGAGCGACCGCCAGAGTAAAACTCGTCCGCCGTCATCATCTGAGCAGTGGACTGCAACGTATTCTTCATGCTCGGAATCAAGGCCTGCATGATGAAGTTCTCAGGGTTTCTGTAGCCCCGAGCGATAGCCAGGAACTGGTCGCCCTTCGGCAAAATGATGCGCACGTTAGAGTCGACAGTGGCAGTAACGCCGCCCAGGAACGTGATTGGGAAAGAGGTGATCAAAGATGCACCTAGTCCGTCGATGTCGCCCTTCGTTTTCAGAGTAGCGATATCAGAAACAGACTGAGCAGTCATCTCTCGAGGCCATGCTGTTACTGCGCCCCAGCCTTTAATGGCGTAACCCAGTGTGTCGACGACTTTTTCTTCACCCCATACCGTCCGGATGTGCGCCTGATAGCCCGCTTCGTTGTAGTACAAGAAGCCGTTGAAGATGGTCAGGTAAGCACCAAGACCAATGGCCGCAAGACCCGCAAGTTTCAAGCCTTTTTTGGCAAAACCAGACATTTCAGGTTTATCGTACATCGACATAAGTTACCCACCGGACAGTGTGATATTGCAGCTAGAGGGCATCAAAATGCCTGCATCTAACCAAGATATGTAAGTTGTCAAATTTCCCGGCGGATCATATGTCAATAAATAGCAAATGAAAACACCGACATATGCAATTAAATGCCGGTGTTAAAACCTTAACTAATGCTGTTAATTGACAGTCAATTTGACACTAGCCAATGACTATAAATTGCCATCAAGTTGTCACTCGGCCCAACCCAGGCGCTTGAAGATGCCGTTGAGCTTTTCATCAAAGGTCACGGCATTGAAGGGCTTCACCACATAGCCATTCACGCCGGACTGGGCAGCCTCGATGATCTGCTCTCGCTTAGCCTCGGCGGTAACCAGGAGCACCGGCAGATCTTTCAGCCCCTCAGTGGCTCGCACAGCCTTTAGGAGCTCAATGCCCGTCATGACTGGCATGTTCCAGTCAGAGACCAGGAAATCGAACTTACTGGCCTTGAGCTTGGCCAGCGCATCGGCGCCGTTTTCTGCCTCTTCCACGTTGGTGAAGCCGCAATCGCGCAGCATCGTCCGCACAATACGGCGCATCGTTGAAAAGTCGTCGACGACCAAGAAACGCATGTTCTTATTGATCATAATCTGCCCACTGGCTGGATGTTAAAAATGGAGAATCTATGTTATTTCTCAAGTAGTTACTAGGCCGTGGAGCGAAATTTCTACATTGGCCAACCAACTCAATATCAAACTGATAGTTGTATTAAATTGATATATAAGAGGTATATCCATGCCAACTTTTAAGCGCATGTCGCGTGCTGATCTGATGCGCTGTTACCCGGCAAATGCGCCGCTCAACGAGCAGACGATGTCAATTGCCAGGGAGGTCACCGCCCGCCTTTGGAATGAGCGCTGCGAGGAGAGGGGAGTCCCTGCATTGGATGACCGCTCAGGTAGCTGCAAATTTGCCGCTCTGATCGCTAGGGAGATTTTCGGTGGCCGGCTTGCCGGGAATGATGAGCACGTGTTCGTCGTCTTGGACGGCCAGGTCATTGACCTTAACCACGATCAGGCAGACGTGAAAGATCTCGGCGCTGAAGCGTACCTCCAAGACCCTCTAAGCCTGCGACATCCTGACTATCGGGATGCGTTGGGATCTTGTGTGCCCAGGGCAGCGAAATGGACAAAGGTCGCGCTGGAGCAAATGCTCGTAGAGCGTCACACGCTGGTACCTGAAAAGTCATTTTCTGAGCCTTCAGTCAGCCCGTGACTTATCCTGGGTGTGTGAGTTGCTGGTATAGCCGGAAAAACCAAGAAAAATCAATGAATCAGGGGCTTTCGTCAATGTAATGTCTTGCCTCTTTCCCTCATAGTCGAGATGATGACCCTTCGGCCAAATTGCCCGATTCCGCGTCTTAATCTCACGATTTTCTCTAACCTGAGGGTTACCGATGTTCAACGATAAAGCCGAACTGAATGAAGTAGCGCTAGAGCACGGTGTACACCGCTGCCTGATGCCTGACCGTTTTTTGCTAACCTCAAGCAGCGAACAGCTGTGGGCCATGGTGCTGGGTGGAAAGCATGGAATACGTGCCCTTGCTGACAAGCTCAAAAAACATGATGGCTTGACCGACTACCCACGCGAGATGCGCCGTAAAATCGGTTCTGAGTCGATGATCGCCATGATGCTTTGCTCACATGAGTCGAGAGCGATGCTGAGGAGCGAAGGGATACTAGACCCAAACGACTGGAGTGGATGGGTTCTATCGGCGCACACAAAAGCTTTAGCCGGCCACAAAGGGAAAATCGCCCCATCCTGGAAAATAGATTTCAGGAAGTACGCACTGGACTTTTCACAGAAGGTTGTTAAGCAGATGGTCGATCTGCTTGCCCCCTATACAAACATCGATTTCTACCGTGGCTTGGGTCGGGTAGAGCGAGATCTTGCTGACTTCGTCGTAAACGCCGCGCTGTGCAACCTCCACATGGAGGATGGCGAGTTCGTCCATGACTTCATCGAAGAGTACAACTGGCTGATGGAGCGCCAATCGGGATTTGTCCTTGGCTTCAACAGAGCCTACAAAGAAGATCTCCAGTTGGTGGTGAAGGTCGATCTGAGAAACCCTCCCGAGAACATCCCGTTCGCTGAATTCTGGCGCAACTGCCTGAAGTTTTTGTGTGAGAGCACGCCGGCACGGGGCGGCAATTTTTCCGGTCACGAGCTGGTGAGTTCAGCACAGATTCTGCTGAGCATGTGTGAGAACCGCAAACCCGGCATTGTCATCGCCATGCGTGACCAAATCCAGCGTGATGAAAATGACCTGATGAGGGCTATTCGCAGACTCAACCAGGAAGTTGAAATGTCCGGGTTGATGGTTAAGCAAGCCAGCTGGATTGAGGCCCTCAGCAGCCTTGAAACCCTCACGCCTCTGCCAGAATTTCCTCCGCTTTCGAAAGATCTTGCTGCCGTCGTCGATAAATACACGACAGACCGCTCGGCGACTTCAACGCTCGTAAGTCATGATGGAGCACCTTTTGAGGAGTCGCTTCGTGCAATCAAGTCCCTTAAGGCCTCAATCTCCGAGGAAATTCTAAAGCCGGCCTCGGACGTCGAAGTGCTCGGTTCGCTCACTGCCGACCTTAAGGTACACACTGGGACGTTTGAGAGAATTTCAAATTCCCTTGGAACGCTCTTTGCTCAAATCATGAAGTGCAGCATTGGCCTGCGGGAAGATATCGCTCGGATCGTTGAGGGCACAGCTGAGGTTGTTCCAGTCACTCCGACATACCCTGATCTAAGTCAGGATCTCGAACGAGTTCAAACGGAGTCTCAAAGGCTCCAGGCCACACTGGATAACCAGGTCAAAGCGACTGAGGCTGTGCAGGCTACTGTGGAGAAGCTGAGCAATGAGATCAGCCTGGTCAAGGAAGAGAACCACCTGCTCAAACAACGCATGGCTTTCACCCCGCATGAGCCCATTGATGATGAGCCTGAGCTGGATATCCCTGTCGATTTGCATGCCATCATCACGGGTGTCCGGGAACCCAAGCCTATCGAGACGCTGTTGTATTTCGAGCAGCTTGCTCCCGACCGGGTCGTGATTCTTCCTAGCGCGAAACGCTCCGCACTGGAAGCGGACAACCTTCAGCTCGGCTTCCAGTTGGCCAAATTGGTTGACCGGCTGGTCTTCGCCTACCTCGATGCGCTCAACTCCGGTGTGCCGGATGCCGAGGCGCGGAAGATCTTTGGCAAGTCGTACAAGGCTAAGGAATCGGATGGCGTTCGCCAAAATCGCCGGCTGCGATCCCTTCGCGAGTTCTCGTATAACGGGGAGACGCATCTGTTCGAGCGCCACATTGGTATTGGCCGGAACTACGGCACCCAGCACTCGATCCGGCTGTACTTCGAAGTGATCGAAGGCAAGCTGGTTATTGCGTACTGTGGTGAGCACTTGGACTCAGTCCAGACGAATTGACCTATCAAGGCCCTGGAGGATCCAGGGCCAAACTCCTGAGATTCGTAATCGCTACCAGAGAACGTACGCGACGAATGCTGAAGTCATTTTGATCTGAAACCATTCTCCAGGCCTCGTGATGGCCTATATTTGATGCTTTGGGCATCCAATGGGGCAGGGGGCAGAATGATCAGCTTAGCGCTTAGCATCAAGGATACGGAGGACTGGGCGGCGGGATTTTCTGAATTTACCGGCCTGACCAATCAACAGTCTTTGGGTATTTACGCAGAGATGTGCGGCTATCCGACCACAGAAAGTTTGCACAAGCAGATCGGTAAACGTGAGGCCATGCTGGCTGACAAAAAGGAGCTCGGAGAGAACGTATACCTGAAGGCGGTGGAAAAAATAAAAAACCAATGGCTCTACCGGGAGCTTGATGACACCGTTAACCTGATGGTTCATTTCAACCGTGTGCTGTTGACCCATGGGTTCTCCATGGCTTTCACCGCGCAGGTGGTCGAGCAACTCATATCCAGTCGACACGCGTCACCCAGGGCGTTCCCATTCCCAAAGGGGCAGATGTTTGATGGGAAGTTCAAGCCTGAACCCTACTTCCCCAAAACCGATGAGAAGGTTCCGTCAGCTGGCTATCAGGTAGCACCTGACGTCAGTCTTATGCGTTATGGCGTCGACATTTCCCCAATGGAGAGGATGTGGCTCTTCAGCCCAATCAGCGCAAAATCATATGCCTTCGCCTTCAATTACCTCGGATTCAAGGTTGATAGCAAAAGGTATTTTGAAAGGTATGTGCCAGGCAGGCCTTCGTTTTACATCGCTGATAGCACTTCAGAGCTTCCGGTATTCCTGGCGCCATTCATGTTTGACAATCCAAAATTCGGGTCGTTGATTCCGGCGTTCAAGTGCTTTGTTGAGCACTACCAAAATGATTCGATCCAGAAGGGAAGGGCTTTGCTGGTAGCTCATCGACCACACGCCATCCGCAAGAGCGATGGCCAGGGGATGGCGACCATATGGGGCCTGGCTTACGAGAACGGCCAGTGGGCAGAGCTTCCACTGTACATGGGCTCCAAGAGCATCGACCAGATTTTCTCAGATGCGTTTGGGCTGAAGGATATGCTGACATCCACGAAGCCACTGAAGCTCTATGACGAAGACCTCAAGCTCATCACAGCTTGGGGTATGAGTCAGATTGGTGCTTCTGGTAATACGGTTCATTAAGCGTTTTGCAGACAAAAAAACGAGGCGCCTAGCGCCTCGATTTTTCTACCCTACCGTTTCTACCCCCTAAAAAAGTGCACAACGACCATCGCTTACGGCGCGTATGGAAGGGCACGTTTGTGTGCGGTTCTGGCGTATGCGTCGATGATTAAGTTGGCTACTTCATCAGAGACAGGCCTGCCGAGCAGGAAGTTGTCGATGTCATCGTAGGTGCAGCCGTAGGCCAATTCATCAGGCTTTCCTGGGTCGAGGTCTTCGAGGTCGGCGGTTGGGGTCTTCAGCACCAGGTCAGTTGGCGCACCCAGCGCCAGCGCGATCTGACGAACCTGGCCTTTGACCAAACCTGACATTGGAGTCAGGTCTGCCGCCCCGTCGCCGAACTTGGTGAAGAAACCAAAGACAGCCTCGCAAGCATGATCCGTGCCAACAACCAGGCAGCCTCTGTCGCCGGCGATTGCGTATTGGGCGATCATGCGAGCACGTGCTTTGACGTTCCCTTTCACGAAGTCAATCTTGTGCTCGTCGCGAGAGTGTTGGCCGCTCAAAGCGCCCATCATGGCGTCCACAGACTGGCCGATGTCGACGGTCAGGGTTTCATCCGGGTTTATGAAACGCAGCGCCTTCTGAGCATCTTCTTCGTCGCGCTGGACGTAGAAGGGCAGGCGTACCGCGTAGAACTTCGCTTCGTAGCCCTCGGCCCGCAGCTGTTCAACCGCGATCTGGCAGAGCTTGCCAGCCGTGGTGGAGTCGACGCCGCCGCTGATACCCAGCACCAGGCCTTTGGTGTTAGTGGCCCGTACGCGCTCTTTAAGGAACTCTACGCGGGTCACGATTTCTTGGGCCGCGTCCTTGGCATCATCAGTCCACTGATTGACCTTCAGTTCGTGGGCGATGCGGGTGGCCGGGGTGATGGTCATATCGGATTGCAGATTAGCGCTCATTACATGGTCACCTTGTCGTTGATTTCTTTGATGCCGAAAACACTTGCGGCGTATTGCAGAAAGCTCGGGTCTTCACAGACGTTCTTGACTGGATCGTCGGAGAATTTAACAACCGGCTCGCCGTGAACTCGTACCAGCTTCATCACGATGCTCAGAGGCTCTACGCCTTCGACGTCGCACGCCAGGTTGGTACCGATCCCGAAACCGACACGGGCTCGACCGTTAACATGTCGGTGAATGCTCAGCGCCTTCTCGAAGGTGAGTCCATCCGAGAACATTAATTCCTTCGCCTTGGCATCCACTCGAAGCTCAGAGTATCGGGCAAGCACCAAATCGGCCCACTGATACGGCGAGCCCGAATCGTGTCGCAATCCGTCATAGAGCTTAGCGTGGTAGAGGTCGAAGTCCTTATTCAGGAAGTATTCGGTCGAGAAGACGTCGGTGAGGGCGATACCCAGGCGCCCACGATATTCCTTGACCCAGTTTTCCAGTGCAGCTTTTTGGCTGTGGCTCAAACGGCAGTCACTTTGCTGGTGAACCATCAGCCATTCGTGGGCCATGGTGCCGATCAGAGGCAGATTGAATTCGTATGCCAGGGACGGGTTGCTGGTGCCGACAAACACACCGGGGAAGTCACGGCGCATGATGTCGACGACTTCACGCTGGGCCAGGTGGGACAGGCGACGACGAGTCGAAAAGTCCGAAACGCGGAAGTCCGCCAGCTCTTCCTTGGAAGCATTCTTTTCGAGCCACTCGAACTTCTGGTACAGGCGTTCACGCACCTGGGAAAGCTGGACATCTGGGTACTTGTGGCGGTTTCGCAGTTCGCTCACTGTGGCCAGAACAGGGATCTCGAACAGCATGCAGTGCGCCATCGGGCCACGGACACGGATAGCCAGCTGACCGTTTTCATTCGACACGTGGACGTAGCGCAGGTTGAAGCGAAACAGGCTCAGGAAGCGTTGGAAATCAGGAGTCAGGTATTCGCGAAACCGGGAGTCAAAGAGGAACCGGGATTCATCTTCACGAACCTCCAGGTTAGCCAGGTTTTCCAGTTCATTACGCACTTCGGGGATCAGGTACGTAAGATCTTCCTTGGAGCGTACTATTAGTTTGTACTCAACATCATCGACGTGAGGCAACTGGTGGACTACCGCCTGCAGCATGGTGATCTTGTAATAGTCAGTGTCAAGCAAGCTCTGGATCAGAGGCTGGGGCTGACTGCTGTAGCTGTAAGCACTTTCACTTTTCATCTTATTTCCCCTCACCAGCAAATTTGGTCAATTCATCGTTATTGTTCGCCAGCATCGCACCGGCATTTTTCATTTCGGTCAGCGCCAGCTCAGCATCTGCTTGGCTGATGGCTCGACAGGCCGGAAGGAACAGGATCACTTCAAACCCAGCGGTAAGCAATTGCAGCACCGTCATTTTCACGCAATATTCGAGAGCAAGTCCGCCGACGATCACTCGCTTGATCCCCCTCGAGCGCAGTACTTCGATTACCCCGGTGGTCATGGCATCGTCGTGGTAGACAGCGCCGTATGGGTGCAAGTCGAGCTCCAGGCCCTTGTAGATCATGAAACCATATTCAGTGACCTTCGGCAGACCAGGGAGGAGTTCAAAGCCCGGAGTGCCAACAACGCAGTGTGGAACCCAGGTCTTGTCTGCGTGCGGAAGGCCTGTTGGAGAACCCATTTCAGCGTGAGAAGCGACAACCCATTTTGCATTCGGGCTGTGGGCGTCTTTGCTACCAACCCGGAAGCCGGCGAGGGTGGCCATGAAGTTCAGCGCTGGGACGATTTCGTCACCACCAGGAACCGGCAGTTCATCTGGACACAGCGGGCTGAAGCCGCACTGTGGATCTACGTCAAAACTAGCGATCTGGGAAATTGGGTAGTTCATTTCATGTGCCTCCGCTGTCGTCTTGAGATACATAATGCGCGAGACGTATTAAGTAGTCAACAGGCGGATTGAAAATATTTCCGAGTGTCTCTCCATGCCTCTATATAGCTGCGGAGTCACCCTTGTGCAGCGCCTCTATATAGGTGGTTTGCAGGATTATGGAGAATTGCCTGAAACCATAATTCGCGATGATTAGTTTGACGACAAAGAACGTGACGCGTATTATGTCTCAAAAGGAGGGCGGCATGAACAGAGTGAAATTGGCGGTATACGGAGGGGCATTCAATCCTCCACACGCAGGACACGCGCAGGTGATGGCGTCACTGTTGTGCCAGGCAGATCACGTACTGGTTGTGCCTTCGTTTGCCCACCCATTCGGTAAGCAAATGGTGGATTTTGACCTTCGTGTTCAGTGGCTTGAGGAGATCGTCGGGGTTTTCAACGAACCGCGCCTGGTCGTCGACGCCTGTGAGCGCGAGCTGTTCAAGCAGAAGTCACCGATTTTCAGCATTGACCTGCTTCGCTTCATCGCCGAACGCTTCAGCTTGGACAAGAAGGATGTTGCCCTGGTGATGGGTGAGGACAACCAAAAGGTGTTCCACACGTTCTATGGGTACCAGGCCATCATGGACGAGTTCTCGGTCATTACGATGCCTGAGACCATCAACGTTCACAGCACGATGATCCGCGACGCTTTAAAGGCTGGTGGGGACATCCCATCGGATTGGATAGCCCCAGGCCTGAGCGTGGCGGACTACCTTGTTTTCGCTGATACTGGACGGATTTCGTCTGATCAACAATTGAGGAGTGCATAAAGTGAGCGAAGAACGAAGAGGCCCCATCCAGTCGGTCGATGTCGGAATCCTTCGATTCAATCGCGAGCTTGGCCGTGCTGAAATTCTGGTGCACCAGCGTCAAAACCCTGATGAGCCTTATTTCGGTCAGTGGGCATTGCCTGGACTGATCATCAACGGGGACACCGAGGATCAAAGCCTTGAAGCTGCGATTGAGCGGCTCCTGGGATCCCGTAAGGTTGGCTTCAGTGTCAGCCATTGCGAGCAGGTCGTAACTGTCGGCAACGCTGTCCGTGATCCAAGGGGCTGGGCCACGACTACGGTTTACATGGCCATGGTTGATGACTCGGTCGAAGCCGAAGGAGAAGGCGACAAGAAATGGGTTGACCTGGTTTCTGTAAGCGAGAAGGGGTTCCTACTGGCGTTCGATCATAACGACCTGGTTTCTAAAATCAGATCGCGTCTCGCCGGTAAATTCCGTTACACCAGCATCGGTTTTTCGATGTTGCCGATGAAGTTCACCATGACTGACGTGGTCACGCTGTTCTCTGTCGTCAGGGGCGCCAACCCGGCCAAGGGCAAGACCAGCATTGTTCAGCGCGTTAAGAAAATGATCGAGGCGGAGCTCATCGCGCTGACTGACGAAACCGTCCAGCTAGCCATGGGCCGGCCACAAAACCTATACCTCAAGCTCAAGCCGGAAGTGATTTTCGAGTTTGATCGTGCACTGTCAGATGACTAAGGCGTAAAACATGAACGCACCAACTCAAGCTTTTGAAACCCTGCTGGAAACCCCGTTCTTTGACGTGATCAAGCGCGGTAAGTACTTCATCGTGAAGGAAGAGCACGAGGTCAATGCCGCTGTGATCCTTGCCAGGAACACTCAGGGCCAGTACCTGCTGGTTGATCACTATCGTGGTGCCATCGACCAGGATTCCCTGGAACTGCCACGTGGTGGCCGTAAGCCGAACGAAACCCTGCTCGAGACCGCCAAGCGCGAGCTGCTGGAAGAGACAGGCTATGCGTCAGAATCTTGGGCGCTCCTGGGCAAAGTGCACACCAACACCTCGTTGATCGGTAGCTCCGTTGAGGTTTATCTGGCTGTAGATGCGGTGCAGGTTACGACCACTACGGACGGGGAGACAAAAGGCACCGAGGCTTTCACCGGAGACGAGCTGAAAGCCTTGATTCGTGGCGGCAAGATCACTGACTCGCATACCCTGTCTGCCTGGGCAATGCTGTAGTCGCACCTTCAGCCGAAGGCTGCCTGGCCCTAGCTCTTACGGACTAGGGCTGTCGTCGAGCTCTGGACGTCTTGGTTGCAATGGGAGTCCCGTCGCCTTGTGGATCACGACGGTGCTGTCAGTCCCTCGGTTGTACTGAGAGATCTGGAACTGTCCTTTGGCGATGGCATCAACAACCTCGTTGTACTCTGCCGGCGAAGCCTGGCGAATGCCAATGTCACCCTCAAGGACGGCGAGCTCAGGCTTACCCCTTACTTCCCACACGAACCTGTCGCCGGGCATGATCTGACCGACCACATGACCTGGTTGAGCGCCTTTAACAGTGATGCGCTCAAGCCAGGCAGTCAGGACTGCTTCAGGTTTGTCGGCGAGTACGGCTGGCTTTCTCATAATTGCTCCAAAGCAAGGATCTATCCTCTCAGCGTATGGGTGGAGCATCGCCTGGATCAATCGGATATCCCTAGAAGCTGGGCCCGTTATCTTGCTCAGGATGCTTCGGCGCCAATGGCCGACCAGTGCATTCATGGATGACGACCGTGGCTCCATAGGACGGGTTGAACTCGGAGATGTGGAACCTACCTGCGGTAATCGCGTTTTCCACCTCGGTATATTCATCTGATGAGGCGGATCGAATATTTTTACCGTTTTGCATGACGGCAAATATCGGCACTTTCTCGTAGACCTCGAAAATAAACTCCCTTTCGATCAGCCCACCACCGGTGTCGAGACGACCGACAATGTGATCAGGCAAAGCCTTGCCCGACACGATTTTCTCAGCCCATGCGTCCATAACTTGTCTTGCGGTGTTGCCGAGTACGACTGGCTTGCTCATGTTGTCCCCTAAGCGCTGTATCTCATACAAGACAGGATAGGGAATGAGCGCCCGAGGGAGCAATCCGAGCCAAGGTTCTTAGACTTGAGTTTCCTTGTCCCGCGAGCCCGTTCTATAGTCCAGAAGGTGACACCATTACCTGATAGGTGTACTTGAAGATGGCTCAGGAACCCTTGTTGACGGTTGGTAAAGCAAAGAGCGGCGAGCTGGTTCACATCCACACCCAATTCAGCGGCAGGGGCGACTTGGTCTGCCCATTCTGCTCACGGCCATTGGTGGCGGTACGAGGCCAGGTAAGGATTCACCATTTTCGCCATGACGGCTTAACCTGTAGGGAATCCAGACGCTCCCTGACACTCATACCCGGCTGGGATCACTTTAGCTTATCGCTCCCGGCGAGTATCGTCGCGGATCTTTTGCAGCAGACCGACAAGCCGTATTACCCGTCGCTTAGACATCGGCGTCCGGACAGTCATGCCAGGCGCATGGAAGACTACGGGCTCATTGAGCCCGCCTACAGGGGCGGTTATCAACTCACCGATACGGGCCAAGTGGTGCCGGGTTTGCTTTCGCTAAGCAAATTCGACCCATGGCTCCGCACGCGCCTTCAGCATCGCCTCAGGGAAAAGCGCGACCTTGTGGCTGGAGGTCATCTTCATCCGGCTCATTTTGACGTGGAGGCCGCAAGGCAAGAGCAGATCCTCTCAGCCACGCTTTACCTCATTGAGCTATCCACCGCTGATGGTGTCGTGTTTCATAAGGTCGGCAGAACGCGCAGGAGTGTTGCGCAGCGATTGTTAGAGGTCATTCGGGATATGTCGCTAACGTACCAGGCGCCAGTGCAGGGGAGGATCCTGCAGGCCATTGATAGCGCCGGTTATGTCGAGAAGTACACGCATTGGAAATACCGCGCTTCGCTGCTCGATGTAGGGCGGTATCAGGAGTATTTCCAGTTAAGTCCCAACGATCTGCGTGCTTTAAAGGCAGAGCTTACCCGCTTTAAAAACGGTCGCTCTGCCTTCAGTGAGGCCGAGGCTCAGATTGCATCGGGACAATGGAGCATTGAGCTCCGTCCGTAGTGGTACCTATACGCCCAGATCGATTCTGAACAGGTCACCTTTGAAGTGCTCGAACTGCGGTGCCATGACGATCAGAGTCTTAAGCACTGCGCTTCGCTCGGTAAAGCCATTGCTTAGAAATTCAAGTTGAGCACTGTGCTTCATCTCTTCAGGGTAAGCGTGGGATACACCATCGATGACAGCAGCGAGCAGCTCGACCGCACGTTTGCTCTTCTCTTCCTTGTTGCCGATCCCCACTCCAGGAGACAAAAACCAAGGGATTTCATGTCTGACCGCAGCAAAAAGCTCATTCCGTTCTTTTTGCTGGCCAGCGCCGAGCTGGAATTTAGACAAATCGGCTGCACCGTCAGGCTCGTACAGAAAGTCCCGTATTGCCTGGATTCGCGGGTTGTTGGTCATCGCATGGTTTTTTGGCAACTTGATTTCGGACATCTTATGCACCTGGTCGGAGGCAGAATCCTCTGTAGGATACTGATCTACCCATGATAGCGAGTGCGGGCCGACAGACTCAATCGCGAACGCCGGCAATCCTCAAAAGCTCAGCCTTTGCAAACAACTGGACAGCGTGGAGCCTGGCTTTCGCCCTGAGTGCGTGTAGGGGAGGGATGGTGTCGGGGATGATGCCTTGGCCTATAAGATCGTCGATCAAGGCCTGCTGGGTGCATCCGAGGGCGTCCTCGAGCATTTCGCGGCAGTGGCCGGTCGCAAAAATCAGCATCGCTTGATCAGGTACTAGCATCGAAAACCTCTGTGGCTTCAGACATCCTTAGCCACAGAGGATAGCAGGATCTTAGACGGCGGAAGCTGCTTGATCGTCTTTCGGCCACTCTTTGAACGGGGTCTTGAGCAGAGCCGAGTTGTAGTAGCGCTTATCGCCGGTCACTTCTGCCAACAGCCAATCAGGGCGCTCGAATACTTCGTCTTCGGTTACCAGTTCGATCTCGGCGATGATCAGGCCTTCATTGGCGCCCTGGAACTCGTCAATCTCGAAGGTGTGCTTGCCGACCTTCACGATGTGGCGATTTTTCACGACGTGGCCTGGCAGGCAAATTTCCGCCAGCTTCAATGCCGCAGCGTAGGGAATGCGGATCTCAAACTCGAACCTGGACGTGCCCGATTCGTTGCCGGCGCCTTTGATCGTCAGGTAGGCCTTTTTGTCCATGGTACGGACTCTGACCGTTCTGGCAGGATCGTCACACAGATAACCCTGGCGGATGACGTGGGTTTTCTTGATGTGCTTACGGAAGCCCTCGCTGACCAGAAACTTGCGCTCGATCTCAACATCCGCTTTCTGGTCACAGGTAGACCGAGCAGCTATGTAAAAATAGGGGCCAACGAACAGCATGATGAGCACGAGGACGCAGCTAGAAGGATCAATGCCACGACCAATGAAATAGTCGACCGTCATCATCAGGCCCAGCAAACCGCCAAGAGTGAAGGCGATAACGCCAAGGGCTTTGTTTTGGTTCTGCATCATCGAATCGGTGCTCCAAGGTTGACATGGCAATTCATGCCATATGTTGCGACCATGATCCCTCTTTGTCAGAATGGAATCAAAATAATTGGAGCTATCCATGAAGCGTTTCCCACAGCTGTCCATGCTTTTCCTCGCTACTGCTATGGCAGCAGGTAGCGCTATCGCTGCTGAAGCCCCGGCGCCGGCGCCCAAAGTCGTCTCGGAAAATAGCCAGGCTGCGAAGGTCAATCTTGTTCACCTCTCCACCAAGGCTGACCAGGTGCTCAGTAACGACACGATGATGGTGCGTCTGTTCGCTGAGCATGACTCCAAGACGTCGCAAGAGGCGTTTGATCAAACCACCCAAGCCATGGATCGTCTGTTTGAGCTTCAGCGCACTGAAGCTGGTAAGGCGAAGCTGAAGGGCATCAAAATTTCAAGTGGCGGTCGTAGCACAACACCGATCTATGCCAAGGAAGCACCTGGTGTGATCGTGAGCTGGCGTGATCGCGCTGAGATTGATCTTGAATCTCAAGACTTCAAAGCACTCTCGTCCCTGGTTAGCGAACTCGCAGCTGACCTACAGATGGAAAGCATCTCGTTTAAGGTCTCAGACCAGGCTCGCAAAGCCGTCGAGGAGAAGCTGACTGCCCAGGCAATTCTTCAGTTCTCCCAAAAGGCTGAAGTGACGACCAAGCTCCTGAGAGGTAGCGATTACGGCCTGGTCAATGTTTCGGTAGGCGATGTTTCGCCGGCCTACGACGGCCAATACGGAGTGCGCCCAATGATGGCATACAGCAGCAAGTCCCGTAGTGCACCAGAACCTCAAGTTGCTGCTGGCGACTCTAAACTTTCAGTGTCAGTATCGGGCACCATCCAAATTCTGCATCGATAAGGTTTGCGAAGCCTATGTTGACGAGGGTTGTGAAAATCGGAACGGCCAGGTACGACGAGTACATTGGTCGGCCTAAAGGGCAGAACCAGATGCACTTTGGTAACCCTTTTGGGTTGCCTGGCTCGAAGGTGGCCACCGTAATCGTTGCTACCCGCCGTGAGGCGATGGAGGCGTGCTGGGCCTGGCTGGAAGGAACTGATTACCCAAGCATCCCGAACATCAAGGAAATTGAACCGGAGCGTCGACTCTGGATCCTGGACAACCTTGAATCGCTGCGCGGCAAGATCCTCGGCTGCTTCTGTAAGCCGCATGCGTGCCACGGAGACATCTATCGCGCCTTCCTGGGAGAGATCACCAAGGAAGAAGCTTTGTATCCAAAACAACCAGAGGAGATCCAACACGATTTCTTCGCGGAGCCAAAGCCCTACGACGCGATACCCAAGCTGCCGATGGAGGAGGGGCCAAGGATCGCCGAGACGTTTAATGACCGGCGTGCCTTAGAGGGGCAGCTCGATCTCTTCGGGTAGTCCTTCTGAAAATAAAAAAGCGGCCCTAGGCCGCTTTTTGTTTGTCGCTGGTTTTCTCCCGCACCTTGATCTCTGGGGGATCTAAGTAGGGGTCAACCCAGTCAGGGGACTTTCTGGATTGAGTCGAGCGCCTGGAACTGCTTTGGCGTGGAGCCTCAGCTGCTCTGGGCTTTCGTTTGAGCATTCGACGCGCTTTGGCATGCCAAGGCTCGGATGGTGTCTCAGGCTCGCTCCTGGGCGGTCTACCGGCCTTCCAGGCGGTGTAGCGAGTGTACTGACGGTCAAACATGGTTTCATCAGCCTTAGGGGCGAACAAGATCACCAGGATGATGAAGTCGAGCATGGCAAACACCTCCATGGGCATGTGCCCCTGAAGGATTGCGCCTGTCACCACAGTGATGACTAACGCGAGTAACGCCTTGGCCAGCATTTGAACCTCCTGTCGCTGAATGGATGGATGCGGGCGTAGGTACACTGTATATCCGTACAGACCATGCTGCAAGTCCAAATGGCTTGGCCGGTTTTGCAGATATGGATCGTTTCGACGCGGGAAACCACATAGACTGGGCGAATAATAAAAAGTGCCGACATGATCGGAGAAGTTTATGTCCCAGACCCCAGACCTTTCACCACGCGAAGTGCTTGAAAGTGATTTTCGTATAATCGATGCCCACCTTCTCGATGTGATGAGGGCTCTCTTTTACGGCGAGCAGTCAAAGACCGAGGAAGGGATGAAGGAGGGCCTTGCCAAGGCGAAGGCCCAACTCAATAAGGCAATGGATCGTATGAAGCTGGTGCAAAAAACGGTCAGAACCCAGCAGATCAATTGACTGCCGGCTGGTACTTAAACCCCGAGCGCTTGGGTAAACGCTTTCCCTCGGAACTCAAACGATTTCGAGAGTGGGCATTCACTGAGCATCGCGTCTTCGGGAGCGAGCTTAAGCACTGATTGATACGCCTCACTGAAATTGGCAGCAAAAATCTTTTCAATTGTGCTGTCGGAGGTGAGAGCCATTGCTGATTTCTTGTCAGCTTGAAGCATGGTTTTTGCGTGATCCAGTGCTGCAGGATTAGCTAGCTTCGGATGTCTTTCGCAGAGTTGCATTGCCGATTCGAAGGTAACGCCTGTGAGGTGAGTCCTGAGTAGATCCTGGATGGGTTCGAACTTGTTCAGGTTCAGCATGCCTTTCTGCTTGTATCCCTTCGCCAAGGCCAGGACGTGCTTTTCATCCTCGAGGAAATACTTCAATCCAGCGTCAGATGCCGCGTTGAAGAGCTCTACCATCAGTTCAGGCTTCTCCTTAACCCTGGATGAGCCATCGATGGCACGCAGGATCATCAGAGGCGTGAAGACCGGCTTCTCGGCCTGGAGAATCTTGTCGGGTGACCGGACGATGTTGGATTGCTCATGGATCGCTTTGAGGATCTCACCCAGGTTAGTGTTCTCGGCCAGGTGCTTCACAGCACTGACGTCGCCGCTGGTTAGCGCCCGGATAAACCGATTGAACACCAGGACTGGATCAATATCGGTATTGCCCCTTCTGATCTCCACGTCCATGGTGACAGACAAGAAATCAGTGTGGTCAAACTGACGGTCGATTGCCTGAGCCATACTCGGTTGAGTTTCCCTTACGACCGAGCCATCTGCGCTGCAATGCTGCCCGACGTTGCCATCCAGGTTTTTAAGCCGGCGCATGATTTTGCTGATGCTTTCTTCCTGTGACAGATTCGTGTCGTAGGACAGGCAAAGCGAAGGGCCACCAGCTTCGAGGTACTTGTCGATACCGAACCTGTAGCGCTCAGGGTTCTTGCGATGCAGCCCGAAATTGAATTCCATCTGCCTCAGCATTTTTGAGGCGTATTGAGGATCAGGGAGGTACCGCTTTGCCCCCATCTGACCCAAAACTGTGAGTGTTTCTTCGAGATCAGCATTGGTAACAGCGGCACCCTCACCAGTGCTCTTATTGGCATAGCCGAGAATGGCTGCACCATAGGCTTCGAGAGGGTTCGGGAATTCGTTGCCGCGATCCAGGATCTCGCGTGCGTGCGGGTTGTACAGATCCTGGTTGTCCAGGAACCTGTCATAGCGCTCGAAGATCGCGAGAGGAATACCGTGATCCCTGTAGACCGCAAGCGCCTGGGGGTTCACCTCTTGGGCCTGCCTGATGATATCGAGCTCGATAGTTCGCCTTAGGGCCTCGGGAGTCCAGTAGCTCTTGTACTCACCAGAACCCTTGCTCGGTGCGGGTAGGTAGCCGCAGGACTCGGGCATCGATTCTGCGAGCTGGCACAGTTTCATGGCTCTTTCCACGCCACGCTTAACCGACCAATCGCGACTTCTCTGTGTTTCGGGTGATACGTTGCTCATGCCAAACCCTTTTTTCTTTCCATTATTCCTGGGCAGCAAGGGCTGTGGCAATGCCGGCCTGTGCGGTCAATCCTTTGGATTCTTGATGCGAGAGATAGGGGGTGTATCAGAGCTTGATGCCAGCACTCCCTGGTTAACCTTCTCGCTGATCTTGGTTCTTGCGGTCTGGTAAGCCTTTTGCCCGGCCAGCCCGAGGCAGTAAGCAGTGCCGATGGAGACTGAGGTTGCAATGATGACGCCACCCCCCACGGCAGACACGGCAGCGATACCGACCGCAGCACCTACGGTTGCGCCGCCCATCTCAGCGCCTTTCTCGGCAAGGCAATCTGCGGCCTGGAGGATGGTTTTTTCTTTGCGAACAACCGCCAGCGACTCTCTTCCGACCGCAATCACAGACTCAACAATCAGAGCAGCTGGGATCTTGCGCATAAGCGTCGACGAGCTGAGCGACAATGCGTGGCCAAGACCCTTGGAAGCGCCAGCGGTAAGTGCTTTTTCTGCAGCGGTCTTGAAGACATCCATTGAGTGGCCTGCGAAGACGATTGGGTGGTGGTGTCATTGTGACGCATTTTTTTGTTTGGTGGAAATAGCAGTGTTTTTAAGCATAGGCGGCTTCGCCGAAGGAACGAGCTCTCTGTACAGGTTTGCGTCTGGCAATACATGGCATATATTCGATGCAAGCTGGCGTTTAGAGGTGTGCTGTGAAGATTCTGGTGCTGTCGGATTTGCATAATGAGTTCAAGGTTTTCATTCCTCCGGTGACGGATGTGGATGTGGTTGTTCTCGCCGGCGATATTGACGTTAAGGCCCGTGGCGTAGCCTGGGCTGCCGAGCATTTCCAGTGCCCTGTGCTCTACGTACCTGGTAACCATGAGTACTACGGCGGGCAGCTGGTGCACTCGCTTAGAAAACTGAGAGAGGCCGCTGCCAAGACACCGAACGTGCAGATCCTTGACCGGGACGAGGTCATCATCGATGACGTGCGCTTCCTCGGCGCCACGGGCTGGACGGACTACACGGCCACTGGCAATGCCCCCATGGCCGCGATTTACGCTCGGGAGCTTAAAGACTTCAAACTGATCAGGACGTCGAAGTACGGTCGGATCAACCCCAATGACTTTGCCAAGGAGTGCCTGGCGTCCAAAGCCTGGTTCAGGGAGAAGTTAAGCGAGCCTTTCAGTGGGCACACCGTGGGGATTGTGCACCATGCACCGACGACGGAGGCGCTCAAGGGCCATCCTGAGGCCGGCACGCACCTGGACGCGTCGTTCGCTAACCGCTGGGAAGATTTGATGGGGGAGTGGATCGATCTCTTTGTGCATGGCCACAACCACCAGAGATCCGAATTCGACTTGTACGGTACACGCGTTGTGTCGAACCAGCGGGGCTATCCAGGGGAGATGATAAATTTCGATCCTGCGTTCATCGTGGACACAGACACGTTCAGAAAGAAGGCGTGATCAGCGGGGAATGGCCATGCTGGTGGTAACCCATGTACGGCCACCACCCTTTTTGATCAAAGTTGACTGCGCGAGCGGAAGTCATCCGCCCAAGCTTGGACACTATTATCGAATTGCTCGGTGATTTTCACCAAGCGCGGGCAGCTATTGTCATATTTTCTCTTACCCAGGCAGTCGAGCCCTTTCTGAGCGATGGTGATCTGTCGGCTTAGCTCAAATTTTGGTGGTTTTTTCTTGAGGAGCAGACCAGCAACTGTGGCCAGAGTGCATTCGATCATGTAGGCCATGCCGTCCTCATGATTTCGAAGGGTGTGAGCGGTAAGTACGGTCATATAAGTGTGTCCTTGTGGATTAGATAAGGGGCCTGCTTTGCAGGCCCTGTGAGCTCTTAGGCGCTGCGCACGTGACTCAGCCCTAGCTCGGCTGGCAAATCACCCTTCAGCGCTCTGATATCGACGCCAGAAGGCGACTGGTGAACGCTGAGCCCAAACTCTGGGAGGATCGCAATCACATGATCGAAGATATCTGAAGTGATTCGCTCGTAATCCGTCCACACGGTGGTGTTGCACCAGCAGTAGAGCTGTAGAGGGAGGCCGGTGGGAGTTGGATCGAGCTGGCGCACCATAAGCGTCATCGACTGATTGATGCCGTGGTGACTCTTCAGATAGTGCTCTAGGTAAGCCCGGAACGTACCGATGTTGGTAATCCTGCGAGTGTTCACCTCATCCATGCCGGCTTCAACCAAGTGCTTGTTCCACTCTGTAATCTCTTTTTCTTTCACGCTCAGGTAGTCCCTGAGGAGTGTGAAACGAGAGAGGGCAATCTTATCTTGGCCGCTCAAAAATCCAATGGTGTTCTGATCAATGAAAATGCTTCTCATGATCCGCCGAGAACCGCTCTCACGCATTCCCCTGTAATTTTTGAACGACGACCCGTCTACGAAGTGGCGTATCGGAATTGTCGTGATCGTGGCGTCAAAGTTCTTAATTGAGATGAAACTTAACGCGATATCGATGACATCTCCGTTGGCGTTGTACTGAGGAACTTCGATCCAGTCGCCCAGGCGGATCACCTCTGTCGTGGAGATCATCAGGTTGGCAACAAAGCTGGTTATGGTGGATTGGAAGATGAACATGGCCACGGCTGCGATGGCGCCAAGACCGGAAAACAAGATCAGCGGGGACTTGTCGATCATGGCCGCAATGCAAAGGATTCCGGTCAGGCAATAGATCACAATCTTGGCGATCTGAATGTAGCCCTTGATCGTACGCTGTGTTGCTCTGGTGCGTGTTTGGTAGGCAGTGTTGATCATATCGAGCACACCACACACCGCGAACCCGATAGTCATGACGATGAATGCGCTACTGACGTTCTCCACGACAGTACTGAAAGTCTTCGGCAGGCCAGGGATGTTCGGCACCCCATACATGATGATCATGGCGGGGATCACATGGAGGATGTTCGTTATGACCTGTGTGGGAAGCTGCTTGAACGTTTGAACCAGGGGAGTTTTGCTGAAGAGCCCGTAAATGCCGTTGATGCAAATTACTTTCAGGATCCAGGTGCTGAAGCCGGCGACAAGCAACAGAGCAACCCCCAAGCTGGCTGTGTAGGCTTCAGGATAGCCTTTGAGCCA
Source organism: Pseudomonas sp. PLMAX (assembly GCF_046042685.1). NCBI lineage: Bacteria > Pseudomonadati > Pseudomonadota > Gammaproteobacteria > Pseudomonadales > Pseudomonadaceae > Pseudomonas > Pseudomonas sp. PLMAX. The sequence goes on along the minus strand of NZ_CP064950.1, from coordinate 409,273 downwards.
GGCAATGCCCTGGTACAGATGGTCAAGCATGAAAGTGTTTCCCTTGCGCGTAGAACTGCCGATCTTGGCAGGATGCGTCAATTTATCACAAATGATGCTTGACACTCGGGTCAAGTGTACCGAAATGAAAAAGCCCGACCTCTTTAGAAGGCCGGGCTTTCGATCAGTAGTAGTGCCAGCTGTTGAACTTGACCAGCGGTGCCAGCACAACGTCGAAATCGTTGCTCTGCACAGCCCGGCGAATTGCACGTTGATGCTTCAGCTTTTGCGCGTGGACATCGGTACGTCGAACTTCTCGCGGTACCCCGCTGAACTGACCTTGTCGGCCATCACGGTGATAATCGCGGATCTTCACCTCGAGGTAATTCGCGTAGCTCTGCCCGTCGAATTGTTCCCAGAGACTGATGTAGCTTTTGTCGTAGCAGCTGACGAATCCATCGTTCTCGTGGTGGATCACGCCGAGCTTGGTGTAGCGCGAGTAGTTACGGGAAGGTTTCCCGCGACGGATCGTTTTGGACATGGTGTTTCCTCGATTGTGGCATCACAATCGGGAGTACCTGTCATGGATCGACTTGATCATGGCGTCTCCAAAATCTGAACTGTCATTATTACTGAATTGTTGACGTTTTCGCAACGCTTTCGAGCGTAGGCGCCGGCAGGGGAGTCCAGTGGGTGTGTGTACCAGGCCAGTTCTGGTCGCTGGGGGTTCCTACGTAGGGTGCTTCGCTGACCGGTAGCATCCACCACAGCACCGGGCCATCCCCGTCAGTCCAGGTATCGGCAGCTCGGGCCTGAGTCAAACGCTGTAGTTCAACGGAGCGAACTTGCGCCTGGCTCACCAAAGATCCGTATTCCTCCATCGTGTAATGGGCGCCGCCCTGGTGCAGGGAGCCTTTAACCAGGTTTCTGGCCATGACTCTCAGCAGCCGGTGCAGATCACTCAACGTTACTTTCATCCCAAGGTCTCCAATTTTTCAGGCTTTAAACGTACTACAGCCCCGAAGGGCTGTAGGTGAACTGCGTCGTATCAGGCAATCAGACCGAGAATTACTGCGTGCATGTCTGCATCGGCTTTGATGACAGCCTTGGCCGCTTCCCTGCCTTTACCCAGGCTCTCGCCGTCGAAGTAGACCCAAGGGCCTCTCTGGGTGAGGACGCCTTTGTCAAATGCGGTGTCGAACCACGAATCATTCGAAGCACCAGCTGCTGGCGCCGCAGACGCGGCAGATGCCGAAGCTGCAACCGGAGTCGTCGACACCGGAGTGCTGGTCGATTGCTGGGTTTGAGTCGCAACCGGCTCAGAGCGTACTGCAGCCGCTGGCTCGTTCGGGCTACCAGTCAGGCGGTCAAATTGCGATCCTGCTTGATCGGTCGACGGCTTGGATGACTCGACAGGGCGCTGAGTTGTCTTCTGACCACCGTAGCTGCTGATGTCCGGCACAGCTGCTTTGCTCGGTGCGACAGGTTCAATCGCAGCGTTCACGTTGAGCAGCTTGGTGCGCAGCTTGGTCTCGATCTCAGCTTTGATCTGAGGGTTTTCTTCAAGGTACTTCGCGGAGTTGGCTTTACCCTGGCCGATCTTGTCGCCGTTGTAGCTGTACCAGGCGCCAGATTTTTCGATGATGCCGTTGGCCACACCCAGGTCAACGATTTCGCCGTTCAGGTAGATACCCTTGCCGTACAGGATCTGGAATTCAGCCTGACGGAATGGGGAAGCCATCTTGTTCTTCACGACCTTGACGCGGGTTTCGCTACCAACGGTTTCATCGCCTTCTTTCACTGCGCCGGTGCGGCGGATATCCAGACGAACCGAGGCGTAGAACTTCAGCGCGTTACCACCGGTGGTGGTTTCCGGGCTGCCGAACATCACGCCGATCTTCATACGGATCTGGTTGATGAAAATTACCAGGCAGTTGGCGTTCTTGATGTTACCGGTGATTTTACGCAGCGCCTGGGACATCAAGCGGGCCTGCAGGCCTACGTGCATATCACCCATTTCGCCTTCGATTTCAGCCTTCGGCACCAGAGCGGCAACGGAGTCGACGATGATCACGTCAACGGCGTTGGAGCGCACCAGCATGTCGGTGACTTCCAGTGCCTGCTCGCCGGTATCTGGCTGGGAAACCAGCAGGTCGTCGACGTTCACACCCAGCTTGCCGGCGTATTCAGGATCCAGGGCGTGCTCGGCGTCGATGAAAGCGCAGGTGGCGCCCATCTTCTGAGCTTGAGCGATCACCGACAGGGTGAGGGTTGTTTTGCCCGACGATTCTGGGCCGTAGATCTCAACGATACGACCTTTTGGCAAACCGCCGATGCCGAGCGCAACGTCGAGGCCTAGGGAGCCAGTCGAGATCGAATCAATGCGTTCACGTGGGGCATCGCCCAGGCGCTGAATGGCACCTTTGCCGAACTGCGTGTTGATCGAAGTCAGGGCCGACTGCAGGGCTTTAAGCTTGTTTGGATCCATAGACATAGTGCGCTCCGGTAAATCTGATGACCTGTTTGTGGCTTCAATTATTGCCATAAATTGACAGGTCGTCAACAAATTTGATGTTAATTTGATGCATTAATTGCTGATCGTTTGACGACCAATCAACGTCAGCCTTGGTTTTGCATTGCGCCAGCCCACGGCTCGATACAGGAGGCGTCGACGGTGAGGTACGGGGTTTGATTGATCATGCTTTCCATCGCGAATTGGCGTGCCGACCAGGGATCCTTACGATCCTCCTGATCAAGCTTGGCAAAGGTCGCGCCGGCATCAGTAACGTGAAAAATCGGGTCGATCCCAAAGCCGGGTACGTCGTATGGAACAACGGTACCGTGCGTTTGACCCAGGTAGGCGTAGACAACACCTTCATGGAGGATTCCCAGGCGCACCTCCCAGACAACAGGGGTATTCGCTGGAACACCGCCACTCAGCAGCTCGTCCAACCGCCAGCGGATATCGGTCATAGGCTGTCCATCGATGACGATGATGGCGTCTTCAACCATGCGACCAGGGCCTGCTGCCAGCGCTTTGTGGATGATGATCTCGTCAGGCGTGCCGTCAACCTCATCCAGATCCTTACCGGGCTCCATACGCAACTGAGAGCCCGAAAATCGTTGGTACTCATGGATCTTCTGAGGATTCGAAGTGGTGAGAATTACATCACTGAGCAGTGGGGCTGCCATCGGTGAACCTACAGTAACTTGGAAGGGGGCAATGAGTATACGTTATCTAGCCTCATTGTCAATTTATGGTCAAAGTTTCCGGGCAGAGCATTGGAGAGGAATCGTTGCTTTGGCCCCAAACGGGGCGGCTAAAAAAACGGCGCACCAGGCGCCGTTTTTCGAGGAACCAGCTTACTTGCGGCTGGCTTTTTCGAGCATGCGGGAAGCGCGCTCGTTGGCCTCGTCGGCAACTTGCTTGGCTGCGTAAGCGGCGGCGATGGCCTCGTCAGCTTTGCGAGCTGCGGAGTCAGCGGTCACCTGGGCTTTGGCGGTGGCGTCCTCGTTGGCGACCAGGCGAGCTTCGGTCTCCTTGGAGATGGTGGAGGTGCAACCAACAGCCATGGAGGCAGCCAGGGCCAAAGCGGAGAATTGCAGAAGGCGCTTCATCGGTATTCCTTATTATTAGGTGTAGGCAGATAAGCCTAGAAATTATTCTTACAGGAATCCAAATCTAAGTAAATCGGGCGAGGGTGATTTATTTTTGCAGGGCTGCAACAAACTGGTTACAGCCCGTTACACTCCAAGAGAATACCTGAAAATTGCGGCTCTGATCTTGTAGTTGTGCTGGTATATCTCGGCCAATGTTCTGCCGTCAAAAATTTCAGCCAAAGCAACGATTCGCCGTATTGTAGGGCCTATTTGCTGCGCTACAACGCGAGGCTCCAGTTGTGAAAGATACGCTTTAGCCATCAGCTGAGACAGTTCGCATTTCTTTCCCACGAGCTTAGTTACAGCATCCTGGATGTCCTTGGGGTACTTTCTGTTGTGTCGCATCTTGACGCTAAGCAGAAGCCCGGAAATACGGTAGCTATGATTCACATACTTCCAACAGTGAATGTTGTTCGCCAGCGCCTTATGGCAGACTTCTTGGGATTGCTGACACATTTCTATGAACTGAATTGCCATGCCGTCAGAGCTCACAGCCGCCAACCGCACTAGTTCGCTCTGCTGCTCGGCTGGAACATGCTTAAGAGCCATAGGCATTGATTTCAGCACTCTTAGAATCATGCGCTCTGTTCTATAGGCAGCTGGGACGAAGGGTAGTGCGGCTCCGAACGGCTCGCACCTAATCGCTTCATCGCAAAGGCTTTTGGTGACAAGGTGAAAAGGCACGTACTGGAGGGCTTCGCCGTTGCTACGCACAGCCGCTCTGGCAATCTTTGGGGTGATTTCCAGGGGAGAGATGTACTCGATGCTGAGCCCGTTTTGTCTCACCGCAGCTAGGTAGACTTCCTCACACCGATACGCGATAGGGACGCTAGTCAGCAGCTTTCCATCCGTGCGGACTGCTTTTCTGTAGAGGGACTTAGATTGCAGGTGAAGCGGAAGAAAGAACAGCATTACAGGCTCTTTCTTCATTGCAAGGGCACATAATTCCCTAGACTTTAATTGCTCTGGAACGTAGTAGAATTCGCGTGGGTTGATTTTGATTGCTTGCCGACAAACGCCAAAAGTTCTGTCGGCAACGGGGATATCCTGCAAAGTGCACTTGAATCTCCGAAGTGCATTGATCCATGCGTTATCGGTCGTTCGTGCGCTGAGTTTGGCAACAGTACCAAGGCACTGGACAACCTCGCTAAGTTCAACTTCAAAAACACTAGCAATTGCGAGTGAGAACTGCCACATCTGTGGCTTTACAAGCTGTTCAACTGATGCGCCATCGAGCTTTTCTAGGCAGCCCCAAAATGGACTATCAGTGCGATACGGTGCAACGACTTCGAAGTCGAAGAAGCCGTACTTTAGGGAGGAAGCTACTTTGGCTATTCGATCTTTTGATGGCAGCATCATCGCAAACTCACACTTAGATAAAACGTATTTTGAAATGCTTGTGAGTAGCCGAATCTGCACTTCCACTTACTGAAAATGCATTGCTGTTGACATCCATGTTCAATTTTTGCACGCAACAACTCCTAGTCCATTAGCTTGGTATCATCATACTATCATCGATAGGATCCATTTTGCCATCATTTGGAAAAAAAATTCTATACAAATCAGCTGGTTGTGTACAGGATCTATCGAATCATTACGATTGATAGATAATGCCAATGTAAAGGTCTGTGAAAAATGCTCCATCTGTAATGATTACTGATATATTGACGCCCGTTTTTCCACAGGTACCGGGTTTTAACAGTGAGTCAACCATACGACTATTTTAAGAGCTTCTTCAGGTTAGACGACTCCGGGAAGCCAGAAAGGAAATTTCACATTCGTGTTGCAGACGGGCCGGCGCAAGAGATCGTTAGCCCCAAGCACAGCCTCGACGTCCTGGATCACCTCCGACGTATCGATGTGAGAATGTCTGAGCTGATCGACTCTTTCGGGCAGCGCCTGGCTAGAGACACTCACTCAGCTTACGATGAGCTCTTGAGGCTACACGCGCATGCAGCCGAGCTATTCGCTCAGGCGATCTACCTGGATACTGCAGATCGCAATAACTGGGAAAAGATTCGGATGGTGTATGTCCCAGGCGGCGAGCCGACGACTTTTTCGTCCCGCTATGATGATCTCAAGCGGTTCTGGAATGGCAAGCTAGAGCGTGAGCACAAAGCCGAAAGTGCTCCTGGCTTCTGAAGCACCTGGATTTGTGAGCCACAAAAAAGCCCCCGAAAGGGGGCTTTTCTTTGGGAGGCCTGTTAGAACGAGTCCCAGAATTTTCTAGGATTATCGTCGTACCGGTGGCCCATGATCATCCGCTGGATAAAGCTGATGCGACTATCGCGTTTTAGGTCTGCGACGATGATGAAGCTCTTGGAGATGTCTGCAATGGCGAACTGAGCGTAGTTGAAGTCGATTACCCCAAAATGCATCGATGTCGGGCATTTTACGACGTCATAGTCATCGTTTTTGTTTTTGATGTGATAGCTGCGAACCAGCCGTGTGCCAAATGTGTAGCCTGGCGCATCGTGTTCAGAGGTTCCTTGTGTGAAGGAGCAGACTGCGTTGTCGTAAGGCAGGTTCTTAGCGTTTTCAGCGAAGAGCTTCTCGTCGATCCCCAGTCTTTTTAGCGCTTGGAGTGACTTCTCGTTTTTACTGTCGAATTCGATGTGAAGGCTACGGGAATTCACCCCAGGCTTTCTGTCGTAAACCATGCCCGGATCGATCACGGCCAGCTTCACGTTGACGTCGATGGGGGTCTTCTTGCCCTTGGCATCATACAGGAAGAGGGTGCCTGTGTAGTCATCGGCTATCGAGGCTCGATTGTAGCCATAGAAAACCTCGCCTGCGAGAGACGTCAGAAGCAAGAACACAATGAAGCCGGAAAACATGACCGGCCTGGCCAGTGGCTTGACGATAACACCCTCGTCTTCTTTTGCTTGCCAGTCAGGGTCAAGCCTAGACTTCATGGCGTAGAAATTTGGGGGCTGCACCAGGGCAAAGTACAAAAACGCGAAGAAAAACGCGCCATAGGAAAAGAACAGTCCCATGACGGCAAATAGCAGCGCACTTGACCCAGGTATGAGGGTAGCGAGCACCGTGACTGGATAGCTAACCAGCGATACCAGAAAATCTGGGAAATGGAGGCCGTACAATCCAACACGGATAATCTCAACCGCTTTGGAGAATCCAACGCCTTCAACGGTTGAGGCTAGGTACCATGCAGGGCCGACCATGAGAACCATGAATAGCCACCATCCGCATCGGTACAATGCAATCTTTGACTCTAGCTTTTCCCGCTCTGCCGCTACTTCCATTAAACGAACTCCATCCATTGTTCCAGTGATGACCTTATGATATCACTGACATTCAGAACTTGAAAACGCTTCTGATGGTGTGAGTGCCAATATTTGCCGTGATTTGGCATCGATTTTTCTTCGAGACGGCTTTACCATCACCCACGCAAGTCGGCTTACTCGGGGCTTGCACGCTGAGCCACTATTTTGCATTTATTGACAGTGCGTAGGGAGTGAAATGGCAGTTTTCGTTGACGACGCCGCCATCATGTACCGATCCAAGCCCCGGTTCCACCTTGCGGCGGACTCTCTTGAGGAGCTTCATGCCTTTTGCAAGAAGGTTGGGATCAAACGCTGTTGGTTCCACGATGCGCGTGGCCATCCACACTATGACATTACGGCTCCCCAACGAGAGGCGGCGATTGCCGCTGGCGCTGAGGCCATAACGTTCAGAGAGCTGTCGTACCGAACTGAGTCAGGGCAGAGGAATCTCCTCAGGGCTTTGGAGCAGTACAAAGACGACGAGGCGTTTGTGCGCGAGATGAGTCAATACATCATCAAAAAGCCAAGGCCGGAGGATGAGCCCGGCTACGTCGGTGACCTCTTTTAAGTTTTCCATCTGTGCCAACCCATGAAGGCTGGCCAGGCATCATTTCCAGTGGAGCAGCATCCAGGATGAACGACACGAAAAAACTGGTGGATAGCGCCAGAGAATCGCTGAAAGTGGCCATTCGCGCCATCAGGGATGGGACTAACCCAAAGGCAACAGGCTTTGACCATCTGAACCGCGCTCAGATGTCAGCCGCACAGATCTCGCATGTTCAGAAGGCCTTGGATCTGCTCGATCAGATCACCAATGAGCCCACTCCAAAGCCAGTTGCTGTAACAGTTGATATGACCCTGGTCGAAAGCATCCGGACGACGAACAAAGCATTGGCTCTTTTGCTCAAGCAACCCTCCATTGATCCTGCTATCAACGAACTTTGCCTTGAGCACGACATAAGGGTGCAAAAGCTGCTCATGGCAAACCCTTTTGCCTTCAAAGCACAGCAGCCGGCACCCACAGAGATTGACCACCTGTTTCCAAAGCCATGGCCTTACCAAGGCTTTGCACCTTGCAAAGCATGTCACAGTCGGATCACGCTGGTGATAGCGATGCACTCTGTAAGCTGTAGCGATTGTGACGCTGCGGCCAACACCCCGAGTGAGTGGAATGAGCTCAATAGAGCACCGATTACGCTAAACCCCGTAGCTGAGGAGTCGACATGAGAACACTGGGTGATTTGATTGATTTCGCTGAATCGCTGATGCCAAGCATGGGTGGTCGCGTCAGAAAGCTTAAGCTCAAGATCCCAATCTTCAGCCCAGGCCGAATCGGGGGCTCGCCATCCCTGGACGTGCACGATCTCTCACTTGGGTTTGATCATGACCAGGGTCAGTTGTTCGTTTGTACCGAACAACTGCTTTCGCCTCTGTCGCGGGAAGAGATCGCCGCGATCCAGAAGAGTGTGAGCATGGGGCAGTCCTACCATGCCTATCAGCAATACAAGGCCATGATGAAAGACCGATCTGACCTGGTTGACCTGTTGGCCTCGACTCGCGGTAGCGTTATGTCGAGTTACAGGGCGGCGGTTGCAAGCGGTGATGAAGGAAAGGCTGACGAGCTAGCTTCGGTGCTCGCGAAAATCGATGCGGAGGTCGGTGGAAGGCCGGGTAAGCGTAAAGCTGTCAATTGATGCATAATGTTGGCGGTTTTTTCGACCACGGAGGATGTACGTGAAGACTTCACCTGAATTTTTCCATCAAATGTATGACGCCAGCTTAGCCGGTGAGAAGACAATCATGACGTTTGGCTTCCTGGCCTTCGCTGGTGTCTGTGTAAACTATCCACTGAGCTTTGTAACCATCGTCTTGGTTGCGGTAACCGCAGTCTATGCCCTGAGTTGCTATCAGTATCTGAACCTGCAGAAAAGCAACATTGAGCGGCAGGTGAAGATGCTCACCGCCTTCAACGACTATGAGGCTGAGTTCGATAAAGTCTTTCCTGAGCCATCAAGCTCGGAGAAAATCCTCGTTTGCGTGGAGGACAAGCTAGGTCATGGCAAGCACCTGATCCGGCAAGCTCTGGTCATGAGAGGTGATGATGAGTTCGCGCTGGTGGGTGTTGGTTATTACCGCAACCTGGAAGGTGAAGGCCTGACTACCCATACAGAACAGCTGACCCCTGAACGTGCAATATGGATTTTTGAAGAGTCTCAAATTGCCAAGGCTAGAGTGCTTGGCCTTCCCCGGCCTTATAGAAAAAATGGAGACTCCAGCGGTGATCCAGTACTGCCAGGTCACCAGGTCTCCGGTGATAGCCATGGTGATAGTGACGGTGGCGGTGGAGGTGGAGGTGATGGTGGAGACGGCGGTGGCGGTGGCGACTGACAGCTCAAAAGAGGCCCTTTATCGGGGCCTTTTTGTTTCTCCGGGAACCATCATGCGTAAGGTGGCAAAAAACGCCTCATGATGTGGCCCATGTCCAACAGGACGACCCCAAGGTTTCTGATCAACTGAGGTGCGTAGGCCGGCTCAGGGATCTCGCATTTCTCCCGTAGGCCCAATGCTTTTGCATGATCCTCAAGATATGTCTTCGATACAGGCCAGTCACGTAAATGGTCGATTAGTCCACGCATGAAAGGAGCCCCGCCAGACACGCTCAGGGCAGCGGTGATGGCCGCAGTACTGTCGGTGTCTCCCCCTTGCTGAATCGCGTTATGAATCGCATCGTGGACGCTTGGGGTATGGCTGGCGATGTACGCTGCCCCCAGGGCGCTGCGATAGACATAACCATCAATCCCGTTTCCACAGTCGATGTTGGCCATTGCAAAGAAAATCGAGGCAACCTTTGCATGAGAGTCATCAAGCACCTCAAGCAATCTCATGAGCTCCTTGGTGTGATTCACGTCCGCTTCTGTTGCGTGACGCTCCGCGCACTCCCTGAAAATCTTGCTCATTTCGGGCCAGGTCTGAGGCTTTTTGTTCGAGGCAGCCACGATGTCGGCAACCGCAGAAGCCATGAACAGGGCTCTAGGGTCTGAGTGAGTCATCCTGGTCGAGACCTTTATGAACCGGTCTCGTGCATCCTGGTCACCGGCATGGAATAGGCCAATGACCGGCGCCCGCATCAGAGGGCCATTACCTGCGGATGGTCGCCCGCATTTGGCTGGCGCTTTGAACCACATGCACATGATCGCCATCAGCGTGGCTTTGCCAACACCTGGCGGTAAGGCCTGCAACCAGCGCTTAAGTCGTTTGGCGAGTTGGTGCTCAAACTCGTTTTCGTCCCCAGCAGAGTCGAGGAGGGCGCGAGCGGTGATCAGCGCATGCTCGGTGTCATCGCTGATCACACCGAATCGGCCAAACAGGAATCTTTGCCTGAGCCGGCCTTTCGTGATTCTGCGCACGCGCTTACCGCCCATGTTCTCGTACGGTAGGCCCAGGCTATCGCCCAGGGCAGTCGCAATGAGCAGATCCTCATAAGCGTCGGCGCAAACCTTTCCATGCACCCAGCGCGGCCCTACGGGCTCTTCTGCATTGACGGGGGCGCTTGCGTCTTTGGTGTTCACTGTTGACCTCAAAAATGTTGGTGACTGGCCTGAAGACCTTTAACAAATGGAGTATATTGACTAGCTCTCGGCCAGGGTACTCTCTTGTGGCCGTAGGTTTTCTCAATCAGAGGCTGAACATGAAGACAGCATTGAAATTACTGGCGGTTGCGCTATCTATGGTAACTGCCACTTCGGTCTGTGCTTACCAGGTTGGGGGTGAGCCAGAGAAGGGCTTCTATGTGGTGACCAGTGTGTCGAGTGCTCCATTAATCGTCTTGGATGGTCTATGGAAAAAAGAAAGAGTCACTCCGCAAGAGTATTTGGACAGGCATTGTCCAAGTGCAAAGGTTAGCGAGATCAATATTGCTGGAGCCCCGAGCTTTAACCAGCCAAGCATTGCAGTCCAGATTGTCTTTGAGATGCCGGCGCAAGGATGCAATAGCACGAGAAGCTGAGGCTCTTGCTGCCGGCTCAGTACCGTTACTCTTGGCTATCCGGATTGAGGCACCTGATCATCCGGCGCAGGTGATCCATCTCCTCGTTGAAGTCCTCCTCATCGTCGAGGTTGATGTCCATCAGCACGGCGTGGATCACCTCCCTTAGGCAGATGTCGGTGCTGGCCATGGTGATCGTTTCCCGTTTGGTATTCGCGTAGTCCAGCTCCGTCCTGGATTGGTTGGCGGTTATCTCGATCACTTCGTGTGTTGCCAGCTCCAACACGATGGGTGCGTAGCAGATATCCGCTAGGCGGGTCATCGACAAGCTCACGCTTTCCCCGTCACCCATCCCCGAGAAGTCGACAGCCTGGTAGAAATCCACTTTGGAAACGTCTTTGAACCGTATGCCGGTTCCCGTGCTGACTTGCCCCTGGAGGTCGAGGACATTTTCCCTGGGTGTTACGCTCAAATACGGCGTCAGTTCGAAACGGCTCAGTACGCTGTGCTTTTGCAGTGACAACTGGGCGTACTGCTTGGATTTCCTCGTGCCAGGTAGGTCTCTGACCACGGCCATTTCGAGCTTTTGCCCGTGCTCGATGAGGCTTTTCGACCACCCATTGAGCAGTTGCAGGTTTGGGTATTTGAGGAGGAGACGTCTGATCGACATCAGGTTGAAGAGGTGCTGCTCACCATCGGCAACGGTGAACTCGTCATCGATGTGCAGGAGAACGTCCAGGTCGGTGAGCACCTGGTCATCGATGGAAACTTGGGTGAAGCGTGGGCTGAATACCAGCATGTCTAGTTCTCATATGAGTTAACAGATAGACATGGGCTGCTCCTTTTATGGCGGGATTGGAAACGAAAACGGATGCTATGTATTGCCTCGTCCGGTGTCAACGGTTCTGGGCCAAAATAATTCGATCAGGACAGAAATTGCTTAAGGTCATCCCAGAAACTAGGTTTGCGCCTGGCCGGCAATGGTTCTGGTTCAGCAAGTTCTACTGGTGCTGGCGCCGGTGCCGGCTTAACCGGTGTGCCGTAGCGCTCCTCATTCCAGGGGTTTCCACGATTGTGGTAAGACCGCTGCTCCCAGTATCCAGGTTGGTCTTCAGTCAGGAATTCGATGGCGCTGATCCATTTTGGGCTTTTCCAGAAGTACAGCGTGCTCAGCACAAGTCTCGCCGGCGCCCCGTGGTCGAGTTCGAGTGGTTCGCCTTTCATGGTGTGGGCGATCAGACAGCTTTCTTCCAAGAAGTCTTCCAGGGACAGGTTGGTACTGTAGCCATCCGAGCCATGAATCATCACGAATTTTGCCTCAGGCTTGAGAGCGACCAGCTTCATCAGATCATTGGTCAATACACCGCGCCAGCTGCAGTCCAGGTGCGTCCAGGCCGTTACGCAGTGGATGTCGACGACGATATCCGTTTGCGGCAGGTTGTTGGTCAGATTCTGCCAGCTGATGGTCACCTCAGATTCAACGGCGCCGTAGATTCGTAGCGACCATTGCTCAGGAGCAATATCTGGCTTGATGCCGAGATCGAGCACCGGGAAGCCCTTCACTAGGCCCTGGCCGGGAGGGATTCTGTCGTCATCCGGAGTGGAGGTGGTACCCGTGAGAAAGCGACCTTCTTCGGCAAAGCGGATCTTCGCTTTGGTTAGCTTCGTGTCTTCGCTCATGCGCCTACGTCTCTTTGTTTTGTCGGCGTGCCTTCGGTACCGGCAGGCACCCCGGATGGCCAAAGATAAATGATCTGATTGCCTTGCAGCCGCCGCAACAGGTCGCTGTTCAACTGCTCAACGGTGACATGAACGATACGTTCGCCGTTAAATGGCTGTAATAGGTCGGGCATGACCTGCGTCGGGGAACTGCCGCCTGCCAAACCAATGGCCCGTGAGTGCCGGGGTGGCAGTACAGACGAAACAGTGGGCGCCGGCCCGGTCAACCCTCGACGCCCCCTGATCTTGTTCTTCGTGAGGCCTGGTCTATGCATCGAGCAACCGGAAAAGCTCATCCTGCACTTCCGGCATATTGCGATCCGCATCTACCGTGGCCAGACGTGGGCGCAGGGCTTCTGGTAGTCCTCGGTAGAAACCGAGGATCGGGCCGACCTGGTCGTGGTAGATGGCCAAGCGTTTGATCACAACAGAAGCTTCATCGTCTGGTCTGCAGGTCAGCGGTTCACCAGTGACGTCATCGACACCTTCTTTGGCTGGTGGTCGCAGGGTCAGGTGATACGACCGGCCAGAAGGGGCGTGGATTCGACGTCCAGCCATGCGGTCGATGATCACATCATCCGGTACGATCAGTTCAATGACCGCTTCAACAGCCACACTGCCGTCTTGCAGCATGCGGGCCTGGGCCTGAGTACGGGGGAATCCGTCGAGCAAAAAGCCTTCAGCGCAGTCGGGGCGCTGAAGGCGCTCAGCGAGCAGCTCCATGACGATCTCGTCAGAGATGAGCTGCCCGGTCGGCATAAGCGCCTCGACCCGCAAACCGATCTCTGTGCGGTTCTGTACGGCTTCACGCAACAGGTCGCCGGTCGAAATCCGGGGAATGTTGAGCTCTCGGCAAAGAACTTCGCCGTGAGTACCCTTGCCAGCCCCAGGGGCGCCCAACAATACAATTTTCTTCAGCATGATGAATCCTTCAAGTCTGGTGACTGCGCAACCCCGTACATCTCCCATACAGCAAGGGTTGCAGACGATTGGGATATTGGCAGCTCTTAAGTCGCCAGTCCAGAAGCCAGACGGAGGTCAATTATATGCGTTTGTTGCTTCGGTTAAGGGGGAGGGATCGTAGCCAGGGCACCAATCAAAACTGTTAGCACCAGAAAACCGCCCAGGAATAGCGCCATCTTGCCCATTGTGACCTCATACATTGCGAGTTCGTTGCGTGGGTGTATTTTGAGGCTGCCACTGAGTTCGAAACAGTGGCAGATGGCTCTGGAAAATACAGATCAGAAGGTCGTGTACGTTAAGGCAATGGGCACGCTGGTTCATGGGACTGAACATGCTTGGCCTTGGCCTGGTCGTACTGGTGCTCAAAGAAGTCAGCCATCTCGTCGATCTTGTTGCCGTACTTCTTGCTGAACTCGTCGATCAGGGTGTCGAGGTTCTGGTTCTTCCATTCCTTGAGGGATGGAAAAGTCGGTTTGCTCTGCGCCATGGTGAGGCTCCTGCTTTTTCTTTCAGCCTACCAAGGGAGAGCGGGCCTGAACAACGAGGAGGGAGGCGCCCACAAGCTCACTGGCAAGACGCGTTGATGGCGCTAGTCGATCAGGGTGCCTTGCTCGGACATGATGCCCCTGAAGGGAACCCCGTAGGCCTCAAAGCCTAAATGTGGCCAGGAAGCCCGATAGTCGAGGCTGTCATGGTGGTGACCGTGGAAGACTTGCCGGGCACCGAGGTACTGCGCCAGCTCGTCAATCTCCGCGTAACCGTACGGGTGACAGCTCGGTGCTTCGTGGGTAACTAAGATATCTGCGGACTCAAGCGCCAGCCCAAAGTAGTCGTCGGGATAAATCGAGGACAGGAACCGCTGCTTTTTCGACTCAAGCACTGGCTCCGGGGTGCGCCTGGCCTCCAGCGATGCTACGAAGTCCTGGTAACTCTGGATGCCGGTATCTGGCTGGCCCGGTAACCAAATGGCTTGATCGAACGTTCCGCCGAGGCCGGCGATGCGAATGCCAGCAACTTCTGCGACTCTGCCATGCAGATTTCGGTGGCTGAGGCCTTGGCAGTGGAGGTTGTCCCAGTACGTCTGATCATCCGCGTCATGATTGCCGTGGATGAACCACAGTTCTGTGAGATCCAGAATCGATTGGAACAGTCGATCTAATGGGAGAGGGCACTCCATATCCCCCAAAAGCACGACAGCCTTAGGCCTGTGACGCTTGATCGCCGAGATGATGTAGTCGAACCGTCCGTGTGGATCGCCGAGAAACCAGATCATGAGGTGCCAATCCATTGGTATTTCCCGAATGGTAGCACCCCTACGGGGAGTGGGCGACTGGCCTTAGACCCCGAGCTCCTCTCTAAACCAGTGACCTTTGACGTTGTCGACAGGCTTAAGGAGCGAAGCCACTGCCATGGTGCCGTAGATCCCTCGCAAGAGCTGTTTCTGCTTTGGCCCGCGAGCCATAGGCATCAGCGTTTCAAGCGAGCAACCATCGATGCGCTGAAGGATCGCTATCTGCTTGGCCACTGAAGGTTCTTTGACGGCGAGTTTGAATAGCTCGAGCGGCTCTTCTGGGAATTCGTCGTCGCTATCCTCAAACCAACTCCAGGGGAAGTCGTGTGTCCTGGTGTATTGGCGGACGAGCTCGATACGCTCTTCTACCGGGAATTTTGCCAGCATCTGGTGCCGGTACCGAAGCGCCTCGACTTTTATCTCGTCGGACATGCCTCGGGCGATGATTTCATCGGCAAACTCATCGTACGCACCCTGGCGGATGGCTGCATGCAGGGCTTTTAGCTGGAATGAGTGTTCAGACCGCAGTTCTTCAGGGAATGTGTCCCAGACGTGAAAACCGTCACAGCTGTTCAGCGCCGACTTGTACACCGCAGGGCTGCGAAGTGCCCCAGGAATGTCGAAAAGCGCCTCAGAATTCTGATACACCGCCGCCACAAGCACAGGTTCGGTCATCTGGGATTTATCGATAAAAGCCACAGATTTGCCGTCGAGCTTCATGGCTTCTAAGAGCAGCTCTTCGGTCTGAAATGGTTTGGGGACGTTCAGGAGCCTTTCCGGATCGAGCTCAATCGCCTTGCTCGACAGGTAGTCGAGATAAAACTGCTGATCCTTGAGATGATCGGGGACGAGATTCAGCGTTTCAACATCTGGGCATTCCTGGATCATCACCTTGGCAACAGTTGCGGTGATTTGATCGCGTGGAATGTCCTCAAGGCAGAGCGGATTATTACGCACTTGCTTGATGAGACGCTGCTCAGCTGGAGTCATGGTTGAACCTTTTCTTCTCAGTCTGGCAGCGCCGGATCAAGGCTGGCAATCATTACGCGGCCATGCGGCCAGGTCTTTCCAGCCGGCGAGCCTGTGCGTCTTTGAGATAACCCTCAGGTTTACCCAGGAACAGGTCACGCACATGGTCAACGAACTCTTGCAGGTCAGCCTGGCTATCAAACGCCGCGTTGGACGCTGTAGCAGGACTGATCTGTGGCCAGAACACCATTGGCGAGCCTGTGAGCATGCTTTCAGCGAGCGAGTGATAGTACATCTTGGTCTTGCTTACGGCTGCGTGGGCACCATCGACCCGAGTAACCTCTGCAAGAATTTGATTCTCCACGAACTCGTGATGCTCGAAGTAGAAACGCGTTTTCTCACAAAGGATTTTGCGTCTCAAGTCAGCATTTCTAGGGTCTAGAATCTGAGTGACGGTGGCTGACCTGAACGACGTGGATGGAGCGGCATCGCCTGCCACCGGCGCTGGCTGCACTGGCGAGCCATCTTCAATGATCTGAATCCCCCGGCTGATGCCCTTGATGATCCGGAGAAAGCCGTATTTCTCAAGTCTAGCTAGATGATCGTGGGCCCCGGTAGGGGACTTGAATTCCATGGCGGTAGCAATCTCTTTGCAGGTCGGCGGAAAACCATTTTCCAGGATGAACTGCTTCAGGAAGTTGTAAACCATCTCTTGGCGTGGCGTTAATTTTCTCATGAGAATCCGGCAATAAGGCTGTAGGTCGGCGCCCGTAGGGGCGCCAGTCAAAGTAATGGGATCAATCATATGCCATTAATTGACAGATTTACAGCGCTTACCCCTGTGTTTTCAGCTAAAACCCCGGTTTGCACCGGGGCTCGTGGTCAAACCTCGTGTGTGGGTTTTGGAATGTAGAGAGCCTTCGTTCTCTCAGAGATCACAGGGCATCCTTCGACCGAAACGACCTTGGAGAGCAGGTCGAGCACCTCCTGACCTTTTAGTTTACGTTTTGCCAGGATGCCGTCCCGTATTTCCTGGAGCACGCCGATGTTGGCCTCAAGGATCTTACGAGCCATGTTCGCCTGATTGATTTTCAGTGTGCGCAACTGCAAATCGTTGTGAGCTTTTTGACTGTCATTCTCCGGGCGGATGTAGAAAATTGAGTTTAGGTCGGTCGCAAGGAATCTCTCCGCCATTTCCAACCAGCGCCGATAGTCTGAGGTCGCGCCGGAGGTTCGCTCGCCCAGGAGCAATTCCTCGGCCTCAACGCCGGCAAGTAAGACGATCATCTCCAGTTCCGAATAAGACCTGGTTTTGAAGTTTCCTCGTTTCCAGGGGCCTGCGCAGTAGCCGCCTATTGGTTGCCCGCTGACAAGCGTATCCATGGCAACAGTAAGATCGGGGAGGGTGTACTGGAACAGCCCAAGCACCACGGCATGCCCGGCCTCGTGGGCTGCTATCACTTCCGAGTCATTTTTCTCTAAGCGAGTCCAAGGGCCAAAAAACTTCTGATCATCAGGCGACACCCTTGAACCATGTGCCATTTCCCACTCACTTGGTTGTGGTCGAAATGAGAAGATGAACCCGAAAACGCCGGTCAACACAACGAACACGATTCCAAAGTAGAGCAGTTGCCCAATATTTCCTTCGATGAAGGCAATCACTTCGTTCGTGAATTGCGCATCACCAGTGATGTCACGAGCAACCCATGCTGTGAAAAAAATCGCTGACGAATACCCAAGGTTAGATCTCAAACTCTTCCAGCAAATCTTGTCCACCGGCAGCCTGAAGCCCATGTAAGCCGCATATGCGATGGCGAAGAAGATTACAGACTCAATCGTTGTCGGCCCTTTCCCGATAAGAGCGGTGTAGAGGAACAGCGGCAGAAGGGCCCAACAAAAGGCCCAGGTAAGCCGGGTCGTCATCTCAAAGGTTTCGTTGTGACAGAGCCTGTGAAGCGCGTTGCGCAGGTAATAGAGCATCCGGATTGCCTCGGTAAAGCGGTTGACCTTCATGCGGGTCGCCCAATCCTGGGCATGCTAGTGATTCGGTCTGAGTGCTGTCAATTTATGGAATACGTTATTGGTGCCGGTGCCAAAATACCGATTTTCAGATATCGTGATCGCCTAAATTGGCTGGCGCTCAATGCTGGTCGTAATCAACTGACTGTGGTGTCCGATGAGATTGAAAGTAGGGTGTGTGAGGGCTGGCGTATGCATCGCCTCGATCCTGGGTCTGGCCGCAGTTTTCGCTGGCGCCAATGCTGGTGAGAAGGGCAGACCAGATGGTGCATCGCTGAGTGCCGGAGAGCATGTCTTTCTCAATGGGAATACTCCCTCGCGCCTGGTAGCAGATGTTTCGGCGCTTATGATAGCGGTCGACGGGAAGGTACAGCCGGAGGAGGTGGCTTTTGCCTACAAACTCGGACAGAACACCAGTGCTTTGATTTCTGACCAGGGACTCTGGCCGGTGACGGAGGACATGCTGGCCAGCTTCTCCACCGAAGAGTACGAGGCCCAGCTGAAGGCTGACCTTCGAGAGATCGAGCAGGGTGGTCATGAGGCGTGGTCAGCGCATCGCATGGCTGACGGAGCCTACGACATCATCACTGCCGCCAAGGGCATGGGCAAAGGCGAAGTACCTAGCGTACTTGTCTCGGCAGCCTCCAATGTCTGGGCCAAGCAAAGCTTCGTGCAATCATCTCTTCAAGAGACACATGCACACATCAAGCAGCGTGAACGGGTGAACTCTTACTTTTAAGTCCCCCGTGCTTGTGTTGCAGAGCTGTCGCCCCTTACCGCAGGTGCTAGTTTTGATCGGCGTACCTAGGGCGCCGGCTGGGCATTCCTCTGGTTTAAGCGATCACTGGCCACAAACCGGATGATCGCCTTGGTTTCGGTGGTGCAATTGAGGAAGGTGATGCGCTTAAGACCTTCCTTGCCCTCTTTCAGTAGATGAGAGCCCAGCAAGCCGTCGACAAAGCCCTGCGTGACCTCGATTGAGGCAAAGTCCAGGGAAACGGTTTGGTGCTCAGAGAGTGCCTTATGGAGGGCCTCAGCGTATGGGGTCGCAGACGAGCGAAGCCCCATGGTCTTTACGCCGGGTGGAACCTCGATTTTAACGATGCTGGTCATCGGCTTGATCCTGGACAATTCTTTCGGTTCGTTAGCCTAGCTCAGGTGACCGCAGCAAAGCCATCTTGTACACTTTCTTAAGCTTCCCTTGCCAGTAATGGGCACCTGGGCTGCATCCGACATGTCCCCGTGAAAGAACTCATCCTCATGCGCAGTCCTAAGTGGTTGTTTGTTATCTTGCTCGTCGTATTTTCCGGGCTGCAGTACCGTCTTTGGGTTGGAGAGGGGAGCTTCACCAGTGCTGCTGACCTTCTTGTGAAGATTGATGAGCAAAAGGCAGAGAATGAAACGCTCCACGAGCGAAACAGAATCCTCTACGCAGAGATCCTTGAGCTGAAGGAAGGGTATGAGACCGTAGAGGAGCGTGCCCGCAGTGAGCTTGGGATGGTGAAGCCTGGCGAAACGCTGTACCAGCTGATCGACTCGACCAAGTACTGACTCTCCAAGAGGAGGTAGATGACTCAAGGCCCGGCAACGATCCCTGGCCCACCTTCCCCAGTAATTCATGGTGGCACCTTGACCACTGAGAAGCAGCCATAACAAAATATAAGAAAAACAGGGATTTGATTGTGGACTCCAGCGTTACCGCAGTTTCAAAAGATGAGCCGGAAAAACACCCGAACTATTTTAAGATTGCAGTTGGGGTCACTGTTTTGGCAGTGGTGCTGATCGCGACAGTAAACACCACCGATTATTTGTACGCAAAAACACGATCTTATGACAATTCAATAATCGACTTCGATGCTAGGCCAACACTCTCTGCCTCTCATCGAGGAAAAGATACTGAAGGTCGTCAAAACTCAGTTCGCGTGAAGGCTGTAAATACAGGCGAGCTTGAAAAAGCATATGGTTTCCTTCGTTTTCTGGAAGATACCCAGCCATTACACGCGTTTTATAAATCCGAGGATGTCAGGGCGAAGGCTGACGAAAAACTTGTTCTTGAGAGAATGCACAAGGTCGGTGATTTTCATTACCCAGTTAGCTTAATCGGTGGCCGGTCAACAGAAATGTTCAAGGAAGGCCTGCCGTATGATTTCCATGTTTGTGTAGTACAAAGCAAGCAGACCGGAATCAAAAGCTTGGATGGGCGTTATTATCTATTTACCGATGATATGCCTGTATTTGCAAAAGTTGATCTCGTTGATTTTGCAATTAAATCCCACGAAGGCGGGCATTGTTACTTTAAAACATTTGATAGTAGAGATGAGGTAACTACGGAGCATGTCGATTATAAAAAGGCCTTGATGGAGGTCGCTGGTGACCTTGCGTCAACTCTTGACTATGCAAGGCTTACTGGAACACTTGATTTATATACTGATTTTTGGAGGCCTTACAGGCTTTCTAATGTTGATGATAGGATACACCAAACCGCATGGGCTCTAGATGTTCTACTGAAGGATAAGTCTATAGACCTGGACGCACTGACTCGAAAGGGCCCTGATGAGATTGGGCCGATGGTTACGTACCTGATGGAGAAGAATTTCGCTGACGCGAACGGTGAATACAACCCAATTGATTCTCCAGCATCCTTGGCTTTATCTGCAAATCTCAGGGCTCAACGTTGGGTGGATGATAAATCCCCAACAGATACAGATTTAAAAGAGAAGCTGAAGTCTGATATTGCACAGTCGATGGTTGATCATCGTGAAAAATGGTTTGCAATCGCACCTGACGACGCTACTACCCTATTTGAAAGAAGGCTTGTACGCTGGTCAAAAGCGTTTGATATCGATTTGGCTGGTTACACGCCGTCAAAATTCAACACTCATCAGGACAGGCTTGATTCCAAGCGGCCTATGGGCGTCTTGGAGTACCTCACAGGGAAGGATTACCCCCTGTAGCCCTAACCGAAAATGGCCAGAAACCCCAATAAAAGCGGGGAAAACGACCGTTCATATGGCAAGAATTGACAGGGCCGCATTTTTTAGATAGATTGCGGCCCTCGATGGCCAACAACAATATTTGCGTCTACTATCCACAAACGGTTGACGTTACACAGCGGTCTATTATCAATAAATCTCTTTGTATATTGGGGCAAGCTTCCACATGGATGCCGTATCAGCAGCTAATCATAGGTTTGAATTACAGCGCCAAGCGTTTATTTATGCAGATATAAAAACAGAGCTTCTAGAATCAGTTCGATCAAAGCCGCAGATGTATGTCTTCCGCGAAGAAGGCGAAGACTACCATTACTGCGAGATCCTCACTGAAGTTGAACCCATCTACGACGACAAGATGACAAGCTCATTTAAAGTTGGAGACAATTTTAAATGCATGCTTCGGGAAAACTCGAAAGAACTGTGGTTTCAAATAACACAGGGCAGAAACTTCATAAATCTTCGAGACCCTGATAAATACCTTAAACGTGAAGTCGATGGTGTTGATTATTACGTCTTCGTAAAAATGACCGGCCTGTCAATTGTTATGGTAACGCCAGAAGTGGTGGATTTGGACAAGGCACGAAAGCTTTTGAAAAAGATGTCGAAATCCATCATCAAATACGATGTGCATGGAAACACTGTTATCAAGAAAGGTGTAAGGTAAGGGAGCCATCGCAATGACCCCCAACGGTGGTTAGGCTGGTTCAGCTTCAGGTGTCGTGGTTTTCTCAGAGATTGTGTAACCCATTGAGATCCACTCAGAATTACCTTTAAGCAGCTCTAAAATTATCCACTTTCGTGAGATGCTGGTAGTCGTCTGTCCATTCGCATCTTTGTAGCTATCCGGGGAGAGGGACTTCCCATCATCGGATACTTTAAATCCAAGAAACTCATAGAAAGGACGATCTACACCTGGGTTCGCAGGGCGCCCCTTGTTCATGGTGCATTCAATAGACTTCCCGTCTTTAGAAATAACATAGACCTGTTGATTACCTTTCTTGCGCGTAGTCGAGCGATCACGCTTTTTACTTTTAGCTAGAGCCTCTTCACTGGCGTTAATGGCGAGCAGAGCCAACTCGTGGGCAAGGCTAATCACTTCTTTAGGGTAGGCGGCAATCAGCTCTTCGAACGAGAATTCTTTGCTGATTTCAAGCAGCTGATCAGTTTGAGCTTTTTCGTCATGCTTAGTTTGCTCAAGACGTTTGGCTAAGCGCAGAACCTCGTCAACATTACACGCTGCCGAGGCAATTTCGATGTCCTTGGTAATGTGAAGGGTTGCGGTACGTGGTCTAATCTTGCTCAGGCGAGCAAACAGAGCCTCTGAAACTGATTTTGAGATTGGGCTGACTGCTTCGTTGGCCACAGCCTCGGCATGAGCCTTTTCGAAATCTACTTCAGGCTTTTGATTTTTGTCGGTGCCGAGCCCAGCGTCAGTTGTCATAGCGGTCGTTCTCCAAGAACTCTGTTTCGTAAACGCATATGTTAACGGATTCAGTGAACTAGTGGGAGGGCACGGCCTGCTTGGCGCGACGTGAGGTCACCTCTCCAAAACAATCAGGTAAAAATCAAGCTCCAACCTGATGTACTGGTATTAAGGTAGTGGGCGTGAACGGCGCAAGCGGGGGAAGGCCATGTTTGGCTCGTGCGTCATCACAGCGAGGGTTGTGGACGCCGTTTTCCCAGGAGGCATCGAACTCTCGGCACGAGGATGAGCGCTGCTCGTACATTGTGCACCGGACATCGTCGCCAATGTCCCCGGCGAGCTTTTTACAGCGCGGGCTGGATTCGTTCGTTCCGACCATGGCTACCAAATTTGGCGTCACAACCTCGACCGTGTCATCTGGCACAGTACCGCCGCTTGATTGACACTCACCCCAGAAAAAAGACACACGAAAAAACGCACAGCAGGCACCGCAGGACGTGCAGGGGGAGGCCGACATAGTTACCGACTCAAAAGGCTTTAGATAGGGGATTTGGGGTTTCGAGACGGCAATTTATCACCATTGTTGATCGGCGCCAATGGCTCAATTTCACGAGCACCAGAAGAGTTTTTAAGAGCCCCCAGGGCGACCTGGGAGCATCCTTTTCTGGCCTGCTTATTTGCTTTCTGGATCGACAGGAGAGTGGAGTGGGTACCAGCTTTTTTGCCAGGCTTTGACCGTTTTCCCAGAGAGACTCCTGGACACCGGGGTAAACGTACGGCGATACCGGCAGCCTTCATATTCGACAATCTGCCGTGACTGGGCGTTTGGGTACAAAGCATCCAGCTTTTGCTCAAGCTTTTCGTGCTCTGTCAGTGGGAGCTCGCCGGTAGCCTTCAGCGCCTGCCTGAGCGTCGAGACTTTTGCCATGGCATCACTCAAGGCAGCACGATGCTTGTTCGGATTATTCCCGTCGTAATTTTCCCATCGGTTCTCAGCGATGGTGAGTTCTTTCTCCGCTGCTTCTAGTTCCGCAACTGTTGCCATATGAACCTCCAAACCAAACCATGGAGTGTAGCAAAATGCCGCCATGTCTGCATTCTAAAACAAATAGATTCTAGACATAATAATTTGTTCAGTAGAGTTACGGAGAGATGCTTAGCAGTAACAACAAGAAAATTTCATGAGTCAACTTGCCAGTATTGCTGCTTGGTCTATCCTCTCGTGAAATAAATCGTAGCCCATGAAATTACGGTGACATATGATTTCTAATAACAGAGTACGAACTGGTTCGCTTCTGGCTTCTTGTATTGTTGTACTTGCGGCTTGCACCACAATAAACTTTCAGGAGCCAGTATCTTCATATGCTACTGCAATGAGCAAGTCCAATGCCGTGCTAAACGAATTCTATTCTCAGCAGAATGATCTGGCGCGGAAATCCTATTTCACTCAGTTGAAATATGACAAGGATATGCCTCTACAATTAAAAGACGACAAGAAAAGACCTACACCTCTTTATTTTAGGTATTCGCCTGAAGGTATTAAGGCGAGACATGACGCCATCTCACTGATTTCAGTCTATGGAAATAGACTCTTGGTGTTGGCTGGCACTGATTCTCCGCAGCGTATAAGCGACAGCGCAGGCAGTATAGTATCAAGATACCAGGGATTGCCTGCGGCTTTCGGTGGGCTGTCTGGTGATGAGGCTGCGGCCAAAAAGGTTTACATCGAAAACACTCAAAAGCTCGTCTCGGCAGTTACTAAGATGTACTATGAGAAGCAACAAAGTGATGCCCTCCTGTCCGCTATAAATGAAGGCCACTCAGCAGTAGATGCAATTTTAAAAACACTTCAGGCTGATATTCTCAGCTTGTCTGCAACACATCAAGCCAGGACTAATTCACAGCTATCCAACCTTGTATACATATACAACGAAGATGTGGATGCAAGGAAGGCAAAGTCTAGTCAAACCTTCAGCGAGTCACAGCGTCTCGATCTTTTGAACCAAGCTCAGAACACAGCTGCGCTTTATGAAGGCACGGTTATCAATCAACCTGATGATGTTGTAGCTGCGATGATACAAGCAAATGACGATCTTTACGCTTTTGCCCAAAATCCTAAGGGTGAAAACTCGCTAATAGCACTAAATGCCGCAATAGAATCTTTCAATGCAAAGATTCAACCGTTCGTTGACTATTACCTGGCTAGCAAGGGAGACAATTAATCATGGCATTAGTTAGAGATAAGTTTGATATTGTTGGCTGCTCACAGGTCGTTATTAAAATAAATGAGCTGAGCATGGATTTTTCCTTTGATAAGCAGCAAAGGGCGTTTTTTCATCAGCTTGGCCAAGAGCTATGGTTTTATCTTGATCAGGTATCCGCGCTTGAGTTTGAGAAAGGCGCTAATGTCTTGAAGGCTGCAAGTGAAGACTTACAGGTGGTAATTGATTCCCTTAACGGAGAGATTCAGAAGCTTGAAAACATTGCTGTAACCCTGAAAACGGTCGATAGCTTGATTGTTAATCTCTCTAAATTCTTGGCTATTGTTACAGCAGTCGTTTAATGGGGCAGTGGCTGACAGCTTTAAAGTTTGCTGAATTATTTAAGATTATCCCAGGCCCTACGCATACTACTGGTAAGGGCCTGGCATCCCCATTATGATGGTACTTACTCCATCGTTAGGGACGTCGAATTCGTGAGCACAAGAACACCAGTATCCAGGACAGCCGAGCTTGAAGCAGCAACAGAGGCTGTCGCCGCGTGGATGGGTACCCTGAATACCCGCATCCACAACGAGCGGAAAAAGCCGACCCCTAACGAAACCAAGATCCAGCGCCTGAGTGATGAACTGGTCGCGCTACGCCGGGAGAGAAACGCACTCGACCCTGACGACGAGGCTGCGGTCAAAGCGATGCTGAAGACCTACTCTGAGAAGCTCAAGCCAGGAGTGGATGATGGTCTCCAACCCTGATCGCTTCAAGCTAACCGAGACAGAGCACGAAGAGGTCTACCAGGCCATCGAGCAAGACGCGTTCCTGGATACGACACCTTCCTCAGCGCCCCAGGCGATCATCCTGGGTGGGCAACCGGGGGCCGGAAAGTCCGGTCTTCTTGAGCGTTCCTACCGGTCGTTTGAAGGCCTCAACGCCGTAAAGATCAACGGCGATGATTTCCGTCAGTGGCACTTACACCGGGATGCGATTCTGGAAGAGGATGAGTCAGCATTCGCTGCGCTGACTGACCCCGATGTAAGGCCTTGGACAAAGCGACTGTTCGACACCACGATTGAGACCAAACGCAACGTCATCTTCGAAGGCACGATGCGGGTAAAGACGGACATCTCCAACACGATGGATCGTCTCCAGCAAGAAGGGTACTCAGTCAAAGCCCAGGTGATTGCAGCACACGAGCGGCAGAGCGTTGTAGGTATCCATCTACGTTACGAGTGGCAGAAGAAAACCAAGGGCCATGGCCGCATGGCGCCTCTCGAAGTTCACGACCAAGCTTACACCGGCGTGCTCGACACGATTGACCACATCGAGAGCAATAAGCTTGCCTCCAAGGTCGAACTGTATAACCGCAACGGTGTATGCGTTTACGAGAACTCCCTGAAAGACGGGGAGTGGGACAAGCTGCCGAGAGTCCGTGACGCGCTTGAAGCCGAGCGTAATCGGCCTCCATCGCTTGATGAGTGCCACGATCATCTTGCGGACTGGAAAGAGGTCATTGGCTACATGCAAGACCGTGGTGCGGCCTCTGAGGATCTGCAAGCAGTAAGGGGTATCGCGAAAGGCTTTATCGCGGAAATTCATCCGACCTTGGCAGCTGACCAGAACCCGGTTACACGGGCGACAACAGCGGCCAGCATCCAGGATATCTTTGGCGAGTCTGTTGAGCTTGCTCACGCCTCAGAGGCTGATATCAGCTTAACAATCAAGGATCCTTCCAAGGATCGCTCGGACGAGTTCACACCCAACTGAGAAAGGGCGAGCCGTCCTTCGGACGAAACAGCGACTCTTTCGCTTTAATCGTTCCGAAGGCCGGTGCTCGTTCGACGGGGTTACCGAATTCCTGCGCCAGGCGCGGGTCAGCGGCCAAGGTACTCGCTCGCAAAGCTGCTGACCTGCTGCGGAGACTTCGCAGGATCTTCGCTCAAAGTAAATTTGAGATTCGCCAGGTCGTATTTACTCGCCAGCTTTCCGTAGAGCTGCATGGCCAAACCAACGGCCTGCGGGGGAGCCACCTGCGCATAGCTGCTAATGTTCCTGGAAACGCTTTGATGAACGTCTCTCGCTAGCTTGTCTGTAGCGGTAGGGGCTGCGAACGGGATGTTGCCATTGATCTGCATGTCCGCAAGCACTTCTGCGTAGAGTGCACGCGCTGCCGGTTTATCGATGCTTAGCGGTGTCCCATCGAGAGGAAGGGCGTTTGGAAAGTAGGTTCCGTCCGGGCCCATGAAATGCTTCTCCATCAGATGCTCGACCAGTGCAGGGATTTCAGCGGCTTCCTTACGCTGTATCGCGGCCATATCAACATCCTTCAGTACTACATCCAAGGCCCATACTGTCTTGTGGTTCGATACCCCAAGCGCAGACACCCGGAAAGGTCGCAGGAACTCAGTGTAGAGATCTTTAGTACCAGTCTGGCGCATGTAGTCCAGGATCGCCCCAAGGTCGCCAGCGACCTCCTTGAACGACAACACATAGTTGTTGTACCTGGCGTATGAACCGCCTTTGACGTGGGTTTGCTCGAACTGCTCCATGGGCTTGTACTTCTCCGGGAATTTCACCATGAAGAAGCAATGCTCTACCTCGTGCGATTTCGTGAAGAAATCCACGTATCGTTTGTTGTAAAGGACAGGGCTGTCATCGACGAAGAGATAATATTGACCGTCGTTTGACCGGAGATCGTTCTGCAAATGGTTGACCAGGCACACATCAAAGTCAGCAGAGAACTTGCCCTTGTCAATGAGGGTGGCCTGACCCGTCAGGAAGTGGTTTGGGTACTTAGCTTTAGCCTGGCGTATCTGCTCAGCTTCCTGGTAAACCTGCATAGCCATCCCAATATTAGCCACCTCACCAAACTCGGCGATCTTTAGCTGGCGCGACTGGCCGGCCCCAAGCGTAGAGGAGATGGTTGGACGCAGAGAGAGGTCGGAGATCCGGACTTGTCCGGCTACAGGCTGTTCAACCGCATGGCTCATCGAGCAGAACAATGCCGCCGCGATGGTCACCCCATTGATCAATACACTGTTAACCCTGAATTTCTCAAAAATTGCTTCGACGGACACAAAAAGCACTCGGTCTCGTGACTATGGGCCCAAGGTTACATGGTGGCATGTTGCCGTGGCAATTTCTGTGTATATTTCCATCATATTGGTATCATAAGAGATCAACCGAAGGAGCTGCACATGAGTAATGGATTCAAGGCTGAATGGGATAAGCATCAGCGTAACTTTCTTGCGCTTATGCTCAAAGAACTCACGTTGTTGGATGTGGATCTTAAGAGCAAGGTTGTTGGCTTGATGGCAGAAAACAAGCCAAGCAAGGGAAACCCACTTGAGCGGATAAAGTCATTTCTGGGTATATCCAAACCTTACTCAGCTGATTTACCCCGGCAAGCCTTTTTCCAATATTTCAAAGGGCTTCATGATGAGCTATTTGGAAAAAAGGGGCGCCGAACCTATCAAATTCAGCGCGATGAATACGTGTCGGAATGCCTGGCGAAAATTTCCAGTGGAAAATCCATCTCCCCTTTTGTGGAAGATCTGGTAGCGGCGACATTTGATACGAGAAAGTCGAAGCGATTCATGGGGTATTTCGAACTCCTAACCTTTGGTACGCCAAAGGAGAGGGTGGTCGAAGAACTGTGTGAATTTGATCCTAAAAGCAATGCCCTAAAAAGCTTCGAGTACGAGCGGATTGCTGGGATTTGGAGGCGAGAACTGAAGGTTCACAAACCTTTTGATGCATTTCACGGCTTCAATGAGACGCAGGGATTCGCCGCTCTTGATAAGCTTTTCGCGGATGCAGGTGGACACGTTATGACCGTCACTGCAGGAACCGCGTGTTCCCACGCAGGCGTGCTCCCGAAAACCCTCGTTCTGGATGACGGCATTCCTTGCTGGACAACCACAGATCCGAATAAAGCGATCAATTACGCTGGACTTGCTGTCACGAAGCACGTGAACGAACCATCTGCTGGGTCGTTTCCGCAAATTATCAATGGCGTAGTTGATGTTGACCTACATTGCGGCGTGATGCATGGCACCAGTTTTGACGCTTTCACTCGTGTTTTTTGTGGAACTTCGCATGCTCACTTGAAGGCTTGGATCGCGAGCTGGTGTGCGGAGCCTACCCGGAAATTTGATGGGCTGGTGGGTACCAACGGTGGCGCCGATGAGCTTGTAATCATGAGGCCATTTTCAAAGGTCACCTGGAAGCCCCGAATTACTCTGCCGACAACGCAAGCCGGGTTTGACAGGGAGTATGGGAAGCCGCCTTCGTTTGCATACAAAGCACCCCAGCCAACACGACTACAGCCACCACCGGCGTCGTCGCCAACTCCATGAAAGGCATTTCAATTGACCTTTAGAGGCGCCTACTCGTAGGATCCAGCCTCTCTCAAAGTGAGTTCGGTAAGCCATGGAAAGAATCGCGTTTGTAAAGGCCGGTTGGGCGGAAGACTATGCAGGGGAAGAGGTGGTTGGCCGGCATGGGTTTATCAAGGACTTCAGCGAAGCTCACGAGCGTTTCAACTTCATGAAGGGCCCTGACGGTCGCTACTACGGCTACATCTATCCCATCGGCCAGTATGAGAGCTGCCCTAAGCCGGTAGTCGCCACTGGTTGGCTGGTAATTGTCGTCGCAGCTCGGGACGGTGATGGCCCGCTTACCGTGGTCGGCTGGTATGAGAATGCGACTTTTGAACCAGATTACATGGCAAGGCCAGAGTACGAAGCAGGCGACTTCGAGCTGGATATCCACGGGAACCAGTACGCGTATTGCTTCAGTGCTGACAAGGCTACTCTGATCCCGTTGCATCTTCGTCAGACGGTAGTGTCCGGTGATCATTTTAAAAGGACACCGATTATCTATGCACGTGGAACACGTCACCAAGATGCGTGGCGCGATAATTTGGCTGCGCTTGCCGAGCAGATCATTGGGTTAGCGCCTGCAATCACAACCACCAAATTGCCCTGGGTAACGTTCCCGGACAAAGCGCATCGAGACTTGGTCGAAGCAGCCTCAGTCGATCTCTTCAAGAAGACCTACAGCAAGGCGTACAGGCTCACCGACCGCCAAAAGGACAACTGCGGCTACGATTTTCTGCTGATTCACAAAACCACCCGTGAAGAGCTGCACATTGAAGTTAAAGGCACCAGCGGTAAGACTCCTCACTTTTTCATGAGCCGCAATGAGCACAACTACCTAGCAGACCCGCGCTGGCGCTTGTTCATGGTGACTGATGCGCTAGGCAAGCCGAGGAAGGCGATGATGGATCTGCACGAGGTTAATCGTGTCTTTGACCTCGTGCCTTTCGCCTACCAGGGTGTTTCGAAGGTCGAGGAACTGGAGTAGGGGAGCTTGCCAGGAAGGGTGGATCTGGCAGGGCGCCTAAGGGGGGCGCCCATTCAGACAGTTAAGCCACGGTCTTGCGATGCCTTAAGGCTTGGTGCATGCGTTCTGCGACCTTGATGCCGACACCTTTAACCTGACTCAACTCTTGTGGCGAGGCATTGAAGGCATCCAAGGCGCATTCGAAGTGATCAAAGAGCTTTTCAGCGATGCCAGGGCCGATACCAGGAGAGCCTTCGAGCAGAAATCTTGACCCTAGGTCAGATGTTTTAGGTTTTTCTGCCCGCAGGGATATTTTGTAGCCAAGGCCTTCCTGCAGGTGCCTGGCCATTGTTGCAAGAATCAACGGGGTTTCTGCTGGGTCGAGGACTGGAATCACCCTCACGTCTTCAATTGCGATAAGCCATGACATCGCGCCGGAAATAGCTTTCCGATCAATTGCAGACCTGGTTTTGTAAATATCCCCTTCAATAAGCACCATTGGCCGGGGGTACTCGATCTTCATTTTCGCCACTTGTTCGAAGAGGCGCTTGTCCATGATTGAGGCCACGAAGTCCACCGCTGATTTTCGCTCAACAATAACCTCCTCGCTGAGCCGGTAATCACCACTCGAAAGGGCGCCAACAGAGATGTTGTATCCCTCCATGGCTGACAGCGAAGCAATGACGTTGGATCGCGATTCGCGCATGTCAGCAAAGATTTCGATCATATACGGGAGCCTCATGCTCATGGGGGAGGCGCAGAGCTTAGAGACTTCGCCCGTCTGACTCAAGAATACTCACTGGATTTTGGCAGGTCTCACCAGGTAGCCTGGTAGGTATCAGGTCAAGCTATCCGGTCAGAGATTTCCAATGGCACACGTATTCATCACCAGCTGCGTAAACGCTCACAACGGCGAGGACATCAACGAGATGGTTGATACCCCGCAGAAAACAGAGATGAGCAACGCCTACTTCATCGAGAAACTGGCACCAAAGCTCGGTATCGATCAGCAGGTGCTTTCCATGCTGGGATACGACACCAAGAAGTTCTTCGCCAACGATTTCGCGCTGAATTGCGCCAGATCGCACTACCAGGGCGTGCCTTGTGTATACGTCCAGCACAGTCGTATCGAGTACATCTTTGTCGACCAGAAGGACGCTCACAAAATGCTGTCGAAGGCCGAGGCGAAAGCCCGCCAAATCTCGCTTTCAGTGCTCAGCGACGACTTGAATGAGATGATCGAAGAGCGCTCTCCGAAAAGCGCCAAGGACTACTACAGCCTGGCCGAAGCGTTTCACAAGGAGCACAAGGATGAGCTGCTCGCTTCGCGCATCCCTATGAGTTCGCTGGCCCAGTGGGGGTGCGACTACCGAGAACCGTTCGCTCTCTTCGACAAGCGCAACTATGGCCCGAATGCCGCGCTTGCGCGTGAAAGTTCCCCGAGCCGGTAGTCCAGAACGCTCAATAAAAAACGCCCTGAGGGGCGTTTTCTGTTTTCTATTATGTGTGGCGATTAGCACTTAGGCGCGTGGCCGTGAGGCTCTCTACCGCAGGCTTTCAACCAATACAACAAATTGACAATCGCAGGTATGATCCAGTCAGCAGGCAACTACTGCGCGTATTCGCGCTAGGGATTTTTGTGAAAGCCGAACTGAACGAACAACTCAAAAGCAAGTACCCGAAGATCCTCACTGGCGGGCGTTTCAGGTACTTTGAGGTGGGTGATGGATGGTACGAATTCCTCGATGAGGCCCTGGGTAAAATTCAGGCCAGAGTCGATGAGTCAGGGTGTCCCCAAGTAGTGGCGGATCAGATCAAGGAGAAGTTCGGCACGCTTCGTTTCTACAAATCTGGCGGCGATGAGGTTTGCAGAGAAATCATCTCTGAAGCTGAAACGCAATCGGCCAAAACCTGCGATACCTGCGGTAAGCCTGGGGCCATGGTTCGTGGTTCATGGATTCGTGTGGCTTGCCAGGATCACGTGGAACCACCGGCCCGTAACTGAGCAGTTTGCAGGCGAAGCTGTGTAGGCCATAGACTGTTTGAAAGCAAATCTCTGGATTTAAACCCAATGGACGTGAAGCATTTGATCGAGCGAATTCAAGCCTGGCTGGATCCTCTTGATTCGCTACCGGTTGAATGCGACGGCATGACCCGTGTGATTACTGCCCTGCTGACCTCAAATGGCATTGAGCATAAGGTCATGGGTGGTCACCTCACGGATGTCTCGCCCCTTCAGGACAAAGTAGTTCGCCCAAGCCCGCTCAAAGCTTATGTCCACTGGTGGATTGAGCTGCCCTCTGGTCATCTCATCGATTACAGGGCAAGAATGTGGATGGGCGACTCTGCACAGCATGGTGTCTTCATCAAAGATCCAACCCATTTTGACTACCTTCACCCTGAGCAGGGTAATTTGGGTGCTTACCCAATCCAGATCCTGTCATTCATGGTTGAGCGCGACCTTACTCGGCACCCGAAGCTTGAGATCAGTGATGCCGAGCTAAAGGTGCTGAACAGCCGAGCCAAGGCTCATAGGGCGGCTGAGTATTCGTTTGATCGTTAAATGACCGGCTCTGCGTCGGACTCGAACTTACGCTCCAGCGCCTCCAGATAATCGAGTTCGAACGGGTAGGGGGTACTGCTGTTCTGGACTTCATTTGCTAGCTCGTCTGCCATCCAGTACAGCTTGTCTTTCAGGATCAGTAGGTCATCAATAGTCTTATCCCAGAGGACTTTCGTATGATCTTCGTTTTGCGAGAGACCGATCAGCATCACCTCTAGCTCACTGACAGTTCTAAGGTCTGACTCGCCAACCTTATCGATGATTTGCTTTACTTCGTCAGCCTCTACATCCTCATCTTGCAGATGAAAGACATGAGCCAAGGGGCCGGCGTAGAGGACTCGAATCCTTCGCTCAAGGTAATCAATGATTTCGTCTTTGAAGTAACACTCGTTCGTCAGCGTTGGTACGGGAAAAATTGTGGAGGTGCCGTATGCGTTGTAGCGTCCGCCATTGATATCGATCCTGACCTCGATCTTACCAACCTGGAAGTTATGGCGCCTGGCGACCAACCAGTGCCCGAGCTCATGCCTCAGCAGGCCTCTCTTATTTTCCTCAAAGCTTTTGTGCATTTGCGCGTCCATTCTGGCGAGAAAGCTCGCGGTTTAGTGTGTCTTAGCTGGTCGAAAATCGATGCCCATTGTGTCAGATATCAGGACGTTTCAGCTATTCCTCGGAATCCCTGCACAGCGCCAGGGTCAACATCTACAGATTTCCACCTGTGATGACCGATCATGGCTACAGCGATCAAAGCAAAGCCCGAAATGCCGGCAAAGTTTCCGCCGCAACTGGCGAGCCTGGTGACCAGACCACCCCATGGGAAGTGGTTTTGGGAGGTAAAATATGACGGCTACCGACTCATGGTTAAGGTCAGCAATGGGAAGGTTACGCTGTACACGAAAAATGGAGCGGACTGGACAGGTAAATTCCGGCAGGTAGCTGCTGAGATCGAGTTACTTGAACTGCAAGATCTTTGGCTCGATGGCGAGTTGGTAAAGCAAGACGCTGAGGGCCGGCCAGACTTCGGTGCCCTGCAAGAGGCTATCGGCCAGAGAAAGACCGGCGATCTCGTGCTCTTTGTTTTCGACCTGATGTACTACGGCAGGGCAGACCTGAGAGCGAGAAAACTCGAGTACCGCCGAGGGAAGCTAAAAGATCTGCTTCAAGACAACGAAACCGAGCACGTACGGCTGTCCGAAGATTTTGATCAGCCAGTGGAGTCACTGCTGGCATCTGCTTGCGCAATGAACCTTGAAGGGTTGATCGGCAAGCGTGCCGGCAGCCTGTACTCGTCGACCAGAAACGGCGACTGGGTGAAGCTCAAGTGCCACAACCGCCAAGAGTTCGTCATCGTTGGGTACACACAAACCGCCACCGGGCTTGGCTCCGTGTTGGTGGCCAGCTACGACGAATCTGGGGCCTTGAAGTATGCGGGGAAGGTCGGATCTGGATTCAACGCCAGAAACCTTCAAAGCGTCGGTAAGGCGCTCAAGGCCATCGTGGTTGAAACCAGTGCGCTGAGTGACCCTGGTGCGGTGACTCTGAAGCATCCTGTTTGGGTGCAACCAAGCCTTGTTTGCGAGATACGGTTCGCCGAGATCACTCGCAAGGGCCGAATCAGGCATGGGGTGTTTGTCGCCATAAGAACTGACATATCGGCTGCTGAAGTGACGATAGAGGCGCCGGTCGATCTTTGATATTTGGTCATGTCATTGAGCCAGCGTATGGCGAAAGGTTCTGATAAGCTCGGGGTTTGCCAAAGGAGCCTGGCATTGCGACTGCGCCGGCTCCATTCATAGTCAGGGATGCCTCTTTCATGATCCGAGTTAGATTCTTAGCACTGCTGCCTTTCGCCTTGCTCGGCGGCTGTTCATCGGCACCAACCGTTCCAATGGTCAGCGAACAAGATGCCCAAATCTTCATCGCCAAGATTGAAACCCCAAGCTTTCAGCCTGCTGCTGATCAGGTGATTGTCTGGAAGCAGGCTGATAACAAGAAAGAGGCTTGCAAGCTCTTCATGGGAAGCACTCCCGACCAAAAGTACTGGGAGTGGCCGGAAACCAAAATCACTTGGGATGGGCAGTGCAAAGACGGCTACGCCTATGGGGTAGGGCGGGAGTTTCTCGACACTCGGAAAGGCCTGATGTCTACCATTGGCACATACTCAGGTGGCGAGAAGGAGCCGTTCTATGAGGCCTCGACCAACTTCGATAAGGGGGAGCTGGTCGTTGGTGACCTTAAAGCCAAGAAAGTCATGGCAATACAGGTTCAGCAAAGCCCGATGCCATTTGCCATGACCAGCACGATCTTTAACTCAGCAGGCACTTACGACTACGCGAAGATCGATTACCTTGGGGGGCCGGCGACTGCAGTGATCAAGTCCTACAGAAATGGTTTTGTCTTCAGATTTTTTAAGGTGACCGACCCAGGACTTCCAGTCGACTTCACCATGGAGGTGCTCAAGGATGGACGCCCGGTAGGTTACAAAATCGAAAGACTGAAGAACGGCGCTTTGTACGGCGTTTCTCTGTTGGGCCAGCAGCCGCAACAGGTAGGTCTGCCGGCGTCTCTGGTGAATTTCTATAACGCCCAGTACCAGGACATTTCGCAAAAGCTGGGTGAGACGAAACCCGCTTACGATCAAGCCCTGGTCACCATCGAGCGTTACAAGAGGGCGATCTGCGGGAAGGGCGATAAAGTTGACTACGTCGACCAAGAAAAATACCGTTTGATCTGCTCTGAGGACGGCGACCTGACGCCCTACAAGGACAAGATTGCACAGGTGCTGAGCGAGCAGAAAGCGCGGCAAGCACAGCAAGCTACCGCTGCTGCGGCAGAGGCTGACAGGCAAGTGAGGCTGGCGCAGGCCAACGCTCAGGCCCAAAACAACTCGATGAAAGAGCTCACGCAGAGTGTAAATGCCTTCTCCAGTTCGATGAACAGCTACTCTCAAGGGATGATGAACACTATTCAGCAGAACAACAATCAGATGATGCAGTACAACCAGGGTTTCCAGGCTCAACCCCAAACCTACGACACCAACTGCGTACACGTAGCCAACGTCATCAACTGCAAAACTCGGTAATCGGGTTACCTACCCGTTGGGGTTTCAGCGACGGGGTTCAGGAAAGGCCGGAGGTTGCGCATCAACCACCGGTTTTTTTCTTTTGTGCTGGTAATTGCCCGGCAACCCCACTGGATCGCGGGATCCGAGTCATCAGTAGCCCAGCCGCTGGCGCCAGAGACGCATCAGGAGCTTGACGAACACACAGGTTTGCTGGATAGATATACAGTCATTTTCCCCGATTCCGCCATCATGTCAGAAGCCTTCATCTCACCAGGACGCCGATCCGCTTCCCTGGCCAACCTCCCAGAAAAGATCAAGATCACTGGATTCAGTTCGCCGGCAGCAGACTACGAGCAGCTCCAACTCTCGCTCGACGAGATCACCGGCCTTGGTGCTCCGCATATCTGGTTCTGGCGGCTTACGAGTGAATCCCTGGCCGGCCTCAGCCTGCACGCCAATGACCTCCTGATCGTGAATCGGCAAACTGAGCTTAGTGCTG
This sequence comes from Pseudomonas sp. PLMAX, assembly GCF_046042685.1. Classification (NCBI taxonomy): domain Bacteria; kingdom Pseudomonadati; phylum Pseudomonadota; class Gammaproteobacteria; order Pseudomonadales; family Pseudomonadaceae; genus Pseudomonas; species Pseudomonas sp. PLMAX. The sequence continues at coordinate 373,303 of NZ_CP064950.1, read as the reverse complement.
GGAAGATTGCAGTGATCGTTACTGACGGTAGCCATCGCGTATGCCTGGCTGAAGCGCAAGCTGGCGTTTTAAACCTAGTGACGGTGGATGCCTGCGGAAAGCGGGTGCCAATCGACAAAACTGAAGAGATTAGCGTCTGGGGTGTCGTTGATTTTGTGATTCGCGATCTCCGGGCGGCACGGTTCTGATGGTCATCGCGTTGATCGACTGCAACTCGTTTTACGCTCGCTGTGAGATGCTCTTTCGGCCAGAACTGGAAGGCAAACCGGTCGCAGTGCTTGCTAACAACGACGGCTGCATTATTGCCCGAAACCCGCAGGTTAAAGCCCTCGGAATCAAGATGGGAGTGCCGTACTTTCAGGTAAAGGACTACCTGAAGCAAGAGGGCGTTCACGTATTCTCCAGCAACTATGCGCTGTACGCAGATATCTCCCGTCGCGTCATGCAGACGATTCACTCTCAAGTGCCCGATATCGAATGTTATAGCATCGACGAATGTTGGGCCGACCTCTCCGGCGTGCCCGGTTGCTTGGAGACCCTGGGCTTTGCAATCAAAGAGAAAGTGATGCGTGACGTCGGCATGCCGGTGGGTATGGGTATCTCGACAACCAAGACGCTGGCCAAGCTGGCGCAGTGGGCGTCGAAGACTTGGCCGGGTACAAAGGGCGTTGTCGACCTGACAGCCAAAGACCGCCAGGAAAAGCTGCTCCGCATAGCCCCGGTCGGGGAAGTGTGGGGGATAGGTAGGAAGCTCGGCGCTCACCTGGACATCATGAACATCAAGACTGCCTGGGATCTATCGCAGTATGACCGCAAGTCGCTGCGCAAGATGTTCAACGTCAATGTTGAGCGTACAGCGAGAGAGCTCGCCGGCGAGGCCTGCCTTGAAATGCACCAAGCCCCCGATCTGAAGCAAGAGATCATGAAGTCTTGCATGTTCGGTCGGCGCGTCCATTTGCTGGACGAGCTGAGGCAGGCCACCGCGAATTACACTAGCGTGGCGGCAGAGAAGATGCGCTCGCAGGGCTCACTGTGCCAACAAGTGAGTGTGTCGGTGCAGACTGGGCAGTTTGAGGAGGCCTCTACGCGCTACTACAACAGCATCGACATGAAGCTAGCCAATCCCTCTGATGACACGCGAATCCTCCTGAGCGCGTCCCTGGCGGGCCTGGAGCGTATCTATCGGAAGGGGTACGCGTACTCGAAGTGTTCGGTGCGGCTGACCAGGCTTCACCAGCGGGGCGAATTCACGGAGGATTTGTTTGCGGCGCCGACGCCGGCAGGTTCTGACAAGATCGGGTCGATCATGGACACCATAAACCTACGGTATGGCCGTCATGCGATTCACTCCGCCAGGTTGAAGCCGGATCCAGAATGGGCGATGCGAAGGGACATGCTTTCTCCTGGGTACACCAGCAGGTGGGGCGAGCTGCCGCAGTGTCGTTGAGTTCGCTTGCGCAGACCCTCGTCGCAACAAGGCCACTTTACGTGATCAGTGCCGTGTGTCGGGGGTTTCAGCGTTACCGACAACATAGATGTGGCCTGGTAATTCATCTGCGGAGCCAGCGCCAATTATTTGCGGTTTTATCCACTTCTTTTTGATAAGACTGTTAGCTTTACCGTGATGTTGGCGTCTCCAGTGGCCCCGCCGCCAATGGGTACGACGGTGGCCACCGTGCTCAGCTGTACTAGAGGATGAGAATTCTCGGCCAAGTAGGTATACCGTCGTATAGCCCTCAGACAGCATTCGTGATTTCAACTCCTCACGCTGACTTGGGTTGGATTGCTCCCAACGTACCGCGTAATCAATAGGGGCGTCTCGACCTGGCTCTAGACGCCGCTGCGTACCAAGCGATTCCAGATAGAACAAGACATTCACGATCAAACTGGAGGCTTGCTTTAAGATTTCGCCGCCACCTTCGATTTCAGCACGCCGATGAGAATTTATCGCTTTATCTGCCTCGGAGTCACCAGGTTTATCTGAAAAGTTACTGGCGCGACGGGTGATAACATGCTCAATGGCCAGCGCCACCGGCATAGCTTGCTCCTCCGGTGTGAAATCCAAAAAGTAGCCAGGCAACATCACGCCTTCACCACTTTTCTTGCATGTCGAGAACCCGAACTTCAAGCGCAGGTTACCTTGCTCGTCGTATGGGGTCACAGCAACGAAAGCACCGTCTAGGTATTCCAGCTCCCCCTCATCAAAATGGAGATGGATGGCTTCACGTTTTCCAAAGCGAACAAAGAACGCCTCATATGGTAGGTGCAAACCCTCAAGCGTGCAGTCGCCAAAATCGGTCTGTTCCAGCATCTCGACCACTTCATCCGTGAGGTCGAATATCTGGCGACCGCAATTGATGAACTGCGCCGCGAGCGGCACCCAATGACGCATTTCTGCCATCTTTGCAAAGATTTCGAGTACCAAATGGCCACATTCGCTCGGATCGGAGAATTCCTGCTTAATCTGAGGTATCAAGTGCTCCATGGCCGGATCAAGTAGCTCATCTTGAATTTTATCCACTAGATTTCCGGCAACGCGTCCATCCTTCAGAACCAAGCCGTCGCGAGCAACGTTGGCTGCAAAGATCCACCAAAACTGTTCCTGATTGCGCACAGGAGCATAGGGCGAGAACTTCAGGCGGTCGGTGACGTTCATAGCGGCCTTCTGATTCAGAATGAGGGGACAGCGCAGACGCTGTATTTCTGCCGAATCTGAAGGATAGTCTGCGCTTCCACTTTTTGCTCATTGGGCTAAGAAAAATGGAAAATAGCGCTTTGCCCGTTGATGATGCGGAAACTAGACAAAAGCGAACAACATGCAGGCATGTGTGCTTTAAAAATTGAGGGCCGAGCGGGTGCCTAACGAGATTTCTTTCGGGCGCCTCACTCGGTGGTTAGATGCTATAGACGGGCAGGGGGAGTCGACTCTGCCGGGTTGTAAAAAACAGTGTAATGACCGCAGGTACACATAATCGTGTGGCCGCTGATAGCAGGATACGCACGCCAGTGGATCCGTTCCTTCTCAACCTCATCGCTTGGAGATCGGGAAGAATATGAGCGAAGATCGAGGTTGCTCCTGGAGCAATTTGAATTTCCGCATGCCACGGTGTCTGGACGTTTTTCCGGTTTTCTAGCCATGTCGATTCCTTCGTATGTCTATGATCAAGCAAGCCCTTGAGCGGGCATTCGTAGCTTCTCCAGGGCCTCGACGAGATCGTCATGGTGGAGAAGGGGTACATTCAAGTTTGTGGCAGCTGTTCGAGCGGCTTTCGTGAAGGACGCGTTGGACACTACAGCGCCCACATCACAGCGGTAGAAGCCTTTTGCTGAGTACGCTTCCTGGACACTGCCATTACCAACAGGTTGGGAGTAATACTTGCACTGGAGAGCCGCCCGAAAAGTGCCTTTGGTAGCAATGATGTCTGCCCCATGATCGCCGGTGGCCGGCGTCATCGATACCTGCCAGTCGGCCTCTTCAAGGATCCGCGCCACATGCACTTCATAGTCAGGGCCGGTACTGTGTTCGTGGAGCTGAGATTCTGATTGCTGGTCATCGAGTGGCGCCGTGGCCGGGACGATGTCGTTCATCAGTTCGAGCATGGCTTTAAGCGGCGGTTGTACAGCCAGGCCATGCGCTTCCAGCGCAGGAATAGCGACTGCCTTGATGAAGTACTTTGCGTGCTTGGGCCAATCACCGTCTCGAAGGATGTCGTATTCATCCTTGTAGGCGCACTGACTCCTCTTCCTTGAAAGGGTGATCAGGTGCTCTTCAGTAAGCTCTGCGACGAGAGTCAGCCCCTCAGTTACTTGAGCTCTTTCAAGCATCACACCCAAGGTTGAGTGCGCAGTGTCGTACCAGTCTTCATTGAAGGGAGTCCATGGCCAGTGGGGCTTTTTACGGCGCTGGTCTCTCGGGATTGCAGACCAGAGTCGGTTCAGGCGCATTGATCTGCACACAACGTTGAAAACGTAAGCACTGATGCTGAAAAGGTAGTAGCCCACTACGGTGCTGATCGTGACGAGCATTGCTGGGATCGTGTACTTCTCAGAAAGGCCGCAGGCGCCGGCGATGATGGTCACGATCAAAAAAAGGATGCCGTGCACAAACGGTGTCCACCATCCCGCGTCGGTCTTGCGGTAGATGGCGATGAGTAAGATGGCGGCAAGAATGTAAATCGCGAAAAGGGTGGGTTCGATAAGACCGAAATTGATTTGAAGAGAGCCGGTGCTCATCATTCATCCTTGGCATTGAAAAAAGGTGGAATAAAGCCAGGATTCTAGCAATTAACTGTGCATATATCCAGTATATCTACTGGGAGCTTGAACACAAAAAAGCCCAGCTTAACTGGGCACGTGCGGCTCTAGATTGGGCCCCTCAAGGCGAAGGGGAGTTGTCCATTTCCCGAGTGATGGCCCTAGGGTTCGGATAGCTGTTTCTGATGCGGTTCAGCTTGTCTCGCAGCGCCTGGGCTTCTTCGGACAATTGGATCTCTACACCACCATTCTTTGCGCTTCGGAAGCTATCACCGGCGCGATAATCCCTCTCTTCAATGTCTAGGGCGCTTCGGATCCCGATGACGGCATAGAGGCCCTGAAGGGTGGTGGTGTCGGTGTACTTTGCCGCGAGCATTTCCAGTCTGTCGTAACGCCTGTTCGACCGTAATTGGGCGTTGTCGTAAAAGACCTGGGGAAGCGGCGGAAAATCATCCAGTAGCTTCTGCATTGGTTCGAGGTACTTGGTGAACTGAGGCCTGTTCAATTTTACCCAGCCGTATCCGAGGCTGAGTTCGTTCCTGGCTCCGTTGTAGGCGAGCATTTGGATTTCGGAGTCGCGATCATGACATTGCTCGAAGAGCTCTCTGTACTCTTCCAGTCGCTTCAATCCTACGGTCATCGCTTTCACTCATGCAGTTGTGACGCAGGACATCTCGCCTGGCACCTATGGATCATTCTAGGGGGCGCAAGGCAGGTAGGGCAATCGAGGTGACCGACGCTGGGCTCGAGTCTTCAGCGCGAAGCGATGGCTCGCAGTAGGTTTTGCAGGGTAGGTAAGCATCTCGCCAGGTGTGCCGGCACCCGGTCGCCTCTTGGCATTTATTGCCAAATGTTGTGGTACGCTCCCCGCCAGCAAGTCATTGAAATGACTTAGCTTTTAATCCTGGAGACTCAATTGTGTTGAAGCGTGTTAGTTCGTCCCTGCTTGCGCTCGCCGTGTCGTTGGCGATTGCCCCTGCGCATGCGGGTGAAGCAAAGAAAGTTGATGTGATGCTTATCGGCGGTGGCGTGATGAGCGCAACGCTCGGTGTCTGGCTCAATGAGCTGGAGCCGGGCATGTCGATGGAGATGGTCGAGCGCCTCGATGGCGTTGCCCTGGAAAGCTCCAACGGTTGGAACAATGCCGGCACCGGTCACTCCGCCCTGGCCGAATTGAACTACACGCCAGAAGATAAGGACGGCAACGTTCAGATCCCTAAAGCGGTTGAGATCAACGAAGCGTTCCAGATCTCCCGTCAGTTCTGGGCCTGGCAGGTTCAGCAAGGCGTGCTGAAGAACCCGCATTCGTTCATCAACTCCACACCGCACATGAGCTTCGTGTGGGGCGATGACAACATCGAATTCCTGAAGAAGCGCTACGAGGCCCTGCAGGCGAGCCCACTGTTCAGTGGCATGCAGTACTCGGAAGACCCTGCAGTGATCAAGCAATGGGCACCGCTGCTGATGGACGGACGTAATCCATCTCAAAAGGTCGCAGCTACCTGGAGCCCGCTGGGCACCGACGTTAACTTCGGCGAGATCACCCGCCAGTTCGTCGCGCACCTTCAAACCACGCCAAACTTCTCGCTGAAACTGTCGAGCGAAGTGAAGGACATCAAGCGCAATCCTGATGGTACCTGGCACGTCACCCACAAGAGCGTGAAAGACGGTACCGAAAGCGAGACCGATGCCAAGTACGTGTTCATTGGCGCGGGCGGTGGTGCACTGCACCTGCTGCAGAAGTCCGGCATTCCAGAAGCCAATGAGTACGCCGGCTTCCCGGTGGGCGGTTCGTTCCTGGTATCGGAAAACCCGACTGTAGCTGAGCAGCACTTGGCCAAGGCCTACGGTAAAGCATCGGTCGGCGCCCCGCCAATGTCGGTTCCTCACCTGGACACCCGTGTCCTGGACGGCAAGCGTGTCATCCTTTTTGGCCCGTTCGCCACGTTCAGCACCAAGTTCCTTAAGCAGGGTTCTTACTTCGACCTGCTGACCAGCACCACCACGCACAACATCTGGCCGATGACGAAGGTCGGCATCAAGGAGTACCCGTTGGTGGAGTACCTCGCCGGCCAGCTGATGCTTTCGGATGAAGATCGTATGGAGGCGCTCAAGGAGTACTTCCCGAACGCCAAAGCTGAAGACTGGCGTCTGTGGCAGGCCGGCCAGCGCGTTCAGATCATCAAGCGCGATGAAGAGAAGGGTGGTGTGCTGAAGCTGGGTACCGAAATTGTAAGCTCCCAGGACAACACCATCGCCGGTCTCCTCGGTGCATCGCCTGGTGCTTCGACAGCTGCGCCGATCATGCTGACCGTTCTCGAGAAAATGTTCAAAGAGAAGGTCGCCACACCCGCGTGGCAGGAAAAGCTGCACGAGATCGTTCCAAGCTATGGCACGAAGCTCAACGGCTCTCCTGAGAGCGTAGCGAAGGAATGGGCCTACACCAGCGAGGTTCTGCAACTGTCGACGCCGCCAGCGGTAAACACCACGGTTGCTGCGAAAAATGCAGCGCCAGCAGCAAGCGAGCCAGTTGAAAGCAAACAACAGGCAGACATCGCTCTTTGATGTCATTCCCCCGCCCAATCTGGCGGGGGTTCTTACCTTGGCTCTGAAGCCAAAACGCGAAACTCGAAAGCACCGTTATCTACTGCCGGCATTGCAGCTTGACCACTCTGAACATGTCCGGCTGTTTCAGGTTTGAATCGCTTCTAAAATTATTTTCATTAACCACTCTTGCAGTGGCGCAAAGCCAGTAAACCCCTGCTATAGCTAATCCAGGATTCATCACTAGCTGTAGGGAGGGGCGAATATGCGAGGGCAAATTGCGCTGGTTGCGTTACTGGTAATTCCAGTCGTAGCTGCTGAGGCAGGTGAGATCACCTGGTCTGTAGCAAATGGATTTCAACAGTTCAGCAAGGACGAAGACTTCCAAAAAATCAAGCAGGCATGGAAACCTGGCATGACGGCTGAGGATTTCCTTTCAACGCAAAATGCTGCCTCCCTTCGTGAGTTATTGCCTATTGATCGAACCTGGTGGGAAAGGGAAAAGGGGGTCTATAACAACAAAGGACTTTTTGACCCGACCCACGACATTCTCCTGACCTACAAGGGAGCCACAGCTGGCGCGAGCTGTCAGTGGAGCATCAATGGCGCTTCTGTTGGTGCTGCAACGTCCTGTGATAAACCAGCGACTGCCATCAACGTAGATGAGAAGAAACCATTCACCCTTGCAGTCTCAGTCGACGGTGGGCCGGCGCAAACGCTTCCAGAGAAGCAGCAGATTGAGACAAGGTTGATTGTGGCGGTCGGTGATTCGTTTGCTTCAGGTGAGGGCAACCCGGATCACGCGGCAATCACGAACACTCTTCCGGAGAAGGGGTCTAAACGGGAGAACAAGACCAGTGTTGAAAGCCTGTCCTGGGCGTTTGCACCAAATATGTCTAATCGACGGTTTACGCAGTCAGCGGACTGGTGGGATACCACGTGTCACCGTTCATTTCTCTCCTGGCAATCGCTCTACGCTCTCCGTCAAGCCGTGGACAATGAGCATATGGTTGTTCGGTATGCATCATTTTCTTGCTCGGGCGCCGAAGTCTACGATGGCTTCTTCAGAGCCCAGATTGACCCGCCAGTTAATCTAGGCGATGGCCGCGTTAGGAAGAGTTCTGAGCGTGACGGAGGGAATATCCTAACGCGTGAAGCTTCGAGGGAGGACAAAGGGCCCCAGACTTGGGCATTTGTCAAAGACACCAGTACAAAAACATCTCTCAGCAAGTCCCAGCTTAATGCGACCATCGCTCTTCTGTGCGAAGGCCAGACCAGCAAAGGAGCGTCAACACCTCGAAAGACTCAAAAACAGGGCTTGCGGGACGGTAGCCCATATTATGGCGACTTCGAATACGACAGGTGCGATGGTAAAACCCGTAAGCCTGATGAGCTATTGTCGTCTTTTGGGGGCAATGATTTTGGCTTCTCAGGTGTTGTTATGTGGGGGCTGATTCCATCTACACCGGTCGGGTTCAAATGGGATCCACGCACTTGGTTTGCAGGCCAAGGACTCCATTTCTTACGAGGGTTTAAAGTCGTTGATCCCAAAAAGGCGGGGGCAAAGGCAAACGATGAAATGTCGGATGTATACAGTGAGCTAAACTGGGCTTTCACCGACGTTTTAGGCGTCAAACCTGCAGCGATAAAGGAGCTTGTGTACCCGAATCCTTTTCCCCAGAAATTGAGTGAGGTCTGCTCTGCTCGAATGACTCAGGGCAATGAGTCTTTGAGTGAGTACAGCAAGAAAAAAGGCGGAAAATTGTTCAAGAACTTCATCTATCGGGTTGAAGATAAAGATGCACAGAAAATTTACAGTGAGTTTGTCGAGCCTCTTCAATCGGCCCAGAGGAACGCCATTACTGAGTATGGATGGACACGTATAGAGTCTCAGGCGGGGTTCGTATCCCCAGCTGGTGACCGTACGATATGTGCAGTGGCAATCGATTGTGACAACCGCAAAGGCTCGTGTGATTTGGCAGACCTGCCTGGGTGGCGCGTACCAAAATATGATATCCATCCATCCCTTCATCCAATAAAGAACGTAACAGAGTGGGAGGCATACGCTCCGAAGCGCATGCGGGGGTTAAGGATGTCGAACGACGCAGTGCTGACGCAAGCCAGATTCAAGGATGGGCTAATTCAGGAGGACTGGATGAGTGGAAGCGTGCACCCCGTTGCCCAGGTGCACGCTGGTATCGCGGATTCGATTTCGGATAAGGCCAACATAGCCTCGAAGTAATGTCTTCATCAGCCCCCTTCCGGGAACACTAAGCTTCCCTGGAAGGGATTTGAGGGCCAGTAAATCCCTTTAGACCTTTTCCGGCATATGGATCGCCCGGAACATCGCACATCGACGGAACAGCTCAATATCCAGCGGCTCACCCTTTGTCGTGGTGACCCTGAGCGCCAGCCTGAAAAGCATCTTGATGTCCCGTGGCGCGATCTCGGGGAAGGCGTCGATCAATTTACTGATCAGTTCGTCTGACAGCGGCGACTTGAACTGCTCAGCCATTACCTTCCAGATGGCCACCGTCCGCTCTTTCTCTGGCAGCTCGTAGTTGATGATCGCGGCGCAGCGGGAAATGATTGCGTCGTCGATGTCATTGGAACGGTTGGTGGTCATGAACAACAGCCCGTCGTAGTACTCCAGCGAACGCAGGAACGTGGCCACGACGGCGTTATGGTTCAGATCTAGACCGCGACTAGCCACGAAGACGTCAGCTTCATCGAGCAGCATCGGTACACCCCAACGCTTGGCCATCTGGAAGGTTGTCTTCAGGTTCTTGTCGATCTCTTCTGCGCAGATACCCAGGGTGCCGGAGTGGATGGAGAGAAGGGGCTTCTCGATCAGTTCTGCGTAGACCTCTGCGGTGAGCGTCTTGCCGACGCCAGGCACACCTTTACACAGGATGACGTTGCCGGCGCTCTTGCCTTCAACGAAGTCAGAGACAAAGGCCCCGAGATCGGTGGTCAGAACATCGAGCAGGTCACGGTGCGTATCCGGCAAAACTAGCTTTTCGCGCAGCGACTTGTCGTAAGTGTGCAACGTTAGGGCGTCGGCGTTGGCCCAGAGGAACTCATGGGCGTCCAGATCGTACACGCGGATCAGCGGGTGCTCGGGTACTTCGCCAATACCATTTGCCGTAGGGTGGTCGTCGAAGAGGCTCGACTCGACGGAGTTGTCCATCGGGCCAAAATTTGACGGTTCAAGATCATGGATGACCTTGCGAGCGGTGAGTTTCACCCCACGGCGCTCCCAGTTGTTCTGCTCAAAGCGGTAAGCGGCGCCGGTCAGTCGGAATTGATGAGCGAACAGGCCGACCTTTGACTCGCGGTAGCGAATGCTCTGCTCGAGATAGGCTTCCTTGAGCGACGGGGTTTCCTTATAGATTCCCTTGGCCGATAGGATCGACTCAATCTTCCTCCTGGCCACGTCCTGGGCATAGAAAACGTGCTGTGCCCGCGAGTTGCCGACCTTCTCCTTTTTGCTTGAGTCGAGCAGGCCATATCGGCAGGTGTGAATGGTTACTGTCGGCTGCCCATTGGAAATCTTGCCAAGGCCCGCATCGTAAGCAACCCTGGTCACCAGCTCGGGATAGATGAAGCCGTCGTCGTGCTCTACGTAAAGCCAGCCATCAATGATGTTGTGTTTGAGAAAGCGCTCCAGGATGTTTAGGAACGCTTTGAAATTCGGTACTGGCTTGGAGAAGTCGCCAGATCTGACGTACAGCATGGCCTCGGCGGCGCGTACAGCCTTGGTGTCCTTCTGCTCGGTAGCGGAAGTGATGATCTCTTGAATGTCGGAGGGGGTCAGGGCATCTACATCGATGATTACATCGCGTTCTATGCCTAAACGGACGGCGTTATCACGATGATATTTGAACGCTTCAGACTGCGTGCCCTGAAGGGTGGCCACGGTGACGGAAAACGACATCTTCAATCCTTTAATTCGTAGTAGACCAGCCACCGGTATAGACGACCGGCGCCATGAATCACGGCAAAGAAATGAGTCGACGACCCACACCCTGTCCGTTATGATTGGGAAATATACTTCCCGAAATGATGCTTGTCCATGAAAATTGAAGCGATCATCCCGATGTCCAGCGCAGCCTTCAAAGAAGAGATGACTAAGCGCGGCTGGGATTCTGTAATGCTCGGCAAACGCTGGGACTTGAGCACCCGTAGGATCAATCAGATCATTTCAGATCAAGGTCGACCAGGTCATTATGATGATGCGGTTATGGCTCTGCCATTTATCATCATATGTGAGAAACAGATTTCCTAATGAAGCTGCCTAGGCCTGGCCCAAATGTCGGGTTCAGGCTAGCTTAAACATTCAGTGTAAATTGCCAGGGTAAGGCTGGCCTGACGTTCATCGCACAGGCCATACTTAAAGGAAAAAGGGGCTCCAACAATGCTAATCCGCGAAGACTTTCCATCGGTGTATGCGACCACAACTCGTGGCGCTGAACGCCAACGGCAGCGTTTCGAACAGGTGCTGGATCGCCTGAATGAAGGACTTTTGACCGGCTCGATCAGGAATGTCGAGATGAAGGACGTCAAGCGCTGGTGCAGTGATATTGCCCGCGACCTCTGGGACGAGAAGGTTTCGGATGTGCACTTCAATTCCGGCAAGTATCAAAATCTGTCAGAGGATCTGAGAGATTTTTACTACTCGATCACCATCATGGGTATTCACAGCCTGTCCTCAATAGACAAGAAACTGAAGAAGACGAAGCTCGACCATCCAATGATCGACGCCATGCGTTCGCTTACGGCAGAGTTGATGCCTCTGGCTACAACGATTGATTCTCTAAAAGCCGGCGTAGTGATGGGTAGGGCGCCGAGTACCGAGCCGCCTAAGCCGGTCAATCCGAACAAGGTGGTTAAAACCTGCCCATGCTGCCAACGCGCAATCGCGGTTGTCGGTGGCACTATGGCGCACCACGGATATGAGCGTCGTGGGAATGGCTGGCAAACCCAAAGTTGCCCAGGAATTCGCTTTCCTCCAATAGAGGTTTCAAGTGCCGGCCTGAAGTGGATGATTGAAAGCCATGAAGACTGCCTCAAGCACACCATCAAGCTGCAAGCGGAGAAAGACTCCGTGAAAAGCCTTCCAATCAACATTGCCGGCAACGTTGTGACGATCACCCCGGACAGCTCCCGCTGGAGGAACTCATTCCGTGCGTACGAGGAACGCCTTGACCGCGATATCACATGGTACACAGACGACCTGGTGATGATGAGAAAACGCCTGGCTGACTGGAAGCCTGAGGTCGCGCCGGCTAAGGAAGACGATAGCCCATCTCCTTGATGGGTTAGGGCCGGGTGCACAGCGGCTGATCGAAGTGCTCCCGGCTCAATGTTACAATTGGGTAAGGCTACAAGGAGCGTAAAATGAAAATCGATTTAATCACCGCCGATACCGGCCCCCTGATTCACCTCGCGGCTATCGGGAGGCTGGATCTGCTAAAGAAGGTTGGCCACGTCCAAATTCCTGACCTGGTGGTCATGGAGGCAACCGTTCCAGGCAAGCCTGGCTCCGAAGAGATTCGCGAATGGATCCGTCAGGGTATCGCCGATGGTCACGTATCCATGCCGGAGACGTCGACCGGTGAACTGTTGAGGCTGGCGCGAATTACCAAACCGGATCACCGCATCAAGGACGGCGGGGAACGAGCGATCCTGGACTGGCTCATCGACAATGTCGAGAAGGCTGATCAGTCTGCGATGGTTGTGTATGAAAACGGCAAGGTGCCCAAGCTCATTCAAAATCACGACTCGGAGCTACACTCGGCGGTCTACACAACGCGAGCCTTCCTGTCATACTGCGAGCTTCGAGAATTCATCCCAAGCGCTGAGAAACTCTGGGGAGAGCTAGTGGGCAAAGTACCAACCATCAACCAGAAGAAGGATGTCTACCTCTCCGGTCGACTCGTAGACGAAGGTTACAAGCCATGAAAGCATCCGAACTGTCCCCAGAAGCACTCGCCGTCATACGTCGTTATGCAGATGGAATGGACACAGCCGAGGCGGTTGCCTACATCCTCTGGCAGGACAAGCTTACGCCCGGCGAGCCTGATCCAAGGGCCGCAGACGTGATCTATTGGTCGAAAGAACTTGGCTGGGGCATTCCCACCGAGTCAGCCGAAGAGGCCATGGCTTCAGCTCGTAAGGCAGTCGAGCGCTTCAACGAGTAGCGGTGCTTCGCACTCACCGGGCGACCATCGCTCGGTTGCGCCGGCTAAGTACTGTATTTTTCTACAGTGGCGTTATAATGGCCTCCTATTCAACGCAGGAGGCCATGGATTTGGATCAAAACGTCGTAGTAATAGACAATTACGAAGAGCTCGCCGGCAGGCCTGGGTTTGCCCCATCGCTGTCATTCCACCCTCAAGGTGATCGCAAGTTCGGCAGCGTAGTCGCGCCATATCGCTTCAGAGACACGATTGCGTGCGGGATAAAGTCGTGCCACACCCAGCACATGAAAGGCTACCTGATCACGACTAGCGACGGCCTGGAGACAGGTATCGGGATCGACTGCGGTCGCAAACACTTCGGTGTTCACTTCACCCGCCAAAAGAAACAGATCGATGATGCTGTTCAGCGTAAGCGCCGGATTGACACCGTCATGCGTGCTGTCCAGGAAATCCCTGCCTACCTGGTTACCGTGACGGAGCTGAAAAGGGACTATCAGCACCTGACCGACCTGAAGCGACGGTTCATGGATGTCGTTGGCGTTCGTGTCTTCGCAGAGCTCAAGGAGCGGGCGGATCGTGGCAATACTTTGATCACAAAATCCGTTCCGATGACAAAATCCGAAGCTGAGGCGCATTTCGCGACAACTAACCGCAAGAAGGGTGATAGAAAGGACTGGCCAGAGAAAGAGGTTCCAGTGGCCAAGCTGGACGGCCTGGAGTTCATCCGTACCAAGTTCACGGACATGCTCGTCACCAACCTGATCAAGCCCCTGGAGCGCTTTGCCGCCACCAAGCCTGGCGATGCCGAGAAGATGCGACCACGGGCGCTGTACAACGAAGCCAAGTGGATCGGTAAAGTCCCAGGCGATATCGCCAAAGCGCGAGAGGTCATCCGGGCCGGCAATGCGTTTTTTACCTCTGAAAACCTGATGAAACTGGTACATCTGGAAGTGGACATCCAGCCGCTGGGCCCGATGCTTCAAGACTTGAGGGAAGCCGAGAGATTGCTTGCGGCGGATCAGAGTCAACCAGACGCTTAACTCCGGATGAGGCCTCAGTGACAGGTGATCGGGTCACTGAGGCTACGCCTCTACAATGGTTTCCTTTTGGCGTTCTCACCTATGGCCTGGTCGCAGGTCGGTCGCGTTTTATCCTCCGCGAGGCCACTCTTTCATAGTGAATCTTTGTTGGGCCGTGGCCGATTTTTCTTGTTGTTTTTGATGCGCCCACGTTAAGAATTGGGATCATTGGAACCTGGGTGCTTTTCCCGGAATACAGATCTTTGTATCGGGTACCCATTTCGACCTCAATGCCTAACTTTTTGAAGGCTGTGAGGCCAATTTTCATCATATTGTCAATTGGAATGGCATTACCCGTCATGCTTGATACGCGTGAAGGGGAGTAGAGGCCTACACCAACACGGACTAAACATTTCTCCCTGATCAGTTCGGCTAAAGCACGCGATACTTGACCTTTGCTCCCGAACTGAGCGAATTCAGCTCTCGTGTAGACCGGGTCTTGAAGAACTCCCATGAAGCTCACGATTTTTTCCTTGGTCGATGTCATTGCTGAGCCTATAAATCCTTTTATTTTTCGCGCTGTGTGGTCTGAATCATATCTTGAACCGAAATTTTAGCAGGTGCCTAGCATTTAAAATGGCTCGGAGCTATCATTCTACTCACTAGTAGGATAAAGGATTGGGTCATGAGCTCAAATGGCGTTGCGGTGGCAATTGGCGGGGCTTGCCTGATCATAGGCGCAGCTGCGGGTTACGTAACCAGCGGCATCAGAACCAAGTCGGCCATGGATGAGCTCGTTCGTGAGAACAACGAATTGAGGCACCAAATGGCGAAATTGACGGATGTGTTCAAGAACGCCTCTGGGTCGATTGTCGAGGCCATTGCCGACGTCGTATCAAACCCGCCAAGAACCTTGGCCCAGCTGGAGGGGCGCCTCAAGAGTCACCACCTGTTCCCATCCCAGATCGTACAGATCATGGACGAGGTTAAGCGCCTGGGCATACTGAAGGCGACCGTGTGATGAACGACATTGAAGCCACGCTGGCCGAGATTGGCGGACAGGAGATGGTCGACGAGTACAGAAGGAAGCTTGCCGAGCCGATGGCCAAGCCCCTGCCGCATGCGAGCATTGATTCCTTTTCCATTGGCTACGCGATGGTTATCGGCGCCGGCGCGTGCGCCCTCGATCTGATCCTGGACAACGCATTCCGCCAGGACATGTTGGACAAGCATTCCGAAATCACGGATGACGCGCTTCAGCGTGAGCTTGAGAAAAAGGTGAAGGACAAGCTCAAGGAACTTGGTCTTGAGTCCGACAGCGGCCTGCCAGGGATGTCGATTGATTGGTATGAGAAATTGAACGACGCGTTGGGACTTAAATCCCCGTATCGACTCAGACCATCCAACCACAGGATCTTGAACCACACAGACGTCCGCACCATCATCGAGATGCTGATGAAGGGCGAGGCCGGGATAGGGGAGATGGCGTTCAAGATCTTTCCTGAAATGACCAGAGAAGCAGCGACTGAACTGCTTAAGCTTCACTTGGACGCCGACCGCACATCACCGGCGAGCCTGCCCTTGAAGTTCATGTCGTGGTTGTGGGAGCAGGGCATCAAAGCCGGCAACCCGGCCACGGTAGGTGAGCCACACCCGTTGTTTAAGATGCTCCAGAGCATGACTGGTAACCTCGACTGGTCGAAATGGCTCAACAAGTTCTTTGGCGAAGGCCTCATACCTGAGGGTGCCACCCTGGGTGAAGCGATGCTTAAGCTTTACGACTCCGGTGCGTTGAATCAACGCGTCTTCTGGACAAGTGATTTAGGCGCCGCTCTTGGCGGAGCGAAGAGGCGAATCCTTATTGCCACAACCATGGAGCTGGGCGTCGAGCTTTATGCGTTCCTCGAAGGCGTGAAGAAGGGCCACATCTCCTGGAACGGCGGGGTTCAGTTGATGGCCAAACAAATCAAGGCCTGGCGCGATCAGCCCAAGTACATCGACATGAAGCTCATTGCACAGGGCTTTGCGGCTTCTGGGGGAATTGTCCGGGCCGGGTTAACTGGCGATGTCCTCCAGATCAACTACTTTTCCCTGGGCGTGATGATGAAGCACCTGTGGTCGCATGGCGGCGTCACGCGCCGGCACATGGACAGGCTTGTCGACTTTTCCCGTCAGGACGCCGCTGCCATTATGGCGGACTTCTCAGTCAGCACCGGGATCCCGGTACGCCCTAAATTCACGGTCATCCAAGGAGACATGCAGATGGACAGCAGCCTTAGAACTCGACTTATCAAAGCCGGTTGCCACTCCACTCGCGTGCGGGTCTTAATCCAGAACCTGCCCGAGCCAATGGCGGCTGTTGTGGAGCGATATGAAAAGGCATCCAAGAAGGCCAATGGAGTCGGCAAGCTTGAAGCGGTTTTCGACACCATCTGCGAAAGCTGGTACCTGGAGGATGTCGATGACGATCAGCAAGCGCTGAGGCAGCTGAAGGCTGACCTGACGAAGGTTGAGAAACAGCTGGGTTGACCGCAAAAGCGATTCTGTCAATTCAGTGTCGCTATGATGGAATTCGAAGGTCATTGGTAATTCTAAATGGCCATCCTATTGTCGGTGTGGTCTTCTTGCGGCTCCCCAACCCGTGAAGGCCACACTCGATGCTCGTTCTGAAGTTAGTCGCAATGCTGTTCGCCTGCTATGTGCTTTGGCGGGGAATCGCCCGCTTCCGCCCAGGGCTACAGAAAGCTGTTGCTTGGCTGTTGCTGTGCATCGGCGTTGTGGTGGCCACAGTCTTCGGTACCACCACTCAATGGGTACTCCCAGGCTTTCAGGGAGCGGCACTTGGCGCTGGGGCCGGCTGGGCAATCGGGCTATTGATTTTTTCCTTCATCGGCCCGCAGGGAATTGTTCCTCTGGGTATCGCCATCGGCGCAAGGGTGATGGCGTTGATCTTTTCGGGTGTCGGCGGTATCAGTGGGCTTGCCGGCAGCATCGGCCCAAAGACGGTTGTTTCCATTCCGGCCATGATTGTCTGGGTTCCAATCGTGGTGCTGGCGTTTATTATCTATGGACGTGCCAAGAAGGCCTAGGTGCTCCCCATAGAGCTAACCGGTGCGGTTAGCTGAATCCACGGTTGTGGTAAATTGCCTGGTCAGTGAACAACCATGGGCATACCCGTGAAGACAAAACTCGTCAGAGACAGTAAGCGCATTGCCTTAGTGGTCGACCGTATGGAAGAACAGGGTGCCGAGCCACAGGTACTCGCAGCACTGACCAACATGCACGACTCAGCGTGTTGGTACCTGATCGACATCCGCCTAAGAAGCCGGCCTGTTGCTAACGAATACTCCGGATCTGGCCGGGCCGAGGACTTCCTTGCCGAGTTCGTCTCTGAGACACCTGAAGAGTTGGCCATAGCCAAAGGTATGCTCCGCGAATTCGAAGAGCGCGACGGCGGGCGACTGCTCTGGTGCACCTATCGCGGGATGGTAGTGGGTGCGCTCAGTGTAGACGGCTACACGCCTGTCTCCAGCGAGAGCTTCTACAAGCCTCTCTACCACTCGGAGGAGAAGGGACTACAGCTGCTGGAGGGTATACGGGCCTTCTGGGAGCAGTACGATGGCAAGATCGAGGATGCTGCCATCGACAACATCCATGCCCAGCCAACAGAGTCAGATGTGTTGCACACGGTTATCAGGCACCAGAATGTTCGCGAGCGCAACAACACCGGTATTACATCGTTGGAGCCTTAACGGCTCGCAGCTGCGCTTTGTTCTGTAGGCATGCCATGGAAAATGCAAACAATGGCTGTAAAATGCCAGGAATTATAGTGCCGAAACCCGTCAGTACCGTCGAATTCAAGCGAAAAATAATGAGTGCCGCCATGAATGCTTACACTGATCAGGCTACAGATCCGGATCACCAGGTAAGAAGTGAAACCGGCATGTCGAGTTTCTTCGAGATCCTGGGGATGCTGGACAACCTATCCAGCGATGTCGTTGAGAGAGCCTGGGAGCGGGTCTATGAGACGATCTACAGCCGGAACGATCCAAGACAAGAGCTTGAGTTCGTTTTTGTCCGTGATCCACATAGAGAGCCCACGGCGCACTTTGGCCACTCGATTCCGTCGATTTATGAGAAATGCTTGCTCAAGATAACGACCATCGGCGGGAGAGATGGGCAAATTGCCGAGTCCCATGACACTCTTGTCGAAAGAGTCTTGCACGGCTTTCGGTATCTTCTTGTACGCAAGAGCACGCAGGCTGTGTACGCCCTTGAAATGGAGAGGCCGACCCAAAAAATCGATCTCGATTCCCGCCTATCCCTGGACGGCGTGGATTTTCAGAAATGTATGGCGGTTCTAGGGTACGACATTCCTTGGAGGATGACGCTTACCGTAGATGCAGGTTGGCGCCGAGCATATTCGGCATTGGATCGGGAAACACGGCTTACTCGGTTTATTGGCTTATTCTTGCGCGAGCCAAGGCTTACCGAGCGCCAGCGCGAACTTTTCAGGCTCAGGGATACCAATGGTCAACTATCTATGGCCAGCATCCAGTTCGATGTTTGGGGAAGAGATCCGGTTGAAGAGGCTCACTTCGTAAATATGGCTGGGTGCATCGTCAATGGGCTCGGGCTGCCGTGCTCAGGTGTTGCCACGGTCATTCCAACAGCGGATGCCATACAACTGATGCCAATCACGCGCCCGGCAGCCCCGTGGGGTAGCGGCGGGATGCTGTATAGAACGACAGATGGAAAGCTCTTCCCGTATTCGATGAGCAGCCGTGAATTCAGTGGAGGTGGCGGGGGCGACTTGGTCAGTTATCAGGATGAAGGCGATCTGCGTGTTTATCAGGACGAGAGCAGCAAGGCCCTGGTACGCGAATACGGCGAGAAACTGGAGATTTCGAGGATACGCATCGGGTCTGAGAGGGATTTCGTCGAGGATCAATCCAGCGATGTCAGCGGGTTGTTCACGCATATCCTGATGAAGCCGTCGCCGGAGTATGCGGTGAATATGCTCGACACGCCGCTTGGTGTCTCTGTGCCGGTACATTTCGAAAATGAGATCAGGTTTCTATCACTTCTCTGTGACCAGGTCACGGAAGGTTTCGACAGGCCTTTTGTCTCTCATTTTCTGAATGAAGTGCTGAAGGCGACCTTTAACCATTTCGATGCCGGCAGCCCAGAGAATGGAAACTTTCCGAAGATCTACCAGGCCGGTTTCTGCAAGGATGTCGACCAGGCTCTCCTAGAGCTCAGTCAAGGCGCTCCTTACACCTGGTGGGAGGCTGTTGATGCATTGCACGAGGCAGGCAATTCCCACGCTGCGGTGTTGGCGCAGAGGTATGCAATACCTAACCTGACTGACCTGTGCTACGTCCTTAAAACAAACGATTTACTGGAATACAGGTACGGTCGAATGACATGCGACTGCCCTGGGGTGTCGATCAGGAGTGTTATTGCCGATGAGATTCAGCGCCTGATCAACCTTTGGCCATCGCTGTCTGGGCCAACAAGCATTGATTTTGGTGAGGCTAATCTGAAGTCTGTCTGGATCGATGCGGCTGGTAGGCGGGCAGATGAGATCGGTGCCGAAAAGGTTGGAGCAATCATGTTTCTTCAGGCAAGAAAGATGTTGTGTGACCGCTATTACTCATCACCGTACGTCAGTGGCGGTTACCATCCGCCATCACGATTCCAGGAATACCACCGTGAGCAGTGGATGCGCGGGATTGCGAACGTCAGGCAAGTCAGTTTTGGTGAATGCAGAGCAATCCATAGAAACAAATGGGTGGCTGAGCAAGTCATATACGACGCCAGGTATTCCAATAAGTGCGCTGTTTTGATGTCCGTAAGCACTCGGGAATACAGTCCGTCTGATGATTTTTTCAGAGCTCTGAGTTCCCTGGTGGTCTTGAGCCCCCATCAAGCGAATGAGGACATGCTGCGCCGTTTCGACAGTTACTGTGAACGCCCACAGGAGGTTGGTGGCGGACTCAATGTGCTGATGGCAAAGCGAGGTTGGGAAGGAGGCGTCATTCGTCAGCATCTGGTCTTGCCGAGCTCTCCACCCATCAAGTCGTAGCAGACGAGGTCACTTGTTGCGAACAAAGGCGCCAGGCTCTGCTGGCGCTTTGTCATTCATGGGGCGCATCAAAATTCCGGTGAGCATGTCAATTCAAGGCAATTGTTTTAAAGCCGTTTTCCGTGTGGTAGATTTCTGCCTGGCCTGTATCCGCCAGCAGCTCGCCCCACACCGGGAAGGCGAAGGATAACGCGACACCTGACTCAATCGAATTCGGTCTTCAGCCAGCGATTGGGCAATGCGAGCACCCATATAGTACCGCTGGCGACACGGAGCATCCGAATGCAAGACGATGACATTAAGGTCGTGAAGAATCACGCCTCGATTTTGATCGAAAGCCTCAAGCCTCATGGTGTTGTCCTCAAAAGGAGCCAAGCGCTCGAGGTCATGTCGAAGCTGGAAAATCGCACCGACTGGAACAGGCTGCGGGTCAAACTCCAGAATCTGGCCAAGCCGAAAAAGCCATCCAGGCCTACTGAAACGACCACGGATGCAGTGTGCATCGTTGGTGGCAGCCGAACGGATAAAACCGAAATCCTGAAAACACTGTTCGAGCTCGAATCGTTGGAGTGCGCGACGGCACCGATCCTGTTTAGCGTGAGCGGAAGTGGGCATACATTCGGTTCCCAATCAGATGACTTTTTCCGTAAGTCAGAGCGCCTGACCATTACCTATGACCGAAACGGTGTTATCGGTGCAGAAGAACTCAACTACCGCTCATTTTTTAGAGAGAGCGGTAGCAAGGGGCTCTTGGTAAATTTTGTGTCTTTGACAAAGGGGAGCCGGCTCGGCGTTGGTTTTGCTATTGCCCAGGTGCTGAAAGACCACCAAGCAATGTTTCCCTTCTACTGCAGAGGCAAGGTCGGATCACTGCTTATTGATGATTTTCATCAGATCGGTGAGGAGGAGCTGATTGAGGTGACAGCTGCTATACGTAGCTTTGCCAAAGATCAGCCGTTCTTCATAAGGTTGGTTGCTACTTCAACTTGTGGCTTCGCAACACCGCTGCACAGCCAACTTGATATGAACCTGACACATCTCATGAGTCCACGCACAAGGATACCAACAGAGGTCTCTGTAGGTACCCTTTCCGTCTTGACTGATCACGAAAAGCAGGTTGAAAGAAGGACGCTATCTTGTACAGCGGATTCCTTGGCAGATGCGAGGATTGTCGCCGATGTGGCTTGGTGGGTTAGGTACCTTGAGTACCATGGAAATGTCTATATGCCTGCTCGTAACAATGGTGAATCGCGTGTGGCCAGAGTGCCTGGACACTCACTTTGGTTCCGAGACCTGCGCGCCTCCTTGATCAGATAGCATATGAAGCAGGTGCCGGCAGATCTCTCGCCGGCCCCGTTTCGGTAGGGTGAAAGGGGGCAGGGGGCTCGCGACCCTTGGATGCGCTCAATCCTCAGCTACGAATGGAATGGTTGTCATGAGCGATATCAAATGGAAATAGCATATCCAAAGTCGATCTCACTCGCCGGCACTCCGCCACGCATACCCCAGTTCTCGGGCTCTTGTTCGAGTAGCAGTATGAGCGGGGCATGCTCAGAAATATTGAGCAGCGCAGCGATACTTTTACTGATCGACTGATAAAGCTGGCGCTTGGTTTCCAGATGGCGTCCTTTGAAGACCGTGATTTCAATTTGGATGAACTCACTGCGATCACCTGGGGAGCGGATGTGCTCTTTGTCATAGCAGACATACCGTGCCTGGAGCTCTTCGTCACTGACCTTGAACACCGATTTCAAGCAGCCATAAATCGTCTCGATAACGGCATGTTGGGTATCGGCGTCACGGCTAACGGGGTCTTCTACTCTAACGATTGGCATACTGACCTCAGTTTGAATGCGGCTTGGTCGCGGCGTTGATGAGCTCCATCAGGAACTCGGCATGTTCGTTTTTTCGGTCGTCGAGTAACCACTCAAGAGCCGCTGCCGAATCCGGTGAGGACTTGTCCTGAGAGAGTTTAAAGCGCCCTTCGGAATTTACCGGCTGTATGACCAGCCCAAGAATGTGCGGCAGGTTCGCTATAACCCGAGGGTCGCGCTCGTCGACCTGAAAATCAGATTCCTGCTTTGCTAGCCTTTTCGCGGTTTGCTTGAGGATCTCCAGGTTTTGGTGGGGAGCGTCCAGCACCGTGATGTTTGCCTGCATGTGAACGGCAAGGTAATTCCAGGTAGGGAGTTGGCGGGAGACGTAAGCCTGTGGAGGAATGTAAGCCGATGGCCCCATGAAGACGATTTGAGCACTCAGGTGCTGTTCGCCTTTGAATTGTGGGTTATTGCCGTCGACATGTCCGAACAGCGAGCCATCCGCCTGACGCAATAGGGGTATGTGACTGCAAAGGAATTGGCCGTCCCGGTGTGATGTGATCATTGCCAGCGGAAACACATCAATGAACCGGTCGATCATTCCCTGATCTACGGAACGGTATTGAGGGTAATGAAAGGGGCAGGCAGACATAGTATGTACTCGGATTTGAAAGATAAGATCAGGACGCAAGGGCGGTGCGACGTTGTTTCCGGCGATCAAGTGCAATGACCATTTGCGCCAGCCAAGTCATGGCGTTACCAGCCTTTAAAGAGCCTGAGGAGAGCGGCAGATGCAGGCCGTTGACCCCACAAAGTCGATCCATCAACGTTCGGCCCATCAGCATTGAAAGCGCAATGCCTCGACCATTACAGCCGCTCCAGCTCATGATTCGTTCGTCGTGATGGTGAATCATCGGCATACCGTCTGGAGTTAGGCCAACCCACCCAGCCCATTGTTGCTCTGGCTCTTGTACGACAGTGCCGTAGAGGTGCTTGATGCGATCCTGGAGCAATGCACTGCAATCGACAGAGTTCTGTAGCGGTAACCCGAAACAGCCCGTCAGCAACCTTGTAGGCCCTAAGCGGCGTGCAAACCACATGTCCTTGCGGTTGTCTGAAAATGGGAGCAGCTCTCCGCCAGAGGTCAGCTGCGGGACGGCGAAAGTCGCAAGCGTTAGGGCTAGCGGGCTAACAGCCCGCCGAGTCTTGCGGCTGGCGGCAGAACCATAGGCATTGCCGGCGATAAAAACGCGTCCAGCCTTGATCTCGCCCCGCTGCGTTTGCACAGCGACCCAGCCGTCCTGCGGTCGAACATCGAGCACACTGCAATGCTCGATGATCTGCCCACCTTTGCGGTTGATCGTGTCGGCCAGTTGGTACACGAATGCGAGGGGATTGATGGCACCTGCATCGCTAAAATGGAGACCCTCGGCATACTCTGGAGTCCCTAATGAGGACTCCAGCGCTTCAGGCTCCATGGGGTCGACCTTGACCCCCAGGTGCGTCCAATTCTTTGCCAGTTCAGCCGCCCCAACCTTCGTATCCCGAACCATTGGTTGCACCCAACCTTTGACTGTTAACTCCGATGGGGCGTACTCAAAAACAGACTTCGCTGATTCGCACAGAGCGGCCAAAAATGGAGTGGTATTCTCGCCAAGCAAGTTCTGGAGTGACACTGGTGTATGCCGCGATGGGATGGGAACAACGAAGCCCGAATTGCGACCGCTTGCCCCACAGCCGACGTACCCGGCCTCCAACACCGTCACCGAGAAACCTGACTCAAGCGCCCGTAGCGCCGCCGCTAATCCACCAATTCCCGCGCCTACTATCACAACGTCACTTTCAAACGGAAGGTTGCCGGCGCGAGCGGTACGGCAGGGCAGCTGGGTCTGCCAACAAGAGGGCGCCGCCAGCATTTCGCTTATGGCGAGTTTACGCATGGCGCTGTTCCATGGCCTTCAAGTTGCTGGCCAGCGATTGCACAATGTTTTGTGAACGTAACGCCAGCAAGCTGAATGAGCCTGCGTCCCCCATGCCGTGCGAAGACTCGCACAACCCGTTTAGGTAGGTGGGTAGGCCGTTCTGCAAATCGACCCGATAATCCCTGGTGATGGTCAGCGTGTCGATGTCATTTTCATGGGCGATTGGGGCCAGTATTCTCGGGAACGGCTCCTGTCGGTCACCGGTACCAAGGTCGAGAAAACCCGTGGCCAGAATAACCAAATCGAACGACTGGCTATGAATACTCCCTTGAAGATACTGCCGACTTTCGATTTGCACCCCGTTAGCGTTGGGTATGCAGCCGACCATGTCCTCACACGTTCGTAGCTGCAACTGACTTTCACCTTGAAGGGTTTGCTCATACTTACGCACATAGAGTTGGTTTAGGACATCAATGTCGGCAGACGAATAATTGGTATGCACCAGTTCCTGACGCAACCGCGCCTTATGTTCTGGGCTGGCGTTATGGAACGTGTCGACGAAGGAGGGGAAGTAGACCTCATCGGAAAACGGGCTGGTGTCCTTCTGGCGATAGCCAAAATTACGTGTGTACCCAACCACCTCTTGCACTCCAGTATGACCACTGGCGTGGAGCAAAATCTCTACCGCGCTCTGACTGCCGCCAATCACCGCTACGCGGCATCGCCCATTGGTGGCTGCCACAGCTTCGGCGAGGGCAGGCATATAGTCGTTCAAATGGCGTACGCGTCGATCTTTGATGTCCGCGAAAGGGGCCGGAATGTGAGGCGTACGGCCAGGGGCGAGCACCAAAGAACGGGCATGAAATACGCGGCCATCGACGCTACAAACTTTGTAGTGGGCGCCTTCGCCATTCGCTGGTTTGATTGCTTCCACCGATGCAGCTTCACAACCGTAGGCGACTTTGTCGTCAAAGAAATCTGCAGCCCAGGAAACGTACTGGGCGTATTCCGCACGCAGGGGATGATGCAATGGAAGGTTCAAATGCTCATAAAGGCGATCTTGTTCAAACAGGAAGTTCGTGAAGCTGTAACGGCTACGCGGATTGCGTGGGGTCACTAGATCGCGCAACGGATGATTCTGGATGTCTGAGCCCGGCAGCAGCATGTTCGGCTGCCACAATGGGCCTAAGCGCCTCTCAAGAAATTGGACGCTCATAGCCGGAGCCAATTCTTCCAGGGCGATTGCCAATGCGATGTTTGCTGGGCCAAATCCAATTCCCAGTACATCAACGATCTTTTCAGGAGTGCTCATGCCTGCACCTCCGCATGGCGAGTAACTTTCGTGACCTGAGAACTGACCATTTGCGAGGCCAGAGCACGGTCAAGCCGCTCTATTACCAGGTCAACTTCGGAGCTGGTGATTACCAGGGGCGGGAGGAAGCGCAGCACTGCTCCATGGCGTCCGCCCGTTTCAATAATCAGCCCCTCGTTCAGACAAGCACGCTTCACACTTGCAGCGATGCCTCCAGCCGCCTGCGGGTGACCCAGCGCGTCGACGCTGCCATCCGGCTCAATCATCTCCATGCCGAGCATCAACCCCCGTCCACGAACGTCACCGATGAATGGATAGCGCTTCTGAAGCTGCAACAGGCCTTGGCGGAGCTGCTCACCGACAACCTTGACGTGTTCCAGCAGCCCTTCTTTTCTGATGAACTCCAAGGTCGCGGCTCCGCTGACCAAAGCGATCTGATTGCCCCTGAACGTACCGGTGTGTGCTCCCGGCTTCCACTGGTCGTACTGATCCAAATACAGCAACAACGACAGTGGGTAGCCACCACCGATAGCCTTTGACAGCAAAATGGCGTCTGGCACGATATCCGCTTGCTGGAAGGCAAACAGATCTCCACTGCGACCAACACCTGCCTGGATTTCATCAATGACCAGTGGAACGTCGTACCGTTGGGTGATTTCCCTCACCTGGCGCAGCCAATTCGCGCTTGCTGGAATGCAGCCCCCTTCGCCCTGTATTGCCTCCAGCAAAACCATTGCCGGTTTGCCAATGCCACTTTCCGGATCGCTAAGGGCGTTTTCCAGGCAAACGAGGCTGAGTCGCTCTGTCTCTTCCGGGCTGGTGCCTGCGCCAAATGGACTGCGATATACGTAGGGGTAGGGGAGAAAGTGCACTTCACCAGGCAGGCCGGTAATCTCTTGTTTGGGTGCAAGATTCCCCATCATGCCCAGCGTGCCGTGAGTCATGCCGTGATAAGCACCTTGGAATACGATGATCGGGCGGCGTTTCGTCGCGGTTTTGAAGAGTTTTAGGGCGGCCTCGGCGGCGTCGGCTCCTGTAGGCCCACAGAACTGGATCTTCGCCCGTTTGGCAAAGGCCGGGGGGAGCATCTCGTAGAGCTCCTGGACAAAATGCAGCTTTGCCGGGGTCGCTATATCGAGGGCCTGTTGCAACTGCCCGGATTGCAAAAACTGAATGACACGTTGCTGGACAAATGGGTGATTGTGCCCAAGGGGAAGAGCCCCTGCGCAAGCAAGGCAATCCAGGTAACGGCGCCCCTCGATATCGACAACTTCAGTGCCTGCGCCTTTGCTCAGAACTCGTGGGATATTCCGGGCGTACGTGCGTGCATTGGATTCACGACGCGTGAGAAAATCGATAGATGATTCAGTCATGGGTGACATTCCTTGTCAGATGGAAACAGATTCAATGACCTGAGATTGTTTACTGGTGGATGCTGCTTCACCCAGCGCACGGATCCAGCGGCGGTACTCAATGCCCATTCGATCACTTACCACGTGCATTTCCGCGTGGGGGTCTAGCGGCAGGCGGGCGGGGCGCTGGGATTCGACAATACGGCGATCCTGTTCGAAAACAATGTTCTGCCGAGAAAGGATCTGTTCGAGCGTGAGATCCTGGCCGTAGTTAATAGCGACTATGAGCCAGATAATGCACTGCGATTCATCCACGGGAGTGGCATTGAAAAATGTACAGAAGCGTTCCGTTTCACCAGTTTTCTTGACGAAATATGCAGTCGTAGGATTCAGGACTGAATAGGTATAGCGGGCATTGACCGGTATCCCACGATGGTCGCCGTACGGTTGAAAGACGCAAATTTCAGAAGAGTGGAGGCCATGTTCGTCTTCCTTCACGTTGTACCGCTTCAGCGGTTCAGGTGCGTCCGGCAGACCATTGAGATTGGCATGCACAAAGGGAAAGTGTGATGCATCGATGAAGTTTTCGAGCGAGCGCAACGCATTTGCGTTGTAAAGGTATGGGCCCGCAAACACCTTGCGGAAGCTGTCGTCTTGCCACTGTGGCAGTTCAGGCAGCGGTCGCAGCGGTTTCTCCAAGCTAACCCAGATGTACCCGTAGCGCTCTTCAGCGAAGTGACGGAATATCAGGCGTTCTGATGATGGGCCCCTTCGCTCAGGATGTGCTGGGACTAATGTGCATTCGCCTTGGCTGCTGTAACGCCATCCATGATAAGGGCACTCAATCTGCCCTTGTTTGACGCAACCAAGTGACAGTTTTGCACCCCGGTGGCCGCAGTAATCCTTCCAGGCATTGACCTTTCCTTGCTCGTCTCGCCACAGAACCAATTCCTCGCCAAGCAAGCGCACAGCCTTGGGTTGATCGGCTCCGACATCCGTACTCAGACAAACCACATGCCATTGCCCTGCGAGCGCCCGGTAATCGAGTTCGTTGGGATTCCATTCGCCTTTGTATAACATGCCATCTCCTTGTAGTGCATATCAGCTAAAAGTCGGTTTTTACAAATCGTCGAGAGCCAGATACTTTGCAGTTTGAATAATCAACTCTCGCTCGGAAAAGCTCGTCAATTCAGCCGCCATGGCGTGGCTATCTCCAGCACGCTGGAGTTCAACCAGGGTTTTTTTCATGGCATGGATAGCTGCTCGCTGTAGATCCGATGGCACGATGACAAGTTGATAGCCGAGTTCTGCAAGTGCCGGCAGAGAAACGAGAGGGGTTTTGCCGCCATAGAACATGTTCATGAGCTTAGGGCCAGGAAGGCGTTGGGCAATAATTTGAATTTGCTCGAGGGTCTCCGGGGCTTCTACAAAAATCATATCGGCACCAGCCTCAACGTAACGCTGAGCCCTAACCAGTGCTGCCTCGAAACCTTCAATCGCAATCGCGTCAGTGCGGGCAATCACCAAGCAATTAGGGTCTTGCAAGCTAGCTCGCGCTACTTTGATCTTCTGGCACATTTCTTCGACATCAATAAGCGACTTGTTGTCTAAGTGTCCGCATCGTTTAGGGAACGTTTGATCTTCCAGGTGGAAGGCTGCTACGCCGATCCGTTCCAATGCTCTCACTGTTCGTTGGACGTTGGCAGTTCCGCCAAAACCAGTGTCGGCGTCTGCAATAACAGGGATATCGCTGGCCTCTACAATTTTTTCAATTCGCTCGACAACTTCAGTAAAACTCAGAAGCCCGATATCCGGATAACCAGAAGACCTGGCGATAGCGCCACCGCTTGCATACACGGCGTCAAAGCCAGCCAAACTTACTAGTCTTGACGACAGGCCATCATAGGCGCCAGGAGCCATAATGGTTTTTCCTGAATTCAATAGATCACGAAGAGCTTGAGCATTTTTCAATTGGAAACCTCACTTTAGATAGTTAATTACAGGCAGTTGTGCCAGATTCTTTTTAATTGATACCAAAATAGGCTCGGTACACAAGAGTGATGCCGCTAACCAATATGATAATGTTTATTAGTTTGGTGAACATGTTGCGAGACATTTTAAATGAGATGTGTTCGCCAGCCCAAAGTCCTAACAACAAAGCTGGCAACAAGTAGATCGCAGTCACAACTAGCGCAAGGTCGGCGTAGGCGCCTGCTATGGTGAGCATGGTAATGCGTACAAGTGTGCTAATTCCTATCAATGTGCTTTGAGTGGAACTCGCTTCCTCCTTTGTGCTTGTCCGGCCATTCAAATATATAGCGTAGAGGAAGCCGCCGCTGCCAAACAGGGCGCCAAACAGCCCGCCGCCAACACCTAGTGGCATCGCCCACGCTGGAGATATATAACTAGTTCGTACAGGCTTTGTGAGCATATACAGCGCGTATAAGGTTACGAAACATCCCATCGCGAGCATTAAGACGTCAGACTTTGTTTTTAGTAGCACCGCTATACCAGCCATGCTGCCGATTGCCATGAATGGCACCAGCCTAGTCAGTTCAATTCGCACGACATGTTTATGAGAACGCGCTAGCTTTCCAAATGCTGCCACGCAGTCAAGAAGCACTAGCAGGGGTATCGCTTGCGACAGAGGCATGTAATTCACCAAAATAGGCCCCGCTACCAGCGCCGTCCCAAAACCAGCGATTGAAAAAATCACGTAAGACAGGCAAATGGTTACGAACATAATTGCCAATGTTGCATTGTCAAATGGGGCGTGGAGAAAAGCGTCTGGCATTATCGAGATCTCCCTGGTGTGTTGGTTCATCACCCTACCCAACAGGACGAAAATCTACTAATATGAAAAAGACACATTTCTGATCACATTTTGGCATAGCTCTTATGATTTCAATGAAGCAGTTGCGATATTTTGTAGAAATCGCGGAACATGGAAGCTTCAGTGGCGCAGCGCAGAGACTGTTTATTGCTCAGTCCGCGTTAAGTCGACAAATGAAGGAGCTGGAAAGTAACCTTGGGGCGCTTTTATTCGAGCGCACCGCAAGGCAGCCTCAGCTTACACATGCTGGGATAGCCTTCTTGCCAAGGGCAAAAGCAATTTTAGTCGACGTCGACAGCGCAGCACGACTGGCTACTTCAGTAGGTAATGGTCTAAGCGGTACAATACGGCTTGGTCATGCCAGCACTGTACCGCTTATAGGGCGGTTAAAGGAGGCGCTTGGTGGCTATCTGGAGGACATGACTGATGTTAATATCGAAGTGTCGCAAGAGTCTTCAGAAACACAACTAATGAATTTGGTTAATAATCGAATTGATGTTGGGTTGTTTCGGTTGCCGGTGTTACATCATTTAGATGACATCAAACTTATTACGTTGTTTAGTGAGAAGGTTGTCGTGGCAGTCGGCCAAGATCATCCTCTGTCATCAAGACAATCTATATCACTTGCCGAGTTGCGAGATGAGCCATTCGTTTCGATAGCTCATCCAAAACGCGGTGGGCTTAGTTATATGTCTTTTGAGCTTTGTGCTCGCGCAGGATTTACTCCGAAGTCAGCGCAGGTTTATTCATTAAAAACCACGCAGTCGTTGCTTATCCAGTCAGGCTTCGGCATAGCTCTGCTTCCCGAGTCGATGGTGAAAGCTTCTTCCTTGCATGCCATTGATATAACAGATGAGGGTTGTGAAAGCGGGATTGTCCTTGCTCATCACGAGCGGGATTCTACTCTGGTCACGGCTTTCGTTGATCACTTTCGAAATGCATTTCCGTCGATTGAGCCCTGCTAGGCGCCGAGGTCGAATTGACCCAGTCGCCAAGGGATCACTGATTGGTGCCGGCACTTCTTTCGCCGGCACCTCCCATACGATTTCCTGAAACTGATTTTTACCTTATGGTTTGCGCTGTTGCTCTGCCATCTTTTTCCAGGCTGCGAAGGCTTGCTTCAAGTCGCCTTGGCCATCGGCTGCTGCTGCGACTTTCATCAGAGCTTCCAGCTCGTCGGTTTTGATCATTGTCACACCAACTTCAGCCATGGTCTCGTTGACGAGCTGCTGCACGCGCTCGACGGTTGATTTCTCTTTCCCTGCCG
The DNA here is from genome assembly GCF_046042685.1 of Pseudomonas sp. PLMAX. Lineage (NCBI taxonomy): Bacteria > Pseudomonadati > Pseudomonadota > Gammaproteobacteria > Pseudomonadales > Pseudomonadaceae > Pseudomonas > Pseudomonas sp. PLMAX. The sequence goes on along the minus strand of NZ_CP064950.1, from coordinate 342,692 downwards.
GCGTGGGGTTGGGAGCAATGTCATCCCAGAATTTGAGTTTTCCAAGAAGCTCATCGCCGATGCTCCCAGCTGCATTCTTTGCCCTGCTAGTGGTCTCGTCAATGACGGTCGATACTAGGCGTTTCGCCAGATAATCAACAAACATGTCGGTGGCGATAGGTGCCAAATGGGCGACACTGAAAATTGCACCAAGAAGCATAGGATTTCCTTTTTTCGTTGAATAAATCAGCTCCCCCATGAATTTTGAGGGGCCTGGCCGGGACACGATACCGCGAAGAAACACGATAACAAAGGCCGTAAATTGACAATGCCTCAGTCCGTGGTATTTTCCAGACCTCTCACGAGGATTTATCAGTAGGGGTTGGGATACCGGCCCTTATCTATTCCCGCTAGAAATCGCCGTGTATCCCTCAGGATCCGGTCTTGAAATCGAATTTTGAAGAGGAGAGGGCGATGGGCGCCTCTATCGAGGATGTGAATTTAATCATCATCCACAAAGGTCAGAAGACCTACTGGTCTGGCATGAAATCCTGCGGCCACGTTCTATTGGATCTGCGCTTTGGGCTGTATTTAGAAGATCCGAAACCGGATCTTTCCTGGATTTCGAACACACCATGGGACGAGATGTTACAGCTCCTCGATGCCCCGCTTGCAGAACCATGCTATGGGTCGTTAACCATCGACTTTGACAGAAAGATGATCATCGATGATTCCGGAGGTTCGTCGCCCTTCGTGTTGTACCCTCAGTGGCTGGCCATGACCTGGGATGACCCCCGTGATGCACCAGTGAACAAGAAATCCCTTGTTGAGCATCTCGCCAAGCAACGCGTGAAGCTGGGAACCCTTTGCCGCCAGGGTGGTGAGGACAACGTCGTAGCACTGGATGGGAAGTACAAAGCCGCGATCTCTCAGGTCAACGAGGTCAGATACAGTGGTGGGGCCACAATTTACTTCGATATGCCGAATGGCTGGGGACTGGAGGGCGTGAAATGAACGCATTTACTCGGATTTTCTGTGGTGCAATTGCTGGTCTGGCAACTTCTGCAGTCGCGGCTGCAATCATCCTCAACACGCCCCTGGCCAACCTGGCAGCGGAGAATCTAGGGTTCACTCAAATAACCCTTGGGTATTACCTCACATGCTTGTGCTTATGCATCGCGATGCTGGTTGTTTCGCCGGCAGCACGCAAGCAGGCGAAGCTCATGTTGCTATTCGCGTTTGCGGTGATCATGGTTGTTCAGGTGGGCTTCCAGAGCCTTATCGAGAGCCCATATTCAAGTGGTGAGCCACTCGATGCGGTGAAGGATATGCTCAGCGAATTAATGAGCCTGGTCACCAAAGTTTACATGTACGCAATGCCAGCCCTCGTGACCACTATGTACGCTCTGATAGCGGTCGGTGCCGAAGAAGCTCGTAACGAGGCTGAGAAGAGCTTGATGCCAAGCAAGGATTGAGACCAGGTGCTGTCAATACAACGCTAATCAATGAAGAAAAGATTGCGCAATCAGGTCGTTTCTTGCGTATCATTGCGCCATCTTTTGACTGTAATTTCAGGGATTTACGAAATGAAACCGATCAATCTGTACTGGTGCCGAGGTCGTGGTCGAGAAGACTCCAATCGACAAAATTTCGGGGACTACCTCTCGGCTGAACTGGTCGAGATATTCTCCGGTCGCAAGGTCGCCTACGCACCAATTCAGCGTGCTGACATGATCGCGATTGGCAGTGTCCTAGGACGTGAACGGAAGGCTAAAATCCTGGGGTTTCCGCGCCGCCTGCACATCTGGGGCACAGGTTCGGGTAATCCAGGCGACGTATTTTCTGGACGTCACCACTACCACGCCGTGCGTGGCCTAAAATGCAAAGCACAAATCCAGGGCCTGAAGAGCCAGCCAGTGGTTGGTGATCCGGGTTTGCTGTCGCCGTGGCTCATCGGCAAATCCATCCAGAAAAAAATCAGTGTAGGGCTGATTCCGCACTTCATGCACCATGACTCTCCGGAGATCGCGGCACTGCTATCGGCGATCCCAAATTCACGGATTATCAATGTGTTCTCGCCGGTCAAGCAGGTGCTGGAGGAGATAGCCTCTTGCGACTTCGTGTTGTCCACGAGTCTGCATGGTTTGATAGTGGCTGACTCGTTTGGCGTACCAAATCAGTGGCTTACGCTCGACATGAGCCCGGCCTGGCAGTTCAAGTTCAAGGACTACTACTCGAGCTTCGGACTGTTTGATCAGGAGCCGGTGACAGCCCAGGAAATCCTGCAGCAGCCATGGTCAGTTGAGCGTTATATGACCGACTACCACCGCCCTGGTCTTGAGGCCATGCAACATGGATTGATCTCAGCGTTCCCGTCAATTTGACACGATTGATTGGTTGAGCGTTAGGGCAGGGGGTTCAGAGATACCTGAACCCCGTGCCTGCATTCACCGCATCACTGGGTAACCTACGGTTCGAGACCAGTCTGCAAACGATCAAATCTGTTTTTGATAGCTCGTAGATCTGCCGTGGCGCTCGTCATCTGTTCGGCAAGCCTGTCCATCGTCGGTTTGTTGTCAAAGTTCCATCCATTGAGCAGGCGGTCAATGATGATCGGGGCGTAGGCGTAGATGGTTGAGACCCCATACACTGGGTACTCTACGTCTCTATCGACCACGCTGGCTTCCCCGAAGCTTCTTAGTAGCCTCAGCGACAGCTCTTTGTTGTCCATGCCTTCAACAGTGGCCTGGGCATCCTCGAGGCGCCTGCGGATGTCTTCAAGCATCGGAATTCTGAAGGGGTTGTCACGCTTGCCGCTGGTGCCGGGGATGGCGGGGATGCCACGCACCTCACCACTCGCATACAAGTCCCTGACCTTTTGCCCAAGCGAATCATGCAGGATGCGCTTAGCTTCCCCCATGAGATAGACCGCTTGGAGCAATTGATCGTGAGCTTCAAGGGCTTTAGTACCGTCCTTGTGCAGCACCTGGAAGCTCTTTTCCCGTTCAATGCGCCGCATGTCGCTTGTTACATGGGACGAAAGTTGACGATAGGACTTAGCCTGATCGAACAGCGCCCCGCTCTGGGAAATGAACTCGGTACCAAGCACATCCTTCAGATACCGGTAAATCAGCTCTTTGAGCAAAAACGAGGGGTCGACGATGTCAATATTGGGGCTTCGAGGGCGCCCGCGAAGCCTGGATTGTGCAAAGGCGTCGTAGAGGATGTCAGTCAGGATCATGACATCTGGCACCATACTTCTTGACTGACCTAAATCCCACTTGGCCAGCACTGTCTTTGCATCCTTACCGGGTTGGTGCCGGTCAAGGAGCTGCTGGGTGATTTCTACGTTTGAATTGGGCATGTTGATGGGCACTCCTGTTGCGTCAGTCACCCATTATGGCCTTGGTACGCCAGTGTTTTCTATGCCAGCTAGTTAAAAGGGTTTTGCCGAGTCGAAGTAGGTGAATGCTCCGATTGTGAACATAGCGAGCAGCATCAGAAGCATCATCATCTCAATCATGGGTGGCGATCCGGCCAGCACAGGGTCGTTTTCGGATCCGTCATCCGAATCTGAATGGCACTCAATCAGCGCCTCCATAGGGGTAAGCCCGGCCTTGAAGAGATCAAGGGCAATCTCGAGATCAATGACCTTCCACTCATTTTTGGGTGGTGTTGCCCAGAGCTCCAGGCTGGTTGATTCCTCCTCTTCCCAGGTGTCCGTTACCTTTTCCCCTGGCTCCATGCTTTCCCAGTTTGCCTTCATTGACCTGAGAATGCTCTCGGGCCGTTTCACGACGATCTTCACCAGGCGAGGCGAGATGTGGAGCATGAGGAAGCAGGAGGTGAAATGATCGTATTTTTGACTGATATCCAGGTATTCCTGAGCCCACGCTGGGTCGACCCCCGGCAGAAAGTCCATTGGTGTGTCTGTTGTTTGCTTGGTGTTTACGGTCTTTTGGCCTTGGGTGGTCGTGCTCATGAGAGCTCCATGGATGCGGGGTGCCTGGGGTAGGGGAAATATACAGGATGGTTCGAGTGCAACAAACAAATGCCAAAAATTGACAGGGTGGCCTTTGGTGCGTATTTTCGACCACCGTTTGACGTCTCTCCCTAAGGAAGAGGCTGCTATTGCTTGGTCGTACAACGCCTGGCTTGTCAGATTTCAGTTGATGATTTTCTAAAGGAATACCCATGAGCATGAAAGGCCGTCCAGTCACCGACGCGGAGAAGCTCCTTCACGACAAAGTCGCGCAACTGGGCTGCGTAGCCTGCAGGCAGGAAGGGGTGTTCAATACCCACATCAGCATCCACCACGTGCATGGCCGGACAAAGCCTGGCGCCCATATGCACGTCTTGCCACTCTGCGCCCCACACCACGTGGACGACGGCACGGCCCTGGCTGTGCACCCCCACAAGCGCCGCTGGGAGACGAAGTACGGGAAGCAGGACGATTTAGTGGCTGCTCAGTGGAAAGAGCTTGGAGTGGAGCACAAGGCGCCAGAGCGCAAGGCAAAACCCATCGTCAAGAAGTGTGACAAACCGGCGAAGAAGGTCACACCAAAGGCCAAGATCCAATCCGAGCGTAAGCTGTCACCAGCGCCAGCACAGCAACGAATAGCCCAGCGAGCGCCAGCACCAACTCCTTCCCCAGGGCTCACCAACACGGTTAAAGCTCGGGCGCCTAAGATTAAGCGGCCAAAGCCCGTTAAGACTGCGCAGCAGGTGGCTTTCCTTGAGGAGCGCCGGGCAGATCAAAAGAAGATCATGGATGAGCGTAAGCCGGCCATGAAGGCTCAGGCCAAGGCTTTTGCAGATGCGCGAAAGGCTGAGTACCTCGAAGCCAACAAAGATCAGATCGCTGAGCGAAAAGCAAAGCAGAAGGAAGATCAAAAGCGCTTTCGTGACGAGATGAAGAAACGAATGAAAAAGGCTGGCTAAGCCAAAGGGGTTTTCGATGAGTGCTTTGCAGATTGCTTTGTTGGCGGGGTTAGGTGCCTCATCCTTTGGATTGATGGTGTATTCATACTATGAGGCTCAATACATCCCAACGTGCTTTCCAGATGGTCGGGACGACTGGAGGATTCCGATTGGGTTCATGTCCCTGCTGTGCCTGGCGACCCCGCTATCTGCCCTGATTGGGATTCCGTTCCTTTTTGCGATCATGCTTGGAAGCATTCCAGGAACATTCTTGAAGCATCTAAAATTGAGGGATGAGAGATGGGCTAAAAGGCCAAAAAATCTCACCTCAGCACAGCACAAAGAGGCGGACAAGCTTGAGTTCTCGTTCGACAAATTGTTGAACCGCATGGGACGGAAGTTCTCCACATTCGAGCCTGCAACGGATGTTGGCCGGGAGGAGATGGAGAGCGCTGCAAGAGCGACGGCGAAAGAGTATTTCGCGCTCACCGGTCACGACATCGAGAAACATATCGATACCTGGCTTGGGCGCCGAGAGGCATTCAAGAAAATCCTCGACAGGGATAGCATCACTTTGTGATGCGGGCCGTGTATCCTGGTGACGTAGCTAAAAAAAATAACAACAGGCTACGGAGGATTTTATGAGCGTTTCTGGCGTCGTCGTTTCTGGTGCATTGATTTTGTTGGCTGCGTACTCCTTCTATGAGGCTCAACGCCTTCCATCTGGCTGTCCGGATCGAAGAAACGATTGGCGGATTGTTATTGGCGGATTGGCTTTGGTGCCATTTTGCTTGTCATTCGTACCGACGTTCAGGATGCCAATCCTTGCCTTTCTTGGGCTTGGAGTTCCCTGCCTCCTGGCAATCGCCCTGGGTACCTTTCCAGGCATGATCTACCAACTTGCCAAGGCCAGGCGCCTACGATGGGCCTCGAGACCAAACAAGCTTTCCAAGGCTGAGCACAAGCAGGCGGACGCAGTTGAGTTTGCTTTCCACAAGTTGATCCATGATGTGGGCGTACCGTATCAGGTCTCACGCTCGGCAACGGAGGAGGGGCTTGAGAGGATCAAAGAATTGGCGAGATGGAAGGCAAAAGAGTTCTTTGCTATCACTGGCCAGAACATCGAAATGGACATCGACAGGTGGCTTCACCGCCGCTGGAAAGCCGTAGAAGCGGTAAAAACTGATTCCGCGTAAGCGCAGAGACCAGGGTGGCGGGTAGCGGCCTTTCAGTTGACTGAATTCAATTCTTTCGGTATTCTTACGTCATTCTTATGAAAGGAGACAGGAAAGAATGGCCGTTATCAGTATCGATCTACCCGACGCGATCCTCATGAAAGTCATGCAATCGGCTATGGCCGAGAAGCGCACGCTTGAGGCTCATGTGATCGCTACCCTGGTCGCTTCGGTGGCGCCTGAAAAGGCCCAGGCTCAGACCAATACCCAAAGCCAGCCTGTCACCGTCGATGTCGTCATTGAACGGGCGATCAAGCATGTCACCGCCCTTAACGGCGGGTATGAATTCTTCCTGGCCAACGTGTGCAACGCTGAAGACTGGGAAGCGCTTGACGCCGGCCAGCGCAAAAGCCTTGGCAAGAAATTCCGCATTAAGATGTCCGAGCTCGGCCTGGCCGATTGGAAGGAGAGGAGTGGTAATAACCACGCCCTTTATGTTCGCAGGGGCTAAAACCCTTCACAACCTTCCCGGAGTAAAGACCTTGTTCCCGACTATCCAGCAAACCCAGCTCGACCTGTTTAAAAAGCATAACCAGGTAGCCCTGGCCACGTGGCCCGGCAAGGCGCCAAGTGACTGGCTGCAGAGTGTCGATTCATCCCTGAAAGGGCTATACGCTTTGCCGTCCTATGGCTTCACACGTTCGACGCTACGTGCGTTGTGGGCAAACAAAGCAGTCAGCACCGAGGTCTGTGTTCTTAGCACCCTGGCCTGGGGCGAGATGAGTGCTCGCAATGCCCGTAAGCTCCTACCGACCATGGCTAACTGGCTGCCGCTGTGTGATGAGGTCAGACAGGGTAAGCACACGCGCAAATCGGCATTCACCGCCTTCGCCAAGCTGAAAGCGGCAAAAAAGATGCCCGGCATGGGGCCGGCGTACTTCACGAAAATCATTTTCTTTGCAGACCCGAAAGGGGATGGCTACATCCTTGATCAATGGACGGCACGGAGCGCCCATCTGCTCACTGGTCAATCCAAGTGGCCGGCAATCCTGGTTAATACAGAGACCCGTGCGACAGCCAATACGAAGCCCGAGGCGTTGCGCCTGCGCGTGGTCGACCGCGTCACCGCCGACCACTACGAGGACTACTGCGCGATGGTCGAGCACATAGGGGCCACGCAGAGCCTCCATCCCCATGTTGTGGAGGAACGGCTATTCAGTGCTGGCGGGCATTCCCCGCATCCATGGCGTCATCACCTCATGACTTCCTGGATTGCCGGGCCGGTGCCGCTCTACAAGTAGCTCCAGGTTGATGCTCCGATCTGTAGCCGGGTAAAGTGTCGTTAAGGACGTCGGTCGGGCTCCGCTGCTGGGCCGACAGTCAAAGAATTTAGGGAGTGGTATATGAGCGCCGTCACGACAAACAACTTCATGATCGTCAAGAAGCCTGGGGATGGCTCGATTCACAGCCTCAAGGAGATCTTGAATGACTTGCCTGGTGAGACTGCGGTTTTAGAACTGAACCACTTGGATGGATCTCTGGTTGATCGCCTCGAAAGCGTAAGCAAGATTCAAGGAACACCGGTAAACCTCGTATTCGACCTGACATCAGTAGAGAACCTGTCGCAGTGGGCGATTCCACTCGTCTCCATCATGCATTCCAACGTAGTTGGTGGTAACGAACTCCCCGAGGGTTCGTTGATGGTATGCATCGTTCGGGACGATGAAGAGCTCAAGCGTAGCGTTGCCTTTGATGCGCTTTCTGCCAGATGCCTTTGCGTTGCCACAAAGGAAGATCCTGAGTCGTTCCGAAATCTGGCCCGTGCGATCAAGTTCGTGAGGGAAGATGGCGAGCACAAGCCGTTGCGCGACGGCCCGAGCGGTACCGAACCCTCGATGTGATCCTGATCAGAATAACCCGGCCCTGGTGCCGGGTTTTTTAATGCCTGGTGAATGGCCACTGATCCAGAGAGGGCCGCATGAGCGCGTGAGGTATGGAATCCTAGGCGCTGAGCTGGCAATATCCGCCATTCGTTTTTGAGTCTACAGGCTTCGCCTGCTGGTAAGCGGCGAGTTGCCTGCTCGTTCATTGAAAAAATTGGTGGTTACTGATGCTGCAGTGTCATGAAGAGGGTTCGATTAAGGTCGGCAATGCGCACCTCTTACACAATGGTTTGTTCATTGGCTTCACCCAGATTGATGTGGCTGACTGGGACGACTTCTCAGTGGTTATCAAGTACTGCAAAGCCCACATTGGCAAGGCTCTCACGAAGGTATTCCCCCGCGACATTGGTGAACTGTGTAGCCAGTCCGGTGGACTCCTTGGTTTGAAGCCAGGACGCACTCCACAGGATCAATTTATGGAGCTGGCCGAATCCTTCAAGGGGGATCCGCTCAAAACCAAAATCCTTATTGGCTGGTGTGTGATGCTCAATCTTGAGATTCAGCTCAATCCAGAGCTTAGGAGGCTTGAACAGGCGACGATTGCCTCGTACTACGTTGCCACACACGCTTGGAAGTCGGCTTTCAAGGTGCCGTTGCCTCAGGATTGTCGAGGTCGTCTGGTGGACATACCTGCCGATGTCCTGCAGCGCGAGCAAGAGCTTTATGACCGCCATCGATGGGACAAACCAGAGTCGGTCGGCGTGCCCGGTATCGGATCATCAAGGCACTTTACTGCCTTCGGTATTTCCTCCAAAACATGGGGCGACATCCTGGTCACGAAGGACGGGACTTACGTTGGTGTTTTCCAAGCGCACATGGTGAAATCGAAAACGAATCTCTCCAAGTGGCTTGGAAAGGAGGGCATGAACGATAAGATGGTTACGATTGAGGAGTTTGCCGAAACCCTGAAATTCCGCGTCCATCATCAAAAGGAATTTGCGAGTTTTCGGTTGCTGCCAAAAATGGAGGATCTCCCTACCTCCATCAGAACAATTTGATAGAATTGACACAATCGCGCCGGTGCCACTGCGTTGCCGGCTAAAAGCAGGCCAGTGGACTACCACTGTGCTTTGATGTGAGAAGGGAAAAGATGAAAACCACAGTTCGACTGATTGCCGCATCGACCATGCTTGCCTTGCTTTCGGGCTGCGCAGGGGATGGCATGAACAAAACCGCTACCTACGGTGGCCTGGGCGCTTTGGCTGGTGCCGTTGCCGGTGCCGCGATCAGCCACGACAACCGTGGCAAAGGTGCTCTGATCGGGGCGGCTCTCGCCGGCACCGCCGCAGCTGGTTACGGTTACTACGCTGATAAGCAAGAGGCCGAACTGCGCCGGCAGTTGGAAGGTAGCGGCGTTGGCATTCAGCGCCAGGGCGATGCCATCAAGCTGATCATGCCCGGCAATGTCACCTTCAAGAGCAGCTCTTCCGACATCGCCAGCAACTTCTACAACCCTCTGAACCAGGTAGCCGCTTCGCTGAAGCAATACGACCAGAGCGCGATCACGATCATCGGCCATACCGACAGCACCGGTTCGCGCCAGCGCAACATGGATCTGTCGCAGCTGCGTGCCCAGAGCGTTTCCAACTACCTGATCGCCCAGGGCGTAGCGGGAACTCGTGTGTCGACCGCTGGTGCTGGCCCTGACCAACCTATCGCAAGCAATTCAACAGAAGCGGGTCGTCAAGACAACCGCCGTGTTGAGATCAATCTGCAGCCAATGAATCGCGGCTGATGCTTTAAGCCTGTCGGTGGCGGTCAAATCGCTGCCGGCTAACAAAAGAAAACCCGCCGAAGCGGGTTTCTTTTTGCCATTGGTCTTTCGACCAACAGCTGCTCCGGACACCACTTTCGAATCGCCTTGCGCGATTACGGATTTCTCCGCTGGGGGACGTTCAATCTCATCCGGTCAGTCGTCCCGCTAACAGCATTTTGTAGTCGACCAGGACTCGAAAGTTTCTGGCCCCCTGGCTGAACAGGACACTACCGTCAGCGTCATGAGCAGCAGGCATAGCCAAAATCTGCTCAAGATCCGTAAAGCACAGCATCGCCACGTCTAGCGACATTTTCTCAATGGCCGCATCGGCTGCCATTAATCCGAATTCAACCTCATTACCGCCTCTACGAGCTCGGCCTTTTTACAGGCTAGGACAGCCCCACGTCTGGTTCGGGTTGCTGTTTTTGCAGGGAGGTCGCACCGACTACTTAGCACAGGCTCTCGCCTCGGGTTCGCATTCCGACCAACTGTTTCCAGGCCGCCGCCTCCAATGGAGAGTGCAGCCCTCCATCCGTCCAACAACCGGCCCTTGCTGCACGGGGTTTCCGGAAACTGGTCTTACGCTGCTTGTTTTTCGAGATGTGCCGGTGACGGATAAGTCGGCTCTGATTGCCGCCGTATGATCGCCATGAGTCGTATCCGGCCTTTCGATAACCAAGGTCTCACCACCGTGCAGCGTATCCGCATGCCATCTGCCGGGGTTCCTGCATGCTGCGCTTGGTTATCTGTCTCGAACTGCACATAAAGCATAATGGATTGCCGTAGCAATCCACAATACAAAATCGCTGGTAATCGGAAATTCAACGACCAGGTTTGAATCCAATTACCTCAGAGGTATTGGCGCTAGCAGACAAACCATTGAGTGTTACATGGTGTTTTTGCCAAATTTCAACCAGCGGTTGATCGAATGTTGCATTCTGCCAGTCGGGCCCAGAGCTTTCCTCAAATGAATTATTAAGAATTGTCTCTAGTGAAATTGAATTCGCATGCAGAGGCATAACCTTCCAATTTTCCCCTTCTAATATCTCGCCCCAAACTGAAATGAAGCTCTTGCTATCCGGCGCCCTTAATATATAGGGGGCCGCGTATAGAACGATTGCGGTATCGCACGCTTTTTTTAACTCGTGGCGTAGCTCAAACATGTCCCAAGAGAACGTATTGGGCTCAGTAATCGTTATTGGAGCAATAAAAACAGGGGTTTGCTCGTAGATTCCCCAAAAATCCTCTTCATTTTCGTCGAAATCAAAACCCTCTTCTTCGCTGATTTTCTTGGCCTCAGCGACGGAAGGGCCAAGGTAGAAAGATGGCTCATAGTCCGACCAGCATGGATCGGAATTGCCATGCATACCCCTGTAACCCAGCATTTTGAAAACTGCAATCCAACCAGTTGGATCAATACTTGGCTCGCGCTCCAACCGCTCCATAATTTCGTGCCAACGATACTCTGGCGCTTCGGGGGGCTCAGTAAAATAGGGCTCGTAGGAATACTGATTTTGAAACAGGAACCTCTTGTCTACAGGAGGTGCATTCGAGGTGACATATTCACTGAGCGGGTGAAAGTGATCGATGAAGTACACACTGAATTGCTTGTTGAAACCGTGGTGCACTAATATTTTCTCATAGTGCTCGGCAAATTTCTTGGCATCCTCCTCGCCGATACTTTCAAGAATGAGCTGGTATTTTCCATAATGTTCTGACCAGATTTCGCCATCTATATCAGGTTCGTCGTCTTCATCGGTTTCGCTTTCTTCAAGCTGAAGTTTATATTCAGCCTCAATGCTGATTAGCCGTTCCAGCAATGCGTTCGGGTCTTGAAAGTAGCAGCATTCTGCGTAAACCTGCAACGCAGCATAAGTCGTCAATCCGGTAACTTTTGTAAAGTCATCAGCCCAGGTAAAAACCTCGTCTATGTGTATCAAGGAAGAGTTAATCATCGAGTTGGCCGTGATAGTAAATTGGTCAAATTGTAGCTTCGTCAAAACTCTTTTGGTACTGGAATCGCGTTGAAGAATTGCACCCTGGTGGGTCGAAGCCCCTAAAGGCTTGCCTTGATAGCGCCCAGCACTGCTCTGATGCGATCTTCCACACGGATCAACATCTCTATGGCCAGATCCTCGCGGTTCGCTGCGTAGTGCGCCATCCGGTGATCGTTAGGGCACAGCGCAATCACGTTTTCAACGGTGTCATCACCGTCCTGGTGAAGCGGCACTATGTGATGACTCTCGAGGTAGATCTGGCCATCGTGCTTGATGAAGCCAGTCTGGCCGCACCATTCGCATAGACCTTGAGACCTGACCATCACCAGCTGCCGGACGACGGCAGATCGCTCACGCTCAAACCGTTGAACTGCAACCGGGTCACCCTGGACTTCATCGACGACAAACTGATCAACGACACCCACGCCATACGACGTTGGAGTGATCTCTGGAAGCGCTGGCGCTGTAATCGGCTCATGGGGTGCATGAATGCTCGCATCAGCTTCAATGGCCGCTGTGGAGGCTTCTGGGGCCTCAAAGACTTCAGGGGTGATAACAGCTGCGTCCAGTGCCTCAAACTCTTCGAGTGTGGCTGCAAAAGTGGGCTCGGGATCACGGCGGACAGAGTAGTCGCCGGTCATCATGTCGTAAGTGAGTTGCCAAGGAATTGGATCAAGTGCCCGGTAGTCCGCACTGGCCGTTTCAAATTCGCCAGCCCTGGTGCGTGTATCGACGATGCAGACTCTGACCTCAAGCTTGTTCCGGTAGGCCTGCTGGATCACCCCATCCAGTTGGATTGCGCTTTTTGCCCAGCGCTTCGTCCTGTTCCGGACAGCTGGATCCCAGTGATCGGCGCCAGCCGTTTCACGCTCCTGTTGTCGAGCCCGCGCATTCCCTTCAGACACCCACGCCCCGTCAACCCAATTGATCGAATGAAACCATATGCAGAGGAGGGCGACTTTGTTGCCCTCAAAAGCCCAGCGGTAACAGAAGTTGGGGTTGGAAGAGTAATCACCTTTGGCCGTGTGCCAAGCGCTTACATCGATGCCGGCAGCCGCTACCACGTCGTAGATCCTTTCCAGACGGTTTGGTCTCAAAGCTGATTTGTCTGGAGTGGCCAAGTCGGTGTTCCTTCTGCTGGTCGCGGTCGGAACAGAATATCGGTCACTCGACGGATGCGGAAGCGGCGTATCTATGCAGCCTTCGGCTCTTGATCCTGTCCATGACTCGGGGCTTGATCGATTTCACGCTGCCCGGCATAAGCCCAGCTACCGCGTGGAGCGGTGGATACGACCTTCAGGTAATCATCCGGGCAGAATCGCTTGGCTGCGTTTTTGAGCGCATCGTACGAGCGACCAACGATTTGAGCCGCCTTCATGGCCGGAACACCCTCCTGACGCAGCTCAGTAAAAGCTTTTGCTTCGGCTTCAATCACCGGATCGATCACTGGAGGCGCGTCCAACGGCTGATTGCGTTCCAGGCGCCAGCGGATAGTCGCGACCGTTACGCCAAGTCGCTTGGCGTGCCCGGCCAGAGTGTCCTTCACGCCATCGATGACGTAGCTTCCGCCGCGAACCCTGGGTTTCCAGTCAAGCTCGATGAGGATGAGGAACTTCTCCAGGTGGTATTTGTGAATCCCCAGCTGTTCAGCCGCCTTGGTTTTAGAGATACCAGAGGCGTGCAGTTCGCGAATTCGTGCTTCTAGTTCCAATGGGGTACACCGTTGTCAGTATCAAGGTAATCAATATTGGGAGAAGGCTTGGAAGCCCTGGCCTTTGCCTGGTAGGGCCAAATGTTCCGCAATTTCTTTTGGGCTTCTTCTGATTCGAGGGGCAGATGCAGTCACGGTCAGATAATCAGGGCGTAATCGCCCGGCAGCGGTGTTCAAGGTGCCGTATGGACGGCCTACTATCACTGCCGCCTTCCAGGCTGGGACACCGACCTTCCGAAGAGCAGTGAAGGTGATAGCCTCAACCTGACTTACGGGGTTTATGGCTGCCGGCGCAGTTAGGGGCTGTTGGCGTTCCAGCCTCCAGCGAATGGTGGCCACCGTCACACCAAGTCGTTGTGCGTGTCTCGCCAACGTATCCTTCACGCCGTCGATGACGTAGCTGCCACCACGAACTCGGGGTTTCCAGTCCAGCTTGATCACCTTGAGGTACTTTTCGAGATGATATTTATGGGTGCCCAGGATCTGTGCAGCCTTCGTCCTGGAAATGCCGGTGAGGTGGAGGGCTCTGACTTGCTGCTCGTCGAACAAAATGGGTTCCTACCAAAATATTTTGCACAGCCCTTAATTGAGGGCCGTCAGCTCGGAAAACAAGGAAAATACGGCCTGATGCATCATATTTTTCCCCAGAGACACGAAAAAACCGCCTGTGTGGGCGGCTTTTGATGTTTCGATTTCTTCTGCAGTATATGCCCGTAGGCCGTCGCGAGGTTCCGGCACTGCTCCAGCATTCCCCGCCAATCAATTAAAGATCTCTCAGGCGCCCCCTCTGCGTCAATACTCTTGACCGTTCCGGCTAAGGTGGGCGCTATCGTTCGTTTACTTAGACGGGGCGCTGAACAGTCGGAATTTGCCAGACCCATTTTCCTCGTGTTGCGTCGAGGTTGGGTTTCCGAAGATGTTTACGTTACCGGATCCGGAAAGTGCGGACTGAAGCTGACCGGTGACGGATGCGTTGACATTGCCAGAGCCCTCAGAGAGAACCATGAGCTTTCTCGCCTGGACATCAGCAGTGTCAATGTTGCCTGAGCCGGAGATCCACAGCAGCAGATCATCGACCTTGCCTTCACCAGAGATATTGCCAGAGCCAGCGATCTTCAGAAGTAGTTGTTGTTCATCGGCGCCGGTGAAATGCACGTTGCCGCTTTTCTCAAGTTGGATTGCAGGGATTTTCTTCACGCCGATCTTGACCAGGGCGCAATGGGATTTCTCCTTCTTTGCGCCACTGTTGACGTTCATCGTCATGGTGTTGCCGTTTGGCTCAATAGTGACGGACGTGTTCCCGCATTTTGCCTTGATCGTTTTCGTCAGTACGTGACTCACGATCAGGTTTGGCCCGACCATCTCGGTCTTGATCGAGTCGATCAGCTCTTGGCTATCACCTACGATCTCGATACTAGGGGTGTCCGACTTGAAGATTTCAAAGTCAGCCACCGATCTGACCGTGAGGCCTGTCATAGTCTCAAGGGGAAGGGTAGAGGCGATAGGGATGACTTTCGGCGCAACCGGTTCCTGGGCAACCTCAGCCTTGGGAGCTTCAATTGGCGTGACCAGCGGTTTCTCCGGAGCGGCAGGTTGTTGCGTAACAGGCTCAGGGGCTGGGTTTTGCTTACCCTGACCCATGTAATAGCCAACACCAATCAATCCGGCGCTGAGGCAGACACCTAAAGCTATTTTTTTGTACGTGGAGTTCATCGAGGCATTCCTTTAAATGTGGTGTCCATGCTTACCAGCTCAGCTTCTGTTTGCTGGCTGCCAGGTTCTTTTCGTACATGCGCTGAATCATCGCGTAGTTGCACATGTCGAGGTTCGAGCAGTAATCACTGATCGCTTGATCCAATACCTTTCGGTTTTCGGCTTTGGTGAGCAGCTTGAAGGCCTCGAGGTCTTTCTGTTCCATGCGCCGCAGCATCGATTCCTGGCACATGTTGATGCCGGTGCAATATTGTTTGTAGACATTCTTGGTGATGTAGTCGATCACCACGGTCTTTTGCGCTTCCGACCCGTCGAAATCCATCGGGTGAACCGGGAGCTGACCTGCGAACGCCAGCGCTGGAGCGAAAATGGCTGCTGCAAACAAGCTTCGGAGTGTCTTAAGCATTCTGGTCATTCCTGGATCAGTAATTGTTTTGACCATCAGTGGGTCATGGTGGTGAATGATAAGCGAAAGGCCAGTAGCAATCCAACAAACAGGCCACAAAATCAGGTGTTTAGCTCGCCGATTACGCTTTGAGATGTGTTTGCACGCAAAGCTGCACCACCAGCGTCAATGGAACAACATGTATTGCGCTGTACGCCGGGCCTGTGAGGCTGGATAGCTATCCAACACCCTGACAGAAGCAGCCGGCCCTCCGTGCCGAAGAGGCGACTCTACTGTACGCAGATCACGATTCAGTCGGTTCGCCAGGCACTCTAGATCTTGGTGCATAGCGGTCAATAAAGCTCCTTTGTTATGGTAGAATTTTGGTGATGCCCTCCCCATTTCCATGACAGGTATACATGTGAGCAGTACCCGAATAGTTCGGCTGCAGAAAGTGCTTAAGCCTGTGCCTTCAGTCCCGGCTACTACGGTCAGTCGGGGGAACCTGACGAAGCCATTCGGCATGCAGATTCGAAGGTGGTGGCGTAGGCGACTGGTCGACTGGATCTTTAAGGACAAGGAGACGAAGAATCTTGTTTCAGGCTACGTCTGCGACATCTGGCGACTGAATTGGTCGTTTGATTTGCTTGCTTGGGGATATAAGGGCGCTATTGTCAACAGCGATGATCAATTTCTAGCCCGTCGACTTATAGGGATCGCAAGCACGTATGGCTTTCGATGTGAGGCGTCAGCAGTTTCATGGTCTATGACATTTCAGATCCAGTATCCGGAATACCAACAGACCTTGAGGGTGTGGGCCGATCCATGGCCCAAAGGGTTGATAATGTTTTTGGATGAGATGGAGGCATTGGGGGGAGGTAGTGCATACGTAGATATGTTGGCCCGCCAACAAACCGCCGATAAGCCCGTGTTTAAACGGGAGCAGATCGTTCCTGAGTTTGTGCGCCTCCTCGAACTGAGTTTGAAAATGAGAGCTGACTACCTAAGAAACTCAAAGCGGGCGGAGACCTGACCATGAAAGCAGTTGCACACAAAGAGGCGAGCTACCCGCCACGCACCTATCACAACGCAAAGAGTGCGGATCTGACCGTCGCTTTTGCTGAGGATTTCAGCTCCAAGGGGGAACAACTCACTGCTAAAGCTGCTGGTGAGAAGTATCTGCACATCGAGCTGAACATGCCTGCAATCGAGGCTGCTCGGCTACTGTACAAGGAATGCAAAAAGCGCGGTGTCAAAGTATTGAACATCGCTGGCAACGGCATCTACACGCTGAAGGACTACGGCTGGCGCCAGGAACACCTAAACCTGTGGATGTACCAGGTGCTGGATCTGGTGCATAAGCACTACCCGCTAGAGATGGTGATTTCTGGTGGGCAGACTGGCGTCGACTTCGCAGGCGGAGTTGCCGGCGAGCTGTTGGGCCTCAACCCTGTCATGACATTCCCCAAAGACTACCTGCAGCGCACACTGACCAAATACGCCCACACCCAGACCGAGGAAGAAGTGCTTGCTGAGGTGGAAAAGCAGGTTGGAATGCTGACTTCGATGATCATGGCCGGTGATGAGGTTGAAAAAACCGCAGCGACCAAAACAAGCAAGCCAAGGGCGACGGACGCATCTCCGTCACCTTAAGCAAGTGCACTGCCGATCAGGATTTTGTGATCGGTGGGAAGAAATCCCGGATATCGCCCCAGGCTTCGTTGAGGTAGGCCATGACGTAGCCTTCCTGAAGTTGGGTAAGGTTGATCGAAGTGACATGGCTTTCGGAAGACGGAATGTCCGTATTGCAGAAGTGGGCGCTGTCAGAGATGACCAGGAGCATTCGGCACACCAGTGGACGGTCGTCGTAAGCAGAGCACATGCCGCCCTTCAGGAATGGGCAGGGGACTTTGTACCACTTCTTCTGAGCCTCATCCATGTCAACCTTACCCGTCAGCTTCAGCGCTTTGCGGCCAGTGGCGGCAGCGAGCTGATCGGCTTCGGTCTGCGTGATGACTGCCGAGATGTTGCAGCAGTAACTGCATCCCGACTTGCAGGCGGAGTAGGGCATGACCGCAGCGTTGATCTTGTCAGCGGCTCTTTTGAGGCGGTTCATTTTCGCCTTGGGCAAGTTGTCCTGGCGCAGCTCCCAGAGAAAATCAACGGCATTATCCTCGAAGGCATCGAGCTTCCTGATGATCTCCAGGTTGGCCTCAGCCTGGCTGGTGGCCTCTTCCCTTGTGATTGGGATCGGTACCAAGGGGATTCTTGCGGAAGTGTTCTTGCGCTTGCTCATGAGGTCTCCATCGCGACCGTGGCTTTCAGGGATTCGGTCGAGAGGTTGATTGGTGCCGGCGCAAGCGCCTTACAAAAAATCAGTCAGTACATCGACAGATGCGGACGATATCTCAGCATCAACTTGCTATCAACTCTGAAATGACAAGGGGCAGTCCGGCCACCCCATGTCAGATATGTGGATCAGCAAGCGGCTGCTAACTCAGCAGGCTCCGGCTCAGGCTTGCCCTCGAGCGGCAGCGGAAAGCGGGTGCGATACTCCAGAACTTGAGCCAAGACCTCGGGCCAGGAACTAGGATCGAACCCCGCTTTGTCATCCACTATCAGGGAAAGGTAGAACTTCTCGTCGAAGCATCCGGTCTCGGTGCTGGCTTCCAGGGGGTTGGTATTTATGCCGACGATTTTGATGCCAGCCTCAGCGAAGAAGGCAGCCACACCTTCCTTGTCGGCCTGGTGCAGGGAGCTCCAAATGATAAAGTTGGTCTCCGGCAGTTCACTCAGGGCTTTCAGAACTGGCAGGCAATCCGGGGTCAGCCACTCGTAGGCCTTCGTGGAGTAGTTGGACTTGAGGCAGGTGCCATGCAGATCCAGAGCCCAGTAGACACGTGGCCAGCCGCGATGGTTGGAAACACTGTAGGCACGTTCGATAGCGCGTTCGATACTCATCTGTTTACCTCTGTGATTGTCGTTAAAGGCTCCGCTGAGCCTTGAGTTGTGGATCAGCCCGCGTTGACCGGGCTTAAAGTCATGGAGAGCAGGCTCATGTTGTTGACCAGGGCGTGCATCAGGATCGGAAGCAGAATTCCACCTGTGATCACCCTGGCCATACCGAAGCCAAACGCGAGCACCGCAATGACACCGAAGGTGATCGGGTTCGCGTACTGCGTGTGGACTGCCGAGAAGACGATTGCCCATAGGGCCGCTACGGCAATCGACCAGACCATGCTCTTGCGGTAGGGGAGCAGGGTGAACAGGTATTGCCTGAACACCAGCTCCTCAACGATAGGTGCCAGAAGGCCAACCATGATAAAGGTCAGCACGAACTCCATGGAGCCAATGGCATCCATCTGGCCACCCAGAGCTCTCAGGGCCGACTCTTCTTCCCCTGAGAAGGCGCTGCGTAGCGCTCCACCGCCGAACATGGCGACGAGGACAAAGGCTAGGCCTACCGCTGTGGTCTTGAGGTTGAAGGCTTTGCCAACAAAACTAAAATCTGCACCAGGGAATCGCTGGACGAACAGGATTGCTGGCGCGAGCACTGCCAGGAAGGCCAAGTAGATTGCGGAACCAGTCAGTCCGGTGTGATTCTGAGCAAACAGGTCGACACCCGCTGTTTTCATTGCCCATAAGAATGGGACGATTAGGGCGGCGGGGAGTACCAGAACGCAAGCCACTGCGAGGACGTGTGCGGCTTTTGGGTAACGCATCTTCTTCCTTAAATTGACATGGCGGGCCGTCATGGCGCTGTCGCACATGGTGATGGCTTAATGATACAGGAAAAACGATCGCCGTCAATTCATGGCTAATGTTGCTGGCATTGGATAATGCTTTCGCCTGCAGCCTATACTGACTCCCTGTGTGAATCGGTCTACTCTCGGGCAAACGGCATTTCTTTGATTGCGCCGATATGTGTATTTAGTTCGTAATAGAAGTATGAAAATTAAGCGAGCAAAGTATTAGCACTCTATAGATTGGCGCACAAAACTAGGGAGGCTGATAGCAGTAAGTTGTTATGTAGTGCTCACCAATCATGGTGGGCACTGCCTTTAAATCAATTCGGTTTGAACATGTTTTGCATCATACTGAGCATAGGGTCAACATGACTGTTTGACCATACATGAATTAACTCACTCGAATTTTCGATGAGTTCAGGATTTTTGATATCACTCTGAGTATTTGATGTTAGCTTAGCCAGAGAGAAGATTGCCTCAATACTTGTTGAGCGTTCTGTAAGAACCATGGTTCTCCACTCACCATCGATATAGACCTCGCCCCAGTAGGTTACCTGAGCGCCATCGTCTTCACTTTCGCGGTGGGATATTGGGGAGCTATAGAACAGGAAAGCTTGGTCGTAATGCCCTTCGAAAGCAGTCTCGAAGGTATATTTCAACTGATTGGCAGCAGGGTCTTCGTCATCGTAGGGTGTCTTCAATGGGCCGCAGATAAAAACCGGGACTGTATGTTTGGTATCAACTGCATAGAAGAAAGGATCTAGGAATTGATCTCGAAATCCTTGATTTGTCTTAATGGTGATACCAAGGTGTTTAAAGATGGCGAGCCAACCATCTGGTAAAACCGGCTTGGACAATCGCAATGATTCTAAGAAATTTTCACCACCGCCGAATAGGTTCTCTACGTCATCATCCTCAAACTCAGAAATATACGGAGTAGGATCGAACTCAGTGTCGAAAATATCCTCAAGCCTGATATCGAACTTTTTCGGAATTATTTCTGAGGTGGGGGATAGGTTTTGGATAAATAGCCGAATGAAAAGTCTGCTAAAATTATGATGAGCCAGCACGCAAGTAAAGTATTCAAATCTTTCTGTTTGATGGTCGGCATCAATTTCACCTAGGAACTCATCCGAGTACAGCATGTACTCACTGATGAGTTCATCAGGTTCAACGAATTCAGAGTCTGTCTCTCCTTGCTCCTCACGCATTTCAGCGATTGTGATGCTTGAGTGCCTTTGCGAGGCGGCGACAAACAACATGTTTAGATCTTCCATCATTGTTAATTCAGCATAAACTGATAAGCATACTGATGGGGATAGCTTTGTAACCTCAGCAAATACGTCGGCCCACTCAAGGATTTCGTTCGGCGATATAGCTGTGAACGTTTTTACCCAGAGGTCAGCATTTTCTCTCATCGTTCTCGTCCTGATTTGTGATGCGGTCTAACGTTGGAGGGTATCACTCCGTAAAATTCACATCCATGCACAATGGTTCCGATTTGTGGATTAAAGCCACAGCGGTTAAACCGTGTGGTAATTCACCAGGGCCTACAGTCCTCATTCGAACCAATTTTTACATTCCGATAAACCTACAATCTGAGTATTAACGGAATAGTCAGCGTGACTGGCGGGGAGCGACACAAGTGGCCTTGATTCGCCAGCACCGACATGGCATATTGCCCTGGCCTCGCAGGGGCACGCTCATCCGTTTAAGCAAAGTGGTACCGCCACACTGTGTTTCACCCTCTAAGCATCAAACTCGCACTCAGCCTCATCGGCCCCTGTGTGCTCGTTAACGGATGGCGTTCACCAGGCACAACCGGAGTTGCTGAAATGCCTGTTTCCTTTCAAACCGTACGCACCCTCAATGGCCTGAAAAACCGCGCTGAAGCCTTGGCTGCGGAGCATTCACTCGGCCACATGAAATCCCTCGATCTGGCTTCTCAAGAGCTTGGTTACTCTGGGTACAAGAAAGCCCAGCAGAACCTCCCCGCCAAAATGGTCACGATCCAGGTCAAAGTCCGCTGGCATGACACACGCTACAAACTGCGGGGCACCGAAAGTATCTCGTACCCATTCATGCAGCCTCTGGCACAAATGCTTTCTCCTGCAAAGGGCCGGCGCCGCCAGCGTCTAGGTATGTTCGTCATGACAGATGCAAACCTGCTAGAACTCGAGCTTCAGCTTGAGATGCCTACGGGTGCGCAGACTGAGGCTCGACGCAAGGCTTGCCAGACGATTCGCCGGCTGATGTTCATGGAGGCGCTCGGTGTAACGCTGGCTCCGCCTAATGTCATAGGGTGGTCAACAGGCCCTGGCACTAATCGTGTCGATAATGAAGTGCGGATGCCCGGCACAGATCACCACAGCGTCTGGGTAACGCAGGAGGGCGCTGTGTTGATCGTGGACGAGCCTTACCTCAACAGCGACGGCCAGAGGCCCAAGATGGATCGGCAACTCGCCTGGTGCGATGCGAATGGCTTTGAGATGGCAGTCCCTACCTGGAAAGGAATGTGGAACCCTGAAGGCGGGACGCACATGTCACTTTTGGCACGCAAGGATTCTGGGTTAGATCTTCAGGAAATGGCTGAAAAGCTGGTGAATTTGCCAGATGACTTCGGTCAGAAAGAGTGGCGTGGTAGTAGCACCAGCCGCTAACACACCATCGCAGCGTGTAGCCGGGCAAGTGTGGTCTATTGCCCGGCTGTTTTGACTTAGATCTTCTGGTAGCGCTTCTGCTTGCCGAAGAACGTTTTCAGGTAGGTGTCGATTTTGGATTTCGCCTCCTCGAACGGCATCTCCATCCATAGATCCAACCTGAAGGGAAGGTCGGAGTCTCGGGTGTCTTCGTGCAGACGGGCGATAAACTCGAGACCCTTTTCGGTCACCGAGATTTTCGCTTCTGTGAGTTTGCACAGGCCAAGGGAAACCAATTGTCTGGTGATACACAATCGAGAGGCGGGGGAGCCGATGCCATCCAGATGGCGATAACTATCAACTTGGTATTTACCCGTTCCCATCCAATGGTGACCAGCCATGTCACATTCAATTCTGTTTATGCTTTTCTCACCCTGTTCGTTCACATAGAAAAGGGTTTGAAGCGCATACTTACTAATGAATACAGGCTGATCCGTTTCGAAAACATCGCGGTAGAGATTCCCTAAAACTGGTAGCGAATTCAGAGCGTAGTTGTAGTCAAAGTAAAATTTAATCCGCCCGGCGTTCTTGAGTGTTTGGTACTCGAAAAGCTTGGTGGTTTTCATGTTGGAAAATCGTTGAGCAATGGCTTCACCATCCAACGGCCAGATGTTAGTGATAACTGGCAGATCTTGATCAATCAAGTTAGGACGGAAAAGCTTAAACACTTGCTCTATCCCCCATACCCCGGAGTAGTCCCAGTCAGGCGCGCACACAATGTGATCGGCTCGATTGATCAGGTCGGACGTTGCTTCAATAGTAAGGCGAATCGTAGGCGCCAGTCCGGTATCGATTACTTCATTTGCCCAGCAAAACTCGAAGTGTGGTTCATGCCAGCGTTCAGGATCAGGCTTGCACTGCGGTTCGGTGGTCATCGGGTAGGACGAGTATGCCAAGCCCCTGGGGAGGATGAACGAAACCATCGTAATGGTCACAGCAGACAGGATGATGAGCTCATCATCTGGCCAGGTCGCTTTGGCAGCTTTTGCCAGGGCGCGGGCGACAGCGGGTTTTTCTACAATGATCAGGCGCATTTTTCCATTCTCATAATGAGCGGTAGGTGAAGCATGGCTTAGCCATGGACTGGCGGCGATCCTAGCGGCAGGAACAGGTGATGTCAATTTATGAGCATTAATACAGATGGTACAAGCCCAGCCTGTGAACGGTAAGCTCGCTACTGCGCCTTTGGCGCCTACGCTTTTACCTTAGCGCCCGTCGAAACGATTTGTCACGATGTCAATATATGCATATGAGTTGCTGCTGACCCCTGAAATCACTGGATAAATCACGCTCAGAACCATGAATTTCTGAGCCGTAAAGCGTGGGGCTCAAGGGTGCTGCGGAGCTTTAAGTTTTGCGTCCAAATGGATGCAACGAACGCCTTGTGGCCAGGATCTATTAACCGAAGGAAGAACAAAATTGGATGAGAACAGAAGGCCTATAAAAACGCGCTCAAGCGCCTGGGCGCAGGCCCTTACTCGGGCGTTCGTTAAACGCGACATTTCTCCTAACCAGATCTCAGTGCTGAGCATTGGCTTTGCACTGGTCGGGGCGCTGGCGCTATGTGTTGACCAGGGGATTGTAGCCTCCATCATTTGCCTGCTCGGCATCCAGTTGAGGCTTATCTGCAACCTGCTCGATGGGATGGTGGCCATCGAGGGTGGTAAGAAGTCTCCAGTTGGGGCGCTCTACAACGAATTCCCTGACCGTATCGCTGACAGCCTGCTTCTGATCGCGCTTGGTGTCGCTACAGGCTTTCCTTCGCTCGGGTGGTTCGCTGCATTGGTCGCAGCCCTTACGGCCTATGTGCGCGTCTTTGGAGGCTCTCTGTCCCTGCCGCAACACTTCGGCGGGCCGATGGCCAAACAACACCGGATGGCGGTTATGAGTGTTGCCCTGGTACTGAACGCCGTCGAGGTCTTTTATTTGGAGACGCATCACGCTCTGTTGATCGGGCTGATCGTAATCTTGGTAGGTTCCCTGATCACCTGCGTTACCCGTACGCTCAAGATCGCCAAACAGTTGGAGGCACCTCATGTGGATTAGTGATCTGTTGATTGCTTTCCTGCGGCTTGTGATTGGCGCCACTGCCAAGTGGGAAAGCCAACCTGACTTCTCGCGCCAGCGCATATACATCGCGAACCACACCAGCCACATCGATACGCTCGCGATCATGTCTGCGCTACCGAGAGAGGCGCGCATAAAAACCAAGCCCATCGCGGCTGCGGACTACTGGGGTAAAAATCGCTTTCTGTCTTGGGTATCGCAAAAGGGCCTGAATGCAGTGCTGATAGACCGGAAGGGTAAGTCGAGAGAGGAAGCGCTGGCTCCGGTAGTGGAAGCGTTGAATGCCGGGCACTCAGTGATTTTCTTTCCTGAAGGCACTCGATCCCAAAACTCCATGCCAGGCGAGTTCAAATCAGGCCTGCACAGTCTGTATAGCCAGTTTCCCGATGTAGAGCTGGTACCCATCTACCTGGAGAACCTGCACCGGGCAATGCCCAAGGGTAAACATGTGCCGCTGCCGATTCTGTGCACCATCCGGATCGGCAATCCTATCGTCCGCTTGGAAGGGGAGAAAAGAGTCCCTTTCCTAATGCGTGCTCATCAAGCAGTAGTGGAGCTGTCGAAATGATCGAGGAGCGTTTTAACTGGTTTGTCGGCGGCATCCTGGCGCTGCTGGTTGTGGCATCGCTGGTTGGGTTCGTACTGTCCAAGACTGTCCGATCAGAATCCGGGGTAGCAACCGTGATCAACCTTAACCAGCGAATTTCTGCCTGGTGGCTCATGATCGTCATACTGTTGGTGTCGTTCTGGATGGGCAGCGCAGCGACCTTCGTGCTCTTTGCCGTTATCTCGCTGTTGGCGCTGCGAGAGTTCATCACACTTACTCCTACGCGCCCGGCTGATCATTATGCGCTGTTCTGTGCGTTCTTCGTCCTGATCCCGCTGCAGTATGCTTTGATCGGCATTTCCTGGTATTCGATGTTCACCCTGTTGATTCCGGTTTATGCCTTTCTGCTGCTGCCGGCCATTTCGGTGCTGGGTCAGGACACAGAGTCTTTTGTTGAGCGCACGGCGAAGATCCAGTATGGAGTAATGATCGCCGTGTATTGCATCAGCCACGCGCCGGCTCTGTTGCTGCTGAACCTTGAGGGCTACGAAGGGGAGAGCGCTTTGCTGTTGTTCTACCTGATCTTCGTAGTGCAGATCAGCGACGTGTTGCAGTACGTGTTCGGCAAACTCTTTGGACGGCGTAAGGTTGCTCCGCTGGTGAGTCCTTCGAAGACTGTGGAGGGGCTTGTGGGAGGTGGCCTGGCCGCGACCCTGATCGGCGGATGCATGTTCTCGATCACTCCATTCAGCTTCCTGCAGTCCTTGCTGATGTCGTTCATCATCGTGGCCATGGGATTCCTGGGCGGATTAGTGATGTCAGCGATGAAGCGGAGTATGAGAGCGAAGGACTGGGGAACGATGATCAAAGGCCACGGCGGCATGCTGGATCGAATGGACTCGATCTGTTTTGCGGCGCCGGTCTTCTTTCACATCACGCGATACTTCTTCTCTGCATAATCGGTGAGCGGGGGAAGCCCCCGCATACGTTAGGATTTTTTACGGCTTGGAGGTGTGACATCGAAATAGCTTGGTGGAAGACCAAGTTTGATTGCCAGCCTACTGGCCTGGATTCTATCCAGCTTCAACTCTTCAGAGAGGTACCGATTCAGACCAGTTGTATTGATATCGTACTCTTCTGCGAAATGGTCTACCTCCTGATTCCCAATCAAGTCCTTCAGCGCTGCAAGGCGGCTTGAATCCGATGGGGTGTAGTTGCTTTTTGCAGCTGCAGCCTGCAGCTCCTTATACGTTTTCGGAGGTTCCGAAAATATTGGATTCTTCCGCTTCAGTTTGTCCCTGATCCTGGCATGTGGAATTCTAGGTAGATAGTCGCTTGCTGGCGGAGTGACGTCGAAAAAGTTGATGGCAAGGCCCAGTCTCAGGGCAAGCTTTCTGCCATGATTTTTATCAAGCTTAAGTGCGCCTGATAGATACTTCTCGATGCCACTCCATATGGTATTAAGGTTTTTTTCGAGGTCTGCTTCAGGTTTAGCGGCAATAAGCTCTTTGAGAACTGCAAGGCGCTTCAGTTCGGTAGCCTTATACTGATTTTTGGTAACGATCTTGCCTGTTCGGACACGCGGAATGATGGTTTCGAAATAGTATGGTTGATAGCCTAATCTGACGGCTAACGTGATGCCAATCGTTCTCGTCAGTGGTTCCTTTCTGGAAATATAGTCGCGGATTTCTTGAGTAGGCAGTTTATGATTATGTGCGAACTCATCAACACTGCTTCCATAAATGAGTATCTCTAGTGCTAGAGCCCGTGACTCATCGGTAGCTTCAATATCAATCATCTGGCACCCTGTGCTGCTTTTATTATCCTGCTGATTCCAGTTTGATTAGAACCAGTAATTCACTATGTAAAAAACCGGCAATAGGTAGGATTTGTTGAGTCCCTAGCTCACCGACGTAAACTAAGATAGCACAACGAGCCGGCCAGGTTATCACCTGGCCGGTCTCTACTTTAGGGCTTCGAAGAGACGATGATTCAAGATTCCACAGGAGGGCTTAAGGTGGGAACAATACGCATCGCTTGTCGACGCTCCTTCACAGACTCTTCAGCGGCCATGGCTCTGAGCATGTCTGCGTTCTCTCTCGCATCTTGAGCACCGGCCTCGTCTCCCTGTGAAAGCAATTTTTGGGCTTGATACTCAGAAGCCTGGGCGCCGGCGAGAAGGGAGGATGAGAGGCTGGGTGGCTTGCGCTCCAAGAGTTTTCTTTGACGCACTGTGTGCTGGAGAATGATCAGAGCTCTCATTTCAAAGGCTTCTTTGGTGAGCGCCTCCCTCGATGATTCCAGTAGGCCTGGTTCATCAGTCGGGTTATCTAAGCAAGCCTGCACTAAGTCGACAGCTCCCAAAAGCTCTCTAATTTTCGCCAGCAGCTCATTTCTTTCGTGGTCAATGCTCATAACTGGTGTTTCTTCACAGAGGTGGTGGCGATGGTGCTTTTTTCAGGGGGCGATATTTTAGTCGCGAAATGAATCTAAATGTGTCAAATAAATGTAAATTGTTCTACAAATTCCCTGAATTTGCCGGTTTTGCCATGCGGCCATCGCGTTTCATGGCTCGGCGTTGCCTCCGATAAATAGTTGACAACAAAGTCAGCTTTCCGACAATGGCCGTTCAGCGCCTTGTGGCTTTTCGTACCTCAGTGTTGACCTGGATCAACATAATTCGCTTTTCATGGCTGACATTTCGCCTTCGACGTGACTGTCTACGGTGGCCTGGTTGCCGGGTTCATATCGGGCCGGCAGACTGAGAGAATCAGCAATGATGATAGGGGAGAGCCCAAACTGATCGGCTGTAATGTCGATGATGTAAGGGGTGCCGTGCATATCGAGCTCCACCCAGTAGTGGCCATGCCCCACTTGGCCAATGAAAAGACCTCCATCGCTTACACCGTTACCGCCTCGGATTCTCGCTTTGTGCTTGGTGAATTTGTTGATCAAAGTGGAGCAGAGAATCACCGCGTAAAGGCAGGAGCCTTTGGTTTGACTGTGGTTCAGTGACATCTCGAGCAACCTGACAAATAGCCCCCTCGCGTCCGATACGAGTTTTTTCACATCGTCGAGTTCGGCGGCTGTGGCTTCAGTCGTGGCGAAGCTCATTTTGTGTGTCTCTAGGGTGAAAGGGGGTTCATGCTAGAGATTCCGAATAGGCGTAGCAACCTGTCGGTGGCCATGGGCACTAAATGTTCAAAATAACAATCAGCGACATCGATTATGCCGAATTGATAAGACTCAAAATCATTACCAGTTCGGGGAGCGAATGGCCTTCAACTAAGCTTTCCAGCACCCACCACGTTGGATAATTCGAGTTCGAGGAGATTGGCCATGCACTTTCCAATCAGAATAGTGGATATGCACACGCACCTATTCAATGCGCGCTACATGCCACTTGCGAGTGTTATTGCGGATGCTATGAGAAAACCGGATAGCGCGCTTGCGAATGGTGTAGCCAATCTGCTGGTTTCCTTGACCGGCTCCTCCTATAAGGAACAAAAAGGCTTTTTTGCGGCTACGCATTTCCTAAGTGAAGAAGCCAAAAATGAATACAGAATCGATCAAATCTGGAAGATAACTCAGCACGAGCTGCTTTCCCGTTCGGGATCTAGGGATGCGGTTAACAACGGGCCTGCGGTTCTACGTGATATCCCTTTCAGCTCGCAGAGCTTCAACCGAATCCCCAAAAGCGACATCTCAGTCATCGTTGACTCTCTCGCGACCATTGACTATGCCGCCGAAGGCTTTGATGAGCCGGAGCCAGCCGCTTTGGATCAGCCAGCTCCCGCAGTGATTGATGACCTGTTTGGCACCACGCTCTTCAAGCTTGAATGGCCCCTTGGCAACGTGCTTGATCATGCAGAGAAGGCGGTCAAGAAGTCACTACGGGCTGTCACTGCGTTGATGGATCCTATGGCGTGGGGAAAGCCTGAAAACTACCTGGAGTTCTTCCTGACCATGCTCAACTCAGAAGAGGACATGCTCACGAAGGTTATGGACGGGTATGGCCCTGGGTTGCCCCCGTTACAGATTGTGCATTTCATGATGGATATGCAAATGGCCTACCCAGGCCACAAAGAGCCCCATTACCCGTTCTTCCCAACACAAGTCGAGTTTATGCAGAACCTGCAGCGTAAGCATCCGAACCAAGTGTATGGATTCTGCGCTTTCGATCCTCGCCGACCAGGTGATTGGCGCAAGCGGTGCCAGGACGCAATTGCCAAAGGCTTCATTGGCTTCAAATTCTACCCGCCTTTAGGCTACAAGCCATTTGGGGACGAGGCAGGTGTACAGGCTGTCACCAATGAGTTTTTTGATTTCTGTGTGGAAGGGGATATACCGATTTTTACTCATTGCACTCCTCAGGGATTTCAAACTCACCTCAAAGAGGGCAAGAACGCACATCCGAACAACTGGAAGTCTGTTCTGGAGACCCCTAAATGGAACAATCTAAGGCTGTGTTTAGGGCACGCCGGTGGTGAAGATGTCCTGACAGACGACATAAACTCTGCAGGCTGGATGGCGGCAGACGATAATGAGTGGATAGCCACAGACAATTTTGCCCGGATTGTAACCGAGCTTTGCACGAATTATCCGAACGTATATTGCGAAGTTGCGAATATGTTTCCAATGCTCAACAAGAACAACGGCGCAACATTCGTGTCGAATTTGGAGCGTGCTAGAAAAGCAGCTGCTACTGATGGTCGGCCATACGATCTGATGGACAAGATTGCATATGGGACTGATTGGCATATGCCTGACATGGTCGATAACACCAGGCGGTATTTCGAGGTCTTCTTGAACATTATGAACCGAGAAGAATACAGGCCACATATCGACAAGTTCTTCTGGGAAAACTCCTACAATTACATGAAAGTCACAAAATGAAATAAGAAGTCGAGAGCGCGAAGGGGGCATGAGTGCTGGCCACGAATGCGGTATTTCGCATCTGTGCCCCCGCCAGCAGGGAAATCGCAAAGCAGTTCCTATACGAAACTGGAAAATAGGGCGAAATGTTCGATCAAATTACGCCGTCTACATTCGATATTTTTGATGTTTGCAAAGGTCGAGAATTCAACTAGTTTTATATCAAATCGCCACACCACCAGTAATTCCAGTCCAAACTGGTTGGTATTAATTTAACATCAGGCGATGCGCTTTGTTTTTCTGGCTAAAAACTGAACAAGTTTGATTTCAGTTTGATATTTAATAATCTTAACCGGTGAAGTTAATTGAGTGTGTGCGTGTTTTATTTGGGCATGGCCCCCTATATGATCAGACTAATTCATTTTTTGTAGAGTTATATGCATGGGCCAGAGACAAAGGGGTGTGACGCTCATTGAGCTTATTCTGGTCATAGGGATTATGGCAGTAATGACCTTGCTTTCTTTTTATGAAAAGCAAACGGATTTGGAGCAGTCACGCGCTAGGCAGGTGGGTGCGTACCTCTACCAGTACAACAACGCAGTCCGAAGCGCCCTGGCCCAGGGCTTTGTGACGGCTTCCGCGACGAAACTCGGCACGGACTGGCTTAAAAACACATCCTGTGGCGGCACGCAGGCTATTGGTGCTGAGTTTTTGCCCTGTGAATTTCCAACGGCCACTATTGCTGACCCGATCCTATTCGGCAGGTTGAGTCTTTCCACTGTAATCACCGTGACCGGATCAGCACCGAACAAGAAATTCACCGCTACCACGATGACATCGCCATTTACGCTGACAAGCCCATCAGGGGTTTCCGACATTCGGGCCGATCTCTCTGGGATTGCGAGTCTTTCCGCTGCAGCCGCTTTGACTTCAGGCTTTCAGTCCACGGCGTCAGGCCTGTCTCCCTACACCGCAACCACCGACTCAAGCTACAAGTCAGATCCTATTACTGCGAAGATCACCATGGTGGCCAGCAACTCCGCAAGCAATGACGTTTGGTTACGCACTGACGGCGGAAACAAGATGCATGCCTCGTTAGGGTTCGACGGAACCAACCCGGCAGACCGGATGATTGTTGGCGCGTCTTCCATCGAAAACTTCGCAGGGCAGGTGCTTCGTATCGGGTCTGGCAGCGGTCTGACAGCAGTCGCTGGCGCTGGGGTGGTCATCGATTCATCCGGCGAGGTTCTCGGCGACTTCAGAGTCAGGCGTTCGCTTGTAGTCGATAACAACGTGGCCGTTTCCGGTGCAATCACAGCAGCTGGAACCATCAAATCCAACAGCAACCTTGAGGCAAACGGGAATGCCATTGTCCAAGGTTCTGTCGTAGCGCAGGGTAACGTAACCTCGAACGCGTCGATGAGTTCAGCGGGCAACATGACGGCAGGTGGTGCTCTGGTCAGTCAGATTTTTTACGACTCGAACAACATGGCGTATTACGTCGATCCCCATGCAACCAGCAACATCAACACAATGGTGGCAGCTGGGAACATCACTGCAGCTGGCAACTTAACCGCTGGTGGGGCAGTGCTTGGTCAGGTCTTCTATGATTCTAACAACACAGGCTACTACGTTGATCCTCACGCTACATCCAACCTTAACGCTATGCAGGCCAACGCAGTCACTTCGTTCGGGCGTATGAGGACAGGTGAGTTCCTGGATCTTGGTGGTGTTGCTAACGTTGGTTGGGGATGCGCCCCGAGTGGGCTTCTCGGTAGAGACCCATCAGGAAAGGCGATTTCTTGTGTAAATGGGGTTTGGGAAGCACTCGGTGGCGGGTCGCCTACCTGTATGAACATCGGCATTCCAGGCTATTCATCCTACGATGTTTCAGTCTATACATGTCCAGGTGGCTATACTAAGACCGGCTGGGACACCACTGGTGAAAACTGGAGAAGCAGTAGCACGCCAGGCATCATCATTGGTGAGAACGACTATGCGGTAGTTTTCTGCTGCAAATTCTGACAGACAATCTACGTAAATTGACAAGAGCCTCGTTTTAACGGGGTTTTTGCATTCATAAACCCCTAATGTTAAATGTTTGATGCTATGAAGAGTACCAGCTCTCCGGCCCACTTGCTGCTAATTTACATATACAGAACAATCACATAGCTTTACTAAGTATCAATGATTTTTGCTCACCGATATCATGTCAATAGATTGATATAAAGGGAGCTTAATCAATGAGAAAACCACGCCAAGGGTTTACTTTGCTCGAATTGATACTCGTCATCGGGCTGATGTCTGTTCTGACCCTGTTGTCATTTTATGAGAAGCAGACCGATTTGGAGCAGGCCCGTGCTCGACAAGTCGGTGGAGTCTTATACCAATACAACAATGCCGTGCGCAGTGCTTTGGCGCAAGGTTTGGTAACCTCAACCACGACTAAGGTTGGCACGGACTGGCTGAAGAACAGCTCCTGTGGCGGCGTGCTTGCCGTTGGCTCAGAGCTGCTGCCATGCACATTTCCTGCTGCTACAGCGCTTGAGCCGATTTCGTTCGGGAGGATGAGTCTCTCGACAGCGATTGTTGTGACCGGCACAGCGCCAGCCAAAAAGTTCACAGCAACTACATTGACCTCCCCATTCACCCTGGTCAACACACTTGGGGTAGCGAACGTTCGGGCTGATTTGGCCGGTGTCGCGAGCCTCTCAGCGGCAGCCGCCATGACTTCTGGTTTTCAGTCGGGCGCTTCTGGTGGGCTAACCCCATTCACCGCAACCACAGACTCCAGCTACAAGGCAGACCCAATAACGGGCAAGATCACCATCGTCGCCAGCAATACGGCCAACAATGATGTGTGGCTCAGGACAGATGGCGGCAACCAGATGCATGCCACCCTCAATTTTGACGGTACAGATCCTGGGGATCGAATGATCGTTGGCGCTTCGACCATTCAAAATTTTGCCGGACAAGTGCTTCGTATTGGGTCGGGGAGTGGCCTGACACCCGTTACGGGGGCTGGGGTGGTTATTGACGCCACAGCCGAAGTGCTCGGTGACTTCAGGGTGCGAAGAACCCTGTCTGTCGACAATAGTCTCAACGTGACAGGGAATATCACGGCCACTGGCGCTATCCGAGCCGGTACCAACCTGGAAGCTAACGGTAGCGTGGTTGCTCAGGGGAACGTCACTGCGAATGGGTCAGTGAGTGCTGCTGGAAACGTAACGGCAAATGGCGCATTGGTCAGCCAAGTTTTTTACGATGCGAACAATATGGGCTACTACGTCGACCCACACGCCACCAGCAACCTCAACTCTTTAGCGGCGAACTACATTTCTTCAAACGGCAGGATCCGGGCAGGGGAGTTCGTTGAGATTAGCGGGGTAGCGAATGAGGGGTGGGGCTGCTCCCCTAATGGCCTCATCGGTCGTACCGCTGCTGGGGGAATACTTTCATGCCAATCTGGGATCTGGAAGGCCGGTGGATTGACCCTTGGCCCTACGGTTCTTGGTGGTCAGACAGGGTATGACGTTAAGGATGGTGGTACGGTGACATATGACGTGTATTGCCCGGCAGGCACGGTCATGGTTGGTCTGAGAAACATTGTTTGGGGCGATATTTTTCAGCTGATTTGCCAATGAGCCGATACCCCTTTCTGGCTGGGATGCCTCCAAACGTTACTGGATGGAGGCTTTCTGAGGATATTTCACCCTAAGCACAGAATTTTTCCGTCAATATTTGGGATATGAATTTCCTCGCTCAGCCGATATTATTATGGATAACATAATAAGAAGAGCTTATCGGATGAGCCAGAAACGTAACGGATTTACGCTGCTCGAGTTGATCCTAGTCATCGGACTGATGTCTGTTCTGACTTTACTGTCTTTTTACGAAAAGCAAACTGATTTGGAGCAGGCCCGTGCCAGGCAAGTTGGCGGGTATCTCTATCAGTACAACAATGCCGTCAGGAGCGCTTTGGCTCAGGGACTCATCCCAAATACGACCACGAAGCTGGGATCTGCTTGGCTAAAAAACAGTACCTGCGGTGGTATTCTTGCCGTGGGTTCAGAATATCTTCCATGCGACTTCCCTGCGGCAACGACAATCGATCCGATCAAGTTCGGGCGCTTGAGCCTTTCGACTGCTGTGGTTGTTTCCGGAACAGCCCCTGCCAAGAAGTATCAGGCAACAACCATGACGTCGCCATTTACCCTGATCAGCTCGTTCGGGGTCGCGAACACACGGGCAGATCTCGCAGGAATAGCTAGTTTGTCTGCTGCAGCCGCACTGACTTCAGGCTTTCAGGTGGGGGCATCCAGTGGCTTGTCTCCGTACACCGCCACGACCGACTCAAGTTACAAAGCAGATCCCTTATCAGGTGTGATTACCATCGTTGCCAGTAACACGGCGAGTAACGACGTCTGGCTGCGCACGGACGGTGGCAACAAGATGCATGCCACCCTCAATTTCGATGCTACAAACCCGGTAGACCGGATGATCCTGGGGGCATCCAGTATTCAGAACTTTGCAGGCCAGGTACTCCGTATCGGAAATGGCAGTGGCCTCACACCGGTCACCGGCGCCGGCGTTGTCATCGACTCCACCACGGAAGTGCTCGGCGATTTTAAAGTCCGTAGAAACCTCTCTGTAGACAACGGGATCAACGTCACAGGAGATGTTACCGCCACGGGAACAGTACGTGCTGGTGGTAACTTAGAGGCCAACGGTCATGCCATTGTTCAGGGCTCAGTTGTTGCCCAGGGTGACGTAACGTCGAACTCGTCAATGAGTGCTGCCGGCAATGTTACAGCTGGCGGCGCCCTGGTTAGCCAGATTTTCTATGACTCAAACAATATGGGCTACTACGTTGATCCCCATGCAACCAGCAACGTAAATACTGTGAATGCAACTGGCAACCTTAACGCTGCAGGCAACGTGACGGCTGGTGGGGCAGTGTTTGGTCAGCTTTTCTATGATTCGAACAACACGGGCTACTACGTCGATCCTCATGCCACCAGCAACCTCAACTCTCTCTACTCGAACTACATAGCTTCCAATGGCCGGGTGAGAGCCGCAGAATTCTTGGAGCTGGGCGGTATAGCCGCCGAAGGTGGTGGTTGCGCCCCTAACGGGCTTGTGGGGCGCGATGTAAAGGGGTCACTCCTGTCCTGCCAATGGGGCCTGTGGCAATCCTCCAGTGCTTCAGCTGTTCTGACGGGTGCAATCACGCATGGTCAGCAGATACCGCTGCCGGCAGGTAAGACGCAGGCTCAATGCACCTTTTCAGTGGCATCCGGTACGAACTCACACCCTGGATCCCGTCCGGACTATGCAGGTGGTAACTATGCATCCGTCGATGGCAACAGGGTGGTGACGTGCGGCTTTATGGACAAAGGACAGGTCATCATTGGTGGTGTCTGCTCCTATGTCGTTGCGTGTAACTGATCAATCCAGGTAGGTAAGAAATGCAACTTCCGATCTTCAAGTACCACCCAGATCCAATCGATACCCGCACATTCGTCACCTCGGAGGCTGAGTGCGCGGTTTGCAATCAAAAGACCGGGTATGTCTACGACGGGCCTGTACACACCGTAGAAGAAGCAGATGAGGATGATGAAAACCAGGCATCCATTTGCCCGTGGTGTATTGCCAACGGCAATGCGGCATCCAAACTGAAGGTCGAATTTTCTGGATTCTTCTCGCTTAGCGATCATGATGGGATTCCTGATCAGGTCAAAGATGAAATCCTGACGCGCACACCTGGTTTTATCACCTGGCAGGATCAGATCTGGCTCGTGCATTGTGGAGATGTTTGTCAGTACCTAGGGAGGGCAGGCGGGCCTGAGATTCGGAATCTTCATCCCGAAGTCATTGAGCAGATCAAGGAAGACTACTGCTCGGACGACCTGGAGATTGAGGAGTATCTCGACGACATTGAAAAAGAAGGATCGCTAGTCGCTTTGATCTTTCAGTGCAGGCACTGCGGCCATAAGGAATGCCATCTCGAAGCCGACTGACATTTAGATTGGATGGATAGAGGGGCGCCACGTTGCGCCCCTTTCCATTGATCATTACAAATCGGGTAGGTACAGCAGGTTGTCGACCTGCGACAGGCCATAACCGTTAAGCACACCCTCGGTACCGGCCACGGCAGTATGGCTCTGGAGGTACATCGGGAAGCGCTGACCATTCTCGCGGCTTTGCATGTTGATCCAGGCATTACCGTTGGTGTCGACCTCCAGCATTTTCTTCAGGCGCTGAACGCCAGCAGCCCTGGACTTGATGCGTATACGGGTGAACGCCTTGTAAGGCCCCGCAAAGCCCTCTGGAACGGTTTTCGGGAAGCTGGCGACAAAGTGCTTGTCCAGATACCCAGAGCGCGTCACGAACTCGTGGAGCTGCATATGATCGCTCATGCTTTCAGCGAACACGCGGAAAGTAGAGATCTTCTTTTGCGGGCTGGATTCATCGAGGTTTGGCAGCGCTAGGGCAAACTTGTCCTTGTGCTCGGAGAATCCTGCATGCAGAGCCTTCATCAGAAAGGAGGCGCACTGCGACACCTCCTCCATGGAAGCCCTGTTACCCACCTTTACGGTGTAATCAACATAGGTTGCCGGCTTCATTTACTTATCACCACCCTCGGAGTAAACGCCCCCGCGAATCAACGAGGCGATCATGAACATGCCTTCGTCGCTGTTGACGTCGATAAGGTTGAGCTGGCGCATGTATGCAAAGGAAGAATCCTTAGCGCGGAACCTCGTCTGAGAATCTAGGTTCGCGCCACATGGCTCTACAGAGATCGGCAAGCCGTTGGATGCAAAATCCGGGTACCAGGTATCCATGGTACGCAGGGCGTTGGCCACCTTTCTGTCTCGCAAGGCGGCTTGGCCAACTACGCGGGCCGACTGCAGCGCCATCAGGTCGGATTGTGGTGCCAGGAAAGATTCGCCCACAGCGTACAGCGAGCGGGCGAAGCCCTTTGGCTTGTCGCCGCCCAGGTAGTTCTGGGAGGGATAGACTTCCAAACTGCCATTCATGCCGGTACCGAAGTCCAGAACGGCCTTCACCTGCAGCTTGTGCTCGGCGTGGCCGGTCAGGCAGCTGGCAATAGCGGCGCCCAGCTTCAGTTCGTCTTCGGAGTAATTGTCAAAGTGGTTCAGCGGGGTTTTCAGGGCGTTGAAGGTCAGTGTTTCTTCGCCACAGGTGACGGCTACACAAACGGTTTGCGCGTACTGGCGGTTGCGCCACAGCCAGCGACCATTGGCGATGTTGCGAGCGTAACGGTTGGCCACTTCCTGCAGACCTTTAGAGGCACCAGTGGCGCTGGCAGTGCGCTCCAGGAATCCGTTGAAGCTTGCCTTGAATGCACCCAGCAACGACTCATCATCGGTTTTGGAGAGGGCGCAGGAATTCAGGCCCTTCTGGAGTGCGTAGAAGCTGATCCCCATCTTAACGACCAGGGATTGAGCCTCCACATCAGTCTTGGCCGTGTCGGTCAACTGGATGTTCGAGACTTCTTGGCGGTCGCCGGTGGCCTTCTTGTTGATGTTCTGCGTACCGCGCAGGCCAC
This sequence comes from Pseudomonas sp. PLMAX, assembly GCF_046042685.1. Taxonomy (NCBI): domain Bacteria; kingdom Pseudomonadati; phylum Pseudomonadota; class Gammaproteobacteria; order Pseudomonadales; family Pseudomonadaceae; genus Pseudomonas; species Pseudomonas sp. PLMAX. The sequence goes on along the minus strand of NZ_CP064950.1, from coordinate 305,606 downwards.
TTCGAGTAACCTGCAATGGCTTTAGCGCACCGCTAGGCATGGCGCTGAAGAACAGGCAGTCGGTGACGTTGATGCGACGTGTAAAGGACAGCACGCCAGGGAGTTTGGAGAACTTTATAGGTTGAGTCATGAAGGTCTTCTCGAAAGTATTCAGTAAGCCGTGCTGACGGCAAAAACGGTGTCATCGATCCAGCGGCTGCGCCAGAACGGGAGGTAGTCAGCCTCAAATTCACGAGTTGAAACGTACTGAGCAAGGCCCAGTAGGGGCTCACCATAGGCGTGGGCAGGGTAGGTGCCATCCGAAAGGCTCCTGACGCCCACCACACGATCTTCTGGCTTGGAGGTCAATGCGTAGGCGGGCACGACCGGGGTAAGCCAAGAGTTGTTGGCGTCTGGCGTGGCTCGTGTACCGAGAGCGGTAACCAGCAGATCCACTGGGTTATCGCCAACGAGCAAGTCTTGTCGGTCGATCAGCCAATAACCGTTACCGGGAATGGCATCGAACAAAGCGTCATCGCTTTCATGGAACGTCTGCGGGTCGGCGTAGTTCTCGATCACGCCACCGGCGATACGCCCCCCATGCAGGAACGACTTAACCAGGTCAACGTCAGGTTTGCTGGAAAACTCGATGACCAAACTGATCTTCAAGTTCACGGTGGCCACCGGCTGCAGCGAGAGCGCCATGGTGGTACCGACATAGTCGTTCTTGTCGATGTAGGTCGAAGCTTTGCGTTGTTGGAACTGTGGTCGCTTGAAGCCACTGTGAAAGTCACTTTCAGCCAGGTACTTGGCGTTATGGTGAATCATCGCGACACCGCCAGCCTGGCAGCCGATCTTCAAGCCCATTGCATGGGCAAACAGGTTCACCGCCATGATCGGTGCTGCCGTTATCGCGTAGTTGCTCGACAGCGCATTGGCTTCGTGAACATTCAGGTGTTTCAAAAGCAGGTAGTAGCTCATTTCAGGCTATCCCTCACCAGGCCGGCAATCAGGTTGATCTCGGCTTGCGAGTATTCGTATTGACGAGCCTCGTCATTCTCGATGGCCGCAATGCGTCGGGCAATCACCGATCCGAAGTCGTATTTCCATTTTGCGGTACGGCGAGCGGGATCGATCAGGCCGGCATCAGAGCCCTTGACACGGCTACCCAGCAGCACGCCCTCCGGCAGCTCTGTTTCATAGAGCTTGAGCAGCTCGTAAGCGTCCGCGCCAATTCGCAGGAGGTGCTTCACCATCCGAGAAATCAAAGCGGCGTGCTCAGTGCACGTCGAGCTATCGGTCTCGACCTGACCTTTACGCCCGTTCCGCCAGCTCACGTATTCAGCTTGCAGGCCCTTCGGGAAATGAAGGCTACGAATACCGGAGTTGTGCACCGACATGGCACGACCGAACTCGCTGGCCACGGCAGGGAAGGCGCCATAGATAGGGGAGCGCATAGAAAACACCATGCCACCAGGATTCACATGTTTCGCTCCGCCGAGAGGGAAGTCGGCCATGGTTATCCGTCTGAAATTCAGGGCGGCGTCATCGCTGGCTTTGCGCAGTTCGTGAATCGTTTGGTTGTGGCTTAACACCGCACCTCTGACCTGATGGCTGACACCGGCAGCAGAGATCGGCGTAAGGCTCAGGTAGCCGCCATCCGGGCGCGGCAGCAGGATCTGGCGCACGCGTGGCGAGATCTGCCGGCTCTGGACGAGGTTGGTAGCCTTGATGAGCTCCAGAGAGCGCCTGATGTGGCTGAGCTCGATCTCAGGAACGTTTTCAACCCGACCCTGAGCAACCTGACCGATCTGGGAATAAATCCGGGCCGTTGCCGCACCTTCGTAGCGATCCATCAACACATCAATGCCATGGCCCATCAAAGTACGGACACCAATGTAGGGCAACTTGATGCCTTGCGCCTGTGCAACACGGACACCACCGGCTTCGGCATTGGTGTTCACCGTTTTGAACGAGTGGTGCACGAGCTTTTCAGTGGCGTCGGTGTATTCGTCAAGCGAGTAGCTTGTCCACTCCTGGAGTTCGCCAGCTTCGGAAGTCGCTGATTCTTTGGTCATTTTCTGTGTATCGTTTGCCGTTGAGGGCCGGCAATATATGCACAATGTCAGTTGATGTCAAATCAAAACCACTCATCATGCGTTCAGCTTTTTGAGTCGTCTGTCGGGACGGGAGATACAGCCAATTCTTCTGCCAGAAAGGACATTTTGGTAACGGATGGGAACCACCTGGACGGTGGATGACTGTAAATTGAGAGCCGATCATTCTAAACCACTTCCGGTGGCCAACAGGGCGGTTGAGGCCTGGCTACAGTCTCTTAAAAACCACGAGGTGTGGCGAACATGCCTTGAATTGTGTTTCCTCTAAACCACTCAATGAATGGGGAAAGCATTGCGGCTCAGAACGCCCCTGGGTTGATTCAGGGAGGTACCGGCCCGCCAAGGTCGCAGAATATAGGTTCCAAACCACCATGAAGGTGGCAAGCACGCATTACCTCAGATGGCCATACCGCCATCGGAGCTGTACTTTTTCTTTCTCGAAACCACCGTCAAGGTGGCGAACACAAATCAGGAAGCCAGGTTCGGTCTTTCTCTAAACCACCCGAAGGTGGCGCACTCTTTAGGCACAGCTTTCCCGGCCTCTAAACCACCGAGGTGGAGGATGATCGCAGAGCAGTATGAGTTCAAAACCACCAGGTGGCTGACACAATCCGGGATCCATGCTGATTTCAAAACCACCCATAGGATGGCGAACGGGTAAAGCCAGGTTCGGTCGACTGCTAAACCACGAGTGGTGGCGCAAGAAAGGCTCAAGCCATCAGCAAATTCAAAACCACCTGGAAGGTGGCTGACGATTCCTACAGTCTTTTCACAAACCACCAAACGGTGGCAAACAAACCAAAAGGAAGAAATTTCAAAACCATCAGCAATGATGGCGTACCGAATAAAAAACCAGATCAATTTCCAAACCACCTGGTGGGTGGCGAACTCATGACCGCATGATCTTTCTGCTTCAAAACCACCCGTGAGGTGGTGAACAAGAGGGTGTGTCTCGTGCAGATCTCAAAACCACCCGCAGGGTGGTGAACAACTTCACGTGCAACGGTGCGTGATCTGTACCTCAAATCAATAATCTTTCTAAACCACCCAAGGGTGGCGTACAAACTGGCAAAAGAAGCGATTTTTAAAGAGCGAGTCCTGAGCGTGAAGGCTTGGTTTTGCTGACAAAATACGGCTCAGGGCTTCAGGTGGGGGCGGAATATAGGTACTATCCGTCGCCGCGTCAATACATAGGCATTGTTTGATTTGGTGACATCACTCCGCACCCTTGCAGAGAGAGTCGCGGCCTTCCGGAACGGGCTACGCTCCATGCCGCTTCTCGTTGTCGAAAGGCCCATCCGCCGTGGTGACAGCTTTGGCTTTCAGGTCTGATATGAAAAGGGAGTGCAACATGGATCACGTCATCAAACGAAACGGGCGCCACAGCAGCGACATCCTGTTGTTCGCGATGGCAGCAGGAGATCCTGTGTATCCATCCCGGCTTGAGCATCCGCGTGACTCGGGTGAGCGGTACGCCGACGCCGTTAGAGTGTTGAGTGACACAACTGAAAAGTTCATTATCCTGTTGACGCTGGATGCGACCGCGCCAGAGTACAGGCGAGATCTACAGGAGATGGCTCGTGCTGCGCTGGTAGATCGTGTTGTCGCCGGTGTACCTTTGGCCGATTACATTTCTGTCTGGGTTTTCGCTGAGGAGGCGGACTATCCAGTGCTTTTCTCCGATCCTGCAATCGCTGCGGTTGCTTCGACGCTGGAGCGGGGCATCCAAGCCCAAAATAGGCAGTTAGGTGACCCTGTGGCTTATGTCCCAAGCCTTGGGCGCTAAAATATTTGTTCAATTTGAGGGCTTAACCGTGGATAACGACCAATTTCGTCAACGCATTTGCGAGATTCCTGGCGATGAAGAAGGGTTCTACAAATCCGATGCCGAAGAGACCTTTTACCAATCTGGCATTGAGTTGGTCGAACGCGGCTTTACCGAGGATGAGGCTATCGATTTCCTGTCTGAGCTTTACAGTGCCACTGCGGGGTGTTTCGGCGGATAGCCAATCGTTGATCGTGTCTCCATCGTGATGTGTCTTGAATTGTAGGTCTAAGCCTTGGCATCGTTGGATCGTGTCAATAAATGGCATATGATTGCCTCGCGAAGGCGCGTAAGCCACCTACACAAGATGCACAGAATGTGTAATTTCATTTGCTGCAAACGTTTTTGAATTAATTTCTTGGTATTCACTTACATGGCTATTCCACTGATTTTTTCTGGTGTTTCATATCATTCACTTACACAGCTTCATTGGACAATCAGACCTGATGTCACGTACCAAGCTTTTCGATTGTCGTACTTGCGCCATACAAATCCTGATGGGACTGTAAGGGAGAATGAGTTTATTATCGATTTAGAGGTAATCGCGAAGAAGGTCGTCGAAAATAAAGAAAAACACAAGAAGTTCAACGAAAAACCAATAGAGTACTTAGGAAAAACCTATAAAAATCTTAAGGAGCTTTTCCTCTCTATAGACGGTAGATCAGTATCATATAAGGCATTTATAAACAGGGTAGAGCAGTCAATCGGATATTATGAGGCAGCGACCAAGGCGCCAGATATATCAGTGATTCATCTAATTGCGGGTGGGGTAAAATACGACAGCTTAGCAGGGTTAGCTAAAGCTAACGACATTCCGTACATGCTTGCCTATTCGAGGCTTAGGGCTGGGTATACAGGGGATGAGATAGTATCGGGAAGAGTGATTGTAAAGAAAGAAAAGAAAGTTACTGTAGGAAATGTATTGTACGAAAGCATCAGTGCGGCGCATAAGATATTATGCCCAGATGAAAAAATTATCACGGTTAAAAGTAGACTAGCAAAAGGCTGGAGTCCGGAAGAGGCTTTTGGAATACACCAAAGAGTCAATCAAAGAGGGGCGAAGGCAAACACTTATGAGTATGATGGTGGGCAGTATACTGCAAAAAGCCTTGCCCTTATGCTTAAGGTGAATTATCAGCAGCTTTCAAAGCTATTGGTTAGCGGTCAGACGGTGAAGGAGGCGATGAAAAATTTTACAGGAATGAGAAGATGTGTAGTGAAGCCTCCTGCCGTCCAAGGGCCGTTTTATGTAGATGGGCTCAAATTCGACAAAATATCAGAAATTTCATCCCACTATGGTGTCGATTACACTCTTTTATATAATCGAATAAATGCACCCGGCTGGACAATCAAAGAGGCTATTGAGGGTAGGCGAAACTACGAATATAAAGGAGAAGCATTTTCATGCCTTAAGGATATCTGGAAAAAATATGGACGTGTTTCGCATTCGGTTTTTTCGAACAGATACCACCAGGGTGGTCAGGATTTGGATGTCTGTCTTGGTATTGTTGAACACCCAATGGCTCACCTTGATGGTGAATACATAGTTGATGGGAGGTCTTTCAGGACAATAGATGAAGTATGCTCTTATCTAAAAATTTCCAAGTCCATGATGAGTACAAAGCTTAGAAAAATGAGCTTGAAGGAAGCTGTTGAAGAAATAAAAGTGAGCGCTGAAAGTAGGGGGCGATATTGCAAAAAATATTTTGACAAGCACCCCGCTATGAAGGATGTTAGTTCTAATTTCTATCTAATGTCATTTGAATCAGAAGGATCCATTCTGCACAAGGTAGGAGTAACAAGGGGTGATATAGCAATGAGATTTAGAGGGAAATCAGATTGTAATTTGATTAAGTCTGCCAATGGAAAGCTATACGATATGTATATGCTTGTACAGGCGCTTCTAGAAAGATTTAGTTCCTTGAAGCATAAGGCGGGAAGATTTGTTCAAGGTAGAACGGAAACCTTTAAATTGACTAGTGATGATTTGCAAATAGTCGTCGAATATATTGATACCTTTTTACCCGAAGTAGTTGTCAATCCCTCCGGGATTTAGCATGGAATAAGCTAAAGCATCCTAAGAAAGGCGGCGTAGGTTGGGCCAGTGCCGCCTTCTCAGATCAGAGTTTCGGCTTGTATTCGATGGTGATGTGGTCATACACCGTGGTGATGAACCCATCCTCGACGTTGCTGCCGAAAGCGCCATGCACCATCAAGAAATTCTGACCTGTGGAAACGTTCTTGTAGGGGAATTTCGACACCGCATCATGGAACGAGCGGATCAAGTGGCCACGTTTTACGTTGTGGTATAAATCGCAGATCCATCCGTTTACTTTGAGATCACCACCTGAACCGACGTTTTCCTTGGTGAAAATATCACGCCAGAACTCAGTCTGATCTTGATCAAACGATTCCAGGATATTGGACGCTACGTTCAGAGCCTTGGCCAGGTAGTTGGTAACCGGGATGATAGCGGCCTGGGTAGCTCCAGAGGCATTAACCGCCGTTGTGATTTTGTCGATTGCAACGCACATAGCGAGCCAGTCTTCACGGGTTCCTCGCAGGTCAATCGCAGGAATGCCACAACAGAACATCCCGTAATCATATGAATGCTGTGCCATGTCCAGGACAGACGCAGCCATCGCCAGCTTGGCTTCCGGCGTGGTATCCGAAAACTCGGGAAGGAACATCGAGATGTCGACCGGCGCAGCAGCCTTCAGGAGCGCGATCAGTCCATCAATGTTGATGTCGGTATTGTGCTCCTGTGGCACAAGCAGCATCTCCTTCGTAGCCGAGGCAGTGAAGATGGATTTGAACTGCTCGGCATTCTTATTCACCAACGAAACGACATTGGTAAGCATCACAAACCAGATGTCATGGGGATTCACGACCAGGCCTATGTGTCGCGAATAGGCCTCGGCGAGAACGTTGATGAAACCGATCTGAGTACGCTGATGATCTCTCAAACCGCGAACAACAACGCCCTGGAACTCGGAGTATTGCTTCATGTTCCACTCGCAGGCGAAATCAGCCGCGAATTCCTTATGGCCGCTTGCCCTGTGTTGATTCCAACGCGTTTCTTGGTACTCGGTGGGCGGCTGAAATGCGAGTTGGTCGTTCAGAGTGATGATCATAATTTTGCTTCCTTGTTTTCGTCGTTTCGCGGCTGTGCTTGGCACCGTGATGCCTTGCAACAGGGCGCTTGTTCAGTGGGTGTTGTTTCGTAGATCGAAACTTATGACAGCTTGGGAGCCTTCACCGGTGGGAGAATGATCTCCGCTGGATCGCCGGCGAGCGCGCCTGATGTGTCGAGGTTCGCCTCAGCAGCGTACTGCATCGTTTTTGACCAAAACTCAATGTTGTCGGCGCAGTATTTCTCGACTCTTTTCTTGGCTTCCTCGAGGTCTTGCTCTGCCTTGGTCATACAATGCTCTCCTGTGATTCAGATGAGAGATCTCATTGAGCCTGGCTCGGCTGCGCCTTGGATTTCTCGAGGACGATGGTGACGAACTTCTTCGAGCGATTGGCGATGAAGCTCACCAGTGGAGCCGGAATGCCGGTTTTGTCCGCGACGAGCTCCTTGAGGTTATCAACGTACGGGGTGGCATCACCCTCACCATTGCGAATAGCAAGAAGGGAGATGGTGTGATCACGGATCTCGGTGTAGTCGACGTACATTCGGTACGGTACGGTGAAGATGATCGCGAAGATCACCCCAACGAAGGCCAGAACCGGGATCACTCCATCAGTAAACAAGATAGCCAGAATCCAGAGGCCCACAGCGGTGCAGACATAGCCGATCAGCGATACTAGATATCGCTTGAGGATGAGGAAAAACATTGGTGAAGCTCCAGGTTACGAGACTGTGAAATCTATAGCTGAATTGAATAATTGTCAAAAATTGACGAGCCAGCTAGAATCAAAATGACACCATGCGCAGAAGGTTGGTCAACCGTCAATGTTATAGGCCTATACCAAGACATCAGAAGCACACCGGGTCGTTTGGGCCGTTGGCAGGGAAGTGCGCCAGCGTTTCTTGAACCGCGATGTGCTTGGCTCACCGAAGGAAATGAACTACCCGCACCTGAATCGAAGATTGCAGGTGGGGTATCCTCTACGCTTCGATGAGAGCTGACCGTCTTTGACGGCAGCTGCCCTCCACGTAGTTTTTACGGACGTGTTCCCAGTCCGGTTTTCTTTCTGAATGCGACCTTTTTGGGCGCCTTTTTGGCCTTCCAGTCCTGGTTGAGCACGTAGCTCACCCCACGACCACGAAGCACCAAACTAGCGTTGAAGTCCGCATCACATGCAAACCCACAACCGGTACACAAAAACCGCTTCCCAGCGCGATTTTTGGCTGACGTGTGTCCGCATTTGGAGCACGTCTGCGAGCTGAACTGGGCCGGCACCTTGATCGATACCTTGTTCATTCTCGCTGCTTTGTAGTGGGTGAAAAGCGTTATATTGCCCCAGCAACTCTGCAAGATACTGCGGTTCAGGCCGGTTTTTGCAGCAGCACCGTTGGGCAAATACTGACCCGTTTCGTCTTGCTTGGGTTTTGCGCGACGGGTCATGTTGGCAATCTTCAGGTCTTCGAAGGTGAAAACCTGGATCGCCGGATTATTCACCAGCTTTCTCGACACCTGGTGCGCAAAATCCTTCCGCACTTCAGCCTGCTGGGTCGAGATCCGGCTGATGGTTAGTTTGGTCTTGCTTCGACGCCTGGAGCCCTTTTTCTGCCTGGCCAACTTGCGCTGGAGGTGTTTTTTCCGTTGTTCGCGGCGCTTGTGTTTGGCGATGGCGTCCGGGGCTAAATGGAACACCTGACCATCACTGCCGTGCAGCATCTCGCGCACGCCCCGGTCGCCGGCCCAGGTCTTTGAGATCAGTTGTTCGGCGCTGAGATGACTCAGGTCAGCCAGGATTTCCTCCTGCGAGCGAGGCTCGGCCAACACCGGATCATCGAAGCAAAAGCTCACGTACCAGCGATCAGCCTTGCGGCTGATCACCAGGGTTTTCGGGGGGTTGAATTCGCGGTGGGCGCCGAATTTGAGATCGCCGACCTTGTGCCGGAACGTGCCGATATTCAGCGTGCCTTGCTCATCAAAACGAAACAGCTCGGAAGTCAGCAGTACGCTGTCACGCCGGCCTTTCTGCTTGTGCGCAGGGCGGGCAGCCAGGCCTTTGCGGTAACGCTGCCAGGCAGTCATGAACTGAAAGGACGAATTACGCAGTAATTGCGAGGGCACCTCAGACAAAAACGGCGTCAATTCATCGCATTTGAACTGGGAATAGGCTTGGTCAATCTCCGGCATCGGGCCGGCTCCCAAGGCCTTGCGCCGGAAAGTCTGGAAATACTCCATTTCCGCGACCTTGGCGTTGTAAATGACTCGCGCACAGCCGATCCACTGCGCCAGCATTTTCTGCTGGTCGGGGGTGGGATAGGCGCGACAACGAATTCCATTTATCATGGATTGATGCTAATGTGCTACATATTAATTGTCAACGGTAAATAGTAATGAAATCAGCATCTAACGCTGTTTACGAAATTCAGCTGCATATTGTTTTTGTGGTTAAGTACCGGCGAAAGGTATTGACTGAAGCCATGCTGAGTTCGGTTGCCGGCGTGCTCAAAAACGGACTGGAGGCATGGCGGTGCGAGCTGATTGAGGTGGGCGGCGAAGCCGACCACCTGCACCTGCTGATCGGCATCCATCCCGCACTGAATATTTCTGACTTGATCGGCAACCTGAAGGCGATCAGTTCTCGTCATTTGCGCAAGGAATATGAGGTGGAAATCAAGCAATACTTGTGGAAAGACGCCTTCTGGCACCGTGCCTATTATGTCGGCAGCGTTGGTAAAACAACCCTTGAGACGATCAGGCGGTACGTCCAGAATCAGGGCGAAACCAACAAGCCTGGGCGCCCGCGCCGACAACCGTGACCCGCACCTGAATCATAGATTGCAGGTGGGGAATGTGGTTGTCATTCGTTCAAGCTCGCGGCGGAGTCTGGTGAGATTATTGATCACCTTAGCCATGCGGACGTTCATGGCTTCACCAACGATGAGCGCTGGAATCCGGAGGCGATCATCGTCATCGCTTTGGACAAAGACGACAACGTGCTCAGGTACACGGGTGTTCTGATCGATGTAGACCTGGAGCACTAGGCTTCAAATTGTCTTTTCACGACAGCATCAGCAACAATGAAAGCAAGAAAAAAATCAGTTCCTTGCGAGTACAGCATGTCGTTAAAAGATCATTTGTATGTCCATGACGGCGAACATCTGAGTGTTCAAGAGTCCTTTCCGGTCTTTGGTAAGCTGATCGTCGAAGACTACCTTCATGGGCGTTGCCACCTGATGGCCCTGGCATTGGTTGAGGAAGCCGGGCTCCAATGCGGTGTTCTGCTTGACCTAGAGTCTGGATACACCGATGACGGTGAGCCAATACCTGCCCTTGATCACGCATTCTGCGAAATGGGGCAGGGGCTGGAGGAATACGTGGTGGACGCGAGGGGTGGCCGGCAGCGCACAGAAGTGCTGGAGGAATACAACCAGGGCTTCGAGCCAGAAGTGGTGGTTGGCTCTGAGGCTGAAAAACTGATCCGCCACTGGATTGCCACTGGCCTGCTGGAGGACTATCTTCCCGGCGAACACGAAGCACTGGCTTTGTATGTCCAGGAGCTCAAGAAATTACCATTCGGAACTCTGCTGCCCGAGGACAGCTCCTGGCACCACCATGAACCCCGATGCCTGGAGGTAAAGCAGCCACTTCGAGCTCCAGCTGGCGCCAGCAGCAGTGGACTCACCTTCTGATAGCACCCGAAGCGAAGGCGTCACATCGCCACTCCTGTCACTTTGATGGTTTCTGAGTAAGATATGCCATCAATTGACGATTGGTTAACCGAGGGGTACATTTCTAAAAAATAATAAGGAATGCCCTCTGTGAAATCCTTGGCCGCTGGCCTTGCGCTTTGCGCTCTTCTGACTGGTTGCAATGGAATCCCAACCCCTTTCGTGAACGACCCAGTCTACAGCCAGTTCTTCATGGTCAATTCAGGGCCTCCGTTGCCTCTCATGTTCCAAGGCTCTGCCATCCAGTGGAATGAAGACTATGCGGTAACCGCTAAGCACATCCCATTCCTGTGGAATGTTGCCCATAAAGGCCGTGGCGACCTGGTGTTCTTCAAGCACAAGTCAAAAACTGTCCCTCAGTGGAGACCTCATATTGCTGGTGAGACGCTGACAGCGGCTGGCTTGAGTCCGTTTCTGTTTCCAGTGAAAGGCACCGGCAAAGCCTTAGCCGCTCGTGCGGAATTGGCCGACTTAAACGACAAAGTCCCCTATGCGTTCAGCGATGCTCCCATCGTCAAAGGCATGTCGGGTGGGCCTGTGTTTGGAGATGACGCAAAGGTCGTCGGGATTACAGTCGGCTTCCTTGCTGAACGCTTCTACACCAAGGCGGCGAATCCAGAGATCGCTAACAGCAAGCGATTCAGCGTTTTCATGCCCTATGATGAAATCCTCAGAGAGTGGAACACGTTCTCTCGAGAATCCCTCGATGGGCGCCAGGTAAATCCAGATCCTGGCACCCAGGCGTCCAACTAGGGCGCAGTCTTCATCTCGACGACCATTGGGCTTGGGTACTCGTACCAGGCCCTGTGGTAGCCATCCACGAAGCATGAGACCAGGCAAAGGTCAGTAGCGATATCGAGGAACAGATAGCGCTGAGCAAAGTCACTTTCCTGCCGCAGGCGCCCGGTGGAGTTGCCATCCTCGCACATGACGTATAGGTGATCATCACCTCGGCCAACCTCAAAGGTATCGGTCGACTTCCCAGAAATGCTCAATCCTCTTTTGGAGATATGACAGATAGCCGGCTTGTGGGCGCCTGTGGCCGCGTCTACGGTCTCGATCTTGATGGATTGCTTGCTGCCATTGATCATGCAGGCGCATCCCGTCAGGGACAACGCTGAGAGCACGGCAAGGAGGCTGGTGATACGAATAGCGGCGGACTTGCGGGAAGGTACGAACAGGTTTGACACCAAAGGCTCCTTGGATTGGGTATCGCGGTTTGCCTACATCCTCAGGCATTCAGCGCAGCGCATCTTGCCACCCAGGCTTACATTGTTCCAGTGCCTTATCGGTGCTTGCTGTAGGCGGTCAAAAACCGGGTGCGTATGCGGACTCAATAAAGTCCGTATGTTGCCATATAACGCTGATTTTGTTAGGTTTTCTTCGGCCATTCAGCCTGCCACTGAGCTTTGGAAATCATGCAAGACAAATCCGCAAAAATCTTGAAAGAGCACACCGCTTCCCTAGTCGCCGTTGCCAAGAGGTTACCGGCCTACGATAGCGTTTGCACGGCGCTTATCAAGACCCTCAGTTGCATTACCGATCCAAAATGGATCACAAGAAACCTGGCTTACGCAAAGCTGAACGTTGTGAAAATCTACAACAGCGACCAGGAGACCATCGAGTTCAAATCTATCAACGAATACCCTCTTTTTGCGAAAGAGCAGGCCGGCGATAAGCGTTTACGCAACGTACCCAAGCCGCTTACGCAAAAGACCTGTCTTGAGCTCCGGGAGGCCTTCCTGGCGTTAGGGCGTAGGCCACTTCCAGCACACTCGGTGGTGATGAAGACTGAGCCTCAAAAGGTAATGACAGATCCTGAGCATCTGGACTTCAGTAAAGATCCGCACGGCGGTGATTTGACCTATCGCAAAGCAGTAAAGCGTGCGATTGAGCTGTTCCACGAGCAATACTCCATGCTCAATTGCGTGAAAATTGCGAGTGAGCAGACAGGCTACAAGGTGAAAGCCCGTATTGAGCGTGGATTTCGATCTCAGTTGAGCCCAGGCGAGATTGAAGAGCGCAGGGTGAACGCAAAAGCAGCTCATGGTTATTCGTCGACAGCCATGCCGCAATCAGCTCGTTCGATGTTTAGAGAAATTCGGGTCAATGACAATCACTTCAAGGAAATTGCCCGAGGTTTGGGGGCTTCTAGCTGACGGTGTGCTAGGTCTGGTTAGATCGTTGTCCACTGTGGGGGATTTAGGTGCCTTCCTATCGTGCAAGAGTAATCAGAGGGGAGGGTGCCAATTTCGTGTATATGTTTGGTCAGGTGGTCGTTGGTTCTTCCCCCCAAGCCATACCAATGAGCACTGCGCAAAAGCTATACTCCGGTGGCCTGAGCAGAGGGCAATCAGGATTACTTAAGTGTGGGGATTGAGACGATGAGCACCACGACGATTGCGTTTGCGAGCGAGTTTAGCCAATACCCTGCCGGCAGGTACCGCAATGACGGGCCATTTCCTGGTGAAGCATTCCGAGATGACCTCTTGGTGCCGCGACTGGGGGAGTTTGATGTTGTAGAGGTGAATCTGGACGGCGCCATGGGATACGGCTCCTCTTTCCTGGAGGAAGCCTTTGGTGGGCTCGTTCGTCTGGGTAAATACACGGGTGAGACCTTGCGCAAAAAGCTGAGGTTACGTTGTGAGGACGACCCTTCCGTCATCGATGAAATTTGGCAATACATTGACGCTGCCCATTCCTGATCGGGAGGGGAAGCATGAGGGATCGTTCCTCAGGAGGAGACGAGCATGAAAGTGTGGCTTACTAGACCAGAATGCGTTGAGGTCTACATGGGCGGCTTACGCTCGGTAGACGTTTGGGTCGAGAAGCCATTTTTCGACCAGCGTCCTATAAACCATGACTTCAACCTATATTGCCGGGAGTCAAACGAGCACTTCGCCGAGGTCTACCGGGAAAATGGCTGGTACACGCAGACGGGGAGTGTCCGGGCTAAACGATTTCTAAAGCAAAACCCGGAAATCCTGGGCAAGGTGTGGGCTCTGATCCGGCAGTCTTTGGTTTATGCCGATTGCACAGACCCAGACAGAAGACTCAACAACGATGAGTACGATGAGCTGTTGAATATCGCGCACGAAATGAAGTGCCGCATCCATTGGAAACGCTTTCTTCTTGAGCTGGATCTGCGAGAGGAGACCGTTAAGGTGGTCGAACCTGAAGTCCTGTTGGACGAGCGTCAGCCCAGGGCAAATTACCCGATCACCTTAGAAACAGGAACCACTTCGTCGTTTCTGGATCAAGACTTGACCAAGCCGTACCACCGCGAGTCCTACACTCAGTATGAGGTAAAGCTAGACAACCTCTGGTAGTGGCCGGTCGTGCTTATTGGTGCTCAGAGAAGCGGGCAGCACCATGGGATTCTCCTGGATGTACACCACGGCTGACTTGGCCACCAGGCGCGGAGGCTTCGAAGGGTTTTTGCCTCCAAACTCAATCGATTTCCGATCATGCCTATGCACCACGCCAATGAGCTGCACGTTCCCCTCCAGGTGCAACGTAAGCCGCTTCTCCCTGCGTTGGCAGAGATCCAAAAACTTGTCCTGCTCTAGTGTTGAGCGATCAATCTTGATGGCGGGGCGGGTGTGCTTACGGCGGCGTGGCAAGATGGCGATCTCCTGATCTCGTTGGCCATACCCTACGAGGCTGCCCGACTGTAAAGCAAACAATTTCAATGGCTTATTAATATTATTCATCGTGTATCCGATACACAACGAAGACTCGATAGCTCTGGCCTGGTGGCCATTGATCGTCTCTATGATCTCTTCGGACATGACTTGGGCTCTGTCGTCCTGCAGCCTTGAGAAACATAGAGCTCCTCAGGCGATAATGTGGAAATCCACCGCAGGAAAATGTCCGTATGCATCCCAACTCAGCCCAACGTAGCAGGTATCTTAGAACGGATCTGCCTGCCTTCAAGCAATGGTTTGATGGGAGCAAAGTGGTCACCGAAGCCGGGGCGCCAAAGATGGTTTTCCATGGCACTCCGAATGACTTCAGTGTGTTCGATACCTTTCCAGCCTATTTCACCTGTGACCGGGATGCGGCTATGGCCTACGCCTGTTCTCAGTACGCCCGAGAGGGCCATGATGGCGATCCTACGGTCATGTCGGTTTATCTGGCCATGAAAAACCCGAGAGTCATCTCAGCCGACGAACTTATGACCCTGGCCGGTGATGAAGTTGGCGAGATCGATTGGACGAGCATTGATAACCTTGCCTACATGATGGAAGTGCAGGGTTTTGATGGCCTGATTTTGCAGGGAGTTACGGACTTTTCCGGAATGGATGCCGGTGAAAGACAGACACGTGAATATGATCAGTATGTTGCCTTTAATGCACAACAGATCAAAGTCGTGGTCGAGAAAAAACCCCGCCCTGAGCATGAGATCGTTGGCCCTGAGCTTTAACCCAATGCTGCGGGTCTGACCCAAGCGGTCGATTGTGTAGGCAGCCTAGTCGCACCTCCGGCAAAGCCGGCTAACGTTGTTCGACACGTCGGAAGCTTGAAGCCTCAGCACCCGTCAGTGGTTGGTTACGTGCTTAATGAAGCGAGCGATATCCTGGTGAACTGTAAAAGGTCTGCGGTAGGGGAGCGCTATCTTCTTGTCTACCAGGGCTTGGATTTTCTCTTCTTCATGAGCATCCACACCCAGTACGATGAAGCTGCTATGGATCTGAGGCTCTACGAAGCACCAGTTGCCCTCATTGAGCATTGCCCGATGGAGAGTGTCCAGAAAGAGCTTAAAGCCTTGGGCAGTGCCCTTAGCGGTCTCCCAGCCAACTGGCATAAACCCGTAGGGATTCTGCTCAGCGAAGTAAATCCAGTTGGCCAAGGTTTTAAACTCGCCGGCACCGGCATCTTGCAGAGTCAAATAGTGCTCGCACGACTCAATGGCTTCGAAGGTGCTGTCGATCCAGGCTTGTTTTGTGCTGTCCACGAGATGGTCACTTAAAAATGGAACAGAAGAATTAATCAAAATTGACCAAAAATCAACATAAATACCCTTATACAAGCCATAAGGCGCCTTAGCGCCCCTTAAACGAGTAAAAATGCTCACTGGAGGTTAGCTTCTCCGGCCCCTATCTCCTATGGGACAATGGTTAAAAATGACAAAGGTTAATCATGTCCACTCCACGCATCCGCCAAGAAATTTCGCTGGCAATAACCAGCTTCAAAACTCAGTTTGTCGAGCTTGAGCGGATCGTTGATGCCGAAGGATACCAGCCAACCCTTACCGGGTTGAATGATGCCAGCCAAGGGCGGGAACTCTCAGGCTTCTGGGCAGACCTGGACGGCAACAACGATGGTGAAGACTTCGCTTCGAGCCTCAGCATCAAGAGCAAGGGCCTATTGCTCACCAGTTCATTGATGACCGGCAATGAGCCGCTGTACAAGTCGATGCGCTCCAGCGTCCAGCACGACGTTAAGGGTCTGTACTCGCAGGATCTGTATTCGCTTTTGAGCGACGAGTTCGCACCTATGGCGCTGTCCGAGATGACGGCCAGGGCCTCGAGGGATTTCAAAGAACTGGGTATCTACAACACCTCGTTGCAATCCATCGCCGGCAGCATCACCCCGACAGATCCGCTGGCGACGGTTAAGAATGACATCGTGTCCTCTAACTGGGTCGACAAACACCCAGAGGAAAGCCGCGAGCTTCTGACCCTGGTAAACAACGCCCCTGAGAGCGTCGATACCACTGACCTTAAGGCCAACCCACTCAAGAAGTACCTGAGTAAAGGTCTGAAGCTTGCAGTTGCAGCGGCTGCTTTAGGGGGCATAGCCATTGCCGGCCTTTGGGGCGCTAACCTTGCCCAGAAGTCCGAGAACATTGCCTTTGTGGATCTGTCCGCTCGCCCCACGATTGAGACCTCTATCGGAAGCGGAAATTTCGAGCAGCGCAAGATGGTCAACTACGGCGAGTTCGATGGCTCAAAGCTTCTGGATTACTACCGCCAGGTCGAGTCGGTCAAGTCGGTTAAACAGAGTTTGGATGCGCTGAGTACCCCAGATCTGGTGGGTAACTCCATGCAAGTTAAAGCAGGGTCACTCTCCCAGGAAGCGCTTTGCGTCGTGCAGCATAAGCAGCTGGCCGACGTCAGCGCAGATGGAAATTTCTACAACTTCCATGAGAAAGAGGCCACCATCAGTGACAAGAAATACACTGATTTCATGGTCAAATCCCACGAAGCGGGGCACTGCTTCTTTTTCCCAGAGATCGATGGCCAGAACGAAGTGGAGTATCAGGCGCTTAACCGCCCGAACACCGTAAGAGGAATGTACAACGCCAGCCTGCTGGAGGTCGCCGCCGATCTAACGGCAATCGTCGACTACATGCGTCTTAACGGGAATGCTGACATCTATCACGACTACATCAGGCCTCTGCGACTGGTAAATGTCGCTGACGCCAAGCACCGTACCGCCATGGCCATCGATGTGGTCATCAGCCAGATAGATCCGGCTGCTATGCAAGCCAAGACTGCTCAGGAAGTACCCGAGGTCGTTCGATTCTTGATGGAAAAGAACTTCATGGCGAAAGATGGCAGCTACCACCCTGGTCAAATGTCACAAAGGGGGACTATCGGTCTGGAGCAACCTGCAGCCAAAGCGCTTTGGCAGGACGTGCTTGCCTCGTCGAATTTCAAAGATGGCAGACAATCCGAGTTCAGGGACAAGATGGCTGTAGAGGTAGCAAAGACCTTCTCAGAGCACGTGGCCAGGTACCAGGGTGTGGCGCCAGCTGAAGTCATCCAGAACGCGAAGGATGGTTATGCCAAGCTGGCGGAAAAAAACAACCTGCCTTCGCTGCAGGAAGTGAGCGCCCCTCAGGCTAAGTTGGCCAAGCCGATGGAAAGCATGATGAACGCCTTCCTCTGAGTGACTTAGGCCATCGGTCAGCTAAATTGTTGATGTGATCAGCACCTGGTGAGAAGATGTGTGACAGCCTCGGAAACGAGGCTTTTGCGTTCAATCAGAGGTCAAGACGCCCCCCATGCAGTGGAACCTAATTCATTCCGTCACACTCGACAAGCCGGTCTACGGCCAGCCGTGCAATGGGTGCGGAATCTGCTGCATCGCGAAGGTTTGCGAGCTGGGCGTGACCTTGGGTGATGACCAGAACTGCAAAGCACTTGTCCGGGGCTTCAGCAGCAAGCTGAATTTCCGTTGAAACCTGCTCATTGATACCATTTTTCGAAAAAACAATGATGAAAATGGTGTCGGTATGCAACATGTTTCAATCGGCCAGGCCAGTGATTTGCTGGGCGTGGCGGTCTCAACCCTGCAGCGATGGGAGCAAGAGGGTCGCTTGCGGCCCGCCTTTCGCACCTGCGGTGGCCACCGGCGCTATTCGCTGTTGCAGTTGAATCAACTGTGCGGCAAGTCTTCGCCGGAACAGCGCAAAGTCGTGGCCTATGCAATGGTCTCCTCGCACGACCAAAAGGCCGATCTGCAGCGCCAGCGCGACCGACTGGAACAGCACTGCCTGGCGGTTGGCTACGCCAACCCCGAGCTGTTGACTGACCTTGGCAGCGGCCTGAACTATCAGAAGAAATCCTTCAAAAAGCTCCTGAAAATGATTGCCCAGGGCAAGGTCTCGACCCTGGTGTTGATGCACAAGGATCGCCTGTTGCGCTTCGGCGCCGACATCGTTTTCGAGCTCTGCAAACTCAATCACACCGAAGTGGTCATTCTCGAAGAACCGGTCAATACTTCTCTCGAAAACCGCCTAGTGGCCGATGTTATCGAACTCATGACCGTGTTCTCGGCAAGGCTCTACGGCGCACGTTCCAGGGAAAATCGGCATCTCGCTGCATAGGATTTGACAGCCTGACAATTCATCGTTATGGTTTCTGTATGAATATACAGCTTCCAACCCGAACCACGACGATTCAGACACGCCTCCCGCGTGGTACTGACGTGTCCGTGATCGCCGCGTTGGACGCCTATGCCGAGCTCTATTCGCGCCTGGAGCGGGTCGCGATAGCGACCCGCTCGAAGGGAGAGAAAGTCGACAAAAACGCTTTCCTCAAGCAGCACGGCATCACCGGGCGACAGTTCAACGCCCTGAGTCGAAATGCCGATGGCAAGATCGACTCGCAACTGAGCAACCTCGAACACTACATCGCCGAGTGCCGGGCCAAAATCGCCGGGCAAATCAAGCGCATCGAGCAGAAACGCACCCTGCTGGACAGGGCCCTGTTGCCGGGCAGAAAGGCCCGCTTACTGGACAATATGCGCCAGCACCAGGTGCGCATTCAGCGCCTGCGGGCCCGCCAAGTCGATTTCGAGCGCCAGCTCGAGGCCAAGCGCCCGTCGATCTGCATGGGCAGCCGCAGGCTGTTCCGCCAGCAGTTCAACCTGGTCGAGAACGGCCTGACCAGCCACGCGGAGTGGCAGCACCTGTGGCGCCGGGAGCGCAGCAGCCAGTTCTTCGTACTCGGCTCCAAAGACGAGAACAGCGGCTGCCAGGGCTGCGTGCTGCTGCCGCAGGATGATGACCTGTACACCCTGAAAATCCGCCTACCGGACGCCTTGCAGGCCGAGCATGGCCAGTATTGCTACGTCACCGACGTAGCTTTCAGTCACGACCGGCGCTGGCTGGATGAAGCCTTGCAGTCGAATCGGCTGCGCAAGCAGCTGCAGGCGGACTACCGCCTGCAGGCCAAAGACCCTGAGTTTGTTGGGCCGCTGGACAAGGAATCGCGGTACCTGGAGGCGACTGGCCAGGCGCTGAGCTACCGCTTCGTCCGTGACGAAAAACGTGGCTGGCGTGTGCTGATCACCACCGAACGCAGTGGTCAGGCAATCACAACCGACCGGCGCAATGGCGCCATCGGCATTGACCTGAACAACCACCATCTGGCGGTGACCGAAGTCGACCGCAAGGGCAACAAGGTCGGCTGCGCCGACCTGGTGTTTCGCACTGACCATGATGTCATCAGCCCGCAAACCGCGACCGCGTTGCAACTGGCAGCGGTGCAGGTCGTGGCCCAGGCCAAGCTCGCCGGCAAGCCGCTGGTGATCGAGGATCTGGATTTTCGGGTGAAAAAACAGAATTTGCAGAAGGGTCGGGCCGGCGACACCAAGCTGAACAAGGTGGTCAGCGCCCTGGTGTACCGGAAATTCCGTTTGATCCTGGAAACCCGCGCCTTCAAGGAAGGCGTGGAGGTCATCGTGGTCAACCCGGCGTTCACCAGTTTCATCGGAAAAATGAAATACCTGAACCAGACTGAAAACAGCGTTCACCAGGCCGCAGGCCTGGTGATTGCACGCCGTGGCATGGGACTGAAAGACCACCTGCCGCGCAAAAGTGTTGTACCTGTCATGCGTCGACCTTGCACTTTCCAGGCGCCAGAGGATGCCCGGAAAGATGAAGCCAAGTGTCTGAAAAAGGCCATGTCAGCGTACGGAAAGTGGTACACGTCAACGCGGGTTGAGGCCAGGAAACGGACAAAATTGTTCCGCCTCCAAATCTCAGCCAGCCTGGAACAAATTCCGTTCTAGGCGCAACGTGTCTCAGCCACCAGACCTCAAAGCGCGCTCGGAGGTCGACCTGAACAAACCGAAATGAGTAGGTTTGAACGGGATATTAGGAGCGGTTCAGAGGGAGGCTTTTACTGTGGCATGGTGGCCGACCCATACCGGTACATGGACGAAGCTGACCTCTCTACCTGGAAGAGCATCGATGCGCTCGATGGCGGGGCGGCTGGCGAGCTTGCGTTGAAGGCCATGCATGCTGAAGCGCTAGGCGCCGGCAGGGGTTGCGACAGCGACGATGAGGCTGTGAGGGAGTATCTCGAAGAGGCCCATGCTAATTACCAGTTGAGCCTCGTGTTTCCAGCCTGATGGTTGGGCGGTCGCTTTAAACCTCGGCAGTGATCCCGCAATTGCTCAACAGCACGATGATTCTGTCTCGTAGCTCGGGGGCTGATGCGGTGTACCCCTGAAGAACCACCAGCTTTTCATAAACTAATTCGGCAGCATTTTCACCGAACTCGTTTACGAGTGCTTCAAGATTACTGACGACATCAGATGGCGCGAGCTCTTCACGAGCCGTGCTCATGATGATCGAATCTATGGCGCTCACCTCCCGGTCGACATCCACCACATTGATCGGGACTATATCCATTTTGAGACCGATAGCGGCCAGCCAACGAACCTCGCCGTCGTCGATCTCATAGCCGTCGCCCACAGGGATGACGTTAATTGGCTTGAGAATCTTTCCGACTGCCTGGATGCTTTTCATCATGGCATTAACCTGATGATCAGTCGGCGGAACTCGGTCGGGATTTCTCCTGATTTTCGACGTTCGCGTTACCGCGTTTTCCTGTGCCATATCGTTCTCTTAACCTGGCTGCTCCTGAGGCGGAATACTTTACAGCGAAAATTATGGACAAAAAAATGCCGCCTTTGTGATTTGGCGGCATTTTCTCGTGGTTTTCAGCGGATGACCGATTGCCACAATCCCAGGATGGGGTTCACTGGTAAAGCTCAATATAGAGCACACCCCAAGATGGGCAAGTGAGATCCGCTACCACCCGCCGAATGGCATCAAACGCTGGCGCTAGAGCCCTCAATCAAGATGAGGACTGCGCTCTATGGTGATGATTTCGTAGGGGACTGTCTTGCCATTGTGGGGCAACTCCACTTCATCGCCGATGCCCTTGTGAAGCATGGCGTTAGCTACCGGGGTTAGGTAGGAGACAATGCCCAGGGCGGGATTGCCTTCCTCGTAGCCCATGATTGAGAACGTACGGCTTGCGCCATGCTCGTCCTCGACCACGACCTGCATGCCCGGCAGTACCTCGTCGAAGTGTCCTTCCTTGATCGCGTCAATGTCCTCGATCAGCATGTGTGTGTCGAGAATACGGCTGATCTCGGAGATCTTGTTCGGCAGCTCGTAGCTGACCTTCGTCTGCAGCTGCATGTACTCCGGGTTTTCCCGCAGGTCGTTGTCCCGCTTAACGGACTCACCCATTTCCTTGGTGGAACGTTGCAGATCGTCACGCAGTTGGTCGCGCTGCTGCGAAAGGCGGGTCAGGCCCTTACGGGAAAGGTAAAAACGCTGTGACATGTCTTATTTGATCCAGGGCATGTGCTGCATAGCCGCCGTCAGGGCGATTTCGATGTTTGACGCATCATTCTCAATGGTCACGTAATGGTGAGCAAGACGTTCAAACTCGTGGTGGAAGCGCGCTCGACGCTCGTCATCGTCGAGCAGTTTGTCGAGGAAGCCTTTGCCACCGGCACGGGCGGAGATTCGTTCCTGCCGAACCTGCTCGTCGATACCAATCATGATGGTCAGATCAGGCTTTTTGATCGAATAGAATTCGCTCTCGTAGTTGAGATCCACGTTCAGGCCTGCGGCCCGGTGCGAGACAACGGTATCGATCAGGTAGCGAACGCAGTAAACGTTACCGGTCTTGAGCAGCTCTTCGATCTCGGTTGAGGCAAAGACGACGCTGCTGAGATAGAACAGGTAGTGCGCCGCCTGGGACTTGTGGCGTACCTGCAGGTCGATGACTTCCCGGCATGCGTCAAAAGGGGAGTCCGGAGTTCTAACAACTCGCGATCCTGGATCACGGGCGGACAGCTGCTCCGCCAATGATGAGGTGCCAGAGCCGTCAAGGCCGGTGATGACGATCAGTTTTCCGCTCATAGCTTACTTCCTTGCAATGTGCCCAGGGATCACCGGGAAACTCATCGAGTCCTGGAGGGTGATCTTCTGGATCGGTTGAGTCCGGATGAAGTAGCGCGCTTGTGACTGCCCAGTGCTGGTGGCGGTCATGGCCAAGTCGAGCTTCTCGATCAGGATCGAAGGGTGCTCTTGATAGGTGTTGCGCTCGCCGCGTGCATTCTTGGCGCTATCCTGCGGAGTCACCGCAAGACGCCAGGCGATACCTTCCTCTGCAAGCTCCCCAGTGGGCCCAAAGGCGCGTTCGTGTTTCGGGGTAAGCGGAAGGTCAGGGCGCGATGCAATAGCCTTGTACTCGCTGTAGGCGCGTCCCAGGTTGCAGATGTGCCCGGTATCGACCGAGTGTTCTTTGTCGAAGTAGGTGTAGCTCGGGTACTTGGCCAGCTTGAGGGTGCGCACGTAGCTTTGCAGCAGACCGACGACCTCTTCACGGATGTACTTGGCTTCGCCGGCGTCCATTACTTCAATGGCCTGGGCTTTTGCCTCCAAACCACCCAGTAGAAGGTCAACGTGCTCCCAGGTGGAGCTGAGGCCTTGGAGCTTGGCAGCCATCATCGCGTTTAAGTGGTAGCGCTCACCGTCGATCATCCCTGCTTTAGGGCGTGCATCGGTCTTCGGGTAGAAGAACTTGGAGTAAACGCCAGCCTTGGTACGCTCGGCGTCGACCGAGAAATACTCTCCATCGTCATTACGCAGCCGATGCAGAAGGCCTTCGTAAACGTTCTCCGGCACAAATGGCATCTGACCACCGTGGAACAGAGCGTTTACCACGTCGGCGACAGGGGCCTCCAACAGTTCAGGTACGGCCCGGACAATCAGGCAGGGACTACCATCAACATCGAGGTCATTACCGTGGCAGCGAGCATCGGTGATGTTGGCGACGTTCAGCACATCGGCATTGCGCTGCACCACGAGGTAAGACCCGCAGCGAATGACCATTCGACCATCGACGTTCTCAATGTGAACAGGGGCGGTGGTGATCATTGGCCGGAAGCGCAGCTCGATACACGCACCTTTGCGGCCTTTACGTTCGAGGAACAGCTTGCGGTAGGTAGAGAGCAGGGTGGCGGTGTCCAGCTCGAACTCATCACGACTACCTTCACCACGCTTCTGGGCCATATCAGTCCAGCCGTAGGTGTAAGGGGAGAAGGAGAGACGCAGCCCGGCGATGCCGCTGAGCAACTCTTCGCTGATGCGCTCATGCATCTGCTGAATCACCGGGTTTTGGCGACTGTAGCCGACCGTGGCAATGCGGACTTTGACGCCCAGGTCTTCATGCAGCCACTGGATCATGTCGTCCAGGTGCGGGTAAGCAGCCGGATCGTTATCCAGGTAGCAATAGATCACGCCGGGGCGGTCTTTACGCTGATCACCGAGCAGGCCAAGCGCCGGCATGACGAAATCAGCAGCAAACACATGGTTGCCATCTAGCGGGTCGGCTTTAATAAGACCACGCTCCAGTGCATTCTCTAGGCACACAGTCTTAAGTGCCGAGATGAGGTTGGCCAGAGCCTGGCGTGGCATATTCCACAGCGTCTTGCCGGCACCCTGGCTGCAAAAACCGCAGCGATTGAGGCAACCGACTTGAGTCTGGAAGTGACGAATGTTCGATAAAGCATCAGCCGGGAGCTTACGCAGCTCACGGATTAGGTCGACCCGGATGCCCAGGTCTTCTATGGAGAGATCCGCAATGGAACCCTCGCTTTGCAACGCTGCTATAGGCAGCTGAGCGCGAGGGCGGGTATCTTCCTGTAACCCATTGTTTGTGTGCGTTTTGGCACCAAATTCTACTACTGCGACCTCGACCATGGCCTAAGCTTTCCTGTATGATCGTGCTATTCACTAGGAGGATCTTATAAGCGTGACTAGAGTGATGTCAAACTGCTCATCTGATTTTTTCAAAAACCTGCGCAACGGCCAGGCGATACAGGCACGCCTGCAATGGCTTGAAGACCGCATTTTTTGGGTAGGTGAGTTGAACCGTTCTGACCTGGTCAGCCGCTTCGAGATCTCTCCTCAGCAGGCCTCTGGCGATATCAAGCTCTATCAGGGGCTGGCGAAAGATAACCTCCAATACGACACCAAAAAGAAGCTCTACATCAAAGGGGCAGGATTTGAACCGCTCTTTGAGAAGAACCTCGAAGCCTGGTTGACCGACAACGCTTCTGAAGACCCGTCGCTGCGCTCAATTCAGAGGGAGTCGGTGAAGCCCATCAAGCGGGGAATGAGCGATAGAGTGCTCATGGCCATCTCCCGGTCATTTCGACTGAGGATGCCGATATCGGTGCTTTATCAATCCGGGAAGAAGGACAAACCTGAGTGGCGAGTCATCTGCCCCCACGACATTGTGGAGACCGAGATCCGCTGGCACATCCGCGCCTTCATGGTGGATAAGAAGGTCTTTGCCGACATCATCCCAGGCCGAGTGCTCGATACCTGTGATAGCCCGGAATCGGAGTGGGTGGGCGCTGAAGCCGATGTGGCGTGGAACACGATGGCGGACATCATCCTTGTCCCGTCCGCGACCCTATCCCAGATTCAGCGGGAGGTGGTTGAACGCGACTACAGCATGAAAGACGGGCAATGCGTGATCAGCACCCGTGAGTGCCTGGTCTACTACCAGCTTTCTGCGATGTACCTGGTCGATGCTGTACGGGAATACGAAGGCGAGCCTCAAGACCGAAACTTCGGAGTTGCTGTGGCCAACTGGCAGGCATTGATGAAATACGTGAAGGACTGAGACACATGGAAGATTCAGACATCGAAATGCTGATTCAGCGCATTGCTGACCCCGCTGTGCTCCCGGCAGCTTTGGTGCTCAAGGATGCACCTTCAACGGTGTGGATTGCGGCTGGCCTGGCCAAGATCTCTGCTCTCTATGGCGTCTCTATGATGCAACGGATCGCCGGCACTCCCTCCAGGTTTGTGACTGCGTTGGAGTATGGGCAAAACACGCGGATCAAGTGCCTTCCGGTACTGACCTCACTTAGGGGTAACCACCCGGACGCCGTTGAGGTTGCTGAAGCTATAGCCGCCCGAGGGGGCGAAGGCTCGATTCTCCTCTCCGCCGACCCAGATGGCGGAGCTGCGCGGCATCTGCAAGAGCAGAGCAAGGGTTCTGTGCTAGCCATCGATGCTCTGCCTGATCGAGATAGGCGCTTCGTAAACCTTAAATCGATCCTGATGCTGTCGGCACTCACTCACCGTATGGTTGAGCAGGCGCTGGGTTACCCGGCAGAGTGTGAGCTCAAGCCGATTCAGCTCTGCGATGCCTGGAGTCGTTCCCAGCATGCAGCCATAAACATCGCCAACCAGATCAACGCGGTAGACGACTGGCAGTCAAAGCAGCTTTTCATTCTTGCCGATGGCATGACATCGGAGCTGGCGCTGACTTGGCAATCGATCCTCAGCGAGGCTGGCGTGATCAGCCCTGTGTGCCTGGACATCAAAGACTTCACTCATGGCGATCATCTTGCGGCCACGCGCACGGGGAACGGTATGTACCTGGTCATCAGCCATGAAGGGACGCGGGAGGTGGCCAACACCTTCAGTGATAGGTTCGCGACTCTGTTCCCGGTGATGATGTTGGATCTGCAGGCGTCGATCTCATATCGCTTCTGGGAAAACCTGTTCACCGCCTCGAACACCACTTCGTTGTTGACTGGTCTTTTGGGCTATCCTAATCAGCGTCCGCCTAAGCACCCGGTTGTCTGGAGCTGGAGGGGGTGGGGGAGTATCCATCCACCACGTCAATATCCCCTGTAAATCGGCAGCGCAATTACCCATAAATGAGTCACGAAATACCTTAAGTACCTTTTAACGGGTACGAATGTTGTCCGCAGGCCCTCAAAATGCTATCTTTACGCAAAGCATTTATTGAGGACGTCCTGATGGGCAAGCGCGCTATCTCGCCTTACACCAAAAAGGCTCTCGAAATTCTAGGGAAAATGATTCAGCTCAAGCGCAAGGAGAGGGGATTGACCCTTCAAAACCTGGCAGATCGAGCTGGCGTTTCCCGAAGCCTTATCCAACGCCTGGAGAAATGTGAGCCTGGTTGCGAAATCGGCGTGGCTTTTGAGGTTGCGCATCTCCTCGGCATTGAGTTGTTTGAGTCCCCTATGGGGCCTAACACGCTTGCCAGCACGCTCACCGACAAAATCGCTTTACTGCCTGCTTCCGTCCGCGAATCCAAAACTGAGGTGAGCAATGCCTTCTGAAGATCGAGTCTGTTACGTATGGACATGGCTGCCCGATAGCACAGAGCCTGTTGTAGCCGGCAGATTGGTCAGAAGCCGTGGTCGGTACTCGTTTCTGTACGGTCAAAGCTACCTGAACAATCCCAACGCCATCCCGCTGAATAACCTCGAGCTCAATTTGAGTCCGGAGATCATTAGTCCGCCGAAAGGCCTGATGATTGCCAGTGGTATACGGGACGCATCGCCTGACGCATGGGGTCGTCGCGTTATCATCAATCGGCTTTACGGTAAGGCTGGGCTTAAAGCTTACGATCAGGATCTCGATGAGCTGACGTACATGCTCGAGTCCGGTTCTGATCGTATCGGTGCATTGGACTTTCAGGAATCGCCGACTGAATACGTTCCGAGGAGCAACGACAATGCCACGCTCGCCGAACTGCTCAACGCCGCCGAGCTGGTGGAGAAGGGGATCCCACTAACGCCAGAGCTCGACCAGGCTTTGCGCCATGGTTCTTCTATCGGTGGGGCGCGGCCAAAGTCGCTGATCAAAGCGGATGATCTGAAGTACGTGGCGAAATTCTCGGCCTCCAACGACACGATCAGCGTCGTGCGGTCTGAATTCATCATGATGCGCCTCGCGAGCCTGGTGGGCCTGGAGGTCGCGCCAGTGAAGATTGAGCATGTGCTGGGCAAGGACGTATTGCTGATCGAACGCTTCGACCGTGTGAAGAAGAACGGCAGCTGGGCCAGGAAGATTATGGTGAGTGCGCTGACACTGCTTGGACTCGATGAGATGATGGCTCGCTATACGAGCTATGAAGACCTCACGCACATTATTCGCAAGGATTTTAACGACCCTAAGCGCGACTTGCAGGAGTTGTTCTCCAGGCTGGTGTTCAACATTCTCTGCGGCAACACGGACGACCATGCCCGGAACCATGCTGCCTTTTTTGATGGCAAAGCCTACAGCCTGACGCCGGCCTACGATATCTGCCCACAGAATCGTACCGGCAACGTCGCGAGCCAAGGCATGCTCATTATGGGCGAGCAGAACCAAAGCCAGATTGCACTGTGCCTTGATGCCGCCCACCTTTTCCTCCTGGAGCGTAAAGACGCGAAGAAAATCGTCTTCATGCAGCTTCAAGGCATTCAGGTGTACTGGGATAGCGTCTGCAATGAGTCAGGTATCAGCCAGGTCGACCGCAACGTGTTGGCCACGCGGCAGATGCTGAACCCGTTTGCTTTTGAGGGGTTGCCAGAAGAGGATCTCGATCTACAGGCTTTTGCTGCTGAAGTTCGGCAGGGCCTACCGCTCGCTTAACGAGAAGCGCCAGCCAAGGTTGATTGGCTGGCGCTGTTGCATCAGGCCTGTAATGTTCAGGGCGCTTAGCGCTTTGCTTTACCCATGTGGTATTGAGCGCTCGTCCAGAAAACACTGGCAATGGCCCATGCAGCGCCACACGCAAAAACCTCACGATCATCTCGAGAATGTTGCAGGTTGTTTTTTATCTTCCGTAGTACTCGCTTTTAAGCTGTTCATACAGGTTGGCAATCAGCTCAAGGTTACTAGAGGAATTGTCAAAGTCTACAATATTTCCAAAGTGAGAGCTTGAAATAGACCTCTTGATCTGCGCTCTCTTGGTGCTGTTGCTTTTCATGTGTTTGATGCGTTTTTCAGCAACCACGGGGTCAATGTTCCTAAATTTAACCAGACGCTCATGGCGCACTGCGTCTTCAGCGTTGACCAGGATCACATGGTTGTTGC
The DNA here is from genome assembly GCF_046042685.1 of Pseudomonas sp. PLMAX. Taxonomy (NCBI): domain Bacteria; kingdom Pseudomonadati; phylum Pseudomonadota; class Gammaproteobacteria; order Pseudomonadales; family Pseudomonadaceae; genus Pseudomonas; species Pseudomonas sp. PLMAX. The sequence continues at coordinate 277,152 of NZ_CP064950.1, read as the reverse complement.
AGAGATTGAGCAGGTCACTCTCCACAAGCAAGGCTGCGTTAATCAGAAGGATGCCTTGTTTGCCACGTAGCTCCTGACGCAGCAGAACCATGACAGGGTCTTTGAAAATGTTGTTCAAAAAGTCAACGTGCTCCTTGCTGTTCTCGCTGCCGAAGGCGATCTGCCCAATTTTTGACCGGTCTAGCGTTCCAAAGTGATTTTTGATTTTCTCACGAATGTCTTTGTAGCCCGGTTTATCTGATTCATATACTTGATGGGCCAGCTTATCAAGTTCAATGTTGTGAACCAGCGGGTTGCTTTCTGATACCGCATGTTGTGCCTCGGCATAGATAGAAAGTTGCTCGGCAACGTATGATTTCCCAGAACCCATTACGCCTGTTACACCGTAGACAAGCTGGTGTGAGATCTTGCGTTCGAGCATTTTCTTCACAGGGAGCGGAACATATTCATGAATGAGTCCGTTTTCGGCCTGTAGTGCTTTTACGTTGCTGGAACTTACATGTGCAAGCTTGGAACGTGAAAACATGAAAAAAGTATCAATATTCATCTGAGAGCCATTGACCTGATCGAGGGCTTGTTCGGCCACTGCATCCGAGGCGTTTCTGATGCCACGAACAATGATGGTGGCACCTTGTTCAAATGCGAAATCCACAAGTAGGCCTTCGAAGAACATTACCTCAACATTATTGAGGTGGGATAGCGATTGTTTGGCAACAGCTATCCGCTCATTAGGGGTTAGCATGTATTTTTTGTTGGGGTTTACGCCAAGCCCAACAATGAGATGATCAAACCCAGCGGCGGCTCGGTTGATGATGTCAATATGACCAAAAGTGATTGGGTCGCCAGAAAGTGCGTAAACGGCAGTAATCATCCTGTGTTTCTCCAATTAGCCTTTGAAAGGTAGATTTAATTGTTTCAGATATTTAGGTCGGCTGAGGCAACAGGCCGGCTGAGATCATGTCGGTAACCGACACGCGCTCGAATTCCACCCCATAATATTTTGGGTTTGCCAGCAGACGTTTCACGGCACCACAGCCTTGTGCTGTCATGCGTTTGGCGTTTCCCGGATCGCGGCTGAGCTGAGGGCCGTCATAGTTTGCCTGGTCGGTGAAGCTGTAATACTCGCCTTTTGCGTTGCGCAACGTGTAAAGCGTAGAAGTGGTTTTCACCCGGAATCTCCTTCCACTTGGTAATTTCACTCACACGGAAAGGGTTTGGCGCTGCGGCCAGAGGCACACATCGGTGCTCCTCTTGTTGCTAGGCCGGGGCATTTGGTGCAGAGGATTCAATGGGCGCTTGGCAGACGCCCAAGGCGGAAATGGCGATACTCCTGGCCTCTTCGATCTCGTCCCAGTCGCCGCCATTGACCTTGTCCTCGATGTTCGAGATCTCGGTGAGGGCTTTGATGGCCACGTCGTTAAGCGCACGCGTAGCCTCAAGCTCCCGCCAAAGGCCGGCCAGTGCGTTTTTAAGCTGTTGCGGTTCATCCTCGGTGCCGGTGATCAGGCACTGCAATTCCATAGACGAAGCCCTGATGAGGGCTTTGCGCAGCACGGATACCAAACCATCCGTATTCAACGGGGTCAGGCTGCCGGGCGACTCTTGATCGATTGTTGTTGCAGCGTGCGCGGCCTTGGTTTCTTCGGTAATGATCCGGTTCACCTCCGGCCAGTTGAGGCCGAACATACCGTTTGAAGATGGTGGCCGTTGGAAATGCCAGGCGACGGTGCGGGCCTTGGCGTTGGCCAGCGCGTACTCGTGCATTTGCTCAGCCGTGTACAGGCGACAGGAAGGGCTACCCATTTCCCGGTGAGCAGCAGGTAAGGGCAGCAGTGCATTTCCCTTGGGGGAGTCGTTAACTTCCCGCTCGCGGGCTAAGGCTTCCATTGGCTCCTGGAGGCCGTTCATTGGTGCGGTCATGTGCAATCCTCACGAACTCAGATTGAGAGAATCGTGATGGTATGCACTTGAAAGCGGTTGTCAATAAAGGCCTATCGTTTAAAGAAGCCCTCATCAAGGACTTGGGGTGTCGTTGGAAAAGTCTTTAACCTTTCTGGATGGGGATTCATCAGCCAGTTTGGGACACAGTTGGCTGCTACCAAATGGGTGCGAACCATCGATGATGACGCCTGCAAGAGTGGAGCAAGCCGGCAGGTTTTCAAGTTCACAGGCTGGAACGAGCAATGCTACGTTCCAAGCCTTTGGCAACGCCTGATCAGCGCCGAAAACACGGGTATCAAACACCCCGGAAAGGCACCGATCCCAAGAACCGATATCATCCAGCTTTGTCATGTCCAGCACCAGATTTACAGGGGACTCGCCCGTTAAAGCGATTTGCTGGCGCCAGGCGTCAATCATGATGCGGACGTTTGTGATGCAGGAAAAATCAATCACAAGCGTAGGTGCAATTCGGCCATTCACAGGCTTAGCCAAGGCTTGTTTCAAGCATTGAAGGGTGTCGCCACTAGGGCCAGCAGTGATGAGGATGTTGGATGGCATTAGTCACTCCATTAAGCCAAGCCTTGGAAGCAGGGAGTCCCCTACAACCTACGTATTCACCTATTGTCCTGGATAAGTTTTACCAGGTCAAAGAACGTTACGTGAGTTTCTCGAAGCATGAGGATTCGTCCAGCGCAGCGCATTAAGGTTCCATCCTTGGAATGAACGGGATCCTGGTAGCTGTAAATTCAACTGGAGGAATGGCTGGTGTAATGAATGGAGCGGGCTCTTTGATCGCTGCGGGCTCGTGTTCCCTCCCCAGGATCTTGATCTTGCCGGCCTCGAATACGCAGAACCAGTCTTCATCGACAAGCTTGATGTGTAGGCCGTCATAGCCGTTCGACTTCCACTTGTTCACATGCCTGAAAATGGTCTCCTGGCGGGCTGTTTTCAGGTAGTAGGTGAATTTCTCGGCTGACATCTTCTTGAACTGGAGCTCGCTGACGTCGGCTATGACAACCATCGGATTGCTGACGGTAGTGCCTTGCAAGGTGCCCCATGTGGAGCTCCGGTGGGCCCAGCGATAGGCACCTTCTTTGGACGAGCTGAAGAAGAACCCCATCATGGTGGTTGGGTTGTCGCAGCTCACGCCAAGCTTCTTGGAGTCGAAGCAGTCGAATTCAAAGTTCGTGCCGTGGTAGACAGATTGCTTGGTAACCATGGGATGTCGAATGCTCAGTAAGGTACCAGGAAACCGCTTAGATCGTTGTCCACTAGCGGGTGTGTAACTCCCCACAAATCGCGTATCGGTAATCAAGTGGGGAGGGGCGTGGCGATAGAGCGCCAGGGTGGCTGGCGCTCAACGGTGGAGTTTAAAGACCTGGGCCTTCGGAGCTCCAGTCATGCCGGGCCACCTCAGCTTCTGGATCCCTCGGGAAAAAGCTGTCCAGCTTCTCGAACCCCATGCCCTTAACAACATGGCCATGGCTGCCGATGATGAACACGTCACCTACCTGCATCGAACGAGGGAAGTCCGTGAGGTTGATGATGTCCTGATTGCTGCTCCAGCTCGATTGCTCATTTTGAAGGGCGGAGTAAGCGAACTCGGCCACATTCTCGGGCGCGACGGTTGCCGGAACAGAGAGCAGGGCAGCCTTACGGTACATGCCCAGCCTGCACAGGTCATCGATGGTCGATTGCTTTGGCGAAATTTGAGCCGTGCTGAATAACTGTGGGTGGAGTTGGGCGCACTCGGGGCGAACGAAGTAGGCCTCAACCTCCTGGGTACCTGGCTGAGTGAAGGCGTCGAACATCTTGAGGTTGTTCTTATGCAGCTGCTGGACTTCCTTGATTTCCTCAAAGAACCATTTGAGGTTCCGATCCAGGTTGTAGGTGTTGAACAGCTTGGCGACCTTGTTGACGCTTTCCGGGGCAGTCACCATAGCCCTGAGCAGCGTCTTCGCCGGTTCTTCACCTGGGACAACCTGTGCCTTGAATTCGACCGGTTTGAAGGCAACGGATTTGACGTCAGGCCACAGGGTTTCAGCAAAGGAGAGCTGGTGCAAATCTGCAGAGCTTTCCAATTTCAACGATTTCACCTGGTGCCGGCCTTCAGTGAACATAAGGCCGAACTGCTCGAGGAGATATTTGAGCCTGGTCAATTTTCTATTCCTTGATTGTGTGCGTCTCGATTCAGCTTAACAGTGCCAAAGAAGCAGCCGCAAATGTGCTTTTGACGTACTAGGGCAGGTTATCCTTAGATCGTTGTCTACTACTGTGCGTAAGCCTTGGCCACCTTCCCGCGCAAGGAGTGATCATGAAACGGAGGCAGTAAATAATTGTGATAAATTGACAGTTTGGGGCTTGGAAATTTGAGGTGATCTGGCATGATTCAACCATCCAAACCCCTAGCTCCCCATCAGGGGTTCCCTTGTGCCTTGGAATCCCGCCATGACCCATAGCCATAAGAATAATCAACCCCTCGTAGCGTATTTCATCACCTCAATTGCCGGCCTTGGTTTCGGTATCAACGGCGTTCTCAGGGGCGCTCCAACCGGCATAAGTGAAATTTCGGTAATTGCTTGTACTATCGGCGTTGGATTGCTTGCCTACAGCGCTTACCTCTACGGGCGTCTATCTGAAAGCCAAATCAGGCTTCTATCAAGCAGCAGCCATCTTGAATCATCCCGTGAGAGTCATTTTCAGTGAACAAGCTTTGTAGTGTTCTGGTTGGCGCAGCCGTTATCGGTTTGTCGGTCTACCTGGTACAGAAACTCCCAGAGCCTCGCACCGGCGGTGCCTCGTTCGTAGATATGTGCTGGAATCTGCCAGTTTCAGTGATAGACCGCCCGGTGTCGTCTTCCACCATTTGGGTTTTGGGAGCGATCTCCAGGAAAGATGAGCGCCACAGTGCTCTTGTCGCTTCCTATGCTTCGCAGAACGAACTATCGCCGGCAGCCCGTCAGGGATTGTGCGTATCGCTTGAAAAGCTTGCAGAACCTTCGCCGGCAGCAAGCCAGACAACCTGCGAATCTAACGAAAAACTGTCACACCTCACGCCGGTAGGGCGTCAGGAGTTCTGCGCATCGCTCCAGAAAGTATCGGCGCCGGCGCCAGCGGTACAACCCCCTCCAATCGACACCAAAGGCTGATCCCATGCACACCATCCGTCTCGAGAAAATTCTGTGGAAGGTGTTGGGCTTTGCTTTCATTTCCCTCGCAGTGGTGCACATCGCACTGAGGTAAAGGTGACATGTCCAGGAAGCAGCTAATGATTGCCGGTGGGATGGTGCTGGTGGCCGTCGCTACCGGCATATTCTTCGTGACCCATTTGCGTTACGGCAGCCACAGGTACGCCAACCTGGCAGACCAGTGCTACAGCCTGAAAATTGGTGACCAGGCAGAACCTTTCCAGCTCAGGGTGTTGCTCGTTCAGGCGAGACAGGCATACCCGGCGCTGGAGGCTTTTGATCACAAACGCACTGAGCCAATGCTGGCGGAGTTCAAGGCCAATGGGTTCGGGCGGGGTGAGCGCGATAGGCTCTGTAGCCCCCTGGAAGAGGCAGTCACTCACTATGGTGTACCTCGATGACCAGAGAGATGTTTAAACGCCGAGAGCTGGCGCTGATGTGCGTATACGCCGGGGTTTGTTCTTTGATCTTGCTGGGTGGGGCTTGGTTCTTTATGCGTGAGGCCTTGAATACCATCAGTTCGGAGAATCACAGCGCCTCAACCGCCTCCAGCGAACTACAGGTGGACTGCTTGAACCTTGGCGTCAGCAGTGTGCCGATGAAGCTGCCGTTCGGTGATGTGATCACGCTGGACAGGATCAACAAGTACCACCCTGAACTGATTGAGCTGACTCAGGACATCAAGTTCACAGAGATTTTGACACACACGGCCCGCGATGAGCTCTGCGATGCGCTGGCCAAACTGGAGAATGACAAGATGAGGAGGGACTGATGCGTAATGGTGTGTGGAATATCGAGTGTGAAGGCGTGTACGTGGGGGAGATCACAGATGCGGAGTATCTCGGCCTGCTCAAGCAGGTGAAGCAAAACCTGATGATCTACCCGTATCAGGTCGCGCATTCGGTGTATGTGACGTTCAAACTGTTCCTTGAATGCATCCCCATGTCGACGATGTTCTGTGTTCTGCTGGCCGGCCTGTACGCATCCCTGCATGGAACCCAGTTCAATGAGTACTTCGCCGATGACCCAGCCCGACTCTTCGCCATTGTGTTCCAGGTTTCCTTTGCTGCTGGGCTGCTCAGCACGGTCACTGCACCTCTGTTCTACGGCTTCCTGGGCGTAGGGTATCGAAACATCAAGTCTGAGCAGCTGCACCTCGGTATTCGTAGGCATATTGGCCTCGCCGCAAGCGGTGCTCTGAAACTCAGTTTTACACCTACACCCGACACACCCGATAAACCATTTGAGCCAGAAGTTTCAGAATGAAAAAGAAATCGAACAGCCCGGCAAGCACGCTGGTAGCCGCTATGAAGCGCACCAAGGCGCATTGCGAGGCGATTGCTGCCGATCCCCAGAACCATACGGAGATCGAGCGCAAAGCGGCTTCCATGGTGGCTGGCCAACTGCGCCACTGGATCTTTGATGCCAGTGATGCCCCAGACATCGAGGCGGGTAAGGCAGTAAGCTCAGATATGGCCAAGCATCGCCTGGATGGGTTGAAGGTCAGCGCTACACGCAAGATCGAGGAGCTCATCGAGGGCGGGGCGCAGATGGAGGAACAGCTAGCCAGCCAGGCGCAGTTGATCGATGACATCGCAGGACACATCAAGAACCTGAAACTGCCGGCTGAACTTAAGGCTCGTCTTATAGCTGGCGCCAGCGCCAAATCGGAAGAAGCGACATCACCGAAAGCCGCATAGCTTTGGCGGATGCCCCAGGTTCTATAGGGAGAAAAACCCCGCAGGTTTCGGCCATGCGGGGTTTTTGTGCCTGCTTCAATCAGAAGCTAGGGGAGTGGTCGCCATCTTCACGGCTAGCAGCCGGTGGCTTGGTTTTAGCTTCCTCCTCAATAACAGGAGCCCCCACCAAGGCCAGCATGTCCTTTGAAATCCCCGAAGTGACTATCTCGCAGTAGAACGCACGAGACTCTGGTTCTGCACCCGCTTCCAGGATCTTATCGAACGCATCAACGACCGTGATCTGGAAGTCCTCCGGTACCTCCACCGCAACGGTGAGGTTGAAGGAATTCAGAGCGCTTCCAGCCTTCTGGGCATCGGTCAAATTGGATTCAGTAATGTCGACCGAATACAAACCGCGAACACCCTTGTCGTACGGGTGTAGTTCCGCTTTTGTCCGGACAGGCACTGCGACAACAAACACGGTGGACTTCCTGTGTCCAGGGGTCTCTACGATGGGTTCTACGCCATCGACCAGGTTGGCAATCCAGCCGCGAACCACAGAGCTGACCTTCTGGCATGGCAGAACCAATGGTTGATCTGCTTCGCCGGGTTCGAGCACTTGCCTAAGCATAGGGTCGACTACTTTGATGACAAAATCCTCAGGGTACGAAATGGCTACCCGTGTATGAAACGATTCAAGGGCACTGGCGGCGGCTACACCGCGAGGCATTGACTTGTCCGCGATCAGCTCGTAAACGCCAACAGCGCCGGCGTCCTCAGCATGCAATTGGGTGTTGGCGGTGAGGGGTAAAGCAACGACGAATAGCGGACGATCTGCCATGAAAATTTCCTGAAATAGTGGCGTTCTGGCCCCAGCATAGAGGATCCGTTTTTGTACAAGCAAGGATCCTTCTTGGGATGATGTTGATGCATTGATTTCGCCTGCTGCCTGTCTGGCGCGAATCCGACCCCCTTCACCGAACCAGATTGGCTCCGGTGACTGCGGCGCTGCTACGATGGAAACTTGACCAGAACGAGTAACGTCCGTGCCCCATCAAGCGATCCTAAAAAAGCTGGAAGCTGGCGAATACCGCATCGGCTTCCATGGCAGCGCTCAGAAAATTCACGCATTCACGACTGCGGCCATGGGCCGGGGCGGGGATCTGAATACCGGCCTAGGCCTGTTCACCACCGAGATCCCAGAGAATGCTGCCGAATACGCCCAGAATGCCGCTGAGCTGGGTGAGGGAGAGCACGAGCATGTGTACGTGCTCGCCATTCCGTGCAGCAAGCCATACAGCGACATCGACCGGGATGATTTTTACGGGCGAGACGAGGATGGCCATCAGGTGGCTGATAAGGAGTCTTTCGTGGCTTTGCGTAAGAGCCTCATCTCCGAAGGTTATGACCTGGTTGAGTACGAAGGCAGCGAAGACGTGATCGCGGTTTGTCTTGAGCCAGAGAAAGCGATCATGCTGGCCGAGCTCACCGCTGACCAGGCCCTGCAACTCCAGGAGGAGGGGCTGAACCTATTTGACGGCGTGGGCATCCTTAACACGCTTATGCAGAAGCACCCTGGTCAGCTTGCCTTATGCGCTGAGAAGCCCAAGCGCGTAGAGCACGAGGGGCCATCGCTGTAGGTAGTCGAAAAAAAAGATATGGCATATATTGACGGGCTTGTTTTTCGGCAATATGATTCAAGCACAAAGGACGCATGGCACGAGTGGCCAAAGGCACAGACACTGCTACCGTCTGGGCGGTAACCCCGCCGACAAGGGTTCGACTCCCTTTGCGTCCGCCAATTCAGGGTTTTGGCTTTCACCCAAAGAAAGCCCACCAAGTGAGAAAATTGAGATGTTGTAGCTCTTGCGCACGGATTAGACCGCACACCGACCCGCTTCAAGACGTCGATTTCTCGACGATTTCCCCTGCTGAGATTGCCCAGCTGCTGGCTCGCAAGACGCCACCTGCTGATAAAGATCACCTGTATCTTTATTCAATCATCCCAGCATCGCTCGACATGCCACTTGGTAAGGCTGGTGCACAGCTTGGCCATGGCTTTGAGTACACCCTTACTCATTGCGAATGGTTCGATCCCAAGAGTGCCGAAAGGTACAAACAGCAGAACAATGCTGGGTCGAAAGTGTGCATGGAGTCAAAAAATCAAAGTCAGTTGATCAAAGCTTATGGTATGGCACGCGAGTTAGGCCTTCCATGTTCGCTCGTGGTCGACGAACACCACGTACTTCCCCCACATTTTGATGGCGAGCCAATAGTAACTGCCCTGGGCATTGGCCCGTGCACGAAAGCGCAAGCCAAAGAAATAACCAAACGTTTCCAGTGCTTATAAGCACAACTTAAAGAGGCAATACCCATGAGCGATACTTTTGTTGAATTCTCCGCTGCCCGTAAGTCCCTTATTGCCCACGGCAAAGAGCGACTGACCAACCGCGACAACCTTCGTCGCGAGGCGAACGAGTATGGCAACCGTGCCAAGAAGCTGTTCCTGCGCGACTACGCGGTCTACGCCTCCGTGCGTGGTGCTGACTACCGCAAGGCCAGCCACATGGAAGACGGCGCGAACGCCAAGGTAGAACTGCAGGGCCTGCATGGATCCCTGGTGAACTTCCTGGCCAAGAACGAGGATTTCGCGAGCAAGCCGGTGCCGGTGCAGTTCGCCAGGTTCGCCCCGGACAGCGCCAGCCTGGTTGAACTGGAGGAGTGCCTGAAAGCCTCCCTGGCGCTGTAAGCGCACGCCGGCCAGTAAATGGCCGCTAAATGTGCCCCTGGAAACGCCCTGAAAAGGGCGTTTCTGCGTGAAATCTGACGTAGTTTGCCCCTCTGACACATGATTCTGAGAAAATAAGAATTATCGTTTAAAATCAGAATGTTACGTCTGTTACCTCTTGCGTGATGAGATTTCACATTAAGAATGGTGCTGAATCAGAAATACGTTATATATCAACAAAATATACTGTTTATGTGATGCAATCTGTGAAGAATATTCGCGTCTTTTCTCCCCGTTAAGATCATCGTTTGTGACGGTCATAAATCGAAGATCTTTTGACCTGGAGCGCAGCAGCTGGTATCTCATGGCGGGTGGGATTCAGAGGATGAGACAGTGAGCAAATTACCCCCTAGCACCGTTGAAAGTCGTCGGCAGGCTGTACAGCATGTGAGGGGTGACTCAGCCCTGGAGGGCATCAGAGAGACCCCATTTATGCGCAGTCTCAGCGATAAATACATCAGTGGCGAGAAGACGATTGAGGAGTTGATCCAGGAAGTGCGTGAGCACCATGGGCTTGTTGAACGCGTTGAATCCGAGGAGAAATGAGGCGTAATTTGCTTAGCAACACCCATGTCTGTTTTTACTTCAGAGACCATCACGGTCTTTCAGTTTTTGCTTCGTTGAACACCATGTGTTTCTCCTTTTTGATTCAATGGGCACCTACACTTTCAATCCTTCCGTAAGCTCATTCCCAACTTCATGAACTTTCCTTTCATGAACGGCGGCATGACGCAGAATGCCAACTATATCGTTTGCCGACAGTTGCTAATCCGTATTGGGCGACAGCGCCATCTACGGGCATGCTGAACCAGGGGGAGGGTGTCCAGCTCGGCTTACCAGCCGAAATTGTCCCAGCACCGCAAATCGTTTATCCTCCGCCAACATTTCGCATAAATTGACTGAATCCCCGATGGCTGCACCATTACCTGGCTCTCTGCTCCGACCTCCCCCTGGGTACAACGACTTCGTAGCCGAGCATGGAGATCGTCTCAATCCATTGCCTTGCAACGTCGGAACGATAGGGCACGTCCTGCGTGAGACGGTGGAGTCAGCCTTCTGGCTTCGCACGGAGCTCTCAGTCAGCTTTTACTATCGACTGACCCCCATCGCCCTGCGTTTGAAAAAAATCATCGCTGGCGAGCCCTGTGAGTCTTTCTACCCACGTGACATCAGGTTTACTTTCGCATCATGAATATCCCAGACATAAAAGGTGCGCCAGCCCGCGTGCTGGCCGAAGCCCGAAACCTCTCCGAAACCAAGTGCATCAAGATCATCATCGCGTTGGATCTGGTCTTTGGCTGGTTGTTTCTCTACCTAGGTGCCGAGGCCCTGATTTGCATCCAAAGCTGGCTGCGCTGGAGCGGCCTGGCCATTCAACTCGTAGGCTTGGTGCTGGCTTTGCGCGGATGGAGCCTCCTGAGCCGCTACCGCCACGGAATGACCGGGGTTGAGCCCTGGTGGTCATTTGAGCGTGCTGTTGATCGCGTGCGTTGAAACCATAAAAACTAAAACAGAGGTTCACCATGTTCATCATGACCGCTGAAACTGCTGTGCGGCAGTTCGACAAGAACGGCAACCCGAAGTCCGATACCGAATTCCTGCTCAGCAGCATCCGGGCCGGCAGGGAGCACAACAAACTCAATTTCGATGTTCTGCTCACTCCAGCTGCTTTGGCTGATGCGACTCAGTATGCCCGCGATGTATGCGGCGTCGACTTTTCTGAGGAGCAGATCAGTCTCATCCTGGAGCTGTATCCAGCAGAGAGAATCGACATTGCTGTCCACTCGTTGCGGGACACGATGACGCGGGATTCCTTCGCGGGCGTCCTTGCTCACTACCTGCTCGGCTCAAGCTGGCCGAACTTCGGGGACAACGTCGATATCGCTGAATTCCAAGTGCTGCTGGAGCGCCAAGCTCAGAAGCTCGGCTACAAACTCACTCCACCTTCAGCCTGACGCCGGGAACCGGGAGACAACTCATGAAAATCGAAACCCCGAATGACGTCTTGAAGCACGCCGCCGAAGATCCTCAGAAGCTCGATCTGCATCTGCACTTCCAGAAATTCTATCTGGCCAACCTCGACAAACACCCGAGCACGGAACAGGCAGACCAGGCAGCGACGTACCTGTCCAAGCTGACATCTATCCGCCTGACCGGCGAGCAGATGGTGGATATTCTTCGATTCTACCCACGGGCCAGAATTCTCCTGGCGGTGATGGGTGCGGACGAGCCATCTGTGCACAGTGAGCTCCAGTTTGTGGTCGCTCACTTTTTCCTCAGCTCGGCCTGGCCGAAACCGGAGGAGGGTATTGATCTGCACGATTTCACATCCTTCCTGCGGCGCCAGGCAGTTGATCTGGGCTACAGCACGCTGCAGGGCAGCAATGAGTTCATCTCGGCAGCGGATGACTACCACGATGAAGATCAGCCGGACAGGCTCCACATCCCGGCTGCGCCGAGCAACCCATTCATCAAGCTCTTGAACAACCTATTGAGCAAGATCCCGCGCAAGTAACTACCGCAATCCAGTACATGGCCAGCCTTGCTGGCCATTTTTGTGACCAAATCAATCGCTAGGAGCCACTCAATGAAATTTATCAATAAAATCAGCAGCTTATTGACTTTGTGCAAAAAGTCGGAATTTCCGACTTCTCCTAAGGCAGGGGATTTCGGCTATGCCGAGGAGGATCGTTTCGCCTTAACCAGGGGGCCGCATACCAGTGGTTTGACAATCAGCTGGAAAGACCTGGTGAAGTATCTCGCACTCCACGGGATTGAGCACGGCGGTAGAAAGTTTGGTGAGGTACTGGGCGGGTCGACTTTCGTCTCTGACGGCTATCTGGTGTCGGTCAGGAAAGGGGAGTTGCCGGCATAGGAGGTATGCCGGCTTCTGGTGATCAGCGTGACAACTCGCTGCTTCTGTCGTGCTCAACAGCCTTTTCCTTCGGAAACAGGGCGTCGAGGTTAGCCGTGGACGTGGGCAGGTCAGCGGATGCTGCGATTGCGCTGGTCTGCTCGAGATCTGACTCGGATCTCGAACCTTCATACTCCGCCACAGCCGCTTTGTATTGATCGTCCATCGCCTGGCGATCCGCAAGCATTTGCTGATAAGCCGGATCAGCGTTTCGTATTTTCGCTACCTCAGCGTCATAAATACTCTGGGTGCGTTCCGAGACCTCGGCCATTTTCAGGTTAACATTCTCGTACTGCTTATCCTGAATGAACTCGTACGTGTCATCAGCCTGTTTAACTATCATCCAGGCGCCCATCGCAGGAGCTGCCGCCGCCGCAGCCAGTGCAGTTGTGGCAAGACCCAATGTGTGTATGCCTGTTGAAATTGGGCTGTTGTCGATATATTCCGCATTGGCTTGCGCGGCTTCCAATCGCTCTTCGCTAAAGACGGCGCCGAATGCTTTTTCGCGGAGTGGATCGAGGATCAGGTCATCAACGTGCACGACACTTTTCCAGATTTTGGCGAATCCAGTTGGCTCTGGCTTTTTGATCTCATCCCCATACGCATTTGGGCTCATAGCTCCGACACCAACTGCAACAGTGGCGGCGAGAATCATTCCTTTCACGAGCCCACCTGGGCCGCGTTCAGAAGAGGTCACCGATCCAACGTTTAGCTTGTCCAGCAACGACGACTTCCAGTTGTTCATATTTCTTCCCTGTCGCTCGAACGACAATTGTTATTATGTGTTGCGGGTCATTAGCTGACCCAGACGTCGATCTGAGTTTCGCGTTCGTTCTGGGGATCAAGCACCACGATGGGGAGCTTCAACTCACCGGCATCGATGACAGCCTGGCCAACATTGACCATGCGCATGCTCCCGACAGGGGAGTGAATCAGCAGGTCACCTTCATCGATTTGTGCAGTGCGGCCCCTGAAGGCAATCTCTGCGCACATTTCAAGCGTGTCGTAGCTCAGAATCAGGCAGACCGGCTTGCACTCCGGATCGAGAGCGATCCCGATGCTGTGGCTTTCCAGACGTACAGCTGCATTGTGTTGATTCGGTGGCATGATGGCCCCTGGTTTAGGCATTATTCATTGAATATATGTCAGGATATGACCCGCTGGCAATGAGGTCGATATCACCTTTAAGGCGGCCTCTAGAACGGGCCATTGCGCGCACCTCAAAAATTTTGAGTGCGCCGCAACAGATTTTTCCTGTCAATACTATTGATATGTTTGGTTTTTTGGGCCATGATACCAAAACGAAATCAGGGAACCATTACTCAGTCCCGAGCCCAAGAATTTTAGACTTTTCACGGAAATTCCACATGACAAGCACCAAAGCCGCCAACACTTGCCCGTCTCGCTCCGCCCCCAAATTCGTGATCAGGATTCCGAAAGACCTGAACCAGGCCATCAACGATCTGGCCGAGCGCAGCCACCGCAGCACGAACAGCGAAATTGTCATGGCTGTTGAGTCCTGGCTGCTGCACAAGCCTGATCTGCTGAAATTCCAGCAACTGCTGGTTGCCCAAGTCGGTTTCGACAAGTTCACTGAAATTCACAGCCGTGAGCGCTCGCAGCGCGGTGGCGAGATCAACAAGTTTGTCGTGCGTTTACTGCCTGGCATGCGTGAAGCAATCAGCGCCGAAAAGATCGCGGTCAAAAAGCCGATGAACGATATTTTCCTGCAGATCCTGAACTGGTGGATCAACATTAACCAGGATCTGACCAGCCTGTTCGCTGTTTACAGCGCCTCGATGGGTGATGCATCCCCAGCATCCGAAGGTTTCAATGTCACCACGCTGATCAACAAAGCGGCGTAACATCCCAGATCTCCAGGGCCGCTCGGCCCTGGAGTAGCTTTATCGGTCACTTGGCCATCCCTCAATACCCCATCTTCGCTAAGCCCTCCAGCAGCAGCTCCCGCAACCTATCCCTTTCCATGCCAAAGTGTGCTTCCCGGTGATGAGCAGGGCAGAGCGCCATGACGTTGCTTTCCAAATCGGGCCCTCCCTCGCTTAAGGGGATCACGTGGTGCGACTCCAGGAAGTATTCGCCGCCAATGGTCTTAAAGCCTTTCTGGCCACAGTGTTCGCAATCTCCGTTTGAACGCTGCATCACTGCCTGGCGAACCTTTGGGTCTCGTCGACAAACCGTTCCGTTGATCTCATACGTGTCCGGCCTGTCTGAGCCAATGAACTGATCCACGACGCCCACGCTGTAGGTTTCCTCCGTAGGCGCCGGCAGCACGAGTTGTTGTACGGAGTCCTCGACCTTGCGCGGCCCACGGACGATGTCGAATTCCATTGAGTCTTGGTCAAACCGGCCAACATGCCAGAGTTCGTCGTCAAGTTGCCGATACTTAACGCTATCAGTGGCGTCCTCTGACTTTTGCGGGTCTGGAGCTACGATGGCCACATGCAGGTTCTGCTCTTCTCGATGAGCTTGAAATAGGATAGCAGCCAGCTTCTTGGCTGATTGTGCTCGCTTTGGGGCCCCTTCAGCTTTGTAACGATGAAATTCATCCCACGGTGCGATGGTGTAAGTGATACCTGCCTCGGTTACACGCATTTTCTTGTGCCACAGAAGCACCAAGCTGAGCTGGCCAGGATATTCAAACGCCCAATTGTGCACCCGGTTCTGGTTGGTACTGGGATTTTTAACCACCGAACCGTCCTGATTGACCCCCCAGGGAGTGATGTCGTGCCCACAGGCCTCAACAACGTCGATCACATTTTCGGTTTTGGTTGGATACAAAGCTTTGAGCACAGAGTCCATTGCAGGCCTCACTGAAAGTAATGGCATTAGACTATCATGGCGATGCTCGCCATGGGAGGCCCCGTTCCGGGGAAGGTGCGACCTCTCTCGAATCCTCTTGGCCTGGCCAGGCTGCACAGTGAATAATGGGAGATCAACGCCGGGGAAAGTCCCCAGAATCGTTCCGAGGTTTTCGATGCCAGTAGGTCACAGAGTCGTTTCTTTCAGCATGCAGGATCTCAAGGCGCAGACCCTTGAAATGCGCTGGCCGGTGGATCTGACCATCGGATCGGTCAATACCGGTGGCGCCGGTCGCGGCGGTTTCTTCCTGGGCACCGACCTGAACTTCCTCCAGTACTACGTCGAGGGCACTGACGACAAGGACGTGATCCTGGACTACAGCTACGACGAAGCCGACATCATCTCCGGCGAGTCTTCCGGCAGCAACGAAGTCTACGTGGCCAAGGGCACCCTGGTGGGCGCTCGCTTTTACGAAGACGAGCTCCAGCAGAAGTTTGGACACCTGCTTAATCCAGCTTCGATCCAGGAACGCCGCGAGCGCAACCGTGGCGAGTGCCTCAAAGACATCGCGTTTCCGCAAGAATACTCCCTGATCCGGGCGATGAGCACCGAAGTAAAGCACCTGTTCCCTATGGACTACGCCTACATAGCGGTGTACCGCACATTGCCGCGCCTTGCAAAGCGGGTGCTCAACGACTACGAAGAGGGCAATCAGGCCCGCAGCCCCGAAGAACGCATGCTTCGGATGACCTTGGATCACGCCGTGACGACCGCCATCTACGAATGTGAGCCGCAACACGTAACCATGGCCCGCGTGCCGGCCTCCAAGATCTTTAAAGCGACCAACGAAGGAGAGTTCTTCTACGATGCCGAGACGCCTACAGCGGTGATCACCCTGTTCGAGATTGACGCACAAGGTGTAGTGTCGATTCCGCCAGCACCAAAGCGCGAACTGGACGACTCACCGTCCCCGTAATGCCCCGTGGCGCACCTGTCAATTTTTGACAATTGTTAGATAATTAAGAATACTCCAGGCCTGATTTTAACCACCAGGCCTGGATTCCCTCCGCTGTAACAACGGGGGCGGCGCTCACGCGTACCGGGCTTGCCAGTCGAGCAACCCATGCGCATCCCACTCGAGCAAACCGATCTCCAGCACTTCCTTTCTCGGATCACTCCTAAGCTCCAGGCTTCCTGGCCTGCAGAGCAGTTGCCGGCTGGCCCGTTTGAGGATGCCGTAGCCAAGTTCTTTGGGTATGACGATCATTTCACGCTGCTTGATTGCGTAGGGGAGTGGTCGGCCTTCGAGGATTCTCCGATAAGCCGCGCTGGTCTACAGGAGGCCATCCTCTGGAACGCTTTCGCTGCGGGTCTATTGAGCTATTTCAAACTGCTGGAGATCTTCCCGTCAGACGACCTGAAGTACCTCGCGGCTGACCGGTTTACCAATGAGGGTCGTAAAGAAGCCCTGGAAGAGGCGCAGGGGAGTCGGACTACCAACGGTATGTTCTACATCCAGGACGAATACGGTTACTACGTCGGGCAAGGTCTGTTTGGTAACTGGATCAAGGAAACCCCCGAGCTGCTGGATGCCGGCGCACCACCTTTCGAACTGGCCCTTTTGAGCGATGGTCGCGGGTTCACCTTTGATCGACTGCGCAAGAAATTCAAGCTGCTACCCAAAGACCTGGATGACAAACTCGTTGACCTGCCGGGTTACCGCAAGCTGACCAAAGACAAGCGAAGGCTCAAGTTCTTCAGGGAACATCTGATTCCAGAAGCATTTACAGGCCTACTGGAGGCGGTAAGCGGCTACGACAAACACCGAGAAGGGATCCAGCTCCTGAACATCGGTGGGGCATACCGCATTTTCAATGATCCACTTGGCGGCATGATCCCCTACAAGTTCCAGCGTGACTCTGACCGCATCCACCAGGCCAAGCTGATGATTATGCTCGGTCAGCCAGTTCACTTTGAGGAGGGCTTCAGCGATACAGGTGATGATGGTTGCAGAACAGAGCTAGCGCCGGCAAAGATCGAGGGCTGCAAGATAAGCTCTAGCGCTCATGATTTGCAGTTGATCAACTACATGACTGGATCAGATGAGCCACCGGCTGAGTCCCTGCTACCACCCGAGGACACATTCGTTGAGTATGGCCAGACCTACATCCGCAACAATGCCTGGATGAACAAGTCGAACGTGCCTGCCGTGCTCCATGACCTTGTCGCAGACTTCACCGACAAGCCAACCAAAGACACCCAGGAGTCATTCCCTGCCTGGTCTAAGGCGTTTCATGAGCATTTGTTGGCACAGATCGATGCTAGAGCGAAACAGGCTGAGAACGCGGTTGTGGAGGCTTACAGCGACGGCTTGCTCGTTAAGCTGGCTTTGGCGCTGAGCCAATACTCATCGGTCAACCTCAATGAACACGTTAAAGCCCAGATGCTGGATAACTCAGGGGTTTCTGGCGACTTTGATCCGGACAGCAGGCTCATGGAGGAAAACCATAGCCAAAGGAATTGTCAGCGAGTGGGGGATCTGATTGCTCCTATGCTCCCGCAATTCAGTATGTTCACCCCGCAAACCCTTGGCTGGATGTACTACTTCAATGCCAACCAGCATCCGAACGCTTACCGTGCAAACCTGGGCGATGATCAACTTGGGCCAGAGCGGGTGCCGTCGTACTTGTGCAGCCTGATCTTTGCTCTGAACCGGCTTTCAGCTGGCAGGGAAGTGACTAGGTCAGATCACCCCTCAATGAGGGATGTGATGCTTTGCGTCGAACAGCTACTGATCCTGATGGATGCCACGAAGGCGGGTGAGGCGCTCACTCCGGTGCAGGTTGAATTGCTTGAAACCATGAACATCACCGAAATCCACGATGAGGTTTCCGGGTTCTTCAAGGCGCTTGAAAGCCAAAGGAAGAATGTATCTGAGCTGAATTCTTTCCGCGAGAAGCGTGCACAGATGGATGCCATCCGGGCCGAAGGGATCTACCAGTACGTACACAATCCAGTTTCGAGGGAAGATACAGGCTCGCTCACCTCGATGTTCCGCTCTGGCAGGAAGGTCGGTGGCACCTTCTTCGCCACGCAAACCATGGCTGATTTTGGGAAGTCCAAAAATCCTCTCGCCGATGCCAAGAAAACCCTACTGCCTGGCAACAAGCGGACTCAGAAGCTCGCGAGAATTGTCGCTGCACGCCCGAGGAAACCCGATCTTGCAGCACTAGGGAAGACGATTATCTCTAGCATCCGCCAAAGCTTGGGCCGAACTCACATCGGTCGACCTTCGTCCTCTCGGGGGAGATAGGTGCCTTTTGAGACAGCAAATCCGCCCTGAGATGCTGGCCAATGTCGCTGGAAGACTTGAGCTCACCGGTCGATAGCATGGACATATCCAAGGGCTTGCCGTCGTTGTTCGAGGCCAGGTTTGCACTTCGCTGTTCGCCAGCGACTTTGGTCATGACGGTTTGCCACTTGGATAAACGCTCAGGCCCGGCCATCAGGGTGTCATCGTTGGGCATGTAGAGCCCAGAGTCATTGAAAGCGTAAACCGGCGTCAGGTCAGTGCGGTTGGAGAGGGTGGAGATGTTCTTGGCGATGTTGTCCAGGATTAGAGGATCACCGCCCGGCTTGCCGGTGACGGCCAGCACCATGTGCGGATCCTTGAACTGGTTTGATCTGACGTAAACGATCTTGAGCTTACTTTCATCCAGCCCAAGCTCTTTCAGAGCGTAGTATTTCGAGATGGCAAAGTCTTCGCAGTCACCGGCGCCTTTGGCCAAGGTCTCGCTAGGAGTTGCCCAGTAGTCCTTTTTGCCCCAGGCCGCACGGTCGGTCTGGTAGAGGATCTGATCGTTGAAAAACCGATTCACAGCCTTGAGCTTGCCACTGGGCGGCAACTCGGCGGCATTCGAAATCATGGTTTCATAGGCAAGCTTGCGGGTGACCTCGGATGAAGCCTTCGCTCCGTAGAACAACTGATCTGAACGCCCAATACTTGCCGTCGCCGGTTGGTTACCTGGAAAACTGACTTCAGGGCTGGCTTTCGCCGGAGCTACGGGCGGCGTTTGCGCCAAGGCAGGAATTGAGGACATGGCCAACGCAGCCGTCAACAGACACGCTACGCCCCGAGCCTTAAGCTCAGGCCTTGTTTGGATCACCACGGCGCTGGTAACGCCCAGCTTCCGCAGAATGGTCGAAGACCATGATGAGCATGGCTGCACCGATACCCCCTTTGCTTGGGAGCAGCGAGTCCTTGTCCCTGATGAAGCTTGAACTGACTCTACCGCTGCTCACTGGCAATTTTCTTTTAGTATTGCTGTGGAGCAGCGGGGGATAGAAGCTTTAAATCTCCTTGCGACCGTCTAGATTGCCTGCTTGAGGCTTGCAGGCCGGCCAACATAGCTGAGTAACCGACCTTGCATGACCAGGGTTAGCGAGTTGTCCTGGCTGCCATTTCCTGCCTGAAGTCACGCTTGAGGTGCACGTACACCACATAGGCGCCCAGGGCCGCGATCATGTGCTTAATCGAGTGGCCACTCAGGTAGAGGAATACCTCATAGATCGCGCCATCCCAGTGTTCACACACCTTCGCCAAGGCGTAATAAGTGATCACCAGCCAGACGGTTTTTGACTTCAAAAACTCTGCCTTGGTCTTGCTGATGAGGATCGGCACCAAAACGATAGGCAGGAACTGCACAAGGACATAGGGGCGAAGGTCGCCGTGGCCGTTTGCCTCGGTGTACCACCAGTAACAGACCGATGCAGCACCCAGCAGCAGTAGCGGCGCCAGCAGTGCTTTTGCCAAGGTCATGCTCGCGTGGTAACCAATGACCATGCAGAAAAAGGCCATGAACGAGATGGTCATGGGTAGCCTGTCCCAGACCAAGGTCAGGTTGGTCGGGTTGTAGTGGTAGTACGCCGAGCCGAAGCCGGTCAGCAGGATACCGATGAAGAACGTCGTAAACAGGGGCGTTGCCTCATCTGCAGCGATAACCCCGGCCCGGCGCTTCTTCACGAAGTAGGTCAGCACCAGGCCGCAGATACCCAGCGACACAAACGGCAGATTCGAGGCGACGTTCCAGAAGTTGTCGACTCCCAGCAAGTGTCGGTGATCCACAAACAGGTGATAGGCCGGATCCTGACTGATCGCCGGCACAAAGAACAGAACCACGAAAGACAGCAGCGCCACGCTGGCCATGAGCAGGCCCTTGTAGGTGCTGACACTGAATTTATCGGGTAGGGGCATGATAGAGCCTTGAGGATGTGGTGATGACAGGGGGGAGGGAGGGCGCCGTCATGCCGGCGTGTACCCGCGCTCTTTGAGGGTCGCAACCAACTGATTCACGAAGTCTCCGTGACTTTTGCGGTCGCCGTTGCATGGCCAGTCTTCGTGGTCGGTCATGATGACTGCGAACACTAGCAGGACGTCATTTCTTGGGTAAGTGTCAAGGTTGCCGGTTGTGCTGCCTTCAACCTCTTTGACGGTGTTCGCCATGTCGCGCTGTATAAGTTCGGTTTTAACTTCTTCCCACAAGCTGAGCGCCTGCTCATCATCAAGGATGACTGACAGCTGCCTTAGAGCGAGGGCCTGCATGGTGATCTTACCGGACATGCTGAATTCCTTGGAGGTTTGGGTGGATATCACTTTAACATGGTGCGATATGGCCATCAATCAATAGGCATGAATTGACAGTGCGTGCAGTCAGCTTATAGGCTTCGTGCTCCAAACCGCGCCCTACGCGCACAACCCCCTCAAATCACCTGTGAGATCGGCGCTGAAATGAAAAAATTCATGGCCTTTTGGTCAACCGTGCAACGCTTTAAGGCCCTGCTGACCGTAGGCATTCTAGTGCTCATTCCGTTCGTGAACATCCTGGCAACGTGGTGCTACGCCGGCTCCAAACTTGATCAGTCTGTCGCTCTGAAAAAGCGTATGAAGGACAACCTGACCGTAGGCCTGCCTGCATTCGATAAACACACGAAGCAGATCTGGCTAACCTGGCTGGCTGAGACCATCTTGGTTGTGATCTTCACGGTGGTGACGATTTTCATGAACCGCTGGGTGGTTTCGACCTGGCCAGACGCCTTCGATGCAGACTGGATTGTGGCCTGGCATGCCTTCCGCTGGCTCGAGATGGCCACCACAGGCATCGCGACGTCGTTTATCACCTCGTCACTGATCCTGAAGGTCAACGGCATCTACGTGATTCATCGCAATTTCGACCCTGAGTACATGGAAGAGCCGAACGAGGATTACATTCGTCGTCGCAACGATGCCATCGAAAAGCGCAAGCAAGCTGAAGCTGCTGAAGCCGCAGCAAACCCACCTGCACCTGTTGAAACCAAGCTATGGACAGAATGAGTTACGAAGGTTTCTACATCGACAAGCACTCATCGTGCTGGATCTTGCACCATGATGACTACGACCACGGCTTAGCATCAGGTAAGACCAAGCGGGAATGTTTACGGTATCTGGCCAGGCTCTTGCTCGTAAGGGATCAGGACATCTTGGAGGAGGCCTATCAGGACAAGATGCGTGAAGCGGGAGAGGACTACAGTCGGCACGAGTCCCTCGACGCCCTGATTCATGAGGCTTCGCACAACAGCAAAAACTTCATCGAGGTGCTACGGCCTGAGTTGAAAAAGCGATTCGAGGCAAGCGGACGGTCAACGTTCACTGTCGAGGTCGATGAATAACGTTCGGTTCGAATAGCCAGAGGCCGGGGATAACACCTCCGGCCTTTTTTTCCCTTCAAAGATATGGAGATAATTGACGGGAAGAGGGCAACGCGTGACCATGGGCCACGACCACAAGGAGCTTTCTATGCGTCTCAGCCTCAAAACTGTGGGGATTATCGGCTTTAGTTTCATCGCCGGCGCCACCTGTCATTCCCTGTTTCAGAGCCACACCGCCAAGGCTGAAACCGAACACGCCCAGCTCTTGACCAGTGAAGGCCTGCAGAAGCAGGTGCGTTTGCTGACAAACATCAAGTCCAACCCGTCCGCGTTGGCCGGCGCCATCTCGGCATTGATGGTGAACGTCGACGGTCGACGGGAAGAGGGCGAGCTGGCGTTCGTTGAGGCGACCTTCGGTAAAGCCACTTTTACTGTTCCAGGACAACCGCTGCCCGGCCAGAAGTCACTGATTGCACCAGAGCTAACCGCAAGGCTTGGTGAACTCGACCAGGTGCAGATGCGCCAGGCCTATGACTGGTACTCCGGCGTGCTGCAGCAGTACTCAGCCACGACCAAGGAGCCACTGTCGATCAAGGATGTTGGTTACGCTGTAGGGGCGCTGGTGTACCTCACCAAGGAGGCGTCACAGGCCAACAGCCATGAGTTGCTCAGCGATCTGACCAAGGCCTGGGTTGAGCAGGACTTTCAGCTCAAAGATCCAGAGGCTAACCGTCTTGACCGACGAATCCGCGAAACCATCGGGGCGGCTTACGCTTTCGGGGGCAAGTATATTGGGAACGAGGCCAAGCAAAACCCATAGGCCCGGCCAGCGCCAGCGTTATTACTTTGACGCTGGCTACCTTGTTGATTCGTTACGCATCGGGAAGTTCGATTTTGGAATAGGTCTGATAGCCATTTCGATGAACAAATCGACGTCAATGAACTGCCACTACAGCTACCATTTCCTGTTTAGGATCTGCAAAAGGTTGGCTGTCATGGGCACTGCAAAAACAATGGCAAAAGTCCCGAATTTTATGGTTTGCAATTCGATGGCTGACTGCCAGGCGCTTGCGAAACTAAGCGGCTTTGTTGTGGATGAGGTCATCAACCGAGATGGCAATGATTTAACAATGAAACGGCGATTTTCAGTGCTGAGTGTGAAGCCCCCAATAGGCTCTCTTCAACCTGTGGGTACTCATATCAGCATCGAGCGACCAGCCACTCCAGCTGATCTGGCCGTTAAAGATCCTGACCGATTCAAGGATGCCGGGAAGGTGAACAGAAATCACTAGAAGCGTAATACAAAGCTACTGATTTTAAGTTGTTTTGCAGATATTTGGTTATTGCTGTATGCTTTGGAGCTTTGCGGCAAAAGCAGGCGATTTAGACTTAATTTATAAGCTAAGGATGCTTAATGAAACATAAGGTCGACCCAAGTGGGTGCATAAAATTTTGTGAGTCAATGGGGTGGCCAATAATAGAAGGCTCCCAAAAAATAGCGGGCTGGAACTCGCCTGCAGGCTTTAACCTATTATCCCCAAAGGGATATAAAGTTCGCGCATTTTTCTTTGATTCGCCACGGGATTCAGATAAAAACGATTGGTTGATGAAGGCTGTTGCAAATCACTGTCTCCATGATCGCTGGGAGAGAGCGGTTTTGTTTTACAACGACAGTATTAGTGTTTCAACTGATAACGGGAAATCTGCCACATATGTTGGTGTTCTCCATATAACCAAGTCTGGTGCTTGGATCCCAATGTTCGTCAGCCGTTCGATGGCTACCATTGATGCTGTATTTGAAATAAACGACAAGTATTTATCAGAACCGAACAATGGGTTCCCACCGGATGACAACAAGCTTGCTGCCAGTCTATTTAATCAGTATGTAACACAAGACATTCGCACTTAGAAGTTTTTAATGGGCGGGCCCGAGCAGGCCCGCTTCAGATTACTTTATTCTGCGCTTCACCGGGTTAGCGTTTTCAACGATGTATTCGACTGTCGCCGCTTCCGATGGTACCGGCACTTCCCAGCGAAACAGCATCTTGGTGATGTCCTTGTTGCGCAGAGAGGTGTCACGCTTGGTGTTCCTGGCGTAGATCACGTCCTCGGGGTGCTCCAGGTACACAATGCGCACATCAGCATGGTAGCCGTGCAGCAGATCCAGGGTTTTCGTTCGCATCTGGTTGCTCAGGTGCGTCGAGTTCCACACGAATGGCTTGCCGGCCCGCAGCAACTCTTTGGCCATGTCGAAAGCATGATGGGCAACCATTCCTTCGTTCTTGCCGTGGGCTAGCCCCAACTCGTCGCGGGCATCGTCGAAAGAGATGACCGGCAGCCCTGGTGCGTTCTTCTCCACCCAGGTGTTCTTGCCGCTGGCGGGCATCCCCGACATCACGATCACCTTCGAGCCAACCTTCTCGCGGAAGAGGGCGTACTCTGGCTGCACGTTGGCGCCGGCGAAGTAGCGTTGACGCGTGTACGGGTCGGCAAACTGCACCGGCCCATTCAAAGCACCTAACTCCTCAGCGAGCAGACGAAACACCTCGATCTCATCCAGCACCGCCTGCTTGCCGTGATAGGTACGACCGACAATGTCGGCGGTGGCCACGGCGCAGAGCATCCAAATCGGAAGCTCCCAGGACAGCTTGGCGATAGTGAACTCAGGTGGGGTGCCACGACGGTCGCCAGACAGCGCAAAGAACGGCACCTGATGCACGCTGATGATTCGGCAGATGGTTTCGCGCATATCGAAAGGCACGCCGGCACGCCAAAGCAGAATGCGAGCGTCAATGGCACCGCGTCGTGAGTGGCCTGGCTGGCTGATCTTTCCGCTCACTTCGTCAATGACGGTGGTGTCTGGCTTGGAAATATCATGCAGCAAGCCTGCGTAGAACAGCACAAAGCGATCTATGATAGACGCATCGGCGTATGGCTGGCTGTTGACCAGCGCCACGCACACCATCTTGGTATGCGTCCACACGTCACCTTCGGCATGAAACACCGGGTCTTGAGGGGTGGTGGCCAGAGGCGCCAGCAGTGGAATCACTTCCAGGAGTCGCTTGAAATTGATTTCGGCGCCGGGTGCGGGCACCAGTTCGGTAAGCAGTGAATAGTCCATTTCGTCACCTAAAGAGTAGAAGGCAACGCTGTTGCCAATCAACGAATTATCCCACAAAGGCCATTAAATGGCCAGTCTTGGCTCCGTTCGAAGTCCTGATAATTCACATGAATTGACGGCTTCGCCAGCTATGGCGATACTGCCGTCTGAAAATCATTCTGATATCACCTACAGGTCTCTAGAGGAAACGGAGTACACATGGGAAAAACTGACCGCTTTGCATCGTTCGGGCCCTTGCTACGGGCTTACGTAATGGATCAAGCGAATGGATGTCGTCCGGAAGGGCGAGAGGTCGATTCGATAACAATGAACAGACATTGCGGTGATTTTTGGACAGTGAAAGTCACCTACAAGGACAGACCTGATGCGAAACCACGCAAGGGGAACTGGCTAGTAAAAGCCGGCCTGGACGCTGCGACATTCGACATTTATGTTGAGGAGGTGGTTGGCTGGTCGTGGATTCAAACACAGCTGCAGATCAAGGCGCTGAACGAAAAGGCAAGCGCGTAGGGGGGAGAAGGGAGTACCGAAGTACTCCTTCACTCAATTTAGGCTACCTGTTGCTGATCAGACAGCTCCATAACCTCGGCCATGGCTTCCGGTACCGGCGTCGTTCCACTCAACACGCGGCTGACCGTGTCCTGGCTTCCGCCCAGCATTCTCAGGCGGCAGGCCAACAGGTTTTGCGGAAAGCACGAGCAGTCTCGGCTGGATAACACCAACTGCTCCAGGATGTAACGAATCTGGTTGCGCGTGTCTTTCGGCGCCAACGCTGCATTCAGCCCGGCTCTGGCCGAGGTGTAGCATGCGCTGCGTTCTGCGGAGAGGGTGGCCTGCATCTTACGGCCAACGCTAAAGAAATGAGTGGTACCGCTGAGCCACTTGAAATAGACGCAACGCCAGTAGCCCTGGTAAAGCATCCATACAGCCTGGTCGCGTTGAATATCGGTCAAAATATGGCTCCTATGCCTGTGATCAGGCGCAAAGCATAGCATTTCCAACTCATTACGACGATTTAAAGGGGTAAAAATGACACAGCCAACGAAGGGTATACCGCCAGAGATGCGCCCTCTGATCGACGATCTCCAATATCGCCAGGAGCTGCATGATCGGATCTTTCACTCCGACATCTACACCTTGGCCAAGCCTGAGCGGCTGAAGCACCTGGTGCTGCACCAGTGCAAGTACATCTAACGCATCTACGGCGCCGCCCAGGACTTGACCTTCAACGACAACCTGAAGCTGATCAAGGCCCAGAGCATCGACGGTTTCATTGTGGTGATGTCCATGATGAATGTCTGCAACGCGCTGATCATGGATCACCTGAGGTTCACCCCGATGGGCGTTCAGGAATGCCTGGACGAAGGGATCAAATCGATGGGGCAGCTGGCCAAGGTCGTCGAGGACATTGATCACATGGCCTCAAACTCGCCGCTGACCATGATCCGGAACGAGTGCCTGAACCTGCTCAACGTCTTTCTCAACCTGCTCGTCATCACTGGCGAAACCGTTGAAACGATTACCACGCTGGCACTTGAGCGCTTAGTGCAGATCGAGAAGTTCAACGCCCACTATGAGCGGCACGAACTTGAGATTCAACGCCTGATGCAAGTCATTGATGATGTCGCGGAAGCCTGATTCTAGAGCTTATCGAGAGAGTCGGATCTCCGCCAACGGCGGCTACGCTTGGCTCTTGATGGCGCTTTTGCTGGCAAACAAATATCAAGAATTGACATTGCGCAAATTGTTGCGATAATTCGCCACCTACCAGCGATGCCACCGGCATTGCGCAAGCTTTTGCGATTGGAAGATTACAGGCTATGCCAAAATTCCGGATTACAAAATCAGTGTTCTGCCTGTCGGTGCTAGCTGCGCTTGGCGTAACGGCCTATGCGCTGGAAAGCCATTTTAAGCCTCAGCCGTCAGTTGCTGATGTGCAACGGCATGTCGATATTCTGAACGTCGCGCCCTTTGCTGACGTGAAGACTCAAGCGGAGATTCTCGGCGCGGCCTCAGCGTTGATGGTCTTGGCTGATGGTCGTGTCGCCAAGCCTGAGATGGCGTTCATGCAGGACATCATTGCCAATGGGGCTGCGCTGACCAAAGGGCAGGGCGAGTACGACGTTACATCTGAAGTGCTCGCCGGCGTGGATCGTGTGCACTGGATGATGAGCTTCGAGCGATGCCTTGAAGCCGTTAAATTCGGTGCTCAGCAAACGCCACCCTTCACCTCAGCTGACTACATTGCGTTCCAGGAGCTGCTGGATAAGCGAATCAAGCGCCTTGAGGATCCAGCAGGCACTTATCTGATCCTACTGGCCATGACCAAGACCTGGGGTGCAAAGGAATTTGTCGATGGCACCGCCCAACAGGTTGTGACGGCAGCGCTGGAGCGTGACAGGGCGATGTTCTTCTTCAGGACACTGCGCAAAAGCTACAAGCAGAGCTATCAGACTCAGCAACCACAAAAGACCAACCAGCAATCAGTAGTGCTTGCGCTAAGTAAGCCAGCAGAAGGAATCGAGCAGTGAGCTTAAAGCCGCAAGCAAAAAAGTTATCAGGTATCCAGGCCCTGTGTTTCGGTGCCGGTTTTGTATTTATTCTTAGCGTGGCCGGGTATGGCTTTATTAAGTCAAATGAGCGTCCAAGCATCAGCGTTGAAAAAGCCGAAGTCGCCCTCAGCATTGTCGCCGAAAGCCCTTTCACCCAGGTGAAGACTACTTCCGAGTTCCTTGGGGTGGTAACCGCTTTCCTGAACATCATCGAGCCGAACCCAGAAGGCTATCCACCACTGTATCTGGCGGGATTCGGTTTGGGTTCGCCAAGTGGTCTGCAGGCGTTTCTGGCTGAGGCCGAGCATTACCCAGTATCCAGAATCATGCGCACGCATCTGGATTCCAGTGAAGCTTATCGCACCTACGAACAGGCAACCGACTACTACAAGGCGCACCATAAGCCTAAAGACAGCCCGATCTCCCAGGCCGAGATCGATGATTTCAACAAATCCATGATCAAAGCGCTGGATCGCCTGCCGACCATCGCCGGTTACATGGCATTGAGCGCGGTTGACGCCTACCGTGGAATGGTAGAAGGCAGTCCTAAGCACATCGGTAGCTACGCCAAGTCGCCAAGGCCGCTACCGTCTCGGGAAGCTCTGGATGCGATGCCGGTCTTTAAAGACCTGCGCGAGAAATTCGAGGAGAAGGAAAAAGTTGATTTCGTTATCGGCGAAAGCCTGTCGTCGGCGCTGGGTGCCCTGGCAGCACTGGTTACCTATGACAGTGACAAGCACACCGACGAACAATACGAGTTGGCTTACGACTTCGTAAACCGGGTAGTGCAAGACCAACCGGAAGCGGCTGCGTCCGTAAAGGTAAGTCAGGCGCTCTTTACACGCTCGTATGAGCACGCTGTAAGCTATCTGAACCGTGTTAAGGAACATCAGGGCGTCAAGCTACGTGATCGCGATAAGGGCATTTTGGTCTATCAGATCCTGGAATCACTGGCTCGCCAGAAGGATCCTGCTGCAAGCCTGAAACTGGCCAAACATACCTTGGAGTACTGGAGCACTCTGGATCCTTATTTCAAAAGTCGCGACCGGTTCTCGATGATCATGGATCCTGACTATCGCACCTCGACCATGGCCATGTTTGAGTCTCGGATTCCTGATTTTGATGCGTATGTTGCCGAGCTGACCAAAGACGAAAGGCGCGTGCGGGCACATATCGAGGCCATCGAACGCCAGCGCGATCAGAACATCGCCAAAATCAAAGAAATCGTGGATGCGCAGCAAGCCAAGGTGGAAAAACAGAACCTGGAACGCGCCGCCATCAAAAGAATCGTTGAAGAAAAAGAGCCAGCACAATGACACAGCCAACAAGCTATAACGCAGATGCCATTGAGGTACTTTCCGGTCTAGATCCGGTACGTAAACGGCCCGGCATGTACACCGACACCACGCGGCCAAACCACCTGGCCCAGGAAGTCATCGATAACAGCGTCGACGAAGCAATGGCCGGCCACGCCAAGTCGATCCAGGTGATCTTGCACCCCGACAACTCGATGGAAGTCATCGACGACGGTCGCGGCATGCCTGTCGATGTTCACCCGGTAGAGAAGGTCTCCGGTGTTGAGCTGATCCTGACCAAGCTGCACGCAGGCGGTAAGTTCTCCAACAAGAACTACAATTTCGCTGGTGGTTTGCACGGTGTGGGCATCTCCGTGGTAAACGCCTTGTCGACCCACGTAGCAGTCCAGGTTCGCCGGGACGGGAAGCTTCACCGCATCACTTTCGCTGATGGCTACAAAGCGACTGAGCTGGAAGTACTCGGCACGGTTGGCAAGAAGAATACCGGTACCAGCGTTCATTTCGCCCCAGACCCGAAGTATTTCGACTTCGCCAAGTTCTCCGTCAGCCGCCTCAAGCACGTGCTCAAGGCCAAGGCGGTTCTGTGCCCAGGCCTCTCCGTAAGTTTCGAAGACAAAAACACCGGTGAGATCACCGAGTGGCTGTACGAAGACGGCCTGTCCAGCTACCTGGCTGATGCCTGTAACGATTCTCTGAAAATGCCGGATGAACCCTTCACCGGTAAGTTCGCCGGCGATACAGAAGCGGTCGAGTGGGCATTGTTCTGGCTGCCAGAAGGCGGCGAGTTGATTCAGGAAAGCTACGTCAACCTGATTCCGACTGCTCAGGGCGGCACCCACGTTAACGGTCTGCGTCAGGGTCTGCTTGATGCGGTGCGTGAGTTCTGTGAATTCCGCAACATCCTGCCGCGTGGTGTGAAGCTGACCCCCGAAGACATCTGGGACAGGGTTGCGCACGTTGTTTCGCTGAAAATGCAGGAGGCTCAGTTTTCTGGCCAGACCAAAGAGCGACTGTCCTCGCGTAGTGCGTCGGCGTTCGTTTCTGGCGTGGTGAAGGATGCCTTCAGCCTGTGGCTCAACGCCCACCCTGAGAAGGGCCAGGCGCTGGCCGAGATGTTTATCGACAACGCCCGTCGCCGTCTGAAGACGAACAAAAACGTCGAGCGCAAGAAGATCACCCAGGGCCCAGCATTGCCGGGCAAGCTGGCTGACTGCTCGGGTCAGGACAGCAAGCGCTCCGAGCTCTTCCTCGTAGAGGGTGATTCTGCAGGCGGTTCCGCCAAGCAGGCTCGCGATAAAGAGTTCCAGGCCATTCTGCCGCTGCGCGGTAAGATCCTGAACACCTGGGAAGTCGACGGCGGCGAAGTGTTGGCCAGCCAGGAAGTGCATAACATCGCCGTGGCGATGGGCATCGATCCAGGCTCGGACAATCTCACTGAATTGCGCTACGGCAAGATCTGCATCCTCGCCGACGCCGACTCTGACGGTCTGCACATCGCGACCTTGCTCTGCGCCTTGTTCGTGCAGCACTTCCGCCCACTGGTAATGGCTGGCCACGTGTATGTCGCCATGCCGCCGCTGTACCGTATCGACTTGGGAAAGGAAGTGTTCTATGCCCTGGACGAAGCCGAGCGTGACGGTATTCTGGATCGTTTCAAGGCTTCGAATAAGCGCGGCACGCCGCAGGTGACCCGATTCAAGGGGCTGGGTGAGATGAACCCGCCACAACTGCGTGAGACCACCATGGATCCGAACACCCGGCGCCTGGTGCAACTGACCCTGGACGATTTCGATGCGACCCGCGAAATCATGGACATGCTGCTGGCCAAGAAACGCGCTGGCGACCGTAAGAGCTGGCTCGAAACCAAGGGCAACTTGGCTGAGGTCTTGGCGTGACAGACTCAAGTAAATGCTCGGGCCCTTCCTGATTCCAGAGCCACCTGTATTGCCGCAGCCAGAAGTCATCCTGGCTGCCAACCAAATTGATGGAGAAAATTCCAATGTCTGAAGTTACAGACCTGAGCCTCGACGGTGTCGAGAAACGCCCGATGCACGAATTCACAGAGTCGGCGTACCTGAACTACTCGATGTACGTGATCCTGGATCGTGCACTGCCGCACATCGGCGACGGCCTGAAGCCGGTTCAACGTCGTATCATCTACGCGATGAGCGAGTTGGGCTTGGACGCTGACTCCAAGCACAAGAAGTCAGCCCGTACCGTGGGCGACGTGCTCGGTAAGTTCCACCCGCACGGCGACTCAGCCTGCTATGAAGCGATGGTGTTGATGGCGCAGCCGTTTAGCTACCGTCACACGCTGGTCGACGGCCAGGGTAACTGGGGTGCGCCGGACGATCCCAAGTCTTTCGCTGCCATGCGTTACACCGAAGCACGTCTGTCGCGTTACGCTGACTCTCTGCTGTCCGAGCTGGGGCAGGGCACCGTTGATTGGGGCCCGAACTTCGATGGCACGTTGCAAGAGCCGATCACGCTACCGGCTCGCCTGCCGAACATTCTGCTGAACGGCACCACCGGTATCGCTGTAGGTATGGCCACCGACGTGCCGCCGCACAACCTGCGCGAAGTGGCGACCGCTTGTGTGCGCCTGCTTGATGAGCCGATGGCTAC
Source organism: Pseudomonas sp. PLMAX (assembly GCF_046042685.1). Classification (NCBI taxonomy): domain Bacteria; kingdom Pseudomonadati; phylum Pseudomonadota; class Gammaproteobacteria; order Pseudomonadales; family Pseudomonadaceae; genus Pseudomonas; species Pseudomonas sp. PLMAX. Next base: position 245,524 of record NZ_CP064950.1, on the reverse strand, counting down.
CGTCGAACAGCTGATGGAGCATATCCAGGGCCCGGACTACCCGACTGAAGCCGAGATCATCACGCCGAAGGCCGAACTGCTGAAGATGTACAGCTCGGGCCGTGGTTCTCTGCGTATGCGGGCCGTGTACAAGATCGAAGATGGCGAGGTGGTCATTACTTCGTTGCCGCACCAGGTGTCTGGCTCCAAGGTGCTGGAACAGATTGCAGCGATGATGCAGGCCAAGCCGTCGAAGGCGCCGCAGATCGCCGACCTGCGTGACGAGTCTGACCACGAGAACCCTTGCCGTATCGTGATCATCCCACGCTCCAACCGCGTCGACCTGGACGAGCTGATGCAGCATCTGTTCGCGACCACTGAGCTGGAAACCAGCTACCGCGTGAACATGAACGTCATCGGCCTGGATGGCAGCCCACAGGTAAAAAACCTGCGCAATATGCTGACCGAATGGCTGCACTACCGGATCGACACAGTACGTCGCCGCCTGCAGTTCCGCCTGGATCGTGTAAACAAGCGTCTGCACCTGCTGGACGCCTTGCTGATCGCGTTCCTGAACATGGACAAGGTGATCGAGATCATCCGTACCGAGGAAAGCCCGAAACAGGCCCTGATGGCCACATTCGAGCTCACTGACGTGCAGGCTGACTACATCCTCGAAACGCGTCTGCGTCAGTTGGCTCGCCTGGAAGAGGTGAAAATCCGTAATGAGCAAAAGGATCTGATCGAAGAGCGCACCGGCCTGAATGCGCTGCTGGGCAGCGAAGTGAAATTGCGTGGGCTGGTACGCTCGGAAATTCTGGCAGATGCTGAAATGTACGGTGATGACCGCCGCTCGCCACTGGTAACCCGTGCAGAAGCCAAGGCGCTGTCGGACACCGAGCTGATGCCGTCCGAAGCTGTAACCGTAGTGCTTTCCGATAAGGGCTGGGTGCGTTGCGCCAAGGGCCACGACATCGATGGCCAGGCTTTGTCGTATAAGGCCGGCGATGGCTTCAAAGGCGCCGCACTTGGGCGTTCGAACCAATCAGCGGTGTTCATGGACACCACTGGTCGCACTTACTCGCTGCCGACCCACACGCTGCCATCGGCCCGTGGCCAGGGTGAACCACTCACTGGCAAGTTGTCGGTACCGCCAGCGGCGTCTTTCGAGTGGGTGATGATGCCTGACGACAGCGCCAGGTACGTGATCTTCTCCGACGCTGGCTACGGTTTTGTAGTCAAAGGCGAAGACTTGCAGGCAAAGAACAAGAACGGCAAAGCGCTGCTCAACATGCCAAACGGTGCACGTTCTTCGGTACCGGTACTGATCCAGAACCCGGAAACGGATCTGATCTCTGCGATCACCACCGAAGGCCGTTTGTTGACCTTCGCAGTGAGCGACCTGCCGGAGCTGGGTAAAGGCAAGGGCAACAAGATCATCAGCATTCCGAGCGAGCGTGCGGAAAAACGTGAAGAACTGATGATTCAACTCATCGTGCACTCCAAGGACGACAACCTGGTTGTGACTGCCGGCAAGCGCACCATGACCATCAAGTCTGGCGACATGGAAGCTTACCGTGGCATGCGCGGCAAGAAGGGCAACAAGCTGCCGCAGGGCTTCCAGAAGGTTGAGTCCATCGCGGTTGAAAACGCCCAGGCGTAACACTCATGAAGTGCCTCGAAGCGGGGCACTTTTGAACAGACTGAGCCCCGGAGATAAAACGGGGCTGAGTCCGTTGACGGATACCGTGCAGGCGACGTTGTGAACTGAGAGGAATTCTGATGACCAGCAACAATATTTTCACTGATATCGCAGCAGAAGTCGCCAAGTCAGCTCTTTCTGAGCTGTATCTGATCGCAGGGCGAGGTTTCGGGCTGACGAACGCGTCCGGGGAAGTTCATATGATCGCCGCTAAAGCCCAGCAAGATATGCAAGAAGACGCCTATGTTGTGCTGGGGGCGCATTTCAATATGTGCGATGCAGTGTCCAAAAATGTGGTGTTCGACGATGGGTGCAGTGGCGTCATCGATTGTGACGGTGTTGCCGTGGAGTTTCAGGTTCGACAGATCGGAAATAGCCCTAAGACTTACCGAGTGCTGTTCTCCCGTGTCAACGCTGCGAAGCTGATGACTGACGTAAACCACAAAATCCAAGACCTGTCGGAGCGGCTCCAACGACTCGAATCAGCCGCAACACGGTAGGGCCAGGTTGATGACCAGCTGATCGAACCAGCGCTTTAAGTCAGCGTGAGGCTTTTGTCTTTTCCCAGGGGTGCTTAATGTTTATCCATATCGTTCCATGCATACTTGCCACCGAGCCGTGTGCGTTGCTCGATCTGACAATCAACGAGTTCGACCTGACTCTACAAGGCGGTACCGACCTCGCGCTGTGTCAGATTTATCGCAACCGTCAGTACTTGGTTGCATGTCGACGAGATGCGGAATGGGGCGCCGAAGGCATCTTGATCAATTCGCCGCAAACAGTCCGTGAATTTACGGTCGTAACCCGCTGGGCCGTGGCTGATAAACACGTCGCTACCCACCGGGTTCGTTATCTTGTGCCGGATGATTACGACGATGAGCACGACATGGTTTCTTCGAGCCTACCTCGCATGCTTATAAAATCCCTGCCTACAGACTCTAGGGTTGAGCAGTGGCTGGATGTCTTTGTTGAGCGGGTCGTCGATACGTTCGATGAGAACGGCTACATCACAGAGCGCAACGAGGTTGTAGCGCTCACCAGGTCGTCTCGCCGGAACTATATGGGCAACCCTCGTTTTAACAAGCGACCAAGGGGCAACGATGCGTTTGATCTGCGCCAAGGTGCTGAGTTGACTTGCTGAACTGGCTGCCGGGCTATAAAGTGTGCCGCAGACCAACAGGAGGAAATGGTCATGCAAAACATACCGCCAGAAATGGCTACGCGCTCATCAGCCTGCTCGAAGTCATCGATTCCAATACCGACAAGTATCCGGACTGGATTGATGCGGTGTGCACAGCACGCGAGAAGCTCCCTGAATCAACGCTTGAGGCCCTGAAGGCTTGTGTGGATACGAAACCTGCACCGACCGCCAGCAAAGCCTGAACCCGAACACATGGATAACCCCGGCGCTTGCATAGGCCGGGGTTTTTTGCGTCCAGGTACGCGGCTTCGTTATGATCAGGCATCAGCCCAGTACAGAGCGCGACAACAAATGAAGAAATTCCCCAAGTGGTTCGAGAAGACTTACGGCACACCGGCGCCGGCAGACCTCCTGGAGTATTTCACCGAACACCCGGATGGCCTGACAGTGGAGCAGGGCTCGCTGTACACCGCTGAGGACATGGTGGCCTACACTGAAGAACGCGAGTTGGGAGAGAAGGGCGTGCTGTATCTCGGCACCGGCGCCAGCCTTACCGTTTTACTACTGCGAGCGAAGGACGGAAAGGTCTTTCTGGTCGACAAAACTGACTTTCAGAGCGTGGATGCGACCTTCAGGGATCTGGGAACCTGCAAGAGCGTTATGGGGTTCTTCTGAGGAGTTAAGAACCTCAGGTGCGCATTGAGGACTGAGCCTATCGACGTGAGCTGGCGGTGCGAGCTCTACGCGGCAATAGCTAACCGGTGAGCTTCCTCAATTTCAGCGTAGATATCTTCCTTCATGCCTTTCACCTCGTCTTTTTCGAAGACGGCAAACTCAACATCGAATCCCTCGGCTTTGCTCAGGTGATCGAAGATCTTTTTCGACACAACTTCATTTTCCTCGCTGAAATGGGTCTCGATCAGCTTGACCAGGTCATTGATTAGCTTGACGCGTCGGGTCTCAGGCCAAAGTTTGAGACTGAGCGCATCACGTAGCTCGTGGAAAGACTGAAGATAGGCCACTGTCGTTCTGGCCGCAGCATGCTGCCAGTTACGAGCCGGAGGAGGCGGCTCGGATCCCTTCAAACACGCATCAGAGCCGTCGAACGGCTTCTGTGCACCTTCTCCTGGATAACAGGTCATTTCATCATTCCACGAAGTCAATCAGATCAGAATTAGAAACCCCCTGGTGCGCAGTGAGGACGGAGCCTCCCGAGGCGTGGGGGTTGTGCTTGGGTTCATGCTAAGGGCGCAGCCGCTGGGTGTCAATCTAGGTTCAATACCAATGAACTCAGCACTTCCTACGCTTGCTGATGATCTTTAATTGCCATATATTGACGGTTCTTTTTGATAGCAATCAGCGTCTTTGTCTCCAAACAAAGCATGGCGCTTAAAACCTATGCCCCGGAGCTTTAGATTCACCAGGAGAGCAGCATGAACCTAGCTTCCACTACAGCCTCACCATCTTGTACCACGTTTGCCCCAGAGCGCCTAAACTCCCAAACCCATCGGCGCCTGCTCGATGCTCTAGCCAAGCGTCCCATGACCGCCCCTGAGCTTCGCCGAGACCTCGGCCTGGCCGAGAGCTGCGTAAGCCTCGGAACGTGCGTGAGTGAGCTGCTGGATGCCGGCAGCATCGTGCGCGCCCTGATCGAAGGCACGCATGTGTATCGCTACTCTCTGTCAGCCCCTGAAGCAGTTTAATCCGAGCGGGCCTGCCACAAAAATCACAGATACCGAGGAACGGATCATGGAACTCCTGCAGGCAGCACCCTCGATTAATTCAGAGTGCTGCCACGGACGCCGAGGACTAATCCTCCAGGCCTTTCTCGAAGGACAGGTAGTGATCACGCACTGACTTGATGAGCTTCAGGTTTGCCTTGATCTCCTCAGTACTCAACGTGAGGACGTGATTGATGAATATGCGAAGGGCATCACCATCCAACCAATTGTCGTAGCGCGGGCCTGGTCGCAATGCACTACGATCAAAACCCTCAGGGACAGGTGGGTTAAGCAGGTAAACGCCACGTTGCCGCTCACGCTTAAGCGCGGCCAGTAGGGCGTTTGTTACAAGCAAGCCGGCCTCAAGGCCGAAGGAGCCATACACGTCAGAGCGCAACGAGACGATCAGCGTAAGCCCGTCACCTGGAGGCCTGCGAACCGTGTAAACCAGCTTCAGTTTCCCCTTATGAGCTTGCAGGGTCTTAGCACGCACCAGCACCTGGGCTATCAGCTCAAGGTTATCGTCAAAATCATCCCTGGCGGGCATGGAGAGGGCTTTACCGACGACCTCAAGCAGAAGGCGACCAGGTTCGGACATGGCTGTTATGGTGTCCATTGCGCCGGCGCCCGCATCGATCAGAAATAGGCGGGTCGGTTCATCAAAACTCATTTTGCAGCCATCATTGCGGTAGAAGTCTTGAACCGTACGGAGCCAGAGCAACACTGCTACCGGGTCAAAGGTCTTTACCTGTTCGCTAAGGCCTACGCAAAGCTCGCCCTTGATTCTGTCAATATTTAGCATTCGAAAGCCGGACATCTTGATCCTTACGAGCTGGAGTCGGTTTTTCTGGAGAACCTATTCTAGTCGTTGTACTCTCCCGATCCAGCGTTTTTCAGCAACCACGAAAGGTTTTGATCCATGGGAATACTCGAGAAAATCCGGGCACCATTCACCGCTGTACAGGTGCAGGGTTTGAACGAATACCAGACCGGTACCGACTTCGGGCACAAGATGCCTCCATTCACCTGCGGCAACCGTGGGGATGACCCGCATGGCGAGGAGGGTGGCGACAAAGGCGTACTGATCGCCACGGAGCAGGGCTGGGTCTGCCCATGCTGCGAATACACCCAGGACTGGGCTCACAGCTTCATGGTGAGCTCCAGGACAAGCCACATGCCTCATTTTTTCGAGCGTGTGCTCTCCACTGAGGAGAAAATCGCCCTTGTTGAAGGGCTCCAGGCTGACTATGTCGAGTTACGGAGCAGGCGTCCAGGCGCCGCTGGTATTTCAGAAATGCTTGATACGCTCCAGCAGCGGATCACAGAACTGAAGGCAGAGCTTTAGTTCTTGGGTTGACCGAAATATTGGCGCCGGCACTCCTCTTCTCCGACGCCATGACAGGCCATAGACCTAGTCATTCGTAAGAGTTTCTTGCGGTTAAACAATTGAAGGAAGAACCTCATGGGAAACCATGCCACAGTGATTTTCCGTATGCGCCTCTCAGTTTTTAAGAACATGCCAGGTTTTCGAGATGAGGCCTCGAAGGTGGATTTTGTCGCCTGCGCTCATCAACTGCTCGAGATGGGCGTGAGTCAGCAGAATGCGCTAAAGGCCATGAACATGATTTACAGGGCTTTTACGGAATATCATGGATCCTTTGAAGCTACATGGGATGCAGAATACTATCTTCGCGACCAGGGGCTTGAGATTGAGTGGGTGCGCGAATTCCTTGATAAAGCGCGAACACTCTTAATCTGGGTTCGAGAAGAAAATAGCGCTCTGAAGGTTCAATAATCGTAAAAGCCAGCGGGCGGATGCAGAGAGAGTCGCCAATCAAGCGTAGCGGGCTACGCCTCTCATACATTTGGCATGTATTGACCCGCATCTGTATGATCGACCCCGTCTCAATATCCAGCATTGGTGCCTTGCATGAGTGACGAAGACGCTCAAAAAGCGGCGAAATACCGCAAGAAGATGATGATCCTGATTGGCCTGGGCTCTGTTCAGATGTTCATTGCCTTGTTCGTCAGTGTGTTTTTCCCTGATCGTACAGACCGGCTCAGCCCGATTTTCTTCTTCCTGGCCTTTTTCCTGCTCAGCATGTTGTCTGATTGCCATCTAGGGCGCCTCGTCTTCATCTGGAAGCCGGCTCAACCCGACAGCGATGTCAAAGCCAAAGATCAAGAGTCCTCTTGAATCAAGGGCAGCAGCATGTTGGAACCAAACGAATCTTAAGGTCGTGAGCTTCAATTGCTCATCGCCGTACACGCTCCAGGAGCTCCGTCTTGAAAGTCCTTATCAGGCTTAAGTCCACCTCCCAGCGCATTGAGCTGGAAGCCAAGAATGCCTACGCCAAATCTGGCTTCTACTGCGTCTACCGAACGGACGGCACTGTCCTCAAGTACCCGGTGGCCGACCTGTTTGATGTCGAGCTTCACCCTGGCATGCTTGTAGCCCGTAACACCCCGGCGCTGATGAAGGTTGCTATCCATCTTAAGGGTACGCACCTGCCGATTGAGCTGGAAGCCGATAGCACCGAGCACAACGCCGAGTTCTTCACGGCAAAGATGCCATCCAGCGCCCTCAAGATCTATCCGATGGCCAACATCCAGTACGTTGCTGAAGACTATCAGGCTGAGGTTCAGCACCGGCCAGTCAACCGCGACTCAGGCCCTCTGGAGGCCGGCGATACCGGTGTCACAGAGTCAACGCGCATGGCGATGACCAGAGAAGGCCCGATCACCCTAAAGATCGAGACCCCGGTAAAGCAGAGCAAGATTGGCGATGACTTCAAGTACCTCTTAGGTCTGATCGAAATCGTGGGCAGGGATATCCAAGATCCGAAACCCAACTGCAGCGCCGATCACATGCTGCGCCTGTGCGAGGAAGGGGCGGCTGGCCTGGACAAGTACCCAGAGGACAAACTCAGCCGCTGGCTAGGGTTCTGCTCCGGCGTACTCCAATTCCATGAAATTGGCTGCGAGCTCACTTCCTGGGAGGGCTATGGCTCCCTGAAACACGACGTGGGCACGATCAAGCCAAACGAAATCGAGGTCATGCGCCAGTTGTTCATTCGCTACAACAAGATGGCAAACGCCTACAGCGAAACCGATGCCAGGGTCAGTTACGCGGCGACCCGCTGCCTGATGGTGCTTAACCACCTGCTGAGCTTTAACCTCAACCAGGTCAGCGCAGAGCTGGGCCTCGTTCAGGGGATGTTGGCAGCAGCAGGCGCCATCGATGTCGACACGGAGCGCGAGTACACCAGACCGTTTCTGCACAGCCTCCATGACGGCCCGGTACCGTCATTCCCTACGGCCTGATCCAGGGCAGTAGATTTATCTGGCCATCTGCCTGCGGGGTGTTCCAAAATGATGGGATACCCCGCATAAACAGGCAAGGCAGCCATGATTTCAGACCATGAGCAAAGGCTCTATCTCCAGCTTGAGCTGTACCTATCGGTGGCCGGCATCGGCGACAGAGGACTTGATCAATCCCTCATTGACCAGTGCAGAGCTGAGTACCCCAACCTCGTCCGTCAGGGCCCCGATGATAAGTCGGTGACGCACCGGGAAGACCTGCTGGTGTTCCTCCACCAGAGCACGGGCGTTCCTCTGGAGCTTTGCGACAGCTTTATCACATCGTGCTCGGTTAAATTCACCGATGTCAGCCAGATCGATCAGCTTCGCGAGCCTGAGATGCCGTTTGCCACCCTGGCCCGCGTCGTGAAAAAGCTCACCGGGAGTGAACTCCAGGACTTCGGCAGAACGTGCTTCGTCGACGGTGACAGCGTAGAGCTCCAACAGCTGTTGGACTTTTTGATGGAGCGGGGCAAGAGCTGGAAAGAGATGAGCAAGGTGGTCAACAACACCCGTCGTTTCACAGTTCAGCACTTTGACGATCTGAGTCTTGATGATCTGAAAACCAAGGAGTCGAGTGAGTACGTCATCGACTGGTTAATCAAAGCGCTGTACACAAAATCCACCACCGATCAGGCCATGCGCTTCATGGTGCGCAATGGGACGTCAGGAAAGCACCTCAAGCTGCTTCTGGACGCTTATCCGACCAATCCAATGACTCCGCCTGCCTTTGCTCCCAAAGACCGCACATACGCTCCTGTGTCGCTTAACCGAGACCAGGACGGAAAGCTGCGCAATCTCGATTTCTTTGGAAAAGTGCCATTTTCCGAGATGACTGATGCCTTGATCAGGTCGGCACTGCATTTCGACGACTATCACGCGCTCGACCACATCAAGAAAATCGCGCCCAGTTTGGTCTTGAGCGATAGCCATATCGCAAAAATAGCCAAAGACGTACTCGCGTACATGACTGAGTATCAGGCCGTAAATCCCAAGTTCAGCCTCAATGATCGCTGGATCAGAAAGGCCTACGGGGGCACGCTCAAAGAGTACTGGGACTTCCTGGTCTCGTGCGATGAGTTTAAAAGGCCTAAGGTAAAACGCTTGGACATGAGCCCAGAGTGGGGTGCTATGTTCCGGCCTGAATTGCTGGGTAAAGCGCCCGCAGAATTCATCTATCGGCTCGCGACGACCAAGGCCTTGAACGCGGATGCTGTAAACCAGTTTATCGTCCACATGCACAAAGCTGGATTTGACTGCTACCAGGGCTTTCAGCTCATGACTCTGGACAGACTTCAGTTTGAAGAGCAAAAGAACGACCCGGTCGACTACAAATTCATGGTTAAGCAATGCCTGCGCAACCTAAAGCAGCCAGGGTTCCTGGGTATTCTGTCCACGGCGCCAATGGCAGTCCTGGTCGACAGTCCAAAACCTCAGCATGACCCGATGCTGCAAGCCCTGTACGACCTCACGGAAGAACAGAAGTATGTCGAGGCGATGTCTGTCCACGGTCGCGGCAAGGCGTTCATCCAAGAGCTCGGAATCTAGAGGCCATGATTTCACCTCCCACCTGGAGACAGGTGGGCGTGGCGTCAGGCAAAATAAAGTCAGCGTCATCACCAGCGCTCCAGTTTTCGGATCAAGACCGAACTCTCCCTGATGGAACAGGACGCCATATTTTGCTTTGGGAAATGAACATGTTCGGCACAACGGCGAAAGACCTTGTGAGAAGTCTCCCCGAGGAGTCTCGCCAGCTCCTGGAAAATGGGTTGCGGCGTTACATCAACGCCACGAGCGAAGAAGGCACCGCGCAAGACCGGTCGCAGGTCATCGCCGACCTCAAGCTTTACCGGCATCTGTTGACCCTGGAAGAGGGGGCCGCGTACCTGTGTAATGACCGGGACTGCATCGCCTTCATGGTAGCGGTTACAGGCCTGTCGGAATTGTTGTGCGCAGCGTATGAGATGTCAGAACTTCAGCCCTGGCACCAGCTGGGCATCAAAGTGCGTTCGGCGCTTTGACAACAAACAAAAGCAGAAAATTGACGTGAGTAGAAGCCATGCAGAATAACGAGAAAAAGGCCGAAGCCTTTCCAGACCTGGCCAAGACTCAAGCCGTAGGTGAAGATGGCAAGCCTTTGCTGCTCTTCCGGGGTGAGAACGGCGTGCACTGCGGGAATCAGCTGAGCCTGCAGTCCAAGCTGGGATCGTACTCATTCGGTAACGTCCGGGTGGCCAACCACTATGCCGGCGTGGACGAGGACGGCGAGTACACTGACGAAAGGGATTACAGCGACTGGCACAGCAAGGCGCACCGGGTCTATCCGGTCTATCTCAATATCACCAACCCAGTCGTCAACTGGGCAGATCCGTTCATTGAATATCCCGACATGGTCAAGAGCGTCGGGGAGGAGCTAACCCTCCAGCTCCTGATCAAGCATCAGGATCACGTGTACAACACGGACAATTGGCAGTGCAATATCGACCCAGATGAAGAATATGGGGACGTGGCCACGGTGGCTGCCAAGGCGCCACACCTGCTGGAAGAAATCTACCTCGACATCTACCCGATTCTCGACGATCCTTTGTTCGTCAACGAGGCCAGGAAGCGCGGTTTTGACGGTGCGATCTACAACGGCACCGGCGTAAACATGCGCACCCTGGAGTACCGTATCTTTGACGCCAGCCAGGCTATCTTTGCGCTGACCGGCGAGCGGGCGGAGCCAGAGCCGGTAGCACCTGAGCCACCTGCGGTGAAACGGCCACGCCAGCGCACACGCGAGATCGATGATTCGCCGAGCATGGGGATGTAGTTCATCACCAGGATTCAGTAACACAAGGGCGCCCACGGGCGCCTTTTTATGACCAATAATCAACAACATTCAGGAGAGCACGATGTTCTGTGGCAGGTTTTTCGAGAATCTGAAATCTAGGTTTTGTCCCGAGAAAGTAATGGAGCTTTCCAGCTTCATCACCCCCGACCAGCTTAAATTCGGGTTTTACATGAGGCCCACCACTGACACCCAGAGCAGTCAGATGCTCGATGCCTATTTGCGAGCTGCCAGGGCTGGCGGGATGTATGGCGGTCACATCTTTGTGAGCAGCGCCCGTGCGGCTGAAGTCCTGAGGGTTTTGGATCGACTAGGTGCCGCTGTAAACGTGTACTCCTGGCCAGACCTCATTGACCTTCCAGCAATGTTCGACATCTCGAAGGGATGCTATCGCGTGAACGTCTACATTGAGGACGATTCCGCGCCGCACAAAGAAAGATCTGCGCGCTTCCTGGCCGTCCAAGAGCTCGTAAGGACTCAATTCGACGCCATAACCAAAGCCGTCATGGATCCCTCACTGGAAGACGACGAATCCCCATTTGAAGCTGAAAGGCCAACCAAACCTGGGATCCACGTTATGTTTGTGGAGCTGAATCTCCAGACTAAACGGGGCTTCTCTGTCTACATGGCCATGCTCAAGCAGCACGTAGGGTTCTGCCTCATCAGCCGCAGGAATGAATTCGAGTACACGGTGGGCGAGTTCGCTGATCCGGCAGGTTTTTGCGAAGATGAACACCTATCCATTGTGGCAAACAGCATCAGGATCTATGGGTCTGGCCAACAGCATCAAAAAGAGATGAGAAAATCTTACGACCGGGGTCTTATGTCGAGGATGGCACCAGGGAGTATGCACAAACCCAAAGCCGACCTCGATCTTGACGCTCTGTGGTTTGAAACTGATCGCGGCCTGGCTTTCAACTTTGATGGCAAACCTCATCTTGTGGATCTGACCCGATAGGAATTCCAAGCCATAAAAAGGCGCCCCACAGGGCGCCTTGTTTGTTTTGGGTGACCTACATGTGTGCTTCAGCGTATTCAGCCAGGATGGAGCGGGGCACGCCTTGCAGAGTAAGGTGAGCACCGTTGTTGAAGTCCTTGAAGCGTTCGGTGAGGTACGTGAGGCCAGAGCTGGTGGCCGACAGGTAAGGCGTGTCGATTTGCGCCAGGTTGCCCAGGCAAATCACTTTTGAGCCGGCGCCGGCACGGGTGATGATGGTCTTCATCTGGTGCGGCGTGAGGTTCTGACACTCGTCGACAATTAACAGGCTTCGTTGGAAGCTGCGCCCGCGCATGAAGTTCAGGGATTTGAACTGCAGAGGCACCTTCTGGAGGATGTACTCGATGCTACCGGAAGACGACTCGTCTTCGGCGTGCAGGGCTTCCAGGTTGTCGATGATCGCGCCCAGCCACGGCTCCATTTTCTCCGACTCGGTACCTGGCAGGAAGCCGATGTCCTCGTCCAGGCCCTGTACGCTGCGGGTGACGATGATCTTGTCGTAGATCTTGGAGACCATCGTCTGCTCGATAGCAGCAGCAAGCGCCAGGATGGTTTTGCCGGAGCCAGCCGAGCCCGTCAGGTTGACCAGGTGGATGTCCGGATCGAGCAGGCACTTCAGCGCCATCGCTTGGTAGATATCGCGAGGGATCAGGCCCCACGCTTCATGGCTCAGCAGCAATTCGGGCTTCATTTCCAGGAGCGTCAGCTCATTACCATCCATCTCGGTGACCCAGAAGATGGGGCCCTCGGGGTCGACGATGAACTCTTTCACGCAAAGCCCTTGGATTGGCTGCTTGAGCTTGGCGCTGTGCCAGGTACCATCGCGCTGGTTGCGGCTATCGACATCAGTCACGAGCGACCACAGGGACTCGGTGAGGTGGTGGAACCCAGCTGGGAGCAGATCCAGGTCATCGAGCAGCTGGTCGGAGCTGTAATCCTCGGCGTCCAGGCCACGCGCACGCGCTTTGAGGCGCATGTTGATGTCCTTGGTGACCAGAACCACCTTGTTGCTCTCACGGCGAGCCTCACGCAGCGCCAGTGCCTGGTTGATGATCTTGTTGTCGTTGACCGTCTCCCCGCGCTGCTCTTCCTCAGGATTGTCCTGAAGGATCAGAAGCACACCCTGCGGTTCATTCTTCCCACGGGGAATAGGGACGCCGCGTTCGACTTGTTCGGGCGAAGCATCGCCGAGCAGCTTGTCGATCAGGCGGATGGCCTGGCGGCATTCAGCGGCCACGCTGTGCTTACCGGTCTTGAGCTTGTCGAGTTCTTCCAGCACGGTCATCGGCAGCGCGACGTGGTGCTCGTGGAAGTTCAGAAGGGCGTTGGGGTCGTGAATCAGAACGTTCGTGTCCAGAACGTAATAGATGGGAGCAGCGGGCGAAGCGGTGGCTTTGCGATCAACCATGCGGAACGTTCCTGTTTTATGCGTCTCTCCCGATTCGCCAAGTAGGCGCAGGAGGCGCTTATTTTTGGAATATTTGAAACGCCATGCAGTCCGGCAACTTTTATGGTGCGCCATCCGCAGGGAAAAGAAAAGATTGGCATAAATTGACAAGGGCCTGATGAGCCACTTTAATGTGCCGCTATCAATCTGACATGCGAGTAATTCCGGGCCTATTCGCCATTGGTTTCTCGCATAAAAAACTTAAAACCAACCAGGAGACCCCATGCCTCAGATAACGACAGTCCAGGGAAAGTGCGTCACGTTAAAAGTGAATGCGCCTTACGCCGCACGCAATATCCTCGAAGATGCAGATGGGCTCCAAGATCTGTGGACGAGGGTGAAGGCAGCAGGGCTAACCATGGGAATCAATCCTGGAGACAGCGATTTAGTCACTTTCATTGGCAAACCTGCGGCTGAGAGCATTCAAATGAAGTGGGGCGACTTCGATCTGGGCAAACTAGGCAAAGAAGGCCCGGCGCCGGCAGAGGTGATCCCGTTCTTCGACGAGCTTCTTAAAATCTTTGAAGGCTTGGACTGGACTGATTACGACACTTGGGAAGGCGTGGTTTGTGTCGACGTCAAATAACCGGGCTACCTCACCATGAAAACCAAGCTTTTAATCGAGAAAGGCCGCACATCGCTGGTTGTTGATCATGGCAGGGGAGACTGGGATGACAAGCAGGTGCTTGCGGCCATGGAACTGTATGAAGGCACTCAATGCTGGACGGTGATCGACATTCGCCTGGGCGAAAGACCAAGTGCGGATCCGTGGTCAGGATCTGGCGTCGGCGAGGATTTCTATTCGCAGTGGAAGCCTAAGTCGGAGGCTGAGGCCGTGGAGGTCAAGGCGCTGCTGCAGGATTACCAGGAGCTGGCAGATGGCACCCTCATCTGGTGTACCTACAAGAACATCGTCAGAGGACATTTCGATATCAACGGTTTGGCTCCGGGGGCGCCAAACGGCATCAAACGGGCGATTTATCACCGGAAGGCCGAGGCGATGGCCAAGCTCCTGGAGTGCAAGAACTTCTGGGAGAACCACGCAGGCACGATTGCCGAGGGCAAGATCGCAAACCCCTACAGTCAGCCCAGTGCATCAGATATCCCGGTCATCTTCGCGCTGAGGGCACTCCAGGCCAAGCACGGGCTTTGAGTGTAACCAAAAACAGAAATGGCGCCCAGTAGGCGCCTTTTTCATTGGTCGGTGTTCAGCTCGCAGACGGTTTTCTTGCAGCAAACCCAATTGCCGCAGACACCAAGCTGACCGGGTAGTACTTGTCGATCAGGAAGGCATGCTTACGCTCTTTGCCGACCTCACCATGGCGGATCATGACTTCGCCGTGGGCGCTGAAACCGTCACCAAAATTTACTTTGATCGGGGATTGCAGGCCTTTCACATCAATGGTCGCAATCATCTTTCCGGGCGGGCCGGCGTAGATCACCAGGATTGAACCCTGGATCTTGGTAACGAACTCCAGGCCGTTGACGTACATCGAGCTGCCGACCTCTTCACGCTCGAACGCAGCCTGCACGAACCCGGTGACCATGTTGTGTACCGACTTGGCCACCTCAACACCCTCCAGGTACTTCTCGCGGATGTAGCCGGCTGCCAGGTAGTCCTCGGCGTTGTAAGGCGTCTGTTGCATCGACACGTCGGTGTTGTGAAGGGCGATGCCCGCATTGATGTAGCGGATGGTTTCTTCGCTGGTCAGTTGCAAGATGTTGGTCTCCACAGTGGCTGGATACAGGATTTCATGGGGTTAGGCGCTGGCTGCGTGCTGGTGATCAGACATGGAGGCAAGGCCAATAGCTGACATGATCAGGCTCAGCGGGTAGAAGACACCGATGAGATAGGCCTGCTCCTGATTCTCGCCGACTAGAGCGTGGCGCAGCAGAGTCTGCCCGTAGACTACAAAATCATCTGCGATGTGGGCTTTCATAGGTGAATCCAGGCTTGGGGATTCGATCTCGGCCACGAGTCTTCCATCCGCAGCTTTGATCACAGTCCCGAGGTCTTGCGCGGAGGCGGTGAAGACTACGTCGTTGACGGTGATCGACTGACCGATGTTTTTCCCTTCGATGGCAGCCAGCACGAACAGACTGACATCGGCTTTGATGTCCTCGATAGATTTAAGGCCAACCAGGGTCATTTCCATGGCATAGCCGGCTGCGAAGTAATGCTTTGCTTCAAATGGCGTGGTTTGACCCAGCACATCGGTTTTATGGTGAGCGATCCCGGCGTCGATGTAGCGAATGGTCTCGCTCTGAGTCAGATCCGTCGTCTTCATGTGTTCGTTCCAAACCGAAGATTGATAGTGATTTGATACTACCCAGCCATTGAATCAAACGCAATATGAAACCTGTCAATTCTTGACAATTATTGGCCTTTCAACATAATCCCCGGCTACATAGCGTTTTAGCACCTCCACCGTTGGAACTCCGGAGAAAATGACGATGCTCAAGCATCTCAACACGCTCAAAAATGCTGCACAAAAAGCACAGGAATCCGTAACTGGAACGGCGCAGCGGGCCCAGGAATCTGTGGTCGGTACCGCACAGCGTACTCACGTTGCCGTGATTGAAACGGCGCAAAAGGCACAAGGTGCTGTGGTTGGGACGTTAGAGGCCCAGGTGCAGTCCGCCAAGAATGCCGTGGTGGGGACTATCGAATCCACAGTGCTTACCGCCAAAGACGCCGTGCTCGATGCGAGAGACGAGGCCCTGGGCTCCGTTGTCAGAGGTGTCGGCCTGGCGACTGACATTGGCCGGGTGGTCGTGTATTCCGAGCTAGGGGCAATTCCTGTATCGATTGCGATGATGGTCGCGCCTGTCCCGGTTGGAATCGGTGTTGGGATTCTGTTCTTGGCCGAGATGACGCTCGGAGGCTCTCTGGACAAGATCGAGGAAGGCCTTGAGCAGTCCAAGGCGCGTCGTAAATTCGACCGCACGGTCGGCTTGCTTCAAAAGTACGGCAAGATTCCTGCAACTTCCGTCCTGGAGAGCGAACACATCCGCCTCGAAATCCAGTCCAAGCCGGTAAGCGTTACTGGCCTGGTCAAGACGGGTAAGTTCGAGGGCCGTCGTGCCGAGCATTTGGAAACCCACGAGCTGGAGCATCTGCTTGAGTCCTATAAAGACCAGGATACTCAAGAGATTGTTAAGGCTTACCAAAAATTTCGTTCTGTTTCAGGAGCAAGTCAGTAATGCCTATCTACAACCCAGAAGAATTCATGGCCCTGGCTGAGCAAGAGCTTGCACAGGCGCAGCACGTCCAGCAGCGCAACATGCGCATGCGTTCAGAGCTCGAAGGGGCGGGTAAGCTGCCACAGGGCCTCGCAGTTGCCGGCACCTGCACCTATATCGGTAACCTGACCGGGATCTACTTGTCCGAGCCTGAGCTGCAGGGCATGTTCTCCCTCTATCCCGCAGAGCGGGCTCGACTGGCCCGTTACACCACCAGTGACCTGGCTAAAGCCGAGTCGGCCAAGACCGGTACCGGGGCGCCAGATGCCTATTTGATTGCAAACGTGGTAGCTGACTTCTTCGGTCGCACCGTATGGCCTAATAACGACTCGTCGATTGATCGTGCATCCTTTGCACTGCGCCTGCGTAAGGCCGCTCACAAGATGGGCTACAACGTGATCCAGCCAGCAGTCGCCCAAGCCGTATGATTGGTAACAAACCCAAACATCAGGTCGATACCTGGAACAAGCGGATTGAGGTCGGCGTTACTGAGATCGAGTACCGGCCACATCCTGCGGGCGCCAAAAAGAAGTACCTGACCAGCACGCCGGCGTATCTCCTCAATGGGCACTCGCCAGTGGTGGAGTTACAAGGGAAGGCTGGCACTGTTGATATCACCTGCTGCAAGGTCTGGAAAACTAAGCCACATGAGCTGTAGAGGATTCAACGATGCCCATAAATTGGTTGTGGCGCCGGAAAAAGCCTGAGCCCATCAGGTCATGGGGGCCGTTGAAAACCATAGTTCCGGATCGAGTCCTGCCTGATCACCTGGATTTCCTGCTCGATGAAAATTCCTTCGCTGACATGATTGAGCGCAAGGAAGAGCTAGAGGCGTGGGGGCGGAGCGATGAGGCCTATGCAGAATGGCTGAGGCTGCACCACCCAAAAACAGGAGAGTTGCGAGAGTGACCACCGAACACCAGAAGCCTTCGAGAAGAGGCACCTACATCGCCAGCCGGGCGAGCATTCCAGAGCGCTCCGCAGCTTGGCGCAAGCTTCGTTCCGATGGTTGGGCGATTAGCGCCTCATGGATTGATGCCACCGGGGACAACGAGCCAGCTGATCTCTCCGATCTGTGGCTTAAGATCCAGGAGGAGGTGTGCTCGTCCGAGAGGCTCGTGCTGTATGTCGAGCCTGAGGATCTACCGCTGAAGGGCGCCCTGGTGGAAGTAGGGATGGCGCTTGCCGTGGGTATCAAAGTTTTCGTGGTGACCCCAGGGATTACGATTGATCGTGAAACCGGTCGCCCGCTGGGGTCATGGGCCTTTCATCCGCACGTGAAATTCGTGCCGGATATGGAAACAGCCCTCCAAGGCGCGTGCAGGCGACCGACTTTGCTCGAATGGTTGCTCAGCACCACCCGGCAATACATCGCGAGGATCAGAAAGTGGAAGCCATTAGCTGATTGATGTGGACTCTGACGTCGGTTTTCATGTCCAGGCAGGTTTGCTTGTTTCGCGTAAGTTGATCGCCCGTGGCGACCTCTGACTCACATTGCGTACAGCGGGAATAGACAAACGGGACGCTGAGTCTAAACCCCTTGTACGGGATGGTGTTGTGCCCCTGTTGCTCTACCAGGGTTCCCTTTTCGCAGATAGGGCAGGTGTTGGCCATATCAGTCTCCAGCAAAATCTAACCGGTATGGATTCAGCCGCTGCCGGCACGCATGCCAGCACTGAATCCCCAAGTATTTCAATATGTTGCCTGCCTAAGCAGGGACGCAACCTTAAGTTCTCAACTCTCCTGTGTCAAATCAGGGTGATCAAGCAGGGCAGATCCTTCGTCTACCGTTAGCGGGAACACTCGGTAGCAAACAATAGGATTTATTGACACAATTTGATCACTCAAAACCAGCCCTAAGGTCACGAAGATAATGCAGCAAGAACAAGGCGAAAACAGGCCGCTCCTTTGGCTAAGAAGAGTTATCGAGTCGCTGCTCCCATCGCTTGTCGTCATCCCAGCGAGTACCACCGAGGTAACTCAACAGGCAGTGGCGCAAAGACTCGTTCGCTCATACTCTCGCAGCAACCTGAACCTCCAGCGTGGCCGCTACGTGACCGCCGAGCAGTTGGAAGACCGCAAGCGTCAGCTGGCCAAACATTCATTTTAAGTAGGCCTCACCCATGACCCGTCCGATTTCTGAAGTGTTGGCCATGACCATGCAGCAGGCTGACAACATCCTTGCAGCATTGGCGCCCTGGGCTACTAAAAGCCTTGAGCAGGCCATGGAGCGCTATCTGCATTTGTGCGGAGCATCTGTGTCCACAGCGCCTGCTGCAGTGCTGGAGCAAGACAAATTGAAATACCCGCATATGGTTCTACGAGACAAGGAAGGGGATCCGTACCTCCGCGTCGACGACTGTGTGAACTTCCTATCGGATGTGACCGGCCTCACTCCTGAAAAAAGCCTGGCTTTTCAGATGCGAACCTTCCTCAAATTGAAAATCGAAGCTGTTACCTGCGCCAAGGCCTAACAGGAAGAGCCACAATGTTCGGTGGGGTGGGTAGCCTCCATCCAGAATGTTCGCTTGCTCGAATTTGTGGCATGGCACGATCAATTGTTTCGGTATCTGGCACAGTGCTACGATGGCGTAGAAGCCTTTTCTAGAAGACGAAAAAATGAAATTTACTCCAGAAGAGTTCAGAAACTACTTCGAAAGCGCTGGGCGCACGATTCTTCAGCCCGATATGGAGAAACTGAAGTCCAATGAGTTCTCTGAGGTCTGTCTAGATCTGGTCTTAGCGGCTCGAGAACTCAAGGTACTTGAGGTTCTTAGCACCGAGGTGCCGACGAGCGTTCAGCTTTTCGCTGAAAGGATCGTCGAGCCTTATTATTGCGCCCTTGGCGTAGTGGCGGCTTCTCCATTCCTGCCTGAACGTGAATACCACGCCGCCCTGGAAGAAATCGGCGATTTGGTGGATCACCCTCGACTGTTCGGCTACGTCAGCGCCACCCAGAAGGGTTTTCAGGTCAAAGCTGATGCACTGGGTCTCAATGCTCATTCGTTAAAGATCAACGCCTACGAGCCATTTACCAAAAGCAGCGCGGGCTACGTCTTGGCCAGCAGGTACGCGACCTTTGAAGATGTTCGATACGCCGCAAACAACGCGGAGCACGCACAGGAGCACGTTGCGAACCTGAGCGTCTTCATGGAAAAACTGGAGAAGACTCGCGTTAAGTCCCCTGACTGGGATGATCATGCAGCCTTCTTCAAGTATGTTTTTTCGAGCATTGCCGACCATTCTCCTCTTGGCCGAAAAGATCCATCGATAGCCAAGATCTTGCGTCTGGTGAACGATGGCGCTCCCCTCGTATCAGTCGATGAGTGCGTGACGGCGACTGAGGAGATCTTCAACGGGTTGCTGCATGACGAGCGGAGCTCCCCCGAGGACTTCCAAAAGAACCTGGACAGGCTGGATGATCACGACAGCTTCTACGAGATCGCCTTCCAATCGAAGTTCCTTGATATGAACCGAGGCGCCTCGTTCTTTGATCGTGGATTCCATTACCACAGCCCAGAGGGCAGGGTGAACTTTGGCCGAAACCTGCAGACGCTTGCTCAGCGCCTTGAAGGGCGGGTCGCTGATCCCAAGATTGTCCTCTCCGGCTTTCTGCTGGGCACATCTGCAATCGACGCACTGATCCTGAAAGACCGGGCGCAAGGTTATCCTCAGTGGCTTGAACATGCCATATTGGATAAAGCGCGTGATCCTCGCATGCTGCAGCAGCCGGACTCGTCCTTGAGCGTGGTACTAAACTCGCTTTTGAGCGGCGCCAGTGAGCCCGAAAAGAAGGCTTTCTGGGACGCCAGACCTGAACGCGGTTTGATTCGCCAGTCTTACGAGTCTTCAGGGCTCGACAGATAACCCTACAACCCTTTTCACAATAGCCTGTCGGAACAGCCGGCATAGGGAACATGCAATGCGCGCAATTGGCAATTTTCTGTGGTTCATCCTGGGCGGGATCGTTATGGGTCTGGCCTGGTGGTTCATCGGTCTCATCGCGTTCCTTACCATCGTGGGCATCCCGTGGGGCAGGGCGTGCTTCGTCATCGGCCAGTTCTCGTTCTTTCCGTTCGGGAAAGAGGCGGTTAGCCGCAAAGAGCTGAGCCAGACTGACGACATCGGCAACAGTGGCTTTGGCATGCTGGGCAACATTATCTGGTTCCTGTTCGCCGGCATCTGGCTGGCGCTGGGTCACGTCGGCTCGGCCATTCTGTGCTTCATCAGCATCATCGGTATCCCGTTCGGCATTCAGCACCTGAAGCTGGCAGGGATCTCCCTGGCGCCTATCGGTAAAACCGTTGTCCTGAAGGA
Organism: Pseudomonas sp. PLMAX; assembly: GCF_046042685.1. Taxonomy (NCBI): domain Bacteria; kingdom Pseudomonadati; phylum Pseudomonadota; class Gammaproteobacteria; order Pseudomonadales; family Pseudomonadaceae; genus Pseudomonas; species Pseudomonas sp. PLMAX. The sequence continues at coordinate 224,787 of NZ_CP064950.1, read as the reverse complement.
AGTGGCGGAAGCTGCTCGCCGGGCCAATGCCGAGGCAGCGGTTTCTGCGATGCGCACCAGCGCCTGATAGACACCACATGTTCGGCATGTGTACTCTGAAGGTGTAGGCGCTTGGGCTACATCGTCAGCAGGTTAAGAGCACCACTGAAGATCCAAGGGCAAGGAAGTTTGAAGCTAAGGCCACCTCGCAAGGGTGGCCTTTTTCATGTCCCACGAAAAGCCTTCCCCGGTCAGGAATTCTTTGAGATCACAAGGGATATCAGACACCTACGTATTTCAATACTATCCGCGCCATCCGCTAAGGGAAGCATAGCCGCAAGCGAAGATCGACCGCTTTCAGAAGACTGCGCTCACCCCATATGATGTAAAGACGCACGACACCTCCGAAGATTTAGTCTCATGACCGACAACAAACTCCAGTACGCGCTTTCCTGTAACCGTCTGCGCGTCAACGACGAAGGCGACCAGGTCTGGCATTCTCTGGTGGCTAAGGCTGAGCGCATCCAATTTGATGAGTTCTCTGAGGTTTGTGACCTCAGTGGCTTGCTTGAAGACGGGGAGACGCTGGATGACTACATCGCCGTTGACGAATGGGCTGGCGCCTACAGGGTTGAAACTGATGCAGAGCCTGTCGTCTTCATGCAGCGGGCTGGCTTCGAGTTCTTCTTTACCCATGACGGTCTGCCACCAACATTCGTTGAACCTCTCGACCGACTCGCTCACGAGCTGATGATCGACAACGGCGCCGCCAGGGTGCTGCTAAAACCGAATGACGCCCGCATCGGTGGTGCTTACGGGTATGAGGGTGAAGTGGTCGAAATCGACTATGACCTGGATATGGTCATGGCTGACTGTCCGCGCTTCCGACTCTATCGTGACGGGGAGGTGGTAGCCGGCCTGCGAATTGAAGATGGTGTCATCGACCAAATCTACGTGGCCAACGATATGCGCCGACAAGGGCTTGCTACCGAGCTGCTCAACCGCGCCCAGGAAGTTTATGGCCACATCGAACACTCAGAGAGCCTGTCTGACGACGGCAAGGCATTCCGTGCTAGTTTCGAACATGAATCCGATGAACCTGATGAGCCTGAAGTCACCAGTACCCGTGCCAGGCGCCACACCTACGATGATGAAGGGCCTTCGTTGTGAGCAAACCACGTCCCACCGGAACGGGTGGCAAGATCTACACCCAGCGCGAGCTGGAGGAAATGGACGTCGACGAGCTCGATCTCATGGCTTACGGCTGCAAGGGTGGCGACATTTGCTCGTTCAAGCCCAGGGAGCTGAAGATCAAGTGGAAAGACGACCTGGTCAACCCAGAGTACAAGTTCGAGCAGAGCGGCATGGACTGGGTAAGGTCGGTCTGTTTCGATGAGCCTGTGGAGGTCTCTGTCGACGACCACGGCGTGTTCTCGCTTGAAGATGGACATCACCGGTGGTTCGCCGCGAGCAAGCTCGGCATCGAGCTCCAGGGCGTCATTGAGGTTAAGGGTAATCCGGTCAAGACGATCTTGGCCCGGCAGGAAAAAGCACTAAGGGCAGATGACCCTTCGCCAACATTGTAAGGATCTGGGCAAATGACTGTACTCGTCGGTATGCATCTCGGCACCCACACCATCCTGATTTCTGATAAGCGTTTGTCAGAAACGGGCAGCATGATCGTCAACGACACCCAAGAAAAGTTGAAAGTTGCAATGAATCATGCAGCGGTTAAAGGTGGAAGCCATGCATTGGGTACCTTTGCGTTAAATCACATCAAGGACAAGGATATTTCCAATGGTGAGGATGTAGCGAAGCTATCTGAAGCGCTCCTAAAGCATGCTCAAGATCCTTTCGGAGACGGTACGGCCTTAGAACATCAGCGTACGGCCTTGTTGATCGCTTCGACAGCTGAGGAGAGGGCAAAACTCTTTTACCTTGATCTCGTGGATCTACCGAATGGCGGTCGAGTTAGGGAACAGCGTGAGTTGTTAAAAGGTCAGTTCGAAATTGGCATCCCAGCAGGGCTGTCGAAAGAAGAGGGGATGGACTTGCGAGCTGAGCTTGCTGAGATACTCAACGAGTTCATGGCGACCAAGGCCCACACCCTGAATCCTGGAAATACCAAAGGCCTTACCGAGTTGCTCTTCTCTGTCGGTAAGGTGCTCACTCGACTTGCTGAGACCACCCCAAGCATTTCCAGTCTGTTCGATGTTGGCGTTAAAAGTTCGACTGGGTTGACCGTCCAGGGTCAGATCAACTTCAAGAAGCGCCGCGTTGTGAACCTGAATCAGCTCATGGAAAAGCGTTGGGAGTACGAGGTCGACGGCTATACCCCCTGATTAATCGGTTTACCAAAGCCCACATAACAATAAAAATAAAGAGGCTGCCATGCAGAACCTGAAGTTCGCGAAAATTCCGCTCGACCCCAAAAACCGCATGATCCGCGCTGGCGTGGGCAAACACGATGGCACCTGGTTTGCCAGGATCGATCTCTGGTGTGTGGGGTTTAGGGTATCGCTGTAGCGGTATCTCCGCTGGTAAGCTTTACCTATACGGTGTCGCCGGCAATTTTGATGAGATTGGGTAAGAAGAATGACGATTTTGGTGGCGATGCATCTGGGTTCGCAAACGGTTCTGATAGCCGACAAATATATGTTTCGCCAGGGGCAACTGGCTGACGACAAATACGTGAAGGTTCATCAATCCGATAACCATGCCACAGTCGCAGGAGGTTGTGGCCAAGCTATGGATTGGGCCAACAGATACCTCGAGGGCAGGGCGATTGTTGATGAGGCCGAGCTCCGAGGCATGTCTGATGGCCTGATCGACGAATTGATAAAGCCGTTTGGAAAGTACTTTCCGGGGGAAATTACCCTGATGTATGTCTCCACGACCATCAACAATCAAGCCAGATTGTTCACCGTTATTCACGACGAGCTGAAAACTGGCGGTCGCCTGAAAGAACTCACCGACCATGAACCGGGCGAAATTCTATTCGCAATTCCCCGCACCCTGGCCGGTCAGCCGGGAGATGACTTCAAACGAGAAGCCACCGCGATATTCGACGACTTCATGGCAGGCAAAGGCAAAGACCTGAAGCCACATGATGCCCATTCTGTTGCCAGCCTTGCCAAATCCATTGGCGGTGCTTTGAGTAAGGTCGCAAAAGAAACCGGCACCATTTCGAAGAACTACGACGTGTCAGTCATCAGCTCCAATGGCCTGATATTCAAGGGCGATATTGACGTTGATAGAGTCAGAAAAGTAAACCTGATGCAGATCAATGGGCAAAGAATTACCAATGATGGGCTGGTCTGCGCGATGTAGATTTTGTCGTCACACCAAGCGGTTTGCCTTTTGATGTAAAGGCGTATGGCAAAACGAAATGATTTGGACGCATTGCTCTGTTAGGATCGGCCCATGTTCTCTTCCAACCGGATGGTGGGTGACAGCGAGAACATAAAATAACCCCGGTGGGCCAACCTCCGGGGTTTGTTTTTTTGCAGCTTCGCGTCAGTCTAAAAAGGCATTGTCCGTGAGCTGCACCTGAGTGTTCCCGTCTTGCATGGGAATCCAGTAGACGCCTGCTTGTTCCGTCATGTCATCCACAATGGCGCCGATTTCCTCGAAGTCTGATTGATCTTCCCATTTCCCATACTCTGCCCAGATGCTGGTGAGGCACGCATCCAGCCGTTCCAAAAATGGATGAAACCACGACCCGGTCAATGCCTGGCGGATAGCGGCTCTGCCTTGCCACGATTCACCAGCGCCAGCGAGATGACCAAGGTAATAGCTCGCGATCCTCAGAAGGTCTCCATGCACCCGGTAGACCTCCCTCAGTAGCTGATCGCCATTCAGATCTTTTTGATACGCACTTATGGCAGCATTGTTTTCAGCTGGTGTTTTCTCAAGGTAATCGAGCAGGATTAGCTCGTAATGCTCGGTCTGATCGGCGCCAATCCCACAGCTTCTGCGGCATGCAGCGTACTCGTCCCACGCTGGCAAGATCACATCCCACTGCAGCTTTTGTTCCATCCTGTGGAACGTCCTTCTGAGGAGCTCGCCCGGAAAGACGGAATCGAATCTGGCCGTAACCTCTACATGGGCACATTCGTGCGCAAGAAGATAAAAAGCTTGAGCGAAACCTGGCTCCTTCGTGTCTGCAAGCGGCTTGAATACACTGGCGTCCAAAAGAATGTGGGTTTTCACCTGACCATCTCGAAGCACCCTGGGTGACATGGCTACGCCGGTGGCCATGTCTTTTGTCGGGGTGAGCACATGATTGGTCTGATAGCCTCTATCCTGCTGGTTCAGCGCCTGTAAGTAATCCTCGGCAATCGTAACTCCGTCTAGGGTGCCAAGGTCTATACCCTTGCCGCACTCTCGTAGGCACAATTCAGTCGCCTGGCCAAGGTGCCGTGCAAACTCCTCGGGGAGGACACCAAGAATGGATATGGTGCATCCAGAAAACGTGCTAACACGTTCAGTAGGGGAAGTATCTTGTTCAGTCAACGGTGATTCCTTTCAAGAGTGCTTAGGCACTGAGAATTCTATCACACTGACATCATTTCGGTCTGGCCATGGCCAGGTCTAACCAGGAATCTCGAGGGTTTCGAAGTAGTCGTGTAGCGTCTTGATCACACCGAGGCGCTCCTTCACTTCGGTCAAGGACAAGTTGTTACACAGGTACTCGACAAGGTGCCTATGCAGGAAAAACACCTGGTCGCTGACGTACTCCGGCGCCACGCGGGATCCGCCATGCCCGCCGAATACTTCGTGCAAATTCCAGATCGAGACCTTTTTATTTAAGTCCCGGCTAATGGCGTTGATCAATGCATTGAGCGCCAGCCCTGCGCCCTCGAAACCGAAGTCCTTCATCACGTCGGAACGTACCGTCATGACCCGCTGGGAGCTGCTGTCCCGATGTTTTTTGATCGTGTACCGGATCGACTTCTCGACCACCGGCAGTGAACCCAGGGCCTGGGCGTGCTCTGCAGCCGCTGCGATCAACAGCAGGTTCTTATCGATGCCATGGTATAGGTGCGACTCGTATGCCGTGATGGCGGACGTTACCAGCAGCCGGCCAGGCGTACTTAACGCCGCAAATGATGTCTCAGCCCTAGCTCGATTCTCGTCGAGGAACGCCTGGGTAGGGCCGTCGACCACAGCCCGTGTGTTTCCTCGCCTGTACATCTCCAAGGTGGCGTCTAACCACCACACCAGCACGGATGGTTCGAATGTGGCGCTCGCAGGCGTGAGGCTGACCTCCATTGCGTTCTTGGTGCGCTTGAGACCTATGTAGTCGAACGACAAGCTATAGCCTCCTGGGAAATGTCGGTAAATATGGCGGTGGAGCCTTTGCAGTCAAACGCCGGCAGAGTGCCTTTCGTCCTGGCCTGTAGCTCAACAGGCTATTGCCAAAACAATCACAGAACTTTAGCAGAATGGAAGGGCGGCGGGCTTCAGAGTTACTTTGAAAGCGTGTAAATTGACAGCCTCTGGAATAACGATCACTCAAAGGGAATCTGTATGACCGTAGCAATCGTCGGTGCCGGCGTAGCCGGGCTGGCTGCGTCAATTTACCTGAAACGTTCGGGTCAGGATGTCCATGTGTTTGAGCGGGCACCCACCCTCGAGGCGATTGGTTCAGGCATCATGCTGCAACCTTCTGGAATGGCCGTACTGAAGGATCTTGGGCTGCTCGATGAGTGCCTGCGCAAGGGCGCTCCACTCAAAGGTGTACTTGGAACGTCGCCGCTTAGCGGTCGAGTCATCCTGGACACCCGCTATGAGCACTGGAAGCCAGGGGCCCACGGCCTGGGCATTCACCGCAGTATTCTCCTGAAGGTGCTGTACGAGGAAGCCAAGCGCTGTGGCGTACGGTTCCGCTTTGGTGTTGAGGTCAGTGATTTCTCCAGCGCATCCAAGGTCAAGCTCAGCGTGACAGAACGAGCGCTAACACCGCATACAACAGCCGCCGTTATGGAGGTTCTGTCCGATGACCAGATCGGCGCCGACGAGTATGACGCCCTTATCCTGGCCAGTGGACGAAGCTCTACGCTTCAATACAAGGCGCCGATTCACCATCGTTCATCGCCTTACAAATGGGGCGCACTCTGGGCGACCTTAGAGTTACCAGAAAGCCTGAATGAGCCTGTACTGCGCCAATGGTACAACCAGAGCCATCAGATGTTTGGCATCCTGCCGATTGGTGAGTCGGTTAACAGCACGAAGCGCCTGTGTAGCCTGTTCTGGAGCCGCCCGGTTGAATCAGACTCATCACTGTTCGGCGTCGATGGCACGCTGGAGAGCTGGAAACAAAAGGTAAGGGCGTTGGTTGGCACCGTGGCCGACCCACTGCTCGAACAGTTGCAATCGGAGGATCAGTTTGCGCTGGCCACGTACACCGACATCGAGATGCCTGCCTGGCATTACGACAGGGTGTTGGCGATTGGTGACTGCGCCCATTCCATGAGCCCGCAGCTGGGGCAGGGCGCCAACATGGGTCTCGTGGATGCCAGGGCGATTGCACAGGCCGTTGGTAAGAGTTCAGCGGTACATTGGCCCGCTATTTTCTCAAAGTACTCTGAGTGGCGCCGTGAGCACCTTGGCTACTACCAGTCCGCCAGTCGTCATCTCACACCCCTGTTCCAGTCCTCCAGTTCGATCACACCCCTTATCCGGGATATGGCCTTGTTGGCGGCACAGCACGTTGGGTTTGTACGCAAACACGCTGCCACCACCTTGATTGGCGGAAGAACTGGATGGATTCTCAGCAATGAGTCACAGGTACCACTGCATTTCTGGGACGGTACGGCGCCTTAAGCGACCCTGCGAAATCCTGAGACTTAACCGTGTCAACGTTGACAGGTTTTTCCTGGCCTCATTTCACGATAAGTTCCTGAATTTTCAATGATTTAGTCGTGTGTCAACAAATGCACCGTGCAGATATCATGGCAGTTATCTACATGCGGTCGGGATGGTGCGTTTTGTTGACACACTTACGGTGCTTTCTGATTGAAGGCCCGTTAGCTCCGTCGCTATTCTTGATGGATAGACTCAAGGGAATTCACTCATGCAGCTGCACCTCGTTGATGGCCAGGAAAACACGATAGCGGTCGAAGTCGCCGGCCCGGCTGAAGCGAAGGTTGTCTTCACGGACGCGCTAAAGAAAGACCCATGGATCGCGGCCACGCTGCTGAATCACCGCGATGAGTACGTGGATTCCTTCTTGCGCCTGAGCAGCGATATCCCTGAAACCAGTCCCTTGGTCAGCCAGGCTCTGATTGACGATTTCCTGCGAGCTCGCAGTGAGTCCCGTGAAGACTTCACCCATTACGGCGGGCCCAAGTGGTCGATTCCAGGGCTGTGTCATGAGGTCTCCGATTACATCCAGTACAAACACGGATTCGCAAGAACATCCGGCACGATCATGGCCAAGGACTGCGTGACTCCGATCTGCCTGCACTACTGGAACATCCTGCCTGACATGTCAGTGCTCGACATGACGGCTGACCAGCTCTTGGAAGGCGCCGACTATCGCATCATCCCCAAAGGTCATCCGGACTGGTACCGCTATCAGCCTGAATTCGAGTACCCCGAGGAAGTCGAGGACTTGCGTGGCCATGGGGTGTTCTCTGACGAGCTGATCGACTTTATCGTAGAAACGGGTAACCGCATTGACCGGGCTTCGATTGCCGCGCTCGCCAGTCCAAAGGCATATCTTTACCTGGAGCCTGCTGATAGTGGCCTCAAGCAAAAGCTCGAGCCTCTGCTTACGGAGTTCATGGACTTCGCTCTGAAGGACAATGAAAAAGCCCAGGCCATCTACGCAAAACGCCGGGTCAGTGAAAGCGCCGATTTCTGTCCCTGAGCCCTGGCCTACGCATCGTCGGCTGCGTTGACACTGGTCTGAACATATCCATAAAATGACGAAGACCACTTGAATGCCCGGTGGTCATAAAACATGAAGCAGGCTTGCCTGCGGGCCCGAGCGAGCACCCTCAAGCGAGGTCAGGTTTTAAGCGCCAGGTATCGCTTAGTCAGGCATCGGCTGACACGCAACACGAAGGGGAGATCCGGCGACGGGTTTCCCTTTCACTTTTGCCTGGCATTAGCGTGGAGGCTGTCATAAACCGATTGACGAATGTCACCTATATTGGACATTGTGATCAAAATAGAGCAATAAGTGTAATATAGGTGACATTATGGCGCTGCTGATCAATCCAGTAATGGTGGGAAATCGAATCCAAGAGGTTCGGACGGGCAAGAAACTCACTCAAGCCGAGTTGGCGAAGCGAGCCGGCTGCGCCAGAAAGACGATCATCGCGCTGGAGTCAGGGGATAACACCTCAACCCACACGCTCATTCGAGTCCTCACGGCGTTGGGGATGGCGCTAGATATCCAGCCCTTAACCCTCGACCTCAAATTCATCGAATCACTCGTTGAAAGCTATTAACCTAGTGGCTGAGCACAGGAGCGCACCATGCAGGCTGTAATTTTCGACGCATTTGGTACTCTGGTGAAGATTCACGAGGGGAGTCATCCGTATCGCCAGATCCTGAAGCATGGGATCAAGCAGGGGCGCCGGCCAAAGCCAGATGATGCGAAAGTGCTAATGACCAACCCGTGGGGGCTGGAAGAGGCTGCTTTGCATCTTGGGATCGAGGTCGACCCGCTTGCGCTGGAAGCCATTCAAGAGCAGTTGGATACCGAGCTGTCGGCAATTACGGCCTTCCAGGACGGCCTGGAGGCGGTGGCTATGCTCAAAGGCGCCGGTTTCAAGGTCGCGGTATGCAGCAACCTGGCGAAGCCTTACGCTGCTGCCATAGAGCGCCTTTACCCGGATCTGGATGGATACAGCTACAGCTTCGAGGTGGGCGCGGTTAAACCGGACGCCAAGATTTACCAGGACGTGTGCACCAGGTTGGGTGTTCAGCCTTCCATGGTCGACATGGTTGGCGATTCACAGCGGTGCGATCAGGCAGGCCCGAGCGAATTTGGTATGCGCGGGTGGTATCTGGATCGTGCTGCGGAGTCATCATTACAAGATCTGGCCAGCTTCGCCAAAATGCTGATCGCCAGGCAGAAGTAAGTTTAAGGGTTTCCCATGCAGCAGAATTGGATTCAGAGGTTCCCGCTCAACACTAAGGGCCGGAGCTTTGCTATCAGTGACATTCACGGCTGCTACCAGCTGCTCAAGAAAAGGCTGGCAGCGGTCGGTTTCGATGAGTCGTGTGACGTTGCCTACCCGGTCGGCGACCTCGTTGATCGTGGGCCCCATAACGAGATGGTGCTCGACTTCCTGGGCCTGGACTGGTGGCGCCCAATCATTGGGAATCATGAAGCTTTTATTTTGAAGCTCTATCGGGATGGCAACCCGTCTGCCGTCGAACTTAAGAAAGCCCTGGAATACAAACGCTCCGGTTTTGACTGGTGGGGGAAGACCTCGATGGAGTTCCGTCGAGAGTTCATCGATAAGGTCAGCAAGCTGCCTATCGCCACTGAGCTTCAAACGAAGATTGGCCGGGTAGGGATGATTCACGCTGACGTGCCAAGCGGTATGCATTGGGACAATATCGTCGACCTGATCAATCACCCTGACTTCGAACAGCGCCGTCTGCTGCTGAGCAACCGAGATCGCGTCAAAGACAAAGACGCCACGCCGGTGCCAGGGATTGAGCGCGTGTATGTCGGCCACAACATCGTCAGGCGTCCACTCGTTCTGGGCAACCTGGTGGCGATTGATACCGGCGCTTACAAGGGCAAAACACGCAAGTGGCGAGGGCGGGGACAGTTAAGTGTGGTTCGTGTTGACGTAACCATGGACGAGCTCAACAAGCACATCGAGAAGCTTCACCCAGGGCAGGGACTGCTAATTCCATGAGGGTCGACAGCCAGGCATTGAACCGCGTGGCTGTCTCATTTTAGCTATCAGCCTCGGTATGGCTTTGGCCATGTGATCTTTATGGTGCTGCCTGAAAGGACAGTGCCGGGGGTACTCATTCCGGACTTCTCAGGGGCGATTTCCTCCAATTTGACACCGCTTCCCACGAGCGCAGCCCTCAAATCGCTGATGAACTTCGTGAGATCAGCGTTGGCCTTTAGAGCTTTGCTCAGATCGTTTTTGTCCTTCTGATCCCCGGCTTGAAAGTTCTTCAGCTGCGTGTTCAAGCTCTTGTTTTCACTATTTTTCTGCTCAAAAAGTCCCTTGATCCTTTCAAGCTCACTTTTCACCGCCTTGAGCTCTTTTGCCTCTTCAGAAGGCTTCCCCTGTTTCTTGGAGAGAGCTTGGACTTTCGTGATGGCTTCGTCACGCTCAGCTCTAAGATCCTGTACCAAGTCTTCGGCTTGCTCGAGATCGGCTTGAGCCGTCTTGAGCTTTTTGCGAACGACCCTCAGTGCCGCGTCTTTGATTTTTAGCTTTGCGGCAGAGTCCTTCTTTTGAGCCTTCGCTGCTTGCCTGACTACCTTGATTTTTCCGTTGAAGTACTCAAAAAGCGCATCGAGGTGTTTTGGTCGAAACAGCGCAAACAGCGTGCGGTTTACATTGCCATCCAGGCGTATCTTCGCGACTGAGTGGAACTCTCGCCCGTCGAGGAGCGCCAATGACTCGGGAAGCTTCCCAGGATTTTCCTTGTAAAAGGACTTAGGGGTTAATTTTTCGATCTTGTGCATCGTAAGAGCCTCGCTCAACAAGGTAGGGGCGACACCTTGGCCACCCGAAAATGCGGTTCAAGCCATCCGACTACAACGGCTCGGTCGGCTCTTCGGAATTCACTGGAGGTGTAGTCTTGGCAGCCGCCAATGCATCAGCTCGCTTTTTTCTCAAAAGGAGCTTCGCCTTCTGCGCCGGCGTGAACTTTGGCTTGAAGAGAAGAACAGGGTTGTGCCCCAGCAGCACCCACATAGGATTGACCCCAGCGGCATACATCTTCTGGAGGTTTTCAGCGGTAGGTTTTGAGTGCCCGAGCTCATAGTTCTTCAGCGTCGAGGTCGGAATACCTGACGCAGTAGAGAACCCCTGGATGGTGAGAACGAGATCCCGACGTGCTCTGCGCACGCGGAGGCCAAAGTCATCAAGATTGCCTGCTCGAGGTCTTGCAATTCTCTCGGGGGAAGGGCTTGTAGTGTCCGTGACCATGGGATCCTCCCGTTGGTTTAGGGGAGGCAAAATAGTACAGATTTAAGACCAAGGCAAGCGCGAAATTCAGTCTGGCCAGGATGCCGGTCTTGGTGACTTAGTGCCACCGTGATTACCAGTTAGCACCCATCGCTCATACCGGATGTCGATCATTCCGAAAAAGACGGTCGGAGAGGCATTGATGTGCTCGGCAAGGTCATTCTGCTCGCTGAGCCAGGTGAGCAAAGCTTGCCGGCCATGGGGACAGGTGCCGTAAACGGACTCAAGTTCATCGGCATGGACGTCATGTCGGTGGCGGATGTGTTGCATCATCGAGGTTTCAAGCCTCTTGCCCGTCAAAAGAGGATGAAATCTTAACACAAAGCGTTAATTGCCGTAAATTGACAGTCATCAAATCAACGATTTGCCCAGTAAATTCAAGCATTCCACGAGTTTGTATCTTCGCAAATTCCCGCAAAAGAGATAAACTATACCCACTCAGGCGTCGATCTTCCGCCTACCCAAATTAACGCAACACACGGATGACCCTGATGCAAAAAATCGACATGAAGCTCATTATCGGCTCCAAGCCTAATGTAGACACCATGGAGCAGATCATTGCCGCCTACGGCCACGATAAAGGCGCCGCCATGAGCTTCACCGTTTTTGAGCTCAACTACAAAGGCAAAACCATTTATGTCAGCTGGTCTGGCGGAGAAATGACTCCAGAAGGGCCTGTGCTCACTCTGATAGGCAAGGCTGCTCTTGAGTCGATGCTGAACCTCCCATTCGGCAATGACGGTGATCTGATAGTCCTGGAAATGCGCCTAGGGCCAACGCCGCTGCTGACGAAAATCAGTCGGTTCCTGGACACGCAGCCAGATCAGGCGAAAGTCTGCCTGCTTGGCGATCTCGCGAAAGAACTGGATGGCCAGATCGCTCATATTTTCAATCCTGTTGGGATTCGCGACATCACGAATTAACCGTCCTAGAGCCTTGCATGCCGCTTGGTGCATCTGTAAGCTTAAATCACTGGTCGGGCGAAGAGTGCAGGACTCCACCCCGGCGACACGGCTAATACCGTCTCCTGTGAAAGTAACGAACTAAGAACCGCCTAATGGGCGGTTTTTTGCTGTCAAAGCAGCTAATATCTGCGGCCCGAACCGAATGGAATCGAGCCATCATGATTGACTACATCTCACGTTTTAACGAAGCCCGCGCCTGGACTGACTTTCGCTATGCCGGCATGTCGAACTACCCACTGCGGATTGACCCGAGCCTTCAGGTCGACGTCCCGGCGCTGGTAGCGACCATTGCCAAAGACTTCCAGCAGTTCATCGACTCGACTGATGATCTACCAGGCCGCTGCTTCCTCATCGCTCGTGAGCTGTCGTACATCATCGGTGCCATGGAGATTCGCCACACGGTGACCGTAGGCGATGTTCGCCTAAAAGACGGTCTCTACGTCAACATCGCCCGTGAGCGTCTTGCCAGCGACCTTGACGGTGGTTGCCGGGTCGATATGGTTAACGGCGTTCCCATTGGCAAACCAATCGACGCGCATTGCTGGATCACTCTTGAAAACGGCTTAGTCATCGACGCCACGATTCTGGCTTCGCAGCACCGCAAGTCGCCGGCAGCACAGATCCCTCTCACATTCGAAGAAGCGATCTACTTCACCGGGAAGGAGGGGGCACCAGATCTGGAATACATCCCAATGGCAACCGGCTTTGTGTACTTGCAGCGTGTTCTGACATCGCCGCAGGACGGTGATTTCTCCACGTACCTGAAGTGGTACCGGGATTTCAACCAGATGATGTGCGCCATTGACCTGGAGCGGCTCGTGCCAACACTGCAGCGAGCCTAATCCATCGGTAATAAGGATTTCGGTGTCAGTTATCGAAATCCTAATGCTGCGACCAGGGCACAGTCAGTCAGAACTTCGATGAATCGACAGGCGCTCATTCGCTGAGGCGATCATCTTTGCGCGTGCCGGCGTCATGTCTTCCGGATAGCAATCCACGCTCAAAGCTGGATACCGGAACTTGCCGCCGAATCCCAGGCTTCCATTGATCCTGAACTCCCTGGCAAGCTCTGCATCTCGGCTGAAAGCTTGCACGAATGCGATCTCAGCGTCTGGCCTGGCCCCACATTCCTCGATCAGGACGGCATAAACAAGTATTGCAGTCGACTCCTTCACTCTGCGCCCACCGCTGAATCGCCAAACTTCATCATGCCCTGAGCGTTTTCAAACCCTGGCACCGAGTAGGTTTTAACTTTCCTCGTTAGCATTGACGAACAGCACACCTCGGTTCCGTCCGACAGCGTGCATGCACCTGTGCGTTTAAGGCTGAGATTCGCCGTCCGCATCGCCTTTTTTAAAGCCTGCCGTGGTAGAAAAGCAACTTTTCGGCTAACCCGCTCAGCATCTTCAAGCATGATCTTGAAGAGCCCAGCAGCGCCGACGCCATGGATCTCCCAGCTGCCATCAGGCTGCCGATAAGCATCAGCGGTGTATGTGCCGGTATCGAGTGTGAGAACTGAACCAACCAGCAGGGTTTCATGCTGCATAAGGGGACTCCAGAGCGTTTCTTTAAAAGGGACAGACGGCCAGAAAGGCGTAAAGATACGCCGTAAATTGACAGAATCCAACCAACCCAGAAGCGCCCTTGCAACCTCGACACCGACTTCTGGCACCCAGTAGACTAAATCCTTGCACCAGACAAACAAAAAAATAAGAGTCAGGGATCAAGAATGAAATCGAGCAGCACACTCAAAGTCGTCCTGAATGCAGCGAAGGCCAAGCCAAGGGCAGTCGTTGGTTCCGGCAAAGCCGGGATAGCTTTTGGAGAGAGGTTTGTCGCTGGAGAGATCCCAGCCTTCCACTGCATGCTTGAGGACAGTGCTGCACTGCACGACCTACAGGACGTCGACCCAGCGGTGCACAACCAGCTGATGAACATCACCCTGTGTTACGCGAACAGTCTGTGCGAATCCATGGCTGTAGCGCTCTTCGATCAGGTACCTGGATTACACCTCGTAAAGGTAGTCGACCCTGCCGGTGTACCGCTCCACACCTGTGTCTCTAATAAGCGTCCAGGGGTAGGGGGAAGCGTTGGAGACTGTCTTAACGCGAACGGCATCATCAGCTCGGCAAACCTCATCGCGCAGTGGGAGCGCATCACCGGGCACGCGGGTATCAGGATTGAGCCGACAACCCTCTCTGAAGTCATCGGCTACGGTCTATTCGACGAGAGACACTGCCGGCATGCCCTGGAGCTATTCGGCTTTGCCTCCCAGTTTATGGATGAGCACCTCGACGCCCTGACTGCCAAGAAAGCCCCCGAACTCGACCATGAAGGGTTCGAAGGCCTGTCGCGTTAAGCCTGAGTGTTAGCGGTCAAGTCGCCTATAAGAGCTTCAGTCACGAACGTGTACCTGGAGCCTTGGGGCAAGTGCTCATACTCTCCCCGGTAGTACATTTTGTCGCGCAGCTGCCTGAAGTACCAGGTTCTGAAATGGCCTACCGGGGTAACACCTTCTCCAAAACTTGGAAACGCATTTGTCAGGGTGATTGGACTCATCGCCTGCCCAGGCCTGCGCCCATCGAGCCTTGGCTGTGTGGTCGTGGGGAAGCCAAGTCTTAAACGACGCCCTTCGGTAGCCAAGTGGTAAACACCCAGGGCGGCGATCAACCGTAGGCAAAAGAATTGCCGCTTAACATCGTCATCATCTGCCGTTTGATCTGGGTGCATGAGTGACAGTCGCCGCATCGATGTAACAAAGGCAGTCGAGTCTTTTGCAGCCAAAAGCTCAGGCAAGTCTTCACCGTAGATCGCTGTGCGCCTATGGCCGGCGCCGTTCCTTATCGCATAGCAGATGATCAGCATCCCCTGATCCGGGAGATCCTCGTAAGAAACCTGCGATGGAGCAACCCCGAGCTCACCAAGAAAGGGATCAAGAATCTCGGAACGGTACTGTGCACTCGGAACCCATGTGGCAAAGATGCTGGGGATTTCGACACCTTGGTATCTGTAGCCACGCATTGGCGACAAAACGAGGCTGCTGAAGGGCAGGGTAAACCCTTCAGGTGATTGCATCGCGTATCGTGCTTTCAGGAGGTTATCCAGGACGACCGATGATTCAGGAAAAATGACCTGGCTTCCACCGGACTTAAAGTAACGATCTTCGGCGAGAGAGTAAAAGCCATGCTCACCGGTGAAGCCTGGGTTTAAACGGCAGTAACGCCTTATCAGATCGGTATCGGTGATTTTAGAGGATTCACTTTTAGATAGGCCCTTACGGGAAGAAGCGATAGTCCTGTCCCAGAACAGCGGGTAGACGTCATACGTGGTTTTTTTCAGTTGTGGCGGCATCGTGGCAAGCCTTGTCATTCCATTGAAAGGGTTTGGTCGGGGGATTCTGACATTTTCCTCGATTGAAAGGACAGGGGAAGGTGCGGTAAATGGCTGTAGGGCCTATAATTCCAGGCCAAATCGTATGATCCACCCCAATATCCCTATGCCCCTGGTTTAGACCCAGGGCAGGCAAGGTAGCCCATTCAATGATTGATGTAGCTGAACCCTCTATCAAGACGACTCTCATCTACTCCAACTGCCTACGCCTTGAGCCTGAGGATGGCTTCAGAAAAGTGGTTTCTGAATTTGCTGCATGGATCAAATGGAAAACGCGGGTATTTATCTCTCCTGACGAATTGATGCTCGGCGCCGGCGAGTACAGCCTTCCTGAGAATGGCCGACTCGAAACCTTCGTGACCGATGACAGCCAGGGTGAGAACCTCAAAGCTGTCTACAGTCACGATGACCGCAACGTTGAAAGACGCCGCTGGATCACCGAAGCCCTCATAAGCCAGAAGCCTGGTGACCATGAGGTTGAATGCACCGTGAATCTCCGGGTCAGTAACGCAGGCAACGCTGAACGGGGCCAGAACTCTTCTCGACCTAGACTGATCGTAAACCTGATGGAGACCTGCAGGCCGGTAGGGGCAACACCTGGGTTGTACACAAAGCCGCTTACGCTGGCGACGGCGGAAAAATTCCTGCTCGACGTCGTGAACCCATTTCGCAAAGCGCCTCTCATCGTCATAAGTAGCAACTGGTCGTGCGACCCACCGATCAATCCAGAGCGCCTGAGAGAACAGTTGGTCGGCCTGGCCAACGTTTACCACATCACTGAGGACACCGATGCCTGGGATCTCTCCGAGGTAGTGGGCGAGGACTACTCTGTCTACGGTGAAGCCATCAGGATCATTTGGCCCCTCGTGCCAGGTCGAGATACTGCGGCATCGCTGCTTGTTCTGCCACGAGGCAAGCACAAGGCCCCAAGGACGGCATTGCAGATGGAAACAGCGGTATTCCTAAGCGTGCTGCGCCGGCATATACAAAACGTTCAGACGGCATAGGCTATGCGACCAATTCACTTCATCGACTTCGAAGCCTCAGGTATGGCTCCGGACAGCTATCCCATCGAGGTTGCTGTCGTGTACCCAGGCGGCCAGTTCCAGACCCTATTGCGGCCAGTGCCTTATTGGGATCATTGGAGCCATGACGCCGAGGACATGCACGGGATAGGCCGTGAGCAGCTCTTCTGCGAAGGTAGGCTGCCGCTGGAAGTGGCGGTTGAGATGAATGAACTGTTTGAGGGTAAAACGCTTTGCTCAGACAACCCGGTGGACTGCTTTTGGCTTGACGTGTTGTATGAGGCAGCCGGCATTGAACCGACGTTCTCTGTGCAGCCTCTGGAGGCGTTTGTAGGCCGGGAGGCCGCTTCAGAGATCTTGACCGGGCTGCCAATTGCAAAAGCCCACAGGGCGCTTGGAGACGCGTTGGCATGCGCTACGGCAGTGGACTCATGGTTTGCTCATCCCAAGGAACAGGACGACAGTCTTCGTGGCACAGAGACTCTGAAATAGGGTCATCCGCTGTGTAGGGTGATCGTCCAAGTACGGCATCAATTGCTCTATTCAGATGATTTACAGCAGCCGGGAGAAGGTCAGCCTCTTCCAAACGCCTGCCTAGCCGAGCCTGAAGGCAGGACAGACACAACATGCCGTAACGGTTCGGATGCACCTGAGCCCAAAGATCGTGCTTGATCATGTAATAGTCGCTGCCAGCCGTGTGCTTTGAGCAATCCTGGCAAGCGTCCCAGGCCAAGCTACCGAACAACATACAGGCTTCCCGGCACAACCGGATTGCCACATGCTCAGGTTGATCAGAGGGAAGTGCCTGCATACCACCCCTAAGCTCACCCTGCCAGGCAAAGGATGGACAGCGACCGCCCAGGGGCTCTTCTTTTGCCCCCTGAAAACCACACACGAAATCGTAGACCAGCCCGGACTTATGGCGTGCTACACGCTTGGCTACGTCGATTTGCCAGGCATGGTGCCACCTGTACGCTCCATACTGCGTTGAGTCCTTGGGGTAACTGGCTTTAGGCATGCGGTGTCGATGTCCAGAATCAGGTTCGGTCAAAAGTCGTTTACACGCTTATCGAGCATGGCAGGGTAGCGCAGTCACCAGCTCAAAGGCCAGAATGCGTCATGAGAGCTAAAGGGGGACGCATGAACAAGGTAATCGACAGTGCAGATCGTTTCGAGCTTAAGGCCGGGCTAGATGGGGCAGCTAAAAATCTAGACAAGATCCTCGACTCGTTGGGCAACACGGTGATCCACGACTCTGGTAACCCCCAAGCGGGAATTGCCTTCGCAAAGCGGTTTCTTGAGGGAAGCATTGCTCACTTTCCAGTGCGGCTTGAGGACAGTGATGCGCTCTACGACATAATGGGTGACGAGACTTACGGTCGTGTGGTCAAGACGATCTATGCCTATAAGTCGAATCCAGGACTCACCCTGGCCTTGGCTTTAAGCTTTCCTGAGGCCCCACTGATGAAGGTAGTGACTGAAGACGGCTACCTACTTACAACAGGGTTGTGGAACGCTCAAACGGAATGCCTCCTCGACGTAAATGGCGTACATGCAAAGCCTACGTTGATCGAGCACCTGACCAATCCGCTCAATGGATCGCCGGTGCACATTCAGCCAACGACTGCGACTGAACTGGCTCTGTTCAGCACATTTACGGATGCTGATATGCAGATTGCTCTCGGTCATTTTGGTTTCGTCGCAAGCTACATGGTCGAGAATCTGAGCTCACTCACCACTGAACCAGCAAGATGGTCTATGGATGACGAAGATGACCTTGAAGATGAAGACTCTCCCTCGCCAGGTTTTTAAATGGCGCCTACAGTAATCGAGTGGTTCCTTGGAAACTCCGCCAACGCTCACTACCAGGTCTTGCACACATGCCGACATTTACGCCCGCAGCCATGCGCATTCTACAAGCTCTCGGCATTCCCGTTGCCATGGTGCTGGCGCGAAACCTTGTAGAGTTTGTAGAAGCAACCTCCCTTGAAGTGGCTGAGACTGGCCAGGAAGGGAGGAAACACATGCTGGCGCCGGCAGCAGCTAAGGCGTGGCAAAGGTTAAAGGATGCCGCCTCTAGAGATGGGGTTGAACTCAATATCATCTCCGCCTTCAGAAGCGTGAAGCGGCAGATCGAGATCATCGAGCGCAAAATCCAAAAGGGGCTCAGCATTGATGAAATTCTTGAGTTCTCCGCGCCGCCGTTCTTCAGTGAACATCACACGGGTTGCGCGATTGATGTAGGCACGCCCGGCAGCAAGGATCTGGAACGTGAATTTGAAGAGACTGAGGCGTTTGTGTGGCTCTCACAGCACGCCAGCGACTACGGTTTCGAAATGTCATTCCCGCTCAACAACACTAGCGGGTATGCCTATGAGCCGTGGCATTGGCGCTACTCCGATACGTAAGCGCCAAGCCCGACCGTTTGATCTGTTTGGAGGCTTAGCTGCACACAGCGGCGTAGGCCTTCTCAACACGAGTTACAGCAGTACCCAAGAAGGCGTGGTGCTTCTCATCGCGGAACCACTGCGAGAAGAATTTGGCGCTTTTGATGAAATCCATCTCGTTGAGGCAAAACTGCTGGAACCCCAGTGTTGGACTGCCCTCTAGGAATTCCTGGTACATGTTGATGTAAAGGTCATCGAACCAGGTCGGCTCGAGGATTTGCAGCAGATCTGCATCACGGAGGATGGCCTGATACTCGTTTAGAGGTTCACGCTTGAACGGATACTGGGTGCTCTGCAGAGTTTCCAGTAGGAAAGGGATGTCCACCGCCACTGCCGAACTCCCATTGCCTTGGATGCCGGCGTCTACCAGGAAACGGTGGGCGATCATGATAGAGCGCGAAATGTTCACAATGTCAGGCTCCTTCACTCCAGTGTGCCCGACGTCGTGGAACGCTGCCGCGAGGATCGTCGAGTTAACCTCCTTTTGCTCAGTGGCGGAGAGGTCTGAGAGATTGCCCTTCAAGTAATAGCGCAGACCCTGGATGGTGCCTTCGACCACGCAGCAGGTGTGATACCAGTCGTGGTAGGGGCGCTTAAGGCTATGCTCCTCGAAACACTGATGGATACTGTCAAACAGTTCTCCTGCATCGACACCCTCGATCTTGACCATTTCAGAGAATGCAAGCCGGGTGACTTTGTGCTTAAGCTTACGGCGGGTGCCAGGATCAGGACAGACCAGGGTGCTGCCGAGCTGTTCTTTGACCCGTGTGATGAGTTCCGTGTCCACGTTGATCTCCTTTGATGATTAGGCAGCCGGAAGGGTGGGGTCTTGGCATAGCGGGCCTCGACTACCACTGTATTTTCCGCACTTGGAAGGTGGCGATGAAGGATACACTGATTCCTTCCAACCTTGGCCGGTGAAGCTGAACAAGACGTTTTTGACGACGTGAACGTCTTGGCGGATAACCGACAGCGGGAACTGCACCCAGGATCTTGGGGATGAGCAGTCCCATTTGAAGTCGTCTTTAGATCGTTGCAGTCGGTGACTAGATGTCGAAAATTCTTCCAGGTATTTCGCTATCACCAAGGTTTATTATTTTTGGCGCAATAAATATGACACGGTGTTGAGACCAATCATGCCCATAGGCCTGATTACGGAAATGCCCCTTTCGAATGTGCGTTGATTTTTTGCCCGAACTGACACTATGAGCAGCATGATGCTGCGTGAAATGTTTACCAATCATTCTAACTTTTATGTAATGCTGATTCGCGAGTGTTCTTTCGGCGGTTTTCCTTGTTCCTGCTTTTTCTGAAATGGTCGCTTGTTTAACAAGTTCATGTGGGGCTCTATCGTCCCATTCTTCATGGGTGTCTTCTGGTACTGCAGCGAGATACAGCAAACAGTTAATTGAGATTTTTGCAACCATGGAGTTAATCCTTGGGTCACCGGGGTCTCGCACTGCGGCTCCTGCAAAAAGAGAGATTGGAGCCGCTATTTCAGGAGGTGCATTTAATAATAAGTCCAACCATTCCTCATTTGACTCTGCAATTTCGTCTGCAATATTCTCAAGACAAGCAGATATTCCTTCAGTTGAATCACGAAAGAATATTTCGAAGTAATTAGTTTCTGATTCTTTCTCTGCGTTGATATGAAGCGGAACTGAGAACTGATGCTTGTAAACCGGGTTGAAAAATATCGAGCGATCACCATCCTTGTACGACCTGAAAGAAACATAAACCCCCTCCAACCCTGACGGGTACTCAGGCGGCCAATTAAAATCACCGAAATGAAGGTAGCAGCTTTCTTGAGTTCTTGGAATTGTTTCTAGCATGATTTTGTCTACATCTGTTTCGAGTAATGCACCAGTAAGTATCCTGTGAAAATCATATATAATCCTATTGCTAGAATAGAACTCAATATAGGAGATCATCTTCTCAACTTCGTCCTGAACAATTTTGAATGACTCCAGAGCTCCACCTAGTCGGTGGATTTCAATTGCTGGTGTTACCTCATAAAGAACTTTCTCACTCAAAATAAATTTATCTAGTTTTCGTAAGTTATACTGATATTTTTCAGCAATTTTGAGGCAGGATTTTCTAGTTACCTCGTATCTTAATGGCGCATAATTCGAATAACTTGTAGGCTGAATTATCTGACTCATACCACCACCAATAATGGAATAACACTATGTAATATTGTAACTAATCGAACCACCTGATCTTAGAAAGGATAGCTTATTGATCAACACTGGCAAGATGGTGTTTTTGTGATCACATATCATCACTACGACAGAACTTAAGCTAACCACTCAGGTTGGGAGATTTTGATTCTCCTCTTGCACGGGGCCGGGGATATCTAGGTGATTGCAGTCGTAGCGCAAGCACCTAGTTGCGCCGAAAATGATTGGGCGGTGGCCTCGAAAGAAATCTTCTGGGCCCTTGTGACACTGGCATGCCATGACCAAATCAACGATGCTACCGAACCAATCCTCTAGGAAGGCGGCATTAGATGAGCAAAACCTTGAATGGCCCCTCTATCGCAGAGCCATACGTTCTGTTGTTCGCCCGCCGCCTGCTGAACTTCACAGATGAACTGGTCAAGGAGCACTTCGACCTGCATCCACCGTATGCAGGGCAGATCCTTATCCTGTCGATGCAGCAGCACAACATGAATCGCTATCGCCTGGTGAAGGTTGTAAACCCAGCCAGTGGGCGACAGAAGCGGATCGTAATCGACCGTGGCGACTCATTCGGTGGCGCTTCGTACTACCGAACCGGAAAAAGCGGCTTTGCCCCCAAAGGTCAGACCAAATTGCTGCCCTACATCGAGGCGGTTGCTGAGCGGCTGTCGATTGACCGGGACACGGTGCTGACAGATGAAGTCCTTCTTCAGTTGCTCCACCCAAGCGCCATAATGGAGTGAGCGGTCTTTAACCGGGAGAGTAGTAGGATCACCAGCATTCGCTGTGCTCTGTGCATAGCGGATCTTTCCGATGCTTGTTTATCGTTCACTTACCAAGCTGCAATAATCTCATCTCAGCGCTTTCAAGCTGAAGTAATCGATATAACTCTGAACTAAGCTGATTTGCACGCATAAAAGCTTGCAAAAGCCGTGAATCTCTGCACCTCAGACCGTTATTTGTCTATTTTTCAGGTAATATAAACAATATCAAATGAATCAAAATGATAATAAGAGGCAATTCAATGCAAAATCATTCTCCTACTACTAAAAACGCACCCAAGAAAAGGCTCACAGAGCCTGAGTACTTGAGGCTTTGTGACGCACAAGAGTCCAAACAAAAATTCTACAACGCAATGGATGGCCTTAAACAGTCTTTTTCTACGAATGAAATTTCGTTGATTTTGCAAGAGGCGTACATGACTATCGTCAAAACCGGAAATATCGGATTTTGATCTTCAATTTTGGCTTGACGACCGTAAGCACGGATGGATATATGAGATTCTTACGAAACTAGGAATTGGCCATCAAGATCCGTGTTCAATTATTGCGGTTTGGACGCAAGTCAACGCTGTGCTCGCTGTTCCAGCTGTATTTGTTGATAAGGCGACGATTGATGAAATCTTGTTACACATCGCAAGCAAATATCATATCTAAGCACTCCAGCTGCACTTTGATCATTCGAAATACTGACAGATGAAGTTTAGGTGGATGATCTTCGAAAGCACACGGGCATTAGTTGAGGTGAGTAACGAGTGTAGAAGTAATTTTAGAGAATCCACGCTCACCAAGGCGGGTGACCATTTCAGTGCGCATAGCCGGATCTACTCCGTTAGACACCTTGTGCAGCGCCCCAGCTACGTCTTTGTGACCGCCAGCTAAGGAGAGCAGGGCGCACTGCATAGCCCCTAGGTAGTCCTCACAGCCCAGGAGGAACTCCGCGAGCACCTTCAGCGCCTCTGGATGCTTGTGCTCGTGCGCAGTCAGCAGGTAACTGACACAGGAGGAGCTGTAGCCACCTGTTGCGGTAGCTAACAGCAGGCCGGCCAAGTACTGCGAATAGACGTGCCCCTGTGCAGCCAGCCCCTGGTAAACCTCAAGAGCCTGTGACGTGGCCACCACCGGTGCGTGACTGAAGGCTTGTTGCTTTGGACACAAACCGCTCGATGCATTTACCGGCATGTTCTCTTCGAAGGCGGTTTTAAAGCGCTCGACCAGTGAAGCCTTGTGACTATCCAAAAGCCGTGCGTATGACACCCTGAAATGACGCTTGGAATAGAGGTCGTAGGATCGATAGTGAGAGCCTTCTGGATCGGGCGTCTCCAGCTGAGCCCTGGAGTAGAGCTCAGTGGTGCTGATGATCTCCTGCGACGCTGGTAGCTCAAACCGTAGCTGCGAATTGTCAAAGGCCTTCAGGGATTCGTCGAAGGCCTGCTGGGAGGCTAGGGGCCCAATGTCCGCCGAGGTTAACGGGAAGCCGGTCATGTGCTTAGGCTTTTCCCGAGTCGACACCTGGTATCTCGCGCCTGGCTCTAGGAACTCCAGGCGGTTGAAGACTTTGAGGCCTACCTCGTACTCCGACCCTAGGAGCAGAACCTTGTAGCAGTTGGCAGGGGCGGATTTTGTTTTAGCCATGATTTTCTATTCTGGTGTGCCGGTCACTGGAGTCTCGCACATGGTGCCCCCGCTGAAAATGGAAACCAGCCACTGCAGAGGCTGATCTGAGTGTTGATTCAACTCTCATATCAAGCATCAGCTGAGCGATGACACCATTGATGCGCGCCTTAGCTCGGCAGTGGCCTCTGGGAGACCAAAGATCTCCTGAGAACCTTGATTTTGATGGGATTTCGACATATATTTTGCGAAAGGATTAGCGCTCCTTCCCGCTCACGTAGGTTAAGGGGACTCCCCAGCGCTGAAGGAAATCGGTGTACTCAACTCAGCCCTTGCCCTCAAGTGCCTGGATACATACGCGTGAGCCGTAGTTAGCTTTTAGAAGCTTCCAGGACAAGGAGACGGTATGAGCGCTGCTGATGATTTTCATAATGGAAATACTCTTTTCCAAGCCTTTATGAACGAAACCAGGGATCCTGCTGACCCTGGTGCACATCTCAAGAATAGCTTGGAGCTTGCAAATATTGCGTTCCCCTCAACACAAGAAAGTGCTCAAGGGGTTGCAAAAAAATCCATATCACACATGAAGCAAAAAGCCGAGTTGCTTTCAAAGGCCTTGGGTGAGAAGTTCAAGCGAACTGAATGCTTGAACCTTGCGGCAAACATGTGTTTCTTCTCAAGCTGGAAAGCGTACCTGAGCTTTACCGAAAGTTTCCATTTGCTCTCTGAAGGTCAGCGTAAAAGTTCGGGTGATACCGTAAAGCTGATAGCAAGTCTGTGGAACATTACTGAAAATCGAGAGAATGACTTCTTCAACAAGTTCATAGTTGCCTCGGCTATGATTTTGTCTATTAGAACTGGATCCAAAATACAAGAATCGGCCGTCGCTGCAAAGAAAGTCTTCACTGACTCTAAAGCAAAATCCACAGGCAACTATATTGATGAACGAGAGATTTTGGAAATCATCCATAACCTTCATCAAGAACCAGGAAAATACTACCTAATGACTTGTTTGTCCCATGTCCCAACCAGGAAAGGGGTTGCGGTGAAATGGGGTAATCTGGAGAATGTTGATGTTGGCTTTTTTCTTCAAAAGACAATATTTTTTGACACTGGGAATAGAATTGTTGAGATGCCAGTAGTAGAGGCCATTGCAGCTTCGATTATGGCCGCTATTCATTCTTATGCCGAGGCTAATCTTCCACTCTTTGTTAAAGTAATGTTTTCTCCGGATCTGATTAGCAGCGAAAAGAACAGGCTAATTGACGGTCTTGCTAGAGACAAAACTCGTGAGGAGGTTTATAAAGTAATTCTCAAGTTGTTCCAAGGGCGATTAACTGACAGTGTTAATGGGTATATAACTAGGCAGGCTGGTACTTCTGGCTTTATTGATGGTAGCTTTTTCAGTCAATATAGAGAGGGTAAGCCACCTGCCGGTTTAATTCCAGGGTCGGAAAGAAAGCTTGAAAATGGGCATTTGGTCAAGCTGTACAAAACAGCCACCTTTAAATCAAACAGTTATTCTGGAGTGAGTCTACATCAAATTACGGCACTGGCATTTGATACTAGCGGATTTGTTTCAGGTTACTTAGTGGTAAATCACATTATTAACCCATCGTGTACCCTTAAGACGCTTGGTCTGTTTTGTGATGAGATAGAAAATGCTGCATGTATTGAAGCCGTTGTTTCTTTAGGAATGACAGCGGGATTCAAAAGCAAGGTTACGATATCGCATCCTGCTATTATAACTCATTGGGAAGTATCTAGAGACTATCAAAGCATGGGCATTGGGAAATCCTTAATAAACCACGCATTTGACTTCAATCCTGTAGATGCGCATCACATTGATTATGTGCTTGCTAAGGTAGAACCTCTTGAATACCCAATTCCTCCACTAGACGATACCGAACAAACTTTAATCCCAAACTATTACTCCTCAAAATCGAGAGTTCTTAGTATTTGGAATAAGGCAACCAACAACGGAAGCGTATTCGGAAATAGGTCAATTCCTTTCCATAGCGTTGGTTATCAGAAAAACTGCCATGGTCACCCAAATCTCCTTATGACAGCAATGACTCTTTTTGAGTTCGGGTCTTAAGATTATAAAATCTTAAGCATGATGTGATGTCACGGTTACTGTTGTAGAGGGGTGATGTATGAGCGGAAGATTTGGAACCTACTCAATTTCAATTGATGTTTCATCTGTATATTTTATCAGTCCAGATAACAGGGTCAAATATTTCCCTGCCGGTATAGATCTTGTTTCGAAAGGTGATTCGACCGCCGAACCAATTGGAGTTGCATGTGTAGAGTGTATTGAAACAGGCTCGTTTTTATTAAGTGTATTCAGGGTGAGATCGGGTTTAGATTTATCAAAGCTGATTATGGTCGCCAAAAGCCCCGGTGTTATGGATTTAATGCCATGCAAGTTGATTTTCGGTAAACATTTAATCAGGTCATTGTCAGTATCGGAAAAGAATAATATTAAGCAGGCAGCGATGGTAGATTCAATTGGGTTTTCGTCAATTGAGTCAGACTTGGCCAAATCGCTGCCTGGATATTCATTCGATAGTATCAGCAACCTACCAAGAGACATTGATAACTTAAATGGCTTCATATCCTACGTAAATGAGCAGGAGTACGAGCTATCTATCAAACGAAAGTTAGTAAAATCTGTAAGTCGCAATACAAGCTCTCTGATAAAAGATTTGAGTCTGGCTAACGCTGTAAGACTACACCATCAAAGGAACGACTGGAGACCTGCTCCTGATGCTCAACAACCACTAGAGGGAAAAGTCTGCGCAATTTCTGAGCGTGTTGGCATTTTGGATATTTGTTCTGTTGTTGATAGGCCTACTAATCCATTTGGAAAAAATGGCTTTGATCCGTTTACGCGAAGTCCATTTGAGGACTGGATGCATGACGATGAAGAGGGTGACGAGGATGACGATGACGATGACGATGACGATGAATGTTATGATGAACATGGTAATCGCCTGCATCTGAGTTATGAGGACAACATCTATCTTATAAGTACTTTCCATATGCTTATTTGCGATAATGAGCTATGGGAGGATCCACAAATAGATTTGGATCATATTGGTTACATTGAGGAGTGCGAGGACGATTTACCAGCCCATATGTATCATGGGCTGAAGCGAATCATTACTGGCAACTGCATATTTCACGACATCGACTGTTGGAATTTCGTATGGCCCGTAAATGAAATATCCGAGAAGGTTGAAATCTATGATTTCATTGAGCTTGTAACCCCGAGGCGCTCAAAAAATAGAAATCATTTTTTCGTGACCATATTTGATGGTGGGGTTCACATTAGCATCATGAACCCACGGCGCTATAACTCCAATGAGATTGAAGAAAACCTTGATATGCTTGGTATAGAGTGCTCTGAAGTCATGGTTCAGACAAGTGTGATTGACTCAATTCAGTGCATGGTGGAATTGGTTGACAGTCCAGAAACAATGATCGCTGCCGTAACGATGATAAAAAGGCTTCTGTCTAAAAGATCTGAGTATTTTGAGGATTATTTTAGTTGTTTTTAGTTTAATTTCGTCATTACCGATGACACTCTTCATCAAAGCTGTTGTAGTTCGTATCTGTCGTGTTGGCCTGGCTTTCGTGGCGCAGATAAGCCTGGAGGTCTTTGAGAACCTTCACCTTCTCATCGAAGGTGAAGGTGCGCCGGGCCGTGGTCGGTGATGTTGTGTTAGTCGAATAGATTCGGGCCGGTGAGGTCGTGGAAGGTCAACCCTACGCTTTGCTGACGTAAGCCATAGCGGGCCAAGAAGGTCGGTATATCCACGGCCAGCTGAGCTTCAAATTCAGTCGACACAGCCTCTAGGAAATCAAGCTTCAATGGTTCCAGATTTATCAGTGATCGGATATCGCTTCCGCTCACACCTTTCTTTGCCATCATCCGATACTCATCGAGCACAAAGAATGGACAGGCGTACTCCGGCGAAATCATATCGTTGATTTCAGCGTGAACCAGGTCTTTAACAACAAGAAGGGGAGGAAGGCTCTTCGTTAGGTACTGGGCTACCGTTTGCGAAGCACCTAAAGCCTCATCACCGCTAGGTTTGGCCATTGAAAGACGTCTGCCTAAATGCTGGCCAAGGCTCGAACGCACTCTTTGAGAGATGTCCTGGATGACTTCACTGGGTAGGTCAGACTGCTGGGGTACCGTAAATACTCGAAGCCGGTGGAGTCCCCAATACTCAAGGGAAAGCAGGATGCCATGCGTCAAGTCAGGAGCAAAGCGCGTGGCCACGTTGTCAGAGATAGCGTGCTTGATCTGATCTTGCGAACCTACATGGGGTGGGTCGTCTTGGCAGATTGATTTATTGAGGTCGTGGTAGTCCTTGTACCCTAGAGCCATGGACAGAACCTCTTTCGCCTTTGAAAGACCTATCTTTTCAGAATGGCTCGTTTTAGACACGAGGCGAGCGATCTTGGCGATTGCTTGGTTGTCAAAATCAGCTTTGCAGACTGGGATTTTCATGCAGATATCTCCGGGCACATGGCGAGGTGTCGGCTGTCCTGCGTGCTAACGAAGACGGTTGTGAAATGGTGCTAGGAGATCCTTACTCGCACAAAGGCTTATGCAGGCCGACCGCGTGACCTAAGGGAAGCCACGCGCAGATCCTGACGGATGCTTATCCGCCTGTCAATACTGATCATGAAATCAATGCAGATCCATGAGTCCATGCTAATAACCCAGTCCATGATCCAACCAGACGTTGTGCTAAGCAAATCTTCTCTTCGCGTTGTCATCTTTAATTGCCTTCGTGCAATCCTGGACAGAGTGCTCTCTAGCATTAATTACTGGCAGGTATTTTGTTGCACAAAATGCACTTACCAAATCATTGGAGTGGTAAAACACAGCTTCCAAAGGAACGTTTACTCTGACAATCTTTCCATGACCAATAGCATCCAACACGTCAATGTAAGTGGCAAAGTAAATCGAGAAATCAAGCTCATAATAGTTACTAAAAGCTGGAGTGTTAGAAAATGATCCTTGGATCGCCTTAACCCAAGATGGTGATTTTGTTTTTTTATACCCGCCAACAGAACCAATAAAAAACCCATCAGATGGCGACAGGGCCAAGTTTATTTCGTCAATTGACGTTTTGATACCTTGGGCTTTGAAGGCAACTCTTCTATTACTCCAAACCCAGCTCATTGAAAGATTAAATCTGGACGATTTTAGGTAATCTCCAACATCCCTGGGAAAATATATGCACTCGACATTGGAAGCGCCTTTTAAAACCCCTTTTTTAGAGTAGCTAAGGGTTTTGCTCCCTCGATTGAACTTTCCAATATTTCCACCATAAATATGCGCCGACACAAAATGCAGAATGAAGTAAAACCTTGATGTATAAATAGCATCTTTATCAAGACAGTGATGTTCAAACAAATTGTAAGAACCGTGACCTTGGGGAGGCTGCACAATCCACACAGCCCCTTTACGCGCAAGATCTATCAGCTCGTCGATGTGGCTGAGCATCCAAGGTGCTTGTGTCGGCTCTATATACTCAGGCAAACATAATATTACATCTCTAATTTTGGAGAAAATAGCCAATGGCTCATCTTCATTGCCAATAATAAAATTTGGAACGAATTCAACACTTCCATCTTCAAGTGTGTTTTTTATGACGTGCTGATGCGTTGAAGTTTCAACGGTTTTCATTTTTCCGTCTAGTGCTTCGTATGTTATTTGCATGCTCTACTCCCCAGTTGCGGATCTACCTATCGTTGATTCATGCCGATGCCTCATGTTACTGAGCACGCAGGCGTACCACGGCGGCAGCCTCATCCTTAGCCCTGGCTTTGGTTGCAAACTGGCCGTACTCCTCACCATCAGCACCGGTGACGAAGTGAACAACCTTCGCCACAGCATGGGACACCGGAATCAGGCAGGAGTAGGCCGCAATTCCTCCGGCATCGAAGTAGCGATCTTGCGGCGTGGCCAGGGCCGTTTGGCTGTCGACGTTCACCAGCTCGAATTCACTTTCGTTCCATGTCATTTCTAGCGAACCTCAATTCTGATGTTTTTTGTTCGTACGGTGGTGTTCATCAAAGTGCATATTTCCCATCGCCTCCAACTTGATCACTTTCAAGAACCACCACGACTGTTGAGAGAAAGTCTTTAAACTTAAGACCGAAACATGATTCAGTAACTTCTTTGAAGCTTGTCTGACTTATCTTAAGGCTATGTACTGGCCAATGCCTCCGATTCGAATCATCGCCTTTGGTGAGTGGACACATGTCGACAAACAAATATGACCACACACCAGTCGTCAATTTTGTGCTCCCTTTAACCATGAAGGTTATCCACTGAGGAGCTTTTGAGATAAGGTTTTCTTTGGTGACAAAGCTCAAGTCATCAATGACCTTGACAACCCGTTTTTTACTTGGCTTTTTGGAGTTATTCATAAATGCAAGCATGTATTCTTGGAAGTTGTTTAGTACTGCGTCAGGATGCTGGTTCGAACTTCCGAAGTTGACATCAATATACGTATCAGGAAAATAAATAGACACCTTATCTCCTGAAAGAATGTTTTTTTCAAGCCAGTCAACCATTGGCTGATAATCTATATCTTCAGAACAAAATTGTTGATTTTCAAAGCCTTTTTGACTATCTGGCTCGACTTTCATTGAGATTATGATCTTGTGGGTCATTTTTCTTACATCCAAAGTAGTGGTTTGCAATCTTGAGATCGCAGTTATCTATCTTCAATGCTTAGATTCTTGTTCGAGCGGTGGCGCTCTTCATCAAGGCTGTTGTAATACGTGTCGGTCGTGGTGGCCAAGCTCTCGTGACGCAGATCCGCCTGAAGGTCTTTGTGCTCACGCACCTTGGCGTCGAAGGTTGCCGAGGTGTGCCGGAGCCAGTGAAGCGATGCAGAGCGCAAGCTGTCGACTTCCTCCTCTGTACGGCCATCGTCTCGCATGCGCTGGAATGCCTTGTCGAAGACCTCTTGAACTAGGCTGCGGATATGACCCTCAGACAATCCTGGCCGGCCTCTGAGCGAAGCAACCAAAGGCGCCTGGTCATCAGGGGAGGGTGCAGACGTCATTCCCAGAAAGCGTCTGTACCTGGTCATCCAGATCTTCATGTATTCGTCTTTCACGCTGATCTTGGCTGCCTTGTTGCCCTTACCGATGACGTAGAACCACCAGTTGCCATTTGAGTCCTTCTGGAAGTCGCGCATCATCGGCTCCCAGTTGTCCCGGCCAACCAGGTCGGATACCCGTAGGTACATCGAGAAAATCGTGGCCACGATGAAGAGGGTGCGTTCGTGGTTGTCAGGATCCTCATCAGCCATGATTTTGGCGGTGTCCAGGACAAAGCTCCACTGGAGCGGCGTCAATGACTTAGCCTTCACGTGGCTGGTGCTACGTTGCTTGTATTTCGACTTTTGCTTGATGGCTCGGATCGGGTTTGCCTGATTTGTCAGGCCTTCATCCGTGGCAAATTGGAAGAAACTGCCGCAGACGGCGAACACTTGGCCAATGGTATCCTGAGCCATCTTGTAAGGCGTAGCCTCAACCTCGCGGTTTTCTTCTTTGGCGATTTTGATGGTGCGTTTTGGCGTTGTGTAGAAGAAAGGGCGCCAAGCCTCATTCATGGCAAAAGTGTCAGTTTCCTTGGCTTTACGGCCACCGATACGCTGGAACCTGGCTTTTACGACGGGCCCGATCCATTCAGGAGCCGGCTTGATGCAGAACTCCATGAAGCGCTCGCCATCCTGACGGGTCATTTCAAGCAGCGGCTTCTTGCAGACGATCAGCGACCATAGGAGCAAACGCTCGACGTGCGTACGATAGGAATTGAACGTCGCCGTGTTGCCTTCGTACGATCGCAGGAATGCGCGGACTGCCTTGTAGCCGTCGATGGCTTCGAGCTCAGCAGGAAACGATTTCAAGAAGCTGACAACGACCGGTTGTTCACATGACAGGTTGTTGTGGTTAAGCTCCAGGAATCTGTCGTGTGATTCGAACAGAGGCAGCGGATTGGTGGCCATGAGGTTTCCGTATCTGAATGGTGTCAAAAGCTTGCGCAGCATAGCTCAAATCAACAGATCTGTAAAATACGGTTCTACCCATTATCGAATATTACATATATGGATTTTCCGCCCCCTCTCCGTTTTTCTGCGTTTTCGCATCAAAAAATGAAAGTAGAACCCTTCTATTAAAGGAGCTTGAAATCGAGGTAGCCATGACCTGGTCATGAACATGTCGAGCTGCCTGGGTAGATGTGGAATTGTGTCGTGCGCCTGTGCAACGCTGGATGAATGCAAAACCAAGAATCTGGCAGAACAACGCACATGACACATGATGTAAACGCAGAGACAGCAGCCGCAGCAACCTGGCCTGAATTGCTCGAAAGCTCGCAAGCGATTGCTGAGTACGTGGCAGATCTTTCACCTTACGAGATCTCACAAGAGCAGATCGAGGAGCAGTACTTTGGGTTACGTGGCCGGCTAACCTGGATTGAGCTCAGCACGCTGCTGCTGAGATCCTCCGATCACAACATTCCGAGCAAGTCCCGTCAAAAGGCAGTGGACAGCCTACCTGTAGTGACAATGCCGCCATTGCTGGTCGACGACTCCGTTCTTGAGGATGGCTACCATCGCCTCAGGAAGCTTATGAAGGACGGCGTCTCGCATCACTGGGCTTATGTCATGGAGGAAGGGCCGGAGCCAACGGTTAAAAAGGCATCCAGGTGGGATTCCGCCTATGACATGACCCCGTAGGTAGCCAGAGATGTGCGGTGGGCTAAAGACTGTCCATCTACTTCTGCGCATGTATCTCATTGATTTTGTTAGATAAAACTCTTAAATGCTTATTTAGTTGAGCTATTTTCATCTGAAATATCATCTGCATGCGAATCCTTCATGTTGGCCAATATTGCGAAACATGGGCAAAATCCGATGAAAATATTTGTGAAACTCGGACAAAACCCCAAAAGGAACGAACAATGAGGACAAATTCCTATGAAAAGTGTCCTGATTGCGCAAATTCTGTGTCCTGAATGCAAAAAACCTGATGGAAAATTCTTTGTAATCAATGCGATAGGTTTGTGTCCTTAATTCGCAACGGTTCAATTTTGCTTACAAAGCACTTCATTTCTTCGCTCTACTGCCCTACTCCTCACTCATGGGCAATCTGCACCGTCTTGATGGCGCTCACCAGGGCGGAATAGGCTGTCCCTCCTGCTGAGCCTGGCTTTTGACTCAGGAAGTAATTGAATCGACTGACTGCCTGGCGAACGTGCTCATTCACCCACTCCAGGTCATCCAGGGATAGGTCAGTAAGAATCCTGGTGAGCCTTGGCCGGTCAGCTATCGGCGAGCATTCCAGAGCAAAGTCGATTTCGTAGTCGAACATTTTGTGAGAACCCCATAGGTAGGTTGAGTGCCGGTGTGGTGCGCTACACCACCCTGCTGAACCTAAAGAGCTTTGGAAGACGGGATGAGGGGGATCGTGTAAAAATAAAGGTAATTTCCGCCAGCATGGCGGCTTAACATCCGCCCCCTTTTCTGTTCACTTCTCATATCGATGTCTCTTAGTGCGCTTGAAAATCCAGCAAGGCACGAAGCTGCGGTCTGTACGCTATACTTTCTCAGCCCTTTCTCAGCCCTTTTTCGGGAGATTACGGTTATGGAACTGATGCCGGATCGCAAAGAGCTCCATCTCACAGTGACTTCTGATTCGTCGATTGGCTTCGATGAGATGCTTGAGTTAGCTCTAAAAGAGTTACGTAGGTATGCTAAAAGAGCTGAAGAGCCAGGGAAAATTAACCAAGGAAATATAACAGGAACAGTTGGATCTTATAATTTTGAGATCTTACGCGGCATTCCAACTCTCTGCCTTCTTATCAGGGAGCTTGAGGCAGAGGGCTTTTACAGAAAAGATAGTCCTCTGCCAACCAGTTATGAATTCGAGCATAAAGACGGTCGGCGAAAGTCCATATCGTTTTTTGATATGCAGGTTAGGGATCGAGAGCCCATGAAACTTAATTATGACACATTGCCGGCTACCTATGAAAAGGAGTAATCAAGGTTTGTCTGTCACAAAAATGGCTTGTCCAGTTCAGTTAAAGGCCTACCCATACGTTGATTTATTGCAGGGCTGACGCACTAAACCAACATCCATGCTCAACCTTAAGAGTGTGAGAAGATGGTATGAGGGGCGCATTCTTGAGAGAATCGTAATTTCCGCCCCATGGGCGGGCTAACTCAACTTTTACAGCTATACGAGGGATTAAGGCCATGGATGACAAGAGCAAGGAATACTGCAATGAGCAGATAGCCAAGCTCGGAATGGTCTACTGCGATCTGATACTTAAGCCTGAAGAGGCTGAGGCACTACACCAACTGGCGAAGCACCTGCAAGCTGAAGGCCGCCATGCAGTTCTTGAAGGCGTTTTCAGTGACATCCAGGAAGAAATCGAGAGATCGCGCAAGACGTGAACAGGATTCGCTCTACCACAGCAAGGCTATAAACCAAGCCTTGCTGCTTAACCTACGGTAGGACTAAAGCTACGGAGAGGTGATAAAATTGTCTTCTAGGTATTCCCACTCAGACGCAAGTAGACACTCAGGAACCCTGTCAAAAGCGCTGACCAAGTCCTTTAAATCGTAGTCTGAGCTATCATGGATCATTAGGAAGGTACAGGTCGCCGTGTATAGTCCTCGATGATCAATGCTCTCCCCTTTGAAACCAAAACGACTCATCCAATCATCGACTTCTTTGCCATAATCGGTCTTTGTGATAACGCCTTTGTAATTGAACACGAAATGCTTGTATGGCTCATTTAAAATAACCAAATGCTTGCTCTTTGGGTTTTGCCAAAAAGATGCGTGATCGAAGTAAGGCGCTTGCGAATTTTCAGAATAAGTTGAATACGGCATCTGTTTTGCCGTTACATTCTTTGCCTTTATCATATACGACGGAATCAGCCCTGTTTCTTGCATGAAATACAAGCACCTGAAAGCTTCCGTCACGCGCTGTCTTGCCCCACCTATGGACTTTGAGGGGAAGATCAGCTTGAACCTATCCCTAGCCTTGCTGTAAGTAAACCAATTCAAGTCATCCTTCTTCGGGGTTCTGTAAAAAAGTTCATGAATAGGTTTTTTAAACGGCAAAGTTAGAACCACTTTCCCTTTAGATCCATTTTCAGGATCGTAAGATGCTTCGATGGTGATTTTGAACGGTGCATCTGGTAGCAATTGCTCTGCTTTCTTCCAGCCAGGGTACCCAAATTTTTGGGCGGTGATTTCAAGGGCTCGCATGTGACTCACATCGTCACTTTTGAGCTGCCTAGCCAGACGTTTCAAGCAATTGCTGGATTGAGGGGGGATTTCGTATGTCATCGCAGACGCCTTTGAGGGCAAAACGAGCGTTATCCGTGAGCGCATCCAGCCCTGAAGGTTGGTCTGTGCGTGAGTGATTGGGTGAAACGCAGTTTACGCGAAGCGATTTGCCTAGACGGATAAGCAGGATCCTGCAGAACCCTTCTCGAAATATCGCAAAAGCTCGCATGCTGGTCAAGCAGAGCGCGATCTCTTCCCCTCTCCCCAGTCTCTCACCCTTACCCACGCCTACTCGTTTTCTTGAGTCTTCCACCTCGCACCGCATATGATCAAACGAGCCATGCTCATCAAGAGATGCTTCATGAAACCCTTTGCCTGTCACCTCAGCACCATGTCTCCTGCAGCCCTCTACCACGGCTCTCACAAGCACTTCGTCAACGGAGCGCCCCTGCTCCCTCAGCCTGATGGTTACGTTTCCATGGAGCATAAACGCGGATCTAGGCTCGAAGAGCTATTCGAGCAGCGCAGACCCGAGAATATGACCTCAAGGGCCAACAGCGTTTTCCTTTCCGCCGACCCAGATCTGATCGACTCGTCTGGTGGCTGCATCGATGCGATTTACGAGGTTGAGCCCAAAGGGAAGGCAGAGCTGTCTGACCTGGCCTGGTACACGCAAGCACAGATCGAGCTCGAAGCTACCAGCCCCGATCTGCGGTTCTTAACCCGGTGCGCTGATAGCTACTGGGCTGGCGAGCCATTCCACGACGTAAGCAGCCAATGTCCGGAGTATCGAGCGTCGGCAGCCACGGTAGTGAGTCTCTTCGAGATCAACGCCGATCTTGATGAGCTCGACCCTGTCGAGATGGTGATGATCCCTGAAGGGCCTGAATTCTAAAATGCGTTGTCAGAACAGCCTAAGCCAAGACCCTTCCAGCTTTGTCATCATCTGTCGGTCGACTCAATGGGATTGATTGCGACCATTTTGGCGTCTGAACTGATCGATCACATCGTCTAGCCGCCCACCATTGACCGACGCCGCGTAAGCGAAGGCTGTCTTCCAGAAACGCCTCTGCCCAACAGGTATTACCCTACGCCTAGCCTCCAGGTGGAGAAACCCACGATCCACACCCCTGGCAAACCTCGTGATGTACGTATCGACGTCATGGGTGTAGTTCAATCTAACCACTTCAGGGCTGGCTAACACCTTAAATCGAGCCTCTGCTTTGGCAGCAAAAATGGAAGGCTCCAAGCGCAACAGAACGTACAGCACCTCCTCAAGACGGAAGTTTATGTCCTCCCCGCGAAGGCGGTAGATCGCATCCACAGCACCCTCACCCAGGATCATGCCATCACGCCATTCATCCCGTGACTCGTCGTGAAATTCCTTTCCATCGCACTCAACAGCTACTCGGTAACCATCAGGCGTGGATATCACGAAGTCCAGGATAAAAAGCCCGCAGACTGTATTCACATGCTCCTGTGGTGTTAAGTTCACCCCAGGCGCCGCCCATTCCGTGTAGTGCTTGGCAAACAGGTCTTCGATTGGGCTGTCGTATGGAGGAGCGTACAGATGATTCATTCGTTGATTCCTTTCGGCGTGAATGGCGCCTGGCGCGGGCATTCTAACGCTCGCCAGGTCGGTGTGCTATCTGAGATCCATGCCTGAACACTCATATGGCTTCATGTCCTCAATACGCAGCTGACACGACGGTTTACTGCATATTGGATGCTGTGTTTTCATCGCAGATTGATCGAACTGATACCGGAATCCGAAATGTCGAAGCGCTCAGAAATCCTGCTCATTGCACATAACCAGCTAACTCGAATAGTGCTTCCATCGACCGATAAACGTTGGGCGCAAGCGTTGAAAATTGCTGAAAACGGCAAGCTCAACCAAGCAGCCACATTGGTCGTTCAGATAATAGATTCGGTAGACATTGCTCCTGCTGATCACGAAGCGTACAACAAAATTCAGGGCGATTTTGTCTCACAGGTTGACGACGTTTTGAATCGGGTTATAGCCGAGCTCGTTATCAACACACTGATGAACGTTGCCAGTATCACGCATTCACATTCTTCAGAAGTGAATGATATGACGGCCAGGGCAGCTGACATTGGTGTGCAAATGGCTGCCTACAATGCAGCGACTGGATACCTACAAAACGGTCGCACCGTAGCCCAGTTTGAACGAGCCGAGAAATACTTTCAGATGGCTATTGCCGAAGCCAAAACACCAAACGAAAAAGCTGCCTGCTACGTCAACTACTGCCCTATCGTTAGGGATGGCCTGATCAATGGGAAGCCAGACCATGCCGCTGCCATTGAAATTTATGAAAAAGCGGCAGACTTGAGTCTACTCATCGGAATGTTTAACGCAGCCAACGTTGCATTCTGGGGGTACAGGAAAGGCGACAAAAGCAACGCCAACCGCTCAGCCAGATGGCTCAAGAAGGTAATCGATGCTGTTGATAGCGGGCTCCCACGCCTCGAAATGGACGGGTCACTTGAAACTGATGGCCTGTATAACGCAGCTCTAATCCAATTAGCCGAATACCACATCCAGGGCGACATTGAGAACGCCGACCATGAATACGGCCTCGTTCTGTTAAAAATGCACGACCCAAAAGAGTCGAAAACTCAGGACATCGTGGACTGGCTTACCGACTCAGCCCTTGGCGTAAGAGTTTCGAAGCTTGAGAAGCCAGTGACAACCAGCCCAGGCAACAGCTGGGCCTGTGTGCTGTCCGCCATGGACTGGAATATTGGCCCTGTTTCTAAGCATCCAACGTTGCCATTGGAGATCTTCAAGCTCAACGACATCCCATCAGACGTGTTCTTCGCTGTGGTGCACGCTCAATTCAGCCCTGAAGGCCACGCGGAAACGATAGCCATGATTCAGGCCGAGCTCGCAAGTACTGGGGTTACGAAGTTCTTCCTTGTTCCTGCGTATGCAATTTTCAAAGAATCGAATGGGGACGTCTTCACACCACTGGTCTACAACAACGATGGTAAGCGTTTCACCGTATCTCTTGGGCTTAGGACTTCCGCCCAGCAGCTTATGAAAAACATCCAGAGCAAAGTGAGTTTCACTGACCGCAAGTACAGCTCTAGATCTTGCGCCATAAGCATCGCAGTCAACCATCTGAATAGCGGCGTGGCGTGCAAGGATGGCTTCAACTTTTACAGCTCGTATTCCGCTGTTCATGGGTGGTGCTTGCCAACTCCTCATGGCCAGCCGGAATTGAGCTTCCTTAAGTAGACCAAGAGGTTAAATGCGGGTGCCACAACGGCACTCGCGCCTTAGCTCCCATTTCCCGTCCGCCACCGGCCCCGGTGTATTTTGCATCCCTGCCCCTCCCTCAACCATTGGGGATCTGGCTTGTTTACCTACCTGTTGCTTGGTTGTTAACCTAACCCTAGGTTCAATAAACAATGAGTCAACCATGAGACCCAGTGACAGCGAGATTGCCCGGCGAATCAGAGCTATGGTTACGAGCAACATAGCCCGAGATGGGTTGCACATTCAGCATGTGTTTGGGTCTGAGAATTCCCCACCTTTCAGCTACACAATTGGGATGACCAATATTGGCGCACCGGAGCTCATTGTCTTCGGCCTTCCGCCTGAGGTCATCCATGGCGCCATCATGGAGTACTTCAACCAGCTGAGAATGTGCCACCGTCCGAAGGATGGGCGCATGATTAAAGATCTCTGGGATGTGACGATGCTCCTTGAGACCGTGGAGAACGACGAAGCAGCTCCTTACACAGTCCAGGCCGATGCCTACTTCGAAGACATGGGTAGGAAGCCGACCTATAAGCAGATGCTTTGGCCAGACCAAGGTGGCAAGTACCCGCATCAGTACGGGTACAACCGGGAGTACCGGGCTATCCAACGATACATTGCGAACCGCCATCCTAGGCTTGACGACGATTACGGTGCTGCTTACTTCTCGTTTCATTGATTCTGCAAGAAACGCCCTTCCATCACGATAGCTTGAGATCCCTGCCTGGCACAGGGTTGCCGGCTGGCTGGGCGGCTATAAAGCTGATGGCATGCTAACCTGATCTGAAATTTCAAGTTTTTGGGTGTCGGCATGCGAAATCAAGAATATTGGAATGCAGGTAAGGAGCAACGAGAGCAGGCTGCCATCTGCCGCTCGGTAGCTGATCGCCTTACGAAATTTTTGAAGCACCTTGGTTTTGACGCTATCTGCACGACAAACCAAAAGACCGATCACCCGTACATCCGCGTGGAAAATCCAGGTAAGGCCCCATTTGGGGTGCGGATAATTTTGCAGAAAACAAAAGGTTGGGTACATTTCGATGCGTCAGAGCGTGCCCAACATGAAGATATGGTTGGTCACCCTGTCTACTATGCATCCGGAGGCTTCGTTGAGAGCGAGGTTATTCTGGTCGAAGAGCCACTCTTAGAATTGATCAGAAATTCTTCCTGTTATGAAGTGACTGAAGCAAAAATCGGACTCATAAATCTGATTCCAATTGGTGGTACTGGGGGCTGGGACTCACCTGCCCCGGCACCCACGAAGGAAACTAATTCTCTAGTGCTAAGAGAGTTCGAATTCAATGGCGAGATAGTCAGAATCCACCTCGAACGTCTAGAGAGCCAATTCGTTGTTCGCGCTCGTAAAGAGAACAAAGATACCCTCAACGGTTTTGAGTCACGTGTTGATTCGTTGGGATTAACATCCCTGGTGCAGGCTGCCGAGCTTCCAGCTATACAGCGCATGTCGTCTTTCGTACTGAACCAGATAAAGGCCGGTGACTGGGAGTCATTCTGCGAAGTTGCAGACATGTAAAGGAATCGGGTTCGAACAGAAGGTACGCCAAGAGGACGTCAACGATGCACTGCACAGCGATCTCAATCGATGAAGTGATGCTCTGGGTAGACGCCCTATCTGCCACGACTGGCTTGCTACCATCACACAGCTTGGACATCTACGCAGAACTGTGTCGCTTCCCCTCGGCGGCTGAGCTGATCAAAGAGATTGCAGAGAGAGAGTCGATTTTTCTGAGGTTCGACGACCTAGAGAACGTTTCTCTGATGCATTCCTACGCCCAATCCTTCATGGTCATGCAGGACGTCCAGCTTAAAGCCAGGGATCAGGGGGCGTATGAGGAGCGG
Organism: Pseudomonas sp. PLMAX; assembly: GCF_046042685.1. Classification (NCBI taxonomy): domain Bacteria; kingdom Pseudomonadati; phylum Pseudomonadota; class Gammaproteobacteria; order Pseudomonadales; family Pseudomonadaceae; genus Pseudomonas; species Pseudomonas sp. PLMAX. The sequence continues at coordinate 184,737 of NZ_CP064950.1, read as the reverse complement.
ATTGCACACTACCAGAAGGTTCTGACGCATCGGGGTTTTGACGAACCCTTCATAGCTGAATTCCTTGATAACCTCAGCCCCACTGGTGACCGAATCCCTGAAGAGTTCGAGATGCAGCGCCGCCGTTCTTTCAATAAGCGGTTCAACGACAAGCCGTTTTACCCTCGAAGGAAGATTAAGACGAATGTCCCATCGCCATTCGAGGTCATGGCCGAGATGTATCATGAGTTTCGCTCAGGGATGCCGGTAAGCGCAGCCGGCTGGTTGGCTGTCATCAAGCACCTGGGTTTCAGCATCTGCAAAGATTCGATTAGCAAGGGCTGGAAATTTGGTGAGCCAAGCTTCCAGATCGATCACGCTGCCGACCCCATACCAGTCTTCATTGTCAGCGAGATGAATTTCCCCTTCCTGGACAACCCCGCCATCCTTCAAGCAGAAGAAGTCGTAGGTGAGTATTTATCATCAAGACAAATCCGTCGCGGAATCCTTTTTATCGGCCCGCCTATGCGATTGGGCGATGAAGAGACCGAAAAATGCGTCGTGCATTGGGGGAGGGTTTACAGCGACGAGAAATGGTTGCCTCTAATCCTCCATGCAGGATCTACGTCGATTGAGGAGATCGTCTCAGACGGCGCCTTCATTGCAGGTGGCGTTGATGGGCTCAACATCGAGCACCTTAAAGATGGGGATGATGGCCTGGTCAAAGTCTTTGCGGATAATCACATTGATCCAACCATCGACCTACTCACCAGAGACAGCTCAAGTAAAAGCGTTCATTAACCGATAGGGGGTGGCTTTCAATACCCACTGGGTTGTACACCGCCAAGCTCCCCTCTCGCTGCGAATTTCACCTACCTATGGAGCCCAATCATGGATCTCGCCGAAGCAATGCGTAAGAAGCTCGAAGCCTCGCTCGCAGGCTCTGATTGGACGTTATGGCAAGCAGCACCAGATCCAAGCTCCGTGCGATTCTGGCTTTACTCTATGAGCCTGGTGCGCGGCCCGAGAATCGGCTGTCAGCTAACATCAGAGGCTTACCGTGACATGAGCAATGGCACTGGGGTCTTTAAGGAAATTGATGACGCAGGGATACCTGGGAATCAGCTGCTAGCCTCGGTTGTTGGGCAGTTCGACGCAGAAAAAGATGTTCTAAAGCGCCGGGAGTTGGGTGACTACTTCGCAACAGCCCTGGCTGCTTACGCCAGGATCACGAAAACCTGGAGTCTCATTCCTCCTTTGTCATCAATCCCAGGGGTGCATTTCATCGCAGTGGATTGGGTAACACCTGCTGGCCGGGTCATCATTAGGCCTATGGCGTTCTTCGACGATGGCATCCCAGATACTTCGGTGTTTATCGAGGGTGCGCACCGTCAGCTTGAAATGCACCTGGCCAACTACCCTAATGAATGGCCCGTAGAGTTTGATTCCTGAGCCCCCAGTCGATCTCCATACCCTACGTCTCCGCCTCGCGGCGCATCACAAATCTAAGCCTCGCAAGGATTGGTGAGCCAGGTTCACTTCCCAGAAAACTGCTGCTATGATTTCGCGTAGGTTAAGTCTCATACCAGCGGTCGGCCTGCTGAAGCCCTTGTGCACGAGACGTTCCATTCGAGATCTCACACCATCACCTACTCATATCCTTCACAGGCATGAGAGGGAGCCGACACCTCTTTTGATGCCGCTAGAGAATGATATGAAAGCCATTGTTACCAAAGCTGATATAGAAGCTCACAAGCCAGCGAAAATTGCGAAGCTAATCAAGAAGTTTCTCAACCCTGAAGGCAAGAAAAGTCATACGCAGCTCCTTGATATTGTGTCCAGATCCCTTGGCTACAGCGGCATCTCAGAAATGAATGAGACTTCCACAAGGTATAGCGGCCCAAATCTAATGGAGTTTAGTAACACAGTTTTTTTGATCGATGTTGTAATGACTCCAACCCTATTAGATGTGAAGCGAAACCTTCTCAAAATCATTGAATCCGACCTGTCAGATGCGTCCGATTTTGATCGATGCTTCGAAGTTTTGAATTATGAAAGACTTGATATCTATAGTGAGCGTAGATATGTTTTGAGATTTGACGAAACAACTATAACTAGACTGTACGAATACTACCTATATGTTTCACTAAACTGTAAAAGCGAACAGGATATTGAGCTTTCAGACAATAACGAGCCTTCGCATCGAGATGATTTTTCTAGATTGTTACGAAATTGCGACTCTGACGTGTCTTATGAGTTGATGCAATATACGGTCTCTGAACTATTGGAGGCAGATATTGTCCAGACATCTAAAGATGCCACTGAAAGAACAGGGGCATATAAAGATCTTGTGTTCAAATACACCCATAATGCATTAGTTAAATCAACCATACTACAGGATTCTTGGTCATCTGGGTTACTTCCCGCGATTTCTGAAGAAGACTACCGAAAAATCAGTGATATTCTGCTAGAAATGTTTATCGCTGATTTTGGCTCAAGTGAAGCAAGAGAGCTATTTCTTTTTCATAAGAACCGCAACGGTTTTTTTGTTGATAAATTTAACTTCAGTCAAGCAAGAGGCTGGAAAGAGAAGGAAGGATCGGTCTACGATGATAACGAGATAATTTTCTCGACCATGCCAATGGTCGATGAGTTTAATAGTAGTCAGCTTTGCGGAACATTTTGGATGGCTCAGTTGAAAAACCAGAAAGGAGCAGTTCTAGCCTACGCTTCTGGTGGTATTTATGAGTTCTCTATAGAGCAAACACTAGATGGTAATTTTCAATTCCCTTATATAGAAGACTCTGGCTTCACCAGGGAATTTCAGCTAGTCGAGCGCATCAAATATGACGACATTCCAATGCCAAAGGAATTAGAGACTGATGGGCTTAGTGATCGTGAGATTGATGATCTATTCAAAGATGGAAGATGGCCAGACTCTGATGTGATTATTACTATTTCATCGTGGAATAAGTCAAACTCAGCAACCACTGGAATCTCAGGGCCTTTTCTCGTCAAATGCTTGGATCAACTCAAGAAAGAATATGGGGATGTAACGGTTTTTGCTTACGCCGCTCCGATGCAATACCCAGACTGGTTGCCAGAAACCGATATTGACGATATTACATATAGCAAACATTACGATGTTGGGCGAGTTGAAGATCTGATATATGACACACTCCAGGACACTGACAAGCTCATAGTTGTTATCCCCAATATTTGAAAAAAAGTAATAATTGCAACTGACATTAATCGCTCTGAGCCCAGCTGATCACTGGGCTCATCCAACGCACTAGGGTGAATCAAGCAACATCCTGTCGTTCCTTTTCAATCTGACGCCACAGCTCCTGCTCGATGAACTCAGCATATTTTTCCGCCAGCGCAGCGCATGCATTGCGACCCGCGTCGATGGCCACCCCTTCCTCATCGCAGATCTGGCCAGAAATCACCTGAAACTCCATCTCCCTGTATCCGTATGCATCCCAGTCGCTTGTATCGATACCCGGTGTTGGCGGCACGTCCTCTAAGTAGGTCACCTCGCACTGCAGCACGAACTCATCGAGTCTCACCTCATACACGATCTCGCCTCCGGCACGCCGCTAGAAATGGCGTGCACAGCTCTCATAGGGTTCGACTATGGGAGTGAACAAAAGTGGCGTTAGCGTGCTGAGCGGTGCCTTCCTGGAGGTTGAGCGAAGCGCCGGCGTCCTCAGCATCTGGAACCGACCTGCACTCCACAGGTATCGTTAAAGAAAAGTAAGGATCCTCCGTGAAAGCTTTCAAACCAGATCTGTCCATCAGCGAAGAAATCCAGGCCGTAGTCGACTTCATTTCTGAGCAATGGGAACCCATTGAGAACCTTCACGCGGCTGTCAGCTCTATCCAGAAGGCTGCATTCCATGATGGCAGAGCTACCTTCGATGCACTGGAGGTTGGCACCTTTATCTCGGACATCCAGCGCAGGCGGTCGAGCTTGCTTGAGTCCTTGCACGAAGACCCAGTCGAGAAGGACTATGCGCCTATGTACGATGCCTTGATCCAGGCATTGAGCAATATCTCAACCGAGCTCAACAACTATGCTCAAGCTGGGATGAACGTCGACCAGAAATGGGACTTCACCAGGCAGGTAACTACCGCGCAGATTGCTGCTGGTCGTATTGCTCCCGGCCTGACTAATGCCATCCCGCGTGGATTTGAGGCTTACAAGGCAAAATACCCAGACTGCGATGGTGTCGATGACTACAGGCCTGAAGACGCCAAGGCCCTGTTCAAAGGATCGGATATCGAAACTCACAGAACCGCAGCGTTCGTGGATCAACTTTCCCTGCACAACCTGCAGTGGGTTGACGACCGCCATGGCAGGAAGCCGCAGTACATGCTGATCAGCGCCACCTACGCACACTTTTCGATGATTCAGGACAAAATCACTACCCATCAGCTAAAGGCGAGCATCGACAAGCTGGTGGATTGGGATTTGCCGATTCTCACCTTCGACAGCCCGGATTTCGATTCCAAGGGCAACGTGATGCTTGGTCTTCTCTTGAAGCATGTTAGAGAGTCCTACACACGTGAAGAGTTTGAAACCTCTGTAAAATCGCGAATCGAATTCGATGCCAAGCCTAAGGCTGAGCAGGAGGCCATTCGGGCAGCAAACCGCGAGAGCATGATGCAAGACACGACCGATATGATTAAGGGTCTTGATGACGTCATTGCCGATGGTCGTAAAGCTGCAGCGAAAGCGGTTCGCGAGGTATTTGCAAGCAAACCATCACTCGATGCAGCCTCCCCTTCACCGATGTAACGCTACCTATGGTCATGGATGACCATGCTGCACTTCGATATTCCATGCCAATGATGGGATTGAGGAAACGAAGCTCGCACGCACCGTCGCCAGTTGAATCCATTAGGCTCCTCGTCGGAGGGGCTTTCTTTGGTGACATTAGAGACTAAGCTAAAGAAATCTTCCTAAGAGTGCTGACCAGAGGAGCGACTCCATGCTGTTTGATAAGAGAAAGTCAAACGCGGGCATCGTGCTTTGGGGTGATATTTATGAGCTCAAGGCCCTCTATCAGTTTATCTTTGACGTTCAAGAGAAAAGTCACTTAATCGCTAATACAGACCTTAGCCCACTCTACAGCCTTCTCTATGAGATCCGGCATGCATATGATCGTGGAAGGCGAAAATCAACTAGGGACTGGTTTGGAGAAGACGAGACACCGATCTATGGGTTCGACTGGTTTTGGACGGATATGATTTGGCAGGCTGGCTTGATCAGGGCAGCTATGGCTCACATGCCATTGAATCGAAATCATCAGGCTATTATGTATTCTCTGGAGGACATCGTTGCTTCATCGATTGAGGTGTTGCTTCCGGGTACAAGTAATTCGTTTCTTGAAGCTGGGTTAAGAATCGGGGCGTCTGGGCCGTCTAGCATGTACAAACGTGGTGGTAGCCGCACGCATTATTTCCTTGAGCTGACACCAGCTAAACGCAAAGCCCAACTATGGATGCTAGTCAACTCTCTGGATCCCGTCTGGGCGCATTTGAACAGAGACAATATGCCAGACTTTGAGAAGTACGAGAATTTCGACTTCTATCCTGATTTCAAGTGGTGAGCTATCAGTGCCGCAGACGAGCGCAGCGTGCCGGCTATGGTAAGTTTCACCGACAGGAAGTACACCTCAAGGTCATGCGCCATAAGCATCGCAGTCAACCATCTAAATAGCGGCATGGCGTGCAAAGACGGCTTCAACTTTACAGTTCATATACCGCTGTTAACGACTGGTGGTTGCCTACCCAACAGGGTCAGCCGAAACTTAGCTTCCTGAACTGGTCTTTGAATCGGATGAGTGATCAGCGATTTTTCTGCTCACTGGCATTAGATGCGACCGGATCCCCTTCCCGATGTAACAAGCTATCTATGGTCATGGATGACCAAATTCAGCTGAGTAGGCGCTAAGTTTTTGCGTTCGCCAAAAACCCTGCCTCAATCTGCCCATGACCAGATCGTGTTGGGGGCTTGGATATCCGTCATCAGTGATTTCACCACCGGCATCGTGGTGAACCTGTAGATGGCGCATCCAGGCTTCGGTTGATGCCCGAGTCGGCGGGAATCGCCCCCTGCCTAAACGTGGTGGCCAGCTGCTCAGACTTTTCATTTGGGCTCCATCAGAAATTCGCATGGAACAGCGTCGGTTAGCCACACGCCATTATCGGCTTGGTAGAACTTGATGCCCGCGCTGTACATCGCATCAGCCTTCAATTCTAGGATCACCGGGGAACCATAGCGCTTACCGACCGATTCAGCTGTCTCACGCGATTCTGAAAGGTGCACATGGTGACGTGCGCCAGGTAGCAATCCCTGCGCCAGGATGGACTTCATGAAGCGTGTCGCTGTGCCGTGGTAAAGCACAGCTGGCGGCTTTTTCTCGACATGTTGAAGGTTAACTGTGGGCGCTGAATGCCCCTGTACAGCTCGGATCCTCAAGCCGTCATCGGAAATGGAGAATCGCTTCTTTTCATTCCCATCAACAACCGCCAGCAGAAGGTCGCTGTCAACTTCTCGGCCCTGCTGTCTTGCGCCGTTCTGTAAGTCGCCAATTGATGCCCAGCCTTCACTATCGAGTTCCAGGCCTATGGATTCTGGTGAGTGACGCAAGACGAAACTGAGGAATTTACTCGTCTCAGTGATGTGCTTTGAATTCACTTTCAGGTGCTCCGTGATTTAAGTTTGAGCGCTGCAGGCGATGACCATGTCATTCAGTCTCACCCTTCTCAGCTACCGCATTACCAAAGACAGAGAGCCGCTGCGACTCACGCCAGATCGCCCCCACGAACGGATCTGAGACGGTGTACGCCCCATGTCCTTTGCGCATGATCAGGTTGTCAGCCATCAAGGCATTCACCACGGGCTGGATCTCATCGACCTTGACCTCTCTGCCAACGAACTCCGAGTATTCCTTAGCTGCATCTGATGAGAAGACCATCTTCACGGGCTCTTCGGATGCTGCGATCTTGGCGAAGATAGCCACAGCCACCTGCCCGAGGCTTTCCACCTTAAGGATCTCGTTGTCAGCAGCCGAAGAGCGCAGAGTACCGGCAATGATTGGCAGGACGACATCGGGATCGCTGCCTTGACGAATCATCTGGTTGAGCGCCTTGATCATTTCCTCCGGACGATGGCCAAGGGTTGCAAACGCATTGTTTGCTACGGCCATGGACGGCAACCTATCGGACGCAATCTGCTCAGAAACCCTGTCGATCAGGAATTGCACGTAGTCGCTCCCAAGGAGCGGATAGTTTGCCGAGGTGGCGCCGGCGAACGCTTGATTGCGCTTTGTGGTCAGCTCGCTCAGCTGGGCCCGATGCGACCCGGTGCCGATGAACAGGAAGTGCCCTGGTGTCGTAGGCCTTGGGTTGATCGCATCCCTTGCAGCTTTAAGCGCGAGCAGCAGGTTTTGCCCCTCATCAGTAGTCATCGCCTGCTGAACCTCATCCACGATCAGCACGAGATTCGTTTTGGCCAGGTCGACCACCTCTGTCAGAACTTGCGCGAGGGTCGTACCGCCTGGCTTTCCGATCTCCTGGAGCTTGAACCCGAATTTGAAGCCAAAACCACCAAGGTCTAGGCCGTTGATGCGCTTCAAGGTAGCAAGGGCATTGGACGATGGCTCCTGTAGCTCTGTGAGCTTCTTCAGAAGTGCCTTATGCAGCAGCTCCGTTGGACTGGTGAGGGTGTCACTCCAAAGGTCGACATAGACCACCAGGGCGCCCTTCTCTTCCAGAGCAGGAATAAGGTCAGCCAGGATGAAGGTAGTCTTCCCCGTGCGCCGTAAGCCGGAGAGGAAAAGGCCTGATCGTAGCCCTTCGTCCAGGACTCCTGGGTTAAGGAGCTGTTGGGCCATCTGCTCTGCAAGCTGCGGTCGATTGAAGATCATCCGTTTTATCCAGAATTATGAATCAGGAATAATTATAGCTGAGCCATAATTTAGCATAAAGACAGCAATCCAGGTGTGTTGCATGAATCTGAAGACCATGGGGAATGTGTGACACAGATTGCGGAAAATCGTAGGCTAAGCCTCCTTTACGTTTCAGGGTTTCAACCCAACACCCGATTTCCCAACTCGCGAATCGGGCTTGGTTTGCAATTTGGAGACCTGACGTGCTTGCCGCACCTTCCACCCCACGCTGGGCCGAGAAACGCAGCCGATAAAAACACGCTAAATGGATATAACAGGATGAAAATTGAATTTTTGGTGGCTGACGATGAAGAAAAAGACATGCTTGCTGAGCTTGGTCATCGGCTGTCCAGCGAGACAGTGACATACAAGCGAGGCGAGACTTCTTGGCAATGGCAAATGCTTCCGAAATGGAGCTATGACGCCTTAAAACCTGCCCCTTGGCTATTCAGTTTTGAGTTCTCGGCAGAGGCAGTTCGTGCACTTCAGCTGCTTGGCGATTCTCGACTGGAATCCGTGAAATATTTGGCAACCAAGGCTCAGCAGTCCACAACAATGCACTGACAGCTCGGTGGTGCGATGAACCGTCTGCTGAGTGCTAGGTCTATGCCAACACGGGTGGGCATGATCGCTGATCTTATCCGGAAGCATTAAATTGGACTCTTGCTACAGATCTCCTACGCTTACTGGGTCTCTGTCGAAAGCAAGAGGATCACAATGGACAAGGCAGAACTGAGTAAGCTGCTGGAAGACAAAGTCCAGGAGAAGCTCCAGGATGGTTACACGATCACAACCTACGCGATGGATGCAGCCAGTCGTGATCGACTGAAACGTGGTCTCAAGCCTCAAGCCAATCCTACCCTCCATGACGATAGCGCCGGTGCTGAGTGGGAGGAATACCTGATGCAGCTTGAAGTCGGCGGGTATGCTCCGGACTCCCGAAGATCCATCATGCCTGAGCCCAAAACAGCAGAAGCTGTTCATACAGACCAGGCCTGCTCAAGTGGATTATGGCGAGTCAGACGCCACTAAGCCGATCACACTCTGATTGCCCAGTCATCCTTGCATCCGCCCCTGCCGACACCAGGCTGTCCGGGTAAATGCTCTGGTGCGAACTGGAAGCCAACGATCAGTTCACCATACGCATGGCTAAGGATTGGCAAGTGATCGATTGCCATCCCTGGGATATAACCTGATCCGACACCGCTGTCCCTTGGGGTCTCCTTAACCAGAGAGCAATGAGGTGTTCCAATCACGCACACGGTTCTCGCCAGATCCCAGAGCAAATGGCCTCCCATGGTCAGTATGTATCGGTCATTCCACCGCTCGCTGTCGGTAAAGCGAATACCGTAATGATCACCGCCTTGGTCTTCAGCAGTGTTGACAACGCCAACCTTGATCCAGTAATCGCCCCGCTCCTTGTAGAACTCTCTACCCACTGGCATCCGAGGTAAGCCAAGCCGCTGTAAGTCCTCTTCGGCGGTCTTCGCTTTGAAGGCAACCACAGCAAAACGGTCGTCTCTTTGCCAGAAGGTTTCCTGCACCAGGGATGCAGTGAGTACTGGATCGTTCAATGGGGTCATCCTTTAGCGAATTGACGTCTGGGGTGTTCGGTTGGATTTTGCCAGACAACCGTAAAGCGCACACCTACGCGATCCAGGTTGTTATGAATGCGTGTCGCAGATCTGCGGGGGGATTCGAGAGGGTATTACTGGGAGACGCGAAGGGCCTACTTCGGGGCGGTGGTGTTCCGAATGGCTTCGACCTTGATTTCGTTCACAAGCGTGTTCGCTTGATCATCAAGCTGCTTGGTCTTGTAAATCGGCTTGATCTTTAAGTCATAGCCCTTGACCAGGTCTGTCTTATCAAGCGGCACCATAAACGACCCACTGCCGTCATGAGTCTTGAAATGCTTCTGGATCATTTTTGCTTCGACGGCTTTGCCGGTGGGGCTTGTCTCGATCTGCAGCCCATTCACTGAGTCAGGAAACTGCTGAACGTCGATGACTAGGACGGGAGTGCAATCCTCCAGGCAATCCATCTCCGCTTTAGTGGCAGCCACATGGGTTTCCACCCCTGCCTTCGGGACGACTACAGAGGTGTCCTTCGAGTCTGTAGGCTCACTGCATGCCCCAGTGATGCTGAACGCTATCAGGAATGGGGCAGCGGCAAACGTTCGGTAAAGCGTTGAGCGCGACATGTCAGAGGCCTACGAAGGTCACCCTTTTAGGTTTGACATCATCGAGAACCGAGGGTTCCTTCGCATTCTTGCGCCCAATTGGCACGAAAGAGACCTTGATGTCACCGGTGCCATTGTAAAGACCACTTTTCTTCAGCTTCGCGAAGGTGGACGTGCAATCGAATATGAAATTGACCCCATCTCCGCCATGATCCCCGTGCCCTACCCCGAAAAAGTTGATCGTCGCGACGAAGGATGGACTGCCAATCGGAGTGTTCGGCGACGGCTTATCGCAATTGATGAACACCCGCAGTCTCGTCTCTGTGTTCTTGACAGTGATGCCTTCAATTTTCATAAGGATCACGGAGTCAATTGGCTTTTCCTCCGCAGCAAGCAGAGGAGCTGTGGCTTTGGAGATCGAATTCTTGATTGGTGTGTCGATGGCCAGCTGCATGCTTCCTGCGATTCCCAGGTCACCCACATCAGAGCTGAACGCAACTAGCTGCCTTCCAGCAAGGCCCTTCGTGGTGAATGAAAGAGGCTCCATTGGCCGTTTGGTACTGGTGGATACTACGGTTTCCAGAACATCGTATTCAGCGTTGAACTTGGCGAAGTCCTCCGTAGTGGAGGTCACATGCGTTACAACCTTTCCATCAGCGTCAAAAAACTCGGTTAGCTTGTGATCCTTCCACAGTTTGTCACCGATGCTTCGGTGTTGGTGGAGTTCGCTCCAGCTCCGCCAGAGCCGGTCGACATTTGCATGGTGAAGCCAAAAAATCGGATCCCTGGGTGAAAGAAATGAACCCATCTCACCACCCACGAATACATGGATTCCGTTATGCGGGGTTGATTCAAGCTCCCCCTGGGACGCTGGTTCGCGCTGGTCATCAGTTCTTGTGGCACCGCTATACAGCAGTACATCAACGTTGTTATTCATGATTCTGTTGATGAGCGTCCGCCCCGTCACATCACCTTCCACCTCATCGTTTGGGCTTATTTCCCTATTGGGCTGAAACAAGCTTGTCCGCTCATCCCAGAATGCTGCTGGCACCGACCTATCTTTTGTCCAATTCCAATAGGGTAATCTGAAGCTCGGATCACTCAGAACCTTCTGGCAAATTGACTCAAAGTGAAACAGATAAGCTCTATGCCATGGGAGGAACCACCAGTTTCCATGTGGGCAATGGTTCTGATGTATTTGCGCCTGGCTTTCCCAGCTCAGTGGGTCATTAGGTTCGCGATCTTTCATCAAGCGTACAGCACGTTCATAAGCAGCTACCTGATCCAACCCAGCAACGTTCGCGGTAACGTCTCTGCGAACATTTTTTGAGGCTGTCGCTGCATTTGCTGATTGGTTCCCACTTAGGAGTAAGGCTCCATCAGTCATACCCAGCGCGACAATAGCAGTAGATGCTTGAATGAATTGCCGACGCTTGATATCCATGGCGACCTCACCTGTATTCGTTTAAGTGCCTGACATATGTTGTCGTAGGCTAGCTCAGGCCTGTAAATCCGCAAGAGCCCCGAAATTCGGTGCGTTCGGCCCTATCCTCTAATCACGAACACGCTCGAAAGCAGAGTTAGAAATTGTTGTTTCAGCCGTGAATCAACGAGAGTCGTTTTTTCGCGTAGCGCCTACTTTTACATTTTGTGAGTATCCGTAACGCCAAGAAGACTCTTAAGGTGCTCCGGGTATTCGGCAATCAGTCGCTGCACACCGGCATCACCAGGAGTTTTATCAAGCTCGGCGCCGAGCCAGGTAACGAAGGCCGGTCTCCCGAGCGGATAAGCCCCGTGTTCGCTCTGCAGCACATCAAGCAGGTAAAGGATGTTTACGGTGCAGTTGTTTCTCATTAGGCCTCCGGCATAAGTCTTCAGTCATCATCTAGGTTGTCACCATGCCTGAGTCGTGCCGCACGCCGTCGCTCGATCTGCCAGAGCCATGGGTCATAATCGTCTGGTAGCTCAGAGAGCTGGGCGCTGATCTCCACTTGCACTGCCTCATCACGCAATAGCTCGGACGTGAGCGCACGGAACTCGCCGAAGGTCATCCCTTCCACGAAGCGGTGCTCACGCGCATAGCGGTCGGTCATCCCCACACGCATATGGCCGTACTCGGCGACATCGGCTGGGTAAATGTCTTCCAGGCTTAGGTGGGCCATAGAAGCTCCTTGTGGTTGAATTTAAGGGGTGTTTCCTTAACCGCAGTTTAAGCCGTTCTTAACACGTCTTGGGTATCTAGACACTACCCGCGCTTATGAGATCATGCGTTACAGTAGACTAAGGGCAAATAATGCCATTTGGATTGAGGTACGGTAATGATGGCAGGCCACTTGGACGAGCACCGCTGGGATTCGCTCTGGATCGCTTTGGGAGCAAAGGCTCCACAAGGCAGCTTTGATGAGCTTGTCAGCCTCTACACAGAGCCACACCGACGCTACCACAACGTCAGCCACATCCTTGCGGCTCTGAATCACTTCGACTCCCTGAAGGGCCTTGCAAGGCGTCCTGAGCTCGTTGAGTTTTCGCTATGGCTGCACGATGCCGTCTACGACCCTAGGGCAACCGACAACGAAGCCCAAAGCGCTGACCTTGCCGAGCGCTACCTGGTGGCAGTTGGACTTGGCCATCTTATCGCCGAGGTTAGAAGGTTGATCATGGCCACAGCGCATACCTCCCCCTCTGAGGCAGATGATGCAGGCCTGGTCGTGGATATCGATCTATCCGTGCTGGCGCTACATCCAGCCGGCTACGCCGAATACACGAGGGCTGTGCGGCAAGAATACCAATGGGTGCCGGATGTGTTGTTTCAGGCCGGGCGGAGCAAGTTACTGCAATCGTTTCTGGCGATGCCTCAGCTTTACTCACACCCAACCAACATTGCCGCCTGGGAAGATACGGCCCGTAAGAACATCAAGTCAGAGCTGCGTAGCCTAACGCCCGCCTCATGCGTGGATGTTGCTCCTTGAGGCTCATAGTGGTGCGACTTAAAATTTTCGATTCCGTGTTTAGGCACAATCCTGTTAACCTTCCCGAACGGTCATTCTCGCCCGTGCGGTCGGTTCGCGAAGCTTTAGTGGAGAGCGTTAATCTGGAAACACCTCCAAATCTACCCAACGTCATGCCTTAGGCACTGGCGGGCAGCCGACACCGCGAACACCGCCTTAGGAGACTGTCATGCCGAAAACACCCTTATTCGCCTCCGATTTCACTGATGGAAAGTTCTCGAGCCTATCCAAGTTCATTTCGAAGAATTGGCCAGATGGAAAGCTGAAGCTATCAAATGCTCAAGAGCTCCTTTCGAGATTCCTTGGGTATGACGATTTCCATGATGCACAAAAAAGCGCATCAAATCCCGACTCTGACCAGACGTCAAAGACCGAAGCAAAGGCTGCCATTCTAGAGAGACTCAAAAAGGAACGACTTCTAGCAGATTCGATTTGCGAAGATTTTTTTAAGTCATGGCCTTTAGCGTACCTTGGTTTTTTTAACGAAAGTGCGCGCAAATTCGAGCTAAGTGAAACTGTGGGTAACACTATCTCAGCAGAGTTCTTGAAATGCTGGCATTACGAGCTAGACAGAAAAAGGAGGATGCACTCTTCCAACTGCCAAAGCTTCCGTGACTTGGCAACCACGATTCTGATGCCACTAAGCGACAAGCAACAAGAAATGATCAATGAGCCGTTGCTCGATTTGTTTCTAGTTGGGAACGGCAATGCACTTGAAAATCTTGATAGCAGATTCCAGGAAATCCATGCAAGGAAAACGGCGGAAGCAATCGAAGGTGCGTTCGAAAGGGGCGTCTATGATGAAATCACTGAGTTTTTAAGGAAGTCAGGAATCTCCAGGAATGAAATGAGAGAAGCCTGTCTTGAAGGTGAGTTATTCAAACAAATCAATCAGTGGAATTTCAATGCATCGCTGGAAGCCAGACTACTTAAACCAGCCATAAATGTATTTCTCGCACCGGCTGCAGATCGGCTAATTACTCTTGGAGATATGAATTGGCCTGTCGCTGAGAACCAGGATTCTTACCGAAAAGAATTGGAAGACAGCATCAACAGAATCAACAGTGACCTTGCTGCGTTCACACTGGAAGCATTCAAAAAATCCGCTTCTGACTTCGAGGATTTGGAGGATGCAAGCCCTGATGAACTTGCAGACATATACAAATCCCAGCTTGAGTATATGCAGGCAGAGGCCAACGACTCACTTTCTGAACTTCGCTACGAGCTTAAAGAGTCCAGCAAAATAGGCCAGTGCACCGCGACCACGAAAATTATGGATGTAGAAGTCCAATTTCAAATGACGCAGGTCGATACTGAGGGCGTTGATATACTCGATGCGTACAATTGGTACTGCCAAGGTATATCAGATACCGGAGAAGTAAAGGTTTTGATTTGCGGATCAACCTATAATACAGATGAGGATCCTTTTCTGAGTGGCAGAGACCTCATTTTTACAGCTGATTTCCAAACAGATTTGGATGTTAACCTTGCCAAGCAGCTTTTGGTAAGCCTGTGCAAAGAAGAAAGCGGTAAGGACGATGCCAGCGTCAGAGAAATTAACTCATACGAACTGTCAGAGATTTTTGAGTATGGCCCATTGGTTGTGCTCCAGCATATGCAGAGAACGAATCAAAAAGAGCTGAAAGGATTGGGCTTCGAAGCCCTGTCATTTGCAATCAAAACAATGTCTGAATACTTCAGTACCCAGCCAGTTTACCTGGCTGTGGATTTGCGCCCATCTCAATTTTATTACAGGAATCAGGAACCAAAGGCAATTCTAGAAATGAAAAAGACTGCGGTCAAAAAACTCGAGTCTGCTTTTTATGATTTCTGTAATGCCGATAACAGCCCGATTTTCGGGTTTAGTTTGCTGGAGCCTAAAGAGCTCTTACGAAACAAAGATCTCCTTATGATGGTCGGCACTCACCTAGTTAATGGATTGGGTCATTAATCTGTACGCGTTTAAAATTAGCCGATAAACCCTACTTCCGCCTCGATAATAATAGTTATTGAGGCGGGGTAATCATCTTGTTGATCGTAATTACCTAGCTGCCACTTGAAGCCATTACATCCAGCACCAACCGCTCGAACTCCTGGATGGTTACTGCTTTCTGCCCGAACCCCCTGATCCTTATGAGCTTGACGTTCGCGGCCTTGAAAATCGAGTCCTTCATGGCGTCATTCTCTTTGGCGCGAGTGCTGTCGTGGTACACGCTATCGAGCTCAAAAAAGAACTTCGGGGTGTAGCTGTCTCGGGCATCAAAAACCACGCTGTCGACGACCGCCCGGAAGAAGTAGTCGCGCTCCCTGGGCGTCAGGTCGTCTTTGAATGCATCGATGTCCAGCACGCTGCTGAGGGCCACGTTTGGATACGGGTTGTAGGTAGGAAACACGCGGCGTACGGCCTCGAAAAAGTTCTCTTCCTGCTGGGACTTGAAGAGCTTCACGATCTTCGGTGCGGACGCATGCACCTGGGAGGCTTTAACGCTGACATCACCGCGCCGGGCATTGGCGATCTGCTCAGGTTGAGAGGACTGCTTATCCTTGATGATCTGTTGAGCCAAGGGCCGATGTTGGTTGGAAATCGCGAAGCTCAGCAGCGAGCTCATGTTCAGTTCCTGCATGACCTTAAGCTTTTCGTCGACGAAGCGATCCAGGAAGCCTCTGGAAAAGCCATGCTTGCCGAGCTCGATCATAAGCGCGATGGTTTCAAATTTCTGGTACCGCACCTTGCTTGCGTACCCAGCGCTGTCAGCAAAAAAGTCGCTTTCAAAAAACTGGATGGCCTGCTGAGTAACAGGATCGTTCTTGAGCTCCTTGGCATGCGTAACGAGGGTGTTCGACAAACCCTCCCAATCACGCTTTGCGAGCATGTGATACATGGATTCTCTGTCGAATGCGGCCACTACGCTGTCCCCTTCCATGAATGTGCGCGGAATGTCCACGCTGGTGGCTGATAATACCACTGTCAGGACGTACAGTGCCTGCGGCTACATCGAGGCCTTCAGCCGACAAAAAAGCCCTGAAGGACGGGTTTCTACCGAAATTTGAATGCATTACCAAAAAAGGTATAATTCTTTTTTTGATGCACATAGGTCGACTTTGCTGAAATCATATAAAGCAACCGATAGATCAAGAGCCGTAGTCTTTAAAGAGCTGATTGGCGGAATAAGCGCGCCTGTTCTCTCGGATGAGTTTGGTTTGAGTTCTATTGGGGTTTCCAGGTATATCAATGGCGAAGTACCAATTACAAAAGGAGTTGGAAGGAAATTAGCTCAAAAGCTAAACGTTCCGTTCAACTACTTTGAGGAAGTTGAACCTGGTAGTAAAAACCCTTTTAACAGTAAGCATTACAAGGCAAAGCCGACAAAGCATGAAGCAAAAATCCAAGAAGAGTCTAGAACCTTAGTTCTCAAGGAACTGCTGTCAGGAATTGAGATTCAACAGCTAGAGGAGACGTTTGGCTTCACATCGTCTAGGTTGCATAACTACATCAATTTATCCGAACCGTTCTCCGTAGGCACGGGAAGAAGGCTGGCCCTGTGGTTGGAGCTTCCCTATAATTTTTTCGAAATAATAACAATTGATAGCGACAAACTGATCACATATAAATCACAACTACAAAATCTTGTACATAAAATACCGGCGAAGGATAACCAAGACGGTAAAACCTTGCCAACCGTAGCGAGCTTACCTAATGAAGGTTCGTCATCAAGTCAGACCTTAGTTTCCTTAAATGCGCTACCACACGCTATTGGATCTAGGCTACAAGAAGAACGCTTGCGCCTGAAGCTATCAAAAGCTTCGATTGCAAATTCGTTGTCGATTGCTCCTGAAACTCAAACGAAATATGAGTCAGGAAAGCTGCCAATTCCTGCAAGCTATCTCAGCCTCGCTTTAACCATTCTTGGCTTCGACATAATTTACATCCTGACCTCTACGCGTGATTCCGAAAAGCCACGTTGAAACTCCGCCATTTTCGGTGAATTCTCACGTCTATTAGAGAAAGCCCGCATTTGACTGCGGGCTTCTTTGTTCGTCACAGGTGTTTGCGCCTCTCTTAATCAGTACTCGCCTGGGCCCAAGACGCGATAGGAAAGCTCTTTTTGACCTCAACCGCTGGTTCTTTGCCAGACTAGAGGTGCCAGGGTTGGCTACCAGACTTGGCATGTCAAAAGCTACGCGTGCAAGGCCAATACCACCGGCTGCGACTGACGGGCGCTAGCGCTTTTGCTGGCGCCCTCTTCACTCATGGCCTTAGATCAGTCTTGTGCCGAAGCCGGCTGGGTGCAGAACGGGCCCATCAGGAACTCCACATCCCGCAAATCAACCACACCTTTAAGGGCTTTATCTACCGCATGTTCGATGG
Organism: Pseudomonas sp. PLMAX; assembly: GCF_046042685.1. Classification (NCBI taxonomy): domain Bacteria; kingdom Pseudomonadati; phylum Pseudomonadota; class Gammaproteobacteria; order Pseudomonadales; family Pseudomonadaceae; genus Pseudomonas; species Pseudomonas sp. PLMAX. The sequence continues at coordinate 167,244 of NZ_CP064950.1, read as the reverse complement.
CTACCTGGCCACCCTGTGCACGGTAGTGCTCAAGCGCTTCGTCATCCTTGCCTTCGAGAAAGCATTGGCGCATGACGTCGTCAGGCGAGATGACCTCAGCTGCCAGGGTAAAACCCACAGTGCCACGGACGCAGCTCGCGCAAGCTTTCTCATTGCGAAACCGCAGGCTGTCGATCAGATGAGGTTCGACACGGCGCTGGATACGGTCGATCAACTGCACGCTATGTCCGTCTACGGCCTCTTCCTTGAACTCATCCAACCCTATTGCGCAATGCGGGCAAAGCTGCGGAAGTTTGACCTGGAAAACCAGAGCAGACAGGAAGTCACGATTGGCCAGGTCGTCAGGACTGACACCCAAGAAACGGAGCCTGGTAGCAGCTTTGATGGCGCTAGCGGCATGCGTACTCGTTGCGACCAAATGGCCAGAACTCACGAGAGAAGTCGCGAGCTCTGTGCTTTCCTGATCCCTGACCTCCCCAGTCATAACGAACTGTGGGTCGGAGCGCATGGCGAGCCGCACTACTTCCCGAAACTTTTCAGATAGGTCGCGTGGAGGCATCGCGGAGCCGGCAAGAAAGTGCTCTGCCACTTCACCGACGTTTTCAGGCGGGTTAGCCACCCTGTATTTCTGTACGGCCTCAGCACACAATGCGGCAATCGTACTCGACGGATCGGAAGATGACGTTCCTGCAACAACGATCAACCCTTGTGGCTTATCCATGGCCTGGCGAATCGTCTCCATCTGAGATGGCGAATACCCAAGGCCTGACAATGTGCTTGGAGCAATTTGGCGTATCGTCTTCAATGCCAGACGGGAGACCGACTGGTCTTCCAGCTTGGCCAGCTCAACGATAGGCTGCCATTTATGCGACAAGCACTCATCGAGATTCAGCTTTACAGCCTCGTCTTTGCTTGCTCGGAAGGCGTAGCGCACATCGATGTGCCAATGCTCTGGCTCGTTCTTCTTTTCGCTGGCCGGAATACGATGAATGTCGATGTCGAAGATCCCGGCGAAAAGGAGCTTGAGCAGGTACAACCCCACCTCCTCGCCAACCTCTCTCAAACATGCTTGCAGGGCTGTTTCATCTTGGTCGACGTGCCCACCAGGAGGACAGAACTTGTCGTACTTGGCGTGCTCGATTAGCAGCGCGTGAGTGCCTTCCTCATTGATGATCCATGCCGAGGCAGTGACGTGCGCCCGCGAGGCGCCGCGTGCGAAGATATCCTCGCCGAGGGAAATCAGGTCTTTAAGAACCACCGAATTCTCGGTGGCCGGGTTCTTCTCCAAATAGGCAGACAGCTCATTGCGCATTGCGGCTTGGATCATGGTTCGTCCCCTGGTAAATGACGCGGAATTCTACCATTCGGGCCCTGCAAGGCCTACGAATAAATGCCATGAATTGACACCCCCACCACCCTGATTACCCTTGCGCAGGAATTGGGTAAACCGGATCGCCTGGAGTAGACAACGATCTATTTATGGGGCAAAACCAGGGCCGTCGTCGCGTTCGCGGATAGCACGTTCCTTGGCTTTCCTGATCTGGAGGAGCTTTTCCAGCTGTGGCCTGAACAGATCCATGTAGACCTGGGCCTCGGCAACGGACTCTTTGATGTCATCCATAGCGCGATGGGTCTTTGCTTTAACCGGCTCAAACTCTGGAGAAATTAGTTTGATGAAATTCTTCACGGCTGAGATGTCGCCGTTCTGGTAGTGCAGATGATCGCTGAGCCTTGGCATTTTGGTTTCAATGTAGGCCCGATCAAGGTAGACGCTGTTCCCCCAAAGGGCGCTGTGCCTCACCCCGATATCATGCTTCTTGAAGAACGCCAGGATGGCATCCTCGGCCTGCTCATAGGTCAAGGACGATGCAGCACATTCATCCCACAGCCCGTTTTCAGTGTGCATCTTGAGCACGTAATCGTCGGCCCAGTACTGAGCCTCTCTCTTGTCATGGCCGATGACCAGATTGAGCTCGTCGACGTACTTGAGGTCTTTGGTCGTGATCAGTACGGCAATCTCAAGCAGCTTGTGCTTGTAGATACCCCTCGTATTGAGGTCGGTAAACCCTGTGGATTCGAGGTCGATCCAGCTCAACTTTTGATCTTTCATGGTGATCCTACGATATCGGGAGCTCATGCAGCCTTACCGCCCTGCTCCCATGATGACTACCTCAAGGATACCAACATCCTCCGCCCAGAAGCCACGCTACCTGGGCGAAGCTTCATCGACCTACTGCTGTTGAGCGATCCGCTGGCGTATTTGCTCGCAGACCTCTTCGTGTCCTGCCTGAGCTTCCTCAAGGGTCGAATAACGGGAGACCTCAACGCCCTTGGGCCCGCCAAGTACACAGGTCTCGAACAAGTGTTTCGGTGCATCCTGATCGGGAAACATGATGCTGTACAGGTTCAGATCACGTCCCATCAGCATGGTAGAAACCCTGTACTCGTCATTGATCTGGGTATTCCCAACTGAGTTGGTTCCGGTGCTCAGGGCTTGCTCCAGGACGTATGGATCCTCGGTTTCAACTACTTTCCCATCTTCAAGTACGTAATAAATCACTTCGCGCCCTCTTCGGCTTTTTGCTTCAGCTCAGCTTCGAGCCTTTGGATTTCAGTACAGAACAGAGTATGTCCAGCCTCGGCCTCTTCCCAGGTGTCGAACCGAGTCCGTAGACCATCAAGAGGCCCACCGAAGACCATCGACTCAAAACCACCCTTGAGATCATCAAGCTTGCCGATCAAGCATTTGAAGAAGTCTGTGCTGATTTCGGTTCCAGAAGGCAGAGCTGTCCGGGCCACACGCTTGTTGGGAAATTCGTTTGCCTTCATCCACTCATACATGTCGTCTGTTTCAACGATTTTTTTGTCCCGAAGCATTACGTAGCGCATGACGATCTCCTTATGATCTCGCGATTCTACAATTGAAAAGCCATCATGCGCACAAAAAAATGACCTCATCCATTTCGCTGGATGAGGTCACTAAGGTAGCTTCGAGGGACTATTACATCTGCGCTTCTTTCCCCTGGGCATTCTGATCGAAGCGTCTGGCCAAACGTTTCTTGAGGGTTTCGCTGGTAAAAAGCAGCCCTTGCTGGACGTCACGGCTCGAAATTGCCAGAAGTTTCACTAATGCAATGGATTCTTGCCTTTGCTTATAGGCTGCGTACGACTCGACTACGTAGACAGGCTGCCCATTTTGGGTAACGACGATGGGTTCAGCCAGATCCAAGTTGGCAGCATTTTTTTTGAGGTAGCTAATGGTTTCAACGCGCATTACGGTTCCTTACTGGGAGCTTCTTTTCTTGAACGCATCTAGCTCAGCCTGGCGCTGTGCTCTATGCAGCTTTTGAATTTGGTTCTGGCACTTCTCTAAAAATTCCGTGCCTTCACGTGATGGCAGCCATTCAACAACCCCCTCCACCGTCTCGTAGTCGGCAACGCTTAGCTTTGGAAGCCATTTGGAAATCTGCCGATAGTTGTCAACTTCGGTTACCAGCTCGATGGGCCCAAGAATGCCTTCAATGGTGCGGATGCCATGACTTATGCACGGGTCGCGCCGGTTTAAGGTCGCCCAGGCAGCGCAGTACGCCTGCACCGGGGTCAATCCCCTGCCCTTTAACCGATCTGCACGATCAAGCAGGTCTCTCCCGCCGTTTGTACCCAACCACTTCACAAACGTTGCCGCTACGGTTGCATGGCGCTGCTCTACCGGATCCGGGAGGTGGGCCAGGATGGAATGCAGCAAGCACGCATGCGGCCCTTCCCCATAACCCTGGGCAGAGTCAGCCATCAACTGTTGCCATGCCGAAAGAAAGACACCCTCGCCCACAACACTCTCCCTGGCAGGCAGCGTGGGTATATGGTCTAAAGCGAGATGGTCGTTTTGAGATGTGGGCACGGCTTAAATCCTTTCGTGGCTTGTACGGTCAGTTCAGAAGCATAGCCCGCCTTTGGCGTAAGGGGCGAGCCACACGGGACGGAATCTTAACATCGGGCCATCGAGTATGTTCCTTAGGGACAAAACAATTTATGATTATTGCCAAATTCTTAGACCAGGCCTTTCTATAGGCCGCTGCAGGCCCCATTCATGCGCTTTACCCGGAACATCATCACTGCCGCAATTCTCATGCAGGCGGCGTCGGCCTATGCTTTGAACGTCCCTGATGCCGGCCAAGCCATCCGTACGCTTGAGCCTGAGAACCGCTACCGTCCCTCTGACTTTAACGTTCAGCTTCAGTCCCCTGGTGCTGAGGGCAAGGTCGCCGTAAAGCCGGGCGGAGCCGCTATCCTGGTTAATCAGTTCATCATCGAGGGCAGCTCCGTTCTCCCTGTGGATGCGTTGAATCAGATCGCTGCGTCATCCCAGGGCAAGGAATTGACCCTTGGGGAAATCCAGGCCGTCGCGGACAGCATCTCTGAGTACTACCACCAACAAGGCTACTTTTTGGCTAAAGCCTACCTGCCCCGCCAAGAAATCGCCGAGGGCAAGGTAAAGATCCAGGTACTCGAAGGTCGTTACGATCAAATCGGCGTTAACAACAGCTCCCGTGCATCCGACGCGACCATTCAGCGTTACCTGTCCAATGTGCACACCGATGACGTCGTAGAGCGCAGTGCCCTGGAGCGCCAGATGCTCCTGATCTCCGACCTTCCGGCAGTTGAGGTCAAGTCCACGCTTAAGCCTGGCGCCCGTGTAGGTACTACGGCGCTGGACGTCGAAACGAAATCCAGTGGCCTGGTCTCCGGTTACATCGACGCCGACAACTACGGCAACAAGTACACCGGTACCAACCGCGTTGGGCTTACTCTTAACGTCAACAACCCGCTGGGCATCGGTGATCAGCTGACGACCAGGGTGATGACGTCTGAGGATGAGCAGAAGTACAGTCGTATTGCTTACCAGGCACCGGTTGGCGGCTCCGGATTGCAGATGGGTGCCTCGTATTCGGAGATGAACTACCGACTGGGCAAGGAATTCTCGGAATTCGACGCCAAGGGCAACTCCAGGATCACCAGTGCCTATGCCCTGTACCCGATCCTGCGTACCCGTCAGAGCAACATCAGCGCCAGCCTGCAGTACGACAACACAGTGCTGAAGGACGATGTGGATCTGTTTGACAGCAAATCTCAGAAAACCATCAATAGCTGGACGTTCGGCCTGAACGGCAGTGCGTATGACGACTTCATGGGCGGTGGCCTCAATAGCTTCGCCGTGAACTACCACGCCGGTGTCCTGAACATACAGTCGGATGACGTCAAATTCATCGATGATCTGTCGGCACGCAGCGACGGACATTACACAAAAATTGACGCGATGTTCTCGCGCACCCAGCGCATCACCGACAAACTCAACCTGACGGCCAGGCTGAGCGGCCAGACCTCCGATAACAACCTCGACTCTGCCGAGAAGTTTGATATCGGTGGCGCCCAGGCGGTGCGGGCCTTCAAACAGGGTGACTCGAGCGGTGATACCGGCTGGCTGGCCAACCTCGATCTGCGCTACTCGTTGACCGATATGGTGGTCTTGAACACCTTCTACGACTTTGGCCAGGTTCGCTACAGCCAAGATCCTTGGGATAGCGCCAACAACAAGGCGACCCGTTCCGGTACTGGTGTGGGTGTCGACATCTTCGGTAGTGACTGGAAAATCAGCATGGTCGGCGCCTGGAAAGCTGCTGGCGCCAGCGAATCGGAACAGGACAGCCATCAGTTCTGGGTTCAACTGATCAAGGCGTTCTAACCAGAAAGCCTTTCTTCCCAAGAAACAGGCCCTCGGGCCTGTTTTTCTTTGTACTCGCCGGTTGCATTCAAGATAATATATTCAACATATTGCCAGACCGCTCGCTCATCTAGCCGGCGCAAAATAATAAAAACAGGCTCTCATTGTGAACAAAATCCATAACGTCATTTGGTGCACGGCCCGTAATGCCTGGGTCGTTGTTGCCGAAGGTACAACCTCTCGCTCCAAGTCTGGCTCTAAAACACTCAAGGCCATGATCGCGCTGTTGCTCCTGGCCCCTGCCGGCGCTATGGCAGCAACGCTCCCACAGGGTGGCTCGATTACGGTCGGCAATGGCTCTATCGTGACCAACGGTGGAAACCAGCTGGTCATCAAGCAGATGACCGACAAGCTCGGGATAAACTGGCAGAGCTTCAATGTCGGGCCCGATGGCCACGTAATCTTCGACCAGCCAGGTAAGAACTCCATCGCCTTGAACCGTGTGATCGGCAGCGACGGAAGCGCGATCCTCGGAAAGATCGACGCCAATGGCCAAGTTTTCCTGATCAACCCAAATGGCGTCATCTTCGGTAAGGGCTCCGAAGTCAATGTTGGTGGCCTTGTCGCCTCCACTCTGAACATCAGTGACGAAGACTTCAAAAACGGTAACTTCAAGTTTAAGGCTGGCGCCAGCAATGGGCAGGTCTTGAACGAGGGATCGTTGCACTCTGCCGAAGGCGGCTACATTGCGCTCCTTGGCAAATCAGTCAAGAACAACGGAGTGATCCAGGCCAAGCTAGGAACTGCCGCCCTGGCGGCTGGCAGCTCCATTTCGCTGGATTTCGCTGGTGACGGGCTCATCAATCTGCAGGTTGACCAGAGTGCGGTCGACGCTCTCGCAGAAAACAAAGGTCTGATCAAAGCCGATGGCGGAAATGTTCTGATGACCGCAAGGGCCTCGAACGCGCTCACTCAGACTGTCGTCAACAACGAAGGTGTGATCCAGGCTCAAAGCATTGGTACCAGAAACGGGAAGATCTTCCTCGATGGCGGTATGGATAATGGCACCGTCCTGGTTGCCGGCACCCTGGACGCGAGCGCCCCATCCACAGGCGACGGTGGTTTCATCGAGACTTCCGGGAAAACAGTAAAGGTGGCCGATGGTGCTAAGATCACGACCAAAGCTGCCGGTGGAAAGACTGGTAAATGGCTCGTTGACCCAACTGACTTCACCATTTCATCGGGTGCAGCTCCTGGCACTGTTTCAGGTATTGGTACCGATACTCTGATCTCAAACCTGTCCAGTACCAACGTAGAGCTTCAGACCTCGAGCAGCGGATCTGAGCGGGGAAACATCAACGTCAATGGTGAAATCACCTGGGACGCTGATACGACGCTGACCCTTACCGCCCACGGCGATATCAACGTTAAATACAGCATCAATGCCAACGGGGCCAACAGCGGTGTCGCTCTGAATTACGGGAACCACGGTGCCGATACAACAGCGGGCATCAACTTTGGTGATTACAGCAGCATCAACCTAAACGGCGCAAACACGTCCTATGCTGAAAACGGTGTGAATTTCATCGTCCTTAGGACGGTCGATGATCTGTTGAAGCTGGACAACCCTGCAAACGTCTGGGGCCGTTTCGCGCTTGCCGGCGATATTGACGCCTCCGCAACATTAGGCTGGAACGGTGGGCTAGGCTACAAGCCTGCAGCTCAGTCGGGATCCTTCTTCGGAACCTTGAATGGTCTGAATCACTCGGTAAACAATCTCTACATAAACCGGCCAAACGAAGACAACGTGGGGCTGATCGGCAACAGTCAGATTTCCAGAATTTCCAACATCGGGGTCAACGGCTCAGTAACCGGTAGAAACAATGTTGGCCTCTTGTCCGGAGTGACCAGCAACACCACGTTCGACAATGTCCGCAGTAGCGGGTCGGTGACTGGTATCAACAATATTGGGGGTGTCGCAGGCGCCCTCACCCAGGGCAATGTCAAACGCGCAAACTCATCGGCAACCGTGAATGGGGCTGACACCGTTGGCGGTGTATTGGGTAAAGTGAGCTTCCAGAACCTGAATTACCTGTTTTCTACTGGCAATGTCTTCGGCCATGACAACGTGGGTGGGCTGATTGGTGACTTGAATCAGGGCTCTCTGACCAACGCCTACGCCATTGGCAACGTATTCGGTAACGCGAAGGTCGGTGGTATTGCTGGTCACGCTTACGCAAGTAACTTCAACACAACCTACAGCTCGGGCCAGGTTAATGGCACAGGCGACGGTGTAGGTGGTTTGGCGGGCGCGTTTGAATTCGCCGCTATCCAGAACTCATTCTCAACCTCCAAGGTCACCGGACAAAATGATGTTGGTGGCCTTGTTGGCAGGATCGATCAGGCAAACCTCAGTAACATCTACGCATCGGGTAGTGTGACTGGCAACAACAACGTGGGCGGCCTTCTTGGTAACGCGACCCAGATAGCGATGCTGTACAGCTACTCCACTGGATTGGTAACTGGCAGTGGGAGTAAAGGTGGCCTCATTGGTACCGGTTCAGGCTTAACCGTGAGTGAGTCATTCTGGGATACCACGAAATCAGGACTCTCTACCTCGGCAGCTGGTGTGGGTCATGCTGATCTGACTGATCCATCGATTTACAGCAATTGGGACATCGCCCTGGATGGCGGAAGTAACAAGACCTGGCGGATCTACGAAGGACGTACCGCACCCCTACTGCGGGCCTTCATGGAGTCCGCGACGGGTTACGTTCAGGACGCCACGATCACGTACCAAGGGCATAACCTGACCTCGAGCGACTTGTGGCTGAATTACTCGTTTGGCACCAGTGGTTCCTCTGGTTTTTTCAAGTCGAACGGCGACTTATTCACGTCATTGACGAGCGACGGAAATGCAATCCGCAACGCGGGTACGTACGTACTTGATGGACTGTATTCGTCGCAGTTCGGCTTTGACATTTTGAACACGTCGCAAGCCACTCTGGTGGTTGAAAAAGCACACTTGAACATCGACGCCTACGCCGCAGGAAAGGTTTACGACGGGAATACCAACACTACGGTCTCATTTGGCGATGACCGCAAAGGAAGCGATAGCCTCACGATTAGCGGTTCAGGAGCATTTGCAGACAAAAATGCGGGTAGCGGGAAGACTGTCAACGTAAATGGAATCACCGTTAGCGGTGCGGATGCGGTCAACTACACCTGGGAAGAAACGTCCTCCGCAACAGCGGATATCTCAACCAGGAAAATCGCGGTCGCAGCGACTGGTAGCGACAAGATTTATGATGGCAGCACCTCCGCCACGGTAAACCTAACCGCCGATGGCGTTGCTGCAGATCTGTCCAATACTGGTGTGGTATCCGGCGACGATCTATTCCTTTCCGGTGCCGCGACCTATAGCGACAAAAACGCTGGCGCTGGCAAGACCATCACCGTCAATGGAGTCACTCTCGGCGGAGCTGATGCTTCCAACTACGAGCTTTACGACCCGAGCGAGGTCATCCAGACCAATGCAACCATCAACAAAGCCAACCTGACCGTCAGCGCCAGCGGAAACGACAAGTCGTACGACGGCACAACCGCAGCAGGAGTAACCCTCTCCGACAACCGCATCGGCGGCGACAGCCTGACCATTGCATCGGGCTCGTCGACTTTTGCTGACAAAAACGCAGGAACCGGAAAGACCATCAACGTGGGTGGCATCACGGTCTCTGGCGCAGATGCGCAAAATTACAGCTGGAACGGGGCTGCGACCACAACCGCCAACATCGACAAGGCACAGCTCAACGTTTCGGCCATCGGGCAAAACAAGGTATACAACGGCACGAAGGGCGCTACTGTCTCTCTGGGAGATGATCGCTTCGGTTCGGATGACCTTACGATTTCGTCTGGCACCTCAACCTTCTCTGACAAAAATGCCGGTACCGGCAAGACGATCACCGTGAACGGAATCACCGTCACCGGGGGCGATGCGCAGAACTACGATTGGAATGAGTCGGTTTCAACGACCGCAGACATCTCCAAAGCTGTGCTCAACGTGTCTGCCTCCGGCCAGGACAAAACGTATGACGGCTCGACTTCTGCTGGTGTGTTGCTCACGGATGACCGCATAGCCGGAGATGACCTCACCCTCTCAAGCTCCGCATCGTTCAGCGATAAGAACGCCGGCGCGGGTAAAGTCGTCAACGTGAATGGAATCACTGTGACTGGCGCTGATGCCCAGAACTACAGCTGGAATGGCCTGGCAACCACTACCGCGACGATCACCAAGGCTCTACTCAACGTGTTCGCCACTGCCCAGGACAGGACTTACGATGGCACGAACAACGCCCAGGTGACCCTCGGTGACGACCGTATTGCCGGCGACGACCTGTTGGCCAGCTACAGCACCAGCACGTTCTCCGACAAGAACGCTGGCACCGGGAAAACGGTTACCGTTGGCGGAATCACGCTCAGTGGCGCTGACGTCGATAACTACAGCTTCAATACAACCGCCACAGCGCAAGCCGATATAGCCAAAGCGAACCTGGTAATTAAAGCCGACAACGCCTCTAAGGTCGAAGGATCTGCTGATGGGCAGTTTCATTGGAACCTGCAGAGCGGGACTGTCTACGCTGGCGACTCGATTGATGGGACTCTGGCCAGAGACGCCGGCGAGGACGCGGGGCTATACGCAATCAACCAAGGTGACCTGACAGCAGGCGCGAACTACGTGCTTTTGGTAGTTCCTGGTGTTTTCGAAATCACGCAGATGGTTAAACCACCGGTGATCGTCGATCCGATTGAGCCACCTGTTGTAATTGAACCCCCAGTTGTAATCGAACCGCCTACCCCTCCTGTCGTTGAACCACCAAAACCGCCGGTGAACGTAGAGCTGGAGCATGCCAAGGAAGTCATCTCCACCATCAGTGTCGCGGCCAAGGCAACCAACTCAGCTTCGACCTCTGAGGTTCCGCATAAAGAGGATGCTGGGATCAAAAGCGAATACCGCTTGCTCAACCTCGGAATGAAGCTCCCCGAGGATCTGACATCTGAGGAAGGCGTGACCTTCTAGCGGAAACTCCAACAAAACAGGCCTTTAGGCCTGTTTTTTATTGACTTCGCTTTTCATAGTAACTTTTTGCTAACATTAGCAATATATTGACGGTCATCCTGATTTACCGCCCAAAAAATAAAAAGAAAGGCACACAGTTTTGAACAAAATCCATAACATCATTTGGAGCACTGCTCGTTCGTGCTGGGTTGTTGTTGCCGAAGGCACGAAGTCCAGTTCGAAGTCCGGGGCAAAAGCCCTGAAAGTGATGCTCGCACTGCTTGTTTTCCCCGCTGGCGCAATGGCTGCCACCCTTCCCCAGGGCGGCTCGATTACCGTGGGCAACGGCTCCATCGTGACCAACGGTGGTAATCAGATGGTCATCAAGCAGATCAGCGACAAACTCGGCATCAACTGGCAAAGCTTCAACGTCGGGCCGGATGGCCACGTCATCTTCGATCAGCCGGGCAAAGACTCCATCGCGCTAAACCGCGTGATCGGCAGAGACGGCAGTTCGATCCTCGGTAAGATCGATGCCAACGGCCAGGTGTTCCTGATCAACCCCAACGGCGTCATTTTCGGCAAAGGCGCCGAGGTCAACGTCGGCGGCTTGGTCGCGTCCACCCTCAACATCAGCGACGAAGACTTCAAAAACGGTAACTTCAAGTTCAAGGCGGAAGCCGGCAATGGCGGGATCCTCAACGAGGGATCGTTACAATCCGCCGAAGGCGGCTATATCGCGCTTCTGGGCAAGACAGTCAGCAACAACGGCGTCATCAAGGCTAAGATGGGATCGGCTGCCCTTGCAGCAGGTGGAGCGGTTACGCTCGACTTCTCTGGTGATGGCCTGATCAACATCCAGGTTGATGAGACGACTATGAAGGCCCTGGTCTCGAACAAGGGGTTGATTCAGGCTGACGGCGGTAGCGTGTTGATGACGGCGCGGGCCAGCAATGCCCTGCTCGACACGGTAGTGAACAACGAAGGCGTCATTCAGGCCCAGACCATCAACAACAAGTCCGGTCGAATCTTCCTTGATGGTGGAATGGACAGCGGTACAGTTGCGGTTGCCGGCACCCTGGACGCCAGCGCCCCTGCCACGGGTAACGGTGGGTTCATTGAAACCTCCGGCGCCAACGTCAAGATTGCTGACGGTACTCGCATCTCCACCCTTTCGAAAAGCGGCAAGACCGGCAGATGGTTGGTCGACCCGACCGACTTCGAGATCTCCGAAGGTTCGGCGCCTCAGACTGCCAGCGGTATTGGCAACGCTACCCTTGAGTCCGCCCTGGCATCGACCAACGTCGAGCTGCAGACCAGTGCGTCAGGCTCAGAGGCCGGCGACATCACAGTTAACGGTAAGGTGGCATGGGCGGCGGATACGTCCCTCACGTTGACGGCTCACAACGACATCATCGTCAAGCAAGACATCTCCGTGAACGGCACCAACGGTGGCCTGGTGCTCAACCATGGTGATACCTCAAAGGTCACGGGCTTCCAACTCAAGGATGACGCTAAAGTAAACCTGGCCGGCGCCAACAGTTCGTTAACTGAAAACGGGAAGTCCTACATCGTTCTTCGCACCGTGGCGGATCTGGACAAGATCAGCAATCTGAATCCAAACGACTACTTTGCCCTAGGCGTGGACATTGACGCGTCGTCCACGCATGGCGCTAATGCTGGAAAAGGCTACATCACCTCATCCTACAACAACATTTTTGCTGGGGTTTTAGATGGGCTTGGCCATACCATCGACAACATCTACGTGAACGGTCGTCCAAACGACTATGCTGCCCTAATAGGCCGTACAGATGGGGCTACCATCAAGAATATCAACATCACAAATGCCGAAATCAATGGCGACATCGCCTCAATTTTGGTTGGTGATGCCAAGAACACAACCGTGAGAAACGTCAACGTTTCTGGCAAATTGACCGGCGAGTCCACTGCCGGCGTCATCGGTGGCGCGAATTGGGGCGGCCTGGATATGGACGATGTCCACGCTGATGTCGATCTGACGTCTACTTGGCTTGGTGCAGGCGGACTGACTGGAAGCATTTCCAACGCGGTAATCAAGAACAGCTCCGCCAATGTAGTGATCCATGGTGATGGCCTTGCTGGTGGTATCGCATCTTCTATGGATGCTGGAACGGTTCTGGAAAATGTATCTTCCTCTGGAGTGATTTACTCCGACGACGTCAAGAACGGAGGCCTCGTAGCCAACGCTTCTGATAGCCAGATCAAAAACTCTTTTTCAACCATCGATATCGAGGGTGGCACATACAACGGTGGACTCATTGGCTACGGTTATGAAGTCGACCTGGATAACGCCTACAGCACCGGAAACATCAGTGGAGAGAACTCCGGTGGCATAGCAGGCACGTTGTCCTCCAGCCGTGTGAAAAACGTGTTTGCCACGGGAAACATTACTGGTAATAACTCCGGTGGTCTTGTTGGCGAAATCAGGGATGGAACGACGATTTCCAACTCCTACGCAACAGGTGACGTAACCGGCGATAACGTGGGTGGATTAGTAGGAAAAGCAAAAAACTCGGCAGTCGAATATTCCTATTCAACTGGCAAGGTCGGGGCTCTACCCCCTCCACCGCCACCACCTACTTCCGAGGAAATACGCGCTCAGTTTCCTGAGGAGTTTCTAAACGGGATACCAGGTGGGTTTCCTGACGCAGCCCTGATTATGCTGCTGGAGAATTTTCCGGACGGCTTTGCGCCGGGGGTTTTGGATAACATCCTTGCCGGCTTGCTAGTGGACTTCCCAGACGGACTTCCACCTGGATTCCCTGGGCCTTCAGGGCCTCCAAAGCCACCTGGCCCGCCAGCAGGTGATCCAGAAAATGGTGGCCTGATCGGCAGCGGCTCGGGCAACACGGTCACCAATTCCTTTTGGGACGTTGAGAAATCGGGTCAAACCACGAGTGCGGGTGGCGTAGGCAAGACGACTGCAGAAATGCACTCCGCTGCGACATTTGCTGGATGGGATATCGGGACTCAAGGCGGCACGGGTGAGGCCTGGAGGATCTACGACGGCTTCACGGGCCCTATGCTGCGTTTTGCGATGACCAAGGCCACCGTTGATGGCAGTGATAAGAACCTTACCTACAACGCCAAGGACGTGACCCAGGGCGACCTAAACGCCGATTCACCTTATGGTCACTCGACCAGTCTTGAGCGTGATCCGTACTGGAATACCTGGGGTTCCGACTCCACTGCCGATCTTGATGCAAAATACATCCTGGGCGGTAACACCACCAACGGTGGTAAAGCTATCCGCAATGCCGGCACCTACACTGCCGACCAGTTCTATTCGACGCAGTTCGGCTATGACATCGTCGAGACTGGCACCAAGACCATCACAGTCGACAAAGCTGCTTTGGATATCACCGGATCGTCGACCGCGAGCAAGATTTACGACGGCTCCCGTGATGCCAACGTGAGCCTGGACTTCACTGCCTTGGGTGATGACGTCCTTACCGCCAAAGTTGACGCGAAGTTTGATGACAAAAACGCGGGTGCTGGCAAGAACGTAACCATCTCCGGCATCACGCTTGAAGGGGACGCTGCCAATAACTACTACGTGGCCTCCGCGCCAACCACGAGCACCGGCACGATTGACAAGGCGACATTGAACGTCGGCGGCATCGGCCATGACAAAGTTTACGATGGGTCGACTTCTGCTGGCGTGTCCCTGACTGACGACCGCATTGCAGGTGATGACCTCACCCTCTCCGGCTCAGGTTCGTTCGCTGACAAGAACGCCGGCGCCGGCAAGGTCGTAACTATCGACGGAATCACGGTTTCTGGCGCAGACGCTCAGAACTACGTGTGGAACGGGGTAACCACGGCCACGGCAACGATCAGCAAAGCACTGCTCAATGTGTTCGCTGATGCCAAGGACAAGATCTACGATGGCTCGACCAATGCTCAGGTGACCCTAGGTGATGATCGAATTGCCGGTGATGACCTGGTGGCCAACTTCGGTAGCAGCTCGTTCTCTGACAAAAACGCCGGCACCGGTAAGACCGTGACGGTCGGTGGGATCACCCTCAGTGGTGCCGACGCTGATAACTACGCCTTTAACACGACCGCTACTTCGCAAGCTGATATCGCCAAAGCCAACCTGGTGATCAAAGCCGACAACGCTTCCAAGGTTGAAGGTTCGGCAGATGGGCACCTTAGCTGGAACGTGCAAAGCGGCAATCTCTTCGGCAGCGACTCGATTGACGGATCTTTGGCCAGGGACGCTGGTGAGGATGTAGGGCTCTACGCCATCAACCAGGGTGATCTGACAGCCGGTTCGAACTACGAGCTTTCAGTCGTGCCAGGCGAGTTCGAAATCACTGAGATGGTTAAACCGCCTGTAGTCGTTGACCCGATTGAACCGCCCGTGGTCGTTGACCCAATCGAGCCTCCGGTCGTTGTGCCGCCAAAACCTCCGGTCAATGAGGAGCTGGAACACACGAAGGAAATCGTCTCGTCGATCATCGTGGCTGCGAAGGTGAGCAACTCAACAGCGGCAACAGACGCGCTGCCAAAAGAGGACGCCGGTGGCGTCAAAGGCGACTATCGTCTGCTCAACCTGGGCATGAAGATGCCAGATGATCTCACCTCTGAAAACGGCGCAACCTACTAACAGGAAGCCCGAACAAACAGGCCGAAAGGCCTGTTTTTTATTGCCCGTTTCGTTGGTATGCCAGTGTGCAATACGTTAACATTGTCTATATATTGACGAATCAGTTCGTCCGAATCGCCAACTAGAATAAGACAACAGGCTTACAGACCTTGAACAGAGTCCATAACATCATCTGGAGTACAACTCATAACGCGTGGGTTGTGGTCGCTGAAGGCACGAAGTCAGCTTCGAAATCAGGCGCCAAAACTCTGAGAATGATGAGCGCCCTGCTCCTCATCTCCCCCGCTGGCGCGATAGCCGCCACCCTCCCACAGGGTGGTGTCATAACGGTTGGCGATGGCTCGATGGTGTCGGGCGGCAACCAGCTCGTGATCAATCAGATCACCGACAAACTCGGTATCAATTGGCAGAGCTTCAACGTCGGCGCAGATGGCCACGTTCTCTTCAAGCAGCCTGGTAAAGACTCCATCGCCCTCAACCGGGTAATCGGCAGTGATGGTAGCTCCATCCTGGGCAAGATCGACGCCAACGGCCAAGTATTCCTGATCAACCCCAATGGCGTTATCTTCGGAAAAGGCGCAGAGGTCAATGTCGGCGGCTTGGTCGCCTCAACGCTGAACATCACCGATGCCGACTTTAAAAGCGGCAATTACAAGTTTAACGCCGGCGCCGGCAATGGTGACGTCGTGAACCTTGGGTCTCTCCAGTCTGCCGAAGGCGGCTACATCGCCCTTCTCGGCAAGACGGTGAAGAACCATGGTGTGATCAAGGCCAAGCTAGGCAACGCCACCCTAGCAGCCGGTGACGCAGTTACGCTCGACTTCTCCGGCGATGAGCTCATCAAAGTTCAGGTCGACAAGAGCACGATTAACGCTCTGGTTGAGAACAAAGGCCTGATCCAGGCGGACGGTGGCCAGGTCTTGATGACCGCACGCGCCAGCAACGCCCTGCTGAATACCGTCGTTAACAATGAAGGAGTGATTCAGGCCCAAACCATTGAAAACCGTGGTGGCAAGATCTTCCTGGACGGCGGGATGGACAGCGGTACCGTGACTGTAGCGGGCACTCTGGACGCCAGTGCACCGGTGCATGGTGATGGCGGATTCATTGAAACCTCCGGTGCGCATGTAATAATCGCAGATGGCACCAAGGTAACTACCCTGTCGAAGGAAGGAAGAACGGGTGACTGGTTGGTTGACCCAACTGATTTCCATGTCGTGTCCGGCACCGGGGCCCAGACATCCTCACAAATTGGCGCGACCACTCTTCAGAATAACCTCGCCACGACGAACGTCACGCTACAGACCAGCGACACAGACATTGGGGAAGCCGGTGATATCAATATCGATGCTGACGTGCTGTGGCATGCCGATACGAAGTTGACGTTGACCGCCCACAACAAGGTCAACATCAACGCCGACGTTCGTGCTACCGGCAATAATGCGGGTCTGGCAATCAACGCCCCAAACGGATTCACCCTGACTCCAAACAAGCGAGTTCGTCTTTCGGGCACTAACTCAACGTACTCGGAGAATGGTGTCGACTTCATCAGACTCAGAACCGTCAACGATCTGAATCTGCTGTCGAACGCTGCAGATGGCCAACGCTTTTTTCTCGCAGATGATTTGGCTGCAAATGCAACCAGCGGCTGGAACGCAGGTGCCGGCTACATACCGCCTGGTGGATGGGATCGAGGCGCAATCGAAGGACTGGTGATCGAAGGCTTTGGCAACTCGATCTACAACCTTCACATCAAACTGGACAACGACTATTCCGGGTTGATCGGGTGGGCGAACAATGCATCAATCCGAAACCTAGATTTGGATGCAGATGTCGGTGGCTTCGGCTATAGCGGCATTCTTGCTGGCTACCTGAGTAACAGTACAGTTACCAACGTTCGTACCTTTGGCACCATTCATGGCACCAATGCCGACGACGTGGGCGGTATCATCGGGCATGCCAAAAACGTAAACATCAACGGTTCTTCTAGCAGCGCCATCGTCACTGGGACAAACAATGTCGGTGGCATCGTTGGCTACGCTGAATCCGGAACAACGATTTCGAATACAAGATTTGGCGGCATCGTCACCGGCCAAGACGCTGACAGTGACTACACCGGTGGGATCGTTGGTTACGCAAAAAACTCCACTCTCTCCAACTCTTTTAACGCTGGTACCGTCAACGGTGCCAACTATGCCGGTGGCCTGATTGGATCGAGCGTCAACTCAACCGTTATTCGATCTGGCTCTTATGGCCGCGTGAATGGGATTCAGGCCACGGGTGGTCTGATCGGTATTGCCAAAGATTCGACCATTTCAGAAGCATATTCGAATGGCGCCGTTAATGGTCTGACTCAAACAGGCGGACTCATCGGAAAGGCCGTAAACCTGACCATCAATGATGTCTACGCGGATGGCGACGTAACTGGTACGACCTATACGGGCGGTCTGATCGGCGACTTGTCAGGCGGCTCAATAAACCGCGCATTTTCACTGTCATCAGTCTTTGGAACGAACTATGTCGGCGGGTTCGCCGGCAGAGACGCTGCCGGCGAGATCATCAATGCCTATGCAGGCGGTGATGTGACAGGAACACGCTACATTGGTGGTTTCCTGGGCTCTGTCGCCAACTCCACTGTGAAGTTCACCTATTCCCTGGGCGCCGTCGTAGGCAGCCAGAACGTTGGTGGATATAGCGGCAACGGCGCCGGAAACACCATCACTGAGAGCTTCTGGGATACGCAATCGTCGGGGCAGGCCACCAGTGTGCATGGTCTTGGTAAAACCACGGCTGAGATGCACTCAGCGTCGACCTTTGCCAACTGGGATATTGGCACGCAAGGTGGTACCGGTGAAGCCTGGCGCATCTACGATGGATTCACGGGGCCAATGCTCCGATTTGCAATGACCACAGCCACGGTCAGCGGCAATGACAAAAACCTCACCTATTCTGGCCACGCTGTCACTGAAGATGAACTGAAGGCTGACGGCGCATACGGTTACACCACCGGTATGACTCCCGATAATTTCTGGTCATATTTCGGCGATGAAGATCCGGAAGTGCTGGATAACGAATTCATACTGGGTGGGAACACGCATGACGGTGGCAAGGCCATTCGAAATGCCGGCACCTACACCGCCGACAAATTCTATTCGACGCAGTTCGGCTACGACCTCATCGAGACTGCGCCCAAGACCATCGTTATCGATAAGGCCAATCTCACCGTGTCGGCCTCGGGTGACAGCAAGATATACGATGGATCGACTTCTGCCGGTGTCAGCTTTAGTGACAATCGTCTGGGTACCGACGACCTGGTCATTGGCTCAGCAGGCTCGAACTTTTCCGACAAGAACGCCGGTACTGGCAAGACAATCACCGTCAACGGAATTACCGTTACGGGTGAAGATGCACTCAACTACAACTGGAACACCTCTGCTGTCACCACTGGCGATATCGCCAAGGCCAACCTGAACGTATCCGCTTCAGGCGGCAGCAAAACTTACGATGGCAACACGTCCGCCAGCACGATCCTCGGCGACAACCGAATCGCCGGTGACGATCTCGTCTTGAGTTCTGGCTCATCGACATTCTCGGACAAAAACGCCGGCACTGGAAAAACCGTCACCATCGGCGGGATTACGGTCACTGGTACAGACGCCGACAATTACCTCTGGAATGAGTCGACCTCCACTACCGCCGACATTTCCAAGGCAACCCTCAACATCTCCGCGTCCGGGTCGAACAGGGTTTATGACGGCGGAACTTCAGCCACCGTGAGACTGGGCGACAATCGCATTGCAGGCGATGACCTAGTGATCAGCTCGTCAGGAAGCGCATTTGCAGACAAAAATGCTGGCAACGGCAAAACCATCACCGTGAATGGGATCACGGTCACCGGAACTGACGCTGACAATTACGATTGGAGCGGCTCCGTCACCACTACCGCCGACATCAGCAAGGCTGTGTTGAACATCGGCGCCATCGGCCAGGACAAGTCCTATAACGGGAGTACAGCTGCTGACGTGACGTTCTCGGACGACCGCATTGCCGGTGACAACCTGGTCATCTCATCTGGCTCCTCTACATTCAGCGACAAGAATGCCGGCACCGGGAAAACTGTGACCGTTGGCGGTATCACGCTCGGTGGTACGGACGCCGACAATTACAGCTTTAATACCGATGCGTCGACTACAGCAGACATTTCTAAAGCGGTGCTCAACATCTCCGCCTCGGGCCAGGATAAGGTTTATGACGGATCATCTTCAGCCGGCGTGACGTTCACTGACGACAGAATCAGTGGGGACAACCTCACCATTTCTGGCTCAGGTTCATTCGCCGACAAAAACGCAGGCTCCGGTAAGGTCATCACTGTCGGTGGTATCGCCGTTTCAGGCACAGACGCCCAGAACTACACCTGGGATGGCCTGGCCACAACCACTGCGACGATCAGCAAGGCGCTGCTCAACATCTTCGCCAATGCCCAGGATAAGGGTTATGACGGGACGAACAACGCTCAAGTGACGCTTGGTGATGACCGCATAAGTGGTGACCTACTGCAGGCCAACTATGGAAGCAGCACGTTCTCGGATAAAAACGCCGGCACCGGCAAGACTGTCACAGTGGGCGGTATCACCCTAAGCGGATCTGACGCCGACAACTACACAGTTAGTACTACCGCGACTGCTCAGGCTGACATCACCAAGGCGAACCTGGTCATCAAGGCGGACAATGCTTCCAAGGTGGAAGGTTCGGCAGACGGTGACCTTGGCTGGAACATCCAGAGCGGTAACCTTTTCGGTGACGACTCGATTGATGGAACCCTAGCCAGAGACTCCGGCGAAGCTGCCGGCCTTTACGACATCAACCAGGGTGACCTGACTGCTGGCTCAAACTACGTGCTGTCGGTCGTGCCGGGGATCTTCGAAATTACCGAGAAGGTTAAGCCACCAGTGATTGTCGACCCGATTGAGCCACCTGTGATCGATCCACCTACCCCGCCAGTCGTTGAGCCGCCGAAGCCGCCGAAGCCTCCGGTGAATGTGGAGCTGGAAAATGCGAAAGACGTTGTTTCCACAATCAGCGTAGCGGCTAAGACAGCGACCGCTGCCGTTGAACCAATGGTGAATGCGGAAAGTGGATCAGTCGGAAGCGGCTATCGCCTCCTCAATCTGGGCATGAAGCTGCCGGATGACCTTACCTCGGAAGACGGTGCGACTTTCTAAGCAGTACCCAACAAAAAACAGGCCTTCGGGCCTGTTTTCTTTTTTTCGATCCGCCGTTCAGGCGGCTTCTTTGCGCATGAAGACCGTCAGCAGCGCCCACCAGGTATTGGCAGTCTTCATGTGATGCTTGGCGACCATCGAGGACTTCTCATGACTGACGCCAGAATTCAAGAAATCGAGTACAACCAGCGGGGAATCTGGGCTGTTCACCGCCATTTTGATGGAAATCGAACGTATGCCTGACTTCGTTTCGTGCTTGGCACTGTTCCCGGCCACAGCGCCAACTATGGCACCTGCCCCACCGGTGAGGACTCCGCCCACAGCAGCGCCCACCAAGCTACCACCCATGCCTGAGGAAGACTTTGAAATGACTTCTTCGTCGACCTCAAGCGCCATGTCATAGACATCTGCAGCTCGAAGTATTTGAGCTTTACCGCCAGGGCGGCAGATCAGCAGCTGTGTGAGCTCTTCGTTGATAGCCACGTAAATGGCGCCAGACTGGAAGGATATTTTCTCCTCGAAACTCGCCGACTGCATAGCGGTTTTGGCTTCAAACTGATTTTTGGCGTTCATGTCATGCGCAGACTTGTCGATCTGCGTGTAGAAGAAGGCAAAGATGGTTGAGACGCCGGCAGACCACCACAAGGTAGAGGACTTAGCTGTAGCCCAATCCGCGAAGAAGAACACCACGATGAATACCGGGATAGCAAACATGAACGTGCCTGCTACAGCCGTAAAAAGGAACGTGAACACCAGCTGTCCATTTCCCATTCCTTTGATTTCTTGCATGTCGACACTCGTAATCCATTGACTGATGTCACAACACTATCACGGAGGCTGAACGGAGGACAAACCTTCGTTGCTGGCAAGGCTACGACTGGCAGAAGTTAACCGAGGCCTCATGGGCACCACCGCACTTACTCCGCCCGTCCGCTGTTTCCCATCCGACCTAAACAATTGTGTAATATTGTCGTTTTGCATCAAGGACTTAGGGGCATGCGTAGAAATTATGAACAGAATCCATAGCCATATCTGGAGTAAGGCTCATAATTCGTGGGTTGTGGTGGCCGAAGGCACCAAATCCAGCTCAAAATCTGGCGCCAAGAAGCTGAGAGTTATCGTCGCTCTGCTTCTGCTATCCCCCGCTGGGGCTATGGCCGCAACCCTGCCCCAGGGTGGCCAGATCTCCATTGGTGAAGGAACCATAGTCAACATCGGTTCCAACCAGCTCACCATCAAGCAGGTCTCGGACAAATTAGGCATAAATTGGCAGAGTTTTAACATCGGCGCCGATGGCAAGGTTGTGTTCGAGCAGCCGAACTCTAAGTCCATAACCCTCAACCGGGTGCTTGGCAGTGACGGCTCCTCGATCATGGGCAATATCGAAGCCAATGGACAGGTGTTCATCATCAACCCCAACGGCGTGATCTTCGGTAAAGACTCCCAGGTGAACGTCGGCGGTCTCGTTGCCTCTACGCTCGATATGAAGGACAGCGACTTTCAAGCTGGGAACTACAAGTTTTCAACTGGCTCGAAGGCCGGCTCCGTCATCAATCAGGGTACCCTCCACGCTTCACAAGGTGGCTATGTTGCTCTGATCGGCAAGAGCGTCAAAAACGAAGGCGTAATTCTGGCCAAGCTCGGCACTGCTGCCTTGGCTGCTGGCGATGCAGTGACCATGGACTTCGCCGGCGACGGGTTGATCAATCTGCATGTCGATAAGGCTGCCATCGGGGCGCTCGTCGACAACCAGGGGCTCATCGTTGCCGATGGTGGGCAGGTCTTGATGACTGCCCGTGC
The DNA here is from genome assembly GCF_046042685.1 of Pseudomonas sp. PLMAX. Taxonomy (NCBI): domain Bacteria; kingdom Pseudomonadati; phylum Pseudomonadota; class Gammaproteobacteria; order Pseudomonadales; family Pseudomonadaceae; genus Pseudomonas; species Pseudomonas sp. PLMAX. The sequence goes on along the minus strand of NZ_CP064950.1, from coordinate 144,796 downwards.
AGCCAATGCGCTCACCGACACCGTGGTCAACAACGATGGCATCATCCAGGCCCAGACGCTCAATATGCGTGCCGGCAAGATCATGCTTGACGGTGGCCCGGTGGACGGCACCGGTGTCGTGACGGTCGGCGGCACCCTGGATGCAAGCGCTCCGGATGCTGGCGATGGTGGGTTTATTGATACCTCCGGCAAAATCGTATCGATCAAAGACAACACCAAGATCACCACCAAGTCAGCACGAGGTCGGACGGGAGAATGGCTGATCGATCCCACTGACTTCACCGTCACTGCCGGCACCGCCCCTTCCACTGAATCCGGGATCGGTGCGACCACCCTCGAGAACGCCCTGGCGAACTCCAACGTCACACTGGAGACCTCCTCCCTCGGGACAGAGGAAGGCAACCTCACAATCAATGGCGCGGTCTCCTGGTCGGCCAACACCACGTTGACGCTCAAGGCTCATAAGAGCGTCATTCTCAACAGCGATGTCACCATCAATGGCGACACCGGTGGCATCTCGATCAATTACGGCCTGGGCGGCGACCCTGCATCAGCCTTCCAGATCAATGGCGGCAGTGGAACGCTCACCATGAATGGTGGGAACAACTTCTTCGCCATGAACGGCATCACCTACACAGTCATCGACGACACCACGTCGCTGAGGGCGCTGAGCAACAATCCTGATCTCAATGGTCACTATGTATTGGCCAGGAACATCAACGCCGTCAGTTCGGCCACCTGGAACGGCGGGCTCGGCTTCGATCCAATTGGCGATGGGAGTAATCCCTTCACTGGTGTCTTTGAAGGCCTGAATCACCGCATTACCAACCTGGCCATCAAGCGTCCGTCCGAGGATTATGTTGGGTTCTTCTCCACCACCAATGGCGCCAAGATCTCCGGTCTTTCCCTAACTGGCTCAGTCACCGGCAACACGAACGTTGGCTTCCTGGCCGGCAAGTTCACAAACTCGTCCCTGGCGGCCTATGACATCGGATCGAGCTCCTACTCGCTGAGCAATTTCTCCGGAACAGTGAACGGGAACGACAACCTGGGCGGCGTGGTTGGCCAGACTTCTGGATCGAACCTGCTTTCGGTGCAAAACGGCGCGACTGTCACCCTCGGGTCTGGCAGCAACGTCGGCGGTATCTTTGGTCTTGGCAATGCGCTGACAGGCAAGTATCTCTACAACACCGGGGTGATCTCTGGGGCCGACAACACGGGCGGTATCGGCGGCTCGCTGACCGGCTCGTCGAAGATCACCTGGTCAAGGAACCTGGGGGCGGTCAATGGCAGCAGCAATGTCGGCGGCTTGTTCGGCACGATGGCCAACTCTTCGCTGACCACGGCCTGGAATGGTGGTGATGTACACGCCAGCGGTGACCGCGCCGGTGGCCTGGTCGGCTCCTCTACTCAAAATCAGGTGATCGAGGCCTACTCGGTTGGCAAAGTACGGGCTGACGGTCGCTACGCTGGCGGGATCACGGGTTACGATTCCGGTGGGTCTACATTCAACGAAACCTTCGCGATTTCCGAGGTTGCCGCCAGTGACTACGCGGGTGGCCTGATCGGTTACGCCAGCGGCGCGACGATATCGAACTCCTATGCGACCGGCATGGTGACCGGGGCAAACTCAGCAGGCCTGGTGTCCGGACTCGACGGCTCCACGCTTAACTTTGTCTACGCCTCGGGCAAGGCATCCTCCGGGTTGGTGGCGCAAACCTCCACGGGCGGCAACACAATCAACGAAGCCCTGTGGGACATGGGCCTGTCGGGGACTGCCGCCAGCCTCTACGGTGTTGGGAAAACCAGTGCTCAGATGAAGAGCGCATCGACCTTCGCAACTTGGGGGATCGACTTGGTCGGCAACGGCGGCGGACTGTGGCGCCAGTACGATGGTAAAGGCGCCCCGCTGCTCAAGTTCCGCCTGGGCACCGGCAGCGGCTACACCACCGTTAAACAGACCAGCAAAAACGCGATCTACGCTGGACGAGACCTGACAGCCAATGAGCTGGCCAGCCTCGGCATCAGCAACGGCGGCGGGCTCATCTTCTGGGGCGCTTACACCCCAATCACTGGCTCTGACACCAGCGGCGGCAATGCTATTCGCAACGCCGGCACGTACGCCCTGGATCAGATGTACTCAGAGCAGTTCGGTTTTAACCTCTACCAGCCCAACCCATTGACGCTTACCGTGGCTAAAAAACAGCTTACGGCAAGCGCGGGAGGCTCCGTCTCCAAGGTGTATGACGGGACGACGGGGATTTCCTTCGACGGAGTGGCCGGCACGTTTGCAGGCGATGACCTGGTCATCAAAATGGAAGGCGACTTTGACAGCAAAAACGCTGGCGCCGGCAAAGGCATCAACGTCTCTAACCTGGAGGTTACCGGGTCGGCAGCATCGAACTATGAAATCGTGGCTGACACCCACATCACCGGCACTGTCGATAAGGCCACGCTGAGCTTTCAGGGTAGCGCCCACGATAAGATCTATGATGGGTCGACAAAGGCTGAGGTGGATTTCACCGATGATCGTATCGCCGGCGATGACATCAGCTTCGACTACACAGCCAATTTCTCGGACAAAAACGCCGGTACCAGGAAAACCGTCGATGTCAGCGATATCGGTCTCAGCGGATCTGATGCGAACAACTACACTTGGGCGTCTACCTCCTCCACCACGGCAGACATCGCCAAAGCAAATCTCACGATTTCAGGATCAGGGTTGGATAAGACATATGATGGCAGCTCCTCTGCCGGAGTTGTCCTGGGCGATGACCGCATTGCCGGAGACGACCTGGTGATTGGATCTTCCGGCGCCACCTTCTCTGACAAGAACGCCGGGACGAACAAGACCATCACGATCAACGGCATCACAGTGTCTGGCATCGATGCGCAGAATTACTCCTGGAATGACGTTGCAACGACCTCAGCGACGATCTGGAAGGCGATCCTCGACGTTACGGCCAAAGGCATTGGTAAGACCTACGACGGCACCAGCAACGCTCAGGTGGACTTCGGTGACAATCGGATTGCCGGCGACAACCTGGTCATCACTGGCGACAGCCGCTTTTCGGACAAAAACGCTGGCACGGGCAAGACAGTTACTGTCGATGGGATCACCCTCAGCGGTGCCGACGCAGACAATTACTCCTTCAACACTACCACCGCCACCACTGCCGATATCGCGAAGGCGAACTTGGTTGTGAAAGCGGATAACGGTTCCAAGGTCGAAGGGTCGCTCGACGGCGACCTCACGTGGGGCCTGGAAAGCGGAAACCTGTTCGGTGCTGATACGATCCTGGGAGACCTAGAGCGTGACGCAGGCGAGCTTGTGGGCAGTTACAACATCGAGCAAGGGAGCTTAAGTGCCGGCTCGAACTATGACCTTACCGTAGTGCCAGGCACCTTTGAGATCACGAAGCCAGTGGTGCCTCCGGTGACTGAGCCGCCTGTTACCGAGCCACCTGTAGAGCCTCCTGTGACAGAGCCACCAGTAATCGAGCCGCCCGTTACGGAGCCACCGGTGACCGAGCCTCCAGTCGTAGAGCCTCCGAAGCCAGGCGATAAGGTGGAGTTCGAAAAAGCGAAGGACGTGATCTCCGTGATCAGCACTTCAAGCACTTCGACTGAGCCGCTAGCTGTAGCGAACACGGACGCAATCAGCATTCTGCTTGATTATCGTCTGATCAACCTTGGGATCAAGCTACCGGACGATCTGCTCTCTGAGGAGGGAGCGACCTTCTAATCGAGTGCAATGACAAGACAGGCCGAAAGGCCTGTTTTTGTTTTCGAAGGAGCTGGAGATACCAGGCGCCGGTACCGGCGAATTATCGACCTGCCTGCAATGAAGCTCTTAATGCTGGGAATGCCAAAGTCGACTATGGGACGTCATTGGCACCGAACATCAAAGTCGTAAGCCGTTTTTTTTGATGCTGGACTCTGTGAGGAGAATTCCAGCCTAAAAAATTATTGAGACGAAATTCTTAGGCTTTCAGGGATTTGTTGTCTGCTCTCACGCCCTGGTGAAAGCAGACGGTGTGGCGGGCCTGGTTCGATTCGAACGAACGACCAATAGCTTCAAAGGCTACTGCTCTACCAACTGAGCTACAGACCTACAAATGGGGTGGTTGGCGGGGATCGAACCCGGCGACCTCTGGTGTCACAAACCAGCACTCTAACCAACTGAGCTACAACCACCATTAACTTTTTGCCTGCTCTCACCCCATGGTGACAGCTGACGGTGTGGCGGGTCTGGATGGACTCAAGAACCATCGGTGACCGGATCAAAACCGGTTGCCTTACCAGCTTGGCTACAGACCTACATCTTAGGGGCGACTGACAGGCATCGAACCTGCGCGTATGGGGCAAGGCCACCACTGTTCTACCAACTGAACTACAGTCACCACAAACCTAATAACAACTTACAAGAATCGCTCGTAAGTCATTGAAATGGCGGGCCCGACCGGCCTCGAACCGGTGTCCATCCCTTCAGAGGGGATCGCTCTACCAACTAAGCTACAGGCCTTCTATCTGGTAGGGAGTGACGGATTTGAACCGGCGACCCTCTGCTTGTAAGGCAGATGCTCTAACCAACTGAGCTAACCCCCTGAAAACTGATAACGCCCCGCCGCTGCGTTACCTTGCCTGATGCCCTATCAGGCTCCAGAGCCATGCAGGCTCCAATGTGGTGGGTGGCGTAAGATTCGTGCCACCCATGTTTTTCATTACGTCCTACGTATCAGAAACTACGTCGAACTCCTAAGTGGCGGGCCATGGAAAGACTCGAACTTCCATCGTCGGATTTGGAATCCGAAATGCTGCCATTGCACCAATGACCCGTGAAACAGTGGAGATCTCTCTCCTGGTGTTGCGTACTGCTGTGTCAAAGTGGTGGAACAAGACGGGATCGAACCGTCGACCTCTTGCATGCCATGCAAGCGCTCTCCCAGCTGAGCTATTGCCCCGTGTGTTTGGTGGGTCGTGAGGGGCTCGAACCCCCGACCGTTGGATTAAAAGTCCACTGCTCTTCCAGCTGAGCTAACGACCCCAAAATCTTGGCAGTAACGGACTGCCTCCCGTGCTTGATGAACAGCCCCACGCCTCGCTTTCATCCTGTTCAAGACTTAACTTGAACCCCTAAATAAGTGCCATAAACTACTGATCTATAACACATTTTATGTGGCAGACCGTCAGGGATTCGAACCCCATCCGCACGGCTTTGGAGGCCGGCATGCGTAGCCATCACAACCACGATCTGTAACGCTGGTGGAGCCAAAGGGAATCGAACCCTCGGCCTCCTGCTTGCAAGGCAGGCGCTCTCCCAACTGAGCTATGACCCCGTTTGTTGCCTGGCACCAGCGGTGTTTTAGACCGATCTCTGGTGCCTCATTTGGTGGGCGAGGTAGGATTCAAACCTACGAACCGCGTGGGAGCCGGGTTACAGCCAGCCGGCTTTGATCACTTGCACTACTCGCCCGAAAATCGTAATTCTTTATGCCTTGGGCCACTCTTTCGCCCTTCAAAAATGGTTCCGCGACCAGGGTTCGAACCTGGGCTTCCTACCTACTATTTCAAGGCCTGGACTCTACCGACTGAGTTACCACGGAACAATTTTGGTGCACGATTCCAGATTTGAACTGAAGACCTCACCCTTATCAGGGGTGCGCTCTACCAACTGAGCTAAACGTGCGTGTTTCGTTTTTTGGGATCAAAACCTGCCTCCCGGTGCTGCTTGTATGGTGCAAATGGCTGGGCTTGAACCAGCGGCCTAGGGGCTATGAATCCCTCGCTCTGCCAACTGAGCTACATTTGCGGAAAAATGGTAGGTGGCGTGGGATTCGAACCCTACGACCTGGAGGTTAAAAGCCCCCTGCTCTGCCAACTGAGCTAGCCACCTGTTACAGCAAAATCAGTGCACCCTTTAACGCCAGGGGCATCGCCACATACGAAGTGGGTCGGGTCTCAGCTTCCTAGCAGGCCAAAGCCTTGCATCTGCTGGTCAATCTAGCCAAAACATATGGCATAAATTGGTGGGCGGGGTTGGATTTGAACCAACGAACCCTCGGGAACAGATTTACAGTCTGCCGGCTTTGAACCAAACTTGCCTACCCGCCCAAACACTGGAGATAACGGTGAGAATCGAACTCACATAAGAAGATTTGCAATCTCCCACCTAGCCACTCGGACACGTCACCTCAAAACTTTCTACTTACCGCCAAAGTTCGGCAATAAATATGTATTGGCTTGCACGTCTGGATTCGAACCAGAGACCCCTTAGTTAACAGCTAAGTGCTCTACCTGACTAAGCTACATGCAATCTAAACTGTACTCGTAACTGTATCTTTGAGTCTGCCTCTCACTCTTTTAGAGGACTTGAAAGTGGCTTGCACGACAGGACTCGAACCTGTGACCCCTTGGTTAACAGCCAAGTGCTCTCCCAACTAAGCTACATGCAAATTGAAACTTTTTACTTCTTAAATCTCTCCGCAGCCATCAGCGTCGAAGTCCATAATTTGGTGCAGCGGACTGGGTTCGAACCAGTGACCAGAGGTTCTTCACACCCCCACTCTACCAACTGAGTTACCACTGCAATACAACGTTTGTGTATCTTTCCGGCAAAGAAAAACCCCGGAGCTTTTGAAGGCTCCGGGGTCTTAGATCCCGTTTTCTTAAGCCTTCACTTTGCTTTCGCTAGTGTAGGCTCCAGACAGGCTACCTACACGATGGGCACACACCACTTAGCAAAATAATTCTTTGCCTGCTTTTGCATTTGATTGATGTGATGTGCGTTCATGTTCGGCGTCTCCGTTGGTATGAGTTCATTAAAGCGAACCTCTTTAATGGTGTCAACACCCTTTTTCAAAAAAAGTGAAAATAGTTTGAACTAGCCTAGTTTGTTCATGCTTGGCTACGAATTAAGAGTCATGGCGATGGCGAATCACTCTTGTCCAGCTCATGACTCTTAATAAGAGTAGGTGACAACCAGGCATCTGAACCGATCCCGTCAATAGAGAACTGGTAACCCCTTCTCTGCAACTCAGTAATAACGTGCTCGTTTGTAATCGACTGCACGTAGACAGCAACCCCATGCTTTTTCGCCAACGGCTCAATGTGGGACAGCAGTGACCGAAATGCACCCTTCCTTCGCTCGCCTTCTTCTACTTCAACGTCGGCTATATCAATGGTCAGCCCAGGGACGCCATTCATCATCCTGCCGGCGATCCGGAACCAGACCATCAGCGGCCCGAAGGTCAGCCGCGCCCTGGCACCCTGCCTGCGGCTATTTTCTTCAACGAAGGTGTCGAGCAATTCGAAATTCAGTTTCATCAACGTGATCCTCACTAGTGCGGCGATTATGCGTCCTAACGAGTTGATCGGCCAGTTCCGCTCTGCCGAGGCGCTGAGTTTCATTGCCCGGAGGTGCTCGCAACGACTACATTGGAGGTCTATCAAGGGGGAAATATGACTATCAGCGTGACCGGCTCCGTCCACACGATTTTGAATACCTTCGAGCGCTACGGTACATCACATACCTTTGATCTGAGCCATATGACTCGGGGCCAGGAGGTAGAGCTCACCCTGCCCGACGATAGCACTCGGATCAAACTCCCCTGCATCAGCTACCTGCCAGCGCTTGTGGCTATCCATAAGAAGCTCCCCGCCTCAGTGATCCGTCACCAGCTGGAAAGCCAGGGCATCGAGCTAGCCGAGCTTCTTCAGCTGGAATTTCCGGAAACGGCATTCGACTTCCAAGACTCTCCCTTGAACGCCTTCCATATCAGCCGCGACCTCCTACTTGGATTGGAAGCCAATCGGATGCCGGAGACCTACAGCCCAGAGGCAGAAATCCAGCTGCCGATGAAAATCGCCATGCTTTCGAGTGCAAATCCATCGAACTGGATTCCCGAGCGCCTTCAGCGTTTGAGTGACAAGGTGACTGAGGGGATCGCTGAAGCCCACGATTTTCTCAACCTTGATCTTGATGAATATGGTTGGGGCTTGCTGGATGAAGCAAGCATGCCGAACGCCAATAAATACGATTTTGCCCATCGAAAGGGCTTCTTCAGTGAGGTACTAGCGAGCAAAAGGTTATCGGTTCATGGTTTCTATGAGCACTTACTCTCGCACGCATACGGTTCAGACGATGTATGGAAAAACGCCCTAGAATTTTATTTCAGACGCCTTCCTGAGCCGCAAAAAGGAGCGTTCATAAAAGGGTTTGAGACCAGCATCCCATGCCTGGCTGATGACAGCTTGGACAACGCCTCGGTGTCTTACGCCTACCAATGGCTGATCGACCAGCTCAAAAAATGGGAAATCCCAGGTACGCTCACCACCCTCACCATGAGGCTTAACTATCTCCCAACAGTGCCGGTAACCAAAGCGTCGAGCATGATTAATGACTCAACTGCCTTTGATGACCTGCTGGAGAGCCCTCAGGATACTTTCGCCCTGCTGGCCAATGAGATTGCCGAGCTTGAACCTGAACAGTACTGCCTGGCTCACTTCCATGCATTTCTGCAGATCGAGCGTCAGGGCCATCTGCAACATACGCATGAAATTGACCCTCACGCATTCACCCTGAAGGCGCTCCAGGCGCTTGATCACTTCTCCATGCCAGATGGGGCAGAACCTGTTGAGCATAAATCCAAGGTCGACAAGGTGGCCAGGGACGGCGTGAGGGCCATGATCACCGAGTTGTTGCGTAGCCATGACTTCGACCACACCGTCTTCAAAGGGCAAAGCTCCAGGAATATCGCCCTCCTGGTCGAGTCCGGCCTGGATCCGCGCCAGCTCCCCCGGATGAAATACACCGATATGGCGCGGGCGTTCACCAACGTCCTGGGCGTGTAGCAAGATGGCAATTGACTATTAATGTTGTACTCTTCAGTACGCGCCAGCTAGACTGAGGAAAAGGGAGAACACAGATGACTCTAAATATTCGTACCGCCCTGCAAAATTGCGAGGCTCGTGAAGCTAAATCCCCGCTGTTCAGCGCGGAGAAAGCCAAGTCCATGGTAATGCCCGCTGTCCTCATGGCAGCCGGAGCTTCCATTCCATTCGCCCCTGGCATGGACGGTATCTTCACCGCGCTGGCCGCTACGGCGTCCAGAATCGCCGGGAACACCCAGCTCATCGCCGAGCATCACACCCACTTGGTTTACGCCTTAGGCGCGATCACGGGCGGTCTCGGTGCCGCACTGACAGCTGTGGGTATTCTCGAAAATCGCGACCACAAGAAAGGTGTCGAACAAAACGAGCGTCTGGCTGCATCCCGCATGGCCAAAGAGACCTGGGACACGATCAGCCGTACCAACGATACCCTGGCCGACAAGGTGTCTGCTCGCCACAACTGGCTGAAAAGCACCTTGGCAGTGAGCACCCCTTCGACCGACCGCACCCTGATGAAACACGGCCTTGATCCAAACAATCGGGTTGTTGTGGCGGATTTGACCCGTGCTTACCATCATGGCCTGAAAAACGCTGTCACCTGCGCTGCCGCGTCCGGCAAGCTGCCGGTGCTTGATAGCAACCTGCACGACCAGTTCACCCAGCGTTCGATTGCCTCGGGCATGCTCGATTACTACAAAGGGCGTCAGGCTCCGCTGAAACTTCTGGACAGCCTCAAGTCGATGGCCACCCCAGACAACAAAGGCGAAGTGCTCGACGTCTACCAGCTGGCGCGTTCCAGTTTCGAAGCAATCCGCGAGCTGAGTGTCCAGGCGCCAGCGCCTAAAGCACCAGAGCAAATCGGCTTTGGTCGAACGCTGTAAGGCTTCTGGCAGAATCAGATCCCGGCCCAGGCCGGGATTTGCGTTTCAAGACCTATCATTTTGTAAGTATTGCCAGATAAGATAAAAGAAAAATGGAGATCCCTCTGTGAAACTACAGAACGCACTGCGCAACGTTCTCGAGCGCGAGACTGAGCGCCTGAAGAACTACGACCTGAGCCAGGAAAAGCTGGATGACGGGTTGTACATCGCCATCCCAGGCGTCATCGCCGGCATCGCGATCACTGCTTACGCCATTCACGCGGGCGGTCTGATGGAAGTGCCCTCCTACACCGTAGCGCACGCCGCACACCTGAAGAACGAAGTCATGACCTTCGCTCGTGAGAACGCGAATAACCTCATGGCCGTTGGCAGTGCAATCGGCGGTGCTGGCGCCCTCGTGTTCCTCAAAGGGCTGCATGCCGAAAACGTTGGTTTGCGCCAACGCTGGTCACATGCCTTCAACAACCTGGGCCATGGCAAAGAGTTCATCGACGCGGTCGATAGCACTGCCGATACCCTTCTGAAAACCAACAAGCGCGTATCCGGCGCCGTTGACTACGAGAAGGCCTGGATCGACAAAGTCCTGGTGTCCACCAACACCACGAAGAACGCGATCCTGCGCACCATGGGATACGAGCTGTCGCAGCCAGACCGTGTCACTGAGCTGAAAGCGGCCTACACCTTTGGCATCAAACAAGCTTTCGTTTCGGCCATCGAGGCACGCCAAGACCTGGTCGGCACCCTGAAAGCGCCAACCCAGTTCGCCGAGCAGGCGATCATCCATGGCATGGCTGACTACTTCAGGGCTACCAGGATTGACGAACCGGGCCTGGCCGACAAGCTGAAGTTCGTGTTCTTCGGGGATGACGAGATCCTGAAAGACCGTAAAGAGCCGCACGAAATTGCTCGCGCCGGCTACAAGGCGATCAAGCGCATGCGCAGCATCGACCCTACTTACGGTGAAGACGGCCCAAGCATGGGCTAACAAAAAAGGCACGGGGAAACCCGTGCCTTTTTCTTCTGGATGCAAGATCCAGGAGGAAATTACCCGATTTTTTCGATCTGGTCTGCACAGAACTCGACCACTTCGATGAACTCAACCACAGCATCGATCTGCAGCGGACTGTCGTCGGCCAGCATCATCACGATTTCCTGAAGATACACCGCCACGCGGTCGTTCAGCTGCCCCAGGGCCACCAATTCTTCTTTCGGAAGGTCGGTTTTCGACAGGCGCTCAAGCTTGCTCGCGGCTTGGTTGAGCACCGGTACCAGCTTAGTCAGCTTTTCGCGGGCAATGGGGTTCATATTTTGGGTCATTGTGGAACCTAATGAGAAAGTTTTGTTCTAGCCACACGATATATCCCTACCACCTAGCGCTCAAGCAGAATTTAGCTTTTTGGGCGACGAACGATTTGCAATAATTGACGCTCCCTCCTCCTGGTCGACCATTTCATGATGATCTACAGAAAGCTGCTTTTCGTCGTTCTCTGTGTTCTTGGTAGCCTGGCCGCAATCCAGCCGGCAGAGGCAAGAGACTGGAAGGACAATCTCCTAGACCAGGATCGGTGCCTGACCCTCTATCGCGTCTCCTCGAAGGAGAACAGCACCTTCTGTTACTGGCGCAAGGGCTTTGGCTACGACCGGGCTGGATACGCGAAGGCCAACTGGATCCTGAGGGACGTAACCTATCGCACCCAAGTGGCCATGGATCCCCTACTCCTTGATACCTTGTTCATCATCCAGCAGTGGCTCATCCTTGAGGGCCGCAGCGGCGAGATCAAAATCCTCTCCGGCTACCGAACGCCAGAAAACAACAGAAAGACGAAGGGTTCAGCCCGGCTCTCTCAACACATGCAAGGCACAGCCGCCGACATCCATGTCCCTGGCGTGTCCACGAAGCTGCTCGCGGCGATGAGTCGAATCATTGGGGTCGGCGGGGTTGGGATCTACATCGAGAAGAAATTTGTCCACGTCGATACTGCCGGCGTGCGAATTTGGGCAGGTTGATTTTTGCGTCCAATTGGTCTAAGCAGTTGATTTTAAAGAAAAGAGTTGCAACAATGCGAAAACTTTGATTGCCAGAAAGATCGCTGGCCCTCACCCGATGACCTGAAAATGGTGACGCTTGGCACTTTTTTCGAATATTTTGGCCTGCTGTCACTACCGGCATACCTGATCTATTTGAGCCTCTACAGGCTGCCCGCACAGGAGCAGCTTGGGGAACGAGTCCGCGTTAATCAGCAGAAGTTCGCCTTCCTTGACCCTGGCACCACGAAGTGGCGGGTCACCATGTACCAGGTGCTGACCCCTGAGATCCCCGAAGAGGCCGAGTTTCACTACGCCCTTGAGGTCAATATGGGGAAGCGGTTCCGCCCCAAATGGCGCAAGGTTTACGTCGAAGCCGCCCAGGACTCAAAGTCATTCCTGCGCCGGGCTAGAACCGCAGGCCCGCGCCTGGTCGACGAGCATCGGGCGCCAGATCATTTTTGTGTGGATGGGATCAAGCAGACCATTCGCTTCGGCATCTTCGCCATCTGCAGTGTCATGTTCATCGACCTGATGATCTACTACCACTACTTCCCTTTCTAACAATTTCCATAAATTGACCATCAGTACCACGACCGCTATATTCGTGGGCTCCTTACAGCGAGGCTTCAAATGAGCATCAAATCGGACAAGTGGATTCGCCGTATGGCGCAAGAGCACGGCATGATCGAACCATTCGTTGAGCGCCAGGTGCGCGGCAGTGATGACAGCCGAGTGATTTCCTACGGTGTGTCGAGCTACGGCTACGATGTGCGTTGCACCAACCACTTCAAGGTATTCACTAACATCAACTCGGCAATCGTTGATCCTAAGAATTTCGACGAGAAGAGCTTCGTCGACATCCACAGCGACGTTTGCATCATTCCGCCAAACTCCTTCGCGCTGGCCAGCACCGTCGAGTACTTCCGCATCCCACGCAACGTGCTGACCATCTGCCTTGGCAAAAGCACCTATGCCCGCTGCGGTATTATCGTCAACGTCACGCCGCTTGAGCCAGAGTGGGAAGGTCACGTGACCCTGGAGTTCTCCAACACCACCAACCTGCCGGCCAAGATCTACGCCAACGAAGGCGTGGCTCAGATGCTCTTCCTAGAATCTGACGAGGAGTGTGAAATCTCCTACAAGGATCGTGGCGGCAAGTACCAGGGCCAACGTGGCGTTACCCTGCCCCGTACCTGACAGCTGATCGCACACAAAAAGAGCCGCCCTCCTGGGTGGCTCATTTTTTTACCACAAGAGACCCCAAAAGCATGGAAATGTCGAAGACGATGGCCAATGAGACGGTCGAGAGCGAGTCGCCAAGTCGATTCGTACAGGTATGTGTACTGGTTCTGTTGATCATTGGTCTCGGGTATCTGTTGGCAGTGATCGTGTATCTACAGATCTCTCAGGTCGAGCAAAAACAGAGAGAAGTACAATGGGTCGCCAAATTTGTTAGTGGCTCCATCAGCTACTCAGAAAAGGCGCTTCACAACGATCCCCTGGTGTTTGCTCCGGATGGCCGATTGAAAACGTCAAACGGGAAAGACTTCACCTTCAAATACTTCGTGGATGCCGGTGTTGTGCCTTACCTCCCCCGCGTCCTCACCCTGGACAATGCCTACATCCTCGAAAACGCCAACGACTTCCTGCCTGAAGGTGATCAAGCCAAAGGTTGGATTCTGGCCAGCGAGACAGGTAGCACTGCCCTGTTCAGTCGATATGAGTGCTACAAGTACCTGAAGGAAGTTAAAGATCCTACCCAGGCAGGCTGCGGCTATAACGCTAAAAAGCAGCATTATGCCTACTGGCAGCGCCTCTAACCTGGATGAATAAAAAAGCCACCATTCGGTGGCTTTTTTGTTTCTCGTGGAGCGTCAGTCAGCAGCGGTGTCGGTATGGAACTGGTAACGCTGGATCATCTTGAGCGTCAGTCGAAGCCCACGATCCATGCTGTCCTCGAACTGGCTCAGAGCCCAGAAGCTATACAAAGGGGCCGTTGCTTTGACGAAAGCATCCAGCTCGGTGCGGTCAATATCCTTGCTCTCCAGATGGAGCATCAGCCTGCTCATGTCCATGTACTGGGCAAAGAGCACATAGGCGATGCCGGCGATCAGTAACAGCCACATGAACGGATGCGCGACGGTGATCGTACCCATCAGGAGAATCACAACGCCGATCAGCCGGACGATGAACAGCACGCTCTGCCCTGCCGCCATTTTCCGCAAATTGTTTGTGAGCATGGACTCGTTGAACGACTTGATCAGATCCTTACCCTGGGACAGGACATAGAACAGCATGCCCAGCGCAACCAGGATCATCGGCATGCAGACTGCCGTCACCCCAGTCCAACCCAGAGACAGAATCAGCGCTACAGCGCCCACGCCCAGCATGCCGGCCAGAGCCACGGAAATCTGGTCGAGTACCGGGATCCGCATACGTGCCTCCATGATTGCACCGCCCACCAGTTCGGTCATGGCTTCCGTGTAAAACTGAGCGTTGAGCTCACGCACACGAGCAAGCTTATCCGCAGGAAGAACCTGGCTGTGCGGCAGGAAGTTTTTAAAGCGATTGGTGATGATGAGGTCGAGCGAACGAGCCACAAACTGGCGGTACAGCGGGATAAGCATGGGTTGGCCCTTTTTCTTGATTTGGGAACAACGCTAGCCTATCACGCCTATTGTCCAATGGAAGGCTTACCGAGGCACCATTAGGCCTCAATCCTCCATTGCCACCTCATAGTTGAACTCACGCAAGGCGAGATCGGCGACCGCCTTAAACAGCGCCAGGGAATCGCAGGCGTAAAGGCCTGACGTCGAGAAGGCATTGAGCTCTACAACCTTGGGCACCCCGTCAAAGAATCCCACGTCACAGACATACGCCAGGTCGATCTGTCGCGGTAAAGCGGCAACCTGCTCGGCGACCCTTAAGCACGCCTGCGAGATCGACGGGTGAATGCTTATCTTACCGCCCACGTGGTAACGACTGCCGGTGATCACCTTCCCGTCCACGATAAAGAATCGGTACTCAGCTGCGATGACGCTCGCCGGCGCGACCAGGACTAAGCTCTTCTCGGTGACCGGGGTGAGCTGCTTTAAACTCGACAACTCGAATGCAGCAGACTCCCGGTCGATGCACAGGCCGGTGAAGGTCTTTATACCGCTGTCAGGTCGGACGAATAGGCGGCTTGCGCCGAAATAGCGATACAACTGATCAAGACGCCGCTCGAACTCAGCAAATGGCAAGTAAACAGCATCGGCATTACCCAGCAACTCAAGCGGGATGCGAGGCATGTAGTGGGAGCACATGAAGCGGTCACGAGCGTAGTAGCAGCCTGGGATCCCCTGGATGGCCTGCACGCGCTGTTCAACGAACTCGATGCTGCCATAGGCCACAACGCACTGATCGGGCCCGTAGGCCGTTACAGCGCGACTCTCACCCTTGGTGATGAATGTGGTCACCTCAACACCGTAACCCAGCGCACGCAGCTTCTCAGGCAGCCCTGAGTGCGTCTCAGACTGAATCATTCCCTCGTCGATGACGAAGATCACGTTCGGAGTGTTGGCCGGCGCCGGGCTGGTAGAGAAAGTCACAGGGAGCACTTCGCGGCATCGCGGGCAACCCGACCCATCTCGTTAGTCGAGAAGACCAGGCTGTCCACGAAAATGACCAAGGCCTGGCGAGCGTACCCGCACTCTTGGGTGGGGGTCGAACTGCACCCGCTGATGCTGATCAGCATGATGCACATCGCCAGGTATCTCATGTCTTGCCCTCAAATCAGCTTGAGGCTACCGGTCAAATGCTCGATGTTGGCGTGGAACTCAGGGCCTACAGCCAGCATTTTCACGCCTTCAAACTCAACCAGCGAGGTAGTCGAACCCCTCTCGTCAAATT
Organism: Pseudomonas sp. PLMAX; assembly: GCF_046042685.1. Classification (NCBI taxonomy): domain Bacteria; kingdom Pseudomonadati; phylum Pseudomonadota; class Gammaproteobacteria; order Pseudomonadales; family Pseudomonadaceae; genus Pseudomonas; species Pseudomonas sp. PLMAX. The sequence continues at coordinate 129,104 of NZ_CP064950.1, read as the reverse complement.
TGGCCTGCAGCTCAAGCAGGCTTGCGTCGTCGGCAACCGAAAGGCCTATCTTGGCATAACCACTCTTGATCCAGGAATCGAAAGCGATGTTTGTGCGGCTGGAGATCAGGTACTCCTCGCGGGCTGCCTGGGAGTCCAGCTCGAGCATTTTGGCGATCTGGTTCAAGCAACCCAACGCCGCCAGCGTGCACACCACTTCTTTTTTCAGCTTCGTCGAGCGGCTGAAGATGAAGTACTGCTTGGCCTTACGCTCGCTCTCGGTTTCCGCACAGTCGTAAGGTGCGTCTTCCCATGCTGCACTGAACAGGCCGCTGGCCGCGCAGGTGACGGTTTTAACGCCGTTGAACTCAGTCGCGCCGTTGTCGATCACCAGCTGCGAGTCGTTCGTCAGGCCCAGGAAGTCCCTCACCGCCTCTTCCGATTCGGCAAATTTGAAGTCCACCTCCGGTGCGGCAAGGAACTTGCGCAGTGCGGTCATCTTGCTACCGGCCAGGCGAAGGCCGTCCTTACCCGAGCGCATGTGGCTCATGAGCACTTTCATTGCGGCGTGGCCGGCCTGGCTCGCCATTTTACCCGTGCGCATGCTGAGATCGCTGCGCATTACAACGTTTAGCTTTTTCATTTCTCTACTGATTGGTGCGGATGCCGGCAGGAGTCTGCGCGACTAATTAAGGCTGGCAATTTATCATCAATATTTGTTCTTGACAACAAAATCCCCAGGAAATAGGGGTCAACATGGATCAATTTGTTTCAGCGGGCACAAAAAATCACCCCGCAGGGTGATTTCGTTTCTGGCCGATCAGCCCTTAGGCTTTTCGTGATCAGCTCTGAATTTCTCGTAGTCCGCCTTCTGCTTGGCGAAGAACGCTTCTGCCTTCACGCGCTGCTCAGGACTGAGCGTTTTCAGGATCTCGTCCTTACGCAGTTGCGTGGCCGCTTCGTGGTCTTTCTTCATTGTCGCCTGGTCTTCAGCCGGCAGCTTGTCCAGGTACTTCTGGACGATTTGGAAGTGTGCACGCATCTCGGTCATGCTGGCTTCTTTCACGACCTTGGCCTGGGCATCAGTCAGATCCAGATCTTTTTTGATCTGCTTGAAGCCATGACCGTAGCCTGGGCCACCTTTGCCATGCTCACCTTTGTGCTCGCAATGCGGGCCAGGCGCTTGTTCGCCATGCTCGATGACAGGAAGTTGCGCGGCAACCGGGGCGCTGGCGAATGCGAAGGACGGGATAGCCAGGGCGAATGCCAGGGCCAGAGCGGATCTTTTCATGGGAAAACCTCTCGTTGTTATCGATGACTTCATCCTATGGATCATCCCTAGACGAATCAAACACTTAGGTGTAAAGAATTGGAAAAGAGCTGATGGTGAATTGATATATTTGAATTGACGATGTGTCAATTGATGGCATATAATTGCGACATCAAGAAAGGATACAAGCCCAATGAAATCAGCCCTCGCAACCACAAACACGGAAGACGCCTTGCTGGCGACCAGTACGCCTACGGACTATCCGAAAGACGAGGGCGAGATCCTGCGGCTGGTACAGCGCCACCAGGAGACTGGGTGTGCACGTTCCCTGGATCGACTCACCCGGCTCCACCACCGGCTGTGCCTGTCCATCGCCAACAAGTACAAGCATCGCTTCGACACGGATGACACGTACCAGGACGCCATGGAGTCGTTAATCCACTGCGTCAGGGAGTTTGACGTTACCGGTGGCCACCGATTCTTCTCCTACGCCTACACGCGGATCAAACGTGAAGTCGGCCTGAAGAAGATCCTGCAGTGGAGCACTGTCTCGGTGTCCACAAGCAAGGAGTTCCTCAAAGCCTTCCGTTACATGGGCACCATGCTCGACTTTTCTGAAATGACACAAGCGCTGGCCAAGGAGATTGCTGCGGAGCTCAATGTGACAGTATCTATTGTCATGAACGCTTACAGCATCCGCCGTCAGGCTGTGCTGTCACTGGATTGCCCATTGGAAGAGAACGGCTTGCCCCTTATGGAGAGCCTCGCAGACCACCTCTCCCCCGAGGAAATCGTGATGGAGCTCCAATTTGAGCGGGACATCCATACGATGACGAAAAATGCTTTCTCCAGCCTGACCCCAAAAGAGGCGACGGTGATTCAGATGCGCCACCTGCAAGAAGCACCACTGACGCTGATGGAAGCTGGAGCGCAATTGGGCGTTTCGGGCGAGCGTATTCGTCAGATAGAATCGGCAGCAATGAAGAAAATGAAGGTTGCAGCATGACGAGTACCTCGGCGTTTGACACAAGCAATACGGTGTTTGACAGGATGTTTAAGTTTTGTAAGACCCTGGTGCTGGAGCAGTGCGGTTGCTTTCACTGCCTGAAGACCATGGCGCCAGCCGAAATCACTGAGTGGGTTGATGGCGGCGAGACCGCGATCTGCCCGCATTGCGGCGTCGATTCCGTCCTACCAGGTGTTGTATCCAAAGAAACATTGGCTTCGCTGCATAAGCGTGCCTTCAGCGTTGATAAGGCTATCCCCACCGCCCGCTGAGGGCCGACCTACGAGGATTCAAGCATGTTTACATCCAAGAACCGCATCGTTGACATCAAGATGGCGTGTGGTCACTCCGAGGACGCCAGTCTCTCGTATCGTGGTACCCGCCAATTGGCGTCTGAGCGCCGAGACATGTCCATGTCGGTATGCGGTGAATGCCGCCGCCAGCTCGAAGCCTGGATGACCGCAGACTTTGGCAAAGAGACCTTCCCAATGGATCTGCCTCCCCTGTCAGGCGCTTCTGCAGCGCAGATCGGGTTTGCCACGAAGGTTCGCGACAAGGAATTCTCGAAGTACGGCCCACTCATGCTGGCGCTGTCCAAAATGGACACTGAGCTGGCAGTGCAGGCTTGGCGCTCACTGTATATGCGCTTCATGGTGACCAGTTCACGGTATTGGCTGGATGGTCTCCCGAAGGACGGGCGCGATCAGTTCACCGTGTGGCACTGGGCAAGTGAAGTCCGCTATTTGATGAAAGAGCCTGGTTTCAGCGAAAAGCCGCACATGAACTCGCCTTACGGTTGGTTCGTGCACGTGGATCGCTACGCCATCGCCTACATCAAAGCTTACGATCCAACCCGAGATCTGAAAGGCACCAAGCTTCCCATCCTGCGGTACTGGACAGCAGACACGTTGAAGAAACGCGAAGCTGTTGCGGAGCAGGTGGATGAGGCAGTCGCTGCTTCCGCGTAGCGGGCTGGCTTTCTAGAGCAAACGATTGGCATGAATTGACGGCACTTTTCTTAGGCTGTAAATTCGCTGCTTTTTATCGGGGGTATTCTATGTTTGCTGATCCTGAAGATCGATCCAGTGCTGTTGTTGACTCCAACCTGTCCTTCAGGCGCCCATCTCGCAGCTGGGCTTGGGTTAAGACTGTGCTGATGGTCGTGGCCGCTGTTATTGCCGCCGTGCTTGTCTGGGCCTTCATCGTTTTCGGGGCATCGGCACCGAATCCGGCCAAGGACAAACAGAGTGAGTTGATGAACCGCTCGACAGCGCATGCCTACATTGTGCCCGCATACCAGGAGTGCATGGCGAAAGCTGGTGGAGCGCTCGATAGCAGCTACATGTGCGTCAAAAAAGTTGCTTTGACTGCAAAAGCACAATCGATGACCTCGTTTCAGATCATCGGTGTGTTCCGGGATTTGGAAGTCGACGTGAACAGCCGAAATTTCCCACCAATCTGAAAGTGGCTTCAAGATAAGGGTTGTAATGACAGCCCTTATCCGTATAATTTCCCGACTTTCCAACCTAACAAAGAGGAGCTTCTGTTGCGCAATTCCAACACCAAACGCAGTTCCTACTGCAAGCCTAAATAGCGCCCCTCCCCCGTACGTTTTCACGGGCCGGCGCCTGTGGAGATGTAAACCATGAAAAGTCCAATTCTGCTCCCTCAGGATCAATTCCGAGAGCGCACCCTCGCCCGTGACAAGCATAAGTGTGTTGTCTGCGGCTCACCGGTAAACGAAGTTCATCACCTGCTTGAGTCTCGCCTTTTTGACTGCGGCGGTCACTACCTGGATAACGGCGCAACCCTGTGCCAGGATCACCGACTGGCCTCTGAAACCACGGCAATCAGCGTTGAAGAGCTCCGCAAGCACGCCAAGATCGAGCGCGTTGTCATCCCTGGTCATTTTTACAATGACGAGAGGTACGACCGCTGGGGGAATCAAGTTCTGCCGAACGGAACTCGACTACGCGGCGAGCTGTTCCAGGACGAGAGCGTTCAGAAGGTTCTGAGCCTGGGTGATGCACTTCGCCTGTTCTCTTGGTGGGTGAAGTACCCGCGTACCATGCATCTGCCGTGGTCGCAGGGCATTACCTCTGATGACCGGATCTTGCTGTCCCTCGCGCACTTCCTTGGCCTGGAGGTGGTGGTCACTGAGAAATTCGATGGTGAAAACACCACGATTTACTCGGACTACCTCCATGCGCGTTCGCTTGATGGTGTGAGCCACCCTTCTCGTGACTGGGTGAAGAACTTCAGCTCGAAGTTTGCCTACTCGCTTCCTGAGGGATGGCGCCTGTGCGGTGAGAATCTGTTTGCCCGACACTCCATCGGGTACGACAACCTCGATTCTTACTTCTACGGGTTCAGCCTGTGGGATGACACCAACACCTGCCTTGGTTGGGATGAAACCCTGGAGTACTTCGAGATTCTCGGGGTTAAGCCTGTCAGAGAAATCTGGCGCGGGGTCTTCGACGAGAAGGCGATCAAGGCTCTGTACGATCCTGAGAAGGATTGGGGCCGCTGTGAGGGCTACGTGGTACGCCTGGCTGGCAGTTTCCACTACCGAGACTTCCGCAAGGCCGTGGCCAAGTTCGTGCGCCAGGGCCACGTGCAGACTGATGATCACTGGATGAAGGGACAGATCACCCCCAACCTCCTCGCTTGAGCTGAAAGAACCAAGGGTTGACACATGCGGAGGTGACCGTTAGTAATTAACTTTCCATCACGCCAAAGGAAGGCGACAAATGTTAAGGACGACTCTTGATGTATCACTGAACAGCATGCAAAGCGTAGATGCCACCTCCGCAACCCTTGATAAGTCAGGGATAGCTCGCCTATCCAATGGCATCCTGACCAGCCTGGGGGTGATCTCATCCGATGCTGGATTCAACTTGAAACGAACAGACAGCATGGTCGTTTTCATGGTTGACGGCTTGGGGTATCTCCTACTCAATGAGCATCACGCACACGCACCCTTTCTGAAAACACTGCTCGGCGGTAGCCAGTCTTTCAAGGTTGGATATCCTGCTACCACTGCGACCAGTCTGGCTTCCTTTGCTCTCGGGCAAGAGAGCGGCCAGCACGGCATCGTTGGCAGCCGATTTGCGCTGGATACTCAGACCGCATTTACTCCGCTTCCATGGAAATTCGGCAGTCCTTTTCACGATCAAGATCTGATCGTTGAGTCGCCGCTTTTCAAGTCTGAAAAAACTGTTTGGGAATGTGCCGGCGAACTGGGCCTGGACATCGAATGCATACTCCCAGTGAAATTCTCAGACTCTCGTTACAGCAAGGCTGTCTACAAGGGAGCTACCCTCACTCCCTACGAAGACTACTCTGACTGTGGCCGTCGAATCGGGAACGCCCTAAAAAAGTCATCCCGACAACTGATTTACGTCTATCTCGGCGAACTGGATCACGCAGGTCATTTCCACGGCCCCCATTCGGAGGCTTGGCTCAACTGTCTCCAGGAGATCGACACTCTAATTTCCTCGACCGCCAGAACGTTGGCCAAAGGGACGCAACTGCTGGTCACCGCCGATCATGGCATGACGACCCTTTCCCCCGAAGTTACCTTCGACTTCGACAGTGACCTCAACTTGCAGGAAGGTGTTGCGTGGATTGCCGGCGATATCCGAGCACGGCACGTCTATGTAAAACCCGGCAGCGTGACTGCTGTGCTCGAGCGCTGGAAAAACAAACTGGGAGATGACTTCGCAGTACTCCCGCGTAGCCAGGCTATTAACGAAGGGTTGTTTGGCGGTTCCATGAGGTTTGAACAACGTCTCGGAGATCTGATTGTCTATCCCACAGGTCTGGGTGGGATCGTGCAAAGCCTTCGAGAGAAAGACCAAACCTTGTGGAAAGGTCATCATGGCGCTTTGACGGATGAGGATCAGCTTTCCCCTCTTCTGACCTACGCCAACGGGTAAATCCTGAGCTGTGGGTCTGATTTGGAGCCACAGCTTACATCCCTCTTGCTTGACTAGCAGGCCAAGTGGATCTTGGCCTGTTTGCTTTGTGCGCCGGCGAGCTCAGTCTGTACGCTAGAAGAAAATACTTGAGACCGCCCCGTGAATAACCTCGATCCATATGACGCCTTCGCTCAATACCTGACCAGTGGTTTTGAAGCCCTTGGCGCGTCCTTCAGGCCTGTCGTACCTCAGGATCTCAAGGGACAGTACTTCGTCATCAAGAAAACAGGGCATCTGTCGATTGGCGAGGATCCTTCCTCAGCGCCAAAGCCAAATCAGAAGGCTTTTGAGGATTTCAACAGTCAGGTCACCTGCCATATCGCCATGCTGCCGGCGTTACTCGCGGTAAAGCTTGGATATGGGAACGAGGTTGTCCAGGAGTTGATGTTGATCAACGATGCCAACATCCGTGATGTCGGTATGCAGTTCTCAGAGTACAACCACTTCACTGGGATGATGGTCGACGTCGAGGGTCGGAATTTACGTTCAAAGGACGTCGAGCACAGGCTTTGTGAAGTCATCGCCGGCTCGGAAAAGCTTTCTGAAAAGGCGAAAGAGATCTTGGCAACAGAAAATGGGTTTGCCACTGTCGCTTACCAGATGATGTTTTTTGACAACAAAGAGCTGTGGCCGGCGACACGAATCGCTGCCCAGCTTGAGTCGAAAAACACAACAAACCTCGCCGTTTACAAGGATTTTTATGACGCCGAAGGGTCACAGGATGTACCGAACAGAAGCTACGACGACCTGTTCGCCCGGTTGGGGGTAACCATCCCTGCGGTCGTAAACAGCAAATATTTTAAGCCCATGTTTTTTGAAGATCTGATCGAGCGGGCTTACAGGCAAGACGAGTTTGCCGCAGAAATCATTGAATACGGCTTAACACATCGAGATCAAACGATTCAGAAGGCCTTCGCTCGCGGTATAGCTTACGCCCTAGTGTTCGAGGTTGAGCGCTTTGACGAGGATGATGTCGAGCATGTGCTTGCTTTGATCACCAACGAACTGGAGGGAGCGAAGCTTCCAGTCTACGGGAGGAGCCTGGTAACAGAGCTGAACCTACTACCTGTGGGTTTTGATCCAGACGATGACGAACTCGATCCCAATATCTATCCAGGCTTATGTAACCGCACAACGATAGTGAAGCGGCTTATCACGGAGTTGATGAGTACCGAACCTGGGGATGTCGCGTTCGGGCAATTTCATGCGCTGGGCACCCTCTCAAGATTGCGCCTGCCCGACCAAGACATCTCAGGCATCGATCACTCCAAAGCGATCCATTACCTCCTGGCAGCTTATAACGCCTTCACCGACAGCGACCCTCAGCTGAAAAACCACCAGGACATCGCCCACCTCCACAAACGCGTGCATGATTGCCTGGAAACCTTCCTGACCATCCTGCCGAAAGATCAATTCTCCTACGAGGGACTTGAGGGCCTGTCCCAGGATAAAATTCTGATGCTCGCCACTGCTGGATTCGACATGTTTAAGCTCCCAAAAATGGAGCTCCCTACGCTCGGGCGACACTTCACGAATGAGCTTGGCATTTAACGGCAATTGTCTGAGCGAAAAATTGAGTTCGGGCTGACACTCGTCCGGGCTCTTCGCTTTCACGCACACCGCGTCTAGACAGGCCCGCAGGCCTTTTGACTCAGGTATCCCGCTGCCCATAGACTGGTGGCAGTAGCTGATTTCCATTGAGCTGAGCCATGCATAAAATTAAAAAACGATTCTTCTATCATGGTGCCCCCTGCACCATCGAATCGTTCGACTATAAGTTCACGAACCAGGGAAACGACCAGTATGGCTCCGGGTTCTACTTCACGCCTTGCAAAACCACGGCGACAAGCTACTGCATCCCGAATGGGGTCGTTCAGGCTAATGGGATTCCATATACTCCAACGCTTCACAAGGTGAGGCTGAACCTTGAAAACCCGCTGGACTCTCAGCATATTCAACCCCTGACTCTGGCTCAATGCATTGAGATTATCACCCGAGCGCCTGACTACGAGGAGGTTTTGGGGGACTACTACGATCTAGGCCGTGAACGGCTTGATGTGGTCATCAGAAAGCATGCCAAGCTTTACAGTGCAAATGACGAAACCCCACTGCTCAATACCTTAAACCTTCTTGCCAATGACCACTATGGGGACAACATCCGAGAGCTAAACACCGTTCTCAAGGACGTGCTCGGTTATGACGGAGTAGTCGATACAGTTGGGCGGACGATGATTGCCGTAGCGTGGTTTCCAGAGCAAATCGAATTCGTGCAACGCATAAAAAACCCCAAAAAAGAACTCGAAGAAGAAGGGCCAACCCCATGAGCACCCGCTTCCTGAGCGACATGCAACAAATCAAAGGCGAGATTCTGAAGAACCTGGCCGCCCCTGAGCACGACCCCTTTCGCATCAACTCGCTCCTGAACCAGTTCATCACGGTCAGGAACAGCGCAGTGGATGCCGGCAACTATCGCGTTGCCGACCAAGGGGCACTGATGTTGGCCGGTATCGCCCCCACAATGTTCACGTGCGAAGAGGTTGCAGGATTAAGCGGGAAGCTCTACTTCGACTACTTCGAGACCACCATGCGGGCGGTATTCAACATCGCCTCTGATGTGAAGGGTGATCATAAGGACGCGCTTGTATCCATGGGGGTAGACAACCTCATCAAGAGCGATGCATTTCGTATCGACTCCGACTCCAACATAGCGACCGGACTTATCCGGAATCTGCTCGGACGCTGCACGGATAAAGCCCCGGCGCTGAAATTTTGTGAGTCGATCCTTCATCAGGCTAATCCCTCAAAATCGGGCGCCAGAACCATCATCGAGGCCGTCTTCGACATCACCAGCTCTAATTCCTTGCCAGACAAGGACGCAGCTGCACGCGACCTTCTTGCTTGGATTGGTTCCAAAGAAGAGCTCATCGCTCCAATGGTTGCCAAGTTTCCAATGCGCATCACGTCAAAGGAACGAGTCGATGCCTTCCGCGAAGCGGGCTTGCACTCAGTTGCCAATGCCCTGTACTTCCGGAGCGACATGCTGGATGCCAAGGAACTGATGAGGCTGAACAAGACCTACGGCCTGAAGCCGGACGAAAGCTACATCTCGCAATTCACCGAGAAACCCCACCCAGAGATCAAACACCTCCGAGAGTTGCTCAAGTACTCAATCGCGGTGGAAAACGTCTTTCCCGCCGAGTTTCAGACGCGCCAGCCCTGGGTTGTTGGTGGTCTGGTCGACGCATTTAAAAAGCTGCGAGAGGCTGGTATTCAGCCAAAACCTCCTGCAGAGTGCCAGCCCCTGTTTGCGATCCTAAGCAAGCACGTAAAACCGAGCGAGTCTGTTGAGCCGCTCATGACCAAAATGATCAGCCCTTACCTCGAAGGTTCTTTGGAGCTGCGAGGTAAGATGTTCACACAGGCCCTCGGGGTTTAACGGAGAGAGTATGGCGACCTCGCTGACAAGAGAGCTTCAAACCACCGGTGATGCCCTGCGCATTGCTCTCGAACAAAGGCGCGGTACGCCCGCCATACTCATTGAGCTGATGCATGATTTCGCTAAGGCGTCTGAAAAGGCGTTTGAGGCCAAAAGTCATAGCCTGGTTGGTTTTGCTGCTGAACAGCTGAAAGCTTGCAGTCGGGGTTTCCTGAGAACGCTCGAGAGGGACGGCTCACCAGAAGTCATCGCAATGGCTCTTGAGCTATTCCCTATGGGCAGTGACTACCTGGATGAGGCGCTTGAGTCGCTCCAGCAGACAAGTCCGACAGAATTCACCCAGGATCTGCTTGGGGCAATTTTTCGCAACCTGTCCCGTCACGAAACGCTACTTAACGATAAGCTGCGCGGCACCGGGACAAGTAAAATCCTGGAACGCGGACTGAGGTTGAGCGCGGGCCTGACCATGGATGAATTTGCCGCAGGCGAAGTGTCGGCCTTCATGGCTTCATTGGTAGAGTTTAACAATGATGCAATCGCCCATCTGGAGAGAACTGAGCGAGCTGTTTCCGAGGGGAATAAATGCTGCATCGAATCAACAGAACTGCTGATGAATTGGATCGAGTCTAACGAAGACTTTCTATGTGAAAGTGTCACACAGAATCAAGTCACCGATCTCAACACGGATAGGCTGATCGAGAAGGTTAGAAAGGATTACGAGTTACCTAGACTCGCGGCAGCCCTCGCCTTTCGCACCAATCGTCCAACATTTGAAGATCTGCACCATGCCTATGAAAAGGGCCTGCGTGCAGACGTGACATTCCGCACCGGGGTGATTCCTTCTGAGAGTTCTTCGCTGATGTCACAAGCCACGTTTAAGGCGCTGATCGCTTACTCCATGGTGTATGAGGATGTCATGCCAGAAACCATTGTCCTCGACCCGAATGCCAGCGGGCTTAAGGCGCTCCGGGCTGCAGGGGAACTGCTAGACCAACCAGAATACAAATCGCTTGCTCGTGTTGGCGACATCCAGAAGATCGTCGACCAGGTCATCGATGCTACACCGCTTAAGCACTCCATGGATCCGCTGGTGGGTACCTGGGCGGAGAGGTATGCGATCAACAACCTGACTTACCGTGCACGTCTCTTCACTCAAGAGCTTGGAGTTTAAGTCTTGAACACACATGGCCACCTCCTCCAACCCATCACAGAGATCAAGCTGCCAATGGGCCTTCCTGCTATGTGCGAGAGGTTGGTCAGCGCCGGCAAGGCCCTTGAGAGCCTTTCAGAGCCTCTTTCGCAAGATATGCGGGTCTCGCTTGGTGATGAGTTCCAACGACTGATGGATGACCTTTCCACCGGCTCTCCAACGCTCCTTGATCCTGTTCCCTTGATCACCTTGGTCTCTACGATTCCAATGACCGTTAGGAACGCAAACAGGGTCGCTGGCCATGCGAGTACAGTCTCCAACCACGATGGCCAGGAGCAAGTGGTATCCCAGCTCGTGCATGCGATGGTGGAGAACTTGAAGCGCTACCAGACCATTGAGCACGAGATGAAGCTCGTACAGGCTGCGAACCCGCGCTTCGCTGGCGATATCCTGTTCAAGATCACCGACTTTGAATCTGATCTTGTGACGATCCCATTTGAGCTTGCTTGGGTGGGATACGAAGACAACATCGCCAAGGAATACCTCGACCACATCTTCAGTCTCGATATCAGTGATAACGATGCGTCTATGGATCCCAAGGGACACGCTATCGCTGCAATCCTTGAAGCTGGTAGAGATGATCCTGGACTTGCCCCTACCAAACCGGACACCAACTCCCCGTTAAATTGATGCTGCCGCTAAGCGCCTGAACTCCCTCGGTGAGCGATAGTTCAAGGCGCTGTGTGGATGCTGCTCGTTGTAGTGCTCGAAGGCAATTGCCAAGTTACGCAACGCCGTTTCTCGATCCGGCTTGGGCATGTGCGCCACGTAATCTCGCTTAATCGTCTTCACGAAGCTCTCGGCCATGCCGTTGCTCTGCGGGCTGCGTACCGGGGTGGTCACCGGCTGTAAGCCGATCTGTAGAGCAAACAAGCGTGTCTGTCCGGCGGTGTACGCCGATCCGTTGTCACTTAGCCATTGCACCGGCGTGGCGGGCAGTTGATCACCAAAACGCTTCTCCACGCTTTCCAGCATCAAGTCGCGGATATCATCGCCGCTGTACCCGGTCGGGCTGGCGACCCAGCCGATAATTTCGCGATCACAGCAATCGAGGGCGAAGGTCACGCTCAGTTTGGCGCCGTCCTCGCAGCGGAACTCAAAGCCGTCCGAGCACCAACGCGTATCGCTGGTTTGCATCGCAATACGGCCTTCGTGCCGACGCGGCACGCCGGGTTGTTTGATCCGGCGTTCAAGCAAAAGGTTGTGGTCACGCATCACCCGGTAAACCCGTTTCACGTTGATCGCTGGCAGCGAGCGCTTTTCACGTGCTCGACGCAGCAGTCCCCAGACGCGACGGTATCCATAGCTGGGCAGTTCGCTGACCTCTTGCTGAATTTCAGCGACCAGCTCTACATCGTTCACAGGCCGGCTTCGCCGCGCTTTGGGCGATACCGATTGCTTGATTCGAACCGTTAATTGCGAGCGCGCTACACCGAGACATTTACTGACCAGCTTCACTGGTCGTCCCCCGGCAACAAGGGTGAGTGCGCAATCCATTTTCGCGACCGGGCGATCTCCACGGCCTCTTTGAGGATTTCGGCTTCCATCGTTTTCTTGCCCAGCATCCGTTGCAGTTCACGGATCTGCTTGAGCGCATCGCTCAGCTCGGAGGCCGGCACCACGGCTTCGCCTGCACTGACCGCCGACAGGCTGCCGTCCTGATACAGCTTGCGCCACAGGAATAACTGGTTGGCATTGATGCCGTTGCGTCGAGCGACCACCGACACACTTTGTCCTGGCTCAAGGCTCTCGCGAACCATGGCCAGCTTTTGCTCTGGGCTCCAGCGGCGCCGCCGCTCCTGGCCCAAAAGCTCCCCACTCTTGTCGTTGCTATTAGTCATAAACATAACCGTTTGCCTATCCCTTATCGTAAGGGGGAAAGGGTGTCCTGTCTTTCATGGGGCTTGTCCAGATCCTGAGAGAGCAGCCCCGGCCTGGCCGGGAATGAAGCGATGGCTAGAGGACAACAAGTCGTTGGTTACGCAGCGGCTGCTGGCAAGTGGTTGGAACCATGAGTACAAGCCAAAGCTTCACCAGAAGGCGGAAAAGCTCGGCCTCCCATGGCTTTCTGCGGTACTTATCAAACGCGGTTTCCGTTTCAATCCAGAGGATTTGATCGAGCTGGAAATAAAGCATTCCCAGTCCCCAGATCTCGGCACCTACGAAACCTCATTCCTCGGGCCCGATGGCAAGCCTGCGCCAGCAGATGACAAGACTCTGATCGCGATGCTCGCCCATGCCCTGGTGTACGAGAACGTGATGCCAGATGACTGGATGACCCACGAAAACTCCTCGGCTCTGAAGCTCTTGAGAAAAGCGATGGGAGTGCTCAGTTCGCAAAGGATAGAAGCTGACCCAGAGAGACTAAAGCCACTTTTTGACTTGTGCTCTCGTAAACTTAGAAAAGACGACGATCTAGAATGGCTTGTGAACTCTGAATTTAAGCATTTGCTCACTGACTCCCTGGGGTACAAGGGAGTCAAGTTCACCCAGGAGCTGGGTATCTAGCTAGACGCTTTTGATTGACTGAGCATGGACGAAAGATATACTGCAAAATACGTATATCACCCAGGAATGCTCCTTATGAGCTGGATTAAAAAATCGAGGCCGGATCGCGCAGAAGACGTAAATCGACTTTGGGACAGGCTCTGTGAAGAGTCGCCAGACCGGTTTTGGTTATCTGACGACCAAGATAGCCCGCAAAAGCAACTTATGAACATCATTCTGCCGGTGCGCGAGAGCGATGTGTATTACCGGGTCACCATGCTGACGGCGCAGCTCAAGGCCGCCAGGATGATCGCCTACGACTTGGGTCAATTGCCGGGAGAGAAGCTTGCCATTACCCCTGCTCTGCTTGATCGCGTCGGCATTATCGGTGAAGAGCTTTTCCTGCTAGACACCGAAACCGAGGACGGTATCGCCTTCGAGATTGTGCTCGACGTGGAAGGTTTGACCCATCCTGTGATCGACGACGTTCTTGGTCGTTTCATCGACAACGGTGAAGTGCCACCGATGCCGAAAAAGATCAACGCGTTTGACCTCGTAACCCGTCTAGCTCAGGCTCGCGAAGAGAAGCGACAAGAAGACTTCCCGATTTGATATGCTGTAGACAATTCTGATTCATCGTTATTCCTTCACAATAAAAACAATAGAGGAAAATTCGCGTGAGCTCTCAACTGCATTTGATCGCAGCGTTCGGTAACCAGGGCCAGGTCGGTCTCAAAAACAACCTGCCCTGGAGTCTTCCGGAGGAGTTGCGTCACTTCAAAGAGACCACTCTGAACGCGACGGTGATCATGGGCCGCAAGACCTTTGAGTCCATCGGCTGCCCACTGCCAAAGCGCAGAAACATTGTCGTCAGCGAGAAAGTTGGTTTTCTGCCGGGTGTTGAGGTCGTCAAATCGATTGAACAGGCACTGGAGCTGGTGAGGCACGACCACAAGGTCTTTGTGATCGGCGGTGTCTCGATCTGGAGTGGCGCCCTGCCCCATGCAACACACCTTGTGCTGAGCGAGGTGAACTACAACGGCCAGGCTGACACCAGTTTGCCTGAGCCTTTCTTTCAAACGGTGCGGTCTGACTTTCGCCTGAATCACCTCCGGCATAAGGAGGACTTCACCGCCTCCTACTGGATACGACATGGCGTTCGCTGAAACACCTGAAACTGAAACTGCACTACCCATCGCCCGACCAGACCCTAAACGCCCGCTGCACCTGTTAGCGACGGGATTCGGGTCTGGCCTTATCAACCCCGCCCCTGGTACATGGGGCAGCCTGGCGGCGATCCCATTCATCCTGGCGCTGCATCAACTGTCGTTGCCGATCTATCTGCTGGTGCTGGCTATCTCCGCCATCGCCGGCATATGGCTGTGTGGCGTAGTTGCCCGCGATCTCGGAGTTGATGACCATCAGGCCATAGTCTGGGATGAGTTTGTTGGTATGGGGATAACGCTGGCAATCATGCCGCCTGGAATGACGATGCCTGCCGTAATTCTGGGCTTCTTGCTCTTCCGTCTGTTCGACATTGTTAAACCAGGCCCAATTGGCTGGCTAGACAAGAATCTCAAAGGGGGCGCCGGTATTATGATGGATGACATCCTTGCCGGTATCTTCGCCCTTCTTAGCCTGGTCTTTATCCTCGGTCTTTACCGCTGGATCACTGTTCCCTCTTTGTAGCAACTTGCGAATACGGTATCTTCGAGACTTTCAAAAACGAAGATACTCTATTCACAATAGCTTTCATCTTTGCTTCAGTTTCTGGTGGGACTTTTAACGGGGAATATAACTCTGCGGCGCGACCAGTTATTTTCATATCAAGTGTAGACGGCAAGATCGTAGGACTTACAAAGTTTACTTTGCCACTTGAGGTTTCATATGGGCGCTTCAAAACCCAGTTTGTTCCATCTCGATTGACAACAAGGGCAGAAATATAATGCGTACCCTGCGTTCCATCTTCGTTGAGCTCATAGTTTACGCATATGTATACATAGGACTCTGGACTCAAACTGCTAATTACGCCACCAGCAAACTCAATGTAATGGTTTCCCGGCCTTTCGAGCAGTAAAGGTGAGTACCCATCTACAAAAAACAAAAAACATATGCTGCTTGGAAATCGACCTTCTTGTAAATCGTTACAGGCTTTCGAAAAAAGCATGTCGATGATCTGCATATTACGCTTTGAGCTCATTCTGACTGCTCGAGAAAATGGCGAGTACAATCCTCAAAGTCTATAGCTAGCTCCATTGCATAGCAAGATGCCACCTAGCGGGTAAATTCACAAGGCGGCAAAACGCCACATCAAGCGCTTTATTCCGCGCCTCAAACGCCTAATTCTTGCGTAAAAATTTTGCCCTTAACTGTGTGTTTGACGTGTGGAAGCAATTCATCCCGGTGAATTCCGCCAGTACTGGTCAGAAGCTCGAATTCCTCCATGGTGCTGATTTTTGGGCCAATTTCAGCCACAGAGACCAGGCCGTGGCTCAAAACCTCAGCCACAATTTCCTTGTCCTTGATTGCTAGCGATCTCTTTATAAGCGCGCCAAACAGCTCCTTGACGATGCCGGTCGCCCTCTCATTCTCAGGGAATACGCTGAGCAAAATTTTGGCAAATAGAATGCCCTGGCCATATTTTGATCGGCTAGTAATGTCCATCTGGAATTTATTGATTGCAAATTCCAAGCAACGCTCTTGATCTTCTTCTGGCAATAGCTTGAGCCATACTTTGATTTTCTTTAGCGTCGGAAGACTTCCATGGACACCGACTCCCCCATTACGGCGTGCATGTTGTGTGCACCAGGTTTCAAACCGGTCAGCAGACAGCACAACTTTTCGAAGCGAATCGCAATGAGGATTTTCTTTCAGCTTTTGAAACCAATCAGATCTCCAGCTGAAAGCATGATCCTGCAACATATTGTCGAGCGCGTTTTGACCAGAGTGTGGATCTTTGAACTGTACAAGCTCATCAAGCGGTAGTGAATGTGCCTTGAAATTAACACTCACAGCCAGGATGGCTGAACTCAGTTCGAAGTGACGATCCTTCATAACCCCACTTAGAAGCGAGCCAGTAAGTTCCTGGGCGTCTGGCCCATGAAGAAGGAACAATCCATAACAGAGATTTTTCCTGGCGAAATCTTTGCCACACATATTTAAATGGCCAGTAAAGTCGCCGCTGCAAATGTCATAAAGTGGCGCTGACGTATAACGACCGACAGACTGCATTACAGATTCTTGATCAAGTGCACCCGCCAATGTCATTAGCATCGGCGTGCGACACAGCCACTCGTCAGTGTTGGGTAATCGTTTATAGGCTTTTGTGACCGGGTTGACCTTGCTGAACGACTCAAAGATCGAGACGCGCCCTTCCATGCTCTTGATGCCCTTGAACCATGCATCAACCCAGGCATCGAGGTGCTCCTCACTCTGGAGGATGAGCGGAACAATCCGCCCGGCTAGCAGGTGCCTGCCGTCGATCAGCGACCCGTTACCACCAGGCATGGTTTCGCACTTCCTGAGCATGACCACCTGCTCTGCCGGCGTATAGCGCTCATTCAGCGCCTTCGCCGTCGACGGTAGCCACGTGAGGTACTGATTCATCTCCATGGTGTAGAGCAGATGGCTTAGCAAGGTGACCCGGTCGGAGTTGTCCTGCGACGAGACGTAACTCCTTTGCCAGTCGATACGCGGATCCTTAACCATCAGCGCCAACTCGTCGTCGGTAAAAAATGGAAAGAACCCTGTGTGCGCCTGGCTGGATTGAATCAGGTCATCCAGGGGGCGCCGCTTCAGGTAAGTATCTCCGTCCACGGGATCCACAAGCGCCATCAGTTCAAGCAGGTTTTCGACGAAGGTCTTTGGTTCAGCTTCAGTCACACTCCCAGCTCCTGGGTGAAGTAAGAACCCCGCGCCTCATAGCTAAGCGCATTTTTGTCAATTCTTTCCCTATCAAATTCCGCGACCTCGGCAATTGCCTCAAAATCCTCTCGCGTTTTTATGCCCTTGGACAGTACAGCGCTATCGATGCGATTTAGCTTATCGGCGAATTCCTGATCATCAAGGGTGAAATACTGCCGACCGATATGAACAGCTTCCATAACCCGGTCGCTACGGTTTTTTTCAGGGTTATGCGCCTTGATCGCCACCTCCTGGAATCGGACGAACTCTTCATCCGGCGATAGCAGGAAATCCATAAGGTGGTAGGCAGCTTCACCGGAGAGATTTTTGTCTCCAAGCAGGCCACCCAAGGCTTGAGGGAGGCTCATCTCGCACCCAGGGATGGATCTGGCCAGCTCAAAGAGAACTTCGTACGTAGGCCGTACCTTGGCGAAGTCCTCGTCGAGAATGTTCTCGAACAAGGCCTTGTTGAGCTCGCTGAGGGATGACTTCTCTCCCAGTGGCGCCAACCCCTCATGCAGTCTTGAATAGACCTGCATTGGAAATGCATCCGCTGGCGCTGCAGCCAACTTCTCGGAAAATTGGATAAAGCCATTTTTCAGGATCGGGTTGGGCTTGCTCTCCCCCAGGTGCGCAGCAATGGCCTGGGAGATACCCCTGAGGGCTACTGGTAAATTGCATGACACGACATCACCAACTGCAGAGAGCAACGAGCGGCATGAATAGCCTGCTGGCTTGCCGAGGATTGTGTCGTACTGCGAAAGGGAGTGCGAATAGGCAGCGCCTAAATCGACGACAGCTTCATTGGTCGCTAGGAGACACGACAGGACATTGAGCTCTTTCTGCTTGATCGCCAGCTCGAAAACCGGGCCGGCGCCGTGAGCGTCTATGTACTGAGTGATCATCGGAAGCATGCCCAGTGGCGTGCTTAGAGGTGCTACTCGGTCGCTTTTTGGGATCAAAAAGAGACCGAGCATTTCATTGAGCTTGGAAATTCGAAGCGTATCAGGCGCTTTTTGGGCTGGCTGCGTCATTGGTGGTTTTTCTCGCTCCGCTTTTTTGCGGCTTTCTCGCAGTTTTTGCTTTAGCGGCCTTTGCCTTAGCGGCTTCTTCTTTCTCTTTGGCTTGGCGCTTCTCAATCACTGCGAGCAATGGGTCTATCACCAATTTAACATATGGCTTGAAGGGCAAGTAAACCTCGCGGTTGATGATTCCCCAGTCCGAGACCACATACTTCCCGATATTCCCTTTTACTCGACCATCCTTTTTCAGCCAATCGACGTCGCACAAGTAGTCAACGCTGCGCAGGCGGTCGATCCAATTTTTGATCGTCAGAATGCTGACGCTCATGGCTTCACACATGATGACAGTGGTTGCCTTTTCGTCGAGTTCTTCAATGATCAGAAGCAGAAAGCCCAGGTCGAGCGGTGAAGTACCCTTCAAGCAGAATGTTCCATCATCGCCGACAATCGCGCCGCCGATCAGATGATTTCTGATGCTCATAGCGGGCACCTGCAGATGCGCAGGAAGCGAGGTAGTGATTGACCGCACAAAATCTTGTGAACGGAGCAGTTTCGTAGGTTCCTTGGACATGAAATACCCTCAGCATTCGCGTGATTTTTCGGTCAGATTTGACCAAAGCTTTCGATGTTGCAGAGTATAGTGTTCTTATACCCTTTAAGTCAAGACGGCTCGTTGAGCCCATTGAAAAATCATAACGTTTGCCATGTATTGACGGAATTGACCTCTACCGGTATGATCTCTTTATCTTGATTCCATTCCGCGTTAGCTCAGTCGGCAGAGCACATGACTGTTAATCATGGTGTCCCTGGTTCGAACCCAGGACGCGGAGCCAATCAAGCCTCAGCCCCGATGGTGAAACCGGTAGACGCAGGGTGCTTAAAACGCTCCGGCCTTGTGCCATGCGAGTTCGAGCCTCGCTCGGGGCACCAAATCAAATGCCGAAGTGGCGGAACTGGTAGACGCGGCAGATTCAAAATTTGTTGCCTTCTGGCGTAGGGGTTCGAGCCCCCTCTTCGGTACCAATATCAAAGACCCTCACGGGTCTTTTTCTTTAAGGTCACCATGCTCAGCTTCTTAATCAATCTGTTCTCCAGGAATCAAGCCAAAGGTCGGTCAGTGAGAGTGGAGCCCACCCTCTCTAAAAATCTCACACTCTCCCCTTTCGAAGTTGCTGCTGAGCAGCTCTCCACTGACGGCAGCATGCGTTTCAATCGAGAGTCGTTGCGAGCGCGAATTAAAGGGGAGCTTAACTGATTTAGTTAATTGAAAATAATTTCAAATATTCTATTGACAGCCTTGATCGCTTAGTTTTAAAGTTTACCTATCTTATTTCTTCCAAAGAGTTTATCGAAATGAACGCCATCACCTTCTTCACTGCTGCTCAGGATCGGGACGAACGTCCAGATACCCGTGCGCGTGATGAACGTGATATGGACTCTTTCTAGCACTCTTTTTATAGGGGGCTAGATGCCCTCTTCCGATAAAAGGCCGAGGGTAATCCCCTCGGCCTTTTTTGTTGTGTTTGAGTTTCATAAATGTTTTTGCTCCTTTCGTCTAGCGGCCTAGGACATCGCCCTTTCAAGGCGGTAACACGGATTCGAATTCCGTAAGGAGCGCCATTTTGGTCTGTTCGTCTATCGGAAAAGATAGCGCCCTGTCACGGCGCAGAGACGAGTTCAATTCTCGTACAGACCGCCAATTTACTAACTAAGGAAGTTATGAAAGAGTTTACGGTTTGTTAGTCTAGCGGCCTAGGACGGCGCCCTGTCACGGCGCAATCGCGAGTTCAAATCTCGTACAAACCGCCACTTTAAATGCTACACAAAAGTTGCACGTCCCATTCTTCTAGCGGCCTAGGAAGATCGACTCTCCATCGATTAACATCGGTTCGAATCCGATATGGGACTCCATTTTATTTACACTGCTTAGTGCATGCTAAGTTAGGTAAAAGTTACACGTCCGGGTAGCTCAACTGGAAAGAGCACCGCCTTGCGAAGGCGACGGTTTCGAGTTCGAGTCTCGATCCGGACACCACCTTGCCCCTGCCTCAACTGGATGAGATCCCGCGTTCGAAGCGGGCCGTTGGGAGTTCGAATCTCTCCAGGGGCACCACCTCTCAGGCTGTTCAGCCTGCTCGCAATACCTATCAATTGACAAGAAACGGCGGAAATTGACCGGAAGAAGCCCCTCCAACCCGCATGGGAGGGGCTTTTGCTTGTGCTCAGCTTTTGATGAAAACCCAGATCACCACCAAGACGAACGCCAGGCTGATCTTGAACGACATCTTCGAGTACCACTTGCTGGCACCCTCTTCGCCCGGCTCGCTATCAGATGAGCGTCCTGCGCCAAATACTTCGCGCCTGGCCAGGTGTGCTTGGGTCTCCAGCCACGTGTCATACGCCATGCGCTTAGCACTGTTCATGAGGGTGCTGTAGGCCTCGTTGAGCGCCACCATGGCGTTCACGGCCTCCTGGCTGCCCTGGTGTCGATCTGGGTGGTGTTTCTGCGCCAAGCGTTTGTAAGCCGTACGGATCTCGACAGGCGTGGCCCAGCGACTTACGTTCAGGTTTTCATAATGGCTCTTCTGTTTTTCCATGGCGGCTATTCATCTGAAAGCGTGTTTAATCGGAGTCCAGCATTCTGCTGTCGTACGTTTCTTCGGTGTTCATGTCCGTGATGGTCAGATGCCCATCCTCGAAGCAGACACCGGTGTCCATGTAGCGCACATTCGCCAGCTGAGCCGGCATCGGTAGCGAGGTGTGCCCGACAAACAGAACGTCCAGGTTTTGTATCTCGCTGGCGTCTCTCAGTCGATACTTGTTCCAGCCCCACAGCGCCGTCTCAATCATCTTGGTGCCCATGACCCAGATTGACGGAGTGTTCTCAAGCGTCTTCAAAAACAAGGCCCAGTCGTCGAATGGGCATTCAGCGTGCACGATCCCAAACCGCCGACCATCCTTCCCTTCCACCTCGATTGCGAATGGAAGCTTTCGGAATTCATTGATAATGTTTCTGCGCTCGCTTTTGCCGAGGCTGCAGAACCACTCGCCGCCGTAGTCCGTGTGGCTTTTCTTGCTCCCCGATACCCCGGATCGCATGCACATCTGCTCGTGGTTACCGAAGACAGAATGCACCCAGTGCTTGCGCAACCACTCCAGCACTTCGTGTGACTGAGGGCCCCGATCCACCAGGTCGCCGCCCAGGAACAAGCGGTCTTTGCTTTCATCGAAACCGATGTGATCCAGGAGCGCCCGAAGAATCTTGAAGCAGCCGTGAATGTCCGTGGCGAACAGGTCGCGACCGCGTTCGTTTTTGGAGAACTTCTGGACAGGACGATGCGACATCGGAGAGGCCTCCGTAATCTCATTAAAACGCAGAAAACCAAGCAAGACTATGGCGGCTCTGATCTGACGAATGTCACGATCAACCACTTACCAGAGCCACTCAGTTTTCAACGTAGATGAGGGATATTATTACCCTCATATTCTACAGCGTATTGCCATAGATTCAATAGGTTAGCAAGTTTTCTTAAGGTTTGTTCTCAAAGAAAATTGCTATTTTAGGCGGGCAAAGCCTTCCAGCACTTGGGCAACCTGAAAGACGATGAACCACAAGACGCCAACCCCGCCGACTTTCAGGAACAGGAAGAAGCCGCTGGAAAGTGATTTATCGGGAGATACGAACCAACCCCACACGAGGTAGACCAGGGCGATGAGTGCCAGAAGTGTTCCACCCAGAACCAACCAAAAGATCATTCGCCCAGGCAAGTTCATCCGACCTTCGCGCAGGCCATTTTGGCAATATGGGCAAGCCTGTGGGTCGCCAAATATCTCGGTGCGGCAGTTCGGGCAGGTTCTGGTCGTCATAAATAGTCCTTTAGGTGTTTCCTCACCAGTTGCTTAAGCCTATCACAACAAATACAACAAAGCCGCCCGTAGGCGGCTCAGAATGTTGTGGCACTCAGTGAACGCCAAGCTCTGCATCAAGCCTGTCGATCTTGGTCAGCAGCCCCTCAAGCGGCATGCCAACCTGGATGAGCCCCAGCACGTCCCCTTTCAGCGAACTGATTTCGTTGGAGATCCTGTTGAGCATGATGGCCACGTCGCGGTCTTTGCTGCGGGCGTAGCTGGCGCCGAGGTCAGAACGGATATCGAACGGCTCAACGTTCAGCAGTTTCGCCAGAGACATCAGAACCCATTGAGTCAGTGGTCGCTTGCCATTCAAAGCGATGGTGAGGCTGGATCTGTCCAGGCCCAGTTGCTTGGCAGCTTCGCAGCGGGTAATTCTGTTGGAGCGCTGATAGAGAGCCCAGGCGCCAATTAGACGTTCCCAGGTGTCATGGTCGTAGCCTTCGACCTCAACCTCGATCTTGTGCCCAAGGCACTTTTCGCAAGCTCTGATGATCGCCCGGCCAAAAGCCCGAAGGTTTTCATGAGGCGACGGCAGCTTCAGAGGCTCCATGGTACGCAGAGGATCATTTTCCTCGAGGCGACTCCAAATCCCATCCAGCAGCTGGCCAAGATTCGGCTTAACCGGCTTTTTCGCAACCCGTTTGGCTTTCGACTTCTTCGTGGTTCTGGGTTTCCTAGGGGCTTTTGGCTTCCCTTGGGCTGGAGCTGTGGATGTTGCGGTCATTACTTAACTCCCTCGCCCGATCTTTCGACGCTGATGGTCGCTCCAACCGGATTACAGCTTTTGATTACCACGTCCCCTTCCATGATGCCGTAGCGTGAATATTCTTTGAAAACGCAGCGGTTGTTGCTGCTCTCGAAGTACGTCACCCACAAGGACTCTTCCTTCCAGGTCGCATTCAGGAACTGCGCGTTCGCCGGCAGATCTACGGTCAGTGTGCCGCCAAAACGGCGGGCCAGGTAGTTTTCAAGTCCCAGGCTCCAGATCGATACGAACAAGATCCAGATGGTAGCTGAAGCGCCAACAGCGAGAATCCACCGCTTTTTCTTTCCAACGGTTGCACCAGGTAGTCGGTACCCGGCGAAAGCAAACACCAGTGCAATGACAGTCGCGATGACGAAATAAGCGATTTGAATCAGCATTATAATCCAACCAAAAGGGTGTAGAGGCCCAAGCTGGGCAGGATATGGTGCCAAAATATACTATGTATTGACATAAATGCCAAACACGGCTTTGGACTCAATCCGCTCTCGATGAGAACAGATCATTTGTGGCTTCCCGAGCGCTTCCGGCGATCAACACACGTAGCGCTTTGCTGATTTCCTCGGCTGCGACGTTGACCACCGATTCCAGATCAAAACGGTGGTCGACATCAGTCTGGACAACCTTCTGCCAGATTGCATCCAGCAGTTCGATGTTCATCTCCAGATACGCATCGGCGTCGGTGGCTGAGTCAGGATTTTCAACGGACTCTTCCCATGGATAGGTGGCCTCACCGAGCTCCACAGAGCCGCTGATGACGCCGTTCAGTGATGTGGCGCCATTGACCCTAACCGACAAGCCATGGATCAGCACAGCGCCAGCCAGCGCGTCCTGGTGTTCAGCAGGTTGCATACGAGCGCTCCCGAAGCATGATATCGAGTGGCATGGTGGTGATCTTGCCTTTGCGGGGAGCTTCAGGCTCTCGTCGCTTTTGGGTAGCGGTGAACGCCGGCGCCAGATAGGCAGTCGATGTTATGTCCGCAAGTTCAGCAAATTTGAGCCACTCCCAGATCAGATTGACCCTGTCGCCCGCCCGTGCCGGTGTACCTTTGGTAATGCGCGGATTCACGCCAAGAACCTTAAAGCGGCCATGTCTGTCCTGACGGAACGTAGCCCTGAACAGGCCGCTAAGCCCGAACTCTCTTGCCAACACCTGAAGCTGCCGGATCAACTCAGCAGAATGTTGCAGCCGCTCCGGCGCGTGCCCGCCGCACTTCATTTCCACTTTGTGGTTGCGTAGCTGGCCTTTCCAGGCCAAACAATCGACCTCGTATTCAGGGCCAGCCAGGTATTCCATCACCATCCAGTCTTTCTTGGCACCCGTTTGCGTTTGCTGGATGCTCCAGGTGACCGGAGTCTGAGAATCATGGCGCTGCTCAGGATCTTGGAACGTGAAGAAATTTTGCCCCATCAAACGGCTAGCGGGCTTGACGCAGACTTTGAACTGGCCACGCCCCCGGCGCAGAGCGCTCTTGATGGTTTGATCAAAGGTCGTGCGATACTCGCCGTTCCAGATTTTCCAGTATGGAACCATGTCCGCGTAGAAGGCTTGCTCAAGGCGGTGGTAAAAGTCAGATTTGACATCAACGATTGCCAGCTCTTTGGCGCTGCATGCAAACAGCAGCTCGACACCAATGGCTCTGAAATCATCGACGTGTCTGGCCAGCAGCGAATGGTGACGACCAAGAACCAGGAAGTTGATTCCGTGCGCGTTAGCGTATACAAGCGCCCACCGCAGGTACCGATCTGGAGTGACGTTTTCCGGCTCCTTTGCGTATCGGTGGATCGCGGAGCTGCCGGCAAGATCCTGGTCACAATGAGCGGTATGGAGCTCGCCAATGATGCGGTCTTCTGGCCGTAGAGTTGCTTCATGTTGCAGCAGCGCCTGAATCTCACTCGCTACCGCTGAATAATCGTGGTTGAACCACACCTTGAGCTTCACAATTCATGATCCGGACTGGAAATTTTGCGGATGGTAGGTTCAGAATTGACGTCATGTCAATATATAAGTATCGTTTTATGTCAACCCAGCCCATCCGGCCTGCATTCCCTGCGTGGTGAACCATGAACACAACTTGCTCCGTAGAGGCCATCCGGTTATTCAGTATCGCTATCGTAGCGGTGACCTATAACGGCACTAAAAGAAAGAAAAAGCAGCTAACGCTGGACTGGCTCAACCCCAGCGTTGCCAAGCAAGACCTGGCTGAGTTTCGTAGTCGGATCGGGCTGATGTTAAAGGCTGAGGTCAGCGAGTACCTAGCCTTGGCCAAGGGCGCCGTTCCCAACTGGAATGACTTCGACCTCCAGCACAGCATCGTATTCCCCGAGATTTTCAAGGATAAGGTGTTTCAGTACGGTGGTGCCGGCATGATCTTCAAGTACGACATGTTCCAGGTGAAGGCCTACCTCAATGCGGTGAAGAGCACCAAGCTGGATGACTACGCTAAAATCGTCGACAGATACGACTTCACAAGCACCCTCTCCGTCGACGATTGCCAGATCTTAAAAATCGAATACCCCAACGGCTTAGTCCTGGAAATGAACAAAGAGCAGCGCGAGGTTAAGTGGTACCGCAATGGGGAGCTGGAGCGTGAGCTTCAGTTTAGGGAGGGTGAGAGTCCTAAAGGGCTATTGATGGCCCTTGAGGACTACTCAGCAACGGGGACAGTCGATGAAGCCTACGGGATGTTCATGATCGTGCCATTCGACCTGGACATGGATCACGTAAGCTTCAATCAACGTGGACGACTCTTCCTTCAAGACCTCGGTGTCTGACCAGGCCTAGCGGCCTGGACTCCTTTCTTCGATCTCCACTTCGCCAAGGAAGCGTCTCGCTGCAGCACGACGAGCCGCCCTCACCTCGATCTTGGCGTCTGCAATAGCCTTGGCTTTATCGAAAGGCTTCTTCCTTCGCTCCGCCTGGGCTTCACTTTTCGCAACAGACGCCAGGAATACCGGGCCGACCTCAAGTTCGGCGAGCGGCTTCATCGCCTCCAGGAAGTACTTGCCCTGTGGATACGACGTCGGCTTAGAGACCGAACCATCAGCATTCAGCGTGCGCCGACCATATTGGTCTGCCTCACAGAAGGTCACGAGATCCGCAAGGAAGTGGCTGTCATGGCGCAACACCCTATCCAGATCCAAAAGCTCGAAAAGGCTTTCCATCCCTTTCGCACCAAGTCCTTGCACCTGGTGTATCTGCTGGTGACCCAGGCCGGCCCTGTAAGCAAAGGAGCGCACTTCGTTTGGCATCTTGATGCGCTTGGCCAGGGCGTTCAGCGGCGCCTTGAACAGGCGTGGAGACTCATGCCCATAGTGATTGCCACGGACACTGCCATCCGGGTGCCACAGCAGATCCGGCGCCGTGTTCGCTTTACCCAGGTCGTGCAACAGGCCAGCCATACGGATTCGCAGCTTCCTGGACTTCTCGTGACCACGTGTCCTTATCGTTGCCTCGTCGACAACCATCAGGGTGTGAACATAGGCATCCCCTTCCGCGTGGTAGTCGGCCCGCTGCGGAATGCCCTTGAGTAGATCCAGCTCCGGGAAGATAACCTTGAGGGCTCCGCACTGATCGAGAACCTCGAAATAGTTGCGAGGTGTCACCTCCAGCAGCGCTTTTTCGGTTTCCTGCCAGATTCTTTCCGCTTTGACGCTGGCCAACATCCCGTCCGCAACCATCCGGCTCATCAGGTGCATGGTCTCTGGTGCCACGGGGAAGTCGAACTTTGCCGCGAAGCGGGCTACCCGAAGGATGCGCAGTGGATCCTCCAAAAAGCTCTCGTCGTCGACATGGCGAAGGATTCCCAGGCGCAGGTCTTCCTGGCCATTGGCAGGGTCGAAGATACTTCCATCGTCCATCATGGCCATGGCGTTAATGGTCAGATCGCGGCGCCGTAAGTCATCCGCAAGCGTCACGCCCCGCCAGTCGTAAAGGAAATCACCTGACGCGGTGACTTCCATGATTTTTGAACGACCGAGTGCGTAATCGTCGCCGGTGACCGGATGAATGAATTTTGGGAAGGCGCCCACCTGAGTGAACCCTTTTGCGGTCATTGACTCCGGGGACTCGTCGATCACGACCCAATCAACGTCCATAGGCTTGAGACCCAGCAGGGTGTCTCGGACGTAACCGCCCACGCGGTAGGCTTTTTCCAGATGCATAGGCACTTCTCTCCTTGTGCAGGTTAACTCTTAGGCTGTCGGATGGAGATCCGCGCATGCTACCTTCAATTATGGCGTAATAATTCTCACGAAAACAGTGAAAAACATGACCAAAACGTTTTTGACCCAGAAGTTTGCACCCGAAGACATGGATAAGCGCAGGACTCTGGGTCTTAAGCTTAACCGGATCAGCGATGAGAACGCAGTCGGCCTCCTGAATGACCTGCGTTCGATGAACGCAGACCAATTGTGGTCATTTGTCTCCAAAATGGATGAGGCAATCCATGTTCCGGTGCTCAACTGCCTTGCAGTGGAATCCCTACCCGAGGTTACCGGGCTGCGGTACGACACGACGCTGAGAATGATCAGTCTGCTAGTCAAAGGGGCTTATGACGCTACTGAAGATCAGAAGCCCGAGATCATCGCCGGCGTGATCAAGCTGATCGACGGATACCAGCACAGAACTAAGCTTAACCTCATGACAGGCCTCTTCGACGCCTTAGGTGACGAAGGGGTTGCACTGGTTAAGGGAAATGTCGCATTCGACCAGGCGTGTTCTAATCACTTGCAAAGAGTGCTTCAGAAGCCATACAAATCTATGGCGTTAACCGACATGACGAAAAGCATCGGCATGCTTAGACTGCCGAAGGCTCTATCTATCCTCGCAGAGGACATCAGGGTACGTGGTGACAACCTCAGCATGAGCATTTTAGTCTCCGACTTGTACTGTCAGGATGCCTTGTTGCCGACCATAATCGAGCCCATCAGGGCTGCTTTGGGTGATCAGATCCTCATCGACCGTGCACAGATTGCCATACAGGACAATGAAGGAAAGAGTTCGCTTGCGAGGATCATTTCCATGCAAGAAACTCAAATAAACACATCACTTTCTGGGATCATAGAGGTTTTCGGTGAGGACAAGGTGATCACCGACGATATCCTTAGACAGGCGATGGTCTCCGCTAATGGCGATATCAAAAAGTCTCGCCTTCTCTCGATATTCACGCATGACATGGCCGACGCGCCATTCGCGAAATGGCCTAAAACGAGAGATTTTGTCTACGAACACCTCAAGGACTTAACTGTCTCGACAGATTCGATCCTGCAACACACCTTCATAAAGCACTGTGCTGCTGATGGTCATGCCCAGCCCGTGATGGATGTCATCATCGGTAAGCTGAAGGTGTACATGATGAATGCTGATAAGCAGCACGAGCGATCAGACTACGGTGTGTTTGACTACGAAGGATGCACTCAAGCGCAGATCTTAAACCGCACATTTGATGCATTCTACAAAGCGAATTGGCGAGATGCCCAGCTGAAAACATGGCGCTGGTGCGCCATCGACCTCATCCAGGAGACCGGCATCTTGGAGTTTGCTGAGTTGGCCGAGGGGGCGAATGCGCGCTTGATGAGTGAGTTGATCGACGCCATCGGTGAGCCTGAGAATAAGACCGAGATCCTGCAGAAGCTCGTTAGGTTTCGTGGGGCTTGGTTTACGCAGGAGCTAGGCGTTTAGCGGCCTGACCTCTTGAGGCCCTTAAGCTCCCCAGAGCGCGTTTAAGGCCGTTGAAGCATTCAGGCCCGTAAGGATGAGCTGATTCGCCAGATTACGTTCTGCTGAGGTCTGGGGGCTGTCAAAGGCCACGATCAAACAACATGCCTGGGGTCTTTGCCTCCCCCGCTACCTTTCGCAGTGTTCGCTGAAATCCGCACTAGACTGGATTCACAGCCCATTGCGAGGTAACCGTCATGTCCAAGCCAAAACTCGTTTTCGCTGTGATACTGGAGCCGGACTTTTCCAAGGTTGAATCGGGTGAAGTCGATCAGTATCACGTAAACGTTCCGGCGTTGGACTTCAACGAACTGGCTCAGTTGCTTGAGAAAGAGGTTGTCTCCGGCGATAAGGTTTCAGTGCGGTGCGCCAACGACTATCTCGACATCGTGACCCTACAAGGTGCAGAACCCGTTCTCGATCAGCTCTCCCTGTACTGCAAGCATACTGTCGGTGCGGCCTCCTCTAAGACAAGCAAGTTCGGAACGATTGATATCAGCGACGAGTGGGCAGAGAAGATTCCCGTACTGGATCGCGCTTCAGCCCCACCTCCAGGCATTTTGTTCTTTACCGTAACCGGGAACAGCATCGTGACTGTCGGCGTCTGGATGAGCGTCCTGCACATGTGCTTTGGCCGGCACAGGTCAGCGAAGCCAGATGTGGAGAACGAGCCGATGAATTCTGCGCTGCAAGCAGGCTTCGAGCGGTTCTTTGGGATGCCATTTCGCCCTGTCGCGACAGTCACCAATCTGGGCCCTGTCGACTGATGAGTCTCGTCAGTACCAGGCTCAGCGCTTCCCTATACGCCCAACTCCAGGGTGAACTCTTTGCCTCTGTAAGCAAGGAAGCCATGTTGCCCATAAGCCTTTCTGATCGCAGCGAGAGCAGCGTAACGATGACTGTGGATACGGAACTTAGTGATGTCGAATCGAGGCTTCGCCCTGTTCTCTACGAAACTTTGATCTGGCATATGAAGGCTCAGGATGTATCGACCCTTCTCATCTCTGATCGCGATGCCGATCCCTTCTAGTGACCCCTTTGTCTGGCCTTTCTTCATGAGCAGCTCATCACAGCGTTCAGCGTAAATCTCAAGTCGACTCAAAATGCTGGCTAGGTCGTTTCCAAAAAGCATTTCAGGCAGTTGATTGTGATAGTACTGATCGTCATCGGCTTCCTGATACCAAATGCTTTCTACAGAGTACCTGCAGCCATCGGTGAAATCGGAAGCGGGATCGATGTACTCGTTGATAGGGAGATGCTCTTGAGCATTGGTCAACGAGGCGCCTGTAAAATGTTCCCAGATTGCTTCGACCTGTAGCCAACCACCGGGCTTTTGCTTGAGCTGAAGAAGTGCATGAGCATGATCCAGAAGCGACACGGGGCTCCAAAGTGGCCGGTAGAGATCCTGGCGCAGATCTTTCATGAGATCGCTTCCTTCAAAACGAACTTTCCCGGATAGCCTCGCCATCAGCTCAAGACCTGGATCACGTGGGTCTAAAGGCCGTAAGTTTTCGGTAACACAGTCCTCTAGCGGATGCTGGCCCGACCATTGTCGTTTGTCATAGAACGATGGACTCAGTGAGGATCTCATGCAGCACAACAGGTGCATGGCTTGAGCGCTTGGGGTCGCGCCTGGCAAATTACGGGAGGACATGAATATCTCAGCCTAAGGAAAATTGGCAGGCGTCGACAATTTCGTGAATCGTTTCGCCCTATCCTGCCAGTATGACCAGGGCGCCAGACCTGCATCAAGTCCGACACGCCTGGCCGGCAGGCTTCAGAATTTCCTCAGCAGCAGAGCCAGACCATCCCCAATATCGCAGAACTGCCGCTCGGCACTCTCTCCTCGCCCCTTCGCCCATGCGTCAAACACATAGGGTTCCTCGCGGTAGGAGTCGAGCATCTGCAGGCTATCGCCAAGATCGAAGCTGAATCGGATTTGCTCTGAGCGATCCGCAATGGCGGTCTGGTACCGCACCAGCGGGGAGCCCATGTGCGGCAATTTGTGCTTGATGATCTGCGATGACCAGTGTGCATCGTAGTTGCTGATGATCAGGCATTGGCGCTCGACCAGGGACGCCATGGAAAATGGCTTTTGGAAAAACTCTTCCCGACTGACCATAACGAAATCATCGCCCCATAGCCGACCACCCTTCTCGACCAACGAAGCTGTGAGCCTATGACGCTCATCCCAGATGGCCAAGACCTTGCCGGCGAACTCGGTACCTGGCGTACCCGATGTGTCGTTACACACGCTCAGGAGCAATCCAGCACGTTCAGGCTCGAGAGCCCTAGCGCCGAACACCAGACCAGGTTTATCGAGTAGCTGACCAGCTGTCAGCCCTGATACGTGATACAGCCAGTCCTCGAGCTCCGGAAAGATACCGCTTTCGGGCCAGTCTTTGGGCTCAAAGATCATGTTGCCGGCGCCGACCTGGATGACGGGCACCTCTTCAAAAACAGAAACTAGCATGGCGCTCTGGGCGCCAGAAGTAACGACCCAATCAGGCTTAAGCTCACGCAGCAGCATCGACCACGACACGTAGACCGTCTTGCGCACATCTGGATCAGTCCAGCCGGCGCTGTGCAAATGCTTCCAGGCACCTTCGGCACGATGAGAGCTTTGCACCTTGATGGCCAGGGCGGAGAACACCTTATCGGCCCAGGATAGATCCACACCATCAACGTTACCGTTGGTGGCCACGATCACTTCCACGCCTTCAAACCTTTCACGCAAGGCCGAAGCGCACAATCTCAGCTGGCTGAAAGCCTCGTGTACAGGGCCTTGCTCATAAATAAACAACACACGCATGGGGCAACCTCTTATTGTCCAAACATCATACGCGATTAAGCGCAAATGTTGGCCGGCCAATTCCATTCATCTTGGCTACAGGTGGATCGGATTCCAAACTTGCTTACCGAAGTCGAAATCCCACTTCTCGCGCAATATGTTGGTGTCGGCAACATCCACTAAGGAAGGCCCGGTGGCATCGACGATCAGATACCGCTTCCCATCCTTGTAATACGTGAGGTTGTCGGGCGCCTCGGGCATCTCAACGGCTGCCACGATGTGTTGCTTGTCTGGAAGTAGGACGAGGAAAACCGCCTTGGCTGGATAAAGCATCTTCAGCAGACCGGCCATGTAGACCTGCTTGCTTTCACAGTCCCCTCTCTTCTCAACCAGCATTCTGATCGGGGTGTACATGCCGAACGGATCGGATTTGAGGTCGTCGTATTGGATCGACTGCAGGAAATTCAACCTGTCATTGATCATCGCCGAGTGGGTTTTACCTACGTCGCGAGCCTGAAAGAACTCATGTGTGGC
Organism: Pseudomonas sp. PLMAX; assembly: GCF_046042685.1. Classification (NCBI taxonomy): domain Bacteria; kingdom Pseudomonadati; phylum Pseudomonadota; class Gammaproteobacteria; order Pseudomonadales; family Pseudomonadaceae; genus Pseudomonas; species Pseudomonas sp. PLMAX. Next base: position 97,092 of record NZ_CP064950.1, on the reverse strand, counting down.
CCCGATGACGTCACGGAAATCGTGAACAATGTCTTCGTAGTTGATGAGCAGCTCCCGGCGATCTTTGTCGTAGGTGTAATAGGTGCTATCCCGAATGTCGTCGTACGCCCCGTCGATGTAGGAGCGCACCCTATTACTCAAGGCATTGGCCTCCCCCATGTGCCCTTCCTGGTAGGTAGAGCTGAGCTCATATGTTTGCCCATAGGATCGGAGCTTAAGCTTTGCGGTGGGAGTGGAGATTTGCGTGGCCATGGCTTGAGCCTGCAGCATAACTTTCGACCGGATCTGTTCGTAGCCCAGCATGTCGCGGGATGCGGTCATAGCCTGGGTCATTCGGGCGTCATCGACGGTGAGGCCGAAATGCTGAGTCTCGCCAGAAGAATCCTTCCACCAGTGCTCGAGGTAAGTGGTAGATGCGTTGGCTTGGGAGGCGCCCCCAACACTGATTACCAGGGGTAGAACGAGGTGTCTGAGGAATCTGGCCATGGAGTAGATAACGATCTAAGCAATTGGCCGGTGGCCTTATTATTTTGATCGATTATCGCAGCAACCCGGCAAACAATACACATGAAATGCCACTTGCCGGGCACTAAAGACCACAACCTAGTCTTTGGCCGCTTCAGTCATGTCTGCAATCCACGCATCCCAGGACTTTTCTTCGTCCTGGGTAAGCTTAAAGCCCATTTCGTCCACTACGGCTTTGCGCACCATGTTCCAGTCCATCGTGTGTGGAAAAGTGGTGTCGGCCAAGACCGAAAATTCTGAGCTCAGTAGCAGTTGATGCGGGATGAATGCACCATCAACGGATTCTTCGTCTCTATGACTCTGACGATTAAAATCAGCATCGAAAATCGCTTGGGCCTTGATCACAGCAACCGCAGGAACGTCCCCGTACTCACTCAGTGGAACAAGACTGCGGGTGCTTTCCCTCCCTTCCCGCTTCCACGTCACCACCTGTTTGATGAAGCCGTTTGTAGCGAGTTGGCTCATCTCATCGAGCATCTCTTTATCGATGCGGGTGTGGATCAAATGCACTGAATCAATGGACGTGAAATTTTGGAAGCTGATGATGCGCTTCGTCACAAAATCTACGAGGACAAGACCGTAGTCTGTTGGTGCGAGACTCCCGGCCAGCTCAGGATCTACCCAGCGAGCCCGACAGGCATCCAGGTACTTCGGATCCTGCATAAGAAACCCAGGTCGTTTGAAAAGATTGAGACCACCAGTGCCCCACGTCATGCGGTGTTGCTCTTCTTCACTGAATCGAACTGTAACCGCTACGGCTCCGCCCATGATCTTTTTCCTCGTGTGATTTGAAGGGACAAAAAACCCGGCCTAGACCGGGTTCCCTGTGAAGCTAAGCGTTACAGCTCGCCGACGATGTCCGGCAGCATGTCACCCGCAACCAGGCCCTGAGTAGGCTTGCCGATGGACTTGACCTTCCATTCGCCTTCATTGCGTTCAATGACAGCCAGAATGACGCCGGTGAAGGCACCCTTTTCCGAGATGTTCATCTGAACGAGCTTCTGCTTCTTCTCGTCGTAGATGTTGCAGAAAGCGTTCTCGACCTGATCGAAGTGCTGGCGACGGAACGAGTTCACTGTCACGACCAGGTACTTCACCCGAGCAGGCAGAGCAGCGGTGTTGATGTCAATGGTCTCATCATCCCCGCCTCCTTCACCGGTCTGGTTATCTCCCGAGTGACGGATTGCGTTGCACGAGCTGATCTTCTTCTGCCACCAGACCATGTCGACGACTTGCTTGTTCTCGTCGAGCATGACGATGGAAGCATCCAGGTCGATAGCTTTGGCAGTACCGCCGAAGCCCATGAAGCCTTTCGACTTAACCGGATCCCAGCCCACGCCGACGCTCAGCTTCGACAGACCAGAACCGTCAGGCTTCGACAGGTTGATTTTGTTGCCCTTGCCCAACATCACTACATTGCTCATACAAATCACTCTTCGTTTAAAGGGGAGGAAGCTGTAGAACTGGCGGCTTAGCCGGCAGTCAGACCGACTTCAGTCAGAATGCCGATCAGGCCATCGTTGTAGCCGGTGCCCAGGGTGCGGACTTTCCAGCCGCCGTCGTGGCGATACACTTCAGCCATCACCACACCGGTTTCGGTGCTGTAGTCTTCAGACAGATCGAAGCGATACAGGCTCTCGCCTTTGTCGGCGTCTTCGATGCGGAAGTAGGCCTTGTCGACCAGGCCGAAGTTCTGGCCGCGCTCGATGGCTTCGTGGATATGAACAACGAAACGCAGTACGTGGATACGAGCCGGGATCAGGGACAGATTGACCTTCATCTGCTCGTCGTCGCCCTCGCCGTCACCGGTCTGGTTGTCTTTACCGCAGGTCACGGATTTGCAGGCGGACTCTTTGTGGTGGTAGTAGATATAGTCGTCAGCGTTAACGACTTTACCGTTCTCATCCAGCATCAGGGTGCTGCCGTCCAGGTCGAAAGTGACACCAGGAGTTTTGCGCGGTGCCCAGCCCAGGCCGATGATCAGGTTGTTCAGCGAATCGCCTTCTTTGGAGAGGGAAACGCGGGCGCCTTTCGACAGAGTAATGTGGTTCGACATAACAGTGGTTCCTTGTACAGTGAGAAAGAATGGCGGGAGCGAGCCCCCGCCGCGCCTTGGTCAGGCTGGTACAGCGGCTACTTTGTCCTGCGCCTTCTTGTGGCGGATGGACGAGTAGATTGCCAGGGAGATCAAGCACGCGCCGGCAAGGCCAGTGAAGATCTCAGGAACGTGCAGCAGGTTGTGAGTCAGCATGATCACACCCAGGACACCGATGGCGAAGTGTGCACCGGACTCCAGGTAAACGTACTGATTCAGCAGACCGGTTCTTACCAGATGGATTGTGATCGCTCGAACAGTCCATGCACCGATGGTCAGACCCAGTACGATGATGATAGGATCGCTGCTCATCGCAAAGGCCCCTATCACACCGTCGAGGGAAAAGCTAGCGTCTACGACCTCCAAATACATAAAACTCATGAATCCGCCGCGTTTGATAGTATTTGTCAATGCTTCGCCGGCGTCCTTGTCTTCGAAAGCGTTCTTCAGCAGACCCATCACGAAGTACAGAGCCACACCGAACACACCAGAGAACAGGAAGGTCGCAACCTTGCCATCTTCGATGCTCAAAGACATACCGATCAGTACACACAGTGCAACAATGGTGCTGACAGTCGCATGCTCACCGAAGCGACCGAAGAAGCGCTCAACACCACCAAGCCAGTGGTGCTCTTTCTCCGGGTCGAACAGGAAGTCCAGGAAGATCATCAACAGGAACATGCCGCCGAAGGCCGTAATCGAGGTACTTGCTGCTTCAAGATGCGTGGAGTACGCGGCGGTATCATTGACGACCAGCAGTGCGGTTTCCCAAAGGCCGAGGTGCGAAGTAACAGAAACGATCAGAATCGGAAGGAACAAACGCATACCGAACACAGCAATCAAAATGCCGACCCATAGAAACATGGTCTGCCAGAAGGGTGTCATATCCTTAAGGATTTTTGCGTTGAACACCGCGTTGTCAAAACTGACAGATATTTCCAAAACGCCCAGGATCGCTACGATGAACGCACCCTGGATACCACCGATCTGGTATCCGAAGAATACACAGATGATGGTGAGCAATACCGATGACCAATAATTACGCATTGTCTACCTCTTTACCTATAAAACCGAGGCCAAAACCCTTGTGGATTCCAACCTCGAACGGGATGAGAGGCGGCGACAGTGATGTGGCCGGCTGCTCATAGGGTGCTGATTATTGCGAAAATTGATGGCTTGTCAATACTTGATATTCGTTTAATACCATAGCCCGCCGAAATTGCTCCGGCGGGAGGATCGACTACCCTAGGGGAAGGCCCCGATTACTCGGCGTCATCGCCTGATTTTGGGGTTCTTACACGCCGGCTATTCGCCTCACGTTTTTTTCTTACCGATTCGAACGCATGCCAGATCGACATGGCCGAAAGGGTCTGTGCACATGAGATCTTTTTCTCATAAGCGTTTTGGTAGAGCCCTTCCTCATTGATGCGCTTCACATCTCTGATCAACCTAGAGTTTGGCTTCAAATTCTCTTCCAGGTCGAAAGTGCCGTAGTAGACCTCACACGACCCGGCGATCATGTGTACGTCAGGCTTGATCTCACCGATCAGCTCGAGGTTACGCAGAGGCAGTCCCGTCAGATCACGCAGCGCAATGGCAGCCGCGTGCTCACGGTTCTGAAGGCTCGATGCAGCCACCTTTGGAAACTCAAGCACGTGCATGCAATCGATCTCGCTGAAACGCTCGACCAGGAGGAAGTGACCATCCCGTGGGTCATGCATCAGAATGATCGCAGTCTTGCCGTCTGGATAGCTGATGATGTTCTGGTGCTTTGGCCCGACCACAACCTCGAAGCCTGGGCCCTCCATTTGCACGTCACCCTGGCGCAGCGAGCGCGTCTGGCCTGACAGGTTTTCGCGGCCCTGAAGGTGCTTGTGGACGGTCTTGAGGCCTTGCTCGATGAACACAACCAGGTTGTCATGCAGCTGGAGAACGCCGGGGGAAAGCTTCTTGGTGCGAGTGGTGTAGCCAGGCAACGACAACAGGTACTCCTGAATGGAGGCCGACAACGCGCTGTCCTGAGTTTTGTCCGATACAAGAGCAAAGAGTTTTTGTGGATCGAGGCATGCTCGAAACCCGTCTACTCCGCTCGCCAAAGGCTCTGCATCGCGGGTTTGAACAAACAACGCCACACTAATGTTGATGAGCTTAAATATACGACAAACCCAGATTTCGCCAAGGTCAGGAATTTGTTTGATCGGAGCGGAAAAGAGCTCTTCGAGTGCTTGACGGCTGAAGTTGTTCGCCATGAAATCCAAGCGTTCTTCAGGGGTCGAGATCGCCATCAGCGTTGTTTCGATTGAATTTTTTGGCATGATGAAGCCTTTCTTATTTTTCTTATGTTTTCATTCTGACAAATTCTGAGAGGAACACAAACACTTTGTGGTCAATTCAATTTATGGCAAAAATTCAGAAGAGTTTAAAGGCTGAGTATTGACAGTGAGTCAAGTAAGAGTATACTCGTTAACAAGCCGTCCAATCTGGGAGAAAGACGATGAAGATTCGTAAATTTAGCTCTGCCGCTGCAATCCTGGTCACCGTCTGGGTGCTCACAGATATCGTGTTGGGATTCGTCCGTAATCCTCTCGACGACCAATTCACGGGTAACGTTGGAATCATCAACGGCAACAAAATCGCTCAGGTCGATGCGACCATGACTCTGGACATGCTGGAAAAAGGTTTCACGATCAACCGGCGTCCTGGTATCTACAACACGGGTGTTCGTCTTTCCTTTGAAGGCAAAGACGCCCAGACGTTGACTGCCTTGGGTCTGCCGAATCAATTCGTCCCGAACGAAGATAGCTGGAAGTACGAGCAGGGTTTCTGCCAGCTGAGTGGGATTAAAACCGAAGGGGCGTCGCCTGGTATCACCCCTGAGCATCCACGTATGAATTACGGTCGATTCACCTTCACGAGCAGTACTGAAGGTTGCATGCCCTTCATCGTAGCTATGACTGACTTCGATCACATTGAATTCTCGACCTACCAGCGCGGGTACCTTTTCGACCGTAAAAATGTGATCTACGGAAGTCTGGAGCGTGATAGCCGAGTTAGCCTCATCCAGCGTACGATCATGCGTATGCGGTTCAACTCTTGGGTTAACAATAACCCCATCTTCGGAAAAATTGTGCCTCAGACTTGATATCCACTCAGCGTAAAAGAGACCCCGGCCTTGCCGGGGTTTTTCTTTTCCAAATGTTAGTTTTTGGATTTCATCGGCTGTCGATGAGCAGGTGTCAGATGGTCAGACCCCTAGCTCTTGGGTGAATTTACGGCCACGGTCGCGAGTACCCAGGTGTTCAACGTAATACTTGGAGTCATCAAAATGCTCCATCAGGTACGCCCTACCCTTCGTATTTAACTTGCTAACACAAAACTTCCAATCGATGTCATCGCGAACTTCAGACATCACTTTTATAACCGAATTATCGGTCATCGCCGGCCTCTTCCCGTTCACTACCGCAATGAACAGTTGGCCAAGTAAGCGCTTGGCAAGATCCGGATCGGTAGCAGACATTTTGATACTCGTTACCAGGTTGAATATTTCCTGGGGCATATTCCCGAGAGTCCACTTGTTTTTCGTGTTTCCGAAACACTGAAGTGCGACGGCTGACTTCTGGGAAAGTTCAACGAATAGTTGCTCACCAACGTGGCTGATCTGTTCGGCCAGCAGTGTCCGCAAACAGGGTACGTGATAAGCCTTGGGCTTTTCAGGCAGTCCTTCCAGGTAGAGTTCAAAGCGTTCACGAATCCGTAGCAGATCGAGCTCTTGACCGGCATCAGGAAGTGACTTGAATCTCTGGTACGAAGCTAGCCAGGCTGTCACGAGTGGGTCGTCATTACCTGGGTAGTGCTTGAAACCGAATGTATTTGGCTCCCCAGGAGCTGCATCAATAACGAACGGTATGTCTTTGAGTAGGCTTGTCTCTACCTGATGTCTAACGAGCTGGGTTTCTTCCTGGTCGAGGTTAGTTTCCAAGCGTGCGTACAAGGCCCCATTTTTATCGCCGAGAACAGCCCCAGTGAGATCGAATAACCTGGCACCTCGAAATGCGGAGGCCATGTCTGACTTGTGCACACCTTCATCTTCAGGGTCAGCCGATGGGGCGCCGGCCAGAAGTATCGACAGCAGCTGTGGATCCGGTGGCCTGGATTCAACTTGATCTTTCCAACGCCCACCCTGCTGAAGCCACTCTCTGGAGGACTTTAGAGTGAGTCCCTTCATCAAGATCCAGTACTCTCTGGCCTTGAGGCTTTCGGTCAAAAACTTGATATCGGAGGCATCCACCAGATCCGGGCGAGAAAGGATGTCCACATAAGCTGGGAGTTGAGTCGACCGCTGGGCCAAAATCATCCGTCGCAGCTCCCGCGATTGCCGCTCCTTGAGCGAATAAACGAACGCTCCACAAGGCTCAGCGAATGCGCCCTCCTTCTCAAGTTTCGTTACGTTCGCACTGAAGTCCAGCCACGCTTTGTTCTCTGGCGAAACCATAAACACCCCCAAAACCCTTTCAAGAAGCGTATCACCTGCGTTCTACGCATCCCAAGAAACAAAAAGCCCGCACTGGGCGGGCTCTGGACGTCACAGAAGACTCTACGACGATCAACGCATAAGCAGGTTCAACTTGGAGCCTTTGTCGCTCAGGCAGGCTTGCAGGCCGGTCTTGATAACCAGGCCCAGCTCGATGAGACGGTTGGCCCCGTAACCAAGCAGCACAGTGCTCACCGACTTACGATCAGCCAGGTGGCGGATCATGTGTTTCTCAGGAGAAGACAGGCGCTTCACCAATGCGTCCAACTCAAGGCTTTCCAGCTGCACCTGAGTATCGTTGGCGGGTTTGCGGGCTGCGAGAGTGCGGGCAGTTGCAACCATGCGTTGCGCCCTTTCCAGCTGCTCAAGGACATCCTTCGGCAACTGATCGGACTGGCCATGCTCAAGAAACAGGTCTTCGAACATGTTGTCGATTGCTGACAAGGAATCTTTGAGCGCATTCATGATGTTTCTCCCGTTGGGCCCGGCCTACAGCGACCGATCTGCCCTATGTGTAGTGCTGAAAACGCCCCCTTCAACAGGAGGCGTGATCATCAATTTCTTACCGTCAATATTAGCCATATGTTGCCTGAAAAGCAAGCCGAGAATGGGTGTTTGCGATAGAGTACATTGCTTCAAAAAGGCTGGATTTACTGGTGTTTCAAAGCATCAGTGATCCGCAAAACCCTTGAATTATGGGCCTTCAGGAATTTTAGAAAAATCATCTGCAGAAATGAAAAAAAGCCACTTCAGAAGTGGCCTTTTAAATTGTCAGATTAGCTACGCCGTGAGGCTGCCCGTTAGCCGAGCATCTGAGAGCCAACCAAGACGATCAGGGTCAGCATTACGACGCAGTCCAACTGCAGGATCAGCTTTTTGGCTGTCGCTTCATTTCCTTCGCGAAGGTGAAAGACCTGTAGCGACTTGATCACCAGAATATAGGCAAAGAATGCCAAGGAGTACCAGAAAGCTGCCTCGCTACCGGCAACGAACGCCCAGGTGATCGGCGTATGCAGCAATATCGCTTTAAGCACCACCATCAATGGCACTGTCAGCATGCAGATGGCGAGTATCCCTAGAAAGGATCTGTCCTTGGTGCGTAGGCCCACCATGAAACCGGTGGGGATGTTACGAATAGTAGTGATCATAGTGGCGCGAGCTTCCAAGTCGTGTTCGGGGGAGTCGTGTCTTCCAGCAAAGCTGGCCTACCGCTTACCGACGCCTATGCAGCCTCGCGCTCTTCCTGCGCCTGGCACTCACGGGCGTCCTTGATGAACTGCTTACGCCAGTTACTCAGGATCTGGGCACGGGAGCCGGCTTCGTTAACGATGCGTAGATTCGGCCCAACCATGCGCTTCATTTTCCGCATGACAGTGCTCAGGTTCATCGACCAATTCGTGTACCTGCCGCTTACCGTTCCCTGCAGCGCCTTGTCTTTCACCACGAGCGCATATTTGTAATCGATCTTGAAGTGCTTGCCCATGTACTCGTGGTACTCAACGTAGTCACTCACGTTGAAATTGAAGTCCTCGGCTAACTCCCACTTACACGGGCTGCTGTAGCAGTATCCACGCTTCGACATGAAGGAAACCTGGTGCACTTCAGCGCTTACGATCACTAGAGTGGCATCAGCACCGCGAAACAGCTTGCGAAACTCCGGCATGATCTGAATACCGTTACGCTTGTAGCCGTACATTTCCCAACCTGGATACTGGTCGGAAAACTCACAAATTTTCTCGATTCCTGCCATTTTCCCACCAAACCTTTAGAGCAAACTCACCGATGAGTAAGCCCCGGCTGGTAGGCCGGGGCTGATCGATCAACGGGTTTTGTTGAGGACGGTCATGTTGAAAGAGCCACGACTTTTGGTGTAGTTCATGCGGGCCAAGGTGCCGTCAGGCTTGAGAATGTACGAGACGATGCCGTTGACACAGTTGTTCTTGTTGCCCTGAACCGGTGTTTCAATCGTAGAGACCGCGTTGTCCTCCACCGCGCCGTGACGAACCTCGGTGATGCAACCGAAATCCTTGTAGACCGCTTGGCTGCGAGCATAAGGGGTCAGGGTCACTTCGATGCGGGATTCGCGCCCATCGGCAGACAGAGCCTTACCGCTCCAGGTGCCCAGCATCGCTTGGGTCAGTTGCTTGTCTACCGTGCGGTTGATCTGGGACGACTTGCGGATCTGGCCCAGCGCAATGCGCTTACCGTCCAGGTCGAAGTGCGCCAGACGCATCGAACCGTCAGTATTTGGAGTCAAACGCAGGTAGCTGTTCTTCGGGCAGGTACCGACGCCGGCCTGGATCTCTTCCAGGAGAATGACGTTAACGTCGTCTTCGTGGCGCTGATACTTAACCAGTCCAGAGCAACCAGCGGAGGTGTACTTCACGCGGCCCAGGTCGTTCATGCGCAAGTCCAGCTCGACGGTGCGCGATTTCTTGGTGTCGTCATCGTATTCGGCGCCGACCCAAACGCCAGACAAGGCTTGATCAATGCCTGGCTTGGTGAAGTTGTTCGGTTTGTTGCTTTGCGTGGTGGAGCAGCCCGCTACGACCGAGAGGGTTGCTGCGATTGCCAAGCACTTGAAGATCGAGTTCATTTTGCGAAACATCCTGTTTGGGTGTGTTGTCAGTATAGTTTTTCTATACTCATAGTCAATAGGCCGATGCATATAAATTGCTATCAGCTGTGAAATATTGGATTTTTGGCTTAAGACATTGAAAAGGGTCAGCTTTTTCTGACCATTTTGGTGGTTCTGCCTACTAACGAATGTCTAAAAATGCCGACTAATGTCTAAAACCTACAGCGCAGGTTGGTCAGGGGTGTGATCGTGATCGTACCCACCGGTGACCCACACAAACTTATCGGGACAGAAGTCTGTTTCACCATCCCAACGGTAAGCGCACAGCTTGCCGGACGGACTGCCTTTTCCGATGCTGTAGTCAAGACAGGCTACACGCGGGCCAAGTGGCTGAGGGGTGCCCTGCATCCAGTAGTGACCGAACACCACCAAATGCTGGCTTTCGTAATTCACAACTGCCATGCCCGGCACATCTTGGTCTGGAAGTTGACTACGCATCGACTCGGAACCTACCGCCAACTCGCGATACGTTCTGGCATCCTTATCCCACCACCGTGTACGCGTTCTACGGCGCTCAATGCCGTCTTTATCCAGGTAAGAGATACCTTCGGGCAGATCGGTCTCAACGCCCTTCAGAAGCGTTTCCATGAGCTCGTAGGCATGCGAGCCCTTTCGAGCACTCTGTACCCAGGCTTCAGCCTTGATCGACTGATCCGGATTGAGGTACTGCTGGATCTCTGTGATGTACTCAGGATGCCAGCAAGCATGAATCGCTCGCAGGCCTGGAAGGTCGAGATACACAGGCAGCGTCTTAAACCACTCGATGATCTCGACGTACTCTGGACTGCCCTCGCCCACCTGGCGAAGAAACTCGTTGTGCGGGTGACGATTGCGAGCAGTGTGCTTACGCAGATATTCGCCTGGGTGATCCGGATCCGGCGTAGCAAAGGCCACGGCGTTGAACTCATGGTTTCCGAGGACAGTAAGCGCTACGCCAGCGTCAATCATCGCTTTGACGATCCGCAGCGTTTCAACCTGCTCGGGCCCGCGATCAATGAAGTCACCCAGGAAAATCACTTTCCGGGTCGGATGCCTGTAGACCCCGTCGACTTCGACGTAGCCCAGTTTCTCGAGTAGCTGCTTGAGCTTTTGAGCATGGCCGTGAATATCACCGATGATGTCGTACGTGTTGTACATAGAGCCTCCATGGGTGACAACCCGTTCGTCTAAATGAGAGTCCGACACTTTCGCAGTCGGCGCGGCCAGTCGATTGCGCGCATCGAACAAGCACCGATTACAGTCCTCCACTGCGGGGAATCCGCAGCATAACTGCACGCCTTGTGCCCAATTGGGCTATGTCTCGAATATACCGCCACTAGGAAAAGGTGTCCACGGGCAAGTTGACAATATATCAATAAAAAAGCCCCGCATTTGCGGGGCTTTCTTTGTGGCGGTGCCTCAGAGGTTTTCTGGGATCGCCTTAGGCTTTTTCTCGCCGAAGAGCAGCTTCACCAGCTTACCAATGGTCAACCCCTGCACGAGGATGGAGGCCAGAACCACGATGTAGGTTAAGGTCAGCACCAGGTCACGCTGCTCACCCAGCGGCAAGGATAGCGCCAGGGCTACCGACACCCCTCCCCGCAATCCGCCCCATGACAGTGTACGAATTGTTCCCTTCGTAATCTGGCGGTCACCACGATGACGCATACGCATCAACAGAATTGCCGGCGATACAGTTAAGACTCTGGACATCAAAACAACGACTGCGAGTACAAGGCCAGCGCCAATATGCACCCAGGTAAATGGCAGCAAAAGCAGCTCTAGGCCAATAAGTGTGAACAGGAGTGAATTAAGCACGTCGTCGATCAATTCCCACAGTCCATCGACGTAGCGACGGGAGTTCTCGGACATGGCCAGATTACGACCATGGTTGCCGATGATCAGACCCACCACGACCATCGCAATTGGCGAAGACACATGGAGCTTAGTAGCTAAGGCAGAACCGCCGAAGACGATTGCCAGGGTCAACATCACAGAGACCTGATGCTGATCAATAGTACGAAGCATCATGAACCCTATCGTACCCAGCACAACCCCGTAAACAATGCCTCCAACGGCTTCTTGAAGGAACAAAACGGTGATATCACTAGGGGTCGGTGTGTGACCTAGCATCAGGATTCCAATAAGTATGCTGAATACTACTACAGCAGTACCATCATTGAATAGTGATTCGCCAACGATAACCATTCTCATTGGCTTTGGTGCACCCGACGTTTTTAGGATCCCCATTACAGCGATTGGATCGGTCGGAGAGATGAGCGCTCCGAACAAAAGGCAGTACAAAAAGCTTACTTGCCAACCAATAAATTGAGCCATGTAGTAGGCCAAAACGCCAACAACTACTGTCGAAATTAACACTCCAACAGTTGCCAGCAGACCGATTGCCCACTTATAGCTGCGCAGGTCATTCAGGTTCACATGCAGTGCGCCAGCAAACAGCAGCGCCGGGAGGAACCAGGTCATCAGGATGGTCGAGAAATCCAGGCTCGCGATCAGCTTCTGCATGTGCAGCTCAAGGATTGGGTACCCCATGGCAGTCACGATCTGCAGGGCGACCGACAGCAACAGCGCGGTCACCATCACACCGATGGCCGGAGGCAGTTTCAGGAATTTGTAGTTGAACCACGTCATGAGGGTGGTCAGAAAAATGAAGCCTGCTACAAGATCAAGCATGGGAGGAGCTCCTTTGTTTCGCACTGCCTGAATTCCTGAGTTCTGCGCTCCGTGCTGATCTCAATACCTCAAGGCCTAAATGAATTCGCCGCCCTCGTATAAGGCGGCAAAAGTAGGTCGTTTCGAGGCAATAATATGCCATAAATTGACAGACTCGTCAATTCGCAAGAGACGATGGTCTCGGCTCTAAACACCAAGCTCTGAGGTGAAAATCTGGCCTCTTTCATCCATGGCAAATCCCTGGATGTAGTCGGATTTCTGCACGCCCGCCGCTTCGAGGGCATCGACAAGCATGGAGACCTTGATCGCTGGGTAGTCATGCTTGATGTGTATGAAATCCAAGATCAGATCCCTGTAGGTCGCCAGCTTGTGATCCCTGACACTCGCTGCAAGCTGCCGGGCAATCCGACGCAGGGCCGCCTCGACTCTTGCACTCCCCTGAAGAAAATGTGTGCAGATAGAAATCAAGAAGAGCCGCTGCGTCTTTCCGCTCGGTGTTTGAGCATCTTCAGATTCCACATAGGATCTTAAGCTCTGCCTGAGCTCTAACGGCAAACACGGACTGTGATGCAGGGTTTCGATGTGTTCCAGTTTAAAAAAGTCGTGGAAATTTAAGCTTGTCAGCTGTATTTCCCCAGCATCACGAAGCATAACCAGCGCTGGAATGACGAGCCCCGCCTCATGACATATTTTTTGGCTGAAGAATTTGATCGACTCTGCTGCCTGGCTTTCCCTGAACGCGTCCACGATCTGATCAGCCGATGCTGTAGAGAGCATCAACGACATCTTGCGATCATGTTCGGCTTGTTCATGGGCCTTGGGTCGAAAAGGAGGAGCCAGATCGTAGATCCGATCCAGGGCGTCTCTGAGCGGTTCTAGATCGAGTTCTGCTGGCCGGCCAATACACTCATCGCTTAACCACGGACGCCCTCCTACTCCCACCGTGAATGCGCCATGTTCATACGGAAGCGTTCTTTTCACGATGTTCACCTACCTTCTCGTGGTTTCCTCTAATCAGCGCTGGCCGGTGAGCGAGCACAGTACCGGGTCATAGATCATGCTCTGAGAAACCGCATTCCAACCCTTTTCGTGCGTGGCCGGAATCTCAACCACATCAGCACACGTTGCCCCGGTTTTTTGGATAAACACTCGCACCAGGCTCGCTGGCACAACGGTATCCGCCCGGCCTACGAAGTGGCGCTGGGGGATCTTGGCCAAGGTATCCGCGTAAGACGCTGGGTCAACCACGTTGCCCAGTGGCGAAAGACGATGAAGCATGATCCAGGCATTTGGATCGATGTTGCCGGCCAGGGTGACCACATCGGAGATGTCCGAGCGTTCGCCAGCTAGGGCCATGGCCACAGCACCGCCCCCAGAGTAGCCCACGAGCTTGAAGCGCCTGGTCTGGTAGTCGCGCTTAAGTTCGTCGAGCGCGTGGCTGTACGAGTCGATGACGGCCCGCGAGAAGCGTTGCGACGTCCACATTGAGTTGTTGCAGGCCTTCGTATCGAACATCAGCTGATACTGGCAAGGTCTGGCAAGGTAAATGGCAGGCTTGGCATCAGCCATAGCCAGGTCAACCACCAGGTAGTTCCGAGGCGAGGGGTCGGCACTTGGCGTTGATTTGTTCAGCCAAGCCCTGCCGTCACCCTCGATGTAGATGGTGATGGATTCAGCGCCAGGTTGTACTGCGGCGTTTTTAACCGACATCAGCTGGAAAGGCTTGCTGCTCACAAACCAGCTTGTGGCGCCTAGCTTGTCAGTGTGCACCTTGAATTGGTCGTACGTGGAAGCGCAGCCGGAAAGCGCCGACAAAAAAAGGGCCATCAGCCCTATTTTCATTTTTGTCAGTTCAGACTGTTGCTTCATCACCCCTGCCCTCGCATGTCTGCGTCAGCCCGGTGCTTCGACTTACGGCTGTACTTGGTTTTGTCCTGGATAACGCGAGGCCCGTACAATGGGATCATCACCATCGACTTAGCTTTGCTCGGATCCTTTCTCGCTTTCATGGGGTTTTCCCTTGATTTTTGCCTGTCAATTTATGCAGTTAGTTTAAGGGATCTCTGCCAAGTAGGTCAATATGCCAGCATTTTAAAAACAAACAACCCGCCAATTGGCGGGTTGCTTTTAACAGCGCGGGACTTAGAAGTCGTAGCGCAGTTTTGCGGTCAGGATGTCCGCGTCGAAGCCAGTTTTGGTCAGACGGTCGTAACCGAGGCCCAAAGTGACGTCGCCTTTACGGTAGGTCGCGCCCAGGCCCAGCTCGTAGCTGTCCTTGGCAGACGATGCACCGTTGGTCACGAACGAGTTACCGCCCAGGACGTAGGTCGAAGTGCTGTTGGAGGTGTCCGCGATGAAGTCATGGTAAGCCATGGCTTTGACTTCTGGCTCGAGGATGCCGCCAGCAACTTCAAACTGACCGGCCAGACGCACGCCGGCACCCAGTTCACCGACTTCCATACGCTGGTCGCCAGTGGTCAGAGCAGCCGAGCTACCCTTTTCAGTGAAGCCATCGATGTTCACTTTGGCGTAGCGAGCGGCAACACGAGGCTCAACGACCATGTCTTTGTTGATGTCAAAGGCGTAGCCAGCCAGAGCGCTCAGGCCCAGGACGTCGCTGTCGTAAGTGCCTTTGGCTTCGGTACCGGCGATGAAGCGCTTCGACTTGTTGCGGTTCTGGCCGTAGGTCAGGCTGCCGTCAACGAAGAAACGGTCGTAAGTCCAGCTACCGTAGGCAGTCAGCGCGTTGCTGTCGACCTGGGTTTTGTTGCCATCGTCCGAATCAACGTCGGTGTCAACGTAGCTGTACGCCAGACCCAGTACGGTTGCATCGTTCAGTTGACCATCGATACCAGCCGAGAAGCCAGTAGCGTTGGCGCTGTAGCCGTCAATACCGTCACGCTTGTCTTGGTTGGAATCGTTGTGCAGAACCTGGAACCACGACCCAACTTGAGTGAAGCCTTCACCCGAGGACATGCCCTGGCGAACGCTGCTCATGCGAGTACCGACAGCGGTGGATACCAGGTTCTGAGTGCCCAGTGCGGCCTTGGTAGCGCCGGCATTCACTTCAGGGGTCAGTTGCTTGGCAACACGTGCAACGGATTGTGCGTCATTGCCGGCATCGATGAGAGCCTTCAGCACAGGGTCGTTCGGGTTGGTGCCAGCCAGCGCAGACGCTGCATTGACGAACTCAGCACCAGCACGCTGAGCGTTGGCATTACCGCCGCCTTCCGAGATCACATCCTGAATGGCAGCATTGCTTTTCGCCGCTACAGTCACAGCCATGGAGTTTTCATCGATCTGGATCGCGTTGATGGTCAGAACAGACGAGCTGCTCGATACCGCAACGCCATTGTTTACCAGGCTGTTGGCTTCCAGGATGGTGTACTTCTGACCATCATTGCTGAAATCTTCGCCTTTGGCGTTCAGAACCAGATTCGAACCGCTTTCCAGGGTGGCCTTGCCATCGACGTTGAGGATTGCCTTATCTGGGTTGGTCATGCCGCTGATTGGCAGACCCAGCGCACCGCCACCCTCGATGACCAGGTCACCGCGCAGGTTGCTGTGGGCCGATTCCAGGTTCAGCGTACCGTCTTTCGCGATATGCAGACCTTCGGAAGCCTGAATGTTTTGGCCACGGAATTCACCGGTGCCGGTAACGTTTACTTTGCCCAGGCCGAGCAGATCGCCTTCTACAGAGCCGCCAGCCCAGTTCAGGTCGGCATTGCCGTGACCCTGAATTGCAGCTACGCCGCCCTTGATCAGACCGCCGTCATGGTAGATCTGGAAGTTCTTGCTGACTTCGGCGGCTGCCTGGGTCAAGTAGTAGCCTTCGACTTCGATACCAACGCCGTCAGCAATGATGGTGCCGGAGTTGACGATGCCCTTACCGAAGGTAGCGCCATCGACGGATACGCCCACTGAGCCTACGCCGAATGCACCAACGGAGCCGCTGTTGACGAATTCGTTGACCTTAGCACCGTGATCGAAGTCGATACCGTCTGCTTCTGCGCCGTTTGCGAAAATGGAGCCGGAGTTGGCAAAGGTGCCACCGAACTCGGTATCTTCCATATGGACGCCGTCAACGCCTTCACCGATGGCAGACAGTTTGCCGCTGTTGCTGATACTGCCGCCCTTCACAGCGGAGCCGTTGACGATGTTCAACGCAACAGTGTTCCAGCCTTCGATGCTCACATTGCCGCTATTGGCAAAGTTACCGCCGATGATTGCGCGATCCAGGTCGATAGCGCGACCAGCATCTTGCTCGTTACGGGCAATGGCAGTGATGTCGCCGGAGTTGATGACGTCGTGTTCAACTTTGGTGTTGCGTACACGCAGGCCCGAAGCACCGATACCGTGAGCGTAAAGGTTGCCGGAGTTGATGATGCTGCCACCTACTGCGGTCGCACGGCCCCAGATGTTTGGGAACACCAAGTCAACACTGCCGATGTTGATAGCATTGGGGTTGTTGTCACCACGGCTGTCTTCGGAGTGGATGTTGCCCGTGTTGACGATGTCCCCAGCGACGTTAACGCTTTCGAGGGTGATGCCGTCACGGGTGCCGTTGTAGTCACCGGCAACGATGATCTGGCTGAAGTTCTGGGTCTGGCCCATAACGGTACCATTACCGTTGATGCCACCACCTTGGCCATTCATGGTCAGATCTGCCATGACTGGGGATGCGGCCAATGCAATCGAGATGGCCAGCAAGCTTTTACGAAGAACGATGTTCAATCTGTTATCCCTGTTTGAGTTGTTCAGCGCACACAACATAGCGGTTGAATTGTCAGCGTCGGTATGATGCCTGAACCGCTCGCGAGAGTGGTAGTCCGCCGATGACAAATTTCTTCCAGTACCGCAGCCTCAGGGCCTGCGCGATGAGGTGACGTAACTTTACGGGTGAATTGACAAGTTGTCAACACATACCAATTGCATTGGCTAGAGCCCTCTAAATCAAGGGTGTTGGCTAACTAGCAGGCACAAAAAAAGCCACTAAAAGTGACTTTTCTTGGATCTAATATCTTGCGGGTCAGTTGATGATCCACTTCTTGAACGGCATCAATTCTTCGCCCATGGTCGGTGCTGCGTCGACCTCTACGTCAGCGTCAGCCCATATGGCAGAGCGGTTCGCAGGCTTTTCTGTAAATTTTTGAAGGCAATACGTCTTAAAGTGCTCAAGATTTTTTAAGCTGATTTGCTTGTTGTCTCGAGTGTTGCCAAGGTCTACACCTATGAAGGGATTGTGCGAAGCCATAACCGTTGTCCATTTGCGCCAGCCGGCGAGCATGAAAGAAATTGATTACAGCGATGCTTTCGAACGCCAACGCATCCTACAAACTCAGCGGAACACGCGCCGTTGAGCGTTGCAGGCCCTTCCCTCCATGACATTGACAGCCAATAGCACCGCTACCTATTTGAGCTCCTGGTAGACGAGCAAAACCGTGGTTTATCCCTAGACTTTATAGGATTTCAGACCCAATAAAAAGCATAAATTGACAGGCTTTAAGCAGTGCCCAGATGGCCACGAGAGAGGTCGCCCCTTCTTGCGCAGCAAGCCTGGCTTTTGAGGCTTTCCAAGCCAAAAACGCAATAGCGTGCAGACGCATGCATTAGTGCGCATAGACAGGTATTTGCTGGGATTTGAGCTGAGGGACGATGCACGGCGGGAGGAGCTTGCAACTGGGTTGCATGGTGGAGGATGTTTCAAGCTGCTGCCGGGCAGCGAGCCAAGCTCTAGATGTGTTTGTGTTCAAACCAGGACAGCCAACTGCATTCACAGAAGGCTCTCCAGGGCCACCTCACAGAGTGAAGTGGTCTGGACGGATTCAAGGCCAACCCTTCGCCCGCTCACGCTACGGGCCTCATCACGGCTTTGGCTTGCCTACACGTCTAATTCCGTAGTGTCAGGGTTCTCGAACACTCATGACAGAGCTTCTACGACTCAACCACAGCCCCGAGGGACTACGAAACGCAAGCGCTTCTATGGAGGTATCGCCACCCATTTCGGCTGCATCTGACTGTTCCAGGTACTCATAACTTGCCACTGTACGCGCTTCAACAGGCGCTAGAGACCGTTACAACTTTCCAGGTCACAGATGCAGCCAAAATCTTTAAGAGAGCACCAGTGGCGTTATACGCCCTCTGGCATCTCCTCCCCGCCCAGCGCTTCGATCAGCGCCGGCAGGTAGTCACGGAACGTCAGCATCATCAGAGTGAAGCTCGCGTCCAGTTGACCCAGTGCGTCTTCGCCGCCGTCCTGCTCTGCCTGATCCTGCAGCAAATCTTCGAACTTGATCCCTTTGATGACCATCTTGTCATCCAGGGTGAAGGACAGCTTGTCCTGCCAGGCCATTGCCAGGTTGGTAACCAGCATACCCTTGGCCAGGTGAGCCTGGATCTCGTCGGAGCTCAGATCCTGACGAGTCGCGTTGATCTTGCCGCCGTCTTCGTGAGTGTCGGCCAGGGTGACCTTGTCCAGAACGAAGAAGTCATCTGGGGCCTTCTGAGTAGTAACCCACTCAGTCATGCTGGCCGAAGGCGCGATCTTCACCGTCAGAGGTCGAACAGGCAGAGTGCCGATCACTTCACGGACAGTGGACAGCAGATCTTCTGCACGCTTTGGACTTGCCGAGTTGACCAGGATCAGACCTTGCTTCAGGTCGATGGCCGCGAACGTGGACGACTTGCGGATGAAAGCGCGAGGCAGGAAGGCCTGGATGATCTCGTCTTTGATCTGATCGCGTTCTTTCTTGTAAACCTTGCGCTGCTCTTCGGCCTCGATCTCGTCGACCTTTTCTTTGACTGCATCACGAACAACGCTACCCGGAAGGATACGTTCTTCCTTCTGGGCCGAGATCAAGATGAAGTCACCGCTCACGTGCGCCAGCGGGGCATCTTCGCCCTTGCCGAATGGTGCTACGAAACCGTAGGTGGTCAATTCTTGCGATGCACATGGGCGAGCGCGCTTTGTAGAGAGCGCTGTTTCAAGCTCAGCAGCATTCACTGCAAGGTTTTGTGTGAGGCGGTATGCGAGTAAATTTTTGAACCACATCAGTCATGCACTCCTAGAGAAAACCGTTCGATTTAAACATCATGTTTATTCGAGAAACTCAGCGTAAATAGCTGTTTTTCTTCATAATTGGTGCGCAGCGCGGGACTCGAACCCGCACACCATACGGCACAACCACCTCAAGGTTGCGTGTCTACCAATTCCACCAGCTGCGCGAAAATCGTTTGAGCATTGGGACTCAGTAGAGTCACCGCCCGGAATTTTTTGATACTTGAGGCCGCAGTCGCACGGCCCCAGATGGTTGTTTCTGAACTGCTTCTGACCTGACATCCTGCAAGTGCCGCTGACACCACCGGGAGAAGAAGCCGATGGAGGCCGCAGCAAAGGCTGGCGACCAACCCAGCGTAAATCCGATGAGCAAGAAAATCGCCAGTGCAGTGATGCTTAACGCGAACATTCCGGAAAAATCAAAATGAGGCATCGTTGAGTCCCCTAGCTTTTGGCTCTGGGGCCAAGAATCCTCTTACACTCGAGAATGTTGAATGAAAACTGGCTGATCATCTGCGTAGTGCCCCGGCTTTCGCCTGGCTAGTGCAAACAATCAACCAAAAATGGTGCCGGAAACAGGAATCGAACCTGCGGCCTTCCGCTTACAAGGCGGTTGCTCTACCGACTGAGCTATTCCGGCGTTGAAACTTTACATCTGAAGCCCACCATCGAGATGGTAGGAGTGAACAGGCCGTGGTGGTCTGAATTCGAAGCCTGACGGCTCTGGAAAACAGGCCTCATAGACGTCGCGTAACCGATCACGCATTTCATCTACGTCGTCCCTGTTGTCAGTCGTGTCATTGATACATGCGGCCAGCTTACGGTTCATGCCGGCCAGCATTTCAACTGACAAGTCCCTTTTCTCCACGTCATCTGTGTAGAAGTAGAGGCATTCGTTGGTGCGGAACTCCGCACGGCCCTGGGCAGCGCAATCAACGCCGTAGAGGTTGGCCAAGATGCTGTGCGCACCAACGGCTCTGAACTTCTCACTGCGAGTGTTGTGGAAGATCTCTGGATGCTTGCTCTCGAGGGCTTCCATCCAGGACTTTCTGATGCCCTTGGGGTTGTGCTCGATGACCTTTTCAATTGGGGAGGTGCCGTAATGTGCCCTACCCCATTTCTGAGCCATGATCGCATCACTCTCGCCCGTCAGATTTTTCACACCGAGGTCTCTGGGGAGATCCTCATCAGTCAGGTAGACAGTGCAACCGTTGTTGGCAAAAAAGTCATCAAAGCTAACTTGGCGCATGAGCAACAGGTCATCGTTGAACGCCACGAAGTGCTCTGAGATTCCGGGGATCTTGTGCAAAGCCGACTCAATGGATCTGGAGGAGAAAGTCGGCAAGTACTGCGATTCGAGAATTTCGGTGTGGTCAACGATTCGAACTCGCGGATGATCGGCCAGGAATGCAGGACGCTGATTATCTGTCACGAGAAAAATTGAGCCCTCGAAGGGCCAGAACTTCTCAATCGAGCGAAGCAGATATCGCAATTCGTCGTTATCACGATAACGACCCTCTACATTGCCAGTCTCGAACACGCCCTCAAGGTTGCCCTTGCTGTGTTCGTGTCTTTTGTTGCGCCAGCTGGGATCGGAACCATCTACCCAGGTGATGACCAAGTCTACAGATGTACTCATGAGCGCCTCTTCTTTTTCTTATGGGCTGCTTTGTAAATACTGGTGCTTAATGCAAGAATTCGAGCCCGGTTACTTCCGTCCGGGGGCACAGCCAAGAATGGGGTGCCAGGTGGATCGGCCTCTCCTCCACTTAAGGGGAACAAGGTATTACCGATCATCTTTTTCAGCGTCTGCTGAACTGCGCGATGCCTGGTACAGGCTCCGATATTCCTCAGCGCAAGCTTTACGGGCCGCGTCGGATTTAAGTACCTTTCGCCTAGAACACTCCACCGTCCTGAAGACGGAAGCGATGGCGCAATAATGCGTAGGGCGAACCCCAGGCATTCGAATAAAGACAAATATTGCCTGCCTCTATTCGAATACCCCCACCCTAATAGGGAGACCGTTCGGGTGGTGCATTCGTTACTAGCTGTACTGGCGAGGCATCAAGACGGTCACGCCGCACCTGACATCCCCGTTAGTTGTACCCAGTCTTTCGGCAATCGTTCTGAACCGACTACCTGGCTTGGTAATTGGTGGGCCTAGCCGTTGATTCGAACCGGCGACCCCTCCGTTATGAGCGGAGTGCTCTACCGCTGAGCTATAGGCCCATTACTGGTTGCGGGCACAGGAGTCGAACCTGCAATTTCCGGGTTATGAGCCCAGCGTGGTAAATCCACATCCACTCGCCCGCCGCAACTGAAAAACGAATAAGTGCGGTTGCTATTCCACCGTCAAGTCACCACCCTTTCGGGGGCCGGGTGTAACCTCTAGTGCGAAGGACTGTCCGGCAACAGTGAACTTCGATCCGACTGGGGCCGACACGCATCAGTTTGTCGTGCGTGTACACCCAGTGAGATAATGGTGCGGATGGAGAGACTCGAACTCTCACGCCTTGCGGCGCCGGAACCTAAATCCGGTGTGTCTACCAATTCCACCACATCCGCGTGCTACTTAAACTTCCGCATTCCGCGAAAGCTTCTATTGGCGGGGACTAAGGGATTCGAACCCTTGAGACGCTATTAACATCTAACGGTTTTCAAGACCGTCGCAATCGCCCACTCTGCCAAATCCCCTGAAAGCTACAACTAACCCGACATTGTCGAATTATCAAAAAGTGGTCGGGGTGAGAAGATTCGAACTTCTGACATCCTGCTCCCAAAGCAGGCGCGCTACCAACTGCGCTACACCCCGAAGAAACAGCCTTTCACATCACCCAATATCGCACGAAATGCAGCGTGGTACCGCCCGTGCAACTAGCTGATGAGTCCAGCTGCCAGTCCTAGAACTGTAAGGTTCTTAAACCCTAAAGCACCACTAAAACAGACCAAGCAATCTTCTGCCCTAGTGCCAACACGGAATCTATTCTAGAAGTGGATTGGTTGGCTTCCACTGATCCAGCCTGGTTTCATCTAACCGAGGGTAAATTCCCTGATCTTTTAGCTTCTACGGAGCATAAGGCGAAAACATCACCGCCCTACCAATCTCCTCCACCGCCCCCGAGCTAAACATTGTCTAGGCCGGGCGCTTTCAATCATCTTGATGGGAACAATGCGTCACCCGAAGCAGTCAAGCTCTACTTCCGATCAAGCGCTCAGCACTGAACTTTTATCCCGAAGGACTACTTGCCCAGCTTAAGCTGACCGCATGCATTTGGTGCCGAAAACAGGAATCGAACCTGCGACCTTCGCGTTACGAGTGCGCTGCTCTACCGTCTGAGCTATTTCGGCGTGTTTGGCGGACAGGGAGGGATTCGAACCCTCGAAACCTTATTCAGATTTACTCCCTTAGCAGGGGAGCACCTTAAGCCACTCGGTCACCTGTCCTATGTGCATCGTCAAATTGTGTAAAGAGCGGTTGAAGCAAAAACAAAATATGGCGGATCGTGAAGGGTTCGAACCTTCGTGCCCCCTAAGGAGCTCTCGCTTTCCAGGCGAGCCCGTTTAGCCACTCCGGCAACGATCCGTACTACAAAAAACAAAAACCCGGAATATAGATTCCGGGTTTCGTCAGAAGACATTATCCCGGAACACATGTCCGGGCAGAGGACATGCGTCAGTCAGCTGGTGAGCTGGGTGTCAGGCTGTGCGATGATATACTGAACATGTTGTTTCCCCTTGGTATGAGCCCATGTTAGTTGTGCTCTAGTGCCGCGTCAATACTATTTTAATGTTTTTTTGTTTGCGAGCAAAAAGCCCCCTTCTACTGCCTTGCAGGCCTGGGTGCAGTCCACTATCCTGCCGGCAACTGTTTCGCAGGCAATACATAGCTATTGTCTGCACCACAAATGCTAATTTTCCTACAGGCTTCTCCTTAATGCGCATGCCCTTCCCATACAACAGCAACGTCCCCCTAACCTCCGTTAAAGCACAGCTCATGGGCGTAGAGGTGGATGTCTACCTGCTTCAGGGAGAGGAGCCTCTTCCAGAGAAAGAGATCGATACCCTCTTCCTCCTGGCCAAGGTGTTCCCACAGACTGAGGACAAGAGGAAGGACATGCTGGTCATCGCACTGGAGAAAATCGCGGAGAACCACTACCAGGAGCACGTGAAGACACACCCTGGCGAGACCGTTCCCAAGTCAGCATTCAAGCTTGGGCTGAAACCCCTTTGCGTTACCCTCTGGCTCGACGGCAGCTGGGCTATGACCTTCACCCCGGAGCCTGCGATCTTGGGCTGCAAGCATGTGTGCGCCAGCTTCCCGATGGACAGACCTGATTTCACTTCGATCATTGCTTGAGGGTGCCACTCAATGATGACTAAAAACCAAGCCCTGGGTCTTGAGCCAGGCGTACGCGTCAAATACGGTCGCGAGATCTTCATCGTCGACCACCGAACCGATGTCGGTACCCACGAGGAGCCAGTGCTTGTCGCGGAGTCGGGCCGGCGCCTTGTAGGCACCCTCTTCATCGCCCACTTGCTGTCGTACGTCGACAGGCCTCAGACCCAATTGGTTGAGCCTGAGAGTGATCCTGAGGATTCGTTTGAGGATGACATCGACCCAGAAGAGCAAGATGACCTGGATGACCAGGAGGAAAGCGACCCGGCGATCTCCTCCGCTCCAGTCAAGCAGGTTGATCAGGAAGAGGAATCCGAGCTCGTCTGTGCCTCTGAGGCACCAGCACCAGCAGCAGAAGTAGCTGCTGTCGAACCGCCTGCTAGTGCCCCGGATGTGGAACAGGATTCAGCGGCGCCGGTGCAAGCACAGCCTGTCATGCCGGTGAAGGACGATATTCCTGCGGAAGAGCTGGCAATTCTGGAAGTGTTTGAGAAGGACGAGGTCATTTAAGCCTCGCCCTCCTCCAGTGGCCGCTTTAAGCGGCCATTTTTTTGAGCCGGCTTCTGAGGCCTGTGATCCTTTGATCGGAGCTTACCCGCTCAAGCGCCGTCTTGAGTGCCTTGGTAGCACCTACGAAGACCATGAACTGCTTTGCCCTGGTGGTACCCGTGTACATCAAGGATCTATAGAGCATATTCCAGTGGCTCATCGAGCATGGAATAATGACACATGGGTACTCAGAACCTTGCGATTTGTGTATCGTTTGTGCGTAGTTCAGGCGCAGTTGTTCCAAGTCTGCAAAGACGTAAACAACTTTTCTATCTTCGAATTCAACAGTTAACTCACGAGCCGGACGATTGAGCAGCACCACGCGACCTGATTCACCATTCATCACGCCAAGCTGTTTATTGTTCTCAATATGCATCACTTTGTCGCCCAGGCAGAACTCGACGTTGATATCGTCCTGCTTGAGCTTGATGCCCTTACCGAGGTTGGCGCCGTTCAGCTTCTTCTGGATCCGGTTGTTCAGCTCATAGAGGCCTACCGATCCCTTGCGCATTGGCGTCAGCACCTGGATATCGTCAAACTTGTCGAATCCGTAGCGGTCACTCAGACGGTCGATCAGGTCGAGGATCATGTCAGCTGTTGCTTCATCGCTGTCAGTCCTCAAGAACCAGAAATCACTGTCCTTGTCGGTATTGAGCGCCGGCATGTTGCCTTTGTTCATTTCTGCTGCATTGACGTTGATCAAGCTGTTTTCGCTTGTCCGATAGATGTCCGTCAGGTACTGCACGGCAATCCAGTTGGATTTGATAATGTCCTCGAGCACCCGGCCCGGCCCTACTGAGGCCAGTTGATTGACGTCCCCAGCCATAACCAATCGGGTACCCGTGGCGACCGCCTGGATAAGCCAGTAACTGACTAGGGTGTCCATCATGGAGAACTCATCGCACACGACGACTTTGACTGGTAGCGGGTTATTGGCGTTGTAGGTGAACCCGTCGTTCTGCGGGTTAAACTCAAGACCACGGTGAACGGTCATTGCATCTTGGCCGGTGGACTGACTCAGGCGCTTTGCCGCTTTGCCGGTTGGGGCGCACAGCAGCATGTCATCTTCAGTCATGCCCATGCCGATTTTACAGCACTCCAGGAACACCCTCATGATAGTGGTCTTCCCGGTGCCAGGGCCGCCAGAAATTACACTGACCGGCATCAGCAAGGCCATTTTCACGGCCTTGCGCTGATTGCTCGAAAGCTGTTTGCCAACGATTTTTTCCGCCTCAAGCACCAGCTCAGTCAGAACCTCGTCATCGATCTCGGCAGTGATCTGGATACTCATGAGCCGCTTGAGGTGTTTGGCTATCCCTTCTTCTGCCCTGTAGAGCTCAGTGGGGAAAATGTACATCACGCCGTCAACGATCAGTTCCATCGCCTGCTTGGACGCGAGTAGACCGTCGATACCCTCTTCCAGCTTCTCCGGACGAACGACCCCATTTTCGCTGAGCAGCTTAATGGTCTCATCCACCAGCTCGGCTCGCACGATCCCGGTACTGCCAGTCTTGTTCACACGTTTCTGCAAAGCATGCATCGCGCCGGCGACCAGTCTGTCTGGATGCTCAGCGTCAAGCCCCATCTGCTGGCCGATACGGTCGGCAGTAATGAACCCAATACCAGGAACATCCTGGCAAAGTCTGTAGGGATTCGCCTTGATCTTCTCGACAGCACTGAAGCTGTAGACGTCGTAGATTTTCTTGGTGTGGTACTTACCGAGGCCGAACCCATTCAGAAAAATCAGGATGCTCCGGTAACCGATCTGGTCACGGATCCCGTCGATCAGCTGCTTGATGCGGCTAGGCCCGAACCCATTCACCTTTTTCAGCTTGGCTGGCTCGTTCTCAATGACGTAGATCAGATCCTTGCCGAATGCCTCGATCAGGCGCCCGCCCAGGACTTCACTGATGCCCTTAACCCTGCCGGACGTGATGAACTCCCACATGGCCTGAGCCGTGGAAGGGATCTGAGGAATGATCTTGGTGGCTTTGAACTGGGGTTCACCCTTGTAAGTGATCCAGGTGCCTTCGCACTCAACGACATCTGCCTCGTAGAGATCCTGATCCTCACCCGTGACACGGATCAATTCGCGCTCGCGACGGAGCGTGAAAATGATGAAGCCGCGTCCATTCTTGTGATGAACCTCTTCGATAATGCCGTTAACCTGCTCCACAAGAATGATCCCTTGAAAATATTCAGAACAGACTACCAATTTATTGGCTTCGTTGCCAGAAAACTATGGCTTTTTACTGGTCAAATCATGGACTTGGAAATCTTTTTGGGATCAACGATTCAAGCTTAAAGTTAGTTGTGAGATTCCTTAAGTCTCATATACTAGAGCCACCTTAAGCATGGCATCGCCTTCATGAGTGTCCTTGCACAATGCGCCGATCAAGCGGTCACTGATGATAGAGATCACCAGGTCGCCCTAGATACCCCCGCCAGTGTGGCTGAGAACGCGATAGAGCCCGTTCTCTCTACCGAGCGGGTAATCGCGCTGGTGGTAGATAACGACACTCCTCCCTCCCCTGAGGAGCTCCCCTTAACGCTCCCCTCTGAGCCTGAGGCCGAACTTAAGTCCGAGCCTAAGTCGCTTGAGGCGATCCCCTTCGTAAGCCACGACACCTCTCCCTTTGAGAATGACGAGGTGATCCTCCTGGATGAGTGGTTCCTGTCGAGGTTCTACGACACCGAGGTAGAGGCACGGACAGGTCTTAACCGCCTATTCGCGCAGACCGGTATCAACTTTGCCTACGGGCTTAAGGTTGGGAGACAGGCCTTCTACTTGAGCGGCTACCGTTACTATCGCTACTCGTTTAGCGCTCGTGTCGGTCTCTATGCATTCGAGGAGTCTTTAAGTAGAGACGATGAGGACTTAAACCCCGCCCTGGGGCTGGAAGCGGTAGAGGAAGAGCTCTCTTACCAGCTATCGATACACCACGCCTCCAGGACGCTTGATCTGATCCCTAAGCGTACCCTCGAGGTCGGTCACTACACTCTCTTGAGTCTGGCCGCTGCAGCAGTTCTCTGTGTGGCCTTCCACGGCATCATGAACGGTTGGCTTCTAGGTTAAAGCGTAGGCGCCTCGTTGAGGCTAATGGTCGAGCGCAGCGGAGAACTGAAGAATCATGTGTCAATTGATGCTTTAAGTTGGAGGGCTTATATGGCATATTGATGCCTTTAGGCCGCTCTAGCTCGGGCCATAGCAACCGGAATAAAGTTTTATGCTCACGAATCAGCTCTTGTACCTGCTCTATGGCGACAAAGAGGCCTACCGGCACGAAGCCAAATTCAGCATCCTCTCTGCCCTGCGCCACAGGAAAGACCCCGCAAGCTTCTCCATCACCGTGATGACAGACCGGCCCCAGGCGTTCGCTGGCTGGCCAGTCGATGTAATTGCGCTCGATGCCGAGACGCTAAGCTCCTGGGTAGGTACGGGTGGTTATAACCATCGACAAAAGGCCTGCGCCATCAAGGCTGGCGTACAGCTTGCCGAGAAAACCATTTTCATCGATACCGACACGGTTTTTCTAAAGGATCCGGTCGAACTGTTCCAGCGGGTTTCTGATGATCAGTTCTTGATGGATGAATTCGAGTGGTCGTGGGCCGTGGGTTCTCAACGTCCTGAGTATCATGCCTTTGCCCAGGAGCTATCAGCTAAGAACCAGTCCCCTGCCCCAACGCTTAAGCTCTACAACAGTGGTATCTGCGGAATGACCAGGGCCAACGCGGGCCTGATGGATGACGTGCTTAGCTTGATCGATCAATGGGTACACCACGGACGTGACCTCTTCACCATTGAGCAAATCGCTGTCTCATTCATGATCGACGGCAAGAAGGTTGCAGAGGCCAGTGATTGCATCCACCACTATTTCTCCGTCAAGCGTTTCTACCATGCCATGAATAAGGTGTTTTTCGACAAGCATGGCGAAGCGTATCGTGATGAGCTGCCTGGTTTGAGCCATTCCGTGCCGACCAGATTGCCCAAGAATACCCTTGCAGATCGGCTTAGCCTGAAATGGAAGCTAAAAGGCGAAGCGGCCAATTCCAGGAAAGTTGCGAAGTTCTACCTGCTCGGAAAGAAGGGAAGCCATTGCGTCTACCTCAACGCCTGCAGAGCGCTCTGGTGGGAGAAGGCTATTCTAGAAATCGAAGAGGTAGAGCCGAATCACCTTACTCTGGTGAAACTGAATTCGATCTGGGCATCTGACCAGGAGTTTCTGAGCTTTGCCGGGGACAAGGTTAACCAGGCCGCGTAATTGCTCAGCTGGGGAAGCTTCCGCTTCTCGTGCACCATGAAAAAAGCGCCATAAAAGGCGCTTTTTCATTACTCGCTTCAGCAGTGGCACGTCGGAAACCTAGTCATTCATGAATGCCATCAAAGCTGCTTCGAGTTGAACGTGAGTCTTACACTCCGCCGCCATTTGATCGAACGCTTTTTCTGTCATCTGAACGATGTCACCGCCCCGGAATCCCTCTTTCAAGAAGAAATCGCGAACCTTCTCCACCACTAGTAGCGTGTCATCCTCCCTGTCCAAATCGTGAGTCAGCCAGCCAAACAGGTCGAAATTCCCCGTTTCCCAGTCCTCACCGTAAATTTCTAATTCTTCATCGAAGAACTCATTGAGCCTCGTTTCGAATTCGTCGTCACGACGCTTCCAGATTGCAGCCAATCGAGCATCCGGTGTGACATCAAACTTGATCACGTAGTGGCTACCGGCTGGCTCGCCATGGTCAAACATGAAGTGAAATCCAACAAAAGCTTCCATCAATTACCCCTTCTCCAATACGTAAAAAAGCGCCCGTGAGGGCGCTTTCTGTTCCTACCGGGCCTGATTACTCAGGCCCGGCGCCGGATTACTGAAGCAGCTTCAGTACGGACTGAGTCGACTGGTTAGCCTGGCTCAGAACGCTGGTGCCAGCCTGCTGCAGGATCTGGGCGCGGGTCATGTTGCCCACTTCCACAGCGTAGTCGGCGTCTTCGATACGCGACTTGGCAGCGGACAGGTTGGTGGAGCTGGTTTGCAGGTTGCTGACGACGCTGTCGAAGCGGTTCAGGGTAGCACCCAGGGTCGAACGAGTGGTGTCGACTTTCTTCAGAGCGGCGTCGACGGAGTCGATGGTCGCTTTGGAAGCAGTGGCGTCGGTCACGGACAGAGCCGCGATGTTCAGGCCAGCAGCAGCGGTGGTCATGTTAGCGGTACTGACTGCAATCGAGTCGTTAGCAGTGGTGTTGCCGCCAACCTGGATGTTCAGGGTAGCTGCGCCAGTGCCGTCCAGCAGTTTGGTGCCGTTGAAGGTCGTCGAGCCGGCGATACGGTCGATTTCTTTCACACGCTCGTTGATTTCAGTCTGGATCGAGGTGCGGTCGTCGGCGGTGTTGGTGTCGGAAGCGCCCTGCACTGCCAGTTCACGAATACGCTGCAGGTTGTCGTTGATACGGCTCATGCCGCCTTCCATGGTCTGCACCATGGATACGCCGTCGTTGGCGTTACGCTCGGCTTGCGCCATGCCTTTGACCTGGGCGGTCATACGGTTGGCGATGGCCTGGCCAGCAGCGTCGTCCTTGGACGAATTGATGCGCATGCCGGAGCTCAGACGCTCCATGGCGGTGCTCAGCTGGTTGCTCGAGGAGTTCAGGTTCTTCTGAGCAATCAGGCTGCTCATGTTCGTGTTGATGACTGCCATTTTATAGCTTTCCTTCTTGGGGATATTGGCTCAAGTGCCTTATAACTTACTAATCGGACACCTTTCTCAAATCCTTGAGTCAATTTATGCAAATTGTTGAAATATTTTTGGGAGGCAACGAAACCCATATATTGGCCCCTCTTTTTGCCCACAAAAAAGCGCCCCGGAGGGCGCTTTTTCTGTTCCTGCTCGGCCCGATCACTCGGGCCGGCGCCGGATTACTGAAGCAGTTTCAGTACGGACTGAGTCGACTGGTTAGCCTGGCTCAGGACGCTGGTACCAGCCTGTTGCAGGATCTGGGCGCGGGTCATGTTGCCCACTTCCACGGCGTAGTCGGCATCTTCGATGCGCGACTTAGCGGCGGACAGGTTGGTGGAGCTGGTTTGCAGGTTGCTGACGACGCTGTCGAAGCGGTTCAGCGTTGCACCCAGGGTCGAACGAGCGGTGTCGACCGATTTCAGCGCAGCATCGACGCCGTCGATGGTGGTTTTGGCGTTGGCAGCGGTGTCAACGGCCAGTGCGTCGATGCCCATCGTTACCGAAGTCATGTCCAGGGTAGTGACCGAGATCGAGTCGTTAGCCGTGGTGTTGCCGCCGACCTGGATGTTCAGGGTGGCTGGGGTACCGGTGTCCAGGAGCTTGGTGCCGTTGAAAGTGGTCGAGCCGGCGATACGGTCGATTTCCTTCACGCGCTCGTCGATTTCAGTCTGGATCGACGTACGGTCGTCAGCGGTGTTGGTGTCGGAAGCGCCCTGCACTGCCAGTTCACGGATACGCTGCAGGTTGTCGTTGATGCGGCTCAGGCCACCTTCCATGGTTTGAACCATGGATACGCCGTCGTTGGCGTTACGCTCGGCTTGCGCCATGCCTTTGACCTGGGCGGTCATGCGGTTGGCGATGGCCTGGCCAGCAGCGTCGTCCTTGGACGAGTTGATGCGCATGCCGGAGCTCAGACGCTCCATCGCGGTGCTCAGTTGGTTGCTCGAAGAGTTCAGGTTCTTCTGAGCAATCAGGCTGCTCATGTTGGTGTTGATAACGGCCATCGGGACTACCTCTTGGTGAGTTGTTTGGTCTAACCGCTCGTGCTGCTAGACCGTCTACAACTCATCAATCGGATAGGTTTTCAAAAATCTTGAGTCAATACATGCAAAATATTTGAAATATTTTTCAGGCTGCCAGTTCGGCCCTCAATCTGGCTACCGCTTTACTGTGGATTTGGCTGACTCTGGACTCACTCAGCGTCAAGACGGCGCCGATCTCGCGCAGGTTGAGTTGATGCTGGTAATACAGGCTCAAGGTCAGCTGCTCCTGCTCAGGGAGACCTTCAATGGCTTTGATGACCTCCTCTCTCCTGTCGGCAGCCAGAATTTCATCCAGTGGAGAGCCATTGTGCTCGACGATGGCGTCAGCCTCTACCGATTCAATGCCCATGCCATCGTAGGACATCATCAGGCCGCAATTGGAGAGCATGAGCATCTCCTGATACTCCTCAAGGCTAACCCCCATGTGATCCGCTACCTCGCGTTCACTTGGCGCAATGCCTGTTGCTTTTGAAAGCTCGGCAATGGCTTCAGAAATATCGCGTGCTATACGACGGTATTTGCGTGGAACCCAATCCATCCTGCGGATCTCATCGAGGATGGCCCCATGGATTCGCGTTCTGGCATAGGTTTCAAATTTCACCCCCATGGAGGTGTCGTATTTCTTTACCGCATCAAGCAAACCAAACGTTCCGCCACCGATAAGGTCGTCAAGATCGACGCTAGCGGGAAGACGAAGACGCATGTAGAGGGCCACTTTGCGCACCAGTGGTAGGTGCTGTTCGATCAAATCGGCTTCGCCAATCTTGCCTTTAGCATTGTACATGCTGCGGGAGTCCCCTATCTCACAACTGTCTACTGCCCCGGCGAACGAGGCAGTAGAGGTCGAATAATGATTGCAATATTAAGCATTTGTTCAAGGCGAAGCAAAACTAGCTTTTACCTGCTCCCCCTGGCGGCTTCAGCCAACCATCTGGATTGCATCGGTGTCGGCCAGTCGTTTGTCCTGAGACACTGGAGCTAGACTGCTTGCTTTGTAGGACATGCTTTCAACTGGGTAGTCGTTCTTGAACCAAAGCAGCGCAGGCTTATCCTGCTGCTTTTCCTTCGCCGGGACAACCTGCAACCCAAACTGAGGGTGGCTTTTGGACTCAACCAAACCAGAAATCTCAGCCTGCGAGCTATTGAAACCGGCGCTTTTCAGCTCCCGCTTAATCCCGGAAAGCATTTGTGACATTTCATGCACATTTTTCAGAAGCTCATCGCGGTACCCATCAAATTTTTTGCCATCCTGGTAGGAGTAACCCTGGATCGACTCGGTGCCATCCTCAGGAATCGCCTCGAAAGCCTGCTGAGCAAGTGCCATCGCACTCCCACGCTCGAAGTCGTCCAGGATGTCGCTGCTTTCGGACTGGTACGTCACCGCCATCGAGCTTTTATCGATCACGCTGAGTAGACCGCCAATACTCACGGTGTCGTCGAGCTTGGTGATCACGCAGTGCGCGATCTTAAGGCCGGCCTCCTCCCCATGCTTCAGGTACGTCTTGGCGGTCATATCCAGCAACTGTGACTCAGCGTTGGCATTCATGACCATCACCGGCTTCATCGGCTGGTCGCCAATAGCCAGGCGCGAGAGCAAGCCCGGAAGCTTCTTGCTCTTGTACCCAAAACCAGGTGTGTCGATGAGCACCAGCGACTTGTGCCGCAGCTTGCCCAACAGTTCACCCAGATCCTGATATTCCTGGAGTACTTTGAATTCCACGCCGAGCACCTCAGCAAACACCTTGAGGGTATCAGAATGATCTGGGTCGAGACTGACCACGGTCAATGCCGAGGGCTCATTGTTCATCACGAACCGGGCAGCCAACTTAGCGACGGAAGTCGTCTTACCGGCGCCGCTGGAACCGACCACCGGGATTACCGCCCTACCACCCCACCACAGTTCAGGATCCGGCATCACTTTGATCTGCGCGATCAGGGCCTGCTCAACCCAGCGGCTCATCGCCATAGGGTCAAGACGACGCTCAGCGATCTCCGAAGGCAGATGCTTGAGGATGGCCTCGCTCATTGCCGGTTTGAAGCCGGCAGTGGTCAGCAGCTTATGCAGGTCGGCGTAAGAGCTTCCCTCCGCCACCCGTGGCAACAAGCGTCGACGAATGACCTCTTGCATCTTCACCACGTCACCCAGCAGATGCTTACTCCAGTCGGCAACTGCAGAAATGTTCTTCAGGTCTTCCTGGAACTTCTGTGCTGCATCAGCCTGAGCTTGCGGCGGCACCTCTGGTTCATCTTCAACAACTTCGGCCTCAAAGACCTCGATGACCTGTTCTGGCGTAGCCTGGGCAACACGGGGAGTCGCTTCCTTCGGCGCAGCCGGCTGAATCACTTTCTCTGGTGTCGGAACATCTGCCGCCTGCTTGGCGTAAGCCACCCCTCCCTTTGCTTGCCTGTAAGCCGCCGAAGCGGCTTTAAGCTTACTTGTCGGTAGAGATGGCACCTCGAATGGATCGAGATGCTGGCCAGCGTTGGACAAAGCGCTTTTGAAGCCCGTAAGGACAGGCTCAGGCTCAGGTTCTTTGGCCTTTTGTACAGGAACAGAGCTGTAAGGCCCGGCGATAATTTCAACACCGCCAGC
This sequence comes from Pseudomonas sp. PLMAX, assembly GCF_046042685.1. Taxonomy (NCBI): domain Bacteria; kingdom Pseudomonadati; phylum Pseudomonadota; class Gammaproteobacteria; order Pseudomonadales; family Pseudomonadaceae; genus Pseudomonas; species Pseudomonas sp. PLMAX. The sequence goes on along the minus strand of NZ_CP064950.1, from coordinate 63,262 downwards.
GATCTTTACGTTCTTGTAAATTAGAAAGTCATCGTCACCAAATTCCTTTCTGACAAGGATCATTGCCTCGCGGGCGGTGGGAGCCTCAAATCGCTTGGTAGTCATCAGTTATCCCCGCCGATTTCGCTGACCATTTTAAGATCGCGCACAGTTGGAATCTCTTCGTTAGACATCACGCAAAGATGAGGGATGTACCGGCGCAGGGCGCGGCTGAGCAGCGGACGCAGCTGGTGTTCTACGAGCAGCACGGGTGGGTAGCCATTGAGTTCATGGGTTTCAAGCACAGTCCTGGTCTGGTTGATCACGTTGATCGCCAAATTCGGCTCCAATGCACCACCGTTGCCTACTGCCTGGAGCAACACACGCTCAAGGTCGGGATTCAGGCAAATGACATGCATCTCTTTACTCGAATCGAACCATTGCTGAGTGATCGCATTGCGAAGCGCGATTCGTACAACGGCTACCAGTTCGTGCCAGTTGGTTTGCTGTGGAGCGGCATGTTCCAGGAGCGCCTCAAGAATCGAGCGCATGTCCCGGATTGATACCTCTTCATCGAGAAGAGCCTTAAGGACGTTCTGGATTGTTGTCAAAGACAGCAGCTTCGTTACTTCATCAACCAATTGCTTGTCGGTCTCGGACATCTTATCGAGCAAATCCTGAACCTCTTTACGGCCCAGCAGCTCGCTTGCGTGCGTATGCAGCAGGTGGTTCAGGAAGGTGGCCGCTACCGTACTGGCATCAACTACGGTGTAGCCATAGACCTGGGCGTGGTCTTTTTGATCATCGTCAATCCAAATCGATGGCAGGGAGAACGCAGGGTCAACGAAATCAATGCCGGTAACCTGACCAGTCACATCACCCGAGTCAATCGCCAGCAATTTGTCCACGTACAGTACGCTTTCACCGATCTGAGCACCTTTGAGGCTGATGGTGTATGCGTGCTGATCCAGATCCATCCGATCACGGATGTGGATCATTGGAGGAAGGAAACCAATTTCCTGGGCAAACTTCTTGCGCACGCCACTGATCCTAGCCAGCAAGGCGCCATTTTGGCGTTCATCCACCAGGGGAATGAGACGGTGACCGACAGCGATGCTCAGGGTCTGCACAAACTGGATATCGTTCAAGCTCGCCTCAGGGGCTTCCTGGGTGGCAGCAGATGGAGGTAGCTCAAGCAGAGCGGCATCCTCGCGCTTGCGTTGGTTCTTCATCATCGTCCAGCCGATGAAATACAGGCCGGCAGCACACAGGAGGAAAACCAAGTTCGGCATACCCGGAATAATCCCGAGCATGGCGATCAGCGTGCCCACCATGAACATAACGCGGGGGCTCATGAAGAGTTGGCCAACGATCTGCTGCCCGACGTCTTCTTCAGTGTTCACGCGGGAGACGATTACGCCCGCAGCAATCGAGATCATCAGCGCAGGGATCTGGGCGACCAGGCCGTCACCAATGGTCAGCAGTACGTACGTCTCGATGGCCTGGGAAAATGGCAGGTTGTGCTGAATCATGCCGATCAGCAGACCGCCGATGATGGTCACAAACAGAATGACGATACCGGCCATGGCGTCACCACGGACGAACTTACTCGCACCGTCCATGGAACCGTAGAACTCAGACTCCTGGCTCACTTCCTTACGACGAGCTTTAGCCTCGGCTTCACCGATAAGACCCGAATTCAAGTCAGCATCAATGGCCATCTGCTTACCCGGCATGGAGTCGAGCATGAAGCGAGCGCCCACCTCGGCAATACGCCCGGCACCCTTGGTGATTACCATGAAGTTGATGATGACCAGAATGAAGAAGATCACCACACCAACGGCGAAGTTGCCGCCAACAAGGAAATGCCCGAATGCCTCGATCACCTTACCGGCAGCATCGGTACCCTGGTGGCCGTGCATCAGCACCACACGGGCGGATGCCACGTTTAGCGACAGACGCAGCAGCGTGGTCATCAGCAGTACGGATGGGAACGCAGCAAAGTCCAATGGCTTTTTGGTGAACATACTCACCAACAGCACCATCAGCGCAATCGCGATGTTGAAGGTGAAAAACACGTCCAGGGCGAAGGTCGGTAACGGCAGAACCATCATCGCTAGAATCAGGATGATTAGGACAGGCCCGGTCATCACTTTCGCGTCCAGACCTCTGAAGGGAGAGGATGGCCCCATCAGTTTGTTCAAGGCATTCATTGGGGTTTAGTTCCTTTTGCGCTTCGAGCCTGTAGGTCTGGAATCCATCCCTTCCGGTACAGGTAAATAATCTGGGAGTTCAGGCGCTGTTCCGCCTTCAATTTTTACTTGCTTCAAGCGATAGACCCAGGCCAAAACCTCGGCCACCGCCGTGTACAACCCGGAAGGGATTTCTCTGTCGAGATCTACCTGCCAGTAAAGCGCTCGGGCCAGTGGAGGCGCCTCAAGCGTTGGGATGTTGTTTTCCTTGGCCAGCTCACGAATACGGGCTGCCACGTGGTCGGTACCCTTGGCCACGACCTTAGGGGCGCCAGTGTCGCCGTCCTTATAGGCCAGGGCCACCGCAAAGTGAGTCGGGTTGGTCACGATAACGTCTGCCGTGGCCACCTTGCTCATCATGCGGTTACGGGCCATCGCCTGCTGCTGAGCACGGATCTTACCCTTGATGTGCGGGTCGCCCTCGTTCTCCTTGTATTCCTGCTTGATCTCCTCCTTGGTCATCTTGAGCTTTTTGGCCATGGAGAGCAGTTGGTACGGCACGTCCATAGCGACCACAACGATTAAGGAAAATGCCATGAGCGCACAACCGAAGAGAATCAGGTGCAGCATCGAGGCCAGGCCGTGCTCCAGCGTCATGTTGGAAAGCGACATGATCTCCATAATGTGATTTTTCAGGTAGTAGATCGCAACGGCGCCGACCAGGATGCTTTTGGCGATAGCCTTGCCCAGTTCGTTCAAGGTCTGCAGGGAGAACATCTTCTTGATCCCTGCGATGGGATTCATCTTGGCGAACGACGGCTGCAACGATTTGGTAGCAAAATTCCACCCACCCAGCAGCGCCGGTGCAATCAGCGCCAGCACCAGCATCAAACCCATGATGGGTGCCACGGATTTAACCGCGCCCTGGACTTGCAGGCTGAAGTGCTTGAGGGCCAAAGCAGTGTCGAAGGCCCGCTCTCGCTCAAAGTGCATTGACTGCTCCATGAGCAGCGTCAGCTGTTCCTTAACGAAGCTGCCTGCTGTCCACAAGGCGCCAATCCCGCCCAGAAGCATGATGAACGTGGTTAGCTCACGGGATCGTGCGATCTGCCCCTCTTCACGCGCTTTTTCAAGCCGTTGGGGCGTTGCCGATTCTGTTTTGTCTTCTTGGCTAACGTCAGACACGTGAGGATTGCCGTCTCGGATTTATGGGGTGGTGGGTGTTTCAGGGGGAGGATCATAAACAAAGGTGTGAGCCATTGCTACATTTTGTCAATTTATGGCATTCGTTTGACATTGGCCAGGCAGTACGCTGCGTCGAGGAACCGTTGCGCCACCCTCCTCGGCCTCGCCATACTGGTAGGATCACCGTTTAAGGCCGGGCGCACCATTTGCCCCTGAGCCATGGTCACGAGGCAAAACGATGGAAGTTTTTGACGAGTACGGCATCTCAGCCGCAATCGTGTTGTGGCAAACCCAGCATCCCGATGTGATGCTGCCTCCACACGTCTTTGGTGCCGATCCGACAAGTAATCAAACGGTTCATCTCGTCTCTGATGACGTGGATGCGATGAGCGAGCAAAAAACCGTTGTCCTTGGCGACGTTGCAAAATGTCTACTCCCATTGCTATCGGCGATAGCTCTTGGCCGCGAGCCCAGCTACCTGGGTCAGGTCATAAAGCACCACGAGATTTATCATCCACATCTCGATAACTGCGTTTGGAACACCCATGGCGGCGTTCAAATCCTGGGAACGCACCACGCCTTTAACGAGACCGATTTATCCATCGAATTTTTCCGGGCTGTAAATGCCAGCCCAGACCTTGTGAGACATGCAGAGTTTGAGTTGAACGATGGCAAGTATCCATCCGGGTTCATCGTTTTGGATGACGAAAGGTTCTCCATCAAGCACCGCTTCCTGAATGCCGACGTGGAGCAAAAACACGAGCTTCTCGAGCTTTCGTCCAGGGTTGCTCACGAGGTTGACTTTGCTAATGACAAATACTGGCCGAAAGGTGGCGTTGGCGTGCTCATCGACCGTGCTGGTGGGTATTTGGCTGATGTTCTTTATGGGGATGAGTTGCACCGGGTACAGCCTGATTTAGATCCGGACTTCTGGTATTCCTTCTTCAAGGACTCACTACGAGAACTGAGTCGAGAACATCGCGTTGAGTACCTCAGCAAGGTGATGTCCTCAGTCGAGGAGAACAACGATCAGCTGTTCTACAAAGGGCTCAGGGTGCTTGAGGTCTACAGTGAAGTTGATGATGACATCCTGGGGGTGCTCAAGGACATTGAGCTAGCAGCCGGCGACAAAGGCAGCCGTCTGATCACTGACCTCCAGCTTCTGAAGGGGATCGTGGATCCTCGTAACGCCGGCGAAGCGCTTGCCGAAGAAGGCTATACGGATCGGTTTGAGAGCAAACTCTTTGTTCACAACGTCTTCACCGAGCTTTTGGCTGTCGGTCATCGTGAAATCAACCATGCCGACCTCAAAGCCTTCAGCAAGATCCAGTTCATGCACGGTAAAGACCAGGATCTCTCTCAGGTGGATGTGCCCAAGCTTCTTGTGCAGGTTCTAAACGCCTACGAAAGCAAGTGTGACTGGTTTAAGAAAACCGCACTCATCTCCGATGACTTGGCCAAGTCCGTCTCTTACCTCAAAGAGCACCTCCCTCTCGACCTCGGTTGGACAAATGATCTCGGACAAGAAGGCCTACAGCTTCTGACGTTGGGTGGGGTTAAAGCCCACGAAATGCTGACTTACCCAAGTCGCGCCAAAGTCTTCATGAATGAACTCAACCTTTGAGACCAGGTATTCGAAATGCTGCTCAACGATGACCGCAATTTTGTAACTGCTGCCGTAGACTGGGCCACGCAAAACCCAGGCATCTTGATGCCTAACATTCCTGCATGGGGCGGCTATTTCGGCAAAGATCCAAGCATCGAGCCGCTCAACCTTTGCGATTGGAAAGACAACGTAAAGCATGTGCACGTCGCCCCTCAAATCATCCCGTTCATGATCGCGTTGAACCTTGGCCGCCCACTCAAAGAGCTTGCCTCGATCATCAAGCACCATGGAATCACGGCTCACCACTTGGGCGAGATATCGTTTAAGTCGAACGAAGATTTCCACTTGATCCATGGGAAGAGCTGGATTCAACAAATCGACCTGTATCTCAACTTTTTTAAAGCCTGTGATCTAGATCCAGAGCTGGCTGACCGGGTTGACACCGCACGCATTCACTATGGATATTCCGAGGCCGTCAGCCTATCCCTCCTCCACAGCAGTGATCCGAAGGCATGGCTCTCAACCAGGCTTGAGTCAGGCTCCAGCAGCAATATGGAGAAAGCTGAAGAACTTGTGTACTTGGCTGCTACGACCTACAAGTGGCTAGACCCCAAATTCTGGCCAAACGGTAACTTTGGCCAGTTGCTGGATCGGTGCGGAGCGTTTCACGACAAGATTTTGCTTGGAAATCCAAAACGACATGCCGACGACCTCCAAGGGTTTTGGGCTCAGGTCGTTTATGAATCCACGTTCCGTCTCACCATGGAAGAAACCAATGATCTGTTCAAGCAGATTACGGGCTTGCTCTACAGTAATTATTCCAAGCAGACCGTTAGGGCCCTGAGAACGCTGGAACGTGGTGATTACGGTGGAACCGATTTCGAAGCAATCACCTCACTCACCCAAGCTGCAGAAGAGCATGGGGCGTTGCATCTTCTCCCAGTTGAGCTAATGGTCGCGGCAGCCCCTGGTGAGCGGAGAATCGCTTCCTTCGGTGAGGAATACCGCACCTGGGCTACCAGCGGAGTATTCAAAACCATCGATGATGCGCCGGATCAATTCTTCAAGAAGGCCACCGACCAATTTATGGCCATTCCTGTTGAGGATCTGGGCTGGTTTGAACAGCGGGCCCTCTGGAAGTTGCCTAGGATCGGCATGCCAGCCCAGGATTTTAGCGAGGTCGACATTGAAGCCCTGATGACCCGCGTATTCCAGGTCGGCCAAACCTTACGAGGGGCCGAGGAATACCGCGAGACGGTCAGGAATGGGCAGATTGGGCTTGTGGAATACTTTACGGATTCGAGAGCTCTCTCCCAACAATACCTGGATAATCTCAGCCAGGATGACCTGGAGATCGTCGTCCGCGCTGGCGCGGCTCCTGAAATGCGGGGCAACCTTTCACTAACCGGTAAAGCGAGGACATTTCATGACGAACTCGGCATCTAGCACTCAATACACCAGGTTCGAAATGTCCTCTAACACGACGACCGTTTACGAAAAAAATGACCTGATTCCACTGATCCTCTCCTGGCACCTTGAACAAGGTGACGCCATGATGCAGAACGTCGGTCAGTGGAAACAGTTGTTCAATGGCAATGTTACCGGGCCTGAAACAGCAAACCTGTGGAACGTGATGTCGACTTATCAGCCTACGGTGAGCAACCTGCCTAAATGTCTGCTGCCACTGTTGGTGGGGATTGCCACGGGCAAGGACATGAAATACCTCGAAGAGGTCATAAAAGCCCATCGCATCTCTCACAACGACTTGATCCAAATGCACCTACCAAAGGGTGAACTGATCATGCTCCAGGATTGCCCTCTCCCCCTTGATCGGGATGAGGTGTACATCACTTACTGCAAGATCATTGCCAGCTCGCCGGAGCTCAAGGCCGAATTCGAAGCGGCGAAGGCCGAGCCATGGGGCGGTAACCTTAAGTGCGCCATGACGTTCAGCGAAGATCCGACAGCGTGGCCCCTTCACCTTCTGGAGGGCAAGCAGATCGATGCAAGCCCGTTCATGTTTTACCTCAGGCTCAGCGAGGGCTATGACTACTCCAAGAAGGATAACTGGCCTGGCGGGAAGCTTGAGAACCTGTTGACCAGAACCGGCGCCTACACCCACCGATTTCTTCATAACAGCAACACCGACAAGCTACGCGGTGACGCCGGCATGTCCTATTGGTACTACCTTCTTTGTGATGTGCCGCGTCATTTCGATGCGTCTCGTAAAGCCGAGTATTACAACGGTCTGCTTAACGATGAGCACAGCCGAGACCATAAATTCCTGAGGGGGCTGGCGGCGATGGCGCCTAACACTCATGAAAGGTACATGCTCGAGGCAATTTCTGAGATGGCCGTGGCCACCGAAGGCAATCAGGTTGTCCAGGATGTGATCCTCAGCTATTCCATGCTTACTCGCGCCCTGGTAGCCGGCAGACAATCCTCGGATGATGTGCCCGGCCTGGCTCTATGCCCTGCGGTTACCGAGAAACTCACTCAGAACCAGGACAAATGGCTTGCTGCTGTCTGTAATGAGCTGATGACTGTTGCGCCATCTGAGTTCAGTCGCTCTGACCTGACGGCAATCAATACGGTTCTGCACCTGAACTTGCCTGACCAGGACGTGCGCTCAGTCGACATTCCAGGGCTTACCATGCATCTACTCGCAGGGTTCGAGGCCCAGAAGGATAACTACCTCGAAACCCCGCCATTCCGTTCGGAGCTGGTGAAAAGCATTCAGTTCCTGGCAGGCAAGCATACCTACTCGCCGGAGTTCATTGCAGAGCTCCCTGACATCGGCCTAGAAGCCTTTGCCATGGCCGGCATAGACGTCCGCAACCGTCTTTCGATGTCATCCCGCGCCAGAGTCTTCACTTTTGAGCTCGGGGTCTAGAGGCACCCACAGGGCCTTGAGCGGCATCCACAGAAAGGGCACCTTCGAGTGCTCTTTTGATTCCCGTCAATACATAGCATTCGTTTGCGACCCCCGTATCTACCAGGGTAAGCTGGGCCATCGGCATTTTTAACTTTGGAGACAACCATGCCTAAGACCGTCACGCCTCAGACCATCAAAGCTTTTGCCATTGAGCACGGGATGCGCGAGTTTTCCTTTGGGGGATTTGAGCTGGACAACGGTTATGAGTACGTTGGCATCAGCCTGTTTGAGACTGCGGCCCTGGCCCAGGCAGACATCAACGCCGACATCGCTCTCGCCAAGGACAACCGCGACGAAGAAGGTCTCGTAGAAGGTGATGATGACTACGCCTCGGATGACGAGATCGAAAATGACAATGGCTCGGTAGCTGAGGTCGTTATTCACGCTGACGGGCAGATGTTCGACTCCTACGGCCTGAACCTTACCCCGATCATGGCAGCCTCGCAGAACCAGACCCACCAACAGGTCGCCGAGAACATGGTTCAGTACTTCAACTACGCGGTCGCTCGCGAAAAGAAACCATCGGTTGAGAGCGACGGCCCGCAGCCGTAAGCGCATTCGCTGTCAGCAACAAAAAAGGGCCCCTTCGGGGGCCCTTTTGCTTCTACGGGATTTACATTCTGCCCAGCGGATTGGGCGCCTGCAGCTGATCCGGGGTCAGCATCTTGTCATGCTGGTTGAGGATCGACTTCCTCTCGTAGCTGTCGACGACGATGATCGCAATCCTGCGGTTGATCGCATCGAGCTCTTTGGCACCCTGGAACCTCAGCATGTCGGCCATACCGGAAACCCGGAGCAGCTTGCCCGAGTCCAGGCCACCGATCACCATTTCCCGACGAGACGAGTTGGCGCGTTCAGCGGACAGCTCCCAGTTGCTGTAGCCCTTCTCACCGCCAGCGTAAGGCCGGCTGTCAGTGTGGCCGCTGATCTGAATGCTGTTTGGCAGCTGATTCAGGATCGGCGCAATGATGCGCAGCAGCTCGCTCATGTACGGGGCAACCTTGGCGCTTCCGACCTCGAACATTGGGCGCTTATCCGAGTCAACCAGCTGGATGCGCAGACCTTCAGGGATCAGATCGATGAGGATCTGGTCTTTAAAGTCCTTGAGCAGCGGGTTGATATCGATTGCCTCTTCCAGCCGACGCTTAAGGTCTTCCAGGTTCCTACGCTCGATTGCCCGGTTTTGCTGGCGGATGTCGATGTTGCGCACTTCGCCTTCGCTGTAAGACGGATCTGGCCCGCCGCCAGGGATTGCGCTATCGCTGGCGCTGTCCCGGTCACCGTTGGTAAGCGCGACTACGAGCGGGGTACGAAAGTATTCCGCTACGGCTTTGCGCTGCTCTGGGTTGGAGGTCGAGAGGATCCACAACACCAGAAACAACGCCATCATTGCCGTCATGAAGTCAGCAAACGCAATCTTCCAGGCGCCACCGTGGTGCGGGTGCGCCGCCTTCTTGCGCTTGATGATAATCGGGCGTTTGTCGTCAGCTTTCATTAAGCGGTACCGGTCTTCTTGCTTTCACGGAGGATTTCTTCGAGCTCCATCGAGGTCGGACGCTCATCCATGTGAAGCGCTTTACGGCCAAACTCAACGGCGACCTGTGGCTGGTAACCATGGAGGCTGGCCAGGATGGTCATGCGAATGCACTGAAGGGCCTTTTCCGACTCGGCGACTTGCCTTTCGATCTTGGTTGCCAGTGGGTTGAAGAACCCGTAGGCCAGCAAGATGCCCAGGAAGGTACCCACGAGCGCGTGAGCGATCATTTCGCCCATTTGCTGCGGCGTTGCATCAGCAATCGTCAAAGCCTTCACCACGCCCATTACAGCGGCAACGATACCGAAGGCTGGCATGGCGTCTGCCACTTTGTTGAATGCGTCGGCACTCAAGCTCAGTTCGTGTTCGAGTTCTTCGATTTCATGGAGCATCAACTCATCGAGTTCGTGCGGGTTGATGTTCCCTCCTCCCACCATCATGCGCATGTAATCGCAGATGAAATTCAGGAGCATTGGGTCTGCCATGATTTTCGGGTGTTTTTGGAACATCGGGCTGTTTTGAGGATCTTCAATGTCGTTCTCGATCCCCTTCATGCCTTCACGCTTGGACTTGGTCAGCAAGGTGTACAGCAGCACCATCAGTTCAACGTAGGTGGCTTTGTTGTATTTCGTGCTTCGTTTGAGCCTGGATGCCGACCTGAGGACGCCCATCATCGCCTTACGGTTGTTTGCGGCGATGAATGCACCTACGCCGGCACCGCCGATGATGAGAAGCTCAGTAGGCTGCCACAGGGGCCCCAAGCTGCCGCCTGATAGGACATAACCTCCGAACACGGAGAACAGGACGACGAGATAGCCGATAGCAATAAACACAGAAAGTTGTCCTTCGATTATTTTTATTATAGATCGGACAAGCCGAAGCTTTTCTTGACCGAAAACCTTGAAATAGAGCCTTTATTTGCACACAAATATGCATTTTGTGGTGCGGCAAAAAGCAGCATCTCAACCGGAAGCGGTCTTATAGCGTCAATTTTACGTATTTATTCGTGGTTTTCAATCAATTACGGATCTGCGAGGGATGCAGATCCTTGACGTTGATCAACAAGCCTTCAAAGATACGAGACTTGTTCTGTTGTCCAGGTAGCGATATCAGCACAAACGTCGAACAAAGCCCCTGGCAGCGCCTGGTCGAAATCCAACTGCATGAGCAGCCCCATCAGCTCAGGGCCCATGTTTACCGGGACGCCTTTATGAACCGCGTGGGCAATGATGTGTTCGGCTTGCTGGCCATACTCAAGCTCAAACGGGGTTTGTGCTCGCTTGGTGTAGGCGTTCGGTGTGTTGAGCAATGGCAGCTTTAAGGGTTGCTTCTCCTCCAGCCGGCTGACCAGCTTTCGGTAAAACTTAACCTTGGTGATGCCGTAGGTGGCGAACCGCTCACGGAACTTAAGCTCGTCCCTACGGAAATACTCCTGGATCAGCGCCGAATAGCCAATCATCCGCAGGTGCAGCTCCTCACCACTGAGCTGAAGGTCGTAATCGATGTAAGAGAACGCCGGGTGCTCCAGCCTTAACAGGCAGCGCCAGATGATCGGCCTATCGCCCTCTTCACCGACAGTCTCCTCCGGAGAGCGGATAAAGCCCTCGTAGGATCGCTGAAAGAGAATGGTCATCGGGTAACCAGTCGCAACATCCCCTTCCACCCTGAGGCTGGCATTACCCAGCAATTCAAGCTGATGACGGATCATGTACTGCTGGCGCTCTTGAGCAGAAGCAAGCCGCTGCCCCAAGGGTTGCGAATATGACGACTCCTCCCCTTCAACGATCCCGTGCCCCTTAAATTGTGGCTCCAGCGCCAGCTGGTCGAGGGAGAATTCACCCTTTGACCATTTTAAGACATGGGATTCGTAAAAGAGGCCGCTGCTGATGACCTGGTTTCTCAGGTGCTGGGCAAGCACACCGGGTGCTGAGAGCTTGGCGAACGGCAGAGGAAGCAACCGTAGCGCCGGCACCAGGCCCGGTGGGAATTTCATGAGGACGTCGGCAATCGTACGAGCAGCCTCGTTGAGCGTGGTGATCGTCGAGGGTGTAACACCCGCCAGACGGTTTGCCTGGTAAGCAGCAATCCCCTTGGTCTGCTTGGAGGCGCTGTCGTTGAGCCTTGAGTCGCTGCTCAACTCGCGCATTGCGTCCCCCGGCTGAACAGGAGGCACCATCAAGGGCCTCTTGTCAGCAGGAGTCGCACCCACTCCCTTTGCCGTGGTCTGTACAAGCAAGGTGTCCAGAAGTGGGTTAACGCCCATCATTTTCGATTTTTCCCAAACAGATCGAGCGCACCATAGGTGCCTGTCCGAATAACCTTGCCGAAGCTCTTGCCTTCTAGCTCGCGCTCATCAGCCGCTTTGATCAGTGTACCCAGGTGCATTTTTTGCGCGTACACCCTGCTCTCATACTCGGTCATGACCTTGATGATTCTGGCCAGCAGGTCAGTCAGAAGGTCGAGTTCGCTTTGAGGGACGCCCTCTTCATGCACCACCGCCGCAGGGCGATCCTCGTGGAGAGACTTCACCTTCTCCAGTTCGACAATCTCGTCCCAGGCCCCCTTTTTAGCGAGGGCCAGGTATTGATTGGCCAGATTGAGGTAGCGCTGATAGGAGATGATCCGATCAGTGACTTCAGGAAGATTGCTGTGCACCCTGACCCCCTACTTCGCGCCAGGCCGAACCAACTGTCTCAAGCAGCACGCTCGCCTCTTCAAGCTTGGCATCACTGTTTTCCCGGTTTGCTTTGGCCAGGAGCCTGGAGATGTAATCGTAGTAACGCTCCAGGTTCGCGACAACTTCGCCACCCTTTTGGACATCCAGGCCACCGATCAAACCGATGTTGACGATGTCCATAGCCTTGGAAATTGCCTTTCCCTTCTCCTCAATGTTGCCAGCCTGCATATGCAGGCGAGCAGCACGGATTTTTTCCTGAGCACCATCAAACAGCATGGTGATCAGCTTGTGAGGCGATGCCTGCAGAGCCTGAGATTCGACTCCGACACGAGCATAAGCATTCGCGCCGCGCATTCGGTTCATAGTTGATCCTTGGCTATTAGCTGCTGGAAGAGTTCTTCGCCATGATATTGAATTGCTCAGTCAGGTACGACATGGTGGAGTTGTTCTTACTCACCAGGGTGTCGAGGGACGAAAACTGAGTTCTGTAACGAGAGACCGTTGCCTGAATGCTGTCTTCCATCTTGTCAGCTTGCTCGGTCAACGACTCGTTGGCCTTGGTCAGGCCAGCAGTAGCGGTCTCAAGCGGCCCTTCGGTCGACAGAAGATTGGTCAGCGTCTTGTCCAGGCGGGTGGCAAAGCCATCAGTTCCGGAAAAGAACGAGGTGACCGCATCGCCATTGGTTTCGATGGCCTTGGTCAGCTTTTCGTCATCGATGACCAGGGTGCCGTCAACGTTCAGCTTCACGCCGAACTGCGCCATGATCTGGTATTCACCAGTCTGGGCAGTGTTCATCGAATCCGAGATGGTCGACTTGATACCGCGTAGCGTTGAGTCACCGAGCAGTTTACCCGACAGCGTTGGATCTTCGTTGAACGAAGTCGTGCTTGCCGTGGTTTTGATGTAGGCGTTGTAAGCATCTACGAACGACTGAATCGAGGTTTTGACTGCGCCGGTGTCTTTAGCAACGGTAACGGTTTGGGTACTACCAGCCTGATTGACCGTCATCGTGACGCCACCAATGGCCTCTTCCAGCGTGTTCGACTGGCTGCTGATCGAGATACCGTTAACTTCGATCTCGGCGTTCGCGGCTGCCTGCACCTGAGTCATGCTGCCACCGTGAGCCGCATCATTCAGTTTGGTGGACAGGTCACCGGTACCGGCGAAGCTCACCGAAACTTGATTGTCAGTGCCGGTGGTTTTGGAAGCAATTGACAGCTTGTACGGGTTGGTTGCATCACCGGTGTTGATGATGGTGGCGCTGACGCCGGCACCCGAGTTGTTGATCTGGTTGCGGATCGTCTCCAGCGTGCTGCCTTCGGCGATATCGATGTCGACGTCCTTACCGCCAACGCCAATGGTCAGCTTACCAGCGCCTGCGATAGGGTCGGTTTTGCTGGAAAAGTTTTCGGTGGCAACGTTGTGAGCCTGGGCCAGAGTGTTCACTTTGACCTGGTAGCTGCCGGCGACGGCACCTGAGCTTGCCGCTACAGAAACACCGGTACCAGAAGAAGTGGCGCTGGTAGGCGAGAACGTCTTCGACTGCTTGAGCGCTTGGACGGTTTTCTGCAACTCTGTCAGGGAGCTTTTGAGCGATCCGTAAGCAGAGATCTTTGCGGTGTTGCTCTTTTGCTTGGTGGTGATCGGTGTCAGCTTGCTGCGCTCAGCTGCTTCGATCTGAGTCAGAAGACTGTCCAGCGGAAGACCGGAGCCGACGCCAATGGTGCTAATCGATGCCATGATTGCCTCTACAAATGTCTCGACGTTCCAACGGGCTTGTCGAACGTCAATAAATAGCTATTGTTTGTCTATCGGTGCAATTCCTCCCAAACTTGACTCCGAAATGAAAAAAACCACCACGGGGTCTTAAACCTGCATGGACATCACCTCTTTGTAGGCACCCACCATCTTGTTGCGCACCTGGGTAGCCATGGTGAACGCAAGGCCCGCCTTCTGCATGTCCACCATCACATCATTGAGGTTCACATTGGGGTCGCCAGCCTGGAAGGCTTTGACGCCAGACTCAGACTTCGCCTGAAGGTTGTTCACACGGCGGATCGACTGCTGAAGCTCACCGGCGAAACCACCTGCCCCGCCACTCATCGCTTTGGACTCGATGCCTGAGGCCATATTGGCCACAGATTGCAGGGATTGGATCGTCGATTGAAGGGCATCAATTGCCATTAAGTGTTTGTCCTGTATGGTTCTTTCTGAGGAAATTGATTATGCTTCAACACCTAGCGGGCTGTCGAGATTGCATGAGAATCGCAGGGCAGCTCAAATACGGCCTTTTTAGGTCGTTTTGTGCGCCTGGAGACTGAGATAATTGCCATCTATTGACATTCGCAACGGCTGGGCCTTGGTGCCGGGCTTTAGCCTTCAACGTGGACTATAGGACACATATGTTTTCCATCCTATCGTATAGCGCCGATGTAGCATCCGGAGGTGCATGTGAGTGATCCCACTCAGGCCAAAATGGCTACATCTTCTGCAGCGCCTACAGCTTCAGCTGGATACCAGCAACTCCTCACGTTCGCCAAAAAGAAGCCGATAATCCCTATCGTTGCCATTGGTGCGACCGTGAGCATCATCGCCGGACTGTTCATGTGGGCTAACTCCACTGAATACCGCGTGATGTATTCCAACATCAGCGATGCTGATGGCGGCCAGATCATTACTGAGCTGCAGAAAAAGAACATCCCATTCAAGCTCGGACAGGATGGCCACACCCTCCTCGTTCCTGCTGATCAGGTGCATACCCTGCGCCTGCAACTGGCTGAACAAGGCCTGCCAAAAGCTGGCAACGTCGGTTTCGAGCTTCTGGACAATCAGAGCTTCGGTATCAGTCAGTTCGCTGAACACATCAATTTCCAACGCGGCCTTGAAGGGGAGCTGGCTCGATCCATTGAGTCGCTTGGCCCGGTAGCGAGCGCCCGTGTTCACCTGGTGATGGCTAAAAACTCTGTTTTTGCCCGTGACCGTGAAGCGGCGAGCGCCTCTGTGGTTCTGAACCTGCAGCCTGGCCGAGAGCTTGGCCCAGGCCAGGTCGAATCCATTACCTACATGGTCGCTTCCAGTGTGCCCCACTTGCCTGTCGAGTCGGTCACCGTTGTTGACCAGCAGGGTCGCCTTCTTTCCAGGCCTAGCCGTGGCAAGAACAAAGACCTGGACAGCACGCAACTGGCTTACACCGACGAGATCGAAACTTCGTATCAGCGTCGAATCGAGACGATCCTTGCTCCTATCGTCGGCCAAAACAATGTCAAGGCCCAGGTAACGGCGCAAATTGACTTTGCGACCCGTGAGCAAACGGCTGAGAAGTACGGCCCGAACCAGCCTCCTAACGAGGCGGCGATTCGCAGTCAGCAGATTACCGAGAACTACTCCGATGGCGATTTCGCTCGCGGTGTTCCAGGTGCCCTGACCAACAGTCCTCCTAACGCTCCGGCAATCACCACGCCTACTGGCGGGGCAAAGCCTCCAGCCAAAGGCGCTCAGGCGAAGAATCAGGCTCAAGCCAATCAGGCTACCGCTACTACTCAAGCGGACGCTGGCGCTGGCCGTCATGGCACCATGAGCTCGGACAAGATGATCAACTACGAGGTTGATCGGAATATCGAGCACGTCCAACAGCACCGTGGTGGCGTAATGCGCCTCTCCGCCGCCGTTGTCGTTAACTACAAAGAAGTGACCGACAGCGAAGGCAAAGTCAGCAATGTTGCCCTGACTGAAGAAGAAATGGCCGGCATCAACCGTTTGGTTCGCCAGGCTATGGGCTTCTCTGCTCAGCGTGGTGATGAAGTGGCGGTGATCAACAGCCCTTTCAACAACACCAAAGAAACCATCGAAGAGCTCGTTTGGTGGAAAACGCCTGAGTTCTTCAACCTGGCAAGCACGCTGTCCAAGAACCTGATGGTCTTGCTCGCTGGCCTGTTGGCTTACTTTGCGGGTGTTAGGCCTTTCCTGCGTAAACGCACCCAAGCCGTCGAAGCCGAGAAAGCTGCACTGGTTATCGAACAGCAACGCGCCGCTGAAGCAGCTCAACAATCGGCTCAACCTCAGCAGGACGAGAAGGCTCCTCCATTCCGCCGCCGCAAACCAAGCTACGAAAGTAACCTGCAAGGTTTCCGGGAAATGGCGATGGAAGACCCACAACTTGTGGCCGGTGTACTCAGCAGCTGGATGAAAGAAAACAAATGACCGATAAAGTTGAGACCAACCAAGGGTTGCGCAACAGCGCAATCCTGCTGATGACTCTCGATCAAGATGCGGCAGCTGAGGTTGTTAAGCTGCTGCACCCTAGTTACCAGCAAAAAGTCAGTCTTGAAATGTCTCGCCTGGGCAGCAACATCTCGCATGACGAACTCAAGAAGATCCTTGAAGAGTTCATGCGTGACGCTGAACAGCACGCGGCACTGAACGTACAGGCTACGGAGCATATCCGCGCCGTACTGACCAAGGCCCTGGGCGCTGAAAAAGCGGCTCAGATCCTCGACGACATCACTGAAGATCAGCAAAGCGCGTTCGGCATCGACAAGCTCAACCTTATGGAACCGAGCATTGTTGCCGAGATCATCCGTGAGGAGCACCCGCAGATCATCGCCACCATCATGGTGCACTTGGATCGCATGCAAGCTCGGAACATTCTCGAAATGTTCGACGAGAAGCTGCGAAACGACGTGGTTGTGCGTATTGCCCGCTTCACCGGTGTGCAGCCGGCTGCTTTGCAGGAACTCACCGAGTCGCTGGCGAAAATGCTCGACGGCCAGAACCTCAAGCGCAGCAAAATGGGTGGGGTCAAAGCAGCCGCCGAGATCATCAACACCATGCAACACCTTCAGGAAGAATCGGCCATCAACGCTATCCGCGAGTTGGACGAAGACCTGGCGCAGAAGATCGTCGACGAAATGTTCGTGTTCGAGAACCTGCTGGAACTGGACGCCCGCAGCATTCAGCTCATTATCGATCAAATCGATACGAACATGCTGGCTGTTGCACTCAAAGGCGCTCCACCAGACCTGCAAGACAAGTTCATCAACACCATGTCCAAGCGTGGCGCAGAAATGTTCCGCGACGACATGGAACAGCGCGGCCCAATGCGTATGTCTCAAGTCGAGGCAGAGCAGAAAAACATCCTGCAGGTTGTTCGTCGCCTGGCAGCCTCCGGCGAAATTGTGATTGGCGGTGGCGATGACCAATACGTCTGATCAACCGCACTGGTCGACGTGGAACATGAACCCTCTGGTTGGCGCTCAAGCCTCCCAGAGGGAGCCTACCGTCCAGCAGAAAGCCAAAACCGCCCTGGAGCTTGCCGAACAGGCTGAATTCAAGCGCAACTCTGAGATCCAGGCGCTTCGAGATCATGCTTGCCAGGAAGGCTATGAGGCCGGCTTCAAAAAAGGTCACGAAGAGGCCCATGACGAGGGGTTCGCTAAGGGTCTGGAGGAAGGAAAGGCTGAAGGTCTCTCCCTCCTCCGTGACCAGGCTCGCAAAACTGTTGAGCCGCTGACGCACCTGGCCAGGAATTTCACCGAAGGGCTTGCTGAGCTCGACGGTGAGATCGCCAATCAGGTGGCTGCGCTGGCGCTGAAAATCAGCGAACAGATCGTGGGGAAAGCCATTCAAGACTCCCCGGAGCAGATCCTGACTGTCGTTAAGCAGTTGATGCACCATGAACCTGAACTGCGTGGCAGGCCAAAGTTACATTTGAACCCGGAAGACTTCGCCATCGTTCATGAGCACCACAACACCGAGCTTGAGGCTTTGGACTGGACGTTGCGTTCCGACGAGCTGATCACACGCGGTGGCTGCAAGGTCGTCAGTAAAAGCGGTGATCTGGATGCGACCATGGAATCGCGCTGGGCTCAGATCCATGATGAGTTTAAGCGCCAGGGCGTGTACGAATGAACCGTCATGCCGATGTATGGAGCAACCGTCTCTCCAGCTTGGAATCAGGCATCGGACAGTCCAGGGCTTATCAAGTCAGCGGTCGAATCACCAAAGCCGCTGGCATGGTGCTTGAGGCCGTTGGGCTTGAGATCCCGGTGGGTGGTGTATGCCGGATCGAACTGAAGGACGGAGCTACCGTTACCTATGCAGAAGCCGAAGTTGTCGGTTTCTCCGAGGAGCGTCTGTTCCTGATGCCCCTTGAGGAAATCAGCGGTCTGATGCCTGGCGCTCGGATTCTCCCCCTGTCTGGCGATGGTTCTCAGCAGAGTGCCCGCAAGTTCCCCCTGGGCGATGCCCTCCTCGGTCGTGTTGTAGATGGCAGCGGCGTCCCTCTGGATCGTAAAGGCCCATTGTTCGATGCCATTCACGAACCACTGTCGACTCCTACGCTGAACCCGCTTGACCGCGAACCTATCAAAGAGCAGATCGACGTTGGCGTTCGCGCCATCAACGCCCTGCTTAGCGTTGGCCGTGGCCAGCGTATGGGTCTGTTTGCAGGCTCTGGTGTTGGTAAGTCGGTTCTGCTCGGCATGATGGCTCGCTACACCACCGCCGATGTGATCGTGGTAGGCCTAATCGGTGAACGGGGCCGGGAAGTTAAAGACTTCATCGACAACATCCTCGGTGAAGAAGGTATTCGCCGTGCAGTGGTCGTGGCAGCGCCAGCCGATGAGTCGCCTCTTAAGCGCCTGCAAGGCGCGAGCTACGCTACTCGCCTGGCCGAGCATTACCGAGACCAGGGTCGCAGTGTGTTGCTGATCATGGACTCGCTGACGCGATATGCCATGGCGCAGCGGGAGATTGCTCTGGCCATCGGTGAGCCGCCTGCCACGAAGGGCTATCCGCCTTCGGTGTTTGCCAAACTGCCTAAGCTTGTTGAACGTACCGGTAACGGCCCAGAAGGGGGTGGATCGATCACTGCGTTCTATACCGTCCTCACGGAAGGTGATGACCAGCAGGATCCGATTGCTGACTCGGCCCGTGCGATCCTGGATGGTCACATCGTGCTTTCGCGTCAGCTGGCCGAAAGTGGGCACTACCCTGCCATCGATGTCGAAGCCTCGATCAGCCGGGTAATGGTGGAAGTGACCTCTAAAGAGCAGCTTCAAAAGGCTCAGACGTTTAAGCAGTACCTCTCGAGCTACCAGCGTAACCGTGACCTGATCAACGTGGGTGCTTACTCACCAGGACGCGACAACGTGCTCGATACCGCCGTCCAGCTCTACCCTCATCTTGCAAGCTTCCTCCAGCAAGGCATGCACGAAAAAGCGAACATTGGTGATGCAGTGACCAAACTCAATGCTATTATTCGCTAAATATTGACACCCCCACTCCCTGAGCCCCTGAATGTCTGACACATCTGCGCTAGACACATTGGTCGAACTGACCAAAGAAGTGCTCGACAACGCTGCCCTGCGGTTGGCCAAAAGCCGTCGCAGTGAGCAGCAAGCCAGGGAGTATCTGAGTACCTTGCAGAATTATCGCCAGGAATACGCCAGGGAGCTGCAGAAGCTCATGCGTAAGGGCATCGACTCGATGACCCGTGGTAATTACCGAAGCTTCCTCAATTCCCTGGATCAGGCTATCGAACAGGCCAATCGCTCCGTAAACGAGCAAGTAACCAACGTCGACCTGAACCAAACCCACTGGAAAGACCAGTACATCAAGCTGAACTCGTTCGAAACACTCATTGGTCGCCGGCAGCAAACGGCAAAGCTGGCTGCCAGCCGGGTGGAACAACGACAAGCTGATGAAATGAGCGCTCAGATGCTCCTTCGCCAAAGGCACAACTACGACTCCCCTTCTCCAGGATTTTAAGACCATGTCCACAGTATCTCTTCCAGGCCTGATTTCGGCGGCTCCCGAGCCGGTAGTCGGCGTTGCCTCCAAGAAATCGGCTGTCGACCCGGCCTCGTCAAATTCATTCGGCACTGCGCTGAACAAAGCTTTGCCACCAAAGCCTGACGCTAAAAAGCCTGAGGCTTCTGACAAGGGCCTGGCGCCCGAGCCAGGTAAAGGCGTAGCCGAATCTACGATTCAAGAACCGACTCCCCCATTGGATGCTGAAACCCCTGTGAAGGCGGACGACAGTAAACCGCTGACTGAGCCGGTTAAGCCTGATGCACCAGCCCTCGGTGACGAGACAGACGCAGCCCCTGAAGTCGATGGCCCAGTGGTTGCTGTAGACCCTGTCGCGCCTCTGCCACAGGCGCTGACTGAAGGCTTGGTGGCGAACCAGCCGCCTCAGGTGCCAGGTCTTACCTCCTCTGAAAACGCCAAGGACTTTAAGCCTGCGGACAATACCGTAGGATCTTCTGTGCTTGCTTCCATTCAGATGTCCAGAAAAATGGAAAGCCAGAAAGGTGGTCTGATCCCACAGAGCACAGATGCGCCAAAAGACATTGCCGCTGTAGCAGCTGAGGTTAAACAGGGCCTGCATGGCAAAGATCAAGCGCCAGCCGCCCCTGTAAATCCATTCGGCAC
The DNA here is from genome assembly GCF_046042685.1 of Pseudomonas sp. PLMAX. NCBI lineage: Bacteria > Pseudomonadati > Pseudomonadota > Gammaproteobacteria > Pseudomonadales > Pseudomonadaceae > Pseudomonas > Pseudomonas sp. PLMAX. Next base: position 42,720 of record NZ_CP064950.1, on the reverse strand, counting down.
GAACGCAAAAGCTGACGTGAAGACCGCTCCACAACCGGCGCCGGCTGTCGCGCCAACCGTTGAGCCAGCTACGCAATCGGCGAGCGCCCCAGTCCCGCAAATACCAGCCGGTAGCGACCATAAAGCTACTTCGGCACCAGCTGACTTGAACACGCCCGGCATTCCAACTGCGGCGCACGTTACCGGTCAGTCCCAAACCCAGGCCCTAAACCAGCCAACGGGGCCGAATCTGACCGCACAAGTCGCCACCCAGGAGTGGAACAAAGGCTTTGGCCAGCAGGTAGTCAATATGCACCTGCGTGGCGATCAGACGATGGAGCTGAACCTGCATCCTCAGGATCTGGGCCCTATCTCGATCACCCTGAAAGTCTCCGATGCGTCCCAGGCTCACGCCCAGTTCTTCTCGCATAACGCCCAGGTGCGTTCGGCAATCGAGCAGGCCCTGCCCCAGCTGAAAGAAGCAATGGCCGAGCAAGGCATTTCCCTGGGCCAAACTTCGGTGGGTGACCAGCGCCAGCAGCAGTCATTCCGCGACACAGAGTCGCAGGCTGTCAGCAGCCGCGAGGTTAGCGAATCACTGAACCTGGTTGACGTTTCGTCTGAAAAACCACCTGCAAATCAACAAGTTGATGGGCAAATCAGTACCTATGCGTAACCAAGTCGGATAAGATATCACCCAATTGCAGCCTTGATGTGGCCGTTTGGATCTCTCCAGGTGGCCGCATTCTTAATTTCAGGTGTCATGCTCCATGAGTACGAACGAGTCGAAGCAAAAAACCCAGTGGCTCCCGATGATCCTCGTCGCAGCAATCTGCTCGGGTGCCAGCGTTGGCGGGTTTTACCTGTTGAGCAAAAAGGACGACGCTGCCAGCAAGGCGAAAGTCGAGGAAGTGGTTGTTGCCCCGAAGCCCATCTTCGTCAAAGTCGCTCCATTCACCGTCAACTTGAACAGCGAGCGTAGCTCTCGCCTGCTCTACACCGGCATTTCGCTGCGTGTGGGTGACAAGGAGACCGCTGACTTCATCAACGAATACATGCCTCAGCTGCGCAGTAAGCTGCTGGTCATGATCGCCGATCTGAAAGTCGAAGATCTCGCGACCCCGGAAGGCAAGAACGCGCTGAAAGCCAATATATTGGCATTGTTTGATCAGCCTTTCGCGACTCCACAACCGAAACTCAAGGTTGATGAAGTCCTGTTCAACGAATTCATTGTCCAGTAAGCCCAATGCCAAACTCTGACCGGTCACCTCAAGACTCATCGCTGCTGCCAGCAAACTCAGTGATCAAGCCTTACAACCCGGCCACGCAACATCGGGTTGTGAGCGAGAACCTGCCAGCGCTGGATATGATCAACGAGCGTTTCGCTCGTTACTTCCGCATGGATCTCTTTAGCCTTCTTCGCCGTGGTGCCGACGTTACGGTTTCGGCCCTCCGTTATCAAAGCACCATCGAGCTTGAGGCTGATCTCACGGATCGCATGAGCCTGAACATGGTTTCCATGAAGCCGCTGAGGGGCAATGCGCTCATCTCGTTCGACTCCGAAACCGTGTTCATGGTCGTTGATCACCTGTTCGGCGGTGACGGCAAGAAGCCTAGGGATGCTTCGCAGCGCGAGTTCTCGCCAGTTGAGTCCAGGATCATCAGGCGAATGCTGAATCTCGCTATGAGCGCATACCAGCGTGCCTGGCACTCGATTCTTGAAGTCGAGGTTGACTTCGTTCGTACAGAAACACAGGTCAAGTTCACGAACATCACGACCTCCTCGAACGATATGGTGATCAACACCTCATTCAACCTCGATGTTGGGACATTCTCGGGTATTTTCAGCATCGTCCTCCCCTACCCGATGCTTGAACCCGTCAAAACTCAGCTGAGCAATATGTTTCATGAGCAAACGCCCCACGAGCAAGAGCTTTGGGATCACCGTTTGTCCAATGAACTCAAGGGCTCCGAGATTGAACTGGTTACTGATTTTGTCTATATTGACACCACTATTGGCCAGCTGATGGCTCTCAACGTTGGTGATATATTGCCAATCGAGAAGCCGGACATCGTAACCAGCCGTGTTCAAGGTGTTCCCGTGATGAAAAGTGAATACGGAAACCTGCCTGACAACACCACTGGTCTCGTGGTCAAAGAGCTCATCAACCACAGATTGCTCCACACCAAACCAGATTCCAGGTTTGTTAAAGGCATAGCCCAAGAGATCAAGGAACAAGTATGACCGACATCAACCAAACCTCTGGTGAACAAGCCGAGGTAGACCCTTGGGCAGAAGCCATGAACGAGCAGGCTGCAGCGACCCAGTCTGATGCTGCAAAACCGGCAGATCCTGTCTTCAAAGCCTTGGAGGATACCGGTGGCAACAAGGCTCTCGCTCGTACGCTAGACATGATCAAGGACATTCCTGTGACCATGTCGCCGATCCTGGGCAAAAAGAAAATGACGATCAAGGAACTGCTGGAACTCTCTCCAGGCTCCGTTGTTCAGCTCGACGCCATGGCCGGTTCTCCGTTGGTCATCATGATCAACAACTACGAGATCGCCAAGGGCGAGGTTGTCGTCGTGAACGAGCATTACGGCATCCGTATCACTGAGATCCTGACGCCGTCCGAGCGTATGCAGAACCTCATCAAATGATGCCGGTGACTGACATTCACCCGATCAGTCAGTCCACTATCCAGGCGCCGCAAGCGCCTGGTGTTGGTTCCGGCGCAGGCATGGATGGCCTTGGGCAGTTAACCCTGTCCATGGTGGTGGTCGTAGGGCTTATTTTCGCGTGTTTCTGGGTCATCAAACGCCTAAACAACGGTACTGGCCTTGCCAAGAAGCACATGAAAGTCGTCAGTAGCTCAATGGTTGGAGCCAAAGAGCGGGTCGTCATTGTCGAAGTGAAAGATACCTGGCTGGTGCTGGGCGTCGGCAATGGCACCGTAAACAAATTGCATCAATTGCCAAAACCTGAAGATGAGCTACCTGAAACCACTAATCACGCGGCCACATTTGGGGCCAAGCTTTCTGAACTGATATCGAAGAATCGCAAATGAAAAAGCTCAGCATTGCCGCTGCCGGAAAGGCTCTGTTCCTTCCGGCATTTTTAATGGGCGCAGGGCTCCTGTTTGCCCCTGAGGTGCTCGCAGACGGTTTACCGGCCCTGACTACCAAGACATTGGCCAACGGCACCCAGCAGTGGTCTCTGAGCCTCCAGACGATGATGCTGCTGACGTCCATGACGTTCCTGCCGGCTATGTTGCTCATGATGACTGGCTTTACCCGGATCATCATCGTGCTTAGCCTGCTGCGCACCGCCATGGGTACTCAGTCCGTGCCGCCGAACCAGGTGCTGCTGGGCCTGTCGCTGTTCCTGACGTTTTTCGTGATGTCGCCTGTGCTCGACAAGGTGCATGAGACCGCATGGGTGCCCTTCTCCCAGGACAAGATCAACATGGAGCAATTCATCGAGACAGGCAGCAAGCCGTTCCGTGAGTTCATGTTGGCGCAAACCCGCGAAACAGACATCGCTCGTTTGGCTGAGATCGCTAAAATCGAGAACCTTGAAAGCCCTGAAGACACGCCGATGCGCGTGCTGCTGCCGGCGTTCGTACTGAGCGAGATCAAAACTGCTTTTCAAATCGGCTTTACGATCTTCATCCCGTTCCTGATCATCGACCTGGTCGTGGCCAGCGTCTTGATGGCCCTCGGTATGATGATGGTGCCGCCTGCAACCATCTCTCTGCCGTTCAAGCTGATGCTGTTCATCCTCGCGGATGGGTGGAACCTGCTGATCGGCTCACTCGCTAACAGCTTCTACATGTAGGGCCAGGCAATGACTCCAGAATCAGTGATGAACCTCGCGTACCAAGGCATGCGTATCACGGTCACCATGGCCGGCCCTATCCTTATCACAGTGCTTGTTGTCGGCCTGATCGTGAGCCTGTTCCAGGCCGCGACCCAGATCAACGAAATGACCCTTTCGTTCATCCCCAAGGTCGTCGCCTGTCTGGTGGTGCTTATCGTCGGTGGCCCCCTGATGATCAGCTTTTGGGTCGAATTTACGCGCAATCTGCTGATCAACATCCCCACAATGATAGGCTAGACGTGTTCGATTTCACCTCCGTCCAGATGCAAGCATGGATGGCCAGTTTTATCTGGCCATTTTTTCGCATCACTGCGTTCCTGGTTGCGGCTCCGTTGATGGGACATGCTGCCATTCCGGTTAAGGTCAAACTCGGCCTCGGTGTGGCTCTAACGATCTTCATCGCGCCCCTGCTGCCGCCACTGCCTCAAGTGCCGGTGTTTTCTATGGCTGGCCTGGGTCTGCTTGTTGAGCAGCTGCTGATCGGTATTGCCATTGGTTTCTGCATGCGGATGGTTTTCAGCGTGGTGCAAGCGGCCGGCGAGTACATCGGCATGCAGATGGGTCTGGGTTTCGCAACCAGTTACTCGGCTGACATCGGTACCAACAGCGTGATCATCTCGAAGTTTCTCTACCAGATCACCTTGCTGATGTTCCTGGCCTTCAGCGGCCACCTGGTGGTGCTGGAGATCGTGCTCAATACCTTCACTTCCCTACCCATCGGTGGCGTCGAGATTCAGCCAAGCGTATGGAAACTGATTGCCCTGTATGCGGGCACCATCTTCTCGTCCGGGCTGCTGCTCTCCCTACCCCTGTTGGGCGCCCTACTCATGATGAACTTGGCCATGGGCATCCTGAACCGATCAGCACCGCAGCTGACCGTGTTCTCGATTGGCTTTCCGCTGACCCTGACGGTGGGGCTCATTCTCATGATGGTGATGATGACCAGCTTTGCGCCGTTCCTGGAGCGCTTGTTCTCCGGAGGGTTCCAGTTCATTCAAACGCTCATTGCCGCTATGGCAGAAAAATAAGCTTTTACCCATTCATAAAGAAGGAACATTCGCTTGAGAATCCAAGTTCGTGGCAAAAGAATCGTTTGTATTGACCGCCGTTACTCGATCAATCTGCAGCACGCCGTCGAGAAAACCGTCGCGAGTTTCAGCAAATTCGAGACGACGATCCCTGATCGCGTTAAGAACCTGCTGACCCCGCTCGAGTACGCTGACCTGATTATCTTCATGGGCAATCGCAGGGTCGAACTGCACCAAGCCATGCTGCAAGATACGGCCAGATCCATCGCCGACCAACTGAAAGTCGCCAAACAAGCTATCGAAAGCGGAATCGTGATTTCTGCGGATCAGGCCTCAGGTATGTACGCTGGCCTCGATGCATTGGCGGCGACTCTAAGTGCCGCAGGATTTCAAAGACCAGCCAGCCTCTGAGATCTCTGGAGCGACAACTGGATGCCACAAAAACGCGCCTCGGCGCGTTTTCTGATTTTTGGTACCTGCTGTCCCCATCCTGTATCGCAGAAGACGCTTGAGCCTGACACTTTTCAACCCATATACTGGTTAAAATGATTAGGAGCAGAACATGAGCACCACCACGCCTAGCGCATCCCCAGCCGACCCTACCTACGTTACCGATATTTACAGGGAGTCCGTGCTGCAAAACGCCGTTAAACCTGGTGAAGAGGTGTTCGGTTTCTTCAAGAGAGTGCCGCACGCCGAGCAAGATCCAATCTCAATCCCTCTCGTCGAAACTCAAAGGTACGAGGGCAAAGGCGAGGATATGCGACTTATCCGGTCGAACCACTTTGAAGGCTCGGTTACTCCGAAGCTGATCGAGGATTTAACCACCCTCGCAAATCGCCAGGGAATGACTCTGCTGGGTACGATACGCACCATCCTTAAATCGGAAACGGCGTTTGAAAACATCTCCAAAAAAGAATTCAGCCAGGCTATGGTCAAGGCGATTCAACAACCAATTTGTGCTGGGTATTACGCCTTTAATGCTATGGGCAGAAAATTTGGTGATATGGCCAGAGACCACAGCATCCCTAAAGACGATGACTTCCATCGTATGGGTGGGCGTATGTCGGAAATTATGGTCATGGCCCCACGTTCCGGATTCCTGCTCTCGGGTGAAGAGTTCCGTACTGGAGCATTCGCAGCCAACCCCTTCACCGTGGAAGAAATCAAGGCCGTCCCTTTTCTGATGGGCGTCGTCGATGATCTGTATGCTACCGCTGGCCTGGACTACAGCGCCCACGTCAAATCCGTTGCTACCAAACTCGCTTCTGCAGGCCTCAAGACTGAAGCTAATTTGATGTACGACGTCGACGTTCAAAGGCACATGAAGGCAGACATCAAGCCTGCTCGTCGAGTGCATGACAGCGACGGCCCAAGCCTCTGATAGATTGGCCCAGGTAGATAAAAGACGCGCATTGCGCGTCTTTTTTTGCCCTCAAAATCCAAGTTCAAGAACAACAAAAAACGCGCCGGGGCGCGTTTTCTGCATTCAGATACCCATTACTTCAGGTAGTTGAACAGCGACATCGACTGCACGTCCACGAACGCTTTCTGGGCGGCTTGCAGGCCAACCTGGCGCAGGCTGTACTCAGACAGCGCAGCATTGTAGTCCAGGTCGATCAGCTGCGAGATGCTGGCCGTGTAGTTCAGCGCACGGTTGTCACCTACAGCATCGATCACATCCAGCTCGTTGAGCCTGGTGCCCACGGAGGCACGCACGGTCAGGACGTTGTCCAGGTTGTTGGTCAGCTCGTTGGCTACAGAGTTCATGACGTTGGCCAAAGCTGCCTGCTGAGCCGGAGTATCGGTCGGCGTCTTCAGGATGCTGATGGCGTCCTGGAGGCTCTGGAACATGTCTTTCGAGCCACCCGCGTTCACGGTGACGACATCACCCGCTTCAGGTTGGCCAGTAAGGGTCATGCTCAAGCCGTTGGCGGTGATCTTGTCACCTTCAACGTAGTCCACCGGGGTTCCGCCGTTGATGCTGTACTGCTTGACGCCGGCGTTATCGGAGAACTCAACGGTGAAAGGCTGGCGGTAGTTGGCATCCGAGGTGTCCGAGATTACCGGAGTCGAGATCCTCAGGGTGCCGGTGTTCGTCTCCCCTGCCCTGGCAACCATGGAGGCCGTGCCGGTAACGCTCATGAAGATCGAAGCACCGGTATCAGAGCTCGGCATCAGCCTGGCGCTATCGACCTGCTGTTTAATGACACCGTCATCGCCGACGTAGGAAACATTGCCCGAGGCATCTTTCACGAATGGAGGCGACGAGGTCTTGTAGCCACCGAACAGGTACTGGCCGTTGCCGTCTGCCGCGTTAGCCTGACCGATCAGGGTATCGAGCACACCCTGCAAGTCGGTTGCGATAGAGGCCCTGTCGGCGTCTGTGAGCGTGCCGGTGGATGCCTGGATCAACTTGGTCTTAGCGCTGATCAACGCGTCACTGACGCTGTTCAGGACGCTCTCTTCCTGGCTCAGGCTGTTACGCACAGCAATGCGCGAGGTTTTCATCTGCTCGTTCACTGCCGAGGACTGACCCAGCGCCAGCGCCTTGGCGGCAGCAAGGGGATCATCGGAAGGGTTGTTGACCTTCTTGCCGCTCGACAACTGATTGCCGACGTTCAGGAAGGCAGACTGCTGACGATTCATCGCGCTGGTGCTTTGATCGTACATCGTGTTCGTTGCGATACGCATGGTTGCGCCTCCCTAAATTAGCTTCTCAGACCCAGGATGGTATCCATGACCGAGGAAGCGGTATCCACGATCCTGGCACTGGCTTGGTAGTACTGTTGGAAACGCAGAAGGTTTGTGGCCTCCTCGTCCAGGTTCACACCCGATTCCGACTGTTGAACGGCCAGAAGCTGTTCGGACAGGGTCTGCTGGGTGGTCTGGTTAACCTTGATGATGTTGGTTTTGTTACCAACTTCGTTGACCAGCGAGGCGTAAGCCTGGTTAGCCGTGCTGCCACCCTTGATGATCGCGGTGGACTGCAGCTTGTACATGGCCAGGGCGTTACGGTTGTCGCCCGCGCCAGAGCCGGATGCATCGCCGGCAGCGATGTTCACTGGATCGGTGATCAGCGAGTCGAAATCACGGGCCGCGTTGCTTACCGGCTTGACCAGGAACTTGTCACCATCTGCTGGCGTGCCGTTCATGGTGAGGGTCATACCACCGAAGGACAGGGTTGGGCTGCCTACAGGGAAGGTACCGACGTTCTCGCCAGTCTGCTTGTTCGTTACGGTGTAGCCCGTCGCCGACGAGTAAGCGATGTCGTAGTCGTTGATGCCGACTTCCGTACCATCGGTAAAGGTACCGGTCAGGTAAGAGGTGCTGGTGTTCTTGGCGTTGCTGTAGCTCTGTGGATCACCCACTGAGAACATTGGCGTGCCAGGGTTGCCATTGAGGTCTACACCGGCTTCGTGCTGCTTGTTGATCGCCATTCCCATGCCAACGGCCAGTTGGCCCAGGCGGTTCTGCGCCGAATCCAGGGTTTCACTGCGGAATTGCAGGATGCCGCCCAGCTCGCCGGATTTGATGGTGCTCTCTTTGACATGAATCAGGTTGCCGCCGCCATCACGGTATCCGACTGTGGTGCGGGTCGGGTCTTCGTTCGACTGAACGGCTTCCAGCTTGTTGGAGTCAAAACCGGACACCAGCGACAGGCCGTTACTGAACGAGACGTTGTAGGTACCGGAGTCTTGCACGGTCACTTTAACGTCGACACGCTGGCTGAGTTCCGATACCAGCAGGTCGCGCTGATCGAGCATCGCGTTCGGCGCTTCACCGGTCTTGGCCTTGGCCAGTGAGATCTCGCGGTTCAGGTCAGCGATCTGCTTGGAGATGTTGTTGATCTGGGTGACTTGGTTTTTAACTTCACCATTCACGCCGTCCTGCATGTCGGACAGGTAGTTGTCCATCGAACGGAACTGAGCGGACAGGTTCTGTGCAGAACCGATCACGCCTTGGCGAGTAGCAGGATCTGCCGGCGCCGAGCCCAGGGTCTGCAAGGCTGCAAAGTAGCCCTGAATCTGGACGGCCAGGCTGGATTCGCTGTCGGCCAGCAGGGAGTCGATCTGGGAAATCTGGTTGTGGTAGGCCACCAGACCGGAGTTCGCGCTGTTGGCGCTGTTGAACTGCTGGGTCACGTACTTGTTGTACTGACGCTCGATGTTGCCCACCTGAACGCCGTTACCGTAGGCCGCTTGATCGAGGCTGATTACCTGACGGTTGTAACCTGCGGTCTTGACGTTGGTGATGTTGTTACTGGTGACTGCCAGAGCAATCGACCCAGCATTCAGGCCGCTAAGGGCTGTGGAATACAGGCTCATCAAGAATGATCTCGTAAGTTGATAAATGCCTATCGGCTCACTTTCCCAAATCCTTGAGTCCAACCGCTAAATAATAGCGATGAATTGTCAGGAATTTGAGGGTTTAGGGATTTAGAGGCAACCAGCTACGAAGGGCTCCTTCGAGTCTCGCCGGCGCCACCATTGCCACCAGCTGGGCGTGACCCACCCTTCTTTCGTCGCCTCGTTTAAACACTCAGCAGATGCTGCTTCTGCCGTCCTGGCAAACACCGTGATAAAACGACGCTTCGACCATGGTCGAGCAGTGACCGTGATGGTTGCACTGTATGCCTCTTTCATCGGCTGCAAGGTCATCAGCTAATTCCTCGTGCTAACGGTTGATGAGTCGATTGCCGGTTCAGACTCACGGCTGAGCAGCACGCAATTTATTACGATCTGGAGCACGACAAGGCTAATCAGCCAGATCATCAAGACTTTTCTGTCGCTCATCACAGTAAGGCCCGGCACTGTCTGGCAACGACAAACACCTGCTGGTCTGTCTTTGCGCTTACGCTGAGGAACAGTTTTCCGTCATCTTTCCAAAATTTCGGGCAAACCAGTGGCTTTGCAGCTTCAAGCCGCTGATCCAACGATGACCTCTCTTCGTTTGCGATGCAGCCTTCTGGACTCATGTCTGTGATTTCGGCCCCCTGCTCTACCCATGTACAGGTTCTTACCAGGGAATCGGCGGCGGCCTGACCCGAGATGCCCATAATGATCAGCAGCGGCCCAACTACCAGCCTCGTCAGTTTCAGTGCTTCTCGTGCGGTACTGATTTTCACTTGGTGACCTCCAAATGGATAAAAGCCCGCATTAGCGGGCTGTTGCTGAATCAGGCTTTCGGATCATGGAGTCAGGATCAGAGCGATGATGATCATCAGAACAACGCCAGCCACGGGGAGAAGGATCAAATCAAGGTGAGGATTCCTATCAGATGCCTTAAGAGCAAACGCAAGACTCAAAAACGTTCGAAAGTTTTTCATGCCGCCCCCCCAAAGATTGATCAGATCACCAGATATTTGAGCCAAATGGAGCTTCGTCAACCTTCGCCACATTGGACTTAACGGTCAGTTGCCCGATATTCCCCATCACTGCGATCAGCTTGCTCGCATACTCAGGGTCAGTAGCGTAGCCAGCACGTTGAATGGCGACTGCAGCAGCCTCACCACTGTGGGCATTCACGACGCCCTGGTAGCGAGGGTTTTTGCTCAGCAGCCTGGCGTAGTCAGAGAAAGCTTCCTCGTCGCTGGCATAGACCCTGAATCGCTCAACCCGCTTCTCTGCTTGGCCATCGACAAACTCGGTGGTCATCACGTCAGTAGTTGGGCCTTTCCAGTAGTCGCCGGCCTTGATACCGAAGATGTTGTGGCTGTCGGCGCCGGAACGCGTTTGAATGCGCTCTTTGCCCCAGCCAGTTTCGAGTGCTGCCTGGGCCAGGATCAGCGATGGATGCACGCCGCTCTCGGCACCAGCCATCACCGCTGGGCGCTCCATTCGATTGAGGAACGCCGTGACGTGCGGCGCCCTCTCCATACTGGCGTATCGGCTCTCAAAAGGATTCCTTGGCTGACCCGACTGCTCGGAGGCCCCGGTAACCCGCTGACCGGCCCTATCGCCAACGTCAGGCACGTTAACGTTCAACAGCCGCTGGGTATTGAGTCCACCCAGTAGCTGGCGAGGAGCAGCCTTCGGAATGCCTGCTACCAGGTTCTCCTGAAGCTCACGCGGGTCAGTAGGAATCATCCCCTTAGCCCGCATATCGCGCTGGATCTGATCCGACAGGCCCATGCCACGGCTGGCCATCTTCTGCGCCAACTGGGCATCGAGCATTTCGGTGTACATCTCAGTCGCAGAGCTGTCGAGCATCCCGGACTTGTCGACCGTCGCACGCATGGTCTTGAGCATTTGCGTCAGGAAGTAGGCCTCGAACTGCTTCGAAGCCTCCTTTAGACCTTTGCTTGGATCCTGGCCTGCAGCATTTTTCAGCTGCTGAAGGCCATTCATGTCGTAGGCAAAGCCGCTATCCATATTGACCGACATCAGATGATCTCGATCTCAGCGCGAAGCGAGCCAGAAGCCTTGAGAGCCTCCAGGATCGACATCAGATCCGCAGGTGAAGCACCCAACGCGTTCAACGCTTTGACGACATCAGCGAGGTCGGCAGCGCTTTCCACGGTTCTCAAACCACCGCCCTGCTGTTCAAGCGAGATCTTGCTCTTGTTCGCAGTAGCAGTCTGGCCACCCGAGAAGGCGCCTGGTTGGCTTACCAATGGATCGGTGTCGATGGTAATCGCCAGGTTGCCCTGTGCTACGGCAGCCGGGTACAGCTTCACCCCTTCGTTCAACACGACAGCGCCGGTACGGGAGTTGATGACCACTTTCGGCAACGGTTTGCTTGGCGTCACATTGATGTTGTTGATCCGGGCCATGAAATTCACCCGAGCGTTGGGCGATGCAGGGCCATCCAGCGAGATCATGCCGGCATCTTGAGCCGAGGCAACGGTGCGACCGAACTCAGAGTTGATTGCAAAAACAACTTTCTGAGCGGTGTTGAAGTCCGGCTCGTTCAAATACAGATCAAGCTTGCCCTGCTGGTCACCCAGTTCAAGCGGGATATCACGCTCAACAATCGCGCCACGGGCAATACGTCCGCCCGCCTGCTGGTTGATCGTCACACTGCTTCCATTGGCACCGGCGCCAGCGCCACCCGTCATCAGGTTACCTTGGGCCATCGCATAGATCTGGCCATCGGCGCCTTTGAGTGGCGTCATCAAGAGCGTACCGCCCCGCAGACTCTTGGCGTTACCGACCGAAGACACCACCACGTCAAGGTACTGACCTGGGCGGCTGAATGCCGGCATCTTCGAGGTGATCATCACCGCCGCAACGTTACGAAGCTGCATATTCGTACCCGGAGGCACGGTGATACCCAGCGACGAGAGCATGTTGCTCAGGCTTTGCCCGGTAAACGGGGTCTGGGTGGTCTGGTCACCGGTGCTATCCAAGCCGACGACCAGGCCGTAGCCAACCAGCACGTTGTCTCGCACCCCGGCAAAGGACGCTACTTCTTTCAGTTGTTCAGCTTGAGCCAGGCCCGGCATGAACAAAGAAGAGAGTCCAATCGCCTGGGCAACGAGCAGACTCTTCAGGGGAAACGTGCTTTTAGGCTTCATGTGTCAATTTATCCACTTTAAAACGGCCAGAGGTTAATCAGGATACGTTGACCCCAACCCATCGACTGCGCTTCGTTAATGTATCCGTCACCCACGTATTCAATACGCGCCTCGGCCACCTGGGTCGAAGGGACTGTGTTTTGAGCCGTAATAGTACGTGGATTCACGTATCCGGAGAACCGGATATATTCCTTACCCTGGTTGATACCGATCTGTTTCTCGCCACGCACCTTGAGGTTGCCGTTGGCCATGACGTCCATCACGGTTACGGTGATGGTGCCGGTGAACGAGTTACGGGCGTTCGAGCCGCCGCCACCGTTAAAGTCGCTGCCGTTTTCGACATCCAGGCCGAGCTCACCCAGCTTCTTGATGTCGGTTGGCACCAGACCAGGTGTGAACTTGACCGCCCCCTTCCGTGTGGCATTAGAGGCAGAGGATTTGCTGGCGCTGACCTGCTCATCCAGGACGATGGTCAGGGTGTCGCCCATGTTACGCGGGCGCCGATCTTCAAACAGAGGCTGATAGAGCGAGTTCTTCTGAAAGATCGACCCATTCGCCAAAGGCGCCTGACGTTGCGGCATCTCTGTCACAGGCGCTTTTTCGACGATAGATTGCTGCGGCACCAAAGCACACCCGCCCGTGAGGGCGAGCAGCATTGCGGATACCACTGCGCGTGAACGTTTAGCATAAAATGTCACGTCAGCACTCCGGTGTTAGAGCTGTGCAATACGGGCGAGCATCTCGTCAGACGCCTTCACGACCTTGCTGTTCATTTCGTAGGCACGTTGGGTTTGGATCATACCCACCATTTCCTGCACGACGTTTACGTTCGACGTTTCAACGTAGCCCTGGTACAGGCTGCCGGCGCCGTTCTGGCCGGGCTGGTTTTCGTTGGCGGTACCGGAAGCATCAGTTTCCAGGTACAGGTTTTCGCCGATGCTCTGCAAGCCAGCCGGGTTAACGAAGGTAGCGACCTGCAGCTGACCAACCTGAGTCGATGCTGAGTTGCCTGGGGTGGTTACCGAGACGATACCGTCTTTGGAAACGCTGATGCTCAGGGCATTTTCAGGAATGGTGATCGACGGCTGGATCAGGTAACCGTTTGAGGTGACCATCTGGCCGTTGGCGTCTTTCTGGAAGCTACCATCACGGGTGTAGGCGTTATCGCCGTTCGGCATCTGCACTTGGAAGAAGCCGTTACCGTTGATCGCGAGATCCGTGGAGTTCTCGGTAGCCTGCAGGTTACCTTGGGTGTGCAGACGCTCAGTGGCCACCGGGCGAACACCGGTACCAACTTGCATACCGGAAGGCAGGCTGGTGTCAGCCGAGCTTACAGCGCCTGGCTGGCGCAGGTTTTGGTACATCAGGTCTTCGAAGTTCGCTCGCGAGCCCTTGAAGCCGTTGGTGCCCAAGTTGGCCAGGTTGTTGGAGATCACGTCCATCTGCGTTTGTTGAGCTGTCATGCCCGTTGCAGCGGTAGAAAGCGAAGGAAGCATTGTTCTTTACCCGTAAATTTAAATGGCCGGCCACGATGACCGGCACAATCAGATCAATTGAGCTCATTGAGCTCATTCCAGCTCAATCCAGCTCAATCCAGCTCATTCACCTCGACTTAACGCATCGACAGCAGGCCGTTGGCCGCTTTCTCGTTCTCGTCCGCCGAGGTGATTACCTTCATTTGCATCTCGTAACGGCGCTGGTTGCCGATCATCGCTACCATTGCTTCGGTCGGGTTTACGTTACTCCCCTCCAAAGCGCCGGAAATGACGCGAGCACCTTCGTCTGCTTGCAGAGGCTGCACGTTGCCGTTCGCATCCGGCTGAGGGCGGAACAAGCCGTCCGCACCCCGCACCAGTTGGCCGGGAGTAGCCGTTACCAGCTTGAGCTGGGCCACTTCGGCAATCGACTCAGGCTTTTGGCCGGCTTCGATCACGCTCACGGCACCGTTGCCGCCGACGCTTACTTGGCTATCCAGCGGCAACATGATGGGGCCGGTGTCACCGACCACAGCACGACCGTTGATGTTGAGCATCCCGTTGCGGTCGACTTGAACGTCACCACGGCGCGTATACGCCTCAGAGCCATCTTCCGTCTGGACAGCGATCCACGCATCGCCTTTGAAGGCAAAGTCCAATGCGCGGTTGGTCGTCTGGACGGGGCCCATGGTGAAATCAGAACCCATCGTGCTCGCCAAAGGCAGGGCACGGGTATGGATCCCGTCCCCTTCCACCGTTACGGATTGCATCGCCGACAGTTGGGCGCGGAAGCCAGAGGTGCTGACGTTTGCCAGGTTGTTACTGACAACTGCCTGCTGATCAAAACTTTGCTTCGCGCCGTTCATGGCGGTGTAGATAACGCGATCCATATTCAGTGAGCCCTATTAGCGAAGGTTAACGGCTTGCTGCAGAACTTCGTCCTGCGTTTTCACCGTCTGGGCGTTAGCCTGGTACGAGCGCTGAGCCACGATGAGCTTTACCAGCTCCTGGGTCATGTCCACGTTGGACGCTTCCAGCACACCGCTTTCCAGACCGCCCAGGCGACCTACGCCCGGCGTACCTGTGGTTGCTTGACCGGATGCAGCAGTGGCGCCCCAGACGTTGTTGCCCAGCGGCTTCAGACCTTCTGGGTTGCGGAAGTTGGCAAACTCAACTTTGCCCAGGGTTACCTTCTGCTCGTTGGAGTAGTTACCGACCACCGAACCGTCTTTCTCGAAGGTGATGCCGATCATCTGGCCGTTGGTGTAGCCGTCCTGCACCAGGGAGTTCTGGTAGTTGTCGCTACCGAACTGGGTCGAACCCTTGAAGTCCATGGAGAAGTTGATGTTGTTGGCGCCGTTGGTCATCGGGAACGCAAAGCTGGTCGCTGCGTACGCCGGATCCAGGCTGCCGTTGCTGGTGAAGTTCAGGTTTTGCGCCGGGCTGGTGGAGGCAACGCCGTCCATGCTCGAGTTCACGACCCAGGTGTTCGCCGCCGTTTTGGTGTAGTACATCGTCACGGTGTGCTGGTTACCCAGGGAGTCGTAGACGTTGGCGGTGTTCGCGTAGTTGTAGCTGTCCGGATCCGTCATGCTGAACGGAGCGGTGATGATGTCCGAACGCGAGTCCACGTTGATGGTCGATTCAACCTTGGTGGTGGCATTGGACAGCATGCCGGCATCAGGAATCTTGATGACGCCGTTGGCGCCCATCAGCTGCGCACCCTGGGCGTTCACCAGATAGCCTTCAGGTGTCATGGTGACCTGGCCGTTACGCGAGTACACGGTCTGGCCGTTCTGACTGAACTGGAAGAAGCCATCCCCCGAGATCGCAAGGTCGAGGTTTCGCCCCGTCGATTCCAGGTTACCGTTGTTGAAGTTTTGCATCACGCCGGACACCGAAGTACCCAGGCCGAACTTGGAGTTGGCGTAAACGTCAGCGAATTGCGCGTTGGACGACTTGAAGCCGGTGGTCGCGGAGTTGGCGATGTTGTTACCGATCACGTCCAGGTTCTTGCTGGAAGCATTCAGACCGGAAAGCGCTTGAGAAAAACCCATGGTGTAACCCTCGAAATATAAGCGGGTGTCACTACGCACCCGCCAAAAGAAAAATCGATTACCAGTACTTGCGAACGTCGCCTACGGTGACTCGGCCCAAAGTGCCGCCGAGATCGAGCAATGCCCCACCGTCTGCGGTTTTGACGACGCCATTCACAACGGCGTAGGTCAGTGGATTGACCTCTTGTGGAACCCCACCAGAAGTAGCCACGATTTTGACCTGGTAAGCGCCTGGAGGGGCTACAGAGCCATCCTCCATCTTGCCGTCCCAGGTGAAATCCTGCATGCCGGCGTCCATGGAGCCCAACTCGAAAGTTCTCGCCTCAACGCCACCGGCGTTCACGATGGTCACAGTCACCGAGTCGGCATCCTTCGGCAGCTCGACACCGAATGGAGTGGTAACCCCCTCCTCACCAACCAGGACTCGGTCACCCGGCACAAGTACACCCTTGCCAATCAGGGCCGTAGCCTGGAGCTGCTGGCCGGTGTTGATCTGATCGGTGATCGCGGTCATGGTTTTGTTGAGCTTTTCGACGCCTTCAACCATGTTGATCTGCGCCAGCTGAGAGGTCATTTCCGCGTTATCCATTGGATTAAGCGGATCCTGGTTCTTGAGCTGGGTGATAAGCATGGTCATGAAGTTGCTCTGCAAGTCCGCAGAACCACTCTGACCCGTCTGGGCCTTCGGGGTTTGGGTCTGGTTGACCCCACCCAAAACGCTAGTGTCAATTGTTGCCATTGGGATCAGGACTCGGCGAGGGAGAGGGTTTTCATCATCATGTCTTTGCTGGTGTTCATGACTTCCACGTTCGCCTGGTAAGAGCGCGAAGCGGAGATCATGTTGACCATTTCATGAACTGGGTCGACGTTAGGCATGGTGACGTAACCACGCTCATCAGCCAGTGGATCGCCTGGGCGGTATTCCATTTTCATGGGCGCCGTATCGTCGACAATGCCGGTAACCCGGACACCACCAATACCCTGCCCCCGGTTCTCGGTTTCGAACATCACCTGCTTAGCGCGATAGGCTTCACCGGGCGCCGTGCCGACGCTGTCAGCGTTGGCCATGTTGCTGGCTGCGACGTTCATGCGCTTGGATTGCGCACTCAAGGCTGAGCCTGAGATATCAAAAATGCTGAACATTGACATGTTTTGGTGCTTACTCCGGCTGCATCGCTGCTTTCATGCGGCTGATGCTGCTCTTCATCATGGTTAGACTGGCTTGGTACCGCATGCTGTTGTCAGCAAAGTTCGCCCGCTCTCTATCCATATCGACGGTGTTGCCATCCAGGCTGGGCTGATCAGGTACGCGATACTTGAGATCACGCACAGCCGGGCTCGACGAGTGCGCGCTCAGGTGGCGCGAAGACGTCGTGCTCAGTTCCATTCCTCCCCCGCTCGCCCGACCTTTACTGACTGCCGATTTGAGCTCACTGGCGAAGTCAAAGTCTTTGGCTTTGAAGTTGGGGGTGTCGGCGTTTGCGATGTTATTCGCAAGCACCTTCTGCCGTTCAGCCCGCAGGTTTAGCGCCTCGCGGTTGAAGTTCAGCGCGTTATCGAGCTTGTCGACCATCCGCAAAAAATCTCCGGAAATAGGGAATCAGAACGCCGGATAGGGTGCAACAATGTCCATCAATTGTCAAAATAACAGGGCGTTTTGCAGCATTTTCAGGGGTAAAATTTGATGCCTGATATTTTTAGTCAGCCACCCTGTCAATTTACTGTATATAATTGCTGTAGACTGACTTTCCAGAAACACCTGTAATTTCAACCCTCAGAGAGGATCAGGATGAAAATATCCTTAATTCATAAGGGCTTAGTAGCATTTTCCCTTCTTTTTGCCATTACCCCTGCAATATCTGGCCAAATTGAAGATTCAGTGACGCAAGCGGTCAAAGCAGCCCTGCCACAAGGTCAGGAAAGAGCCGATATTCTCGTTGAGGGCACCGATCAGCTTGGCGATTGCCGAAGCCCTGTCGCCTCCCTCCCCTATGCCATTCCGGAACGTGGTGGACGAGTCAGTGTGGCGGTGAGTTGCGCCGGCGAGCCAGTCAAGTACATCCGTGCCCAGGTAAAGCTGACCGTACGCTACGTACAAGTCACTCAGGAGGTTAACCGGGGTGATGTGCTGACTCGCGACATGCTCAGCCTGGCCAGCTCCGACCGGGCGGCGATGCCAAACAATGTGATCACCGACGTAGAGAGCGCCATTGGCCAGGAAGCCACCAGGAGAATCAAACCCGGTGGTTACATCCAGGCCAGCGCCCTTCGTAAAGTGAAGGTGATCGCCCGTAACGCACGGGTCACGGTTATTGCAGCCGGCAAAGGGTTTTCCGTACGTCATGACGGCATTGCGCTGGATGATGGTGGCCTCGGCGCCCAGATCCGCGTGCGGCTGGTCGGTGGGGAGATCATCAAGGGATCTGTAGCCGAGAAAAACGTCGTCAAAATCAGTATTTGAGGCCAACAGCATATTGATGCGAGATAAACGCGCCAAGCAGTCAAGTTTCTGGTTTTTGGTGCCGATAACAATTGAAAGAAGTCATGCTGAGTAACGCAAATTGAAAATCGAACGCTCCCCTGCCTCTGTCGCCCTGGTGGCGGAATCCGGAATCAAAGCCAAAAAGGCTGAAAATGTTGGCCCTGCCGCCGAACCCTCCGTGGTCGCCAAGCTCAAGCATGCTCAGGTCTCGTCGGCTGATGACATCGATATGGCTAAAGTGAACGAAATAAGAGAAGCTATTGCCAATGGCACGCTGTCTTTCGATCCTTCGCGAATCGCTGACGGCCTTCTCAAAAGCATGAGGGAACTGGGCTAAATCAGCCTCAGCCTCATACGGAGTTAGACGATGAGTTTTCCTCAGCACCTCGAGGCCCGTAAAAAGAGCCTCGAAGAGTTTTTGGCTTTGCTTCAAGAAGAGCAGGTGCTCTACAGCACCTCAGAACTCCCTGGCGACGAAATCATTGAATTGACGAAGCGCAAGATGGAGCTGGCCGGCAAGGTCAACACCCTCAACCAGCAGACCAATGAAGGTCTTAGAAAACTGAATTACCCCGAAGGGCGAGAAGGCGCCGAACGCCTGGCCGCTGAGCAGAACTGTTCTGCCTTGTGGGAAGAGATCATTCAGCTGGCACTCAAGGCCAAGCTTCAAAACGAAGTGAATGGCACCTTGATCCAGATGCGTTGGGAGCCGACAAAGCAGATGACGGCCTTTCTGCAGAAAGCCTCCGGCACACCGCTGTATGGGCCGAATGGCAAAGCTCAGCGTAAATCCCTTGGTGGCGTAAACGCCCAGGCCTGATAATTCACAATAAAAATTGAACGAGCAAAACGATGGCCGAGATTACCCAACGAGTCCTTGAGCAGCTTCTTGACTGCACGGAATCAGAAATCCCTCCTGTTCGAGTCATCCACTTGATGGCGTCTGAGATCATGAGAATGCGGGCCTATGGAGATATGATCCCGGCCCCGGATGAGGCTCTTAAGCAAAAGGCTGCCGTATTGCTGAACCACCTCCAGAAGAATGACAACGTCGGCCAGGCTTACAAGCGCGTCGGCGATCTCATCAAGGAGAAGTTCAAAGTCGATAGTCAGCTGACTATTGAAGAGGTGCTGCTGTTCATCGCCGGCGAATCCCCTTCCGAGCAGGATTCCGAGTGGGTCGAGATCTCCACCAGCATGCTGTCCGAGATCGAAGCGATCATCAATGACAGCGTCGGTTTCGGTCGTAGCGGCAGCCCGGTGATCCACAACAACGCCCTCAATGAGCTACGCAAGTTCATTGAAGCCGCGAGCGGCGCCCAAAAAACCCTGGTCAAAAAGAAGTTCGTGAGCGACATGAAAATTGCCGTTGGCGAAATCAACTACGGCCATGCTTTCCCTCAAGAAACCAGGGATAAAATCCTGGTACGGCTGAACGCAATCCTGCCTGATGCCGAAGCAACTCAAGGTGTATCTACTGATGAATGAGCTGATCAAAGCGTCCACCACCGCTGACTTCGAAGCTGACGTACTGAAGTCCGACGTCCCTGTTCTGGTGGACTTCTGGGCTGAATGGTGTGGCCCGTGCAAGATGATCGCCCCAGTGCTCGATGACCTGGCTACCCAACATAAAGGCAAGCTGAAGATCGTCAAAATCAACGTTGACGAGCATGGTGACCTGCCTAAGCAGTACGGCGTACGCGGTATTCCGACGCTGATGCTGTTCAAAGGCGGTCTGGTCGAAGCCACCAAAGTCGGTGCGCTGTCGAAATCCCAGCTGGCCAGCTGGATCGAACCGCTGATCTGACCCAGGTCAGGTTGAAGAAACGCAGACATCGTCTGCGTTTTTTTATGGTCAGGCGCTGGCTTTATGGGTATACTAAAGCTATACCCTTATTCAAGCTGCACAGACAGGAGTCAGACGATGCAATTTCTCGAATATAAGTCCCACCAGTTAGGCAGGTACGCCGAGGATGTTCGCCGTATGCGGGCCATCCTAGTCACCGCAGGCTACATGGCGACTGAAATCGACATCTATTCCCTCTGGGATGATTACAGCCGGAATTGTTTGTGTAGCTGGAAAATGCTTCCAGACGATGATCAGGAGCTACTGACCATCATGCTCTGCGGATTCGGCATTGGCCCGGCACCGGCAAATGATTCTGTACCAAGATTCTGGCCTGATCCGGCTTTCGAAAACTAAGTAAAAGGCGCCTGGTGCGCCTTTTTCCATCTCTGGCGTGCCAGTGGCCTGAAAGATCTCTGATATATTGCCACTACGAAAATCGTCAAGCATTGCTAGACGCCACTGCCATTAGGGGATTGCCATGACGCAAGAGCACCAGGATGTAGAAACGCGCCAGGATGTGAATGTTCGACACGTCAAATCGAGGCCAATCAAGGAGTATCTCTGGGGCGCCGGGCTGATCTTGTTCGTCGGTGCAGGGCTCTGGATCTACGTCGCATACTGCCTCAACGAAATGAATGAAAAGATGAAGCTCGAGGAGCTGAAGAGCCTCTCCCAGGCCCACATGCAGATCTTGGGCAGCTATCACCGCTGCATGGGGCCTCGATCTCCTGGGCACATGGCTTGCCTTGGGTCAGTCGCCAAAGCGGCTGAGCTGTACGGGTACAAGTCTGCAGAGATCAACAGGGTCTTTAACGACGCCGGGCTGCTTGGATCCCCTGATGCCATCAACCAGGACTCACCGGCACACCACTGATATCAGGGTGCCCCGAATGCCTGTCATCCGATGCCTGGCTGGGCCGTTTAGGGCGCATTAAAATATCTGATATATTGCCGAAATCGAAAATCGACAAGGCAATACCATGTCCCTCCTGCTCAATGCCGAGCCAACCAAATCAGCAAACATCAACCACCGGGCCCGCCTCACCCTTGGGTTGCAGGCCTACGTCAATTGGACGAACTGGAAAGGCAATAAGCTTGAGCTTGGAGAGTCGTTGCTTGGCCCAGGCTTCTCAGGCGAAGTGCCCGATCACTTCAAGAGTGATACGGTCGCCATTCTCCCTTATGGTTGGCTACCAGTCGGTTTAGTGGATGCATCGGTTGAAATCCTCGCCGACAAGAACCTGCTGACTCAGATCGCCGAAAAGTATGACGCGGGCGTACCCCGCCCTGATCTGCCGGCCAGCTACCTGGATCTGATCAAGTTCAACGTGAATCCCATCAACACCTCGTTCTTCGCCCTGGAGGACAACAAAGCCTCCCCTGACCGTGCGGCGATGAAGGCCTCAATCCTTCTGCTGATCAAGGCGATCCATCAAACCATGCCAGCGGCAGAAGTGACGCCCAAGGGGCTACAGTCGCTCGATGCCATGCACATGGTCGCCAACCGGCCTGCTGACAGGACAGCCAAGGAAATCCTGTTCCTGACTGACGTGGCGCCGGCGCTGAGTGCAGAGATCAAGCCAGCAGATCGAATGAAACTGACCCAGTTCGTGGTTGAGTGGGCGATGATCCACGGGGTTACCCCACTCTCTCTCATCTTTACCGCCTGCATCAGCCTTATCTGGTCGAGCGATGACTTCAACCCGGCCAGGGCGATCATCAATCCGAAGGTCACCTTCTACGCCGACGATGCAGTGGCTGCGCTTGACCAGCTGCGCATGCTGGAACTGTACATGCTGACCATCGCCGGCCTAGACGGCAACAACATCGCTTTGCTTACAAACAACAGGCCCCTGATCCACTTCTGGCTGGCCCTGGGCGCGAATGGCATCACTCACAATGGCACGTCTCTACGGTTCGAATTGAGATTGCAAACCGCGCTCTTCCAGGAGATGAAGCCCGAGCACTATGCCGACGTCCAGGATCTGTTCAAAGCCGCTTCAGCGCACGAAGATGCCGCCCCCGCCGAGCAGGCAGCGCCAGAAGAAGAGCCGCCTATGACCTTTAAGTTTGACCGCAACATCGACACCCGCCTGGTACAGCGCTCTGCAAAGACCAAGATCATGAATATGCTTAAGCGCATCAAGCCGAAATAGCCCGGTTTTGCTGCCAAAAAGACGCAGACCAGTTCTGCGTCTTTTCGTTTCGGGAAATAACGTTGGCCTTAAAATGGCAATACGCTCACAATTGAGATGGTTTTTATGAAATAGAAGTGAGCAATCCGTGCGTGCACATAGCAATGTGAGCCAGGTCGAGCGAACATTCCCCGCTGACCAACGCCTCATCTCCGCCACCGACACCAAGGGAACGATCACCTACTGCAACGATGAGTTCTGCAGCATCAGCGGCTACAGCCGTGAGGAGCTGCTCAACAGCCCCCACCGCATGGTTCGCCATCCTGACATGCCTGCCGCAGTCTTCGCAGTGATGTGGTCGTACCTTAAAGCCGGCAAAAGCTGGATGGGTGTGGTCAAAAACCGCTGCAAGAACGGCGATTACTATTGGGTAAGCGCCTATGTCACCCCGATTCTCGAAAAAGGCCATCCGGTAGGGTTCGAGTCTGTTCGTGTTAAACCCACTCCGGAACAGATAGCCCGCGCTCAGGCGCTGTATGACCGAATCCGCTTGGGTAAATCACCAGTCGCCCTGCGCCGCCGCATCATGTCGTTCTCCAAGAGGATGATGGTTCCAGTGTTGGCCACCGGCACATCCGTGGCTTTGATCCAATATTCCCCTTCACTCCTGGTGGCCCAGGTTGGCGTGGGTGTAGCGGTGATGGGTGCCGGCCTTTACGCCAGCTTCCGGCTTGAGCAGCTTCTGGGACGTATCAAAGACTGTGCACCTGCTGCCTTCTCTGACCCGACCAGCAGCCTGACCTACAGCGACTCCTACGGCGCAGCCGGCCAACTGGAAATGATCCTGCTCAGCGAAGAGGCTCGGCTACAGACGGCGCTGACACGACTCAACGATCTGGCGATCAAGGTTAGCCAGGCAGCTGAGGAGTCATCCCTGCTCTCCCACGATACCGAGAACAGCCTTCTTGAGCAGCGTGCTGAAACGGACATGACTGCCACCGCCATGACAGAGATGGCTGCATCGATCAACGAAGTGGCCAGGAACGTTCATCAAACCGCTATCGAAGCACAAACCGCCAATGAACTGGCTGGTCAGGGCAGCAAGGTTGTGGTGATCACCCGTGACGCGATTCAGGTCTTGGCTACCACGGTCACCAACATCAGCACCGCCGTCGACGACCTGGCGAAAGAAACGCAGAAGATCATGACCGCCGCCGCGATCATCGAATCCATTGCTGATCAGACCAACCTGCTGGCGCTTAACGCGGCCATCGAAGCAGCCCGTGCCGGTGAGCAAGGTCGAGGGTTTGCGGTCGTGGCAGACGAAGTGCGAGCACTGGCACGCAAAACCAGCGAATCGACCAAGCAGATCAAAGACATCATCGACGTGCTCAAGACCGGCGCCGACAATGCGGTTGGCATCGCGAAAGTCGGGATCGTTGAGGCCGATAACGGTGTTCAGCAGGTACTTGAGGCTGAACAGGCCCTACAAGGCATCCGAGAGTCGGTCGAGCGTATTACCGAGATGAGTCAGCAGATGGCTGCGGCGTCCGATGAGCAGGCTCATGTAGCCGAGGACATCGCCCGGCAGATCAACAACGTCGCCGAGACGGTTGAGAAGTCGGCAACCAACGCCAACACTGCTGCCCAGCGTGGTGGTGAGCTTGAGCGAGCCTCCAAAGGCCTTCGTGAGCTGGTCGAGCGCTTCAACCGCTAGAACAAAAAGGCCCCTTCGCAATGAAGGGGCCTTCGTTTAGATGCCCAACTCTTCTCTGAATCCCCTACCCCTGTCGACCAGGGATACCAGGTCGATTAAGTTCTTGTGCTTACGCATGATGAAGTCATTCAAGGGCTTCACCAGATCCTCGTCCAGCATCGCGTGAGCCTTCTCGATGTCCGCGTGCGGCATCAGATCTTGCAACACCTCGTCAAAGCGCTCAGGTGAGCCTTTCACCGTGTCTGGATGATTAATCCGCAACGTGCAGAGCGCGGCCATCAGGTTTGTGTAGGCGGCATCCCTGAGCTCTTTGCCGTGGGGAATGCGATTGAGTAGATCATTGAGCTCTTGGAGCTTAAAGCTCAGCGGCATTCGCTGATTGAGACCCGTGAATTGGGTGGCGCCGCCTTCTTTCTCAAAGCAGAACGAGTTGATCAATGCTGCCTGGGGCATGCTGAAGGTTTTAAGCGCCAGACTGGCCAGCTCGCTCGGCTGATGCACCAGCATGTCTTCAAACGACTTGCTCGGGTAATTGGGGTTCTGGGACTTGGTCAACAGGTCGCAGACCATCTCCATCGTCTCTTCCAACGACTGGGCGAACACGTTCAGCTTGCCGGCCTGAGCAAGAATCAACCGGAGGTATGGGTCGTGGAAGGTAACCCTTCCGGTTTCGTTATCTGAAGGCTTGGTACCGGCCATGAACGCCCTAGTCATCGCTGCGTTCACTTGGTTCAAGTATCTCTTCAGCGGCCTGCCATTCTTTTCCGACTCAAAGAACATAACTGCCGCATCGTCCAGGGCTGGGCGCAGCACTTCGTATTTGGATAGGCCTGCATCCCTGGCGTCATCGAGAACCTTTTGAGTGTGAGCGAGAATGCTCATCTCCTGCCGTTTGCTCTCATTATCGTCCCGATGCGCAAAGCCGAAGCATATGGCCGCTGACACCACTTCTTTGGAGGGCATAGCCTGCGCCAGGTAATCCTCGCGAACACCTGATTCGGCCTTCTCCCACGCCTTTGAATCAGCGCTGATTACCCTGGCTTTGAGGATGAAGCTCAAATCCGGGTGAGACTCGCGAGCTGCCTCGGCAAACAAGAGAACGAGGTTGTGATCAGCATCAGTCGCAACGGCGCCCGGCCCAAGCTCTTGGCGTTTTATTGCGTTAAGCAGATCCCCTATGACTTCCTCTTCTGGCCCCTTGCGCATGAGGAAGCACAAGCGTTCCAGTGCCTGGAGGGTCGGTCGAGCGATGGCTCTGGCAGGGTCAAGGGCTACTGGGCCTACCAGTTGCAGCAAGAACTGATAGGTCTCAGGCATATGGGATGTTTGATCGTGTGTAGGTTCCGGCATCACAGCTCTCAATTCTTTGATGACCCGCAGGCCAAAGGTGGTGAACAATACCATCGCGATAGGCTGAGCCAAAGGCCCTGAGCGAGCCAAGGAGGCCACGCTGGCGAAACTCCAGGCATCGCCACGCCAATCATTGTGGAAAAGCGCCAGCAAGGCTATGCGCCCCTTCCGGTGCGAAGAAACGATTGCCCTCTTACACGCCCAGCTCGTAGGTGAAGATCTTACTCTTTGCAGTGAGCGGTACCAGTTCGTTCATCTCCGGCTTATGGCGGACGAGAGCTCCACCCAGAATCACGTTTTCACATTCTGTGAAGTCCTTTGCTGCCAGTTCAACGTCGGCATAGGGGATAATCTCAAGCAGCAGCCCGTCGAACATCTCAAGCTTGCCATCGAAGTTGTGCATCTCCCTCATCGCCAAGCTCACCACAGCGGTCAACAGATTAGTGTAGGCCGCTTTTCGTTGCTCAGCATCATGAGGATATTCCTTGAGGCTCTCGTTTAGCGATCTCAACTGGGCAGCTTCATTCACCTCAGTCGTGGCGTTAGTAGTACTGAATTTGACAACATTCGCCCCCTGAAGCGAAAACGTCAAAGACCGCGCCGGCACAGAGAACGTTTTCA
Organism: Pseudomonas sp. PLMAX; assembly: GCF_046042685.1. NCBI lineage: Bacteria > Pseudomonadati > Pseudomonadota > Gammaproteobacteria > Pseudomonadales > Pseudomonadaceae > Pseudomonas > Pseudomonas sp. PLMAX. The sequence goes on along the minus strand of NZ_CP064950.1, from coordinate 16,628 downwards.
GCATCAGGTCGATGACTTTGTTCGGGTCACCGGTCAGCAGCGGGGTCTTAGGATCATAGAGCCACGCTTGCCCGCCATTCTCACGATCACGCTTAATGAGTTTCAGCATGTTCTGGAATGAGTTGAGGACAGCTGTCAGCGACTTGCCAATATGATTCCGAGTATGAGCGTGCCCGAGCATGAGCCTGACCAGTGGGTTCACGTTCTGGTTAACTTCAGTCTCGTAATCATGGGGTTTTTCGTAAGGATTGCGGCTGCGGACTGAGCCCTTGCCGTAGAAACCGATGTAAGCCTCGAAGGCCTGCTTGCCATAATCCATATGCTCCTGCGCAGCCAGATCGAAATCCTTCCGCAAATCCACGCAATCCAAGCCCTGGTTTTCCAGGTCGTACAAGATACGTTCGCCGGCTATCAGCAGCGTCATCTGATCTCTGTCAACTTTCGCTGCCTCGTACGAGTGAGACAGACCCCTGGTCAAATTCATGATCGCTTTGAATTCGAATAGGCCCTGATCTGTTCGTGCATCCAGCCTCTCGATGAAGTCGGCCTGATACCGGAAGTTGGTGAAATGGTCAGGGGTCTTGTGGCCCGTCGTCATGGACAGCAACAGAAAACTGGTGTCTGGGTGAGTCTCTGCGAGCAGTTCCGAAATTTTGGCCGTGAGCTGGAGATCATACCCACCCGAGTTTTTGTTCACGAAACCGAGGTGCGAGGTATCCCAGCCAGCCTGGGCAGCCTCAACACCAGCCTGGTCGCCTTCGGCGAGCGATTGGATGACGGCGGTAATACCTTTCAGCGTCCCCTCATCAGAGTTCTGAATGATGCAGATCATGGTGTCGCCTTCTATGCCGCGACTGTCCAGGAATTCCAGAATTGCTTGCTTGTAGTCCATCTTAAACCCCTAGTTCGGAAATGAATTTTTGGCCGCGATCCTGGTAGGTCAGGAAGCTGGCTTGTTCTGGGCAGTTGCGAATCACATAATCGGTAATCATCGTGCGTACCGCTTGGCCGGAGCCCTCATAGGCCACCTCCAAGGGAGCCTTAGCAGACAGGTCATCAATCAACTGATCGAGGTCTGATTCAGGCACATCCTTGTTGACGCAGCCTCTGAGGACTGCAGCCAGTAGATGATTGAAGCCCTTGGCCCGGAGATCAGTGCTGACATCCCCTGAGTTGAACGCCTGAAAAACCGCCTTGGCATCACCAGCAAGTGTCGAAAAAGAGGTCAGATGCTCCCCGGTCTCGGTACCGATATCGATCCTCAGGTAGCTCCGGTGATGAATGACCGAAAGTAGCTTTAGCGCCAGCGTTTCCCTGAATTCGTGCTTGTCGTACTCGCTACTCAGACTCTGAATGTAATCCGGCCTGGCCGGCGCATCCGCAATGAGTTGCAGGATATTCTTGAGGCACCGGGTGTTGTTCCCCAGCAAATCAACGTTAGTCCCACGCTCCATGACAACACCGAAGAACCGGTTACCCAGCGCTCGCCGGCGAGCAGCCTCATCAGGCGTGCATTTACCCGCAGCCAAGGCTAACTGCGGATCCTCTGCCAGGGGCCTGAAATGGTTGACCAGGTTGGGTTGAGCCGCTCGAACATCCCTCATGACTTTGTCAAAAGCCCTAGAAAGTTCTTGATGCTGGCGTCCGTCATCCAGCCGCAGAGCCTCAACCGCTTCGTGCGCTAGAGCGATCAAGTAAAAGAGTTCTGGCTTATCGGCTGGCCAGGGCAGATCCGTGTAACGGGACAAGGCTCTACCTAGGTAAGTCATCACCGCCCCCACCCGGTAAAACCCATCGACACCACTTTCCTGAAAAGCCTTAACCGCCGCCGTTGTGGTCTTTTCAATCACGCCTGTCGGGGCATGTGTGTACACCGACTCAATCATGTAAAGCGCGGTCGCTGGTCGCCGGCCCATGATTTCCCTGGACACCTCAATGAGGAACCTGGCGGTGCAAGCCCTGACCTTTTCGTCATCGTTGTGGTTTGGATTGAGACCATCTAAGACCCACAACAGACCATCCTCATCACTGTAGGCGTTATCTGGCAGTGGAAGTCGGTCGACCAGATCGTAAATTTCCTGGTCAACGAAAGCGCCGCACTCCCCTATACCGATAGACTCAAGGAACCCGGCTGGTCTCATAAATTGGTTCATTCTCAATCCTAAGCTCTATCCCACCATTTTGCAGAGGGCGGCTGGCCGGGCGCAACAAAAACCCCCTTTTTGAATAGGTTCGCCTGGCGCCAGCAATATTTGGTGATCGTTACGGTTGCTGCGTTAAAACAAAAATCCGCCCGAAGGCGGATTTGTTTGGAACCAACCGATCAGAGCGAAGGCTCGTCTCTGCTTGGCGACTTGACTGCAGGGGCCGGCTTATCAAGCGCCATCCAATCGTTGATCGAGTCCTGCTGGAACTTGATCCCCGTCGAACCAGCCATTTCCTGGATCGAGGGAATGTTGAGCATAGCGGCCTTCGGATCGAAGTCGGCTGGGATCGTGGTTGCCGGGCCTTTGATCTGCGCTGGGTCGGCTTCGATGGCCACCTTCATAGCCTCGAACTTCTCCAGCAATGGCTCAAGCGCTTTGTAGTCCTGCACGTCGCCATAGAGCTTCTGAATCCGCGCCAGCCCGCTGATGTCGATTCCACGCGGGTCAAACCCAGGCGCTTCCAGGATGACGCGTACATCCTGCGGATTACCGACAGCAACGGCCACTTCGATTGGAGACTGGCCATCGCTGTTTTTGGCGTTGATGTCGCCACCGGCCAGCAGGTAGGTCTCGAGGTTCGTGGTCTTGCCGGTGTGGAGATTTTTGTACTCAATCTGCTTGAGTGGCGGCAAGCTTACCGGCTCGGACGGGAAAATACCCAGCTCTTGCTCGGTTGGTCGCGGAGTCGCGGTTGCCAGGATCTCGTCAACCACAGTGCGGATAGGAGAAGAGTTGCCCACGATCTCATCGAGCAGCGGCTGATGGTTGTCGTGGTTCGTGGCCCAGACCTTGTCCATCGGGACGGCGTTGCGCACGATTTCATCCAGAAGGTTATCGACTGGTGCTGATCCCTTGTTTTCCATCAGTTACTCCATCGTTCTTTTTCTTGTGATTCCAGCGTAACACGTGGTTTCGCCACGCTTCAATCAAACGCCCAGTTCCTGGATAAAAACCCTTCCCTTCTGCTGAAGGGTCAGGTCTTGCGTCCGTTCAGGATGATGAGCTCGGATATAATCGGCAAATATTGACCTGCCCCCAGGTGAAGCCTTCTTTTGAACTTCATCGAAGTCCGCATAGGGGTACAGCTTGTTCAGAAACTCGTGCTTCAGATCCACGGAAACCCATTTCTGATAATTCGCGTTGCCAAAGACTGTCACCGCTGTAGCAAACAGATTGGTGTACCCAGGCTTCAGCTGTTCTGGAGTGCAGCCAAGTCGAAGTAGGTTTGTGTGCATCTCTGAAAAGTTGCCAGACGCCTTTTTGAAAGGCCTGCTCATGTCCCCGTCTGAACCTACGCTCAGGTACGCCAGGCGCAACAGCTTCGCCGGCGCCTCAAGCGTAGCCAATACCATGGCCACCGCTTTTTCAGGCTGGCGAACATGCGACTCATAACGATAAGCGTCAGATGCTTCATTGGCGCTACACAGGAGCGTATTTGCGTTGTCGAACACAGCCTCCATGTTGGCGCCTAGAGGGATCTTGGTACCGGCGCCAGCCACCATCGCATCGAAACGATCATTGATGCGGCTCATCAGTGAAGCATCAACGCGGATCCCCTCACCTTCTTTGCGGATGAAGGCCCTGACCAACCGGCTCTCCATCGCAAGAAATTTGGGAAAGCGGCTGGTATAGGCATCGAGCTCTGGAATGTCACGCTTCACCGAGCGCCGAACGCGATCATTCATTTCAATCGTGTACGGGTGGGCCATGTTGAGCTTGTGCACCACAGCCGAAAAGACTTCACAGGCTTCGTGCATGTTACTGATCTTTGCGTCTTTCTTGCTGACCAGGTGCCGACTGAGCGACCGCAACATTCTGGCGGCTGACTTAAGATCGGCCTCACTTTCAGCGCCCGCCGCGAATTTATTCGCCAGCTTGAGGACGAAATACTCGTCGAAGGCGTCCTGATTATCAGAGTCTAGAACCGAAAACAGAGCAGTCGCAGTCCGTGGAAGCGTGGCGACACTCCATTTCAAGAAATTCTCTACCAGGTACTTATTGTACCGGCCACCCAGCTTCGACGGAGAGCCTAGTACGTAAGTCTCCAGATCCCCAACACCCGAGTAGTCCGACCAATCCTGCCCTTCATCATCAATGATGATGGACAGAACTTGGTACAACTCCTGATCAACTAGCTCCGGCTTCATGGCCAGAATACTCCGGGCCTTTTCGCTTATTTCCACCAGGACTCTCCGAAGGTCTTTTCCATAGAATTGCACACGCGGTCACACGCTTACATCCTCATTTTTCAGATGTTGAGTTCGTGGATGAACGTGTCTTTGCGCAACTCAGGATTGTTTTCCAGGAGAGTCATCTTTGTCTTCTCGTCATCAGAGTGCATCGTCAGCCACAGCTTCTGGGGCTTACCCAGGTGACTGAAGTGCTCTCTGGTGCGGAGCCCGTCTCGCGCCAGGTCAGCCAAGGCCTTGAGCTGCCCCTTCCCTACAGGCGTGTTGAAGTGCTCTGACTTCGGAGCCCGGAAGGCCAGTTCCAGGAACACCTGCCTGTTGAAGCGCAGCGCTGCCGACTCAATGGTGGCCGACCCAGTGGCCGGACGGTCTTGAGCTTCTTTGATGATTTCATCGAGAACAGGCCTGGATTCACCCGGAGTCAGCATCTTCTTTGAATGAGCCGTTGGCGCATAGGGCGAGGCGCCAGCTGTGAGCTTCTGCGTGGCCGGCTTCATTGTCAGGTCGACTAGGGCGCCAACCCCTCGCTCATACCGTGCTCGGGCCGCAGAGTCGTCGGTATGCGAATACGCCCTCGAGATTGCCGTGATGGCCTGCGCGACCAACAGCTGGTCTATGAGCTGACAGCCTGGAATATAGGCACCGTCATACTCCAGTCTGAATAGCTGATCGCAAAGACTCAGAAGATTCTGAGCGAATTCGCGATCCGGAAGGTGATCCACCTCGCGGATGAAAACACCGGAATCCCCAAAAGTGCCACGGAAAACACTCGCCAGAGCCTGGTTCATGGTCAAGGCGGGTAATTCGGTAGCCTCCCTGCCTCTCTCGAACATAAAGCTCTGTTGATCCCGCTGGTATCCGTGCTGCTGGATCAAATGCGTGTACATCGCACCGTAAGACAGGAATTGCTGCAGATCCTTCTGCTCCATTTGCCCGATGTTGCTAACGACAAAGCTCGTCATGTCTTTGACGTTGTAGCTGTCGATTTCCGGGTTGTACTGCTCTATCTGAGCCTGGAGAAGCTTAAAAACCTCGATAGCTTCCTTCTGGCAGCCGAGCTCATCGCCATTTCTCGCCTGAATTCCGACAAAACGGACGCCCAGGCTGATAAAAGACTTGGCGAATTCTTTTTGGCAATCGCTCGGCGTGGTGTCCAGCACGTTTCGAAACACATCACACAGCGGCTTGTTCAATTGCGGCTTAGCGATGAGAAAGTTGCCATGAAGCACTCTCTCCATTACAAAAGCCCAATACAGGCAGTTGGTCGGGTCGACAGAGGTCGCCCTTTTGTCTACAGGTTCGATCACCACATCCGACCAGTCCATCGCTTCCTTGCGGCCAGACAAGGTGTCGATGATCTGTTTCATGGCTTCGTTGGTTTTCATCGTGATGGTCATCCGATTAAACCCCCAGATCGTGGACAAACGTTTCTTTGTGCAACTCAGGATGAGTTTCAAGCAGGGTCATCTTAGTCCGCTCATCGTCACTGTGCATGGTCAGCCAGAGCTTCTGACCTTTACCCAAAGGACTGAAGTCCTCCTTACTACGCAGCCCGTCTCGTGCGACGTCAGCCAGGGCCTGCAACCGACCCTTCCCTTCCACTGAATTGAGATCGTCAGCCTTGGACGCCCGGAATGCCAACTCCAGGTAGACCTGACGGTTGAAGCGCAGAGCGCTGGACTCGATGATCGACGAGCCGGTTGCCGGGCGCTCTTGGGCAGCTTTGATCATTCGGTCAATCATCGCCGGGGTCTCATTCGACACCAGGGCCTTTTTCGTATGCGCAGTAGGAGCAAAGGCAGACCCGTAGTGGGTCAGCTTACTTGTAGGCTCCTTAAGCGTGAGGGCCACAAGCGCGCTTACGCCCTGCTCATAGCGCCTACGCACTGCCGAGTCGTCAGTATGCGAATAGGCCTTGCTGATTGCTGTAATCGTCTGGGAGACGAGATGCAGATCCACCAGCTGACACCCTGGGATATGGCAGTCGGCGCCTGAAATCCTATGCAGCTCGTCGCTAAGCCTCAGCAGCGCATGCGCAAATGGTTGCTCAGGGAGGTGATCATGTTCATCGATGCGAAACGCGGCTCTACCCAGAGCGCCGATGTATACGCTGAGTAGTGCCTGGTTCATCGGCAGATTCGGAAATTCCCCGTCTTGGGTCTTGTCATAGATCACGAACTGTTTGAGCGCATCCTGATGTTCGCCCTTCTGATCCTGATGCTTATGCGTAAGCATTGAGCCGTAATTCAGAAATGCCTTCAGATCCTGTGGCTGCATCTCATCGAGATGAGCTGTAACGAAGTCAGTCAGGGCCTTAACGCTGAAATCACTAGTACTCGGGTCGTGCTTGGCCAACAGATCGTTAAAGAGGCTGAATATCTCGGATGCTTGCGCCTTATGACCCAGCGTCTCACCCCTCTCCGCATAGGCGCCGATGAAACGGTTGCCGGCCTTTACAAAGAAGTTTCCAAAACCACGCCCCTGCTCGCTAGGAGCAGCAAGCAAGTTTTTCATGAGAGCACACAATGGCCGCATCAAATGAGCCTTGTCGCAGAGGTTCTTGGTGTTCATCAGCCAGTCGAACGAGCTGGCGTAGCCTATGCAGTTGGCGTCGGTGTCTTGGTCAGGCTCGATGACGACATTCGCCCAATCGGTTCTATCCTCGCGGCCACTGTAGGCCTCGACGAGCATTTTCATGGCTTCGTTGGTGGTAAGTTTGATGGTCAAAGCCATTTTCCTCAAAAACGTTGATGCAATATTGTCACAGGTGCGGGCCGGCGCCGGGAAGTCAAATCCCCAGCTCCTCCATGAACTTAGGCTTTCGGATGTCCTTAAACATGAGCAGGACGTGGTGCTTAAACCCCTCGACCTCCTCGAAGACATCGATCATGGCCATCTTTGCGTCCTGGGACAGAGCTGCAGTCGTGTCCTTCTCCCGAAGGGAGGCTAGCTCTTTGTACCCAATCCGATAGATGAACTCCTCGAAGCCAGAGAGCTCGGGTGAGGCGGTTAAGCCTGGGCCGATTTTCTGAAAGCTCGGGTGCACGTATTTCTTGTGGGTGTGGGACTTAATCAGGGAACGGTAAGCCATCAGCGACTCCAGCACCAACTGATGGCGGACATCGCGGGCCATCTGCAGGTTGTCAGGATGCACGGCCATGTCATTCCAGCGGGTGATCGACGATTCCATCAGCGTCAGCAGAGGATTGAGGGTATCTTTCATCATCCAGTTTCCCCAGCTTCTGCGACTACCATGGGGGCGTAGGAAGTTTTGGGACAGGGCCAAGGGGGTTGCCGCTGGCCGGCTCATCGTCACATTGATCAGCGCCTTCATGCCCTTGGCCATCTGCTGCTGTAGATCCGGGTCTGGGTAGCGCTCAAGAACATGAGCCATGCGCTCCAGCGCCTGAAGAACGATCAGTACGTCAACCTGAAGCGTCGGAATCTTAACCTCGGCTTCGTCCAGTGCAATGCATACCGATCCCAGCTCTCTCAGGCTCGCCTCAGCGCTTTCCCACTCAAAGTCAGCCTTCGCCAGCCCATTTGGGAAGCAATGCCGTAGAACGCTCTGTAGGCCTGGCCCGAACACGACGGTCTTGTAGTTGTTGAAATGCTCAACCCCCTCAAAGGCGTCCTTGGTGAAGTTGATGTGCTCGCCGGTGTGATACATGCCTTCATAGTCGATTGAGCGACCCAGGAAGCCTTTCAGGAGCGATGGCTCAAGCACGTCGATGTTTTTCGCCACGATGGTTGCCATCGGCGCCATCCAGTAGCTTTCCCATTTCTTTTTGTCGACCCTATCGAGCAGGAATTCGACCTTAAGGAACAGGGGGCCGTAACCTTCAGGAACCTCCATCACGTTTTTATCGAACACCCCGAGCACGGCAATGCCAACCCTAAGAGCATCCCTGACAGATCCACTTTGCAAGTCGGCGCCCCAGCCGTACATGGGCATGCCGTTGATGATCTTGAGCGCCAGCGTGCACAGTTCAGCGTAGACATCTGGATCAACCTCTTTGCCATAGAAACTCTCGGCAATCGAGTTAGCCAGGCGTCCCAGGCGCTCGCCGGCGTCAAAGCTGTCCTGCCACTCGCTGATGTGATGGTACGAAATCATCAGACACCCAGTTCCTGGATAAAGAGGTCTTTTCGAACGCTCATGTTGCTTTGAACAAGCAACTCAGTGCGTAGAGGCGATTCTTCCAAGGCCGTTAACAGCACCAACCGCCCGCCTTCACCCATTGGGTTCAGCGATTTCGGCTGCCTCAAAGACGTTTCACACAGCTCCGCCAGGGCAACGAGCGCCTCTTTGTCAGTGAACTTCTTCGGTTCTTGTTTGTGCAGCACCGGGCTGATCTGTGCGGCGTGCAGCAGCACCTGATATTTGAAAAGCTCAATCGCCCGCTCTGCAGCTGGATGATCGATTCGCTCACTGGCTGCCTTCAAACACTTCACGGTGCTGGAGAGGAAGACAGGATCGGACATTGGGTTCTTTTTTGCCGGCGAGTAGAAGAAGTTGTTTTTCAGCCCGATCTTCTTCTCGATTGGGGTGGTGATATCCACCAGGGCGCACAGCGCGGTACCCATATGCTGGGCGCGTTCCGTACTAGGTTCGTGGGCCATTACGTAGACCATGCGCTCCAGGATCTGTGACACCAGGACTACATCGGATCGGTGCATCGGCATCTTGATGTCGTGCTGTTTCATCTGGCAAATGAGCAATGCCAGGCGGTCTAAATCCTTGGCCCAGACGTCTCCGCTGAGCACATATTGTGGCTCACAGCCCTCGGGGCCCGAGTCAAAGCAATTGTTCAGCAAAGCCACCCAAGCCTGGTTTGGGATCGATTCCACCTTTCCGGTACTTAGGCTCTGGCTATCCTCAAAATAGTCAGACAGAGGGCCCTGGAACTCACCCAGTGCACCGGTACCATTTCGACAGGCATAGGTGATGTCTGCTGAGATCTCCAGGAAGGGCTTCATTTGAGCCATCGTCATGTATTCAGCATTTTGTGTCAGCACCTGCCGGAGCGTGTGCATGACGTTCTGATTGGAATACGACTCAGAACCTTCCTTTGCCCGGCTGGCCAGCAACATGAACAGCTCGATGATCTTTGGCGTACTCGGGTTCTCGGCAACCGGCTCGTCAGTTTTATCCTCGAAGGGTCTGCCTGGGCGCTTCATCATCGCAATGCCGCCAGCGCACAGCACACCGCCGACAGGCATCACCTTATTCAGGACTGTCACCAGGTCGACAAGATCAGAGAAGCTTTGCTCATCGAGTGACTCCCTGCCAGAGGCGGGATAGGCCTTTACGAGGCCGTCGTAGACCTTCAGCACGTACAGGTCGAGGGCCTCCTTGTCGCCGGCCTCAATGAGCTGATTGAGCCGCGCAGTACATGTATCGAACCGATCTTCGCCGATTTTCATTTCAAACACCCAAATCTTTGGTGAACAGGCTTCCGTGGTGCTTTTTCATGGAAGGAATGGAGGAAAAGGCTTTGCCTGGGATTGATGATTCCAATGCCAAGGTGACAAACAACTCTTTGTTTTTGATCTTCTGAGACAGGTAGCTGAGCAGTGGGATCAAACGCTCTTCGGTGTCCATCCCATGCCTCTCTGCTGCCGCGTAAGCGTAGGAAAGCCCAGTGAAAAGCTCTTTCGTTTGCTTGATATTGTTCGTGATCGGCAAGCATGAATCGAACGGCATCCGGCGCCCGGCCAAATACTGGTAGAACACAAAGCCCATGCGCTCCCCTTCACTGGAGGTACTCAAGGCCGTACCGGCTTTTTCGCACTGAATCGCTACAAACGAGGCTGGCAGTGGAACCTTGGCATCGGCCACGACCTTCCACGCTTTTGTGTTATCGATCAGGCTGTCCCGGTAGAAATGCAGTACATCCTTGAGCATGGCTACCCGGCATACCGCTTTACAGCCGACCGAATACAGAATCGCCAGCGTTTCATAGGACATCGGGTCTTGAGTCCCCTTGTCCACCAGCCCCAACAGCGCATGCGCCAGGACATGGTCGAGGGACTCAAACTCGCTGGCCAGACGCTTGGATGGTGTTCCTATCGCCTGTAGCGTAGCGAATATGTAATCGAGGTTCTCACGCAGATGCAGCTGCACAGAGTCCGGCCCTTGAGTGCTTAGGACATGACTGAGGAGCTTGTCAGCCGAATTAGCGTCTTTGTTTGCTAACTCGTGCATGAACGTTCGTAGTTTATTGGTCAAATCGAGCTTAGGTTCGCTCAGCAGCAGTTTGTCGACCAGCAGGTCTTTAGGGCAGGCGTCGTTCTGCACAAGGCGAAACGCTAAGGATAAATTGACAGGGAAGCTCTCGATCACCAGCGCCAGCTCGGCAGCTGTAGAGGCGGCGATGTACTCGGCATTACCGATGATATCAGTCATCGACTTCAGAGATACCGACTCGTGCCCGAGTTTCCAGTAGTCATCGCCTTGCACCGCCTGGATGAGCGCTTCTCGATAGGCAAGGCTTAGCCGAGGCAAGCTCTCGAACTGCCGATCATGCACAGCATCAATGAGGGTTTGGGCTGCCTTGTGAATATTGGGGGTTTGGGTGCTCATTAGGATTCTCAGACTGCGTCCGGCCAGTATGGCATGTGCGTCTGGGCGCCTTCCAGTTGCTGGAAAGCTGGAGCAAAGGTTGTATCCAAAAAGCCAGCAGCAAAGACTGGGGTCTCCTTGACCTCCCTTCCTTACCGCTCCTACGACACTCAGCTGGTGTCAAAGGATCCCTGGCACCTACCCTCACGGAGAGTAGGTTAAATCATCCTCTTTCCCCCTCTCGCGCTTGAAGGGTTGCACAGGCTTCTCCAAATGGTGAGGCGGCTGGCTACCCCAAAAGATCGCGAGTTCCCGCAGCTTGGGCATTTTCTCTGCCAGATGCTCCGGATAACGGTAGAAACCGACCAGGCTTTGTGGGTTCGCTTCGGGATCTGCACTTGCACCTTCATCGTCGTAAACGAAGATTCCCAGTGAAGTGAAATTGACCGTCGCTACTTTCACAGGATTCACTTCCACCTGCTCTACCGTTGGGTGAACGCTGTTGCTATCTGAAGCACCGCCAAGACCATGATGCTCGAGCAACTTCTGGCTGAGATTCACCAGAGGATGGAACCAGCTTTCTTCCATTGGCTTGAAGATGATTTTCAGAGTGGTCATTTTATCGAAAGGAAAAGGCCGAGTTACATCATCCATCCTGGACGTCAGTCCCTGGATCAAAGACCCTTTCCTATCGGGCTGATTATCGTTTTTGGAATCACTCATCTAGTGCTCCTTTCGGGTGAACACAAGGCCATTATGTACAAACCGCACTAGTTATCGCAATTATATCTTTGATTTCATACACTTGCAGTCGCTTGCTCCAGTAAATTCAATGGTTTCAGAAAGTGCGCTTAGTGTGTTTTTCGTGAATTGACATGAATTCCAGAGTAGAACTAACCTAGTTATAAAACCATTGAGTTTGCAGGGGTAAACCATGCCTTGTAAGACATTGGCTTAGTTTGCACTAAGAGATGCGCCATCACACTGGCCATCACGCTGTCAATTCATGGAATATTTTATGGTCGGAAAGGGGTGTTCCAAGGTACGATGGAGGCTTCTCCCCCTGCGCAGAGGTGCACAATGATCCTTGATCCAAACAAAGCGGAAACCATCATCCTGTCCGAGAAGGCATTCGACCGAGTGGTTGAGATCACCGAGGATGAGAACGCAACCCCCTCGCCGGCCCTGATCGCGCTGATGAAAGGCCGTAAAATCCGTGTAAAACGTGACGACGAGTCGCCATCGCCAGGCATGTGATGCCCGCCAGGCAGTTATTGCGAAGCTAAGCGGCCCCTTGAGGGCCGTTTTCTATTTCTGAGGTTGGTCAAGGCAGCATGGTGCGCGTCAATTTATGCCATATGTATTGAAGATGATCACCATTAGGGTATACTTAGGTTATACCCGTTGAGTGGGCAGCCGCCCCTCTTCCACAATTTCGCGATGGAATGCTTATGACTGTTGAATCGACCGATTTCGACCCGCGCACTGTGCTTTTCAGTCTTGGTGTTTCGAGCAACAAAATGGCGGCAGTCATTCTTGAGAATCCAGCGCCGGAGACCAGGCTCTTCATCCGCTCAGTGCTCTCCGAAAACAAGATCGCGGAACCCGCCTACATCGTCAGGTCGATGGCCGGTGCATCTTTGGAAAAAGACAGCGCGGATTTCGTGCTGGTCGAGTTCTGGAATCGAGAGTTCATCCCCTTCATTGAATACTTAAACGAGCACTTCGCGGCCTGGTACCGCCAGTCCAAGAAAGGCCGATTCCTTCAGTACGCCCTTGAGCGGCAGGCAAGACACTAACGATCGTGTACGCAACGCCAGGAAAACGGTACGCTCCGAACAGATCACGAGGAAACGACTAGATCATGGATAAAAAGACCCCAGCCCCCTTCGAATATGACGCAGACGCCGTCACCTCGATTCAACGCGAAGACGACAGTCCGAAGAAAGGACAGTGGTATTGGGTTCTGCGTGATGACGACGACAGCCCTGACTACGTTGAGTGGCTCGGCTGTGTCATGAAGGAGCTCTCGAATGCGGTTGAGGTCTGGTCTCCGAAGTCCAAGAACGGCTACAACTCAATTCGTGTTCATCGCGACGATTTCAACAGATTACTGCGCTTTGAGCCGCACGCCGACCGTGTAATCCGCGCCAACATTGCGCATTACAAGGATCGCATCGATCAAGCACTGGCTGCGATTGAATCAGATAAAGCGAGTTTGGGCCTGGTTGAGCTCGGCAGGGATTCGTCCCAGCAGACCGAATCCAACGCAGTGGCCATCATTTCCGGCGCGGTTGATGTGAAGGCTTACGAGGCCTCGCTCATTGCCCTGAAAGAGCGCCTGCCTGTCGCTAAAGAACAACTGAAGAAGCTAACCATTGAGTGGGCCCGTTGGGTAAACGCTGAGACCTTGCCCATGGAAGGTATTCGCGACAGCATGGATGATTCGATCTCTGAGATCGATAACCGGATCTTCAACGTCTCCCTCTACGCTGGCCTTACTGAAGGTACCGTGCAATTCGCCTCCGGTGCGCCGGCTTCCATCGACGAGAAACTGCACCTGATGCAGCGCCGTCTGTACATGGATGAAGAATGCCTGCTGGGCTACTCCACCGGTGGCATCGACATCGAAAACTCCGACGAATTTCGTGCATGGCTGGCGATCCCAGAAAACCGCGACCGAATTCTGCCCTTCCCTCGTTGCATCGTTTCTATGCAGATCCGCCGCGAAGAGAAAGAGCGCGACTGGGGAGGTAGCTTCAAGATCCTGCGTCGAAACGCGATCATGGGCATGATGGATAAATCCACCTATCTGTTCATCCGCAACGGCGAGAACCTGCACCAACTCGAATGCGCCCTCGATTTCGGCGAACTGATTTTCCCGGAAAAGGCCGCTTTCGATAACTCCGAGCCTTTGATGTTCAAGCATTCTTATGGCCGAGGCAAAGAAACCATGACTCGTCGCGAGTATGACTCCAGGGTCAAAGAGCGAGACGAGAAACGGGTCAAACGTGAGCAGTGGTTTGCGGATAACCCTCAGAAGGAATGGGAAGCACTGAACCCCAAAAAGAGCTGGGATTACAGCAACCCGCACAGGGATCGCGACCACTCGTTCTCGGCAAGTGAATGGTGCCCGTTCGACCAATCGAGCGTGTACTACGATGACGGCCTGAAGAACATCCAGGATCACATCAAGCAGTACAACCGCATAGCGCTGATTGTACAGGGCCTATTTGACCGCAAAGAGATCCTTGCCCCGAGCCATCCGCTCAAATCCTGGGATCCTGTGAGCTTCGCCCGCTCAATTGAGCTGGTTTATGATGCGAATGGCCTTTATCACGGCGATGCTCCGGACTTCGAAGCGTACTTCGCGGAATGCAACAAAACGATTGCTGAAGGATCGGTGCTGGTCGGTCAGGATGATTTCTGGGCTCGTAAAGAAGCCGACAAAGACTATGAGCACTTCCTACGCAACCGTCGCAGTAGTAATGAGCAGGCGCATAGGCCTACTCACTTGCGACCGTGGGGTGATCCGGGCCCTGGTCATGTCGCCGTTCCAGAACGTATCGCCGGGAAAAAAGCCACTTTCATGTGGTTCCGTGAAGGTCGCAACGACACTCTGGTCAAGGCCAAGATCGCTGTGCCTTTCGATAAGCTGTTCAACGTGAGCGCCTACAAGCCTGGCGATTTCATCCAGTTCTTCAAGGATCCGCGCACTCGCCATTTGTACTTGAAGTGGGCGCCGATGCTGCTAGCCGCCGAGGACTACTACGCCGGCAAGCTTGAGGCTCAAATGCCTGGCCATGTTGACCCACGAGCCAACTACTAAATCTCCCCTCGCACACTCCGTAGGCCGATTTTTGGCCTACGGTTGTATTGGAGCAACACCGAGGCTGCGTAGCGATGGCAAAGAATCCCTTTCGCAACAAAATGATGTGTGATCAGTACGACGCCTGTCTCCAGGCTTACCGCAATGGGCTCAGCGGGCTATTCACACCTGAAGGAAATCCTCACCGTGGTAGCGCCGTCGCCTTGGCCTTCTGGAACGGGTTTGAGGGCGTCACGATGGGGAAAGGATTCACGACCCAGGCTGAGCGCTCTACGCCCGCCTATGCGTGCTGGAGAGCCGGCCAGGACTGCCAACGAGCTGAAACATCCGACAGCGCTTTAAGTTAGGAAGTGTTTTTGATGAACACCAACGTTATCCCACTCGACATCATGCGCTGGGCAAATGAGGAGTGGGTTTCCCGCTTTACGAATGAAGCTGGCACTCCAATTTCTTCGATGCTTACCGCTGACCCTAACCAACGAGTCAGTGATCTTGGAAGTCGCATGCTTCACCTGGCCACGATGTGCCCTCATCGCCCTTCCAAAGAGGTGACGAAGTCAGTCATCCGGTACCTCTTGGTCGAGCGCAACGCTGACGTTAACGTAGTGGACGATTACGGGCGCACACCACTGACCCACTTCGTCACCGGTGGCCAACTCGGCTGGCGTGGCGATGAGCAGTTCGGATGCGACGTGCTTGAATTGCTACTTGCGCACGGCGCTGACGCCAACGCCCTCTTCACCCCGGACTTTGTTGGTCTGGCTGGCTGTGATAAGTGGACGCTCGCCCACTTCTTGAACAATGAAGGCTTTGGTCGAAGTGAGCTGCCGCTGCGAATGAGGCAGATCCTGGAGCCGCATTTTGATCGGAGTATCTGTGACAGTGCCGGGCGTAATGCCGAGCGAACGCAGTTGGTGCTGGAAGTTTAAGCCACGATAGCTGGCTATCCAAGCAGCCGGCCACATGTTTAAGGAGTATTGCCATGCCATATGCGATTGCCGAGGAACAGGAACCAAAGCCCAAGCAGCGCTCCACGATTCACCGGGTGGCGAACAAGCTTCGCGACGAGGTTGAAGCCGCGCAGCACGTCTACTGGCCAGCCAAGCGCTTGGCAACCTGGAATCGTGAGGATCTGGAAACGGTAAGCAAGCGTTCAGGTGTGTGCGGCATGATGCGCGACGGTGAGCTGTGCTGGCACCTTGAGCCTTAGGAACGGCACCAGCAGCTTTACCTGATGGTTGTTTGTTTGCAAAGGGGATCCCGTCCTCCCCTGGTTACATCCCAAGCTCGCGCTTTGATGAGGCGCGAAAAAAGTGTGGCTTTATTTGTGCAAATTCAAACATCGTCTATCGTGAAGTCACGGCATATTTCTTGGACACGGAGTCAAGGACATGGACGAACTCTTTATTAGAGTTGGACTATCATCCGCCGCTAAAAGCCTGCCCGGCATAGTGGTTCATTCACCGTGTTTCGAAAAATATCGCCTCATCATTCCCGCCTCCCGATGGTGACTGTTAATCAGTCCACCATCGCCCAAAAGACCATCGTCAATGGTTCATAGAATCGGCACTGAATCTACGTCAATTTTGACGAAGATGAAGTAGCCAGGAGTATCTCTGGCTCATTTGGGCAATGCCCAAAGACATGGCTGAATGAAGATCTGGTCGGACTAATCAACATTCGGTTGCCGGAGGTTTTTTGTAGCAAAAACACCTGTAAAACAAGGAGCGAAAGATGAAATCAAACTTGTCCAAAATGAAAGGTATTGTCCTCGTCTGTTTAGTCTGTGCATCTGCACCAGTACTGGCAGACCAAGGCCCAAATGACGACGCCAACCC
>NZ_CP064949.1:6630000-7069231 GCF_046042685.1 Pseudomonas sp. PLMAX | reverse complement strand
AGGTAAATTCAGGAGTCAGTCACGAAATGGGCCGGCATTTTAACAGGCTCAGCGAATTGTGCTGCTCTGTCCGACTTGTGACGTACAACGCGATCTGTATTTGCCGGTTTTGTTACTTTCACGCAGGATGCGCAACGAATTCGCGTCTAATGTTGGTAATTTCCTGATACAAAGGCCTCGTTTGAAGGCCATGTCCATTGGTCATTAGGGATTGGCGCGGCATAATGCGGTCGCCTACATCCATGCAGAGTCTAGGGAGCTAGCTTGTCTACGCCTGTCGAACCCTTGCGTTTGCTGCTACTGGCCGAAGAGCCAGCGTGGGCAGCGTTGTTGCGCGAGTGTCTGGCTCCGATGGGGAGCTCGGCCGTGCTCATCAGTGCGCCGAGCTGGGAATCGGTCAGCAGTCTGTTCGATGACAACCGCAGCGCGGTGTTGTTGACGATCCCGGCCCTCCAGCCGGCGGCCGGTCGTTGCTGCTTGCCGACGGTATTGCTGCTCGAGCATGAGCCCCTGACCCCGCCCGACGGTGTAAGTGACTGGCTGGTACGCGACCATCTCGACCCGGGCATGCTGCGCCGTTGCCTGCGCCATGTGCGTGAGCGCGGCGTACTGGAAACCACCCTGCAGCGCCTGGCCGAGCAGGATCCGCTGACTGGCATCGCCAACCGCCAGGGTTTCCAGACCTTGCTGACGGCGCGGCTGGCGGAAAACGATGGTCGCGGCCTGGCCCTCGGTCACCTGGACCTCGACAACTTCCGTTACGCCAACGATGCCCTCGGCCATCAGGCCGGTGATCGCCTGATCCTGCAGGTGGTCGCGCGGCTCAAAGGCCAGCTTGAAGCCGGTGATCAACTGGCGCGACTGGGCAGCGATGAGTTCGCCTTGCTGATCGACACCCGACGCGCTCCTCAGCGCGCCGAATGGATGGCCGAACGCATCACTGAAGCGTTGGCCGAGCCTTACTGGATCGACGGCGAAAGCCTGCTGATCGGCTCCAGCCTGGGCATTGCCCATGCACGGGCACAGGCTGGCGCCGACCCCCTGATGTGGCACGCGCATATCGCCATGCAACAGGCCAAGAGCACCCAGGGCTGCACTTTTCATATTTTCAACGAGCGCATCAACCGCAACGCCCGCAGCATCGCCGACCTCGAAACCGAGCTACGCCGGGCCTTGCGCCGTGATGAGCTGGAGCTGCATTACCAGCCCCGAATGAACCTTGAGGACGGGCAAATCGTCGGTCTCGAAGCCCTGGTGCGCTGGCGTCATGCCGAGCGCGGCTTGCTGCCACCGAGCGAATTCGTGCCGCTGGCCGAACAGAGCGGTTTGATCGTACCGCTGGGCTACTGGGTCATTTCCCGGGCGTTGCGCGATATGCAGGCGCTGCTTGAGCTGGGTTTGCCGCCGTTGCACATGGCGATCAACCTGTCGTTCCGGCAGTTCCAGGACAGCCAGCTGCTCTCGACCCTGAGCCGGCTGATTGCCGAGCGCGGAGTCGAGGCGCAGTGGCTGGAGTTCGAGCTGACCGAAACCGCGGTCATGCGCCGCAGCGACCTGGTCAAGCAAACCATGGACGCCCTTGGGCGCCTGGGCGTGCGCTTCTCCCTCGACGACTTCGGCACCGGCTTTTCCTCGTTCGTGCACCTCAACAGCCTGCCGATCACGCTGCTGAAGATCGACAAGAGCTTTGTCGGCGGCATGGAACAGCGCGAAGAAAACCGCCAACTGGTGCACGCGATGATCAACCTGGCGCACAACCTCAAACTGGAAGTCGTCGCCGAAGGCGTGGAAACGCCGGAGCAACTGGAATTGTTGCGCGGGTTCGATTGCGATCAGGTGCAGGGGTATCTGATCAGCAAGCCGTTGCCGTTGGCGGAGCTGGTGCAATACCTGACCTTTGACAGCAGCCAGCAGGTGCCGCTGGAAATCGTGATTTAAACACCAATGCAAAACTGTAGGAGCTGGCTTGCCAGCGAAGACGGTTTGTCATTCAACACATTTGTCGACTGACCCACCGCCTTCGCTGGCAAGCCAGCTCCTACAGGGATCTCATTCGGCCTGGATGGCGTCGAAGCGCTCTTGCGACGGCTCTCGCCGAATCATCCGCTTCATCTTCCACTCAAACGCCAGCGTCAGGCTCACCGCTGCGCAGGCCAATCCCAGCGCCAGGCCCCACCACACGCCCGTTGGCCCCCATTGCAAATGGAACGCCATCCACCATGCCGCCGGGGCGCCAATCAGCCAATAACAGCCCAGGCCCACGAGGAAGGTGGTCTTGGCATCCTTGAGCCCGCGAATGCAGCCCATGGCGATGGTTTGCGTGCCGTCGAACAGCTCGAACCACGCCGCCACGGCCAGCAGGCTCACGGCCAGGTCGATGACGTCGCGAAACGCCGGGTCGTTGTGATCGAGAAACAGCCCGACCAACTGATTCGGCAACAGCCAGAAGACCATCGCAAAACACAGCATCGCCGCCGCGCCGAAAGCCAGACCGACCCTTCCGGCCAGCCGCGCGTCCAGTAACTGCCCGGCGCCGTAATGCTGACCGATGCGCATGGTGATCGCGTAGGAAATCCCCGCAGGCACCATGAATGCCACCGACACGATCTGCAGGGCGATCTGGTGCGCGCCCAGTTGCGTGCTGCCCATGGTGCCCATGCACAAGGCGGCGAAGGCAAACAGCCCGACCTCCACGGCGTAGGTGCCACCAATCGGCAGGCCCAGGCGCCACAGTTCCTTCAGGTACTGGCGGTTGAGCCGCGACAAGCCCTGACGCAGTGGATAGGCATCGTAGGCCGGGTGCCGGCGAATGTGCCACGCCAGCGCCAGGGCCATCAGGTTGGCGACAATCGCCGTGACCAGGCCAATGCCCATCAGCCCCAGTTTCGGCAGGCCGAACATGCCGGTGATCAGTGCGTAGTTCAGCAGGAAGTTGGCCACGGTGCCGCCCAGGCTGATGACCATCACCGGTGTTGCCCGGCCGATGGCGCTGGTGAAACCGCGCAAGGCCATGAAGCTCAGGTAGCCGGGCAGGGCAAAGGGCAGGAAGATCAGGAATTGTCCGGCCGCCTGGACGTTGCTTTCGGTCTGGCCGAACAGCAGCAGTACCGGTTTCAGGTTCCACAGCAGAAGGCCGGCGCCCAGCGCCATCAACCATGCCAGCCACAAGCCGGCCTGGGTCAGCCGGGCTGCGCCGAGGATATCGCCCGCTCCCTGACGGATCGCCACCAGGGTGCCAACCGCCGCGATGACACCGATGCAGAAAATCGACACGAACGAATAGGTCGCCGCGCCGAGCCCGCCACCGGCCAGAGCCTCGGGGCTCAGGCGCGCCATCATCAGGGTGTCGGTGAGGACCATCAGCATGTGCGCCAACTGCGAGGCAATCAACGGCCCCGCCAGCCGCAGGATGGCCCAGAGTTCAATACGCGCTGGATGCTGCATGGTCATCACGCTCGGTTATCAAAGAGAACAGGAAAGCGTCGATTCTCGGCGCTCTGCGGCGTTTGCACAAAGGGATAAAAAGGATGGGTAACATGATTCAAACTCATGCTGAATAGTTTCTGCTAGGGTATCCAAAACCGCTGTAGGAGCTTTCCTGATGTCGCGTCGTCTTCCTCCTCTTTATGCCCTGCGCGCATTCGAAGCGGCGGCACGACACACGTCGTTTACCCGGGCTGCGGAAGAACTGTCGATCACCCAAAGTGCAGTCAGTCGGCATATTCGTACGCTCGAAGAGCATTTTGCCTGCCGCTTGTTTCATCGCAGTGGCCGCAACCTGCAGTTGACCGAATCGGCGCGCTTGCTGCTGCCGGGCATTCGCGAAGGCTTCACCGCCCTGGAACGGGCTTGCAACACCTTGCGCGCGGAAGACGACATCCTGCGCATGAAAGCCCCGTCGACCCTGACCATGCGCTGGTTGTTGGCGCGACTCAGTCGCTTCCGCCATTTGCAGCCGGGGAACGAGGTGCAGTTGACCAGCGCCTGGATGGACGTCGATTCGGTGGACTTCAATGATGAGCCGTTCGACTGTGCGGTGTTGTTGAGCAACGGGCATTTCCCGGCGGACTGGGAGGCGAGCTATCTCTTTCCCGAGGAACTGATCCCGGTGGGGGCGCCCAACCTGCTTAATGATCAACCTTGGGATGTTGAGCGTCTGATCAATACCGAGCTGCTGCACCCTACGCCCGACCGACGCGACTGGCGCAATTGGCTGGAACGCATGGGCCTGGCCGAGCAGGTGTCGCTCAAGGGCGGGCAGGTCTTCGACACCCTTGAACTGGGCATGATCGCGGCCGCCCGGGGGTACGGCGTGTCGATGGGTGATCTGCTGATGGTGGCGGAGGATGTCGCGCAAGGTCGCTTGAGCCTGCCTTGGCCCACTGCAGTCGCCAGCGGCGAGAAGTATTACCTTGTGTGGCCGAAAACCCGTCCGGGTGGCGAGCGCATGCGTCGGCTCAGTGACTTCCTGCAAGGGGAGGTCGGGGCCATGGAGCTGCCGGATGTCGTGCACCTGAGCTGAGTCGTTACTGCGTTGCTGGCCGATACTGCAACGCCTCGGCCAGATGCTCGCGGCTGATGTTGTCGACCTGCTCAAGATCCGCCAACGTCCGCGCAACCTTGAGCAGCCGGTGCGCTGAACGCAGGGAGAGGTTCAGCCGTTCACACGCGGTTTCCAGCCAGTTTTCATCGACTGTGGATAACTTGCAGTGCTTGCGCAGCCCTGGCAGATCGAGAAAGGCATTGGCACAGCCCTGACGCGTCTGTTGGCGCTCGCGTGCCTCGGCCACTATCAATGCAGCGCTGGCGCTGTCCTCTCCAGGTTTCACGGGAGGATTGAGCGCCGTGGCCTCCCGTGCCACGGTCAGGTGCAGGTCGATCCGATCCAGCAACGGGCCCGACAGCTTGTTGCGGTAGCGTTGCACCATGTCCGGGGTGCAGGAGCAGCGGCCCGTGGGTTCGCCAAGATATCCACAGGGACACGGATTCATCGCCGCCACTAACTGGAACCGCGCCGGAAACCGCACGCGATCCTTCGCCCGGGAGATCACGATGTAGCCGGATTCCAGCGGCTCCCTCAGGACCTCCAGCACCCTGCGTTCAAACTCCGGAAGCTCATCAAGGAACAAGACGCCGTGGTGGGCGAGGGTGATTTCGCCCGGCTGCGGTTTCGAACCGCCGCCCACCAGTGCAGGGCCTGAGGCAGAGTGGTGGGGCTGGCGAAACGGCCGATGCGGCCAATGGCTCAGCGGTACGCAACTGGTGACCGATTGAATGGCCGCCACCTCCAGCGCCTCGCTTTCGGACAGCGGCGGCAGGAGTCCGGGCAGACGGCTCGCCAGGAGTGTCTTGCCCGTCCCCGGCGGCCCGCTGAGCAACAGGTTGTGCGCGCCCGCCGCGGCAAGCAACAGCGCCCGTTTGGCCGCAAGCTGCCCCTGCACCTCATTCAGATCGGGATAGGGTTTGCTGGCGTAGAGCAAGCCATTGGAAACATAAGGCTCAATCGGCGTATGCCCATTGAAATGCGCGACAGCCTCCAGCAAATGATCCACCGCAATCACTTTCAAGCCCGACGCCAGGCACGCTTCCTCGGCATTGGCCCGCGGCACCACCAGCGAACGCCCGGCCTTGCGCGCCGCCAACGCCGCCGGCAATACCCCGCGTACGGCCCGGACCGCGCCCGACAGCGCCAGCTCCCCCAGGCACTCCACATCATCGAGCGTCAGCGTCGGCACCTGCACACTGGCCGAGAGAATTCCCAAGGCAATCGCCAGATCGAAGCGCCCACCGTCCTTGGGCAGATCCGCCGGCGCCAGATTCAGGGTGATGCGCCGTGGCGGAAACTGCAGCCCCGAATTGATGATCGCACTGCGCACCCGGTCCTTGCTTTCCTTCACCGCCGCCTCGGGCAGGCCGACCATGGTCAGCGATGGCAAACCATTGGCCAGATGGACTTCAACGGTGACAGCGGGCGCATCCACGCCAATTTGGGCGCGGCTGTGGACAATGGAGAGGGACATGGTCGTTCCTTGAAATGACGGAGGCCGCTTCCTGCGGGTTTTTCAAGGGTAGACAGAAGATGAGGGTTTCGCGTTGGGGTAGAGAAGTTGAATTTTCGCTGGATGTTGCGAGTCATCCTGGAGCGTGCTGACTCACAAAAAAACCGCCATGCAGGCAGTTCGTCTGTCGACAGGGTCAGGCTCTTTTGCCAGCAAGCAGGCCCGCAGGTTCAAGGTCTTTACCGTGGGAGGCAGCAACATCAAGGAATCGTTGTTGATTGGCTGAAATATTGCCAGCCAGCCGAAGCGCTTCAGCATGATATTGAACGATGAGTAACAGCCTGGCTTTTCGCTTTTTGTGAATCATGGACACCTCCTGTATCTGGGGATTATTCAAAGCGACTGCAACACTCGTGAAGCCCGCTTCCACCACGGGGTCACCGGACTTCTTGCCTGCTCCTGCTCTGTAATCATCTGCGGCACATCCTGCAAGCGAATCCACGGCTGGTTGTTCCAGTGCAACAAGCTCAATGACATGTCCGGCCAGTTGATGAGGCTTAGTTGCGGGCGTTCGATTGTGGTGGGGTGTTGGGCGTCTCGCAGAGTGGGAACGACTTCGTGGGTGAGCCATTCACGCAGGGCTCGGTACTCGGGGCAATGGTGATAGACGAGGAGCGCGTAGACGCCGGATTCGCTGATCAGCAGGGTGTTTTCGATGCGGCCGTAGATGAGGGTTTTGGTGGCTTGGTATTGGTCGGGATCGAGTTTTCGGAGTTGGCGGTCGTTTAGGTAGATACGTAGTAAACGGCCGAGGTCGCGGGCGCTGAACCAGGGTTGATTTTGCAGGAGTAGGGCGTGGAGGTGGAGTTTGTGGCGGGTGAAGACGTGTGGAATCAGGTAAGCATCATCTCGATTCATTGATACAGCTCCTTTTGCTTAAGGGCTGCCGGCAATTGTCGCCAAACAATTGGGTGGCAGTTGTACGCGGGTTGGCGAACCGGAGCAAAAGGAACCCGGCAGACCCGAAGGTCTCCCACGCACAACCGCCATGACTCGATGTGGCGGAGTGAATCCCGCCTTCGGATGGTCGTCGCACGCCTTAAGCATCCGGGTCGCCAAACCCAGTGCTGAACATTCAGCAGGGGATGAGCTTAGAGACTGGCTTATGGGCGACGCAATCGGACGGCGGTGTGATGTTTTGTAGGACGTTGCCGAGATGGTGGAAGGGCGGAACATCGAGGGTGTACTGAGGTTTGTGTAAACGGTCATTAGGCGCACACTGCCTACCCCAAGGAGTTTCAAATGACCGAGCCTAAGCGCACCAAGCGAGTCAAACCCGATCCTGAGTTGGTAAAACTGGCCGATAGCCTGTTGGCCAATTACCGAAAGCCAGAGGATCTGATCGGCGAAAACGGTCTGCTCAAACAGCTCACCAAGATGCTCGTCGAACGGGCCCTGGAAGCTGAAATGACCGAACACCTGGGTCATGACAAAAGCGCAGCGGTGACCAATGCCGAAGGAAATGCACGCAACGGCCATAGCGGCAAGACGCTCAAGGGCGACTTTGGCGAGCTACCGCTGGAGATTCCCCGTGACCGCCAGGGCATGTTCGAGCCTCAGCTGATATCCAAGCACCAGACGCGCTGGACCGGCTTTGATGACAAGGTGATTTCACTGTACGCCCGTGGCATGACTGTTCGGGAAATCCAAGGGCACCTGGAGGAAATGTACGGCACTGAGGTCTCTCCAAGCCTCATCTCGGCGATTACCGATGCGGTCAGTGAGGAGGTCAAGGTCTGGCAGTCGCGCCCTCTGGATGAGCTCTATCCGATCCTCTACCTCGACTGCATACACGTCAAAGTGCGTGATAGCGGCGCGGTCAGAACCAAAGCGGTTTACCTGGCCATTGGCGTCAACATGGACGGCCACAAAGAGGTGTTAGGGCTGTGGATCGCGCAGACGGAAGGTGCCAAGTTCTGGCTGCAAGTCGTTACAGAGCTTAGAACCCGCGGGGTAAAAGACATTTTCATTGCCTGTGTAGATGGGCTCAAGGGCTTCCCTGAAGCCATCGAAGTGGTCTATCCGCAAGCTTCGGTTCAACTGTGCATCGTGCACATGGTTCGCAATAGCTTGAAGTTTGTATCGTGGAAATATCAGCGTGAAGCGGCTGCTGATCTCAAGCTTATCTACCGGTCAACAACCGTCGAGATGGCCGAGCAGAAGCTGACCGATTTCGAGGCCAAATGGGATGATCGATACCCTCTGATCAGCCAATCCTGGCGCAAGAACTGGGCGAGGGTCATACCGTTGTTCGATTACCCGCCTGAGATACGGACGGTGATTTACACCACCAACGCCATCGAATCGATCAACATGAGCTTGCGCAAAGTCACTAAAAGCAGAGCCTCATTCCCGACAGACGATGCGGTCATGAAGCTCTTTTATCTCGCGCTGAACAACATCAGCAAGAAGTGGACAATGCCAATCAGAGACTGGGCGGGAGCGTTAAACAGGTTCAGTATCCAGTTCGAAGACAGGCTTGTGCAGGATTAACAGCAACGCCGTTTACACAAAATCCCGTACACCCCCGGAACATCAAAAGATCGCAGCCTTCGGCAGCTCCTACAGGGATCGCGGTGTTTACTCGGTTGGTGGAGTGAGCTTCGCTTCCATTTCCGCAACCTTCGCCTCTAGCGCCTCCAGCCGCGCCCGCGTGCGCGCCAACACCACCATCTGGCTATCGAACTCTTCACGACTCACCAGATCCAGCTTGCTGAACCCGCTCTGCAACAGAGCCTTGAACTGGCTTTCGATTTCGCTTTTCGGCAGTGGCGTATCGCCGCTGAAGAGGCGGGAGGCGGTGCCTGTCAGGGCGTCGAGGAAGTCTTTGGGCGCGAGCATGGGGGAATGTCCTGGTAGCAATGGCGGGCAGTGTATCACGCAGTGTCTATAGTCAATTCCGCAGGCAAGGGATGCACGCTTTTCGCGCATGCGGACGGACGGCATCGCACCGTTGTTGTGCGTAACCCGTTGGGTGTTGTCGTGAAGTAGTCGCGATCTGTTGGCAAAGGCTTGAAATCAATGTGTTTTGTGGAGATGGCAAGCTTTCTGCTTAGATGCTGATGACCCATGCACTGATGCAGTCGCTGTGACGAATGCAGTGCGCCAGGCGAAACGCGGGGAGTGTTTCGCAAGGAGCGGTTAACTGGCGTCGGACGGGCAGGTAAGGCCGACGATGCGTTACAAAGCCAGGCACTGCGCTTAGACTTGAGACGGGTTTGTTTTCCTGGGGCAAGTCCACCAAATTCGGGAGAGAGTTTTCATGAAGCTAGTCACTGCCATCATCAAGCCGTTCAAGTTGGACGACGTGCGCGAGTCGTTGTCCGAGATCGGCGTGCAGGGCATTACCGTTACTGAAGTCAAAGGCTTCGGTCGGCAGAAGGGTCACACCGAGCTGTATCGCGGCGCGGAATACGTGGTCGATTTCCTGCCAAAGGTGAAGATTGATGTCGCCATTGACGACAAGGATCTCGACCGGGTTATCGAGGCGATAACCAAGGCGGCCAACACCGGCAAGATCGGTGACGGCAAGATCTTCGTGGTCAATCTGGAACAGGCGATTCGCATCCGTACCGGCGAAACCGATACCGACGCAATCTAAGCCGCCACAAACCCAACGCCCCAGGAGAAAACAAAATGACTCTGCGTAAATTCGCAGGGCTAGGAGCCCTGTTGTCCATCGTAATGCCCAGCCTTGCTTTGGCGGCAGACGAAGTGGCGGCCCCAGTCCTCAACTCCGGCGACACCGCCTGGATGTTGACCTCGACAGCCCTCGTGCTGTTCATGACCATTCCCGGCCTCGCGCTGTTCTACGGCGGCATGGTTCGCTCCAAAAACATTCTTTCCGTGATGATGCAGTGCTTCGCCATTACCGGCCTGATCAGCGTCCTGTGGGTCATCTATGGCTACAGCATCGCGTTCGACACCACCGGTATGGAACAGGGCGTCGTCAACTTCAACTCGTTCTTCGGTGGCATGGGCAAGGCCTTCCTCGCCGGTGTCACGCCATCCAGCCTGACCGGCCCGGCAGCGCTATTCCCCGAGGCGGTGTTCATCACCTTCCAGATGACGTTCGCGATCATCACCCCGGCGCTGATCGTCGGTGCCTTCGCCGAGCGCATGAAGTTCTCCGCGATGCTGATCTTCATGGGCATCTGGTTCACCCTGGTGTATGCACCGATCGCGCACATGGTCTGGTCCGGCAACGGCGGCCTGATGTGGGACTGGGGCGTACTGGACTTCGCCGGCGGCACCGTGGTGCACATCAACGCCGGCGTGGCCGGTCTGATTGCCTGCCTGGTGCTGGGCAAGCGTAAAGGCTTCCCGACCACCCCGATGGCGCCGCACAACCTTGGTTACACGCTGATGGGCGCGGCCATGCTGTGGGTTGGCTGGTTCGGTTTCAACGCCGGTTCCGCTGCGGCGGCCAACGGCACGGCCGGCATGGCGATGCTGGTCACCCAGATCGCGACCGCCGCTGCGGCACTGGGCTGGATGTTCGCCGAGTGGGTCACCCACGGCAAACCAAGCGCACTGGGCATCGCCTCGGGTGTGGTCGCCGGCCTGGTAGCCATTACCCCGGCCGCTGGCACCGTAGGCCCGATGGGCGCTCTGGTGATCGGCCTGGCTGCAGGCGTGGTGTGCTTCTTCTGCGCGACTACGCTCAAACGCAAACTCGGCTATGACGATTCCCTGGATGCCTTCGGCGTACACGGTATCGGCGGTATTCTCGGCGCGATCCTCACCGGTGTCTTCGCTGCACCGTCCCTGGGTGGCTTTGGCACCGTGACCGACATCGCCGCGCAAGTGTGGATTCAGTGCAAAGGCGTGGGCTTCACGGTGATCTACACCGCAATCGTCACCTTCATCATCCTCAAGGTCCTGGACGCCGTCATGGGCCTGCGGATCACCGAAGAAGAAGAGGCGGTCGGCATCGATCTGGCGCTTCACAACGAACGCGGCTACAACTTGTAAGCACGCGCATGAAAAAAATTGCCCGGCTTGCCGGGCATTTTTTTGTCCGGGATTTGTCATTGAAGGGAGAGCTGAAAGGTTTTTTCCTACAGGTTTTACGATGTTTGCGCCGGGTGTATTTGTACGGTCGAAGGCTTACAGAAATGAAGGAATATTAGGGCCTTTGTTTTTTCCCAGAGCGCGCTAGAATGCGCCCCGAACGTGCGGAGAACTGTATGTGGCAACAGACTCTGATTACCCTGCGGGCGAGGCCGCGGGGCTTTCATCTGGTAACGGACGAGTTACTCGCCGGCTTGCCTGAACTCAAGGCGTGTCGGGTCGGTCTGTTGCACTTGTGGCTGCAGCATACCTCGGCGTCGTTGACCATCAACGAAAACGCCGATCCGGCGGTACGTCGCGACTTCGAACGATTTTTCAATCGTCTGATCCCACAAGGAACAGACGGCTATGAGCATAACGACGAAGGCCTGGACGACCTCCCGGCGCACTTCAAGGCCAGCGTGCTTGGCTGTCAGCTCAGTTTGCCGATTTCGGCGGGCCGACTGGCGTTAGGCACCTGGCAAGGCGTTTATCTGGGCGAGCACCGTGATCATGGCGGTGCTCGTAAAGTCCTCGCCACCGTGCATGGTGAAGGGGCATAACCGCTGGTCAGCAGCGGCTGTTGATTTTTTTCCGGCAGCCTTCGACAGAGGGCAAAGCTGGGCTATAACTAATCTGCTTTTCGCAAGTCATGAGGTAGAACATGAGCGACGATGATCTGGAAAACGACGACCTCGAAGTAGGCGACGACGACGAAACCGAAGAAGGTCTGGAAGCAGCGGCGGAAGACGTCGCTGAAGACGACGGCGGTGATGCCCCCGTTCCGACCGCCAAAGGCAAAGCCAAGGCAGCGGTATCGGTCGATGAGCTGCCGAGTGTCGAGGCCAAGAACAAGGAACGTGACGCCCTGGCCAAGGCCATGGAAGAATTCCTGGCTCGTGGCGGCAAGGTGCAGGAAGTGGAGGCCAATGTGGTCGCCGATCCGCCCAAGAAGCCTGACAACAAGTACGGTAGCCGGCCTATCTGAGGCTGCTACGCGCTTGCTGAAAAAGCCCGCCGTCGCTGCGGGCTTTTTCATGGGTGGCTCAAAATCGTGCGCAGATCCTGTAGGAGCCGGCTTGCCGGCGAAGGGGCCCTTGAATCTTGTGTGATCCTTGAGGCCGCCTTCGCTGGCAAGCCAGCTCCTACAGGTTCGGCGTCAGGCCATTCCACTGCGCCAACAACCCCGGCAATTCGGTCAGGCTGCGAATCTCGGCATCCGGCAAGCGCTCTGCTTCCCAGATTTTGCCCGCCGGGTTGAACCAGATCGCCCGCAGCCCTGCCTGCTGGGCGCCGGCAATGTCATCGCCTGGATGATCGCCGATATGCACCGCCGTCTCAGCGGTTGCACCACCGCGCTGCAATGCCTCATGGAACAGTCGCGCATCGGGTTTGGCGATGCCGATGTCTTCGGCGCACAACGCAAACTTGAAGTAGTCCGCCAGCCCCAACCGCCGCACATCGGCGTTGCCGTTGGTGACCACGCCGAGGGTGTAATGATTGGCCAGTGCCTGGAGGGTCGGTTGCACCTCCGGGAAGATCTCCAGCTGATGCCGGGCATGCAAAAACACTTCGAAACTCTGGTCGGCCAAGTCCGACGCTTCGACGTGGGCATAACCGGCTTCTTCCAGCGCTTGAAACAACACGCGACGACGCAAGGCACTGATGCGGTGTTTGAGCGCCGGTTCAATGCTCAGGATGCGCTCGCGAATGGCCCACAAATGCTCTACCGGCACCGCGCCCAGGTTGGGTGCATGTTCAGTCAGCCATTCACGCAATACGGCTTCGGCGCTGACGATCACCGGGGCGGTGTCCCACAGGGTGTCATCGAGGTCGAAAGTGATCAGTTGGAGGGTCATTAATCGTCGCCTTTCATGCGTTTGGCCCGTGGGTGGGCGCTGTCGTAGACGGTGGCCAGGTGTTGGAAATCCAGATGGGTGTAGATCTGCGTGGTCTTGATGTCCGAGTGGCCGAGCAGTTCCTGCACCGCCCGCAGGTCCTGGGAGGACTCCAGCAGGTGGCTGGCGAAAGAATGTCGCAACATGTGCGGGTGCAGGTTTTGTCCCAGTTCGCGTTCGCCCGCAGCCTTGACCCGCAGCTGGATCGCCCGCGGTCCCAGGCGCCGGCCTTGCTGGCTGACAAACACCGCATCGTCCGCCGGATTGGCCATGGCCCGCAGTGGCAGCCACTCTTCCAGCGCCTCGCGGGCTTTTTTGCCGACTGGCAGCAGGCGGGTCTTGCTGCCCTTGCCATGCACCTGGACCATGCCGTCCGCCAGGTCCAGCTGATCGAGATTGAGCCCGGTCAGCTCCGACAGGCGCAACCCGGAGGAGTAGAACAGTTCGAGAATCGCCTGGTCCCGACGCGCCAGAAAGTCGTCTTCCACGCCACCTTCCAGCAGTTGCAGGGCACGGTCGGTGTCGAGGGTCTTCGGCAGGCGGCGCTCGCCTTTGGGCGGTGCCAGGCCATTGGCCGGATCGTGGTCGCAGAGGCCTTCGCGGTTCAGGTAGTGATAGAGCCCACGTACCGCCGACAGCAGTCGCGCCAGGCTGCGGGACGACTGACCTTGTGAGTGCAGGCGCGCGACCAGGCTACGCAGACGCTGGATGTCCAGCGCGGCCCAGCTGTCGATGTTCTGTTTGGCGCACCAGCCGAGCACTTTGTCGAGGTCGCGGCGGTAGGCCGAGAGTGTATGTGGCGACACCTGCCGCTCACTGCGCAGGTGTTCGCAGTAAGCGTCCAGTTGCCGTTCCATATCAGCGTACCGAGCGCAGGGAGCTGTTGAACCGTGGCAGCACGCGGCCCATGACTTCGGCGATGTAGCTCAGGAACAGCGTGCCCACCGAGCTCTTGTAGTGCTGCGGGTCGCGGCTGGCGATGGCCAGGATGCCGTGAATGCCTTGATGGCTGATGGCGACGACGGCGGTGGAGCCGATCTGCTTGCGCTGTTCTTCGCCGAACAGGAAGTCCAGCTCGTGCTCGCGCAGGCTGCCGCTGACGCTTTTGTCTTCCAGCAGCAAGCCGCCAATGGCCACCTGGGCGTCGGCGTGGGTCACCCAGCGACCCACCGGCATGGCGTTGTCGCCGAGCAGGATGAGGCTGACGAAGGGGACCTGGAAGTCCTGGCGCAAGCTGTCTTCGACGCAGATCACCACGTCTTCCAGGCTGGTGGCATCGAGCAGGGCGAGGATCAGTCGGCGGGTCTTGTCGAACAGGCGGTCATTGTCGCGCGCCACGTCCATCAAGTGCGACAGGCGATGGCGCAATTCGATGTTGCGGTCGCGCAGGATGGTCATCTGCCGCTCCACCAGCGATACGGTATCGCCGCGTCGGTGGGGGATGCGCAAGGACGCAAGCAAGTCTTCGTGCTCGACGAAGAAGTCCGGATGAGCCTCCAGGTACGCGGCAATCGCCGCCGCCTCCAGGCTTTCGGACGCTGATTCGTCGGGCTGTAGGGCGGGAACCTGGGGCTTATCGGTCATGGTTGTGGCTCACTCAAAGACGCACTTGTCCTTCATAAACGCGCACTGCCGGGCCGGTCATCATGACCGGTTGGCCAGGGCCTGCCCATTCAATGGACAGGCGCCCGCCAGGCAGGTCGATCAGCAGTGGCGAATCCATCCACCCCTGGCTGATCGCGGCGACGGCGGCGGCACAGGCGCCGGTCCCGCAGGCCTGGGTTTCCCCGGCCCCGCGTTCCCAGACGCGCAACTGCGCGCGGCTCCGGTCGATGACCTGGAGAAAACCGACATTGACCCGTGCCGGGAAGCGCGGGTGATGTTCGATCTTCGGCCCCAGTTCATGCACCGGTGCGTTGTTGATATCGCTGACCCGCACCACGGCATGGGGGTTGCCCATGGACACGGCGGCCAGCTCGACCGGCGTGCCATCGACGTCGACCTGATAGTTCAGGGCCTGCTCTGGCGCCTGGAACGGAATGTCGGCCGGCACCAGGCGTGGAGCGCCCATGTTGACACTGATCTGGCCGTCGCTGCGAACATCGAGCTCGATGATGCCGCTCTTGGTTTCGACACGGATCTGCCGTTTCGCGGTCAGGCGCTTGTCGAGCACAAAGCGGGCGAAACAGCGTGCACCGTTGCCGCACTGTTCCACTTCGGAGCCGTCGGAGTTGAAGATCCGATAGCGGAAGTCCACGTCCGGGTTGCTCGGGGCTTCGACGATCAGCAACTGGTCGAAACCGATGCCGGTGTGTCGATCGCCCCATTGCTTGGCATGCTTGGGCAGAATATGCGCGTGCTGGCTGACCAGGTCGAGGACCATGAAGTCATTGCCCAGGCCGTGCATCTTGGTAAAACGCAGCAGCATGGTTTTACTCCGGCAGCAGGCTTTCGCCAGCGAACAACTCGGCTACCGTCTCACGGCGACGCACTTCAAATGCCTGGTCACCGTCCACCAACACTTCGGCGGCGCGGCCGCGGGTGTTGTAGTTGGAGCTCATGACAAACCCATAGGCTCCGGCCGAATGCACGGCCAGCAGATCACCTTCTTCCAGGGCCAGCTCACGATCCTTGGCCAGGAAGTCGCCGGTCTCGCAGATCGGGCCGACGATGTCGTAGGCGCGCGCTGCGCTGTTGCGCGGGCGCACGGCGGTGACGTCCATCCAGGCCTGGTACAGCGCCGGGCGGATCAGGTCGTTCATGGCCGCGTCGACGATGGCGAAATCCTTGTGCTCGGTGTGCTTGAGGTACTCGACCTGGGTCAGCAGCACGCCGGCATTGGCGACGATGAAGCGGCCCGGCTCGAACACCAGCGCCAGGTCGCGACCGTCGAGACGCTCGCGTACGGCCTTGATGTAGTCGCCAGCCAATGGCGGTTCTTCGTCGCGATAACGTACGCCCAGGCCACCACCGAGGTCGATGTGGCGCAGGTAGATGCCGCAATCGCCGAGGCGGTCGACCAGGCCCAGCAGGCGATCGAGGGCATCGATGAACGGCGGCAGGGTGGTCAGTTGCGAGCCGATATGGCAATCGACGCCGACCACTTCCAGGTTCGGCAGCTGCGCGGCACGCACGTACACGTCTTCGGCGTCCGCGATGGCGATGCCGAACTTGTTCTCTTTGAGACCGGTGGAGATGTACGGGTGAGTACCGGCATCGACGTCCGGGTTCACGCGCAGCGAGATCGGCGCACGAACACCCAGCTCGGCGGCCACCACTTGCAGGCGTTCAAGCTCGTCGGTGGATTCGACGTTGAAGCAGTGCACGCCGACTTCCAGGGCGCGACGCATGTCGTCACGGGTCTTGCCGACGCCGGAGAACACGATCTTGTCGGCGCTGCCACCGGCGGCCAGTACGCGTTCCAGTTCGCCACGGGAGACGATGTCGAAACCGGCGCCAAGACGCGCCAGGACATTCAGTACACCCAGGTTGGAGTTGGCCTTGACCGCAAAGCAGACCAGGTGAGGCATGCCGGCCAGGGCATCGGCATACGCCAGGTATTGGGCTTCGATGTGCGCGCGCGAGTAAACGTAGGTCGGTGTACCAAAGCGATCGGCGATAGCAGACAGGGCAACACCTTCCGCGAACAGTTCACCGTCACGGTAGTTAAAAGCGTCCATGATGTTCCCTTATTATTGGTAGACGTCGTGCTTGTGCGATTTGGACGGCTGCTTTTGCGAGGACTGAGCCTGCTCTGCCGGGTCCTGGTCCTCATCGGGCAGGTACAGCGGGCCTTTTTGACCGCAGGCCGACACCAGGCAGGCAACCGCGAGGAGCGCAGCAAGGGAAGAGATCAGGCGCTTCATGGCGAAATCCTTGAAAATGCATTAATTGCGCCAGAGTATACCGGCCACCCGGCAGCTTGCCTATGCGACGGGGCTCCCGTCCGGCGGGCCTTGCCGCATACACATCGAACCCTGTGGGAGCGGGCTTGCTCGCGAAAGCGGTGGTTCAGGCAACGAAGATGTTGAATGTGCCGGCCTCTTCGCGAGCAAGCCCGCTCCCACAGGTACAGCGTTTGATGTACCTATATGGGCGCATGATCGTTATCCTTTGCAATCAGCGGGGCTCGTCCGTATCTTGCGGCGCTTGAGCCTGATCAGACACTTTTTGAGGTTGCCGTAATGAGTTTGTCCGAAGCCCGTTTCCACGATCTGGTCGATGCCACCCAGCAGACGCTGGAGGATATTTTTGACGAGAGTGACCTGGATATCGATCTGGAGAGCTCGGCCGGTGTGCTGACCGTCAAGTTTGAAAACGGTAGCCAGCTGATCTTCAGTCGCCAGGAACCGCTGCGTCAGCTGTGGCTGGCAGCCGTGTCCGGGGGCTTTCACTTCGACTACGACGAAGAGAGCGAGCGCTGGATGTGCGACAAGAGCGAAGAGCAGCTGGGTGAAATGCTCGAGCGCATCGTCGAGCAGCAGGCCGGCATCGAACTCGATTTCGAAGGCCTGTAACGCCGTGACCCAGCCAGTCCCCGTGCGGCCACCCAAGCCGCTGTACAGCAACGTCAGCCCGGCCGTCCCTTCGCCGTGCAGCGGCGTGTGCCGGCTGGATGAGCAGAAGGTCTGTCTCGGGTGTTTCCGCCATGTCGAAGACATCCGCGAATGGCGCTCGGCGGATGACGAACGTCGGCGGGTCATCTGCACCCAAGCCTCCCAGCGCAAGACCGGCGCCGGTCCCCGGTAGGGGCACATCGCCGTACGCCGGTGGCGGCTTGTATATTTTTTGAGCTGTGATAGTGTCCGGGTACGCCTCAACCCATCGAGGCTTGTGAAAACCCCGCCTTTTTCTGGCGGGGTTTTGCTTTTTTCGTGCAGAAGAAAGGAGTCTGCCCTGATCATGACCGCACCTTCCATCACCCTTACCCGTCTGGACGTACAACGTCTGGAGCGCCTGATCGACAGCCTGGACGAAACGCTGCCGGGCGTTATCGCGCTGCAAACCGAACTGGATCGCGCCGATACACTGGTCGGCCACGATGAAGTGCCCGCCGATGTCGTGACCATGAATTCCCGTGTGCACTGCCGCGAAGAAGGCAGTGGCAAGGACTATCACCTCACGCTGGTGTATCCGAAGGATGCCAATGCCGACGAGGGCAAGATTTCCATCCTGGCGCCCGTCGGCAGTGCGCTGCTGGGGCTCAAGGTCGGTCAACACATCGACTGGCCGGCGCCGGGTGGCAAGACCTTGAAACTGACCCTGCTTGAAGTCGAATCGCAGCCAGCCAACGGCGGCGCCTTCCCCGAGTGACGTCCTCTCAGACCTGCCCGAGCGCCTCGTTCAATGCGCGCTCCAGGTCGGCCTTGTAGCGCAGATACAGATGGCTTGACCCCTGACCATCACCGAGCAGGCCCGAAAGGTCCAGATCGGTGATGTAGCAGCGGTAGCGTTCGGTCTCGCGGCGTTGTTCAAAGATTTCCCGAGCGACCACGCTGAACAGCTGGTCGCCATGTTCCAGCTCGGAAAACTCCCGCTGATTGCAATACAACGTGACCCGCACCTTGCCCGGTGCGGCTTTGCCGACGATCGCCTGTACGTCATAGAAGGGTTTGTCGGCCGGGGTTTGCGGTGCCGATCGGGCTTCGATCCGCCGCGCCTTGCCTGCACCTGAAGGCAGCAGTTGGTAATACAGGGTGTCCAGGTTCGCAGGCTGTGCCCCGTCCATCGGCAGCGCAGCGTCCCGCCGGTACTGGATCGAATGCAGGAAACGCTGCAGCGGCACCAGCAGGCTTTGTTCGTCATGCCACGGCAGGCGCTGCTGCCACAAGGCGTTGAATTCATCGAGCACGTAGAGGTCGGCCTGCGCTTCGTTGACCCGGTAGAACACCTGGATGCAGTCCGGTCGGCCCATGGGCAGGAGAAGCGCCAGGTCGTGGTCGTCCAATGCCATCGGGTCCAGGTGCAGCGGGCTGTAACTCGCCCGTTCTTCACCGAGGTAATCGAGCAGGGCCGGCAGGGAGGCCAGCGCGATGTGCTTGACCTGGCCGGGTATCAGCTCCAGCACGTGGTAATGCTGCTGGACCTGGATCAGGTAGCGGTGATTGAGTTTGCTCAGCAGCAGGTTCTGCGCGATGTCGAAGATGTCTTCGATGCGCTGGGCGATGAATTGCGCGCGGTTGTGGCAGAAACAGCGCACTCGCAACCTGGGCTGCTGCGCCCCGCCGGGCAGGCTGTTGAGATAGTCGCGCAGGCAATCGAGCAGGGCATGTGGGCCGTCGTAACGGCTGACCAGCACTTCGTTCCAGCTGTTGAGCGTGACCTGGTCCAGGGTCAGCACCAGGTTTTCCCTGACACCTGCGTAGCTCAGGGAGTCGGTGCGCTCGGTGGTCATCAGGATGTTCAGTTCGCGGTGGTGCTTGAGCGGATCGATGCCGACGTTGACCAGGATCAGCACCTCGCTGGGCACGCTGGCGTGCAGCAGCGGCTCTTCAGCGACGGTAGGCAGCGGCAGGGGAATGCTCTGTTGCAGGCTGCCCAGCAGGTTGAACAGCTCGAATTCGCTCAGGTCGCTGCTGCCCGGGTGCAAGGCCAGGCGGGTGCTGCTGTCGATCACGCCGTTGCGGTGGCACCAGGCGAGCAGCTCGAGCAGATGGCGGCTGCGCTTGATTGGGGCGAAATGTTCCCACTCGAGCACGGTCAGGCTACCGTTGTATAAGCCCCACTGGCTTTGTTTCGGTTCTTTCCTGCTGGGCGCGTACACCAGCGTCAGGGTGTCTTCGGCCAGGTCCGGGGCGATGCCCGGGTTGATGAACTCGACCTTGTCCGCCTTGCGCTCGAACGCCGCGTACAGGCGTCGGCCCAGCACGCTGAGGTCGCGCTTGTTGATCAGGCTGATGGTGTGTTCCTGGCGGGCGAACCGGGTCAGGAAGCGATAGCTGAAATTCAGTTCGTTGACCAGCGCCCGGCGCTCCGAGCTGACCTGCCGGACTTTCCACTGGCTGCGGCTGTCGAGCAGGGCCAACTGGCGATGGTCCCATTGCCATTCGTGGGTCAGGCGCTCCAGCAGCGAGCGTTGCCAGCCCTGGGTGCGCCCGCCGTTGCCGGTGAGCTTGCGATTGACCTTCAGGTACAGCGCCCGGCGCACCAGCTCCAGGCGTTCCGGTTCATTGCGGGCGATGAGGTATTCGGCGATGCGCCGATAGACCACGACATAGGGGTCCAGCTCATCGAGGTCGAGCCGGTTGGCGAACACCGCCTGCTTGAAGCGCAGGCTCAGGCATTGGACCCTGGGGTGTTCGCTGGCGTACACCTCGGTCAGCAGGAGTTTGAGCACCGATTTGTACGGCGACTCGATGCCCTTGAACAACTGCCAGAGCCCGGCCCCAATGAATTCCCCGGGCGGAATGTAGGCCAGATGGCCCAGGTCCAGGGTTTCGTCTGCGCGGATGAAGCGCTTGGACGTCAGCGCATGGGTGTAGCGGTCATAGTTGGCTTCCTCGTACACCGGCACCAGCCACCAAATGGGCGTGCGCCCGGCCAGCCAGATCGCGGTGCGATAAAACTCGTCCAGCAGCAGGTAATGCTGGGTGGTACCGCAGTCTTCGGAGCTCAGCTGGCTGTCGCGCTCACCGCGTACGAAACGGACGGGGTCGATCAGGAAGAAGTGCGCCTCGGCGCCCTGGCTGGCAGCCCAGGTTTCCAGCAGTTGGCATTTCCTGCGCAACTCGGTGAGTTCGTTTTCGCTCAGATCCGGACTGTGGCAGACCCACACGTCCATATCGCTCTGCTCAGCCTGGGCCAGGGTACCGAGGCTGCCCATCAGGAACAGGCCATGAATCGGTCGGGGTGGATTGCTGCCGTGGCGCGGCTTATAGGAAAAGGAACGGGTCAGGCGCTGGGCTTCGGCGAGGACGCTGGCATCCGGCTCGAAATTCGACAGCCCGGCGGGCGTGCTGCCCGAGACGTAACCCGGCAGTAGCGGATGATTGACGTGGAAGAACAGCGGAAGGAGGTTCAACACCCCTTGCTGGCGCGTCGACAACCCTTCCATGGCACGCGCCATGCGCCCCTCGTTGAGCTTGAGGAAGCGTGCGCGCAGCTGGCTGAGAACCTTGCGGTCGATTCCCTCGTCCAGATCGGGGCGGATTTCATGGGTGCGGGTCATGTCAGCTCAAACCGGCTCGCAGGGCTCGGACGTGGAGGCTCTCGGGATGAGGGGCAGTTTAGCGCCTCGGCCCCGGGACTTTTAAGCTGATTTTGTATTTCTGGCGTCAGATTTCTATCGCAGGGCGACGCCAGGCAGCTGAATGCGCCCGCGGAAATCCCGTGGCAGGGGTTTCCGTGGGCATGCGATGGATTTCAGGCTGTTTCCTGAACGCTCAGAATAGTCAGTACGGTTTGCACATTTTGCGCGGCGTCACGGCCCAGGCTGGTCAGATAACCGCCATCAGGCTGGTCGATCAGTTCTTTCTCAAACAGGCGTTTGGCGGCGGCAACGTGTTTCGGGGCAGCGGTCTGATGAATTTTCAAACCTTCCTGGGAACTGTCCAGGTTGAAGAGTGCGAGGACTTCCAGTTCGGCAACCAACTCAGGGGTAAGCGACATAAGGACTCCAGACTTTCTAGGAATTTGGCGACAGCGCCCCTAAGGTGATCCCACTCGTGCGGTATGTCCAGTCACGGCGACGCGTTATTTCTTTTCTGGCGGCAACTCTGGCAGCGCCCGCAGCGCGGCTTCGTACCATTCGGTATTGAACGCGCGGTCTTCTTCGAGGATTGCGTCGATTTCCACCGCCAGCACGTGGGCCATCAGGTTGAGGATTTCGTCACGCTCGTAACCCACCAGGGTCAGCTTGTTGAACGTTGCCTTGGCCGCTGGCGGGTTATCGCTTTCGATCTGGTTCTCGATGGCTTCGATCAGCGTGGTTTCGGCAAATTCTTCTTCGTCGTTATCGATATCGATTGGCTCGCTCATGGCAGGCTCCTCAGGGAAAGGTCGCCAGTTTACCCGCATTCAGCAGCGTGATGCTGCTGGCAAGAAAGCCTCGGGCGTTCTATAAACAGGCACTGCCCACCCCGCACGGCCTGGAGGCTCTGTGATGCTCAAGCTTTATGGTTTTTCCGTCAGCAACTACTACAACATGGTCAAGCTGGCGCTGCTGGAGAAAGGACTGCCATTCGAAGAAGTGCCGTTTTACGCGGGCACCAGCCCGGAAGCGCTGGCCATCAGCCCGCGCGGAAAAGTCCCGGTGCTGCGTACAGAGCAGGGTTTCATCAATGAAACCAGCGTGATTCTGGAGTACATCGAGCAGAGCCAGAAAGGCATGCCCCTGCTGCCGAGCGATCCGTTCGAGCGAGCGCAGGTGCTGGCGCTGGCCAAGGAGATCGAGTTGTACATCGAGCTGCCGGGAAGGGCTTGCTACCCCGAGGCATTTTTCGGCGCGAGCGTGCCGGATGCGATCAAGGAAAAAACCAAGATTGAACTGTTGCAGGGTATTGCGGCGCTAGGCCGGCACGGAAAATTCAGTCCCTACGTGGCCGGTGAAACACTGAGCGTGGCGGATCTGTATTTCCTGTACAGCGTGCCGTTGGCTTGTGGGGTTGCCAAGAAGCTTTTTGGTATCGATCTGCTGGCTGAGCTGCCGGCTGCCAAGGCGCTGCTGGAACGCTTGGGAGACAATCCGAACGTGCAGCGGATTGCGGCGGACAAGGAAGCGGCGATGCCAGCGTTCATGGCGATGGTCGCGTCCAAAAAGTAAATTTGTAGGGCTCTTGAGGCCGCCTTCGCGAGCAAGCCCGCTCCCACATTGGATCGTATTCTTTCTGGAAGAACTGGGTCAAATGTGGGAGCGGGCTTGCTGGCGATGCTTTTGGCGGTTTAGCGGCTGGCGATCAAAGCCTGGCCACGAACCACAGCTGCCTTGACCTGCGCCGGCGCAGTGCCGCCGATGTGGTTGCGGGCATTGACCGAACCTTCCAGGGTCAGCACGGCAAACACGTCCTGATCGATCTGGTCGCTGAACTTGCGCAGTTCTTCCAGGCTCATTTCCGCCAGGTCCTTGCCGCTTTCCACGCCGTATTTCACGGCATGGCCGACGATTTCATGGCAGTCGCGGAAGGGCAGGCCGCGACGCACCAGGTAGTCGGCCAGGTCGGTGGCGGTGGAGAAGCCGCGCAGGGCTGCTTCGCGCATCATCGCGTGCTTGGGCTTGATCGCCGGGATCATGTCGGCGAAGGCGCGCAGCGAATCGCGCAGGGTATCGGCGGCGTCGAACAGCGGTTCCTTGTCTTCCTGGTTGTCCTTGTTGTAGGCCAGGGGCTGGCCTTTCATCAAGGTCAGCAGGCCCATCAGCGCGCCGAACACACGGCCGCTCTTGCCACGCACCAGCTCCGGCACGTCCGGGTTTTTCTTTTGCGGCATGATCGAGCTGCCGGTGCAGAAACGGTCCGGCAGATCGATGAACTGGAACTGCGCGCTGGTCCACAGCACCAGCTCTTCGGAGAAGCGCGACAAGTGCATCATCGCGATGCTGGCGGCCGAGCAGAACTCGATGGCGAAGTCGCGATCGGACACGTTGTCCAGCGAGTTGCCACCCACCGCATCGAAGCCCAGCAACTGGGCGGTGTATTCGCGGTCGATCGGGTAGGTGGTGCCGGCCAGCGCGGCGCTGCCCAGTGGCATGCGGTTGGTGCGCTTGCGGCAGTCGACCAGGCGCTCGTAGTCGCGGCTGAGCATTTCGAACCAGGCCAGCATGTGGTGCCCGAAGGTCACCGGCTGCGCAGTTTGCAGGTGGGTGAAGCCGGGCATGATGGCGCCCGCTTCGCGCTCAGCCTGCTCCAGCAAGCCTTTTTGCAGGCGGGTGATTTCGCCGAGGATCAGGTCGATTTCGTCACGCAGCCACAGGCGAATGTCGGTGGCGACCTGGTCGTTGCGGCTACGGCCAGTGTGCAGCTTTTTACCGGTCACGCCGATGCGGTCGGTCAGGCGCGCCTCGATGTTCATGTGCACGTCTTCGAGGTCGACGCGCCAATCGAACTGGCCAGCCTCGATTTCACCCTGGATGGTCTTCAGGCCATCGATGATGCTGTCGCGCTCGGCATCGGTCAGCACGCCGACCTTGGCCAGCATGGTAGCGTGGGCGATCGAGCCCATGATGTCGTGGCGATACAGGCGCTGGTCGAAGGTGACGGAGGCGGTGAAGCGGGCGACGAAGGCGTCGACGGGTTCACTGAAGCGGCCGCCCCAGGACTGATTGGTCTTGTCAGTGCTCATGAATTCGCTCGTATCGGCTGAAGAAAAATGGCGTTGAAAGCTGCCGCGGATAATAACAGGGTTGCCAATCCTGTCGTTGACACTGGTCGATTGGTTTTCATCGTTCGGCATGCCAGAGCCTGTGTGCGAACAATTTGCACAACGATATTTTTCAATTGAGCAATATCGTTCCGGCAACCGTCTACAGTTGGACAGGAGGATGAGCGCACTTCTCGGTGCGCAAGAGGACTATAAGAAGAGGGGTGTTCATATTGCGTATCAGCAAACCCTGTGGCGATGTGTCGCCAAAGCGGGCCTGGGCCGCTAATCGCCCGGCAGATGAAAAATTAGCTGCCCGACCAGCGGCACTTTTTCACGCTCGCGCTAGTCTTAGCGTGGATCGCGGTGACGGACGTCACTTCACCTGTCTACGCTATCCTTGTGCGAGACTCACGCAGGAATCCAGCGCAATATGAATGTCCTGATCGTTGATGACGACCCCCTAGCCCGCGAGCGCCTGAGCCGAATGGTTGGTGAACTCGAGGGATACAGTGTCCTGGAGCCCAGCGCCACGAACGGCGAAGAAGCGTTGGCACTGATCGACAGCCACAAACCGGATATCGTGCTGCTCGATATCCGCATGCCAGGCCTCGATGGCCTGCAAGTGGCCGCGCGATTGTGCGAACGCGAAACCCCGCCTGCCGTGGTGTTTTGCACAGGCCCCGATGAATTTGCCGTGGAAGCCTTACAGGCCAGCGCCGTAGGCTATCTGGTGAAACCTGTGAGAACTGAACAGTTACATGACTCGTTGAAAAAAGCCGAACGGCCCAACCGTGGCCAGCTCGCCGCCCTGACTCGTCCCGCTGCCGAGAGTGGCAGTGGCCCGCGCAGCCACATCAGTGCCCGTACCCGAAAGGGCATTGAGCTGATCCCGCTGGATCAGGTGGTCTATTTTATCGCCGACCACAAGTACGTGACCTTGCGCCACGAAAGCGGCGAGGTGCTGCTCGATGAGCCCCTCAAAGCCCTTGAAGATGAATTCGGTGACCGTTTCGTGCGCATCCACCGCAACGCACTGGTCGCTCGCGAGCGCATCGAGCGCTTGCAACGAACACCGCTGGGGCATTTCCAGCTGTTCCTCAAGGGCCTCAATGGCGATGCCTTGATCGTCAGCCGACGCCACGTGGCTGGCGTGCGGAAAATGATGCAACAGCTTTGATTCGCTGATCGCAGGCGGACTGCACACCCGATTGCCGGATATCCGGGGCCAGGGAGGCCGAGTAGTTTCTGATACAAGTCAAAGTGGATTTGGCTGAGCTGTTATTATCCGCCGTATCTATTCAGTACGGATTGATCCATGTCCTCTCGCCAGATCCGCATCGCCACCCGCAAAAGCGCTCTTGCCCTGTGGCAGGCCGAATACGTCAAAGCCCGTCTGGAGCAGGCCCATCCGGGTCTGCTCGTGACCCTCGTACCCATGGTCAGTCGCGGCGACAAGCTGCTCGACTCGCCGCTGTCGAAAATCGGCGGCAAGGGCCTGTTCGT
This sequence comes from Pseudomonas sp. PLMAX, assembly GCF_046042685.1. Lineage (NCBI taxonomy): Bacteria > Pseudomonadati > Pseudomonadota > Gammaproteobacteria > Pseudomonadales > Pseudomonadaceae > Pseudomonas > Pseudomonas sp. PLMAX. The sequence continues at coordinate 7,043,424 of NZ_CP064949.1, read as the reverse complement.
CAAGGAACTGGAAACCGCGCTGCTGGAAAACGAAGCCGACATCGCCGTGCACTCGATGAAAGACGTGCCGATGGACTTCCCTGAAGGCCTCGGTCTGTTCTGTATCTGCGAGCGCGAAGACCCCCGCGATGCATTCGTGTCCAACACCTACGCCAGCCTCGAGGCGTTGCCTGCGGGCAGCATCGTCGGCACCTCCAGCCTGCGCCGCCAGGCCCAGCTGCTGAGCCGACGTCCAGACCTGGAAATCCGTTTCCTGCGCGGCAACGTCAACACCCGCCTGGCCAAGCTCGACGCTGGCGAATACGACGCCATCATCCTGGCGTCCGCAGGCTTGATCCGGTTGGGCTTTGAAGATCGCATCACCTCGGCCATCAGCGTCGACGACAGTCTGCCGGCCGGTGGCCAGGGCGCGGTGGGCATCGAGTGCCGCACCGGGGACAGCGAAATTCACGCCCTGCTGGCGCCGCTGCATCACCAGGACACCGCGATCCGCGTGAGCGCCGAACGCGCCCTCAACAAACACCTCATTGGCGGCTGCCAGGTGCCGATCGCCTGTTACGCCGTGCTCGAGGGCGAGGAGGTCTGGCTGCGTGGGCTGGTGGGAGATCCCTCTGGCAGTCTGCTGCTCAGTGCCCAGGCGCGTGCGCCGCGTGGCGATGCCGAAGCGTTGGGTGTGCGGGTGGCCGAAGACCTGTTGAGCCAGGGCGCCGCGGATATCCTCAAGGCGGTGTATGGCGAGGCAGGTCACGAGTGACAGGCTGGCGCCTGCTGCTGACGCGTCCGGCGGATGAGTCGGCGGCGCTAGGCAGCCTGTTGGCCGAGCAGGGGATTTTCAGCAGCAGCCTGCCGCTTTTGGACATCGTGCCGATCCCGGTCTCTGGGACAATGGGCAAAGCGTTCCGCGAACTGGATCGCTACTGCGCCGTGATCGTGGTCAGCAAGCCGGCGGCGCGCATCGGTGTCGAACTGCTCGACCGGTTTGGCCCGCAAGCACCGTGCGCGAAGTGGTTCAGTGTCGGCGCTGCGACGGCGCAGATCCTCGAGGCTCGCGGGTTGGACGTGAGCTTCCCGGCGCAAGGCGATGACAGCGAGGCCTTGCTTGAACTTGCAGCGCTGCGCGAGGCTGTCGGCCGGCCTGATCCGCGGGTGCTGATCCTGCGCGGGGAGGGTGGACGCGAACTGCTGGCTGAGCGTTTGCGCGAGCGAGGTGCTAGTGTCGAGTATCTGGAGTTGTACCGCCGCGAGCTGCCGCAATACCCGGCCGCAGCCCTCGGGCAGCGGATCGAGGCGGAACGCCTGAATGCGCTGGTGGTCAGCAGTGGACAGGGTTTTGAGCACCTGCATCAATTGGCTGGCGATGCCTGGCCGCAGTTGGCGCGGTTGCCGTTGTTTGTACCAAGCCCCAGGGTCGCCGAGCTGGCACGTGCCGCCGGGGCCCTGACAGTTGTGGATTGTCGTGGCGCCAGTGCCGCGGCTTTGCTGACGGCGTTACGGGAGCATCCCGTGCCCGTTCTCTAAATGCAAAGGATGGATACGTGAGCGAAACAGCCTTGCCTAAAGATGACTCGCGGCCAGTGCTCGATGCACCGGTTGATGCACCTCTTGATGAACTGCAACCACCCCCTGTCGAGCAGCAGCGCCGAGGAAACGGGCTGGCAATCGTCGCGCTGCTGGTAGGCGCCGTCGGTGTCGCAGTGGGTGGCTGGGGAGTCTGGCAAGTGCGGCACTTGCAAGCCAATACCCAGCAGCAACTGAGTCAGGTGCAGGCTTTGAACGATCAGGCGCAGAGCCTGAAGCTGAACGAGCAGCGCCTGAGTGCGCGCCTGGAACAACTGCCCAATGCCGATGTGCTGGAAGAACGCAGCCGACTGGTGACTCAGTTGCAGGGCGACCAGCAACGCTTGAATCAACGCCTGGAAACCGTCCTCGGCGCCAGCCGCAAGGACTGGCGCCTGGCGGAGGCCGAGCACTTGCTGCGACTGGCCAGCCTGCGCCTTTCGGCGTTGCAGGACATCAGCAGCGCCCAGGCCCTGGTGCAGGGTGCCGATGAAATTCTCCGTGAGCAGAACGACCCCGGTTCCTTCGCCGCCCGCGAGCAAGTGGCCAAGACCCTGGTGGCCTTGCGCAGCACCGAGCAGCCGGATCGCACCGGTTTGTTCCTGCGCCTGGGGGCATTGCGCGACCAGGTGATCAGCCTCACCGAGCTTGCGCCCGAGTACAAGGACCGTGGCGAATCCCTGCTGGGGCTGACCGCCGATGGCGACGGTGCCAGTCGCTGGGCGCAATGGTGGGATCAGATCTCGCGCTACATCCGTATCGATTTCAACGCCGACAAGAATGTCCGCCCATTGCTGGCCGGGCAGAGCCTGAGCCAGGTCCGTCTTGCCCTGAGCCTGGCGCTGGAGCAGGCGCAATGGGCCGCGCTCAACGGTCAGGCTGCGGTGTATGCCCAGGCACTGGCAGAGGCGCGGGATGTGCTCAAGGGCAACTTCAACCCGGACAATCCCCAGAGCAAAGTGATGCTCGAGCAGGTGGCCGAACTGAGCAAGCAACCGGTCTCCGTGGTCACCCCGGACCTGACCGGGACCCTGAGTGCGGTCCAGGGTTACCTGGAACGGCGTAACGTCAACGCCGAAGACTCGATCAAGCCGATGGCCAAACCTGCGGCCAATACCGCGCAGGAGGTCACCCCATGAAACGCCTCTATGTGATCGTGTTCCTGGCCATTGCGGCGGCGGCTGCCCTGGGCCTGGCCATCGCCGAGCATTCCGGTTACGTCCTGATCGCCTACAAGAGCTTTCGCTACGAATCGAGCCTGTGGGCGACCCTGGCCGTGGTTGCCGTTCTCTGGGTGGTCGTCTGGGGCATCAAGGCCTTGGTCGAGCTGGTGACGACCTCCGGTGGCGTGGTCAATCCGTGGTCACGGCGCAATCGCAGTCGCCGGGTCCAGGTGGCGATCGAGCACGGACAACTGGACCTGGCCGAAGGTCGCTGGGCGAGCGCGCAGCGTCATTTGCATCGGGCCGCAGAGGCCGAGCGCCAACCGCTGCTTTACTACCTTGGGGCTGCCCGCGCCGCGAACGAGCAGGGTCGTTACGAAGAAAGTGACAACCTGCTGGAGCGTGCGCTGGAGCGACAGCCCCAGGCCGAGTTGGCGATTGCCTTGAACCACGCGCAATTGCAGACCGATCGCGGTGATACCGAAGGCGCCCTGGCGACCCTGGAGGCGATGCACGAGCGCCATCCGCATAACGCACAGGTCCTGCGTCAGTTGCAGCGCCTGCATCAGCAGCGAGGCGACTGGTCGGCGGTGATTCGCCTGCTGCCTGAGTTGCGCAAGGACAAAGTCCTGCCCGCACCTGAACTGGCGGAACTGGAGCGTCGGGCCTGGGGTGAGAACCTGTCCCTGGCAGCGCATCGGGAAGAGGGAGGGACTCTCGGTCTGCAAGCGCTTGATCGCGCCTGGCAGCAGCTGACCTCTGCTCAGCGCCAGGAGCCGCAATTGGTCCTCGCCTATGCCGAGCAGCTGCGGCAACTGGGGGCCCAGGTCGAGGCCGAAGAGGTCTTGCGCACGGCATTGAAACGCAACTACGACAGCCATCTGGCGCGCCTCTATGGCTTGGTGCGCGGCAGTGACCCGGCTCGCCAGCTGCACCTCGCCGAGGGCTGGCTGAAAGATCATCCGACCGATCCAGGCCTGTTGCTGACACTGGGTCGCCTATGCCTGCAAAGCAGTCTGTGGGGCAAGGCCCGGGACTATCTGGAAAGCAGTCTGCGAGTCCAGCGCAACCCGGAAGCCTGTGCCGAACTGGCACGCCTGCTGGCGCAGATGGGCGATACCGAGCGCAGCAACCAGCTGTTCCAGGAAGGCCTGGGCTTGCTCGATGAGCGCTTGCTGGCGGCACCGCTGCCGGTGTTGGCGCACGGTTGATCGCTGCGTGAAGGATCGCTCGAGTGGGCGATCCGAACCGCGGATCCTGTCGGAATTCTCCCTTCGCAGTCCGCATTCAGCAAAGTCCTACAGACCACTTCATCTGATCCTCTGATGTCTGTCGGGATTTCCCTACGCAATTGCTGAAATGTCTGCATCTGCCCGCCTTGTAAGGGTTGCGCGCTTTCCACTACCGTAGCGGCCGGACTCTTGATCGTTACGGAAACGCCATGTCGTTGGCCTGCCCACGCTCCCTGTTTTTTACTGTGTTTATCGCAGGCGCCCTGGCCCTGGGCGTTTCCTATTACCTGGAATATGCGGTAGGCCTCAGCCCCTGTGGTCTGTGTCTGGTGCAGCGGGCTTGCCTGGCGCTCTTGAGCGGTTTTTGCCTGATGGCTGCGGTGCACGGTCCCGGTCGCCTGGGATCCTTCGTGTACTGGCTGCTCGGGCTGTCCTGCAGCCTGTTGGGGACCTTCACGGCCTGGCGCCAGGTGTTGCTGCAAACCGATCCGGTGCATCAACTTTCCGCCTGCTCACCTGACCTGGTCGAAGTATTCACCAGCGCACCGTGGCTGGATGCCGTGCAGAGGCTGTTCCAGGGTGCCGTCGACTGCCCGCGGATCGCCTGGACGCTGTTCGATTTGAGTATCCCGGAATGGAGCCTGCTGTTCTTCGTTGCGGTGATGATCCTGGGTATTTATCAGCTGATACGCCTGGTCTTGAGCGTCAGCCGACGACCGCTCGGCGGCGAGTCGGCGCAGCGGGTACTTGCCGGCGATTAAACACTTGTATGAACTTTATCGTCTGCGTACCTTGAAGCCACCGTCGTGCGGGCATAATCTGGCCCGCACGTGTCATTGGATTTATGTTGCTCGATGACGCTCTGCCTGGTCGAATCTTGATTCTCAAGTGTGCGACAGGTGTAGAGCAGCATGACCCACAAGGGAAGAGAGACCGCCATGCTCGAAAGTTGTCAGAATGCTCAGGAACGTTGGGGTGGAGTACATCTGCTGATCGATCGTTGGTTGCAGGAACGTCACGAACTGGTTCGGGCCTATGACACGCTCGGCGAGAAGCCTGAGGCGTTAGGCGAAAACCGAAAACCTTTGCAGGAATTCTGTGGGGTGCTGGTCGACTACGTATCCGCCGGCCACTTCGAGATCTACGAACAGCTGACGGGGGAGGCCAAGGCCTTCAATGACAAGCGTGGCCTGGAACTCGCCGAGACGATCTACCCGCGCATCGACGTCATCACCGAGAAACTGCTCGCTTTCAATGATTTGTGTGATGCCGGCAAATGCGTCGCGGAGAAGTTCAAGGAACTGGGTGGGCTGTTGCATGAGCGTTTTGAGCTGGAAGACTGCCTGATCGAAGTGCTGCATACCGCTCACAAGGAAGAGGCTCCGGTTCAGGCCTGAACCGAGCTCCTGCAATGTCAGTGAAACGGTGCGCGATGCGCACCGTTTTCGTTTCTGCTGTTCAGCCGGCTGCGCCGCGTAACTCGACTTCGAATACCAGGGGCGTGTACGGCGCGATCAAGTCACCGGCACCGTCGGCGCCATAGGCTTGCGCCGATGGAATCACCAGGCGCCATTTCGCACCGACCGGCATGTCTTGCAGGGCGCTGCGCCAGCCGCTGATCACACTGTCGAGACTGAACCATTGCGGCTGGCTGTTCTGGTCGAACACTGTGCCGTCAGGCAGGCGACCGACATACAAAACCTGCACCTTGCCATTCGGCCCGGCCTTGTCACCTGTCCCGGGTGCCAGCTCTGTCAGCAGGATGCCATCGGCCAGTTGACGAACCCCGGGCCTGGCTCTTTCTTCGCTGAGAAAACGCTGCTCTTTTTCCAAAGCCAACTCACTTTCCGGCGCAGGCGATTGCGTCGCAGCCAGGGCTTGGTGCTCGACCAGAATCCGTTCGATCTGCTCGTCCTTCAGCGCCAGTGGCTTGCCTTGATAGGCCTGCTGCAATCCGTCGACCAGTGCCTGGATCTGCAATTCGGGCACCTCTTGGCGCAAGCGTTCGCCGAGACTCGCGCCCAGGCTGTAAGCGAGATCATGAGCCTCTTTTTCCTGGTTTTTTTCAGCGGCGTTGGCCACGGAAAATATCACGCACAGCGATAAAAAAAGGTAGCGCGACATGGGCACTCTCCGGCCTGGGTTGCGGGCGATTATGCCAGCGTGAATGCGTTTAACGGTGAACTGCTTTTGCATCGGCACAGAACATTTTCAATTCGTTGCAACGCAGCGCTTTGGATACTGTCAAGATGCCCTAGCGGCGGTAGCAGCAGAGGTCTAGTATGAGCCGCACTCACGCCAGCCAGGAGGTAAACCATGTCGGCCACCAAGAAGCCTGTAAGTACTCCGTTGCACCTGCTCCAACAACTCTCGGGCAGCTTGCTCGAGCATCTCGAAAACGCTTGTTCCGAAGCTTTGGCCGATGCTGAAAAACTGCTCGCCAAACTGGAAAAGCAGCGCGGAAAAGCGCAAGAGAAATTGCACAAATCCCGTACCAAATTGCAGGACGCAGCGGCGGCTGGAAAGGCCAAGGCGCAGACCAAGGCGAAGGACGCGGTGAAGCAGCTCGAGGACCTGCTTGATGCACTCAAGGATCGTCAATCGGAAACTCGCGGCTACATTCTGCAACTCAAGCGCGATGCCCAGGAAAGCCTGAAACTGGCCCAGGGTGTTGGTCGCGTACAAGAGGCTGTCGGCAAGGCGTTGTCCCTGCGTTCGGCCAAGCCTGCTGCGGCCCCTGCGAAGAAAGCCGCTGCCAAACCGGTTGCCGCAAAAGCACCGGCCAAGCCTGCCGCCAAACCTGCCGCCAAGGCACCGGTGAAAGCCGCAGCCAAACCTGCTGCAACAACTGCGGCGAAAAAACCTGTCGCGGCCAGCGCTGCAAAACCGGCGGCTAGAACTGCAGCTGTCAAACCTGCTGCCCGGACAACCGCGGCGAAAACCGCTGCTGCGAAACCTGCTGCGAAACCAGCTGCCAAAACCGCTGCTGCGAAACCTGCCGCGGCGAAAATCGCAGCCGCCAAACCAGCTGCCAGAACTGCCGCTGCAAAACCTGCTGCCAAGCCGGCCGCAAAACCTGTCGCGGCTAAAACCGCTGCCAAGTCAGCTGCAAAACCAGCAGCCAAACCGGCGGCAAAAGCAGCCGCCAAACCTGCCGCCAAACCGGCTGCTAAAACCGCTGCTGCCAAACCTGCCGCCGCCAAGCCAGCCACTGCCGCAAAACCTGCCGCAGCGAAACCGGCAGCCAAGCCTGCCGCGGCAAAACCAGCAGCCAAACCAGCTGCAAAACCAGCTGCAAAACCTGCTGTGAAAAAACCGGCCGCTGCTACCAAGCCGGCTCCTGTCGCCAAGCCGACTCCGGCGCCTGCTGCCAAGCCAGCGACCCCAGCGCCAGCACCCACTGCTTCGGCTGCTCCTGCGCCGACAGCAACGGCCTCGACTGCCTCCACTGCGCCAACGCCAGTGGCACCGTCGAGCAACAGCTCCACCCCAACCAGCGCTTCTTAAGTGCCGGTTACCGCGACGCGCAGTTGATGCAGCGCGTCGCGGTCGAGGTGGGCGGCCTCTGCCGTCACACCTTCCAGCCAGACCGCCAGGTCGGTCGCGGCAGCTTGCGGCCAGCCTTCGGCCGATCGCTCCAGGCGCAATAACAGAATTCGCTCGGCCTCCAACTCAAGTGTCTTGACCTGCTCGCGTAGCGAGTGCAGCTCGGCATCTTGCGTGGCGGCAAATTTCCATTGCGCGCGCAGGGCCCGCAACGGCTGCACGACATCAGCGTCCCAGGCTTGCGCCACACCGCGAAGTTGCTGCAGGCGTTGTTCATTGCAGGCGATACCCCGCTGTCCCAGCCATGCCCCGCACAGCAGCAGACACACACTGACGCCGGCCGACTGCAATTGCAGGCACGCCTGTTCAACACCAGGGCGGGAATAAAGGGTCAGGGAAAAGCTCCACAGGTCAGAGGACATAGTGCTACTCGCGCCAGTTGCGAGCGAAGCTGGTAGACTCCGCCGCCATTATGATTCGACTTCAGAACCTGACTTTACAGCGTGGCCCGCAACGTCTGCTAGAAGACGCCGAGCTGACCCTGCACGCCGGCCAGAAAGCCGGCCTCATCGGTGCCAACGGCGCTGGCAAATCGAGCCTGTTCGCCTTGCTTCGGGGTGAACTGCACCCGGACTCGGGTGATTGCTTCCTGCCGGCCGACTGGCGTATCGCCCACATGCGCCAGGAGGTCGACACGCTCGAGCGCCTGGCGGTCGACTACGTGCTCGATGGCGACTTGCGCCTGCGCCAGGTGCAACGGGACCTGGCGGCAGCCGAAGCGGCCCATGACGGTGCCGCACAGGCCCGCTACCACTCCGAGCTGGACAGTGCCGACGGTTACACCGCCGATGCCCGCGCTCGCAAGCTGCTGGCAGGCCTGGGCTTCACCAATGAGCAGATGGATCGCCAGGTCGGCGATTTCTCCGGTGGCTGGCGGATGCGCCTGAACCTGGCGCAGGCCTTGATGTGTCCTTCGGACCTGCTATTGCTCGACGAACCGACCAACCACCTGGACCTCGACGCCATCATCTGGCTCGAGGAGTGGCTCAAAAGCTATCCAGGCACCTTGATGCTGATTTCCCACGACCGGGACTTCCTCGATGCCGTGGTCGATCACGTGGCTCACGTCGATCAGCGCAAGATCACCCTCTATCGCGGTGGCTACAGCGCCTTTGAACGTGCCCGTGCCGAACGCCTGGCCCAGCAACAGCAGGCCTACGAAAAGCAGCAGGCGCAGCGTGCGCACATGGAAAGCTACATCGCCCGCTTCAAGGCCCAGGCCACCAAGGCCCGCCAGGCCCAGAGCCGGATCAAGGCGCTGGAGCGGATGGAAGAGCTGACTGCGGCCCACGTCGACTCGCCGTTCGACTTCGTCTTCCGTGAATCGCAGAAGATTTCCAGCCCGCTGATCGACCTGTCCGATGCCCGCCTGGGTTACGGCGACAAGGCCGTGCTGGAGAAGGTCAAGCTGCAACTGACCCCCGGTGCGCGGATCGGCCTGCTCGGCCCGAACGGCGCCGGTAAATCGACCCTGATCAAGAACCTGGCCGGTGAGCTGTCGCCGCTGTCCGGCCGCCTGACCCGTGGCGAGAACACCGTGGTCGGCTACTTCGCCCAGCATCAGCTCGATTCCCTGGATTCCAAGGCCAGCCCGTTGCTGCACTTGCAGCGCCTGGCGCCCACCGAGCGCGAACAGACCCTGCGCGATTTCCTCGGCGGTTTCGACTTCCGAGGTGCACGGATCGACGAGCCGGTGCTGAATTTCTCCGGTGGTGAAAAGGCGCGCCTGGCGCTGGCCTTGATTGCCTGGGATCGGCCGAACCTGTTGCTGCTCGACGAACCGACCAACCACCTGGACCTGGAAATGCGCCTGGCGCTGACCATGGCCCTGCAGGAATTCAGCGGTGCGGTACTGGTGGTCTCCCACGATCGTCATTTGCTCAAGAGCACCACCGACAATTTTTACCTGGTGGCGGACGGCAAGGTCGAAGAGTTCGACGGCGACCTGGAGGACTACACCCGTTGGCTGGTGGAGTACCGTCAGCGCAATGCGCCGGTCAGCAACACCCCGGTCAATCCGGACAAGACCGACAAGAAGGCCCAGCGTCAGGCCGCCGCGGCGTTGCGTCAGCAACTGGCGCCGCACAAGCGCGAGGCCGACAAGCTCGAAGCCGAGTTGGGCAAGCTGCACGAGAAACTGGCGAAGATCGATGCCAGCCTGGGCGACAGCGACATCTACGAACCCTTGCGCAAGAATGAACTGCGCGACCTGCTGGCCGAGCAGGCCAAGCTGAAGGTGCGTGAAGCAGAGCTGGAAGAAGCCTGGATGGAAGCCCTGGAACTGCTGGAAAGCATGCAGGCGGAGCTGGAGGCGCTGTCCTGATGGAGGCGTTCAAGCTACCGCTGCCGGCGATGTGGATCGAACCGATCTGGCTCGGTGTGCAAATCCTGCTGATCCTGCTGGCGGGTTACATCGCCCAGCGTTTCGTTGCCAAGTGCCTGACCCGTCTCGGGGAACGCTACCCGTTTCCGCCGCAATTGCTGATGCCGCTGCGCGGCGGTCTGCGCTGGCTGATCATGGGCAGTGCGCTGATCTTCGTGCTGGAGCGCCTCGGGGTCTCGGCCACGGTGCTGTGGACGGCGCTGTCGGGTTTCGTCGCGGTGGCCGCCGTGGCGTTTTTCGCCATGTGGAGCGTGCTCTCCAATCTGTTGTGCGCGATCCTGATTTTCACGGTTGGCCCGTTCCGCCTCGGTGATGTGGTCGAGTTGGTGGACACCACCGACAAGCCTGGCGTCAAAGGGCGGGTGATAGCGATCAATCTGCTGTACACCACGTTGATCGAGGCCGAAGAGCTGGGTACTGGCAGCGCCATGGTGCAAGTGCCCAACAGCCTGTTCTTCCAGCGTTCGGTGCGGCGTTGGCGTGGCACGGATGTATTCCCTTCCAGCGGGTTTGAAAAATAAGCCCTCTGCCGCCTGATACACCGCTTTCGCGAGCAAGCCCGCTCCCACATTGGACCAGTATTGTTCACAAATTTTGTGTCCACAAACGATCGAATGTGGGAGCGGGCTTGCTCGCGAAGGGGCCCTAAAGTTGTAACGTCTCGCAAAAAAATCGTTGGTCATCGATCCAAAGCCGCATTAGCTTAGACATCTGTCACGAGTCCGATGTCGAGGTGTGCAATGGAGCTTCAAACATGGCTGGCGTTTTTTGCCGCCTGCTGGGTGATCAGCCTGTCCCCCGGTGCCGGCGCCATTGCGTCGATGTCCAGCGGTCTGCAGTACGGTTTCTGGCGCGGTTACTGGAACGCCCTGGGCCTGCAATTGGGGCTCGCGGTGCAGATCGCGATTGTCGGTGCTGGTGTGGGCGCGATTCTCACGGCGTCGGCCACTGCGTTCTTTGCGATCAAATGGTTCGGCGTGGCGTACCTGGTTTATCTCGCGATCAAACAATGGCGCGCGCTGCCCAGCGACATGAGCGATGACGCGGCGATCCGGCCGATTGGCAAGCCGATGGCCCTGGTGTTCCGCGGTTTTCTGGTGAACATCAGCAACCCGAAGGCGTTGGTGTTCATGCTGGCGGTGTTGCCGCAGTTCATTGATCCGCAAGCGCCGCTACTGATCCAGTACGTGATCATCGGTGCCACCATGATCTGCGTCGACCTGATCGTCATGGCCGGGTACACCGGGCTGGCTTCCAAAGTGCTGCGTATGTTGCGCACACCCAAACAGCAAAAGCGCATGAACCGTACCTTCGCCGGGCTGTTCATTGGCGCGGCGGCGTTCATGGCGACCCTGCGCAAAGCCGCGGTTTAAGCCCTCCGGCACAGGAAAGGCGACCTATCAGGTCGCCTTTTTCGTTTAAGTCCAGTAACGCGCCCCACAACAAAGCTTGAGTGAAAGTGATTGGGAGTGAACAATATGTTACTTCGTGTTTCCAATTGAGATTCATTCATGATCGCCCCGTTCCGTTTCCTGGCCTGGCTGATAGCGCCGGTGTTAGCCTTGTGCAGTTTTAATCTGCTGGCCGACACGGTAGAGGGCGCACCGCAAGCGCTGCACCTGCTCGACTACATCGGCGCGGACTATCCGCAAGCCGTGCAGGCCGGCAAGGTCGCCAACGAATCCGAGTATCGTGAGCAACTGGAGTTCGTCCAGGCGGTCCAAGGCTTGATTGCCGCGATGCCGGCCAAACCGGAAAAGGCCGGGCTGGAACAGGGCATCACCAAGCTGCGCGAGGCGATCAGCGCCCGCCAGGATGGCGCCGACGTCGCCCGCCAGGCTCGCCAACTCGGGGCGAAGCTGGCCGTGGCCTATGAAGTCAGCCAGGCGCCGATCATTACCCCGGACCCGACTCGCGGCGCGCCACTGTACGCCCAGCATTGCTCGGTGTGTCACGGCGATACGGGCGCTGGAGATGGACCGGCGGGTGTCGGCCTGACCCCGCCGCCGGCCAATTTGCGTGATAACGCGCGCCTCGATCACCTGAGCCTCTACGCGATCTACAACACGGTGGGCCTGGGGGTCGAAGGTACCGACATGCCGGCTTTTGGCGATCAGCTGGATGATCGTCAGCGTTGGGACCTGGCCACTTACATCGCCAGCTTCAGCGCCGATCCGGCGACCGCCAGCGGCGACAAGACCTATGACATTGCCGAGTTGGCCCGCCAGACCCCGGCCGAAGTGCACGCCGCCGACGGTCCGCAGGCTGCCGCGACCTTCCGCGCGCAACGGGCGCAGCCGCCACAGGCCAAGCGTGGCCCGGCGCAGTTGCTCGACTACACCGCCGTCACCCTGGACAAGAGCGTCGCGGCCTACCGTGACGGCGATCACGACCAGGCCTATGACCTGTCGGTAGCGGCGTATCTGGAAGGCTTCGAGCTGGTCGAAAGCTCCCTGGACAACGTCGATGCCAACGTGCGCAAAGACACGGAAAAGTCGTTGATGGCTTACCGTCAGTCGTTGCAGGACGGCCTGCCGGTGGAGCAGGTGGAACAGCGCCTGGAAGCGGCCAAGGCCAAGTTGAAGGCGTCCGCCGGGTTATTGGGCAGCGACGGACTGAGTTGGTCACTGAGCTATATCTCCGGCTTGCTGATCCTGCTGCGCGAAGGCCTGGAAGCCATCCTGGTGCTGGCGGCGATCCTCGCTTTCCTGCGTAACACCGGCCAACAGTCGGCGATACGCAGTGTGAACGTCGGTTGGGGCCTGGCGCTGTTGGCCGGCCTGGGTACCTGGGCGCTTGCGGCTTATGTGATCGATGTCAGCGGCTCGCAGCGCGAACTGCTGGAAGGTGCGACGGCGCTGTTTGCCAGCGTCATGGTGTTGTGGCTCGGTGTGTGGATGCACGACCGTCGTCATGCCGCAGCCTGGCAGGATTACATCAAGAGCAGCCTGGTGGGCGGAGGCGGGCGTTTCGGTTTTGCGATCCTGGCGTTCTTCTCGGTGTATCGCGAGCTGTTCGAAGTGATCCTGTTCTACGAGACCCTGTGGCTGCAGGCAGGTCCCGCTGGCCATGACGCGGTGCTGGCCGGTGGTGCGACGGCGCTGGTGCTGTTGGTTGGCCTGGCCTGGGTGATCCTGCGCGGCTCGGCGAAACTGCCACTGACGCTATTCTTCAGCATCAACGCCGGTCTGCTCTGTGCTTTGTCGGTGGTGTTCGCCGGGCATGGCGTGAAGGCGCTGCAGGAAGCCGGGATCTTCGGCACGCGACCGGTGCCGTTCTTTGAGTTCGATTGGCTGGGGATTCATGCGGATGCGTATTCGTTGAGCGCTCAGGCTGTGGCTTTGCTTGCGATCATCGTGCTGTACAGCCGTAGTCGCATGGCCGAGAAGCGGCGGGTGACAGTTTCTTAACCGAGGATCCTTAAAAGATCGCAGCCTGCGGCAGCTCCTACAGGTGTACGTTAATCCCTGTAGGAGCTGCCGAAGGCTGCGATCTTTTGCTTTCAAGAGGAAAAAAACATGCGCGTATGGATCGATGCGGACGCCTGCCCCCGGGCGGCAAAGGACCTGGTGGTCAAGTTCGCCCTCAAGCGCCAGTTCGAAGTGGTGCTTGTGGCAGGGCAGCCGCAGATCAAGCCGGGCTTGGCCCTGGTCAAGCTGATCGTGGTGCCCAGCGGACCGGATGCGGCGGATGATTTCCTGGTGGAGCACGCGGTCCCCGGTGAGCTGGTGATCTGCAGTGACGTGCCGCTGGCCGACCGGCTCGTAAAGAAGGGCGTCGCTGCGCTGGACCCGCGGGGCAAGGAATTCGACGCGCAGAACATGGGCGATCGCTTGGCCGTACGTAATCTGTTCACCGACTTGCGCGAACAGGGGCAGATGAGCGGCGGACCAGCGCCGTTTGGCGAGCGGGAGAAGCAGGCGTTTGCCAATGCGCTGGACCGGATCCTGACGCGGCTGTCGCGCCAGTCTTAAGGTTCACGCGGTCCCCTGTAGGAGCTGGCTTGCCAGCGAAAGCGATCGAACATTCAACATCTGCGTCGAATGCTATGACGCCTTCGCTGGCAAGCCAGCTCCTACAGGGGGCGGTGTCAGGCGTCGTTTTCGTGGGTCAGTTCGAGTACGCGGTCGACCAGTTTATTGATGCCCGAAGCCGCTTCACTGATCGATTGCGCCAGCATGTACGCCGGCGTCGTCACCAGTTTGCGCGCCTTGTCTTCGACGATATCGCTCACGGCACAGTCCTTGTGGGTGGCGCCCATCTTGTTCAGGGCCGCTGCCGTTTCGGCGTCGTTGCCGATGGTGCAGGTCACGCCCGGCCCATAGATTTTCGCCGCCAGGGCAGGCGAGATGCAGATCAGGCCGACCGGCTTGCCGGCCTCGGCAAAGGCTTCGGTCAAGGCCAGGACGTCCGGTTGAACAGTGCAGCCGGTTCCTTCGATGGCGAAATTGGAGAGGTTCTTGGCTGAGCCGAAACCGCCGGGAATGATCAGCGCATCGAAGTCTTCGGCGTCCGCTTCGCGGATGTCCTTGATCTCGCCCCGGGCAATGCGCGCCGATTCCACCAGCACATTGCGCGACTCGGGCATTTCTTCGCCGGTCAGGTGATTGATCACATGCAGCTGCGCGATGTTCGGCGCAAAACACTGCACCTGCGCGCCACGCTGGTCCAGGCGCAGCAGGGTCACCACGCTTTCGTAGATTTCGGCGCCGTCGTACACGCCACAGCCGGAAAGGATCACTGCAACTTTTTTGCTCATGGGCTTTTCTCCAGATTCATGGCGTTAAATGTCCACTAATTTGTCACTCGTTGCCATAGGGATAATTCGAGGTTACACATAGGATCTGTCCTCAAGATTCCGTACAGGGCGCGTCATGGACTTCATTCTGTATGCGGTGCCGTTTTTCTTCGTGCTGATCGCCGTCGAGCTGCTGGCCGACCGTTGGCGCGGGGTCAGCAACTATCGGCTGGCGGACGCGATCAACAGCATCAGCACCGGCGTGCTCTCGACCACCACCGGCCTGCTGACCAAAGGCGTAGGGCTGCTGACCTACGCGTTTGCCCTCAAGCACCTGGCGCTGTTCGAGCTCTCGGCCGACAGTGTCTGGGTATGGATTTTTGCCTTCGTCTTTTATGACTTCTGCTACTACTGGCTGCACCGCATGGGCCACGAGCGCAACATTCTCTGGGCCGCGCACTCGGTGCATCACCAGAGCGAGGACTACAACCTCTCCACCGCCCTGCGCCAGACCAGCACCGGGTTTCTGCTGAGCTGGATCTTCTACCTGCCCATGACCGTCGCCGGCGTGCCCTTGCTGGTGTTCGTCAGCGTCGCCGCGCTGAACCTGCTGTACCAGTTCTGGGTGCACACCCGGCACATTCCCAAGCTGGGATGGTTCGAGTGGTTTTTCGTCACGCCATCCAATCATCGGGCCCACCATGCACAGAACGCTCTCTACATGGATCGCAACTACGGCGGCGTGTTCATTATTTGGGACCGTCTATTCGGCTCGTTCCAGGAAGAAGACGACAACGAGCCGGTGATTTTCGGCGTGACCACGCCCCTGGCGAGCTGGAACCCGGTGTGGGCCAACGTGCAGTTCTACGCGCAGTTGTGGGCGGATGCGCGGCGTGCCGAAAGCACCTGGGACAAGCTGCGGATCTGGTTCATGCGCACCGGCTGGCGGCCGGCGGACGTGGCAGCCAGGTACCCGATGAGTAAACCGGACCTGAGCCAGTTCCGCAAATTCGAGGTGCCGCTGGATGGGCGCCAGCAGCTCTACGTGCTGTTGCAGTTCTGCGTCTACATCGCCCTGGGCAGCTATTTGATGAACCTGGAACCCAGTCTGTCGACGGCCGCGTTGGTGTTGGGCTGGGGGGCGGTGGCGCTGGGCCTGTTCGTTTTGGGCGTGGCCCTGGAGAATCGCCCGTGGGCGCTGAAGCTGGAATTGCTGCGCCTGGCATCGAATGTGCCGCTGGTCTGGCTGGCGCCGCTGGTGGGGCTGTGGCCGGCCAGCGCGGTGGGCTGGGTCGGCCTGCTCAGTTACAGCCTGATCAGCGGTATCGGGCTTTACTGCTGCCGAAACCGCTTTACTCGGCTGGCGTCTTAGGACCGCCGGTAGTGTGCTGCCTGGCCTTCAGGGCTTGCTCGTCGGCATAGATCTGCCGGGCCAGGCGCGCATTCTTGAAGCGCCGGCGCAGCCACAGGCCCAGGCCCAGGATGAGCAGGGCGCCGAGCACCCACAGCTCGTATTTCTTGATACTGCCGAGCATCCCTTCCAGTACAGCGCCAAAGTGATAGGCCGCCGCCGCCAGCGCGGTGGCCCAGATCGCCGCGCCAATCCCGTTGAGCAGCAGATAGCGGCCCGGTGGATAGCCCGACAGGCCGATGGCCACCGGCATCACGGTGCGCAAGCCGTAGACGAAGCGGAAGCTCAGGACCCAGATGTCCGGGTGTTTGCGAATATGTTCCAGCGCCCGGTCACCCATCATCTGCCAGCGCGGTTTGCGTGCCAGCAGCTTGCGCCCGTGCTTGCGTCCCAGGAAGTACCACAGCTGGTCGCCGGCATAGCTGCCGAAGAACGCCACGACCACCACCAGGTTGATGTCCATGTAACCACGGAACGCGAGGAAGCCCGCGAGCACCAGGATGGTTTCGCCTTCGAAGAACGTGCCAAGAAACAGGGCAAAGTAGCCGAAGTCATGCAGAAATTGTTGGAGCATTGTCTGGGTGCTGGCGAAATGAACGCGCAGCCTAACCCTTCGTACACATTCAGGAAAGTGTCCAAATGTGTCTCGACGTGAACATTTCCTACAAGGACAATGGAATACGGCTACATGACATAGGGCGCACACAACTGTAATACGTTCGTCATAATGGCCGCTTATAACTGTCACGCTCGCACGCCTGCGGGCTCAGGAGTCTGTCGTGAGCTTTACCCCCGCCAACCGTTTGTTTCCCGCCACCCGCCTGCGCCGCAACCGTCGTGACGATTTTTCGCGTCGTCTGGTCCGTGAAAACGTGCTGACCGTCGACGACCTGATCCTGCCGGTATTTGTGCTGGACGGTGAGAACCGTCGTGAAGCGGTGGCTTCGATGCCGGGCGTCGAGCGCCTGACCATCGATCTGTTGCTGGAAGAAGCGGCCAAGTGGGTCGAGCTGGGCATTCCGGCATTGGCGCTGTTCCCGGTGACCCCGGCAGAGCTCAAGTCGCTGGACGCCGCCGAAGCCTGGAACCCGGAAGGCATCGCCCAACGCGCCACCCGCGCCCTGCGTGCGCAGTTCCCTGATCTGGGCGTGATCACCGACGTCGCCCTGGACCCGTTCACCACCCACGGTCAGGACGGTATTCTCGACGAAGAAGGCTACGTGCAGAACGACATCACCGTCGACGCACTGGTCCGCCAGGCCCTGTCCCATGCCGAAGCCGGTGCCCAGGTGGTGGCGCCGTCGGACATGATGGACGGTCGCATCCAGGCGATCCGCGAGGCCCTCGAAGTGGCCGGTCACGTCAACGTGCGGATCATGGCCTACTCGGCGAAGTACGCCAGTGCCTATTATGGCCCGTTCCGCGATGCGGTCGGCTCGGCACTGAACCTGGGCAAGGCCAACAAGGCCTCCTATCAGATGGACCCGGCCAACAGCAACGAAGCCCTGCACGAAGTGGCGGCTGACTTGTCAGAAGGCGCAGACATGGTCATGGTCAAGCCAGGCATGCCGTATCTGGACATCCTCTGCCGGGTCAAAGAAGAATTCAAAGTGCCGGCCTTTGTGTATCAAGTCAGCGGCGAATACGCCATGCACATGGCGGCGATCCAGAATGGCTGGTTGAGCGAAGGGGTTATCCTCGAATCCCTGACCGCTTTTAAACGCGCAGGCGCTGATGGCATCCTCACGTATTTTGCCGTTCGTGCCGCTCAATTGTTACGAGAGCAAAAATAGCCCTCCCAGGAACATTCGATGAATACCGAAGTACTCACTGAAGTTGCCGTAAAAGACGCTCAACCAGTGGTGGAGCAGGTCGACGAAACCCCGCCGGAGGTGGAGCCCGCTCCGCCCGCGGCGGTCGTCGAGCCCGCAGTGGCAGCGCCAGCGATTGCCATTCCCGGCCTGGATGACAGCAGCCTGTACATCCACCGTGAGCTGTCGCAACTGCAGTTCAACATCCGCGTGCTGGAACAGGCACTGGACGAGTCCTACCCGTTGCTGGAGCGGCTGAAGTTCCTGCTGATCTTCTCCAGCAACCTGGACGAGTTCTTCGAGATTCGCGTCGCCGGCCTGAAGAAGCAGATCACCTTCGCCCGTGAGCAGGCCGGCGCCGACGGCCTGCAACCGCACCAGGCCCTGGCCCGCATCAGTGAACTGGTGCACGGTCACGTTGACCGCCAGTACGCGATCCTCAACGACATTCTGCTGCCGGAACTGGAAAAGCATCAGGTCCGCTTCATCCGTCGCCGCAACTGGACGACCAAGCTCAAGACCTGGGTGCGCCGTTATTTCCGCGACGAAATCGCCCCGATCATCACCCCGATCGGCCTCGACCCGACGCACCCGTTCCCGTTGCTGGTGAACAAGAGCCTGAACTTCATCGTCGAACTCGAAGGCATCGACGCCTTCGGTCGCGACTCTGGCCTCGCGATCATCCCGGCCCCGCGCCTGCTGCCGCGCATCATCAAGGTGCCGGAAGAAGTCGGCGGCGCCGGCGACAACTATGTGTTCCTGTCGTCGATGATCCACGCCCACGCCGATGACCTGTTCCAGGGCATGAAGGTCAAGGGCTGCTACCAGTTCCGCCTGACCCGAAACGCCGACCTGGCGCTGGACTCCGAAGACGTCGAAGACCTGGCCCGCGCCCTGCGCGGCGAGTTGTTCTCCCGTCGTTACGGCGACGCGGTGCGACTGGAGGTGGCCGATACCTGCCCGAAACACCTGTCCGACTACCTGCTCAAGCAGTTCAACCTGAGCGAGACCGAGCTGTATCAGGTCAACGGTCCGGTGAACCTGACGCGTCTGTTCAGCATCACCGGCCTGGACAGCCAGCGCGAGCTGCAGTACCTGCCGTTCACCCCGCAGATCCCGAAACTGCTGCAAAACAGCGAGAACATTTTCAGCGTGATCAGCAAGCAGGACATCCTGCTGCTGCACCCGTTCGAGTCGTTCACCCCGGTGGTCGACCTGCTGCGCCAGGCCGCCAAGGACCCGCACGTGCTGGCGGTGCGCCAGACCCTGTACCGCTCCGGCGCCAACTCGGAAATCGTCGATGCGTTGGTGGACGCGGCGCGTAACGGCAAGGAGGTCACCGCGGTGATCGAATTGCGCGCGCGCTTCGACGAGGAATCCAACTTGCAACTGGCCAGCCGTCTGCAAGCGGCCGGTGCGGTGGTGATCTACGGTGTGGTCGGCTTCAAGACCCACGCCAAGATGATGCTGATCCTGCGTCGCGAAGCGGGCGAGATCGTGCGTTACGCGCACCTGGGCACGGGTAACTATCATGCCGGCAACGCCCGCCTGTACACCGACTACAGCTTGCTGACTTCCGACGACGCCCTGTGCGAAGACGTCGGCAAACTGTTCAGCCAGTTGATCGGCATGGGCAAGACGTTGCGCATGAAGAAGCTGCTGCACGCGCCGTTCACCCTGAAAAAGGGCATGCTCGACATGATTGCCCGGGAAACCCAGTTCGCCCTCGAGGGCAAGCCGGCGCACATCATCGCCAAGTTCAACTCGCTGACCGATCCGAAGATCATTCGCGCGTTGTACAAGGCCAGCCAGTCGGGCGTGCGCATCGACCTGGTGGTGCGTGGCATGTGCTGCCTGCGGCCGGGCATCGCCGGGGTCTCGCACAATATCCACGTGCGTTCGATCATCGGGCGCTTCCTGGAGCACACCCGGGTCTTCTACTTCCTCAATGGCGGCGATGAACAGATGTTCCTGTCCAGTGCCGACTGGATGGAGCGCAACCTCGACAAGCGCGTCGAGACTTGCTTCCCGGTGGAAGGCAAGAAGCTGATCATGCGAGTGAAGAAAGAGCTGGAGCTGTATCTGACCGATAACACCCACAGCTGGAGCCTGCAGTCGGACGGCCGTTACATCCGCAATACGCCGACCGGCAACCAGAACCCGCGCAGTGCCCAGGCTACGTTGCTGGAGCGGTTGGGTAGCCCGATTCTGGCGGTACGCTAAAAAAAATGGCGATCCCAAGGGATCGCCATTTTTGTTATGACCGCCGTCCCTGTAGGAGCGAGCTTGCTCGCGAAAAACCTGAGGGCAGCGCGTTTATTCAGGCCGCACGCATTATCGTTCACGTCCATCGCGAGCAAGCTCGCTCCTACAGGGGTTTCAGCGCGCGGTCAGGACGATATCCACCCGCGTCAGCCACTGCGCTTCAATTTCGAAATCCGCCTGGGTCAGTTGGTTCTCATCCAGCCAGTTTTCCGGGAACACCACTTCCAGGCTGTTGCCATTGGCATTCAATTCCACCTGAGGCATCTGCTGGGTGCCGCGGATGTGATGGAACAGGATTGCAAAGCGCAGCAACACGCACAAACGAATCAGCTTGGTGCCGTCTTTGCCAAACTCGGCGAACTTGTCCTTGGGAATGTTGCGTCGGTGGCCGCGCACCAGCAGCGCGAGCATCAGTTGGTCCTCGCGGGAGAAGCCGGCCAGGTCCGAGTGTTCGATCAGGTATGCACCGTGCTTGTGATACTGGTAGTGAGCGATGTCCAGGCCCACTTCATGCACCTTGGCCGCCCAGCCGAGCAGTTCGCGCCAGACGCCGTCTTCCAGGTCCCAGTCCCTGGCCACCTGGTCGAAGGCATGCAGGGCCTTGCGCTCGACGCGCACCGCCTGCTCCAGGTCGACGTGGTAACGCTCCATCAGCGAGGTCAGGGTGCGTTCACGCACGTCTTCGTGATGATGGCGACCCAGCAGGTCATAGAGCACGCCTTCGCGCAGCGCGCCTTCACAGTGGTCCATGCGCTGCAATTCAAGGGAATCGAAGATGGCTTCGAGGATGGCCAGGCCTGCCGGGAAAATCGCCCGACGGTCCGGCTTGATGCCTTCGAAATCGATCTTGTCGACGTCGCCCAGCTTGATCAGCTTGCGCTTGAGCCAGGCCAGGCCCTGGGCGTTGACCTCGCCGCTGCCGTGGCCACCGGCCTTCAGCGCCAGGCCGATGGCGCGGATGGTGCCCGAGGAGCCGATGGCCTCATCCCAGGTCAGGCGGTGCAGGGCGTGCTCGATGCTCATGATCTCCAGCCGCGCTGCGGTGTACGCCTGGGCGTAACGGGCCGGGGTGATCTTGCCGTCCTTGAAATAGCGCTGGGTGTAGCTGACGCAACCCATCTGCAGGCTTTCGCGCAACAATGGCTCGAATCTCTGCCCGATGATGAATTCGGTACTGCCGCCGCCGATGTCGGCCACCAGGCGTTTGCCCGGGGTGTCGGCCAGGGTGTGGGATACGCCCAGATAAATCAGGCGCGCTTCTTCACGGCCGGAGATGACTTCCACCGGGTGACCGAGGATTTCTTCGGCGCGGTGGATGAATTCGTTGCGGTTACGGGCTTCACGCAGGGCGTTGGTGCCGACGATCCGCACGGCGCCGGTGGGCATACCGTTGATCAGTTGGGCGAAGCGCTTGAGGCAATCGAGCCCGCGCTGCATGGATTCTTCGCTGAGCTTGCGCTCTTCATCGATACCGGCGGCCAGCTGAACCTTCTCCCCGAGACGTTCGAGAATACGGATTTCACCGTTCTGGGCCTTGGCCACGACCATGTGAAAGCTGTTGGAGCCCAGGTCGATAGCGGCGATCAGGGACAGATTCTTGGCTTGGGATTGCGGCATGGTCAGGGTCTCGGTCGATAACCTCGACATCGTGCCACGATCAAAGGCTGGCGCCAACGCGTAGGCGTTGCGGCGATGCAAATGGCCTCTTCGCGGGCAAGCCCGCTCCCACAGGTTTTTGCGTCGAACACACCATTGTGCTCCGGCAGAGAACCCTGTGGGAGCGGGCTTGCTCGCGAATGCGGCCTCACAGGCACTAAATTTCCATCAGACTGCCGCTTCCACCGTGCCAATGAAATTCGCCAGCTCCACAGTCTGCGGATTGGCAAACAACTCTTTCGGATCACCCACCTCATGCACCAGTCCCTGATGCATGAACACCAACTTGTCCCCCACCTCCCGGGCAAAACGCATCTCATGGGTCACCATGATCAAGGTCATGCCTTCCCTGGCCAGCTGCCGAACCACGCTCAGCACTTCGTTGACCAGCTCCGGGTCCAGCGCCGAGGTGATTTCGTCGCACAGCAACACCTTGGGCGACATCGCCAGCGCGCGGGCAATCGCCACGCGCTGTTGCTGCCCGCCGGACAACCGATCCGGGAAGGCATCGAATTTCTCCCCCAGGCCTACGCGTTCCAGCATCTCCCGGGCCAGTTCGGCCGCCTTGGCTTTCGGTACTTTCTGCACCACCTGCGGCGCCAGCATCACGTTTTCGCCAACAGTCAGGTGCGGGAACAGGTTGAACTGCTGGAACACCATCCCGACTTTCTGCCTCAGGCTGCGCAGGTCGGCGCGGGAGGCGTCGAGGTATTCGCCGTCGACTTCGATGACGCCGTCGTTGATCGATTCCAGGCCGTTGAGGGTGCGCAGCAGGGTCGACTTGCCCGACCCGCTGCGGCCGATGATTGCCACCACCTGGCCTTGTTCGACACTCAGGTCGATGCCTTTGAGCACATGGTGGTCGCCGTAGTATTTATGCAGGGCGGAAATTCTAAGTAGAGGCATGCAGTCTCCTTTCCAGGTAGCGCGCACTGAGGGACAAGGGGTAGCAGAGCAGGAAGTAGCCGAGGGCGACCAGGCCGTAGACCATGAAGGGCTCGAAGGTGGCATTGGCCAACATGCCGCCGGTCTTGGTCAGTTCGGTGAAGCCGATGATCGAGGTCACGGCGGTGCCCTTGACCACTTGCACCGAGAAACCCACGGTCGGCGCCACGGCAATGCGCAACGCTTGCGGCAGGATCACGTAGCGCAGTTGCTCCAGCGGGTTCAGCGCCAGGCTCGACGAGGCTTCCCACTGGCCGTTGGGGATCGACTCGACGCAACCCCGCCAGATCTCCGCCAGGTAGGCGCTGGTGAACAACGTCAAGGCGATGGCTGCCGCGGCCCAGGGCGATATCTCTACCCCGGCCAGCGCGACGCCGAAGAACACCAGGAACAGCTGCATCAACAGCGGCGTGCCCTGGAACAGTTCGATGTAGGTGCGGGCAGCTCTGCGCGGCAGGGGCTTGTTCGAGATGCGCAGCACCATGACCAGCAATCCGATCAGCCCGCCGCCAACGAACGCCACCAGCGACAGCGCCAGCGTCCATTGCAGGCCCATGAGCAGGTTGCGCACGATGTCCCAGAAGGTGAAATCGCTCATCGAGTGCTCCTCGCGATGAATCGCTGGCCGATCCAGTTCAGCAGCTGGCGGATCAACAAGGCCATGCACAGATAGAGCAGCGTGGTCAGGGCATAGGTTTCAAAGGCGCGGAAGTTGCGCGACTGGATGAAGTTGGCGGCGAAGCTCAGCTCTTCGGTGGCGATCTGCGAGCAGACCGCCGAGCCGAGCATGACGATGATGATCTGGCTGCTCAGGGCCGGCCAGACCTTGCCCAGTGCCGGCAGCAGCACCACGTGGCGGAACGCCTCGAAGCGCGTCATGGCCAGTGCCGCCGCAGCCTCCAGTTGGCCGCGCGGGATCGCCTGGATGCCGGCACGGATGATCTCGGTCGAGTAGGCTCCCAGGTTGATCACCATCGCCAGCACGGCGGCCTGCCATTCGGAAATCTGCACGCCCAGCGACGGCAGGCCGAAGAAGATGAAAAACAATTGCACCAGGAACGGTGTATTGCGGATCAACTCGACGTAGACCGCGAAAATCCCGGCGAAGGGGCGGATATTCCACGCCCGCACCAGCGCCCCGACGATGCCCAAGCCTACCCCCAGCACCGCGCCGATGGCCGTCAGCTCAAGGGTGAACAGCGCACCGCGCAACAGCAAATCGGTGTTGTGCACCACCGGCAAGAAATCGAACTGATAAGCCATCATGAGTCTCCTGCGCGCCGGATCAGAGGTCGGCCGGCAGCGGTTCTTTCAACCAGGTCAGGGCGTTTTTCTCCAGCGCGCCGTCGCTCCTGGCGGTGACGAGGATCTGGTTGACCTTGTCCAGCAACGCCGGCTCGTTCTTGTTCACGCCGACGTAGACCGGCGAGTCCTTGAGCTTCACTTTGAGCGCCGGCACGCGTTTCGGGCTCTTCTCGCTGATGGCGACCATCACCACGTTGCCGCTGGCGATCAGGTCCACTTGCCCCGCCAGATAGGCAGCGATGGTCGAGTTGTTGTCTTCGAAGCGCTTGATGGTCACGCCTTCGGGGGCGACCTTGGTCAGCTCGATGTCTTCGATGGCGCCACGGGTGACGCTGATGGTCTTGCCCTTGAGGTCGTCAAGGCTCTTGATGTCGGCGTCTGGCGGCCCGAACACGGCGAGGTAGAAGGGGGCGTAGGCGCGGGAGAAATCGATGACTTTTTCCCGCTCCGGGTTTTTACCCAGGCTGGAGATCACCAGGTCGACCTTGCCGGTGGTCAGGAACGGGATGCGGTTGGTGCTGTTGACCGGGGTCAGTTCGAGCTTGACCTTGAGCTGTTCGGCCAGCAGTTTGGCGGTGTCGATGTCGAGGCCGCGCGGTTTCATGTCCGGGCCGACCGAGCCAAAGGGCGGGAAATCCTGGGGCACGGCGACCTTGAGGACGCCGCGCTGGACCACATCTTCCAGGGCGTCGGCATGGGCGGGTGCCTGGCTCAGCACGAGGCTGGCGAACAAGGCAGCGAGGAGGGCGCTGTAACGCTGGGTCATGGCAAGTCTCCGGATCTTCGAGAAGTGATTTCTGCGGATCGACAGAGCACGGGCCATGCCAACATGGCGTTTCCCGGGCGCCAGGCCGCGGTTTTGTTGGCGTTGCACGGTCTTACTGGTCTGAACAGTCCGGTGGCGTTTCGCACCCCGATGGCGCAGCCGTTAACGTTGCCGAACCCCCATGGGGCACGACTTGCCGGGCGCGGCGAATAGCTTTACAACTGATCGCACATTGGCCTGGTTCTAGTGGAAAACCATGAATTCGATCTCCCGCGCCGTACCTGAAGTGGCGCTGCAAGCCATCCGCAAACTGATCACCGAAGAGGGGTTCGTGCCGGGGGATGCCTTGCCCTCGCAGCGGGACCTGGCCGTGCAATTGGGGGTCAGCCGGGCGTCGTTGCGCGAGGCGCTGTCATCGCTCAGTGCCCTGGGTGTGATCAGCATCCAGCCGGGTAAAGGGGTGTTCGTGCAGTCACCGGTGGAGCTGCCGCGAGGCGAGGCCGCGCCCGGTTGGCCGTTCGCGGCACAGGCTTCGCCCTTGGATATCTTCCAGTTGCGGTATGCGCTGGAGGGATTCGCGGCGGGGCTTGCGGCCGTTACCTTGAGTACCGATGAACTCGATGCGCTGGAAGACAACGTCGCTGCCATGCGCAACGATCTGAAGTCCGGCGACTTTGAAGCGGCGGCGCGGCTGGACTTCGAATTCCACCGTCGAATCCTGTTGGCCAGCGGCAATCAGGCGATGCTGAGCATCCTGACGGCCAGCGCCGACATCTTCCTGGAGAGCCAGAAGCTACCGTTCATCCGGGCCGAACGGGCCATGGAAACCTGGCAGGAACACCGCAAAATCCTTCGCGCACTGGCGCGCCGGGCCTCGGGGGCCGCGCAAAAGGCCATGCACGAACATGTGCGCAACGCGGCCCTGCGTACCGGAATCGCCTTCGTCGCTCCCGCCACCGCGTGACCTGAGCTATACCCAAACTCATGTAACACCATAGCGAGACTCAATCATCTGCACCTTCCTGAACGGGGGAAGGGCGGCTATGATGGGCCACGTTTTTTTGCTTACAACCCTGGAGAATTCCATGAGCAGCGATCTTATCAAACACGTTAGCGACGCTAGCTTCGAGGCCGACGTACTCAAGGCTGAAGGCGCTGTACTGGTCGACTACTGGGCTGAATGGTGCGGCCCTTGCAAAATGATCGCTCCTGTCCTGGACGAAATTGCCGAGACCTACAAAGGCAAGCTGACCGTTGCCAAACTGAACATCGACGAAAACCAGGAAACCCCCGCCAAGCACGGCGTGCGTGGTATCCCGACGCTGATGCTGTTCAAGAACGGCAACGTTGAAGCGACCAAGGTCGGCGCACTGTCGAAGTCGCAGCTGGCAGCTTTCCTCGACGCCAACATTTAAGCGTCTTAGCAGCCTGTCAGAAAAAGGCCCCGCAAATAGCGGGGCTTTTTTCGTTGTGGAGGGCTAGACGCTCCGAAACTCAGGTGTTACATTCGGCCCCGCGCTGGTTTCTCCAGTGCCCCCTGCTAGCCGTCGCCGACGCTCTCCTTTTCGAATAAGTACGCGATCCTGTCGCCTTCTCCGCGGCGCGGCCTCATTAAGCCAAAAGCTTAATTTCCCCCCTCCATAAATGATTACGTCATTCCTATATGAATCTGACTGAACTCAAGCAAAAGCCGATTACCGAACTGCTCGAATTGGCCGAACAGATGGGCATAGAAAATATGGCCCGTTCGCGCAAGCAGGACGTGATTTTCTCCCTGCTGAAAAAGCACGCGAAAAGCGGCGAGGAAATCTCCGGTGATGGCGTGCTGGAGATTCTCCAGGACGGCTTCGGCTTCCTCCGCTCTGCAGACGCCTCCTATCTTGCCGGCCCTGACGATATCTACGTCTCGCCGAGCCAGATCCGTCGCTTCAACTTGCGCACCGGTGACACCATCGTTGGCAAGATCCGCCCTCCGAAGGAAGGCGAGCGTTATTTCGCGCTGCTCAAGGTCGACACGATCAACTTCGACCGTCCGGAAAACGCGAAAAACAAGATTCTCTTCGAGAACCTGACCCCGCTGTTCCCGACCGTGCGCATGAAGATGGAAGCCGGTAACGGTTCCACCGAAGACTTGACCGGTCGAGTCATCGACCTGTGCGCCCCGATCGGTAAAGGCCAGCGCGGTCTGATCGTTGCACCGCCGAAAGCCGGTAAGACGATCATGCTGCAGAACATCGCCGCGAACATCGCCCGTAACAATCCTGAAGTTCATCTGATCGTGCTGCTGATCGACGAACGTCCGGAAGAAGTAACCGAAATGCAGCGCACCGTGCGCGGCGAAGTGGTTGCCTCGACGTTCGACGAGCCGCCAACCCGCCACGTGCAGGTTGCCGAGATGGTGATCGAGAAGGCCAAGCGCCTGGTCGAACACAAGAAGGACGTGGTGATCCTGCTCGACTCCATCACCCGTCTGGCCCGTGCCTACAACACCGTGATCCCGAGCTCCGGCAAGGTACTGACCGGTGGTGTCGATGCCCACGCCCTGGAGAAACCGAAACGTTTCTTCGGCGCTGCGCGGAACATCGAAGAAGGCGGCTCGCTGACCATCATCGCCACCGCGCTGGTTGAAACCGGCTCGAAGATGGACGAAGTGATCTACGAGGAATTCAAAGGCACCGGCAACATGGAACTGCCTCTGGACCGTCGCATCGCTGAAAAGCGCGTATTCCCGGCCATCAACATCAACCGTTCCGGTACTCGCCGCGAAGAGTTGCTGACGGCCGACGACGAGTTGCAGCGCATGTGGATCCTGCGCAAGCTGCTGCATCCGATGGATGAAGTCGCTGCCATCGAGTTCCTGGTCGACAAGCTGAAAACGACCAAGACCAACGATGAGTTCTTCCTGTCGATGAAACGCAAGTAAGTCGAACGGGCCAAGAAGCCGGGGAAACCCGGCTTTTTGCTATCTGATTTTTGATGAACCGCCAGTTCGTGGTTCTGAATAGAGGGGTTCGGCGCTAAACTGCCCACCCCGAACGCCACGGCCAATACGAGGCTCACGCATGCAGTATCGCGACTTGCGCGACTTTATCAGCGGCCTGGAAAAGCGCGGCGAACTCAAGCGCATCCAGGTTCCGGTGTCCCCAGTGCTCGAAATGACCGAGGTGTGCGATCGCACCTTGCGCGCCAAGGGCCCGGCCCTGCTATTCGAAAAACCTACCGGTTTTGACATTCCCGTGCTCGGCAACCTGTTCGGTACCCCCGAGCGCGTAGCGTTGGGCATGGGCGCCGAAGCGGTCAGCGAGCTGCGTGAAATCGGCAAGTTGCTGGCGTTCCTCAAGGAACCCGAGCCGCCGAAGGGGCTGAAAGACGCCTGGTCCAAGCTGCCGATCTTCCGCAAGATCATCTCCATGGCGCCCAAGGTCGTCAAAGACGCGATCTGCCAGGAAGTGGTGGTCGAAGGCGACGACGTCGACCTGTCGACCTTGCCCGTGCAGACCTGCTGGCCAGGCGACGTTGCCCCGCTGATCACCTGGGGCCTGACGGTCACCAAGGGGCCGAACAAGGACCGGCAGAACCTCGGTATCTACCGTCAGCAGGTGATTGGCCGCAACAAGGTCATCATGCGCTGGCTGAGTCACCGTGGCGGCGCGCTGGATTATCGTGAATGGTGCGAGAAGCACCCTGGCCAGCCGTTCCCGGTGGCCGTGGCGCTGGGGGCTGACCCGGCGACCATCCTCGGTGCCGTGACCCCGGTGCCGGACAGCCTGTCCGAGTACGCCTTTGCCGGCCTTCTGCGCGGCAATCGGACTGAACTGGTCAAGTGCCGTGGCAACGACCTGCAAGTGCCAGCGACCGCGGAAATCATCCTCGAAGGCGTGATTCATCCGGGCGAGATGGCCGATGAAGGGCCGTACGGCGACCACACCGGTTACTACAACGAAGTCGACAGCTTCCCGGTGTTTACCGTCGAGCGCATTACTCACCGGATCAAGCCGATTTACCACAGCACCTACACTGGTCGTCCACCGGATGAGCCGGCGATCCTGGGTGTGGCGCTGAACGAAGTTTTCGTGCCGATCCTGCAGAAGCAGTTCCCGGAGATCACCGACTTCTACCTGCCACCCGAGGGCTGTTCGTACCGCATGGCCGTCGTGACCATGAAGAAGTCGTACCCGGGGCATGCCAAGCGGGTAATGCTCGGTGTCTGGTCGTTTTTGCGACAGTTCATGTACACCAAGTTCGTTATCGTCACTGACGACGATATCAACGCGCGGGACTGGAACGACGTGATCTGGGCCATCACCACGCGCATGGACCCCAAGCGCGACACGGTGATGATCGAGAACACACCGATCGACTACCTGGACTTCGCCTCGCCGGTTTCCGGCCTGGGTTCGAAGATGGGGCTCGATGCCACGCATAAATGGCCGGGTGAAACCACGCGTGAGTGGGGTCGTGTAATCGTCAAGGACGACGCCGTGACCCAACGGATCGATGCCATCTGGAATCAGTTAGGAATAGATTGATGCGTGTAACCTTGCAGCCCTCCGGCGCAGTACTGGATATCTTGCCCGGCGAGCGGATTCTCGATGGCGCACGCCGCCTGGGCTATGAATGCCCACAAAGCTGTCGCAACGGTAACTGCCACGTGTGCGCCGCGCTGCTGGTGGAAGGCCGCGTCGAGCAGGCAGGTCTCGTGCGCGACCATGGCGAGTTCTACACTTGCATTGCAGAGCCGCTGGAAGACTGCATCGTGCTGTGGGATGGCGTGCTCGCGCTGGGAGAATTGCCGGTGCGCAGTCTGTCGTGTCAGGTCACCAGTTGCACCGAGGTTGGTGGCGATACCTGGCGGGTGCGGCTGCGGGCTCCTGCCGGCAAGCCACCGCGTTATCACGCGGGCCAGTACCTGATGATCCATCGTGACAACGGCGACAAGTCCTCCTTCTCCCTGGCCTCGGCGCCCTCTGGCGGGCGAGATCTGGAAATCCACGTGCTGGCGCGCGAACCCAGTGCGCTCAGCCTGATCGAGCAACTGCAACGCAACACGATGGTGCGTATCGACATGCCGTTCGGTGATGCGCACCTGGCCGAGTTGCCGGACGGTCCGCTGGTGCTGATTGCGGCGGGCACCGGGATGGGCCAGGTTCATGGCTTGATCGAACATTGCCGCGCCGAAGGCTTCAAGCACCCGGTGCACTTGTATTGGGGAGTGCGTCGTCCTGAAGACTTTTACGAAATCGAACATTGGGATGAGTGGCTGAAACTGCCCAACCTGTTCCTGCATAAAGTCGTCAGCGACCAATGCGGCTGGCAGGGGCGCTGCGGCATGTTGCATGAAGCGGTCTGCGAAGACTTCCCCGACCTCAAGGCCCTGCATGTCTACGCCAGTGGCTCGCCGGCCATGGTCTACGGCACCCTGGATGCGCTGGTCGAGGCAGGAATGGACGCTCATCAGATGCGCGCCGACGTATTTGCGTACGCGCCACGATCCTGATTCTGTCCCACCACACTGTAGGAGCGAGCTTGCTCGCGATGGTCGTTAACGATTACGCGGGCAGTCAGGATGCCCGCGGCGCTCTTGAGTCCATCGCGAGCAAGCTCGCTCCTACAGGTTATAACCCCATATATAGCTTATCGGTATTTATAAAATCATATAAATGCCGGTAGGTTATATTGTGTTCAGGTAATTAATTAACAACAGTGCCATGGCACTTGAATTGCTTTGAAAAACATATGTGCCTTATTGTTACAGCGGTGCGTTCTATTAAGTAACTCTTAACTCGCGGGGAGCTGAACGCTATTCGCCATGAGCGCCATTGAATCTTCGATCTTGAACCTGGCTTACCCTCCGCGGCTCGATCTGGGGCCGCAGCTCACGCACGAACAATTGCTCAGCTCGATGCAGTCGACCATGGCGCGCCACAAGGGCGGCCCGGTGTGGCTGTTCGCCTACGGCTCGCTGATCTGGCGACCGGAGTGCACGGCGGTGGAGCGGGTTCGCGGTCGCGTGCATGGCTACCATCGTGGTTTGTACCTGTGGTCCCACGAACATCGCGGCACGCCGGAAATGCCCGGCCTGGTGTTTGGCCTGGATCGCGGCGGCTCCTGCAGCGGGTTCGCCTACCGCTTGCCGGAAGAGCAACTGGACGCTTCGCTGTATGCGCTGTGGAAAAGAGAGATGCCATTCCCGTCCTATCGCCCGCACTGGCTCAACTGCCGACTTGAAGACGGCAACCAGGTTCAGGCGTTGGGATTCGTTCTGGAGCGGCATCTGCCCAGCTACGCTGGCAACCTGCCGGATCACGTGCTGAGCCACGTGTTCGAAAACGCTTGCGGGCGTTACGGCACCACTCGCGATTATGTCGAGCAGACCGCCCACGCCCTGCGTAGCCACGCCATGCCAGACCGGAATCTGGAGGCGCGGCTCAAGCGCTGCAAGTCAAAGGACGATCAAGCGAGTGCTTCGCGGCTCTGACTGGCGACCTGCTTGTGCCACAACGTCGGCGCAAGGAAGGCCATCGCCAGCAGGCAGGCACCGATCAGCAGGACGAAACCGCCGTCCCAGCCGAAATGGTCCACGGTGTAGCCCATCGCTGCACTGGCCGCGACCGATCCCCCCAGGTACCCGAACAGACCGGTGAAGCCCGCAGCCGTGCCGGCGGCTTTCTTCGGCGCCAGTTCCAGCGCCTGCAAACCGATCAACATCACCGGCCCGTAGATCAGGAAGCCGATGGACACCAGCGCAATCATGTCAACCGTCGGGTTACCCGCCGGGTTGAGCCAGTACACCAGCGTCGCCACGGTCACCAATGCCATGAACACCATGCCGGTCAGGCCACGGTTGCCACGGAAGATCTTGTCCGACATCCAGCCGCACAGCAGCGTGCCCGGAATACCGGCCCACTCGTAGAAGAAGTATGCCCAGGACGTCTTGTCCACGGTGAAACCCTTGGCTTCCTTGAGATAGGTCGGCGCCCAGTCCAGCACGCCGTAGCGCAGCAGGTAGACGAAGACGTTGGCCAGGGCGATGTACCAGTGCATTTTGTTGCGCAGCACGTATTTGACGAAGATTTCCTTGGCGCTGAATTCTTCTTCGTGGCTGGCGTCGTAGCCTTCCGGGTAATCGTTCTTGTACTTCTCGATCGGTGGCAGGCCTACCGATTGCGGGGTGTCGCGCATGGTGATGAAGGCAAACACCGCCACGGCCATGGCCACCGCCGCCGGCACATAAAACGCCGCGTGCCAGTCGTTGAACAGGCCCATGCCGATCAGGAACAGCGGGCCGATCAGACCGCCACCGACGTTGTGCGCCACATTCCACAGGGACACCACGCCACCGCGTTCCTTCTGCGACCACCAGTGCACCATGGTCCGCCCGCTCGGCGGCCAGCCCATACCCTGCGCCCAGCCATTGATGAACAGCAGGACGAACATGATGGTCACGCTGGACGTCGCCCAATGGGCAAAACCGAACGTGAACATCACCGCCGCCGAGACCACCAGGCCGAACGGCAGGAAGTAACGCGGGTTGGAACGGTCGGAAACGATGCCCATCAGGAACTTGGACAAGCCGTAGGCGATGGCAATCGCCGACAACGCCACCCCCAGTTCTCCACGGGTGTAGCCCTCTTCGATCAGATAAGGCATGGCCAGTGAGAAGTTTTTACGCAGCAGGTAGTAACCGGCGTAACCGATGAAGATACCGGCGAAGATCTGCCAGCGCAGGCGTCGGTAGGTGCTGTCTATTTTTTCTTCAGGCAGGGGAGCCTGATGCGTGGCAGGACGAAAGAAAGCAAACATTCAAGAGCTCCAAATTTCTTGTTTTGACTGCGGATGCGAATGTTACAGTTTCGTTACCGAAAATAGCATCGGTTCGCATCGGCAAAACAGCGGAAATGTTGGAATTCGAGCGTTCCTTTATGAACATGTCGCTCAGGTGTAAATGCGGGGCGTTGTAGGAATTATTACTGCATTCCTTTTTGACGCGGTGGGTGTAAGGCAGGCCTTTGGGAAATGTCCTGCGCCTTTACCGGAAGCCGCGACCTTCAGCTTGAGGCCGTCGGTCTGTAGCCTTTTTGTTGCGGCCAGGACCTGGCATTTGCATCAAGAGGGAGGAGGTATGCGGTGGTTTGTGTTGATGTTGATCCTGGTGGTATCGGGTGAAATCCAGGCTGAAGAGTTTTTTGTGATACCGGAGAACAATCCCAAGCCGATCTATCCACTGGCGCTGCAGAGGGCCGGGGTCGTCGGTACTGTCCGGGTCGGGTTCACGGTCAAGGCCGATGGTTCGGTCAGCAAGGTGAGGATTGTGCAAAGCGATCACCCGGATCTGGCCGAAGCGACTAGGGAGGCGATAGCACAGTGGCGGTTCAAGCCCTGGACAGTCGAAGGCGGTAAACCTGCGGAGCAGGACATGATTGCGCCGATGGTGTTTGGATATGATTGGGATATATCGATCGATTCCAACAAGTGGCTCAACGAACTGAGATGTCGCGATCTCAATAACGCGCTTGCCGATACGCCAGAACACAGGTGGACAGATTCCGCGGCGTTCTACCACACCCGTGCTTATCTGACGAAAGCGTTTTCCAAAGCCATGTTGTCGAACGAAAGGCGCCTTGAACTAATTGCCCAGATGAACCGCAAGGTGCCAATCATCGTCAGGGAATGCCAGAACAACCCTGTTTCCAGGTACGTGCGGTATTTGCCGAAGGATATTCGACAGTTGCTCTGAAAATGAGCGCGCTGCTATCTGACCGCGCTCTTTTTGCGCATCGCGCTTTGGTTTAAACAGGTGCCTTGCGCTACATGCCCCGAAATATGGCATGGAGGGGTGGGTAGGAAAGTTTGTCTACAGGAATGTTCTTACAAATTTCAGGAATAGTCCTACCTCGACCAAGGATTGTAAGTGTAAGTAACTTCTGAAAATCTCATGAGCTCTTGACGTGTTGTATGTCCTCGAAATAGGTTTGCTGCAGTAACGCTATGCAGCCAGATGCCTACATATTCCGCAAGGTCGTGTTTTGCTCGGTCGTGCTCAATAGTTTCCGATACGGAAAGATAGTGAGTGGTTTGACTATGGGTGTTTAAGCGGCACGCAAACTAGAGATTCTGATTTTCTTGCGGGATACAGGCTTTCGGGTTGTTTCGGACAATACTGTTCAGGAGAGCGCATATGATCAGCGTAGACCTTACTTTCAAAGAAAAGGATAGGGTTTATCTTCAAGATATTTTGCTAAAACTAAAAAATAACCCCTACAGTGATTACGAGTGCTTCGAAGAAGAAGTTGACGATGTCATAAGTAGAGGTAGGGTTCCCGCCGAACTGGTCAGACTTTGCGAAGCCCGAAAGTATGTGGATACGTTCGCCAATCCCTACATTTTTATCCACAATTGCCCTATAGACCCTCATCTACCGTATTTGGACTTCAAATCACCGGTTATCGACAAGCGAATAAAGAAACGTTCTTATGTTGCTGAAGGGTTTTTACTGATCTACGCTAAATTGATGTCGCAGGAGCCGATTGGCTACGTTAATGTCAATGACGGTGATGTTTTTCAGGATATCCATCCTATGGAAAGTCTTTGTGAAACTCAGTCACAAAAGGCTCTAAATGATATATATTTTCACAAGGATCTGGCTAATCATTTCGTTAGGCCAGACTGGGTGAATATTATAGGATTGCGAGGGTGCGAGGAAAATGAGGTTTACACTTGCTTCGCTTCCAATAAAAAGATTCTTGCGGATTTGCCTGAAAGTATAAAAGCCTTGCTTAGGGAGTCCGAATTCAATACTCCCTTTGATGACCTGACTACAATCTCGGGGAATCTAAAAATGGGTAGTGCTCCAGATCATCCTGTTCTTGGTGGCGCTACCGATTACGATATTCGTTATTTTGAACGCCGTACAGTTGGTACTACTGAGCGGGCTCGTGGTGCGATTGAAGTTCTCAATAGAACTCTGCATAGCGTAAAGACTCCAATTCACGTCCTTCCGGGAGTTTTCATAGGGTCGGCCAACAATGAATGTGTTCACAACAAAGAGGTGAGATTAATCAGTAATCCGCAAGAGTTAAGAAATCGTTGGCTAATGAAAACTGTCAATGTAAACAATTTGGATCAACATGCAAAGCATGTAATTCCAGGTAAAAAGCGTATCATTGCGGGATGAGCCAAAAAAAAGGATAAAAAATGATTCCTCGCCACCAAAAACTATACGACGCTCTAAACCTGACATTTGATGATATTGCTTATGAGGTTACAGGAGGCTTATTCAACGACGTCCATCGAGTGATCAGGGCAGATGAACTTTTTTATATAAAGTCATTTGCAGATGAAGCAAAAACTGCAGGATTCCCACCTCTGCCAACCACTTCTCTTCAGCGCTATGAAGTTGCTGTTAGTCTACATGAACATGCTCAAGAAATAGTGAGCGGTAACGTTTACGTCCCTCGATTGATGGCTGTGGATCCCGACAACCGAGCAATTGCAATGGAGGGTGCCAAGGGGAGTGATTTATATGAGTGCCTGTTGAATAAAGATAAATTTCATTTTGCGGTTGAACAGATTTCACAAGTTTTAATATGGCTAACGTCATTGCATGCATCGAGTAAATTCAAGGCGCTATCTGTAAGTGCTAACAGTGAAGCTTTTAAGTGTTACAAAGCGACCCTTCAGTACAGGAAGCTATTTGAGTTTTTGCCCGATGGCAAGCTTGCTGCCGCAAATTTGTTTCTAGATCAGCATTTGAAAAATCAAGAATCTGTATTGCACGGAGATTTGAATAGTCGGAACATTATAATTTGTGCCGACGGGCGTATTGCAATAATTGATTTTGAACAAGCTCAAGTCGGATGTGGTTCGCACGATGCTGCCTATCTGATCTCAGAAATAGTCATTGCCAGTTTCGTTGTCAATGAATCAGTCGAGGCCCTAATCAATTTGCTTTGGGGCTGCTATGAAACTGACTTGTTCAATATTGAGAAATATACACGCTTTAGACGTCACCTTTGTTTTCAAGTATTGTATCGTTTGAAAGGACCGTCTCGTCACGTTTGGACAGGGCACTTGGATGGTGATATAAGAGCCAAAATTGAAGCGTGGTGCACCGATGAGTTCATAAGCTACTTATGAAGCAGTCTATAGGTCTGGTGGTTCTGAGTTATGTCATTTTTTATTTTCCATCTGGATTATTAAAAAGTTACCTTTCTCAATTTTTGGTTAACTCTGGGTTCTCGTATAGTGTAGCTGGCTGGGTCGTCGCCAGCACCTTTGTAATCAAGATTATTGTTAACCCAGTAATTGCTTTTTTTGCTGATCGCGCGCATTCAAAGCATGTTTTCAATGTTTCATTTTCATTGCTGGCGGTAGTGTGTGCTTTTGTAGTGTTCTTTAGCCAATACAGAGTTTTACTCGCTGTTGGTTTTTGCATTTTAATGATGTCGCGCAATTTTTTTCAAAGTTTATTAGAGAGTGCCGCGAGTACGATTCGGGGGGCTGAGGGTGGCTATGGCCGGGTCCGATTCGCAGGCTCGTTATCGGTCGCCGTGGGGACAGCCACGCTGGCTGGGTTAAGTGCTCTTGATTTGGCACCCGACCTGATATTTATCTGGATATTAACATTCTCTACGCTGTCTTTTAGTGTTGTTATTATATTGATGTCAAAAGAAGAAACTCATCCAGTAGAGTTTGCGGTATCATCATTAAAGCCGAGTATTCCAAAGCGTAGCGCATTTTTTATGTTTGCAGCCACGGCGTTAATCATTGGTGCACAAGGCACCTACTATTCGATTGGCACGCCTTGGCTAGAAAGGATGGGTTTGACCAATTCGCAAATTTTGCTTGCCTGGACTATGGGTTTCATCGCTGAGGCCTTTGTTTTTCGCTACTCAAATGTCTTTGCGTCAAGACACTACGTAATTATCATACCAATTGTGGCGATGTGTTTTGCTATTAGAGCTTTGTTACTTTGGTACAATCCCGGTGTGATTCAAGCTGTACTGTCATTTGTGCTGCAAGGCGTAACATTTTCAATTCCACATGTTGCTTTCGTGATGTCGATCCGACGCTTTTTCGCTGAGCGCTATTCTGCGACGGCCATATCTTTATATTTAGCGGTGGCTCACGGCATCGGTATTGCTATTTTTTCTGCTGCATCAGGAATTGTGTTGGAGAAATACGTTGGGTTCGCCTGGTTATTGCCTGCGGTGTCTGGGGCGGTAGGATGTGCTGTTTGGATCGCTTTCTATAAGACATCAGGAGTCAACAGTTCCCAGCTGATATATGACCCGTCTCGCGAACTCAAACTACATTAAGGTGCGCCGCACATTGCACATAATGGCGTAATTTGGTTATTTCCACATTGTCCGACTGGCCAGAACAACTACAGAGTTGTTCTGGCCTTTTTGCCATTGAAAATCAGCGAACCTGCACCACCACCTTCCCGACCGCCTTGCGCTGGCCAAGATCATTGATGGCCTGCGCCGCATTGCTCAACGGATACACCTGCGACACCAGCGGCTTCAAATTGCCCTCTGCAAACCAGCCAAACAATTGCTGGAAGTTCGCGGTGTTGTCCTGGGGCTGGCGCTGGGCAAACGAGCCCCAGAATACGCCCAATACCGCTGCACCCTTGAGCAGTGCCAGGTTCACCGGCAGTTCGGGGATGCGTCCGCTGGCGAAACCGACCACCAGCAGGCGGCCGTTCCAGGCGATGGCGCGGATGGCCTGGTCGAACAGGTCGCCACCTACCGGGTCGTAGATCACGTCGGCGCCCTGGCCGTCGGTCAGCCGTTTGATTTCGTCCTTGAGGCTGGTTTCGCTGTAGTTGATCAGTTCATCGGCACCCGCGGCCTTGGCCACGGCGAGTTTTTCCGCGCTGCTGGCCGCGGCGATCACCCGGGCGCCCATGGCCTTGCCGATTTCCACTGCCGCCAGGCCGACACCGCCGGAGGCGCCCAGTACCAGGAGGGTTTCGCCGGGTTGCAGGTTGCCGCGTTGCTTGAGGGCGTGCATCGAGGTGCCGTAGGTCATGCTGAAGGCGGCGGCGGTGTTGAAGTCCATGGAGGGAGGGATCGGCAACACGTTGTAGCCGGGCACTGCGACCTGTTCGGCAAAACTGCCCCAGCCGGTCAGGGCCATGACCCGGTCGCCGACTTTCAGGTGGCTGACCTTTTCGCCCACTTCGCTGACGATGCCTGCGGCTTCACCGCCCGGGGAAAAAGGGAAGGGCGGCTTGAACTGGTACTTGCCCTCGATGATCAGCGTGTCGGGGAAGTTCACCCCGGCGGCGTGTACCTCCAGCAGGATTTCGTTCTTCTTCGCGACAGGACTGGCGACGTCTTCCAGCACCAGCGATTCGGCAGGACCGAAGGCTTTGCACAGCACGGCTTTCATCAGGGCTATTCCTTTTGGAGTGATGGCCGATAAGTGTAGGTGTGTGAGTCGACGGGTCAACGAGCATGCCCGGGCCTGATAGTCAGCCATAAGCTTGTGTTGGCGTGGCGGGTGGTTATGCTGGGCCGCAAACCGGATAAGGAGCGAATTGTGAAAGCGTGGATCATGTTGTTGCTGGCCCTGTCCCTACCTGTGGCAGCGGTGGCCGAGGAAAAGGAAGAGGTGGCGCCGAAGGTCAATTACGTCACCTTGAGCCCGCCGTTCGTGGGCAACTACGGGTTGGATGGCACGCCCAAGCTCAAGGTCTACAAGGCCGATGTGGCCTTGCGTGTGACGGGGGACGAGGCCACCAAGGCGGTGAAGGCCAACGAGCCGCTGATCCGCAATCAACTGGTGGCGTTGTTTGCCCAGCAGTCCAGCGAGACGATGAACAATGTCGAGGCCAAGGAAAAGCTGCGTCAGGAAGCCTTGAAGCAAACCCAGCAGATCATGAATGATGAAACGGGTAAGCCGGTGGTTGAGGATTTGTTATTCAACAACCTGATCATCCAATAAGTTTTGCAGCGCCTTTACCGGCCTCTTCGCTGGCAAGCCAGCTCCTACAAGGTTTGTGGTGAATCACAATCCTGTTTTCACCACAGAACCCTGTAGGAGCTGGCTTGCCAGCGAAGGCATTCGCAGAGTCGCTGCAAATATTACGGCTTGAGCGCAATCACCGCCGCCCACTGCTCCTCTGTCACCGGCATCACCGACAGCCGCGAGCCCTTCTGCACCAGCGGCATCTCGGCCAGCGCCGTCTGCTGCTTCAGATAATCGAGTTTCAACACCCGGGAAAACGTCTCGACATGCGCGACATCAATCGCACTCCAGGCGTTTTTTTCTGCCGTTGCCTTTGGATCGTAGTAGTGGCTCTCAGGCTCGAGCGCCGTCGGGTCGGGATACGTGGCTTCGACAATCTTGCCGATGCCAGCAATCCCCGGCTCCGGGCAGCTCGAGTGATAGAAAAAGAACGCGTCCCCCACCGCCATGGCCCGCAAAAAGTTACGCGCCTGATAGTTGCGAACCCCGTCCCAGCGCGCTTTGCCGAGCTTTTCCAAGTCTTTGATCGAGAGCTCGTCGGGCTCGGACTTCATCAGCCAATAGGCCATGGTTCTGGCTCCTTGCGAAGTGGGTGGAGAGGTTGTCGGGCAATTTTATGACAAACCGACAGTCGGTTGACGCCAGCATTTGCGTGCCGGTTCACGTTGTCGCAAAATGCCGGCCTTTCAAGCTTGACGCTGCTGCACGGCCAACAAACGGAAACCGCTGCTGTCATCGTGTTGATATGCCTTTGGGGGGCAATCGATGAAACGCAAACCGGATTTACTATGGATTTTGGTTATTTTGTTCGGCCTCGGCGTCGTGACCACTGGCTATGCCCAAAGCCTGTGGGTCAACAAGAACGATGCACCGGTCGAAATCTCGTCATTGCAGCAACAGTCGACAGCCTTCAAGCGCTGATCCGCGCTTTTCGACGCCGCTGAATCCGGTGGCGTCTAGCCTGCGTAATACCAGGCCTTGTCCGTCACCGTTCCCTGCAACGGCACATCCCAGCTCGCCTGAGCCAGTCGCTCGACCTTCTGACATTCGTGGGCCAGCCCCAGCAACGTCGGCTTGCGCCAGTCATTGCGGCGCGCCAGGTAGGCCAGGCTGCGATCATAGAAGCCGCCGCCCATGCCCAGGCGCCCGCCGACATCGTCAAACCCCACCAATGGCAGCAGCACCAGATCCAGCGCCCAGACTTTACGTTGCCGGGCGAGGTTGTGCCTGGGTTCCAGGATACGGAAGCGATTGAGCCTGAGTTTTTCGCCGGGGCGGATGCGCTGGAACACCATCTTGGTGCGCGGCCAGGCGCTGAGCACCGGTAGATAGGTGGCCTTGCCCCGACGTTGAGCCGCACGCAGCAGCAGGCGCGGGTCAATTTCACCGTCGGTGGGCAGATATAGAGAGATGTGCCTGGCGCGGCGAAACAGCGGTTGCTGGGCCAATTGCTTGTACAGCCCGCGGGCCGCCTGGCGTTGCTGACAGGGCGTCAGTGCGCGGCGGGCCTTGCGCAACATGCGTCGAAGTTGCGGGCGAGGGAGCAGCGCAGGTTCGGTCATGGATTCGGGGCTTCGGTAATGCAATTACAGATATCGTATCTGTAAAAACGCCGATGCCGGTATTTAAACCGGCATCGGACTGGAATCAGGCTCCCCGGATGTACCGCTGTCGACTTAGCCCTTGAACCCGAAAGTTCAAGGTGGAAGATGCAGTAGGCTTTCAGGCTTTCCGTCTAGCGGACATGCACACCAGCCCAACGTGCAACCTCCAGGGTATAGCAAATCGGCTCAGGGACATCGCCAACTGGCAAGCACCCCAGGGAGTGATCAGAGTATACCGCAAGCGGTGACACGAATCAGCCTTTGGTGACATCCGGATCAGTGGCGAGCACCAGATCGACTCGATCGAGCAGGTCGCGCACCTGTTCGCGGGTCGAACCGCTGGCCTGGATGTCCGGTCGTTCTTCCTTGTGCAGCAGGTCGTGGGTAATGTTCAGCGCGGCCATGACGGCGATGCGATCGGCGCCGATGACTTTTCCGCTGCTGCGGATTTCGCGCATCTTGCCGTCCAGGTAGCGGGCGGCGCTCACCAGGTTGCTGCGTTCTTCCTGGGGGCAGATGATCGAATATTCTTTGTCGAGGATCTGCACAGTGACGCTATTGCTTGAACTCATGAGTCTTGCTCCAGGGCCTTGAGGCGCGAAATCATCGATTCGACCTTACGCCGGGCGATTTCGTTTTTTTCAATGAGGTGCGCGCGTTCCTCGCGCCAGGTCTTTTCCTGAGCTAGTAAGAGTCCGTTTTGGCTCTTAAGTTGCTCGACTCGGGTAATCAGCAGTTCGAGTCTGGCCATCAGCGCTTGCAGGTCGGTGTCTTCCATTGTCTTCACTGTCTGATGGGTGATGGACTGTAGGAGCGAGCTTGCTCGCGATGAACCAGAGATCGCCGCGGGGTGTCAGGTAACCAACGTTATCGTTGACGACCATCGCGAGCAAGCTCGCTCCTACAGGGGTAGTCGATGTAGGATACAAGGCCTTCATTCTAGACATAGCGCCGTCTGGCGCCTAGCTGCCCATGACCATTCAGAATTCCCCGTACCAAGCCTTCGCCAACCTGCTGACTTCCAGCGGTCATAACGTCTCGCCTGCCGAACTGCACGGCCTGTTGCTCGGCCGCAGCTGCGCCGGCGCCGGCTTCGAGGCCGAAGGCTGGCTGATCGACGCCGCCGAATTGCTCGAAAACGAGCCTCAGGACAACGTTCGCAGCGCCTTGATCGGCCTGCAGGAAATGGTCAAGGGCGAGCTCACCGGCGACGACGTGACCGTGGTCCTGTTGCTGCCGACCGATGACGCCCCGCTCGCCGAGCGTGCCGCGGCACTGGGCCAATGGTGCCAGGGCTTTCTCAGCGGTTTCGGCCTGAACTGCCGCGACAGCAGCAGCCTGAGCCTGGAGGCCACCGAAGTGTTGCAGGACCTTGCAGCCATTTCCCAGGTGCAAGAAGCACTGGAAGAGTCGGACGACGGCGAAAGCGACTATATGGAAGTCATGGAGTACGTGCGCATCGCGCCGTTGCTGCTGTTCTCCGAAACCAAAAAAGACGTGGCGGCTGCCGCCAAGCCGTCGCTGCACTGATCAAAAAGCCAGGGAAAGCCATCTGCCCATGATTCATATCCCGAAAGCGGAATACAGCCGTCGCCGCAAGGCCCTGATGGCGCAGATGGAACCCAACAGCATCGCCATCCTGCCTGCCGCCGCGGTGGCCATCCGCAACCGCGACGTCGAGCACGTCTACCGTCAGGACAGCGACTTCCAGTATCTCAGCGGTTTTCCCGAGCCCCAGGCCGTACTGGTCCTGATGCCGGGGCGTGTGCATGGCGAATACATCCTGTTCTGCCGTGAACGCAACGCCGAGCGCGAGTTGTGGGACGGCCTGCGTGCCGGGCAAGAGGGCGCGATTCGCGACTTCGGTGCCGACGACGCCTTCCCGATCACTGATATTGACGACATCCTGCCCGGCCTGATCGAAGGCCGTGACCGGGTGTATTCGGCCATGGGCAGCAACCCGGAGTTCGACCGGCACCTGATGGACTGGATCAACGTGATCCGCTCCAAGGCCAGCCTCGGCGCCCAGCCGCCGAACGAATACGTTGCCCTGGATCATCTGCTGCACGACATGCGCCTGTATAAATCGGCGGCAGAAGTGAAAGTGATGCGCGAAGCCGCACGGATTTCCGCCCAGGCGCACGTGCGCGCGATGCAGGCCAGCCGTGTCGGGCTGCATGAGTTCAGCCTGGAGGCGGAGCTCGATTACGAATTTCGCAAGGGCGGGGCCAAGATGCCCGCCTACGGGTCGATCGTCGCCGCAGGGCGCAATAGCTGCATCCTGCACTACCAGCAGAATGACGCGCTGCTCAAGGACGGCGATCTGGTGCTGATCGACGCCGGGTGCGAGATCGACTGCTACGCCAGCGACATCACCCGTACCTGGCCGGTCAACGGCAAGTATTCCGCGGAACAGAAGGCGATCTACGAGTTGGTGCTGGCGGCCCAGGAAGCGGCATTTGCCGAGATTGCCCCGAACAAGCACTGGAATCAGGCGCACGAAGCCACGGTCCGGGTGATCACTGCGGGTCTGGTCGAGTTGGGCTTGCTGCAAGGCGATGTCGACGAACTGATTGCCAGCGAGGCCTACAAGGCGTTTTACATGCATCGCGCCGGCCATTGGCTGGGCATGGATGTGCACGACGTCGGCGAGTACAAGGTCGGCGGTGAATGGCGCGTGCTGGAAGTCGGCATGGCGCTGACCGTGGAGCCGGGGATTTATATCGCTGCAGACAACCAGAGCGTAGCGAAGAAATGGCGCGGCATTGGCGTGCGCATCGAGGACGACGTGGTGGTCACCAAAACCGGCTGTGAAATCCTGACCAAAGGCGCGCCGAAAACGGTCGCCGAAATCGAGGCCCTGATGGCGCAAGCACGGACACAAGCGGCATGAGTCGATTCAACCTGGCGATTATCGGTGGCGGACTGGTCGGTGCCAGTCTGGCGTTGGCCTTGCAGGCCGGGGCAAAGGCGCGTGGCTGGAAGATCGTGCTGATCGAACCGTTTGCCCCCGGTGACGCCTACCAACCCAGTTACGACGCACGCTCCACGGCGTTGTCCTTTGGTGCACGGCAGATCTATCAACGCTTGGGCGCCTGGCAGGAAATCTCCCGCCGCGCCGAGCCGATCAAGCAGATCCACGTCTCTGACCGCGGGCGTTTTTCCACGGCGCGACTGTCGGCGATGGAAGAGGGCGTTCCGGCGCTGGGTTACGTGGTGGAAAACGCCTGGCTCGGCCATTGTCTGTGGCAAGGCCTGGACAAGGACGTGATCAGCTGGCGTTGCCCGGCGGAAGTCACGCGCATGGAGCCGCTCACCGACGGCTACCGCCTGACCCTGAGTGATGAAACCTCGTTCGATTGTGATCTCGCCGTGCTCGCCGATGGCGGCCGTTCCGGCCTGCGCGAGCAACTGGGCATCGGCATCAGGAAGCGCCCGTACAACCAGAGCGCGCTGATCGCCAACATCACCCCGAGCGAAGCCCATGAAGGCATGGCGTTCGAGCGCTTCACCGACGACGGCCCGATGGCGTTGCTGCCGTTGCCGGACAACCGCTGTGCGCTGGTCTGGACGCGTCAGGGCATGGATGCGCAACGCCTGGCCGCCCTCGATGAGCGCAGTTTCCTGAGCGAGCTGCAGGGGGTGTTCGGTTATCGCCTCGGCACCTTGAAGCAAGTCGGTGTGCGGCACTTGTATCCGCTGGCGCTGGTGGAGGCCGAAGAGCAGGTGCGCTCGCACCTGGTGGTGCTCGGCAATGCGGCCCACAGCCTGCACCCGATTGCCGGCCAGGGCTTCAACCTGTCCCTGCGCGATGCCCAGGCGCTGGCCGATGCACTGCTCGCCAGCGAACAGCTGCCGGGCAATTTCGCCACCTTGCAGGATTACCGCGAGCGCCAGCGATTGGACCAGAACCTCACCGTCGGATTCTCCGACCAGGTCACGCGCCTGTTCGGCAGCACCCAGCCCCTGGTATCACTGGGTCGCAACCTGGGCCTGCTCGGCCTGGACTTGCTGCCGCCGGCCAAGCGCTGGTTCGCCCGGCAAGCCATGGGCCTGGGTACCCGTCCTGATGTTTAAGTGGCTGACCCGCCGGTTTGGCAAGGCCCGCCTGATGTGCCGGTTCATGAACCTCTACCCGCCGTACCTTGGCGCCGGGGTTCGGGTACGGCACATCAGCGATGACTTTCGTGACGTCCAGGTGTCCATGGGCCTGAGCTGGTACAACCGCAATTACGTCGGCACGCAGTTCGGTGGCAGCCTGTATTCGATGGTCGACCCGTTCTTCATGTTGATGTTGATGGAGAACCTGGGTCGCGACTACATCGTCTGGGACAAAGCCGCCGACATCGATTTCATCGCGCC
The DNA here is from genome assembly GCF_046042685.1 of Pseudomonas sp. PLMAX. NCBI lineage: Bacteria > Pseudomonadati > Pseudomonadota > Gammaproteobacteria > Pseudomonadales > Pseudomonadaceae > Pseudomonas > Pseudomonas sp. PLMAX. Next base: position 6,998,643 of record NZ_CP064949.1, on the reverse strand, counting down.
GGGCAAAGGCCCGGTGTTTGCCCGTTTCAACATCGACGACACCTTGCTCGACGAAATCCGGCGGCAGACGGCGGATGGCAGGAAGTACCTGCCGCAATTGCAGGTCGATATTCATGACGGCGCGGGTAACCTGGTGGCGCGTGTCGGAAAAACCCTTTACGTGCGGCTCAAGCCGCAAGCGAGACAGGCTTAAAGCATGGAAATGCGCGCAGATCTGCTGATTGTCGGGGCCGGAATGGTCGGCAGCGCCCTGGCGCTGGCGTTGCAGGACAGCGGGCTGGAAGTCCTGCTGCTCGATGGCAGCCCGATGAGCGTCAAACCCTATGACCCGCAGGCGCCGTTCGAGCCGCGGGTGAGTGCGTTGTCCATTGCCAGTCAGCGAATTCTCGAACGCCTGGGTGTCTGGGACGGCATCGCCAGCCGGCGCAGCAGTCCTTACAGCGAGATGCAGGTCTGGGATGGCAGCGGCACAGGGCAAATCCATTTTTCCGCGACCAGCGTGCATGCCGAGGTGCTGGGGCATATCGTCGAGAACCGTGTGGTTCAGGACGCTTTGCTCGACCGATTGCACGACTGTGACCTGGGCATGCTGGCCAACGCGCGACTGGAGCAGATGCGCCGCTCCGGCGACGACTGGCTGCTGACCCTGGCCGATGGCCGTACCTTGCGCGCGCCGCTGGTGATCGCGGCGGATGGCGCCAACTCGGCGGTGCGGCGCCTGACCGGTGTCGCCACGCGGGAGTGGGATTACCTGCACCACGCCATCGTCACAAGCGTGCGCAGTTCCAAGCCCCATCAAGCGACCGCCTGGCAGCGGTTTACCGACAACGGTCCGCTGGCGTTCCTGCCGCTGGAGCGCGACGGTCAGCAGGATTGGTGCTCGATCGTCTGGTCGACCACTCCGAGCGAAGCCGAACACCTGATGGCGCTGGATGACGAGGATTTCTGTCGTGCGTTGGAGCGGGCCTTCGAAGGCCGGCTAGGCAGCGTGCTCAGCGCCGACCCGCGTCTGTGCGTGCCCCTGCGTCAACGCCATGCCAAGCGCTACGTGGCCGAGGGCCTGGCCCTGATCGGCGACGCGGCGCACACCATTCATCCATTGGCCGGGCAGGGCGTGAACCTCGGTTTCCTCGATGCGGCGGTGCTGGCTGAAGTCCTGTTGCAGGCCAACACACGTGGCGAGCGCCTGGCGGATGTCAAGGTGTTGAGTCGATATGAGCGTCGGCGCATGCCGCATAACCTGGCGCTGATGGCGGCGATGGAAGGCTTCGAACGGCTGTTCCAGGCTGATCCATTGCCGGTGCGCTGGTTGCGTAATACCGGGTTGAAGATGGTCGACCGGATGCCCGAGGCCAAGGCGCTGTTCGTGCGTGAGGCGTTGGGATTGATCGGCGACCTGCCGGCCCTCGCCAAGGCCTGACACCTCCCCTATACCCCTGTAGGAGCTGCCGCAGGCTGCGATTTTTTGATCTTGCTCTTTTTAAAAGCAAAATCAAAAGATCGCAGCCTTCGGCAGCTCCTACAGGGATCACAGCAAATTCGCGGACCTGTGCAACATCTGGTAACTCCTCCGCAAACTGTTCGATTGAGAAGGCAAATGTGAGTCCTTATCATTTGCCCTCACCTTTTCAATCGAGAGACCGCTCCCATGTTGGCACCGAAGCGTCTACTGACCGCACTGGCCCTGACTCTGATCGGCAGCACCGCCGCCCAGGCCGCTGACGAGGTAGTTGTCTACTCCTCGCGCATCGATGAACTGATCAAGCCTGTCTTCGATGCCTACACCGCGAAAACCGGGGTCAAGGTGAAGTTCATCACCGACAAGGAAGCGCCGCTGATGCAGCGGATCAAGGCCGAGGGCGAGAACACGCCCGCCGACCTGCTGCTGACCGTCGATGCCGGCAACCTCTGGCAAGCCGAGCAGATGGGCATCCTCCAGCCGTTCACCTCGAAAACCATTGATGCCAACATTCCGCTGCAATACCGCGCGGCCTCCCATGCCTGGACCGGCCTGAGCCTGCGCGCGCGGACCATCGCCTATTCCACCGACCGGGTGAAACCGGGCGAACTGACCACCTACGAAGCGCTGGCCGACAAGAACTGGGAAGGTCGCCTGTGCCTGCGCACGGCGAAGAAGGTCTACAACCAGTCCCTGACCGCCACCATGATCGAAGTGCACGGCGCCGAGAAAACCGAGAAGATCCTCAAGGGCTGGGTCAACAACCTGTCCACTGACGTGTTCTCCGACGACGTGGCGGTGCTCGAGGCCATCAATGCCGGCCAGTGCGACGTCGGCATCGTCAACACCTACTACTACGGCCGCCTGCACAAGCAGAAGCCGGACCTGCCGGTAAAACTGTTCTGGCCGAACCAGGCGGATCGCGGCGTGCACGTCAACCTGTCGGGCATCGGCCTGATCAAAAACGCGCCGCACCCGGAAGCGGCCAAGGCGTTGGTGGAGTGGATGACCACGCCTGAGGCGCAGAAGATCTTCGCCGACGTGAACCAGGAATTCCCGGCCAACCCGACCGTGCAGCCCTCCGCCGAAGTCGCCGCCTGGGGCAAGTTCGTCGCCGATACCCTGCCGGTGGAAGTCGCGGGCAAGCGCCAGGCCGAAGCGATTCGCATGATGGACCGGGCTGGCTGGAACTGACGCCACGGTTTAAAAGCAAAAGATCGCAGCCTTCGGCAGCTCCTACACAGGCCCCCTGTAGGAGCTGCCGGAGGCTGCGATCTTTTGCGTTTTCCCTACAATTCAGGATTTTGCGAGAACCATCCCTTGGCCCACCCCGCCCAACGCCGCTGGTATCCCCTGGTCTTCGCCATCGCTGCGCTGGTCCTGCTGCCCCTCAGCGTCCTGCTGTTGTCCTGGCAAACCATCGACCAGCAGATCTGGTCTCACCTCTGGGAAACCCAGATGCCGCGCCTGCTGGGCAACACCCTGACCCTGGTACTCGGTGTCGGCGTTGGCGTGACGGTGCTGGGGGTGAGCCTGGCCTGGCTCACCAGCCTCTGCGAATTCCCCGGCCGGCGCTGGCTGGACTGGGCGCTGATGCTGCCCTTTGCGATTCCGGCCTACGTGCTGGCGTTCGTCTTTGTCGGGCTGCTGGATTTTGCCGGCCCCGTGCAGACCCTGCTGCGGGAGTGGTTCGGCACTGGCCTGCGATTGCCGCGCGTGCGCTCCACGGGCGGGGTGATCCTGGTATTGGTGCTGGTCTTCTATCCCTACGTTTACCTGCTGGCCCGCACCGCGTTCCTGGCCCAGGGCAAGGGCCTGATGGAAGCGGCGCGGGTGCTCGGTCAATCCCCATGGCAGGCGTTCTGGCGCGTTGCGATGCCCATGGCGCGTCCCGCCATCGGCGCTGGCGTCGCCTTGGCGCTGATGGAAACCCTGGCGGATTTCGGCGCCGTGTCGGTCTTTAACTTCGACACCTTCACCACCGCCATCTACAAGACCTGGTACGGTTTTTTCAGCCTCTCCAGCGCCGCGCAACTGGCCAGCCTGTTGCTGCTGGTGGTGATGCTCGTACTGTACGGCGAGCGGCGCGCCCGCGGTGCCAACCGGGCGAGCAACGAACGGCCACGGGTCAAGGCGTTGTACCACCTGCGCGGGCTCAAGGCGCTGTTGGCGACAGCCTGGTGCGCGCTGGTGTTCGCCTGTGCCTTCGTCATTCCGATGCTGCAGCTGCTGGTCTGGTTCTGGCAGCGCGGGCGCCTGGACCTGGATGAGCGCTACACCGCGCTGATACTCCACACCTTGTACCTGGGGACGATGGCGGCGTTGATCACCGTCAGTGTCGCCCTGGTCTTGGCGTTTGCCCGGCGGCTGGCGCCTACCCAAGGCATCCGCGCCGGGGTCAGCCTGGCCAACCTTGGCTACGCCTTGCCCGGTTCGGTGTTGGCGGTGTCGATCATGCTGGCGTTCAGTTACCTGGATCGTGAACTGGTGATCCCGCTCTCCGGCTGGCTCGGTGGGGCTGGCAAGCCGTTGCTGCTGGGCAGCCTGCTGGCGTTGCTGCTGGCCTATCTGGTGCGCTTCATCGCCGTGGCTTACGGTCCGCTGGAAAGCAGTCTGGCGCGAATACGGCCATCTTTGCCCGAAGCGGCACGTAGCTTGGGCGTCAGTGGTCCGCGACTGTTTTTCAAAGTGTATCTGCCGTTGCTGCTCCCCGGTTCGTTGAGCGCGGCGTTGCTGGTGTTCGTCGATGTGCTCAAGGAAATGCCCGCGACCCTCCTGATGCGCCCGTTTGGCTGGGATACGCTGGCGGTGCGGATCTTCGAAATGACCAGTGAAGGCGAGTGGGCGAGGGCCTCTTTGCCGGCCTTGACCCTGGTTTTGGTCGGACTGCTACCGGTCATCGGATTGATACGTCGTTCGGCGCATCGAAACAGCTAGGTGCCAGTCCTACACCATGCGGCTACAATGCGCGGCATTCGGTGCGGTCCGTCTGACAGACAAGGTAGTGAAAACGGCTGGAAGCCTCTTATTTCAAGGCGCCCGCAAGCCGCATCACTCGCCCGCACCTTCGCCACGCCCGGAAGGAGAAACCCATGGGACAGCGTACGCCTCTGTATGACCTTCATCTCGCCCTGGGCGCGAAGATGGTCGATTTTGGCGGTTGGGATATGCCTCTGCATTATGGATCCCAGGTCGAGGAGCATCATCAGGTGCGCCGCGATTGCGGTGTTTTTGATGTATCCCACATGACCGTGATCGATGTCGACGGCCCCCAGGCCAAGGCATGGCTTCAGCATTTGCTGACCAACGACGTCGAACGCCTGCACAAACCCGGTTCCGCGTTGTACAGCGCCATGCTCAATGAGCGCGGCGGTATCGTCGACGACATGATCGTCTATCGCCTCGAAAGCGGTTACCGCCTGGTGGTCAACGCCTCCACCCGCGATCAGGACCTGGCGTGGATGCAGGCGCATCTCGACGGTTTCGATGTGCAGCTTAACGAGCGTTCCGAAATGGCCATGCTGGCCATCCAGGGGCCTCATGCCCGGAACAAGATTGCCGAGTTGGTGAACCAGGCACGCGGCACATTGATCCAGCAGCTCAAGCCTTTCGAGGGCAAGCCCGACGGTGACTGGTTCATCGCACGCACCGGCTATACCGGTGAAGACGGCCTGGAAATCATTCTGCCGGCCGACCAGGCACCGGGATTCTTCAACGATCTGGTGGGCGCGGGCATTTCCCCCATTGGCCTGGGCGCGCGTGACACCCTGCGGGTCGAGGCGGGCATGAACCTGTACGGTCAGGACATTCACCAGGACGTTTCCCCGCTGGCCTCCAACATGGCCTGGAGCATCGCCTGGGAGCCGGCCGCTCGCCAGTTCATCGGCCGCACGGCGCTGGAAGCCGAGCGCAGTGGTGGCGTACAACACAAACTGGTCGGTCTGGTCCTTGAGGAACGCGGGGTTTTGCGTGCTCATCAAGTGGTCCGCATCGCCGATGTTGGCGAAGGGGAGATCACCAGTGGTAGTTTCTCTCCTACGCTTAGCAAGTCGATTGCACTGGCGCGCGTGCCAATGGCCACGGCCGACCGCGCAGAAGTGGAAATCCGTGGCAAGTGGTACCCGGTCCGAGTGGTCAAGCCGACCTTCGTCCGCCATGGCAAAACCTTGATCTAACCTTTTCCGGCGGACCTTGACCGCCAATCATTTTCCTGAGGACACAGAACATGAGCGATATCCCTGCCGACCTGCGTTTTGCCGAGAGTCACGAATGGGCTCGCCTGGAAGCCGATGGCACCGTCACCGTGGGCATCAGCGATCACGCGCAGGAAGCGCTGGGTGATGTGGTGTTCGTTGAGCTGACCGAAGTGGGCAATGTGTTTGCCGCTGAAGACCAGGCCGGTGTCGTTGAATCGGTGAAAGCCGCTTCCGACATCTACTCCCCGATTGCCGGTGAAGTGATCGCGGTCAACGAAGCACTGAGCGCTGAACCTGAGTTGCTCAACTCCGACCCGTACGGTGCGTGGATCTTCAAGATCAAGCCAAGCAACGCGGCTGACCTGGAAAAGCTGCTCGATGCAGCGGCTTACAAGGCCGCCATCGGCGAATAAGCCTTCAGCGTTACCCCAAAGCCCCGACCTGTCGGGGCTTTTTTGTACCCTAAAAGATCGCAGCCTTCGCCAGCTCCTACATTGAAATGCGGTCCCCTGTAGGAGCTGCCGAAGGCTGCGATCTTTTGATTTTCAGGGGACTGCTATGCTGGTTTGACCGTGTTGCATCGACGCTGAGCGCCAGTCAAGAGAGAGCCCGTCATGTCCCAGTTGCCGTCCCTGAGCCAGTTACGCGACCCCAATGCCTTCCTTCGCCGCCACCTCGGGCCTGATGCCGCCGAGCAACAGGCAATGCTCGACAGCCTGGGCCTCGGCAGCCGGGTCGAGTTGATCGAGCAGACGGTGCCGCCGGGAATCCGCCTGAACCGGCCACTCGATTTGCCGCCGGCCCTCGACGAAGAAGCCGCGCTGGCCAAGCTGCGCGGATACGCCGAGCAGAACCAGGTCTGGACCAGCCTGATCGGCATGGGCTATCACGGCACGCTGACGCCGGCCGTCATCCTGCGCAACGTCCTGGAAAATCCCGGCTGGTACACCGCGTACACACCCTATCAACCGGAAATCGCCCAGGGCCGGCTCGAAGCGCTGCTGAATTTCCAGCAATTGACCATCGACCTCACGGGCCTGGAACTGGCCAACGCCTCGTTGCTGGATGAAGCCACTGCGGCGGCGGAAGCCATGGCGCTGGCCAAGCGGGTCGCCAAGTCGAAAAGCAATCTGTTCTTTGTCGACGAACATTGCCATCCGCAGACCATCTCCGTGGTGCAAACCCGCGCCGAAGGCTTCGGCTTCGAGCTGATCGTCGACGCTGTGGATAATTTGAAACAGCACCAGGTGTTCGGTGCGCTGCTGCAATATCCCGACACCCGCGGCGAGATCTGTGACCTGCGTCCGTTGATCGATCATCTGCATGCCCAGCAGGCGCTGGCCTGTGTCGCCACCGATCTGTTGAGCCTGCTGTTGCTGACCCCGCCGGGGGAGCTGGGGGCCGACGTGGTGTTCGGCTCATCCCAGCGTTTCGGCGTGCCCATGGGCTACGGCGGCCCTCATGCGGCGTTTTTTGCCAGCCGTGACGAGTACAAACGAGCGATTCCCGGACGCATCATCGGCGTCTCAAAAGATGCCCGCAGCAACGTTGCCCTGCGCATGGCGCTGCAAACCCGCGAGCAGCATATTCGTCGTGAAAAGGCCAACTCGAACATCTGCACCGCGCAGGTGCTGCTGGCCAATATCGCCAGTTTCTATGCGGTTTATCACGGCCCGGAGGGGCTCAAACGGATCGCCCAGCGCGTGCACCGGCTGACCTGCATCCTTGCCGCCGGCCTTGAGCGCAAGGGCATCAACCGCCTCAACCAACACTTCTTCGACACCTTGACCCTGGAAGTCGGTGGCACCCAGACCGCGATCCTCGAAAGCGCCCAGGCCGCGCAGATCAACCTGCGCATTCTTGGGCGTGGGCAGTTGGCTTTGAGCCTCGACGAAACCTCTGACGAAAGCACGGTGGCGAAACTGCTCGATGTGTTCCTGGGGGCCGATCATGGGCTCAACGTCGACGAACTGGATGCTGAAACCCTGGATGGCGGCATTCCCGACGCGCTCAGGCGAACCTCGCCCTACCTGCGCCATCCGGTGTTCAACGCCCATCACAGCGAAACCGAGATGCTGCGCTACCTCAAGCAACTGGAAAACAAGGATCTGGCGCTCAATCAATCGATGATCCCGCTGGGCTCTTGCACCATGAAGCTCAATGCTACCAGCGAGATGATCCCGATTACCTGGCCGCAGTTCGCCAATTTGCATCCGTTCGCGCCCAAGGAGCAGGCTGTCGGTTACTCATTGATGATCGAAGAACTGGAGCGTTGGCTCTGCGCGATCACCGGTTTCGATGCGATCTGCATGCAGCCCAACTCCGGGGCCCAGGGCGAGTACGCCGGGTTGCTGGCGATCCGCAAGTACCACGAGAGCCGCCAGGAGGGCGGGCGGGATATCTGCCTGATTCCTTCATCGGCCCATGGCACCAACCCGGCCTCGGCGCAAATGGCCGGGATGCGCGTGGTGATTGTCGAGTGCGACGAAGCGGGCAACGTCGATCTCGATGACCTGAAAGACAAAGCCGCCCAGGCCGGGGATCAGCTCGCCTGCCTGATGGCGACTTATCCGTCGACCCATGGCGTGTACGAGGAAGGCATCAGCGAAATCTGTGAAGTTATCCACAGCCACGGCGGGCAGGTGTACATGGACGGCGCCAACCTCAATGCCCAGGTTGGCCTCGCGCGCCCGGCGGACATCGGCGCCGATGTGTCACACATGAACCTGCACAAGACCTTCTGCATTCCCCATGGCGGCGGTGGGCCGGGTATGGGGCCGATTGGCGTGCGCGCGCACCTGGCACCCTTCGTGGCCAACCACCCGGTGGTGCCGATCGAAGGGCCGCTGCCGCAGAACGGCGCCGTCAGTGCCGCGCCTTGGGGCAGCGCGAGCATTCTGCCGATCAGCTGGATGTACATCGCCATGATGGGGCCGCAATTGGCCGACGCCAGCGAAGTGGCGATCCTGGCGGCCAATTACCTGGCGCGGCACCTGTCCGGCGCGTTTCCAGTCCTCTACACCGGGCGCAACGAGCGGGTGGCCCACGAATGCATTCTCGACCTGCGACCTCTGAAGGCGCTGACCGGTATCAGCGAAGAAGACGTGGCCAAGCGCCTGATGGACTATGGCTTCCATGCGCCGACCATGTCGTTCCCGGTGCCGGGGACCTTGATGGTCGAGCCTACTGAAAGTGAGTCGAAGGCGGAGCTGGACCGCTTCATCGGGGCGATGCTGAGTATCCGCGCGGAGATTACCGAGGTGCAGAACGGCAACTGGCCGGCCGAGGACAACCCGTTGAAACGTGCGCCCCATACGCTGGCGGACATCACTGGGGTGTGGGAGCGGCCTTACAGCATTGAGCAAGCGGTCACGCCGGATGCTCACACCAAGGCGCACAAGTACTGGCCGGTGGTGAACCGGGTGGACAATGTCTACGGCGACCGGAATCTGTTTTGTGCGTGTGTGCCGCTGGACGAGTACCGCTGAAAAACACACACCCCTCCTGTAGGAGCTGGCTTGCCAGCGATGGAGTGTCAGTCGACATCAATTTGTCTGACCCACCATCGCTGGCAAGCCAGCTCCTATGTATGGACTCGCCCCCACTGTCTACCCGCTTTTAAAAAACCGTCGCCCCGTTGCATCTATGTATAAGGCCTATTCGTGGAAGCCGTCTTCGGCTTCTGGCCAAAATTGGAAAAGCTCGTGGTATGCCGATTACATTCAGGCCTCGAAGGCCAGTAGGAGCTTAGGCATCAATCCACGCCGGTCTTACCTGGGGTCAATTTTTTTCAGCAAAGGGTCGGACAGTTGGTACCTCGGTGGCAGAACTCTGTCGCTCAGTGGCTCATCGTTGCCTGCTGGCCATCTCCGGCGTGGCGACGATAAGTCTGGTCATTCTGTAGAAGCACCCAGACGATTCGCAGGTTGCGGTTGGCTAGCCTGATCGCAGCTTCCTTACGACCCAACCGGCTCATCCAGTGCAACAAGCGGCGGTCATCGGGTTGCTGGGAATCAGGTCGTAGTTGTTGCAGCACCGCGTGGGCTCCTTGGATCATCAGGCTGCGTAAATAAGCATCACCTCGCTTGGTCATGTCCCCCAGCCGGATCTTTTCCCCGCTGCTGTGCTGGTCAGGCACCATGCCAAAGTACGCGGCAAACTTGCGGGCATTGGGAAATCGCTCAGGCTTGGTTTCCTTGGCCACCAGGGCCGTGGCGGTGACTGGTCCGATGCCGCGCACAGTCATCAGTCGCTTCGCCGTCATGTCGGCGTTGGCGGCCACTTCCAGGCGTCCCGTCAGTACGCTGATGCGCTCGCCCAAATGGCGCCACTCGGCCAGCAGTTCGTCGATCAGTTCACGCAGCAGGGCCGGCACCGGCTGGGTAGCATCTTCCAGCACCCGCGGAATTTTCTGGCTGATCGCAACATCGCCTTGCGCCAAGGCGACACCGTGCTCGAGCAGCAGGCCGCGCATCTGATTACTGACGGCCGTGCGCCGACGCACATAGCCCTGACGGGCGCGATGCAACGCCTGCATGGCCAGCGCCGCGACGCTTTTGACCGGTACTGCGCAGATTTTTTCATCGCGACCAGCCCGCAGAATCGCCAACGCATCGTTGCGATCATTTTTTGGCCCGCTGCGATGTTTGGCCACCAAACCGGCTGGAAGAATTCGCGCCGAATTACCTTGGTCTTGCAGTTGCCGGGCCCAGGCTTGAGCACCCGGACCGGTCTCCATCAAAACCACAACATGAGGCGGCAACTTTTGGAGAAACTCATAGAACGCCTCGCGCGACTTGATCCGTTGCTCGAAGCGCACCTGGCCGAGAACATCTTCACCGGCGACCTGAAAAACCTGCTTGGCCAGATCGACCGCCAAGGTTGTGCAGGCCGACAAATCGGTAGAAGACAGGGATTGATCAATCGAACTATGCTTTTTCATGGACTCGCCCTCGCTGTCGTTGGCTGTTTAGACTGCCACCGTGGCGCATTGACGCCTCGGCTGGGGCGAGTCCATCCAATTACAGAGGGTTTTGTGTTGGCCATAAAAAATGCCGCTCATGGGAGCGGCATTTTTGTTCAGCTAAGCTTATTCCGAAGCCACGGCATTCTTCGCCAAAATCGCATTCGCCAGTTCCATGTCCGTAGCCTGCAGCCCCGGGTTGTCGGCGCGAACCTTCTGCATCGCCGCTTCCAGGTACGGGCCGCGGATGCCGCCGTCACTGGCGACAAAGCTGCCGGCATCGTCCTGGGCAGCGACGATCAGCTTGTGATCCTTGAACGTCAGGTAGGTCGAACCGGTGGTTGCACCGGAGGAAATGACGTTACGCCAAAAGCTATCGGCCATCGCCGAACCGACAGGCAGGGACAACAGGGCGATGGTAGCGACAGCAAGTTTGAGACGCATGATGGGTGACTCCACTGATTAACTGCGGTGTTGGATTGTCGTCCCTCAATCGAGTTCCCTCCCGGCCCGGCTACTTCTGCTCGCTCTGCGGCGTCACCCGCAACACCTCCTCGATGGTCGTCAAACCGGCCGCCACTTTCTGTGCACCCGACAGTCGCAGGCTGCGCATGCCTTCCTTGAACGCCTGGCGCCGCACCGCCAGCAAGTCGGTGTCGGGATTGATCAGCGCCTTGAGGCCGTCGCTCAGTTGCATGATTTCGTACACCCCGGCGCGACCGTGATAGCCGGTATCGCGGCATTCCAGGCAGCCAATGGCGCGCTGGGCGTTGCCAGGCAGCGGGGCTTGCCAGGGGCGGGTCAGGGTTTGCCAATCCTCTTCAGCCAAGGCTTGCGGGGCCTTGCAGTGTGGGCACAAGGTGCGCACCAGGCGCTGGGCCATGACGCCGAGCACGGTGGCCTTGATCAGGTAATGCGGCACGCCGAGTTCCAGCAGGCGGCTGATGGCGCTGGGCGCATCGTTGGTGTGCAGCGTCGACAGCACCAGGTGCCCGGTCAGCGCAGCCTGGATGGCCATCTCGGCGGTTTCCAGGTCGCGGATCTCGCCGATCATGATGATGTCCGGATCCTGCCGCATCAACGCCCGGACGCCGGCGGCGAAGGTCAGGTCGATGTTGTGCTGGACCTGCATCTGGTTGAACGCCGGCTCGACCATTTCAATCGGGTCTTCGATGGTGCAGAGGTTGACCTCCGGCGTCGCCAGCTTTTTCAGCGTGGTGTAGAGCGTGGTGGTCTTGCCCGACCCGGTGGGGCCGGTGACCAGGATGATGCCATTGGGCTGGCCGGTCATGTCCTGCCAGCGCCGCAGGTCGTCGGCGGAAAAACCCAGCTGATCGAAGTCCTTGAGCAGCACCTCCGGGTCGAAGATGCGCATGACCATTTTTTCGCCAAAGGCCGTGGGCAGGGTCGAGAGTCGCAACTCGACTTCGCCGCCCTCCGGGGTCTTGGTTTTCACCCGGCCATCCTGGGGTTTGCGTTTTTCTGCGACGTTCATTCGCCCGAGGCTTTTGAGGCGACTGACGATGGCCATGGTCACCTGTGGCGGGAATTGGTAGACGTTGTGCAGTACGCCGTCGATACGAAAGCGCACCGTGCCCTGTTCGCGCCGGGGCTCGATGTGGATATCACTGGCGCGTTGCTGGAAGGCGTACTGGAACAGCCAGTCGACGATATTGACGATGTGCGCGTCGTTGGCATCGGGCTCCTGATCGCTGGCGCCGAGGTTGAGCAACTGTTCGAAGTTGCCCAGGGTGTTGACCTGCTGATCGCCGCTATTCGCGCCGGTGACCGATTTGGCCAGGCGGAAGAACTCCACGCTGAAACGCTGGATGTCCACCGGGTTGGCCACCACGCGCTTGATCGGCAGCTTCAGCACGTGGGTCAGGTCGGCTTCCCAGGCGGTGACGTAGGGCTGGGCGCTGGCGATCGTCACTGCGTCGCGATCGACCGAGACCGCGAGGATCTTGTGGCGCTGGGCGAAGGCGTAGGACATCAGCGGCGTCACGGCCGCGACGTTGATTTTCAGCGGGTCAATCCGCAGGTAGGGCTGGCCGGCCTGCTGGGACAACCAAAGGGTCAGGCTTTCAAGGTCCAGGTGCTTGCCGGGACGGCTGAGGTCGTCCAGGTGTTGGCTGGCGATGAATTCCAGCGGGTGCATCTGGCCATGGGCGGCGTGACGGCGTCGGGCATTGAGCGCCTGTTCGGCCGAATCCTGGCTGACGAAGCCCTGGGCGACCAGTTCACGCAGCACATCATTGAGATCCAGCCAGCGGTCCTGAAAGGCGATTTGTACGGACATGCGGGCTCCTTTGAACGACAGTGCGCAAAGGATAGTCGTGACCCTGCAGGCCGTTGGGCCACTACCCGACGAAGCCGTATCGGGTTTTTTCAGCCGGCTGCCCGGGCCGCTTCAACCCACGCCGAATCAACGCTTTGCAGCTCGACCGAGCAAACGCTGATCAGGTTTCGAAGTTTTTCCGCGATCACCTGGGCGCGATGCCAGCTCAATCCGTCGATGACGATATCGATCGCCAGCAAGTCCTCCTGGCGCTGCACCTGCACCTGTTCTGGTGTCAGGAACTGCAAGGCGAACAGATTGAGCGCACGGCACAGCAGATCTGGCTCGGCTTCCGCCAGCAATTGGTAGTGAACGCGGCAATGGGCGTTGCCGGCATTCCAGGCATCAAAGCGGGTGGGCGAGGTATTTACGGCTTCCAGGTACGGCATGCTCGGTCTCCAAGTTGTTGGAGAAATTTTTACATTCGCCGCCGGGTATTTCTTATCTATGATTAGGCATATTGCGGCTTTGTTGAATAGTGCAATTCACATAATTATCGGTTTAAGGTTTTTTTATGCACAGCGAGCTGGACAACTACGACCGCAGGATTCTCGCCTTGCTGCAAGAGGATGCTTCGCTCTCGAGCGCGCAGATCGCCGAGCAGGTGGGGCTTTCGCAGTCGCCTTGCTGGCGAAGGATTCAGCGGATGAAGGAGGAGGGGATCATTCGTGGCCAGGTCACCTTGCTCGACCGCAAGAAAATCGGCCTGAACACGCAGATCTTTGCCCAGGTAAAGCTCAACGCCCATGGCCGTTCGAACTTCACCGAATTCACCGAGGCGATTCGAGGGTTTCCGGAGGTGCTGGAGTGTTACGTGCTGATGGGGGCGGTGGATTTCATGCTGCGCATCGTTGCGGCGGACATCGAGGCGTATGAGCGGTTCTTCTTTGAGAAGCTGTCGCTGGTGCCGGGGATACAGGAGGTGAACTCGGTCGTGGCGTTGTCGGAGATCAAGTCGACCACCAGTTTGCCGGTCTGAAATCCATCGCCAGCAGGCTGGCTCCCACATTGGTTTTGTGTACGCCACAAATCCCCTGTGGGAGCCAGCCTGCTGGCGATAGCGGTATTACAGACGCAGAAGCATCTTCCAGGCACGATTCTGATACACCGCGATCGCCTGCTGCTTACGCGCATCCAGGACTTCGTCGGTGATCGGCTCGTTGGCCAGTTGCGCCAGTTTGTTCAGCTCGCCGTACAGGCGATCCATTTCCGGGATTTCCAGCACGTTGCGTGCGTGATGCAGCCACACCTGGATGCGTTCGATGCGCGGCAGTTGCTCGGCCAGGTCTTCCGGCTGCTGCTGGTAACGCTGCAATTGCAACGAAGTGGCTTCTTCGCCCAGCAAACGTGGCAGCCAGCTGCCCAATTGCGCGGCGCCCTGGCGGTTGCCGCGGGTGTTGCGGTCGGCGGTCCAGGTGCGGGCCAGCAACCAGCGCGAGGTGTTCAGGGAGAACAGGCCCCAGCGCGGGTCTTCGAGTTCTTCGAGGAACTGCTCCGGCGCGGCCTTGCGCACGTCTTCGTCGTCCAGGCCGGCCTGGACCAGCGGGCGCCAGTCTTCCAGCAAGGCGTCGAGCGCGACACGCAAGTCGTGGGTGGACTGACGTGGCGCGGCTTGGCCGAGGCTGCTGATCAGCGCGCGCATTTCAGCCAGGCTCTCGACCCAGTCCTGCAACAGGCGCCAATGACCATTGAAGCGATACTGCTCGGCCAGGCGCTGGCTGCTGCCCAGCAAGTGCCAGCTGAGCGCGGCGAAGGCGTCGTCCAGTGGCGTTTCGGCGCTGATCTGCGGTGCCGGCAGGCTCAACGAGTAGCTGTGGGCGTCGTACAGGCGATAGCCGCGTTCGGCCTTGCTGATGTCGCATGGCATCAGGGCCAGTTTCTCGGCCAGTTCGGCGGCCAGTTCCAGGAGCGCGGCGGGCTCGCCTTCGCGCAATTCCAGTTCCAGTTCGCAGATTTCTTCTTTCTGCTTGCCGACCACCACATGGCCCAGGTCCAGCGCCGCTTCGATGACCACCTTGGTCTTGCCACGGCCCCAGGCGATTTCCGCGCGCTCGCGGACGAAATCGGTGGTGAAGATGGCTTTCAGGGTTTTCTTGTCCAGTTCAGCCAGCTCTTCGGGCCAGCACTCACCGTCGAGTTTTTTCAGATCGAGCTTGGCTTTCGGCAGGTTCCAGTCGTACTCGTTACGTACGGACAGGCCGGCGACGCTCTGGCCGCGGGTCTTGAGGGTCTGGATCAATTCTTCGCCATCCTTGCGCAGGCGCAGGGCGACTTTGGCCCGGGCCAGGTCCCGCTCCGGGGTGTCGAAGTATTGATTCATCAACTCACGGCGTTCCCAGCCACTTTTGTTGCGTTTTTTCAGTAACGGGTGCTCGCGCAGGGCGGCGAGGGTTTCGCGGCTGACGCGGAGTTTGATTTCGGTTTCTTTCTGCATGGCCGGAAAATCCAGGATCGGGAGCGCAGCCGGGGGAAAAGGTGGCTGCCAAGGCCGTGCAGTGTACAGGACTCGACCTGCCTACGCCGCGCGGCGGTTTATTCCTGTCACCGGATGGCTCTATGATGGACTTCAATCCGGGAGTTGGAGTCAGCGATGCCTTTGCCGTCCATGAAAGATCAGTTCGCTGCGCTGATCGCTGCACCATCCGTCAGCTGCACCCAGGCAAGCCTCGATCAATCCAATCGACCGGTGATCGACCTGCTGGCCGCCTGGCTCGGCGACCTGGGCTTTGCCTGCGACATCCAGCAGGTCAGCCCCGGCAAATTCAACTTGCTCGCCAGTTTTGGCAGCGGGCCCGGCGGGCTGGTGCTCGCCGGTCACAGCGATACGGTGCCGTTCGATGGCGCGCTGTGGCAGACCGACCCGCTGAAGCTGACGGAAGTCGACGGCCGCTGGGTCGGCCTGGGCAGTTGCGACATGAAGGGCTTTTTCGCCCTGGCCATCGAGGCCGTCAGGCCGCTGCTCGACCAACCGTTCAAGCAGCCGCTGCTGATCCTGGCCACCTGCGATGAAGAAAGCTCGATGTCCGGTGCCCGGGCGCTGGCCGAGGCGGGGCGGCCGCTGGGGCGTGCGGCGGTGATCGGCGAGCCGACCGGGCTCAAGCCGATCCGCATGCACAAAGGCATCATGATGGAGCGCATCGATATCCTTGGGCAAAGCGGCCACTCCTCGGACCCGCGCCTGGGTCACAGCGCGCTCGAGGCCATGCACGATGCCATCGGCGAACTGCGCGGCCTGCGCCTGCTGTGGCAGCGCGAATTCCGTAATCCGCAGTTCAGCGTGCCGATGCCGACCATGAACTTCGGCTGCATCCATGGTGGCGACAACCCCAACCGTATCTGCGGCCAGTGTTCGCTGGAATTCGATCTGCGGCCGTTGCCGGGGATGGATCCCAAGGTCCTGCGTGCCGAGATTCTGCAGAAGCTCAAGCCGATTGCCGAACGCCATCAGGTCAAGATCGATTACGCACCGCTGTTCCCCGCCGTGCCGCCTTTCGAGCAGGCTGAGGATGCGGAACTGGTGCGCATTGCCGAAAAGCTCACCGGCCATGCCGCCGAAGCAGTGGCATTCGGCACCGAAGCGCCTTATCTTCAGCGCCTTGGCTGCGAAACACTGGTGCTCGGCCCGGGCGATATCGCCTGCGCCCACCAACCGGGGGAATTCCTCGAAATGTCACGTTTGCAGCCTACGGTGCATCTATTACGTCAGTTGATTGAACATTACTGCCTGACGCCGGCCAAAGAACTGGCGTCTGTCGGTTGAACGCAAGCCCTTGTAGGAGCTGCCGAAGGCTGCGATCTTTTGATCTTGCTTGTAAAACAAAGATCAAAAGATCGCAGCCTTCGGCAGCTCCTACAGGGGTTCTCGATTAATTTGTCAGGTTCAAAACCCGTATCCATGAGGAGAGCGCGCGTGTCGCCAAGCCTGTTCCGACGATAACCATCAGCCCGCTGTGCGTTTTACTGTTTCGCCCTTTTTTCGGCTGCTATTTATTACAGGCCCAGGTTCATGCCCGAATACGTCAATTGGCTTCGTCATGCTTCGCCCTACATCAACGCCCACCGCGATTGCACCTTTGTCGTCATGCTGCCCGGCGACGGCGTTGAACATCCGAACTTCGGCAACATCGTCCACGACCTGGTGCTGTTGCACAGCCTCGGCGTGCGCCTGGTGCTGGTGCACGGTTCGCGCCCGCAGATCGAAGCACGCCTCGAGGCTCGCGGCCTGACCCCGCATTACCACCACGGCATGCGCATCACCGATGCCGCGACCCTGGAGTGCGTGATCGATGCGGTCGGTCAACTGCGCATCGCCATCGAAGCGCGCTTGTCGATGGACATGGCGTCGTCGCCGATGCAGGGCTCGCGCCTGCGGGTGGCCAGCGGCAACCTGGTGACCGCGCGGCCGATCGGCGTGCTGGAAGGTGTCGACTATCACCACACCGGTGAAGTGCGTCGGGTTGATCGCAAGGGCATCAATCGCCTGCTGGACGAGCGCTCCATCGTGCTCTTGTCGCCATTGGGCTACTCGCCGACCGGTGAAATATTCAACCTCGCCTGTGAAGATGTCGCCACCCGCGCGGCCATCGACCTGGGCGCGGACAAACTGCTTTTGTTTGGCGCCGACCTTGGCCTGATCGATGAACACGGCCGGCTGGTCCGCGAGCTGCGTCCACAACAGGTGCCGGCGCATCTGCAGCGCCTGGGCAGCAACTACCAGGCCGAGCTGCTCGATGCCGCCGCTGAAGCCTGCCGTGGCGGCGTGGCCCGCAGCCATATCGTCAGCTACGCCGAAGACGGTGCGCTGCTGACCGAGCTCTTCACCCGTGATGGTGGCGGCACGCTGGTGGCCCAGGAGCAATTCGAGGTGGTGCGCGAAGCGGCCATCGAAGACGTCGGCGGCTTGCTGGACCTGATCAGCCCGCTGGAAGAGCAGGGCATTCTGGTACGCCGCTCGCGCGAAGTGCTCGAGCGGGAGATCGAGCAGTTCAGCGTGGTGGAGCGTGAGGGCATGATTATCGCCTGTGCGGCGCTGTACCAGATCGCCGACTCCGATGCCGGGGAGCTGGCGTGCCTGGCGGTGAACCCGGAGTACCGCCATGGCGGTCGCGGTGATGAACTGCTCGAGCGCATTGAAACCCGCGCCCGGGCCCAAGGGTTGAAAACCCTGTTCGTGCTCACCACGCGCACGGCGCACTGGTTTCGCGAGCGCGGCTTCGTGCCGAGCAGCGTCGATCGCCTGCCATCGGCGCGGGCGTCGCTGTACAACTATCAGCGCAATTCGAAGATCTTCGAAAAAGCCCTGTAACCACGAACCCCCTGTAGGAGCTGCCGCAGGCTGCGATCTTTTGACTTTGATTTTTCAAGATCAAAAGATCGCAGCCAGCGGCAGCTCCTACAGGGGATGTTGCGTTATTCCTGGACGAACTTCGCGCTGACATAGGGCGAATAATCCGCCAGTACTGTCTCGACTTTCCCCTGTTCCTTCAAGAATTTCGCCGTCTCGCCAATCGCCTGCGCCGTACCGCCGGCCAGCAGGGCGCCGGTCTGTTGTGCCTTGGCATCCGGGAACGCGGAACCGGCCAGCAGCTCCGGTACGTCGGCGGCGTTGGCACCGGTCAGTTTGGCGATTTTCTGCACCGGCACCGAATCGGCGGTCCAGCTGTCCTTGTGTGCCGCATAGTCGGCAAATGAGTCCAGGGTGACCTTGGCGAAGCGGGCGATGACCTCCGGGTGTTTCTCGGCGTAATCCTTGCGCGCGACCCAGACTTCGAAGGTCGGTGCACCCCATTGGCCGACCTGCGCGGCATCGGTCAAGGTCTTGCCAGTCTTGCGAATTTCCCCCAGGGCGGGCGACCAGACGAACGCGCCGTCGATGTCTCCGCGCTTCCACGCGGCGGCAATTTCCGCCGGTTGCAGGTTCACCACTTTAACTTTCGAGGCGTCCAGGCCCCAGTGCTTCAGCGCACCCAACAGGCTGTAGTGGGACGTGGAAACGAACGGCGTGGCGATGGTCTTGCCGATCAGATCTTGCGGTTTATCGATGCCACTGCCGTTGCGTACCACCAAGGCTTCGGCGGCGTTGATCTGTGCGGAAACGAGGAACGCGACAATCGGCAGATTGCGCGACGCCGCGGCGGCCAGTGGGCTGGAGCCGAGGTTGCCGATCTGCACATCACCGGAGGCGATGGCGGTGACCACTTCCGGGCCACTGTTGAAACGTCGCCAGTCGATTTTCTCGCCAATGGTTTTTTCGTAAAGGCCATCGGCCTGCGGGACTTTGCTGGGGTCGATACCGGTCTGGTAGCCAACCGTGAGGTTCGCCGCATGGGCGGAAAAAGAAAAAATCAACGATACACAAACTGTAACAAATGGTCGGGATAGTGCGCGCTTGGTCGTCATGGCGGCGGCCTTTTCGATAGGTTTTGTGGCGGAATTACTACTAAACCTAATCGATCTAAAAAACGCCTAATAAATACCATTTAGGAATTAGCTTATGAGTCAGCCGCTCTATCCTGAGGTAGGCAAGACGGTGAGCTAAATTCCTAAAGGGTATGAGAAAAGAATTTGTCCGTTCTTTTCAGGTTTATGACGAACTCATGACCCTGCATGGACCAAAAAACCGATGATTAGACTATGGTCGTAGACACACATAGTTACGATTGACTTGTGAGTCACGCTGCGGCGCTAATCGCGAATCTTAGGATCAGGGGCAATTGACCCCCGGCCAGGAATACAAGAATTAGAGACGAGAGGAGTTTAACAATGAACAAGTCCACCTTGGCCCTGGCCGTGACGGTAGGGGTTTTGGCGCAGCAGGCAGGCGCCGCCGGTTTCATCGAAGACAGCAAGGCTTCCGTCAGTTCGCGTACCTATTATTTCGACGCCGATAAGCGTGAAGGCGCGAGCACGCCTGCCAACCGGCAGCGAGAGGCCGCTGAAGGTCTCAAGTTCGACTTCCAGTCCGGCTATACCCCGGGTACTGTCGGTTTCGGTATCGACGCCCAGGCGCTGGTCGGTATCCACCTGGACGGTGGCAAGGGCCATCACCCGGACAACAACTCCTTTACCCCAAGCGATTCCGATGGTTCTGCAGAGAGCGCGTGGAGCCGTCTGGCGGGCAACGTCAAGGCACGTGTCTCGAAGACCGAGGCCCACCTCGGTGGCGCCCTGCAGCCGAACATGCCGATCCTGATCGCGAACGACAGCCGCGTGCTGCCACAGACCTTTGAGGGTGGCACCATCACCTCCAAGGAAATCGACAACGTAACCTTCAACGTGGGTCAGTTGGAACACGCGACAGGTCGCGCCTCTTCCAACAGCACTGGCCTGGCCGTGGCTGGCGGTACTCAGGACAGCAACCAGTTCCGCTACGCCGGTGCTGACTGGAAGGTCACCAAGGACCTGTTGCTGCAGTACTACTACGCGAACCTGGAAGACTACTACAAGCAGAACTTCCTCGGCCTGGTGCACGTTTACCCGATCGCAGCCAACCAGTCGTTCAAGACCGACATTCGCTATTTCGACAGTAGCTCCGACGGCAAGAACGGCCAGGCCGGCTATCAGTTCAACAACAACAACGGCTACGCCAAGACCCCGGGCGAGGTCGATAACAAGACCTGGAGCGCCACGTTCACCTATACCCTGGGCGGCAGTGCATTCCTGCTCGGACATCAGCGTGTCAGCGATGACGGCGGCTTCGTCTTCCTCAACCAGGGCAACGTTGTCGATGGCAACGGTCGCAACGAAGGTGCTGGCGGCGCCAGTTTCTACTCGTTCACCGATGCCACTGTGGCCAGCTTTATCCGTGCCGGTGAAAACACCACCTACGGTCAATACTCCTATGACTTCGCTTCGCTGGGCGTGCCAGGTTTGAAAGCGTCGGCTGCCTACCTGTATGGCCGGGACATCAAGGCCACCAATGGCGTGGGTGATGACCTGAACGAGCGCGAGACCGACCTGCGTGTGGATTACGTGATTCAAACCGGTCCGCTTAAAGGGTTCGGCACGACGCTGCGTCACGGTATGTACCGTGGTAACACCAGTACCCTTGATGAAGACCAGACCCGTCTGATCTTCAACTACACCTACGCCTTCAAGTAAGCCGTAGCCAAAAGCCTCGTCACCGGACGAGGCTTTTTTTCGCGTGCATTTTTATATTCCATAAACAATGCATGTGATGATTTTTTATTCTTTTTAGCTTTTTACTAATCCGCTTAAAGTAAGGCCATCCGACACGCACCGTAAGCTTCGGATCGAGCTTCAAATCCCCGAACACCCAACAACACCGGAATCGGTTTTATCGCCGACAACCTCGGGTCAGCGCTGTCGGGTCATATTCCTAAATGCGATTAAAAGTGATTTTTCAATTCTTTTTAGGATTATGAAGGAGTATTCTGCGCGGCCAAAAAAAACGACCGATCCAGACGGTCTGGCGCCAATGGCGCTTGCGGATCCAGGGCATTCGACCCAGGACCAGGAATTAGAAAACGATAGGAGCGAAACAATGAACAAGTCCACCTTGGCCCTGACTGTGGCCGTAGGGGTTTTGGCGCAGCAGGCAAGCGCCGCCGGTTTCATCGAAGACAGCAAGGCAACGTTGGGGCTGCGCAACTTCTACATCAACACCGACTACCGTGACGGTACCGGTCCGAACAAAAACGAAGAATGGGGCCAGGGCTTCGATCTGCGTTTCACCTCCGGTTACACCCAAGGCCCGGTTGGCTTCGGTATTGATGCGATCGGCCTGTTGGGCGTGAAGCTGGATTCGGGTGGCGGCACCAACGGTGCTTCCAACAACTCCTACGGCGGTACTGTTTTCCCGAGCAAGTCCAACGGCGAAGCCGTTGATAACTTCTCCAGCCTGGGCCTGACTGCCAAAGCCAAGATCTCCCAGACCGAGCTGAAACTGGGCACCCTGCAGCCAAAACTGCCAGTGATCGTGACCAACGACGGCCGTCTGCTGCCACAAACCTGGCAGGGTGGCCAACTCACCTCGGGCGACATCAAGGACCTGACCCTGATCGGTGGCCAGATCGAGCAGGTCAAAGGCCGTAACTCGAGCAACAACGAACAGCTGTCGATCTCGGGCGCCAACAGCCGTGCCACAACAGGTCGTGACAGCAACAAGTTCATCTACGCCGGTGGTGACTACAAGCTCACCAAAGACCTGACGGCCCAGTACTACTACGGCAACCTCGAAGAGTTCTACAAGCAACACTTCCTGGGCCTGGTGCACAACTGGTCAATCGGCCCAGGTGTGTTGAAGTCGGACCTGCGCTACTTCAACAGCACCGATGACGGTGCCAACGGCCACGATCCGCTGTACTACACCACCGGCAATTACAACGCGCCGAGCGGTAAAGGCAAGGTCGACAACAACCTGTACAGCGGCCTGTTCCTGTACACCGTTGCCGGTCACACCTTCGGTGGCGGTTATCAGGTGAGCAACGGCAGCAGCGACTTCCCTTGGCTGAACCAGGGCGACGGGTCGTCGGCCTACATCATCACCGACTCGCAAATCCAGAAGTTCGCCCGTGCCGGCGAACGCACCTGGCAGGCGCGCTACTCCTATGACTTCGCCAAGCTCGGCGTACCTGGCCTGACGGCGGGTGTGGTGTATCTGCATGGCGATGACATCGATACCGTCAACGCTGCCGGTCGTGAAGCGGCCAGCGGCGCTTCCGAGTGGGAACGCGACCTGACCGTGGGTTACGTGGTCCAGTCCGGTGCGTTGAAAAACCTCGGCGTGATGTGGAAAAACGCCACCTGGCGCACCGATCTGCCGAATACTCGTTCCCAGGACGAGAACCGCCTGATCGTCAGCTATTCGATCCCGCTGCTTTAACAGCGCTCGGGTAACCAGAGGTAAAAAAAGCCCCACCCGGCATCACGCCGGGCGGGGCTTTTGTGTTTTCAAGGCGGGCTCACCCCCGTAAACCCGCCAGGAAAGTCCCCTCTTTTGCAGCAACTCAAGGCCTTCTCGAACCTTGGGGCCGATGTTCGGCGCGATGGCTTCGCGCGTCCAGTGAAGAGAAGTTTAATATTCAATTTAGTGCTAAATAAATCGATATTTATTCTTTTTAATAGATAAAAAATACAGGCACAGTTGAGCTCATCCAGCACTCACAAGGAGCAGCACCATGGGCCTCAGACTCGGCGATATCGCCCCCGATTTCGAACAGAATTCCAGCGCTGGTGCTATCCAGTTCCACCAGTGGCTGGGCGATAGCTGGGGTGTGCTGTTTTCCCATCCGGCCGACTTCACGCCGGTGTGCACCACGGAGCTGGGCTTCACCGCCAAGCTGAAAGATGAATTCGCCAAGCGTGGGGTCAAGGCCATCGCCCTGTCCGTCGACCCGGTGGAATCGCACCACAAGTGGATCGAAGACATCAACGAAACCCAGGGCACCCTGGTCAATTTCCCGATTCTCGACGACGCCGACCGCAAGGTCTCGGACCTGTACGACCTGATCCATCCGAACGCCAACGACACCCTGACGGTGCGTTCGCTGTTCGTGATCGACCCGAACAAAAAGGTCCGGCTGACCATCACCTACCCGGCGAGCACCGGGCGCAACTTCCATGAAATCCTGCGGGTGATCGACTCGCTGCAACTCACCGACAACTACAAGGTGGCCACCCCGGCCAACTGGCAGGACGGTGACGAGGTGGTGATCGTGCCGTCGCTCAAGGATGAAGATGAAATCCGCCAGCGTTTTCCCAAGGGCTATCGCGCAGTGAAACCGTACCTGCGCCTGACGCCGCAGCCAAACAAATGAGTCATTGAGCTTTGTGCTGTGGCAGATGCCGCCTTCGCGAGCAAGCCCGCTCCCACAGTGACCGCGTACCCCCTGTGGGAGCGGGCTTGCTCGCGAAGGCGGCGGGTCAGGCAACGCAGTGTCAAGAGTGAAATGCATCCATAAAGCAGGGGATTTCAGGTCGTTTTAACGGCCTGTTTTTTGCCTGGAAGAAACTGACTCGCATATCTCTTAAACGAATAACCAAATGAATAAATATGATTTATAGATATATAAATCACCTGTTAAGGTCACTGCATCAAAGCGAGATCGCAAGCCGCGAATCGCCAACACCGTTTAAGGAAGTCTCTCAATGCTGGTCGTCTCACTGGGTGGCAGTCCCAGCCAGCGCTCCCGATCCGGGGTGCTGCTGGATCGCTCCCGACGTTGGTTACAAGAGCGGGGCGTGGAAGTGGTGAGTTATCAGGTACGGGACTTCCCGGCCGAAGACTTGCTGCACGCACGCTTCGACAGCCCGAAGGTCGTCGATCTGCTGCAACAGATTGAAAACGCCGATGGCCTGCTGATCGCCACGCCGGTGTACAAGGCTTCGTTTTCCGGAGCCCTGAAAACCGTGCTGGACCTGCTGCCCGAACGCGCCCTGAGCCACAAGGTGGTGCTGCCGATGGCCACGGGGGGCAGCATTGCCCACATGCTGGCGGTGGATTATGCCCTCAAGCCGGTGCTGTCGGCATTGAAGGCCCAGGAGCTGCTGCAAGGGATTTTCGCCGTCGACAGCCAGATCGCCTATGGCGAAGGCAGCGCCCTGGCGCAGTTGGCGCCGGAGCTGGAGCAACGACTGGACGAGTCGCTGGAGCTGTTTTTCAGCGCCATGGCACGACGGTCCAGGCCGCTCGATCCGAACCTGTTGAATGATCGTTTGTTGAGTGCTCGCTGGAGCATTTAAACCTCATCGAAATTTGAAGTACTGGCCTTACTCGCCCGCCAACGGGCAAGCAGGTGCAGCCAAAACCCCACTGCAAAAAGGAGAGCGCCATGCGCCCTGTCATTTTGCGTCGCGGTCTGGTCGCTCTGTTTGCTGCGGCTGTCACCTTCGGCGCCATTACACAAGCTCAAGCCGAGACACTCCGTATCGGTTATCAGAAATACGGCACCCTGGTGCTGCTCAAAGCCAAAGGCACCCTGGAAAAACGCCTCGCCGCCCAAGGCGTCGACGTGCAATGGACTGAATTCCCCGGCGGCCCGCAACTGCTCGAAGGCCTGAACGTCGGCTCCATCGACTTCGGCGTCACCGGCGAAACCCCGCCCGTGTTCGCCCAGGCAGCGGGCGCGGATCTGCTCTACGTCGCCGACGAACCGCCAGCGCCGCACAGCGAAGCGATCCTGGTGCCGAAGGACTCGCCGATCAAATCGGTGAAGGACCTCAAGGGCAAGAAAGTCGTGCTGAACAAAGGCTCCAACGTGCACTACCTGCTGGTGCGCGCCCTGGAAGACGCCGGGCTCAAATACACCGATATCCAGACCGTCTTCCTGCCGCCGTCCGATGCCCGCGCCGCGTTCGAGCGTGGCAGCGTCGATGCCTGGGTCATCTGGGACCCTTACCAGGCCGCCGCCGAACAGCAGCTGCAAGCGCACACCCTGCGCGATGGCCAGGGCATCGTCGACAACCACCAGTTCTACCTCGCCACCAAGCCCTATGCGCAGAAAAATCCTGAGGTGATCAAGACCCTCGTGGAAGAAGTGCGGGCAGTCGGCGAATGGTCCAAAGCCAACCCTGAAGACGTGACCAAACAGGTTTCGCCACTGCTCGGCCTGCCGGCGGACATCACCCTGACTTCGGTGAAACGCCAGGGCTACGGCGCGTTGTTCCTGACCCCGGAAGTGGTCGCCGCCCAGCAGAAAATCGCCGACAGCTTCTACCAGCTCAAGCTGATTCCCAAGCCGCTGAGTATCAAAGACGTGATCTGGACGCCACCGGCGGCCGTTGCCCAAAGCTCAGTAACCAAAGCCCAGTAAATTCGAACCCCCAAGGAGACCACTCCATGAGCCTCAATATCTTCTGGTTCCTGCCTACCCACGGCGACGGCCATTACCTTGGCACCGCCGAAGGCGCTCGCGCCGTCGATCACGGTTACCTGCAACAGGTCGCGCAAGCGGCGGATCGACTGGGCTTCGGCGGGGTGCTGATTCCCACCGGGCGTTCCTGCGAAGACTCGTGGCTGGTGGCGGCGTCGCTGATCCCGGTGACCCAGCGTTTGAAATTCCTCGTCGCCCTGCGCCCCGGGATCATTTCCCCGACGGTGGCAGCGCGGCAGGCCGCGACCCTGGATCGTCTGTCCGGCGGTCGTGCGCTGTTCAACCTGGTCACCGGGGGCGATCCAGAAGAGTTAGCCGGCGACGGTCTGTTCCTCAGCCATGAAGAGCGCTACCAGGCCTCGGTGGAATTCACCCGCATCTGGCGTCGGGTGCTGGAAGGCGAAACCGTCGACTACGACGGCCAGCACATCAGCGTGAAGGGCGCCAAGTTGCTCTATCCACCGATCCAGCAACCGCGTCCGCCGCTGTACTTCGGCGGTTCGTCGGAAGCGGCGCAAGACCTCGCAGCCGAGCAGGTCGAAATGGTCCTGACCTGGGGTGAGCCACCGGCCGCCGTTGCCGAGAAAATCGCCCAGGTGCGCGCCAAGGCCGCCAAGCTCGGGCGCACCGTGCGCTTCGGTATTCGCCTGCATGTGATCGTGCGTGAAACCAACGCCGGGGCCTGGCAAGCGGCTGATCGATTGATCTCGCACCTGGACGACGACACCATCGCTCGCGCCCAGGCTTCGCTGGCGCGCTTCGATTCCGTTGGCCAGCAACGCATGGCCGCGCTGCACGGCGGCAATCGCGACAACCTGGAAGTCAGTCCCAACCTGTGGGCCGGTGTCGGCCTGGTGCGCGGCGGTGCCGGCACAGCGCTGGTGGGTGACGGCCCGACCGTTGCGGCGCGCGTGAAGGAATACGCGGACCTGGGGATCGACACTTTTATCTTCTCCGGTTATCCACACCTGGAAGAGTCGTATCGCGTCGCCGAGCTGCTGTTCCCGCACCTGGATATCGAACGTCCGGAGCTACCGAAAAGCACCGGCTACGTCAGCCCGTTTGGCGAGATGGTCGCCAACGACATTCTCCCTAAAGCCGCGTCCCAGAGCTGAGGCGCGCCATGAAGAAGATCATTCACAGCCTTGCGCCCTGGGCGTTGCCAGTCTTGCTCTTGGCGGTGTGGCAGTTGTCGGTGTCGGCGGGCTGGTTGTCGACGCGGATTCTGCCGGCGCCCATTGCCGTGATCGAAGCCGGTGTGAACCTGGTGCGCAGCGGCGAAATCTGGACGCACCTGGCAATCAGCGGCTGGCGCGCGGCGCTGGGTTTCGCGATCGGCGGCGGCATCGGCCTGACCCTGGGTTTTATCACCGGCCTGTCGAAATGGGGCGAGCGCCTGCTCGACAGCTCGGTGCAGATGATCCGCAACGTGCCGCACCTGGCGTTGATTCCACTGGTGATCCTGTGGTTCGGCATCGACGAGTCGGCGAAGATTTTCCTGGTAGCGTTGGGCACCTTGTTCCCGATCTACCTCAACACTTATCACGGCATCCGCAACGTCGATCCGGCGTTGGTGGAAATGTCGCGCAGCTATGGTCTGTCCGGCTTCAGCCTGTTCCGCCAGGTGATCCTGCCGGGGGCGCTGCCCTCGATCCTGGTCGGTGTGCGTTTTGCCCTGGGTTTCATGTGGCTGACGCTGATCGTCGCGGAAACCATTTCCGCCAGTTCCGGCATTGGCTACCTGGCGATGAACGCCCGGGAGTTCCTGCAGACCGACGTGGTGGTACTGGCGATTCTGCTCTACGCGGTGCTCGGCAAACTGGCCGACCTCGCCGCCCGTGGACTTGAACGTGTGTGGCTGCGCTGGCATCCGGCTTATCAGGTCGTCAAGGGAGGTGCCGCATGACTGCTCAACAACCTCCACGCTTGCTGCGCGGAATTCCGCTGGCGGTGCGCAAGCTGCAAAAAACTTTCGGCTCGCGGCAGGTGCTGCGTGAGATCGACCTGCACATTCCGGCGGGTCAGTTCGTCGCGGTGGTCGGTCGCAGTGGCTGTGGCAAAAGCACCTTGCTGCGTTTGCTCGCGGGCCTCGACAAGCCTACCGGTGGTGAATTGCTGGCCGGCTCCGCGCCGCTGAGTGAGGCGCGGGAAGACACTCGCTTGATGTTCCAGGAAGCGCGTCTGTTGCCGTGGAAAAAGATCATCGACAACGTCGGCCTGGGACTCACGGGCAACTGGCGGCCAAAGGCGCTGGAAGCGCTGGAAGCGGTCGGCCTGGCGGATCGCGCCAACGAGTGGCCGGCGGCCCTGTCCGGTGGGCAGAAGCAACGGGTGGCGTTGGCTCGCGCATTGATCCACCAACCGCGCTTGCTGTTGCTTGACGAGCCATTGGGCGCCCTGGATGCGCTCACGCGAATCGAGATGCAGCAGCTGATCGAGCGGCTCTGGCAACAGCACGGCTTCACCGTGTTGCTGGTGACCCACGACGTCAGTGAAGCGGTGGCAATTGCCGATCGGGTGATCCTGATCGAAGACGGCGAAGTGGGCCTGGACCTGCACGTGGAACTGCCGCGCCCTCGGGTTCGTGGCTCCCACCGGCTGGCGGCACTGGAAACCGAAGTGCTCAACCGCGTGCTGTCACTGCCCGGCCAACCGCCGGAACCGGAACCTGTTTCACCCTTGCCTACGCAGTTGCGTTGGGCTCAATAACTCAAGCCTCAATCAACGACAGGAATCAATATCATGACTATCAAGGCCATCAACGTACGCAACCAGTTCAAAGGCTCGATCAAGGAAATCGTTCTGGGCGATGTGCTGTCGGAAATCGACGTGCAGACCGCTTCCGGGATCGTCACGTCGGTGATCACCACTCGTTCGGTGAAAGAGCTGGAGCTGGCGGTGGGCAGCGAAGTGATCGCGTTCGTGAAATCCACCGAGGTGTCGATCGCCAAGTTGTGATCGCCGGTGTTTTCAAAGTCAAAAGATCGCAGCCTGCGGCAGCTCCTACAGGGGAACGGATTCCTCTGTAGGAGCTGCCGCAGGCTGCGATCTTTTAAAGCGCAACGCGCTTGGGCAGGTAAGGCGGCAAATACAGCCCCAGGTACGCATCGAACACCCGCATCCCTTCCTCGGCCATGCGCGGCGTGATCTGCCCATGCTGCTGCACCGAGCGCGCATACACCCGATCACCGAGCTCCATGGCCAGGGCAAACACATCGACATCGTTCGGCAGCTTCGGCAGCTCGAAGTGGTGGTCGAACAGCTTGTGCATCAGGTCGCCCAGTTCGATGTCGTGCTGGCGGTCGGCCTGGGTCACTTCGGTCAGGCCGTGTTGGGCGAGGATGAGTTGCCGGGCGGCGGCGTCTTCGCTGTAGATCTCGAGCATGCGTTGCTCCACCAGTCGCGACAGGTCACGCCAGCCGCTCAAGGCGCCATGGTCGATGGGTGCTTGCAGGCAGGCGCGGAAGGCCGCGTGGACGTCAGCGGTCAGCGCTTCGAGCAGGGACGGGACGCTGGCGAAGAAGTGGTAGACGGAGGAGGGTGGGATCTGCGCGCGTTCGGCGACACTGTAGATCGACAGACTGGCCACGCCCTCGGCGGCCAGCAGCGTGCGGGCGGCGTCGAGTATCGAATCGATCCGGGCCTGGCTGCGGGCGCGGGGTTTGCGAGCGGTGGCGGTGCGCGTCATTGGAGTCTCCTGCGGGGCAGGGGGCATTGTACGAGCAGGTATCTGTGTTGTCTGCCAGGACGCCTTCGCGAGCAAGCCCGCTCCCACACTTGAACTGTGTACGCAGGACAAATGTGGGAGCGGGCTTGCTCGCGAAGCAGGCGACTCGGTGCAACTGAAATTACCCATAAAAAAACGCCGCAGGCTTTGCGGCCGACGGCGTTTCTTTTCACTGCAACCACTTAAACGGTATGCAGGTACCAGTTGTACTCAAGGTCGGAGATGGAGTGTTCAAACTCCTCCAGCTCACTCTCCTTGCAGGCCACGAAGATATCGATGTATTTCGGATCGATGTACTTGGCCATGACCTCGCTGTCGTCCAGCTCGCGCAACGCATCGCGCAGGTTGTTCGGCAGGCTCTGCTCGTTCTGCTCGTAGCTGTTGCCTTCGACCGGTGCGTTCGGCTCGATCTTGTTGACCAGGCCGTGGTGCACGCCTGCCAGGACCGAAGCCATCAGCAGGTACGGGTTGGCGTCGGCGCCGGCCACACGGTGTTCGATACGCACGGCATCGGCGGAGCCGGTGGGTACGCGAATCGCCACAGTGCGGTTGTCCAGGCCCCAGCACGGGGAGTTCGGCACATAGAACTGCGCGCCGAATCGACGGTAGGAGTTGACGTTCGGGCAGAGGAAAGCCATCTGCGCCGGTAGGGTCTCGAGCACACCGCCGATCGCGTGACGCAGCGCGGCGTTCTGCTCGGGATCCTCACTGGCAAAAATATTCTTGCCGTCCTTGTCGAGAATCGAAATGTGCACGTGCAGACCGTTGCCCGCCTGGCCCGGGTAAGGCTTGGCCATGAAGGTGGTGTCCATTTCATGGTCGTAGGCGATGTTCTTGATCAGGCGCTTGAGCAGTACGGCGTAGTCGCAAGCCTTGATCGGGTCGGCCACGTGGTGCAGGTTCACTTCGAACTGCGCCGGGGCACTTTCCTTGACGATGGCGTCGGCCGGGATGCCTTGCTCTTTCGCACCTTCCAGGATGTCCTGGAGGCAGTCGACGTATTCGTCGAGGTCGTCGATCAGGTAGACCTGTGTCGAGTGCGGGCGTTTGCCGGAGATCGGCGAGCGCGGCGGTTGCGGACGACCGTTCACGTTCTCCTGGTCGATCAGGTAGAACTCCAGTTCGAACGCGGCGCAGATGGTCAGGCCCATTTCATCGAACTTGGTCACGACTTGTCGCAGGACTTCCCGCGGGTCGGCGAAGAAAGGATCACCTTCGAGTTCGTGCATGGTCATCAACAGTTGCGCGGTGGGGCGCTTCTGCCATGGCTCGTTGCACAGGGTATCGGGGATTGGATAGCAGATTCGATCGGCGTCGCCGATGTCCAGGCCCAGGCCGGTGCTTTCCACCGTGGAGCCGTTGATATCCAGAGCAAATAGAGAGGCCGGCAGGTTGATGCCTTTCTCGTAAACCTTGTGGAGGCTGGTGCGTTCGATGCGCTTGCCGCGCACCACACCATTCATATCCGCAATCAGAAGGTCAACGTACAGAACCTCAGGATGTTCCTTAAGGAACGCGTTCGCTTCGTTAAGCTGAACGGCACGCGGGGGTACCGACATGATGCAACACCTTTGTTGTTAAAAATATCAATCATTGATCTTTTCGGATTCCAGTCAACCCGAACGGCTTGCCGAAGTCAAGCGAGGCCTTTTTTGCCCTAAAAAAGCGCTCGTGTGGCTTTTTTGAGGCGCTTTGGGGCGTTTTTACCCCCCTTGGCCGTTTGACGCCCGCAGGCTTGAGCGGGCCGTGTTGTATTTTTTACGGGGGTGTTGTGTAAAAAAATGAACAAGGCTAAGCTCGAATCAAACCCATAACAGCAATAATACCGGGGTGCTTCATGTCTCGCCTGCCGATAATCGGCGTCACCGCCTGCTCTTTGCAGATCGGTCTGTATGCTTATCACAGCAGTGGCGACACCTGCGTCAGCGCCGTGGCCGCAGCGGCTCCGGACCTGTCGGTGATCTTCCCGTCCCTGGCGGATCGACCGACCCCGTCCGATATTCTGGACGGTCTCGACGGCACACCCATTACGGTTACTCCATTCAATATAGAACCGATTCACAATAGCGGCTCGGCCATCGTGCAGGGCACCGCTCGCGATTCTGCACGCCTGTCATGCGCAGAAGTACACACAAGCACGATAGCCTGGCGCAAACTTGCATTTCAACGCGACGCCGATGCGTCAACTACTGCCTGACTCCCAAGAGTCAGGAAACTCAAAGCCTAGAGGCATTTATGAGTAACAACCTCGACCAGCTCACCGATTGGTTGAAAGACCACAAGATCACAGAAGTCGAATGCATGATCGCCGACTTGACCGGGATCACCCGGGGCAAGATCTCGCCGACCAACAAATTCATCGCCGAAAAGGGCATGCGCCTGCCCGAGAGCGTTCTGCTGCAGACCGTGACCGGCGACTATGTCGAAGACGACATCTATTACGAGCTGCTCGACCCGGCCGACATCGACATGATCTGCCGTCCCGACCAGAACGCAGTGTTCCTGGTGCCATGGGCCATCGAACCGACCGCCCAGGTGATCCACGACACCTACGACAAGCAGGGCAACCCGATCGAGCTGTCGCCGCGCAACGTGCTCAAGAAGGTCCTCAAGCTCTATGCCGACCGGGGCTGGCAGCCAATCGTGGCGCCGGAGATGGAGTTCTACCTGACCAAGCGCAGTGACGACCCGGATTATCCGTTGCAGCCACCGGTCGGCCGTTCCGGTCGCCCGGAAATCGGTCGCCAGTCGTTCTCCATCGAGGCGGCGAACGAGTTCGATCCGCTGTTCGAGGACGTCTATGACTGGTGCGAACTGCAGGAACTGGATCTCGACACGCTGATCCACGAGGACGGCACGGCACAGATGGAGATCAACTTCCGTCACGGCGATGCCCTGTCCCTGGCCGACCAGATCCTGGTGTTCAAGCGCACCATGCGCGAGGCCGCACTCAAGCACAACGTGGCCGCGACCTTCATGGCCAAGCCGATGACCGGCGAGCCTGGCAGCGCTATGCACCTGCACCAGAGCATCATCGACATGGAGACCGGCAAGAACATCTTCTCCAATGAAGACGGGACCATGAGCCAGCTGTTCCTCAACCACATCGGTGGTTTGCAGAAGCTGATTCCGGAACTGCTGCCGCTGTTCGCCCCCAACGTCAATTCGTTCCGCCGCTTCCTGCCGGACACCTCGGCGCCGGTGAACGTGGAGTGGGGCGAAGAGAACCGCACCGTGGGCCTGCGGGTGCCGGATGCCGGGCCACAGAACCGTCGCGTGGAAAACCGCCTGCCGGGCGCCGATGCCAACCCGTACCTGGCCATTGCCGCGAGCTTGCTGTGCGGCTACATCGGCATGGTCGAGGGCCTGAACCCGAGCGCGCCGGTGGTGGGCCGTGGTTATGAGCGCCGCAACCTGCGCCTGCCACTGACCATCGAAGACGCGCTCGAGCGCATGGAAAACAGCGCAACCATCGAGCGTTACCTGGGCAAGAATTTCATCACTGGCTACGTCGCGGTCAAGCGGGCCGAGCATGAAAACTTCAAGCGCGTCATCAGTTCGTGGGAACGGGAATTCCTGCTTTTTGCCGTCTGATGCGCCGGGCGCCGCCGTTGTCGGGTGGCGCTCTCACCTGGATTTTTTAGGAGATTGGTATGACCAGCAACAATCCGCAAACCCGTGAATGGCAAACCCTGAGCAATGATCACCACCTGGCTCCGTTCAGCGACTTCAAGCAGCTGAAAGAGAAAGGCCCGCGGATCATCACCAATGCCAAGGGCGTCTACCTGTGGGACAGCGAAGGCAACAAGATCCTCGACGGCATGGCCGGCCTGTGGTGCGTGGCCATCGGTTACGGTCGCGATGAACTGGCCGATGCCGCCAGCAAGCAGATGCGCGAACTGCCGTACTACAACCTGTTCTTCCAGACCGCCCACCCGCCGGTACTGGAGCTGGCCAAGGCCATCGCCGATGTCGCGCCAGAAGGCATGAACCACGTGTTCTTCACCGGTTCCGGCTCTGAAGGCAACGACACCATGCTGCGCATGGTTCGTCACTACTGGGCGATCAAGGGCCAGCCGAAGAAGAAAGTCATCATCAGCCGCAAGAACGGTTATCACGGTTCCACCGTGGCCGGGGCGAGCCTGGGTGGCATGACCTACATGCACGAACAGGGCGACTTGCCGATTCCGGGCATCGTCCACATCGCCCAGCCGTACTGGTTCGCGGAAGGCGGCGATATGACCCCTGAAGAGTTCGGGATCTGGGCGGCCAACCAGCTGGAAGATAAAATCCTCGAAGTCGGCGTGGACAATGTCGGCGCCTTTATTGCCGAGCCGATCCAGGGCGCTGGCGGTGTGATCATTCCGCCAGACAGCTACTGGCCGCGCATCAAGGAAATTCTCGCCAAGTACGACATCCTGTTCGTGGCGGACGAAGTGATCTGCGGTTTCGGCCGTACCGGCGAGTGGTTTGGCAGCGATTTCTACGACCTCAAGCCAGACATGATGACCATCGCCAAGGGCCTGACCTCCGGCTACATCCCCATGGGTGGCCTGATCGTGCGCGACGAAGTGGTGGACGTGCTCAACGAAGGTGGCGACTTCAACCACGGCTTCACCTATTCCGGGCACCCGGTGGCCGCGGCAGTGGCGCTGGAAAACATCCGCATCATGCGCGATGAAAAAATTATCGAGCGCGTCCACGCTGAAACGGCACCGTATTTGCAGAAACGTTTGCGTGAACTCAACGATCATCCTCTGGTAGGGGAAGTTCGTGGGGTCGGTCTGCTGGGGGCGATCGAACTGGTTCAGGACAAGGCCACTCGCAAGCGCTATGAAGGCAAGGGCGTCGGCATGATCTGCCGGCAGTTCTGCTTCGATAACGGGCTGATCATGCGTGCCGTGGGCGACACCATGATCATCGCGCCACCGCTGGTGATTACGCCTGCGGAAATCGATGAGTTGGTGACCAAGGCGCGCAAGTGCCTGGACCTGACCCTGAGTGCGTTGCAGGCCTAAGTGCTAGGCTCTGGGCGCAAGGCATGAAACTTTCGCCCGGAGCCGTGAGAAAGGCTGGCCTTTCCTTGAAAGACCGCCTCGGATCTTGCCAGACTAGCCGCGGTTCCAGTTGTCCGGGTTCGGCCGCTGAACAAAGTGGTTCAAAAAAGAAAAATTTGGAGCATTACGCATGAAGGCATTAGGAAAAAAGCTTGCTGGCAAGACCCTCCTCGCCATGTCCCTGATGGGCTTGATGGCGGGCGCGGTTCAGGCGGATGACAAAGTTCTGCACGTGTATAACTGGTCCGATTACATCGCCCCGGACACCATTAAAAAGTTCGAAGACGAGTCGGGTATCAAAGTCGTCTATGACGTCTTCGACAGTAACGAAACACTCGAAGCCAAGTTGCTGGCAGGCAAGTCCGGTTACGACATCGTCGTACCGTCGAACAACTTCCTGGCCAAGCAGATCAAGGCCGGCGTTTACCAGAAGCTGGACAAGTCCAAGCTGCCTAACTGGAAAAACCTGAACACTGACCTGCTCAAGGCCGTGTCGGTCAGCGACCCGGGTAACGAACACGCTTTCCCGTACATGTGGGGTTCGATCGGTATCGGCTTCAACGCCGAGAAGGTCAAGGCTGCGCTGGGTGCCGACGCACCGACCAATTCCTGGGATCTGCTGTTCAAACCTGAAAACGCCGCCAAGTTGAAGTCGTGCGGTATCAGTTTCCTCGACTCGCCGACCGAGATGATTCCGGTGGCATTGCACTACCTGGGCTATCCAACCGACAGCCAGGACAAGAAACAACTGGCCGAAGCTGAAGCGCTGTTCCTGAAAATCCGTCCTTCGGTAGGCTACTTCCACTCGTCCAAGTACATCTCCGACCTGGCCAACGGCAACATCTGCGTGGCCGTGGGTTACTCGGGTGACATCTATCAGGCCAAGTCCCGCGCGGCTGAAGCCGGCGACAAGGTGAAAGTCAGCTACAACATTCCGAAAGAAGGTGCAGGCAGCTTCTACGACATGGTCGCCATCCCTAAAGATGCCGAAAACGTCGAAGGCGCCTACAAGTTCATGACCTTCCTGCAGAAGCCGGAAATCATGGCTGAAATCACCAACGCCGTACGCTTCCCGAACGGTAACGCCGCCGCTACGCCATTGGTTGATAAAGAAATCACTGACGACCCGGGCATCTACCCGCCGGCGGATGTATTGGCCAAGCTGTACGCGATTGCCGACCTGCCGGCCGCGACCCAGCGGATCATGACCCGCAGCTGGACCAAGATCAAATCCGGTAAATAAGGAGTAAGTAAAACCTCTGTAGGAGCGAGCTTGCTCGCGAAAAAAATCGCAACGCCGCGGGGTGTCAGGCACCCAGCGTTATCGTTGACGACCATCGCGAGCAAGCTCGCTCCTACAAGGGTCTTCATAAAGTTTGCTGGAACGGTTTTTCGAGGGTAAGTTGCGCGCCGGTTTAGTTGCCAGGCAGCCATGGCTGTCATGTAACACGGGGCAACTTGAGCCCAACTCATTTTAGAGGACCTCCACTTGCCTATTTTTTCTTTGTTGCGCAATGCCATGTTGATCGGCGCCGGACTGACACTCGCTGCCAGTGTCCAGGCTGCCGGTACCGTGCATATTTATAACTGGTCGGATTACATCGGCGAGACCACCCTGGCCGACTTCCAGAAAGCCACCGGAATCAAGCCGGTGTATGACGTATTCGATTCCAACGAAACCCTGGAAGGCAAGTTGCTGGCCGGGCGCACCGGTTACGACGTGGTAGTGCCGTCCAACCACTTCCTCGGCAAGCAGATCAAGGCCGGGGCATTCCAGAAGCTCGACAAGTCGCAGTTGCCGGATTATTCGAACCTCGACCCGGTGCTGCTCAAGCGCCTGGAGCAAAACGATCCGGGTAACCTGTACGCCGTGCCGTACCTGTGGGGCACCAATGGCATCGGTTACAACCCCGAAAAGATCAAGGCTGCGCTGGGCGTCGACAAGATCGACTCCTGGGCCGCGGTCTTCGAGCCGGAGAACATCAAGAAGCTGCAAAGCTGCGGCGTGGCGTTCCTCGATTCCGCCGATGAAATGATGCCCACGGTCCTCAACTACCTGGGCCTGGATCCCAACAGCACCAACCCCGAAGACTACAAGAAGGCTGAAGCCAAGTTGCTGGCGGTGCGGCCTTACGTGACCTACTTCCACTCCTCCAAATACATCGCGGACCTGGCCAACGGCGATATCTGCGTGGCGATCGGTTTCTCCGGCGACATGTTCCAGGCCCGCAACCGCGCGGCCGAAGCCAAGAAAGGCGTGGACATCGTCTACTCGATTCCCAAGGAAGGCGGCGCGCTGTGGTTCGACATGCTGGCGATTCCCAAGGACGCCGCCAACGTCAAGGAAGCCCACGCGTTCATCAACTATCTGTTGAAACCCGAGGTGATCGCCCAGGTCAGTGACTACGTTGGCTACGCCAACCCTAACCCGGCGTCGGACAAGCTGATGGAACAGTCGATTCGCACCGACGAATCGGTTTATCCACCGCAATCGGTCCTCGACAAGACCTACGTGTCCATCGAACTGCCGCCAAACATTCAACGTTTGATGACCCGCAGCTGGACCAAGGTCAAGTCGGGCAAATAGCTTCAAGGCTCAAACTATCCAAGGTTGGCTCACCTTGAGCGAACTGCACTCTTTTTTTCTGGGAGTTTCGTAAATGGCAGTTGCCTCCGGCGCCTATAAGAAAGCCCTCGAGGGCGACCAGTCACCTAAACAGGTGCTGGTCAAAATCGACCGGGTCACGAAGAAGTTCGACGAGACGATTGCCGTGGACGATGTGTCCCTGGAAATCAAGAAAGGCGAGATCTTCGCCTTGCTCGGCGGTTCGGGATCGGGCAAATCCACTTTGCTGCGCATGCTCGCCGGCTTCGAACGACCGACTGAGGGGCGCATTTTCCTCGATGGCGTAGACATCACGGACATGCCGCCGTACGAGCGGCCGATCAACATGATGTTCCAGTCCTACGCCCTGTTCCCGCACATGACCGTGGCGCAGAACATCGCCTTCGGCCTCAAGCAGGACAAGCTGCCGTCTGCGGAAATCGATGCCCGCGTGGCCGACATGCTCAAGCTGGTGCAGATGAGCCAGTACGCCAAGCGCAAGCCGCATCAGTTGTCCGGTGGCCAGCGCCAGCGTGTGGCCCTGGCCCGTTCCCTGGCCAAGCGGCCGAAGCTGCTGTTGCTCGACGAACCGATGGGCGCGCTGGATAAAAAACTGCGTTCGCAAATGCAGCTGGAGCTGGTGGAGATCATCGAGCGCGTCGGCGTAACCTGCGTCATGGTGACCCACGACCAGGAAGAGGCCATGACCATGGCCGAGCGCATCGCGATCATGCACCTGGGCTGGATCGCCCAGATCGGCAGCCCGATCGACATCTACGAAACCCCGACCAGCCGCCTGGTCTGCGAATTCATCGGCAACGTCAACATCTTCGACGGTGAAGTGATCGACGATGCCGAAGGCCACGCGATCATCACCTGCAAGGACCTCGACCGGAAGATCTACGTCGGCCACGGCATCAGCACCTCGGTGCAGGACAAGGCCGTGACCTACGCGATCCGTCCGGAAAAACTGCTCGTCACCCCGACCATGCCGACCTGCGAATACAACTGGTCCAGCGGCAAGGTCCACGACATCGCCTACCTGGGCGGCCACTCGGTGTTCTACGTCGAGCTGCCGAGCGGCAAGATCGTCCAGTCGTTCGTCGCCAACGCCGAGCGCCGTGGCCAGCGGCCGACCTGGGGTGATCAGGTCTACGTGTACTGGGAAGACGATAGCGGCGTGGTACTCCGCTCATGAACATGCGCAAATTCAAACGCCGCCTCAATCGAATAATTCCCGGTGGCCGCCAGCTGGTCATCGGGGTTCCCTTCATCTGGCTGTTCCTGTTCTTCATGTTGCCGTTCTTCATCGTCCTGAAGATCAGCTTCGCCGAAGCCGATGTGGCCATTCCGCCGTACACCGAGATCTACAGCTACGCCGAACAGAAACTGCAGGTGCTGCTGAACCTGGGCAACTACGCGATGCTCGGCGACGACGAGTTGTACATCGCCGCCTACCTCGGCTCGTTGAAGATGGCGCTGATCAGCACCATCCTCTGCCTGCTGATCGGCTACCCGATGGCCTACGCCATCGCCAGTGCCCGCAAAGAGCTGCAAACGGTGCTGGTGCTGCTGATCATGATGCCGACCTGGACCGCGATCCTGATCCGCGTCTACGCGTGGATGGGCATCCTCAGCAACAACGGCCTGCTCAACGGCTTCCTGATGACCATGGGCTGGATCGACGAGCCGCTGCAGATCCTCAACACCAACCTCGCCGTGTACATCGGTGTGGTGTATTCCTATCTGCCGTTCATGATCCTGCCGCTGTACGCCAACCTGGTGAAGCACGACAACAGCCTGCTGGAAGCCGCGTCCGACCTCGGTTCGAGCACCTTCAACAGCTTCTGGAAGATCACCATTCCGCTGTCCAAGAACGGCATCATCGCCGGCTGCATGCTGGTGTTCATCCCGGTCGTGGGTGAGTTCGTGATCCCGGAACTGCTCGGCGGTCCGGAGACCCTGATGATCGGTAAAGTGCTCTGGCAAGAGTTCTTCAACAACCGTGACTGGCCGGTGGCGTCCGCCCTGGCGGTGGTGATGCTGGCGATCCTGATCGTGCCGATCATCCTGT
This sequence comes from Pseudomonas sp. PLMAX, assembly GCF_046042685.1. Taxonomy (NCBI): domain Bacteria; kingdom Pseudomonadati; phylum Pseudomonadota; class Gammaproteobacteria; order Pseudomonadales; family Pseudomonadaceae; genus Pseudomonas; species Pseudomonas sp. PLMAX. The sequence goes on along the minus strand of NZ_CP064949.1, from coordinate 6,959,391 downwards.
TCAACCGTAGCCAAGCCAAAGAAATGGAGGGCAAGGAATGAAGCGCTTCCGTTTCTCGAGTTTCATGCTGGTAGCGGGATTGCTGTTCATCTACGCGCCGATGCTGATCCTGGTGATCTACTCGTTCAACGCCTCGAAACTGGTGACGGTGTGGGGCGGCTGGTCGATCAAGTGGTACGTCGGCCTGATGGACAACACCCAACTGATGGGCTCGGTGCTGCGCTCGCTGGAAATCGCCTGCTACACGGCGATTGCAGCAGTCGCACTGGGGACGCTGGCCGCGTTCGTGCTGACCCGGATCACCCACTTCAAGGGTCGCACCCTGTTCGGTGGCCTGGTCACCGCGCCGCTGGTAATGCCCGAAGTGATCACCGGTCTGTCGCTGTTGCTGCTGTTCGTGGCCATGGCGCAGATGATTGGCTGGCCACAGGAACGTGGCATCGTCACCATCTGGATCGCCCACACCACGTTCTGTGCGGCGTATGTGGCGGTGGTGGTGTCGGCGCGCTTGCGTGAGCTGGACCTGTCCATCGAAGAAGCAGCGATGGACCTGGGAGCACGGCCGTGGAAGGTGTTCTTCCTGATCACCATCCCGATGATCGCGCCATCCCTGGGTGCCGGCGGCATGATGTCGTTTGCCCTGTCGCTGGATGACCTGGTGCTGGCGAGCTTCGTGTCGGGCCCGGGTTCCACCACTTTGCCGATGGAAGTGTTCTCGGCGGTGCGCCTGGGTGTGAAACCGGAAATCAACGCCGTGGCCAGCCTGATTCTGCTGGCGGTGTCGCTGATGACCTTCCTGGTCTGGTTCTTCAGCCGTCGCGCCGAAGAAGCGCGCAAGCGTGCGATCCAGCAAGCCATCGAAGAAAGCGCCGCCGATTCGTGGAAGCAACCGGACGTGCGTCGCGCGCAGGCACCGGAAGCGGCGTAAGTCTCGACCGGTTGGCCGCAGAATCATGGTCAACCGGGATCTCATGTGGGAGCGGGCTTGCTCGCGAAAGCGGTGTGTCAGTCGACATCTCTATTGACTGACACGACCCCTTCGCGAGCAAGCCCGCTCCCACAGGTTTTTTTGGCGTTCACGCTACCCAAGGGGATTTGCGGATGACCTCGACAAAGTTCATCGGCTTGAACCCCGGCTCCTGATCCATCAATACATCGGTCTTCACATTGCCAAACGTGGTCTGCGGACGATGGCGCAAGCCGTCGGCAAAGGCGCAGATGATGCACTCCTTGAACCCCTCACCCCGTGGATGCGCATGCACCACCGCTTCACGCTGCACGGTGGAAAACGCCGCGTAGTCCATGCCCAGCACGTCCATTTCAACACCAGCGGTTACCAGCGCCACGTTTGGCCGCAGGTGTTGCGGCACGCCCGGCGTGGTGTGCAGGGCGATCGACAGCCAGACCTGCTCGATGTCGTCATCGCTGAACCCGTAGGGCTTGAGAAACGCCGCCGCCGCGTTGGCGCCGTCGACTTCGAAGCGCTCGTTGTCGCTGCGATAACCTTCCACCAGACCCAGGTCATGGAACATCGCACCCACGTACAAAAGCTCCGGGTTGTAGGCCAGTTGCTTGCGTTCACCGCTCAGCGCACCGAACAGGAACACCCGGCGCGAGTGGTGGTAGAGCAGGTCGGACTCGATGTCGCGGATGTATTCGGTGGTGGCTTTGGCCAAGGCGCTGTCGGGGATCTTGATGCCGGCGATGGTGGTGCTCATGGGCTTTTCCTCAAGGTAGACGCCGAAGCGGCGCTGAGGGTTAAAGTCTGTTCGCGGCCGGCAAACGGGACAATCGACCCATGGCTGCGATCCTTGCCAATGAGCATGCATATCGCGCCAACCTCGCTTGTAGAGCGTGGTTTGGCTAGGGTGGCGTGTGATCTCTTTCAATTTTGAAGGTGTATTTGAACCATGCAGAAAACCGTCGCCATCGTGGTCTTCGCCGGCGTCCAGGCGCTGGACGTCACCGGCCCCATGGATGTGTTTTCCGAAGCCAACCGCTTCCTCGCCCCCGAGGATCACTACCTGCTCGAGGTCATTGGCGTGGAACGCGGGGAGATGGCGTGTTCCAACGGTTTGGCGCTGAACGCCCACCGGCATTTCAGCGAAGCGCTGGCGTCCTATGACCTGCTGCTGGTGGCCGGCGGACCGCAATTGCCCTTCATGTCCTTCGGCACTGCGTTCGATGCCTGGCTGCGCGATGCCTGCGCGCGGGCGCAGCGTTTTGGCTCGATCTGCAACGGTGCGTTCATGCTTGCCCGGGCGGGATTGCTGGAAGGGCGGACGGTGACCACCCATTGGGGCGATGCCGCTGCGTTGGCTGAGTTGTGTCCGACGACTCAGGTCGAAGCCGATCGGCTTTACGTCCTGGACGGCGAGCTGTTCACCTCGGCCGGGGTGACGGCGGGGATCGATCTGTCGCTGTATCTGCTGGGGCGCGATCACGGGCCGGACGTGGCCTTGAGCGTGGCAAAACGATTGGTGGTGTTCACTCAGCGCTCGGGTGGGCAATCACAGTTCAGCCCGTTCCTTACGCCTCACGCTGAGCCGACCTCCGCCGTGGCGATGGTTCAGCATTACGTGTTGGCGAACCTGACAGGCGACCTGACCATCGCCGACCTGGCCAATGCCGCCAACATGAGTGCCCGCAACTTTTCCCGGGTGTTTGCCAAGGAGGCGAAAATCACCCCGGCCGAGTTTGTCGAGCGGGCGCGGGTGGATGCGGCGCGGGTGCTGCTGGAAAGCACCCTGGCGCCGCTCAAGACCGTGGCCTATCAGTGCGGATTCCGCGATGCCCAGCACATGCGCAGCGTGTTCAACCGCAGGCTGGGGGTGACGCCGCAGCAGTTCAGGCAGAATTTTGCGGCGGTGGTTTGAGGTATGAAAATTTGTGTGTTCTTGAGGACGCCTTCGCGAGCAAGCCCGCTCCCACATTGGAATGCAATTCAACTGTGGGAGCGGGCTTGCTCGCGAAGAGGCCAGTCCAGCCAATACAATCTACTGGGCGCTACGCGCCGGCAACAGCTTCAACGTACTCCGAGTATTCGCCGTCACCTCTTCATCATTGAGATGCGCCTGGAAATACATCCCCTCGATGTACGCCTCGGCCTGATCGTCAAAGTGCCTGTCGAACAGCACGCCGCTCTGGCCGACCGGGTTGACCGTCAGGCTGTGGGCCGGGTCGGCGAAGTCGATCAGGCGCCGGGTCGATGGGCCGTACGTCACCGGCCACGGCGCCGGGCCGATCTTGGCCGAGAGATTGTTCGGCACTTCATGGGTGCCGGGAGCCGCGAACGGCCCGACATTGAACAGTCGGTCCAGCGGCTTTTGCTGCCCCAGCGGATGACCATGGGTGAGTGTGTGCGCCTTGCCCCATTGCCATTGCGAGAAATCGCCACCCAGGGTGGTCTTGAGGTGGGCGATGCTGGCCTGCCAGGCAACCTTGACGGTATCGGCGCGGGTTTCCTTGGCGGGGGTATTGCGGTTGTCCCACCAGGGTGAATCCGCCGTGGCCGCCAGGCGCGGCAGTGCGGCATCGATCACCCGGGTTGAGAGCAGCGTTTCGAAGAAATCATTGCCCAATTCATCGCGCATCGCCGCGTCAGCCAGGTCGAACAGGAGCTGGTTGAACAGCGTGGCACTGGTGGAGTCCAGCGGGTAGTCACCCTTCCACTGGGACAGCTGCTCCACCAGCTTGAGCTCTGCAGGATCGCTGACCACTTCGCGCAGCGTCGGCAGCAGGGGCGCCAACAGGCGCGGGCCGTAGGCGGTGGTGGTGCCCAGTTGCAGCGCCTGACTGTTTTCCAGGTCCCACTTGATGGTCTTGTCGCTGAGCTGGCGATTGAGCTGCTGGCCTCGGTCGGCGAGGTTGTAGTAACCGGGGATCTCCATCCCCGTCGGCGACAGCGGCTGGAAGTTGGCCGAGACGATATAGCCCCGTGCAGGGTTCTCTTCCTGGGGGTTGGCGCTGAACGGGTAAAATCCGTCCTTGTCGGCGTCGCTGGTGCTGCCATCGAGGATGAACCACGGCTTCACTCCGGCAGGGCGCTTGGGCAGTTGCGCCGCGGCCCACCAGCCGATGTCGCCCTTGGCGTTGGCCCAGACGATGTTCAGGCCGGGCGCCTGGACCTTCGCAGACGCGCTACGGGCCTTGGCCAGGGTGTCGGCGCGGTTGAGCTGGTAGAAGCCTTCGATGATCGGGTTCTGGCTTTCGAGAAACCCCCACCACATGGCGATCGGCGTCTTGCCGCCGGCCTTGCCCAGCGCATCGTTGACGATCGGACCGTGGGGTGACTGGCGCAGCGTCAGGGTTACCGGTGCCTGGCCCTTCACCGCGATCTGCTGCTCGCTGCTGACCATGTCCACCCACTTGCCGCGGTACCAGACCTGGTTGGGATTGTCCGGATTGACCTTTTCGGCGATCAGGTCGAGGTCATCGTTCTGGAACATGGTGATGCTCCAGCCGAAGTCGCGGTTCATGCCCAGGGACGCGAATGGCATCAAGGCCTGGTAATGGCCATAGAGCTCGAAGCCCGGCGCCGAGAGCTGCGCTTCGTACCACACCGACGGCGCGGAAAAGCGGATGTGCGGGTCACCGGCCAGCAGCGGCTTGCCACTTTTGGTGTGGTTGCCGGAAACCACCCAGGCATTGCTGCCTTCGAATTGTGGCAGGCCATTGTCGGCCAGGGCCTGTTCGCTCAGGCGGGCAAGGGCGTTGAGGTCTTTCCAGTCGGCGCTGGCCAGAGGTGAGGGGGCTTTGTTGTGTTGGTTTGCCAGCACGCCCTTGGGCTGCCAGTCGAGATCGAAGACGCTCAGGTAGTCGCCACCCAATTGATCGCGCACGTAGGTCAGCAGCGGTTCGGTGCGAAACGCCGCGGCAAAGCTGTAGGCCATGTAACCGGCGATGCTGATGGTGTCCTGCGCGGTGAACGGGCGCTTGGCGATGCCCAGCACATCGAACTCTATCGGTTTGGCGTGGCTGTCCTGGTACTGGTTGATGCCGTCCAGGTAGGCCTGCAGGGCAAGAAAGGCGGGTGATTGCTTGTCCATGTTGGCCAGGTAGGTTTCGGCGCGTTCGCGAATGCGCAGGCTGCGCATGAGCTTGTCGGTGTCGAGCAGTTTCGGCCCGAGTACCTCGGCCAGTTCGCCACGGGCCAGGCGTCGCAGGACCTCCATCTGGAACAGCCGATCCTGGGCGTGGACGTAGCCGAGGGCGCGGTACAGGTCGGTTTCGTTGTCGGCGCGGATGTGCGGGATGCCGCGCTCGTCATAACGCACGGTGACCGAACCTTGCAGGTGCTGCAGTTCCACCATGCCCTGGCGTGACGGCTGCTTGCTGTAGACATACCAGCCGCCGCCAGCGGCGAGCGCGACGATCAGCAAACCGAGCGCGGTCAGGCTACGTTTCATGGTGACTCCTTTTATTGTTATCGGTGACAGCATTCCCTGGCGAGACTGTTTAACACGACAGGCCTGTTTTGGCCCATCGCCCGTAGGAGGGATTCTCGTCGGCTGTCTGCGTTACTGCGTAGGGGTGACAGGCCAGGGGCAGTAACACCCCACGGCCAGTGTGTGGGTGGCATTCACTTCGCGGCCCTGGTTCAGCGCTTGCAGGATCGGTTCGATAAAACTGTTGCTGGAGTTGCAGGTCAGGCCTTCGCTGTAGGGCCCGAAGTACGCCAGTTTGCCGGCGCGATCCCATATCGCCACGGCGGGGCTGGCGGGGATCTGTTCGGAGCCGGGCAGGACGCTGATGGGTTTCAAGGTGTTCAAGGTGCCTGGCAACTGGCCGTGGCTGCCCGGCTTTTGCACGGCATAAAACTCCACGCCCTGGGGCTCATAGAGTTCAACCAGTTCGCTGAGGTGTTGCTGGTTGCCGACGTTGCACGGGCAGGCTGGGTCCCAGAAGTGCACGAGTCGGATGGCGCCGGGGCCGGCGAGGTTGTCGGGCAGGCGCAGCGGATCACCGGAGAACATCGCCGTATGCTCGCTGAATGCCCGCAGGTAGCGCCCCTGAAACCAGTCGTAGGCGGCCCACAGCACTGCGGCGCACACGAGGGCAAGCAGGCTGGCGAGCAGGGCGGCGCGATAGGGCGAGCGCATGGGTTCACTCCTTGAAGGTCGACTAGCTTGCCATGCTTGCTGCGACAGATGAATATCGCAGGTCCATAAAGTCCGTTTCGCGCTCTGGAATGCCCATGTCAGTGACCTTCGACCCCGATCATCTGCGTGCCAGCTTGCGGCCGCTGGCGCAGGCGCTGCCCTTGTCAGCGGAGGCGCAGGCCTATCAGCGGTTTTATGGGCTGGATTTTTCGTCGCGCAATGTCCGCAGCGGCCTGGGGTGTTTCAAGGTCGATGGTTATGAGGTGGTCAGCCAGGTCTGGTGGCCAGAGCAAGTGAAGGCGACGCTGTTTGTCTTTCACGGTTTCTACGACCACACCGGTCTCTACCGGCATGTGATCGAGTGGGCGCTGGAGCAGGGCTTCGCCGTGATTGCCTGCGATTTGCCGGGCCATGGGCTGTCCAGTGGCGAGCGGGCGAGCATCAAGGATTTCGCCGAGTATCAGGACACCCTGCAAGGATTGTTCGCCGAGGCGTTGTCCATCGGCCTGCCGCAACCGTGGCACTTGTGCGGGCAAAGCACGGGGGGCGCGATCGTGGTCGATCATGTGCTCAATGCCGGGGCGAGCAGCCCGGCCCAGGGCCAGGTGATCCTGTTGGCGCCGCTGGTGCGGCCACGGGCGTGGGGCTGGTCGCAAGTGAGTTATTACCTGCTCAGGCCTTTCGTCAAAGCCATTGCCCGGCGCTTCAGCGAAAACTCCGGCGACCCGGCCTTCCTGCCATTCCTGCAAGCCGACCCGTTGCAGCCGCTACGCCTGCCAACGGCGTGGGTGGGAGCGTTGGCGCGCTGGATCAAGCGCGTCGAAGCGGCACCGGCCAGCGCGCGCCGGCCGCTGATTGTGCAGGGGCAGGCGGACATGACCGTGGATTGGCAGCACAACCTTGAAGTGCTGCGGGGCAAGTTCGATCGGCCGCAGGTATTGCTGCTGCCAGAGGCGCGGCATCATCTGGCGAATGAGACGCTGGTGTTGCGCGGGGAGTATTTCGGGTTTTTGAGCAAGCGGATCAAGGGGCGCCATTCTGTGTGACCATTCGGCCCTCTTCGCGAGCAAGCCCGCTCCCACATTAGACCGCGTCTATCTGAAAAACTCGGTCCACTGTGGGAGCGGGCTTGCTCGCGAACGCAATTGATCAGGCGCAGAAAATTACTGGGTCAGGTTCGAAGTACTCTGCCCCACCGCCAACCCCGCCCGAATCGCCGCCAGCGCCGCCTGGTAATACGCCTTGCCTTCAGCCGACTCGGCAAAGGTGGCGAACTCTTCCAGTTCCTCATCCGACAGATCGCGATAGACGTACAGCAGCGTGTTGTTCAGGTCGCTGCCGATCTGCTCCATCAAGCGCTGACGCTGCCCGTTCAACATGCCTTGGGCCTGTCCTGCACCGAGCAGCCCCGGAATCATCGAACTGAGGCTGTCGGCCGCGACACCGGCAATCGCCAGGCTGACTTCCGCGCCGGCCTCGCGTGCAGGCAGGGCCTGGGCCAGGTGGCCGATGATCAACAGGCGGCTATCGCTGGCCTGCATCTTGGGCAAGCCCTTGGCGTTTTTCGCCAGTTGATCGCGGCGGGTGGCGAGCAATTCGGCGGCGACGATCTTCTTGCCTAGGGGTGATTGAAAGAACGCCAGGGCCGGTTTCGGATCGGCGAGGTTCTTGCGCAACTGCGCCTCGGCGCGCTGGTCCACAGCCTTGGGGTTGAAACGCTGATTGCTGTTGTCGACCAACGCCTGGAACACCGCGGGTGGCAGGCTGCTTTGGAAGCGCTGTTGGGCGGCCGAGAGGGCGTCGTTGAAATGCGCGCGTTGTTCTGGCCAGCCGGCGACCTTGTACAGTTGGTCGTGGCCGTCTGCCCAGGCGGGCATCACACAGAGCATCAGCAGGGAGAAAAGCAAACGGCGCATAGGGACTCCTGTCAGCAGGCGACTATTCTCCGTGTGGCATAGAGTCTTGTCGAGAATTCGTATCAACCCGCTGCGTGGCTCTGTCGGATTTCCAGGCGCAGGAATACTATGCGCGCCATGCAAATACCTTCTGATCACCCGCTGCTGTTACGAATCGTCGACGACCTGGCCGCCAGCGGTTGGTCGCAGCAGAATTTTTTCCTGTCTCAGGATCTGACCCGAGCGCTGGCGGCCGAGTGCCGTAAACGTGCCGCCGAGGGTGAGCTGGCCCCGGCCGCCGTGGGGCGAGGCCCGTCGTCGGAGATCCGCGAGGGGATTCGCGGTGATCATATCCAGTGGATCGAGCCAGGCCAGGCCGAGGTATGCGACAGCTATCTGGGCTTGATGGACAGCCTGCGCGAGGCGCTGAACCGCGGCCTGTTCCTGGGGCTGGAGGATTTCGAGAGCCATTTTGCGATGTATCCACCTGGAGCGTTCTACCTCAAGCACGTCGACCGTTTTCGTGACGACGACCGACGCATGGTGTCGGCGGTGGTCTACCTCAATGACGCCTGGCTTCCGGAGCATGGGGGGCAGCTGCGTATGTACCTGAACGATGCTGAGCAATACGATGTGGTACCCGTCGGTGGATGCCTGGTGGTGTTCCTGTCGGGGGAGGTGCCCCATGAAGTCCTGCCTGCGAACCGCGAGCGCCTGTCGTTGACCGGCTGGTTCCGCCGTCGAGGCAACGAGCCGTTCTGATCATGCAGAAAATACTGGTAAGCCGCTGCCTGCTGGGTCACCGCGTACGTTACGACGGCGGGGCCAGCGGGCCGTTCGATCAGCTTCAGGCGTGGCTCGACGAAGGTCGGGTCGTGCCGTTGTGTCCGGAAGTCGCCGGTGGCCTGCCAACGCCCCGTGCGGCGGCGGAGATTCCGGGCGGGCAGGGCGGTGAAGTGCTGGATGGCCAGGCGTCGGTGATCACCACCGAGGGCGAGGACGTCAGCGCGCAGTTTCTGTCGGGGGCTTATCAGGCGCTGGAGTTGGTGCAACGGCATGGCGTCCGCATTGCCGTGCTCAAGGCCAACAGCCCCTCGTGCGGCAACCTGCTGACCTATGACGGGACGTTCAGTGGGGTGAAAGTCACTGGCGAAGGGGTCACGGCGGCGCTGCTCAGGCGCCATGGCGTCCAGGTCTTCAGCGAGCTGGAGTTGGCCGAAGCAGCTGAATCCTTGGCAGCACTCGACTAACTACCACCACAGGACCAATGTGGGAGCGGGCTTGCTCGCGAAGGCGTAGTGTCAGCCAACAATCATATCGCCTGACACACCGCTTTCGCGAGCAAGCCCGCTCCCACAGGGTTATTGCGCGAATTCAGGGCTTGGGTGCCGCCCCCGATTCCGCCCCAAACCATTTCTCCTCCAGCGCTTGCAGGCGGCCATCGGCCTTGATCCGCTGCAACGCGCTTTCCAGGCTGGCGTGAAACGCCGGGTTACCCTTCTGGAACGGAATCGCCAGGCTCACGGCCGGGTTGGCTTTGGGCTTTTCTTCCGTCAGCGACTGCACCAGCAGGATCGATTGCGGCTCGTCCTTCTGCGCGATCAATTGCGCATTGGTCTTGATGTAAGGTTCGCTGAAATCGAAACGATCCTTGAGCGCCGAGGTCTCTGCAATGTGATTGATGGCGACGTCGTACTTGCCGCTTTCCACGCCGGTCAGCAGGTCACTGGCGTCAGTGACGACAAAGTCGGCGCGCACATCCAGTTCGCTGGCCAGCATTTGACCCAATTCGACTTCGAAGCCCGTCAGGCTGCCGTCTTTCTTGAAATTGAAGGGCGGTGTATTAGCCTCAAGGGCAATGCGCAATTCACCGCGGTCGTTCACGTCATCAATCAGCTCGGCATGAGCCAACGGGCTCAAAAGGGGTAGCAGGCAGATCAGGCCAGGCAGAAAACGCATGGTCACTCCTTTGAAATCATTATCGCGACGCTCTGGATCAGGCTCGCTTTGCTATGGTTGTCGAGTGCCTTCGACAACGATTGACCATGAAGTTGTGATGGTCACGGAAATTTTACGGAAAAACTGGAGAAGAGAATGAAAACCTTTATGTCACGTGCTGCTTTCGCTGGCCTGTTGATGGGCGTTTCAGTGTTGGCCAGTGCCGCAACGCCAGCGCCCAAGGGCGCTGAAGTGTCCATCGTTTCTCCGGCAGACGGTGCAACGGTCCCGCAGGCTGTCGTGGTCAAGTTCGCCGTCAAGGACATTGCGCTGGCGCCAGCGGGTGATGTCACCAAGAACACCGGTCACCACCACCTGCTGATCGATGTCGATGAACTGCCGGCCGCCGGCCAGCCGATCCCCAACGATGCCAACCACCTGCACTTCGGCAAGGCGCAGACCCAGGCTGAAGTAAAACTGACACCGGGCAAGCATACCTTGCAGCTGGAGCTGGGCGACAGCGGCCACATGCCGTTCGATCCGCCGATCGTATCGGAGAAGATTACCGTCAATGTGAAATAAAAAAAGGGAGCCCCTGCGAAGGGGCTCCCTTTTTAGCGCTGCACGCTGTGCTTAGAACAGCACACGGCTACGGATGGTGCCGTTGACGTGTTGCAGCTTCTGTTGCGCCAGGTCCGAGTACTCGGCGTCTACGTCGATGACCACGTAGCCGACTTTCTCGTTGGTCTGCAGGAACTGACCGGAGATGTTGATGCCGTTTTCGGCGAAGACCTTGTTGATCTCGCTCATCACACCCGGGATGTTCTCGTGGATGTGCAGCAGGCGGTGCTTGCCAGGGTGAGCCGGCAGGGCCACTTCCGGGAAGTTCACCGACGATACCGAAGTACCGTTGTCGCTGTACTTGACCAGCTTCTCAGCCACTTCCAGACCGATGTTGGCCTGCGCCTCGGCGGTGGAACCACCGATGTGCGGGGTCAGGATCACGTTGTCCAGGCCACGCAGCGGGCTTTCGAACTCTTCGTCGTTGGAGCGTGGCTCCACCGGGAACACGTCGATGGCCGCGCCGATCAGGTGCTTGTCCTTGATCGCGTCCGCCAGGGCGTCCAGTTCGACCACGGTGCCGCGTGCGGCGTTGATCAGGATGCCGCCCTTCTTGATGGCGCGGATTTCCTTCTCGCCGATCATCCACTGGGTCGCAGCGGTTTCCGGTACGTGCAGGGTCACGATGTCGGACATGCCCAGCAGTTCGTGCAGGTTGCCGACCTGGGTGGCGTTACCCAGTGGCAGCTTGGTCACGGTGTCGTAGAAGTACACCTGCATGCCCAGGCCTTCGGCCAGGACCGACAGTTGGGTACCGATCGAGCCGTAGCCGACGATGCCCAGCTTCTTGCCGCGGATCTCGAAGGAGTTGGCCGCGCTCTTGATCCAGCCGCCACGGTGGCAGGAAGCGTTCTTCTCAGGGATACCGCGCAGCAACAGGATCGCTTCGGCCAGCACCAGTTCGGCAACGGAACGGGTGTTGGAGTACGGCGCGTTGAACACGGCGATACCGCGTTCGCGGGCAGCGCTCAGGTCGACCTGGTTGGTGCCGATGCAGAAACACCCTACCGCCACCAGCTTCTTCGCGTGATCGAAGATCTCTTCGGTCAGTTGAGTGCGCGAGCGAATGCCGATGAAGTGAGCATCAGCGATCTTTTCCTTGAGCTGGGCTTCCGGCAGAGAACCTGTGAGGTACTCGATGCTGGTGTAGCCCGCCGCCTTGAGGACGTCGACAGCCGATTGGTGGACGCCTTCGAGAAGAAGGAACTTGATCTTGCTCTTATCGAGAGAAGTCTTGCTCATCTGCGTAAACCTGTATCCCGGAGAAAAATGGCAGGAAATGGTCAACAGACGCTGACCCGGACGACAAGAATGCCGTCGCCGCAGAACAGCCGTTGGGCACTATGCTGCGGGGTCGGTATGCTAGCATATGCACCCCGCTAAACACTCATTCCTGCGACGTGAAGCGTTCTCAGGATGACCATGAATTGTTCGAGAGTTCTGTCGATGACCAATCCTGCCCTGATTGATGAGCTGAAGACCCTGGTTGAGCCTGGCAAGGTGCTGACCGACGCCGACTCCCTGAATGCTTACGGTAAGGATTGGACCAAGCATTTCGCCCCGGCCCCGACCGCCATCGTGTTCCCCAAGACCACCGAGCAGGTCCAGGCCATTGTCCTGTGGGCCAATAAACACAAGGTCGCGCTGGTGCCGTCCGGTGGTCGTACCGGCTTGTCTGCCGCTGCCGTCGCAGCCAATGGCGAAGTCGTCGTGTCCTTCGACTACATGAACCAGATCCTCGACGTGAACCTGACCGACCGCACCGCCGTGTGCCAGCCTGGCGTGGTTACCGAGCATCTGCAGAACGTGGCCGAAGAAAAAGGCCTGTACTACCCGGTGGACTTCGCCTCGGCAGGTTCGAGCCAGATTGGCGGCAATATCGGCACCAATGCCGGCGGGATCAAGGTAATTCGCTACGGCATGACCCGTAACTGGGTGGCGGGCATGAAAGTCGTCACCGGCAAGGGCGACGTGCTGGAGCTGAACCGCGACCTGATCAAGAACGCCACCGGCTACGACATGCGCCAGCTGTTCATCGGTGCAGAAGGCACCCTCGGTTTCGTGGTCGAAGCGACCATGCGCCTGGATCGCGCGCCGAAAAACCTGACCGCCATGGTCTTGGGTACTGCCGATTTCGACTCGATCATGCCGGTGCTGCACGCGTTCCAGAGCAAGCTGGACCTGACCGCTTTCGAATTCTTCTCCGACAAGGCCCTGGCCAAGGTCATGGGCCGTGGTGACGTGCCGGCGCCGTTCGAAACCGACTGCCCGTTCTATGCGTTGCTGGAATTCGAAGCGACCACCGAAGAAGTGGCCAACCACGCCCTGGAAACATTCGAGCACTGCGTCGAGCAGGGCTGGGTGCTGGACGGCGTGATGAGCCAGAGCGAAACCCAGCTGCAGAATCTGTGGAAACTGCGCGAATACATTTCCGAAACCATTTCCCACTGGACGCCGTACAAGAACGACATTTCGGTCACTGTTTCGAAAGTCCCGGCGTTCCTCAAGGAAATCGACGCGATCGTCGGCGAACACTACCCGGACTTCGAAATCGTCTGGTTCGGCCACATCGGCGACGGCAACCTGCACCTGAACATCCTCAAGCCGGATAACCTGAGCAAGGACGAGTTCTTCGCCAAGTGCGCCACCGTCAACAAGTGGGTGTTCGAAACCGTCGAGAAGTACAACGGTTCGATTTCCGCCGAACACGGCGTGGGTATGACCAAGCGCGATTACTTGACCTACAGCCGTTCGCCAGTCGAAATCGAGTACATGAAAGCCGTCAAGGCGGTGTTCGACCCGAACGGCGTCATGAACCCGGGCAAGATTTTCGCTGTTTGATTTTCGAATTTAAGTGCAACGAAGCAGGAGTCGGTAATGAGCTATCAGCACCAGTATGTCGACGGAACGCGTATTCACTTCCCGCTGGGGAAAGTGGTGTGCATCGGGCGTAACTACGCCGAACACGCCAAGGAACTGGACAATCCGGTACCGACCGAGCCGCTGCTGTTCATCAAGCCCGGCAGTTGCGTGGTGCCGCTGGAAGGCGGTTTCAGCATTCCGACCGAGCGTGGCTCGGTGCACTACGAAGCGGAAATCGCGGTGCTGATCGGCAAGCCCTTGTCGACCAAACCCAGCGTTGAGGAAGTGCTCGACGCCATCTCCGGCTTCGCCCCGGCCCTGGACCTGACCCTGCGCGACAAGCAGGCCGAGCTGAAATCCAAGGGCCTGCCCTGGGAAATCGCCAAGTCCTTCGACGGTGCGGCGGTGATTGCGCCGTTCGTCTCCGGCGGCACCTTCGCCGACCTGACCGACATCGGCATTCGCCTGACCATCAATGGCGAAGTGCGCCAGGACGGCAACAGCAGCGCGATGCTCAACCCGATCGTGCCGATGATCCAGTACATGGCCGGCTGCTTCTCGCTGCAGGCCGGTGACGTGATCCTCACCGGTACGCCAGTGGGTGTTGGCCCGCTGAATGTCGGTGACGAGATCGTCCTGGAACTGCCGGGCGCCAGCAGCTTCACCAGCAGCGTTCGCTAAGCAACACAAAACCCTTGTAGGAGCTGGCTTGCCAGCGAAGGGGCCCTGACATTCAACATCTTCGTTGACTGTTACACCTTCGCTGGCAAGCCAGCTCCTACAGGGGGTGCGGTTGTGCTATTACCCCACGCCTGAATTTCTGGAACGCATGCCCTGATGGCCACTCAACCGCTCTCGTCGCTCAAACCTGCCCGTCGCTCGCGCTTTGCCCTGCGTTGGTATTCCTGGCTGTTGCTGTTGGTCGCCGCCGCCTACGGCCTGGCGTTTGCCATGCATTGGGATGACCGTGGCGTGCTCTGGCTGCAGGAGCGTTTTGAAAGCCCGGCCGAGCGCCAGGACAGTGTCTGGCTGCCGGACTACCATGCGGTGATCGACGCCAAGCCACTTCCGGGCATGGAAAAGGACGAAGCGTCGGACGTCACCTACGATGCCCAGACCAAAACCCTGTTTTCGGTGATGGGTAAAAATCCGTTCCTGGTCGAGTTGTCGCTGCAAGGCGATGTGCTGCGCAAAATGCCGTTGGTAGGCTGGAGCAATCCTGAAGGGGTGACGGCCCTGGGCAACGGGATGCTGGCCATTGTCGATGAGCGTGACCACCAGGTGATCCTCGTCAAGGTCGACGCCGACACTCGCGAGCTGAACATCGCTGATTATCCGAAGTACGACCTCGGCCCTTCGAAAGACCAGAACAAGGCCTTCGAGGCCGTCACCTGGGATGCGCGCAATCAGCAATTGCTGCTGGGCGAAGAGCGTCCACCCGCGCTGTTCACCTGGAAAGGCGACGGCAAGACACTCACCGGTGACAAGCAAAAGCTTGCCAGTGATGAGCTGGACATCCGTAACCTGTCTGCCCTGGCCATCGATCCACGGACCGGCCACACCCTGGTATTGTCTGCTGACTCGCACCTGTTGCTTGAGCTGGACGAGAAAGGCGAGCAGGTCAGCTTCATGACCTTGCTGGCTGGCTTCAACGGCCTGAAGAAGACCATTCCGCGGGCCGAAGGCGTGACCATGGACGAGGCCGGCACGATTTACATCGTGAGTGAGCCAAACCTGTTTTATCGCTTGGAAAAACAGAAGTAATCGCCTTTACCTGTAGGTATTTTTGCCGCTGGTTGTAGGATCAGGCCAATGGCCATTAAGCTTCAGTTCAGCCAGGCGTGATATTTCATCCGCCTGTTCTGAATCCCGAGCCCACCTGAATGCGTCGATTAGCCCGCCCCAAACCCCTGCTTTTGCTCTTGTCGGTGATTGCCCTGAGCGTATTGATCGCGGTCGGCCAGTACCTGCGCCTGTTCGAGCGCGGCTGGTTCAACCTGCACACGCTCTGGCAGCCGACGAACAGCCAGTCCATTGGCCTGGACCAGTATCGGGTGGTGTTGGAGGGGCAGGTCATTGAAGGGCTGGACGACGATGTGTCAGCGTTGACCTTCGATCCGGTGCGCAAAAGCCTGTTCACCGTCACCAACCAAAACTCCGAATTGATCGAGCTGTCCCTCGACGGCAAGATTCTGCGCCGCATCGCGATGGTCGGCTTTGGTGATCCTGAGGCCGTTGAGTTCATCAGCGCCGACACCTACGTGATCACGGACGAGCGCCAGCAACGGTTGATCAAGATTCATCTTGAGCATGACACCACCTTCCTCGACGCCGCGGACGCGGAGCAGATGACCCTCGGTGTGCACATGAGCGGCAACAAGGGTTTCGAGGGGCTGGCTTATGATTCGGTGGGCAAACGGCTGTTCGTGGCCAAGGAGCGCGACCCGATGCTGATCTACGAAGTGCACGGGTTTCCGCATTTCAATCCGGAAAAATCCTACGCGGTGCATGTGGTCAACAATCCCAAGCGCGACGCCGGGATGTTTGTGCGGGATCTGTCGAGCCTGCAATACGACGAGCGCAGCGGGCACTTGCTGGCGTTGTCCGACGAGTCGCGACTGATTCTGGAGCTGGATGTGGACGGTCGGCCGCTGAGCACCATGTCGCTGAACAAGGGGCGTCAGGGTCTGCAAAAGACCGTACCGCAAGCGGAAGGGATCGCCATGGACGATGACGGAACGATGTACCTGGTGAGTGAGCCGAACTTGTTTTACGTCTTCAAGAAGCCAGCACAACCCTGAAGCTGAAACAAGCACCCTGTAGGAGCTGGCTTGCCAGCGAAGAGGCCATGACATTCAACATCTTCGTTGGATGTAACGCCGCCATCGCTGGCAAGCCAGCTCCTACAGGGGTTGTGCGTGTTCTTACTGGGCGCGCAGGGTTTTTACGCCTTCGCTCGTGCCCAGCAACAGCAGATCCGCCGGACGCGCCGCGAACAAGCCGTTGGTGACCACGCCGACGATCGCATTGATCTGCGATTCCAGCTCGACCGGGTTGGTGATCTCCAGGTTGAACACGTCGAGAATGATGTTGCCGTTGTCGGTCAGCACGCCTTCACGGTAGACCGGGTCACCGCCGAGTTTCACCAGCTGGCGGGCCACATGGCTGCGGGCCATCGGGATCACTTCCACGGGCAGCGGGAACGCGCCCAGGACCGGCACCAGCTTGCTGGCGTCGGCGATGCAGATGAAGGTCTTGGCCACGGCCGCGACGATTTTCTCGCGGGTCAGGGCCGCGCCGCCGCCCTTGATCAGGTTCAGGTGCTCGTCGCTCTCGTCGGCGCCGTCGACGTAGAACTCCAGGTCGCTGACCGTATTGAGCTCGTACACCGGAATGCCGTGGCCCTTGAGGCGTGCCGCGGTGGCTTCGGAGCTGGCGACCGCGCCGTCGAATGCACCTTTGTGCTGGGCCAGGGCGTCGATGAAGCAGTTGGCGGTGGAGCCGGTGCCGACCCCGACGATGCTCTTGTCATCGAGTTTCGGGAGGATGAAGTCGACGGCGGCCTGGGCTACGGCCTGTTTGAGTTGATCCTGGGTCATGCGGGCTCCGAAGTGCCGAAGAGGGAACGAAAGGCCGGCATTATAGGCTTCGGGGCCGGGAAGGTCATTGCCCGATTGGCGGGTCGGTCTCCCGGGTTACTGTAGGCGCTAGCTTGCTCGCGATGGTCGTGAACGAAAACGCGTAAAAACAGGTGTCCAGCGGCGTCATTGCGTTTTTCGCGAGCAAGCTCGCTCCTACAACAGGTGGTCGTGCGGCCAAAAGCCGGGTTAGACTCCTTGATCCTGCCCAACCCGCTCAGTGATGCTTTCCGATGCTTGAACAGTACGTCAAAAAGATCCTCACCTCGCGCGTTTATGACGTTGCCGTAGAAACCCCATTGCAGACTGCCCGTCAGCTCTCCGAGCGGCTGGGCAACGAGATTTTGCTCAAGCGTGAAGACTTGCAGCCGGTGTTCTCGTTCAAGATTCGCGGCGCCTACAACAAGCTGACTCAACTGAGCGACGAAGAGCGCGCCCGCGGCGTGGTCACCGCTTCCGCGGGCAATCATGCGCAAGGCCTGGCCCTGGCCGCCAAGGTCCTGGGCGTGAAAGCCACCATCGTCATGCCCAAGACCACGCCCGAGATCAAGGTCGAAGGCGTGCGTTCGCGCGGTGGCAAAGTGGTGCTGCACGGCGATTCGTTTCCGGAGGCCCTGGCCTACTCGCTGAAACTGGTCGACGAAAAAGGCTACGTCTACATTCACCCCTACGACGATCCCCACACCATTGCCGGGCAGGGCACGGTGGCCATGGAGATTTTGCGCCAGCACCCGGCGCCCCTGGATGCGATCTTCGTGCCGGTGGGCGGCGGCGGCCTGATCGCCGGTATCGCGGCCTACGTGAAATACCTGCGGCCGGACATCAAGATCATCGGCGTCGAGCCGGATGACTCCAATTGCCTGCAAGCCGCCATGGCGGCCGGCGAGCGCGTGGTGTTGCCGACCGTGGGCATCTTCGCCGACGGCGTTGCGGTGGCCCAGATCGGCCAGTACACCTTTGAGATCTGCAAAGACTACGTCGACGAAGTCATCACCGTCAGCACCGACGAAATCTGTGCGGCGATCAAGGACATCTACGACGATACCCGTTCGATCACCGAACCGGCCGGCGCCCTGGGCGTGGCCGGGATCAAGAAGTACGTCGAGTCCCGCGGCGTCAGCGGCCAGACCTTCGTGGCCATCGACTCCGGGGCCAACGTCAACTTCGACCGCCTGCGTCACGTCGCCGAGCGCGCCGAACTGGGCGAGGGCCGCGAAGCCATCATCGCCGTGACCATCCCTGAGAAGCCGGGGAGCTTCAAGGCGTTCTGCGAAGCCATCGGCAAGCGCCAGATCACTGAATTCAACTACCGCTACAACACCGGCAGCGAAGCGCACATCTTCGTTGGCGTGCAGACCCATCCGGACACCGACCCGCGCCGCGCGTTGATCGCCAGCCTGGGCGAGCAGGGCTTCCCGGTCGTCGACCTGACCGACAACGAACTGGCCAAGCTGCACATCCGTCACATGGTTGGCGGTCGTGCCGCGCACGTGGTCGATGAAGTGATCCTGCGCTTCGAATTCCCGGAGCGTCCGGGTGCGCTGTTCAACTTCCTCAACAAGCTCGGCGGGCGCTGGAACATCTCGATGTTCCATTATCGTAACCATGGTGCGGCCGATGGCCGTGTGGTCGCGGGCCTGCAAGTACCTCACGATGAACGTCACCTGGTACCTGCGGCACTGGAAGAAATTGGCTACCCGTACTGGGATGAAAGCGACAACCCGGCCTATCAGCTGTTTCTTGGCTGAGCGGCTACGCAGATGGGCAGGTCATAAGGAATACCGACGATGGAAACGCTAACCGCCCTGAAAGCGGCGCACATGGTGGCGACGGTGGTGTTGCTGCTGGGTGCGCTGGGCCTGGGAATCTGGGTCTGGCGCGCGCGGCGTAACGGCGACGCGACGGCAGGCAGCCGCACCCTGCAACGGCCGCGAGTGTTTGTTTGGTTGTTGATGGGGCTGGCGCTGTTGAGCATGCCGTTTACCGGCTGGGGGATGGTGCATCTGGTGGGTTGGCCGCTGGGGCAGACTTGGTTGCTGGCTTCCAGTGTGCTTTACACCGTGGCGGCGTTGGCGTGGTTCTGGTTGCTGGTGCGCCTTAACAAATTGCGCAAGGCGCCGGGTGGGGTGGGTAAATTTACCTTTGCCTTGGCGTTGTTCAGTTTTGTCTGCTTTGTGGCGATTGCCGGGTTGATGGGGGCCAAGCCTGTGTAGGAGCGAGCTTGCTCGCGATGGTCGTTAACGAAAACGCGGGGTGCCTGACTCTCCGCAGCGACCTTAAGTTTTTCGCGAGCAAGCTCGCTCCTACAGGGTGGAGCTCAATTAATCGCGCAAGCTAATCACCGGCCACCCACGCTTCTCAGCCTCAGCCCGCAAATTCGGATCCGGATCAACCGCCACCGGATTCGCCACCTGCTCCAGCAACGCCAGATCATTCATCGAGTCGCTATAAAAGTAGCTGTCCTCGAGGTTGTACCCGGTCTCTTCCAACCAACGATTCAGCCTTGTCACCTTGCCTTCACGAAAGCACGGTACATCGGTACTGCGCCCGGTATAACGGCCGTCCTGCATTTCACATTCCGTAGCGATCAGGGTCTCGACGCCCAGGCGCGTGGCAATGGGGCCGGTCACGAAGCGGTTGGTGGCGGTGATGATCACCAGTTTGTCGCCGGCATCGCGATGTTTGGCCAGCAACTCGATCGCCTTGGGCAGCATGATCGGTTCGATGCAGTCGCGCATGTAGTCGCTGTGCCACAGATCCAGGGTGGCCATTTCGGTACGGCCAAGCACTTCCAGGCAGAAGTTCAGGTAGGCGGCGTTATCCAGCTTGCCGGCCAGGTAGTCCTGGTAAAACTCGTCGTTGCGTGTCTTGTAGGCGACGGCGTCGAGGAAGCCGCGCTCACACAGGTAATCGCCCCAGGCATGGTCACTGTCGCCGCCCAGAAGCGTGTTGTCCAAGTCGAATAAAGCCAGCCGCATTGCAGTTACTCGCTGAAAAGTCTGTAGAAAGGCGTCCAGAATACGGACTTTTCACAAGAGTGCACATAACGTAGACCGGCGCGTTGCTGCCTTCACAACCTTTGTGGAACAATGCGACGACATGCGTTTGCGAGGTTGTTGCCGTGATCGACCCCGATGGTTTCCGTCCTAATGTCGGGATCATTCTCACGAATGATGCCGGCCAGGTGCTGTGGGCTCGCCGTATCAATCAAGATGCCTGGCAGTTTCCTCAAGGTGGGATCAACCCCCAGGAGACGCCGGAAGACGCCTTGTACCGCGAGCTGAACGAAGAAGTTGGCCTGGAGCGCGAAGATGTTGAAATACTCGCCTGCACCCGGGGCTGGTTGCGCTATCGTTTGCCGCAACGTCTGGTCAGGACGCACAGCCAGCCGCTGTGCATCGGCCAGAAACAGAAATGGTTTCTCCTGCGCCTGATCTCCAACGAGCAGCGGGTGCGGATGGATTTGACCGGTAAACCGGAATTCGATGGCTGGCGCTGGGTCAGCTATTGGTATCCGTTGGGCCAGGTGGTGACATTCAAGCGCGAGGTGTATCGACGCGCCCTCAAAGAGCTTGCCCCGCGCCTTTTAGCGCGCGACTGACGACGGAGTTCGACCCCGAGCCATGCTCAATACGCTGCGCAAGATCGTCCAGGAAGTTAACTCCGCCAAGGATCTCAAGGCGGCGTTGGGGATTATTGTGTTGCGCGTCAAAGAGGCCATGGGCAGCCAGGTCTGCTCGGTCTATCTGCTTGACCCGGAGACCAACCGCTTCGTGCTGATGGCCACCGAGGGCTTGAACAAGCGCTCGATAGGCAAGGTCAGCATGGCGCCCAATGAAGGTCTGGTCGGCCTGGTCGGCACGCGTGAAGAACCCCTGAACCTCGAAAACGCCGCGGATCACCCGCGTTACCGCTACTTCGCCGAAACCGGTGAAGAGCGCTACGCGTCGTTCCTCGGGGCGCCGATCATTCACCACCGCCGCGTCGTTGGCGTGTTGGTCATCCAGCAAAAAGAACGCCGCCAGTTCGATGAAGGTGAAGAAGCCTTCCTCGTGACCATGAGCGCGCAGCTCGCCGGGGTTATCGCCCATGCCGAGGCCACCGGTTCGATCCGTGGCCTGGGCCGGCAGGGCAAGGGTATCCAGGAAGCCAAGTTCGTCGGTGTGCCGGGCTCGCCTGGCGCGGCGGTGGGCACGGCGGTGGTCATGTTGCCACCGGCCGACCTGGACGTGGTGCCCGACAAGACCATTACCGACATCGAAGCTGAACTCGGGCTGTTCAAGACCGCCATCGAAGGCGTTCGGGCCGACATGCGCACCCTTTCGGCCAAGCTCGCCACCCAGTTGCGCCCGGAAGAACGGGCCCTGTTCGACGTCTACCTGATGATGCTCGACGACGCGGCGCTGGGCAACGAAGTGACCACCGTGATCAAGACCGGCCAGTGGGCCCAGGGCGCGTTACGCCAGGTGGTCACCGATCACGTCAACCGTTTCGAACTGATGGACGACGCCTACCTGCGTGAGCGCGCCTCGGACGTCAAGGACCTCGGCCGTCGCCTGCTCGCCTACTTGCAGGAAGAGCGCCAGCAAACCCTGGTCTACCCCGACAACACCATCCTGGTCAGCGAGGAACTGACGCCGGCCATGCTCGGCGAGGTGCCGGAAAACAAGCTGGTGGGCCTGGTGTCGGTACTCGGTTCGGGCAACTCCCACGTGGCGATTCTTGCCCGGGCCATGGGCATTCCGACGGTGATGGGCCTGGTCGACCTGCCGTATTCCAAGGTCGATGGCATCGGCATGATCGTCGACGGTCATCGCGGCGAGGTCTACACCAACCCCAGTGACGTGCTGCGCAAGCAGTTCGCCGAGATGGTCGAGGAAGAGAAACAACTGGCCCTGGGCCTCGATGCGCTGCGTGACCTGCCGTGCGTCACGGTCGATGGTCACCGCATGCCGCTGTGGGTCAACACCGGCCTGTTGGCGGATGTGGCGCGGGCACAGAAACGCGGCGCCGAAGGCGTGGGCCTGTATCGCACCGAAGTACCGTTCATGATCAACCAGCGGTTCCCCAGTGAAAAGGAACAGCTGGCGATCTACCGCGAGCAACTCGCCGCCTTCCACCCGCAACCGGTGACCATGCGCAGCCTGGACATCGGCGGCGACAAGTCGCTGTCGTACTTCCCGATCAAGGAAGACAACCCGTTCCTCGGCTGGCGCGGCATTCGCGTCACCCTCGACCACCCGGAAATCTTCCTGGTGCAGACCCGCGCCATGCTCAAGGCCAGCGAAGGCTTGAACAACCTGCGGATCCTGCTGCCGATGATCTCCGGCACTCACGAGCTGGAAGAGGCCTTGCACCTGATTCACCGGGCCTGGGGCGAGGTTCGCGACGAAGGTTGCGACGTGCCCATGCCGCCGGTCGGCGTGATGATCGAGATTCCGGCGGCGGTTTATCAGACCAAGGAACTGGCAAGGCAGGTGGATTTCCTGTCGGTCGGCTCCAACGACCTGACCCAGTACCTGCTGGCCGTGGACCGCAACAACCCACGGGTGGCCGACCTCTACGATTACCTGCACCCGGCGGTGCTCCAGGCCCTGCAGAACGTGGTGCGCGACGCCCATGCCGAAGGCAAGCCGGTGAGCATCTGCGGCGAGATGGCCGGTGACCCGGCTGCGGCGGTGCTGTTGATGGCGATGGGCTTCGACAGCCTGTCGATGAACGCCACCAACCTGCCGAAGGTGAAGTGGATGCTGCGTCAGATCAACCTGAGCAAGGCCAAGGAATTGCTCGCAGAGCTGATGACCATCGACAACCCGCAGGTTATCCACAGCTCGCTGCAATTGGCGCTGAAGAACCTTGGGTTGGCGCGGATGATCAATCCGGCGGCGATCAAGGCCCTCTGAACCTGCGGCGCCCCCTTCGCGAGCAAGCCCGCTCCCACATTGAATCTGCGTCGTTCAGAGATCTAATGTGGGAGCGGGCTTGCTCGCGAAGGGGCCGACACGGACAACGCAACTAAATCCTGATCTCCACCTCTCCCAAATGCCCGCCATACGGCCCGAAACTCCGTTCAACCAAACGCCGCGACCCATCCGCCTGCACAATCAACGCCGTACTCGCCCGCGTGCCATAACTCTGGCTGGCAATAAACACACTCGACAGCAACGTCTCGGTCGCCAGCCCCACCCCAGTATCCGGCAACTCGGCAAAGGGTGCGGTCTGCGGGTCGTTCAGCAAGGCGAGCAGCGCCTGGGGTTGCGGATCATCCAGCACCTCACTCAACGCCGCCTTGGCCTTGACCAGTTTCGGCCACGGCGTATCCAGCCCGGCGTTCGACAGGCCGTAGACCCCCGGCGGCAGCATCACCGCTTCCGATTCCCGGGCATTGAAGTGCCACAGCTCGTTGGCGTTGCCGATCAGCAGGTTAAACCCGCCATATTCCGGCGAACGGGCGACAACGTCGTCTAAATAGTCGTCAATTGGCAGGTCTTTGGTGAGGAACCCTGCCACCAGTTCACCGCGAGACCGGCGCCCCGGCGGTCGATGCGGGTCGCGGATGTTGGTCAGCGCAGCAAAACGCCCGTTGGCGCCGACACCCAGCCAGGTGCCACCCGCCTCCAGGTCGCGCCCGGCGTGCACCTGCGGAGCTTCGGGCCATTGCGCCAGCGGCAGGCTGGGGCGGGCATAGAATTCGTCGCGGTTGGCCGCCACGATCAGCGGTTGGGCGTGGCCCGGTCGCCAGGCGAAAACAATCAGGCACATAAGGTGATCCCTGTGTGTTTTTTTGCCCACTCTACGCAGTCATGGTGCGGGTATCCATCGCCATCCAGTGGAGCCTGAGGCCATGCATCCGTTACCATGCCGCTCCGGTTTTGGGGTTGGGTGGGGAAACAGCATGGAATTTCTGCTCTATCTGGCGCTTGGCGCCTGCGCCGGAGTGCTGGCCGGGCTGTTCGGCGTGGGGGGTGGAATCATCATCGTCCCGGTGCTGGTGTTCAGTTTCAAAGCGCAGGGATTTGATCCGTCGATCCTCACGCACCTGGCCGTGGGCACCTCGCTGGCGACGATCATCTTTACCTCGGTCAACGCCATTCGTGAGCATCACCGCCGCGGGGCGGTGCGCTGGCCAGTTTTTGCGTGGATGACCCTGGGTATCCTGGTCGGTGCGGGTTTTGGCGCACTGACCGCCGAAGCGATCTCCGGGCCCAACCTGCAAAAGATCATCGGCGTGTTCGCCCTGGTCATCGCCGCGCAGCTGGCGTTGGACCTCAGGCCCAAGGCCAGCCGAACGGTGCCGGGGAAAGTCGGTCTGACTGTTGCCGGCAGCGTGATTGGCTGGGCTTCGGCGATTTTCGGCATTGGCGGCGGTTCGCTGACCGTGCCGTTCCTGACCTGGCGCAGCGTGCCGATGCAGCAAGCGGTGGCGACGTCGTCGGCTTGCGGCCTGCCGATCGCGTTGTCCAGTGCATTATTTTTCATGATTCTGGGCTGGCACGATCCATTGCTGCCAGCCCATAGTCTCGGTTTCATTTATTTGCCGGCGTTATTGGGCATTGCCCTGACCAGCATGGTCTTCGCCCGCTTCGGCGCGCGACTGGCGCACAATCTGTCGCCCAGGTTGCTGAAAAGACTGTTTGCCGCTTTGCTGTTCTGCGTTGGTCTGAACTTTCTAGTCTGAAGCATCTGCTCTGACGGGCAGCACAATCCTGGCTTAATCCTGAGGTGGCAGCGTCGCCCGGGAATTGATTTGAACTCATGAGGAGTCGCAATGCTGCCTTACCCGCAGATCGACCCGGTGGCCCTGGCCATCGGTCCGCTGAAAATCCACTGGTACGGGTTGATGTACCTGATCGGCATCGGCGGTGCCTGGCTGCTGGCGTCGCGCCGGTTGCACCGCTTCGACCCGACCTGGACCAAGGAGAAGCTCTCCGACATGGTGTTCTGGATGTCGATGGGGGTGATCGTCGGCGGCAGGCTGGGCTATGTGCTGTTCTACGACCTGAGCGCCTATATCGCCAACCCGCTGCTGATCTTTGAAGTGTGGAAGGGTGGCATGTCGTTCCACGGCGGCTTCATCGGCGTGATGCTGGCGGCCTTGTGGTTCGGTAAAAAGAACAACAAGTCGTTTTTCCAGCTGATGGATTTTGTCGCACCAATGGTACCGATCGGCCTGGGTGCCGGGCGTATCGGCAACTTCATCAACGCCGAGTTGTGGGGCAAGGCGACCGACGTGCCGTGGGCGATGGTCTTCCCGACCGACCCGGCGCAACTGGCGCGTCACCCCTCGCAGCTATATCAGTTCGCGCTCGAAGGCGTGGCGCTGTTCCTGATCCTCTGGCTGTACTCGCGCAAGCCGCGGCCGACCATGGCGGTGTCGGGGATGTTCGCGCTGTTCTATGGCATCTTCCGTTTCATCGTCGAATTCGTCCGCGTCCCGGATGCGCAACTGGGCTATCTGGCCTGGAACTGGCTGACCATGGGCCAGGTGCTGTGCGTGCCGATGATCGTCGGCGGGCTGTTCCTGATCTGGCTGGCGTATCACCGCGCCCCGGCAACTCCAGCGGCAGCCGTATAAAATTCGAACCCCGCAGCGATGGCTGCGGGTTCAAGGACACAGGTAACTCATGAAGCAATATCTCGAACTGGTCGCCCACGTCATCAAGAACGGCACCAAACAGGCCAACCGCACGGGCGTGAACACCATCAGCTTTCCGGGCGCGATGCTGCGCTACGATCTGAAGGAAGGTTTCCCGGCGATCACCACGCGCAAGATGGCCTTTAAATCGGCCATCGGCGAGATGTGCGGGTTCTTGCGTGGCGTGAACAATGCCGCCGAATTCCGTGCGTTGGGCTGCAAGGTCTGGGACCAGAACGCCAACGAAAACGCCCAGTGGCTGGCCAACCCGTTCCGCCAGGGTGAAGACGACCTCGGTGAGATCTACGGCGTGCAATGGCGCAAATGGCCGGCCTACAAGCAGATCCCGGTCAGCAACCCGGCCGCCATCGAGCAGACCCTGAAGCAAGGCTACCGCCAGATCGCCGAAGGTGAAGAAGATGGCCAAGCCTACGTGGTGCTGTACAAGGCCATCGACCAGGTTCGCCAGTGCGTCGACACCATCATCAAGGACCCGGGCAGCCGGCGCATCCTGTTCCACGGCTGGAACGTTGCCCAGCTCGATGAAATGGCCTTGCCGCCATGCCATCTGCTGTACCAGTTCCACCCGAATGTAGAGACCAGGGAAATTTCCCTGACCCTCTACATCCGTTCCAACGACCTGGGCCTGGGCACGCCGTTCAACCTCACCGAAGGCGCCGCGTTGCTGAGCCTGATCGGGCGCCTGACCGGCTACACGCCGCGCTGGTTCACCTATTTCATCGGTGATGCCCACGTCTACGAAAATCACCTGGACATGCTCAACGAACAGCTCAAGCGCGAGCCGTTCCCGATGCCGAAGCTGGTGATCAGCGACCGTGTGCCGGAGTTTGCCAAGACCGGTGTTTATCAGCCGGAGTGGCTGGAGCTGGTGGAGCCGAGTGATTTTTCGCTCGAGGGCTACCAGCACCACGCACCCATGACCGCGCCAATGGCCGTCTGAAGCACAACACCGAACCCATGTGGGAGCGGGCTTGCTCGCGAAAGCGGTCTGTCAGCCGACATCTCTATCGACTGACACGGCCTCTTCGCGAGCAAGCCCGCTCCCACATTTGGATTTGCGGTGTTCTTAGTGGCCGTGGCTGCGGCCTACATGTGAATGCTCCACCTCCGTCGCCACAACCCCGCCACTCACTTCCAACCGCTGCAAAATCCCGCACTGATCGACATCCGGCCCTTCGCCACAGCGTTGGCGCAGGTCGAGCAACTGTGTCTGCAACGCCATCAACCCATCGATCCGCGCCTTGACGTGGTGGATGTGCTCGTCGATCAGCGCGTTGACGCTTTCGCATTGATCCTGCGGACTGTCGCGGAAGGCCAGCAGGCTGCGGATTTCCTCGAGGGTCATGTCGAGGGTGCGGCAGTTGCGGATGAAGGTCAGGCGTTCGGCGTGGGCCTGGGTATAGACGCGGTAGTTGCCGTCGCTGCGGGCCGGCTCCGGCAGCAGGTTCTCGCGTTCGTAGTAGCGGATGGTTTCTACGGCGCAGTCGGTGAGTTTGGCGAGTTCTCCAATCTTCATGACGGCAATCTCCAAATGGGTGCTTGACCCTATAGTGGCTACAGGGTCTTTACTTGGCAACAGGCACCTTCAAGGACGCGACCTGATGAGCGATTCCCTTCATACCCACAAACCCGAGGCTGAGCACGATCACAGCCACAAACTGCAGCCTGTGCAGAAACATGCCCATGGCAGCCATGGTGATTCCTGCTGTTCGTCGAAAGCAGCACCATCGCTGATCAAGTTGAGCGAAACGCCGACCGCTGGCGCGCGGCTGAGCAGTTTCCGCATTGAGGCCATGGATTGTCCGACCGAGCAAACACTGATCCAGAACAAACTCGGCAAGCTGGCGGGTGTGCAGCAGCTGGAATTCAACCTGATCAACCGTGTGTTGGGCGTCACCCATGACCTGCCGAGCACCGCGCCGATCATCGACGCCATCAAGTCCCTCGGCATGCAGGCCGAGCCGATAGAGAAGGGTGTTGAAGCACCCGCGCCGGCTCCAGAGAAGAAACCCTGGTGGCCTTTGGCGCTGTCAGGTATTGGCGCACTGGCCGCGGAAGTGATCCATTTCACCAACGCTGCGCCTAACTGGGTGGTAGCGATCATTGCGCTGGTCTCGATCCTCAGCGGCGGCCTCGGTACCTATAAAAAAGGCTGGATCGCGCTTAAGAACCTCAACCTGAACATCAACGCACTGATGAGTATCGCCGTGACCGGCGCGATCCTCATCGGGCAGTGGCCGGAAGCGGCGATGGTGATGTTCCTGTTCACCGTGGCCGAGTTGATCGAGGCCAAATCCCTGGACCGGGCACGCAACGCCATCAGCGGCCTGATGCAGATGACCCCGGAACAGGCCACGGTGTTGCAGGCCGACGGCAGCTGGACCACGCAAGATGTCAAAACCATCCAGCTCGGTGCCCGGGTGCGGGTGCGACCTGGCGAGCGCATCGGCCTGGACGGTGAAGTGGTGTCCGGCAGTTCGACCATCGATCAGGCGCCGATCACCGGTGAAAGCCTGCCGGTGGAGAAAACCGTTGGTGACAAGGTGTTCGCCGGCACCATCAATCAGGCCGGTTCCCTGGAATATGCCGTGACCGCTGAAGCGAACCATTCGACGCTGGCGCGGATCATCCACGCCGTCGAACAGGCTCAAGGCGCGCGGGCACCCACCCAGCGATTCGTTGACCAGTTTTCGAAAATCTACACGCCGGCAGTGTTCATCCTAGCCCTCGCGGTGGCGGTGATTCCTCCACTGTTCATGGGTGAGTTGTGGTTCGACTGGATCTATCGCGCACTGGTCTTGCTGGTGGTCGCGTGCCCCTGCGCACTGGTGATTTCCACCCCGGTGACCATTGTCAGCGGGCTCGCCGCCGCCGCGCGCAAGGGCATTCTGGTGAAGGGCGGGGTTTATCTGGAAGGCGGCTACAAGCTCGACTACCTGGCGCTGGATAAAACCGGAACCATCACCCATGGCAAGCCGGTGCAGACCGATTATCTGTCGCTTGACCCGACTGCCGACGAATCTGCTCCGGCGCTTGCCGCCGCGTTGGCCGGTCGTTCGGATCACCCGGTGTCGCTGGCCATCGCCAATGCGGCTGTGGATAAACAACTGGCGCCGCTGATTGTGGATAACTTCGAGGCGCTGGCCGGGCGCGGGGTGCGCGGTGATATCAATGGTCAGACCTATCACCTGGGCAACCATCGGCTGGTGGAAGAGCTGAACCTGTGCTCGCCCGAGCTGGAGGAGAAGCTGTTCGCGCTGGAAAAGCAGGGTAAATCCGTAGTACTGCTGCTAGATCAATCCGGTCCTTTAGCGCTGTTCGCCGTGGCCGACACGGTGAAGGAATCCAGCCGCGAAGCGATCCAGCAGCTGCATGACCTGGGCATCAAGACCCTGATGCTCACGGGCGACAACGTGCACACCGCCCAGGCGATTGCCGCGCAGGTTGGTATCGACGAGGCCAAGGGCGATCTGCTGCCCAGCGACAAGTTGCAGGCAATCGAAGCGCTGTATGCCAAAGGGCATAACGTCGGCATGGTGGGTGACGGCATCAATGACGCGCCGGCATTGGCCCGTTCCGAAATTGGTTTCGCCATGGCGGCCGCGGGTACCGACACCGCAATCGAAACCGCGGATGTCGCCCTGATGGACGACGATCTGCGCAAAATCCCCGCGTTCATTCGCCTGTCGCGGCAGACCTCGAGCATCCTCAAGCAGAACATCGCCCTGGCATTGGTGATCAAGGCGATCTTTCTTGGGGTAACCTTCGCCGGGCTCGCTACCATGTGGATGGCGGTGTTTGCCGACATGGGCGTGAGCCTGTTGGTGGTGTTCAATGGACTGCGCCTGTTGCGCAAATAGACGATGAGGGATGGTTGTGCTGAGTGCCGAGCTGAAGGCGTTTTACATGGTTGCCCGCCTGGGCAGCATCACCCTGGCAGCGAAAAAGCTCGGCTTGAGCCAACCCACTGTGACCACCCAGATTCGCAACCTGGAAAGCCAGTACTCGGTTGAATTGTTCTACCGAGGCGGCCGCCGTCTCAGCGTCAGCGATGAGGGTGCGCGGCTGTTGCCGATGGTCAAGGCGCTGCTGCAGCAGGAAGCCGACATCGAGTTTTTCCTGCGCAACAGCGGGCAGGTCCAGGGCACGTTGCGCATTGCCGCCACGGCGCCGTATTACATCCTTGACCTGGTGAAGACCTTCCGCGAGCGCCTGCCGCAGGTGGAAGTGTCGGTGGAGATCGGCAATTCCCAGCAAGTGCTGGAGGCGCTCGAGGACTATCGGGTCGATGTCGCGGCGTCCTCGCAGTTGCTGGAGGATGCGCGGCTGATTCGGCGGGTGCTCGGCAGTGATCCGCTGGTGCTGGCGGTGCATCGCAATCATCCGCTGGCGGTACACGATCACGTGTCGCTGGGTGCCTTGGCGGGGCATACCTTGTTGATGCGCGAACCGGGTTCGACCACCCGTCGTTTGACCGAAGAGTTGCTTGCCAGCGCCGGTGTGTGTTTCGGGCCGCTGCTGGAGATCGGCAGCCGCGAATCGATCCGCGAGGCGGTGTTGCGCAACATCGGCATCAGCATCATTGCCCGCCAGGAAGTGCCGCACGATCCTCAGTTGCGGGTGCTGACGATCGAGGATGCGCCGCAGATACCTGAATATTTGTATTGCCTCAAAGAGAGAAAAAACGCCCGGTTGCCGGCGGCGTTCCTGGGGTTGGCGCAGGAAATGTCTCCGGCCTGAGATCTGCGGTGATTGTTCGGTCCTCTTCGCTGGCAAGCCAGCTCCTACAGGGGAATGCGATAAACTGTAGGAGCTGGCTTGCCAGCGAAGGGGTCAGCACAGACACCGAACCAAAATCCTCGAATACCACTATCGGCAGTTTTTGCCTTACTGCCACATGACGGACGCATTACAACCCTAGGATGGCCCCATCTGCCAGATGAGGTCCGTCCATGAACAACTCGATCGCAACCGCCCTGACCAACCCCGGCGCCCCCATGAAGGTGCGCGGTGTACAGAAGCGCTTTGGCGCCTTTACCGCGCTGGACAACGTTTCCCTCGACGTGGCGGCCGGTGAGCTGGTGTGCCTGTTGGGCCCTTCGGGCTGTGGCAAAACCACCTTGCTGCGTTGCATCGCCGGTCTGGAGAAGCAGGACAGCGGCGAGCTGTACCTGGGCGATCGCGACGTTTCCCACCTGGCGCCCCAGGCGCGGGACTACGGCATTCTGTTTCAGTCCTACGCGCTGTTCCCCAATCTCACCGTCGAAGCGAACATTGCCTACGGCCTGGCCGGTAGTGGTCGCGACCAGGTGCGCCAGCGCGTTGGCCAGATGCTGGAACTGGTGGGCCTTGGCGGCAGCGAGAAAAAGTACCCCGGCCAATTGTCCGGCGGCCAGCAGCAGCGCGTGGCGCTGGCTCGCGCCCTGGCCCCGGCACCTTCGCTGTTGCTGCTGGACGAACCGATGTCGGCCCTCGATGCCCGCGTCCGTGAGCACCTGTGCACCGAGCTGCGCCAGCTGCAACGCAGCCTCGGCATCACCACCCTGATGGTGACCCACAATCAGGACGAGGCCATGCTGATGGCCGACCGCATTGCCGTGATGAACAACGGCAAGGTCGAGCAGTACGCCACGCCGCAGGAAATCTACAACCGCCCGGCCACGCCGTTCGTGGCGGAGTTCGTCGGCCAGGGCAACTGGCTGCCGTTCCAGCGCAGCAGCGACAGCCACGCCCAGGTCGGCGGGATGAACATGCGCCTGGCCGATGGCGGCGCCAAGACCGCGTCGGGCCGTCTGTTCTGCCGTCCGGAAGCGATCAACGTCAACCCGCCGGTGCACGAGGAAAACCTGTTCCCGGCCAAGGTTCGTGAAATCACCTTCCTCGGTAACCGTTGCCGCATGAGTTTCGAACTCGATCAATTGCCGGGCCATGCGCTGTTGGCGGAGCTGGCCCCGGAAGCCATGCCGCGCCTGGGCGCCCAGCAGATCATGGTCGCCTTGCCACCACGCAGCCTGCAGGTGTTTGCCTGATGAGCGCGAATATCGCGCTGCCGCTGCCGCAAAATCAGGTGCGGCAGACTTCCCGTGCCGAGATAGGCGACCGGCTGTTCGTGGTCGGCGGCAAAGTCCTTCTGCTGGCGTTGTTGGGCGTCGCCGTATTGATGCCGTTGCTGGCGATATTCTGGCGTGGCTTCAGCGCCGAGGCCGGGCAGGGGGGTGGTTGGGTCGCTGCCAAAGAGCTGGTGACCAGCGAGAACTTCCACTGGCTGCTGGGCAATAGCCTGAAGGTGTCCCTCAGCGTGGCGGCCATTGTCGTACCGCTGGCCTACCTGTTTGCCTACGCACTGCAACGCACCCTGATTCCCGGCAAAGGCATCTGGCGTGGCATTTCGCTGCTGCCGTTGATGGCGCCGTCGATGCTGCCCGGCATCGCGCTGGTGTACCTGTTCGGCAACCAGGGCATGCTGCGTAGCCTGCTCTCGGACAACATCTACGGCTTCTGGGGCATTGTGCTCGGTGAAGTCATCTACACCTTTCCGCATGCCTTGATGATCCTGCTGTCGGCCCTGTCCCTGGCGGATGCGCGCCTGTTCGATGCCGCTTCCAGCATGGGTGCCAGCCCGGCAAAAGCCTTCCGCAGCATCACCTGGCCAGCGACCCGCCAGGCGATATTCGCCGCGTTCTGCCTGGTGTTCACCCTGACCATCACTGACTTCGGCGTACCCGTGGTGGTCGGTGGCGACTATCAGGTGCTGGCGCTGGAAGCCTATAAGGCGGTGGTCGGCCAGCAACAGTTCGGTCGCGGCGCATTGATCGGCATGGTGCTGTTGCTGCCGGCGCTGTTCAGCTTCGGGGTCGATGCCTGGTTGCGTCGCCGTCATGGCGATTCCATGAGCGGTCGTGCCCAGGTGTTCAAGCCTGCGCCCTCGAAACTGCGCGACGGCTGCTACCTGGTCGTGGTCCTGCTGATCTGCAGCGCCTTGCTGCTGGTGTTCGGCATGGCGGTGTTCTCGTCCCTGGTGAAGTTCTGGCCGTACAACCTGTCGCTGTCGCTCAACCACTACCAGTTCAACGAAACCGCCGGCGGTGGCTGGCTGGCCTACGGCAACAGCGTGAAGATGGCGTTGTGCACGGCGCTGATCGGCAGTGTGCTGATTTTCACCGGTGCCTACCTGATGGAAAAAACCAGGGGCCAGCGCGGGCTGAACCTGACCTTGCGAATGCTCAGTTTCGTACCGATGGCGGTGCCTGGGCTGGTGCTGGGCCTGGGTTACGTCTTCTTCTTCAACCTCACCGGCAACCCGCTGCACGTGCTCTACGGGACCATGACGCTGTTAGTGGTCTGCACCATTGCTCACTATTTGACCACTGCGCAAATGACCGCCACCACCGCGCTGCGCCAACTCGATGCCGAGTTCGAAGCCGCCGCGCTGTCGCTCAAGGCGCCGCTGTATCGGCACTACCTGCGGGTCACCGTGCCGATCTGTCTGCCCGCGCTGCTGGACATCGTGCGCTACCTGTTCGTCTCGGCCATGACCACCGTCTCGGCGGCGATCTTCCTCTACAGCCCCGACACCATCCTCGCGGCGGTGGCGGTGCTGAACATGGACGACGCCGGCAACGTCGGCGGTGCGGCGGCGATGTCGACCCTGATTCTGTTCACCTCGGCGGGCGTGTCCCTGCTGCTGGCCTGGGCTTCGCGCGGTTTGCTGCGCCGCTCGCAAGCCTGGCGGCAGACCGCGCCCGGTCACTGATTCATACCCTCAACTCACATACAGGAAAAGATCATGTTCAAGCCTATGGCCCTGGCCGCTGCTGTCCTCACCGCTTTCAGCCTGAACGCCTTTGCGGCGAAAACCGAGTTGACGGTGTACACCGCCCTCGAAGCCGAGCAACTGAAGACCTACAAAGAGGCTTTCGAGAAGGCCAACCCGGACGTCGAGATCAAATGGGTGCGTGACTCCACCGGGATCATCACCGCCAAACTGCTGGCCGAAAAAGCCCGTCCGCAGGCTGACGCCGTGTGGGGCCTGGCCGCTTCGAGCCTGGCGATCCTCGACCAGCAAGGCATGCTGCAAAGCTATGCCCCGAAAGACCTGGGCAAGATCGGCGCGAACTACCGCGACGCCGCCAACCCGCCAGCCTGGGTCGGCATGGACGTCTGGGCCGCGACCATTTGCTTCAACACCGTCGAAGCCGAGAAACAGGGCCTGACCAAGCCCGTGAGCTGGCAGGACCTGACCAAGCCTGAATACAAAGGCAAGATCGTCATGCCTAACCCGGCATCGTCCGGCACCGGTTTCCTCGACGTCAGCGCCTGGCTGCAGACTTTCGGCGAGAAGCAGGGCTGGGCCTACATGGACGGCCTGCACCAGAACATCGGCCAGTACGTTCACTCCGGTTCCAAGCCTTGCAAACTGGCGGCGGCAGGGGAATTCCCGATCGGCATTTCCTTTGAATACCCGGCTGTTCAGCTGAAACGCCAAGGCGCACCGCTGGACATCATCCTGCCGAAGGAAGGCCTGGGTTGGGAGATCGAAGCGACGGCCGTGATCAAGGGCACTCCACATGAAGAAGCGGCGAAGAAACTGGCTGATTTCTCCGCCAGCGCCGAAGCGATGGATCTGTACAAGGAGAACTTCGCGGTTCTTGCGCAGCCAGGCATTGCCAAGCCGCAGACCGAACTGCCAGCGGACTACGAGCAGCGTTTGATCAAGAACGACTTCGCCTGGGCTTCGAAAAACCGTGACGAGATCCTGACCGAATGGCGCAAGCGCTATGACGGCAAGTCCGAGAAAGTGGCGGCCAAGTAAGATCTTCATCGGCTGACAGGGCCTCTTCGCTGGCAAAGCCAGCCCCTACAGGTAATGGCATACCCCTTGTAATTGGATGGACTCGCCCCAGCCGAGGCGTCAATGCGCCACGGTGGCAGTCTAAACAGCCAACGGCAGCGAGGGCGAGTCCATGAAAAAGCATAGTTCGATTGATCAATCCCTGTCTTCTACCGATTTGTCGGCCTGCACAACCTTGGCGGTCGATCTGGCCAAGCAGGTTTTTCAGGTCGCCGGTGAAGATGTTCTCGGCCAGGTGCGCTTCGAGCAACGGATCAAGTCGCGCGAGGCGTTCTATGAGTTTCTCCAAAAGTTGCCGCCTCATGTTGTGGTTTTGATGGAGACCGGTCCGGGTGCTCAAGCCTGGGCCCGGCAACTGCAAGACCAAGGTAATTCGGCGCGGATTCTTCCAGCCGGTTTGGTGGCCAAACATCGCAGTGGGCCAAAAAATGATCGCAACGATGCGTTGGCGATTCTGCGGGCTGGTCGCGATGAAAAAATCTGCGCAGTACCGGTCAAAAGCGTCGCGGCGCTGGCCATGCAGGCGTTGCATCGCGCCCGTCAGGGCTATGTGCGTCGGCGCACGGCCGTCAGTAATCAGATGCGCGGCCTGCTGCTCGAGCACGGTGTCGCCTTGGCGCAAGGCGATGTTGCGATCAGCCAGAAAATTCCGCGGGTGCTGGAAGATGCTACCCAGCCGGTGCCGGCCCTGCTGCGTGAACTGATCGACGAACTGCTGGCCGAGTGGCGCCATTTGGGCGAGCGCATCAGCGTACTGACGGGACGCCTGGAAGTGGCCGCCAACGCCGACATGACGGCGAAGCGACTGATGACTGTGCGCGGCATCGGCCCAGTCACAGCCACGGCCCTGGTGGCCAAGGAAACCAAGCCTGAGCGATTTCCCAATGCCCGCAAGTTTGCCGCGTACTTTGGCATGGTGCCTGACCAGCACAGCAGCGGGGAAAAGATCCGGCTGGGGGACATGACCAAGCGAGGTGATGCTTATTTACGCAGCCTGATGATCCAAGGAGCCCACGCGGTGCTGCAACAACTACGACCTGATTCCCAGCAACCCGATGACCGCCGCTTGTTGCACTGGATGAGCCGGTTGGGTCGTAAGGAAGCTGCGATCAGGCTAGCCAACCGCAACCTGCGAATCGTCTGGGTGCTTCTACAGAATGACCAGACTTATCGTCGCCACGCCGGAGATGGCCAGCAGGCAACGATGAGCCACTGAGCGACAGAGTTCTGCCACCGAGGTACCAACTGTCCGACCCTTTGCTGAAAAAAATTGACCCCAGGTAAGACCGGCGTGGATTGATGCCTAAGCTCCTACTGGCCTTCGAGGCCTGAATGTAATCGGCATACCACGAGCTTTTCCAATTTTGGCCAGAAGCCGAAGACGGCTTCCACGAATAGGCCTTATACATAGATGCAACGGGGCGACGGTTTTTTAAAAGCGGGTAGACAGTGGGGGCGAGTCCATACATAGGAGCTGGCTTGCCAGCGAAGGCGGTCTCTCATTCAGAGCACCTCTAGATGACACAACACAACGACATGCTGATCATCGGCGCCGGCATCCTGGGCCTGTCCCATGCCTATGCCGCCGCCAAGCGCGGTCTCAAGGTCAGGGTTTTCGAACGCAGCGCAACGCCTCTAGGCGCATCGGTGCGCAACTTCGGCCAGGCACTGGTCACCGGTCAACCCCCGGGCCCGATGCTGGAGCTGGCCCGGGCCAGTCGCGACATCTGGGGCGACTGGGCGCAGCTCGCCGGCCTGCAACTCAAGCGCAACGGCTCATACCTGTTCGCCCGCACCGAAGCCGAAGAACAGTTGCTGGAAGCCTTTTGCGCCGGTCGCGCCGTGGAACACGGCTACCGCGTCGAGCTGCTGCGTGACGCCCAACTGGGAGATCTGTACAACGGCCAGTTCCGCCATCACCGCGCGGCGTTGCACGGCATGGACGACCAGCAACTGTATTCGCGCGAAGCGATTCCGGCGCTGATCGACTTTTTGCGTCGCGACCTGGGCGTCGAGTTTCACTTCTCCACCCTGGTGCGCGACATCGAACCGGGCCGCCTGCACAGCACCGCCGGCAGTTTCAGTGGCGAGCAGATTATCCTCTGTTCCGGTCACGACTATCAGACGTTGCTTGCCGAGCAGATCGCCCAGCTCGACCCGCAAATCTGCCGCCTGCAGATGCTCCGCGCCCGGCCGCAGATCAACCTTAACCTGCAACACGCAGTGCTCACCGGTTTGAGCTGCGTGCATTACGGTGCCTTCGCCGATTTGCCCGAAGCCGCGGCGGTGCAGGCCGAGATCCTGCAACACGCGCCGCACTTGCATGAACACGGCATTCACCTGCTGATCAGCCCGACGCCCTATGGCGAGTTGATCATTGGCGACTCCCACCATTACGGCAGTGATCCGTCGCCCTTCAATGCCGAGCAGGTCGACGACTGGATGATCGAGTTGGCCGAGCAAACGCTGGGCTGCAAAGTGCAAGTGGTCGAACGCTGGCAGGGTGTCTATGGTTCACGGGGGCCGGGACCGTTTTCGTTCCTGCGTCCGGAAAAGGGCCTGAGCGTGGCATTGATGCACACCGGCGTTGGCATGAGCGTCGGGCCGGCCATGGCCGAACGTAACGTCGCCACCCTGTTGGGAGAAATCTGATGCAACGCAACGAGCAAGTGATCGCCGACGTGTTCGCTTTGTACGAGCGCTTCGGTGACAGCGACTACATCGGCGAGCCGGTGTCGCAGATCGAGCACATGTCCCAGGCCGCGCAACTGGCGATGGCCGAAGGCTTCGATGACGAAGTGGTGTTGGCGGCGTTTTTTCACGACATCGGGCATATCTGTACCGACAGTGCCGAGAACATGGGCGGCTTCGGCATAGTGAGTCATGAGCGGTTGGGCGCTGATTATTTGCGCCGTGCAGGTTTCAGCGAGCGGATGGCGCGGTTGGTGGAATATCACGTTCAAGCCAAGCGCTATCTGACGCTCAGAGAGCCGGGGTACTACGAGCGTCTGAGCGAAGCCAGCCGTCGCACCTTGGAATATCAGGGCGGCGTGATGTCCGAGGCCGAGGCCGATGCATTCGAGCAGGACCCGTTGTGCGCGGTCAGTTTGCGCATGCGCCAGTGGGATGAGCTGGCCAAGGAGATGCATGTGCCGGTGATTGATCTGGCGGTGTTGAAGGGCAAAGCATCGCGCCTGCTGGCGGCGTAAAGCCTGTGATACCGAGTTGCTGCATTCGCGAGCAAGCCCGCTCCCACATTGGATTTGTGATAGCCGCCGCACCAATGTGGGAGCGGGCTTGCTCGCGAAGGGGCCAGTGCTGGCAACATAGCTAATCGACCCAGCCGCTATAGCTGCTGCGCCAACACCTCAACCTGCTCCTGCCGCTCCGCCTGATTCAACTTCGGATGCGCATTAAGCGAAGACCACTGCGGATGCGCCCGCGCCCTGTTCAGCGCTTCCGGCAATTTACCTTCCCGCCAACTCTTGTCCTGCGGCGTGGCCACCTGAATGCTGTCCATCGCCGCATGCCCACGGGCGTTCAGCGCTTGCAGCAGTTGCCGCTGACGCAACGCCAGCAGCCGCAACACGCTGTCATCCACCGTCAGTTCGCGCTGGCCCTTGATCTTGCCCAGCAGGCGGCTGCCATAACTGCGCGCGGTTTGCAGGGCGCCGCCGGCAATCGCCCCGGCCAGGGCGGCAGCACCCAGCGTCAGGCCGCCGACCAGCAAGTCGACGCCGGCCCCCGCGGCGGCACCGGCAGCGATACCACCGCCCACCCGCACGCCCAGTTGCTTGAGGGTTTCGGGGTTGAACAAGTCATCGCCCCAACGCCCGTCGAGCAGCGGCAGATCACTGGCCGCGGCATCCTGCGGGCGAAACGCGTAGAGCTTGAGCAGCGCTTCGACACAACGCTGCTCGCGTTGGCGTACGGCTTTGCGCAGCTCATCGATCGCCTGCTGTTCCTGCTGCACATCGCTGACAACGCTGCGCCGGCACGCGGCGCAATCGATCAGCAATTCGGCAATCAGGCGCACGGCGCTGCGCTCACGGGCCAGGCGTTGTGCCTGCTGGTCGGCGATCAGGCGTTCCAGTTGTGGCCGTGCGGTTTCCAGCAGCAGCGCCAGGCTTTCATAGAGCCGGCGTTCGCCATCCTCCGGCGGTGCGACGCTGTCGAAGCGAACCAGCGCATGCAAACCAAGGCGCGCCAGGGCTTCACGCCACGCCGGCTCGCGGTGGTTGGCGCTGCTGACAAAATTCAGCACCGGCAGCAGGGGTTTGCCGCAGCTGGCCAGCACTTCCAGCTCATCGCGATACTTGGCCAGGACCGGTTCCCGGGCGTCGATCACATAGAGCCCGGCGTCCGACGCCAGCAACTGGCGCAGCACCTTGGCCTCCTGTTCGAAGCGCTGCCGGGCTTCGCTGCCCTCAAGAAAACGCGCCAGTCGTGCCGGGCCGTCCAGTCGCTCGCCGGGCCGCTCCAGGCGTTCGAGGTAGTCGAGCAGGGCGATGGCGTCTTCCAGTCCCGGGGTGTCGTAGAGATCCAGCAAGGGCTCGCCGTCCACCGACAACCGCGCGCCTTCGACATGCCGCGTGGTGCTGGGGCGGTGGGACACTTCGCCGAAACCGACATCGCGGGTCAGGGTGCGCAACAACGAGGTTTTGCCGACGTTGGTGTGGCCGACCACGGCGAGTTTCAGGGGCTGCTTGCTGGTGTCAGTCATGACCCGTCTCCAGCCAGTTCATCGGAGCGCAATCGGCGAACGGCAATTCCAGCTGTTGCAGCGCCACATGCCAGTCGCCCAGGCGTTCGGCGTCCAGCGCTTCCCCGGGCGGCGCCTGCAACAACCACACGCGGGTGGCGCTGGCGCTGCGGGCCAGTTCGGCGATCAGCGCCAGGCTGCCGCGGTCCGGCGAGCGCCGTGGATCGCACGCGATCGC
Organism: Pseudomonas sp. PLMAX; assembly: GCF_046042685.1. Classification (NCBI taxonomy): domain Bacteria; kingdom Pseudomonadati; phylum Pseudomonadota; class Gammaproteobacteria; order Pseudomonadales; family Pseudomonadaceae; genus Pseudomonas; species Pseudomonas sp. PLMAX. The sequence goes on along the minus strand of NZ_CP064949.1, from coordinate 6,919,889 downwards.
CAGGCGCGCAGGAGGAAAACGGCTCAGTTGCTCGAGGAGTTTGTTGCGCGATTCGCGGCTGTCGAGGATCCCGGCGTTGCTGACGTTCTTCGCCAGTTGGGGCGGCCACGGACGGTCGTCGTCCAGCTCAATGGCGACCAACAGTGCGCCATCGCTGTGCTGTTCGCTGACGCCGCTCTCCACGCGATGAAGTTGTGCCGGCGCGGCATCGCTGACACCCAGGCGTTCGCTGGTGGGCATCAGCCGTTCGCGCAGTTGGGCATAACCGGGCAGGTTCAGGTCGAGCTGCAGGCTTGTCCGGCCGGACTTCCAGCGCCACAGGCAAAACAGCGCCAACACCAGGCGCGGCGCCACGCCGTAGACCAGCAACACGCCTACCAGCCAAGCCGCCCAGGCCTGGCGGGCACTTTCGATGTTCAGTGCGGCGTCGCCACTGGCGCGGATCATCGCCTCGGTGGGCACGCTGAAGCCGAGCAAGGCCGGTAGGGCGCCGAGGGCCTGGGTCACGGCAATGAAGGTGTCGGCACTGAGGATCGTGGTTTCCCAGACGAAGCCGTAGCGCCGGGTGGCCATCAACGTCAGCAGAACCACCAGGGCACTGAGCATTGCCAATAACCACAGGCCATTGACCAGTACGCCGATGGCCCAGCGATTGAGTTTCCGGCGTTGCAGCAACAGCAGCAGGGCCGGTGCCAGTTGCGCGGCCTTGGCGTCCCGGGCGAGTTTTTCGCTGAGCCACAACCACAGGCGCCCGAGGCTGGCGCCGTGCTCGCCGGCGAACACCAGGCCGAGGGCCCAGCTCAGCAGCAGGATCAGGTTGAGCCCGAGCAGACTGCCCAGCGCCCAGAACACATTCACCGGGTGCAGGCCGTCGCCCATGGCGGCAAAGGCCAGGCCGGCGCCGCTGACCACGGCCAGCACCGCCATAACGATCAGCGCCAGTCGCGCGCCTTGTTGCCAGTGTTTGAGTGCATCGCTCAGGCCATCGCGCTCGGCCAGCCACAGGGCCCGGCGTTGAATGCGCGTCGGCAGATCGCCGCCGGCGCTGCGGGCCAATCGGTTGGCTTCCAGATCTTCCAGGGGACCGGCGTGTTCTTCGCGCAGGCGGATGGTTTCTGTCAGCCAGAGAGTATTCAGTTCAGTCACGCAGCATCCCGTCGCTTAATTGAACTGTGAGCATAACCGCTGTGGCGCTTATCGGGGAAAGCGAGGCTCTGGTATCCTCGCCGGCATGACTAAATCACTCCCCCTCAGCCTGATCGCAGCCCTCGGTGAAAACCGTGTGATCGGCGTCGACAACAGCATGCCCTGGCACCTGCCGGGGGACTTCAAGTACTTCAAGGCCACTACCCTGGGCAAGCCGATCATCATGGGCCGCAAGACCTGGGATTCCCTCGGTCGCCCGTTGCCGGGGCGCTTGAACATCGTGGTCAGCCGTCAGGCGGATCTGGTGCTCGAAGGCGCGGAGGTTTATCCGTCGCTGGAGGCGGCCGTGGTTCGCGCTGAAGAGTGGGCGAAGGAGCAGGGCGTCGATGAGCTGATGCTGATTGGCGGGGCGCAGTTGTATGCGCAGGGGTTGGCGCAGGCCGATCGGCTGTACCTGACCCGCGTGGCGTTGAGCCCGGAAGGGGATGCGTGGTTTCCGGAGTTTGATTTGGGGCAGTGGAAGCTGGTGTCCAACACCGAAAATCCGGCTGTGGATGACAAGCCAGCGTACAACTTCGAAGTCTGGGAAAAAGCCTGAAAGCTTCGCGAGCAAGCCCGCTTGTATGTTTAGACTTGTAGGGGTGGTGGGACTAAAAGCCAGCATCTGACTCTAGCCAGTACAGACCGTGGGAGACTTCGCCCCACCCCTTCACCAAAGCGCCGATAAGGAATGCATCGGCCATGACCGACGATAGAAGCAAGCCAGCGCAATGGTGAAGCCCCGACAAGCCTTTAAACCCTAACCCGGAGCTTTCTTTGTGGCAATGAGTGTCTCGCGTTCTGTAGTCGGAGTGGATGTCGCCAAGGCCGAAGTGGTGGTCTATCAGGCCGACACGGATCTGCTGTTGCCCGTGTCAAACGATAAACCGTCTCTTACAAAGTGGCTGAAAACGTTACCTGCAAACAGCGCCATCGCGATTGAAGCCACCAATATCTATCACCTGGATACGGTTGAGCTGGCTCATGCAATGGGACATGTCGTCTATGTCATCGACGGTTTCCGTTTGAGTAACTACCGCAAAGGAGTGGGTGGCCGCGCCAAAACAGATGCCAGCGACGCGCGTTTACTGGCGCGTTACTTGAAGAACGAAGAGGAAGAGCTACGTCCTTGGAGCCCGCCGCCGAAGGTCTATACCAAGCTTCAAAGCCTGCTTCGAAGACGAGCGACATTGGTCCAGGCGCGTGTCAGCCTGACTCAAAGCTGGAACGACGAGCCGCTGCTGAAAGCGGCATTCAAACAACAGATAGCTGCCATGGGTCGATTGGATTTACTCATCCAGAAGAAGCTGTTGGAAGTCGTCAAAGAGGCGGGTCTGTTGGATCAAGTCAAACGCTGCCAGGCCGTAGAGGGGGTCGGTTTTCTTACCGCCACCGCACTGACGATGGCATTTCAACGTGGCGACTTCGCCAGTGGTGACGCCTATATCGCGTTTCTTGGAATGGATTTGAGAGTCTCTGATTCGGGGCAGATGAACGGACGTCGAAAGCTGACCAAGAAAGGTGACTCAGAAATACGGCGTCTGCTGCATAACGCCGCGATGGCTGCCAGTCGCTCGAAGACCTGGAAGCCATTTTACGAACGCTATCTGGAGCGAGGATTAAAGACGACTCAAGTGCTGGTCATCCTGGCTCGAAAGCTGGCACGAGTGGCGTTCGCCCTGATGAAGAACCAGAGCGAGTATCAGCCAAATCCAGTCTTGGGGGCTTCCCCCCAAACATAGAATCTCCCACATTGGATCTGTGAACGACACACATCCCCTGTGGGAGCGGGCTTGCTCGCGAAGAGGCCCGCTCAGGCAATGAAAGACTTAAGCGTGCGCCAACGCCGAATGCTCATCCGCATCCAGCAGCTCTTTATCCGTCTGCTGCATCACCTGGCTGGTAATCGCCCCGGCCGTCATCGAACCACTGACGTTCAACGCCGTACGCCCCATATCAATCAGCGGCTCGACCGAAATCAGCAACGCCACCAGTGACACCGGCAAACCCATCGCCGGCAACACGATCAACGCGGCAAAGGTCGCGCCGCCGCCCACGCCCGCCACACCGGCCGAACTCAAGGTCACTATCGCCACCAGCGTCGCGATCCACAACGGGTCCAATGGGTTGATGCCTACGGTCGGCGCCACCATCACCGCCAACATCGCCGGATACAAACCGGCGCAGCCGTTCTGGCCAATGGTCGCGCCGAACGAAGCGGCGAAACTGGCGATGGATTGCGGGATGCCCAGGCGGCTGGTCTGCGCTTCGATGCTCAACGGAATGGTCGCGGCGCTCGAACGGCTGGTAAACGCAAACGTCAGCACCGGCCAGATCTTACGGAAGAACCGCAGCGGGTTGATCCCCGCCGCCGACACCAGCACGCCATGCACCACAAACATCAGGCCTAGACCGATGTAGGACACCACGACGAAACTGCCGAGCTTGATGATGTCCTGCAGGTTGGAGCCAGCGACCACCTTGGTCATCAGCGCCAGTACGCCGTAAGGGGTCAGCTTCATCACCAGGCGAACCAGGCGCATCACCCAGGCTTGCAGGGTGTCGATGGCGTTGATCACTTTCTGACCTTTTTCCACGTCATCCTTGAGCAGCTGCAAAGCCGCGACCCCGAGGAACGCCGCAAAGATCACCACGCTGATGATCGACGTCGGCTTGGCCCGCGCCAGGTCGGCGAAGGGGTTTTGCGGAATGAACGACAGCAGCAACTGCGGCACATTGAGGTCCGCGACCTTGCCGGCGTAGTCGGTCTGGATGGTTTGCAGGCGCGCCATTTCCTGGGTGCCGGCCACCAGGCCCTCGGCGGTCAGGCCGAACAGGTTGGTCAGGCCGATGCCGATCAAGGCCGCGATGGCGGTGGTGAACAGCAGCGTGCCAATGGTCAGGAAGCTGATCTTGCCTAGCGACGAGGCGTTGTGCAGGCGAGCCACAGCGCTGAGGATCGAGGCGAATACCAGCGGGATCACGATCATTTGCAGTAGCTGCACATAACCGTTGCCCACCAGGTCGAACCAGCCGATCGACGCTTTCAACACCGGGTTACCGGCACCGTAGACAGTGTGCAACGCCACACCGAACGCCACGCCCAGCACCAGGGCGAGCAGGACTTTTTTCGCCAGGCTCCAGGTGGTGTGGCGGGTTTGTGCCAGGCCCAGGAGCAGGGCGAGGAACACCAGCAGATTGAGAATCAGCGGCAGATTCATGAGGACTCCGAAAGTGACTTGTGCCAGCTACCTTCCGGGGCAGCTGCGAACCGGCAAGCCTAACAGCTTGATTTACAATGAATTAATATCAAAAACGTCTGGTGACTGTCGTTTTTGGAATAAGCCGGTGTCGCTCTCGGGGATGCAGCTGACGCGATACGCACGTTGGCGGTCGCTGACAGACGAGGACTGTCACACTTATTTGTTAGCGTCGATCTCTTTCACTCAGGGAGAAACGCAGATGAAGTTCGCACCGAAATATCTGGTTGCCGCACTTTGCCTGGGCCTTGCCGGCCAGGTACTCGCCACGGATCTGAAGCACTGGCCAGCCGATCAGGCCAAGGCGCTGGACGCGATGATCGCGGCCAATGCCAACAAGGGTAACTACGCGGTGTTCGACATGGACAACACCAGTTACCGCTACGACCTTGAAGAGTCTTTGTTGCCGTTCATGGAAAACAAGGGCCTGATCACCCGCGACAAGCTCGACCCCTCCCTGAAACTGATGCCGTTCAAGGACACCGCCGACCACAAGGAAAGCCTGTTCAGCTATTACTACCGCCTCTGCGAAGTCGACGACATGGTGTGTTATCCATGGGTCGCGCAAGTGTTCTCCGGCTTTACGCTGCAAGAACTCAAGGGCTATGTCGACGAGATGATGGCGTCCGGCAAACCGGTGCCGGACACTTATTACGAAGGCGACGTGGTCAAGAACCTCGACGTCAACCCGCCAAAAATCTTCACCGGCCAGCAAGAGCTGTACAACAAACTGATGGAGAACGGCATCGAGGTCTACGTGATGACCGCCGCCTCCGAAGAACTGGTACGCATGGTCGCGGCCGATCCGAAGTACGGCTACAACGTTAAACCGCAGAACGTGATCGGCGTGTCGCTGCTGCTCAAGGACCCCAAGACCGGTGAACTGACCACCGCGCGCAAGCAGATCACCGCCGGCAAATATGACGAGAAGGCCAACCTGGGCCTGGAACTGACCCCGTACCTGTGGACCCCGGCGACCTGGATGGCGGGTAAACAAGCGGCAATCCTGACCTACATCGACGAATGGAAAAAACCGGTCCTGGTCGGCGGCGATACCCCCACCAGCGATGGCTACATGCTGTTCCACAGCGTCGACGTGGCCAAGGGCGGCATCCACCTGTGGGTCAACCGCAAGGACAAATACATGACCCAGATCCAGGGCATGATGGCCAAGAACGCCGCGGCCCAGGCCAAGGAAGGCTTGCCGGTGACCGCAGACAAGAACTGGGTGATCGTTACACCGCAAGAAATCCAGTAAGGGTTTTGATTCACTGTAGGAGCGAGCTTGCTCGCGATGGTCGTTAACGATATCGCGTACTTCCTGGTTTTACGCGGTGTCCTTGCGTTCATCGCGAGCAAGCTCGCTCCTACAGTTTGATCCCTATTGGTCACACATGGCTTGTCCGCTGAAGACCCATTGTGGGAGCGAGTCTGCTCGCGATGAGGTCAGCCGGTGCAATGAAAGCCTCTGTTTGATCAACTTCTTCCTACTAGTCGCAACCTGCACGTTCTTGCGTAAAGGACTACGACTACTTCAGAATCCGCCGACTTGTGCGCCTGTTTGGCGGGTTCTATCTTCTCCGTGTCGCTGCCCATCAGCGATCGGGTTTGGTAGCCCGGATTTTCCAGGCGCATGACTACACCTTTGGCAGGTTTTTTCGTCTCTGCTTCTATGGTGGTCATGCGTGGGGCGCTTTCGAGCGCGCCGGCTCCCTGGACCGGTCTACCAACCTGCGTATGGCTGCCACCTTTCGTTTGGTAGCGAAGGTGATGGCTCCTTACCTCCAGGAGAATCATCAATGCTGAAAATTACCCCTGATCCACCGGACACCGACAACCTGTCCACCCAAATCAACGCCACCCCACGAAAACCCAGCCGAACCTTCATCATCGCCCCTGGCCTCGACACCGAAACCCTCCTGGCCCACGCCTGCGAATCCCTCGCCTCGGCCAATGTCATGGCCAGCGATTTCGCCGCACTGCTGGAAGGCTCTCAACGCAGCACGATGCTGGGTATTGCCCAGGTCATCATGCTGGGCGAGCTGGCGGTGAACCAGGCGCTGGATAACCTCGACCCGCAGGATTAACGCAGGCAAAAAAATACCCCGCACTTGGCGGGGCATTTTTGTTCGACGCTTAGGCCTTACAGCCCGTCAAGCATCGCCTTGTTACGCACAGCACCCTTGTCGGCACTGGTCGCGAGCAGGGCGTAAGCCTTCAGGGCGGTGGTCACTTTACGTGGACGCACTTCCACCGGTTTCCAGCCTTTCTTGTCCTGCTCGACCCGGCGTGCTGCCAGTTCTTCATCGCTGACCAACAGGTTGATCGAGCGGTTCGGGATGTCGATCAGTACCTTGTCGCCGTCCTGCACCAGGCCAATCGCGCCACCGGCAGCCGCTTCAGGGGAAGCGTGGCCGATGGACAGGCCCGAGGTGCCGCCGGAGAAACGGCCGTCGGTGAGCAGGGCGCAGGCTTTGCCCAGGCCTTTGGATTTCAGGTACGAAGTCGGGTAGAGCATTTCCTGCATGCCCGGGCCGCCTTTCGGGCCTTCATAGCGGATGATGACGATGTCGCCTTCCTTCACTTCGTCGGCGAGGATGCCGCGTACGGCGCTGTCCTGGCTTTCGAAGATCTTCGCGTTGCCTTCGAACACGTGGATTGACTCGTCGACGCCGGCGGTTTTCACCACGCAGCCGTCCAGGGCGATGTTGCCGTAGAGCACGGCCAGGCCGCCTTCTTGCGAGTAAGCGTGTTCGACGCTGCGGATGCAGCCGTTTTCACGGTCGTCGTCCAGGGTGTCCCAACGGGTCGACTGGCTGAACGCGGTTTGCGTCGGGATGCCTGCGGGACCTGCCTTGAAGAAGTGGTGCACGGCTTCGTCGGTGGTCTGGGTGATGTCCCACTTGGCGATGGCTTCTTCCATGCTGCGGCTGTGCACGGTCGGCAGCTGGGTGTGCAGCAAGCCGCCACGGGCCAGCGAACCGAGGATGCTGAAGATCCCGCCGGCGCGGTGCACGTCTTCCATGTGGTACTTCTGGATGTTCGGCGCGACCTTGCACAGTTGCGGCACGTGACGGGACAGGCGGTCGATGTCGCGCAGGTCGAAATCGATCTCGGCTTCCTGGGCAGCGGCCAGCAAGTGCAGGATGGTGTTGGTGGAACCGCCCATGGCGATGTCCAGGGTCATGGCGTTCTCGAACGCCTGGAAGTTGGCGATGTTGCGCGGCAACACCGACTCATCGTTCTCACCGTAGTAACGCTTGCACAGCTCGACGATGGTGCGCCCGGCCTGCAGGAACAGCTGCTCGCGGTCGCTGTGAGTGGCCAGGGTCGAACCGTTGCCCGGCAATGCCAGGCCCAAGGCCTCGACCAGGCAATTCATCGAGTTGGCGGTGAACATGCCGGAGCACGAACCACAGGTTGGGCAGGCGCTACGCTCGTATTCAGCGACTTTCTCGTCAGAAGCGCTGGAGTCGGCGGCGATCACCATGGCGTCGACCAGGTCGAGACCGTGGCTGGCGAGTTTGGTCTTGCCGGCTTCCATCGGACCGCCGGAAACGAAGATCACCGGGATGTTCAGGCGCAGGGACGCCATCAGCATGCCAGGGGTGATCTTGTCGCAGTTGGAGATGCAAACGATGGCGTCGGCGCAGTGGGCGTTGACCATGTATTCGACGGAGTCGGCGATGATCTCGCGGCTCGGCAGCGAGTACAGCATGCCGTCGTGGCCCATGGCGATGCCGTCATCGACGGCGATGGTGTTGAATTCTTTTGCCACACCGCCAGCGCGTTCGATTTCGCGGGCGACCAGTTGGCCCAGGTCTTTCAGGTGCACGTGGCCCGGTACGAACTGGGTGAAGGAGTTGGCAATGGCGATGATCGGCTTTTTGAAGTCGTCATCTTTCATCCCCGTTGCGCGCCACAGTGCGCGGGCGCCGGCCATGTTGCGGCCATGGGTGGATGTTTTCGAGCGGTAATCAGGCATGAAGCACTCCGGGCGGCTAATCAGGTATCAAAAGGGAAGTGAGCTTCTATTGACGTCTGGAACACTCAGAAATGGCCGCGTGTCCGGAAGTTGCCGATAACTTTGCGGGATCGCCGCGCGCTTCAGCTTGAGCTCATAAACCCGCCGGGGATGACTGGCGATGAATGTTCGCGATTCTACACGGCTGGCGGCAGGAGGGAATGGCTGCGAGCGTGCAGACAGCCATCACGAGACGTGCGGCCTACACCGTCGTGGTTATTTTGCTACTGCTCAACGCACGCCGACTGATCAAAGCGTTCAATCCCAGCCCTACCGCGCTCAGGATCAAAAAGCACAAGCCCAGCGCGGTGGTCAGGTGTTCGCTGGCCAGATTGATCACCGCACTGACCAAGCCGCCACACATGAAAATCATCAGGCTGCCGGCAGAAGTCGAGGTGCCGGCGTGTTGCGGGTAAAGACTCATCGCCCTGGAGTTGGCGATGGGCCGGGAAACGGTGGTGCCCGCGGTACAGATCAGCATGGGGATCAGCACAGTGGCAGCCGACAGGCCGAACTGCCAGGCCAGCCACAGCATCACCAGCCCCGACAGGGCGATCAGACCCAGGCCGATGATGATTTGCGTGCCGCCTTCCAGATGGCGATGCAGGATGCTGGCAACAACCCCGCCGATCACATAGGCCGCACCATATAACAGCAGCGCCCAGGCGAACTGGTAGGCGGAAAGGTCCAGGTGCTCCATGAAAATGATCGGTGAGATGATGAGAAAGGAGAAATGGCAGGCGAAGGCGAGCGCGGAAATCAGCCAGTAACCGGTAAAGCGGATGTCCGAAAGGAGCAGCCAATAGGCGCCGAAAAATCGCCGTGGTGCGCGCTCACTGCTGCGGCTTTCCCTAAGCAGGAACCAGGATCTCAACCAGACAATGATCGCCAGGCTGATGAAGACATAAAAACTGCCCTGCCAGCCCAGATGCAACTGCAGCCAGGTGCCCATCAGCGGCGAACTGGAGATGAAAATCCCGCCGGCGGTGGTCATCCAGATCCGCAGGCGCTCCAGCTCCCGGCCGGCGAACAGATCCTGGACCAGCGCCTGAGACAAGGCAAACGACCCGCAGCCCACCGCCTGCACCACGCGAAATACCAGGAACCAGGTGAAATCACTGGCGAACAGACAGCCCGTCGCACCCACTGCCGCCAAGGCTATTCCTCCGAGCAACAGCTTCTTGCGCCCGAACATATCCGACAGCGGCCCGATCAACAGCAACGAAAACGCCAGGCCGATGGCAAAGAGGCTGACCGACAAGGCGATATCGGTGGGGGTGGTACGAAAGTGCTCGGACAGCGCGGGAAACGAGGGTAGAACCACGTCGAGAGGGAATACGGCGAGGAGCGTCATAGCCATCAACAACAGGATGAACGACGATTTTTCTTTGGCGTGAATGGGGCGAGTCATCGAACTTCGCTCTCGATCCGCGAGGGGGGAGGCGAGGATTGATTTGATGAGGGCTGAAGTCAATGCGGGAGAGCGTAGGACAAGTCTGAATCTACTGTAGGAGCAGCCGGTCGACGCTCCTACAGTGGATTGCGGTTTTAGCTGTTTGGCAGCAACCGGCAGGTAATGCTCTTGATGTAACGCGTCTCGGCAATCGCCGGGTGCACCGGATGATCCGGGCCCTGACCGCCGCGTTCGAGCATCTGGATGTTGCGATCCAGGTGGCGGGCGCTGGTCAGCAGGATGTTCTGCAGGTCGTCTTCGGGCAGGTGCATCGAGCACGATGCGCTGAACAGGATGCCGTCCTTGGTGAGCAGGCGCATGGCTTGCTCGTTCAGGCGGCGGTAGGCGCCTTCGCCGTTTTTCATGTCTTTCTTGCGTTTGATGAACGCTGGCGGATCGGCCACGATCACGTCGAAGCGCTCTTCGCTGGCTTTGAGTTCTTTCAGGGCTTCGAAAACGTCGCCTTCGATGCAGGTCATTTTTTCGGCGAAACCGTTCAGTGCGGCGTTGCGCTCGACGCCGTCGAGGGCGAAGGCCGAGGCATCGACGCAGAACACTTCACTGGCGCCGAACGCGGCTGCTTGCACGCCCCAGCCGCCGATGTAGCTGTACAGGTCGAGTACGCGCTTGCCCTTGGCGTAGGGTGCCAGGCGTGCGCGGTTCATGCGGTGGTCGTAGAACCAGCCGGTTTTCTGGCCCTGGATGACCGGCGCTTCGAATTTCACGCCATTCTCTTCCAGCGCGACCCACTCCGGCACCAGGCCGAAGACGGTTTCGACGTAGCGGGTGAGGCCTTCGGCGTCACGGGCGGCGGAGTCGTTCTTGAACAGGATGCCGCTTGGCTTGAGCACCTGGGTCAGTGCCGCGATCACGTCGTCTTTGTGGGCTTCCATGGTCGCCGAGGCGATCTGCACCACCAGGATGTCGCCGAAACGGTCGACCACAAGGCCTGGCAGCAGGTCGGAGTCGCCGTAGACCAGGCGATAGAACGGTTTGTCGAACAGGCGCTCGCGCAGGGACAGGGCCACGTTGAGGCGATGCACCAGCAGCGATTTGTCGAGCGGTAGCTTGATGTCGCGCGACAGCAGGCGCGCGCAGATCAGGTTGTTCGGGCTCATGGCGACGATGCCCAGCGGCTTGCCGCCGGCGGCTTCGAGGATCGCCTGGTCGCCGGCCTTGAAACCGTGCAAAGGGGTCGCGGCTACATCGATTTCGTTGCTGTAGACCCACAAATGACCGTTGCGCAGACGGCGGTCGGCGTTGGCTTTGAGGCGCAGGCTAGGCAGGGACATGACGTCGCTCCGGAAAAAAGAGCGGGAGTATAGCGTGTTGAAGCTTGTGGCGGGTTCTATGGGCGATGAAACGCTGATGGCCTCTTCGCGAGCAAGCCCGCTCCCACAGGGGAATACGTTGCCCTGTGGGAGCGAGCTTGCTCGCGATAGCGGTTTTGGGTACTACGCCGACAACAGCTGAATCAACTCACGATTGAACGCCGGAATGTCATCCGGCTGGCGGCTGCTGATCAGTGTCCCGTCGGTGACCACTTCCTTGTCGACCCAGTGGGCGCCGGCATTCACCAGATCGTCCTTGAGCGTCTTGTAGCTGGTCATGGTCTTGCCATTGACCAGCCCGGCCGAAACCAGCAGCCAGCCGCCATGGCAGATGACCGCGATCGGCTTGCCGGCAGAGGTGCCCATCTTGACCAGATGCTGGGCATCCTGGTCGATGCGGATGGTGTCGGAATTCTGCACGCCGCCAGGCAGGACCACGGCGTCGTATTCTTCGATGCTGGCCGAGCGGAAGGTCCGGTCAACCTTGAAGTCGTCCGCCGGTTTATCGTGGTTCCAGCCTTTGACCTGGCCTTCCTTCGCGGAAAGTATGTCGACCTGGGCGCCGGCCTGCTCCAGCGCTTGTTTCGGTCCGGTCAGTTCGACCTGCTCGAAACCATTGGTCACCAATATTGCGACGCGTTTGCCATTCAGGGAATTGGACATGAAAAAGCTCCTGACTTGAGAGAATGATTCGCCCGTGAGCGTTACAAAGTCCGAAGCCAGGTCTGGAATGAAAGTTCCGGCGATGTGCTCGCTGGTATGTCGGATCCAATGTCATAAAGGTTAGAATCTGCGCCTGTCCCAGAGTGTGTACTTATGTCCCAAGAGCTGACGCCCGAACAAATCCAGCAATCCCTGCAAGGCATCAGTGTGCCGGCCCAACCGCAGATCATGGTGGATCTGCAGATGGAGCAGTACATGCCCGACCCGGATCTGGAAGTGATCGCGAAGCTGATTTCCCAGGACCCGGGGCTCTCTGGCTCCCTGCTGAAAATCGTCAATTCGCCGTATTACGGCCTGAGCAACAAGATCGCTTCGATCCAGCGCGCGGTGAATCTGCTGGGCAGCCGTTCGATCATCAACCTGATCAATGCGCAGTCGATCAAGGGCGAGATGAACGACGACACCATCGTCACCCTGAACCGGTTCTGGGACACCGCCCAGGACGTGGCGATGACCTGCCTGACCCTGGCCAAGCGCATTGGCGCCCAGGCCGGCGACGAAGCTTATGCCCTGGGGCTGTTCCACGATTGTGGCGTGCCGCTGATGCTGCAGCGGTTCCCCAACTACATGAGCGTGCTGGAACAGGCCTATGCCAACGCCGGTCCCGATTGCCGGGTGGTGGACACCGAGAACCAGGCGTTCAATACCAACCACGCCGTGGTCGGGTACTACACGGCCAAGTCCTGGCGCCTGCCGGATCACGTGTCTGCCGCGATCGCCAATCATCACAATGCCCTGGCGATATTCAGCGATGAGTCATCGCGCAACAGTGCCCTGAAAAACCTGTTGGCGATCCTGAAAATGGCCGAGCATATTTGTGCGTCTTACCGGGTGCTGGGCAACCAACCCGAAGACCACGAGTGGAACAGCATCGGTCATTTGGTGCTCGATTACGTCGGCCTCTCGGATTACGATTTCGAAACCCTCAAGCAGACGATTCGCGACCTCGGCGCTCACCGCTGAGTGGCGAATCTCTTCTCACCGAGCGCCTGATTCGAGAGCCCCATGCCTGAACTGCCAGAAGTCGAAACCACCCGCCGCGGGATTGCGCCGCACCTGGAAGGCCAGCGCGTCAGCCGGGTGATCGTGCGTGATCGGCGCTTGCGCTGGCCGATTCCCGAAGACCTCGATGTGCGTCTGTCGGGCCAGCGCATCGTGCTGGTGGAGCGGCGCGCCAAGTACCTGTTGATCAATGCCGAGGTCGGCACCTTGATCAGCCATTTGGGCATGTCGGGTAATTTGCGCCTGGTGGAAGCCGGCCTGCCGGCCGCCAAGCATGAGCATGTGGATATCGAACTGGAATCTGGCCTGGCCTTGCGCTACACCGACCCGCGACGGTTCGGCGCGATGCTGTGGAGCCTCGATCCGCTCAATCATGAGCTGCTGATTCGCCTGGGGCCGGAGCCGCTGACCGACCTGTTCGACGGCGAGCGGCTGTTCCAGCTGTCCCGCGGGCGCTCGATGGCCGTCAAGCCGTTCATCATGGACAACGCGGTGGTGGTCGGCGTCGGCAATATCTATGCGACCGAAGCGTTGTTCGCCGCCGGTATCGACCCGCGTCGCGAAGCCGGGAGCATTTCCCGGGCGCGATACCTGAAGCTGGCGATCGAGATCAAGCGCATTCTGGCAGCCGCCATCGAGCGTGGCGGCACCACGCTGCGCGACTTTATCGGCGGGGATGGGCAGCCGGGCTATTTCCAGCAGGAGCTGTTCGTGTACGGCCGTGGTGCCGAGCACTGCAAGGTCTGTGGTACGCAGTTGCGTGAGGTGAAACTCGGGCAGCGCGCCAGCGTGTTTTGCCCGCGCTGTCAGACCTGAAAAGCAAAAGATCGCAGCCTTCGGCAGCTCCTACAGGGGAATGCGATCTCTGTAGGAGCTGCCGCAGGCTGCGATCTTTCAAGCCTTGCCGGTAATCTTGCGGTACTTCTCCATCAACTGCTCTTCAGTCTCCGGATGGGCTTCGTCCAGCGGAATGCAATCCACCGGGCAGACCTGCTGGCACTGCGGTTCGTCGTAGTGGCCGACGCACTGGGTGCACAGGTTCGGGTCGATCACGTAGATTTCTTCGCCCTGGGAAATGGCGGCGTTGGGGCACTCGGGTTCGCAGACGTCGCAGTTGATGCAATCGTCGGTGATGATCAGGGACATGCTAACTCCAGCCGGGGCGGCAGGCCCGGGCGCAATAAATCAATGCGCGTAATTGTGCCGCATTGGTGAGCGCTATGCACGCGGGCGCGACGTTCTGCAGGAGCCGGCTTGCTGGCGATGGCGGTGTGTCAGGGTACACCGCGTTGCATTGATCGCCAGCAAGCCGGCTCCTACAGTCCGGGTATTACTTCTTGAAGCGTTGGGTCAGGGCGTCCGCCACCACCGGGTGCACGAACTTGGTGATATCGCCGCCCAGGGCTGCAATTTCACGGACCAAGGTCGAAGAAATGAACGAATAACGCTCGGACGGGGTAAGAAACAGGCTTTCCACATCCGGGGCCAGCTGGCGGTTCATGTTGGCCAACTGGAACTCGTATTCGAAGTCCGACACGGCGCGCAATCCACGCAGGAACACGTTGGCATTCTGCTCTTTGGCAAAGTGCGCCAGCAGCGTCGAGAAGCCGACGACTTCTACGTTCGGCAGATGTTTGGTGACCTCGCGAGCCAGTTCCACACGCTGTTCCATGGGGAACAACGGGTTTTTCTTCGGGCTGGCGGCGACAGCAATGATCACGTGATCGAACAGGCGCGAGGCGCGTTCGACCAGATCGCCATGGCCCTTGGTAATAGGGTCGAAGGTACCTGGGTACAACACTCGGTTCATCGCGTCGTCCTGGCGGGAGTGCGTTGGGGATTCGGATGGTATCGCAGCCTAACCGGTCGGCCAAGTCGCCTTTTGGGTAAGAACGCACTATCGACGATCAGAATAATCGTATTTTTCATGGGTTTTTTAAACGCTCGGCCAGGGAAGCCGCCAGATGCGCCGTCAGCCCATAGACCGACAACTGCGGGTTTGCGCCAATGCTGGTGGGAAAGAGCGAGCCGTCATGAATCGACAGATTGGCCAGTTGATGATGCCGGCCGAGGCTGTCGGTGACGGCATTTTTCGGCTCTTCGCCCATCGCGCAGCCGCCCATCACATGCGCACTGCCCAGCCGCGTGCGATACAACTCCAGGCTCAGGCTGTCGATCAGGGTGCGGGCTTCGGCGAGGGTGTTCACATAACGCGCGTCGGCGTGCATCGGCATCACGGCCCTGGCACCGCCAGCAAACTGGATTTCGGCCATGCTGTGGAAGGCCCGGCGCAATCCGTCCCAGGCATAGGCAGACACCTGATAATCGAGCACGGGGGTGTCGTCGCCGCGCAACTGTACAGTGCCGCCCTGGCTGTCGGGGTGAAAACCGTCGCGCAGCAGCGCGAGCATGGCGTGGGTATGCGGCAGATTGGCCATGTGTTGCGCGTTTTCCTGGCCGAAACCGCCCAGCAGCGTCGTCGCCAGTGCCGGGTGGAGCGGTGGAACCTCCAGTTTGTAGGCCATTTTGCCGGTGGTGCCGTCCTGCCATTGGAAATGGTCGGAGTAGATCGACTGCGGCGCGCCATAGAAGGGGTTGACCACTTCGTCGAACAACGCGGCGGACATGTTCACCGGGTGCAGGAAGGTGCGTTTGCCCACGCGTTTGTGCGGGTCGGGTGCCCCGGAGCGCAGCAGCAATGCCGGGCTGTTGATCCCGCCGCCCGCCAGCACGTAATGCCGCGCCTTGACCATGATCTTGCGACCGGTGGGCTCGACGCAACGCTCGTCCATTGCCACGCATTGCAGGCCGGTGACCTTGTCACCGCTGATCAGGAGCTTTTCGGCGCGGGCCAGGTAGAGCAGCTCGCCGCCGTTTTCCAAGGTGGCCGGAATGGTCGTGACCATCATCGATTGCTTGGCGTTGGTCGGGCAGCCCATACCGCAATAGCCGAGGTTCCAGCAGCCGCGCACATTGCGTGGGATGACATGCCAGCTATATCCGAGCTTCTCGCAGCCCTTGCGGATCACGTCGTTGTTGGCATTGGGCGGCACCATCCATGGAGCGACGCCCAGGCGCTGTTCCATTTTTTCGAACCAGGGCGCCATTTCAGCGGGGGAGTGGCCCTTCACATTGTGTTCTTTAGCCCAGTGTTCGAGCGTGGGTTCTGGTGTTCGAAAGCTCGAAGTCCAGTTGATCAGCGTAGTGCCGCCCACCGCCCGGCCCTGGAGGATGGTGATCGCGCCATCCTTGCTCATGCGGCCGATGCCTTCCTGATAGAGGCTGGCGTAGGCCTGGTCTTCGAGCAGTTTGAAGTCGCTGCTGGTCTTGAGCGGGCCTTCCTCGATCAGCAGCACCTTGTAACCGGCGGTGCTGAGGATTTCGGCCGTGGTCCCGCCGCCGGCACCGCTGCCGATGATCGCTACATCCGCTTCGAGGGTCAGGTCCTGGGTCAATTGGGCGCCGTTGTGGGTTTTCCAGCCACGGGCCATGCCTTCGCGGAACGGGTCGGGTACGGGCATCTTAATGTTCTCTAATTGTTATGGTTTGGATGCGGTGGTGAGGCGGCTGACGCCATCGCGGGCAAGCCCGGCTCCCACAGGGGTTGAGTCGTTTACAAAAGGTGAGACACATCGAAAACCTGTGGGAGCGGGCTTGCTCGCGAAGGGGGCGACCCGGTTCAAACCGTCGGTGGCCCCGGATACCCGCAATGCGCCCACGATTCCTTGCGCCCATACCAGGCCATCATCACCAGTTGCACCAATGAACTGTGGCCCATGCGCAGCAGGCTCAACGAGCTGTTTTCCCAGCGATCGAGGAAGTGCCGTATATCCTCGGCAGCGGCGTTTTCCCAACTGCCCCAGATCCCGGTCAGCGGTCCGCGGGTGACGGCCATGCCCAGCACGTCGAACAATTGTCGGGTGAGCTTGAGCATTTCCGGCGACAGGTGATCGAGGTTGTAATCGAGGCTTTTCAGGGTGCCCTCGACGGCGCCGGGCATCTGCTGGGCAGCCACGGCGCCTTCAAGCAGCACCGGGACAAGGGCGCGCAGAAACGCCAGGTCGCCACTGCGCAGTGCCGCGAAACCATTGGCAGGCGAACTCGATGAGCAGTCACTCAGACTGGCCCCCAACCCGGCAGTGGCAAGAAAGGCGCTGGCGCCGAGGCTGAATTTGAGCAGGCCGCGCCGTGACAGCGCGGGGGTATCGGACAGGCTTGGGTGCATTCTTGTTATTACCCGAGGGTGACCATCGTTAGCGGATAAACAGCTTCTGGATCAGTTTCTGAATGGATTTGCCGTAGGGCGGGTAGATCAGCTTCGCCGCGTTGAAGCGTTGCTTGATCAGTACGCCCTTGGCCTTGCTGAAGGTCAGGAAACCTTCGTGGCCGTGGTAGTGGCCCATGCCTGAAGCGCCAATGCCGCCGAACGGCATGTCATCCTGGGCCACGTGCAGCAGGGTGTCGTTGAGGCATACACCGCCGGAGTGGGTCTCATTGAGCACGCGGTTCTGTTCGCGCTTGTCGTAGCCGAAGTAGTACAGCGCCAGTGGGCGAGGGCGCTGGTTGATGTAGGCAAACGCCTGGTCCAGATGCTTGTACGGCACGATCGGCAACAGCGGGCCGAAGATCTCGTCCTGCATCACCGTCATGTCGTCGCTGACGTTGAGCAGCAGGCTATGCCCCATGCGCCGGCCCTGGCCTTGATCGAACAACGGGATCAGCTGCGCACCTTTGTCGGTGGCGTCGCTGACGTAGCCGTTGAGTCGCGCCAGTTGTCGGTCATTGATGATCGCGGTGTAGTCCGGGTTGTCGGCGAGGGTCGGATAGAAGCCGCGGACCGCCTGCCGGTAGGCCTCCACGAAAGCGTCGACGCGCTCTTCCGGCACCAGCACGTAATCCGGGGCCACGCAGGTCTGGCCGGCATTGAGGGTCTTGCCGAAAGCGATGCGTTCGGCGGCATCCTTGAGCGGTACGTCCTGGGAAACAATGGCCGGGGACTTGCCGCCCAGTTCCAGCGTGACCGGTGTCAGGTTTTCCGCCGCCGCGCGCATCACGTGCTTGCCGATGCTGGTGGCGCCAGTGAACAGCAGGTGATCGAAAGGCAGGCGCGAAAACGCCACGCCGATATCGGCTTCGCCCAGCACCACGCACACCAGGTCTTCGGGGAAGACCCGCGCGAACAATGCCTTGAGCAGCAAGCCGGTGGCCGGGGTCGATTCGCTGAGCTTGAGCATCACCCGGTTACCCGCCGACAACGCACCGACCAAGGGCCCGATGGCCAGGTACAGCGGATAGTTCCACGGCACGATCACCCCGACCACGCCCAGTGGCTGGTAGACCACCTTCGCCGAGGCCGGCTGAAAGGCGACACCGACCTTGCGCCGCGACTCGCGCATCCAGCCCTTGAGGTGGCGGCTGGCGTAATGGATGCCGTGCAGGCTGGGCATCAGTTCGGCGAGCAGGGTTTCATCGGCGCTGCGGTGGCTGAAATCCAGGCTGATCGCATCGATCAGGGCCTGACGTTCGGTGTTCAGCAAATCCCGTAGTGCCTTGAGCCATTGCTGTCGCTGGGCCGCAGGTGGCATCGGGTTGCCGGCATAGGCCGCGCGCTGTGCGTCGAACAGGGCCTGGAGCTCGTCCAGAGGCTGCTGGAGGTTTTGCAGGTAGGAAATGTCAGCAGTCATGGTCGGCTCCGGATTTATTGTAATGAGGGCATTTTTAGAGTCTATACTCTAAAAAGTCAAATGCTCTCCTCGGCATCGCTTTGTTTTATCCGCTGGCGGATAGGCCGTAAGATGCCCCTCACCGCACTCTGAATTTAAGCTCAAGCCATGGCCCCACGGATCAAAACCAGCGAGCGCATCGTGCAGAACAGCCTGGAGCTGTTCAACCAGCAGGGCGAGCGCAGCATCAGCACCAACCACATCGCCGCCCATATGGAGATTTCTCCGGGCAACCTGTACTACCACTTCCCTAACAAGCAGGCGATCATCGCCGTGCTGTTCAGTGAGTATGAGAGCCTGGTGGACAGTTTCCTGCGTCCACCACAGGGGCGTGCAGCCACGGTGGAAGACAAGCGTTTCTACCTCAAGGAGCTGTTGTCGGCCATGTGGCGCTACCGGTTCCTGCACAGGGACCTGGAGCACCTGCTCGACAGTGACCCGGAACTGGCCGCCCGCTACCGGCGCTTTTCCCAGCGCTGTGTGATTCAGGGCGCCGCCATCTACGAAGGTTTTGTCGCCGCCGGCATCCTCAAGATGGATCGGGTACAGATCGAGTCCCTGACGATCAATGCCTGGATCATCCTCACCTCCTGGGTACGTTTTTTGTGCACCACGCGGGAAAACTCCAGCCACCTCAGCGAGCAGGCCATCAAGCGCGGCGTCTACCAGGTGCTGGTGCTGGAGGCCGGGTTCGTCACGGAGCAGGCGCGTGATGCGGTCGCTGCGCTGTTTGAAGAGTTTTACGTGCCGCTGGCCCAGGCGCTGGAAGAAGTATGAAATAAAGCCTGCCGCACGATCGAAATCGCCCATCACAGGAGCCCGTTATGCCCATTGCGCAACTGATCAGCCCGCAAGCACTGGACCTGAAAAAGGACCAGCCGGGGTTGGTGATTCTGGATTGTCGTTTTGCCCTCGAAGACCTGGATTATGGCCAGCGCAGCTATGCGCAAGGGCACATCGGTGGGTCGGCTTTTGCCGATCTTGAGCGTGATCTGAGTGGGAAAGTGGTCAAGGGTGTAACCGGGCGTCATCCATTGCCCGAGCCGGCGGACCTGATCGAGCGCCTGCAAGCCTGGGGCATCAACGCCGACAGCGAAGTGGTCTTGTACGACGATGGCCCGGGTGCTTTCGCGGCGCGGGCCTGGTGGCTGCTGGCCTGGCTGGGCAAGCGTGACGGGGTGTTCATCCTCGATGGCGGCCTCAAGGCCTGGCACGCGGCGGGGCTGCCGCTGAGCCTCGATCCTGCGTCGAACAGCCGTGGCACCTTTACCGGGAAACCGGACAACGCGCTGGTCCTCAGCGCCGAGCAGTTGCACAAGCGTCTTGCCCGGCCTGCGCTGACTTTGCTCGATGCCCGCGCCTTGCCGCGCTTCAAGGGCGAAGTCGAACCGATCGATCCGATTGCCGGGCACATTCCCGGTGCGCAATGTGCGGCCTTCACCGACAACCTGGGCAGCGACGGGCGGTTCCTGCCAGCCGAGCAGCTCAAGCAGCGTTTTGCCGCGAAGCTGGGTGATCGCTCGCCGACCGATCTGGTGGCGTACTGCGGGTCTGGCGTGACGGCGTGCCATAACCTGTTCGCGTTGTGCCTGGCGGGTTATCCGTTGGCGGCGCTGTATGCCGGGTCGTGGAGCGAGTGGATCAATGATCCTGCTCGCGGGATCGCCACTGGCGAATGAAGATCAAAAGATCGCAGCCTGCGGCAGCTCCTACATGGGTTTGCGTCGACCTGTAGGAGCTGCCGCAGGCTGCGATCTTTTAAAGGCGCGCGTTGCGATACGCCCCAGGCCCAACCCCGTAGACCTGCTTGAACTGCCGACTCAGATGACTCTGGTCGGCGAACCCCAGTTGCGTCGCGACTTCCAGGGGCAAACACCCCCCCTGCAATAACCCCCGCGCCCGAGCGATGCGCTGTTGCATTAGCCAGGTGTGCGGCGGCATGCCGGTGGCGCGGCGGAACACCCGGGCGAAGTGGAAGGGCGACAGGTTCACCGCCGCTGCCAGTTCTTCAAGCGAGGGCGGCGCCGCCAATTGCGCGTGCAGCAGGTCCTTGGCCAATGTCACCGCCCGGTGTTCCCTGCCGGGTTTGCCGGCATCAGGAACCGCTGCGTGACGCTGCAGCAGTGACAGCACCAGTTCGCGCCAGGCCGTCTGTTGTTGCAGTGCGGTGGCCGGGCTTTCCAGCAAGCGATGCAATTGGCAGAAGCCGTTCACCAGATCCGGATCGCGGTACAAGGTGGCGCCGAACGCCGGCAGATGGTGGGTGGGCAATTCGAGTTCGGCCAGCAGCGACAGCATCTGCCCGCTGTCCGGATAAAACGCCCGGTACAACCAGCCGTCTTCCGTGCCCTTGTGGCCTGTGTGCAGTTCATCGGGGTTTATCAGCACCAGGGTGCCGCTGCCCGCCAGGTGTTCGGCGCCGCGATAACGGTAGCGCTGGGCGCCGGCCATGATCATGCCGATCACATAGCCGTCGTGCACGTGAGGGGCGAAGCGCTGCTCGATGTAGCGGGCCGACAACAGCTCGATCCCGGCCAACGGCACCGTTTGCCAGAAGTGGATGGATTCGCCCTGCGCAATGCCCATGGCCTACTCGCGACCCATGCTGGCCAGCCATTGAGGGATACGCCGTTCCAGGTAGTACCCCGGTTGGCGGAACGAGCCATCGACGAACCCGACGTGCCCGCCCCGGGCCTGCAATTCGAATTGCGTGCAGGCCGACAACTCGTCGGCTTGCGGCAGGCTATGGGGGAATACGAAGGGGTCATCGGCGGCCTGGATGATCAGGGTTGGCGTACAGATCTCGCCGAGGAAGTAGCGGCTCGAGGCGCGGCGATAATAATCCTCGGCGTCAGTGAAACCATTGAGCGGTGCGGTCACCCGGCCGTCAAAATCCCAGAACGTGCGCATGTTTTCCAGGGAGCCCAGCGCAGCGAGGGCCGCGAGTCCGTCCTCGCGCCCGTCGTGCTGGAACTGGCGTTGCTTGTTCTTGATGTAGGCCAGCATCTCGCGCATGAAGTGCGCCTGATAGACCTTGGAGAAACCCTGGCCGATGCGGTCGGCGCACTGGTCCAGGCGAAACGGCACCGACACCGCCACCGCACCGCGTACGCCGCTGGCACTGCCGGTTTCGCCCAGGTGCTTGAGCAGCACATTGCCACCCAGGGAATACCCGACGGCATACAGCGGCGCGAGCGGACGCTTGGCCCGCAGGTGCCTGATGGTTTCGGCCAGGTCTTCACTGGCGCCGGAATGGTAGCTGCGCGGCAGCAGGTTGGGTTCGCCGGAGCAGCCGCGCCAGTTCAGCGCGACACTGGCCCAGCCTTGGTCACCCAGGGCTTTTTGTATCCCGGCGACGTAAGGCGAATTCGACGAACCGGTCAGCCCGTGCAACACCAGCACCAAAGGCGCATCGGCACTGTGCGGGCCATGCCAGTCGAGGTCGAGGAAGTCGCCATCTTCGAGCCACAGGCGCTCACGTTCACGTTCGAGGTGGGTGGTTTTGCGCCACAGCGGACCCCACAGGGTCTGCAAGTGCGGATTGCCGAGGCCGAAGGCCGGGGTGAAGCGATCTGGCGGTTGGGACACGATTCGTCTCGATGCAGTGGCGCACGCCTGCATTGAGGCGCGCGCCTTGTTCAGGCCGGTCAATTAACCGGCGATCTCTGCCATACGTTGCCATAACGAATAATAGACCCGCCCGGATTTTTGCTCCCGGTGCAGGCGCCAGTTGCCTGGCAGGCCGAGGGTCGACGGCGCGCTTTCGCTTTCGGTGTACACCCAGGCATCTTCGGCCAGCCACTGGCGCTCTTCGAGCAGCGCGCAGACGGCGGGCAGCAGGTTCTGGTTGAACGGCGGGTCGAGGAAGACCAGGTCGTAGGCGACCGCTGGCTGGGTTTCCAGATAGCGCAGGGCGTCGGCGGTCTGGACCTGGCCGGTGGTGCAGCGCAGCGTACCCAGATGCTCCTTGAGGCTGGACACCGCAAGGCTGCTGGCATCCAGCGCCTGGCCCATGGCGGCGCCGCGGGACAGGGCTTCGAGAAACAGCGCGCCGCTGCCGGTGAACGGATCGAGCACCTTGGCGCCCGGGACGTAGGGTGCAAGCCAGTTGAACAGGGTTTCACGCACCCGGTCCGGCGTCGGGCGCAGGCCCGGCGCGTCGGGGAAGCTCAGTTTGCGGCTGCGCCATTCGCCGCCGATGATGCGCAGCTGGTTCACGCCGTTATGCACGTTGTGGACCGGTTTTTTCGGACGAGAAGTGGCCATTAATGCTCCGGAACCCCGAGCGGCTGCTCGGCGGGTTTATCAGTAGGGGCCGGTAACGGCTTTTGCGGCACGGTCGGGCCAGCGCTGACGATGACCAGTTTATCCGTGCTCAGGTGTTTGTTCATGGCCGCCTTGACCTGCTCGACGGTCAGGTTCTGCGACTGCTGCATGAAGTCTTCCAGGTGGCTGAGCGGCAAGTTGTAGAAGCCGATCGCGCCCAGCTGGCCGACGATATCGGCGTTGCTGGCGGTGGACAGCGGGAAGCTGCCGGCCAGTTCGCGCTTGGCGTCGTCGAGTTCTTTTTCGGTCGGGCCGGTCTTGAGGTAGTCGGCGAGCACATCTTGCACCAGTTTCAGGGTGCCTTCGCTCATTTCGGCGCGAGTCTGCAGATTGATCATGAACGGACCGCGTGCCTGCATCGGGCTGAAACCCGAGTACACACCATACGCCAGGCCACGTTTTTCGCGTACTTCGCTCATCAGTCGGGTACCGAAACCGCCACCGCCGAGGATCTGGTTGCCCATGGACAGGGCCGCGAAATCCGGATCGTCACGGTCGATGCCCAGTTGCGCGAGCATCAGGTTGGTCTGCTTGGACGGGAACTCGATGTGGCCGATGCTGGCCTTGGGTTCGGCGGGTTGCTCGATCTTCGGCAGGGCCGGACCTTTGGGCAGGGCGGCGCTGACCTGCGCGGCAATGGCTTCGGCTTCGGCGCGGGACAGGTCGCCGACCAGCGCGATCACCACGTTGCCCGCTGCATAGGCTTTCTGGTGGAACGCACGCAGTTGCGCGAGGGTGACGGCCGGAACGGTTTGCGCCGTACCATCGCTGGCGTGCGCGTAGGGATGATCGCCGTACAAGCGGTTCATCAGTTCAAGGCTGGCGAGTTTGCCGGGGTTCTGTTTCTGGTATTCGAAGCCCGCGAGCATCTGGTTCTTGATGCGGGTAAACGAGTCGGCGGGGAAGGTCGGTTTGCCGACGACTTCGGCGAACAGCTTCAGTGCCGGTTCACGCTTGTCGGGAGCGCTGAGGCTGCGCAGGGAGGCAACCGCCATGTCCTTGTAGGCGCCGTTGCCGAAATCGGCCCCCAGCCCTTCAAAACCCTGGGCGATGACGCTGACATCCTTGCCGGCCACGCCTTCGTTGAGCATGGCATTGGTCAGCAGCGCCAGGCCTGGTGCGTCGCCGTCCTGGCTGCTGCCGGCGGCAAAGATCAGGCGCATGTCGAACATCGGCAGTTCGCGGGCTTCAACGAACAGCACCTTGGCGCCTTCGGCGGTGTTCCAGGTTTGCACGTCGAGCTTGCGGTGGCTCGGCGCCTTGCCGTTGAGCTCGGTCAGCGATTGCAGCTTCTGGCTGGCCTTGGCCTTGTCCAGCGCTTCGCTGGCATTGGACTGATCAGTCTTGGAGAAATAGAACGCAGCGGACCCGATCAGGGCGACAACGATCAGGCCGAGCAGGGCCAGGCGCGGTTTTTTACGCTCACTCATGAGTCGTCTCCTCCGGCAGTACATGGGCGACGCTGAGACGTTCGCGGGTGAAATACAGCTTGGCGGCGTTCTGGATATCTTGCGGAGTCACGCTTTCCAGGTCGGCGAGCTCGCTGTCCATCAGTTTCCACGACAGGCCGACGGTTTCCAGCTGGCCGATGGCCGTGGCCTGGCTGGTGATCGAATCACGCTCGTAGACCAGCCCGGCGATGACCTGGGCCCGTACGCGTTCCAGTTCTTCGCTGGTCGGCGCGGTGGTCTTCAGTTGCTCAAGCAGCTTCCACAAACCGGCTTCGGCCTGGGCGATGGTCTTTTTCTTCTGGCTGTTGGGGGTGGCCGACAGGGTGAACAGGCTGTCGCCACGGGTATAGGCGTCGTAGCTCGACGAACCGCCGGACAGCAGTTCTTCACCGCGCTCCAGTTGAGTCGGGATGCGTCCGCTGTAGCCGCCATCGAGCAGCGCCGAGATCAGGCGCAAGGCGTTGACCAGGCGTTTGTCTTCGGCGGTCGCGATGCTCGGTACGTTGAAGGCCAGCATCAGGCTGGGCAATTGGGTCTTCACGTGCAGGGTGATCTGGCGTTCGCCGGGCTCGGCCAGCTCCAGCGGAATCTTCGCCGCCGGCACCTCGCGTTTGGCGATCGGGCCGAAGTAGCGCTGGGCCAGGGTCTTGACCTCGTCCGGCGTCACGTCGCCGACCACCACCAGCGTGGCGTTGTTCGGCACGTACCAGGATTGGTACCAGTGTCGCAGCTCTTCGACTTTCATCCGGTCCAGGTCCGCCATCCAGCCAATGGTCGGCGTGTGATAGCCGCTGGCCGGATAGGCCATGGCCTTGAAGCGCTCGTAGGCCTTGGACATGGGTTTGTCGTCGGTGCGCAGGCGCCGTTCTTCTTTAATGACTTCGATTTCCCGGGCGAACTCGTCGGGCGGCAGGCGCAGGCTGGCCATGCGGTCGGCTTCAAGTTCGAAGGCCACGCCCAGGCGGTCGCGGGCCAGGACCTGGTAGTACGCA
This sequence comes from Pseudomonas sp. PLMAX, assembly GCF_046042685.1. NCBI lineage: Bacteria > Pseudomonadati > Pseudomonadota > Gammaproteobacteria > Pseudomonadales > Pseudomonadaceae > Pseudomonas > Pseudomonas sp. PLMAX. The sequence continues at coordinate 6,894,419 of NZ_CP064949.1, read as the reverse complement.
GTGAAGTCGTCGCTGGTGAAGGCGTTCTCTTCGGCACCGAGGTCGCGCAGGATCAGCGACGCTTCGCCGGGGCCGACTTTCTCGCTGCCCTTGAACATCATGTGTTCCAGGGCATGGGACAGGCCGGTCTGACCTGGCGTCTCGTAGCTGGAGCCAACTTTGTACCAGACCTGGGAAACCACCACCGGTGCGCGATGGTCTTCGCGCACGACGACCTTCAAGCCGTTGTCGAGGGTGAATTCGTGGGTCGGTTGCGGGTCGGCCGCCAGGGCCGAAAGGGGCAGGCAAACTGTGCTGAGCAGCAGGCCTGCGGCGCGGCGGGCTAGAGCATTCATTCGTTTTTAAACCTTTGGGGCTGCCCGCTTGGTCTTAGCGTCAGCGGGCGAGAGGGTGCTAGGATACTGATCCGTTTTACTGGCGGCCACGCCTATCAGGCCTTTGCGTTTGATCAGGTTGTTTGGGTTTGCGGCAAAAGGCTGTGGTTTATCAACTAGACTCTGCTTTTTCGCCGATTTTTCCGCATCTGTCCTTAGTGAAATCGTTTTTGTAAGGTGCCGTTGGCACCTCGACAAAATGTTGCGCGTGAACAAGCTGGGTCAATCGCAGTCTGTTCTGCATCGAATTTTTATTTGCCGGGGCGCCCGTTGGCGCGTCGCTACCGTGAGATAGCCGTCCTCCATGTTTGGTTCCAACGACGACAAGAAGACCCCAGCTGCGGCTGGTGAAAAGAAAAGCCTGTTCGGATGGCTGCGCAAAAAGCCGCAGGAACCCGTCGTCGAACAGCCACAGCCACTTGCTGAGCCAACGCCTGCACCGGTGATAGACGCCGAACCTGCGCCGGTGGTGTTGCCGATCGCCGAGCCGGTGCTGCAACCGGTTGTCGAGCCTGCACCTGAAATCGTCGCCGAACTGCCGCTGACCCCGGTCGCTGAGCCTTGGCTGACCTTGCCGGTGGCGGAAGAGCCGGTGGCGCTGGTCGAAGACGAGCAGGCGCCGCATGTGACGCCGCCGATTCCGGCACCCGCTGCGTGGACGCCGGAGCCGGTTCGGGCGCCAGTGATCGAGCCGGTCGTTGCGCCCGCGGTCGAGGCTGCGCCAACGCCTGCGGCCCCTGTATTTGTTCCGCCGGTTGTACCGATTGTCCAGGCGCCAGAGCCTGCACCTGTACCTGTACCTGTACCTGTACCTGTACCTGCACCTGCACCTGCACCTGCACCTGCACCTGTAAGTACTCCTGTTGTCGCCGCCCCCGTCGAAGCGCCAGTCGAAGTTCCAGCCGAGCCAGTACGCTCCGAGGAAAGCAAAGCCGGTTTCTTCGCCCGCCTCAAGCAAGGCCTGTCCAAGACCAGCGCCAGCATCGGCGAAGGTATGGCCAGCCTGTTCCTGGGCAGGAAAGCCATCGATGACGAGTTGCTCGATGACCTCGAAACCCGCCTGCTGACCGCTGACGTTGGCGTCGAAGCCACTTCAGTGATCATCCAGCGCCTGACCCAGAAGGTCGCACGCAAGGAGCTGGCCGATGCCGACGCGTTGTACAAATCCTTGCAGGGCGAGCTGGCAGCCATGCTCAAGCCCGTCGAGCAACCGCTGAAAATCACCTCGCAGAACAAGCCGTTCGTGATCCTGGTGGTGGGCGTCAACGGCGCCGGTAAAACCACCACGATCGGCAAGCTGGCGAAAAAACTGCAGCTGGAAGGCAAGAAAGTCATGCTCGCCGCCGGCGACACCTTCCGCGCCGCCGCCGTCGAGCAATTGCAGGTCTGGGGCGAGCGCAACAAGATTCCGGTCATCGCCCAGCACACCGGCGCCGACTCGGCTTCGGTGATCTTCGACGCCGTACAGGCCGCCAAGGCCCGTGGCATCGATGTGCTGATCGCCGATACCGCCGGTCGCCTGCACACCAAAGACAACCTTATGGAAGAACTGAAGAAGGTTCGCCGGGTGATCAGCAAGCTCGATGCCGACGCACCGCACGAGGTGTTGCTTGTACTCGATGCCGGAACCGGCCAGAACGCCATCAACCAGGCCAAGCAATTCAACCAGACCGTCGAACTGACCGGCCTGGCGCTGACCAAGCTCGACGGCACCGCCAAGGGCGGGGTGATATTCGCCCTGGCCAAGCAGTTCGGCCTGCCGATCCGCTACATCGGCGTTGGTGAAGGCATCGACGATCTGCGCACTTTTGAAGCTGAACCCTTTGTCCAGGCACTGTTTGCCGAGCGGGAGCGTTCATGATTCGTTTCGAACAGGTCGGTAAACGCTACCCGAACGGTCACGTCGGCTTGCATGAGCTGAGCTTTCGGGTCCGTCGCGGCGAGTTTTTGTTTGTTACCGGCCATTCCGGCGCCGGCAAGAGCACTTTGCTGCGACTGCTGCTGGCCATGGAGCGCCCGACCAGTGGCAAGCTGCTGCTGGCCGGGCAAGACCTGAGCACCATCAGCAACGCACAGATTCCCTTCCTGCGTCGGCAGATCGGCGTGGTATTCCAGAACCACCAGTTGCTGTTCGATCGCACGGTGTTCAACAACGTCGCGCTGCCGTTGCAGATCCTCGGTTTGTCCAAGGCTGAAATCGCCAAGCGCGTGGACTCGGCCCTGGAGCGCGTGGCGCTGTCGGACAAGACCGACCTGTATCCCGGCGACCTGTCCACCGGTCAGCAACAGCGCGTCGGCATTGCCCGCGCCATCGTGCACCGCCCGGCCCTGCTGCTGGCGGACGAACCGACCGGTAACCTCGACCCGCGCCTGGCGGCGGAAATCATGGGTGTGTTCGAAGACATCAATCGCCTGGGCACCAGCGTGCTGATCGCCAGCCACGACCTGGCGCTGATCGCGCGCATGCGCCACCGCATGCTGACGTTGCAACGCGGCCGATTGATCGGCGATGGGGAGGCCGGCGAATGAGTGCGACCCGCAGTCCAAAGGTTTCCGAGCGCGTGGCCCCCAAGGCTGCCGACCCGCAACCGAAGAAGAAAAAACACGACGACGATGACGGCCCGGACTTCGCCACGCTGTTGCGCGCCTGGATCGAGAGCCATCGCGCCAGCCTGCTGGACAGCTTGCGCCGCCTGGGCAAGCAGCCCATCGGCAGCTTTTTCACCTGCATGGTAATGGCGGTGGCCTTGAGTTTGCCCATGGGGCTGTCACTTTTGCTAAGTAACGTCGAGCGACTGGGCGGTTCATGGCAGCGCGCGGCGCAGATTTCCCTTTACCTGCAACTCGACGCCAGCCCGACTGACGGCGAGGCGCTGCGCGAACAGATCAAAGGCATCCCAGGCGTGGCAGATGCCGAATACGTCGGCCGCGATCAGGCGCTGGAAGAGTTCCAGCAGCAGTCCGGCCTGGGTGAAGCGCTCAAGGAACTGCCGGAAAACCCGCTGCCTGGCGTGGTTCTGGTGACGCCGACCGAGGTCGACAAGCCGACCCTTGAAGCATTAAGACAAAAACTTTCCGAACTGCCCAGGGTACAACAGGCACAGCTTGATCTAGTCTGGGTCGAGCGTCTGGCAGCCATCCTCAAGCTGGGCGACCGATTTGTCTTCGGTCTGACCGTGCTCCTGGTTTCTGCATTACTTTTGGTGATAGGCAATACCATTCGTCTTCATATTGAAAACCGCCGCACAGAGATAGAAGTGATTAAACTCGTAGGCGGCACCGACAGCTATGTGCGCAGGCCCTTTCTTTATATGGGCGCGCTCTACGGTTTCGGTGCGGGGATTCTTTCCTGGGGCGTATTGGCGTTCGGCCTGAACTGGCTGAACGATGCAGTGGTCGGGCTGGCCGGTTTGTATGGCAGTGATTTCGCACTGGCCGGCGTACCGGTTGCCGACGGTCTGTCTCTCTTGCTTGGCGCGGTGCTGTTGGGTTATATCGGTGCATGGATTGCAGTCGCACGTCATCTCAGGGAGCTGGCGCCGAAGTAGAATCTTTTTTGCGCGTGATTGACCTTGCAGTTTTTAGGGGAACTTGTCTTTCGGTTTCCGGTCAATTTTCGCAGTGCCATTGGCACGAGTATGTAAGTGGGAGGTTTTTTCGTATGACCAATTCTTTGCAGCCTGCATATGCTCTGGTCCCGGGTGCGAACCTGGAGGCCTATGTGCACACCGTCAACAGCATTCCATTGCTGACGCCGGAGCAGGAGCGTGAACTGGCCGAGAGTCTCTATTATGAGCAGGATCTTGAGGCGGCTCGGCAGATGGTGCTCGCCCACCTGCGTTTTGTCGTACATATCGCCCGTAGCTATTCCGGCTACGGCCTGGCCCAGGCTGACCTGATCCAGGAAGGTAACGTCGGCCTGATGAAGGCCGTGAAGCGCTTCAACCCGGAAATGGGCGTGCGCCTGGTGTCCTTTGCCGTGCACTGGATCAAGGCGGAAATCCACGAATTCATCCTGCGTAACTGGCGCATCGTGAAAGTCGCGACCACCAAGGCCCAGCGCAAGCTGTTCTTCAACCTGCGCAGCCAGAAAAAGCGCCTGGCCTGGCTGAACAACGAGGAAGTCCACCGTGTGGCGGAAAGCCTCGGCGTCGAGCCGCGGGAAGTGCGCGAGATGGAAAGTCGCCTGACCGGTCACGACATGGCCTTCGACCCGGCGGCCGAAGCCGACGACGACAGCGCTTTCCAATCGCCGGCCAACTATCTGGAAGACCACCGGTACGACCCGGCCCGTCAACTGGAAGATGCCGACTGGAGCGACAACTCCAACCACAACCTGCACGAAGCGCTGGAAGTGCTGGACGACCGCAGCCGCGACATCCTCTACCAGCGCTGGCTGGCAGAAGAAAAGTCCACGCTGCACGACCTGGCGCAGAAGTACAACGTATCGGCCGAGCGTATTCGTCAGCTCGAGAAGAGCGCGATGAACAAGCTCAAAATGTCGATCGCCGCGTAAGCTGCACCAAGGCAATAAAAAAAGCCCCGATCATTGATCGGGGCTTTTTTGTTTGGAGCGAGAATCCCTGGTGTGCCGCAGAGCCAATGTGGGAGCGGGCTTGCTCGCGAAGGCGTCGCGTCAGGCGCTTTAATACTGAATGACACACCGCTTTCGCGAGCAATCCCGCTCCCACAGGGGATCTGCGGTGTTACTGCGCCCAAGGCGCACGACGCGAATCGTTGAGACCCACCAGATAGCTGTCCCCACCGAGCTGGCTCATCTGCTGCCGAATCCAGCCAGCGCGTCGCGCCACGTAATTGGTCGGGTGGCTGGCGCTCCACACCCGCGGGTTAGGCAGTACCGCTGCCAACAGGCTCGATTGCTGGCGGCTGAGGCCTTTCGCGCTCACGCCAAAGTGGTGCCTGGCCGCGGCTTCGGCGCCAAACACCCCGTCATCCCACTCGACGCTGTTGAGGTACACCTCAAGAATCCGCTGTTTGGGCCAGAACACCTCGATCAACCCGGTAAACCAGGCTTCCAGGCCTTTGCGCAGCCAGCTGCGGCCGGACCACAGGAACAGGTTCTTCGACACCTGCTGGCTCAGGGTGCTGGCACCACGAATCGTGCCGCCGAGCTCGTTGTGGGCCAGTGCTTTCTGGATCGCGCCGAAGTCAAAGCCCCAATGCTCGGGAAATTTCTGGTCCTCACCGGCAATCACCGCGACTTTCAGGTCGTCGGAGATTTCATCCCAGGGTTTCCAGGTGCGTTGCAGGTCGATGGGCTCGCCATCGATCCAGGATTCGATCTTGCGCTCGACCATCAGCGTGGTCCCGGGCGGTGGCACCACGCGAAAAATCAATACCAGCACGACGCTGACGCCCATGAACCAGAGCACGGCCTTGATGAAACGACGGAAATAGATACGCAGCATAGAGATGGCTTGGCCGAACCCGTTGAGCGGGCCATTATACAGACCCTGTTGATCGAGACTGACTGGAGTTCTTCATGCTGCGTGGCTTTTTGATGCTAGCCGCTTTTTTCGGCTTCACCGGAGTCGGTCTCGGCGCGTTCGCCGCCCACGGCCTGAAAAACCGCCTGAGTGCCGAATACCTGGCGATTTTCCATACCGGCGTCACCTATCAGCTGGTACACACCCTGGCATTGCTGGGCGTGGCATTACTGGCGACGCAGATTCCCGGTCGCCTGGTCACCTGGGCCGGTGCTTCCTTTGTCATCGGCATCCTGCTGTTCTCCGGCAGCCTGTATGTGCTGACGCTGACGGGTGTCAGCAAGCTCGGCATCGTCACCCCGTTCGGCGGCCTGGCGTTCCTGGCGGGCTGGCTCTGCCTGGGCCTTGCCGCCTGGCGCTTGCCGCTGACCGCTTGACGCTTGTTGCTGACCTTTAGGTCACGATCGGGCTAGAATGCCAGCCCCAAAAAATGATGGCGGCATTGCGCATGCGCATTCAGTTGAACGGCGAATCCTTTGAACTGCCCGACGGTGAAACCGTTGCGGCCCTGCTGACTCGTCTGGACTTGACCGGACGCCGTGTGGCGGTCGAGCTCAATCTGGATATCGTCCCGCGCAGTCAGCACGCAGGCACCACGTTGAACGACGGCGACAACGTCGAAGTGGTGCACGCCATCGGCGGCGGCTAGTAGTCTCGGCGGATTGGCCACAGAATTCTGCAAGACCCTCACCCCTACAGAGGATTCCCCATGAGCATCGTTCGTAACGACAAGCCTTTCGTCCTGGCCGGTCGTACTTACCAGTCGCGTTTGCTGGTCGGTACCGGCAAGTACCGTGACATGGAAGAAACCCGCCTGGCCATCGAGGCCTCGGGTGCCGAGATCGTCACTTTCGCCGTGCGCCGTACCAACCTCGGCCAGAACGCGGGCGAACCGAACCTGCTGGATTTCCTCTCGCCGGATCGCTACACCTTCCTGCCGAACACCGCCGGCTGCTACGACGCGATCGAGGCCGTGCGCACCTGCCGCCTGGCCCGTGAGCTGCTCGATGGCCACAACCTGGTGAAGCTGGAAGTGCTGGCCGACCAGAAAACCCTGTTCCCCAACGTGATCGAAACCCTCAAGGCCGCTGAATCGCTGGTCAAGGAAGGCTTCGACGTGATGGTCTACACCAGCGATGACCCGATCATTGCCCGTCAACTGGCGGAAATCGGCTGCATCGCAGTGATGCCGCTGGCCGGTCTTATCGGTTCGGGCCTGGGGATCTGCAACCCGTACAACCTGCAGATCATCCTCGAAGAAGCGAACATCCCGGTGCTGGTGGATGCCGGTGTCGGCACCGCATCCGACGCCACCATCGCCATGGAACTGGGCTGTGATGCGGTGCTGATGAACTCGGCCATCGCCCACGCCCAGCAGCCGATCATGATGGCCGAAGCCATGCAACACGCGATCGTCGCAGGCCGCCTGGCCTACCTCGCCGGCCGCATGCCGAAAAAACTCTATGCCAGCGCCTCTTCGCCGCTGGATGGTCTGATCAAGTAAGAGCCATTGATGACTGAATCGAACGACACGCCAATCCAGACGGAAGAAGGCGACGAGCGCCAACACCGCCGCATCAAGAGTTTCGTGATGCGCGCCGGGCGCATGACCGAAGGCCAGCAACGCGGCCTGGAGCAGGGCGCGCCACTGTTCGTGCTGCCCCTGGCCGAAGCGCCGGTGGACTTCGACCAGGTGTTCGGTCGCTCGGCACCGCGCTCGCTGGAAATCGGCTTCGGCATGGGCCATTCGCTGCTGGAAATGGCCGCGGCTTCGCCGGATCAGGATTTCATCGGCGTCGAGGTTCACCGTCCGGGTGTCGGCGCGCTGCTCAATGGCGTGCTGACTCAGGGTTTGACCAACCTGCGGGTCTACGATTGCGATGCCATCGAAGTGCTCAACCGCTGCGTGGCCGATAACAGCCTCGACCGCCTGATGCTGTTTTTCCCGGACCCGTGGCACAAGAGCCGTCACCACAAGCGTCGTATCGTCCAGGCGTCATTCGCCGAGCTGGTGCGCAGCAAGCTGAAGGTCGGCGGTATCCTGCACATGGCCACCGACTGGGAACCGTATGCCGAGTACATGCTGGAAGTGATGAACGTGGCCCCGGGTTACCGCAACCTGGCCGAAGACGGAAAATGTGTACCACGCCCGGCCGAGCGGCCGATCACCAAGTTCGAACGCCGTGGCGAACGTCTTGGGCATGGCGTTTGGGACCTGAAGTTCGAAAAACAGTCCTAATGTTCAGGAGCGGCTCGCCCGCTCCTGCCCATGTTGAATCTCAGAGCAATAGCGACCAGGCAACGCTGGATATCATCAGCATGGCAAAGCTTATGTTGAGTGCTCGATTCCAGCGTGGTCGGATAAAAAAGCGTCTCAAATGATTGCCGGAACAAAGCCAGATAAAATCAAAAGTAACGCAGATCCCCAGGCTACCAGCAATCTTGAATACCAAATCCCATGGATGTGGTAATCCCAGCGGAAATCCTCCCAGCAGCGCTGCAAATACTGCGTAGGCTTTGATATTGGTTACGCCAATAATAAATCCGGCATTCCATCGTGGTGCTGCCACCGTTGTTACACTACTGATAGGCGGAGTTCTAGCAATCGACCAGGCGAGGAACAGGATGTAGGCTGCCGAGACAAGTCCCACTCCCGTAGCAAGTATTGGAACCTGTTGAATAACAAGGAAGACGCCTGACGCTACCAGGCTAACTGAAATCGCGAGCCCTGCCATGATTCCGGCGAAGAACAGGAGTGATCGCTTGAGCCCGTATGCCGCCCCACTCGCCGCCAGAGCCATTGTTGCGGGCCCTGGACTTGCAAGTAGCGCTGAGGCTGTTATTAGAAAAGAAAACTCCGAAGATGTAATAAAGCTCATAGGGAAAACCTGAAAGAGGGCTTCAGTGAGTAGCGGTGTCGTGGCAGAAGTACAGCGTTCTAAAATCTTTCATGAACTCGATTACATCTTGGGCAATCAACTCGGGACTGCGTGAATGGTGCAGTGCTTCGGCTATTCTTTCAGCTATCCACGCCATGTGGTGCTCCTTCATTCCTCGTCTTGTGATTTCGGTAGTACCCAGTCTTATCGCGCTTTGATCTGCAGGGCTGTCTTTTGATGATCCCCAGCCAAGTGGTGTTTTATTGCATATGATATTGGCAGACTCTAATAATCTGACTTCCTGGGCGGCGCTATCCAGATAAGTCGATTTAATAACAATCTGGTGGGTGGCTGTAAAATTGCGCTCGTGGAATAGAACATTCAAACCGCGCTTTTTTAGTTCCATGCCCAATCGTTGCGCATTTTTTACTACCTGTGTCATGTAGGTCTTGCCATACTCGATTATCTCGGTTGTTGCCACTGCTAACGCGGCAACACGATTAATTTGGTGGCTGCCAGTAAGCATCGGGAAAATGCTACGATAAATAGCTGCACTCAGTTCCTCATCATCCCAAACGATTATCCCGCCCTGGGGGCCGCTGAACGTTTTTCCTGAAGACCCGGTCATCAGGTCTGCGCCTTCCCTCAGCGGATCCTGAAAAAGTCCGGCTGCAATCAGCCCAAGTTGATGCGCTGCGTCGAAGTAAACCTTGCCGCCCCATGGGGAAATAATTTCCTTTATTCGCTCCAGCGGTATCGGGAAGAGCGTCAGCGTCATCCCGATACCGACGACTCTCGGTTTGCGATACGTGGCAATTTGCTTGAACAAGTCGATATCAATATCGTTCGTCCCGGCGTGGAAAGGGAGATCGATGATCTCTAATCCTCTGACTCCTGGAGGACCATTGCTCCGGTGGCTGGAGTCGCCACCTTGCATGATCGGCACGGTCATCACGCTGTCGCCCGGTGATGCCAGCGCTGTATAGGCTGCCATGACGCCCGCCATTCCTCCCATCAAACGATGGTCGGCGTGGTGGCAGCGGAAGGCCTTTTTCAATAGCTCTACACAAAGTGATTCAACTTCGTCGATCAACGCCATGCCGGTAAAAAAACGATTGTCACGACCTATGCCACCACCGGAGGCACGTATCCCGATTTCACTCGCCAATAGGTTTCTGGCGGTGGGACTTGATGGAGCTTCAGCTGCAACAAGGTTGATGCATTGCTGTCCGCGCCAACACTGATTTCGATTCACGGCATCTTTAACCAAGTCTGCCATCGCCACCGATGAGCTCGCTCGTTCCAGCATTAAAGCTGCATCGTTTAAACATTTTTGATCATGCATAAATGGCTCACTGTTTTCAGAAACGAAAGATTATTGTTCAGTGCGCGCAGCTTCAGCGTGTTTGTCTTCCCACCAACGGTCGTTACCAGAAAGAGGTTTATCCATCAGTCGTCTATCAGCCCAGGTCATATTTAAGATAATTCGGGTGACGTCTTCGCTGAGAGGGATGGTTCTGTGCAGCGTCGTGTCAGTTCGAAGGAAGTAAATGTCCCCGGTAACAAATCCATAGGTGGAAATTTTATGTTTGGTGAGTATTTCGTTTATTTGTGAGTTGTTTTTGTCCCAGTAAGTATGAGGAATGCACTGGAGCATGCCCCCGCAAGAAATTGGCGGTGTTTCGATAATCCAGATCAATGCGAAGCTATAATCACCCCAATGCCAGCCATGCGTGTCACCCTTTTTTTCTTGTCGGGTGATCAGGAACTCTTCATCGGCTGAAACTTGCGCGGTTACCTCAGTGCCCGCTATACGCGACAAGAGCCCAAGCAAATTTGATGAGCGTGAGAGCTTATATATAAGTCCTTTCTGTTGGGCGATCCATTCGCTGCGTACAACACTCATGTGCCTAGGGGTGTTATCGGTTGTAGCTAGCAGCAAATCCCGACGCTCCCCCTGCTGCTCAAGCAGTGTTAATACTTCTTTTTTTATAAGGTTTTTGAGTTCTGCATCAACAATGTCATTAATTTTAACGAATCCATCTCTGGAAAATTTGTTTCTTAATGTAAATATGCGCTGTTCTGGGAACAGGTTTGAAAGATAGCAGGCAAACAGATTTTCGTCGGGCTCAAGTTTCATTTTGATACCTCGTCATCTCATTCCGATTTTTATGTAGTATTTTTCTATAACACTGCTTGGCGGTTTTTTGAGTGTATGAGTACAGCCGACGACGTGCTATGAATTCCATTGGCATGCGACAAGATCAACGAGTTCTCCTTCATAGACCTGTTTTCAGAAGGCCATCAGAATGAAAAAACTTATTAAAAAAGAGGCGGTACTTGACCCGCTCGACAAATCGATCATCACTGCACTGAATAGTAATGCCAGGTTGTCGGTGAAAGCATTGAGCCGGCAGGTTGGCCTGTCTGCACCCAGTTGCGGGGAGCGACTTCGGCACTTGGAGAGGACTGCAATCAAGGGTTACTGCGTCGATGTCGATCCCGAGGTGGTCGGATATCGGCTGCAGATGATTGTTCGGATGCGCTCCAATCCCGGTCAGATGCAAACGGTGGAGCAGCTACTCAGGGAGGCGGAGGAGTGCGTCACCTTTTACAAGGTGACGGGGGATGACGACTTTGTCTGCGTGATGTATCTGCGCTCAGTCGACCATCTAGACGAACTGCTATGCCGTTTTGCGCCAATGGCAGCAACTCATACGTCGTTGATCAAAGCAATGGAGCGCAAGTTGCCGCCGCTTTAGCGGCGGTCGGCGACTACGCCAATCAGCACCAGTACCACCAACAACACCGGCGCCAGGCTGTAGTTGTTGAACTGGCTCAAACCCTTGACGATCCACGGCGTGGCATAGATCAGCGCCGCACCGCTGCCGATCATGCACAGCAGGGACATCAGCGGTACGCGCAAGGCGCCGGCGATGCTGCCCAGGCGTTGCTCGACCCAGCCTTTGAAATCCGCACCGAACAACACCAGCAGGCAACCTACTAGGGCGAGGGCGATTTCCGAGAGGTTGCTGCGGCTCCAGCGAGACGCGGTGGCGAGCAGGTCGAGTACCAAATCCATTCGTTTTCCCTTAAGGCTGAAATCAGCTCAGAAATTTCTGCAGCAAGTCGTTGAGGAAGAGTTGTCCGCGCTCGGTAGCCGCCAGACGTGACGGTTCGACCTGCAACAGGCCGCTTTGTTCGGCTTCGCGACGGCTTTTGGCGAGGCTTTCCAGGGACATTCCGGTGCGTTCCGGGTACAGCCGCGCCTCGACCCCGGCCGTCAGGCGCAGGGCGTTCATCAGGAACTCGAACGGCATCTCGTCATTGGTCAGCGCTTTCTCGCCGGCCTGGAAGCTTTTCGCCGGATTCAGGTAATCCTTCGGCAAGCGGGTCTTCCAGGTGCGCACGATGCGGCCGTCCGGATGGCTCAGCTTGCCGTGGGCGCCGGCACCGATGCCGATGAAGTCGCCAAAACTCCAGTAATTGAGATTGTGCCGCGCCGGGCGCCCGGGCTGGGCGTAGGCGGAGACTTCGTATTGCGCGTAACCGTGTTCGGCCAGCAGCGCCTGCCCGGCTTCCTGGATATCCCACAGGGTGTCGTCTTCCGGCAGCGTCGGTGGCTGGTTCCAGAACACGGTGTTGGGTTCCAGGGTCAGCTGATACCAGGACAGGTGGGTCGGCTTCAGGGCGATGGCCTGGCGCAGGTCGCTCAGGGCGTCGTCCAGGGATTGATCGGGCAAGCCGTGCATCAAGTCCAGGTTGAAGTTATCGAACCCGGCCTGACGGGCCATGCCGGCGGCGCGCACCGCTTCGTCACCGTTGTGGATGCGACCCAGGGCCTCGAGCTTTTCTTGTTGAAAGCTCTGGATGCCGATCGACAGGCGATTGATGCCCAGCGCGCGGTAGGCAACGAACTTCTCTTGCTCGAACGTACCGGGGTTGGCTTCCAGGGTGATTTCGATGTCGTGGGTAAACGGGATGCGCTGTTCCACGCCTTTGAGCAGGCGCCCAAGGGCCTGGGCGCTGAACAGGCTAGGCGTGCCGCCGCCAAAGAAGATCGAGCTCAGCTCTCGGCCATAAACGGCGTGCAGGTCCTGATCGAGGTCGGCCAGCAACGCGTCGACATACTCTTCTTCCGGCAGCACGGGGCTGGCGGTGTGGGAGTTGAAGTCGCAGTAAGGGCATTTGCGTACGCACCACGGGATGTGGATGTACAGCGCCAGGGGCGGCAGCACCGGCAGGGCGGCCCGAGGCGATTGTGCGGCGCCGCCGAAGATCAGCGGCGACGCGGAGGATTCACGGGTCATTTCAAGCCCAGACGCTGGCGCAGCAGATCCATTGCACGGGCGCGGTGGCTGATCTGGTTCTTGTCGGCCGGGCTCAACTCGGCGCTGGAGCAATCACGCTCCGGCACCCAGAACAGCGGGTCGTAGCCAAAACCGTGTTCGCCGCTGGCCTGGGTCAGGATGCGCCCGTGCCACAGGCCTTCGCAGAGAATCGGCAGCGGATCGTCGGCGTGCCGTACCAGCGCCAGCACGCAGACGAACTGCGCGCCGCGTTCGGCTTCAGGCACGTCCTTCAACACGTCGAGCAGCTTGGCGTTGTTCGCCGCATCGCCCTTGCCATCGGCATAACGCGCCGAGTAGATGCCCGGCGCACCGCCGAGGAAATCCACCGCCAGCCCGGAATCGTCGGCCAGGGCCGGCAGGCCGGAAATGCGCGCGGCATTGCGGGCCTTGAGGATGGCGTTCTCGACGAACGACAGGCCGGTTTCTTCAGGCTCCACGCTGCTGAACTCGCCGATCGAGCGCAGTTGCACCGACTCGCCGAGCATGGCCTGGAGTTCCTTGAGTTTGCCGGCGTTATGGCTGGCCAGTACGAGTTGCGTGAAGTTGATCATTCGCCGGGGAAGAGCTCTTGGTTGAAGTTGATGGTGTTGATTTTGTCACCGGTCTGCACCTTGATGTCGAAGGTGCGGGTTTCCTGCTGCTCCACCGGGAATTGGGCGATGTAGTAGATCGCGCCTTGTTCGGTGATCTGGCGGAAGTTCAGGTTCACACTCTGGCTGGCCAGGTCTTTGACCGTACCGCTGACCTGGGCCATCTGCGGCTTGCCGTCCTTGAGCACCGAAACGTTGATCACGCCCTGGTTCTTGCTGCGGGTGAGCTCTGCGGCCTTGGCGATGTCCGGCGTCAGGAACGTGGAGTTGAAGGTGTTGTAGTGCACCGTCACGTCGCCGAATTTTTCCTGACGATCACCTTTGATCGCATCGGCGGCCATGGCCGTGACGCTCAGGCAGGCGGTGAGTAGAAGCAGCGCTAGACGACCCATGTTCGTTCTCCTCGAAATGTGGTGATTCAGACCGCGACCTTGTGGTCTGCAAGCCCCGGACTGCTGACGCGGTAAATACCGATCTCACCTAACAGATTAGGCCATAGCTTACTGGCCCACCCGTGCCGATGCTGTTGATCCACGGCCAGCCGATCAATGACCTTGGCCTCACGTTCGCGACACAAGGCTTCAAAATCCGCGAAGGTGCAGAAGTGAATGTTCGGCGTGTTGTACCAGGTGTAGGGCAGGAACTCGGAAACCGGCATCCGGCCCTTGCTCGCCAGGTACCAGCGGCAGCGCCAGTGACCGAAATTGGGGAAGGTGATGATGCACTGGCGGCCGACCCGCAGCATTTCCTCGAGGATCTTGTCCGGGTAGTGCACTGCTTGCAGTGCCTGGGTCATGACCACGATGTCGAAGCTGTTGCTGGCAAAGTTGCCCAGGCCCTTGTCCAGGTCCTGCTCGATGACGTTGATGCCCTTGGCCACGCACTCGGCGATGTTGTCCGCGTCGTTTTCCAGGCCGTAGCCGGTGACCTGCTTGTTGTCGCGCAGCCAGGTCAGCAGCTCGCCATCGCCGCAACCGAGGTCGAGCACGCGGCTACCGGCGGGGATCCATTCCTGGATGATTTCCAGATCAGCTCTCATGGCTATCTCACAACGTAATGCGGTTCATGTAATTGCCGAACGCCTGCAGGTAGCGCGGGATCGGAATCAGGAAGGCGTCGTGGCCCTGCGGCGCGTCGATTTCCAGGTAGCAGACGTCCTTGCGCGCGGCCATCAGCGCGTCCACCAGTTCCCGCGAGCGGGCAGGGGAGAAGCGCCAGTCGGTGGTGAACGACATCACGCAGAACCTGGCAGTGGCGCCGGCGAAGGTTTTCGCCAGGTCATCGTCGAAGTTGGCCGCCGGGTCGAAGTAGTCCAGGGCCTTGGTCATCAGCAGGTAAGTGTTGGCATCGAAACGCCCGGAGAACTCTTCACCTTGATAACGCAGGTAGCTTTCGACCTGGAACTCGACGCTGTGGAAGTCGTAGTTGAGCTTCTCGCTTTTCAGGCCGCGACCGAATTTCTCGCCCATGGAGTCGTCGGACAGGTAGGTGATGTGCCCGACCATGCGCGCCAGCATCAGCCCGCGCTTGGGGATCACGCTGTGTTCCTGGAACGAACCGCCGTGGAATTCCGGGTCGGTGAGGATCGCCTGGCGTGCCACTTCGTTGAAGGCGATGTTCTGCGCCGACAGCTTGGGCGCCGAGGCGATCGCCACGCAATGGCGGATGCGCTCGGGGTAAGTGATGCTCCATTGCATCGCCTGCATGCCGCCGAGGCTGCCGCCGATCACCGCGGCAAATTGGGCAATGCCGAGGCGATCGGCCAGGCGCGCCTGGCTGTGCACCCAGTCTTCCACGGTCAATACCGGGAAGTCCGCGCCGAACGGCTTGCCGGTCTCCGGGTTGATGCTGCTCGGGCCGGTAGAGCCATTGCAGCCGCCAAGGTTGTTCAGGCTGACCACGAAGAACTTGCTGGTGTCGATGGGCTTGCCGGGTCCGATGCAGCTGTCCCACCAACCGGGTTTACGGTCGTCGGGGCTGTGATAGCCCGCCGCATGGTGGTGGCCGGACAAGGCGTGGCAGATCAGCACGGCGTTGCTCGCCGTGGCGTTCAGGGTGCCGTAGGTCTCGTAAACCAGGTCATAGGCCGGGAGCGAGCGGCCGCAGGCCAACGCCAGGGCTTCGCTGAAGTGCGCCACTTGCGGCGTCACCAGACCAACAGAATCGGGGGGGAAGGCAGCTGGCATCGACCCTGCTCTCGTTGAAATGAGGCGTAAGTCTAAAGACCGGTGGGGTTAGCGGCAAGCAAAGGCCGGGCCTGATTTATTTCAATTGGACCGAGGTGCGCCATTCGCGAGCAAGCCCGCTCTCACAGGGGAACGCATTCCAATGTGGGAGCGGGCTTGCTCGCGAAGAACGATAACGCGGTATTAGATCAGGCCAAACAATTCCTTCGGCATCAGCGCGTAGTACGCCAGGCGCGGAATCAGCCAGCTCTGCAGCAATTGCAGGGCGATGAAGGCGAAGATCGGCGAGATGTCGAGACCGCCCAGGTTCGGGATGATCCGGCGGAACGGAGCCAGTACCGGCTCGGTGATCTGCTGGACCAGTTCGGCGCCCGGGTTGTGGCTGCCCGGAGCGACCCAGGACAGGATCACGCTGATGATCATCGCCCAGAACAGGATCTTCAAGAACAGCGCGAAGATGCCGATCAGCGCCCAGGGTGCCAGGAACAGCACGTCGACTGAGTAGCCACTGAGCAGCAGGATGACCGCGAACAGCGCCATTTGCACAATCAGGGCCAGCACCAGCGAGGACATGTCCAGGCCGAACATGCTCGGGATCACCCGGCGCAGCGGCTTGAGCAGCGGTTGAGTAGCTTTTACGGCGAATTGGCAGAGCGGGTTGTAGAAGTTCGCCCGCACCAGTTGCAGGATGAAACGCAGCAACACGATCAAGAGATACAGGCTGCCCAGGGTCTGGATCACAAAAATGGCAGCGTCATTGAGTCCGAGCATTGTTGATTCCTTATTAAGTGCTGATTAGCGACCGAGTTGCTCAGCCATCTCGGCCGAGCGGTGCGCGGCGGCGCCCAGGGCTTTTTCCACCAGTGCTTCGAAGCCGTTGGCCTGGAACGATTTGATCGCGGCTTCCGTGGTGCCCGCAGGCGAAGTCACGCGGCGACGCAGCTCGGCGGCGTCGACGTCGCTGGACACTGCCATGTGGGCGGCGCCCAGGGCGGTCTGCAGCGTCAGTTGAGCGGCGATGTCTGCCGGCAGGCCGAGTTTGACGCCAGCGGCGGTCATGGCTTCGATCAGCAGGAAGAAGTACGCAGGGCCCGAGCCCGACACGGCAGTGACCGCATCCAGCTGCTGTTCCTCGTCCAGCCACAGGGCAACGCCAACGGCCGACAGCAGTTCCTGGGCTTGCTGGCGCTGCTCGGCGCTCACCTGGGCGGTGGCGAACAGACCGCTCACGCCCTGACGCAACAGCGCCGGGGTGTTGGGCATGCAGCGCACGATCGGCTGGGCGCCGAGCCAGTTGTTCATGCTGGCGCAGGTGATGCCGGCGGCGATCGACACTACCAGTTGCTCGGGTTTCAGGCTTGGGCGAATGGCTTCGCAGACAGCCTTCATCGCCTGGGGCTTCACCGCGAGCACGATCACGTCCGCGCCCTGGATGGCGTCGGCGTTGTCGGCGAACACTTCGATGCCGTGTTCGGCGCTCACGCGGGCACGGGTTTCTTCACCCGGATCGCTGGCGCGGATCTGCGCCGCTTCCAGACCTTTGGCCCGCAGGCCGCCGATCAGGCTGGCGGCCATGTTGCCGGCACCGATAAAGGCAATACGTGTCTTGCTCATGTCAGGTCCTTATAAAATGGGGTCAAGGTTGACCGTAATCTCTGGCGCCAAACAGGGCCGTACCGATACGGACCCAGGTGGCACCCTGGGCAATGGCCGACTCGAGGTCGTGGCTCATGCCCATGGAAAGTGTGTCGAGTGGCAAATTCAGGCTGGCCTGCAGGTTTTGCACGGCAGCGAACGCGGCATCCTGGGCGGCGCGATCTTCGGTCGGCTCGGGAATCGCCATCAGCCCGCGCAACTTCAGGCGCGGCAAGGCGCTGATGGCGTTGGCCAGGGCCGGCAGGTCCGCCGGGGTGCAGCCGGATTTGCTGGCTTCACCACTGACGTTGACCTGGATGCAGATGTTCAAGGGAGGCAGATCGGCAGGACGTTGTTCGGACAAGCGTTGTGCAATTTTCAGGCGATCCACGGAATGCACCCAGGCGAAGTGCTCGGCGATTGCACGAGTCTTGTTCGATTGAATGGGGCCGATGAAGTGCCAGATCAAGGGCAGGTCGGTCAATTCAAGCTGCTTGCCCAGGGCTTCCTGCAGGTAGTTCTCACCAAAGTCGCGCAGGCCCGCGGCATGGGCTTCACGCAGCGCCTGGGCGGGTTTGGTCTTGCTCACGGCCAGCAACTGCACGCTGTTTTCATCGCGGTGGGCGGCGAGGGCGGCGGCACGAATGCGTGAACCAACCTGTTCAATGTTGTCTGCTATCGTGGACATTCAAGAGGCGCCAGCGGTCTGAGGTTGGCGGCATTCTACTGGAATTGAGGGGCGCTATGGATATCACTGAGTTGCTGGCGTTCAGCGCCAAACAAGGCGCGTCCGACCTGCATTTGTCGGCCGGCCTGCCGCCGATGATCCGCGTCGATGGCGACGTGCGGCGCATCAACTTGCCGGCCCTGGAGCACAAGGAGGTGCAGGCGCTGATCTACGACATCATGAACGATACCCAGCGGGTGGCGTTCGAACAGCATCTGGAAACCGACTTTTCCTTTGAGGTGCCCGGCATCGCGCGCTTCCGGGTCAATGCCTTCAATCAGAGCCGAGGCGCTGGTGCGGTGTTTCGTACGATCCCGTCCAGGGTCCGGAGCATGGAAGAGCTGGGCATGGGCGAAGTGTTTCACAAGATGACTGATGCACCCCGCGGCCTGGTACTGGTGACCGGCCCGACGGGGTCCGGCAAGTCCACCACTCTGGCAGCGATGATCGATTACCTGAACAGCCATCGCCATCACCACATCCTGACGATTGAAGATCCTATCGAGTTCGTCCACGAGTCGCGCAAATGCCTGATCAATCAGCGTGAAGTCCACCGCGATACCCGCAGTTTCGCCACAGCCTTGCGCTCGGCCCTGCGCGAAGACCCGGACGTGATCCTGGTGGGGGAGCTGCGTGACCTGGAGACTATCCGCCTGGCGTTGACCGCTGCCGAGACGGGTCACCTGGTGTTCGGCACGCTGCACACGACCTCGGCGGCGAAAACCATCGACCGGATCATCGACGTGTTTCCCGGGGATGAGAAGTCGATGGTGCGTTCGATGCTGTCCGAATCGTTGCTGGCGGTGGTGTCCCAGACCTTGGTCAAGAAGATTGGCGGTGGTCGGGTGGCGGCCCACGAGATCATGCTGGGAACGTCGGCGATTCGTAACCTGATCCGTGAAGACAAGGTGGCGCAGATGTATTCGTCGATTCAGTCGGGCGGGTCGCTGGGGATGCAGACGCTGGATATGAGTTTGAAGGATCTGGTGACCAGGGGGTTGGTCAGTCGCGATCAGGCGCGGGAGAAGGCGCGGTCGCCGGATAATTTTTGAGTCGACGGCGTGGCGCTTTCAAAGACGCCTTCGCGAGCAAGCCCGCTCCCACAGGGGAACGCATTCCAATGTGGGAGCGGGCTTGCTTGCGAAGAGGCCATTACATCCGAAGTAGATTTCAGCAGCTGTAATCAGCGCTGCACAACCCGCATCGCATTCTGTTCTTTCGGCAGAACCCGCTTGGCCACTACGTAGTGCTTTTCCCAATACGGTTTCTTCAAAGTGTCGATGCTCACCGACTTGCCACGGCGTGGTGCGTGGATGAAGCGGTCGTTGCCCAGGTAGATGGCAACGTGATTGACTCGACGGCTCTTGATGTTGAAGAAAATCAGGTCGCCCGGTTTCAAATCGTTGCGATCGACTTTCTCGCCGTGGCCGCTGGCCATGGCATTGGAGGTCCGTGGCAGGTCAAACGTGGCGTCGTTGAACGCATATTTGACCAGGCCGCTGCAGTCGAAGCCTTTGCTCGGGCTGCTGCCGCCCCAGCGGTACGGCGTACCGAGGACGTTGACGGCGCGGCTCAGCACGTTGCTGCTTTCCTTGGTCCCCATTGGCGGTACCAGGCTGCTTTTGCTGACCAGCTGCGGAGCTGATTTGACCGATTTCTTGCTTTTGCTCGAAGGAGCAGCGGCATGGGATTTCTGGGTGTAACCATTAACGTTCGGAAGACGTTGCTCACGATTGGTGGCGTGGGCGGCCAGTGGCAATAATAGGCAAATGGTTAGCCATGTCTTGAAAAATGGACGCATTAGGCAGGGCTCGTATGTGTTGGCGCGCAACTTTATAACAGCTTTTTTGTGCCTTCCGGGGCCGTTGGTCGATTAACCTTGGGGTCAACGGAACCAAATAAGCGGCGAATGGACGCAATTGTCGGACAGAAGCCAAGTGCTATAGGGGTTTGGCGAGAGAGACGCTAACATGTGCCATACGTCGGCTGCTCGTAAAAAAGTCACAAAGATTTAAAGAATATTTATCTATCGTGTGAATCGAGGTCATCCATGAACACCTATCAAGCGCCCGTCCCGCACCAGGATACCCACAGTAAAGTGATCGGTTACCTGCTGTGGATTTTTGGCTTTACCGGGGCTCATCGCTTTTATTACGGCAAGCCGGTGACCGGGACGATCTGGTTTTTCACCTTCGGTTTGCTGGGGATCGGCTGGTTGATCGACCTGTTCCTGATTCCGGCCATGGACCGTGAAGCGGACCTGCGGTTTACCGCCGGGCCGATCGAATACAACGTGGCGTGGATCCTGCTGACGTTTCTGGGGGTTTTCGGGGTGCACCGGATGTATCAGGGGAAGTGGATCAGCGGGTTGCTGTACCTGGTGACGGGTGGGTTGTTCTTTCTGGGGGTGCTGTATGACTTCTGGACACTGAATGACCAGGTTTCCGTGCGTAACGCCCAGAATCGCGGCGCCTTCCAGTAAGTCTTCGCGAGCAAGCCCGCTCCCACATTGGATTTGTGAACGACACAGATCCAATGTGGGAGCGGGCTTGCTCGCGAATGCAGCGACGCGGTCTTAGGCCTGGTGGCTGATCCGCCCATCCACCAGGGTATAACGCACCACACCCGGCAAACTGTGCCCAATGAACGGGCAATTCTCGCCCTTGGACAGCCAGGTCTCACCGGCCACGGTCGAGGCCGCGGGGTCGAACAGCACGATATCCGCCGCGCCACCCACCGCCAGCTTGCCCGCCGGCAGGCGCAGGGCCTCGGCAGGGCCGGTGCTGAGGCGCGCCAGCAGCGTCGGCAGGTCCAGCAAGCCGTCTTCCACCAGAGTCATTGCCAGCGGCAGCAGCAGTTCAACGCTGCTGATGCCTGGCTCGGTGGCCCCGAATGGCGCCAGCTTGGCGTCTCGTTCGTGAGGTTGGTGATGGCTGGAAATGGCCGAGACCACGCCTGATTTCACGGCGGCACGCAGGCCATCGCGGTCGGCGCGGGTGCGCAGAGGTGGCTGCACGTGATAGAGGCTGCTGAAATCGATCAGCGCTTCGTCGGTCAGGATCAACTGGTACAGGGCGACATCCGCCGTGACCTTCAGGCCGCGCTGCTGGGCCTGGGCGATCAGGGCGACACCACGGGCGCTGGTGAGCTGGCTGAAGTGCGCACGCACGCCGGTCTGTTCGACCAGCAGCAGATCCCTGGCCAGGGCCACGGTTTCGGCGGTTTCCGGAATGCCCGGCAGGCCGAGGAAGCTCGCGGTCGGGCCTTCATGGGCCAGGCCGCCCTCCGCCAGGTCGTGGTCCTGGGAGTTGAAGATCACCGTGAGGTCGAAGGTGGCCGCGTAATCCAGCGCCCGACACAGGGTGCGGGTGTTGCGGAAGCTCTCCAGACCGTTGCCGAAGGCCACGCAGCCGGCATCGCGCAAGGCAACCAGTTCGGCCAGTTGTTCGCCGTCCAGGCCTTTGCTCAGTGCGCCGATCGGGAAGACTTTGGTGTTGCCGGCCTCGCGGGCGCGGTCGAGGATCAGTTCGGCGACGGCCGAGGTGTCCAGCACCGGTTTGGTTTTCGGCGGGCAGCACAGGCTGGTGACGCCGCCGGCAGCCGCCGCACGGGTTTCGCTGGTGATCGAGCCTTTACGGCTGTAGCCCGGTTCGCGCAGGGCGACGTTGAGGTCGACCAGGCCAGGGGCCGCCACCAGGCCCTTGGCGTCGATGGTGTCTACTGCAACGAAACCCGCTGGAGCGGCGCCGAGGCCGACGATCTTGCAGGCTTCAATGTGGATATCAGTCACTTGATCCAGGCCGCTGGCCGGATCGATAACGCGTGCGCCAAGAATGCTGAGCTTCACTGGGCGTTCTCCTGCTCGAATTGGCGCTGCGCAGTCTGTCCGCTCATGGCCATGGACAGCACCGCCATACGAATCGCAATGCCGTAGGTCACCTGGTTGAGGATCACCGAGTGCGGGCCGTCGGCCACCGCCGACTCGATTTCCACGCCGCGGTTGATCGGCCCCGGGTGCATGACGATGGCATCGGGCTTGGCGCCGGCCAGGCGCGCGGTGGTCAGGCCGAACAGGCGGTAGAACTCGCCTTCGCTCGGCAGCAGGCCGCCGGTCATGCGTTCACGCTGCAGGCGCAGCATGATCACCACGTCGACGTCTTTCAGGCCTTCGGTCATGTCGGTGTAGACCTTCACGCCGTATTGCTCGATGCCGATCGGCAGCAGGGTCTTCGGCGCGATCACGCGGATGTCCGGGCAGCCCAGGGTTTTCAGGGCCAGCATGTTCGAGCGCGCGACCCGCGAGTGCAGGATGTCGCCGACGATGGCCACCGACAGGTTTTCGAAGCCGCCCTTGTGCCGGCGGATGGTGAGCATGTCGAGCATGCCCTGGGTCGGGTGCGCGTGACGGCCGTCGCCGCCGTTGATGATCGCCACTTGCGGGCAAACATGTTCGGCAATGAAGTGTGCAGCGCCGGAGTCACCGTGGCGCACGACGAACATGTCGGCGGCCATGGCTTCCAGGTTGCGCAAGGTGTCGAGCAGGGTTTCCCCCTTGCTCGCCGACGATGTCGACACGTTCAGGGTGATCACGTCCGCCGACAGGCGCTGGGCCGCCAGTTCGAAGGTGGTGCGGGTGCGGGTCGAGTTCTCGAAGAACACGTTGCACACGGTCTTGCCGCGCAGCAACGGGACTTTCTTCACCGCCCGGGCGCCGACTTCCAGGAACGAGTCGGCGGTGTCGAGGATTTCCGTCAGCAGCTCGCGGCGCAAGCCGTCGAGCGAGAGGAAGTGGCGCAGCTGGCCCTGATCATTGAGCTGCAGCGGGCGCTTGGTATCTAAAGGCGTCATCGCGAGGGGGACTCTCAATAGGGCGAATTAAAGGGCGAGATCTTGCAGTTCGAGCTCGAGCTCCGGGCCCGAAAGTTTTACCCGCTCGTGGGCTGCCAGGGACAGGGTCGCGCCCAATACGTTCGGGCGGATCGGCAGTTCACCGGCATCCAGGTCCAGCAGGCACACCAGCGTCACGCTGGCCGGGCGACCGTAGTCGAACAGTTCGTTCAGGGCGGCGCGGATGGTCCGGCCGCTCATCAGCACGTCGTCGATCAGCACCAGGTGCTGGCCTTCGATCTCGAACGGCAGGGCCGACGGACGCACTTGCGGGTGCAGGCCGTTCTGGCTGAAGTCGTCGCGGTAGAAGGATACGTCGAGTGTGCCAAGAGGTTCAGCGCTGCCCAGCTCCTTGAGCAGGGCCTGGGCAACCCACACGCCACCGGTACGAATGCCGATGTAGCGCGGTTCGCTGATGCCACGGTGTTCCAGGTGTGCCTTGAGATCAGTCGCCATCTGGCTGATCAGTTCGGCGGGATTGGGCAGGCTCATGGTTGCTCCTTCTTGGGCCCGAGCCGGGTCGTTGCCGGAGGTGGCTCGGGGTGTAGCTAAAAGAGACGGGTGACGGCTCTTCAGGATTAGGATTGGAACAATGCGCCATTCTCGTCGAGCCAGCCTTGCAGCAGCAGGGCGGCGGCGATGGCGTCGACCGGGTTGTCGCGGTAACTGCCTTTCTGCCCGCCACGGGCCAGGCGTTCGCCCTTGGCCTCGTAGGTGGTCAGGCGTTCATCGTGGGTGTAGAAGGGCAGGTTGAAGCGACCGTTCAGGCGCCGGGCGAATTTTTCCGCGCGGGCGCACATGTCGCTGGGCGTGCCGTCCATGTTCAGCGGCAGGCCGACCACCACGGCGTCGGGTTTCCACTCCTTGATCAGCGCTTCGACCTGATCCCAGTCGGGAATGCCGTTTTGCGCCTTCAAAGTGCACAGTTCGCGGGCCTGGCCGGTAATCACCTGGCCAACCGCAACGCCGATCTGTTTGGTGCCGTAGTCGAACCCCAGAATCAACCGCAGGGCCATCAGGCGTGCCCCGCCTGGCTGGTCAGCAGGCTGAGGTTGACGCCCAGGTGTTTGGCCGCCGCTTCCAGGCGCTGCTCGCTGCTGGTGTTGAACAGGATGTCGGCATCGTACGGGCAGGTCAGCCAGGCGTTCTGCGCCAGTTCGGACTCCAGTTGCCCGGCTTCCCAGCCGGCATAACCCAGGGTGATCACGCTTTTCGCCGGGCCAACGCCATCGGCGATGGCGAACAGAACGTCCTGGGAGGTCGACAGCGACAGTTCGCCTTCCAGATCAACGGTCGCTTGAAAACCCTGGCCCGTGGGGTGCAGGACAAAACCGCGGTCGGTCTGCACCGGCCCGCCGATGAAGATCGGCACGTGCTGGCAGAGCGCTGGCGGCTCGATGTCCGGGCGCAATTGCTCGAGGATATCGGCCAGGTTCAGGTCCTGCGGACGGTTGACCACCAGCCCCATGGCACCATTGGCCGTGTGCTCGACGATGTAGGTCAAGGTGTGCGCAAAGTTCGGGTCGACCATGTGCGGCATGGCGATCAGGAAGTGATGCTTGAGGTAGCTGGGGCTGACGTTTTTCATGAGCGCTAGTGTGGCGTTGGAGGGGCGAACTGACAAGCCGAAGCACGTCAAAAGATCGCAGCCTGCGGCAGCTCCTACAGGGAAATGCATTCCAAATGTAGGAGCTGCCGCAGGCTGCGATCTTTTGATCTTCGTCAATTACTGGAAAGGCGATCGCCGCGGGCGAATTTCCAGGTGCGGATGATTTCCAGGCGGTCGATATCCGACAGGTCCCCGGTAAACGGCGCAAACGGCGCCGCCAGCCGCACGATGCGCTGGGCCGCCTGATCCAGCAGCGGTTGCCCGGACGACTCCAGCACCAGCACCTCATACAGCGAACCATCGCGGTTGATCGAGACCATCAGGCGCAAATTGCCGTAGATCTGCTTGCGCCGGGCTTCGTCGGGATAATTGAGGTTGCCGATGCGCTCGACCTTCTTGCGCCATTCGTCCTTATACCAGGCGCCCTTGTCACGCATGGTCGACGCGGCGCTCAGACGATGGATGCGCGGGCGCTTGGCGTACAACTGCTGTTCCTGGGCCAGCTCGGCTTCGAGGCTGGCGATGTCGCTGGACAGCTGTTCACTGTCGAACGTCGGCGCGGCCACCGCAGGTTTGGTGACGGGTTTGGGTTCTTCGGTTTTCGCGGCAGCTTTTTTCGGCTTCGGCGCGACGGTGGTCACGGCAGCCTTGGGCGCGGCTTCCTGGACTTCAGGCTTGGCGGCGGGTGGCGGTGTGACTTTCTGTACCTTGTTGTCCTGGAACGGCGCGATCTCGGTGGTCTTGGGGATCGCCTTTTTCTCCAGGGTGCCGCTGCCTTGCTGGTTTTCCTGGGCAAGGAA
Source organism: Pseudomonas sp. PLMAX (assembly GCF_046042685.1). Lineage (NCBI taxonomy): Bacteria > Pseudomonadati > Pseudomonadota > Gammaproteobacteria > Pseudomonadales > Pseudomonadaceae > Pseudomonas > Pseudomonas sp. PLMAX. The sequence goes on along the minus strand of NZ_CP064949.1, from coordinate 6,868,873 downwards.
ATCGGCCTTGTCCGGCTTCTTTTCGCTCTTGAAGGTGGCGAGGGTGATTTCCAGGGTTTTGCTGATCTGCTTGGGCTCGACCATCGTGAAGCCGACGCCCAGCAGCAATGCCAGGTGGATCAGCGCCGCCAGGAACAGGGTAAAACCGAGGCGATCGGCCGGGCGCACGCCGTAACGGGCGAGTTCGGGAGGCAGATCGGACGGGAGGGTCATGACAAGGAAACCAACATCGCGTTTTCACAGGCCGCGCATGATAACGCAATGTTGGTTTGGCTTTTCAACGGGCCTTGAGCTTCTGATCGATGGCATCCATCAGCATGCCGCCAATATCGGTGCCGAAGGCATTGTCGATTTCGCGGATGCACGTCGGGCTGGTGACGTTGATTTCGGTCAGGTGCTCGCCAATCACATCGAGGCCAACGAACAACAGGCCTTTCTCGCGCAGGGTCGGGCCGACTTGCGCCGCGATCCAGCGATCCTTCTCGGTCAATGGACGGGCTTCGCCGCGGCCACCGGCAGCGAGGTTGCCACGGGTCTCACCGGCAGCGGGGATGCGCGCCAGGCAGTAGTCCACCGGTTCGCCGTCGATCATCAGGATGCGTTTGTCGCCATCGACGATGGCCGGCAGGTAGCCCTGGATCATGATTTGCTGCTGGCCGTGCAGGGTCAGGGTTTCGAGGATCACCGAGAGGTTCGGGTGGCCGGCGGTATGACGGAAGATCGAGGAACCGCCCATGCCGTCCAGCGGCTTGAGGATCACATCGCCATGATGGTCGGCGAATTCGCGCAGTACGTCCGGGCGACGACTGACGATGGTCGGCGGCGTGCACTGCGGGAACAGCGTGGCGAACAGCTTTTCGTTACAGTCGCGCAGGCTCTGCGGCTTGTTGACCACCAGCACACCAGCGCTTTCGGCCTGTTCCAGCAGATAGGTGGAATAGACGAATTCCATGTCGAAGGGCGGATCCTTGCGCATCAGGATCACGTCCAGATCGCTCAGCAGGGCGTCCTGCTCGGCTTCCAGCTCGAACCATTTTTCCGGGTTGGCGAACACTTTCAACGGACGCATCCGCGCCCGCGCCTGACCTTCGGCCTGGTACAGGTCGCGCTGCTCCATGTAGAACAGTTCCCAGCCGCGCTTCTGTGCGGCCAGCAGCATGGCCAGCGAGCTATCCTTTTTATAGGAGATGCTGGCGATAGGATCCATGACAATCCCGACACGAACGCTCATGGGTGTTTCCTCAAGATGTGGGGCTGATGTCGATCTCTGTAGGAGCGAGCTTGCTCGCGAAAAACCTGAGAGCGCCTCGGGGTGTCAGGCGGTCAGCATTATCGTTGACGACCATCGCGAGCGAGCTCGCTCCTACAGAGGATCAGCGTATAAAAGTGGCGTCAGAGTGGCGCTGAGTGTGTTCCCGGTCAAGGAAAAACCACTGCCAGGGCCGGCCGATAGATTGGATTTGGAGACTGTGCTAAAAAGGCTGCCATGTCGTGCCGGGCCTTGAACATCAAGGGTTTCGAGGGCTCGACGGCCCGCAGAGGGACAAATAGATTCGTAAAGGCGACGGTGGAGCCACTATGGAACAGCAACCCAGCGCCTTGAAGGTCATGGTGATCGACGATTCGAAGACGATTCGCCGCACCGCCGAAACACTGCTCAAGAACGTGGGTTGTGAGGTCATCACGGCCATCGACGGGTTCGATGCCCTGGCCAAGATCGCCGATCACCACCCCGGGATCATCTTCGTCGACATCATGATGCCGCGCCTGGATGGCTATCAGACCTGCGCTTTAATCAAGAACAACAGTGCCTTCAAGTCCACGCCAGTGATTATGCTGTCGTCCAAGGACGGGCTGTTCGACAAGGCCAAGGGGCGCATCGTCGGCTCCGACCAGTTCCTGACCAAACCTTTCAGCAAGGAAGAACTGCTGAACGCGATCCAGGCCCATGTCCCGGGCTTTGCCGCTGTTTTGCCGCAGTAAGACACCTACAGAGACGCTCGGCCATTGGGCCCTGCGCCGACAAGAATGGGGAAGACCATGGCACGTATCCTGATCGTCGATGATTCGCCGACTGAAATGTACAAACTGACCGGCATGCTGGAAAAGCACGGTCATGAAGTATTGAAAGCCGAAAACGGCGCAGACGGCGTGGCCCTGGCCCGCCAGGAAAAACCCGACGCGGTGCTGATGGACATCGTCATGCCCGGCCTCAACGGTTTCCAGGCGACCCGCCAGTTGACCAAAGACCCGGACACCGGGCACATCCCGGTGATCATCATCACCACCAAGGATCAGGAAACCGACAAGGTCTGGGGCACGCGCCAGGGCGCCAGGGACTACCTGACCAAGCCGGTCGACGAAGACACCCTGATCAAGACCCTGAACAACGTGCTGGCCGGTTGATCCTGCGGCCATGAACGAATCATTGACCGCCTTCGAGCTGCTGCTGCAGATCGACCGGCGCTGTCGCTTGCTGGCGGCGGACCTGCCGTCCCAGCCGACCCGGCAGGACAGCTGGAGCGGCATCGGTTTTCGCCTGGGCGAACGCTGGTACGTCGCGCCCATGGGCGAGGTCGGTGAAGTGTTGCACGAGCCGCGGTTTACCCTGGTGCCGGGGGTCAAGCCGTGGGTGAAGGGCGTGGCCAATCTGCGCGGGCGCCTGTTGCCGATCATGGACCTGGCAGGCTTCTTCGGCCACGAGGTTTCGGCGGCGCGCAAGCAGCGGCGCGTGTTGGTGGTGGAACATGACGAAGTGTTTGCCGGGTTGTTGGTCGATGAGGTCTTTGGCTTGCAGCACTTTGCCCGGGACAGCCTGGAGCCCGCAGACACGTTGAACAGCCCGATTTCACCGTTCATCACGGGCCGGTTTCAGCGTGAACAGACCTGGCAAGTGTTCAGCCTGTTTGCACTCGCACGGTCGCAGGGATTCATGAACGTAGCCGTTTAACAGGAACGACACCGATCTAATGTGGGAGCGGGCTTGCTCGCGAAGGCGTCATGCCAGTCGAATTTAATCTTGGATGACACACCGCTTTCGCGAGCAAGCCCGCTCCCACAGGGGATTCTGGTAGGCCCAGAAGTGGGTTAACAGGCGAAGACCGATGACAAAAGCAAAAGCAGGCAAGCCAATGGAAGGGTCGCGCAGTCGATCGCAGATCATCGCGCTGTTCATCGCCCTGATCATCTTCATCATGTTGTTGTTCGCCAACTTCGCGTACCTCAACACCCAGGCTACTTACGACAAACAGTACATCGGCCACGCCGGTGAGCTGCGCGTGCTGTCCCAACGGATTGCCAAGAATGCCGCCGAAGCCGCTGCCGGCAAGGCTGCGGCGTTCAAGTTGCTCAGCGATGCGCGCAACGATTTTGCCCGGCGCTGGAGTTATCTGAAGAAAGGCGACCCCGCTACCGGCCTGCCACCGGCACCGGCCAGCGTGCGCCCGGAAATGCGCGCCGTGCAGCTGGACTGGGAGCGCCTGCTGAAAAACACCGACGCCATCCTGTCCAGCGAGCAGACGGTGTTGTCGCTGCATCAGGTCGCCGCGACCCTGGCCGAAACCGTGCCGCAGTTGCAGGTCGAATACGAAAAAGTCGTCGAAACCCTGCTGCAACGAGGCGCCCCGGCGGCCCAGGTGGCGATGGCCCAGCGTCAATCCCTGTTGGCCGAACGTATTTTAGGCGCGGTCAATACCGTCTTGTCCGGCGACGAAAACTCACAGCAGGCCGCCGATGCGTTCGGCCGTGACGCGGCGCGTTTCGGCCAGGTGCTCAACGGCATGCTCCAGGGCAACGCAGCGCTGCGGGTCAGCCAGGTCGAGGACCGAGACGCGCGTGCGCGGCTGATCGAGATTTCCGAGCTGTTCGAATTCGTTTCCGGCTCCGTGGACGAAATCCTCGAAACCTCACCGGAGCTGTTCAAGGTCCGTGAATCGGCGACCAATATCTTCAGTCTCTCGCAAACCCTGCTCGACGAAGCGTCCCACCTGGCCAGCGGTTTCGAAAACCTCGCCGGGGGACGTGACACCGACACCATCGGCGGTTATGTCCTGGGCCTGGCAGCGTTGATGTCGATCATCCTCATCGGCCTGGTGATGGTGCGTGAAACCAATCGCCAGCTGCGCGAAACCGCCGAGAAGAACGAACGCAACCAGAACGCGATCCTGCGTCTGCTCGATGAAATCGAAGACCTGGCCGATGGCGACCTGACCGTGACCGCCACGGTGACCGAGGACTTCACCGGGACCATTGCCGACTCGATCAACTATTCCGTGGACCAACTGCGCGACCTGGTGGCCACGATCAACCTCACAGCCGGGCAGGTCGCCGCCGCCGTGCAGGAAACCCAGGCCACCGCGATGCACCTGGCACAGGCCTCGGAACACCAGGCCCAACAGATTTCCGAAGCCTCCACCGCGATCAACGACATGGCCGAGTCCATCGACCAGGTGTCGGCCAACGCCGCCGAGTCTTCGGCGGTGGCCGAGCGTTCGGTGGAAATCGCCAACAAGGGCAACGAGGTGGTGCACAACACCATCCACGGCATGGACAACATCCGCGAACAGATCCAGGACACCGCCAAGCGAATCAAGCGCCTTGGCGAGTCATCCCAGGAAATTGGCGATATTGTCAGCCTGATCGATGACATTGCCGACCAGACCAACATCCTCGCTCTCAACGCGGCGATCCAGGCGTCCATGGCCGGTGATGCCGGACGTGGTTTTGCGGTGGTCGCCGACGAGGTGCAGCGCCTGGCGGAACGTTCGTCCGCCGCAACACGGCAGATCGAGACCCTGGTGCGGGCGATCCAGGCCGACACCAACGAAGCGGTCATCTCCATGGAGCAGACCACCACCGAAGTGGTGCGCGGCGCGCGTCTGGCGCAGGATGCCGGTGTGGCCCTGGAAGAAATCGAAGGGGTGTCCAAGACCCTGGCGGCGCTGATCCAGAGCATTTCCAACGCCGCGCAACAACAGACGTCGTCGGCCGGTCAGATTTCCCTGACCATGAACGTGATCCAGCAGATCACCACGCAGACCTCGTCCGGCTCTACCGCCACCGCCGAGAGCATTGGCAACCTGGCAAAAATGGCCAGCCAGTTGCGGCGGTCGGTGTCCGGGTTCACCTTGCCGGCCACCAAGGCGCAGGTAACGGACAAAGCTTGAACCGCCCCCGGGCATGGCTATCTTGATTGAAGTGGGGATTGGAGTGGTTATGGGTGATCGGCACGACTATGTGGCCCTCGAATGGGTCAAAGGCGAAATTGCCGAAACGCTGAAGCAGGCTCATCACGCGATCGAAACCCAGCTTGATGACCCGCAGGCGACGCACGCCCTGAGCGAATGCCTGGCGTGCATCCATCAGGTTCACGGCAGCCTGCAGATGGTCGAGTTCTACGGCGCGGCCTTGCTCGCCGAAGAAATGGAGCAACTGGTCACCGCCTTGCAACACAATCGCGTCAATCATCGCGATGAAGCGTTGCACCTCATGCTGCAAGCGTTGGGGCAATTGCCGATCTACCTGGATCGCGTGCAAGGCGCCCGCCGCGATTTGCCCTTGGTGGTGTTGCCGCTGATCAACGACCTGCGCAGCGCCCGGGGCGAAAGCCTGTTGTCGGAAACCAGCCTGTTCAGCCCGCAGTTGCCTGGCCTGGCACCCCTGGACGAAGCGTCCCTGGCGCGGCTGGAGCCGGCGGAATTGCCGAATGTGCTGCGCAAGTTGCGGCAGATGTTGCAGATGGCCCTGGTCGGTTTGCTGCGTGAACAGGACGACGACACTCACCTTGAGTACCTGGCCAAGGTCTTCAGCCGTCTGGAAAGCTTCTGCGGTTCAGCGCCCCTGAGCCCGCTGTGGCAGGTCGCTTCGGCGCTGGTCGAAGGCATGCGCGCCGGTGCCATCGGCAACAGCCCGGCCTTGCGCAGCCTGTTCAAGGAGGCTGACAAGGAGCTCAAGCGTCTGCTCGAACAGGGCATGCAGGGCATCAATCAGCCGCCGCCAACCGAGTTGCTCAAGAGTTTGCTGTTCTATATTGCCAAGGCCGAACATCCCACCGGGCAGATGCTGACCATGAAAGATCGCTACGCACTGGATGATGCATTGCCTGACAGCGCGATGGTCGACGAAGAACGCGCACGACTGGCCGGGCCCGACCGTGACGCCATGCGCTCGGTATTGGCGGCCTTGTGCGAAGAGCTGGTGCGGGTCAAGGAGCACCTCGACCTGTTCGTGCGCAGCGACCGCCAACACGCCTCGGACCTCGACAGCCTGCTGGCGCCCCTGCGGCAGATCGCCGACACCTTGGCGGTGCTGGGTTTTGGCCAGCCACGCAAGGTCATCATCGATCAACTGGCCGTGGTGCTGAGCCTGACCCAGGGACAGCGCGCACCCGATGACGCGATCCTCATGGACGTGGCCGGGGCCTTGCTTTACGTCGAAGCGACCCTGGCCGGCATGGTCGGCACCGTGGAGCCGGAAAGCCAGGAAGACAGCCGCCTGCCCACCACCGACCTGACGCAGATCCACCAGATCGTCATCAAGGAAGCGCGCATCTGCCTGCAGCAGGCCAAGGACATGATCGTCGACTACATCGATGCCGATTGGGACCGACAGCACCTGCAGGCACTGCCGGCCTTGCTCACCCAAGTGCGCGGTGCCCTGGCGATGATTCCGTTGAGCCGGGCGGCGAGCCTGATCGAAACCTGCAATCACTTTATCCGCGAGCACCTGCTGCTCGAACCGGGCCAGCCCGGCTGGCAGGCGCTGGACAGCCTGGCCGACGCTATCACCAGCATCGAGTATTACCTTGAGCGCCTCAGCGACGACCCCCTGGCGCCCGGTGAACAATTGCTCGACGTGGCGCAGCGAAGCCTGGCTGCACTCGGGGTTTTCCCCAGCGAACAACAGGTGCCGGTGCTGGCGGATGTCTTGAGCTCCGGCGAAGCACAGCAACAGCAGGAACGGGATGCCCCGGCCATCGCCCAGAGCCTGGCCGATGTGCTGGCCAATCCGGTCTCGGCCCTGAACCCGCCCGCCCTCGACACGCCGGGCAGCCTGCTGCCGCCGCCGTCAGGCGAGGCACCTGGTGGACGAGGAATTGCGCGAAGTGTTCATCGAAGAAACCGAGGAAGTACTGGAGATCCTTCGTGAGTATTTGCCACGCTGGTCGGGCAATCCCGTCAACCGCTCGGCCCTGAGTGAACTGCGCCGCGCTTTCCATACCCTCAAGGGCAGCGGCCGGATGGTGCGCGCCCTGGTGCTGGGCGAACTGGCCTGGGCCATGGAAAACCTGCTCAACCGCATCCTTGAACAGAGCGTGACGCCTGGCGCGAGCGTGCAGCAGCTGCTCGGCGAAGTGCTCGATCTGCTCCCGCAACTGATGGCCGAATACGCCGCCGATGCCCAGCGCCAGCGTGACGATGTCGACCAGCTGGCGGCCCGTGCCCATGCCCTGGCCAAGGGCGAAACCACGGCAGTGGATGAGGACACCCAGGACGTCGCGGCCCTCGACCCGCTGTTGCTGGAAATCTTCCGCAAGGAAGCCGAGACCCATCTGGGTAGCCTCAACCGCTTTCTCGACCAGGCCGCCGAACACCTCCCGCTGCAGGCCAGCGATGAACTGCAGCGCGCCTTGCACACGCTCAAGGGCAGTGCGTCGGTGGCCGGGGTGCTGCCGATTGCCGAGCTGGCGACGCCGCTGGACCAACTGGCCCGGGAGTACAAGGCTCACCTGATCGCGCTCGATCTGGACGAAGTCGAAGTGCTGCTGGAGGCCGAAGGTTTGTTCCGGCTTGGCTTGCGCCAGCTCAAGAGCGATCCGGTGGCAGAAATTCCCGGTGCCCGGGCCTTGATCGAGCGTGCCAGGGCGCTGCTCGCCGAGCGCCTGCAAACCCTCTCGAACACACCCAGCAGTGGCCTGCGGATAAAGCGCGACCCGCAGCTGATCAACAACTTCCTGGCCCAGGGCATGGACATCCTGCTGGACGCCGAAAGCCTGTTGCGGCGTTGGCAGCAGCACCCGGGCGAGCGCCAGGAACTCAGTGCACTGCTGGACGAACTGACCACCCTCGGCGAAGGTGCGCACCTGGCCGACCTGCACCCGGTGGATGAACTCTGCGAAGCCTTGCTCGATCTCTACGGCGCGGTGGAAGAGAGCAGCCTGGCAGTCAGCGAAGCGTTTTTCCATGAGGCACAGAGTGCCCACGAAGCGCTGATCAACATGCTCGATGAGTTGGCGGCCGGCCAGGAAGTCAGCCCGCGTCCGGAACGGGTTCGGGCCTTGCACGGCTTGCTCGACCAGAGCCTCGATCCATCCGCCATGGGCCTGATTCGCAGTGACGGCAGTCGCACCTTGAGCATCCGCGAGCTGGGCGACGCCACCGCTGAACTTGAGCGCACGCTACCCCCCCCTGTGGGAACGAGCGTGCTCGCGATGGACTCACAGGCGCCGCGGTCATCCAATGACAACGCGTCATCGTTGACGTCCATCGCTGGCAAGCCAGCTCCTACAGGGGGGCGCGCCGCCGAACTGGACAACGACATCGTCTCGATCTTCCTCGAGGAGGCCGAGGATATCCTCGAAAGCGCCAACCATTCCCTGCAGCGCTGGCTCAATGACCCGCATAACGCCGCGCCCCTGTCGTCGTTGCAGCGCGATCTGCACACCCTCAAGGGTGGCGCGCGTATGGCCGAGGTCGAGCCGGTCGGCGACCTGGCCCATGAACTGGAAAGCCTCTATGAGGGACTGGTGGATCGCCGTTACAGCCACAGCGAAGCGCTGGCGCAGCTGCTGCAACAGAGCCATGACCGCCTGGCCCAGTTGCTTGAGCAACTGCAAGACCATCAAGCCCTGGGCGATCCCGAGGACCTGATCGAAGCGATTCGCGCCTTCAGGCAAGGTCACGCGAGCAACGCCGAGGTGCTCGAAGCGGCGACCGGCAACGACTCGACCCACCATGACGGCGAGTTGCTGGACATCTTCCTTGAAGAAGGCTTCGACATCATCGAAAGCTCCGGCGCGGCGCTGCTGCGCTGGCAGGCCGAGCCGTCGAACCGCCAGGAAATGGAAACCCTGCTGCGCGACCTGCACACCCTCAAGGGCGGTGCGCGCATGGTGGAAATCGCCCCGATCGGCGACCTGGCCCATGAGCTGGAGTATCTCTACGAAGGCCTGTCCACCGGCGTGCTACAACCCACGCCGGCGTTGTTCGAGCTGCTGCAGCGCAGCCATGACCGCCTGGCCCAGATGCTCGACGCGGCGCGCGCCGGCGAGCCTTTGCCGCCGGCCGACCGGCTGATCGACGCGATCCAGAACTTCAGTCACCCGGTACTGGCTGAAACCCCGGCGCCGCTCACCGTGGCGGCGAAAGCCGAGCCACCACAGCTGCAACCCGATGCCGGGGCGGACATGGTCAAGGTCTCGGCGGAGCTGCTCGATGACCTGGTCAACCTGGCCGCTGAAACCTCGATCTTTCGTGGTCGCATCGAACAACAGGTAAACGACGCGCAGGTGGCGCTCAACGAGATGGAAACCACCATCGAGCGCATGCGCGACCAGTTGCGCCGGCTCGATACCGAAACCCAGGGCCGGATCCTCAGCCGTCAGCAGGTCGAGGCCGAGCGCCTGGGTTACGAAGAGTTCGATCCGCTGGAAATGGACCGCCACTCGCAATTGCAGCAACTGTCGCGCGCCCTGTTCGAATCCGCCTCCGACTTGCTCGACCTCAAGGAAACCCTCGACCGGCGCAACCAGGACGCGGAAAACCTATTGCAACAGCAGGGCCGCATCAACACCGAATTGCAGGAAGGCCTGATGCGCACGCGCATGGTGCCGTTCGAGCGCATGCTGCCGCGCCTCAAGCGCATTGTCCGCCAGGTGGCCGGTGAGCTGGGCAAGGACGTCGAGTTCATCGTCGGCAACGCCGAAGGCGAGATGGATCGCAATGTGCTCGAACGCATGGCGGCGCCGCTGGAGCATATGCTGCGCAACGCCGTCGACCATGGCCTGGAGCCCGCCGACGTGCGGGTTGCGGCGGGCAAACCGGCGCAAGGGCGGATCACCCTGGATCTGTTGCGCGAGGGTGGCGACATCATTTTCGATATTCGCGACGACGGCGCCGGCGTGCCCCTGGAGGCGGTACGGCGCAAGGCGATCAAGCGCGGCCTGCTCGCCCCGGACAGCGTCATCAGCGACCACGACGTGCTGCAATTCATCCTCCAGCCGGGGTTTTCCACGGCCGAGAAAATCACCCAGATCTCCGGGCGAGGGGTCGGCATGGACGTGGTGCACGAAGAAGTGCGGCAACTGGGCGGCACCATGAGCATCGACTCGGTGCCGGGGCAGGGCGTGCATTTTCGCATTCGCCTGCCGTTCACCGTGTCGGTCAACCGGGCCTTGATGGTGCAATGCGCGGAGGATCAATACGCGATTCCGCTGAACACCATCGATGGCATCGTGCGCGTGTTGCCCAATGAACTCGAAGGGCATTTTCGACTTGATCCGCCGACCTATGAATACGCCGGGCAGCGCTATGAACTGTGTTACCTGGGCGAGTTGCTGAAAACCAGCCCACGCCCACGGCTGTCGGGCCAGAGCCTGCCGCTGCCGGTGTTGCTGGTGCAGTGCAACGAGCGGCACATTGCGGTGCAGGTGGATGCCATGGCGGGCACGCGCGAGATCGTGGTGAAAAGCCTCGGCCCGCAGTTTGCGGCGGTGCAAGGGGTATCCGGAGCGACGATTCTGGGGGATGGCCGGGTGGTGCTGATCCTGGACCTGCTGGCGCCGGTTCGCGCCATGCAAGCGCGTGCGCCGCAGCGTCCGGCGAGCCACGAAGTCGAGGTCGAGGTCGAGCCGCAGCGGCCGTTGCTGGTGATGGTGGTCGACGACTCGGTCACCGTGCGCAAGGTCACCAGCCGTTTGCTCGAACGCCACGGCATGAACGTGCTGACCGCCAAGGACGGGGTCGACGCCATGCTGCTGCTCGAAGAGCACAGCCCGGACCTGATGCTGCTGGACATCGAAATGCCGCGCATGGATGGCTTCGAAGTTGCGACCCAAGTGCGCAACGATGAGCGCCTGCGGCACCTGCCGATCATTATGATCACCTCCCGCACCGGCCAGAAACACCGCGACCGGGCCATGGCCATCGGCGTCAATGACTACCTTGGCAAGCCGTACCAGGAATCGGTACTGCTCGAAAGCATCGCCCTGTGGAGCAAGACCCATGCATGAGCGTCGCCACGACTCGCGCGAAAGCCAGCTCACCGGCCTGCTGCTGCCCCTGGCCGACCGCAACCTGATCCTGCCCAACGTCGCGGTGGCGGAGCTGATCGACTACCAGCCCGCGGCCTTCAACCTGGACTCACCGCCCTGGTACCTGGGCCGGGTAGCCTGGCGCGACCGGCAGATTCCGTTGCTCAGCTTCGAGTCGGCCTGCGGGCAGAAAATCGTCATCGGCGAACGCGCGCGAATTGTCATTCTCAATGCACTCGGCGGTCGCCCCGAGCTGAAGTTCATCGCACTATTGGTGCAGGGGATTCCGCGCTCGTACAAGCTCGACAGTCAGTTGAGCTATGTGGATGTGCCGCTGTGTTCGCTGGAGAAAGCGGCGGTGCAGGTGGCGGATCAAGTGGCCAAGGTGCCGGATCTGCTGGCGCTGGAAGAGTTGTTGGTGAGTGCCGGGTTCGTCTGAAGGTCCCCTTCGCGAGCAAGCCCGCTCCCACAGGGTTTTGTGTTCGCCGCAAAACCAATGTGGGAGCGGGCTTGCTCGCGAAGGCGGCCTCCAATTCACCGAAGGCCTGACAGCTAAACCTTGGCCCGAGCCAACGCCTCATGATGATCCAACGCCCGCTCTACCAACAAATGCACACCATCGGCCCAGAGTGTGTAAAAACTGATTCAAGCATGGTCGGCGCGTAGCGCCGACGGTGGTTGGCTGGCTAATTACACCTAAAGTGCTCTCCGTAGCTCCATTACGCTTCAATGCCACTCGTAGGGCTTCTCTGCTCGTCCATCGAGCAAAACAGGAGCCCTTTCAGGCCGTCAACGCTTTCATCAGGTTCTGCGCACCGAGGATTTTCATCACTCGCTTCAAGTTGTAAGCGAGCACATTCAAACTCATTTCGGTGCTCACTCCGGCAAGCCGTCGGGTCAAAAAGTGTGTCGCACCCATCCATTGTTTGAGCGTCCCGAAGGGATGCTCGACGGTCTGCTTGCGGATGCTCATCATCTGCGGCGTATTGGCCAGGCGAACCTGCATTTCCTCCAGCACAGTTTCATGTTCCCAGCGACGTATCTTTCGCTCTCTGGCCGGAGTGCATTGCGCCTTGATCGAACAGGACCGGCAGTTAGAGCTCCAGTAACTGTTCAACGTCCTGCCATTATCGACGTAAGAGTTGCGCCAGATCAGCGCTTCATGGGCTGGGCAGACGTACACATCGTTATCCGCGTCGTAAACAAATTCATTATTGCCGAAGCGACCTTCGTATTTGGCGCGCGAGCTCAGCGTCTTCGGTACATAAGCACTAATCCCTGCCTCGTGGCAGGCAAGGATCTCCCCGCTTTTGTAATACCCTCGGTCAGCCACCACCGACAACGATTGGAGTTTCATCGCCTCACGGGCCTGCAGCGCCATTGAACTGAGCTGATCACGGTCGTGACCCTCATTGGTCACCTCGTGCGCGACGATCAGATGGTGCTTGGTATCGACCGCCGCTTGGACGTTGTAACCCACGATGCCTTTGCCGCTCGTCATCATGGAGCGCGCGTCCGGGTCGGTCAGTGAGACCTGTTTGTCCGGCGACGCCTCAAGCTGTATTTCAATCGCTTGAAGCGCCTTCATCTGCTCCTTCAGTTTGGCGATTTTCTCCTCCAGCCCCCCTTTGGGCCCTGAAGGCTTGGTCTCTTCTCGATCAGCCGCATCCAGCGCCTTCAGATAATGGGCAATGCTCGATTCGATTTCTTCCATCCGACGCTTCAGCTTGGCGCTGGTGAAATTGCGGTCGCGGTGGTTCACCGCCTTGAATTTACTGCCGTCGATCGCAACGAGGTTTTCCGAGAAAAGCCCCAGTTGCTGACACAGCACGACAAACTGCCGACAGACGCCTCGAATGGCCTTGCCGTTGTCTTTGCGAAAGTTGGCGATGGTCTTGAAGTCCGGCATCAGCCGACCGGTAAGCCACATCAGTTCGACGTTGCGCTGCGCCTCGCGCTCAAGGCGCCGGCTCGACTGGATGCGATTGAGATAGCCGTAGATGTAGATCTTCAGCATGACTGCGGGGTGGTAAGCCGGTCGGCCCGTTTCAGCAGGGACGGCGCTTTGAAAACCCAAGGCGATCAGGTCGAGTTCATCCACGAAGACATCGACAACACGCACAGGATTGGTGTCGCTGACGTAATCGTCCAGGCTCTCGGGGAGCAAGGTACTTTGACCTCGGTGTTCACCTTGAATAAAGCGTTTCATGGGCAACCCTTGCGATGAAATCCTGGGGAATCATAGCAAGGGTTGGCTTGGATGTTTTGACACACTCTGGGCCATTCGGCTGAGCGCCAAGGCTACCGAACGCCGCGAACCTTCCACCCCGTCCGCCAGATCGGCCGCAATGGCACTGATGGACAGCAGGTCTTCGGAGGCATTGGCCAGAAGCGCTTCGGTGCCGATATCGGGAGAGACGGTGAACAGCTGGAATTTTCGGCGCTTGGCCGGTTTTTCGTGAGCAGGCGGGAAGTAATGGGAGAGGGCGCGGTCGGCGGCTTCTTTGAGTTTTTCGTCTTCGACGCAAGCTTGGGGATCTGCGTCTGGGGGATTGGGAGTAACTTTGAACATAGTGAATCTCCGTCTTACGAGTTTTAGCTGCTCCCTTGGGTTCCAATCGAAGGGTGGCAGCTGTACGCAGGTTGGAACCCGGGGTAAACGGACAAAACCCGGCAGACCCGAAGGTCTCCCGCGCACAGCCGCCATAACGGAGTGCACACATTCAAGGTGCGCAAGCATACGTTATGAAAGGCGCTTTTGCGTCGTCTACACCTCGGGGTTCCAAACCCGGCCGCTGAATTTGCAGCGACACCCAAACAATAAAGATCAACGCAAAAGCGCACCAGTCAGCGGGTTCCTGCATTTCTGTAGGCAGCGCTGTCAGGCGTTGTAGCCTTCCACCCCATCCGCGGACAAATGTTTAAACACAAAACCCGACCGGCTGGCGAAGACGTTCGCAGGTTGAAGATTCCCAAAAAGGGACCTATCGTTCCCTTTTTGGGACTTATTGGTTGTCACTGTGCAAAACCTTTCCCTCTGCGAAGCATTGTTCACGACCACCCAGCAAAAAGTGCTGGGCCTGCTGTTCGGCAAACCCGACCGAAGCTTCTACGCCAACGAGATCGCGCGCTGGGCTCAAGTGGGCAAAGGCAGCCTCATGCGCGAACTGGATCGCCTGCAACGGGCGGGCATACTGACGATGTCCCGCCAGGGCAACCAGACTCACTATCAAGCCAATCCCGAATGCCCGATCTATGCCGAACTTCTAGGCATCACGCGCAAAACCTTCGGTATCGCACAGCCCCTGCGCGACGCACTACAGCCCTTCGCTGATCAACTCGTCTGGGCGTTTATCTACGGGTCGATCGCCAAGGATCAGGCCAACGCATCCAGTGACATTGATCTGATGCTGATCGGGGAGGGGCTGCACTACAGTGAAGTGATGGAACGGCTCTTGCCTCTGGAAGAGCAACTGGGCCGCACCCTCAATCCGACGCTCTACACCCCCGAAGACTGGGCCGCAAAAATAAAGGCTGAAAACAGCTTCGTCGTGCGGGTAGCGCAGCAGGACAAGATCAATCTGATGGGTGAGAACCCTGTGGAGTCCAAGGATGGGCAGCAGCGAGAATCTGGAGAATCTGGTACGTAGCGGTGGGTTGAAGGTCGAGCCGCCGGAACGCAAGGAATGCGAAGGCTTGATGCGTTCGGCAATCGCTCGACTGAAAGATGCACAAACTACTTCTTTGCTGGCGCTGGAAAGTACTGCGCAGCTTTTGATTCGGGTGCAGGAGCAGATGGGCGAACCGTGATGACCCATGGCTCAACGCTTTGGAAACTTTCCTGGCCCCTTCGCGGGCAAGCCCGCTCCCACAGGTATTGTGGTTGCCGCAGATGATGGGCAATACACGGACACTGTAGGAGCGGCGGTGCGACGATTCGACTTGCCCGCGAAGGCGTCAGCCCTGACAACGCAACTTTCATGATCATACCCAGCGTCGGTCGCCCCGAGCACCTGGCCCCCGCGGCATTGTGCGCAAGCTCGACTTCGTTCTGTCCGCTGACAATGTGGTTGGCCTCAGGCCAGCGTTTACCTATCAGTTCTGCTAGTAGACACCTGCAGCACAAGGGCCGAAGCTCAATGCCACCAGCAAGGAGCAGCAGGAGCCCTGCCAATGCCTTCCCCAAACAAAGAAGTTCTCTGCACTTATCACTATGATCCACTGGACCGTCTGATTGGCTCGAATCCGGTCAAACAGGACGCTCTTCAGCGTTTTTACTGCAAAAACCGTCTGGCCACGGAGATCCATGGCTTGGCGCGCTGTTCGATTGTGCAGGAGGGTGATCAGTTACTGGCACAACAGAAACGTTTGGGCGGCTCACTGGAAACGGCTTTATTGGCCACTGATCAGCAGCGTTCAGTGATGCACACAGTGGATAGGAACTCGCTACCGATTGCTTATTCTCCCTATGGTCACGCAGAACGTGATTCAACCAGTTTGCTGGGTTTTAATGGTGAACGGCCGGATGCGATCACCGGGTATTATTTGTTGGGTAATGGTTATAGGGCGTTTAATCCGGCGTTGATGAGGTTTATCAACCCAGACAGTATGAGTCCGTTTGACAAAGGTGGGCTAAATTCATATGCCTACTGTTTGGGAGATCCAGTTAATAGGTCTGATCAAACAGGAAATTTTTCTGCTCCTTGGATCGCAAAAGTGTCGAGCTCTTTTATTAAAACTCGCCTAAAAGAAATCTCCAGAACTCCATGGTACGCATGGAGCACCAGGGAGATTGAGCTAGTGAAACATAGTACGAAACAGAGTCCATTTAGCCAAACTGCATTGCAGTCGAGTGAATTATTTGGCGTTCAGTCATCCTCTAAGCGCTTCTCACCCGGTCCTGCTTCAAAAAAATTAAAATTTTCCATGGAATCTTCACCTAAAACACTTAAGTTGCTCAGTGCAGAGGCTGTTGTTGGACAGTCTGTGGTCCCGGCTCCTGCGCCCCTCAGAAAACTTGTTAACCTTAATCACTACAATAGCGATCTGTTGAAGCGATATTCCGAGCTTCGCAATAATGATGATGTACAAAGCTTTATGCGTACGCCGCGGGGCGATCAGCTAATTTATCATCGTAGAGCTAACACTTTAGCAATGTACTACATGAGAGAGGGCTTCAGTGAGGCCAGGAAAGATGGATATAAGCCTACACCTTCTACTATTCTAAAAAGCATTGAAAAAATCAGGAACCAATAGGTTAGAAGTTATCACCAAATTAGGCCTCAATCGATTCATTACCCTAACCGTAACAATCCACCACTCTGCTTGATTGATGCCCCCACCCATCGCTCCTACTGTGACCCCCACGACAGCGAACCCGTGGAGTGGTCATGACAACAACAATATCCCCCGACTCGCGATGGACGCGGCGGCGCAGCGAGAAGCAGCGGCGTCTTGCGCAGGTGCGAGACCTGGCTGACGGTGTGGTGTTGCCCACCGACAAGATCGTGGCGGCGCTGGAAGCGTTGATTCTGCCCGGCGATCGTGTGGTGCTGGAGGGCAACAACCAGAAGCAGGCGGATTTTCTTTCCCGTTCCCTGGCCAAGGCCGACCCCGCGAAGCTGCATGACCTGCACATGATCATGCCCAGCGTCGGTCGCTCCGAGCACCTGGACCTGTTCGAACGTGGCATCGCCCGCAAGCTCGATTTCTCCTTCGCCGGCACCCAGAGCCTGCGCATCAGCCAGTTGCTGGAAGACGGCCTGCTGGAAATCGGCGCGATCCACACTTACATCGAGCTCTATGCGCGACTGGTGGTCGACCTGATTCCCAACGTGGTGCTCAGCGCCGGTTTCATGGCCGACCGCGCCGGCAACATCTATACCGGGCCCAGCACCGAAGACACCCCGGCGCTGATCGAGCCGGCCGCCTTCAGCGACGGCATCGTCATCGTCCAGGTCAATCAGTTGGTGGACGATGTCAGCGACTTGCCGCGGGTCGACATTCCCGCTTCCTGGGTCGACTTCGTGGTGGTGGCGGACAAGCCGTTCTACATCGAGCCGCTGTTCACCCGTGACCCCCGGCACATCAAGCCGGTGCATGTGCTGATGGCGATGATGGCGATTCGCGGGATCTACGAAAAACACAACGTGCAGTCGCTCAACCACGGCATCGGTTTCAACACCGCCGCCATCGAGCTGATCCTGCCGACCTACGGCGAATCCCTCGGCCTCAAGGGCAAGATCTGCCGCAACTGGACGCTCAATCCGCACCCGACTTTGATCCCGGCAATTGAAAGCGGCTGGGTCGAAAGCGTGCATTGCTTCGGCACCGAACTGGGCATGGAGAACTACATCGCCGCCCGGCCGGACGTGTTCTTCACCGGGCGCGACGGCTCCCTGCGCTCCAACCGGATGTTCAGCCAACTGGCCGGGCAATACGCGGTGGACCTGTTCATCGGCGCGACCCTGCAAGTCGACGGCGACGGCCATTCTTCCACCGTGACCCGCGGTCGCCTGGCCGGTTTCGGCGGGGCGCCGAACATGGGCCACGACCCGCGCGGTCGCCGCCACGGCACGCCAGCCTGGCTCGACATGCGCCACGCCGACGCAGCCGAGCCGATGCTCGAACGCGGTAAAAAACTCGTGGTGCAAATGGTCGAGACCTTCCAGGAGGGCGGCAAACCGACCTTCGTCGAAACCCTTGACGCGGTGGAGGTGGCGAAGAAAAGCGGCATGCCGCTGGCGCCGATCATGATCTACGGCGACGACGTCACCCACCTGCTGACCGAGGAAGGCATCGCCTACCTGTACAAGGCCCGTTCGCTGGAAGAGCGCCGGGCCATGATCGCTGCGGTTGCCGGGGTGACCGCCATCGGCCTGCGCCACAACCCAAAAGATACCGCGCGCATGCGCCGCGAAGGCTTGATCGCCTTGCCCGAAGACCTCGGCATCCGCCGCACCGACGCCACCCGCGAGTTGCTTGCCGCGAAAAGCGTGGCGGATCTGGTGGAGTGGTCCGGTGGCCTCTACAACCCACCCGCCAAGTTCAGGAGCTGGTAATGCACGCACTCAACCTGCAAGCGAAAACCCTGAGCCTGGCCGAACGCTTGGCGGACCTGGCGGTGGATGCGCTGATCGATGAGGCGGACCTGTCGCCGAAGCCGGCGCTGGTCGACCGTCGCGGCAATGGCGCCCATACCGATCTGCACCTGGGGCTGATGCACGCCTCGGCGCTGGCCTTGTGGCCGGCGTTCAAGGAAATGGCGCAAATCGCTATCGAGATTGGCGAGGTTGGATTGCCGCTGCGCGAGGCCATTGGCCTGATCGGGCGGGAAGGCGAACAGGCGATGCTCGCCACCACCCACGGCGTGAATACCCATCGTGGGGCGATCTGGGCGCTGGGGCTGCTGGTCGCCGCAGTTGCGCTTGAGCCGCAATCCAGCGCTGCCGGTTCTGTCGCCTTGCGCGCCGCACGCCTGGCCTTGCTCGATGATCGTTACGCACCGCGTCCGCTGAGCCATGGCGCCCAGGTCGCTCAACGCTACGGTGCGCGCGGGGCCCGTGAAGAAGCACAACTCGGTTTCCCGGCGGTGACCCAGCGCGCGCTGCCGCAACTCAAGTGCAGCCGCGCGGCCGGCCATGGCGAACAGAACGCCCGGCTCGATGCGCTGCTGGCGATCATGACCCATCTGGCCGACACCTGCGTGCTGTATCGCGCCGGGGAAGAGGGCCTGCACACCATGCAGCTTGGCGCCCAGGCGGTGCTCGACGCGGGTGGCAGCGCCAGCCTTGCCGGGCGCCGTCGGCTGCACGAGCTGGACCAACAATTAATCGCATTGAATGCCTCGCCCGGCGGTGCTGCCGACCTGCTCGCAGCCTGCCTGTTCCTCGATCGTATCGAGTCCGGCGACGACATCAATCAGGGAGCGTTTTGATGGAAACCTTATCCTTTGAATTTCCCGCCGGGCAGCCGCCGCGCGGTCGCACCTTGGTGGGCTGTGTCGGCTCGGGCGATCTGGAAGTGCTGATCGAACCGGGTCAGGCCGGCAAGCTGACCATCACCGTGCAGACCTCGGTCAATGGCAGCGAACAACGCTGGCAGCACCTGTTCGCACGGATGTTCGACGGTCAGACCTTGCCTGCGATGGACATCGATATCCACGATTTCGGCGCCACCCCCGGCGTGGTCCGCCTGCGCCTGGAACAGGGCTTCGAGGAGATCGGCCATGACTGACAGTACAGCGCTTCTTCATAAGCACAGCTTTGTTGAGCTGGGCGCGCGGCAACGGGCCAAAGCCTTGCTCGATGCCGGCACCTTTCGCGAATTGCTCGACCCGTTCCAGCGGGTCATGTCGCCATGGCTGTCGCGCCAGGGCGTGGTGCCACAGGCCGATGACGGCGTGGTCATCGCCAAGGGCAGCGTGGAAGGTTTGCCAGTGGTGATCGCGGCCATCGAAGGGGCCTTCCAGGGCGGCAGCCTTGGTGAAGTCGGCGGGGCGAAAATTGCCGGGGCCCTAGAACTGGCTGCCGAGGACAACCGCAAGGGCATCCCGACCCGCGCCGTGCTGCTGCTGGAAACAGGTGGCGTGCGATTGCAGGAAGCCAATCTCGGGTTGGCGGCGATTGCCGATATTCATGCGGCGATTGTCGATTTGCGCCAGTACCAGCCAGTGGTTGGTGTGGTGGCCGGTAGTGTTGGTTGCTTCGGCGGCATGTCGATTGCCGCCGGGCTCTGCAGCTATCTGCTGGTGACCCGGGAAGCGCGGCTCGGGCTGAACGGCCCGCAGGTGATCGAGCAGGAAGCCGGGCTCGAAGAATACGACTCGCGTGATCGTCCTTTCATCTGGAGCCTCACCGGTGGCGAGCAACGTTTTGCCACGGGGCTGGTGGATCGCTACGCCGATGACGACGTGGCGCAGATTCGCCAGCAGGTCGGCGAACTGCTCAAGCAGGGTTTGCCCGCGCAGCAGCGCAGCACCCAGGCCGAGCTGTTTCTGCAACGGCTGGCGCGTCTGGATGCCGAACCGCAAATCGAGCCGGCCACGGTTCGCGACCTGTATCAAGGAGAGCGCCCATGAGTGCCTATTCCCTCAGAGGCTTGAACTGGTTCAACGCCTTGGCTGCCGATACCCGACCGGTTGACGGTTTGCCGGCCTCGCTGAAAGTGGCGGATGGTTTTCTTGATGAACAACCCGTGCGGTTTATCGCTGTGGTGGCCGACCCCGACAACCGTTTCGTCCGCGCTCGTCAAGGCGAAGTCGGTCTGCTCGAAGGCTGGGGCCTGGCCAAGGCGGTGGGCGAAGTCATCGCCGCCGATCAGGACAAACCGCAAAAACGCGTCTTGATCGCCATCGTCGACGTGCCGAGCCAGGCTTATGGCCGCCGTGAAGAAGCCCTCGGCATTCATCAGGCCTTGGCCGGTGCGGCGGACAGTTATGCCCGCGCCCGTTTGGCCGGGCATGCGGTCATCGGTCTGCTGGTGGGCAAGGCCATGTCTGGTGCCTTTCTCGCCCATGGGTATCAGGCCAACCGGCTGATTGCCCTGCGCGATCCGGGCGTGATGGTGCACGCCATGGGCAAGGCCTCGGCGGCGCGGGTGACCTTGCGCAGTGTCGAAGAGCTGGAAACCCTGGCCGCCAGCGTGCCGCCGATGGCCTACGACATCGACAGCTATGCCAGCCTCGGCCTGCTCTGGGAAACCCTGGCGGTGCAGCAGATCGAACAGCCCACCGCGGCGGATCTGGCGCGGGTGAGCGAGTGCCTGGCCCAGGCGATTGATGATGTTGCGCGCAATGGCACGGATCTCAGCGGTCGCCTCGGCGCGGCCCATCGTGCGGCCTCGAGCAAGGTCCGCCAATTGCTGAGGGAGCAGTGGTGAGCGGGTTCCTGGCCCACGACCTGCTGTGGGGCATGACCCCGCAGCAGCTGCCGGTGGATGCGCCTGCCTGGGTGGTTGAGTCCATCTGCGCCGGTCAGCCCGTGGTGGTGCGCCGTGCGCTGTCGACGGCGGATCGGATTGCGGTTGGCGTGCGGGGTCGTTTGCGTGAGCAGCGTTATGGGACGTCGATGGCGATGGCGGCGATCAGCCGTCGTGTCAGCCCGGAAGAGCTGTGTCATGTCGATGGCCACCGTGACCTGCCGGCGCTTGAGGCCTTGGCTCAATTGCGCCCCGTACTCGATGCCTGCGGTTGGGTCTGGGGTGTCAGCGGCAGTGCCGGGTTCGAGTTGGCCAGCGGCTTTGCGGCCCTTCATGAGGCCAGCGATCTGGATCTTATTCTGCGCACGCCACACCCTCTGGCGCGTGATCAGGCTCGGGAGCTGGTGGCATTGCTCGATGCGACTCCGTGTGTGGTGGACATGCAATTGCAGACCTCGTTTGGCGCGGTCGCCTTGCGTGAATGGGCGGGCTCTTCCACTCGGGTCCTGCTCAAGAATGCAACGGGAGCCTGTCTGGTCATCGATCCATGGAACCCGCAGGAGCAGGCAGCGTGAGCAGCTTGCTGGTGTTCCCGGGTCAGGGTGCGCAGCGGCCGGGCATGCTCCAGGGTTTGCCTCGGGAAACCCTGGGCGAAGCCAGCGATGTGTTGGGCGAAGACGTACGGCTGCTGGACTCTGCCCAAGCGCTGCAATCGACAAGGGCGGTGCAGCTCTGCCTGTTGATCGCCGGTGTGGCGGCTGCACGGCAGTTGTCATTGCCGACCGATTACGTCGCCGGGCTTTCCATCGGTGCCTACCCGGCCGCGGTGGTCGCCGGTGCCCTGGCGTTCAGCGATGCGCTGCATCTGGTCAGCCTGCGCGGTGAGTTGATGCAGCAGGCGTATCCACAGGGCTACGGAATGACCGCGATCATCGGCCTGGACCTGGCGGTGGTGGAGGGCTTGCTGGCCCAGGTTCACAGCGTCGATACGCCTGTGTACCTGGCCAATATCAACGCCGACAACCAGGTGGTGATTGCCGGCAGTGACGCGGCGATGAAAGCGCTGGCCGAGCTGGCAAGAGCGCGTGGGGCAGGGCTGGCCAAGCGTCTGGCGGTGAGTGTGCCGTCGCACTGCCCGCTGCTGGATGCGCCGGCGCAAACCCTCGCCGCAGCCTTCGCCAATGTGAAGCTGCAAACGCCGAAGATCGCTTACCTGAGCGGCAGTCGCGCGCGCCCGGTGATCAAGGTCGACGCCTTGCGCGACGACCTGGCCTTCAACATGTGCCGCGTGGTGGATTGGCGCGGCACGGTACAAAGCGCTTACGAGCGCGGCGTACGTCTGCAGATCGAACTGCCGCCCGGTGCGGTGTTGACCGGGCTGGCGCGCCGGGTATTCGAACAGGGCACCGTGATCGCGTTCGACGGTGCCCGGCTCGATACCCTGCAGGCGCTGTTGCGTGAGGAGGGACTGCGCCACCCCTAGACACCCTGAGGCTTCGAACAACAAGAACAACATTCGACGATGCACTTTGAGGACGACAACAATGATTATTTACGGTGTGGCGCTGCTGGCGATCTGTACGCTGGCAGGGGTGATCATGGGTGACATGCTCGGCGTCCTGCTGGGGGTCAAATCCAACGTCGGCGGGGTCGGGATCGCGATGATCCTGTTGATCTGCGCGCGGTTGTGGATGCAAAAACGCGGCGGCATGACCAAGGATTGCGAAATGGGCGTCGGCTTCTGGGGTGCCATGTACATTCCGGTGGTGGTGGCGATGGCCGCGCAACAGAACGTAGTCACGGCCTTGCACGGCGGGCCGGTGGCGGTGCTGGCGGCGATCGGCTCGGTGGTGGTCTGCGGCTGCACCATTGCCCTGATCAGCCGGACCCACAAAGGCGAACCCTTGCCCGATGAACCGGCGGAGGTTTCCCCCGTCGGCACGCCAGTAGGAGGTCGCTGATATGTGGGATCTCATCGAGAAAGGCCTGGAGCACAACGGCCTGGTCACGGCATTCGCCTTCGTCGGCGTGATCATGTGGGTGTCGGTCATCCTCTCCAAACGCCTGACCTTCGGGCGCATCCATGGCTCGGCGATCGCGATCGTCATCGGCCTGGTCCTGGCCTGGGTCGGCGGCACCATGACCGGCGGGCAAAAAGGCCTGGCGGACCTGACGCTGTTCTCCGGCATCGGCCTGATGGGCGGCGCCATGCTGCGGGACTTCGCGATTGTCGCCACGGCGTTCGAAGTGCAGGCCACCGAAGCGAAAAAGGCCGGCTTGATCGGCGTGATCGCGCTGCTGCTGGGCACGGTGCTGCCGTTCATTGTCGGCGCGTGCATGGCCTGGGTGTTCGGTTATCGCGATGCGGTGAGCATGACCACGATTGGCGCGGGGGCGGTGACCTACATCGTCGGGCCGGTGACCGGTGCGGCGATTGGCGCGACCTCGGATGTGATGGCGCTGTCGATTGCCACCGGGTTGATCAAGGCGATCCTGGTGATGGTCGGCACGCCGATGGCGGCGCGCTGGATGGGCCTGGATAACCCGCGTTCGGCGATGGTGTTTGGTGGGCTGGCCGGCACGGTGAGCGGTGTGACGGCGGGGCTGGCGGCGACGGATCGGCGGTTGGTACCTTATGGTGCGTTGACAGCGACATTCCACACCGGGCTTGGGTGCTTGCTGGGGCCTTCGTTGTTGTACTTCATTGTTCGGGGGATTGTGGGGTAGATTCTCCGAATTTGCTAATGGTCGTCTCCACATTTACCGGGTTTCATGAGCTGCTCGGTGAAATGTGGAGTTATACAAGTATAACCTTCACAGAATTGGAGACGGCTCAGATTAGCGTGGCTGAAATTTTATGAGGAAGTTGAAATGTTTGTTTGATGTTATTTAGAGGTTTTTGTTGTGGCTTGGATAATAATTATAGCTAGGCAATATGCCATCATCAGTGCAACTAGGCCATAACATAGTCCATCAATAATCCTCTCAGGATTAAAAATGAAGCTGCTTGCAGTGATGATCAGGATGATGATTAATGTTGTGGAAAGTTCGCTGACAAGAAAAAAAGATACTGCATCAGTATCGTTCGCGTTATGGAAAACTTCATTTGAGGTTAGTCGGGTAAATATAGTTCCGATCACTACGCCTAATAGACAAAACAAAGCTAGCGATAAAAAGAAAGTAATGTCCTTGTTGGTCAGTACCAGCAGTAAAGATGTGATAACAGTCGCAATCAAACAGGAGGTTGCGAGTGTGGTGTTGGATTTGCTGATGATATATCTGGATATCACAAGCCTCCCTAATACCGTAGATGCCAAAAAGACCATGTACGCAATCGCTGAGCTTCCTAACCAAGAAAACTGCTGGGCTAAGCCCAAGAGGTTGCTATGCCGATAGAGCAAACCTATTGCGTACATAAATATCAAAGATTCAAATACGTTTCCCGCAACATAGCCAGTTATTTGCACTGGATATTTGGCGGCAATAGTGAAGTGCTTAAGATATGCATGCCGGCTTGAGTGTATTAAAGTAGTTCTGCTTGTGTTGGTGGGTCGAAGATCACTGTTTGATATATATATTTGCGCTGATCTGAGTAGTAGTAGCATCGACATTATTGCTGTTGTGGCATATAAATAGGAGGTGGAATTTATTATGAGGGAGGCCGTCATTAATAAAAATAAAGGCGTTCCAATTCGAATGTATAGAAGGTGGTTGAATGCTTTGATGTAATCAGCGCTCTTGCCAGTCATCTTTATATGTAGGGCATTATAAGCTGGCCGGAAAGATGATTTTAAACAGCCTGTTCCTGCTGAGTCGCATACGAAAGCGATTAGAATTAAGCTCCAGCCTGTGTACCAATATTCAAGCAATGCTGCCCAGAATCCCAATGTCAGGAAAATAGCGCATGCCAGTTTGAATATGAATCCATAGATGGTAGTATTGGCAATGCCTAGTCTAAATACAAAGTAGTGTCCAATGTAAAATTCCACAATCAAGGAGATGATTAACTGCGTTGCAAGCGAGAATTCCAGCGAAAACTGGCCTAAATTCGGATTGCTTGCAATTAAGGCTAGTTCGAGAATTGTTGCTCCCATTGCAACGCCACCATACAACGCATCAGATCTCGCGATAAGTGTGTGTGCACTTTTCATTCGGTTACTCTATAAGTATTACCGGGCTCTAGAATAAGGGTTGCATATAGAGCGGTCGGCGCGTAGGCGCGACCGTAAAACATCAGTGTCGTATATATTGAATCAAGATCATAAGGGATTAGTGTGAATTTCTCTAAAGGTTGCTTAGTGGTGTATGCTGAAGGTTTAGTTTTGCCATTTCTATAATCTTCGTAAAGTAATAGCTCGAAATCAATATTTGAGTTCTTAGCGATATTGTTAAAAAAAATACCACAGGCTGCATCATTGAGATTTCTGTAGGTGCTCCCCGTCGTATCAATTTGTTCAAATACATTAGTTAAAATATCATCTCCATAGATTGATTGTAGGTATCTAATCGTATAAGGCCATCTTCTATTTAAATGCCTGGATATGTCTAGATATCGTCTGACGCATTCAAATGTGAAATGTTTATCGCTTTTAGAGGTTGGGGAAGTTAGAATATTTTTCGATTTATATATTTCAGTGAAAATCAAGTCGATAGTATCAGTGTTTTTTATTATCATTTTCTGATACCTCTGCGAGCGATTTTTTTACGAGGTTTATGTTACTTCGCTCAACTTCAATGGATGAGCCCTCCATTTCCAGTAAAATATTTTCCGTATTGTATGCTTGGGTGATGGTTGGTTTGAAAGCTTCCATCAGTTCAATATTGAAGGGGTCTGAGTGTTGGTCGAGCCACACAGGAATACCATTCCACATCCAGGATTTTATTCCTGATATATGTAACGTCTGGATGAAGCTCCATATTTCATGTTTGGCGTCAGGTATAGCGAAAGCAAGATTTTTGCTTTTGCAATAGCCCAAGTAATGTCCTACGTCAAAGGCCATGGAACAACCAGACTGAATGCATAGCTCTAAATAGAAATCCCAAAACGGTATGTTTCCGAACTCGCTGTATACGGGAGGATTCTCTAGTAGTATGGGTAGCTCAAGGAAATGCTTTACCCTATTGGCGTTGATTATTGTTGTTTGTAATGATTTTTTATTTAAGGGTGGATTGGTTTGATGGGCGCCTAGAAAAAGATTGCCATTTCTCCATATGCCTATGTCTTCTTCGATGTAACATACCGGGAGAGTATCAGTTATTTTTTTCAGATTTGCTAACTCTGCCATGTCGATCACCCCAGAGAAGTTTATATCTACTGGGTGTACGGAAATAGTGAAGTCAGCAGTTTCGCAAAAATCAATAATTGATTTCTCCAACCTATCCCAGGGGCGCACGCCCAAGCTGAAGTGTTTGATTGGGGCACCACGGTAAACGCTATTGGTGTTTGTTTGTAAATAGATAAATTGTTTTAGCTTATTTATATCGCCACTCACACCTAGACGTATCAAATTGATGTCCATAAAATTCACCTGCTCGAAGGATAATTATGCAGACTTTCCGATTAGTTCACCTTTTCTACCGCCAACACCAAGCGTAGAGGTTTCTAAAGCGACTCGTTTCGGCGAGTTATTTGGTTTTTTGCCGTGCAAGGTTTTTTTTAAGATAGAGGTATATGTTAGGAACTCTTTTCCTGTAAATATTGCCGTCCGCTCCCCCGTCCGCTGACAGAGCCCCCAAAGAATTTTGAATGGCATATGTCTTAGGTAAATATTAAGCAAGGATAGGTGTGCAATTTCTCCTAGCGAGGTGCTTTGTGAGATTTTTTCTATATTTATAGAAATTGCGTTCTCTAGAGAATTTAGGAGAGGTATTGCAAAATAATCTATATAGGCGTCGTAGATTTCCCTCACCTCTTGATTTTCTATAAGCTTTCTGCTGTTAGGTAAGTCGATCAAGTTGAACTTAATGCCCATTTTCCTTTCAAGATTGTCTCTAACAGGCGTTCCTGGATATATCATCATGATATTGAAATAATGATCAAAGGATTCATGCTCAGTCATCCCAGAGTTGAGCAGAAAGCTTAGATTTTCTATAATTTCTCTTTTTTGTTGGTCATGATAGAACATGATAAAGTCGAGGCCGACGTCAATTCCATTGATTTGTAAGGCCCTAATTGCGTCTATATTATCCTTTACTGTGACTCTCTTATTCATATAATCGAGCTGAGTTTGTGAGCCAGACTCAATACCCATTTCGACCAGTCTTAATCCTTGCGTAACTAATTTTGGCAATTCTGTTCGTAACTTAAGCAGATATCCTACTGTAGAAGAACTGCTCCATGTAACCTCGCCACCGAACAGCTTGTATAGTTTTTCAGAGAACTCCAGTACTCTATCTTTTCGAACAAAAAAATTAGCGTCCATCATGTAAATATGTTCAAAAGAGTATTGTTTGTGAGCCTCTGCAATCCAATTAACAAGCGTGGTCGCGTCGACAGCGCGCCACTTAGGACCATCTTTATCTGCCGCAACGATAGCGCAAAATGAGCACGCTAAAGGGCAGCCACGGCTACTGGTAAGAGCTATTGATCTTCTTTTTTTACCATCTCTCCTGTCCGTGAAATAGAGGTTTTGTAAACGCTCGGAACAATATTCCAATAACGGATTTTCCCATTCAGTTGCGGGTAGTTGTATCTTCTGTTTATAGGTTTCGTACGTTATCCCGGTTGCGGAGATCCAAACTGCATTTGGTATCTCTTGTAAGTGATTGTCTATAAATATTTGTTTTGGTGTAGGGTTTTTGTTAGTGTTTTTTGTGGGCGGAGAGGGTTGGGCTTCCTCACGAGATTTATTGAATAAATTTAGCAGTGTGGCTGTTGAGTGTTCTCCTTCACCATAAAGCGCCAGTTCAAAAGTACCATTTGACACACGTAAAAAGTCTTTCGCTGCAAGGCTTATATGCGGGCCGCCGCAGAATAAAACTGTCTCAGGTAGCGCGCTTTTAATTAATTGCCCCCAAGCGATCGCTGCTTGAACATGGCTGCTGTAAATAGATATTCCTACCAGTGCAGGTTGCCAGTCTATCAAGTCTTTCAATTCGTGAGTGTCTGACGTGTATAAGTCAGAATAATCAAATATTTTGCACTTTACATGTGGTGCATGTTTTTTTACGTAGGCTGATATGTTCTGCAGTCCCAGAGGCATTACTTTTTGCGGACCTTCGCCGTATGGCAGCGAAACTAACGCAAGTCGAGTAGGATCATAAATGTCACTGTCAATATTTAGTGAATTCCAGCACGCTTCGTTCATACGCACCCCTTGCCTCTTTGGCCTCAGACATACTGAAAAAAGCTGGATACCGCTCTGTTAGCGCTAAGGATTTTTCATGGGAATCAAGTGCTTCAATAAACTTTTTTTTCGGAATTTTCAAAAGGTGTGTGCCATTGTGGAAAAAACAGTATCCAAGTTCTGTTAAGCATAGAACACCCTCATTGATCGTAGCTCTCATGTGTTGGCAGCCTCGGATTTTAGAAGTGGGCATCGATAAACGATGCCCTGGTTATTTCATTAGAACTCTGGCGCTGTTTTTCCAGCAACCATGTCATACGTTCCATCTGGAACAGGAGTCATAACCTCAACATCGGAGGCTAATTCATCTAAGTGGTTTTCATCATTAATTATTTCGTCATTCATACCTTTCTCCTTCTGAAATGTGACACCTAAGTCACAGGATATCTCCGGTTTGACAACGTTTAAGTTAGAGCTCGGCAGATATGTAGCTGTGCGCAGCTGAGTGTCTAACCTCCTGCCACTGATGGATAGCTATCTGTGACGGTTTCATATAAGTATCGAATCAGATTGCAGTCAAATAAAAAATAAAACTTCCGAAATTTCCTAGGATATTCGTGATTTTGTAGGCCTCATCCTACTTTAAGGGAAATATCCTACAAATAGGCGGTGAATATAGATTGTTGGGTCTTCCGCTTTGGTACGATGCGTAAACTAACTTCTCGACTTTATGTCTAGAAAACAGCGCGTTAAATTAGTTTATGGGTCGTTTTGAAGGTGAGGTTAAATTTTTTCATTGCTGTGCAGTGACCAATAAAAGAGACGCGGCGCGCTGGATGGGCCTGGATAACCCGCGTTCGGCGATGGTGTTTGGTGGGCTGGCTGGCACGGTGAGCGGTGTGACGGCGGGGCTGGCGGCGACGGATCGGCGGTTGGTACCTTATGGTGCGTTGACAGCGACATTCCACACCGGGCTTGGGTGCTTGCTGGGGCCTTCGTTGTTGTACTTCATTGTTCGGGGGATTGTTGGCTGATTTCAGATTTTGAGTTGTCTGGGCTGACGCCATCGCCAGCCTGCTGGCGATGGGGGCGACTCGGTTTCAAGCCTGGCGATTGGCATACATCCGACACTCCGCCAGCAACGCCAGCAAATTCGGATCGCGTTCCTTGGCCTTCAGGAACACCACGCCAATGTGCTGTTGCAACCGATACTTCTCCTGCAACGCAATCAGCTTCACCCGGTTCTCATACACCGCCGCAATCCGTCCCGGCAGCAACGCATAACCGACGCCCGAACTGACCATGCTCAGCAGGGTGAAGATGTCGTTGACCTGCATCGCTACCTTCGGCTCGAACCCCGCCTGCTCGAATACCCGCTTCCCGTCCTGATGCGTGGCGAAGCCCTGGGTCAGGGTGATGAAGGTTTCGTCGCGGACCTCGGCCAGGTCGACTTCGCTGCGCTGGGCGAACCTGGAATCGGCGGGCGTGGCGAGGAAGATGTCGTCGGAAAACAGCGGGATCTGCTCGCAATCCGGGTCGTTGATGCTCTCGTCCAGGGACACCAGGATCGCGTCGACTTCCATGTTCTTGAGCTTGTACAGCAGGTCGATATTGGAGCCCAGGATCAGGTCGATGTTGAGTTCGCTGCGGCGGATCTTCAGGCCCATGATCAGCTGCGGCACGGTCTTCACCGTCAGTGAGTACAGCGAGCCCAGCTTGAAACGTTCCGCGGAAAAGCCGGCGGCTTCGCGGGTCAGGCGCACGGTTTCCACCACATCCTGAATCAGCTTCTGCGCCCGTTCTTCGAGCACGTAGGCGCTTTCCAGTGGCGTCAGGTTACGCCCCTCGTGCTTGAACAAGGGGCAGCGCAGGGCGCTTTCCAGGGAGTGGATGGCCCGATGTACGCTAACGTTACTGGTCTGCAATTCGGCAGCGGCGCGGGCCAGGTTGCCTGTGCGCATGAAGGCCAGGAACACCTCGAGTTTTTTCAGGGTCAACTCTTCATCGATCAGCATGGGGTGGACTCTTTTTGGAATAACCCGATTGTGCACGCATGCGGGTTGAATCGCGCAATCGCGCTTTATCGATTTTCGAGGTGGGGTAAACGATGTATCACGGGGAAAGATTGAACGCCTGGACGCATCTGGTCGGGGCAGTGGCGGCGTTTGTCGGTGGTGTGTGGCTGATCGTGGTCGCCAGCCTCGATGGCAGTCCGTGGAAGATCGTCAGCATGGCGATCTACGCCTTCACCTTGCTGGTGCTGTACAGCGCATCGACCGTGTACCACAGCGTGCGCGGACGCAAGAAAGCGATCATGCAGAAGGTCGATCACTTCTCGATCTACCTGTTGATCGCCGGCAGCTACACGCCGTTCTGCCTGGTGACCCTGCGCGGGCCGTGGGGCTGGACCTTGTTCGGGATTGTCTGGGGGCTGGCGCTGATCGGCATCCTGCAGGAAATCAAGCCGAGGTCGGAAGCGCGGGTCCTGTCGATCGTGATCTATGCGGTAATGGGCTGGATCGTACTGGTGGCGGTCAAGCCGTTGCTGGCGGCGCTGGGCACTGCCGGGTTTGCGTGGCTGGCGTCGGGGGGAATTTTTTATACGGTGGGCATCGTCTTTTTTGCCCTCGACCATCGCCTGCGCCATGCCCATGGGGTTTGGCATCTATTCGTGATCACCGGGAGTCTGCTGCATTTTGTGGCGATATTCTTTTACGTCGTTTAGACCGAGTTACGGCCATTCGCGAGCAAGCCCGCTCCCACATTTGATCGGTGGCGTTCAAGGGAGATCTACTGTGGGAGCGGGCTTGCTCGCGAAGGCGGACTAGAAGTCACCCCAGAGCTGCTGGGCCACCGCCAATGCCACAACCGGCGCGGTCTCGGTGCGCAACACTCGCGGGCCGAGGCGTGCGGCATGGAAGCCGCTGGCCTTGGCCTGATCGACCTCGGCATCGGACAAACCACCCTCCGGCCCAATCAAGAACGCCAGCGTCCCGGGCTTGGCATGGCTCACCAACGGCTCGGCCACCGGATGCAGCACCAATTTCAACTCGGCCTCAGTCTGCTTGATCCAGTCACCCAACAGCACCGGCGGATGAATCACCGGTACCCGTGAGCGGCCGCATTGCTCGCAGGCGCTGATCGCCACCTGGCGCCAGTGCAGCAGGCGTTTGTCGGCGCGTTCGTCCTTGAGGCGTACTTCGCAGCGTTCACTGAAGATCGGGGTGATTTCAGTCACGCCCAGTTCGGTGGCTTTCTGGATTGCCCAGTCCATGCGCTCGCCACGGGACAAGCCTTGGCCGAGGTGGATCTGCAACGGCGATTCCACCTGGCCGGTAAACTGTTCATTGATCTGCACCACTACGCGTTTTTTGCCGACCTCCACCAGTGTGCCGCGAAATTCATGGCCGGAACCGTCGAACAGTTGCAACGCATCGCCCTCGGCCATGCGCAGCACGCGACCGATGTAATGGGCCTGGGCTTCGGGCAACTCGTGCTCGCCGGTGCTCAGGGGGGCGTCGATGAAGAAGCGGGACAGTCTCATGCGGGATCTCTGAAAAAGGGTGTGGAGCGTCTGAAGGTCGTGCCGACCTTATCGCTGGCAAGCCAGCTCCTACAGAATATGTGGTTGCGGCAAAAATGTGGGGCGACATCCGACCTGTAGGAGCTGGCTTGCCAGCGAAAGCGGCAGACCAGACACCACAGAAGATCCGGTGAAATCAATCAACCCGGATCACGGAACCCCGGATGAAAGTCCTTCGGCACCGCCACGCTGACGCTCTCGCGGGTGGCGATGTCGATCCCTTCACTGGCCACCTCGGCAAGGAAGTCGATCTGCTCCGGGGTGATCACGTACGGCGGCAGGAAGTAAACCACGCTGCCCAACGGCCGCAGCAGCGCACCGCGCTCCAGCGCATGCTGGAACACCTTCAGGCCGCGACGTTCCTGCCACGGATAAGCCTCTTTGCTCGCCTTGTCCTTGACCATCTCGATGGCCAGCACCATGCCGGTCTGGCGCACTTCGCTGACGTTCGGGTGATCGGCCAGGTGCGCGGTGGACGAGGCCATGCGCTGGGCCAAAGCCTTGTTGTTCGCGATGACGTTGTCTTCTTCGAAGATATCCAGCGTCGCCAGGGCCGCCGCGCACGCCAGCGGGTTGCCGGTGTAACTGTGGGAATGGAGGAAGGCGCGCAGGGTCGGGTAGTCGTCGTAGAAGGCGCTGTAGACGTCGTCGGTGGTCAGGCACGCCGCCAGCGGCAGGTAGCCGCCGGTCAGGGCCTTGGACAGGCAGAGGAAGTCCGGACGGATGCCGGCCTGCTCACAGGCGAACATTGTCCCGGTGCGGCCGAAGCCTACGGCGATTTCGTCGTGGATCAGGTGCACGCCATAACGATCACAGGCTTCGCGCAGCAGCTTGAGGTACACCGGGTGGTACATGCGCATGCCGCCGGCGCCCTGGATCAGCGGCTCGACGATCACGGCCGCGACCGTGTCATGGTTTTCGGCCAGGGTCTGTTCCATGGCGGCGAACATGTTGCGCGAGTGTTCTTCCCAGCTCATGCCTTCCGGGCGCAGGTAGCAATCGGGGCTTGGCACCTTGATGGTGTCGAGCAGCAGCGCCTTGTAGGTCTCGGTAAACAGCGGCACGTCGCCCACCGACATCGCCGCCATGGTTTCGCCGTGGTAGCTGTTGGTCAGGGTGACAAAGCGCTTCTTGTTCGGTTGGCCGCGGTTGAGCCAGTAGTGAAAGCTCATTTTCAGCGCGACTTCGATGCACGACGAACCGTTATCGGCGTAGAAACACCGGGTCAGGCCTTCGGGGGTCATCTTCACCAGGCGCTCGGACAGCTCGATCACCGGCTGATGGCTGAAGCCGGCGAGGATCACGTGCTCAAGTTGATCGACCTGATCCTTGATGCGCTGGTTGATGCGCGGATTGGCATGACCGAACACGTTCACCCACCAGGAGCTGACCGCATCGAGGTAGCGTTTGCCTTCGAAATCTTCCAGCCACACGCCTTCACCGCGCTTGATCGGGATCAGCGGAAGTTGTTCGTGATCTTTCATCTGGGTGCAGGGATGCCACAACACCGCGAGATCGCGTTGCATCCACTGATTATTCAGGCCCATGTTCAGTCTCCTCGAGGCGTTCCGTGACATGCGCGGACATACAATCGCGCAAGCCTATGCAATGCGTGCCTCGGGAACAACCCATTGTGTCGATTGAGCTACTTTGTATAGGGCGGTAGACGTTGCTGGCGGGCGTCTGACGGCTGACGTATCCTTCGCGGTTCTAGAGCCGCCTGGCTCGCAAAACCGCTATTTTTTCCTGAATTTCCGGAGTTCGCAGAATGTCTGTCGGTTGGCTGCGCGCCTGTGCGCTGGTGATGTTGGGGCTGTTCAGCGTGTCTGCGCTGGCAAAGGATAAGACCGCGATCGTGATCGGCGGCGGGGTCTCGGGCCTCACGGCTGCTTATGAGCTGCAGAACAAGGGCTGGCAGGTCACGCTGCTGGAAGCCAAGCCGAGCCTGGGCGGTCGCTCCGGCATGGCCACCAGCGAGTGGATCGGCAACAACAAGACCCAGCCGGTCCTGAACAAGTATGTCTCGGAATTCAAGCTGAGTACCACGCCAGCCCCTGAATTCGTGCGCACCCCGAGCTACCTGATCGACGGCGTGTATTACACCGCCGCCGACCTGGCCACCAAGGATCCAACCACGGCCGAAGCGCTCAAGCGCTACGAAAAGACTGTGGACGACCTGGCGCGCTCGATCGAAGACCCGCAAAACCCGTCGGCGAACAACACGCTGCACGCCCTGGACCAGATCAACGTGTCCAACTGGCTCGATCGCCTGACCCTGCCGGCCACTGCCCGTCAGTTGGTAAACCAGCAGATTCGTACCCGTTATGACGAGCCTTCGCGTATCTCGCTGCTGTACTTCGCCCAGCAGAGCAGCGTTTACCGTGGCGTTTCCGACCGTGACCTGCGTGCTTCGCGCCTGGTCGGCGGCAGCCCGGTGCTGGCCCAGGCCTTCGTCAAGCAGTTGAAAACCATCAAGACCAGCTCCCCGGTCTCGGCCATCATCCAGGACAAGGACGGCGTCACCGTCAAGGTCGGCAGCGTCGGCTATCAGGCAGACTACGTCGTACTGGCCGTGCCTCTGCGCGCGCTGAACAAGATCCAGATGACCCCGGCGCTGGACGCCCAGCACCTGGCGGCGATCAAGGGCACCAACTACGGCTGGCGCGACCAGATCATGCTGAAGTTCAAGACGCCGGTGTGGGAACCCAAGGCGCGCATGTCCGGTGAGATCTATAGCAACACCGGCCTCGGCATGTTGTGGATCGAACCGGCCTTGAAGGGCGGCGCCAACGTGGTGATCAACCTGTCCGGCGATAACGCACGGGTCATGCAGGCGTTCGGCGACAAGCAGATGGTCGATCAGGTGCTGATCCGCCTGCACGCGTTTTATCCACAGGCGCGCGGTTCGTTCACCGGTTATGAAATCCGCCGCTACAGCACCGACCCTTCGATGGGCGGCGCTTACCTGGCCTTCGGCCCAGGCCAGATCAGCAAGTTCTGGCGCCTGTGGGAACGCCCGATCCAGCGCGTAGCATTTGCTGGCGAGCACACCGACACCCTGTACCCGGGCACCCTGGAAGGCGCATTGCGCACCGGTCAGCGTG
This sequence comes from Pseudomonas sp. PLMAX, assembly GCF_046042685.1. NCBI lineage: Bacteria > Pseudomonadati > Pseudomonadota > Gammaproteobacteria > Pseudomonadales > Pseudomonadaceae > Pseudomonas > Pseudomonas sp. PLMAX. The sequence continues at coordinate 6,833,734 of NZ_CP064949.1, read as the reverse complement.
CAGCCAGTCAGGTTGAAGACCTGGCGGCGGGCAAATCGTTTGAACCGAAGGCCGCTCCAGTAGCCGCTGCAGCTGCAGCCGGCGCGGTGGCGGCGAAGAAGGGCAACTTCTTCACCAACCTGTTCGGCGGCTCGGATGACGCGAAGAAGCCGGAACCGGTCAAGGCACCAGAACCTGTCGCACCGGCGCCTGCACCAGCGCCGGCACCGACCCCTGCTCCTGCTCCGGTCGAAGCGCCGAAGCCTGCGGCACCGGTGAAAGCCGAGCCGGCGAAGAAGACCCCGGCCAAAGCGCCGGCGAAGAAAACCGAGACGAAAAAAACCTCGGCCAAGGCGCCCGTGAAAAAGACTGAGCAAGCGAAGAAGCCAGCGGCGACCACGGTCACCAAGGCGCAGTAACGTTCAGGCGTAAAAAAAAGCGCGGCCCGAGGGTCGCGCTTTTTTTTGCCTTCCGGTCAGTCCTACACGCCTCAGCGATACATCAGAGACTTCCCACAAGCGAATCAGAAGGGAATGATGGGTAGCGCTTGACCTTGAGTTCTATGCTCTTCAGAAACGGGAGAGCACATGAAAGAAGTGATAGTAATCATCCTATTGATAGCCCTTTTCGGATGTGCAAATGCCGAGCTATTTAATGAGGAGTACAGCCGAAGATTCGGCCATGAACTGGCCTATAAATGCGATATGAATCCGTACGATCCTGACTGTTTACAGCCGCCTCCCGTGTATCACAATTAGGCAGGGCGCAGACTACTGAGACCAAGGTTTCGTAACGTTCAGGTGTAAAAACAAACGCGGCTCAGGGCTGAGTTTTTTTTACGCCTGAAAAAACCGAGAGCCGAAATCGAATAAACCTTTTGATACAGGTGTTCTCAGGTTTGTATTCACTTTTTTTCACAATCTCGACTTTAATCTTTCCTTAACCCGTGTGTTACAGACTCTTGATCGCATTTTTCGATATTTCAAAGCGAAATTTTCCGCTTTAATTCGATAGATAAATCGATAGTCTTGGGCCAGCACTTACAGGGATCTAGGCAAATGCAGCTACGAAACTCTACTTCCCGCTACGGCTGGGTCAGCATTTTCATGCACTGGGGTGTGGCGCTGGCGGTCGTCGGATTGTTCGCGTTGGGGCTGTGGATGGTCGGGCTCGACTACTACAGCACCTGGCGCAAAGACGCGCCGGACCTGCACAAAAGCATCGGCCTGGTGTTGCTGGGCGTGATGGTGCTGCGGGTGTTGTGGCGCTTCGTCAGTCCGCCGCCACCAACCTTGTCCAGCTACAGCCGCATGACGCGCCTGGGCGCCAGGTTCGGCCATGGCTTTCTGTATCTCAGTCTGTTCGCTGTGATGATTGCCGGTTACCTGATTTCCACCGCAGAAGGTGTCGGTATCCCGGTGTTTGGCTTGTTTGAAGTGCCTGCGCTGGTGTCCGGGCTACCGGACCAGGCAGATACCGCCGGTGTGATTCACCTGTACCTGGCGTGGGTGCTGGTAATTTTTTCCGGCCTCCATGCGTTGGCAGCATTGAAGCACCACTTTATCGACCGTGATGTGACCCTCAAGCGCATGCTGGGTCGCAAAGCCTGAAGCTCAACCTCGACTCCAAAGGAAAACAAAGTATGTTGAAAAAGACTCTGGCCGCTCTGGCAATCGGCTCCGCCCTGTTGTCTGCCGGTAACGTAATGGCCGCTGACTACGTGGTCGACAAGGAAGGCCAGCACGCCTTCGTTGACTTCAAGATCAGCCACCTGGGCTACAGCTTCATCACCGGTACCTTCAAGGACATCGACGGCAAGTTCAGCTTTGACGCTGCCAAGCCTGAAGACAGCAAGATCGAATTCAACGTGAACACCGCCAGTGTGTTCACCAACAACGCAGAACGTGACAAGCACATCTCCAGCAAAGACTTCCTGAACGGCAGCAAGGCCACCTTCGTTTCCACCAGCGTCAAACCTACCGGCAAGAATGCCGCTGGCAAGGACACTGCTGACGTGGCTGGCGACCTGACTATCCTCGGCGTGACCAAGCCAATCGTGGTCAAGGCCACTTTCCTGGGTGAAGGCAAGGATCCATGGGGCGGCTACCGTGCAGGCTTCGAGGGTACTTTCAGCCTCAAGCGTTCCGATTTCGGCAAGCAGAAAGACCTGGGCCCATCGTCCGATGCAGTTGAAATGTACGTGACCTTTGAAGGTGTCAAAGCGAAATAATTTTCGCGCCTGACAAAAAACGCCCGCTGCTCTTTTGAGCGCGGGCGTTTTTTATTGCGCTACACAATCCCCTTGTAGGAGCTGGCTTGCCAGCGAAGGCGTCTTTGAACGTTGCGTCGGTCTTTCGGACGCCTTCGCCGGCAAGCCGGCTCCTACAGGTTTTGTGTTCAAGCATAAAAAATGCCCCGGACCTTTCGGTTCGGGGCATTTTTTTATCGCAGCGACAAATCAGCGATTGCGGGTCAGCAATGCCGGTTTTTCACCGCGAGGACGGCTTGGCAGTTGATCCAGCTGCTCAGGTGTCGGGAAGCGATCGGCCTTCGACTCCTTGTGCATGATCTTCGGCGCAGGACCGCGCGGGTTCTGCACGGCCGGTTCCGAACGCGGTTGATCGTCACGGGCCGGGCGGCGGTTGCGCGAGTCTTCGCGACGGGCCTGGCCATCACGTGGCGCGCCGCTGCGTGGACCGCTGCGCTTGGCTGGCGGGGTGCCGGTGCTGGCGCCATCGCTGTTGCGCGGACCGTTCTGGCGACCGCCCTGTGGCTTGCCGCCACGAGGAGCGCCGGAACCGGCGGCGGTGCCTTGTGCCGGTGCACCTGGACGACGACCACGGCCCTGGGCAGGTTTCTGCTGTGGCACGTAGTCGACGCGGTTACCGAAGTTATCGATATCGTCGTCCAGGAACTCGTCCGGAGCACGATCAGCCGCGGCACGCGGCGCCTGGCTTGGCTGGCGCTGCTCGCGGGCCGGGGTGCCTTCGCGCGGCTTTTGCTGACGGGCCGGACGCTCACCGCGCTCGGCCGCCGGTTTTTCCTTGCCCTTGTCCTTGCCTTTGTCCTTGCGACCGCCACCACCGCCGCCGCCATTCGGACCATCACCGCGCGGGCCACGTGGATTGCGCGGGTTGCGCACGTCCGGACGCTCGCGTGCTTCGGGTTTCTCGGCTTCCACAGCGCTGATATCGAAGCCCATCAGGTCGCCGTCGGCGATTTTCTGCTTGGTCATGCGCTCGATGCTTTTCAGCAGTTTTTCTTCGTCCGGGGCCACCAGCGAGATCGCCTCGCCCGAACGACCGGCACGGCCGGTACGACCGATACGGTGCACGTAGTCTTCATCGACGTTCGGCAGTTCGAAGTTGACCACGTGTGGCAACTGATCGATGTCCAGGCCGCGGGCGGCGATGTCGGTGGCCACCAGGATGCGCACGGTACCGGCCTTGAAGTCGGCCAGGGCTTTGGTGCGCGCGTTCTGGCTCTTGTTGCCGTGGATCGCGACGGCGCTCAGGCCGTGTTTGTCCAGGTACTCGGCCAGGCGGTTGGCGCCGTGCTTGGTGCGGGTGAACACCAGGACCTGTTCCCAGGCACCGGCGGTGATCAGGTGCGCCAGCAGCGAACGCTTGTGGTTGGCCGGCAGGCGGAATACGCGCTGTTCGATGCGCTCGACCGTGGTGTTCGGCGGCGTGACTTCGATGCGTTCCGGGTTGTGCAGCAACTTGCCGGCGAGGTCGGTGATGTCCTTGGAGAAGGTCGCCGAGAACAGCAGGTTCTGGCGTTTGGCCGGCAGACGGGCCAGGACTTTCTTCACGTCATGGACAAAACCCATGTCGAGCATGCGGTCGGCTTCGTCCAGCACGAGGATTTCCACGTGGGACAGGTCGACGCTGCCTTGGCCGGCGAGGTCGAGCAGGCGGCCAGGGCAAGCCACCAGCACGTCGACGCCACGGGACATGGCCTGGACTTGCGGGTTCATGCCGACGCCACCGAAGATGCAGGCGCTGACGAACTTCAGGTCACGGGCATAGACCTTGAAGCTTTCGTGCACTTGCGCGGCGAGTTCGCGAGTAGGGGTCAGGACCAGTACGCGCGGTTGGCGCGGGCCGTGACGCTGGGATTTGTCCGGGTGACCGTTGGGGAACAACCGCTCCAGGATCGGAAGGGCGAAACCGCCGGTTTTACCAGTACCTGTCTGTGCCGCGACCATCAGGTCGCGACCTTGCAACACGGCGGGAATGGCCCGCTGTTGCACCGGAGTAGGCTCGGTATAGCCCGCTGCCTCGATGGCGCGGACTAAAGCCTCGGAGAGACCGAGGGAAGCAAAGGACATGAGTAATCCTGTTCTAAGTTAGGGCTTGGCCCAATGGGAGTCTTGCCTGGCGCGAATGGCGTTTATGGGGAACGCAATCCCGTCCGGTCCTGCTTCGGTCACGAAGGCTCGTCTGGAGCGCTCGCGCGGGCTGAAAAGCTGCGCTGTAGCGGGGTCGAGATGCCTTGAACGGTTCCGAGCGTCCGGGCGTGAGCCTGGCGGGAAGGCCGGAGTATAACAGAGCAATCACTGCGCGCCGCTTTCCTGCTGCTCAACGGTTTTTTCCGTGTTGGCCGTGGTTCGTGCGGGGTTGACGATAATGGCCGGGGCGGCGCCATAGCGCGCGCTGAGTTCGGCGTAGGCCGGTTCGCGCTTGAAGCGTTTGAGTTCGGCGCCGAAGCGCTGCACCAGCAGGTCCATGCCGGCATTGCGGCGCACTGCCAGAAACTGGCTCTGCTGACTGATGATCGTGGGGTTTTCGGTGATCTTGTTACGGATGTTCAGTTCGTCGAGCAGGTGCTGGCCGACCCGGCGGTCGGTGATCAGCAGGTCGATCCGCCCGCGCACCAGCTTGCCGAAGTTCGCTTCATGGCTGGGGGCCGGTTCCCGGGTGAACAGGGTCGAGTCCCGAAAGTCCTGGCTGTACAGGTAGCCGGGAGAGATGCCGATGGTCAGGCCGCGCAGTTCGTCCAGGGTGCGAAACGGATGGGGCCGGGCATTGGCGTAGAACATCACGAACTGGACTTCCGAGAGCGGTTCGCTGGGGTAGAGCAGGGTCGCATCGCGCTCTTCGCTGTGGAAAATGTCCAGTGCACCGTCCGCCTGGCCGGTTTCGAGCATCGACAGGCAGCGTTTCCAGGGCAGGAATTGCCATTCCACTTCGATGCCCAGGCGCTTGAAGACGATGGCGGTGGTTTCGTAGTCCAGCCCCAGGGCCTTGCCGTTTTCCTCGTACACGTAAGGTGCCCAGGGTTCGGTGACAATGCGCAATTTCTCGCCCCTAGCGGCAAAGCTAAGGCAAGTGATAACGAGCAGGGCGATTAACTGCGTGATCAAAGGCATGGGCTTGAGATTACGACGAGAAACGCGAAAGAGCCAGAAACTGGCAGCAGATGCTCTAACTCCGTGGATTGCCGCACAATAAAAGTGCGTGAAAGCAAAAGATCGCAGCCTTCGGCAGCTCCTACAGGGATTACACATTTCCCCTGTAGGCGCTGCCGCAGGCTGCGATCTTTTGATCTTGCCTTGATGCTTAACGCGGCAACTTCAGGTTGTTCCACACCGCCAGGCTCGCTTCAGCCTGGTTCAGCGTGTAGAAGTGCAGCCCTGGCGCGCCGCCCTGGAGCAGGCGTTCGCACATTTCGGTGATGACTTGCTCGCCGAAACGCTGAATGCTCTGGGTATCGTCGCCGTAGGCTTCCAGTTGCTTGCGGATCCAGCGTGGGATTTCCGCACCGCAGGCATCGGAGAAGCGGGCCAGCTTGCTGTAGTTGGTGATCGGCATGATCCCCGGCACGATCGGAATGTTCACACCCTTGGCCCGCACACGCTCGACAAAGTAGAAGTAGCTGTCGGCGTTGAAGAAATACTGGGTGATCGCACTGTCGGCGCCAGCATTGGCCTTGCGCACGAAGTTGTCGATATCGTCTTCGAAGTTGCGTGCCTGTGGATGCATTTCCGGGTAGGCAGCGACTTCGATGTGGAAATGATCACCGGTTTCTTCACGAATGAATTCAACCAGGTCGTTGGCGTGGCGCATTTCGCCGCTGGCCATGCCCATGCCCGAAGGCAGGTCACCGCGCAACGCGACGATGCGCTGGATGCCGGCGGCCTTGTACTGGCTCAGCAGGCCGCGCAGGTCGGCCTTGCTGTCGCCGACGCAGGACAGGTGCGGTGCGGCCGGGACTTTGACTTCGCTTTCGAGCTGCAACACGGTGTTGAGCGTACGATCACGGGTCGAACCGCCGGCGCCATAGGTGCAGGAGAAGAAATCGGGGTTGTACGTGGCCAGCTGACGGGCAGTGGCGAGCAGCTTTTCATGCCCAGCGTCGGTCTTGGTAGGGAAGAACTCGAAGCTGTAGCGACGATCTTGGGACATGGTCATATCCTTGGAAACACGTAAGCCTGGAAGACGTGCACATCCCCATGTGGGAGCGGGCTTGCTCGCGAAAGCGGTGGGTCAGACAACATTTATGTCGAATGATGAACCGCCTTCGCGAGCAAGCCCGCTCCCACAAGGGAGAGCAGGCTGCAGATCCGATCAGTAGCGGTAAGCGTGCGGCTTGAACGGACCTTCGACGGTCACGCCGATGTAGTCGGCCTGGGTCTTGGTCAGTTGAGTCACGACGCCGCCGAAACCGCGGACCATTTCCAGGGCCACTTCTTCGTCGAGTTTCTTCGGCAGTACTTCAACGGTCAGGCGCTCGGCTTTCTGGGCTGGCGACAGGTCGGCGTACTTCTGGCCGAACAGGAAGATCTGCGCCAGTACCTGGTTGGCGAACGAACCGTCCATGATGCGGCTTGGGTGGCCAGTGGCGTTGCCCAGGTTAACCAGGCGGCCTTCAGCCAGCAGGATCAGGTAGTCGTCGTTCTGCGGATCGAAATCGCCAGCGCCGGTACGGTGGATCTTGTGAACCTGCGGCTTCACCTCTTCCCATGCCCAGTTCTTGCGCATGAAAGCGGTGTCGATTTCGTTGTCGAAGTGGCCGATGTTGCAGACAACAGCACGCTTCTTCAGGGCTTTGAGCATGTTCGCGTCGCAAACATTGACGTTACCGGTGGTGGTCACGATCAGGTCGATCTTGCCCAGCAGCGCTTTGTCGATGCTGTCTTCGGTGCCAGTGTTGATACCGTCGATGAACGGCGAAACCAGTTCGAAACCGTCCATGCAGGCTTGCATGGCGCAGATCGGGTCGACTTCGGAGACTTTGACGATCATGCCTTCCTGACGCAGGGACTGGGCCGAGCCCTTGCCCACGTCACCGTAGCCGATGACCAGCGCTTGCTTGCCGGACAGCAGGTGGTCGGTACCACGCTTGATCGCATCGTTCAGGCTGTGACGGCAGCCGTACTTGTTGTCGTTCTTGCTCTTGGTCACCGAGTCGTTGACGTTGATGGCCGGGATTTTCAGCTCGCCCTTGGCCAGCATGTCCAGCAGGCGGTGCACGCCGGTGGTGGTTTCTTCGGTCACGCCGTGAACGCGGTCCAGTACCTGTGGGTACTTCTTGTGCAGCAACTCGGTCAGGTCGCCGCCGTCGTCGAGGATCATGTTGGCGTCCCATGGCTGGCCATCCTTGAGGATGGTCTGCTCCAGGCACCACTCGTACTCTTGCTCGGTTTCACCTTTCCAGGCGAAAACCGGGATGCCGGCAGCGGCGATGGACGCAGCAGCCTGGTCCTGAGTCGAGAAAATGTTGCAGGACGACCAGCGTACTTCGGCACCCAGGGCAACCAGGGTTTCGATCAGCACGGCGGTCTGAATGGTCATGTGGATGCAGCCGAGGATCTTCGCGCCCTTGAGCGGTTGCTCTTCGGAGTACTTGCGACGCAGACCCATCAGGGCCGGCATTTCCGATTCGGCGATGATGGTTTCGCGACGGCCCCAGGCAGCCAGGGACATGTCGGCGACTTTGTAATCGTTAAAATCTGCAGGCGTGATAACAGCGCTCATGAAGAGCCTCCATTCGTAATGTATGCGAATGGGCGCCGTTGTGCGTTTAGTGTCTGGCTGATGACAGCCAAGCAACGCCCCATCCGAGCCTGACAGGTTGAACCTGCTGCAGCGCCCCTCGGACAGGTGGCGGGAAAACGGTAGCAAGTGAAGATTACCGTTTTGAAACGGGGGCGATTATAGCGGGCTATGCTGATCTTCCAAAGGGTTTCTGTTGGTCAATGTCCGAACGGTAATCGAGACCATAGTCGATGCTCAATAGAGCTCTGGCCCGGGGTCTGCCAAGATAGTGCCCATCATTCGGCAAGACGCTCAGGAGTGAACATGAATTTCCACACCCGCAAATGGGTTAAACCCGAAGACCTCAACCCCAACGGCACGCTTTTCGGCGGCAGCCTGCTGCGTTGGCTCGACGAAGAAGCGGCGATCTACGCGATCGTCCAGCTGGGCAACCAGCGCGTGGTCACCAAGTACATTTCCGAAATCAACTTCGTCAGCGCCTCGCGCCAGGGCGACATCATCGAGTTGGGTATCACCGCTACCGAGTTCGGTCGCACCTCGATCACCCTCAAGTGCGAAGTGCGCAACAAGATCACCCGCAAGAGCATCCTGACGGTGGAGAAGATCGTTTTCGTCAACCTGGGCGAAGACGGGTTGCCGGCGCCACACGGCCGCACCGAGATCAAATACGTCAAAGACCAGTTCAAGGATGAAGGCGCCGTCGAATAATTTGAGGATGACGAACGGAATCTGAACCGCGCGGGTCGTAACTACATCGCAGCCAGCGGTTCAGGAGTTCCATGGACACTCGAAAAGACGGCAAGACCCCCGACCTCTCGGCCAAAGAACAGCACGAAGTCGAAAAAAACCAGCCACCACGCGCGGCGGTTCTGCACGAAATCATCCGCACCCAGGGCAATCAGGAGCTGGAACGCAGCGTTGCCGCCCTGTGGTGGTCGGCGCTGGCCGCAGGCCTGACCATGGGCCTGTCGCTGATGGGCATGGGCTTGCTCAATTCCCGATTACCGGACGGCGAAGGATTCAAGGTCATCGCCAGTTTCGGCTACTGCGCCGGTTTCCTCGCGGTGATCCTCGCCCGCCAGCAACTGTTCACCGAAAACACCCTGACCGCCGTGCTGCCGATCATGAGCAAACCCACGCTCGGCAACTTCGGTCGGTTGTTGCGGCTGTGGTCGGTGGTGCTGGTGGGCAACCTCTGCGGCACCTTGCTGGTAGCCTACGTCATGCTGGAGCTGCCGATTTTCGACAGCAAGACCGACGTGGCCTTCCTCGACATCGGCCGCAAGGTCATGGAAAACGACGTCGACCAGATGTTCGCCAAGGGCATCATCTCGGGCTGGATGATCGCCACCATGGTCTGGATGATTCCGTCCATGGAGAGCGCCAAGATGTGGATCATCATCCTCATCACCTACCTCATGGCGCTGGGGGATTTCACCCACATCGTGGTCGGTTCGCTGGAAGTCGGTTATCTGGTGTTTGCCGGCGAGCTGCCGTGGAAGGATTTCTGGCTGGTGTTCGCCGGGCCGACACTGGTGGGCAACATCGTGGGTGGCAGCTTCATCTTCGCCTTGATCAGCCATGCGCAGATTCGCAGCGAGAGTGGGCCGCCAAAAGAACCAGCGGATCAGGCTGGAAAACCTGATCCGCAGGAGATCAGGAAATGATCAGCCCGGCACATTCACCACAGCGCCAGCGCGCCGTTGCAGGTAGATGAAATACAGCGCGGCCAGCACGGTCAGGCCACTGACCGCTGCACCGGTCCACGGCAGGTCCGCGAGGTCGGCACCGCTGGCGACCACCAGCCCGCCGATCCAGGCACCTGCCGCGTTACCGAGATTGAATGCGCTCTGGTTCAACGTTGAGCCAAGATTGGGCGCTTCATGGGCCTGGTCGATGATCAGCAGTTGCAGGATCGGGCACAGGGCGAAGGCAAAAATGCCCCACAGCACCAGGGTGATCGCGGCCGGAATCACCGAGTGGCTGGTCTGGCTGAACGCGGCCAGTACCACCACAACGGCCAGCGCCATGCCGACCAGTGAAGGCAGCAGGCGGCTGTCGGCCAATCGTCCGCCGAGCATGCTGCCCGCCGTCAGACCCACGCCGAACAGCAACAGCATGATGGTCACGCCATGGGGGCTGACGCCGGTGATGTCCTGCAGGATCGGCGCGATGTAGGTGAATACGCTGAACAAACTGGTCGAGGCCAGCACGCTCATGCCCAACGCCAGCAGCACGTTGGCCTTGCCCAGCACTTTGAACTCGCTGGCCAGGTTGGCTTTGTCCATCGCGATGTGCTTTGGCAGCCAGACCCATTGCGCAATGGCCGCGATCACACCGATCACCGACACCGCCCAGAACGTCGAACGCCAGCCGGCGTACTGCCCAAGCGCGGTGCCCAGTGGCACCCCAAGCACGTTGGCCAGGGTCAGGCCGGTGAACATCATGGCAATGGCCTGGGCCCGTTTGTTCGGCGCCACCAGGCCGGCGGCGACCACCGAGCCGATACCGAAGAACGCACCATGACACAGGGCCGTGATCACCCGCGCGGCCATCAGCGTGGCGTAATTGGGGGCCAGGGCGCAGAGCATGTTGCCGAGGATGAACATCAGCGTCATGCCCAGCAGTGTCGCCTTGCGCGGCATGTTGGCGGTGCCGACCGCGAGGATCGGTGCGCCGAACACCACGCCCAGGGCGTAGCCGGTGATCAGCAGTCCGGCGTCGGGAATGCTCACCGCGAGGTCGCGGGCAACATCGGGCAACAAGCCCATGATGACGAATTCAGTGGTGCCGATGCCGAACGCGGCAACAGCAAGGGCAAGCAAGGCGAGTGGCATGCGCAAGGTCTCTGTCGGTAGTCTTGACGCTTTGATCAGGCATACGCATGCCAAGGACCGATATCGATGAGAGCGGGCCGGGGCATTTTTTATTGGAATTAGGTGTGCGCAACTGAGTGCGGCGTGGTCGGTTGCAGTATAAACAGCTGCTGACATATGGCGAATCAGTTCTTGTAGGAGCCGGCTTGCTGGCGATGGCGTCCCTGAAATCGCCATCGCGAGCAAGCCGGCTCCTACAAGGGGGCGATCCACAAGAAAAGGAGTAGGCCGTGCTTGCGACGGCGTTGGTGTTGGTGGCGGCGCTGCTGCATGCGGCGTGGAATACCCTGATCAAATTCAGTGCCGAGCGTTTGCTGGTGGTGGCCTGCATGGACAGCGTGGCGTTGCTTTTTGTCGCGCTGATGCTGCCGTTCGTGCAGCTGCCGCCGCTGGAAATCTGGCCATGGATTCTTGCCTCGGCTGCGTTCGAGTTGCTCTACCGCTATTTGCTGATCCAGGCCTATCGGGTCGGCGACCTCGGGTTGGTCTATCCGTTGATGCGCGGTTTATCGCCGCTGGTGGTGTTGGCGCTGACGCTGATTTTTGCCGGGGAGGTGCTGACTAACCAGCAGATTTTCGGAATCCTGCTGATCCCGCTCGGCATGCTTTGCCTGCTCTGGCAGGGGGGAGGCGGTGCACGCTTGCCGTGGTCGATGCTGCCGGTGGTGGCGCTGATCGGCTTGTGCATCGGTTGCTACACCTTCATCGACGGCCAGGCGCTGCGGCGCTGGTCGCATCCTCTGGATTACCTGGTCTGGGTGACATTGCTCAGTGCCTGGCCGTTTCCATTGCTGGCCTGGGTACGCAAACGGCCGGCGTTCAAGTTGTTTTGGCGCGAGCAGTGGCGCCTGGGTCTGGCGGTCGGATTCTGCGTGTTATTCAGCTACGCTCTGGTGCTGTGGGCCATGCAGCTGGGCTCGATTGCCGAAGCGGCTGCCTTGCGCGAGATCAGCGTGATTCTGGTGGTGCTGTTCGGCATGCGTTACCTGAAAGAACCTTTCGGCGGCCCAAGGCTCTTAGCCTGTGGGCTGGTGTTGGTCGGCATGCTGGTGATGAAATTCTGACTGTTCTGAAACGTGAAGAAGGGACTGCTTTATGACGGTTGCTCTGTGGTGCATTTTGATCGCGATTTTTCTGCCTTATGTCTGTACAGGCATCGCCAAGGCCAGTGGCGGGTTTCGTCTGAGTGACAACCATGATCCCCGTGACTTTCTCGAGTCGCTCAATGGTTTGGCCAGGCGCGCGCATGCGGCGCAACTGAACAGCTACGAAGTGACCCCGGCGTTCGCGGCGGCAGTGATCGTGGCGCATCTGGTGGGCAATGCGGAGCTGGTGACGATCAATGTGCTGTCGGTGTTGTTCATCACCAGTCGGCTGCTGTACATCATTTTCTATCTGGCTGACCTGGCGATTTTGCGGTCGTTGGCGTGGTTTGTGGGGATGGGGTTGATTGCTGCGTTTTTCGTTGTGTCGGTCTGAATTTTCACCGCCATAAAGGGCCTCTTCGCGAGCAAGCCCGCTCCCACACTGGATAACCTTCAACACAAAGTCTGTGTCCACTGAAGATCCGATGTGGGAGCGGGCTTGCTCGCGAAGGCGATTGACCAGGCAGCGCAAATCTCAGGGATTTGGTTTAGCCGCATCCGCCACCTGCGGCACTTGTGGCAGCGCCGCGCCTTTGGGCCACAGCATCCAGATCTGTCCTTGCTGCTTCATGTCTCCCGCCAGTTGCCCGGCCGCCTCGCCGGTGCCCCAGAACAGATCCGCACGAACCTCGCCGGCAATCGCGCCGCCGGTGTCCTGGGCCGCCACCGGGCGTACCAGGGCAGTGCCGTCCGGTTTGGTGGTGGACAACCACAACAGGCTGCCCAGCGGAATCACCTTGCGATCCACCGCTGCGCTGTAACCGGCCGTCAATGGCACGTTCAGCGAACCGCGCGGCCCTTCGTTGCTATCCGGGTTACGAGTGAAAAACACATAGCTCGGGTTGCTGCCGAGCAGTTCCGGAATGCGCGAAGGATTGGCCTTGGCCCAGTTGCTGATGGCGCCCATGGTCACGTCTTCTTTTTTCAGCTCGCCTTGCTCCACCAGCCAGCGCCCGATGGGCCGGTACGGGTGGCCATTCTGGTCGGCGTAGGCGATGCGCAGTTGCCGGCCGCTGTCGAGCTGGATACGGCCTGAACCCTGGATCTGCAGGAATTGCAGGTTCATCGGGTCGGTCAACCAGGCCACCACGGGCGCCTTGACCCCCTTGCTCTCGATGGTTGCGGCATCGTCGTACGGCTTGAGCACGCGGCCCTCAAGTCGACCGCGCAGGCGTTTGCCTTTGAGTTCCGGGTAGATGCTGTCCAGCGAGACGATGATCATGTCTTCGGGCACGCCGTACACCGGGATGTTCGCCGTTGCGGTCTGGGTCAGGCTGCCCGGGTAGACCGGTTCGTAGTAGCCAGTGATCAGGCCGTTGGGGTTGTCGTTGGCGGCGCGCAGGCCGTAGACATCCAGGTTCTGCTTGAGGAAGCCGCGAATCTCATTGGCGCTCTGCGGCACGTTGGCCGCCGCTGCGCAGGTGCCGCCCCAGACCGGGTCGGCCTTGAGTCGGGTGCAGGCGCTGCGCCAGGAACCGAAACCGGCGACCAGGTCGCTGTCGGAGACTGCCGGCAATGCTTCCCAGGTGGCACTCGAGTAGGTGGCCAGGGCGTGGGTCTTCGGTTGTTTGTCTTCACCGCCGGTGCAGCCTGCAAGCACGGCCACTATCGGAAGCGTCCAGGCCAGGGGGTGACACCAGGCCTTGAAACGGCTGTTCATTGGATAATTCCTTTGCCGGTTGCCTGAGTGTCGAGTGCGCTCATGCAACCCGTATTGATAATAGGGGTATTGGTGTTTGCCGGTGACGCGAGGATACTGGCCGACGTTTTCCGCGACCTGAAGCCACCATGACTCTTAAAAGACTTTCTGTTGTATTGCTGGCCTGCCTCACGCTGTCCGCTTGTGGCGGCGTCGACCCCAATTCGCCCCTCGGCCAGCGCAAGGCCATTTTCAAACAGATGCTCAAGACCGGTGAAGACCTGGGCGGGATGCTGCGTGGCCGTATTGCATTCGATGGCCCCAGATTCGCTGAGGGCGCGGTGAAACTCGATGCGCTGTCCCATGAGCCGTGGAAACATTTCCCGCAGGTGCGTGAAGAAGACCACACCAGCGCCAAGAGTGATGTCTGGGAGAAGCAGGCACGCTTTGAGCAGATGGCTCGCAGCCTGGAAACTGCCACCGGCGAACTGGTGATCGCCAGTCAGGTTCAACCCTACAAGGCCAGTAACCTGGGGCCGGCGGTACAGAAGGTCGAAGATGCCTGCAGTGCGTGCCATAAGGAGTTTCGGGATCATTGACCTTTAGGAGGGCTTGAGGCCGCCAAGAGGATCGCTGGCAAGCCAGCTCCTACCTGTCCAGTTCGTCCACCGCTTCCTGCAATTCCTTGCGGGACTCGGCGAGTTTGTCCTTGCGCTTGTTGATCTTCTCGGCGTCGCCTTGTTTCATGGCTTTGTCGAGGTCGGCCTGGCGCTTGCTGACTTCGTGCTTGGCGTCCAGCACCTTGTTTTCCCGTTCTTTCTTCAGCGAGGCATCGGTGCAATTGGCGCTGACTTCGCTCAAAGCCTTCTCCAGACCGGCCTGCTGGTCGGTATTGCCGCGGGATTTGGCCAATTCGATCTGATTGATGATGCCTTGTTTCTTGGCCGCGCAACCGGTCAGGCCTGGGGCGTCTTCGACAGCCATCAGGGGCGTGGCCATTACGCTGCAAAGGGTCAAAAGGACCAGCGGTGGAAGAAATTTCATAAAAGCTCCAGGTGAAAAGGCATTCGTGTCGATGCAGCGATGGCATGTTTGAGCCCATCGGGACTATTGGGTTCCCGGGCGCACGGACGTCACCGGGTCAAGACTAAAAACCGTCCATGCCGGCCCGGCGCAGCGTTTCACTCAGGGCCAGGACCTGCGGATCGCGGAAAAATGCGCTCAACTGTGTCGCGCGTCCTGGTCCGATGTCGGGCTGGGCCTGCCATTGCTCGATGTCTCGTTGCGCCAGCTCATGCCATGAATCGCCGAGGTACGCCCGGCCGGTCGGAGGCATGCCCAGGGCCTTGAGCCAGCGGGCGAACGGGCGTTGCCGGGCACTCTCGAAACTGGTGGCCAACCGGGCAGCGCTGCGCTCGCCGAAACCGTCAATGTTAGCAAGCTCTTGAGCATCGAGGGTCAACCAATCCAACAGGCTGTTCAGGCGACCTGTTTCAAGAAGTTTTTCCCAGGTGCCGGGGCCGACATGGGGCAGGGCCAGTCCGTGCTTGCCGCTGAGCCAGGTCAGGCGCGCGAGGAACTGGCTTTCGCATCCCGGGGTTGGCTGCCAACAGCTCAAGGGATGGAAGTCGGCTGCCAGCGGCACGTTCATTTCCACGCGTTCGGTACTGCGCAGCACCACGCCGTCGAGCCTGGGAATGGTCAGCCCGGCGAGGCTGATGGCCACCTGGTCGCCCGGTCGAATATCCAGGGTTTGCCAACGTTGCAGGGAGCTGACGCTGACGCGCTTGATCTGCTGGTCATCGAGGGTTACCGGGGTCAACTCCAGCACGGGGGTGATCCGCCCCGTGCGGCCAATCTGGAAGTGAACCTTGCGCACCTCGGCCAGTGTCTGGGCGAAGGGATACTTCCAGGCAGCGATCCAGTACGGCGCCTTTGCCTGCCAGCGCTCGGCAGGCGGGCGCTGCGCCTGGCGCAGGACAATCCCGTCGCTGGCGAACGGCAGGGGCGAGCGATACCAGTGATCGCGCCAGCGTTCGACCTCGGCCAAGGTACCGATGGCCTGGGTGTACTGCGCGGTACCGGCGAAACCCAGTTTTTCCAGCTCCGCGATACGGGCCGGCAAGTTCGTCGGGCCGTGGGGCCATTCCCAGGCAAACAGGCCGATCCCCTCGGCCTGCCCGACGCTCAACGTCTTGCGCGCCATCAAGCCGGCTACCGTGCCGCGGGCGTTGAGGCTGCCGTCGGTGGCTTGCACGTGGTCCGTCAGGCGCCAGTAGAGCTCACCTTGCACCACCAGGTCCCGTGGCGCTGACAGGCGTTGCGGAATGTCGGCGATCTGGCGCGCCGACGCGGTCCAGTCCTGGCCCTGTATACCGTCGCCGCGACTGATCGCCTGCGCCAGCAGGCCTTGGCGGTACACCAGCGTCACCGCCACGCCGTCGACCTTGGGCTGCGCCCAGACATCCGTGCGATCACGCAGCCAGTGTTCGACGGCGCGACCGTCCGGCAGTTTTTCCAGGCCGGTATGAGGCACCGGGTGGACCAGCGGTCCGGTCGCGGTGCGCAATGGATCGGTGGTCACACCGAGGCTGAAGCATTGGCGCCACTCGGCCAGGCGTGCCAGGGACTGATCGTAGAGTTCGTCGGCAATCAGCGAGCGACCTTCACGGTGATAGCTGTCATCCCAGCGCTCGATCTGTTTTTGCAGTACGGCGATTTCCTGCGCGGCACGTGCGGGTGGCCAGGCGGGGCATTCGCCGGCAGCAGTGTCCAGGCACGCGAAAGTGAGGAGTAAAGCGGTCAGCAGGCGGGGCAGCATCGTGAGCGTCCTTGCTCGATGGAGGTGCCTGAAGGTTAGTCAGCAGCGGGCGGGTGGGTATGCGGGATTGTTTCCAGGCATGAAAAAACCCCGCATGGCGAACCGTGCGGGGTTTTGGGTACCGCCGGAAAAACTTACAGGCCGGCAGCGGTGCGCAGGTGCTCGGCGCGGTCGGTTTTTTCCCAGGTGAAGGTGGTGAAGGTGTCTTCGCCAACCGTCTTGGTTGCCGGGGTGCGACCGAAGTGGCCGTACGCTGCGGTTTCCTGGTACATCGGGTGCAGCAGGTCGAGCATGGTGGTGATTGCGTAAGGACGCAGGTCGAACACTTCGCGGACCAGTTTGACGATCTTGTCATCGCTGATCTTGCCGGTGCCGAAGGTGTTCAGCGAGATCGAGGTCGGCTGGGCGACGCCGATGGCGTAGGACACCTGGATTTCGCAACGCTCGGCCAGACCGGCAGCGACGATGTTCTTGGCCACGTAACGACCGGCGTAGGCGGCCGAGCGGTCAACCTTGGATGGATCCTTGCCGGAGAACGCGCCACCGCCGTGGCGGGCCATGCCGCCGTAGCTGTCGACGATGATCTTGCGACCGGTCAGGCCGCAGTCGCCCACCGGGCCACCGATGATGAACTGGCCGGTCGGGTTGATGTGGAACTGGGTGTCCTTGCTCAGCAGTTCGGCCGGCAGGACGTGCTTGACGATCAGCTCCATCACGCCTTCGCGCAGGTCTTTGTACGACACGTCCGGGTTGTGCTGGGTCGACAGCACAACGGCGTCGATACCCACGACCTTGCCGCCTTCGTAACGGCAGGTGACCTGGGACTTGGCGTCCGGACGCAGCCACGGCAGCAGGCCCGACTTGCGGGCTTCGGCTTGCCTTTGTACAAGCTGGTGCGAGAACGTGATCGGGGCTGGCATCAGCACGTCGGTTTCGTTGCTGGCGTAGCCGAACATCAGGCCCTGGTCGCCAGCGCCCTGATCTTCAGGCTTGGCGCGGTCGACACCCTGGTTGATGTCAGGGGACTGCTTGCCGATGATGTTCATCACGCCGCAGGTCGCGCCGTCGAAGCCGACGTCGGAGCTGGTGTAGCCGATGTCGGTGATGACGTCACGAACGATCTGCTCCAGGTCAACCCAGGCCGAAGTGGTGACTTCGCCGGCGATGATCGCCACGCCGGTTTTCACCAGAGTCTCGCACGCCACGCGGGCGAACTTGTCTTCAGCGATGATGGCGTCCAGCACCGCATCAGAAATCTGGTCGGCGATTTTGTCCGGATGCCCTTCAGACACGGACTCGGAGGTGAAAAGGGAGTATTCGCTCATCTCGATGTTTTCCTGAAATTACCGATGGTGAGTGTCGCCAGCCGACCGCTGAAAATGGCGGACCTGGATCTGGAAACCATTACGTAAGCCTACATAGAGGCTTTCTCCGGGGACGAGTCCCGCAGCGGTGGCCCAACGGGCCAGATCGTCCTGTTCAAACCCCAGCCAGAGATCACCGCAGGCCTCCTTGGCCCAACTCTGGTTGTGGCTGCATAAATCTGTCACCAGCAGGCTGCCGCCTGGTTGCAGCAAATTGGCCATGTGCTTGAGCGCATCGGCCGGCGCGGCAAAGTGATGCAGCACCATGTTCAGTACCACGCAATCGGCCTTGAGGCTGACGCCGTTCAAGGCATCGGCCAGTTGCAGGCTAACGTTAGTCAGCGAATCGCGTTCGCACACCTGGCGCGCCAGTTCGAGCATGGCCTGGCTATTGTCCAGTGCCGTGACCTGGGTGAAACGACGTGCCAGTTCCGGCAGGAAGGCGCCGTCGCCGGGGCCGACTTCGATCGCCGTGGCCGCGCTGCCAAAGCTCAGTTTGTCGAGCAGGGCCACCACGCTTTCGCGGTACTGCGCCAGGCCGGCGATCAGGTCTTGCTGGGCGCGAAATTTCTCGGCGACCCGTGAGAAAAAGTCCTGGCTGGCCGCCTCGCGTTGCTTGTGCACTTGAGTGATGCGCATCTGCACGTCGGCAGGCAAGGTCAGGTTGTCCACTTCTTCGAGCAGAGCCGCATGCAGCTTGCCCCCCGGCAACTCGGTGTGGGGCAGGGCGCGACGGTAGAAAATCGCATTGCCTTCACGGCGGGTGGCGACCAGGTCAGCCTGGGCCAGCACCTTGAGGTGATGACTCATGCCCGATTGGCCGATGCCGAAGATCTGCGCCAGTTCCAGTACGCCGAACGAATCGTTGGTCAGTGCACGCAAGACATTCAGGCGCAGGGGATCACCGCCGGCCTTGCACAAGGCCGCCAGCTCATCACAATCGTCCTGGCGAATGGAGGGCGCGCGTAAATTCATAGGCCGGCAGTCTAGTCACGCACCGGAAGCACCGCAAGATCAATATCAAAAAGTTTTGATATTGATCGATAGATGGCACTTCTCACGAACTGGTTAACTCTACAAGGCAACAGCGGAAAGGTTTCACCCGCCTAATCCGTCAACAAGCATGGGAAAAACGCCTTCAGATGACTTTCTGTCATTGCCCCAAGGTGTCCCGGTGAGGGAAAATGCTCGCCTTTTTCCGATTCGTTTATATCAAACCCCAGGAGATCAGCGATGCCTAGCCGTCGTGAGCGTGCCAACGCCATTCGTGCCCTCAGCATGGATGCCGTGCAAAAAGCCAACAGCGGCCATCCCGGTGCCCCCATGGGTATGGCGGATATCGCCGAGGTGCTTTGGCGCGACTACCTCAAGCACAACCCGAGCAATCCATCGTTCGCCGACCGTGACCGCTTCGTGCTGTCCAACGGTCACGGCTCGATGCTGATCTACTCGCTGCTGCACCTGACCGGCTACGACCTGTCGATCGATGACCTGAAACAGTTCCGCCAGCTGCACAGCCGCACCCCGGGCCACCCGGAGTTGGGCTACACCCCAGGCGTCGAGACCACCACCGGTCCACTGGGTCAGGGCCTGGCCAATGCCGTGGGCTTTGCCCTGGCTGAAAAAGTCATGGCGGCACAGTTCAACCGTCCTGGCCACAACATCGTCGACCACCACACCTACGTGTTCCTGGGTGATGGCTGCATGATGGAAGGCATCTCCCACGAAGTCAGCTCCCTGGCCGGTACCCTGGGCCTGGGCAAACTGATCGCCTTCTACGATGACAACGGCATCTCCATCGACGGCGAAGTCGAAGGCTGGTTCACCGATGACACGCCAAAGCGCTTCGAATCCTACAACTGGCAAGTGATCCGCAACGTCGACGGTCATGACCCGGAAGAGATCAAGACGGCGATCGAGACCGCGCGCAAGAGCTCGCAGCCGACCCTGATCTGCTGCAAGACCACCATCGGCTTCGGTTCGCCGAACAAGCAAGGCAAGGAAGACTGCCACGGCGCCCCGCTGGGTGACGCGGAAATCGCCCTGACCCGTGCAGCGCTGAAGTGGAACCACGGCCCGTTCGAAGTGCCGGCCGACATCTATGCCGAGTGGGACGCCAAGGAAGCTGGCCGCGCGGTCGAAGCCGAGTGGGACCAGCGTTTCGCGGCCTACTCCGCCGCGTTCCCGACCGAAGCCAACGAGCTGATCCGTCGTCTGAGCGGCGAGCTGCCGGCTGATTTCTCGGAAAAAGCCGCTGCCTACATCGCCGAAGTGGCCGCCAAGGGCGAAACCATCGCCAGCCGTAAAGCCAGTCAGAACGCCCTGAACGCGTTCGGTCCGCTGCTGCCAGAGTTCCTCGGCGGTTCGGCTGACCTGGCCGGTTCCAACCTGACGCTGTGGAAAGGTTGCAAAGGTGTCACCGCCGATGACGCCAGCGGTAACTACATGTACTACGGCGTGCGCGAGTTCGGCATGACCGCAATCATGAACGGCGTGGCCCTGCACGGCGGCCTGGTGCCTTACGGCGCGACCTTCCTGATGTTCATGGAATACGCGCGCAACGCGGTACGCATGTCGGCCCTGATGAAGCAGCGCGTGATCCACGTCTACACCCACGACTCCATCGGTCTTGGCGAAGACGGCCCGACTCACCAGCCAATCGAGCAACTGGCCAGCCTGCGCTGCACGCCGAACCTCGACACCTGGCGTCCGGCCGATGCCGTTGAATCGGCGGTGTGCTGGAAGTATGCGCTGGAGCGTAAAGATGGTCCTTCGGCCCTGATCTTTTCGCGTCAGAACCTGCAGCACCAAACCCGTGATGCCGGCCAGATCGCCGACATCAGCCGCGGTGGCTATGTGCTCAAGGACTGCGCAGGCGAGCCTGAGCTGATCCTGATCGCCACCGGTTCCGAAGTGGGTCTGGCCGTTCAGGCCTTCGACAAACTGACCGAGCAGGGCCGCAAGGTGCGTGTGGTTTCCATGCCATGCACCAGCGTGTTCGATGCCCAGGACGCCGGCTACAAGCAATCGGTCCTGCCGTTGCAGGTCAGCGCCCGTATCGCCATCGAGGCGTCCATCGCCGACTACTGGTACAAGTACGTCGGCCTGGAAGGTCGCGTGATCGGCATGACCACCTACGGCGAGTCGGCGCCTGCGCCTGCCTTGTTCGAAGAGTTCGGCTTCACCCTGGAAAACATCCTGGGTCAGGCTGAAGAGCTGCTGGAAGACTAAGCAAAACGCGGCGGTTTCAAGACCGCCGCCGTCCCCCCTGTAGGAGCGAGCTTGCTCGCGATGGTCGTTAACGATAACGCTGGCTATCTGGATAAATGCGTTGTCCTTAAGTCCATCGCGAGCAAGCTCGCTCCTACAAGGGGCGAGTTGCTCATAAGAATTTCGTCTGACTGCGTCTATCGAGAACCCCAATGCCTCAACCGCGTCCCTACAAAGTTGCACTCAACGGCTACGGCCGGATTGGTCGTTGCGTCTTGCGTGCGTTGTTCGAGCGAGGCGAAAAGGCCGGGTTTGAAATTGTCGCGATCAACGACCTGGCCGACATGGCCAGTATTGAATACCTGACACGCTTCGACTCCACCCACGGGCGTTTTCCCGGAGAAGTGAAGGTCGACGGCGATTGTCTGCATATTAATGGCGACTGCGTGAAGGTCCTGCGCAGTGCCACTCCCGAAGGCATCGATTGGGCGTCGTTGGGCGTCGATCTGGTGCTGGAATGCTCCGGCGCCTACCACACTCGCGAAGACGGCCAGCGCTTCCTCGACGCCGGCGCGCCGCGCGTGCTGTTTTCCCAGCCGATGGCCAGCGAGGCGGATGTCGACGCCACCATCGTCTACGGCGTGAACCAGGATTGCCTGACCGGCGACGAGCTGCTGGTGTCCAACGCCTCCTGCACCACCAACTGTGGTGTGCCGCTGTTGCGACTGCTGGACCAGGCCATTGGTCTAGAGTACGTGTCGATCACCACGATCCACTCGGCCATGAACGACCAGCCGGTGATCGACGCCTACCATCACGAAGACTTGCGCCGCACCCGTTCGGCGTTTCAGTCGGTGATTCCGGTGTCCACTGGTCTGGCGCGCGGCATCGAACGTCTGCTGCCGGAACTTGCCGGGCGAATTCAGGCCAAAGCCGTACGTGTGCCGACGGTTAACGTGTCTTGCCTCGACATCACGATGCAGACCGTGAGCGACACCGACGCCGCCGAGGTCAACTGGATCCTACGCGAGGCTGCCACCAGCGGCCCGCTCAAAGGTCTGCTGGCCTACACCGAGTTGCCCCACGCAAGTTGTGATTTCAACCACGACCCACATTCGGCGATCGTCGATGCCAGTCAGACTCGAGTTTCCGGCCCAAGGCTGGTGAACATCCTGGCCTGGTTCGACAACGAATGGGGGTTTGCCAACCGAATGCTGGACGTTGCGGAACACTATCTGCACACAGCCTCAAAAAAACCTGCTCTCTAAGAACAGCTACTCAGGAAATGCGACCCATGACCGTGTTGAAGATGTCCGACCTCGATCTGCAAGGTAAGCGCGTACTGATTCGCGAAGACCTCAACGTCCCAGTCAAGGACGGTGCCGTCACCAGCGATGCGCGAATCCTGGCTTCGCTGCCGACCATCAAGCTGGCCCTGGAAAAAGGCGCGGCCGTGATGGTCTGCTCGCACCTTGGCCGTCCGACCGAAGGCGAATTCTCGGCCGAGAACAGCCTCAAGCCAGTGGCCGACTACCTGAGCAAGGCCTTGGGTCGCGAAGTGCCGCTGGTGGCTGACTACCTGGGCGGCGTCGACGTGAAAGCCGGCGACATCGTGCTGTTTGAAAACGTGCGCTTCAACAAGGGCGAAAAGAAGAACGCCGATGAACTGGCCCAGCAATATGCGGCCCTGTGCGACGTGTTCGTGATGGACGCCTTTGGCACCGCGCACCGTGCCGAGGGTTCGACCCACGGCGTGGCCAAGTTCGCCAAGATTGCCGCTGCCGGTCCTTTGCTGGCGGCCGAACTGGACGCACTGGGCAAGGCGCTCGGCGCCCCGGCTCAGCCAATGGCTGCCATCGTGGCAGGTTCCAAGGTCTCGACCAAGCTAGACGTGCTCAACAGCCTGAGCCAGATCTGCGACCAACTGATCGTCGGCGGCGGTATCGCCAACACCTTCCTGGCGGCTGCCGGTCACCCGGTCGGCAAATCGCTGTACGAGCCGGACCTGCTGGACACCGCTCGCGCCATCGCCGCCAAAGTCAGCGTGCCGCTGCCGGTAGACGTAGTGGTCGCCAAGGAATTCGCTGAAAGCGCGACGGCCACTGTGAAGCTGATCGCCGATGTGGCCGCCGACGACATGATCCTGGACATTGGTCCGCAGACGGCGGCCAATTTCGCCGAACTGCTGAAATCGTCCAAGACCATCCTGTGGAACGGCCCGGTCGGCGTGTTTGAATTCGACCAGTTCGGTAACGGTACCAAAGTGTTGGCCCAGGCCATCGCAGACAGCGCGGCATTTTCCATTGCTGGCGGTGGCGACACCCTGGCGGCCATCGATAAATATGGCGTCGCCGAGCAAATCTCTTACATTTCTACCGGCGGCGGCGCGTTCCTGGAGTTCGTCGAAGGCAAGGTGTTGCCAGCCGTTGAAGTCCTGGAAAGCCGGGCCAAGGCCTGAGGGTCGCCCGTTTGACCAGGAAAGGGAGTGTTCAAATGGTCAAGACCTTAGCGCTGTTGATCGTCGCGGGATCGCTGGCGGCTTGCGGGAGTAATCCCAAAGCCACGCCGGAACCCGCGCCGTCCGCGCCCCGGAACGGTTGCAACCAGGCCGACTGGCAGGCGGAGACCAACCCGGTGCTCAACAAGCGTTCCGGGCCTGAAGGCCTGGACAAATACGAGACACAGACCCCCGCCAAGGAACATGGTTGTCCTTGACGGGTCTGACTCTTTACTCAGGGCTGGCGGTGTCTGCCGTCAGTCGAGGGACACGGATGAAAGGCTTTATCGCCATTACGGCGCTGGCATTGCTGGGCGGGTGCGCCAACTGGAACCCGTTCCAGTCGACCACCGCGACGGATGACTGGACCACCTGGACCTGCGACAGCCAGGCCAAAGTGGTTTGGCGCTACACCGACGACAGCCACAACGAAGTCGACGTGCGCCTGGGCGGGGCCGACCAGGTCCATCGCCTGAAGCAGGAGCCGGGCGCGTCGGGTTCGCTGTACAGCGACAACATGCTGGCGTTTCACATAAAAGGTGAGGAAGGCCTGGTCTACTGGGTCGCCACCAATGATTTGATTGGCCGAGGCTGTAAAGCCCAATAACAACGGCCAGACCGCAAAAGCATTGACCGTATTCGCAGCCCGGACCAACCCCCGATCTGCAATAACTTGAATAGCCGCCCCCGCTACGGCAGGCTGGCACGATTAACGACCCAAACCGGGAGAGACACACACAATGGCACTTATCAGCATGCGCCAGATGTTGGACCACGCAGCCGAGTTCGGCTATGGCGTTCCAGCCTTCAACGTCAACAACCTTGAGCAGATGCGCGCCATCATGGAAGCCGCTGACAAGACAGACTCCCCGGTGATCGTCCAGGCTTCGGCCGGTGCTCGCAAATACGCCGGCGCACCGTTCCTGCGTCACCTGATCCTGGCAGCCATCGAAGAATTCCCGCACATCCCGGTGTGCATGCACCAGGACCACGGCACCAGCCCTGACGTCTGCCAGCGCTCCATTCAACTGGGCTTCAGCTCGGTGATGATGGACGGCTCCCTGGGCGAAGACGGCAAGACCCCGACCGACTACGACTACAACGTCCGTGTTACCCAACAAACCGTGGCCATGGCTCACGCCTGCGGCGTATCGGTAGAAGGCGAGCTGGGCTGCCTGGGTTCGCTGGAAACCGGCATGGCCGGTGAAGAAGACGGCATCGGCGCCGAGGGCGTCCTGGATCACAGCCAGATGCTGACCGACCCGGAAGAAGCCGCTGACTTCGTCAAGCGCACCCAGGTGGATGCCCTGGCCATCGCCATCGGCACCAGCCACGGCGCCTACAAGTTCACCAAGCCGCCTACCGGCGACGTATTGGCGATCGACCGTATCAAAGAGATCCACAAGCGCATCCCGAACACCCACCTGGTGATGCACGGTTCTTCTTCGGTTCCGCAAGAGTGGCTGGCGATCATCAACCAGTACGGCGGCGACATTAAAGAAACCTACGGCGTTCCGGTTGAAGAAATCGTCGAAGGCATCAAGCACGGCGTGCGCAAGGTCAACATCGACACCGACCTGCGCCTGGCATCCACCGGCGCCATGCGTCGCCTGATGGCCACCAACCCGAGCGAGTTCGACCCACGTAAATTCTTCGGCGCCACCGTGACTGCCATGCGCGACGTGTGCATCGCCCGTTACGAAGCCTTCGGTACCGCGGGCAACGCTTCGAAGATCAAGCCGATCTCCCTGGAAGCGATGTTCCAGCGTTATCTGAAAGGTGAGTTGAACGCCAAGGTCAACTAAGCCTCAGGTGTTTGATAAAAAACCCGCCGATCGGCGGGTTTTTTATGGAAGAGCGGTAATTCTGACAAATTCTATATCAAGTATGCGCAGTGTCTGAGTATGAGGATCGCAGCATACGCGTTTTCCCTTGAGTGATTCATAACGCCGATCGCTGGCTTCGAGAATGAAATATCCGGATCGCGCGTAGTGGTCACGTTCGTTTGACCCGGCAAAGTAAATATCGGTTTGCGCGCCAGTCGAATTTCTAAACCGATAGTCCCCGACCAACACGTACTCAATCATGCCAACGCGCAATGTACCTGTCATGGCGCCGCTTCTGTCAGTGCTGGAAGTGATGTTCAATTCGTAAGGCGTTCCTGCTTCATCAGTGGCGCTATAAGCGGCAGTGATGTATCCCTGCATGTTGATCTTTTGCTGAGCACTCATGGAGCCTTCCTTGATTCGATCTGGAAACCAGGAGAACTATTGGGGGGCGCTGAAAAAGAATAATTTCGAGATCGCGAATATTCACCTGTTATAAATGACAGTTATTTATTCGATGTTGTTATGTTGGTGCGAATATCAGGTAATAAGCTTTCAGTGTTGAATTGCATGAAAAAACCCGTCGTGAGGGACGGGTTTTTGTGAACTCGAAATGCGCTTATTTATCGTGATCGATATCCAGCTTGCTGAATGTCACTTTCCCGCCCTCACTGGTGTACCCGGTGTTGTCCTGCACATACACCCCGGCCTTGAAGTACAGCGGTTTGTCGCGCCAGGTGGCGCTGATATTGGTGTCCCACTGGTAGCCCGCCGCACTGACGCCCAGTGCGCCGCCGGGGCTCAGGTGGATGAGGTAGTTGAACTCATTATTGAGCTTGATCCCGGTGGCGAGGGTGATGACCCGGCTTTCGGCGTCGTCGGGGTGCATGCGCACCTTGATCACGAGGTTGCCGGTCTCGGTCTTGGTCTTGTATTGGTATTCGAGTTTGACCATCGGCTTCTGGCTGTTATAGGCGTGGATCTGCCCGATCACGATCTTGCCCGAGCTCGGGACCTGGTTCACCGCCAGGGTGGCGTGAAGCAAGTTGTCGGCGTCCGGGTAGAACCAGTTTTTCAGCGTGCCGTTACTGTAGGTTTCACGCAGCTCGGTGCGGGGATAGATCGCGTTTTCAGTGCGCGAGCCGGTCACCGGTGACCAGAAAAACAGAACGCCGGTGTCAGAGTGGAAGTATTGATCCTTGAAGCCGTCCACCAGTTTTGAGGTTTCAACCGTGTAGGGCGGGCTGCCGACGGGAACACTGAGGTTCCAGGTTGCGAGGTCAATCATAATCAAAGCTTCCGCGAATTAATGCTGCACGCACGTGCCAAACGCTCTGGCACGTGCCTTTGGGGGCGGTCTTTATAAGCGTAGAGGACTATTTTGTTAACGCCCGCCGGGCAGTTAATTGGCGCCAACATCCTGTCGAAGTGCCATCCTGCCCGGTTTTAGCGGGCTGCGTGGCCGACCGTTAGTCGGCAAATGACGCTTCGGTCGAATGATGGCGCACTGACACCTTCTGCTTTCGCAGATCCCGGTCTAGAGTGAAGGCACAGTTTCTGTCCGGTTTTCACGAGAAGTCGGCCTGACATCCAGCCCTAGAGAAGCAGCATGGAATGCGCGCACCCAATGCCAGCTGAAGGCAATTCAACCCTGTTGATCGTCGATGATTACCCTGAAAATCTGGTGAGCATGCGCGCCTTGCTGCAGCGCCAGGATTGGCAGGTGATCACCGCTGCATCCGGTTTCGAGGCGCTCGGGCTGTTGCTTGAATACGATGTCGACCTGGTGTTGCTGGATGTGCAGATGCCGGGCATGGACGGTTTTGAAGTGGCGCGCCTGATGCGCGGCAGCCAAAGGACCCGCCTGACACCGATCATTTTCCTCACCGCCAACGAACAGTCCCAGGACGCCGTGATCAAGGGTTACGCCAGTGGCGCAGTGGATTACCTGTTCAAACCCTTTGATCCGCAGATTCTCAAGCCCAAGGTCCAGGCGCTGCTCGAGCATCAACGCAATCGCCGGGCATTGCAGCGCCTGAGCCATGACCTGGAGGTCGCTCGCGCGTTCAACGCCTCGGTGCTGGACAACGCCGCCGAGGGCATCCTGGTGGTCGGCGAGGACGGCCTGATCCAATTTTCCAACCCGGCGATGTCGCGACTGCTCAACGCCACGGTGCAGGAGCTGCAGGGCAAGGAGTTCCTGGATTTCCTGCAAAAACCGCACATACCGGTCTGGGCCGATTCTGACCTGCTGGCCGGGTACAAGCGCGGCGAGACCTTGCGCCTGCACGACGCCCTGCTGCGTACCGCCCCCGGGCAACAGGTACCGGTGGCACTCTCCTGCGCGCCGCTGCCCACGGAACAGCATGCAATGGTGGTGACAGTGCTGGACATGTCGGTGGTGCGCCACCTGCATCAGCAACTCGAGTTCCAGGCGGTCACCGACCCGCTGACCGGGCTGCTCAACCGTCGCGGCTTTTACCAGACCGTGGAAAACCTGCTGTTGCGCGGCGAACGTGCCGACAGCGCCTGGGTCCTGTTGTACCTGGACCTCGATGGCTTCAAGCGGGTCAACGATTCTCTCGGCCACGATGCTGGCGATCGGGTGTTGCGTTGGGTGTCCGAACAGTTGAAGGCCTGCCTGCGTCCGTTCGATATCCTGGCACGCATGGGCGGTGATGAATTCACCGCGTTGCTGGACCTGGAGTTTCCCGAGCAGGCGGCCAAGATTGCGGAAAAGCTCATCGAACGGGTGTCGGTCTGCCAGCAAATCGATGGTCTGGATATCGTCCTCGGTGCCAGCATCGGCATTGCTACGTTCCCCGACTGCGGCGCCAATCTCGACGGCTTGCTGCGCGCGTCCGACATCGCCATGTACGAAGCCAAGCGCGCCGGCCGGCAACAGTATCGGTTTTACGATCACGAAATGAACGGCCGGGCACGTTCGCGGCTGATGCTCGAAGAAAGCGTGCGAACGGCCATCGAAAACCGTGATTTCAATCTCGTGTATCAGCCGCAGGTGGCGGTTGCCGATGGGCGGATTCGCGGGTTCGAGGCGTTGTTGCGCTGGCAGCACCCGAGTGTCGGCGATGTTCCGCCAGGATTGTTTTTGCCGCTGCTGGAAGAGGCGCGCTTGATCAGTCGCCTGGGCAGCTGGATCTACCAGCGCAGTGCCGGGCAACGCAAAGCCTGGGAGACTTTGTTTGCCGAGGACCTGGTGGTGGGCGTCAGCTTGAGCAGCACCCAGTTTGCCATGCCCCATCTGGTGACCGAGTTGCGCCTGGTACTGGAGCGACATGGTTTGCAGCCACGTCACATGGAAGTCGAGGTGACGGAAGAGGCCTTGATGCATAATCCGGAGGAAACCCGTAAACAGCTGCGTTTGCTGCGCAATCTGGGGGTGCGGGTGGCGCTTGACGATTTCGGTTCCGGCCCGTGTTCACTGTCGCACTTGCGCGATCTGCAACTGGATACGCTCAAACTCGACCGCCATCTGATCGGCCGGCTTCCGCAGTCCTCAAGGGACGCGGCGCTGGTACGCAATGTGGTCGACCTGTGCAAGGAGTACGGGATGCTGGTGATTGCCGAAGGGGTCGAAACCATGGCGCAATACCAGTGGCTGCAAGCCAATGGCTGTGAGTATGTGCAAGGCTTCCTGGTGGCCCGACCGATGATGGCCGAAGACACCGAGAGCTTTGTGCAGCCCTTCGACTGGGGCGCGCTGACTGGCTGAATTCGCTACACTGGCGACCTTTTCGTGATTTGTGTTGCCGCTGCGATGACCGCGTTGAAATACCTCCAGGCCTACCCGGCTACCTTGCAGGACCAGGTGCGTCAGTTGATCGCCGACGGTCGGCTGGGCGATTACCTGAGCCAGCGTTACCCGCAAAAGCATGGGGTCCAGAGCGACAAGGCCCTGTACACCTATGCGCTGGACCTCAAGCAGGAATACCTGCGTAACGCCCCGTCCATCGACAAGGTGCTGTTCGACAACCGGCTGGACCTGACCCACCGCGCACTTGGCCTGCACACCACCATCTCGCGGGTGCAAGGCGGCAAGCTCAAGGCCAAGAAAGAAATCCGCATTGCCTCATTGTTCAAGGAGGCGCCTTCGGAGTTTCTGAAAATGATCGTGGTGCATGAGTTGGCGCACTTCAAGGAATCCGATCACAACAAGGCCTTCTACAAGCTGTGCGAGCACATGTTGCCCGGGTATCACCAGGTGGAGTTCGATGTGCGGGTGTACCTGACCTGGCGCGACCTGCAATGAAAAGAGCCAATGAACAAGGAGCGCATGGATGGACGTAAGCAAGACCAAGAGCAGCTTCTACCGCCGCTTGTACGTGGCGTACCTGATCGACAGCGGCCTGGCCAGCAGCGTTCCGGCATTGACCGAAGCCACCGGCATGCCCCGGCGCACGGCCCAGGACACCATCGCCGCCCTGGCGGACCTGGATATTGTTTGCGAATTCGAGCAGGAAGAGGGTGCGCGCAACCATGCCGGGCGCTATCGGATTCGCGGGTGGGGGGCGATCGATCGCGGGTGGATCGAGCGTAATCTTCGGCAGATCAAGGCGGTGTTGGAGTATCCCTGAGTTTTTGTGGTGATTGATCTGACGCCTTCGCGAGCAAGCCCGCTCCCACAGGGGGGAACGCATTCCAATGTGGGAGCGGGCTTGCTCGCGAAGGGGCCCTTACGAACGCCGCATGCCGATATGTGGAATACCATCCTCAACGTATTCCTCACCCGCCACCACAAACCCGTATCGCCCGTAATACCCCTGCAAATGCGCCTGGGCCGAGAGGTAGACCGGCATGTCCGGCCAGCGCTTTTCAATCTGCTTCATCGCCTGAGCCATCATTTCATGCCCCAGCCCGGTACCTCGCGCCTGTGGCGCAATGATCACCCGCCCGATCACCACGTCACCGCCCTGTAGCTCGGGATCGAGCAGGCGCAGATACGCCACCAGCCGATCTCCGTCCCAGGCCATCAAATGGCAGGTGTCGCCCTCCAGATCCTGGCCATCGATGTCCTGGTAGATGCATTTCTGTTCGATGACGAACACTTCGGCGCGCAGCTGCAAAATGGCATACAGCTGCTCCTTGCCCAGATCGCTGTGGTGTTTACAGACCCAGTTGATTGTCATGTGTCGATTCCCTGAAAACGTCCTGTTGATACTAAGCGCCTCGACGAAGGATGTCTTTATGGCGCAGGAATCTGTGACAAAGACCAAAATGCCATCATTCATTTGGCGCGACGCTGTCTTCTTTGTGTAATCTTCAATCAAGCGCTGTGCAGTGCTGCAACGCGCTGACATTTGAGTGCCTGGGGGTGCCGGTACGGGTCTTGGCGTTTTGGCTGAAAACACGTCGGGCAGCCCGCCCGCTAAGGATTTTCTGGCATGCCGCGATTGCATCGAGCCTTTGCTTTGCTTGGATTGCTGTTGCTGACTGAAAGTGTGGTAGCAGAAAAGTTGCGGCTGGTGGCGGATGCCTGGCCACCCTTTACCGACGCCACGCTGTTCAACGGCGGGTTGGCCACGGACATTGTCAGTACCGCCCTGGCGCGGGCCGGCTATGCCAGTGATTTCGAGCAGGTGCCGTGGGCGCGTGCGTTGCTGGGGTTGGGAGAGGGCCGCTATGACGTTCTGGTCAATGCCTGGTTCAACGAGGAGCGCACACAGCTCGGACAGTTTTCGGGCGAGTACCTGATCAATCGCGTGCGCTTTCTCAAACGTAAAGAGGCACCCATCGAATTCAGCACTTTGCCGCAGCTGTACACCTATCCGATTGCCGTGGTGCGTGGCTACGCCTATTCGCCGACTTTCGATCAGGATGTGTCATTGCAGAAAATTCCGGTGCACAACTTCGCCATGGCGGTGCGCATGGTCGCGGCCGACAGGGTCAAGCTGACCCTGGAAGACGAATACGTCGCTCGTTACTACCTGGCCCGTGAGTCGCCCAAGGTCCGCAATGCCGTGGAGTTCTTGCCCAAACCGCTGAGCGAGAATGGCCTGCACATTCTGGTCAGCCTGAAAAATCCTCAGCATGAGCAGATCGTCGCCGGTTTTGACCGCGCCATCGTGGCCATGAAGGCCGACGGCACTTATGCACGGCTGATGAAGCGCCACGGCATGTAAGCCGAGGCTGATGGCTCAATCCTCACTGGTGTCCTTGATCAGATGCGCCGCCAGTGTGCGCAGCGGCCCCAGCTGCCGGCAGATCAAACCCAGTTGCGTCTGCACCAGGCGCTGACCCTCATCGATTTCATCGGGCATCTGCTCGAGCGCGTTGGCCAGCGCTTCCTCCTCATCGCTCTGGATGGCAATCGCGGATTTGCTCGCCAGGCCTTGGGCGATTTCATCGATGCTGGCCGCCAGTTTCACGCCCGCGCCTTCGATCAGTTGTTCGCGCACATCCTGTGGTAGTTGGGTTTCCCGATGCGCACCCAGCCCGGACAAATAACTGAGCAAGGTGTGCGACAGCACCAGGAAGCGGAAGCCGACATCCGCTTCCTTACGGAAATGTCCCGGCTCCATCAGCATGTTGGCCAGGGTGGTCGACAACGCCGCATCGGCGTTGTGGGCGTTGCGCCGCGCCAGGCGATACGCCAGGTCGTCGCTTTTGCCGGCGGCGTATTGCTGCATGATCTGACGCAGGTAGATGCTGTTGCAGGTCAGGGTGTTGGCCAGCACTTTGTTCAGGCGCCGACCCTGCCAGTCCGGCAGGAACAGGAACACCGCCAGGCCGGCGATCAGGCTGCCGAGCAGGGTATCGAACAGCCGCGGCAGGAACAGCCCGTAACCGTCGCCCACCTGGTTGAAGCAGAACAGCACCATCAGGGTGATCGCCGCCGTCGCCAGGGTGTAGCGGGTGGTGCGGTTGATAAAGAACACCACTCCGGCGGCAATCGCGAAACAGGACTGGACCAGTGGGTTCGGGAACAGGTCGAACAGCGCCCAGGCCAAGGTCAGGCCGATGGCGGTGCCGATGATCCGCTGGCCGAGCTTGCGCCTTGTTGCACCGTAGTTCGGCTGGCAGACAAACAGCGTCGTGAGGATGATCCAGTAACCCTGGGACGGGTGGATCAAATGCACCATGGCGTAGCCGATGCTCAAGGCCAGGGGCAGGCGCAGGGCATGGCGGAACAACAAGGAGGTGGGCGTCAGCTGCGTGCGCAAGCGAACCCAGACATCCTTGAAGTTGCGTGGCGAGCGGTCGAGCAGGCTGCTGTCGGTGGCGTCGGCCAGGGTGTCGGGGTTGCTGGCATCGCTGAGCAGGCGGTCGAGGGTTCCCAGGTTGGCCGCCAGTGCCCGCAGTGAGCGCAACAGCCCGCGCCAGGCAGGATTGCTCTGGATGCGCAGGTGTTCGAGGGAGGCGTGCAGGTCGCCGAGGGCTTCGGCGAAACTCGCGTCATAGGTGAACGGCTGGCGCATCTGGATCGACTCGGCCAGCGCCCGGCACGCCTTGCCTTGCTGGCGCAGCAGGCGCTGGCAGCGGAACAGCACGTCGCTGTGGAAGAACGCGTCCGCCAGGGCGTTGTAAGGGTAGTGCGAGGAGCTGGCACGCTCGTGGATGTCCTGGGCGAGGAAGTACAGCTTCAGGTAGCGGCTGACCTTAGAGCCTGGGCGACCGTTGCCGACCCGGTGCAGGATGATTTCCTTGGCGACGTTCAGCGCGGCAACCACCCGGCCGTTCTGCTGGGCCAGCTCCAGGCGCCGGGCTTCCACGTCCATCTGGCGGATCGGCTCGAACAGCGAAGACTTCAGCTTCAGGTAGAAACCCAGCTCACGGAACAGCCGCGCCAGGCTTTGCTGCACCGGCTGGTTGGAAAACAGCGCCTGCCACAGCACCGACAGCAGGCCGTACCAGGCGGCACCGGCCACCAGCAGCACCGGCTCGTGCCAGAAATCGGTGACTGCACCACCGCGCTGGTCGACGCCGATCATGGTGTAGACCGACAGGATCAGCGTCGCCGAGGCAATCGCCCCATAGCGTTCGCCAAGTGCGCCGAGCATGGTCAGGCAGAAGGCGGCGAGGGCGAAGGCGATGATGAAGAGTATGGGGTAGGGGAACAGCAGTTCGACCGACAGCGCGGCGACGGCGAAACACACCAGCGTCACCGCCAGCGCGTTGAGGCGGCCCTGCCAACTGTCATCGGTCTCGGCCAGGGCGCTGGCGATAATCCCCAGGAACAACGGGATCAACAGCCCCATTTCATCCTGATACCAGCACAAAGCCATGGTACCGGTCAGGGCGATGAACACCCGCACGCTGTAGCTGAATTTATCCAGCGCCCAAAGCCGGCGCAGAGACTGACGGAACGAGGTCGATGACATGAAATGCGAAGGCCTTCCGAGGCAATGACGCTAAATTGAGCCAGTAATGACGCCGACGCAATGGCGGCGATCACATCTGACAGCAATTTCTGTTCCTTGATGTCACACGCCCGCCTCATTTCTTCAGGCAGACAAAGAACCTGTAGGAGCTGGCTTGCCAGCGATGAGGCCGGTACATCCAACATCTTTGTTGACTGTCAGGCCGCCTTCGCTGGCAAGCCAGCTCCTACAGGGAGCAGGGTGTCAGACGTATTGTGCGGCGGCGTAGCCGGAGGCCCAGGCCCACTGGAAGTTGAAGCCGCCCAAATGGCCGGTGACGTCCAGCACTTCACCGATGAAATACAGGCCGGGGCTTTTCAGCGATTCCATGGTCTTGGACGACACCTCGTTGGTATCGACGCCGCCCAGGGTCACTTCGGCGGTGCGGTAGCCTTCGGTGCCGGCCGGTACCACTTTCCAGCTCGCCAGTTTCTCGGCGATCGCAGCAATTTCCCCGTGGGTGTACTGCTTCATCGGTTTGGAAACGAACCAGTTGTCCGCCAGCAGATTGGCCATTTTCTTGGTGAAGATTTCACCGAGCAGGGTTTTCAGTTCGCTGTTCGGGCGTTCGGCCTGTTGCTGTTGCAGCCAGGACGGTACGTCGTGGTCGGGCATCAGGTTGATCTCGACCGTGTCGCCGGATTCCCAGAACGAGGAAATCTGCAGGATCGCCGGTCCGCTGAGGCCACGGTGGGTGAACAGGATGTTCTCGCGAAAGCTCTGGTCATTGCAGCTGACCAGGCAATCCACCGAGGTACCGGACAACTCGGTGCACAGTTCCTTGAGTTGATCGGTGATGGTGAACGGCACCAGCCCCGCGCGGGTCGGTAGCAGGTCGTGACCGAACTGCTTGGCCACCTGGTAGCCAAAACCGGTGGCGCCCAGGGTCGGGATCGACAGGCCGCCGGTGGCGATCACCAGCGATTCGCACGTCACCTGGCCCAGGGTGGTGTCCAGCAAATAGCCCTTCTCGAGTTTCTCGATGGTCTGGATCGAGGTGTCCAGGTGCAGGCTGACGCCGACTTGATCGCACTCGTTGAGCAGCATTTCGAGAATGTCGCTGGATTTGTTATCGCAGAACAGCTGGCCGAGCTTTTTCTCGTGGTACGGCACGCCGTGCTTGGCCACCATGCCGATGAAATCCCACTGGGTGTAGCGGGCCAGGGCAGATTTGCAGAAGTGGGCGTTCTGCGAGAGGAAATTGCTCGGTTCCGTGTACATGTTGGTGAAATTGCAGCGGCCACCGCCGGACATCAGGATTTTCTTGCCGGCCTTGTTGGCGTGGTCGAGCAACAGCACCTGGCGCCCGCGCCCGGCGGCGGTCAGTGCACACATCAACCCTGCGGCGCCAGCGCCAATGATCACGACTTCGGTAGAGCGCAAAACGGTGTCCTCTCGGTATATCACCACAAAACAAACTGTGGGAGCGGGCTTGCTCGCGAAAGGGCCATCACATTCAACATCAATGTCGACTGAGAAACCGCTTTCGCGAGCAAGCCCGCTCCCACAGGGGGATCTTCGTTGGGTCGAAGATCGCTTACAGGATGCGCACGCGCAACGAACGGCCCTTGATCTTGCCGTCGTTCAGGCGTTGCAGGGCCTGCTTGGCGACGCCGCGTTCCACGGCCACGAAGGCCTGGAAGTCGAAGATGGCGATCTTGCCGACCTGGGCGCCCGGGATGCCCGCTTCACCGGTCAGTGCGCCAAGGATGTCGCCTGGACGCACTTTGTCCTTACGGCCGCCAGCGATGCACAGGGTGCTCATCTGAGGCAGCAGCGGACCACCACCCTTGGAGGTGAGGTTGTCCACCTGATCCCAGGTCAATGGTGTCTTCTGCAATTGTTCGATGGCTTGGGCGCGCTGCGCTTCGGACGGCGCCACCAGGCTGATCGCGAGGCCTTTCTCACCGGCGCGGCCAGTACGGCCGACGCGGTGGATGTGGATTTCCGAATCACGGGCCAGTTCGACGTTGATCACCATGTCCAGGGAATCGATGTCCAGGCCGCGGGCCGCGACGTCGGTGGCCACCAGCACGGAGGTGCTGCGGTTGGCGAACATCGCCAGTACCTGGTCGCGATCACGCTGTTCCAGGTCGCCGTGCAGGCCGACGGCGGAGATGCCTTTGGCCGTCAGGTGATCAACGGTTTCCTGGACCTGCTGCTTGGTGAAGCAGAACGCCACGCAGGACGCCGGGCGGAAGTGGCCCAGCACCTTGGTCACGGCGCTCATGCGATCGTCAGGGGAAATTTCGTAGAAGCGCTGCTCGATCTGCGTGTCGTCGTGGAACGCCTCGGCCTTCACTTGCTGCGGGTTGCGCATGAACTTCGAGGCCAGCTGCTTGATGCCCACCGGGTAGGTGGCGGAGAACAGCAGGGTCTGGCGACGCTCCGGGGCCTGCATGATGATTTCTTCGATGGAGTCGTAGAAACCCATGTCGAGCATGCGGTCGGCTTCATCGAGGATCAGGGTGTTGAGGCCGTGCAGGACCAGCGAGCCCTTGCGCAGGTGCTGCTGGATGCGCCCCGGGGTGCCGACGATGATGTGTGCGCCGTGTTCCAGCGAAGCGATCTGCGGGCCGAGGGACACGCCGCCACACAGGGTCAGGACCTTGATGTTGTCTTCGGCACGGGCCAGGCGACGGATTTCCTTGGCGACCTGGTCAGCCAGCTCGCGGGTCGGGCACAGGATCAGCGCCTGGCAACCGAAGTAGCGCGGATTGATCGGGTTCAGCAGGCCGATACCGAAGGCGGCGGTCTTGCCGCTGCCGGTCTTGGCCTGGGCGATCAGGTCCATCCCCTTGAGGATCACCGGCAAGCTTTGCGCCTGGATCGGCGTCATCTGGGCATAACCGAGGGAGTCGAGGTTAGCCAGCATGGCGGCGGACAGCGGCAAAGTATTAAATTCGGTGGCGATGGTGGTCACGGGACTGGCCTGCAAAACAAAATGTCGCGCAGTGTACCAGTCCGATGGCCATTCGCCCTAAGGCTCTATGTGTTCTTCCGGACGTTTGACGCGCCGTCCGTCTTCCCGGGAGAGCTGGGAAAAGATCGCTGCAGCCAGCATTGCCATGATGCCAACCGTCACGAATGTTAGTTGAAAGGCACCCAAAACCGTCTCCACGCCGTCATTTCCGATCCCCGCCGTAAACCCGCCAAGCAGCGCACCGGCGCAGGCTACGCCCAGGCTCAGGGACAATTGCGCGACCACCGACAGCAGACTGTTGCCGCTGCTGGCACTGGCGTCATCAAGGTCGATCAGGGTCACGGTGTTCATCGCCGTGAACTGCAAGGAGTTGATCGCCCCCAGCACTGCCAGCAGGCACAGCAGCAGCCAGTACGGCGTCTGCTCGCTGACCAGGCCCATGCTGGCCAGCATGATCCCCAACGCCAGGGTGTTGCCAGTCAGCACGATACGGTAGCCCAGGCGTTCGATCAGCGGCCGCGCCACCCACTTGGCGATCATCGCCGCAGCCGCCAGCGGCAGCATGCTCATCCCCGCCTGGGACGGCGAATAACCCAGGGCCACTTGCAGCAACAGTGGCACCAGGAATGGCAGGGCGCCGCTACCGAGCCGGGCGAAGAGGTTGCCGAGAATGCCGACGGCAAAGGTCCGGGTCTTGAACAGCGATGGCGCGAACAGCGGATTGTCGATGTGCCCGGCGCGCAGCCAGTAGGCGGCCAGGCAGGCCATGCCGCCGAACAACAGCAGCATCACCCGCAGGTGTGGCAGGTGCAGTTCGCCCAAGCCTTCCATGGCGACGGTGATCAGGATCATCGCCGCGCCGAACAGCAGGAACCCCAGGCTATCGAAGCGGGTCCGTTCGGAACCACGCAGGTCGGGGATGAATTTCCACACGGCGTAGCAGCCAACAAGACCCACCGGAAGGTTGATCAGAAAGATCCAGTGCCAGGTCAGGTACTCCACCATCCAGCCGCCCATGGTCGGGCCGATCAACGGCCCGAGCAGGCCGGGAATGGTGATGAAACCCATGATTCGCACCAGTTCCGAGCGCGGGTAGGCGCGCAGCACCACCAGTCGCCCGACCGGCAGCATCAACGCGCCGCCCAGGCCCTGGATCACCCGGGCGCCGATCAGCATGCTCAAGCTGCTGGACAAGGCGCAGAGCAGCGAGCCGAAACTGAACAGCAGGATCGCGCTGAAGAAGATTTTTTTCGTGCCGAAACGGTCGGCGATCCAGCCAGAGGCGGGGATCAGCAAGGCGACCGTGAGCATGTAGGCAATGATCACGCCCTGCATGCGCAGCGGGTCTTCCGCCAGGTCGCTGGCCATGGCCGGCAGGGCGGTGTTGAGGATCGTCCCGTCGAGGGACTGCATGAAGAAGGCAATGGCGACGACCCAAGGCACCCAGCGGGCGGTGACCGGATCGAGAGGCGGGCGGTTGGGCATGGGACCTCTTGTGGTGGTCAGGGAACCGAACCCTGTGGGAGCGGGCTTGCTCGCGAAGGGGCCATCACATTCAACATCAATGTTGAATGACCCACCGCTTTCGCGAGCAAGCCCGCTCCCACAGGGGGATTGTGTTTACAGGGTCAACGTCAGGCGCCGGACGATCGCCCCCGGCAACAACGCCGATGCCGTCGCCCGCTGGCTGTAGGTGCTCGCCGACAACAGCAATTCGCGCTCCGCGGTCAGCGCTTCCAGCTGTGAACCCAGCAGGCTGTAGGCGCTGTCGTCGAAACGCATGGTGCTGACCGGTGCCTGGATCTCGCCGTTCTCGACCCAGAAGGTCGCGAAGCGCGTCATGCCGGTCAGGCGTGCCGCCGGTTGATCCGAGAAGTTCAGGTACCACAGGTTGCTGATGTACAGGCCGGTACCGAGTTGCTTGAGGATCTGTGCCTCGGGCAACTCCCCGGCCTGCATGTTCAGGGCCGTCGGCGATTCCCCGCCGCTGGCGCCGTTGGCGGTCAAGCCGTATTCGGCGGCGCTGCGCGAACCCACCAGTTGCGCACCGGCCCTGCCTTCGACAATCAAGCCCAGATCGCTTCGCGGGTAACCTTCGTCGGAGAACGCCGGACTCAGCGAGCCGCTGACCTTTTCATCCAGCGAGACCAGTGGGCTGAACGCCTGATCGCCCCCGTAAAGCTTCTGCAGCGGGCTGCTTTTGCTGGCGATCGACTGTGCCGAAAAGCCACCCCAGCACAGCATGCCCATGATCTCTTCCAGCGCGGCGGGCGCCAGGTAGGCGCGGTACTGACCCGGCGCCAGGGTGCGCAGCGGTCGCCCCAGGTATTCAAGCTGTTCACGTGCCTGCTGGAAGCGTTTGGCAAAGCCTGCGCTATTCCAATCGTGTCCGGCGTAGCTGGCCTTCACCGCCTGGCCGTTTTCATGGAACAGGCTGAAATCGAAGTTGAAGCTGTTGGCCTGGTGCCAGCCGAACGCCCCGGCGGAGCTGGCGAAACCACGGCTGATCGGCCCGGCGGCATAGAATCCGACCAGGTCCAGGCCTTCGGCGGCCTGGGTGATTTCTGCGACCACTTGCTCGGTGTCCGGCAGCGGATGCTCCTGCACGTTTTTGCTTTGCCAGCCGTTGTAGTTGAGCAGCAGGTAAGGGTCCTGGGGCAGCAGCGGCAAGGTTTCGCGCAGTTGTTGCAGGCCTTCGGCCAGGCGCTGACGGTCGACTGCAGGATCGCCCGCCAGGGTTATCTGCAGGTCGGCGTGGCGGCCATCGTTGATCAGTTTCAAACCGATGCTCGCCTGTTGCACCTGCCCGGCCTGCCGCACCTTGGCGTGGTTGAAGCGCACGAAGGCCGAGGATTCGGCGGCGTAGCTGAGGGTGAACTGTTCCGGTTCGTGCAGCGCTTCGCGTAATTCGGCGACCAATGCCTTGAACGACTCGGCCTGGGCTTTCGACGTAGTCATCAGCTGTCTCCCCCAAATACATCAACGTTGCTGAACACGCAGGCTGGCGAGGCATGGCCCACGCGGATCACTTGATTCGGTTCGCCCTTGCCACAGTTCGGTGTGCCCAGGACCTTGAAGGTGCTGGCATCGCCGACCGCGCTGAGGCTCTTCCAGAACTGCGCGGAAATGGCCCGGTAGTTCGGGTTCTTCACCACGCCCTTGAGTTCGCCGTTTTCGATCAACTGGCCCCATTCGCAACCGAACTGGAACTTGTTGCGCGCATCGTCGATGGACCAGGAGCGGTTGGTGCTCATCAGGATGCCGTGTTCGATGTTGCCGATCAGTTGCTCGAGCGGCTGGTCGCCAGGCTCGATGTTGAGGTTGGCCATGCGGTCGATCGGCGGGCGGTTCCAGCCGCAGGCGCGGCTGTTGGCGACCCCGTCGAGGCCGGCGCGGAACTGCGAGAGTGCACCGCCCAAGGGGCGCAGCAGCAGGCCTTGGCGAATCAGGAACTGTTTGCTGGCGGCCGTGCCGTCGTCGTCATGGCCGTAGCTGGCGAGCTGTTCCGGGATATCGGGATCGAACGTTACGTTCAACAATGGCGAGCCGTACTGCAGATGGCCGAAGTCGCCGGCCTTGACGAAGCTGGTGCCGGCATAATTGCGCTCATCCCCGAGGATGCGGTCCAGTTCCAGCGGGTGGCCGATGGATTCGTGGATCTGCAGCATCATCTGGTCGGGCATCAGCAGCAGGTCGCGCGGACCTTGCGGCGTGTTCGGTGCCAGCAGCAATTGCAGCGCCTGATCGGCAATTTTCACCCCTGCGCCGATCAGTCCGCAGCGGCTGATGACCTCGAAGCCACCCTGCTGACCGAAGTTTTCCCGGCCGAGTGTGCGGGTCTGGCTGTCGTTGCCGTCGTAGGCGGTGACATCGAGGCCCGGGTAGACGAAGCGCTGGGCCTGTCGCAGTTCGGCGCCGGCGCTGTTGAGGTAGATCTGCTCGACGTGGGTGATGCCGATGCTGACCTGCCAGCTCACCAGGCGTTCGTCCTTGGGCACGGCGGCGGATTCGGCCCCCAGCAGCTGGTAGCAGTCGCTCAGGGAGGGGAACGGCTGGTCGAGGTTCGGCGAGAAATAATCGGCACGGTCGCTGGATACCGCCTGGTCGCGCAGATCCAGCAAGGCGTGAGGCTTGAGCCGGCGCGCCTGCTGTTCGGCGCGCTCAAGGGCAGCTTGCAGGCCCTGTTGCGACAGATCGTTGGTGGCGGCATAGGCTTCCACACCATTGACCCGCACGGTCAGCATCGCCCCTTCGTCGCGGCTCAGGCTCGGCGGTTCGGCGACGTTCTTGCGCACCGACAGGTACTGGCCGGACTCGCGCACATAACGCAGGGAAAAGAATTCGGCGCCCGTGCGCAAGGCAGCAAAGCGCTGCTTGAGCTGGGGGTGGAAATCGAACATTCGGGAACCTCCTTGGTATGGAGTGGCGGTGCAGCGGTGCGGCGAGGGGATGAAGCGATTGCGCGGCACTAGAGTAGGCCTGTGCGTGGGGAGGATCAAGGGCGGATGGCGGGGGGGGAAATTGCGCACTGCAGAGGACGCGTGACAGGTTTGCTGACGATTGAAGTTCGCGAACACCCCATTGCGGCTTGCTCGCGATCAATCCCTCTGTCAGTCAAGGCGCTGTTTTCAAGCGCTCAGGTAGGCGAACGCTGCCACATAAATGAACAGGCTTGCAAAGAAAGAAGGCAGGATTTTTTTTGTTTTGACGACCGCAATGAAGGTGCCCACCAGCAAGAACAGCTTCACTGCATCCATCATCTCAAACTGCCTTATCAGCGTAAGCGCATCCATCTTGTTGAACGCGGTGTCGTAGATGATGACCCCCAACATGGCTTGCGCGCTGTAGCTGATGAACCGATAAAAGGAACCCTGGGTTCGGGTGAGCGCAGTGCTGTTTTTGAAGGCAAAGGGCAGGGCACGAAATGCAAAGGCGGTAACGGCGGAGAATGCAATAAGAAGCCAGATTGTCATGAAGCTACGTTGCCTCGTTTTTTGTAATTGTTTTCGATGAGTACGACCAGTCCGCCAATTATAAAAGGCGTGCAGAGCAAGCTGTAATCCTTGAATAGATAGATCAGCAATGGTGCACCGACAAAGCCCAGCCAATAACTTGATACTTCCGCGTAATGAGGCCAGTGCT
This sequence comes from Pseudomonas sp. PLMAX, assembly GCF_046042685.1. NCBI lineage: Bacteria > Pseudomonadati > Pseudomonadota > Gammaproteobacteria > Pseudomonadales > Pseudomonadaceae > Pseudomonas > Pseudomonas sp. PLMAX. The sequence continues at coordinate 6,791,931 of NZ_CP064949.1, read as the reverse complement.
TGCCGGCCAACGCTGTAAATTGAAGGGGTAATAGCAGTGTCATCGCAGCATAGATGACCGGTGAGGTAAGTCCTGCACCGGCGACGAAACCGATGTAGGTACAGATAATCGATACACCAAATATTGGGATGCCAAGGCCTATCATGTAAGTGAAGGGGTGATCGGTTTTCCGCTTGAATCGAGTAAGGCAGCCTGTGAATATCGAAGGAGTGATGAGAATCAGGGATGCCATGGTTTTCGTGGTTGAAGTGTTTCTTATATAAGGTGCCAGTGTCGCGGAGAGCAGCACGAAACGAGCATTGAGCGCAACGATGATGGGGAGCAATATCCATCCGTCGTTATAGCTTTGTATCAGCAAAAACTGCAGCGGGGTGGAAAATATCAACAGGGTCGTTGCGAGCGCTTGGCTCAGTGATAATGATTGTGTCGCGCTTAAAACACCTATGGATAAGTACAGGAAAATGAACGCAACGCCAAACGTGATCGCGTCCCGTGCACCTTCAATAAAAACGTTGCTGGCCGAAGAGCGAATCGATACATCCGGAGTCCCCATCAATGAACCACCCCGTTGTCTCTGAAATAACTTAGGACCTTGGGGTAGTCGATATCAGGCATGTCCTTGATTTCCATTAAAACTGCTCGTGTCCGATTGAATTGGGGCGCGGATAGTAATGGAGGTTTTTATGTTGGTGTGAATACATGTGTTGCGAGTTTTGTGGAAGTGTTTGTAATTGTTTTTAGTTACTTGTTGTGATGATTGTTGTTTGTTTAAAGCAGTATGTGCTAGCCAAAAAAAACCGACAACCCGGGAAGGTTGACGGTTTTGTTTGAAGCCAGTTCGCTAGTGGTTAAGCTGTCTGGCCCACTTCACGCATAGGCTTGCCCTTCACCGGCGCATCGCCCGCTACGTAGTAATCGGCCTTGCTGCGCGGCAATGGCTGGCGGCCACGGATCTTGTCGGCGATTTTCTCGGCCATCATGATCGTCGGCGCGTTCAGGTTGCCGGTGGTGATGATCGGCATGATCGACGCATCGACCACGCGCAGGCCTTGCATGCCATGCACGCGACCTTCGCCATCGACCACGGCCATTTCATCGGTGCCCATCTTGCACGAGCAGGACGGATGGAACGCGGTTTCGGCGTGTTCGCGGATGAACTTGTCCAGTTGCTCATCGGTTTGCACTTCGATGCCCGGGCTGATTTCGCGACCACGGAAGGCGTCCAGCGCAGGTTGCTGCATGATTTCCCGGGTCAGGCGGATGCCATCGCGAAATTCCTGCCAGTCCTGCTCGGTGGCCATGTAATTGAACAGGATGCTCGGGTGCTGGCGCGGGTCCTTGGACTTGGCCTGGATGCGCCCGCGGCTTGGCGAACGCATGGAGCCCATGTGCGCCTGGAAGCCGTGTTCTTTCACACCGTTGCTGCCGTTGTAGTTAATCGCCACCGGCAGGAAGTGGTACTGGATGTTCGGCCATTCGAATTCCGGACGGGTACGGATGAAACCGCCGGCTTCGAACTGGTTGCTGGCGCCGATGCCGGTGCCGTTGAACAGCCACTCGGCACCGATGGCCGGCTGGTTGTACCAGAGCAGCGACGGGTACAGCGAGACCGGTTGGGTGCAGGCGTATTGCAGGTACAGCTCAAGGTGGTCCTGCAGGTTTTCACCGACGCCCGGCAGGTCGTGGACCACCGGAATGTCGAGCTTGTTCAGCAGTTCGGCCGGGCCGACGCCGGAGCGTTGCAGGATCTGCGGCGAAGCGATGGCGCCGGAGCACAACAGCACTTCCTTGCGCGCCTTGGCTTCAACGCGCTCTTCGGCGTCGCCGACCAGGTAACGCACGCCGACCGCACGCTTGCCGTCGAACAGGATCTTGTCGGTCAGGGCGTGGGTGACGATGGTCAGGGTCGAACGCTTCTTGGCCACGTCCAGGTAACCGCGGGCGGTGGAAGCACGACGACCTTTGGGGGTCACGGTGCGGTCCATCGGGCCGAAGCCTTCCTGCTGGTAGCCGTTCAAGTCTTCGGTGCGCGGGTAACCGGCCTGCACTCCTGCATCAACCATGGCGTGGAACAGCGGGTTGTTGCCGGCTTTCGGTGTGGTCACGCTGACCGGACCGTCGCCACCGTGGTAGTCGTTCGGGCCGATGTCGCGGGTTTCCGCTTTACGGAAATACGGCAGGCAGTCCAGGTACGACCAGTCTTCCAGGCCTGGCAGTTTCGCCCAGCCGTCGTAGTCCATGGCGTTGCCGCGGATGTAGCACATGCCGTTGATCAGTGAGGAACCGCCCAGGCCCTTGCCGCGACCGCATTCCATCCGGCGATTGTCCATGTGTGGTTCTGGATCGGTTTCGTAGGCCCAGTTGTAGCGACGGCCTTGCAGCGGGAACGCCAGGGCGGCCGGCATCTGCGTGCGGAAGTCGAAACGGTAGTCCGGACCACCGGCTTCGAGCAGCAGGACGGTGACGCCGGCGTCTTCGGTCAGGCGGGTCGCCAGGGTGTTACCGGCCGAGCCGGCACCGATGATGATGTAGTCGAATTCTTGGGACATTGAATGCACCCTCTTTGAAGTTGGTTCAGGTCAGGCCTCGGCGAGTGCTGCGCACTCGATCGCCAGCAGGCTGGCTCCCACAGGTATTGCGCTGTCCCTGTAGGAGCTGGCTTGCCAGCGAAAGCGGCCTCAAGGGCAATACACAACCCGGGTTAGAACACCGAGACGTAATCGCCCAGCTCGACCTGTACCGATTTGATGCGGGTGAAGTTGTTCAGCGAGCTGATGCCGTTCTCACGGCCAACACCCGACTGCTTGTAGCCGCCAACCGGCATCTTCGCGTCGGACTCGCCCCAGGCGTTGATCCAGCAGATACCGGCTTCCAGTTGATGAATCACGCGGTGGGCGCGGTTCAGGTCCTTGGTGACGATACCGGCGGCCAGGCCGAAGTCGGTGTCGTTGGCACGGCGGATCACTTCTTCTTCAGTCTCGTAGGAGAGGATCGCCATCACCGGGCCAAAGATTTCTTCACGCACGATGGTCATGTCATCGCTGCAGTCGGTGAACACGGTCGGCGCAACGAACGCGCCCTTGGCGAATTCGCCTTCGGTCAGACGCTCGCCGCCGCACAGCAGGCGTGCACCTTCTTCCTTGCCCTTGGCGATGTAGCCCAGCACGCTTTCCATGTGGGCGAAGCTGACCAGCGGGCCGAAGTTGGTGTTTTCGTCTTCCGGGTTGCCGACGCGAATGCGCGCAACGCGCTCAACGATCTTGGCTTCGAAAGCGGCTTTCAGGTGCGCCGGCACGAACACGCGGGTGCCGTTGGTGCAGACCTGACCGGAGCTGTAGAAGTTGGCCATCATTGCGGTGTCGGCGGCGCGATCGAGGTCGGCGTCGTCGCAGATGATCAGCGGCGATTTGCCACCCAGTTCCATGGTCACGTCTTTCAGCGAAGAGCTCGAAGCGCTGGCCATGACTTTCTTGCCGGTGTCGGTGCCGCCGGTGAACGAGACTTTCTCGATGCGCGGGTGCTCGGTCAGCCAGGTGCCGACTTCGCGGCCGCTGCCTGTCAGGACGTTGAACACGCCTGCTGGCAGGCCGGCTTCGGTGTAGATCTCGGCCAGTTTCAGAGTGGTCAGCGAGGTGACTTCGCTTGGCTTGAAGATCATCGCGTTACCGGCCGCCAGGGCCGGAGCGGATTTCCACAGGGCGATCTGGATCGGGTAGTTCCACGCGCCGATACCGGCCACGACGCCCAGCGGCTCGCGACGGGTGTAGACGAACGAGGTGGTGCGCAGCGGAATCTGCTCGCCCTCGATGGCCGGAACCAGGCCAGCGTAGTACTCCAGCACGTCGGCGCCGGTAACGATGTCGACGTAGCGGGTTTCGGAGTACGACTTGCCGGTGTCCAGGGTTTCCAGGGCGGCCAGTTCATCGTTGCGCTCGCGCAGGATGTCCACGGCGCGACGCAGGATGCGCGAACGCTCCATGGCGGTCATCGCGGCCCAGATCTTCTGGCCCTTTTCGGCGCTGACCACAGCGCGCTCGACGTCTTCCTTCGTAGCGCGTTGTACTTTTGCGAGGACTTCACCGTTAGCCGGGTTGATGGCTTCGAAAGTGGCGTCGCTGCCAGCGTCGCTGTAGCCGCCGTCGATGTAGAGTTTTTGCAGTTCGAAACGGGCCATAAAGTCCTCGCAAGTGCATTGGTTGTTGGCACGGTGCGGATGTCGAGCGTTCTATATGTGCTCTAACTCACCCGCTTGGCCAGTTGGATATCCATGTATTCGTAAGCGATCTGTTGTGCCTGCCCGGTGTCGAAAGCGTCTCCCGACAGCGCGCCGCGCAACCACAAGCCGTCAATCAACGCTGCCAGGCCCCGGGCGGCGGTGCGCGCATCATCGAGCGGCAACACGCGGCGGAACTGGCAGCACAGGTTGGAATACAGACGGTGATCGTTGATCCGCTGCAACCTGTGCAAAGACGGCTGGTGCATGCTGGTGGCCCAAAAGGCCAGCCAGGTTTTCATTGCCGGGCCATTGACCTGGCTGGCGTCGAAGTTGCCTTCGATGATCACCTGCAGATGCGCCCGCGGGCTGTCATCTGTCAGCGCCAGTCGGCGCGCGGTGACGTTCTCGCTCAGCACAGTCATCAAGTACCCCATGGTGGCGGCGATCAGGCCATTCTTGTCCTGAAAGTAGTGACTGATGATGCCATTCGAGACACCGGCCAAACGGGCGATCAGCGCAATGCTGGCGTCCCCCATTCCGACCTGGTCGACCGCCAGCAATGTGGCTTCGATCAACTGCTGGCGACGGATGGGTTGCATACCGACCTTGGGCATCTTGCACATCTCCTTAGGCCTTCCGGCAGACGCAGGACGTCTATCGGATTGAGGGCCAGTCTATTTTGTTTTGATTGAACGTTCAATCAACAAAGAATAAGATCTGCGACAAATCGTCGCTGCCTACAGAGTTTTCCGACGCGTAGCGGCGAAAAAAACGACTTCCGTAAATGCTCGAAACCTACGCGTCACGGCGCTCAAGGGGCTTCGGGCCCTTTGGGGTTGTCTTTATATCACCCGCTGGTCGGCTGCCCACTAACCGATTGGTCGGGTAACCCGTTTGTCTTGCGTTCTTCTCTCGCACTGCCCGGAGCATCTGTGCCATGAGTTCTGCCTCGCTAATAAAGACCCCACCCGAGAAGGTGACGGTCAACGGTTGGGTGTTCTACACCTCTACCGCGTTGATTCTGCTGTTGACCGCCATTCTGATCATCGCCCCGCAAGAGGCCGGCAGACTGCTCGGTATGGCGCAAGCCTGGTTGTCCCGCAGCTTCGGCTGGTACTACATGGTGGTGATTGCCGCCTACCTGATCTTCGTGGTCGGCCTGGCGTTCTCGTCCTACGGCAAATTGAAACTGGGCAGCAAGGACGACACCCCGGACTTCAGCTACGGCGCTTGGGCGGGGATGCTGTTCTCGTCGGGGATCGGCATCTCGCTGCTGTACTTCGGTGCTTCCGAGCCGCTGGACCACTACTTCAACCCGCCGGAAGGCGTGGCCGGCAGCAACCTTGCCGCCCGTCAGGCGGTGCAACTGACCTTCCTGCACTGGGGTCTGCATGGCTGGGCGATCTACGCGCTGGTCGGCCTGGCGGTGGCGTATTTCGCCTACCGGCATAACCAGCCGCTGGCGCTGCGTTCGGCGCTGTATCCGCTGGTGGGCGAGCGTTGGGTCAAGGGCGCGGCCGGGCATGCGGTGGACGGCTTCGGCATGTTCGTGACCCTGTTGGGTCTGGTGACCAACCTGGGGATTGGTTCGCTGCAGGTGTCGTCGGGCCTGGAAAACCTGTTCGGCATGGAACACAGCAACACCAACCTGCTGATCGTGATCATCGTGATGAGCACCGTGGCGACCATCGCTGCCGTGTCCGGGGTGGAAAACGGCATTCGTCGCCTGTCCAACCTCAACATCGTGCTGTTCAGCGGCCTGCTGATTTTCGTCCTGCTGTTCGGCCCGACCCTGCACCTGCTCAACGGCTTCGTGCAAAACGTCGGTGACTACCTCAACGGCGTGGTGCTGAAGACGTTCGACCTGTATGTGTACGAAGGCGACAGCGAGAAGTCCGACCGCTGGTTGGGCCTGTGGACCCTGTTCTACTGGGCCTGGTGGATTTCCTGGGCGCCATTCGTGGGCATGTTCATCGCGCGTATTTCCCGTGGTCGCACGGTGCGTGAACTGGTGGCTGGCGTATTGCTGATTCCGCTGGGTTTCACCCTGGCGTGGCTGTCGATCTTCGGTAACTCGGCCCTGGACCTGGTGATGAACCACGGGGCAGTGGAGCTCGGGAAGACGGCGCTGGAGCAGCCGTCCATGGCGATCTACCAGTTGCTTGAGCATTACCCGGCGTCGAAAGTGGTGATCGGCGTGTCGATCTTCGTGGGTTTCGTGTTGTTCCTGACGCCGGCGGATTCCGGTGCGGTGATGATGGCCAACCTGTCGTGCAAGGGCGGCAATGTCGACGAAGATGCGCCGCACTGGCTGCGGATCTTCTGGTCTGTGGTGATCACCCTGGTGACCATCGGCCTGCTGTTCGCCGGTAACTTCGAAGCCATGCAAACCATGGTGGTGCTGGCCGGCCTGCCGTTCTCGGTGGTGTTGGTGTGCTTCATGTTCGGCTTGCACAAGGCCATGCGCCAGGACGTGCAGATCGAACAGGAGCAAGCGGAACTGGCGGCCCGTGGTCGTCGTGGTTTCAGCGAGCGCTTGACCCAGCTGGACCTGCAACCGAGCCAGTCGGTGGTGCAGCGCTTCATGGACAAACACGTAAGCCCTGCCTTGCAGGATGCGACCACGCAAATGCGTGCCCAGGGCCTGGAAGTGCAGACGCTGCTGGGCAAGTCCAAGCGCTGCATGGGTGTGCGGGTCGAGATGGAAGAGGGCAACCCGTTTGTCTACGAAGTCAGCCTGGACGGTTATCTGGCTACGCCTACCGAGTCGGCTCAATCCGATGAGGCGCGCCAGCGTTACTACCGCGCCGAGGTGTACCTGCACAACGGCAGCCAGGACTACGACCTGATGGGCTTCACTCAGGATCAGATCACCCGTGATGTGCTCGATCAGTTTGAAAGCCATCGGCAGCTCCTTGGCCGGGTCTATAGCTAAGTTGTGAGGGGCGCGGTGTTTCAGTGACACCGCGTCGCATTCTTCGCGAGCAAGCCCGCTCCCACAGGTGACCGAGTTCTACCAGAGGAATGCGGTCAACTGTGGGAGCGGGCTTGCTCGCGAAGGGGCCATTAGCCACGAAGCTGCATCGCCCGATATCCGCATAAACAAAAACGCCGCGATCCTCTCGCGGCGTTTTTGTGTCTGTTGCCTTACCCCAGGTTCTTGCCGAGCAGCGCGTGGTACAGCTCGCTGTCGCCGAGAATCCCCACCACATGGTTGTTGTCGTGCAGCACCAGCTTGTTGCCGGTCTGGTAGCGGATCTGCAGCGCATCGCGCATGCCGATGTTCGAATCCACCAGCGTCGGCCGGCGACCCAGGCCTTCAACCGCCTGGCCCGGTACCCAGTTCTGCAGATCCAGGCTCGAGCCGTTCTGGCGTGCGCCCTTGATGGTGTTGCCTTCGGCCAGGTCGAGCCACGAATCGCCACCCGGATCGAGGCACACCGAACCGTTGATGCGCTTGCAGTTGTCCAGGGTGCGCATCAGGCTGCGACCGCACAGCACGTTCAGCGGGTTGGTGTGGGCGACGAAGGTGCGCACATAGTCGTCCGCAGGGTTGAGGACGATTTCTTCAGGCTTGCTGTACTGGATGATCCGACCGTCTTTCATGATCGCGATACGGCTGCCGAGCTTCAGGGCTTCATCAAGGTCGTGGCTCACGAAGACGATGGTCTTGCTCAGCTTGCGTTGCAGTTCCAGCAGTTCGTCCTGCAGGCCCTGGCGGATCAGCGGGTCGAGCGCGGAGAACGGTTCGTCCATCAGCAGGATGTCAGCGTCCATCGCCAGCGCGCGGGCCAGGCCCACACGTTGCTGCATGCCGCCGGACAGCTCATCGGGTTTCTTGTTGCGCCATTGGGTCAGGCCTACCAGTTCGAGTTTTTCATCGACCAGTTTCTTGCGTTCCTTCTCCGGACGGCCCTGCATTTCCAGGCCGAAGCTGATGTTCTCGCGCACCGTCAGCCAGGGCATCAGGGCGAATTTCTGGAACACCATGGCGATGCGCTTGGTGCGCATCATTTTCAGTTCGGCCGGGGTACAGGAAGCAATGTTGATCTGCTTGCCTTCGTGCTCGACGTACAGCTTGCCACGGCTGACGGTGTTGAGGCCGTTGATGCAACGCAGCAGGCTGGATTTGCCGGAGCCGGACAGGCCCATCAGCACGCAGATTTCACCTTTTTCGATGTCCAGGCTGGCCTTTTCCACGCCAACGATCTGCCCGGTCTTTTTCAGGATCTCGCTGCGGGTCAAACCTTGATCGAGAAGCTTCAGGGCCTCGCGCGGATCCTTGGTGAAGATTACGTCGACGTCTTCGAAGCGAATTATGCTCATGCGTCACCCCCTACTTTAGCGTCGGGTTGTTTGCAGATACGGTCGAGCATGATCGCCAGCAGTACGATCGCCAGGCCTGCTTCGAAGCCCAGGGCGATATCAGCGGTATTCAGTGCGTTGACCACGGGTTTGCCCAGGCCGTCGGCGCCCACCAGTGCCGCGATCACCACCATCGACAGCGACAGCATGATGCACTGGGTGATGCCGGCCGCGATGCTTGGCATGGCGTGGGGCAGTTCGATACGTGAGAGCAGTTGACGGCGCGAGCAGCCGAAGGCCTTGCCGGCGTCCATCAGTTCTTGCGGGACATCGCGGATGCCCAGGTAGGTCAGGCGGATGGGCGCGGCAATCGCGAACACCACCGTGGAGATCAGGCCCGGGACCACACCCAGACCGAAGAGAGTCAGGGTAGGAATGAGGTAGACGAAGGTCGGCACGGTCTGCATCAGATCGAGCACCGGACGCATCATGGTGTAGAACATCGGTTTGTGCGCGGCGACGATGCCCAACGGCACGCCGATCAATACGCAGACCAGGGTGGCGAACAACACCTGGGCGAGGGTTTCCATGGTTTCCTGCCAGTACCCCAGGTTGAGGATCAGCAGGAAGGAGGCAATGACGAAGGCGGTGAGGCCCCATTTGCGCTGGATGAAGTGGGCAAGTATTGCGATTAGGCCGATCAAGACCAGCGGGTTGAACCAGGTCAGCGCAAACGTCACGCCGTGGATCATCGTTTCCAGTGACACGGCAATTGCGTCGAAGGTGTTGGCGCCGTGTTGCGTCAACCATTCAACGAAGCCTGCGATGTACTGGCCTAGAGGTATTTTCTGATCAATCAGCATGGTAGTGAACGTCCGCATGCAAGGAGATAAACAGCCCGGGCGGGCGAACCCGCCCGGCATAAGCGATTACTGTGCGAGCTTGGCTTTCACGGCCTCCAGGCCAGGTTTACCGTCAATGGTGGTCACGCCAGCGAGCCAGGTATCGAGCACCTGGGGATTCTTTTTCAGCCAGGCCTTGGCGGCCGCGTCAGGCTTCATTTTGTCGTCCAGGATGTTGCCCATCAGTTCACTTTCCATGTCGACGGTGAACTCCAGGTTCTTCAGCAACTGACCGACGTTGCTGCATTCCGAGGCGTAGCCCTTGCGGGTGTTGGTCGCCACGGTGGCGGCGCCAAAATCGGGGCCGAAGAAGTCGTCGCCGCCGGTCAGGTATTGAATCTTGAAGCGCTTGTTCATCGGGTGCGGGGCCCAGCCCAGGAACACCACGGCGGTGTCGCGTTTCTGCGCGCGGTCGACCTGCGACAGCATGCCGGCCTCGCTGGACTCGACGACCTTGAAACCGGCGTCCTTGAGGCCGAAGGCGTTCTTGTCGATCATACTCTGGATCAGGCGGTTGCCGTCGTTGCCCGGCTCGATGCCGTAGATCTTGCCGTCCAGTTCCTTCTTGAACTTGGCGATGTCGGCGAAATCATGCAGCCCCTTGTCGTACAGCGCCTGGGGAACGGCGAGGGTGTATTTGGCGCCCTTGAGGTTGGTGCGCACGGTGTCCACGGTGCCGGCATCGCGGTAGGGCTTGATGTCGTTTTCCATGGTCGGCATCCAGTTGCCCAGGAACACGTCCATGTTCTTGCCGTCGGCCAGGGACTTGTAGGTCACGGGCACGGAAATCATGGTGGTCTTGGTCTTGTAGCCGAGGGCGTTGAGCACGACGCTGGTGGTCGCGGTTGTCGCGGTAATGTCGGTCCAGCCGACGTCGGAGAAGTTTACGGTGTTGCATTGGGCCGGTTCGGCGGCTTGCGCCAGAACCGGCAGACTAAGCAGGGCGGCCAACAACAACGACGGGGAACCTTTCATGGATGGACTCCTTGGTGTTTTTTTTGGCAGTGTTTCCGACTGGAACCACCGCACTTATAGGTTGCGGTTGGATGGCGTTTTGGAGACAGCTCTACCACGGCGCCTTGCAATCGAGTCGATACGATCATGTACCAGTGAAAATCTGACGCCTACAGGGTGCGTCGTAACCAGTACAGGGATGGTCGCATCCAGTGTCGGTGACGTCGTTTACAGCTTTTTTCAGCCTCTTTTGTCCGTCTGAGCCGCAAAAAAACGGCGCAAACACGACGTGAAAGACACGCGGCGTTCGTGGACATGAGTGCGTCGGTGTGAGACGTCGAACGACAGGATAAAAGCCTGATGATGCGGCCATCCCGACGGATTGCAGCTTGAGCGTAGCAGCTGCGTCACCGGGCGCTTTTGCGCCTGGGCGTTGGCACATCCAGGAGTCCGGCAGCAATGGCTATCAGTGTTTTCGACCTGTTCAAAATCGGCATCGGCCCGTCCAGTTCACACACCGTGGGGCCTATGCGGGCGGCGGCGTTGTTCGTGCAGGGTTTGCGTGAGCGGGGGCTGCTCGAGCAGGTTCGGCGAGTCGAAGTTCAGCTCTTTGGGTCGCTGTCGGCCACCGGTATCGGCCACGGCAGCGACAACGCGGTGATCATGGGATTGATGGGCGAGTGGCCGGATGCAATCGATCCGTCGCAAATCGGCCTGCGCATCGACATCCTGCGGGAAACGGATACGTTGTTGCTCGATGGCCGTTTGCCGGTCCCGTTCATCTGGTCCAGGGACATGCGCCTGATCGATGAAAACCTGCCGTTTCACCCCAATGCCATGACCCTGATTGTCGAAGGCGATGACGGCGAGTTGCATCGCGACACCTACTATTCGGTCGGCGGCGGTTTTGTTGTCGATGAGGCGCAAGCCAGCAGCGGGGTGGTCGACATGGATCGCACCGAGCTACCGTACGATTTTTCCAGTGCGGCCGAGCTGCTGGATCTGTGTAAAACGCACAACCTGCGGGTGGCCGAACTGATGATGGCCAACGAGAAGGTCTGGCGCAGCGAAGAGGAAATCCGCAGTGGCCTGATGCACCTGTGGCGCGCCATGCAGGATTGCGTCGAGCACGGCCTCAAGCACGAGGGCATCCTGCCCGGTGGCCTGAATGTGCGCCGTCGCGCGGCGAAATTGCATCGCAGCTTGCAGGAGCTGAACAAGCCCAACGTGATCGGCTCGACGCTGAGCGCCATGGAGTGGGTCAACCTGTTTGCCCTGGCGGTCAACGAAGAGAACGCCGCCGGCGGGCGCATGGTCACGGCACCGACCAATGGCGCGGCGGGGATCATTCCGGCGGTGTTGCACTACTTCATGAAGTTCAGCGAGGACGTGACCGACGCCAATGTCGTCGACTACCTGCTCGGCGCGGCTTCGGTGGGGATCCTGTGCAAGAAGAACGCCTCGATCTCCGGGGCCGAAGTCGGATGCCAGGGCGAAGTCGGTTCGGCCTGCGCCATGGCGGCGGCGGGTTTGGCGGAAATCCTCGGGGCCACACCGGAACAACTGTGTAACGCGGCGGAAATCGGCCTGGAGCACAACCTGGGACTCACGTGCGATCCGGTGGGCGGCCTGGTGCAGGTGCCGTGTATCGAGCGCAATGCGATTGCCGCCGTGAAAGCGATCAACGCGGCACAGATGGCTTTGCGCGGCGATGGACAGCACTTTATCTCGCTGGACCGGGTGATCCGCACGATGCGCGATACCGGTGCCGATATGCATGACAAATATAAGGAGACGTCGCGGGGTGGGTTGGCGGTAAGCGCGGTGGAGTGCTGAAACCGAGTCGCCTCCATTCGCGAGCAAGCCCGCTCCCACATTGAAATGCGTTCCCCTGTGGGAGCGGGCTTGCTCGCGAAGGCGCCAGACCAGTCAAAACTGCGCGTTAAGTGAACACCCGATTTAAAACACGCCACCTTTTGGCGCGTCGCTTACAGATAAGTACCTGACTTCAAAATCAGGACCACTCCTGTCCCTGACCACCCGTCACCCGTGCCTGCGGTGACACTCTTGCAGGGCTCGCCGCAGCCCTGTTCCCACAAGTGCTACCGATTTGCTCACACGCAACGGGGCAGAGCGCTTGCCGCCATTGATGGCACTTATAACCCCTACTCCCGCCGCGTCATATATAGACACATTCCGACGTCGTTTTCAGGAGTTATTGAACGCGCATTCAAATTTAGGCATGGCAATTGCTCTGTCATTACAAAGCCCGTCTCCCACGCGAGAACGATGGCAATAACAAGAGCCTCCGCCTGAGGCCATCACCCGCTTTGTGTGAGGAGATACCGCGATGACGACGTTCAACTCCGGGGCCCAACCCCAGAACCGTGCGCCTCAATCCATCGGCTTTCTGCTGCTGGACAATTTCACGCTGATTTCCCTGGCCTCCGCAGTCGAACCGCTGCGCATGGCCAACCAGTTGTCCGGCCGTGAGCTGTATCGCTGGACCACCCTCACCGTCGATGGCGGTCAAGTCTGGGCCAGTGATGGTTTGCAAATCACCCCTGACGCTTCCATGCACAAAGCGCCTCCCATGGACACCGTGATCGTCTGCGGTGGTATCGGCATTCAACGCACTGTTACCCGCGAACACGTGTCCTGGCTGCAGAGCCAGGCGCGGCAGTCCCGTCGCCTGGGTGCAGTCTGCACCGGTAGCTGGGCCCTGGCCTGCGCCGGCCTGCTGGACGGTTTCGATTGCAGTGTGCACTGGGAATGCCTGGCGGCGATGCAGGAAGCGTTTCCGCGGGTGGCCATGAGTACCCGCCTGTTCACCCTCGACCGTAACCGCTTCACCAGCTCCGGTGGCACCGCGCCGCTGGACATGATGCTGCACCTGATCAGCCGCGATCACGGTCGCGAGCTGTCGGCCGCGATCTCGGAGATGTTCGTCTACGAGCGCATCCGCAACGAACAGGATCACCAGCGCGTACCGCTCAAGCACATGCTTGGCACCAATCAGCCGAAGTTGCAGGAAATCGTCGCGCTGATGGAAGCCAACCTCGAAGAGCCGATCGACCTCGACGAACTGGCGGTGTACGTCGCCGTGTCCCGTCGTCAGCTCGAGCGGCTGTTCCAGAAGTACCTGCATTGCTCGCCGTCGCGTTACTACCTGAAACTGCGCCTGATCCGCGCGCGGCAACTGCTCAAGCAAACGCCGATGTCGATCATCGAAGTGGCGTCGGTCTGTGGCTTCGTGTCCACGCCGCACTTCTCCAAGTGCTACCGCGAATACTTCGGCATTCCGCCGCGTGACGAGCGTGTGGGTTCCAACACCACGCAACAGGTGGCGATGATGCCGCTGCCGCAGGCCCTGGTGCTGTCGCCGCTGTCGGGGCCGTTGTCGGCGCTGAGTCAGGCGCGTAATGAGTCGACGTTTGCCAGTGTAAGGCTCTAGACCGAGGCGCCTTCATTCGCGAGCAAGCCCGCTCCCACATTCAACCGCATTCCCATGATGGAGCTCGGTTGAATGTGGGAGCGGGCTTGCTCGCGAAGGTGTCTTAACGGGCGGTATGGCTCTGCTGGTACTCCGCCAATGCCGGCAGCAATTGCCTGTCAATGGCCTGGCGCACCGCCGGCAGGATCGTCGCGCTGCTGGTGTACATCTGCTTGACCATGGTGCGCAGCACGGTGGCCCGCTCGTTGTTCAAACCTCGCACCGCAAACTCGCAAGCCTGCTCGGCGGTGGCGCCGGTTGGCACTTGAAAGCCCAATGACTTGAGCTGGCCCAACAGGTCTTCCTGGTCTATCAAATCGGCGTGCATCATGACGCTAATCCTTCTTCTGGGAATGATGTCGTGGCTCGATTCTGGTAGTGGCACGCAGTGGCGGCAAGGGCGATTTGTCGTTATGGCAGCATTGACTATGAACAGGTCGTTTTCGGGCTATTTCCCTGCGCTGAGAGTCGGCACACTGGACCCAGCTCGCTTCACGAGGGTTTGGTCACCTTCCCACGGCAGCTCCTCAACAGTACCCTCTGCCTCGATCCTGTCACGGCTTGATCGGGGCTTTTTTTTGCCTGTGAATCTCCCACATTGGATCAATGTCGTGCACAGATCCCCTGTGGGAGCGGGCTTGCTCGCGAAGAACGATGACGCGGTCTAGCGTTGCAACACAAGAATGCGCGACAACAACTCATCTCGATCCACATAACACCCCTGGAAATGCCGCGCCCCGGTAGCGGGATCAAAGGCATTGCGCGCATGCAAAGTGCGACGGTTGTCGAAGCACCAGAGCTCGCCCGGATTGAGCCTTTGCATCAGCCTGAATCGGGGCTCGCGCGTCATCGCAATGAAGCGGCGATAGGCGCTATACAGCCTGGGCATCTGCTCCACCGACGCATCGAACGGCCCCCGCAAAAAGTTCGCCATGCGAATCTCCGACACCTGCCCCAATGCATCCAGGGCGATGATCGGCGCGAGGCAACGGTAGTCGCTGTGGCGGTCCTTGTTGCGAAACTCCACGGGGATCTTGCAAAGGCTGGTGAATGCCTCCGGGTCTTCGCGGCGCAAGGCGTCGGCGATGGCAAAACCGTCGACGAAAATACTCTCGCCACCCTCGGCATCGTTGACCAGGCAATGGAGGAATTGCAGCCCCGGTTGTAACTCCCGGGTCGGCAGATCGCTGTGCAACGGCAAGTTGAAAGCGGTGTAGGCGTTGCTGTCGGCATCGGCCTTGGATTGCACGTTGAACAGCACGCCGAAATTGCTCTCGCGGATGAAGGAAATGCGCTGGGCGATCAGCTTCAGCGAGCCGGGCTCGGTGGGGACGCCACGGACCTGGGTCAGGCCGGTGTCGCGCACGGCCAGCAGCCATTGCAGCAGGGCGTCGTTGTCCTTCATCAGCGCTTGATAGTCGAACACCGGCAACTGCAGATCGCTGTGCCAAAGCCTGGCCTTGGGCTTGCCGGCCAGGCGCTCGGCGCGGGATTCGTCGTCGTAGGCGTGGGCCCGCAACCAGCCGGGGTCGAAGCGGCTGAGGTGGCCATCCTGCCATTGCACGCTCAGGCAACCTTCAGCGTCGATGCTGGTTTGGGCGGGCATCAGGTTTTCTGGTACATCGACGATTTCCAGCACCTGTTCGCGGGTCACCGTGTAGACGCATGACGGGCACGGGCAATTGTCCCGCAGCCAGGGGTGGTGAAAGGGGCTGACGCGGTTGTCGGCCCACTTCACCAGGACACGATCGGCCATGGCCTGCACGCCCGTCAGCGCGCTGATCAATGGATAAGTACGGAAGTCGGCAAAAGCGGCGGCGGTGTTCATGCGATCTCCTGGTTATTTTTTTGGCGGTAATGCGATCACTCGGCCGACGTAGGCGGGGGCGGGCAGGTCGGTCTGTTCGGCGACGATGGCTTGCAGTTTGCCCAGGGTATCTTCGCTGAATGGTGTAGAGCGCGGCCCGGCGAGGTCGACGTGCAGCAGCATTTGTTCATTACCCGCGAGCTCTTGGTCGTCACCGACCCGATGCAGGCTGTGATAGAGGTGCAGGCGTTTGCTGTCGTGGGCGATGATTTGTGTATGCACCTCGACCTCGGCGTCGAGTTTTACTTCGTGCAGGTAATTGAGGTGCAGTTCGAGGGTGAACAGCGAGTTGCCGCTGGCTTCGCGGTTGTTGCTGTCCATGCCGAGGCGATCCATCAGGGCGTCAGTGGCGTAGCTGAAGATCAGCAGGTAGAACGCGTCGCGCAGGTGGCCGTTGTAGTCGACCCAGTCGGGGATGATTCTGGTTTGGTAGGTGGTGAGAGAGGGCATGTCATCAAGTCCTGAAGTCATGAAAACCTGTAGGAGCCGGCTTGCTGGCGATGGCGAAGTTAGCAACACCGCAGAGGTGGCGGATGTACCGGCCTCATCGCTGGCAAGCCAGCTCCTACAGGGATCAGCGGTGTTTATTCGGCAAATGCCATCCCATGCTTCTCTTTGGTGGTCTTCACCGCCTCCAGCACGGCCAGCAGGCAGTCATCACGATAGCGCTCCAGCGCCGAAATGCTGTGTTTGCCCAACTGATCGCTGGTGCCGTCCACCACATCGTCGATCAACTTGTCGGTCAGCTCCGGCGCCGGCAGGTAAGTCCACGGCAACTGCAAGGCCGGGCCGAACTGGGCCATGAAGTGGCGCATGCCGGCGTCGCCGCCGGCGAGCGTGTAGGTCAGGAACGTGCCCATGAACGACCAGCGCAAACCGGCGCCAAAACGGATCGCATCGTCAATTTCGCCGGTGGTCGCGACACCGTCGTTGACCAGGTGCAACGCCTCGCGCCACAGCGCTTCGAGCAGGCGGTCGGCGATGAATCCCGGCACTTCCTTGCGCACATGCAGCGGGCGCATGCCGAGGGATTCGTAGACTTTCATCGCCGCTTGCACGGCTTCGGGGGCAGTGTTCTTGCCGCCGACCACCTCCACCAATGGCAGCAGGTAAACCGGATTGAACGGGTGCCCGACCACGCAGCGTTCCGGGTGGGTCGAGCTCTCGTAGAACTCGCTCGGCAGCAGGCCGGAAGTGCTGGAACCGATCAAGGCATCGGGCTTGGCCGCGGCGCTGATCTTGCTGTGCAGTTCCAGTTTCAGTTCAAGGCGTTCAGGGGCGCTTTCCTGGATGAAATCGGCGTCGCGCACGCATTCTTCAATGGTCGTGACAAAGCGCAGGCGATCCTGCGAGGCGCCAGGTGCCAGGCCCTGTTTTTCCAGGGCGCCCCAGGCATTGGCAACGCGTTTGCGCAGGGCGGCCTCGGCACCGGGCGCCGGGTCCCAAGCCACCACGTCCAGGCCATGGGCGAGGGCACGGGACACCCAGCCGCTGCCGATGACACCGCTGCCCAGCGCTGCGAAGATTTTGATTTCGGTAATGAAGGTCATGGCAACTTCCTGAAGAGTTCGGTGAACCCCTGTAGGAGCCGGCTTGCCGGCGAAGGCGATTTCAGCACCGCAGAAGATGCGGCGGATTTACCGGCCTCTTCGCCGGCAAGCCGGCTCCTGCAGGGGTAGGGTGTAAGTGCAATCAACCGCGCTGGGTCAGGCCCATTTTCTTGCGGCCTTCCGCGGGGGTCAGCACACGAGCGCCGAGGCGGCTGAGGATTTCTGTCGCACGCTCGACCAACTGGCCGTTGGTCGCCAGCACGCCCTTGTCCAGCCACAGGTTGTCTTCCAGCCCGACCCGCACGTTGCCGCCCAACAGCACGGCTTGCGCAGCCATCGGCATTTGCATGCGGCCGATGCCGAAACCGGCCCAGACGGCGTCTGCAGGCAGGTTGTCGACCATGGCTTTCATGGTGGTGGTGTCGGCCGGCGCGCCCCACGGGATGCCCAGGCACAGTTGGAACAGCGGGTTGTCGAGCAGGCCTTCCTTGATCATCTGTTTGGCGAACCACAGGTGACCGGTGTCGAAAATCTCCAGCTCGGCCTTCACGCCCAGCTCCTGGATGCGTTTGGCGCCAGCACGCAGCTGCGCCGGGGTGGAGACGTAAATGGTGTCGCCATCGCCAAAGTTCAGCGTGCCGCAATCGAGGGTGCAGATTTCCGGCAGCAGTTCTTCGACATGGGCCAGGCGGGTCAGCGGGCCGACCAGGTCGGTGTTCGGGCCGAACTCCATCGGCTTCTCGCCAGCGCCGATTTCCAGGTCACCACCCATACCGGCGGTGAGGTTGACGATGATGTCGACATCGGCCTCGCGGATGCGCTCCATCACTTCGCGGTACAGCGCCACGTCGCGGCTGAACTTGCCGGTTTCAGGATCGCGGACATGGCAGTGAACCACGGTGGCGCCGGCCTTGGCGGCTTCCACGGCGGCAGCGGCGATCTGTTTCGGGGTGACCGGCACGTGTGGGCTCCTGGCGGTCGTGTCGCCAGCACCGGTGAGTGCGCAGGTGATGATGACGTCGTGGTTCATTTTTCGGTTCCTTACAGGCGTAGTGGTTCCGTTCGCAGCCCGTTCGGGCTGCGAATCGGTGGTTCAAGTCAGGGGGTTATTTGCTGGTCAGCTTGAGGTTCTCAGCCGCCGGCTTGCCATCGAAGGTGGTCACGCCTTCGAGCCAGCGCTGTTTGTCTTGCGGGTGATCGTTCAGCCACTGTTTGGCCGATTCGAAGGCGTCCTTGTGATCCAGTAGTGGCTGCATCATCCGGCTCTCGTCTTCGGCGGTGAACGTCAGGTTGCTCAGCAGGCGTCCGATGTTGGGGCACTGTTCGGCATATTTCGGCGCGGTGACGGTCCAGACCGTGGCCATGCCTTCGTTAGGGCCGAGGGCGTCGTCGCTGCCGGTGAGGTAGGTCATCTGCACGTTGACGTTCATCGGGTGCGGCGCCCAGCCGAAGAACACCACGGCTTCCTTGCGGCGCACCGCGCGATCCACCGCCGCGAGCATGCCGGCTTCGCTGGATTCGACCAGTTGGAACTTGCCGAGGCCGAACTGGTTCTTGGCGATCATCGCCTTGATCTGGGTGTTGGCGCCCGAGCCGGGCTCGATGCCGTAGATCTTGCCGCCCAGTTCTTTTTCGAACCTGGCGATGTCGGCGAAGGTTTTCAGGCCCTTGTCTGCAAGATAAGTCGGAACGGCGAGGGTGGCGCGGGCATCTTTCAGGCTGGGTGCTTCAAGCACCTTGACCTGATTGGCGTCGACGAACGGGGTGATGGTCTGGGTCATCAGCGGGTTCCAGTAACCCAGGAACAGGTCCAGGCGCTGATCGCGGATCCCGGCGAAGATGATTTGCTGGGAGGCGCTGGTTTGTTTGGTGTTGTAGCCGAGGCCGTCGAGCAATACCTGGGTCATCGCACTGGTGGCGATCACGTCGGTCCAGTTCACCACGCCCATGCGTACATTCTGGCAAGAGGCGGGTTCCGCGGCCATGACGCTGGCGCTCAGCAAAGCGGTACCACTGAGTGCAAGAACACAGCTGCTGATCAGTCGTTTCATTCTCAGGTTCCTCGGCAGTTTCATTATTGTGAGTTCCGGCGTCTGATGCGCCGGTGATGACAAGTTACGCAGCTAAGCGGCCATGAAAGCGCACTGCGGCGACCAGCTCTTGCACTGCAGCGACCTGTGCTCTTGAATGGCTGTTGCAAGTGGCGTATCAACGTCCTCACGCTACCCGCCCTCTCGTTACCGGCCATCGAGTGCGAACCATGTCCCAGGATTTCTACTTCTTGTTGATGCCGGGTTTCTCGGCCATTGGATTTATCTCGGCCATCGAGCCGTTGCGGGTCGCCAATCGTTTTCGTGGCGAGTTGTATCGCTGGCATGTATTGAGCGCCGATGGCGGGGCAGTGCTGGCCAGCAACGGCATGTCGGTCAACGCCGACGCGGCACTGGAGCCGTTGAAGAAGGGCTCGACCTTGTTGGTGGTCGCCGGCTTTGAACCGCTGAAGTTCGCCACTCCAGCGCTGGAGCACTGGCTGCGCCGGCTGGACCTTGAAGGCGTCACCCTCGGCGCCATCGACACTGGCAGCTTTATCCTCGCCGAAGCCAGCCTGCTCGACGGCCACCGCCTGACCCTGCACTGGGAAGCCATCGACGCCTTCAAGGAGTCGTATCCGCAGCTCAGCGTCACCCAGGAACTGTTCGAGATCGACCGTCGGCGCATCACCTCCGCCGGCGGTACCGCGTCCATCGATTTAATGCTGGATCTGATCGCCCAGGCCCACGGCCCGGAACTGGCGATCCAGGTCAGTGAACAATTCGTGCTCGGCCGCATCCGCCCGCGCAAAGACCACCAGCGCATGGAAGTCGCCACGCGTTATGGCATCAGTAACAAGAAACTGGTGCAGGTGATTGGTGAGATGGAGCAGCACAGCGAACCGCCGTTGAGTACGCTGGAATTGGCGGAATCGATCAAGGTGACGCGGCGTCAGCTGGAGCGGCTGTTTCGCCTGCATTTGAACGACACGCCGAGCAATTTCTATCTGCGGTTACGGTTGGAAAAAGCGCGGCAGTTGCTGCGGCAGACCGATATGAGCGTGCTGGAAGTGAGCATCGCCTGCGGGTTTGAATCGCCGTCGTATTTCACCCGCAGTTATCGGGCGAAATTTGAGCGGTGTCCGCGGGAAGACCGGCGCACCGCAAAAGCATAGACACCTGGGAACCCTGTGGGAGCGGGCTTGCTCGCGAAAGCGGTGTGTCATCAACAATGATGGCGACTGACACTGCGCCTTCGCGAGCAAGCCCGCTCCCACAATTTGATCTGTTTTTGCGGTTATTTCTTCAGCAACGCCGAACACGCCGCCTTGTAAGCCTCATGCTGATACTTGTTCAGCGTCGCCGGAGGCTCAAACGCGTGCTTCTTGGCCTGGGCATTGATCGTCTGTGGTGACAACAACGTCACTTCGCAATTCTCCAGCAACTGGAAAACCCCTTCGATCTTGAACGTCGTCGGCCCACCGGCAAACTCGCCTTTCTTGCTGCGCTTCTTGATCGCAATGCGATCAATCGAATTCTCCCGCACGAACGACGCCACCTGAGCCGCAAACACCTTGACGTTGGCGGCTTCGTCGTCATCCTCGAGGGCGATTTTCTTGGTGGCGAGCGCCAGGTGTCCCAGGGCCGAGCCTTCGAGGGTGGCCACGGCAATGATCGCTTCGCTGCCTTTGATTTCGATGCCGCAGACTTTCATGTTGAATCCCTTTTCTGGCTGAAGGCGTGCAGCTTACAGCTCAAGTTGATTGGCGGTGATGCCAAACGCCGCTGCAATTTTTTCGCGGGTGACCTTGCGCGGCTTCGCGACCGTTTCCTGCTGGGCGAAGGCCGGTTGGGAGATGCCCATGCGTTTGGCCACTTCGTCCTGTGTAAGGTTCAAGTGTTCGCGCCAGGCGCGTACAGGCAACGCACCGTCGACAATGCGGCTAACGACTTCGTGAGGGATCATCATGTTTTCCATCCTTGCGTTTACTCCTGCCCAATCGACTCCAAAAACTCCGACCGCTCATCGCTCATCCGCGCCACGCAATCGTTCTGCGCAATAGTGAATGCCTTGCTGCCGGCCGTCGCCGGGAAGGCTTCAATTGCGCAGTCGGCGTCGCGGGTTTTCAGCCATTGCTGTTGCGCGGCTTTGATCTTCGCGGTGATGTCGGCCAATTGCGACGGGTTCTTGCCGTAGAGCGACTGCATGCGCTCGGCCAGGCTCTTGTAGTTTTCGTTCAGCAAGTCTTCGGCGGTGGTTTTGTTGAAGGCCGAGCATTCCAGGGTCTGGATGTCGTTTTCGACTTTGTCGCAGGGGGTGTCCTCGGACTCCTCGGCTGCGTGTACGCCGGTCGCCATCAGTGCCAATGCCAGGAAGAAGAATTTCATGTGAGTTGCCGCTCCCATCCAGTGAAGCATCAAGTGATGCGGCGAATTCTGGCCCAAGCGGACCGCCTTGAACAGGTCGGCAATTGTGCCTTGCGACGACCCTTTGTCGCGGATTGACGCTTTCGGCAATTCCCCTGTCGTTTTTGCACCCGGCTGCCCCGTCCCTCAGGCATATGCTGGCCCCAAAGCGCCGGCAGACGATTCGGCGCATGAATCGACAACAAGGGGACAGCCTGATGAGCCCAGCCGAATTGCACGCCGACAGCATCGTTATCGACGGGCTGATTATTGCCAAGTGGAACCGTGAGCTGTTCGAAGACATGCGCAAGGGCGGTCTGACCGCCGCCAACTGCACCGTGTCGGTGTGGGAGGGCTTCCAGGCCACCGTCAACAACATCGCCGCCAGCCAGAAACTGATCCGCGAGAACAGCGACCTGGTGATTCCGGTGCGCACCACCGCCGACATCCGCAAGGCCAAGGAACAGGGCAAGACCGGCATCCTCTTCGGCTTCCAGAATGCCCACGCCTTTGAAGACCAGATCGGCTATGTCGAGGTGTTCAAGCAGCTCGGCGTGGGTATCGTGCAGATGTGCTACAACACCCAGAACCTGGTGGGCACCGGTTGCTACGAGCGTGACGGCGGCCTGTCGGGCTTCGGTCGCGAAATCGTCGCCGAGATGAACCGCGTTGGCGTGATGTGCGACCTGTCCCACGTCGGCTCCAAGACGTCCGAAGAAGTCATCCTCGAATCGAAGAAGCCGGTCTGCTACTCCCACTGCCTGCCGTCGGGCCTGAAAATCCACCCGCGCAACAAGTCCGATGAAGAGCTGAAGTTCATCGCCGATCACGGCGGTTTTGTCGGCGTGACCATGTTCGCGCCGTTCCTGGCCAAAGGCATCGATTCGACCATCGACGACTACGCCGAAGCCATCGAATACACCATGAACATCGTCGGCGAAGACGCCATCGGCATCGGCACCGACTTCACCCAGGGTCATGGCCAGGACTTCTTCGAATACCTGACCCACGACAAGGGCTACGCCCGCCGCCTGACCAGCTTCGGCAAGATCATCAACCCGCTGGGCATCCGCACCGTCGGCGAGTTCCCGAACCTCACCGAAACCCTGCTCAAGCGCGGCCATAGCGAGCGTGTGGTGCGCAAGATCATGGGCGAGAACTGGGTCAACGTGCTCAAAGACGTCTGGGGCGAATAAGCCGCCGCACTTCTGAATCCTTACCTGCGGCCATCCGCGCCGCAGGCAACACCAAAATTTTTCTGGAGTTAAGTTTCCATGGCCAAGATCGCCCCGCAATTGCCTATCGAAGTCGACAGCGAAACCGGTGTCTGGACCTCCGACGCCCTGCCGATGCTGTATGTGCCGCGTCATTTCTTCGTCAATAACCATATGGGCATCGAGGAAGTGCTGGGCGCCGACGCCTATGCCGAAATCCTCTACAAGGCCGGCTACAAGTCCGCCTGGCACTGGTGTGAAAAAGAAGCCGAATGCCACGGCCTGGAAGGCGTCGCGGTGTTCGAGCACTACATGAAGCGCCTGTCGCAACGTGGCTGGGGCCTGTTCAAGATCCAGGACATCGACCTCGACAAAGGCACCGCCAGCGTCAAGCTCGAACACTCCGCCTTCGTCTATGTGTACGGCAAGGTCGGGCGCAAGGTCGACTACATGTTCACAGGCTGGTTTGCCGGCGCGATGGACCAGATCCTCGCCGCCCGCGGCAGCAAGATTCGCACCGTGGCCGAGCAAGTCTACGGTGGCTCCGAAGAGGGCCACGAAGACGGCTTGTTCATCGTCAAGCCGTTGTAAGTCGAGGAACCCGCCATGGCTTTCGAAGCAATGTTCCAGCCGATCCAGATCGGCAAACTGACCATCCGCAACCGCGTGCTCAGCACTGCGCACGCCGAGGTCTATGCCACCGACGGCGGCATGACCACCGACCGGTACGTCAAGTATTACGAAGAGAAGGCCAAGGGCGGGATCGGCCTGGCGATCTGCGGTGGTTCGTCCGTCGTGGCCATCGACAGCCCGCAGGAGTGGTGGAGCTCGGTCAACCTGTCCACTGACCGCATCATTCCGCACTTCCAGAATCTTGCCGACGCCATGCACAAGCACGGCGCCAAGATCATGATCCAGATTACTCACATGGGCCGGCGCTCGCGCTGGGACGGCTTCAACTGGCCGACCCTGATGTCTCCGTCCGGTGTACGCGAGCCGGTGCACCGTGCCACCTGCAAGACCATCGAGCCAGAAGAAATCTGGCGGGTGATCGGCAACTACGCGCAAGCCGCGCGCCGCGCCAAGGCCGGTGGCCTGGATGGTGTCGAACTCTCGGCGGTGCACCAGCACATGATCGACCAGTTCTGGAGCCCGCGGGTCAACAAGCGTACCGACGAATGGGGCGGCACCTTCGAAGGCCGCATGAAGTTCGGCCTGGAAGTGTTGAAAGCCGTGCGCGCCGAGGTCGGTGACGATTTCTGCGTGGGCATGCGCATCTGCGGTGACGAGTTCCACCCGGATGGTTTGTCCCATGAGGACATGAAGCAGATCGCCAAGTATTACGACGACACCGGCATGCTCGATTTCCTCGGCGTCGTGGGCTCGGGTTGCGACACCCACAACACCCTGGCCAACGTGATTCCGAACATGAGTTATCCACCGGAGCCGTTCCTGCACCTGGCCGCCGGCATCAAGGAAGTGGTCAAGGTTCCGGTGCTGCACGCGCAGAACATCAAGGACCCGAACCAGGCCACGCGGATTCTGGAGGGCGGTTACGTCGACATGGTCGGCATGACCCGCGCGCACATTGCCGACCCGCACCTGATCGCCAAGATCAAGATGGGCCAGATCGACCAGATCAAGCAGTGCGTCGGCGCCAACTACTGCATCGACCGTCAGTACCAGGGCCTGGATGTGCTGTGCATCCAGAACGCGGCGACCTCCCGTGAATATATGGGCCTGCCGCACATCATCGAGAAAACCACCGGGGTGAAACGCAAGGTGGTGGTGGTCGGCGCCGGTCCTGCCGGGATGGAGGCCGCCCGCGTGGCCGCCGAACGTGGTCACGACGTCACGCTGTTCGAGAAGAAAGAGTTCATTGGCGGGCAGATCACCACGGCCTCGAAAGCGCCGCAACGGGACCAGATCGCCGGTATCACCCGCTGGTACCAGTTGGAGCTGGCACGGTTGAAAGTCGACCTGCGCCTGGGCACCGCGGCGGATGCGCCGACCATCATGGACCTGCGTCCGGACGTGGTGGTGCTGGCTGTCGGCGGACATCCGTTCATCGAGCAAAACGAGCACTGGGGCGCGGCCGAAGGCCTTGTGGTCAGCAGCTGGGACATCCTCGACGGCAAGGTTGCACCGGCGAAGAACGTGCTGGTCTACGACACCATCTGCGAGTTCACCGGCATGTCCACCGCCGACTTCCTCGCCGACAAGGGCAGCCAGGTCGAGATCGTCACCGACGACATCAAGCCGGGCGTGGCCATCGGCGGTACGTCGTTCCCGACCTACTACCGCAGCATGTATCCGAAAGAAGTGATCATGACCGGCGACATGATGCTGGAGAAGGTCTACCGCGAAGGCGACAAGCTGATTGCAGTACTGGAAAACGAATACACCGGCGCCAAAGAGGAGCGGGTGGTGGACCAGGTGGTGATCGAGAACGGCGTGCGTCCGGACGAGGAAATCTACTACGCGATGAAGGAAGGCTCGCGCAACAAGGGCCAGATCGACGTCGAAGCCTTGTTCGCGATCAAGCCGCAACCAAGCCTTGCACAGAGCGGTGACGGTTACCTGCTGTTCCGTATCGGTGACTGCGTGGCCCAGCGCAACGTGCACGCGGCGATCTATGACGCACTGCGGCTGTGCAAGGATTTCTAAGCCAACCACCTGTAGGAGCCGGCTTGCTGGCGATGAACGATAACGCGGTCTGCCTGACTCACCGCGTCGTCTGAATCGCCAGCAAGCCGGCTCCTACAAGACCGATGCATGACTCCGTGGTTTGTGGGAGCTCCACCATGTTGAACACCCTTCTTCCAATCCTGTTGTTCGCCGCCCTGGGCCTCGCGGTTCTGGGCGCGTTGCGGCGGGTGGCCATGTGGCGCCGGGGCCGAGCCTCGAAGGTCGACCTGATCGGCGGCCTGTTCGCCATGCCCAAGCGCTACATGGTCGACCTGCACCACGTGGTGGCGCGGGACAAATACATCGCCAACACCCACGTTGCCACGGCTGGCGGCGCGGTGGCGTCCGTCGTGCTGGCGATACTGGTTCACGGATTCGGCCTGCATAACCGCTTCCTCGGCTATGCGCTGCTGCTGATGACAGCGGTGATGTTCGTCGGCGCGATCTTCGTCTACCTGCGTCGACGCAACCCACCTGCGCGCCTGTCGAAAGGCCCGTGGATGCGCCTGCCGAAAAGCCTGCTGGCGTTCTCGGCGTCGTTCTTCCTGGTGACCCTGCCGGTGGCCGGTATCCTCCCGGAAAACTTCGGTGGCTGGCTGTTGGCGGTGATCCTCGGCATCGGCGTGCTGTGGGGCGTGTCCGAGTTGTTCTTCGGCATGACCTGGGGCGGGCCGATGAAGCACGCTTTCGCCGGAGCCCTGCACCTGGCCTGGCACCGTCGCGCCGAGCGTTTTGGTGGCGGTCGTTCCACCGGTTTGAAACCGCTGGACCTGAACGACCCGAGCGCGCCGCTGGGCGTGGAAAAACCCAAGGATTTCACCTGGAACCAACTGCTCGGCTTCGACGCCTGCGTACAGTGCGGCAAGTGCGAAGCGGCGTGCCCGGCGTTTGCCGCCGGACAGCCGTTGAACCCGAAAAAACTGATTCAGGACATGGTCGTCGGTCTGGCGGGTGGCACCGATGCGAAATTCGCCGGCAGCCCGTATCCAGGCAAACCAATTGGCGAGCATGCCGGTAATCCGCATCAGCCGATCGTCAACGGCCTGGTGGACGCCGAAACCCTGTGGTCGTGCACCACCTGCCGTGCCTGCGTCGAGGAATGCCCGATGATGATCGAGCACGTCGATGCCATCGTCGACATGCGTCGCCATCTGACCCTGGAAAAAGGCGCGACCCCGAACAAGGGCGCCGAAGTCCTGGAAAACCTGATCGCCACCGACAACCCGGGCGGCTTCGCCCCGGGCGGGCGGATGAACTGGGCAGCGGACCTGAACCTTAATCTGCTCGGCGAAAAGAAATCCACCGACGTGCTGTTCTGGGTTGGCGACGGCGCCTTCGACATGCGCAACCAGCGCACCCTGCGCGCGTTCGTCAAAGTGCTGAAAGCGGCGAAAATCGACTTCGCCGTGCTCGGCCTCGAAGAGCGTGACAGCGGTGACGTGGCCCGGCGTCTGGGCGACGAGGCAACCTTCCAGTTGCTGGCCAAGCGCAACATCCAGACCCTGGCCAAATACAGCTTCAACCGCATCGTCACCTGCGATCCGCACAGCTTCCACGTGCTGAAAAACGAATACGGCGCCTTCGATGGCAACTACCTGGTGCAGCACCACAGCACCTACATGGCGGAAATCATCGGCGCCGGCGCGCTGAATCTCGGCCAGCACAAGGGTGACAGCGTGACCTATCACGACCCGTGCTACCTCGGCCGCTACAACGGCGAATACGAGGCGCCGCGTCAGGTCCTGCGCGCCCTCGGCATTGAAGTGAAAGAGATGCAACGCTCCGGTTTCCGTTCGCGCTGCTGCGGCGGCGGCGGCGGTGCGCCGATCACCGACATTCCGGGCAAGCAGCGTATTCCCGACATGCGCATGGACGACATCCGCGAGACGGGCGCCGAACTGGTGGCCGTGGGCTGCCCGCAGTGCACCGCGATGCTTGAAGGCGTGGTTGAGCCGCGACCGTTGATCAAGGACATTGCCGAACTGGTGGCTGACGCGTTGCTGGAAGACCAGGCACCGAGCAAGCCGGCCACACCGGCCCAACGTGAACCTGCGGAGGTGCATTGATGAGCGACATTATCCGCCGCGACCCCCGTGCCGAATGGATCGCCCGCAACCGCCTGCACCCGCTGCACGCGGCCATGCAACCGGCGCAACACAGCTGGATGGGGCCGAACGGCGTCATCCGCAAAAAACCCCATGGCATCGGCTTCATCGGACCCAACGGCATCAAGCGCATCGACCGTAGCGGCGCCCAGCAGGGTGGGGCGACCAAGCGTACCGCCGCCGTTGAAGTGCAATTGCCGCTGCATCAGGTGCCTTCACCGGCGTTCTACATCAGCGTGGTGCCGGACATGGTCGGCGGCCGCTTGAGCAGCCACGACCGCGACTTGCTCGGCCTGGCTCATCAATTGGCCGGCAAGGACGGCGCGGTACTGGCCGTGGTCTTCGGCGAGCACAAGGAGAACGCCTTCGCCACGGCTGGCGTCGATCGCCTGCTGGTGCTTGAAGGCGAGCAGTTCAGCGGTTATGCACCGGAGCAACGGGTCCAGGGCCTGCGGGCTGTGGATAACCAGTTCAGCCCACGTCATTGGCTGCTGCCGGACAGTCGTACTGGTGGCGGTGAACTGGGTCGACGCTTTGCTGCCGCCTTGGGCGAACGCCCGGCCACGCGGGTTTGGCAGGTCAAGGATCAGGAATGCATCGGCCGCGCCGGTGCCGGTTTACAAGACCTGGCGCGGCCGCTTGCGCGGTTGATCCTGGCCGCTGTGGAATGCGCCGAACCGGTCAGCGAAACCCGTCACGAAGCCCTGCCGGTGGAGTTATCCACAACCGTCGCCCGCAGTCTCTCGCGCATCGAGGATCTGGGGGCGGTGGCGGTGGACCCGGCAGCGATTCCAATGGCCGAAGCGGAATTCATCTTCTCCGGCGGCAACGGGGTCAAGGATTGGGGACTTTTCCACAGGACCGCCGAAGCCTTGGGCGCCACCGAAGGCGCGTCCCGGGTGGCGGTGGACGATGGTTTCATGGCCCGCGACCGTCAGGTCGGCGCGTCCGGTACCTGGGTCACGGCACGGGTCTACGTGGCGGTGGGGATCTCCGGGGCGATCCAGCACCTGCAAGGCATCGGTGCCTGCGACAAGGTGGTGGCGATCAACCTCGACCCGGGCTGCGACATGATCAAACGGGCCGACCTGTCGGTGATCGGCGAGAGCGCCGAGATTCTTCAAGCCTTGATCGCGGCGGTAGAGGCCTACCGCAACGAGGCCAGGCGCGATGCGGCTTAAGGGAAGGAAAGGGTTATGAGCACGAAAATCATCAGCCTGGTGTCCATCGGCGCCCACCCGACCTCCGGTCGACCACGCCGTGCGGATCAGGATGCGCGGGCGGTGGAACTGGGTTTGCAACTGGCTGGGGATAACTTGCAGGTGCTGCACGCCGGTGATGTCGCCGAGCCGGCCTTGCGCGCTTACCTGGGCATGGGACTTGAGCAATTGCATGTGCTGGAACAACCGCAAGGCGCCGATGCGCTGCCGGCGTTGACCGCCTATTTGCGCGACGCTGGCGCTCAGGTCGTATTGACCGGCAGCCAGGCGGAGACCGGCGAGGGCTCGGGCATGTTGCCGTTCCTGCTGGCCGAAGGCCTTGGCTGGCCGCTGGTGGTGGGGCTGGCGCAGGTCGAGTCGATCGATGGCGGTTCTGCGCTGGTGCTGCAGGCGTTGCCGCGCGGCCAGCGCCGTCGCTTGAAAGTGCGCTTGCCGTTCCTGGCGACTGTGGATAACGCCGCACCCAAGCCACGTCAGAGCGCCTACGGCCCGGCCCGGCGTGGGGTGTTGCAGGCTGATGACGTGGAGGTCGTCGACGACGAACTGTTGGCCGTCGCCACCCTGCAACCGGCCAAGCCACGGCCGAAACGCTTGAAGGTGATCAAGGCCAAGAGCGGCGCCGATCGCATGAAAGCTGCCACGGCCAAGGCCAGCGGTGGCGGGGGGCAGGTGCTCAAGGGCGTTACGGCACAGGCGGGGGCTGAAGCGATTCTCAAACTGCTGATTGAAGAGGGTGTGGTGCGGTGACATTGAACTTCAAGTTGCAACACCCGGAAAAATAACTGTCCCTCCGGCGCGTTGCCGCGCCATAAGCGCCCACGTTAAAACGGGCGCTCGATGATTGGTGGAGTTCCAATACATGTCGGTTGAATTTCGTTCGGCAGTGCGCGCGGATGCGCGAGAGATTGCGCGTTTGTTCCAGATTTCCTCGGAAGGGGCCGCGGATTACATCTGGAGCCAGTTAGCCGAGCCCGGCCAGGATCTGCTGGACGTCGGGGCCCTGCGATATGCCCGCGACGATGTGGATTTCTCCTGGCAGAACTGCCTTATTGCCCAAGCGAATGGGCAAGTCATCGGCATGTTGCACAGCTATGTAATGCGTCACGACCCGTTCGCAGCGCCGGTGACCGACCCGGTGCTGGCGCCGTACGCCACCATGGAAATCCCCGACACCCTTTATATTTCCAGCCTGGCGCTGCATGAAGGCTGGCGCAACCAGGGGCTGGGCAAGCAGTTCCTTGCATACGCCTACGACCGCGCCAACCGGCTCGGACTCAATGGCCTGAGCCTGATCGATTACGCCGCGAACACCGGCGCCCGGCGTTTCTATGAGCGCCACGGCTTCCGCATCGTCGATTCCTGCCAGATCACGCCGCATCCGATGATTCGGGTCACGGGTGAAGCCTATCTGATGTATCGGCCCTAGGGCTTCGAATTATCCCTTCTCTAGCGGTTATCCACAGCCTGGTGGATAACCGGTCTACCTCTCGCGACCTCACCCTCCTGCTACATTTCCATTGTGCGCTGTTAAGGGTGCAGCAACCGGTCACGAAATTTTCTGTGCTTCAGCGCTTGATCATAAAACTGGTTTTTATGAGTGGGTTGGCTATGAAGTCTTTTAAGCGGTCTTTGCTAGTTCTTCTACGGGTTGATCATTTCAGAAGCTGTTGACCTCTTTACCCACAATCCCTGTTAGCGCTTCTGTGGATAACGTGTTCGCCCCTCGCTGAAACCCACACAAACCGCGGCTTGCAGCCACCAGATCAAAAAACAACCACCTTAAGCTGCGGTTTTTCATGACTTTTTTTCGAGGGGGAGTGTGCACAAGTCAGCTGAGTTGCCCCCAATCTCTGTTGGCGCTTCTGTGGATAAGATGTTCGCTCAACGCTACAGGCCTTTAGATTCATGGCTTTCAGGGTTATGGTTGAAAAATGATCAAATCGCCTATTTCAACCAGTAAACCGTCTGCAAACCTAGAAATATCGCGGCTTTCAGCGGTTTTCCACAGCGGCCTCGAAGTTGCCCCCAATCTCTGTTGGCGCTTCTGTGGATAAGGTGTTTGCGATCTTCTGCAGGCCAGGTGTGGCAAGGCTTTCG
This sequence comes from Pseudomonas sp. PLMAX, assembly GCF_046042685.1. NCBI lineage: Bacteria > Pseudomonadati > Pseudomonadota > Gammaproteobacteria > Pseudomonadales > Pseudomonadaceae > Pseudomonas > Pseudomonas sp. PLMAX. Next base: position 6,760,884 of record NZ_CP064949.1, on the reverse strand, counting down.
AGCGTTAGATCAAAAAATGATCAATGTTTTGGAGAACCTTGGTTTCGGATAAGTCACGGTTTTTCTTTGGGTTTTGTGGAAAAAATTTTGCGCATTTCCCCAGTTGTCCCCATTTGCTGTGGGTGGAGGTGTGGATAACTTGTTTGCGGAAGGCTGTGAGGCACGTAGAGCATAGCGCTGACCGGAATAGATCATATTTCGTACAGTTCTAAATGATGCGGAATATTTAGCGGGGAGAGAACCTGTTGTGAGCAAGCCCCTTGTAGGAGCGAGCTTGCTCGCGATGGTCGTGAACGATGACGCGTAAATCCAGATACCCAGTGGTGTCCTTGAATTTTTCGCGAGCAAGCTCGCTCCTACATTAGCCTTGAACAGGGACGCCTTTGAGGTAAGGCGCAGGCTCAGCCCCGAGGTTGCTCAGCAGGCGCTCGCTGTACCAATCCACAAAATTCACCACACCAAACTCATAGGTCTTGGAGTAAGGCCCTGGTTGATAAGCGGTGGAGTTGATCCCGCGCTGGTTCTCTTCGGCCAGGCGGCGATCCTGGTCGTTGGTGGCGTCCCAGACCTGGCGCATGCGCTCCACGTCGTAGTCCACGCCTTCAACGGCATCCTTGTGCACGATCCATTTGGTGGTGACCATGGTTTCCTGGGCGCTGATCGGCCACACGGTGAACACGATGATGTGGTCGCCCATGCAGTGGTTCCAGGAGTGCGGCAGGTGCAGGATGCGCATCGAGCCCAGGTCCGGGTTCTTGATGCGGCCCATGAGCTTGGCGCAGCCCTGTTTGCCGTCCAGGGTCATCGACACGGTGCCCTTGAGCAGCGGCATGCGCACGATGCGGTTACGCAGGCCGAAGCTGGCGTGGGCGTAAGGGATCTTCTCGGCTTCCCAGGCAGCGGCGGAGGCGGCCACGTGGTCCTTGAACGCCTGGTCGGCGCGCGGGTCGGTGACGTCGTCCCATTCCAGCAGGGTTTTCAGCAGTTCCGGGTGCGACGCGTTGCAGTGGTAGCACTCGCGGTTGTTTTCCAGCACCAGCTTCCAGTTGGCCTTTTCCATCAAGGTGGTGGTGATCGCCACCTTGGTGTTTTCCATGTCGTACGGTTCCATGTAATGGTTGAGTGTCGACAGGAAGTCATCGATCGCCGGCGGGTTCTCTGCCAGGCTGATGAAGATGTAGCCACCGGCGGTCTTCACGTTCACCGGTTTCAGGCCGTATTGCTTCATGTCGAAATCGGCGCCCATTTCGGTTCCGGCGAACAGGAGGCGACCGTCGAGTTCGTAGGTCCACTGGTGGTAGTGGCAGACCAATTTGGCGACCTTGCCTTTTTCGCTGGTGCACAGGCGCGAACCACGGTGGCGGCAGACGTTATGAAACGCGTGCACTGCACCTTCTGCGCCACGAATCACGATGATCGGATTCTTGCCCACTTGCAGCGTCAGGTAGTTGCCCTTGGTGGGGATTTCGCAGGTCATGCCGGCGATCAACCACTCTTTCTGAAAGATTTCCTGCATGTCGATATCAAACAGGCGCTCGTCAGAGTAGAACGGCTGCGGCAGCGAGAACGTGCGCTCGCGCTCTTGCAGCATCTGCGCGGTGGCCTTGCGTGCGGGTTCCAGCGGATCGCCCAGGCTAAGGGTAGTAGTGACGTCCATCGTTTAATCCTCAAGGCCATTCTGTGTGGCCGGCGAAAGTGGCTAATCAGGGTTGCTACGCAAGGTGTAAAGAATGTGTCTTGGTGTGTGGCGAGTGTGGGGCCGGCGCTGGCCAGAACCTTATCCATGGGCGACATGGTGCAATCTGTTCCCGACGCGCAAGCCCCGGTCGTTGGGGGCTGGTCGCGATAAGCATGTGAATGTCGCAGATAGGTAAATGGGTGGTTCGCGCTATACGCAGAATCGCCAACATGAAGGCCGACAGTCGGCCGTGGAGATCAGCATGTCCAACAGCTTCCTGAACCCGGTAACCACCCAGACCTGGGCCAATGGTCGGCACATCGTCCGTTGCGTCAAAGTCATCCAGGAAACCTGGGATGTGCGCACCTTCTGCTTCATGGCCGACCAGCCGATCCTGTTCTTTTTCAAGCCGGGGCAGTTTGTCACCCTGGAGCTGGAAATCGAAGGCCAGCCGATCATGCGTTCGTACACCATTTCCAGCTCGCCATCGGTGCCGTACAGCTTTTCGGTAACCATCAAGCGCGTGCCGGGCGGCAAGGTGTCCAACTGGCTGCACGACACCCTGCACGAAGGCCAGGAACTGGCGGTGCACGGGCCGGTCGGGCTGTTCAACGCCATGGACTTCACCGCGCCAAAGGTGCTTTACCTCAGCGGCGGTGTGGGTATCACGCCGGTCATGTCCATGGCGCGCTGGTTCTACGACACCAACGGCAATGTCGACATGGTGTTTATCCACAGCGCCCGTTCGCCCAAGGACATCATCTACCACCGCGAGCTGGAACACATGGCGTCGCGGATCGATAACTTCAGCCTGCACCTGATCTGCGAGAAGCACGGCATGGGTGAGCCCTGGGCCGGTTATCGCGGTTACCTCAACCAGCGAATGCTTGAATTGATGGCGCCGGACTTCCTTGAGCGCGAAGTATTCTGCTGCGGCCCGACACCCTATATGAATGCGGTCAAGCGCTTGCTGGAAGGCGCTGGCTTCGACATGTCGCGTTACCACGAGGAGTCTTTCGGCGCGACCCCGCCAGAGGCGCGTGCCGACGCCGTGGAGCACGCTGAACAGGCGGCCGATGCACCGGAACTCGACGTGGCGGATCTGCATCAGGTGGAGTTTGTCGCGTCTGGGAAAAGCATTCGCATTGCGCCGGGCGAAACCGTTCACGCAGCGGCGGCGAAGGCGGGTTTGCTGATCCCGAAAGCCTGCGGCATGGGCATCTGCGGCACCTGCAAGGTCTTGAAGCTGGGTGGCGAAGTGGAGATGGAACACAACGGCGGGATCACCGAGGAAGACGAAGCCGAAGGGTACATTTTGTCGTGCTGCAGTGTGCCGAAGGGTGACGTGCGCATCGAGTTCTAACTAACGCCGAAGCCACTGTAGGAGCCGCCGAAGGCTGCGATCTTTTGATCTTGATCTTTAAAGTCAAAAGATCGCAGCCTCGTTTCACTCGGCAGCTCCTACAGGGGTTGAGGATATCTCAGTCGATAAACAGGTCAGTCATGAGTTTTTCGCTGCTATCCGGTGCAAACCGATAGTGCTCGAACTCCGTCACTCCGTTTTCCCGCAATACTTCCTCATCGATCAACAAGCGTCCGGTCAGGCTGCGATTCGCACTGCTCAAAATGATATGGGCGGCATCGGCCATGATCGCAGGCAGGCGCGCATGCTTGAACGACTCCCTCGACCCCAGCTGAAACTCGATCGCGGCAGTGGCAATCATGGTCTGCGGCCATAACGAATTGACACTGATCCCGTAATTCTGGAATTCCTCGCTCATGCCCAGCGTCAGCATGCTCATGCCGTACTTGGTCACGGTGTAGGGGCTGTATTGGGCGAACCACTTGGTGTCCAGATTCAGCGGCGGGGACAGGTTGAGGATGTGCCCTGCGGATTTCTTCAGGTAGGGCAGGGCAGCCTGGCTGCACAGCAACACGGCGCGCGTGTTGATCTGGTGCATCAGGTCGAAGCGCTTGAGTTCGATGTGCTGGACTCCGGTCAACTTGATCGCGCCTGCGTTGTTGACCAGCGCATCGATGGCGCCGAAATGTTCGTTGGCCTGGGCCAGCGCCTCGCGCACGGCGACTTCATCGCGCACATCCACTTGCAGGGCTAGCGCCTTCCCGCCCGCGGCCTCAACTTCCCGGGCCACACTGAAAATCGTACCTGGCAGTTTGGGATGCGGCTCGGCACTTTTGGCGGCGATCACGATGTTTGCACCGTCACGCGCGGCGCGAAGCGCAATCTCGCGGCCGATGCCACGGCTGGCGCCGGTGATGAACAGGGTTTTGCCTTGCAGTGACATGCGTACGCTCCTGATTATTGTTATGTGAGCGGATCGGCTCGACAGACAATGTAGACGAAGTCTTCAGGTGCAGAATGTCAGGGGATTCGGATGCCTTTGTAGGAGTGAGCCTGCTCGCGATGGCGGATTTTGCTCCAACATCAATGTTGGCTGATCCGCCGCTATCGCGAGCAGGCTCGCTCCCACAGGGTTTGTGGTGTTAGTGGGACATGACTTCGCGGATGTCGCGGGCCAATTCCCGCACCCGCTCTTCCTCGGTATCCCACGAGCACATGAAGCGTGCGCCGCCGTTGCCGATGAAGGTGTAGAAACGCCAGCCCTTGGCGGTCAGTGCGGCGATGGCCGGTTCCGACAGCTGCAGGAATACGCCGTTGGCCTGCACCGGGAACATCAGTTCCACGCCAGGAATGTCGCTGACCAGTTCGGCCAGCAGTTGTGCGCAGTGGTTGGCGTGGCGGGCGTATTTGAGCCAGGCCCCGTTTTCCAGGATTCCGACCCATGGGGCGGAGAGGAAGCGCATTTTCGACGCCAGCTGCCCGGCCTGTTTGCAGCGATAGTCGAAATCTTCAGCCAGTGCGTGGTTGAAGAACAGGATCGCCTCGCCCACGGCCATGCCGTTTTTAGTGCCGCCGAAGCACAACACATCAACCCCGGCTTTCCAGGTCAGGTCCGCAGGCGTGCAGCCGAGGAACGCGCAGGCGTTGGAGAACCGCGCGCCGTCCATGTGCAGGTTCAGGCCCAGTTCCTTGCAGGTGGCGCTGATGGCGCGGATTTCGTCCGGGGTGTAGACGCTGCCGACTTCAGTGGCCTGGGTCAGGGTCACGACGCGGGGTTTGGGGTAGTGGATGTCCTGGCGCTTGAGCGCCACTTCGCGGATCGATTCCGGGGTCAGCTTGCCGTTTTCGGTGCGGGCGATCAGCAGCTTGGAGCCGTTGGAGAAGAATTCCGGTGCGCCGCATTCGTCGGTTTCGACGTGGGCGGTTTCCGAGCAGATCACGCTGTGGTAACTCTGGCACAGCGACGACAGGGCCAACGAGTTGGCGGCGGTGCCGTTGAAGGCGAAGAACACTTCGCAGTCGGTTTCGAACAATTTGCGGAAATCGTCGGACGCGCGGGCGGTCCACTCGTCGTCGCCGTAAGCGCGCTGGTGGCCATGGTTGGCCTGTTCCATGGCAGCCCAGGCTTCAGGGCAGATGCCGGAATAGTTGTCGCTGGCGAATTGTTGGCTCTTATCGGTCATGGCCTGCTTCCGTGGTCGGGACGCCTATGGTGAAGCGTCTCGTGGTCAATGATGGTGCGCACTGTACCCAAGATCGTCAGGAGAGCACACGGGATGTCGCTGTCAGAAAATTACAAGGATGCCGGGCAATTATGCACGTGACTACACACTTAAAGCAGCGTGACCGTGCACTGGATCTGCTCAAGTGGCTGGCGCTTTTGAGCATGGTGCTCGATCACCTGCGATATGTCGGTTACTCCGTCGATCTGCTGTATGTGCCGGGGCGGTTGGCGTTTCCGTGGTTCTGTCTGGCAATGGCTGCCAATCTTGCGCGAAAGCCTGCTGTGGAGAGGGGTGGGCAATGGCGCTATCTGGGCTGGTTGTTGCTGTTTAGCGCCGTGAGCGAAATTCCCTACCGAATGTTCATTCCTGGGCACGACACGCTGAACGTAATGCCCACCCTGGTCCTTGGTCTGTTGGTGGCGCGTGGCTGGCAGCAGCCGACGCTGCAATCGCGGTTACTGGCAGCCGTCGCCTTGCTGCTGGCGGCGCTGTTCACGCAGAAAGTGATGTTCGGTTTCTTTGGAGTCCTGTTGCCATTCGCGCTGCTGCTGGTGATCGGTCGTCCCTGGTATTTCGCGCTGCTGCCGGGGCTGGTCTGTCTGGCGGCCAATCAATGGCAGGTGCTGTATTACGCCGCGCGACTGGGCAACAGCGCGGCCATTCCCGCCATCGTCACTTGTCTGATTGCGCCATGGCTGGGACTGTTCCTGTTGCGACACTTCCATGACGTAAAAGCACCACCCATGCGCCGCTGGGCCTATGCGCTCTATCCCGCGCATTTCCTCCTGTTGCTAGCACTACGCCAGGCCATCGCTTGACCCTTGTGGGAGCGGGCTTGCTCGCGAAGCAGGCACCTCGGTGTTTCAGACAGACCGCGTCATCGTTCTTCGCGAGCAAGCCCGCTCCCACAAGGGGGTTGTGCTGATTTGAGACTTGCGTCAGGCCAGCTGTTTCCCGCCATGTCGTAAACGCACCTTTGCGTGGCGCCCGTAGGCATTTGACGACTCCAAGCCAGTCATACCATCGCTATCAAAGGGCACTGCCGAAAAGCCAGTGCCTCACCGAGACGAATGGCGCACCGCCGCCGCTGGGAGAGACGCGATGTTCAGCAAGCAAGACCAGATCCAGGGTTACGACGATGCACTGCTGGCGGCGATGAATGCCGAGGAGCAACGTCAGGAAGATCACATCGAGCTGATCGCGTCAGAGAACTACACCAGCAAACGCGTCATGCAAGCGCAAGGCAGCGGCCTGACCAACAAGTACGCCGAAGGTTATCCGGGCAAGCGTTACTACGGTGGCTGCGAGCACGTGGACAAGGTTGAAGCCCTGGCCATCGAACGCGCCAAGCAGCTGTTCGGCGCCGACTACGCGAACGTGCAACCGCACTCCGGTTCCTCGGCCAACAGCGCCGTGTACCTGGCCCTGCTGCAAGCCGGCGACACCATCCTGGGCATGAGCCTGGCCCATGGCGGTCACCTGACCCACGGCGCCAAGGTGTCGTCCTCGGGCAAGCTGTACAACGCCGTGCAGTACGGCATCGACACCAAGACCGGCTTGATCGATTACGACGAAGTCGAGCGCCTGGCCGTCGAGTGCCAGCCGAAGATGATCGTTGCGGGTTTCTCGGCCTACTCCAAGACCCTCGACTTCCCGCGCTTCCGCCAGATCGCCGACAAGGTCGGTGCACTGCTGTTCGTCGACATGGCCCACGTAGCAGGTCTGGTCGCCGCCGGCCTGTACCCGAACCCGCTGCCGTACGCCGACGTGGTCACCACCACCACCCACAAGACCCTGCGCGGTCCACGTGGCGGCCTGATCCTGTGCAAGTCCAACGAAGAAATCGAGAAGAAGCTCAACGCTGCAGTGTTCCCCGGTGCCCAGGGCGGCCCGCTGATGCACGTGATCGCCGGTAAGGCCGTGTGCTTCAAGGAAGCGCTGGAGCCAGGCTTCAAGGCTTACCAGCAGCAAGTGATCGACAACGCCCAGGCCATGGCCGGCGTCTTTATCAAACGCGGCTACGATGTAGTGTCCGGCGGCACCGATAACCACCTGTTCCTGGTCAGCCTGATCCGTCAGGGCCTCACCGGCAAAGAGGCGGATGCAGCACTCGGTCGCGCCCACATCACCGTGAACAAGAACGCTGTCCCGAACGATCCACAGTCGCCGTTCGTGACCTCCGGCCTGCGCATCGGCACCCCGGCGGTGACCACTCGCGGCTTCAAGGTCAGCCAGTGCGTCGAACTGGCCGGCTGGATCTGCGACATCCTCGACAACCTCGGCGATGCCGATGTCGAGGCCAATGTCGCCCAGCAAGTATCGGCACTGTGCGCGGACTTCCCGGTTTATCGCTGAGCGCGGTTTTGGAGTAAATGACTATGCAACGCTACTCAGGCTTCGGCCTCTTCAAACACTCCCTCAGCCACCACGAAAACTGGCAGCGCATGTGGCGCACGCCGACCCCGAAAAAGGTCTACGACGTGGTCATCGTCGGCGGTGGCGGGCATGGTCTGGCGACCGCCTACTACCTGGCCAAGGAACACGGCATCACCAACGTGGCCGTGGTCGAGAAAGGCTGGCTGGGCGGCGGTAACACCGCGCGCAACACCACCATCGTGCGCTCCAACTACCTGTGGGACGAGTCGGCGCACCTGTACGAACACGCGATGAAACTGTGGGAAGGCCTGTCCCAGGACCTGAACTACAACGTGATGTTCTCCCAGCGTGGCGTCTACAACCTGTGCCACACCCTGCAAGACATCCGTGATTCCGAGCGTCGGGTCAGCGCCAACCGCCTCAACGGCGTCGACGGCGAACTGCTCGATGGCAAGCAAGTGGCCGATGAGATCCCGTACCTCGACTGCTCGAAGAACACCCGTTACCCGGTGATGGGCGCCACCGTCCAGCGTCGCGGCGGCGTGGCCCGTCACGATGCCGTGGCCTGGGGCTTTGCCCGTGCCGCCGACGCCCTGGGCGTGGACCTGATCCAGCAGACCGAAGTGATCGGCTTCCGCAAGGAAAACGGCGTGTGCATCGGCGTTGAAACCAACAAGGGCTTCATCGGCGCCAAGCGCGTCGGTGTAGTGACTGCCGGTAACTCCGGGCACATGGCCAAGCTCGCCGGTTTCCGCCTGCCGATCGAATCCCACCCGCTGCAAGCGCTGGTGTCCGAGCCGATCAAGCCGATCATCGACAGCGTGATCATGTCCAACGCCGTGCACGGTTACATCAGCCAGTCCGACAAGGGCGACCTGGTGATCGGCGCCGGTATCGACGGCTACAACGGCTACGGCCAGCGGGGTTCGTACCCGGTGATCGAGCACACCGTGCAGGCCATCGTCGAGATGTTCCCGGTGTTGTCCCGCGTGCGCATGAACCGTCAGTGGGGCGGCATCGTCGACACCACCCCGGATGCCTGCCCGATCATTTCGAAAACCCCGGTACCGAACATGTTCTTCAACTGCGGTTGGGGCACCGGCGGCTTCAAGGCGACACCTGGCTCGGGCAACGTATTTGCCGCCAGCCTGGCCAAGGGTGAAATGCACCCACTGGCCGCACCTTTCTCCATCGACCGTTTCCACAACGGTGCGTTGATCGACGAACACGGCGCTGCTGCGGTTGCCCACTAACAGGAGAAATCCCCATGTTGCATATCTTCTGTCCTCACTGCGGCGAGTTGCGCTCCGAAGAGGAATTCCACGCATCCGGCCAGGCGCACATTCCGCGTCCATTGGACCCGAACAGCTGCACCGACGAGGAGTGGGGCGACTACATGTTCTTCCGCGACAACCCTCGCGGCCTGCATCACGAGCTGTGGGATCACGTCGCCGGTTGCCGTCAGTACTTCAACGCCACCCGTGACACCGTGACCTACGAGATTCTCGAAACCTACAAGATCGGCGCCAAGCCACAATTCACCGACAAGACCGATAGCCCGAAAGCGGCCACCACGGCTCTGGGAGAGAAGGTATGAGCCAGACCAATCGCCTGTCCAACGGCGGACGGATCGACCGCAACAAAGTCCTGACCTTCACCTTCAACGGCCAGAGCTACAAAGGCTTCGAGGGCGATTCGCTGGCCGCTGCATTGCTGGCCAACGGCGTCGACATCATCGGTCGCAGCTTCAAGTATTCCCGCCCGCGCGGCATCTATGCCGCCGGTGCCGAGGAGCCGAACGCGGTGCTGCAGATCGGCGCCACCGAAGCCACGCAAATCCCGAACGTACGCGCCACGCAACAAGCGCTGTACCAGGGCCTGGTCGCCACCAGCACCAACGGCTGGCCGAACGTCAACAACGACATGATGGGGATTCTCGGCAAGGTCGGCGGCAAGCTGATGCCACCGGGCTTCTACTACAAAACCTTCATGTACCCGCAATCGTTCTGGATGACCTACGAGAAGTACATTCGCAAGGCCGCCGGTCTTGGCCGCTCGCCGACCGAGAACGATCCGGACACCTACGACTACATGAACCAGCACTGCGACGTGCTGATCGTCGGCGCCGGCCCTGCAGGCCTGGCCGCTGCACTGGCGGCTGCGCGCAGCGGTGCCCGTGTGATCCTGGCTGACGAGCAGGAAGAGTTCGGCGGCAGCCTGCTCGACTCCCGCGAAAGCCTCGACGGCAAGCCTGCGACCGAGTGGGTCGCCAGCGTCATCGCCGAATTGAAGGACACCCCTGACGTGCTGCTGTTGCCGCGCGCCACGGTCAACGGTTACCACGACCATAACTTCCTGACCATCCACGAGCGCCTCACCGACCACCTCGGCGACCGCGCACCGATTGGCCAGGTGCGTCAGCGCATCCACCGGGTTCGTGCCAAGCGTGTGGTGCTGGCGACCGGCACTCACGAGCGTCCACTGGTCTACGGCAACAACGACGTGCCGGGCAACATGCTCGCCGGCGCTGTCTCGACTTACGTTCGCCGCTACGGCGTGGCACCGGGCAAGAAGCTGGTGCTGTCGACCAACAACGACCACGCCTACCGCGTTGCGCTGGATTGGCTCGATGCCGGTCTGCAAGTGGTGGCCGTCGCCGACGCCCGCAGCAACCCGCGCGGTGCGCTGGTGGAAGAGGCGCGTGCCAAAGGCATCCGCATCCTCACCGGTAGCGCCGTGATCGAAGCCCGTGGCAGTAAGCGCGTGACCGCTGCGCGCGTGGCGGCGATCGATGTCAAAGGACACAAGGTCACCAGCCCGGGCGAATGGCTCGAATGCGACCTGGTCGCCAGTTCCGGCGGCTACAGCCCGGTGGTCCACCTGGCCTCGCACCTGGGTGGCAAACCGATCTGGCGCGAAGACATCCTCGGTTTTGTGCCGGGTGAGGCGCCGCAGAAACGCGTATGCGTCGGTGGCATCAACGGTGTCTACGGCCTCGGCGATTCCCTGGCCGACGGTTTTGAAGGGGGCGTTCGCGCGGCCAGCGAAGCCGGCTTCGGACCGGTCGAAGCCAAGTTGCCAAAAGCCCTGGTCCGCCAGGAAGAGCCGACGCTGGCATTGTTCCAAGTGCCTTACGAGAAAGTCACGGCGCGTGCGCCGAAGCAATTCGTCGATCTGCAAAACGACGTCACCGCGGCCGGTATCGAACTGGCGACCCGCGAAGGCTTCGAGTCGGTCGAGCACGTCAAGCGCTACACCGCTCTGGGCTTCGGTACCGACCAGGGCAAACTCGGCAACGTCAACGGCCTGGCCATCGCCGCCCGTTCGCTGAACGTGACCATCCCGCAGATGGGCACCACCATGTTCCGTCCGAACTACACGCCGGTGACTTTCGGTGCCGTGGCCGGTCGTCACTGTGGGCACATTTTCGAGCCGGTGCGTTTCACCGCACTGCATCACTGGCACCTGAAAAACGGCGCCGAGTTCGAAGACGTCGGTCAGTGGAAACGTCCCTGGTACTTCCCGAAATCCGGTGAAGACATGCACGCTGCCGTGAAGCGCGAATGCAAAGCCGTGCGCGACAGCGTCGGCCTGCTGGATGCTTCGACCCTGGGCAAGATCGACATCCAGGGCCCGGATTCGCGTGAGTTCCTCAACCGCATCTACACCAACGCCTGGACCAAGCTAGACGTGGGCAAGGCGCGTTACGGCCTGATGTGCAAAGAAGACGGCATGGTCTTCGACGACGGCGTGACCGCGTGCCTGGCCGACAACCACTTCGTGATGACCACCACCACCGGCGGCGCTGCACGCGTGCTGCAATGGCTGGAAATCTACCACCAGACCGAATGGCCGGAGCTGAAGGTCTACTTTACTTCCGTGACCGATCACTGGGCGACCATGACCCTGTCCGGGCCGAACAGCCGCAAGCTGCTCGCTGAAGTCACCGACATCGACCTGAGCAACGAAGCCTTCCCGTTCATGACCTGGAAAGAAGGCCTGGTGGGCGGTGTGCCGGCGCGGGTGTTCCGGATTTCGTTTACCGGTGAGCTGTCGTACGAAGTCAACGTGCAAGCCGACTACGCCATGGGCGTGCTGGAAAAAATCGTCGACGCCGGCAAGAAGTACAACCTGACGCCGTACGGCACCGAAACCATGCACGTACTGCGGGCCGAGAAGGGCTTCATCATCGTCGGCCAGGACACTGACGGCTCGATGACTCCGGACGACCTGAACATGGGCTGGTGTGTCGGTCGCACCAAACCGTTCTCGTGGATCGGCCAGCGTGGGATGAATCGCGAAGACTGCGTGCGTGACCAGCGCAAGCAACTGGTTGGCCTGAAGCCGATCGATCCGAACAAATGGCTGCCGGAAGGCGCGCAGCTGGTGTTCAACACCAAGCAGGCGATCCCGATGACCATGGTCGGCCACGTGACCTCCAGCTACGCGCACAACTCCCTGGGCTATTCGTTTGCCATGGGCGTGGTCAAGGGCGGCCTGAACCGCATGGGTGAGCGTGTGTTCGCGCCACTGGCGGACGGCAGCGTGATCGAGGCGGAAATCGTTTCTTCGGTGTTCTTCGATCCTAAGGGCGAACGCCAGAACGTTTAACGACCTCGGGTCCTGTGGTGTGCTGGCTGCCGCTTTCGCGAGCAAGCCCGCTCCCACAGGGGAAACGCGGTCGAATGTGGGAGCGGGCTTGCTCGCGAAGGCGGCGCAACAGCCACCACAAGGACCGGAACCAACAGAATTCAGGAAAGGTGCTTTATGACCGCAGCCAATGTTTACCAACAACGCCCAACCACCGGGGCCAAGGCCGAGTCGTCGCTGCATCACGCCGACCTCGCCAGCCTGGTGGGCAAGGGTCGCAAGAGCGCCGGCGTGACCGTGCGCGAGAAAAAACTCCTCGGCCACCTGACCATTCGTGGCGATGGGCACGATGCCGCGTTCGCCGCCGGCGTGCAGAAGGCGCTCGGGATCGAACTGCCAGGTGCGCTGACCGTCACCGTCAAAGGTGAAACCAGCCTGCAATGGATGGGGCCGGATGAATGGCTGCTGATCGTGCCGACCGGCGAAGAGTTCGCCGCCGAGCAAAAACTGCGTGAAGCGCTGGGCGACCTGCACATCCAGATCGTCAACGTCAGCGGTGGCCAGCAGATCCTCGAACTGAGCGGCCCGAACGTGCGCCAGGTGCTGATGAAGTCCACCAGCTACGACGTGCACCCCAACAACTTTCCGGTGGGCAAGGCGGTCGGCACAGTGTTCGCCAAGTCGCAACTGGTGATCCGTCACACCGCCGAAGACACCTGGGAACTGCTGATCCGCCGCAGCTTCTCGGATTACTGGTGGTTGTGGTTGCAGGATGCTTCTGCCGAATATGGCCTTAGCGTTCAGGCTTGACCATCGATCACCTGTAGGAGCGAGCTTGCTCGCGAAGGACCAGAGGGCGACGCATTGCATCAGGATGCACGCGTTATCGTTGACGTCCATCGCGAGCAAGCTCGCTCCTACAGGCAGGTTTACCGATTTCTCAGGAGTCACCGCATTATGAGCCGCGCCCCAGACACATGGATTCTGACCGCCGACTGCCCCAGCGTGCTCGGCACCGTGGACGCGGTGACGCGCTTTCTGTTCGAGCAGGGCTGCTACGTCACCGAGCACCATTCCTTCGACGACCGGCTCTCGGGCCGCTTCTTCATTCGCGTGGAATTTCGCCAACCGGATGGCTTCGACGAGCAGTCGTTTCGCGCAGGCCTGGCCGAACGCGGTGAATCCTTCGGCATGATCTTCGAACTGACCCCGCCGCATTACCGGCCGAAAGTGGTGATCATGGTCTCCAAGGCCGATCACTGTCTCAACGACTTGCTCTACCGCCAGCGCATCGGCCAGCTGTCGATGGACGTGGCCGCCGTGGTCTCCAACCATCCCGATCTCAAGCCGCTGGCCGACTGGCACCAGATTCCGTACTACCATTTCCCGCTGGACCCGAACGACAAGCCGTCCCAGGAGCGTCAGGTGTTGCAGGTGATCGAAGAGTGCGGTGCCGAGCTGGTGATCCTTGCCCGCTACATGCAGGTGTTGTCGCCGGAGCTGTGCCGCAAACTCGATGGCAAGGCGATCAATATCCACCACTCCCTGCTGCCCGGGTTCAAGGGTGCCAAGCCCTATCACCAGGCCTACAACAAGGGTGTGAAACTGGTCGGCGCCACGGCGCATTACATCAACAACGACCTCGACGAAGGGCCGATCATTGCCCAAGGCGTGGAGGTGGTGGATCACAGCCATTACCCGGAAGACCTGATCGCCAAGGGGCGGGATATCGAAGGGCTGACCCTGGCCCGGGCCGTCGGGTATCACATTGAGAGAAGAGTGTTTTTGAACGCGAACAGAACAGTCGTTCTCTAGATCGCCTCCCCCTGTAGGAGCTGGCTTGCCAGCGAAGGGGCCGCAACAAACAACGCAAGACACACAGGCAATAACCCGAGCAATCAACGCGCCGCCGTTCCCAGGCGACGCGACCGCTACATAAAAACAACAGCGAGGTGAAAGCATGTCTGGCAATCGTGGTGTGGTGTATCTCGGCGCTGGCAAGGTCGAAGTACAGAAAATCGACTATCCGAAAATGCAGGACCCGCGCGGCAGGAAGATCAACCACGCCGTCATCCTGCGTGTGGTTTCCACCAACATCTGTGGTTCCGACCAGCACATGGTGCGCGGCCGTACCACTGCACAAACCGGCCTGGTGCTGGGGCACGAGATCACCGGTGAAGTGATCGAGAAGGGCAGCGACGTCGAGAACCTGCAGATCGGCGACCTGGTGTCCGTACCGTTCAACGTGGCTTGCGGGCGCTGCCGTTCCTGCAAGGAAATGCACACCGGCGTGTGCCTGAGCGTCAACCCGGCCCGTCCGGGCGGTGCCTACGGTTACGTTGACATGGGCGACTGGACCGGTGGCCAGGCCGAATACGCCATGGTGCCGTATGCCGACTTCAACCTGCTGAAACTGCCGGATCGCGACCGGGCCATGGAGAAAATCCGTGACCTGACCTGCCTCTCCGACATCCTGCCGACCGGCTATCACGGTGCCGTGACCGCCGGCGTTGGCCCAGGCAGCACCGTCTACATCGCCGGTGCCGGCCCAGTGGGTCTAGCCGCCGCCGCTTCCGCTCGCCTGCTGGGCGCGGCGGTGGTCATCGTCGGTGACGTCAATACCATCCGCCTGGCCCACGCCAAGGCCCAGGGTTTCGAAATCGCCGACCTGTCTTCCGACACCCCGCTGCACGAACAGATCGCTGCGCTGCTGGGCGAACCGGAAGTGGACTGCGCCATCGACGCCGTAGGCTTCGAAGCCCGCGGTCACGGCCATGACGGCGTCAAACACGAAGCCCCGGCCACCGTGCTCAACTCCCTGATGGGCGTGGTACGCGTGGCCGGCAAGATCGGCATCCCTGGCCTCTACGTCACCGAAGATCCGGGTGCTGTGGATGCCGCCGCAAAAATGGGCAGCCTGAGCATCCGCTTCGGCCTGGGCTGGGCCAAGTCCCACAGCTTCCACACCGGCCAGACCCCGGTCATGAAGTACAACCGCCAGCTGATGCAGGCAATCATGTGGGACCGCATCAACATCGCTGAAGTGGTCGGCGTGCAGGTCATCAGCCTGGATCAGGCGCCGGAAGGTTACGGCGAGTTCGATGCGGGCGTGCCGAAGAAGTTTGTGATTGATCCGCATAAGTTGTTTAGTGCGGCGTAAGAGCGTTTGAAGCAAGCGAAGGGCGACGTGATGTCGCCCTTTTTTGTATCTCGCATCGGAGTGGCATTGACGATAGCTACAGTTGACGGCTCAGCCCACGTATCTCTGTATTTAGACGTTCAAGTGTATTTCGGATATTTGTGCCTAGCTGATCATGCGGAATGTCGCGAGTGTTGTGCAGGATGCGATCACGCTGAGAACTCAGTAGATTGATGCGGTGCTGACTCCTTCCCTGGCGGGCTGTTTGATTAACTGTTTCGAAGTAGGGTGGCAGACGCCCTAAGTTCGATGTACTGACGCTTTGACGTCCCAACGACGTTACTTCAAGGAAATAGGCGACAAGGCTCCAGGCATGACTAAGAAATCAGTTCTTTCAGCATCGTTCCTATTGCAGCCTTTGCCTACTAGCAGATCTGATAGGTTCTTAACCCTCAGTCCCGTATTGCGACGAGCGGGTTGAAAATGGATGCGTGCCTGAGGAACATGCCCGCTCATAGCTGGTCAAACCGGCAGCTCTGCGCCCGTGAGCCGGGCGTTTTCATGGCACAAGAGGATGTCTGGATGAAGATTTCACGCGGTTTGGTACTGGCTTCCCTGATGACCTTGGTGGCCGGCCCGGTCTTCGCACAGTTCAGCCTGGGCGATGCGGCCAATGCCATTGCGGGGATGAAGGGCGGTAACGCGGCCACAGAGGCCGCGCCGACTTCGGAGACTGCGGACCTGCTGGGTGCGCTCAGCCAATTGAATGTGACGCCACAACAAGCCGTCGGCGGTGCCGGGGCGATGCTCGGGCTGGCGAAGAATCAATTGAGTTCGACCGACTATTCGGAGCTGGCCAAAAGCGTACCTGGAATCGACACACTGTCGGGCGGCGGCGAATTGGGCGCGCTCGCCGGCTTGTTGGGGGCGACCGGTAAATCCGCAGGGCTGGATAACGCCCTGGGCAACGTCAAGGACACCAACGACCTGAACAATGCCTTCAGCGCCCTGGGCATGGATACCGGAATGATCGGCGTGTTTGCCCCGGTGATCCTGCAATACTTCGGTCAGCAGGGTGTCGGCGGTTCGCTGCTGCAAAGCCTGGGTGGCATTTGGGGTGCCGGCACTGGCACCGGCACCGGAATTGGCAGCTGATTAGCGACTATTGGCGCGCAAAACGTCGATACGCCGGTCCTTCTCGATCCAGAGCTGGTTGACCCAGTTCTGGACCTTCTCACGAAACAGCGGATCGTTTTCGTAATCGCCCTGCCACAACGCCGGGTCGAGCTCGCGGGTCTTGATGTCGATGATCACCCGCGGCACGTTGCCGCTGATCAAGTCCCAGAACCCCGGAATCGCCGGCTGCGGATACACCACGGTCACGTCGAGAATCGCATCCAGCTGTTCGCCCATCGCTGCCAGTACAAACGCCACGCCACCGGCCTTGGGTTTGAGCAGGTGGGTGAAGGGTGATTGCTGGTGAGCGCTTTTGGCGGAGGTGAAGCGCGTGCCTTCCAGATAATTGACCACCGTCACTGGCTGGCGCTTGAACAGCTCGCAGGCTTGTCGGGTGATCTCCAGGTCCTTGCCGGCCAATTCCGGATTCTTCGCCAGGAACGCCTTGCTGTAGCGCTTCATGAACGGGTAATCCAGCGCCCACCAGGCCAGGCCCAGGAACGGCACCCAGATCAGTTCTTTCTTGAGGAAGAACTTGAAGAACGGCGTGCGTCGATTCAGCGTCTGGATCAGCGCCGGGATATCGACCCAGGACTGGTGATTGCTGATCACCAGATAGGACGTGTCGCGACGCAGATCGTCACCGCCGCGAATATCCCATTGGGTGGGAATGCACAGGCGAAAGATCAGCTTGTCGATTTCCGACCAGGTCTCGGCAATCCACATCACCACCGAGGACGCGTAATCGCGAAAACGCCCGGGCAGGACCAGTTTGAGCAAGGCGAACACCATCAAAGGTCCGATCAGGACCAGCGTGTTGAGCAACAGCAGCAATGTGACGAAACAGCCGGTGAGCAGGCGGCGCATAAATGACTCTTGGAAGCGTTAGGGCGCGCCATGATAAGCAGCTTCGGACGACAGGCCAAATCGGCGCTGACGAATGTTTCACCTCCGGACCGTTACCCTTGTGGGAACGATCAGCTCAACAACGGTCTAAAATTGCGCTGCCAACTCCTCAAGGACTCCCAGTACGTGAAATCCCTTCTTGCATTGCTATCTCTCCTTGCCCTGCCGGCCTTGGCAGCCGAGCCGACGCTCTACGGCCGCTACGAATACATCTCGCTACCGGAAATCGGTGGCGAAGTGCTCAAGGCCAAAATGGACACCGGCGCGTTGACTGCCTCGCTGTCGGCCAAGGACATCGAAACTTTCACCCGCGATGGCGAAGACTGGGTGCGTTTCCGCCTGGCGACCAAGGGTGCGAGCAACAAGGTCTACGAACACAAGGTCGCGAGGATCAGCAAGATCAAGACCCGCTCCGAAGAGGACGAGGATGACAGCGAAGTGATCGCGCCCACCAAGCGGCCGGTGGTCGATCTCGAGTTGTGCCTGGGCAATGTAAAACGCACGGTCGAGGTCAACCTGACTGACCGCAGCAGCTTCAATTATCCCTTGTTGATCGGCGCCAAGGCCTTGCGCGAGTTTGGCGCGGCGGTGAATCCGGCTCGACGGTTTACGGCGGACAAGCCCGATTGCTGATTGACGGGGTGTAAGGCTTGGGGCACCGTTCGACCACTCAACCGCCAGGCTCGGACGCCATGCCCCATATCCTGATTGTCGAAGACGAAGCGGCGATTGCCGACACCCTGATTTTCGCCTTGCAGGGCGAGGGGTTCACCACCACGTGGCTGACACTTGGCGCGGCGGCGCTTGAGCATCAGCGGCAGACCCCGGCGGACCTGATCATCCTCGACATCGGTCTGCCGGACATCAGCGGCTTCGAAACCTGCAAGGCGTTGCGACGTTTCAGCGAAGTACCGGTGATGTTTCTCAGCGCCCGCGACAGCGAAATCGACCGTGTCGTAGGCCTGGAGATTGGTGCCGACGATTACGTGGTCAAGCCGTTCAGCCCCCGTGAAGTGGCGGCGCGGGTCCGGGCGATTCTCAAGCGCATGGCACCCAAAAACCTGACTGAAATCGCGCCAACACTGTTCCGCATCGATTACGAGCGTATACAGATCAGTTATCGCGGTCAGCCGCTGAGCCTGACCCGACACGAATTCCGTTTGCTGCAATGCCTGCTGGAGCAACCCGAGCGCGTGTTCAGCCGCGAGCTATTGCTCGATGCCTTGGGCGTGGCCGCCGATGCCGGCTACGAGCGCAGCATCGACAGCCACATCAAGAGCGTGCGCGCCAAGTTGCGATCGGTTAAGGCCGATGCAGAGCCGATTCAGACCCATCGCGGCCTCGGATACAGCTACAGCCCGGGACACAGCTGATGCCATTGGGGTTACGGATTTTCCTGGTCTATGTGCTGTTCGTCGGCTTGACCGGCTACTTCGTGCTCAACACCGTGATGGAAGAAATTCGTCCCGGGGTGCGCCAGTCCACGGAAGAAACCCTGGTCGACACCGCCAACCTGATGGCGGAAATCCTGCGCGATGACTTCAAGGCCGGCACCCTCAACCAGAGCCGCTGGCCGGAACTGCTCAAGGCCTACGGCGAGCGGCAACCGGCGGCGAACATCTGGGGTTTGCCGAAAAACCAGGTCAACCACCGCATCTACGTCACTGACGCCAGCGGCATCGTGGTACTGGATTCCAGCGGCACAGCGGTCGGTCAGGATTACTCGCGCTGGAACGACGTTTACCTGACCCTGCGCGGCGAATATGGCGCCCGCTCGACCCGCAGTGACCCCAATGATGCGAGCTCGTCGGTGATGCACGTCGGCGCGCCGATACGCGATAACGGCCGGATCATCGGCGTGGTCACCGTGGCCAAGCCCAACAGCTCGTTGCAACCTTATGTGGATCGCACCGAGCGACGATTGCTGGCTTATGGCGCCGGCCTGATCGGCCTCGGCCTGCTGTTCGGTGCGCTGTTGTCCTGGTGGTTGAGTCGGTCGCTGCGGCGCTTGACCGCTTATGCGCAGGCAGTGAGCGAAGGCCGGCGGATCGAGGTGCCGCACTATCGCGGTGGCGAGCTGGAGCAATTGGCGACGGCCGTAGAACAGATGCGCACGCAGCTCGAAGGCCGAGCCTACGTCGAGCGTTACGTGCACACATTGACCCACGAACTGAAGAGCCCGCTGGCGGCGATTCGTGGCGCGGCGGAACTGCTGCAGGGCGAGATGCCGTTGGCTCAACGGCAGCGTTTTGTCGGCAACATCGACAGTGAAAGCGCGCGCATGCAACAGTTGATCGAGCGACTGTTGAACCTGGCGCAAGTTGAACAGCGTCAGGGGCTTGAGGCGCGTGTCGAGGTGCCACTGGCGGCGTTGGTGGCCGAACTGATTGATGCCCAGTCTGCGCGGATCGAAGGCAGCCAGTTGCGCGTGTCACAGATGATTGCGGCGGACCTGATGCTGAGGGGGGAGCCGTTTTTGTTGCGGCAGGCGCTGGGCAACCTGCTGGAAAATGCGCTGGATTTCACCCCTGCTCAGGGCGTGATGCGATTCACCGCCGAGCGAATGGGCGAGCAGATCGAATTCAAGCTCTTCAACCAGGGCGAAGCGATTCCGGACTATGCATTGCCGCGCCTGAACGAGCGTTTCTACTCGCTGCCACGACCGGATACCGGGCGAAAAAGCACCGGGCTTGGGCTGAATTTCGTGGAAGAAGTGGTGAAGTTGCATGGTGGGGTGATGAGCATCGGCAACGTTGAGGGTGGCGTTGAAGTCAGTTTGCTCCTGCCTTTAGACCAAGTCGCAGTCTCCACATAATCTCCACATTCCCCCCATAAAGCCCCCACACAGCCCGTCCAGACTCTGCCTTATCAAAACAGGGAGAGTCCCATGAACCGAAGCCTGACCTTGAAACTCGGGGCGATTGCCCTGCTGATTGTGTTATTGCTGATCCCGTTGCTGATGATCAACGGCGTCATCCAGGACCGCCAGCAACTGCGCGACGGCGTGCTTGAAGACATCGCCCGCAGCGCCAGTTACAGCCAGCAATTGAGCGGGCCGTTGTTGGTGGTGCCCTATCGCAAGGTCGTGCGCACCTGGAAGACCCACGAAAAAACCCACGAACGCTATCAGGAAACAGGTGAAGAGCGCGGTCGTTTGTACTTCCTCCCGGAGCGCTTCGAACTCGACGGCCAGGTCCAGACCGAACTGCGTTCCCGAGGCATTTACCAGGCGCGGCTGTTCCATGCCGACAACCGCATCAGCGGCCATTTTTCAGTGCCGGCGCAGCTGGGTATCCAGGAAGATTTCGCAGATTACCAATTCGATCGGCCATTCCTGGCGGTCGGCATCAGCGACATTCGCGGCATCGAGAATGCCTTGAAACTCGAGCTCAACGGCCAGCGTCTGGACTTCGTTCCGGGTAGTCAGGTCGGCTGGCTGGGTGAGGGCGTCCATGTGACGTTGCCAGCGTTGGACGCGAGGCAAAACACAGAGCTGGCCTTCGGTTTCGACCTGAAGCTGCAAGGCACCGGCCAGTTGCAGATCCTGCCGGTGGGCAAGACAAGCAAGGTCTCGCTGAGCACCAACTGGCCGCATCCCAGTTTCATCGGCAACTACCTGCCAGCCCAGCGCGAAATCACCGATCAAGGCTTCACCGCCAATTGGCAGACTTCGTTTTTCTCCACCAATCTGCAAGAGATCCTCAACAGCTGCGTGCCCCGTGGTGCTTGCGAGGCGTTGTCCGGTCGCAGTTTTGGCGTGAGCTTCGTCGACCCGGTGGACCAATACCTGAAAAGCGACCGCGCGATCAAATACGCACTGCTGTTCATCGTCCTGACGTTCGCCGGTTTCTTCCTTTTTGAAGTGCTTGAAAGCCTGGCGGTGCACCCGGTGCAATACGCTTTAGTGGGCGTGGCGCTAGCGTTCTTTTATCTGCTTTTGCTGTCGCTGTCCGAACACATTGGCTTTGCTTTGGCGTATCTATTGTCGGCCAGCGCTTGTGTGCTGTTAATCGGGTTCTATGTCTGCCATGTATTGCGTAGCGTGCGTCACGGCTTGAGTTTTTCGGTGGGGCTGGCGGCACTGTATGGCCTGCTTTATGGCTTGTTGAGTGCCGAGGATTACGCGCTGTTGATGGGGTCGTTGTTGCTGTTCGGCTTGCTCGGGGTGTTCATGGTGCTGACCCGCAAACTGGATTGGTATGGGGTCGGACAGAAAGCGGCCAAGCCGTTGGCGTTCGATATTGGAGCGATGGAATGAGTCGGTC
The DNA here is from genome assembly GCF_046042685.1 of Pseudomonas sp. PLMAX. Classification (NCBI taxonomy): domain Bacteria; kingdom Pseudomonadati; phylum Pseudomonadota; class Gammaproteobacteria; order Pseudomonadales; family Pseudomonadaceae; genus Pseudomonas; species Pseudomonas sp. PLMAX. Next base: position 6,739,166 of record NZ_CP064949.1, on the reverse strand, counting down.
GCTGGGGTTGCGGGAAGATCAGCGGGAAGGGGAGGTGCTGGCGACGCTGATTTTCGGGTTGTTTCCGGTTGATCCGGTGTGGTGCGTTCGACTTGCTCGTAAAAAGCCCGGTCCAGTCGGCGAAAAACCAGACTTTGTAACGGATCAACGCCGCTGCGTCCATGATCCCGTCGGACAGGGCGACGTCTCGGCTGGAGGGCACACTCCTTTTTAAATAAATCTGTGCCATTTTTTCCCTTTTTACTTGTTCAGGCGGTTCTTATATTTAGGTTGGCGGCGTTGGTGGGGCTGCCAACTCCAGGGATTCTAGCGCGAGGAATGAACTGCTGGATCGTGGGGGGATCGGCAGGAGAGCTTCTCAGAGGACCCATCTCAAAATCTCCCCTGGTAACGGTATTAGGTGTCGGTGCCAGTCGAGGAGTCCTGGAAGGACGGAATCGGTACATCCCCCCTAATCCAGCGCCTAAAAGAAGACCTGACCCAATTAGAAGTGCGGTGTTTGCCGTTTCATCGTCAGCCTCTACCATAAACCCGGCGGCGCCTACTACCGCCGCAGCGGTTGATGCCGTGAGCTTGAGCGTTGCAGCCGGATGGGCAGGTGTCACAAACGTGACCATTTTCCTGATCATCGACAAAAATGATTGTCCAGTCGGGTCGCACCGGCCTATCGGGTTACCCTCGCAATACGAGTAGGCATTCACTCCTCCTTCTTCAAATGGACTCGAACTGTCCGGTCTGTTAAACCGCATCAACACCGTATTGAACAGCCGATACCCATTGCCCAAATGATAATGCCCGGTCAGCGGGTCAGGACGTTCGCCGTTGAACCCGAGCAAACTGAGCAAGCCGTTTTTTGCCGGCCGATGGCCGTAGGGTGAGTAGGCGATGGGGTGAGGCCTATTCGCGTCGAGGGCATTTAGGACCGAGCTGTTGATCGGTCGCGAGCAGGACTGTTTTACTGGAATGTATAGGCATTGACCGAGCTCCAGGTACGGTTCATAAAGTCGGACCTTAAGCATCGGATTTTTTTCATTTTTTGCCTACTAGCAGAACTGATAGGGTCGTTGCGCAGCATCAAACGTCACTTCAACCAGCGAAGTGCTAAACCTTCGGCATCGTCGCCAGCATCGAAGGCCGCTGACTCACCTCGAAATACCACGCCGCCAACTGCGGATTCGCTTCACGCCACTCCAGGTCGGGATGGCGCAGATCCACATAACCCAACGCACACGCCACGCTGATCGCCGCTACGTCGAAATGGCTGGTCAGCTCGGCAATCGCATCCTTCTCCAGCAAAGCTAAAGTACGGCGAATTTTGTCGCGCTGGCCGTCGAGCCATTGGTCCCAGTGTTTTTCCGGGGCGCGCAGGGCGACTTCGTAGCGTACGAGTACCGCGGCGTCCATGATCCCGTCGGCCATGGAGGCGAGGGTCAGGCGCCGCCAGCGGGCCGAGCCTTCGCGGGGGATCAGCGGGTTGCCGACGTGCTGATGGTCCAGGTAATCGAGGATCACCCGGCTGTCGTGGATGATGCTGGCGTCGGCCAGGCGCAGGGCGGGGATCTTGCTCAGGGGGTTGTCGTCGATCAGGTTCTGGTCCGGGTCGACCGGCGTGAGTACGCAGTTCTGCAGGGCAACGCGGTCCTGTTGACCGGTTTCGTGCAGGAGCACCATGACTTTGCGCACGAAGGGGGAGAGGGGGTTGTAGTAGAGGGTCATGCTCGGGGTGGACATGGCGACGTCTCGGTCAGAGGAGGTGTCGGGCAGCATAGCGCGTTGATGCGTGGGTTCAAGATGAGCCATGTGGGAGCGGGCTTGCTCGCGAAGGCGTCGTGTCAGTCAACAATTAATCAGATGACATATCGCATTCGCGAGCAAGCCCGCTCCCACAGGTTTTGCGTTTTAGCTGGCTGGTTGCAGCGTCTGCCCGGCTTCAGGGCCCGGAGCTGCCTGCTGAGGCTTGAGTTCCCGGGCAACGGTCCAGACGATGAACGCCGCGACGATGTCGAAAATCGCCAGGGTCACGAACAGCGGGCTGTAGCCGATCTTGGTCACCATCACGCCGAACACCAGAGTGAAAGCGGCCGCGCCGAGGTAGCCGAACATCCCGCCCATGCCTGTGGCCGTGGCCACTTCGTTTTTGCCGAACGAGTCAGAGGTGATCGCGTACAGCGCACCGGACAAGGTCTGGTGGGCGAAACCGCCGATGCACAGCAGCGCAATCGCCGTGTACGGGCTGGCGACCAGGCCGATGCATGCCGGACCGATCATGCACGAGGCACCGAACAGCAGGACCATTTTGCGCGAGGTGAACAGCGACACTTTGCAGTGCTTGTGGAAGAACGGGCTCAGGTAGCCACCGAGCACGCAGCCCAGGTCAGCGGCGAGGAACGGCAGCCAGGCGAACATCGCGATCTCTTTGATGTTCATGTGCCGCTCGGTCATCAGGTACAACGGAATCCAGGCATTGAAAGTCTGCCAGGCCGGCTCGGAAAGGATCCGCGCGCTGGCGATGGCGTAGAAGTTACGGCTGCCGATGATTTTCTTCCAACTGCCCTTTTTGGTGGCCGGTTCCTTGAAGTGGTCTTCCTGGCCGCTGAGGATGTAGGCGCGCTCCTCATCGCCCAGGCGTTTTTGATCCCGGGGATGCTTGTAGAGGAGCACCCACAGCAAGCTCCAGAGTACGCCCAGGCCCCCGACGATCAGGAACGCCAGTTCCCAGCCACTGTGCAGGATCGCCCAGACCACCAAGGGCGGCGCCAGCAGTGCGCCGATCGATGAACCGATGTTGAACCAGCCAATGGCTACCGAACGCTCCTTGGCCGGAAACCATTCGGTGGTGGCTTTCACGGCCGCCGGCAAGCCTGCCGCTTCCGTCAGCCCGAGCAGGCCACGAACGAATGCCAAGCCCTGCCAGCCACTCGCCAGTGCTGCCAGCGCGCAGGCAATCGACCAGGCGAAGGCAAAAATCGCGAAGCCCATTTTGGTGCCGATGGCATCGATGATGTAGCCGGCTACCGGTTGCATCAGCGCATAGCAGACCTGCCACGCGACCACGATGTGCGAGTACTGCTCGGTGGTAATGTTCATTTCGCTCATCAGGGTCGGGGCGGCCACTGACAGGGTGTTGCGAGCGAGGTAGTTGACGATCAGACCGGCTGTTACCAGACCGACCATCCACCAGCGGATGCCTTTGACTTTCATCACATCACCGTCATTTTTCTTGGATTTATTGTGGGTGTCGCATTTGTTGTAGGTTGTCGTACAACATGCGCCTTTATAGAAGCGCAAGGATGAATGTGTCAACAAATATGTCAGGGATTTAGCGGGGAGAGGCGACGGGCGGGGGGGGGCATTGTCGTCGTATGACTTGTAGGAACGAGCTTGCTCGCGATGACCTTCAATATGACGCTGGAAGTCTGGCTCCCCGAGGCGTTCTCAGGTTTATCGCGAGCAAGCTCGCTCCTACAGAGGGGGGCGCATTATCGGCGTTGGAGGAGGCCGCGCAGGGCGAGGGCGGCTGGAATACCCAGGCCAAGCCAGCTCAAGGCATCCCAGATCCCATCGCCCAGCAGCGCGGCGAACAACCCCGCCGCGCTGAACAAGGCGATGACGGTGGGGGTGGCGAACACCTTCCAGAAATTCGACTGCCGGGGCCTCATGCCACGCTCTCCGCTTTTTCCAGCACGGGTTTCGAAGCCTTGCGCCGCACCACCCACAGGTAGACGCCGCTGCCGAGCACAATGATCGTCAGCACATCCAGGGTCGCCCAGAGAATCTGCATCGGCATGCCGCCGTAGTCACCGAAGTGCAACGGCTGTGACATGCCCATGGCGTCCATGTACCAGGGCCGTTCGGCCACGGCGGTGACTTGCAGGGTGCTGGCGTCGATCAGTACCGGCGTCAGCAAGTGCGAGGTCAGGTGCGTGCTGCCTTTCATGAACACCGCGTAATGGTGCTCGCTGGAGAATCGCGTGCCGGGGAAGGCAATGAAATCCGGCTGCATGCCGGGTGCGACTTCCTTGGCGATGTCGAGCAAACGCGTGGCCGGTGCCAGTTGCGTCAATGGCGGCGCATCGCGATACGGCGCGACCATCGCGCTCAGGCTGTCGTTGCGCCACGCGGCAATCAGCAGGTCGGCGCAGGCACTGATCACGCCGGTTACACCCACCACCAGAGCCCAGGTCAAAGTCACTACGCCGATCAGGTTGTGCAGGTCGAGCCACCGCAGGCGGGTGGATTTGTCCTGGCGCACGGTGGCGAATTTCAGGCGGCGCATGAACGGCAGGTACAACACGGTACCGGACACGATCGCGACGACGAACAGCAACCCCATGAACGCCAGCAGCAACTTGCCCGGCAGCCCGGCGAACATGTCCACGTGCAGGCGCAGCATGACCATCATGAAGCCGCCATTGGCCGACGGCATCTCCAGCGCTTCGCCGGTGCGGGCGTCGAGCATGAAGGTGTGGGACGAGTTCGGCTCGGTGCCGGCGGTGGCCGCCATGATCGCGATCGCGCCGTTGGGTTCGTCCTCGTCGAAACCGAAGTACTGCATGACTTCGCCGGGACGATGTTTTTCAGCGGCCTGCACCAGTTGCTGCAAATTCAGCTGCGGGGTGTCCGCCGGCATCTGCTTCAGCTCGGCGGCATCGCCCAGCAGATGGTCGATCTCGTGGTGGAAGATCAACGGCAGGCCGGTCAGTGCCAGCATCAGCAGAAACACGGTGCAGATCAGGCTGGTCCAGGTGTGGACGAAGGACCAGCGGCGAATTGTTTTACTTTTCATTTCATAGCCTTCAGAAAAACCAAAGCCGTCCACGAAGGACGGCCGGGTCGTTGGGCCTGTCGGGTCAAGCCGTTACCACTTGTAGGTGGCGCTGGCGACGACACTGCGTTGGTCACCGTAGTAGCAGTAGAAACTGTCGCAAGTCGAGATGTAGTCCTTGTCGAACAGGTTGGTCGCGTTCAGCGCCAGCGAGGCACCTTTGAGGCTGTTGTCCAGGCGACCGAGGTCGTAATGAACGGCAGCGTCGAACACTGTGTAGGCGTCAGCCTTGCCCAGCTCGGTGTTGGCCTGGTCGCCGTAGGTGTTGCCGGTGTAGCGAACGCCGCCGCCCACGCCGAAACCGTCCAGCACGCCGTTGTGCCAGGTGTAGTCGGTCCACAGCGAAGCCTGTTGATTAGGCATCAGCTGCAGGCGGTTGCCTTTGAAAGTGCCATCCTGCACTTCGGACTTGGCCAAGGTGTAGGCCGCGATCACCTTGAGGTTTTCGGTCACGTCGGAAACGGCTTCCAGCTCCAGGCCCTTGACCTTCACTTCACCGGTCTGGCTGGTGATATTGACGCCGGCCGAATTGGTCGTGGTGACCGAAACGTTTTTCTGGGTCAAGTCGTAGATCGCCGCGCTCAGCAAGGTATCGCTGCCCGGTGGCTGGTACTTGATGCCCAGTTCCCATTGTTCGCCTTCAGTCGGCTTGAACGAATCGGTCGGCGATGCGGTGGCGTTGCTGGTTGGCTGGAACGATTCGGCGTACGACAGGTACGGCACGATGCCGTTGTCGAACACGTAGCTGATCGCCGCGTTGCCGCTGAAGTTGGTATCGCGTTCGGTGTTGGTGGCATCGCCCTTGTTGAAGAACTTGGTGCCGGTGTGGACCCAGTCTTCGCGGCCGCCCAGGGTCAGGCGCCATTGGTCGAGGGCCAGCTGATCCTGGATGTAGAGGCCGGTCTGATAGGTCTTCTGGTCGTAGTCATAAAACGCGTCGGAGCGTGGTGGACGCACGATCGGCTGGCCATAAATCGGGTTGTTGACGTTGGTGGTCAGGCCATCGCCGAAGATCGAGGTGTAGTTGGTGTTGCTGCGCTGGTGATCGAGGCCGAGCAACAAGGTGTGCTGGACATCGCCGGTGGCGAAGTCGGCCTGGAAGTTGTTATCCACGGCGAACTGGCTGATGTCCTCGTCGGTCGAGGTACTGGTTCGGCCCACGTTGCCGTCGGCATCGACCTGAGTGAACGGATAGGCGCCGACGGTGAGCGCCTGGAAGGACAGGTCCGACTTGGTGTAGCGCAGGTTCTGGCGGAACTGCCAGACATCGTTCAAACGATGTTCAAAGGCGTAACCCAGTGCGTAGTAGGTGCGGTCGTAGTATTCCCAGTCCGGGTCGCCCAGGTTTTTGTGGTGGGAAATATCGCCGAGCGGTGAATGGATTCTGGTGCCCTGGATCGGCAGGAACTGGCTGGTGATCCCGGTATCGTCACGAGTGAACTGCGAGAGCAGAGTGAAGGTGGTGTCTTCGTCGATGTTCCAGGTCAGGCTGGGCGCAATGTTGTAGCGCTTGTTGTCGACGTGGTCGATCTGCGTCCCGCTGTCGCGGACCACACCGCTCAGGCCGTAGAGGAACTGCCCTTCATCGTCGATCTTGCCAGTACTGGCGAAGTTGATCTGGCGATGATTGTCGCTACCGTATTGCACCTGGATCTCGTTGCTCGATTCAGCGCTGGGACGGCGGCTGACCATGTCCAGCAGGCCGCCCGGCGGGGTCTGGCCGTAGATCGACGAAGCCGGGCCGCGCAGCAGGGCCAAGCGGTCGAGGTTCCAGGTCTCCTGTTTCGGGTTGGCGTACACGCCTTTAGGCAGTGGCAGGCCATCGAGGAACTGGGTCGGCTCGAAGCCGCGCACGCGCAACCAGTCGGCGCGGGTATCGCTGCCGTAGCTGCTGGCGGTGATGCCGGGCATGTAGCGCACGGCGTCGTCGAGGCTGTGCACGTTGCGGTCGTCCATCTGGTCGCGCGTTGCAATCGAAATCGAACGCGGCACCTCGACCAGCGCGGTGTCGGTCTTGGTCCCGGCGGCCGTGCGCTTGGCCAGATACCCTTGCACCGGGCCCCAGGCGTTTTCAGGGTCTGCTTCCACGCCGATGACGCTGGTCGCCGGCAGGGCCATCACGCCCTCGGGCACCGCCACCAGGGTGTAGGTGCCGCCGCTTTGTTCCAGTTGCAGACCGGTGCCACGCAGGGCTTCGCGCAGGGCGCCGGCAGCGTCGAACTGGCCCTGGACCGGGGCCGACGTCTTGCCGGCGGCCAGCGACGGGTTCAACGACAGCGCCAGGCCCGCCTGGCTGGCGATCTGGTTCAGGGTGCTGGCCAATGGCGCGGCCGGCAGGTTGTAGGCGCGAACGCTGGACGCCTGTTCAGCGGCGATCAGTTGGCTGCTGGCCAAGGGAGAGCAAAGAGCGATGGCAAGCGCCAGCAAACCGGGGCGCAACAAGGTGTCTAGCGAACGGGACATACAGCGGCTCCTGAAAGTGAATACTTCTCAATTGCCTAGGTGCCGGACGAAAATCAAAAAGTGATAGGGCTGGATGAAAATAATTTCGATTCATCATTTGCACGGCGTCCTGCACCACCTGTCAGGGCTTGGCCGCCACCGTCACCCACCATGGCGTGTGCTGTTCGATCTGCACCGGCAGGGTCGGCAACAACGCGTTCAGGGCCAGGTTGGTGTCCTTGAGTGGGAAGCTACCGGTGATCCGCAGATCAGCCACTTCCGGCGCCACACCCAGGTGACCCGGGCGATAGCGACCGATTTCACGCACCAGATCCTCCAGCCGCGCGTTGTCCACCACCAGCATGCCGCGGGTCCAGGCATCGGCGCCGAGGTTGAGCGCGGCAATCGGGCCCAGGCCGTCGCTGCGAATCAGCATTTGCTGGCCTTCGCGCAGAATTTGCTCTTCGGGACTGGATTGCGGATGGGCGGCCACCGCCGATTGCAGCACGCTCAGTCGCGTGCCTTGCTCTTCACGCTTGACCAGGAACCGCGTTCCGAGGGCGCGCATGCTGCCTTCGCGGGTTTCAACGATAAACGGCCGGGCATCGCCGTGACCGGTTTCGATCAGGATTTCGCCTTCCTGCAGGACGACCAGTCGCTGCTTCTCATCGAAACGCACGTCCACCGCACTGTGGGTGTTGAGGTTGATCAGGGTGCCATCATCCAGGCGAATGGTGCGTTGCTCGCCGGTGGCGGTGCGCTGGTCGGCCAGCCAATAGTCGATTGGCAGGTAACGCTCACCGGCAAACAGCGCCAACCCCAACACTGCAACGATGCTGGCCAGGCCGCTGCCAAGCTTGCGCACCCGCCGGCGAATGCCTTCGCGCGATTGCAGCAGGGCGGTGCGGGCCGGGCCGCTGGCGACGCTGAAACGCTGGTCGAGCATGCCCAGTTGACGCCAGGCGCGGGCGTGTTCTTCGTGGGCGGCGTGCCATTTGGCGAACTCTTCGCGTTCCACCGGGTTGCCGGAGTCCAGGGACAGTTGCCAGGCGATGGCGGCATCGAGCACCTGCGCCGACACCGGCTTGGAGCTGACCGGGCTCATGTTGGCTCACCGTACAAGGCGATGTAGCACTGACGGATGCCCTGGGCCAGGTATTGGCGCACCCGCGGCACCGACACCCCGAGGCGCTCGGCAATTTCCGCGTGGCCAAGGCCATCGAGACGATTGTAGAGAAACGCCGCACGGGCCTTGCTCGACAGCTTGCCCAGCAGACGATCGATGTTCTTCAGGTCTTCGAGGATCATTTGCTGTTCTTCCACCGACGGTTGTTCGGCTTCTGGAATCAGCATCAGTTCGGTGAGGTAAGCCTGTTCCAGCGCGGCTCGGCGGAAGTAGTCGAACAGCAGGCCCTTGGCAATCGCCACCAGGAACGCCCGCGGCTCGCGCGGCTCTTTCAGTTCCTCACGTCCGAGCAGGCGCACGAAGGTGTCCTGGCTCAGGTCCTCGGCCCGTTGCGGGCAGGCGACATTGCGCCGTAGCCAGGCCAATAGCCAACCGCGGTGGTCGCGATATAGCGCACCAACGAGCTCACTTTGCGGGCTTGGGACTGACGACACGCAGCATCACCGATTGGGAAGTGTTAACTAACGAGAATTGTTCGCGATTCTGTCAGAGGCGAGGAAGGTAAGCAATTGACACCGGTCGGGTAGGGGTAGGGTTTGTCGTAAGACCTTGTAGGAGCGAGCTTGCTCGCGAAAAACGTCAGCGATGACGCGTTTTGCCGGTAGGACCGATGCGCCTGATGTTTTTTCGCGAGCAAGCTCGCTCCTACAGGGGGGGTGGTGTTAAAAGGAATGGGTTTGCTGCCGCCGCTTCCACTGATTCAACCGCTGCTGCAGGTTCAACGGGCTATGGATATGCTGCTGACGCGCGCGGCTGAACAGGATCAGCGCCAGTTCGGCGGTCGCCAGGGCGTCGGCGCTGGCGTTGTGACGCTCGAAGACTTCCAGCTTGAACCAGTCGATCCACTCGTCCAGACCGGCTTCGCGGATGTTGGCCTGGGGACACAGCAAAGGGGCGATATCCGCCACATCCAGGAAAGCATGCTGCAACTTGTAGCCCAGGTGATCTTTCAATGCGCGTCCCAGCATGTGCTGGTCGAACGGCGCATGAAAGGCCAGCACCGGGCTGTCGCCGACAAACTCCATGAACTCCAGTAACGCTTCGGCCGGATCGCTGCCGGCGGCAATGGCGCTGGGTCCCAGGCCGTGAATCAGCACACTGGGGCCGAGTTTGAGTTCGTCGCATTGCAACGTGCGCTCGAACTGGCGACTGAAGTCGATTGCGCCATCCTCGATGACCACGGCGCCGATGGACAGTACTCGGTCCTTGTTCATGTTCAGCCCGGTGGTTTCCAGGTCGAGCACGACCCAGCGCTGCTCGCGCAGGCTGCATTCACTCAATCCGCCCACCGTTGGCAGGCATTGAAGGCGCTGCTGCAACTCTACGGACAAGCTTGGGCCTGCGGGGCGCAGCCATGAAAACAGGCTCATAGTTGGTACCGCAGGGTCAGGCTGCTTTGCAGGCGTTGAGCCTGGCGCAGGGATTCACGCAGGATGCGTCGATCCAGATGATTGAGGCTGTCGGGATCGACCCGGTTGGAGTAGGGCAAATTTTCCCGGGTCTGCAGCTGATGTTGTTGCATGCGGGTTTGCTGGATGAAGTGATAAGCCTCTTCGTACGCCGCGCCGTCCAGTGGCTCGATGACCTCCTTGGCCACCAGTTGGCGGAAGCGCTCTAATGTGTTGTTCGCTTCGATGCCGTGGGCCAGGGCAAGTAACCGCGCGCCGTCGACGAAGGGAGTCAGGCCCTGGATCTTCAGGTCCAGAGTGGCCTTCTCACCATTTTTGCGCGCCAGCACGAACTCACGGAAACGTCCTACGGGAGGACGATTGCGCAGTGCGTTTTCCGCCATCATGCGCTGGAACAGGCGGTTGTCGGCCACCTGGTCGAGAATCCCCCGACGCAACTGTTCGAAGCCTTGCTCGCTGCCCCAGACCACGCGCAAATCGAAGTAAATACTTGAACCCAACAGGTTCTCTGGCGTGGCCTCTCGGATAAACGCCGCAAAGCGTCGCGCCCATTCGGCCCGGGACAGGCACAGCTCGGGATTGCCGGCCATGATGTTGCCTTTGCACAGGGTGAAACCGCAGAGCGCCAGGCTCTGGTTGATCTGATGGGCGATGGGCAGCAGTTTTCCGCGAATCTCGGCGGCGTGGGCCGCGTCCTGTGCTTCGAACAGAATGCCGTTGTCCTGGTCGGTGTGCAGCGTCTGTTCGCGGCGACCTTCGCTGCCGAAACACAGCCAGCTGAACGGGATACCCGGGTCGCCTTTCTCGGCCAGGGTCAGCTCTATCACCCGGCATACGGTGTGGTCGTTGAGCAGAGTAATGATGTGGGTGATCTGGGTCGAAGACGCGCCGTGGGCCAGCATGCGCTCCACCAGTTGACCGATCTCGCCCCGCAGCAGCACCAGGTTTTCCACACGCTGGGCGCTGCGAATGGTGCGCGCCAGGTGCACCAGGTCGACCCGTTGCAGGGAAAACAGATCGCGTTCGGAGACCACGCCGCACAGGCGCTGATCCTTGACCAGGCAGACGTGGGCGATATGCCGCTCGGTCATTGCAATCGCGGCATCGAAGGCGCTGTGGTCCGGAGACAGAAAAAACGGAGACCGGGTCATGTGCCGCTCGATCGCCTCGCTGAAGTCGCCGGTGCCGTTGGCCACCACATGACGCAGATCACGCAGGGTGAAAATCCCCAGCGGCGCCTTATGTTCATTGACGATCACAATGCTGCCGACCTGCTGCTCGTGCATCTGGGTCACGGCCTCACGCAGGGGCGTGATTGGGCTGCACATCACTGGATGGCGCATGGCCAATTCACCCAGGCGGGTGTTGAGAGAATATTGGGTGCCCAGGGTTTCCACGGCTTTTTGCTGGACCTGCTGATTGACCTGGTCCAGCAGGCTGCTCACACCACGCAGGGCAAAGTCGCGGAAGGTGCCGGAAATGGCAAAAAGCTTGATGAACGCCAGCTTGTTCAGCTGCAGGCAAAAGGTGTCTTCGGCGGCGAGATGTTCGGTACGGGTCGCACGCTCCCCCAGCAACGCAGCGAGGGGGAAACACTCGCCGGTGGTGATTTCGAAAGTGGTTTCGGTGCCGCCCTTGGCCGTGTGCGGCCGTTCGCCGACGACCCGACCCTGCTTGACGATGTAAAAGTGCTCAACCGGGCCGTCCGCGGGCTTGATGATGCTCTCGCCGGGGGCATAAAAACGCAGCTGACATTGCTCGACCAGGTACGCCAGGTGCGCGTGTTCCATCTGGTTGAAGGGCGGGAAGCGCTGAAGGAATTGCAAAGTGCCCTGGATGTTCTGCAACACCGCGGTTTTCCCTGCCTGTGTGAAGGCGTCCGCTTTACTCATAACCATTACCGCAGTCTTTTTTTGAATTGTTGTTGTCGGATGACTCACCCATGGTCGACCCCTACGGTCGGGGTGCCCATTGGACGTAAGTCTAGGTAGGCCGCAAACGTGATGCAGATTCGGAAAGAACCTACCCAAACGTGAGAAAAACCTCACCTTTGCCCTATTGGAAAATTTTCCGACGGAGTGCACATTGATGGTGTGCTTAGCGATGTCTCACCACTGTGCTAGGGAATTGAATTGAACATGTAGAGAATGCCATGTCCGACCACGATATTTTGAGTGACGCCGAGCGCCAGGCGCTCAGTGACGTCATGCTGGAACCCGACCTGCCGCCGCAACGGGTGCTGATCGTCGACGACGACAAGGACGCCCGAGAGTTGTTGTCGGAGATCCTGGCATTGGACGGCATTCGTTGCATGACGGCAGCCAGTGGCGAAACCGCACTCAAGATGTTGGAAGAGAAACCCTCGATTGGCCTGGTGATCACCGACCTGCGCATGGGCCATATCGATGGCCTGGACCTGATTCGCCAGGTGCGGGAGTCTGTGCGGGCGGCGATGCCGATCATCATCGTCTCCGGCGATGCCGACGTAAAAGACGCGATTGCCGCGATGCACCTGAGCGTAGTGGACTTCCTGCTCAAGCCGATCGATGCCGAAAAATTGTTAGCGCTGGTCAAGCAAGAACTAGGAATTCAGTAACCAAACATTTGTAAGTGATAGTTGCCTCGTATCTCCTTTCAACCGTGTTTGAGTGGAGTTTGCGTTCTCCTGGGTGTAATTGAATTTTTCTCCTTGAGTTGAGACAAGTCTGCTCATAAATAGCTGGCGGTTGTTGATCAGGTTTTCAGATATCTTCCCTAAGATTGAAGTTCGGATGAATTTTGTTGAATCCGTTTTTCAATCAACTCAGAAAAATAATAACTAATCATTACATGCCGATTTCTTAGCCCGGAAGCGACTCATTGAGTGGCGCTATTGAACAAGCGTGTTCTCATTTTGGTGAGTGATTCCATTTTTGACCTGGAAGTTAGAGTTCTCAGGTGTGTGCGTGTGGATGGTTATAAGGGAACAACATGATAAAAATGGATTGGCGCGACTTGCTTTTGATTCTCGTAGTAACAGTCATGTGGGGTAGCAACTATTCGGTCATTGATATCAGCCTCGATGGAATAGACCCGTTTATGCTGACTGCCTTGCGTTTCACTTTTTGTGCATTTCCCTTGGTGTTTTTCGTTCCTAAGCCGAAAAACATCAGTGCTTCAACCCTCGCGCTATACGGTTTGTTGTTCGGGGTCGGAATGTGTTGGTTGATGAACTACGGAATGTTTCTCGGTGTCAGTGCTGGTGTGACTTCTTTGCTCCTGCAATTCAGTGCCTTTTTTACGGTCATATGGGGAGTGATGTTATTCGGCGAAAAAATGTCGGCCATTCAGGTAGCAGGTATTCTCCTGGCATTGGTGGGGCTGATGTTCATCATTCATATGACCGAATCGCATGACCAGAGCCAGGGTTTGTTCCTGATACTACTGGCAGCCTTTTGCTGGAGTCTTTGCAATGTACTGATCAAGAAAAGCAAGGTCGTCGACATCTTTTCCTTCGTCGTCTGGTCGAGTCTGTATGCAATTGCGCCGCTGTACCTGATGACTTATTGGGTGAAGGGGGCTGAGCCCTTTGAGGCGTTGTTGACGGACTTGAATACGTCGGTGTTGTTGTCCATCCTGTTCCAGGCGTACGTGGCGACCATTTTCGGTTATTGGGCGTGGAACCGCTTGATCAGGAAGTATCCGGCGAGCCAGGTTGCCCCGTTGTCTGTCATCGTTCCGGTATCCGGTATCCTGACTTCATGGTATGTGCTCGATGAACCCATTGAAGGCGTAAAACTATTTGCCCTCGTGCTTACGGTCCTGGGTATTGCCATATTCATGTTTGCACCAAGAATTGCGAACTACATCGCTGAAAGCGCCTTACGGCTCAGGAAATAACGGGGTAAAAACAATAATCCCCCGGTCGTCAGGCCGGGGGATTGTTGTCGAGCAACTATATTTTACAGCGCGTTCCTGGCCTTGAACTCGCGACGACGACGGTGCAGAACCGGCTCGGTATAGCCGTTCGGCTGCTTGGTACCTTCCACCACCAGTTCGACCGCCGCCTGGAAGGCGATGTTGCTGTCGAAGTTCGGTGCCAGCGGACGGTACAGCGCATCACCGGCGTTCTGACGATCCACCACCGGCGCCATGCGCTTGAGGCTTTCCATCACTTGCTCTTCGGTGACGATGCCATGGCGCAGCCAGTTGGCGATGTGCTGGCTGGAAATACGCAGCGTGGCACGGTCCTCCATCAGGCCGACGTCATTGATGTCCGGCACCTTCGAGCAACCCACTCCCTGGTCGATCCAGCGCACCACATAACCCAGGATGCCCTGGCTGTTGTTGTCCAGTTCGTTCTGGATCTGTTCGGCGGTCCACTGCGGGTTCACGGCCAGCGGGATGGTCAGGATGTCGTCCACCGACGCATGGGCACGCTTGGCCAGTTCGGCCTGACGGGCGAACACGTCGACCTTGTGGTAGTGCAGCGCGTGCAACGCAGCGGCGGTCGGCGAAGGTACCCACGCGGTGTTGGCACCGGCCAATGGGTGAGCGATTTTCTGTTCCAGCATCGCTGCCATCAGGTCCGGCATGGCCCACATGCCTTTACCGATCTGCGCGCGACCTTGCAGGCCGGTGCTCAAGCCGATATCGACGTTGGAGTTCTCGTAGGCGCCGATCCATTTTTCCGCCTTCATGTCAGCCTTGCGCACCATCGGGCCGGCTTCCATGGAGGTGTGGATTTCATCGCCCGTGCGGTCAAGGAAACCGGTATTGATGAACACCACGCGCTCGCTGGCGGCCTTGATGCAGGCCTTGAGGTTGACCGTGGTACGGCGTTCCTCGTCCATGATGCCGACTTTCAGGGTGTTGCGCGCCAAGCCCAGCACGTCTTCGATGCGCCCGAACAGCTCGTTGGTGAACGCCGCTTCTTCAGGACCGTGCATCTTCGGCTTCACAATGTAGATGGAGCCGGTGCGGGTGTTTTTGCGCGAAGTGTTGCCGTTGAGGTTGTGCATCGCCGCCAGGCAAGTCACCAGGCCATCGAGGATGCCCTCAGGCACTTCGTTGCCGTCTTTATCGAGGATCGCGTCGATGGTCATCAGGTGACCGACGTTGCGCACGAACAACAACGAACGACCGTGCAGGTTCACCGCGTTACCGTCGACACCGGTGTAGGTGCGGTCGGCGTTCATGGTGCGGGTAAACGTCTTGCCGCCCTTGGCGACTTCTTCCGACAGGTCGCCCTTCATCAGGCCGAGCCAGTTGCGGTAGATCACCACCTTGTCATAGGCGTCGACGGCGGCGACCGAGTCTTCGCAGTCCATGATTGTGGTCAGCGCGGCTTCCATCAGGATGTCTTTGACACCCGCTGCGTCGGTCTGGCCGACCGGGGTACTGGCATCAACCTGGATTTCGAAGTGCAGGCCGTTGTTTTTCAGGAGGATCGCGGTGGGTGCCGAGGCATCGCCCTGGAAACCGATCAGCTGGGCATCGTTGCGCAGGCCGCTGTTGCTGCCGCCTTTGAGGGCGACCACCAGTTTGCCGTCAACGATGTTGTAGTGCGTGGAATCGACGTGGGAGCCGGCCGCCAAGGGCGCCGCTTCGTCGAGGAAGGCGCGGGCGAAGGCGATGACCTTGTCGCCGCGAACCTTGTTGTAGCCTTTGCCTTTCTCCGCGCCGTCAGCTTCGCTGATGGCGTCGGTGCCGTAGAGCGCGTCATACAGCGAACCCCAGCGGGCGTTCGAGGCGTTGAGCGCGAAGCGGGCATTCATCACCGGCACCACGAGTTGTGGACCGGCCATGCGGGCGATTTCTTCATCGACGTTTTGCGTCGTTACCTGGAAATCGGCCGCTTCTGGCAGCAGATAACCGATGTCTTGCAGGAAGGCTTTATAAGCCACGGCATCGTGCGCCTGGCCGGCGCGTTCCTGGTGCCAGGAATCGATACGAGCCTGGAAATCATCGCGTTTGGCGAGTAGGGCTTTGTTCTTCGGCGCCAGGTCATGAATGACCTTGTCGGCACCGGCCCAGAACTTATCGGCGGTGAGGCCGGTACCGGGAATGGCTTCGTTGTTCACGAAGTCGAACAGGACTTTGGCGACCTGCAGGCCACCGACTTGAACGTGTTCAGTCATTGCTTGCCTCACTCTGCTCAGCTATTTCGCTTTTCAGCTCTTCAATTTAACAATGAAGCCTCTGGCCATTTAAACCACAAACCCTGCGACCAGTACATGCCATTTCTGACGGCTGGGTGGGGACCAATCAACGGCTTTAGGGCCTTGCTGACAGGGCTTTCAGGGATGCGACTGCGCCTGTGGCGGACATCGATCCAACGTTATGTAGTGCGCGCAGCGGCATACTACATGATGAGTTGCGGTTGTGAAAATTAGACTAATTACGTCGTTCTGCGACCCCATGACGCATTGCAGTCACGTCGCGGATCGGGATGTTCTCAAAAAACCATGAGATTGTTCCAGTTAAATATAAAAAGTTGTACACGATTTGTGCCCGGGCGGCAGATCGGTGGTGCATCGCTTCGCTGGCAAACCAGCTCCTACAGGCGGTGGCGTCAGTCGATTCAGCACAGCAACCACCCTTGCCTATACTTCTCTTTCAATAACAAAAGAGGGCTGCGCCATGGACCACCTCGTACTCACTGTTTTTGCACCGGACAAGCCTGGGCAGGTCGAGCGCATTGCCCAATGCATCGCCGAGCAGGGCGGCAATTGGCTGGAAAGCCGCATGTCACGCATGGCTGGGCAATTCGCCGGGATTCTTCGGGTCGGGGTACCGGCGGAAGCCTACGATTCACTGGTCGATGCCTTGCAAGGGCTGTCGGCCCATGGCATTCGCGTATTGATCGCCGAAAGCGGCATCGAACAGTCGTGCACCTGGAAGCCGATCGCCATGGAACTGGTGGGCAATGACCGGCCGGGGATCGTGCGCGACATCACGCGCTTGCTCAGTGAACAGGGGGTCAACCTGGAACGACTGGTGACCGAAGTACGTCCGGCGCCCATGAGCAGCGAGCCGCTATTCCACGCCGAAGCGATACTGGCGGTGCCGTTGACGCTGTCCCTGGACGTGCTGCAATCGCGCCTGGAAACCCTGGCGGACGATCTGATGGTGGAATTGGTACTGCGCAGTGAGCCTTGATCGGGTTATCCAGATTAAACGTGCACCTGCCTGTGGATAACCTGTAGAGACAGCCCGCCAGGCCACGGCGGACGTGGCTTATCAAAGATTGATCAAAAAACCAGCAGTTTCAGTGACTTGCGCACAAACGGCGGGGATCACGCTGTGGATAACCTTGGGAAGGATCGGTGCAGGCCATGGAGAACGTGGCCTGCAGAGGTTTGTGCGTTTTTTGATCAGCTGCGCCGACGCAGGCTGAACCAGGCATCGATGCTGTAAACCGCCAGGCCGGCCCAGATGAAGATGAACGCCACCAGCGTACTGGACGACAAGTGCTCGCCAAACAGCAGGACGGCTTGCAGCAGCACCAGGGTCGGCGCCAGGTATTGGAGGAATCCAAGTGTCGTGTAGGGCAGATGCCGCGCGGCGGCGTTGAAACAGACCAACGGCACCAGGGTCACCGGGCCGGCAGCCACCAGCCACCAGGCTTCGGAGGTGGTCCAGAATTCAGCCTGGGCGCTGCTGGCGGTTGGATTGAGCAGCAACCAGGCCAGCGCGATCGGCACCAGCATCCAGGTTTCGACCACCAATCCCGGGAGCGCCTTGACCGGCGCCTGTTTGCGAATCAGCCCGTAGAAACCGAAGGTCAATGCCAGCACCAGCGACACCCAGGGCAGGCTGCCGACTTGCCAGACCTGTTGCGCCACGCCAACCGCCGCCAGCCCCACAGCAATCCATTGCATGCGGCGCAGCCGTTCGCCGAGGATCAGCATCCCCAACAGTACGTTCACCAAGGGGTTGATGTAGTAACCGAGGCTGGCCTCCAGCATGCGCCCGTTGTTCACCGACCACACATAGGTAAGCCAGTTGGCGGCGATCAGCGTGCCGCTCAGGGCCAGGATCGCCAGCCGGCGCGGATTCTCCCGCAGTTCGCGCCACCAGCCCGGGTGTTTCCAGACCATCAGCAGCAAGGCGCCGAACAGCGCCGACCAGAGCACGCGATGGATGATGATCTCCACGGCGGGCACGCTGGCGATGGCTTTGAAATAGAGCGGGAAAAGTCCCCAGATGATGTAGGCACTCAGGCCCAGGATGTACCCGCGACGCGGGTTGGCGGCTTGCATGCAGAATCCTTGCTTAGGCAGCTAACAAAGAGGGGATTGTAAGGAGATTTGTCTACGAATGTCCTGCCTGAATAGGTTGGGCAATTGTGAACACAGAACAAATGTGGGAGCGGGCTTGCTCGCGAATGCGCAGTGTCAGCAAACTTGATGTCGACTGACACACCGCATTCGCGAGCAAGCCCGCTCCCACAGTGAATTTGTGTTTCTCAGAAGAGTTTCAGCGGCTCTTCATTGAGCGCCGCCAGCTGCTCGCGCAACGCCAACACCTGATCTCCCCAATACCGCTCCGTACCAAACCACGGAAAACTGCGCGGAAACGCCGGGTCGTCCCAACGCCGTGCGAGCCAGGCGCTGTAGTGCATGAGGCGCAATGCGCGCAGGGGTTCGATCAGCGCCAGTTCCCGGGGATTGAAGTCGTGGAATTCGTTGTAGCCGTCCATCAGTTCTGACAACTGACCCAGGCAGTCCTGACGATCGCCGGCCAGCATCATCCAGATGTCCTGTACCGCCGGTCCCATGCGGCAGTCGTCCAGGTCGACGATGTGGAACATCTCGTCGCGGCACATCATGTTGCCGGGGTGGCAGTCGCCGTGCATGCGGATGTTCTGGTGCGGCGTATTGCTGTAGGCATCTTCCACACGCTTGAGCAGATCGCGGGCCACGGACTCGTAGGCCGGCAGCAGGCTGCGGGGGATGAAATTGCCTTCGAGCAAGGTCGTCAGCGAGTCATGGCCGAAGTTTTTCACCGCCAGCGCCTCTCGGTGCTCGAACGGCTTGGTCGAGCCCACCGCATGCAGGCGGCCGAGCAGTTGTCCCAGGCGATACAGCTGATCGAGGTTGCCGGGTTCCGGCGCGCGGCCGCCGCGGCGGGGGAACAGGGTGAAACGGAAGCCATTGTGTTCGTGCAGGGTTTCACCGTTGTGGATCATCGGCGCGACGACCGGCACCTCGACCCCGGCGAGTTCGAAGGTGAACTGGTGTTCTTCAAGGATCGCTTCGTTGGTCCAGCGCTGCGGGCGGTAGAACTTGGCGATCAGTGGCTCGGCGTCTTCGATGCCGACCTGGTAGACACGGTTTTCGTAGCTGTTGAGCGCCAGAATGCGGGCATCGCTGAGAAAACCGATGCTTTCGACGGCATCGAGCACGAGGTCTGGGGTGAGCGTTTCAAACGGGTGGGCCATGCTGACTCCTGCGCGCAGCAGGCTGCTGCGTCCGGCCAGGCATGGTAGCGCAGACAGACATGGATAGGTTGTGACTGTGCTGACGCCTTCGCTGGCAAGCCAGCTCCTACAGGTCATGCGCCATTTTTGAAATCGTGCATGACTTTGTAGCTGGCTTGCCAGCGAAGAGGCCCTGTCAGGCGCCGACGACCCCGCCATCCTCCCGGGTAATCACCATCACCGAAGACCGCGGCTTGCCGTTCGGCAGGTGCTCAGGGAAGGTCGAACCACCGTTCTCCCCCGGATGCTGGATCCCGACAAACAACGTCTTCTGGTCCGGCGAAAAACTGATGCCTGTCACTTCGCAGCCAATTGGCCCGACCATGAACCGACGAATTTCCCCGGTCGCAGGGTCGGCGCAGAGCATCTGGTTGTTGCCCATGCCGGCGAAATCACCGGCATTGCTCGAATCGCCATCGGTTTGTATCCACAGCCGACCGGCCTTATCGAACGCCAACCCATCCGGGCTGTTGAACATGTTCTGCGGGGTGATGTTCGACGAACCGCCCTTCGGCGTGCCGGCATGCACTTGCGGGTTGCCGGCGACCACGAACAGATCCCAGGCAAAGGTGTTCGAGGCGTGGTCATCGCGGTCGGTGCGCCAGCGCAGGATCTGCCCGTAGACATTCTTTTCGCGCGGGTTCGGCCCGCCCACCGGTTGCCCCTCTTCGCCGCGCTTGGCGTTGTTGGTCAGGGTGCAGTAAACCTGACCGTCCGTGGGGCTGACGACGATCCATTCCGGACGGTCCATGCGCGTGGCCTTCACCACGCTGGCCGCCAGACGGGCATGAATCAACACCTCGCCTTGGTCGGCAAAACCGCTGCTGGCGTCGATGCCGTTTTTGCCGTGGGTCAGTTCGATCCATGCACCCTGGCCTTTGGGGTGATCGGCATTGCCGTCGCCTGCATCGAAACGGGCCACGTACAGGGTGCCGTGGTCCAGCAGGTCGCGGTTGGCCTTGGGGTTCTTGTGGTTGATCTTGTCGCGGCTGACGAACTTGTAGATGAACTCGCCGCGCTCATCGTCGCCCATGTACACCACGGCGTGGCCGTCTTTGGTTTCAGCCAGGGCGGCGTTTTCGTGTTTGAAGCGGCCCAGTGCGGTGCGCTTGACCGGGGTCGATTTCGGGTCGAACGGGTCGATCTCGACCACCCAGCCGTGGCGGTTGAGTTCGTTGGGATTGTTCGCCAGGTCGAAGCGCGGATCGTGTTGATGCCAGTTGATGTCTTTGCTGGTCGCCACCACGCCGTAGCGTTTCTGCGCGGCGTCGAACTTCAGCTCGGCATTGGTACTGCCAAAGCAATCGGTGAAGTTCTCTTCACAGGTCAGGTAGGTGCCCCACGGCGTCTTGCCGTTGGCGCAGTTCTGGAACGTGCCGAGGACGGTCTTGCCTTGCGCATCGGCACTGGTTTTCAGCAGTGCGTGACCGGCAGCCGGGCCGCTCAGGTTGATCGGCGAATTGCCGTGGATGCGGCGGTTGTAGGGCGAGCCCTGGACGAACTGCCAATGACCCTCCTTGCGCTGCACTTCGATCACCGACACGCCTTCGCAGGCCAGGGCCTTGTGCACTTCCTGCGCTGATTGCGGCATGCCCGCGTGGGGGTAGAGGTAGCGGTAGTTGGTGTATTCGTTGTTGATCGCCATCAGCGCCCGGTTGTTGTCATCGGGGAAGGCGAACAGGCTCATGCCGTCGTTGTTGTCGCCGAACTGGACTTCCTGATGCTCGGCGCTGCCGTTGCCACTCGCGTCGAAGGCCGGGCCGTTGTTCTGCAGGGGCTGACCCCAGCTGATCAGTACCGAAGACTTGTAGCCGGGTGGCAGGCTGATCGCGTCGCTGGTCGCGGCGGGGATGCTCTCGAAACCCAGCAACCGGCTGGTGCCGGCGCTGACACTGGCGGCCAGTGCGCTGCGGCTCAGCAGGTTGCCGCCGAGGAACATGGCGGCACCGCACAAGGCGCCTGCGCTGATGAAACCACGGCGGCTGAGGCCGACCATCTGTTCGAGGTCGGTGGGTTGGTTGTCTTCTAATAGGCTCACATCAGGCTCCCTGCGATTTTTGCAGTCACCTTAATGGCGGACGATGACGCTTTTGTTGCAGGTGTATTTAAAGCGGCGTGCCGAGCAATACGTTGGACGGGGAGAACTGCGCGCGCACTGGTTTGCCGCTGGTCAGCTTGCGCGATTGCAAATGCCAGGGCTCGGCCAGGGCGCAGAGCGTCTGGCCGTTGGGCAGGCCGATGCGCACTTCGCAGGGGCCGTCTTCGGCGTCGAGGATTTCCTCGATGACGCCTTCGAGGCAATTGTGTCCGGGTGTTGCCTCGTCGCCGCTGCCCAGCACATCGAGCCAACCGGCCTTGATCAGGGCGACCACTTCGGTGCCGGTTTGCAGGTCCAGGCGCAGGGTGCTGTCGTGGGTGATCTGCGCAGCGATGCTCAAGCCTTCGGCCAGTTCAAGGCGGACCCGGTCGTTGTGGCCCTGGGTTTCAATGGCCACCACCTTGCCGTGCAACTGGTTGCGTGCGCTGGTCCTGAGCATCAGGCGCCCGAGCAGATCGAGGTCGCTGGCGTCTTCAGCGGCCTCCAGGACCTGGGCTTGCAGCACCTGCAGCTTTTGATAGAGGCGTAGCACACGCTCGCCCTCGGTGGACAGTTTCGCGCCGCCACCGCCTTTGCCGCCGACACTGCGCTCCACCAACGGTTTTTGCGCAAGGTTGTTGAGTTCATCGATGGCATCCCAGGCGGCCTTGTAGCTCAGGCCCGCGCTTTTCGCCGCGCGGGTGATCGAGCCCTGCTCGGCGATGTGTTGCAGCAGGGCAATGCGTTGCGGGCGGCGCACAATGTGCTGGGACAACAGCGTAGGCAAGGACATGGCAAGACGCTTTGGGCAATGACGATGGTGAGGACGTTGGCGGCTCGGGGCCCGGGAGTCAAGTCACGGCGACTCGCCAGGTTTGGGTGTACGTGCCAGGCAATAGACGTCGACCCGTGTGGCGCCTGCGTCCATCAACAGGCAAGCCAGTGCTTGCGCGGTGGCACCCGTGGTCAGTACGTCGTCCACCAGCGCCAGATGGCGATTCTTCACCGATACGTCGGGTGCCAGGGCGAAGGCGTGTTGCAGGTTCTTTTTGCGGGCCGCGGCGTTGAGGTCTTGTTGGGCGTTGGTGTCTTGGGTTCTCGATAGCAACCGTTCATCGGAAGGCACATCGAGGCGTTCGCTGAGCCAACGCGCCAGCATTGCAGCCTGATTGAAGCCTCGTTGGCGCAGGCGCCGGGCAGCCATCGGCACGGGGACCAGCGCATCGGGTCGCGGCAAGTCATCGTCGAAGCGATGTTGCAGGGATTGAGCGAGAAGTTCGCCGAGCAGGTGGCCCAACGGCCATTGCGCGCTGTGCTTGAAGCGGGTGATCAGGCTGTCGATCGGGAAGTTGTAAGTCCAGGGCGCAACCACTCGTTCAAACGCCGGAGGCTGCTTGAGGCACTGGCCGCACGTCAGGCCGGCAGCGGGCAAGGGCAGGGCGCAGGTCTGGCAGTGCTCGCCGAGCCAGGGCAACTCGGTTTCGCAAGCCATGCAAATGGGCGTGGAGCCATCGGCCGCTTCATCACACAGCAAACAGTGCTGTTTGTTTTTTAACCAGATGTAAACCTGCTTGTCGTATCGTGGTTGACAGCGCATGGCTCTTCCTTAAATATGCCGAAACACCTGTGATGCGCCGGTGGAAATTCCCTTTCCCGGTCGCCTGCCAAAGCATAAAACAAAGGAAACGCCCATGAGCGCCAGCACCTCTGCAACTTTGCGTCATGACTGGTCTTTGGCCGAAGTCAAAGCACTCTTCGTTCAGCCATTCAATGACCTGTTGTTCCAGGCGCAGACGGTGCACCGCGCGCATTTCGACGCCAACCGCGTCCAGGTATCGACCCTGCTGTCGATCAAGACCGGTGCCTGCCCGGAAGATTGCAAATATTGTCCGCAGTCCGGTCACTACAACACCGGCCTGGAAAAAGAAAAGCTGATGGAAGTGCAGAAGGTCCTCGAAGAGGCTGCGCGTGCCAAGGCCATCGGTTCGACCCGTTTCTGCATGGGCGCGGCGTGGAAACATCCATCGGCCAAAGACATGCCTTACGTGCTGAAAATGGTCGAAGGCGTCAAAGCCCTTGGCCTGGAAACCTGCATGACCCTCGGTCGCCTCGATCAGGACCAGACCGAAGCGCTGGCCAAGGCCGGCCTCGATTACTACAACCATAACCTCGACACCTCGCCTGAGTTCTACGGCAGCATCATCACCACCCGCACCTACAGCGAGCGCCTGCAAACCCTGGCCTACGTACGTGAGTCGGGGATGAAGATCTGCTCCGGCGGCATCCTCGGCATGGGCGAGTCCCTCGATGACCGCGCCAACCTGCTGATCCAGCTGGCCAACCTGCCGGAGCATCCGGAGTCTGTGCCGATCAACATGCTGGTGAAAGTCGCCGGTACGCCGCTGGAAAATGCCGACGACGTCGATCCGTTCGACTTCATCCGCATGCTCGCGGTCGCGCGGATCCTGATGCCAAAATCCCACGTGCGCCTGTCCGCTGGCCGCGAAGCCATGAACGAGCAGATGCAGGCCCTGGCGTTCTTTGCCGGCGCCAACTCGATTTTCTACGGCGAAAAACTGTTGACCACTGCCAACCCACAGGCCGACAAGGACATGCAACTGTTCGGGCGTTTGGGGATCCTGCCGGAAGCCCGCGAAGAACACGCCGACGAAGTGCATCAGGCCGCCATCGAACAGGCGCTGGTGGAGCAGAAGAGCAGCGAGCAGTTCTATAACGCGGCTGTTTGACCTCCGATCCTTCTGAAGAAATGCAAAACCTGTGGGAGCCAGCCTGCTGGCGATGGTGTCAGGTCAATCGACGTCAATGTTGAGTGACAGTCCGTCATCGCCAGCAGGCTGGCTCCCACAGGGGATCGTGCAACTTTTGCACTCTGCGATCTGACACCGAGGCCTGCATGTCTTTCGATCTCGCCGCACGCCTGGCTGCCCGTCGTGCTGAAAACCTCTACCGCCAACGTCCATTGCTGCAAAGCCCGCAGGGCCCGCAAGTAGTGGTCGACGGCCAGCCATTGCTGGCGTTCTGTAACAACGATTACCTGGGCCTGGCCAATCACCCGCAAGTGATCGAAGCCTGGCGCGCCGGGGCTGCGAAGTGGGGCGTGGGTGGCGGGGCTTCGCATCTGGTCATCGGCCACAGCACCCCGCATCACGCCCTGGAAGAAGCCTTGGCCGACCTCACCGGTCGCCCGCGTGCCCTGCTGTTCACCACCGGCTACATGGCCAACCTCGGTGCGGTCACGGCGCTGGTGGGGCAGGGCGATACGGTGCTCGAAGACCGGCTCAACCATGCCTCGCTTCTGGACGCCGGGCTGTTGTCTGGCGCACGTTTCAATCGCTATCTGCACAACGACTCCATGAGCCTGGCCAAGCGCCTGGAAAAAGCCACCGGCAATACGCTGGTCGTCACCGACGGCGTGTTCAGCATGGACGGCGACATTGCCGATCTGCCAGCGCTGGCCCGGGAAACCAGGGCCAAGGGTGCATGGCTGATGGTCGATGACGCGCACGGTTTCGGTCCCCTGGGGGCCCAGGGTGGCGGCAGCGTCGAGCATTTCGGCCTGAGCCAGGAAGACGTGCCGGTATTGGTCGGCACGCTCGGCAAGGCGTTCGGAACGGCGGGTGCTTTTGTCGCCGGCAGCGAAGAGTTGATCGAGAGCCTGATCCAGTTCGCCCGCCCCTACATCTACACCACCAGCCAACCCCCGGCCTTGGCCTGCGCGACCCTCAAAAGCCTGGAACTGCTGCGCAGCGAGCATTGGCGTCGCGAGCATTTGCAGGCGCTGATTCGCCAGTTCCGCCAAGGCGCCGAGCAGATCGGCCTGGAGCTGATGGACAGCTTCACGCCTATCCAGCCGATCATGATCGGTGACGCCGGGCGCGCGGTGCGTTTGTCGCAGATGCTGCGCGAACGCGGATTGATGGTAAGCGCCATCCGCCCGCCAACCGTGCCGGCTGGCAGCGCCCGACTGCGCGTGACCCTGACCGCTTCCCATAGCGAGGCGCAAGTGCAGCTATTGTTAGAGGGACTGGCCGATTGTCATGAACGACTGGGACCGGAGCCTGGCCATGCGTGATCGACTGATTCTGCTGCCCGGCTGGGGTCTCGGGATTTCGCCGCTGGAGCCATTGGCCGCTGCCTTGCAGGGGCTGGACGAACATCTGCGCGTGGAAATCGAGCCGCTGCCAGAGCTCGACTCGAGCCATCTCGAACATTGGCTCGATGAACTCGACGCCAGCGTGCCACAGGACGCCTGGCTAGGTGGATGGTCGCTGGGTGGCATGCTTGCGTCCGAGTTGGCGGCGCGTCGTGGCGACCGTTGCTGTGGCCTGCTGACCCTGGCGAGCAACCCTTGTTTTGTCAGCCATGAACAATGGCCAACCGCAATGCCCGGGGAAACCTTCGATGCCTTCCTGGCGGGTTGCGCTACCGATCCGCGCACGACGTTGAAGCGCTTTTCACTGCTCTGTGCCCAAGGTGCCGAAGACCCGCGCGGCTTGTCGAGGCTGTTGCTCGGGGGCGCGCCACACTCCTCGCCGGCGGTGCTGATGAGTGGCCTGGAGGTGCTTGCGCAACTGGACACCCGCCAGGCCCTGCAGACGTTCCGCGGTCCGCAATTGCATCTGTATGCCGGCCTCGACGGGCTGGTGCCGGCCGAAGCCGCCGAGGCGTTACTGGCGCTGCTGCCGGATGTTGAAATCGGTCTGATCGAACAGGCCGGCCACGCGTTCCTCCTGGAAAATCCCCACGGTGTGGCGGGGGCGATCCAGGCCTTTTTGCATGAGTGCGGCGATGACTGATTTATCTTTTCCCCAATTGCCCGGCGCTTTGCCCGACAAGCGCCAGGTAGCCGCGTCGTTTTCCCGTGCGGCGTCGAGCTACGACAGCGTGGCTGAGTTGCAACGTGATGTCGGCAGCCAGTTGCTCAACCGTTTGCCCCAGGCGTTCGTGCCGCAGCGCTGGCTCGACCTTGGGTGCGGCACCGGCCATTTCAGTCGTGCGCTGGGTGAGCGGTTTCCCGTCAGCCAAGGTGTGGCGCTGGACATCGCCGAAGGCATGCTCAACCACGCCCGGCCCTTGGGCGGCGCCACGCACTTCATCGCTGGCGACGCCGAGCGCATGCCGTTGCGCGATGCAACGTGCGACCTGATTTTCTCCAGCCTGGCGGTGCAGTGGTGCGCGGACTTCACTTCGGTACTCAGCGAGGCCCATCGAGTACTGAAACCCGGGGGCGTTTTCGCATTTGCTAGTCTATGTGTGGGCACGTTGTTCGAACTGCGTGACAGCTGGCGTCAGGTGGATGGCATGGTGCACGTCAACCGCTTCCGCGAGTTTGGCGTTTATCAGCAGCTGTGCGCGGCCAGCGGTTTGCGGGCGATCAGCCTGGAAAACCAGGCGCATGTGCTGCATTACCCGGACGTGCGCAGCCTGACCCATGAGCTCAAGGCCTTGGGGGCGCACAACCTGAACCCCGGGCGACCGGGGGGCTTGACCGGTCGGGCGCGGATTCTCGGCCTGGTCGAGGCTTATGAGCAGTTTCGTCAGGCCCAGGGCCTGCCGGCGACTTATCAAGTGGTGTATGCCGTTTTGGAGAAACCCTTATGAGCTCCGCGTATTTCGTCACTGGAACCGACACCGATGTCGGCAAGACCACGATTGCCGCCGGCCTGCTGTATGCCGCGCGATCAGCCGGGTTAAGCACGGCCGCGGGCAAGCCGGTGGCCTCTGGCTGCACGGTGACGCCCAAGGGCCTGCGCAATGCCGACGCGCTGGCGCTGCTGGCGGAGTGTTCGCTGCCCCTGACCTACGCCCAGGTCAATCCGCTGGCGCTGGAGCCGGCGATTGCGCCGCACTTGGCCGCGCGCGAGGCAGGCATCGCGTTGACCGTGCAATCGCTGTTGACGCCGATGCGCGAGATTCTCGACATGCAGGCCGATTTCACCCTGATCGAGGGCGCTGGCGGCTGGCGCGTGCCATTGGCGGACCAGGACAACCTGTCGGACCTGGCAATGGCGCTCAACCTGCCGGTTATCCTCGTGGTCGGTATACGCCTGGGCTGCATCAACCACGCGCTGCTGACGGCCGAGGCGATTGCCCGGGATGGCCTGCAGCTGGCGGGATGGGTGGCGAACATCATTGATCCGAAGACCGCACGCCTGGAAGAAAACCTCGCGACCCTCGCCGAACGCCTCCCTGCGCCGTGCCTGGGACGGGTGCCGAAACTCAAGATGGTCACGGCCGAAGCGGTGGCGGAGCACCTGCAACTGGACCTGCTGGACTAAGGTATTGGCGATAGCGGCACTGTGCCATTAGTGTTTTTGACGGGCCATTTCCCGGTATGTCTGCTTCAATGGGTATTGACGACTCTTTGCAAGGACGAGTTCTTCCATGGAAATTTCGGGTAATACCGCTTTTTATGCTGGCCTGAGCACTGTCCAGGCGGGGCAGAACCGTGTCGATCAAGCCGCCGGACAAATCGCCAACACAACGATCGAGCGTTCGGTGACCAGCCAATCTTCCGAAGCTCAGGCCGATCGCCTGCGTTCAGTCGACCGCAGTCAGCAGTCTGACCTCGTGAGCAGCAATATCGCCATGGCCGAAGGCAGGTTTCAGGTGGAACTGGGCGCCAAAGTCGCCAAGGCTTCCGACGAAATGCTTGGCACCCTGATCGACACCTACGCCTGAACTCACGCTGAAAGCGCACCGTCTGACGGGTACGCTTTCAGCGTGAGTCCTGCTATCCACTATCTTTCTCACGCTGCGCGTTGCTCAGGCCAACAGCGTCAGGCCCGCGTGCGCGCTAATTGGTAGTCGGATGACGAATGGCAAAAGATAGGTGCTTGACAAGATTTGGGCGTAAACGTATGTTTCAAACAACTGTTTGATCGTTTCGACAACGGTCGCTCATTCCCGGTTACATCAGCAGAGGTTTATCGCTATGCCTGACTACAAGGCCCCCTTGCGTGATATTCGCTTCGTTCGTGACGAACTGCTCGGCTACGAGGCGCACTATCAGAGCCTTCCGGCTTGTGCAGACGCAACTCCAGACATGGTTAGCGCCATTCTTGAAGAAGGCGCCAAGTTTTGTGAGCAGGTGCTGGCTCCGCTGAACCGTGTGGGCGACATCGAAGGCTGCACCTGGAGCGAGTCCGGTGTTAAGACCCCGACTGGCTTCAAAGAGGCCTACAAGCAATTCGTCGAAGGCGGCTGGCCAAGCCTGGCCCACGACGTGGAGCACGGCGGCCAAGGCCTGCCGGAGTCCCTGGGTCTGGCGGTCAGCGAAATGGTCGGCGAAGCCAACTGGTCGTGGGGCATGTACCCGGGCCTGTCCCATGGCGCGATGAACACCATTTCCGAGCACGGCACGCCTGAGCAACAAGAGGCTTACCTGACCAAACTGGTGTCCGGCGAATGGACCGGCACCATGTGCCTGACCGAACCGCACTGCGGCACCGACCTGGGCATGCTGCGCACCAAGGCCGAGCCTCAGGCCGACGGTTCCTACAAAGTCTCCGGTACCAAGATCTTCATCTCGGCCGGTGAACACGACATGGCCGACAACATCGTCCACATCGTGCTGGCCCGCCTGCCGGATGCGCCGGCTGGCACCAAAGGCATCTCGCTGTTCATCGTGCCGAAGTTCATGCCGAACGCCGATGGTTCGGTTGGCGCGCGTAACGCCGTGTCCTGTGGTTCCCTGGAACACAAGATGGGTATCCACGGCAACGCCACCTGCGTGATGAACTTCGACGCGGCCACCGGTTACCTGATCGGCCCGGCGAACAAAGGCCTGAACTGCATGTTCACCTTCATGAACACCGCACGCCTGGGTACTGCGCTGCAAGGCCTGGCCCATGCCGAAATCGGCTTCCAGGGCGGCCTGAAATACGCTCGTGATCGCCTGCAAATGCGTTCGCTGACTGGCCCGAAAGCGCCGGACAAAGCCGCTGACCCGATCATCGTGCACCCGGATGTGCGTCGCATGCTGCTGACCATGAAAGCGTTCGCCGAAGGCAACCGCGCGATGGTCTACTTCACCGCCAAGCAAGTCGACATCGTCAAGTACGGTGTGGACGAGGAAGAGAAGAAAAAAGCCGACGCACTGCTGGCGTTCATGACGCCAATTGCCAAGGCCTTCATGACCGAAGTCGGTTTCGAATCCGCCAACCACGGCGTGCAGATCTACGGCGGCCACGGCTTCATCGCCGAGTGGGGCATGGAACAGAACGTTCGCGACAGCCGTATTTCGATGCTGTACGAAGGCACCACCGGTATCCAGGCACTCGACCTGCTGGGCCGTAAAGTGCTGATGACCCAAGGCGAGGCCCTCAAAGGCTTCACCAAGATCGTCCACAAGTTCTGCCAGACCAACGAAGGCAACGACGCTGTCAAAGAGTTCGTTGCACCGCTGGCTGCACTGAACAAGGAATGGGGCGAGCTGACCATGAAGGTCGGCATGGCCGCCATGAAAGATCGCGAAGAAGTCGGCGCGGCCTCCGTGGACTACCTGATGTACTCCGGTTACGCCTGCCTGGCCTACTTCTGGGCTGACATGGCGCGCCTGGCTGCCGAGAAACTGGCTGCCGGCACATCCGAAGAGGCGTTCTACACCGCCAAGCTGCAGACCGCGCGCTTCTACTTCCAGCGCATCCTGCCACGTACCCGCTCTCACGTTGCAACCATGCTGTCGGGTGCCAACAACCTGATGGACATGAAAGAAGAAGATTTCGCGCTGGGCTACTAAGTCCTAACGCGCTTCTTGAAAAGCCGCTGTTCCTTCCGGAGCAGCGGCTTTTTTAGTGCCTGCACAGGCACTGTCATGAAAATACCTCGGTAATGGGCTAAGCAAGTCCGGGTTCCTGCCGTTACAGTTATGGGCACATTGCCATCACTGATATGACGGGTCGGAGCCATACCTTTGCCGCGTTCTTCCCCTATGCGTGTAAGTCACTTTTTGCCTTCATTGCTGCTGTTGCTGGCGGGGCTCGCGGCTGCCTATATCAAGGACCTGAACGTCTTCTTCACGTCGCTGTTCCAGGTGCTTCCGACCCTGGTGCTGTTGCTTGGCGGTGCCTACTGCGCAGTCTATCGACGCCAGCGTGAACTGTTCCTGATGGTCACGGTGTACATCGCCTACTTCCTGCTCGACACCCAGACCGACTACTACCGCGACCACGGCAAGGTGCGTGAGGACGCCGCGGTGGTGTTTCATTTGTGTTGCCTGCTGTTGCCGTTGCTGTTCGGCGTGTTCGCCGCGTGGCAGGAGCGTACGCATCTGTTCCAGGACATGGTCGCCCGTTTCGCCGTGTTGCTGGCCGTGGGTAGCGTGGCCCTGGCCCTTGAGCAAAGTTATCCGCAGACGCTGCTGGTGTGGCTGGCGGAGATTCGCTGGCCTGTCTTGCACGGCGCCTGGATGAGCCTGATCCAGCTGTCCTATCCTGTGTTCATCGCCGTGTTCCTGCTGCTGGCCTGGCAGTACTGGCGTCACCCAAGGCCCCTGCATGCCGCCCAGCTGGTGGGGTTGCTCGGGCTGTTCTGGATGTTGCCGAAAACCTTCATCCTGCCTTTCACCCTGAACATCATGTGCAGCCAGGTGATGCTGATGATCGCCGCCGCCGTGGCCCATGAGGCCTATCAGATGGCCTTCCGTGACGAACTCACCGGGCTGCCGGGGCGCCGGGCGTTGAATGAGCGCATGCAGCGCCTGGGGCGCAACTATGTGCTGGCCATGAGTGACGTCGACCACTTCAAGAAATTCAACGACACCCACGGGCACGACGTGGGGGACCAGGTGTTGAGACTGGTCGCCAGCAAGTTGTCGAAAATCGGCGGGGGCGGTAAGGCCTATCGCTATGGCGGTGAAGAATTCGCCTTGGTGTTTGCAGGCAAGACCCTCGAAGAGTGCATGCCGCACCTGGAGGTCATTCGCGAGTCCATCGCCACCTACAACATTCATCTGCGCAATCAGGACAGCCGTCCACAGGATGACAATCAGGGCCGGCAGCGTCGCGCGGGCGCCAGTGCCTCGAGCGTGTCGGTGACGGTGAGTATCGGCGTTGCCGAACGCGTGGAGCAACGCACCCCCGAGAAAGTGCTCAAGTCCGCGGACGAGGCGCTCTACAGCGCCAAGGGCGCCGGGCGTAACTGCGTGATGGCATTCGGGCAGAGCCGCCGTGGCGCCGTGCGCATGGACGCCGCTACGGTTGAGTGATGACGGCGCATTCAGCGTCTGGACTGTGATTGTGAAGGGCGGGTCGGCGGCAGTAGGTTGCATTCATCTGCTGCCGGAGAAATGACCATGCCCGACTACAAGGCCCCCTTGCGCGATATGCGCTTTCTGATCGACCACGTTTTCGATTTTCACAGCAACTACGCCGCCCTCGGCGCCACCGATGCCAGCCCGGACATGATCAATGCGATCCTCGAAGAAGGCGCAAGATTCTGTGAGAACGTGCTGGCGCCGCTCAACCGTAGCGGCGACGAAGAGGGCTGCCATTTCGACAACGGCGTGGTCACCACGCCCGCAGGTTTCAAGCAGGCTTTCGCCCAATACGTCGAGGGTGGCTGGCATGGCCTGGCGGCTGATCCGGCGTATGGCGGCCAGGGGCTGCCCAGTTCACTGGGGCTGGTCATCAGCGAAATGGTCGGTTCCAGCAACACGTCCTGGGGCATGTACCCCGGCCTGACCCACGGCGCCATGTCGGCGATCCACGCCCATGGCACTGACGAACAGAAACACACTTACCTGAGCAAACTCACCGCCGGCCAATGGACCGGTACCATGTGCCTGACCGAAGCCCATTGCGGCACCGACCTGGGCATCATCAAGACCCGCGCCGTGCCCCAGGCCGACGGCAGCTACGCGATCTCCGGCAGCAAGATATTCATCTCCGCCGGCGAGCACGACATGAGCGCCAACATCATTCACCTGGTCCTGGCGAAACTGCCGGATGCGCCGGCCGGGACCAAAGGCATCTCGCTGTTCATCGTGCCCAAGTTCCTGCCCGATGCCGAGGGTGAAGCGGGCGAACGCAATGGCGTTTCCTGCGGCTCCATCGAGCACAAGATGGGGATCAAGGCCTCGGCCACCTGCGTGCTGAACTTCGACGGGGCCAAGGGCTTTTTGATCGGGGAAGCGAACAAGGGCCTCAACTGCATGTTCACCATGATGAACCACGCGCGGCTGGGCACCGGCATGCAGGGTTTGTGTCTGGGCGAAGCGAGTTTCCAGGGCGCGATCAAATACGCCAACGACCGTTTGCAGATGCGCGCGCTGACGGGTCCCAAGGCTCCGGAAAAAGCCGCTGACCCGATCATCGTGCATCCGGACGTGCGCCGGATGTTGCTGACCATGAAAGCCTTCAACGAAGGCAACCGGGCACTGACTTACTTCACTGCGCAATTGCTCGACGTGGCGCACCTGAGCGCGGATGCAACGGCGCGCCAGGACGCCGAAGACCTGTTGGCCTTCCTGACACCGATCTGCAAAGCCTTCATGACCGAAACCGGGCTGGAGGTGACCAACCATGGCATGCAGGTGTTCGGTGGCCACGGTTTCATTCGTGAATGGGGCATGGAACAGCTGGTTCGTGACTGCCGCATCGCCCCGATCTATGAAGGCACCAACGGCATCCAGGCGCTGGACCTGCTCGGGCGTAAAGTCCTCGGCAGCCAGGGCAAGTTGCTGCGCGGCTTCACCAAGATCGTCCACAAGTTCTGTGCGGCGAACGCCGGGCATCCGCACTTGGCCGGTTATGTGGCGCAACTCAACGCGCTCAATCAGCAGTGGGGCGAACTGACCACCCAGGTCGGCATGGCCGCGATGAAAAACCCGGATGAAGTCGGCGCCGCGTCGGTGGATTACCTGATGTACAGCGGATACATCATCCTCGGCTACTTGTGGCTGCGCATGGCGCTGGTGGCGCAGGCGCAGCTGGATTCGGGCAGCGGTGATGCCGATTATTGCCAGGGCAAGCTCGCCACCAACGAGTTTTACTTCAAGCGATTGCTGCCGCGTACTGCCGCTCATCGGGCAGCCATCGAGGCAGGCAGTGATTGCCTGATGAAGCTGCCAGCGGAAATATTCGCGCTTTAATCTTTTAAAATGAATCACAAAGGAAGGCCCGCTGAATTACGGGCTTTTTTATGACTGAATAGTCGGTGACTAAAAATTACAAAACGGTCACAGATCGACCCTATGTGTCGCAAAAGTTGTTGGGTTACACTCGGAACCAACGAAAAACACAACTCCTACGATTCACCTGTTTAGATCTTGCGAGGTTTGCCATGGCTGACTACAAAGCGCCCCTGCGCGATATGCGCTTCGTCCTCAATGAAGTATTCGAGGTCGCCAAACTCTGGGCCGAGCTGCCAGCGCTGGCCGAGACCGTTGATGCGCAAACGGTCGAAGCCATTCTCGAAGAAGCCGGCAAGGTCACCAGCAAAAGCATCGCACCCCTGAGCCGTGCCGCTGACGAAGAAGGTTGCCACTGGGCGGACGGTGCCGTCACCACGCCGGCAGGTTTCCCACAGGCTTACCAGACCTACGCTGAAGGCGGTTGGGTCGGTGTCGGTGGCGATCCGACCTACGGCGGCATGGGCATGCCCAAGGCCGTTTCGGCCCAGGTCGAAGAAATGGTCAACTCGGCCAGCCTGTCGTTCGGTCTGTACCCGATGCTGACTGCGGGTGCCTGCCTGTCGATCAACGCCCACGCCAGTGAAGAGCTGAAGGCCGCCTACCTGCCGAACATGTACGCCGGCGTCTGGGCCGGTTCCATGTGCCTGACCGAGCCACATGCCGGCACTGATCTTGGGATCATCCGCACCAAGGCCGAGCCTCAGGCCGACGGTTCCTACAAGGTCAGCGGCACCAAGATCTTCATCACCGGCGGCGAACACGACCTGACCGAAAACATCATCCACCTGGTGCTGGCCAAGCTGCCGGATGCGCCGGCTGGGCCAAAAGGGATTTCGTTGTTCCTGGTGCCCAAGTTCATGGTCAATGCCGACGGCAGCCTGGGCGCGCGCAATCCGGCCAACTGCGGCTCGATCGAACACAAGATGGGCATCCAGGCCTCCGCGACCTGCGTGATGAACTTCGACGAAGCCGTGGGCTATCTGGTCGGCGAGCCGAACAAGGGCCTGGCGGCGATGTTCACCATGATGAACTACGAGCGTCTGGGCGTCGGCATCCAGGGCCTGGCCACCGGCGAGCGCTCGTATCAGAACGCCGTCGAGTACGCCCGTGATCGTCTGCAGAGCCGTTCGCCAACCGGCGCGCAGAACAAGGACAAAGTGGCTGACCCGATCATCGTTCACCCGGACGTGCGTCGCATGCTGCTGACCATGAAAGCCTCGAACGAAGGCGGTCGCGCCTTCTCCACCTACGTGGCCATGCAACTGGACACCGCCAAGTTCAGCGAAGACGCCACCACCCGCAAACGCGCGGAAGACCTGGTGGCCTTGTTGACCCCGGTGGCCAAGGCGTTCCTCACTGATCTCGGTCTGGAGACCACGGTTCACGGCCAGCAGGTGTTCGGCGGCCACGGTTACATCCGCGAGTGGGGCCAGGAGCAACTGGTGCGCGACGTGCGCATCACCCAGATCTACGAAGGCACCAACGGCATCCAGGCGCTGGACCTGGTCGGGCGCAAGATCGTCGGCACGGGCGGTGCGTTCTACAACCTGTTCGCCGACGAGATTCGTCACTTCACCGCCACCGCCAGTGCGGACCTGGCGGAGTTCACCAAGCCACTGAACGATGCGGTGACCACACTCGACGAATTGACCTCATGGCTGCTGGATCGGGCGAAAAACAACCCGAATGAAATCGGCGCGGCGTCGGTCGAGTATCTGCAAACCTTTGGTTACGTCGCTTACGCCTACATGTGGGCGTTGATGGCCAAGGCCGCCCTGGGCAAAGAAACCCAGGACGATTTCTACGCGAGCAAACTGGGCACCGCACGCTTCTATTTCGCCCGCTTGCTGCCGCGTATTCACTCGTTGAGCGCGTCGGTGAAGGCCGGTAGCGAATCGTTGTTCCTGCTGGATGCCGGGCAATTCTGATGATGTAACCTAATGTAAGCATTCTCTTACATGACGTGCTGCTGTTCTCCCATAGTCGGAAATTGGATCCACAGCTAATCTACTTCTCATGGACGTAGCGCAGGAAGCGCAAAGTAACAACACGGACACGTAGGATTCTGCCAGGACGGCGGAGTGAAAAGGATGTCAGGGAAACAGTCTGCAAAGCCCCGCTTCGGCGGGGTTTTCTTTGGCCTTGAGAAAAGTGTTTAGCCCAGGTCATCCAGTATCGACGGGCTGTTCAAACGCTCATCCGGCCGATTGATCACCTCCTCCAGTAACGTGCGCAGCAAGGCCAGCGAGGCCTGTTGCCGTTGCACATCGCGACAGACCAACCCGACTTTCAGCGGCACCCGCGGCTCGCTCAGGGGTTTCCACAACAATTGCCGGTTGCCGTGGGTTTTCTGCGAGCGTCCGGGCAGCACCGTCGCCAACCGCGTGTGCGGCAGGCTGTCGAGAATGCCGGCCATGTTGTTCAGCTCGGCCTGTACCTGCGGGCGTCGTCCCAGGCTGGCCAGTTGCGCCTGCCAGATTTGCCGTATCTGAAATTCTTCGCCCAGCAGCAGCATCGGCAATTCGGCGGCCTGGCTCATGGAGACTTTCTTGAATTCGCGCAAAGGATGGTCGGCCGGGATGACCAGCGTCAGTTCATCTTCGTACAACATCACCCCGTGCAATCCCGGCTGGCGGGGCGGCAAGTAGCCGATGCCGATGTCCAGGGAGCCATTGAGCAGTCGTCGCTCGATTTCCAGCCCGGTCAGTTCATAGATCTGCACCACCAGATGGGGCTGCGCCTTGCGCACCCGCTCGAGCATTTGTGGCACCAGGCTGGTGTGGACGGTTTGCAGCACACCGATGGCCAGGGTGCGCAGCGCATGCCCCTTGAAGTTGCCCAGTGCTTCCCGTGCCCGTTGCAAGCCATCGAGCAAGGGCAGGGCATGGTTGTACAGCGTATGGGCCGCCAGGGTCGGCAACAGGCGTTTGCTGCTGCGTTCGAACAGGCTCACATCCAGGGATTGTTCGAGGTGGCGGA
This sequence comes from Pseudomonas sp. PLMAX, assembly GCF_046042685.1. NCBI lineage: Bacteria > Pseudomonadati > Pseudomonadota > Gammaproteobacteria > Pseudomonadales > Pseudomonadaceae > Pseudomonas > Pseudomonas sp. PLMAX. The sequence goes on along the minus strand of NZ_CP064949.1, from coordinate 6,702,631 downwards.
TCTGCTGGGACAGCGCCGGCTGTGAAATCGACAGGCGCTCGGCAGCCCGGCCCACATGGCCCTCTTCATACACAGCGACGAAATAACGCAGTTGCTTGAAATCCATAAGTAATGCTTATCAAAAATGCTGCTAAATCGAAATGGCTCAACGCCTTGCCTGGGCCTAGTCTAACTGCATTCACAAGGCTTACAGGGCCCCGGAACGCGATGAATATCCTTTGCTTCGATGGCATTTGCATAGGTAACGCAAAAAACCTTCTGCGAGGGTTGACCCCATGAATCTGTTCAGCCTGCGTCGGCAATCGCCCAGTCTCGATGATTTGCTGGCGGACCATTGCGCCCCGTCCAGGGACGACAATCTTTGCAGCGAGTACCTGATGCCCAGTGTCGATCGTCCCAAACAGGTTTTTGTCCGTGGCCAGGGTTCCTGGTTGTGGGACAGCGAGGACCGTGCGTACCTGGATTTCTCCCAGGGCGGCGGCGCCAACAGCCTCGGCCACAGCCCCAAGGCACTGGTCAGTGCCATTACCGCGCAGGCGCAAGCGCTGATCAATCCCGGTTTCGGCTTGCATAACCGCGGCATGCTCAATCTCGCCCAGCGCCTGTGTGACAGCACTGGCAGCGATCAGGCGTACCTGCTCAACAGCGGCAGCGAGGCGTGCGAAGCGGCGATCAAGCTGGCGCGCAAATGGGGGCAGCGGCACCGCGGCGGCGCTTCGCGGATCATCGTGGCCAACCAGGCTTGCCATGGTCGTAGCCTGGGGACGATTTCGGCGTCGGACAGCTCGACCCTGATCAACCGTTTCGAGCCGCAGCTTCCGGGCTTCAGCCGCGTTCCCTTCAATGATCTCGCGGCGCTTCACGCGGCGGTGGATGAACGGACCGTGGCGATCATGCTCGAGCCGATCCAGAGCGAAGCCGGGGTGATTGCGGCCACTGCGCATTACCTCAAAGGGGTCGAGCGCCTGTGTCGCGAGCTGGGCATCCTGCTGATCTTCGACGAAGTGCAAACCGGTGTCGGTCGCTGTGGCAGCCTGCTGGCTGAACAGTCCTACGGCGTGCGCGCAGATATCGTCGTGCTCGGCAAAGGGCTTGGCGGTGGTGTGCCGGTGGCGGCGCTGTTGGCGCGGGGCAAGGCCTGCTGCATCGAGGCGGGCGAAATGAGTGGCACCCATCATGGCAATGCGCTGCTGACCGCGGCCGGCCTGGCGGTGCTCGACAGTGTGCAGGACAAGGGTTTTCTCGAGCATGTCGGAGAAATGGCCCAGCACCTGCGCGAAGGCCTGCAGCGATTGTCCCATCGCTACGGACATGGCGAACTGCGCGGACAAGGGCTGCTCTGGGGGCTGACCCTGTCCGACGACTCGGCCGACGCCGTGGTCAAGGCCGCGCTGTACGAAGGGCTGTTGCTCGATGCGCCGCAAGCCGATTGCCTGCGTTTCACCCCGGCGCTGACGGTGAGCAAAGCCAACATCGATGAAATGCTGCTGCGCCTGGCCCGCGCTTTCTCCCGCGTGCGCACCGCGCAGTTGCAATGTCGCAAAGGGATCGCCGTCTAGGCAGGCCCCAAGAATTCCCGAACCGTCTCGCGGTATAACGCACGCCCCACGCCTGATTCTTTTGGCGTGGGGCGTTTTTTTGTGGCAGCTGCGTCGTTCAGAAACATGGCCTGGATACACTGGCTGGGCAAATCGGGCTGAACCCTGACCAACGGTACAGGTCGATTGGTTATGGGCTCGCGTGAGCCCCCTTCAATCAGGAGCTGCTCGCATGGACTTTATCCGCATCATCATCGCCATTCTGTTGCCACCCCTGGGCGTGTTTCTGCAAGTGGGCTTCGGCGGAGCGTTCTGGCTGAACATTCTGCTGACGCTGTGCGGCTACATTCCCGGGATCGTGCATGCGGTGTACATCATCGCCAAGCGCTGAACCATTCAATTTGCTGACGCAATAACCCGTCGATAGAACAACCATTCCTGCTCCAGCGCGTGGGCCTGGTTGGCGGCTTTGCGAAAGCCGTGGCGTTCGTCCGCGTAGTAATGCGCTTCGACTAGAATACCGTTGTGCTGCAGGGCTTCGACCATGTCGCGGGTCTGCTGCGGCACCACCACGGCATCCAGCTCGCCTTGAAAGAAGATCACCGGCACGTGAATGTTGCTGGCATGCAGTAACGGCGTGCGGGCGGCGTAGCGTTCGGCATCCTGTTGCGGATCACCGATCAGCCAGTCCAGGTAATCCCCTTCGAACTTGTGCGTGGCCCGGCCCAGCGCCACAGGGTCGCTGACCCCATAAAGACTGGCGCCGGCACGAAACACCTGGTGGAACGCCAGCGCGCACAGCGCGGTGTAGCCTCCGGCGCTACCGCCGCGAATGAAGGCCTTGTCGCCGTCGATCATGCCACGATCAGCGAGATGGCTGACCACCGCGCAAGCGTCTTCGACATCCACTTCACCCCAGCGTAAATGCAAGGCCTGGCGATAGGCACGGCCGTAACCGCTGCTGCCGCGATAGTTGAGATCGGCCACGGCGAAACCGCGCTGTGCCCAGTACTGGATGCGCGGATCGAGCATCGGATAACACGCCGAAGTCGGGCCGCCATGGATGAACACCACCAGTGGCGGCTTGGCGTCGCCGGTCATGGCCGGGTAGAAAAAACCGTGGGATTCACCCGAGCCGCTGGGGTAGCGCAGGGTTTGTGGGCGACTGATTTGCTCGGCGGGCAGCGGTGCGATGCCGCCTGCGAGGACATTGACGTGGCGGGTCTGGCGATCGATGGCGATCACCGCCGATGAACTGACGGGGGATGCTGCGATGCAGTAGATGAACCGCTCATCCAGGGCAAGATGGCGGAAGCGGCTGTAGTCGCCGGTAAGGTCGTCGCATCCGGTAGCGCAAAGCCCCAGTCGGCCGAAACCGCCTTCTGTCCAGCTGGCCAGGTAGCTGCCTTCGCTCAGTGGCAGCCAGGTGCAGCCGCCCAGTTGCCAGGGCGCCGGGCCGTGGTCGGCGGCGGCGCAGGGCAACGGCTTCAGGCCGTCGGCCGATACCACCCAAGGCTGCCAGTATCCAGCGCGATCGGTCAGGCAGTACAAGTGGCCGTTACTGTCGAAGCGCGGTTGTTGCAGCGACTCCTGGGATTGGTCGCCAGCCACGCAGCAGGGGCTGGCGTAGCTGCCGTCAGCCTGGCGATGGGCGACCATCAAGCGGGTCGCGGTCCACGGCTGGTCCGGGCGACTCCACTCGATCCAGGCCAGTCGTTGCCCGTCGGGACTCAAGGTCGGTGCGGCGTAAAAGTCCGCGCCTTCGGCCAGCAAATGCCGCGTGCCATCCGCCAGGTCGATCGCCACCAGGCGGTGTTCATTGCGGTTTTCCTCGACTGCCAGCACTTGGCCGTTAGCGAACTGCAGATCGCCGTATCGACAAACGCCGGACGTCAGCAACTGGGGCGTCTCACCTTGCAACGATTGGCGATACAGTTGCTGATCGGCCTCATTGACGAACACCACGCCGTCACCGGTCAGGCAAAACGCGCCCCCGCCATATTCGTACACCCGACTGCGCACGCTGAACGGCGCTGGCGTCAGGCAGTGGGCCACGCCATCGCGCCAGTGCCAGATCCGGCACGCGGCATCCTCCGGGCGGTACTCGTTCCAGAACAAACCCTGGGCCCCGACCTGCAGTTCGGCAAAATCGATACCGGCCGCGACGGCGTTGGCGGCGCTGAAGGGTTCAGCTTTTGGCGATGAGGCGTGAGTTTCGTTCATTGCGAAAGGCCAGTTGTTCAATGGTCTGGGTCGCGTGCTCCGCCTCTTCGCGGGCCTTGAGGATCACGCCGTGTTGAGGCGACTTGCTGCACACCGGGTCGGCGTTGCTCGCGTCACCCGTGAGCATGAACGCCTGGCAGCGACAGCCGCCGAAGTCCTTTTCCTTCTCGTCGCATGAGCGGCAGGGCTCGGGCATCCAGTCGTAACCGCGAAAGCGGTTGAAGCCGAACGAGTCGTACCAGATGTGCTGCATGCTGTGGTCGCGCACGTTGGGAAACTGCAACGGCAGCTGTCGGGCGCCGTGACAGGGCAGGGCGGTTCCGTCCGGCGTCACTGTCAGAAAAATACTGCCCCAGCCGTTCATGCAGGCTTTCGGGCGTTCTTCGTAGTAGTCCGGCGTGACGAAAATCAACTTGCACGGATGACCTTCGGCTTCCAGTTTGGCGCGGTATTCATTGGTGATGCGTTCGGCGCGCACCAGTTGCTCTCTGGTCGGCAATAGCCCGACTCGATTGAGCTGAGCCCAGCCGTAGAACTGGCAGGTGGCAAGTTCGACGAAGTCTGCCTCCAGGGCGATGCACAACTCGATGATGCGGTCGATCTTGTCGATATTGTGCCGATGGGTCACGAAGTTCAGCACCATCGGGTAGCCATGGGCTTTGACGGCGCGGGCCATTTCCAGCTTTTGCGCGAAGGCCTTTTTCGAACCCGCCAGCAGGTTGTTCACCTGCTCGTCGCTGGCCTGGAAACTGATCTGGATATGATCGAGCCCGGCCTTCTTGAAGTCGCTGATTTTCTGCTCGGTCAGGCCGATGCCGGAGGTGATCAGGTTGGTGTAGAAACCCAGCTTGCGTGCCTCGGCGATCAGCTCGGCAAGGTCCTGGCGCACCAGGGGTTCGCCGCCGGAAAAACCCAGCTGCGCCGCGCCCATCTCCCGCGCTTCACGGAACACCTTGAGCCATTGTTCGGTGCTGAGTTCTTTGCCTTGTTCGGCGAAATCCAGCGGATTGGAGCAGTACGGGCATTGCAGCGGGCAGCGATAGGTCAGCTCGGCCAGCAGCCACAGGGGCAGGCCGATCTCGGGTGTGGGCGGCACTTGCCTGGATGAATCAGGCAAGTTCGATCCAGTGCTGCGCACGGGCAACCTCCATGAATTGCTCGATGTCGTCCGCGAGTTCGGGCACGCCCGGGAACTGGGTGTCGAGCTCATTGATAATCGCGGCGACGTCACGCTCGCCGTCGATCAAGCCGCCGATCAGCGCGGCGCTTTCATTGAGCTTGATCAGGCCTTCGGGATACAGCAGCACATGGCCTTGCTGGGCCGGTTCGTACTGGAATCGGTAGCCAGGGCGCCAGGTCGGGGTCTTGCTGCGATCGAAGCTCATAGGGTGATTCCTTTATGCCAGACCCGTTCCCCGGTCACGCTGTGATACGGCGGGCGATTGAGTTCGTAGGCCATGCTCATGGCATCGAGCATGCTCCAAAGAATGTCCAGTTTGAACTGGAGAATTTCCAGCATGCGTTCCTGGCCTTCCCGGGTCTTGTAGTGCTCGAGGGTGATGGCCAGGCCGTGCTCGACATCGCGCCGCGCCTGACCCAGGCGCGTGCGGAAATATTCGTAGCCGGCGGGGTCGATCCACGGGTAATGCTGCGGCCAGCTGTCCAGGCGCGACTGATGGATCTGCGGCGCGAACAGTTCCGTCAGCGAGCTGCTCGCGGCCTCCTGCCAACTGGCCCGACGGGCGAAGTTGACGTAGGCGTCGACGGCAAAGCGCACGCCGGGCAGCACCAGTTCCTGGGAGCGCAATTGGTCCGGGTCGAGGCCGACGGCCTGGCCCAGGCGCAGCCAGGCTTCGATGCCGCCGTCTTCGCCGGGGGCGCCGTCGTGGTCCAGCAGGCGTTGAATCCATTCGCGGCGGATCTCGCGGTCCGGGCAGTTGGCCAGGATCGCCGCGTCCTTCAGCGGGATGTTCACCTGATAGTAAAAACGGTTGGCGACCCAGCCCTGGATCTGCTCGCGGGTCGCCCGGCCTTCATACATCGCCACGTGATACGGGTGATAGATGTGGTAGAAGGCGCCCTTGGCGCGCAGGGCGGCTTCGAATTCGGCGGGGGACATCGGGGTGTCGGTCATTGCGGGTCTCCGGAGTACAGCCGGTGGATTCTTTGGTGGCTGGTCTGGCCCTTTCGCTGGCAAGCCAGCTCCTACAGGGGTACGCGGTCACTGTAGGAGCTGGCTTGCCAGCGAAGGGGCCGTCAGTTACAGCACAATACTCATGCCGTCATACGCCACTTCAACTTCACGCCGATCCAGCTCCGCCCGCTGCGGTGAATCCTCATCGAGAATCGGGTTGGTGTTGTTGATGTGGATAAGTACCTTGCGCTGCGTTGGCAGCTGCTCCAGCACTTCGAGCATGCCGCCAGGGCCGTTCTGCGCCAAGTGGCCCATCTCCCGGCCGGTACGGGTGCCGACACCACGGCGCTGCATTTCGTCGTCGTCCCACAGCGTGCCGTCCACCAGCAGGCAATCGCTGGCGGCCATGATCTCCAGCAGCGGCGCGTCGACTTTGCCCAGGCCCGGTGCATAGAACAGTTTGCCTCCGGTATTGAGGTCTTCGACGATCAGGCCGATGTTGTCGCCCGGATGCGGGTCGAAGCGATGCGGCGAGTAGGGCGGCGCAGCGCTGCGCAGGGGCAGCGGGGTGAAACGCAGGTTCGGGCAGGCTGGAACGCTGAAGCTCTGGTCGAGCTCGATGCGGTTCCAGCTCAGGCCGCCGTTCCAGTGGGTCAACATGTTGAACAGCGGGAAGCCGGTGCTCAGGTCTTCGTGGACCATGTCGGTGCACCAGACCTGATGCGGGCAACCTTCACGCAACATGAGCAGGCCAGTGGTGTGGTCGATCTGGCTGTCCATCAGGATGATCGCGCTGATCCCGGTATCACGCAGGGCACGCCCCGGTTGCATGGGCGCGAAGCTTTGCAGCTGGGCACGGATGTCCGGGGAAGTGTTGCACAGCACCCAGTTCACGCCGTCATCGGAAATCGCGATGGACGATTGGGTGCGCGCCTGGGCCCGCAGGCTGCCGTTGCGAAAACCTGCGCAGTTCTCGCAATTGCAGTTCCACTGCGGAAAACCACCGCCAGCGGCGGAACCTAGGATCTGGACAAACATGGGCGCTCCATCATTTCAACGCTGAAAATAAAACGCCTCGGATAACCGAGGCGTTGTGCTGCATTCTGCCAGGGCAGAGATCAACGGCTTGCGAAGTACATGGTGACTTCGAAGCCGATACGCAGGTCGGTGTAAGCCGGTTTGGTCCAGGCCATCAGTTGAACTCCTTCAGGTAAGGTTGGACAGCGCTATCTATATGTATAGTCCACCTCCAGTCAGAGATGTTCCAAATAGTTAGGCTGCTATGTTACTCAAAATTTCACACGGATTGCCCGTGAAACTTTGAAAAAGCTCCTTACCGTCTGGGTAATGATCATTTTGTCGCTTGCCAGGGCGCTCCGGGTGCAGGGTTGTTCGCCAGGCAGCGCCAGCCGCCTTCGGCCCGGTTCAGGCGCTGGATCGCGGCCAGCAGTGCGCCGCGGTCGGTCAGGAGAATGGCCTGGGGTAACTGCGTCAGATAATCCGACGGGCGGCCGGCCAATTTACCCTGCCAGAGCAATTCGGCGGCTTGGCTTGTTGGCAGGGCGGCGCTGGAAAACTGATCGGCCAGGGTCTGGCGCTTGCTGATGAAGGCGCTTTCGTCGAGGGCCTGGATCAGCGCCGGCAACCCGTTCAGGAATTGTTCGATATGTTGCAAGAGCTCCGCAGCGGCCACATTCGGCGATTGCACACCCAGCAGCAGCCCGGTCTGCCCGTGGATCTGTCGCAGGGCACTGAACACCGCGTAGCCCAGTTGCAGCTCCACCCGCAGGCGCTGATAGAACGGCGTCTGACAGAGATGGGCGAGCAACCACCAGGCGGCTTCGTCGGCCAGATCCTGGGTGGCTGTCGGACAGAACAGTAACAGCGCGTGTTCGCTGGAGTGGGTCGTCATGCTGCTCCACAGGTGCTGCGAATGGATTGACGGTGCCGGCGCCTGTTGCGTATCCGCAGTACCCGGCACGCGGCTCAAAGCTAGCCCCATGGCCGCCTGAGTCTGGGCAGAAAAACCGCTCGCCAGGCCAGTCCAGCGAGCGCTCGACCACAGTTGTGCCAAGTTGTCCGATTCAACCGATGGCTCAAGGCAGTGCTCGGGCAGAACCTTGAGTAGCTGTCGAATCGGCATCAAGGTGGGGCGGGCCGGTGATGGCGGTGACAGCCCTGCATCAGGCTGGGTCAGCAGGTTCAGCGCGTGTTCGAGTATGGACGGCATCGGCGCTTGCGGGCCGGTCATTTTCAACAGCCATTGATTGCCCGACGCAGCGAAGGAAAAATCCACGCCGGCTTCACTTGCGTCTTCACGCAGCGCTTGCAGAGTGTTTTCCAGACGCGATTGAAGGCTGGTGCCGGGGGCCGCGTCCAGGCGCCAGCGCAGGTACAGCGCAGCTTCAGCGCCGTTTTCCGGTAGCGCCTGGCTGAACTGCATCGGCGAACGTTCGCGGCGGCTGCGTGAGCGGTCTTGGGCAAAGGTGCGCAGGCCCCGGTGGGCGCTGGTTTGTCCGCGAATCAAGCCGGCCCCTGGAGGCGCAGCTTCGGTGCGCAGGAACGGATTGGGCGCGGGGAGTTGCCACGGGCCGTTGAAGTTATCCACAGCGCCGATTTTTTCCAGAATGACCTTGAGGGCGGCAACACCGACTTCGGATAAGTCTACTTCGCGCTCTTCGATGTCCTGACGAGCCAGTTGCAAGGCACTACTTGCCTGGCGCTGGCGCAGCGCCGCGTATTCCTCGCGTAACCCGCGCCAGTCCTGTCGGGCGAAAAAGCCCAGCCAGTCCTGCAATTGCTCGCCAATCTCGCTCGCCAAAGCATTGGCGGGCAGGGTGAACTCAATGTGCAGCAAGGCTTGTCCGGCGAACTGATACAGGGGACGCGCCTTGAGGTTTTCAACTCGGCCCTGTTTGCGCAGTTCAGCCAGCAGCCCACCGGATTTCGCGGTGTTCAGCCAATGGCACAGAAAGCCCAGCGCTTCGGCGGATGAGTCGGGCAGTGCTTCAAGGGCAAACAGCAGGTCCAGCCGATGCTCGCCGACCTGTTGATAACTATTGCTCGCGCCTGCCATCAGCGGCGTCGGGGCTTGTTGCGGGACCTTCTCGCCATTGGCAATGACGTTGCCGAACGCTTCGGCCAACAGCCTCAATTCATCAAGGCTCTGGGGGCCGGCAAGGCTCAAGGTCATTTGTCCGGTCTGGTAATAGCGCTGGTAAAAATCCTGCAAGGCCTGCTGGAACTCGGGTTGCGGCACCGGCAGGCTGCCGCGGTTGCCGGCATGAAAACCGCGCAACGGATGAGTGTCGCTAAGCCCGTCCATCAGTGCCAGTTGCTGCTGCGCCGCGGCATCCTGGGACCAGGCGATGAACTCCGCGTGCAGCACTTCCCGTTCCCGGTGCTGGTCATCCAGCTTCATGCGCGGATGGGCGAGCATGTCCGCCAACCGCTCCAGGCCTTGGGCAAACGCCTGGGGTGGCAACTCGAAAAAGTAATCGGTGCTGCGTTCGCAGGTTTGCGCATTCACCTGGCCGCCGTAGCGCTGGACGAAGGCCATCAACCCTTGGTCAGCGGCAAAACGCTCGGTGCCGAGAAACAGCAGGTGTTCGAGAAAGTGCGCCAGGCCCGGCCAGGCCAACGGCACATCATGGCTGCCGGCGGCAATCCGCAACGCCGCCGCGCAGCGCTTCAAATCCGGGGCATGACGCAGCGTCACCCGCAAGCCGTTGGCCAGGGTTTCAGTGTGGGGGCGAGGGGGATTCAGCGCAGGCATGAGCACTTCCAGGACAGAGAAGTGCCAATGCTAGCGGATAACGGTGGCTCAGCGCTTGTTCAGCGCGCCGTAAAGCTCGGGACGGCGATCGATCAGGTAGCGATTGGCTGCGCGGGAGTCGAGCATCAACTGGCGGTCCAGCTCACCGACAATCAGCGCCTCATCGAGTCCCGCCTGGGCAATGCGGCTGCCATCCGGTGCCGCGATGCTGCTTTGGCCACAGTAGTGGATATCGCCTTCGCTCCCACAATAGTTGGCATAAGCCACGTAGCACTGATTCTCGTAGGCCCGGGCGCGGACGGTAACGTCAGCGATGAAGTCGAACGGGATCATGTTGGCCGTCGGTACCAGGATCAGTTCGGCGCCGGCCAGGGCCAGGCGGCGGGTATTTTCCGGGAACTCGAGGTCGTAGCAGATCAGGAAGCCGAGCTTCCAGCCATTGAGTTCAACGATGGGGAAGTCGTCCGAGCCGGCGCTGAACATCGAACGGTCGAGGTCACCGAACAGGTGCGTCTTGCGGTAATTGCACAGGCGCTCGCCATGGGCGTCGATCAGTTGCACGGCATTGTAGATTTGTCCGTCTTCGCAGCGTTCGGGATAGCCATACAGGATGGCTATCCCGGCGGTCTTGGCAATGCGCGCGATCTGTTGCGCCGATTCACCGTTGTGTACCTCCGCCAGCACGCTGACGGCATCGACGCCGATGTTGTAGCCGGTCAGGAACATCTCCGGCAGTACCAGCAAGTCGGCGCCCTTTGCCTCCAGCGCCAGCTGATGCAGACGCTGAAGGTTGCCGGCGACATCCAGGGGCAACGGTGGACATTGGTAAAGGGCTACGCGCATTTCGGATTCCTCTTACTCGGGCAGGGCGATCGGGCCGATTTCGTTGAACACATCTCCTGGACCCGGATTCTCGGCGTGAGTTGCACCGCCGAAGTGTTTCATGATGCCCCACACCGCATTGAGCGAGGTCTGTACCGCGCCTTCGACCCAGGCCGGGGTCCACGAAACGTCGTCGCCGGCGATGAAAATCCCGCGCTGTTCGGCCGGCATGTCGTCCTGCATGAAATGCGCGTACATGCGCTGGTTGTAGCGATAGTGGCCGGGCAGGGCACCCTTGAAGGCGCCGAGGAAATGCGGGTCGGCCTCCCAGGACACGGTGATCGGATCGCCGATGATGCGCGCGGCGATGTCGACTTTCGGGTAGATTTTTTTCAGCGCATCCAGCGCCAGCTTCACGCGTTTTTCCACCGGGTGCGGGAGCATTTTCAGCGCATCGCTCATCCACGAATAGGACAGGCAAATCACCCCGGGCTTGTCGTCGCCGTTGTCGAACAGGTAGGTGCCACGGGTCAGGCGATCGGTCAGGGTCATGCTCATCAGGTCGCGGCCGGTTTCCGGATCCTTGTCCTTCCAGAACGGGCGGTCGACCATCACGAAGGTTTTCGACGACTGCATGTAACGGGTGCGGTCCAGGGCCATCCACATCTTCTGCGAGAACAGGGTTTCGTCGCATTCGATCTGGGTGGTCAGCAGCCAGCTCTGGCAGGTGGTCAGCACCGCGGCGTATTCGCGGGTGTCGCCGTTGTTGTCGGTGACCGCAAAACGGCCGTCCGGCGCGTGGGCGATTTTCTTCACGCCGGAACGTGGCGCGCCGCTGTGCAACGACTTGAGGCTGGTGCCCTGCGGCCAGTGCACGCAGCGTTCCGGGACATGGCGCCAGATGCCCTGTGGTACCTGTTCGACGCCGCCGACCACCAGATGCTGGTGATCGTCGCAGTTGGTCATCACCACGCGGAAGATTTCCAGCATCGAGTTGGGGAAGTCCGAGTCCCAACCACCGGTACCGAAACCGACCTGGCCGAACACTTCACGGTGATGGAACGACAGCTTGGCGAAGGCTTCGGAGGTGGCCACGAAATCGTAGAAGGTGCGGTCGTCCCACAACGGCACGAGGGTGTTCCACAGCTCCTTGAGGCGCGGCACGTCGCGGTCGCGGATGGCCTGCTGGATATCGGCGAACTGCGAACCCGCTTCCAGGGCATCGGCCCAGGCGTCGGCGACTTCCTGGAACAGTGCAGGAAGATCCGCCAGTTTCTGTGCGTAATGGGTCTTGCCTTCCAGGTCGATGACGGTGCTGCCGGAGGCCGGTGTCAGCGGGTTGGGGAAGGGTTTGGTTTCAAGGTTCAGCTTGTCGACATAGTGATAGAACGCGGTGGACGATACCGGGAAGCGCATGCCGCCCAACTCGGCGACGATGCCGTCGGTGCCATTGAACGCCTGGGAGCGCAGGCGCCCGCCCAGCTTCGAGGCCTCATAGACCACGGGCTTGAGACCCAGCTTCATCAACTCGTACGCGGCCACCAGCCCGGCGATACCGGCACCGACAATCGCCACTTCGGCACCGTGATGGTGCTCGGGAATGCTGCCCAGGCCGGCCGGGTGTTCGATCCAGTCGTCGAAGGCGAAAGGAAAGTCCGGACCGAAAATGGTGATCGGTTTTTTACCGTCTGCAGGATGGCGATTGTTCTTGTTCATGGCTGACCTTGCTGGCGACCCGACGCGGAATGCGCATCTGAGTATAGGAAAAGATGCCAGCCATTCTAGAGAGCACCGAACACGTTAATAAGACGCAAAGTGTCGTCGTTTTGCCAGATTTCTGATCAGTATGACGAGATAACTGCGCACACTGACCACTGTAGGAGCTGGCTTGCCAGCGATGAGGCCTTTGAATCTTGTGTTGATGGTCCGGACGCCTTCGCTGGCAAGCCAGCTCCTACAGGTTCTTTGCAGGCCAGCCAGACAGCCATAACCATCGGAAAAACCTTAAACCGGCTGCCCCCGATCAATCTTGCTGCTCAAGATGATCGACGTCGTGGTCTTCTCCACCCCATCCACACTGCCAATCTGATCCAGCAACTCATCCAGCTGCTCCGGCGAATCGCTGCGCAACCAGGCCACATAATCAAATTCTCCACTCACCGCACACAACTGCTGCACCTGGGCCATCGCACTCAGGCGCCGCAACACCTCCTTGCCGGAACGCGGCTGCACGGTAATCCCCACATACGCCTGCAGCCCGCCATCCACCACGCGCTGGCCGAGCCGCACGCCGTAGCCGGTGATGACCTTGGCCTTTTCCAGCCGCGCCAGGCGCGACGTGACGGTGGTGCGCGCGATGCCCAGTTGCCGGGCGAGCATGGCCACGCTTTCGCGGGCGTTGATCTGCAGGGCCGCAATCAGCTGACGGTCGATTTCGTCGAGAACGGGCGGGCGAATGTCAGGCAAGGCGGTCTCCAGCGGCTTGGATCAATGTGCAGGCATGTTACAGGCACATCCCCCGCAGCGCTCGCGACGCCAACATCCTGCTGACCGTGGGCGATATCGATCAGAAAAGCCAACGCCATTTCAGGACGTGTCTGACATACGTGGCAGGACCCCCTTGCCGATCATTGATTCTTTCCGTGACGTCGGGTCGCGGAGAGGTCTTAAGGTGCCAGGGGCGAATGGAAAAGGTCTCGTTCGATGTTGATCAGGTGTACTGCATATCCTTGAGTGAGCGCCATGACCGGCGGCAACTGTTCCGAAGCAGCGTCGCAACGCTTATTTCAAACCCGATCGAGTTCTTCATTGCCCAGCGCAACAGCGACCCGATCCGAGGCTGTTACGAATCACATCAGGCACTGGCCAGAAAAGTCCTGGCCGAAGGTTGGCAGCGGGTATTGATCTTCGAGGACGATGCCAAGCCCTATGGGCTTCATCCGATACAGGTGCGCTGGGTGAACCGGTTTATTCGCCGTAACAGGTTTCAGGCGTTGCACCTGGGGTACAGCATGGGTCGTACGTGGCTGACATGGTTCCCGTTCATTGCCCGCGGCAACGTGGTGGCACTGCACGCCTACATCCTCTCCCGCGAAGGCTGCAGGGTGCTGGCCCAAACTCCCTACGTCGGAGTACCAGTCGATGTCCTGTTCAAACGGCAGATCAAACAACATTGTGTATTTCCCATGCTGTTTCGCCAGCACGCAGCGGCGGTGACAGGCAGCGACATCGAGGCGCGCGCGGTAAATGAAGATGAATGGTGGGAACGCAACTGGAAGAAACACAAACGCTCGGTGTGGAAAAACCTCTGGCGCACCCTGGTTCGATTCAGGTTTTGATGATTGACCCGGAGTCCGCATTTGGTCTGTGATGTATGACAGCTCAATTGTGGTCGTGACACGAGGGACAGGTCATGTCGAAGAAAATGCCTCCTGCTGTACGGGCTCGTGCCTGGGAGATTGCCCATCACGAAATGGGCCACTACGTCGTCGCCCGTGCCTTGGGTTTTGCCACGGGCAGCGTGAGCCTGACAGTGACCATGGACTTACGGCATCACGGCGGGGCGTCCGTTAGCCTGGTGCGGGCGATTTCTTCGATCGAGGCCATGAAGCAACATCTGGAGGCCCGGATGATCGTCCTTCTGGCTGGCGCAATGGCGCAGACACTGCCTGCAAAATCTTCAGCCGGGCAACGCGTCGACAAGTCGAAAGCCACAGCCATCCTCAAGGGAGAGCAGGGGGCGGAGCAGGATTACGCAAAGATCAGGGAGCTGCAGCATCTACTGCGCAATGTGCTTTATCCCGAGACCGATCCGGCGGCGTCCGAGCGTATAACCGCTGAACTTAAAATTCTGACGGATCGCGCGTGGCAGCGGACTCAAGACATCGTGGAAGAACTGTCCGGGACCATTACCGAACTGGCAGCGGCCTTGGTGGGCGGCATGGTTATCGTCGAGCAGTGGGGGCGGGCGGCGGATACGTATGAGGTCGTGTTGACGGGGCAGATGCTTGAGCGGCTGCGGGCGGTGCAGGCGATACCCGTGTTACATATTTGAATAGGCCTGCGTTAGGGTCCAACACGCTGGCAGGCCGTACCGTGTGCTGTACGCGTTCGGGACGGCGCTGCGCGATTCTGCTGATCGGGGGTGATAAAACCGGCCAGGAGCGTTGGTATACGGACCATGTGCCGCTAGCCGAGCGTTTCTTCGACGAGCACTTGGAAACATTGAAGAAAGAGGGCTATGAAAATGGCTAAAAAATTTGCTGATTTGGTGGCGCGTCGAGCTCCAGAGTCTCAATCGCGTGTCGAGGCTTTGCATCAGAAGCTGCGAGCTCAAATGCCATTGCACGAGTTGCGCCAGGCGCAAGCGTTGAGTCAGGACTCGCTGGCCAAAACACTTCATGTCAACCAGGCGGCGATCTCCAAGATGGAGCGGCGTACAGACATGTACATCAGTACTTTGCGCAACTACATCCGCGCAATGGGTGGCGAGTTGGAAATCATTGCCACCTTCCCGGAAGGTCAGGTAAAGATCGAGAACTTTGCCAACTGAGCGATTAGACAATGGCGACTGATTCGAACCCTTCAGACACGCAAAAGCCGCGCATTGCGCGGCTTTCTTGTTTGGTGGGCCCACACGGACTTGAACCGTGGACCAAAGGATTATGAGTCCTCTGCTCTGACCAACTGAGCTATAGGCCCCATTGGTCGCGGATTATAGCGATGGTTTCGCGGCTGTGCTATCCGAAAAATCTGAAACTACTGTACGAAGGAACGTTGCGGCAAATTCGTCGGGGGGCAGGGGCAGGCTGACGATGTAGCCCTGGATCTGCTCACAGCCTTCGGCGGCCAGGAATTGCTGCTGCGCCTGGGTTTCGACGCCCTCGGCGATGACCGTGAATTGCATACTGCGGCCGAGGGCGATGATGGCGCGCACGATCGCGGCGTCGTGGGGGTCATCCGGCAGGCCGCGGACGAAGGATTGGTCGATCTTGAGAATGTCCAGCGGCAGGCGCTTGAGGTAACTCAGCGAGGAGTAGCCGGTGCCGAAGTCGTCGATCGCCAGTTGCACGCCCAAGTGCTTGAGTTGGTGCAGCACCGCCAGCGCTTCTTCGGCCTGGCTCATGATGAAGTTTTCGGTGATTTCCAGTTGCAGGTAGCCGGGGTTGAGGCGGTTGTCCTTGAGCAACTGCTCGATGCGCCCCAGCAGGTTTGGTTGGCGCAGCTGGGCACCGGCGAGGTTGACCGACAGCGGGCCGAGGCCTTCGTACATCTGGTTCCATTCAAACATCTGCCGGCATGCGGTCTCGAGAACCCAATCGCCGATCTGCAGGATCATGCCGTTTTCTTCGGCAAGCGAAATGAAATGTTCGGGCGGTACGTCGCCAAAGGTCGGATGACGCCAGCGAATCAGCGCTTCGGCGCCCACCAGGCGATAGTCCTCGAGGCTGATCTTGGGTTGGTAGCACAGGTGCAGTTCATTGCGCTCGATGGCGCGGCGCAGTTCGTGCTCCAGCGCCACGCGCTCGCTGGCCTGGGCGGTGAGGTCGAAGGTATAGCTTTCGACACGGTTGCGGCCCTTGGCCTTGGAGCGGTACATCGCCGCATCGGCATTCTTGATCAGCGTGGCCACGTCGCAGCCGTCCTTGGGGTACAGGCTCGTGCCGATGCTGGAACTGATGAAAAACTCATGTTCGCCGGCCTGGAACGGCGCGGTAAAGCAGTTGAGCAGCTTGGTGGCGATGTTGTCGGCGTCGCTGGCTTGCTGCAGGCCGGGGAGCAGGATGATGAATTCGTCGCCGCCCAGGCGCGCGACGGTGTCGATGTCGCGCAACTGGTCCTTGAGGCGCACGGCAATGCCCTTGAGCAACAGATCGCCGACCGGGTGGCCGAGGCTGTCGTTGATGTGCTTGAAACGGTCCAGATCGAGGAACAGCACCGCCCCCTGGCCGCCGTTTTCCTTCTGGTGATTGAGGGCGTTGAGTAAACGGCTCTCGAACAGCGTGCGGTTGGGTAGGCCGGTCAGCGGGTCGTGGTGAGCCTGGTAGTCGAGTTTGGCCTGGGCGTGTTTGAGGCTGGAAATGTCGGCGAACACGGCCACGAAGTGGGTGATGAAATTTTCGCGATTGCGCACGGCGCTGATGGTCAGCCAGCTCGGATAGAGTTCGCCATTCTTGCGTCGGTTGGAAATCTCGCCTTGCCAATGACCTTCGGCGGTCAGTTGATGCCACATGGCGGCGTAGAACGCGCTGTCATGCAGGCCCGAGGCAAGCAGGCGCGGAGTATGGCCCAGTGCTTCGCTTTCGCTGTAGCCGGTGATTTCGCTAAAGGCACGGTTGACTGCGCTGATGTGCTGCTGGGTATCGGTGATCAGCACGCCTTCTGCGGTGCTCTCGAATACCGTGGCGGCCTGTTGCAGTTTTTCCTGCATCAGGTGGCGCTCGGTGATGTCCCGGGCAATGGTCAGCATGCAGTCATCGTCACCGATTGGCAGCGGACGACTGGAGACCTCGCAGAGGCGGATCTGCCCGTCGCTGCGGCGGATATGGCAGCTGAAGTCTCGGACGAAACCGTCCCGGTGCAACAGGTCGAGCATTTGCTTGCGCTCGTTGAGGTTGACCCAGATCCCCAGGTCCAGAGCCGAGCGATCCACGGACATTGCGCTGTTGAAGCCGGTAATGCGGCTGAAGCCCTCGTTGACCTCGATCAGCAGGCCATCGCTTTGCCGGGACAGCAACAGGCCGTCCGGCGAGGCGTGGAACGCCTTGGCGAATTTCTCTTCGGAGGTTTGCAGTTGTTGCTGGGTTTCCTTGAGCTGGGTGATGTCGCGCACCACGACTACCAGCGCCGGGGTCGTGTCGAGGTCGAACGGTTCGGCAGAGATCAGGCCGGTGAACACTTGGCCATTGCTGCGGCGAAAGGGCATCTCCAGGTTGCGGATGCTGCCGGCCTGCAGGCGCTGCAGCAGCCCGGGCCCGACGCCCGGGATGCCCCAGATGTTGAGGTTGGTGGCGGTCTGGCCGATAACGTCCTCGGCCCTGAGGCCGATCTGTTCTTCGAACGCCTCGTTGACCTCCAGCAGGCAGCCGTCGCTGAGGCGTGCGATCACGAGGATGTCCGGGCATTGCTGGAATACCGAAGCGAACTTCTGTTCAGACTGGCGCAGTGCTTCTTCGGTGCGCTTGGTTTCGCTGATGTCGATCATCAGGCCGCGCATCACCGGCTCATGACCGTGTTCGATCAGGCTGACGATGTCGCGGACCCACAAGCAACGCCCGTCAGCGGTGATGACCCGGTAATCGAGGCTGTGGTCTCGCCCGGCCAGCACTTCGTGGTCGCAGAAGCTCTGCGCGCGGGTGAGGTCGGCGGGGTGGATGATGTTGCGCCAGAAGCCGGGGATCAACCAGTGGGACAGGGGGTAACCGAGCAGGTCTTCGGCGTGGGGCGACACATAGCTGTAGGTGAAGTCGCTCATCCGCGCTTCCCAGGCGATGGCCGACAGACTCTCCACCAGCCCGCGGTAATGGTATTCGCTGCTGCGCAGTTCCTGCTCCAGATCAACCCTGCGGGCGATTTCCGAACTCAAGCGACGGTTGACGCGGATCACTCCAGCCAGCACGAGGATCAGCAGCAGTAGCCCAGGCAGGCCGTAGATCAGCAGATCGGACCAGAATGTTCGATGATCGAGAACGTTGCCCACCCAGTGCTCCTGGATCGAGCTGATTTCAGCAGGCGACATGTCGGCCAGGACTTTATCCAGGATGCCGACCAGCATCTTGTTGTCCCGTGGTACGCCCATGGCCAACTGATAGCGGTAGGGGGTTTCGCCGCTGACATACAGCCCGTCGAGCTTGAGCTGGCGCAAACTCCAGATGCTGGAGGCGAGATCGCCTACCACGGCGTCCACTTCATCGGTGGCCAGCGCCTGCAAGGCTGAACTGACGTTGGGCATCGCCACCAGGTTCAGATCGGGATTGTGGGTACGCAACAGTTCGTGGGGCGCGTAGTTTTCCACCACGGCGATTTTCAGCCCGTACAGGTCTTTGAGTTTACGCGGCTGGGCGCCTCCGACATGCGCCAGGATGACGATCGGGAAATCCAGGTAGGGGCGGGTGAATGACAGGTAGGCCTGGCGTTCCGGGGTCGACATGATGCCCGGCAAAAGGTCCAGCTTGCCTTGTTTGGCCTGGTCCAGCACGACCGTCCAGCTCACGGGCTCGATGGGTGTGAGCTTGATGGCCAGTCGCTCGCGAATCAGGTCGATATAGTCTGCCGCAAGGCCCTGGTAACGCCCCTGGTCGTCGCGAAACTCAAAGGGGGGCCAGGACGCATCGACACCCAGGCGCAGGTCCGGGTGGGCCGCAAGCCAGCTACGTTCTTCGTCGGTTAGAGTCAGCGCGCCAGCCGTTGCGGTCCAGGAAATCAGCGACAGCAAAAAAAACACGGTCGGCAGTCTGGGCATAACGGTCTCGTTATGGCTCGGGGAATGTTTCGAGTGTAGACGGGCAAAACGGCGGGTGGGGTGGTGCGGGGGATTTAATCTGCACAAAACAAAACCCCCGGCCTGGGCCGGGGGTTCTGGTGTCACTCGTCGAGGAAGGAGCGCAAGTGCTCGCTTCTCGTCGGATGGCGCAGCTTGCGCAGCGCCTTGGCTTCGATCTGACGAATCCGTTCACGGGTCACGTCGAACTGCTTACCAACCTCCTCGAGGGTGTGGTCGGTATTCATGTCGATTCCGAAGCGCATGCGCAGTACCTTGGCTTCACGGGCAGTGAGGCCGGACAGCACTTCGCGAGTCGCTTCCTTGAGGCTCTCAACGGTCGCGACATCGATTGGCGACTGCATCGTCGAGTCTTCGATGAAGTCACCCAGATGGGAGTCTTCGTCATCACCGATCGGGGTTTCCATGGAGATCGGCTCTTTAGCGATCTTCAATACCTTGCGGATCTTGTCCTCAGGCATTTCCATGCGTTCGCCCAGCTCTTCCGGGGTCGGTTCGCGACCCATTTCCTGCAGCATCTGGCGGGAAATGCGGTTGAGCTTGTTGATCGTCTCGATCATGTGCACCGGAATACGGATGGTGCGTGCCTGGTCGGCGATCGAGCGAGTGATCGCCTGACGGATCCACCAGGTGGCATAAGTCGAGAACTTGTAGCCGCGACGGTATTCGAACTTGTCTACCGCTTTCATCAGGCCGATGTTGCCTTCCTGGATCAGATCGAGGAATTGCAGGCCACGGTTGGTGTACTTCTTGGCGATGGAGATCACCAGACGCAAGTTCGCTTCGACCATCTCTTTCTTCGCGCGGCGGGCCTTGGCCTCACCGATCGACATGCGACGGTTGATGTCCTTGATCTCGGCGATCGTCAAACCGGTCTCGGTTTCCAGCGCGGTCAGCTTCTGCTGGCAACGAATGATGTCCGGCTGCAGGCGACCAATGGCTTCGGCGTATTTGCTCTTGCCTTTGGCCAGTGCGTCAGACCAGCTTTCGTCGACTTCGTTGCCCGGGAACTGGCGCAGGAAGTCGGCACGCGGCATGCGCGCATCACGAACGCAGAGCTGCATGATCGCACGCTCTTGCTGACGCAGACGATCCAGGGCACTGCGCACACGCTCGACCAGGCCTTCGAATTGCTTCGGAACCAGTTTGATCGGCATGAACAGTTCGGCCAGTGCCAACAGCTCGGCAATTGCCAGCTTGTTGTGGCGACCGTGCTTTTTCAGCGCCTTGCGGGTGATTTCCATCTGATCGGCGACAGCGCCAAAACGCTGGGCGGCGATGATCGGATCCGGACCGCTTTCGGCTTCTTCTTCGTCATCGGAAGCTTCGGCGTCATCGTCTTCGGCATCGTCATCCGCTTTCGCGGCCTTGGCGTCGATCGGCGGCGGTACTTCCGCCGCAGGCGGCGCAATACCATCGTCCGGGTCGATATAACCGCTCAGGACGTCGGACAAGCGGCCACCTTCGGTGGTGACGCGAGTGTATTCGGAGAGAATATGATCAACCGTGCCAGGGAAGTGCGCGATTGCGCTCATCACTTCACGGATGCCCTCTTCAATACGTTTGGCGATTTCGATTTCGCCTTCACGAGTGAGGAGCTCGACCGTACCCATTTCGCGCATGTACATGCGCACCGGGTCGGTAGTGCGACCAATGTCGGTCTCGACCGCTGCCAACGCAGCAGCTGCCTCTTCGGCCGCGGCTTCGTCGGTATCGGCGTCGGCCAGCATAAGGGAATCCTTATCTGGCGCAACCTCGAATACGTTGATCCCCATGTCGTTGATCATGCGGATGATGTCTTCCACCTGTTCCGGATCTGAAATATCCTCCGGCAGGTGGTCGTTGACCTCCGCGTAAGTCAGGTAGCCCTGCTCACGACCAAGTGTGATCAACTCTTTGATACGAGACTGCTGTTGCGCTTTTCCGGACATAACACCCTATCCACTGAAGGTCTTGGCGGGCAAAAAACAAGCCGAGGATTATACCTGAGCTATGACCTCACGCGCCAGTTGAGGTCGGGCTTGATGCGGAAACATTGCGACTTAATAGGTCGCGCAGTTGGTTTTTCTCTTCTGTGCTCAGCTCGCTTTGTCGGGCTTTCCTGAGCAGTTGTTCCAGATTTCGCTCGCGTTGGCGGGCTGACAAGCTAGTAATGGTGTCGAAAAACTGTTGTTCAAGGTTATCTCCGTCAATCAGCCATTCCTTTTCCGCCAGCGCCTTGAGCAAACGTCCTTGCTCCGTGCCGTGCCAGCGCGCAATCAACTGAAATGAGTTTAGCTTGGGATTCTTCTGTACGGCTTCGAGCAGCGCCACCAGCAGTTGCGTGTTGGTGTGGTCCTCGGCGGCAAAATGCCCGGCATCCTCGACTTTTTCGGCCAGTTGCGGGTGGTGGAGCAGCGTGCGCAACGCGGCGAGCGTCGGAGGCTCTACGGCCGCCGGCACCCTGGGCGCGCGGGGTTGATCGCGATCACCACCACGCTTGCCGTTCTTGTCCCACGGCTTCTTGTCCCATTTCTTGCCGCCTGCGCCGGGTTTCTTCGGCGTCCATTCCTGCTGCGGTACGTACATTTCCTGCGATTGCGGCTGATGATAGTCGCTGTGGTCGGGCATCGCGTCGTAATCGATGCCCGGATCGTAGGCCGGTGGCGCTTCTTGCGGGGCGCTTTGCACCAGCTGACTGACGGCTTCCCCGCTCAGGCCGGTGATTTCGCTGAGGCGCTGGCGCATCAGGATGCGCAGGTTGGCCCCAGGCACTTTGTCGATCAGCGGTGCTGCCAGGGTGGCCATGTGGGCCTTGCCTTCGAGTGAGCGCGGGTCGGCTTCTTCCGTCAGTTGCTGGAAAAAATAATCGGCCAATGGCTGCGCGTGCTGGTTGATGCGTGCGCGGAAGGCGTCTGTGCCTTCGGAGCGGACCAGGGTGTCCGGGTCTTCGCCTTCGGGCAGGAACAGGAATCGCGCGCGACGGCCATCCTGCAGGCTCGACAGCGTGGCTTCGAGGGCTCGCCAGGCGGCGTTGCGGCCGGCCTGGTCGCCGTCGAAGCAGAACAGCACGCTGGGCACGACGCGAAACAGCCGTTTCATGTGCTCTTCGCTGGTGGCGGTGCCCAGGGTCGCGACGGCATTGCGCAAGCCTTGCTGGGCGAGGGCGATGACGTCCATGTAGCCCTCGACGACGATGATTTCGTCGAGGTTGCGGTTGTTCTTGCGCGCTTCGTACAGGCCGTAGAGTTCCTGGCCTTTATGGAAGACCGGGGTCTCCGGCGAGTTGAGGTACTTGGGCTTGTCGTCGCCCAGCACCCGGCCACCAAACGCGATGATGCGCCCGCGACTGTCGCGGATCGGGAACATCACGCGATCACGAAAGCGGTCGTAGCGCTTGCCGGTTTCAGCGTTTTCGATCAGCAGGCCGGCATCGATCATGGCTTTTTGTTGCAGGGTGTCGCTGCTCAAGTGCTTAAACAGGTTGTCCCAGCCAGGTGGCGCAAAACCGAGGCCGAAGTCCCGGGCGATTTCACCGGTCAGCCCGCGACCTTTCAGGTAGTCCACTGCGGCTTTGCGCGCCGGATGGCTTTTCAGGGCCTGGCGATAGAAATCGGCGGCGGCCGTAAGCAACGGGTACAGCGGCGAATCGGTGGGCTGGCGCGGCTTGTGCGGGCGCCCGCTTTCTTCCCGGGGGATTTCCATCCCGGCGGCCTTGGCCAGCTCTTCGACAGCCTGGGGGAAGTCCAGATTGTCGTGGTCCATGATGAAGCCCAGGGCATTGCCACCCGCGCCGCAGCCGAAACAGTAATAGAACTGCTTGTCGGGGCTAACGCTGAAAGAGGGTGTTTTCTCTTTATGGAACGGGCAACAGGCCGTATGGTTCTTGCCGGCCTTTTTCAGTTGCAGGCGCGAGCTGACCACGTCGACGATGTCGGTGCGGTTCAGAAGGTCGTCAATGAAGCTCTGGGGAATCAGCCCGGCCATGGCGTTCTCGTCGTCTGCGCTGAAAAGGAACCGAAGCGAAGGGTAGCTGAGCGCGGGTCATTGCTTGAGGCACGCAAAATGTGCTGCTCGACCGGTATCGCCTGCATAATCGCTGTCGGGAAGTGTATCTGCCGAAAATCCACTGACGTTACTACTCATCAGTATTCGACTGTTTGAAAGTGTTGCGCTGAATCCGGCTGCGCCCGTCAAGGGTCTCGGATAGCTCTTTTTCGGCACGCAAACAGGTGCCTTGGGCTGATCGTCGTGAGAGGAATCAGTGGGTGTGCTCGTCAGTAGCCTTGAAAGGCTCGTCAGAAAAGACGTGCACCGCTGGCAAAAGAGCCAGGTCTGACGCAGTGAAGCAGATTTGTCTCGGTCGCGTCTGCGGCTTCGACGGTGAAGCATCAAGCGTTTTACGCAAATGCCATTAGCCCGGCGTGAAGCCGGGCTTGGCAGAAGCTTGCTACGATCGTCTGTGTATTAGTACAGACGAACGGCGCGGCGCTGTTCGCGCTGAACTTTCTTGGCGTGACGCTTAACAGCGGCTGCTGCTTTGCGCTTACGCTCAGAAGTTGGCTTCTCGTAAAATTCGCGGCTACGAACTTCAGCCAGTACACCGGCTTTTTCGCAGGAGCGCTTGAAACGACGCAGAGCTACGTCGAAGGGTTCGTTCTCTTTTACTTTGACGGCTGGCATCCAGAGCTACCTTCATTCATTACCGGGGTCAACATCCTCGCGGCAAAAGAGCACTTGAAGACGTCGGTTTTTAAGGGTTGCGGATGTTAACCCCTCATCGCACGGAATGCAAAGCCTCTGATCGAAAACCGCTGGTCGGGGCATCACGCGGCGACTATTATGCGCGCCTTCGAATTCAGCCTAAACAAGGCGCAAACCCATGCTAGTACTGGGATTAGAAACCTCTTGCGACGAAACCGGTGTCGCGCTTTACGACAGTGAACGCGGTCTGTTGGCCGACGCGCTGTTCAGCCAGATCGACCTGCACCGCGCCTATGGTGGCGTAGTGCCGGAGCTGGCCTCGCGTGACCACGTCAAGCGCATGCTGCCCTTGATTCGTCAGGTGTTGGCCGAAGCCGACTGCGTGCCGACCGAGATCGACGCCATCGCTTATACCGCGGGCCCTGGCCTGGTCGGTGCGTTGCTGGTGGGCGCTTCCTGTGCCCAGGCGCTGGCCTTTGCCTGGGGCATTCCAGCGCTGGGCGTGCACCACATGGAAGGCCACCTGCTGGCGCCGATGCTGGAGTCTCAGCCGCCGGAATTTCCGTTCGTCGCTTTGTTGGTGTCGGGTGGTCATACACAGTTGGTTCAGGTCGACGGAATCGGTCAGTACACGCTGCTGGGCGAAACCTTGGATGACGCCGCAGGCGAGGCCTTCGACAAGACCGCGAAGATGATGGGGCTCAATTATCCGGGTGGCCCGGAAATCGCTCGGCTGGCCGAGCAGGGCGTTGCAGGACGTTTCGTTTTCCCGCGTCCGATGTGCGACCGCCCTGGCCTGGACTTCAGCTTCAGCGGCTTGAAAACCTTCGCCCTGAACACCTGGCAGCAGTGTGTGAGTGCCGGGGACGACGGTGAGCAAGCCCGTTGCGACATCTCGCTGGCGTTCCAGCAGGCCGTGGTGGAGACTTTGACCATCAAGTGCAAGCGCGCCCTGAAAGCGGCTGGCATGAAGCGCCTGGTGATCGCTGGAGGCGTCAGTGCCAACAAGGCGCTTCGCTCCTCCCTGGAAAAAATGCTCGGCGACCTGAAGGGCGATGTTTTTTACGCCCGTCCGCAGTTCTGCACCGATAATGGCGCCATGATTGCGTTTGCCGGTTGCCAGCGCCTGCAGGCAGGCCAGCAGGAAAGCCTGGCGATCAGCGTGCAGGCACGGTGGCCGATGGAGCAGTTGTCGCCCCTGTGATGAGCGGCGCTCATGGCTGGTTGCTAAAAATGCCGTTCGCGCCCGGCAAACAGGTCGCGTAGATTGCCCCGGTGGCGCCAGACGATCATTGCGGTCAGGGCGCACATTGGCAGCAGCGCTGCCGGCTCTTGCCAGGCCAGCAGTGGCAGGGTCAGGGGCGTGGCGATCAAGGCGGCCAGCGAGCTGGTACGGGTCAGGTAGAACGTCAGCAGCCAGGCGCAGACCGCCATCAAGGCTGCTGGCGGGTACAGCCCCAGCAGCATGCCGGCAGCGGTGGCGACACCCTTGCCACCGCGAAAGCGGAAGTACAGCGGGAACAGGTGACCGATGACGGCGCAAACGCCGATCCAGGCCTGATCCTGCAGTGACAGGCCTGCGAGGCTGGCGATCAGTACGGGCAACAGGCCTTTGCAGAGGTCGCCGAGCAGGGTCAGGATGGCGAGTTTCTTGCCAGCCAGGCGCAACATGTTGGTGGCGCCGGCATTGCCCGAGCCACTCATTCGCGGATCGGGGGTACCGGTCAGGCGGCTGAGCAAAATGGCGAAGGACAGAGAGCCGAGCAGGTAGGCGAGGGTCGCCAGTAACCAAAACATGCTAACTATTCCGGGCGAGGACGCCCTGATTCTAACGGCGCATTGCGCCCTTGTCGTGTAGCGGAGAAAAGTGCTTGGACAGAGTGTTTATCGAGGGCCTGGAAGTCGACACCGTGATCGGTGCCTATGACTGGGAGCGAGGCATCCGACAGTGCTTGCGGCTTGACCTGAGTTTCGCCTGGGATAATCGTCCGGCCGCCGCTGGCGATGACCTGACCCTGGCGCTGGATTACGCGAGCGTTTCGTCGCGCATCCAGGCCTTTGCCGAGCAGGCGCAGTTCCAGCTGGTCGAGACCTTTGCCGAGCGGCTGGTTGAAGTGCTGATGAGCGAATTCAAGATCACCTGGATGCGCCTCAAACTGACCAAGCCAGGTGCGGTTCCTGCCGCTACCGGTGGCGTGGGCGTGGAGATCGAGCGCGGATGTCGCTGACTCAGGTGTATCTCGGGCTCGGCAGCAATATCGAGCGCGAAACCCATTTGCAGGCCGGCCTGGAAGCACTGGCGGGTTTTTTGGTGGATATGCGTTGCTCGGCGGTCTTCGAAAGCCAGCCAGTGGGGATCAAGAGCGGGCCGTTCTTCAATTTCGTGGTGTCGGCCTGTACCGACTTGCCGCTGATGGAACTGGATCGCCGATTAAAGTTCATTGAGGCCGATAATGGGCGTTACGCGCCTGATCGCCGAGGTTTGCCTCTGGATATCGACGTGTTGCTGTACGGTGACCTGGTGGGCAACTTCGATGGCCTGGTACTGCCGAGGGCGGAAATTCTTAAAAATGCCTTTGTATTGTGGCCGTTGTCGCTGATTGCGCCGGATCGCGTGCACCCGGGTGTAGGTAAAAGTTTCGCCGCGTTGTGGGCCGAAGCGCAGATTGATCAAGTGCTTGCGCCGGTGGCATTTGAGTGGCGTGGGCAGCCATTAACCCCGTCCGATTTGCTTTAAAGCAAAAGATCGCAGCCTGCGGCAGCTCCTACATGGAAACGCATATTCCTGTGTAGGAGCTGCCGCAGGCTGCGATCCTGTGATCTTGCTTAGGCCTGTTCCTTGTAAGCTTTCAACGCCTTGAGCCGTTCACGCTTGATTGCCTCACCCAGCTCCGGCCCCTTGAATCCCTGCTCCAGCAACGGCTGAACCGCCACGCTACGCGCCACCGTCGCCGCCCCGCGCAGATAATCCGCCTGTGGATAACTTCTCTGCTCCAGCCCCTTCCGCCCTCGCGCATCCATCTCACAAGCCGCGATGAATTCCTCGAACCGCTGCGGCCGACGGTAAACGTCGAAGCTCTGCAGTAGCTCCAGCAAGGTCGATGGTTTCAGTTCCAGTGCGCGATGACCGTGGGTGTGGTACTCGCCGACCAGCAACGCCAGCTCCTGGCAATCCCTCGGTGCCTTGAAGCGTTCGTTGACCGCTTTGATCAACTTCAGTCCCTTGGACTCATGGGCAATGTGACGCGGCCACTGCTCCTCTGGCGTCAGCCCCTTACCCAGGTCATGCAGCAGGCAGGCCCAGCGTACGGTGAGCGGTTGTTTGTGTAGTGCCGCTTGCTGCAGCACGCTCAGGGTGTGGGCGCCGGTGTCGATTTCCGGGTGGTGGGCTGCCGGTTGCGGGACGCCGAACAGTGCGTCGACTTCCGGCATCAGCACTTCGAGCGCGCCACACGCGCGCAATACCTCGATAAACACCTGTGGCTGATTTTCCATCAGGGCGCGGGAGATTTCTTTCCAGCTGCGCTCAGCCGTCAGTGCCTGGAGTTCGCCTGACTCACTGAGCTGGCGCATCAGATCGAGGGTTTCGGGAGCGACAGTGAAGCCGAGTTCGGCGTAGCGTGCGGCGAAGCGAGCAACGCGCAAGACCCTGAGCGGATCTTCGGCAAACGCGGGCGAAACGTGGCGCAGTACACGGGCTTCGAGATCGCGCTGGCCGTGGTAGGGGTCGGTCAGGTTCTGCTGATCGTCTTCGGCCATCGCGTTGATCGTCAGGTCACGGCGTATCAGGTCTTCTTCGAGGGTCACGTCGGGGCTGGCGTGGAACGTGAACCCGCCATAACCGCGTCCGCTTTTGCGTTCGGTGCGGGCGAGGGCATATTCCTCGCCGGTTTTCGGATGAAGAAACACCGGAAAGTCAGCGCCTACAGGCCGGTAACCCTTGGCGAGCATCTCTTCAGTGGTCGCGCCGACCACGACCCGGTCGATATCGGTGACAGCTATGCCGAGCAGGCGATCGCGTACTGCACCGCCAACTTTATAAATCTGCATGAAAAACCTCCGTTAGCTCGACAGGATAACCCTTGCGTCGAGCGTTCGGAGGCATAAACGGCATCACAAATGGATGACAGCCAGGTCCAGCCGGCCGTAATCGCCTTCGGCGTGTTCGCCCCTCGGTGGCACATGGTGGGTTTTCATGATCTGGTCACCCTGCAGGGTTTCCAGGTGAATATCAAAGCCCCAGAGGCGATGCAGGTGCTTGAGCACTTCTTCGGTGGACTCTCCCAGCGGTTTACGGTCGTGTTGCTGGTGGCGCAGGGTCAGGGAGCGGTCGCCGCGTCTGTCGATGCTGTAGATCTGCACGTTGGGTTCGCGATTGCCCAGGTTGTATTGGGCGGCCAGGGTTTCACGGATGATGCGATAACCGCCTTCGTCATGAATGGCCGGTACCAGTAGATCGTCTTTCTGGTCGTCATCGAGAATGCTGAACAGCTTGAGGTCGCGGATCACTTTGGGTGAAAGGTACTGCAGGATGAAACTCTCATCCTTGAAGCTGCTCATGGCGAACTTGATGGCTGCCAGCCAGTCGGTGCCGGCAATGTCCGGGAACCAGCGGTAATCCTCTTCCGTAGGTTCTTCGCACATGCGCCGGATGTCGCGGTACATGGCAAAGCCCAGGGCGTAGGGGTTGATACCACTGTAATAGGGGCTGTCGAAGCCAGGCTGGAAGACCACGCTGGTGTGGGACGTCAGGAACTCCATCATGAAGCCGTCGGTCACCAGGCCTTCGTCGTACAGGTCGTTCATCAGGGTGTAGTGCCAGAATGTGGCCCAGCCTTCGTTCATCACCTGGGTCTGGCGTTGAGGATAAAAATACTGGGCGATCTTGCGCACAATCCGCACGATTTCCCGCTGCCAGGGTTCCAGCAACGGTGCATGTTTTTCGATGAAGTACAGGATGTTCTCCTGCGGTTCGGCGGGGAAGCGCGCGTTGTCCTTGTCGCTGTACTTGTCTGCGCCTTTGGGAATGGTGCGCCACAGATCGTTGATCTGCTTCTGCAGGTGTTCTTCCCGGTCCTTTTGCCGGCGTCGTTCTTCCTCGGCGGAAATAGGGTAGGGACGTTTGTAGCGATCAACACCGTAGTTCATCAATGCGTGGCAGGAGTCGAGCAAATCTTCGACCGCATCGATGCCATGGCGCTCTTCGCACTGCATGATGTACTGCTTGGCGAACACCAGGTAATCGATGATCGAGCTGGCATCGGTCCAGGTGCGGAACAGGTAATTGCCCTTGAAGAAGCTGTTGTGCCCGTAGCACGCATGCGCCACCACCAGCGCCTGCATGCAGATGGTGTTTTCCTCCATGAGGTAGGCGATGCACGGGTCGGAGTTGATCACGATTTCGTAGGCCAGCCCCATCTGACCGCGTGTGTAGGACTTTTCGGTGCTGAGAAAATGTTTGCCGTAGGACCAGTGGTGATACCCCAGCGGCATACCGACGGAGGCGTAGGCGTCCATCATCTGTTCAGCGGTGATCACTTCGATCTGGTTAGGGTACGTATCGAGCGCGTAGCGAGCTGCAATACGACTGATTTCACGGTCGTAGGCCTGGATCAGCTCGAACGTCCATTCCGATCCGGTGGATATGGGTTGGCGCTTCTGCTCTTTGGCGGTCATGTCACTAACCTGCGCTGGAAGAGTTCACGGAAGACCGGATAGATATCCCCGGCCGAGACCAGTTGTTGCTGGGCAAAAGTGTCGGAAAAGGCTTCAGCGATGCGCTCGTACTCGAACCACAGGGCCTGATGTTCCCGTGGGGTAATCTCAACGTAAGTGTAGTACTGCACGAATGGCATGATCTGGTTGATCAGGATGTCGCGGCAAATAGGCGAATCGTCATTCCAGTTGTCGCCGTCGGAGGCCTGGGCAGCGTAGATGTTCCACTCGTTGGCCGGATAGCGCTCGGCCATGATCTCCTGCATCAACTTCAAGGCGCTGGACACGATGGTACCGCCGGTTTCTCGGGAGTAGAAGAACTCCTCCTCGTCCACTTCGCGGGCACTGGTGTGGTGGCGGATGAACACCACGTCGATCTTGTCGTAGTTACGCTTGAGAAACAGGTACAGCAGGATGAAGAAGCGCTTGGCGATGTCCTTGGTCGCCTGGGTCATCGAACCGGAAACGTCCATGAGGCAGAACATCACCGCTTTCGAGCTGGGGTTGGGTTGTTTGATCAGCAGGTTGTACTTGAGGTCGAAGGTGTCGAGAAAGGGTACGCGATGAATGCGTGCGCTGAGCTTTTCGATTTCTGCCTCAAGTTCCTGGATATCGCCGAAGTTGTCCGGTTCTTCCTGCTTGAGTCGCAGCAGTTCCTCCTTGGCTTCGCGCAGTTTCGCCCGGCTGCTGCCGGACAGGGCGATTCGCCGTGCGTGGGCTGAGCGCAGGGTTCGGATGATGTTGATCCGCGAGGGGTTGCCCTCGTTGCTGATCCCCGCGCGCACGGTCTTGAAGGTGTCGGTGCCGGTCAGGTTGCGTTTGACCAGGTTCGGCAGTTCAAGGTCTTCGAACATGAACTCGAGGAATTCTTCCTGGGTGATCTGGAAGACGAACTCGTCCATCCCTTCGCCCGAGTTGCCGGCCTTGCCAGGTCCTCTGCCGCCGCCACCCCCAGGTGGCCGGGCAATGTGTTCGCCGCTGGTAAATTCCTTGTTGCCCGGGTGCACGACGGTCTGTTTGCCGCCGCGTCCGTGGTGAAGCACCGGTTCGTCGATGTCGCGCCCCGGGATGCTGATTTGCTCGCCGTGTTCCATATCGGTAATGGAACGCCGGCTGACCGCCTCTTCGACAGCCTTTTTGATGTGATCACGGTAACGCCGCAGAAACCGCTGGCGGTTCACCGTGCTCTTGTTCTTGCCATTGAGACGTCGGTCGATCACATAGCTCATAGGCCCTCCGGGGAGCTTCGAGTCATAAGCTTCAAGCTGCAAGACAGAAGCTTCAGAAACAAGCGGCGCGCGACATATGGCCACATTTACGCCAACAACGCGTTTTCGGTGGGGCGGTGTCGCGTGCCGCTTGCAGCTCCCTTACTGGGACTTTCTGACCCTCAGGTACCACTCGGACAGCAGCCGTACCTGTTTGTCTGTGTAACCGCGCTCGACCATTCGAGTGACGAAGTCGTTGTGTTTCTGCTGGTCCTCTTTGCTGGCCTTGGCGTTGAAGCTGATGACTGGCAGGAGGTCCTCGGTGTTGGAGAACATTTTCTTCTCGATGACCACCCGCAGTTTTTCGTAGCTGAGCCAGGTCGGATTCTTGCCGTTGTTGTTGGCACGGGCGCGCAGCACAAAGTTGACGATTTCGTTGCGGAAATCCTTCGGATTGCTGATGCCGGCGGGTTTTTCGATTTTCTCCAGTTCCTCGTTCAGCGCGACGCGGTTGAGGATTTCGCCGGTTTCCGGGTCGCGATACTCCTGATCCTGGATCCAGAAGTCTGCGTACAGCACGTAACGATCGAAGATGTTCTGCCCGTACTCGCTGTAGGACTCGAGGTAGGCGGTCTGGATCTCCTTGCCGATGAATTCGATGTAACGCGGTGCCAGGTACTCCTTGAGGAAGCGCAGGTAGCGTTCACGGGTTTCGGCCTGGAACTGTTCCTGCTCGATCTGTTGCTCGAGCACGTACAGCAAGTGCACCGGGTTGGCGGCGATTTCGTGAGGATCGAAGTTGAAGACCTTGGACAGGATCTTGAACGCGAAGCGGGTCGACAGGCCGTTCATGCCTTCGTCGACACCGGCGTTGTCGCGATACTCCTGGATCGACTTGGCCTTCGGATCGGTGTCCTTGAGGTTTTCGCCGTCATACACCCGCATCTTGGAATAGATGTTGGAGTTTTCCGGTTCCTTCAGGCGTGAAAGCACAGTGAACTGGGCGAGCATCTTCAAGGTGTCGGGCGCGCAATGGGCTTTGGCCAGCGAGCTGTTGAACAGCAACTTGTCGTAGATCTTCACCTCGTCACTGACCCGCAGGCAGTACGGCACTTTGACGATGTAGATCCGGTCGATGAACGCCTCGTTGTTCTTGTTGTTGCGGAAGGTGTGCCATTCCGATTCGTTGGAGTGGGCCAGCAGGATCCCGGTGAACGGAATCGCACCGAGACCTTCTGTACTGTTGTAGTTGCCTTCCTGGGTCGCGGTCAGCAATGGGTGCAGCACCTTGATCGGCGCCTTGAACATTTCGACGAACTCCATCAGGCCCTGGTTGGCCCGGCACAGTGCGCCCGAATAGCTGTAGGCATCGGCGTCGTTCTGTGGGAATTCTTCCAGTTTGCGGATATCGACCTTGCCCACCAGTGCCGAGATGTCCTGGTTGTTTTCATCGCCCGGCTCGGTTTTGGCCACGGCGATCTGGTTGAGGATCGACGGATAGAGTTTGACCACGCGGAACTGGCTGATGTCGCCGCCGAATTCGGCCAGGCGTTTGGTGGCCCATGGCGACATGATGGTGTTGAGGTAGCGCCGCGGGATGCCGAAATCTTCCTCGAGGATCGCGCCATCTTCAGTGGCGTTGAACAGACCCAGGGGCGATTCGAATACCGGCGAGCCCTTGATCGCGTAGAAGGGCACTCTTTCCATCAGTTGCTTGAGTTTTTCGGCCAGGGACGATTTACCACCGCCAACGGGGCCGAGCAGATAAAGGATCTGTTTCTTCTCTTCCAGGCCTTGGGCGGCATGGCGGAAATACGACACGATCTGGTCGATGCATTCTTCCATCCCGTGGAAGTCTTCAAAGGCCGGATAGCGGCGGATCACCTTGTTGGAGAAGATTCGCGACAGCCTCGAGTTGGTCGAGGTGTCGAGGAGTTCCGGTTCGCCGATGGCCAGCAACAGACGCTCGGCGGCGGAAACGTAGGCGCTACGGTCCTTTTTGCACAACTCCAGATACTCTTGCAGCGAGAGTTCTTCCTGGCGTGTGGACTCGAAACGTTGTTGGAAGTGGCTAAAGATACTCATGACGTCACCTCGCTCGATACGTGGAGCCGACGCCGGATCACTCAGTCGATGCTGGCAGCAACCGAACAGGCAGTCGCTGTTTACCCCCCAGAACTCTTTCGGAGCTGACTACCCCGAAAGCTACTCCCGATGACCCGTGCGCCGGTGTACCGGCTCTCCCCTGTTTTGGATGGCCTGCGCTTAAGGATAGTTGGGAATTCGGGAGGTAAAGGCGAGATACGTAATTAGTTGTGGCTGACCGTTCGTCTGCCACCGCGCAAGCCCGCGGTGGCTGGGGCTTGCACATGACAAAAAAATTATTCGCTGGTGCCTTGCGCCGTTTCCTTAGGGTAAGTCGTACGCCACAGCTCAAAACCGCCATCCATGCTGTAGACGTCAGAGAAACCCTGGCTGATCAGGTAGGCAGCGGCACCCTGGCTGGAGTTGCCGTGATAGCAGACCACCACGGTTGGCGCGTCCAGGTCGGCGCCCTGGATGAAGGCGTGCAGGGAGTGGTTGTCCAGATGCCTGGAGCCGCTGATGTGCAGGGCGGCAAAGGTCGCGGGATCGCGGACGTCGACCACCACTGCGCCTTGTTCGCGCAGGGCCTGGGCCTGTTCCGGGGGGATACGTTTGAATTCGCTCATGGCGGGCTCCTGTGGCTCGGCTGAAAGCGCAGTCTAGCGCGGGGCGCTGGCTGACGATGGTTCGGAAATCTGTGGGGCGACTGGCGGCGCGGCGGCATGGCCATGTTCGTCGCATTTGCAGGACAGGCGTTCGCCCGTGTCGACATTCATCAGGGTCAGGGCACCGCCCCAGACGCAGCCGGTGTCGAGGGCCGAGATGTTCGGCTCCTGGACCTTGCCTTCCAGCGCTGCCCAGTGGCCGAAGATGATCTTCAGGTCCCTGGTCTTGCGCTCCTTGTGCTGGAACCACGGTTTGTAGCCGGCCGGTGCCGTGTCGAGGCCTTCCTTGCTCTTGAGGTCAAGCTTGCCCTCGGCCGTACAAAAGCGCATGCGCGTGAAATAGTTGGTAATCACCCGCAGGCGCGTCACGCCCTTGAGGTCGCTGTCCCATTTCGCCGGATCGTTACCGTACATGCCATCGAGGTAGGGTGGCAGCAGGTTGTCGTCGCGCAGGGCGGTCTCGACTTCGGCAGCGTATTTCAGCGCTTTGCGCAGCGACCATTGCGGTGGAATGCCGGCATGCACCATCGCAACGTTGCGCTGTTCGTCGTAGTGCATGAGTTTTTGCTGGCGCAGCCATTCCATCAACTCGGCGCTGTCCGGGGCTTCGATAATCTCGCGAAGGGTGTCGGCTTTCTTCAGGCGCTCGATGTTCTTCCCGGCCGCCAGCAAGTGCAGGTCATGGTTGCCGAGCACGCACACCAGCGATTCGCGGATGCTATAGAGGAAGCGCAAGGTTTCCAGCGACTGCGGGCCGCGGTTGACCAGGTCGCCCACCAGCCACAGGCGATCGCTTGCCGGGTCGAAGGCGACCTTCTTGAGCAGGCATTGCAATGCGTCGAGGCAGCCTTGCAGGTCGCCAACGGCATAGGTTGCCATCAGTGCAAGGCTCCGGGCACCGCCAGGCGGAACGGGGCGATGATGGCATCGAAATGTTTGCCGTCATCGGCGCGCATCTCGTAGGTACCCTGCATGGTACCGACCTTGGATGTCATGACGGTGCCGCTGCTGTAGGTATGGCTTTCGCCCGGCTCGATCAACGGTTGCTGGCCAACCACGCCCGCACCGCGAACTTCCTCGACATGCCCGTCGCCATCGGTGATGACCCAATGCCGAGACAACAGTTTGGCCGCTAGCGAGCCGTTATTCTGCACGGTGATGGTATACGCGAAGGCAAAACGCTCTTGCTCGGGTTGCGACTGTTCTGCCAGATAGCGGGTGACGACGCTGACGTCGACCTGATAACGAGGATCGGACATGCAAAGGGCCTTAAAAACGAAGCGGAACGCGGGGCATGACTGATGATCAGTCTAGGCCAGGTATCGGATAGTAAACCAGACATAAACGCTGGTGTCCTACCCGATAACGCTTCAGTTCTGTCAGACGTCCGCGGCTTTCTGTAGGACTTGTTCGCTTAGCTTATCGGCAAGGCGTACGAAGGCCGCCAGATCGAGCTGTTCGGGCCGCAAGCTGCCATCGACGCCAGCGGCTTCGATTTCGGCGTTGCTCAGCAACAGCTTGAGTGTGTTGCGCAGGGTTTTGCGGCGCTGGTTGAATGCCTCGCGCACGACACGCTCCAGCAAACGGTGATCCTTGGCCGGGTGCGGCAGCACCGCATGGGGCACCAGGCGCACGATGGCCGAGTCGACTTTGGGTGGCGGATTGAACGCGCCAGGCCCTACGTTGAACAGGTGTTCGACCCGGCAGTGGTACTGGACCATGATCGACAGCCGGCCCCAGTCACCGCCACCAGGCCCTGCCGCCAGGCGCTCGACCACTTCCTTTTGCAGCATGAAGTGCATGTCGCGAATCAGGTGCGCGTTGTGCAGCAGGTGGAAAATCAGCGGCGTGGAGATGTTGTAGGGCAGGTTACCGACCACGCGCAGGCTGCCAGGTGCGGCATTCAGGCTGGTGAAATCGAACTTCAACGCATCACCCTGATGCAGGTTGAAGTTGCTCTTGCCGGCGAATTGCTGGTTGAGGATCGGGATCAGGTCCTTGTCCAGTTCCACCACGTCGAGCTGGGCGCCGCTGCTGAGCAGGCCTTGGGTCAATGCGCCCTGGCCAGGGCCGATTTCCAGGAGACGGTCTTCGGCCTTGGCATGGATGGAGCGCAGGATGCGGTCGATAACGCCAGCATCGTGCAGGAAGTTCTGGCCAAAGCGCTTGCGCGCCTTGTGTTGGTATTGCTCGGTCATAAACGGGTCTCGGCCATCTGGTAGGCGGTTTCCAGGGCGACTTGCAGGCTGCCGGTGTCGATCTTGCCGCTGCCGGCCAGGTCCAGGGCGGTGCCGTGGTCGACCGATGTGCGGATGATCGGCAAGCCGAGGGTCACATTGACTGCTGCGCCGAAGCCTTTGTATTTCAGCACAGGCAGGCCCTGGTCGTGGTACATCGCCAGCACTGCATCGCAGTGCTCCAGATATTTGGGGGTAAACAGAGTGTCGGCGGGCAAGGGGCCGCGCAGGTCCATGCCTTCGCCGCGCAAGCGCTCTAACGTGGGTTCGATGATATCGATTTCTTCATGGCCCAGATGTCCGCCCTCACCGGCATGGGGGTTGAGCCCGCACACCAGGATGCGTGGCCGGGCAATGCCGAATTTTTGTTGCAGGTCGGTGTGCAGGATTCGCGTGACCCGCTCCAGCCGTTCAGGTGTGATCGCATCGGCAATCTCGCGCAGAGGCAGGTGAGTAGTGACCAGCGCCACGCGCAGCCCGCGAGTGGCGAGCATCATCACCACTTGCGCGGTATGGGTCAGGTCAGCGAGGAATTCCGTGTGCCCGGAAAAGGCGATACCGGATTCATTGATCACGCCTTTGTGCACCGGGGCGGTGATCATTCCGGCAAAATGCCCATCCAGGCAGCCTTGGCCCGCTCGGGTCAGGGTTTCCAGGACGAAAGCGGCGTTGGCCTTGTCCAGTTGCCCGGCGACGACCTTGGCGTTGAGCGGTGTATCCCAGACATACAGGCTGTTGGCGGGAGCGGGAACATCCGGCCAGTTGTCCGGCGTGACGGGCAGCACATCGACAGCCACACCCAGCTGCGCGGCCCGCTCAAGGAGCAGGTCGCGGCTGGTGATGGCAATCAGGGGGTGTGGCTGGGCGTGCGAGGCGAGCAGCAGGCACAGGTCGGGACCTATGCCGGCTGGTTCGCCGGGTGTCAGCGCGAAACGTTGGGGTTTCACTGCGCTGCCTGGTCGGCGCCAGGGAGTTTGATTTCCACGTACGCTTCGTCACGGATCTGACGCAGCCAGGTTTGCAGCTCTTCATCGTATTTGCGGTTACGCAGTACGGTCATCGCTTGTTGCTCGCGAGCCTGGTTGGTGCTGTCTGTGGCGCGACGGCCAAGGACTTCCAGGACGTGCCAGCCGTATTGAGTCTGGAACGGCTTGGACAGCTGACCTTGCGGGGTCTTGGCCATCACTTCGCGGAACTCTGGAACCAGTACGCTCGGGTCGATCCAGTTCAAGTCGCCGCCATTGAGCGCGGAACCCGGATCTTCCGAGTAGCTTTTCGCCAGTTCGCCGAAGTCTTCACCCGATTCAATGCGGCTGTAGAGCGACTCGGCCAAGGCCTTGGTTTTAGCTTCGTCACGAATCGGACTTGGTTTGACCAGGATGTGGCGGACATGCACTTCGTCGCGTACCTGGGCTTCACCGCCACGCTTGCCGGTGATCTTCAGGATGATGAAGCCACCTGGCGTGCGCATTGGCTGAGTGATGTCGCCAACCGCCATGGTGCTCAGCAGCTGATCGAACGGAGGTGGCAACTGTGCGGCTTTACGCCAGCCCATGTCGCCGCCTTCCAGTGCGGTTTCGCTGGCGGATTTGGCGAGAGCCAATTGAGCGAAGTCAGCGCCTTGCTTGAGCTGCTGGTACACCGCGTCAGCCTGTTTGGCTGCAGCCTGAATGGCCTCGGAATTGGCGCTTTCCGGCGTGGCAATCATGATGTTGGACAGGCGGAACTCTTGGGACAGCTGCATTTTGCCCAGGTCTGAAGCGAGGAAGTTCTTCACTTCCTGCTCGGACACCTGGATTCGCTCGGCCACCCGGCGCTGGCGCACACGGCTGATGACCATTTCACGTCGGATCTGGTCACGCGCGTCATCGTAGGACAGACCGTCATGAGTCAGGGCAGCGCGGAATTGCTCGATCGACATGTTATTGCGCTGGGCAATGGTCCCGACAGCCTGGTTCAGTTCTTCATCGGTAATACGGATGCCGGAACGTTCGCCGATCTGCAGTTGCAGGTTCTCGACGATCAGGCGCTCAAGCACCTGTTGCTCCAGTACGCTGGCCGGTGGCACGGCCGAGCCGCGCTTGGCGATGGTTTGCTGGACTTCGTGGACCCGTTGGTCCAGTTGGCTCTGCATGACCACGTCGTTGTCGACAATGGCCACCACTTTATCGATGGACTGTACCGCGGCGTTGGCCGCGGTACCCAGGAACAGCGCGCCCAGCAAAAGCGGGCGCAGACAATCAGAAAGCTTGGTCTTCACGTTCACGATAACCTTGGATGCCTTTGTCGAGGAAACTCTCTACTTTGGAGCCAGTGAGGCCGCCGAGTCCCTTCAGAACAATTTGGAGGAAGACGCCATGGTCGCCTTTTTCGTTTTCCGGAGCGTCTTGACTGGTTTCGTCATAATCGACCCAGTAACGGTTGATCAGGCGCAGTTTCCAGCAGCAGTTGTCGTACTCGAAGCCACCAAAGGCTTCCAGGGTACGGTTGCGGTTGTAGTCGTACTGCCAGCGGCTGATGACGTTCCATTGCGGCACGACCGGCCAGATCACCGAGAAGTCGTGCTGTTCGATCTTGTAGTAGTCCTTCACGTAGCCAGGAGTGCCCGGGGTGCCATAGTCACCACCGCCGACCTGCCATGTACCGGAGTTCTGGTCATAACGAACCTGGTCATTGCGGTAGCGATAGCCGGCGTTGATGACCTTGTTCGGGTTGTCTTCAGGCTGGTAGTGGAACATCGCGCTGCCCGAACGAGGGCTGCGGCTGTCCGGGTCCCAGTTGTAATCGGCAGTGGTGCGCCAGTCGCGGTTCCAGCGGTATTCGTACTCCAGCGCATAAGGAGAAACGTCAGAGTGCGCGTCTTCGCGGGTTTTTGCATCGATACCCGGCAATTGGACTTCGCGATCCTTGAAGTATAAAGCCTGGCCGACGCTGATGCGTTGGCGCTCGAAGCCGTTTTCTTCGATCCAGCGACTGGTCACGCCCAGGGACAGTTTGTTCTCGTCGCCGACACGGTCAGAGCCAGAGAAGCGGTTGTCGCGGAACAGCGACCCATAGCTGAAGGTGTATTCGCTGGTGTCGAATACCGGAATGTCTTCCTGGTCCTTCTCGGGTACGTAGAGGTAGAACAGGCGTGGCTCAAGGGTCTGGTTATAGTCTTTGCCAAACCAGTTGGTCTTGCGGTCGAAATACAGGCCACTGTCGATGCTGGCGATCGGCACGCCACGGTTCTGGTTGCTGTCGAACGTGCCGTTTAGGCGGTCCTGTTCTGCAGTCTGCGCGGCAACCTGGCTTTTGCCGATGCTGTCGAGATCCAGTTGGTATTGCGTGTACTGGTACTTGAGTTTTGGCGTGAGGAAGCCATAGCTTGCCTCCATCGGATAGCTGACCGCTGGCGCAAGGTTGAGGCGATCGCCATTGGCGCGGGCCAGACCCTGAACGTTGGTGTCGAGGCGCGGCTCTACGTTGCCATCTTCATCGGTGAAGTTGCCGTTCTTCAAGTCCCGGTCAAACCGTACGAGCTCGGTGTCATAGGTGAAATTCAGTCCGCCTGGACGATCCGGCAGCGCACCGTTGAAGGTGATCTGCGGCAAGCGGTCGTACGGCGTGATGTTCGACACGGTCGCCAGTTGATAAGCCTGGGCATTCACGCGAGCGGTGTAGCTGTCGCCACGGTAGCTGACGACACCTTGCTGGTTCACGTAGTCGGCGCTTTTCACACCGATCTGGTCAGTCTGCAGATCCTGGAAGTAATAAGGATCGCTGATCTTGGTGTAGTCGACTTCTGTCAGGACGCGCGAATCAAGACCACCCTTGTGCTGCCAGTTGTACATGTAGCGGGTTTTTTCGTAATCGGTCTGCAGCTTGCGATCGTCGTTCTCGTCATTGAGGTATGCGGCGCCGAACTGACCTTCGCTGGACTTGGTCAGGTAGCGGAATTCGCCTTCCATCAACAGGCCACGATCGCTCATGTAACGCGGGTACAACGTGGCATCGTAGTTCGGTGCCAGGTTGAAGTAATACGGCGTGACCAGCAGGAAGCCGGTATCGGTGCCTGTGCCGATGGTCGGCGGCAGGAAGCCGGATTGACGACGGTCGTCGATCGGGAAGTAGATATACGGCGTGTACAGGACCGGAATGTCCTTGACCCGCAGTGTCACGTTGGTCGCGGTACCGAAGCCGGTGGCCGGGTTCAAGGTGATGTTGTTGCCCTTGAGCTGCCAGGCGTTGCTGTTCGGTTCGCACGTGGTGTACGTACCATCCTTGAGGCGGATGATCGCGTTCTCGGCACGCTTGGCGTACAGCGCGTTACCGCGGATACGCGATTTGTGCATCACGTATTCGGCGTTGTCGACCTTGGCTTCACCGGTATCGAGTTGCACATCCGCGTGGTCGCCCACGATCAGTGCGCCGTTGTCGCGAATGCGCACGTTGCCGCTCAGCTCACCACGGCTCTCGGCCTGGTAAAGGTTGGCTTCGTCGGCTTCGACCTGCATGCTGCCCTGGCGCATGACCACGTCACCGGCCAGGGTGGCGACTTGCTCATCCTGCTTGTAGCGGGAGGCTTTGGCGCCGATAAAGGTTGGGGCGTCACTTTTATTCGTCTTGTCATTCATGCCAGGACGAGTCGGTTCGATATAGGAACCAGAGCAATAAGGACCGGTTTCGGCCAATTGTGCTGCAGTGAGCTGCTCGCGCGGAACCCAGTCGAGGTGGCTGTAGTCTGCGCTACGCGACTTCAGGCCACGGCCTTTGGATTCGGTGACCAGTGCAGGCTTGGCCCCCGTGTCTTCGCTGGTACCCGTTTCGGCGGGTGTCTCGCCGGTGGCGCTGACTGCGCTGCCGTCGTGGACCGGACGAGGTGGCAATGCAGCCGCCGGCGATTTTGGCGCACAACTCCAGGCTCCCGAAGCGGAGGCCGAGCAGTCATACTGTTCCGCGGCGACCACGAAAGGGGTGGCCAAGGGTTGCAAAGCCAGCAAACTGCCGGTCATCAACAACGGAAATTTTTTACGAAACGCGGGGGATTTCAATGCCATCTTAATAGTCCGGGCTTCCTGCGTGCCATCTGCCCGCGGTGTGGGCCGCACGCCTCTCGATGGTCTGAAAAAGATGCTGGATAATAAAGCATGACCCGCTTGACGGCTAGCGCCGTCGGAGACCCTTGCAATGCCTGACCAAGATCTACGTTTGCAACACCTGAAAGTTTGGCTCGACGAACAGCTGGCAATCCTTTTTGCGCAACAGGGATGGGGTGCCGTCCCCCCGGCCACGTTGACTGCGGCCAGCAGCGACGCGAGTTTTCGGCGCTATTTCCGTTGGAAAGGCGCAGGCAGAAGCTTGATCGTGATGGATGCGCCACCGCCCCAGGAAAACTGCAAGCCTTTCGTGGATATCGCTTTTCTGCTGGCGAAATCCGGAATAAATGTGCCGAAAATCTACGCCGAAGACCTTGAACGCGGATTTCTTTTGCTCAATGACCTGGGCACGAAGACGTACCTGGATGTGATCGACAGCGAAAACGCCGACGATTTGTTCAAGGATGCCCTGCAAGCGCTCCTGGCGTTCCAGCAGTTGCCGATGGTTGCGCCATTGCCGAGTTACGACGTGGCGTTGTTGCGCCGCGAGCTGGAGTTGTTCCCCGAGTGGTACGTCAAGCATGAGTTGGGCATCGAGTTCGATGCGGCGCAGCAAGTGCTCTGGCAGCAGGTCAGCGATCTGTTGATCGACAGTGCATTGGCCCAGCCGAAAGTCCTGGTGCACCGCGACTACATGCCGCGCAACCTGATGCTCAGCGAACCCAATCCCGGTGTGCTGGACTTTCAGGACGCCGTCTACGGTCCTGTCACCTACGACGTGACCTGCCTGTTCAAGGATGCCTTCCTCAGTTGGCCCGAGGAGCGCGTGCGCGGCTGGCTGGAAAATTACTGGCAGCAAGCGGCTGCGCTGGATATTCCGGTGCAGCCTGACTTTGAAGACTTTTTGCGCGCCAGCGACCTGATGGGGGTGCAGCGTCACCTGAAAGTGATCGGTATCTTCGCGCGCATTTGCCACCGGGATGGCAAGCCGCGTTACCTGGCTGATGTGCCACGCTTCTTTGCTTATATAGATGCAGTGATCGCGCGGCGTCCTGAGCTGGCTGAACTGGATGTTCTGCTGGCCAGCCTGCGTGCTGGAGTGCCGGCATGAAGGCAATGATTCTGGCGGCGGGCAAGGGCGAGCGCATGCGTCCCTTGACCCTGACCACGCCCAAGCCGCTGGTTCGCGCCGGTGGCGTGCCGCTGATCGAGTACCACCTGCGAGCGTTGGCCGCTGCCGGGTTTACCGAGATTGTGATCAATCATGCCTGGCTCGGCCAGCAGATCGAAGACTATCTCGGCGATGGATCGCGCTACGGTGTCAGCATTCGCTACTCGGCCGAAGGCGAACCCCTGGAAACCGGTGGCGGAATTTTCCGCGCGTTGCCGTTGTTGGGTGACGAGGCTTTCCTTGTCGTCAACGGGGATATCTGGACCGACTATGACTTCAGCGTGCTGCATCAACCCATCGCCGGGCTGGCGCACCTGGTGCTGGCCGACAATCCACCCCATCACCTCGCCGGCGACTTCAGCCTGACCGGCGACCAGGTCCGGGACGGTCAGCCGGACGCCGCCACCCTGACCTACAGCGGTATCGCCGTGCTGCATCCACAGTTGTTCGATGGCTGCTCGGCAGGGGCGTTCAAGCTTGCGCCATTGTTGCGCAAGGCCATGGCTGAAGGGCAAGTGACCGGCGAACGTCTGAAAGGTCTTTGGGTCGATGTCGGCACCCACGAGCGCCTGGCGGAAGCTGAATCCCTGATCGAAGCGAGCCGCTGACATGCTGTGGCCAGGGACTCTGATCGGAGCCGGAGCGGGCTTTGCCATCGCCAGTATTCCCGGGGCCATGCTTGGGGCCTTGATGGGGCAGGTGCTGGACAGGCACCTGGCCCTGCAAAGTTGGGCGCATCTGCGCGAAAAGCTCGGGGGGCGACCGGTCCTGCGCAACGACGAGTTGTTGTTTGTATTACTGGGGCGCCTGGCCAAGTGTGATGGAAGGGTAGTGGAGGGGCATATCCAGCAGGCCCGCGCGGAGATGCGTGCCCTGGAAATGTCCGAATCGGCACAGCGACGGGCGATTGCCGCGTTCAATCGGGGCAAGGCGGGCAGTGACCGGTTGCGGGGTCATCTGCTCCGGCTGAGGTCTCAGCCTTTTGCCGCAGAAGGGGTCTTGCGCGCTTGCTGGCGGATGGTTTGGGCCGATGGTCATGCCGGTACCCGCGAGCGTGAACTGCTGTTCCAGTGGGGCAGTTGGCTGGGGTGGAGCGCGCCACAGGTCAAGGGGCTGGCAACCGATTACGAGCCGCAGCATCGACCGCCGGTCAGCAGTGTCATTACAAGCTATCAGGACGCCTTGCGGTTGTTGGGGGTGTCCGCCACCAGTGAGCCCGCCCAGATCAAGCGTGCCTATCGACGCCTGCTCAGTCGCCATCACCCGGACAAGATTGCCGGCAGTGGTGCAACGGCATCGCAGGTTCGCGAGGCCACCGACAAGACGCGCGAGCTGCACAATGCCTATACGTTGATTCGTCAGCGGCGGGATTTTCGCTAGCAACGACCCGGTCAATCAGTCCGCCGCATTTTGCGGATTCAACCAGCCCCGCACCCGGCGCACCAATTGCTCCTGTTGTGCCTTGTTATTGCCCGGCAAAGCCTTGAGCGAGACCTGGCTGAAGGCCGAAGTCTTCACGCGTTTGCTAGCCTGCAAGCGAGCCAGCGCCGCGTTGCGATCCAGCGGCTTGTCCATATAGAAGAGGTCGACGGTGGGCAGCTTTAGGGTTGGCGCGAGTTCGTCCAGTTCAGGTGTCACTTTGACCGGCGTCTGCGCGGCGACCATGGCGAAGCGCTCGACTTGCGCCGTCTGCTTCTCGCTCAGATACCGCGCGGCCCAATAGGCGCCCGTGCCATGCCCCAGCAAGACGATGCTGCGGGCGCTTTGCTGTTCGGCAAAAGCGATGGCCGCGTCGATT
Source organism: Pseudomonas sp. PLMAX (assembly GCF_046042685.1). Lineage (NCBI taxonomy): Bacteria > Pseudomonadati > Pseudomonadota > Gammaproteobacteria > Pseudomonadales > Pseudomonadaceae > Pseudomonas > Pseudomonas sp. PLMAX. The sequence continues at coordinate 6,658,999 of NZ_CP064949.1, read as the reverse complement.
CGGGCGAAGATTCGCTCGGCGTCAGCCTTGCTTTGCTCGTCGGCGGTTTCGGCGACGGCCTTGTCCAACACCTCGGCTTCGCCGCCCGCCGCCTGTTCGATGGGGGCCGCGGTGGTCGAGTCTTTGCTGCCGACGTCCGGGGCCTTGGGGGCTGGAGCGGCTTCCATCACGCGTGGCGCAATGGCATCACTTTGCAAATCTGGCAGGGTGATACTCAGGCTGCTCCATTGCGCATCCGGCAATTGGCGGCGCAGCGGACCGATTGCTTGCGGCCAGTCAACGGTTTCACCTGCGCCGGGGATGATAATCACCGCGCCTTTGGGGTCAGCGGAGTTGGCCGGCTTCCACAGGGCCAGGAACGTATCGCTGCCCGCTTGCAGTTGTTGCTGTTCTTGAAGCGGAATTTTTCGCTCGAGTGCAGCGGCTTCTTCCTGACTACGCTCAGGCAATGGTTGGCGTTCGAGTGGTTTTTCTTCGGTGGGTTTTGCCTCTGCGGCAGCTGCCGCGGAAAAAGCCCATGGCAGGATCAGCGACAGGCACAATGCTGGCAGTGCCAGGCGGTAGACAGGGAGCATCGGATATTCCAGGCCAGAAGTTATCCCGGCAGCCTAATGGGTTGGTCAGTATTTGTCAGTGTGTGAGAGATCGATGATGCTTTTTCGCTGCCTGTGGGTTATCGGCTGTTTGTGGTTGCCCTTGATGGGCTGGGCGGCCGCCGCGCCACCGGCGCATGTCGCGCCGTTGTCGGCAGGCCAGCAGCAATGGCTGGCGCAGCAGGGCGATCTGCGGGTGGGGTTGGTGTTGCAAGCGCCCTACGCCCAGTACGACCGCCGCTTGCAGCGCTTGTCCGGGGTCAATGTCGAGCTGATGAAGTGGCTCGCCAAGTCGCTCAAGGTGGAACTGAGCTGGCGCAACTTTCCTGACCTGGAGCAACTGGAAGCGGCCGCCCGCGCAGGCGAAATCGACATCGCCCCGGGGTTGACCCAGACCCCGGGCGGTCTGCGCCTCTGGCAGTTTTCCGATCCGTACATGCGGGTGCCGCAACTGGTGGTCAGCGACCAGAAAAGCACCGGTGCGGTGGAACTGGAGAAACTCGACAGCCAGACCCGCGTCGCCGTACGCATGCCCAGTGCCACCGCCGATTACCTGCGCGGCAACTACCCGCATTTGAACCTGCAGGGGGTGCCGGTCGAACGCCAGGCGTTGCAGCTGTTGCTGAGCCAGCAAGCGGCCTACGCGGTGGTCGACGAGGCGCAATTGGGGCGCCTGTCCGTCGAGCCGGAGTTCGCCGGGTTGGTGGTGGTCGGGGATATCGGCTTGCCACAGCTGCTGCGGGTGGCCACGCGGCGTGACCTGCCAGAGTTGGCCGGTATTGTCGAACGCGCGCTGCGGGCGATCCCGGCCAAGGATCTGGAGGCGCTGCACAACCAATGGCTGCAACCCAAGTATCCTCGGCTCAGCGAATCCCCGGGGTTCTGGCAAAACCTCTGCCTGCTGATGCTGGTAGTGGCGCTCAGCGCCATGGCCATCGTGTTCTGGCAACGGCGCCAGCAGCACAGCCTGGAGCAACGGCTGGCGGCGGCGCAGGCTGACATTGCCCTGCGCGCCGCCAGCGAAGAAGCCCTGCGACTCACGCAGTTTTCCATCGACCAGAGTACCGTCGGCATTCTGTGGGTGAACTGGGACAGTCACGTGCGCTACGCCAACCGCGCCGCCGAAACCATGCTGGGCTATCCGCCTGGTGGGATCATCGAGCGGCCATTGATCGACTTCGAGCCCGGCCTGCACATGGATCGCTGGTTGAACCTGTGGAAGCGCGCCAGGGCCAGCGACGACGCGCCGCAAAGTTTCGAAACCCATTGCCTGAGGGCCGATGGCAGCGTGCTGCCGGCCGATGTCTCGTTGAGCTTCCTGCGCTTTCGCGATGGCGAGTACCTGGTGGTCTACCTGACCGATGTCACCGAAAGGCGTCGCGCCTTGGCGGCGCTGCAGGAAAGTGAAGCGCGCTTGCAAGGGATCGCGGCGAATGTGCCTGGCCTGGTCTTTCGCCTGGAGCGGGCGCCGGTGACGGGCCAGATCGACTTTGCCTACATCAGTGAAGGCAGCGAGAGCCTGGTGGGTTACTCGCCGGCCACCCTGGCCCATCGTGACAAAGGCCTGCGCAGCCTGGTGCATCCGGACGACAAGGCGAGCTATCACCAGACCCAGGATCATGCGCTGGACACCGACAGCGACTGGTCCTGGCAAGGGCGAATCCTGACGCGACAGGGCGAGCAGCGTTGGGCTGAAATCAAGGCGATCACCCGGCAACTCGAGGATGGCGCCTACGTCTGGGATGGGATTGTCTGGGACATCAGCGAGAGCAAGCGCATCGAGCTGGAACTGGCCAGCTCCCGTGGGCAATTGCGGGAATTGTCCGCGCACCTGGAGAGCGTGCGCGAAGAGGAAAAGGCCCGTATTGCCCGGGAAGTCCACGACGAACTGGGCCAGATGTTGACGGTGCTCAAGCTGGAAACGTCCATGTGCGAGCTGGCTTATGCGCAACTCGATCCCGGGTTGAACGAGCGGTTGAACAGCATGAAGCGTTTGATCGCCCAACTGTTCCAGCTGGTACGCGATGTAGCGACGGCTTTGCGACCGCCGATTCTGGACGCCGGGATTGCTTCGGCCATCGAGTGGCAGGCGCGTCGCTTCGAGGCGCGCACGCAGATTCCGTGTCTGGTACAGGTGCCGGAAAACTTGCCGGTGCTCAGTGATGCCAAGGCCATCGGCCTGTTTCGTATCCTTCAGGAGGCCTTGACCAATGTCATGCGTCACGCCCAGGCGCATACTGTCGAACTGACTTTGGCGATTGAGGGTGACGACCTGTGCCTGACCGTCAGCGATGATGGCGTAGGATTTGTCGCCTCGAGCGGCAGGCCGACATCCTTTGGGGTGGTGGGCATGCGCGAGCGGGTGTTGATCATGGGCGGGCAGCTGTCCCTTGAGAGTGAGCCGGGTGAGGGCACGACCCTGATCGTGCGAGTACCCCTGGATGAGGAGAGGTAAGTGATCCGTGTACTGGTAGCCGAAGACCACACCATCGTGCGTGAGGGCATCAAGCAATTGATCGGCCTGGCCAAGGACTTGCTTGTGGTGGGGGAGGCGAGCAATGGCGAACAGTTGCTCGAGACCTTGCGGCACGTGCCCTGCGAAGTGGTGCTGCTGGATATCTCCATGCCGGGGATCAACGGCCTCGAGGCAATTCCGCGGATTCGTGCCTTGAACAATCCGCCGGTGATCCTGGTGTTGTCGATGCACGACGAGGCGCAGATGGCCGCGCGGGCCTTGAAGGTTGGTGCGGCGGGCTATGCCACCAAGGACAGTGATCCCGCCCTGTTGCTGACAGCCATCCGCCGGGTAGCCGCGGGAGGGCGCTACATCGACCCGGACCTGGCCGACCGGATGGTCTTCGAAGTCGGCCTGACCGATTCGCGGCCGTTGCACTCATTGCTCTCGGAACGTGAGTTTTCCGTGTTCGAACGCCTGGCCCAGGGCGCCAACGTCAACGACATCGCCCAGCAACTGGCATTGAGCAGCAAAACCATCAGCACCCACAAGGCGCGGTTGATGCAGAAACTCAACATCACCTCACTGGCGGAGCTGGTGAAATACGCGATGGAACACAAACTTCTCTGAAAACACCGACCCCCCCTGTGGGAGCGAGCAAGCCCGCTCCCACAGGTTCGGTTGTGGCATATCCATTTGCGACATACCGGACAAGCTGCTTTTGCTCTGACTTGCGGCTTGTAGCTGAAAGCTTGCCGCTGCCTCTACCCAAACGCGCCATCCTTGTAGGGCAATCCCTACCCCCAGTCTTCCATATGGCTGAGGCGATTCTCTCTTGCCCCCCGATTTGCGTGGTCCCCAGCGTCCACTAGGCTTAGTCCACAGCAGTCATCAACAACAAGGGTGTGGGTATGAGCCAGGTCGATTCAAGCGCAGGGGCCAATGATGTTCTGGTCAGCTTTCGTGGAGTGCAGAAGAGCTACGATGGCGAGAACCTGATCGTCAAGGACCTCAACCTGGACATTCGCAAAGGCGAATTCCTGACCTTGCTCGGGCCCTCCGGCTCCGGCAAGACCACCAGCCTGATGATGCTCGCCGGTTTCGAAACACCGACCGCGGGCGAAATCCTGCTGGCCGGTCGCGCCATCAACAACGTGCCACCGCACAAGCGTGACATCGGCATGGTGTTCCAGAACTACGCGTTGTTCCCGCACATGACGGTGGCCGAGAACCTGGCGTTCCCGCTGACCGTGCGCGGGCTGAATAAAAGTGACGTCAGCGACAAAGTCAAAAAAGTCCTGAGCATGGTGCAGCTCGATACGTTCGCCCAGCGTTACCCGGCGCAATTGTCCGGTGGTCAGCAGCAGCGCGTCGCACTGGCCCGCGCTCTGGTGTTCGAGCCGCAGCTGGTGCTGATGGACGAACCTCTCGGCGCCCTCGATAAGCAACTGCGCGAACACATGCAGATGGAAATCAAGCACCTGCACCAGCGTCTGGGCGTGACCGTGGTCTACGTGACCCACGACCAGGGCGAAGCGCTGACCATGTCCGACCGGGTGGCGGTGTTCCATCAAGGCGAAATCCAGCAGATCGCTCCGCCGCGCACCCTTTATGAAGAGCCGAAAAACACCTTCGTCGCCAACTTCATCGGCGAAAACAACCGCCTCAATGGCCGCCTGCACAGCCAGACCGGCGATCGTTGCATCGTCGAGTTGAGTCGCGGTGAAAAGGTCGAAGCCCTGGCCGTCAATGTCGGCCAGACCGGCGAACCCGTCACCTTGTCCATTCGCCCGGAACGCGTGAGCCTCAATGGCTCCAGTGAGTCGTGCGTCAACCGCTTCTCGGGAAGGGTGGCGGAATTCATCTATCTGGGCGACCACGTCCGGGTTCGCCTGGAAGTCTGTGGCAAGACCGACTTCTTCGTGAAACAACCGATTGCCGAGCTGGATCCTGCGCTCGCGGTCGGCGATGTGGTACCGCTTGGCTGGCAGGTCGAACACGTTCGCGCGCTCGATCCACTTCTAGAGGCGCATTGATCGCCCCGGCTTCAACAACACCAACCCTGCACGTGGAGAGAACAATAAATGTTGAGATCCCTGAAATTCACCGCTCTGGCACTGGGCATGATGGGGGCAGCCAGCGCGATGGCGGCTGGCCCGGACCTGACCGTGGTGTCCTTTGGCGGGGCGAACAAGGCCGCGCAGGTCAAAGCCTTCTACGCACCGTGGGAAGCGGCAGGCAACGGCAAGATCGTGGCGGGCGAGTACAACGGCGAAATGGCCAAGGTAAAAGCCATGGTCGACACCAAGAGCGTGTCCTGGGACCTGGTGGAAGTGGAGTCGCCGGAACTGTCCCGCGGTTGCGACGAAGACATGTTCGAACAGCTCGACCCGGCACTGTTCGGCAAGAACGAAGACTACGTCAAAGGCGCTATCCAGCCGTGTGGCGTGGGTTTCTTCGTGTGGTCGACCGTGTTGGCCTACAACGCCGACAAACTGAAAACCGCACCAACCAGTTGGGTGGATTTCTGGGACACCAAGCAGTTCCCGGGCAAGCGTGGCCTGCGTAAAGGCGCGAAGTACACCCTGGAATTCGCGCTGATGGCCGACGGCGTTGCGCCGAAAGACGTCTACAAGGTATTGGCCAGCAAGGATGGTCAGGACCGCGCGTTCAAAAAGCTTGATGAACTCAAGCCAAGCATCCAGTGGTGGGAAGCCGGTGCACAACCACCGCAGTACCTCGCTTCCGGTGACGTGGTCATGAGCTCGGCCTACAACGGCCGCATCGCTGCCGTGCAGAAAGAAAGCAACCTGAAAGTGGTGTGGAACGGCGGCATCTACGACTTCGACGCATGGGCCATTCCAAAAGGCCTGGACGCCAAGCGTGCCGAAGCTGCGAAGAAATTCATCGCCTTCTCGGTGCAGCCGCAGCAGCAAAAGACCTACTCGGAAAACATCGCTTACGGCCCGGCCAACATCCAGGCTGTTCCGTTGCTGGCCAAGGATGTCCTGAAGGACATGCCGACCACCCCGGAAAACATCGCCAACCAGGTGCAGATCGACGTCAGCTTCTGGGCTGACAACGGCGAGCAACTGGAACAGCGCTTCAATTCCTGGGCTGCCAAATAACGTGCGATTAAACCTGTAGGAGCTGGCTTGCCAGCGTTCCGGGCGGCACGGTGTATCAGCCAGACCCCGTTATCGTTCATCGCTGGCAAGCCAGGCTCCTACAGGTGATCAGTTGTTATCAAGAACAGAGGTGTACTCACATTCAAAGAGTGCCACCTCTGTAACGATCAAAGATTTCCGGAGTACGCCATGGCTATCGCCGTTCCCGTGAACGCGGGCACTGACCCCACCTTGAAGCAGCGGCTCAAGCATGCCGAGCGGGTCAACCGCTGGAAGGCCCAGGCGTTGATCGCGCCGCTGGTGCTGTTCCTGTTGCTGGTGTTCCTGGTGCCAATCGTGGCGCTGCTCTACAAAAGCGTGGGTAACCCGGAAGTGGTCGGCGGCATGCCGCGCACTGTGGCAGCCATTGCCAGCTGGGACGGCCGCGGCCTGCCTGCGGAACCTGTGTACAAGGCAGCCAGCGAAGACCTCGCCGAAGCGCGCAAGAATCAGACCCTGGGCGATTTGTCCAAACGCTTGAACATGGAGTTGGCCGGCTACCGCAGCCTGCTGACCAAGACCGCCCGCGCCTTGCCGTTCGCCACTGAACCGGCCTCTTATAAAGAAGCGCTGGAAGGTCTCGACGAACGCTGGGGCGACCCGGCCTACTGGCAAGCCGTACGCCGCAACACCAGCAGCATCACCCCGTACTATTTGCTGGCCGCCGTCGACCACCGCATCGATGACCTCGGCGAAATCGCCCCGGCCACTCCGGACCAGGCGATCTACCTCGACATCTTCGCCCGCACCTTCTGGATGGGCCTGGTCATCACAGTGATCTGCCTGGTGCTTGCCTATCCACTGGCTTACCTGCTGGCGAACTTGCCGTCGCGCCAGAGCAACCTGCTGATGATTCTGGTGTTGCTGCCGTTCTGGACCTCGATTCTGGTGCGTGTCGCGGCGTGGATCGTGTTGCTGCAATCGGGTGGCCTGATCAACAGCGGCCTGATGGCCATGGGCATCATCGATAAGCCGATCGAGCTGGTGTTCAACCGGGTCGGTGTCTACATCTCCATGGTGCACATCCTGCTGCCGTTCATGATCCTGCCGATCTACAGCGTGATGAAAGGCATTTCGCCGACCTACATGCGCGCCGCGATTTCCCTCGGCTGCCATCCGTTCGCCAGTTTCTGGCGGGTGTACTTCCCGCAAACCTATGCCGGTGTCGGCGCCGGTTGCCTGTTGGTGTTCATCCTCGCCATCGGCTACTACATCACCCCGGCGTTGCTGGGCAGCCCGAACGATCAGATGGTCAGCTACTTCGTCGCCTTCTACACCAACACCAGCATCAACTGGGGCATGGCGACCGCACTCGGCGGGCTGCTGTTGCTCGCGACGGTCGTGCTTTATCTGATTTACAGCTGGCTGGTGGGCGCCAGTCGCCTGCGCCTGAGCTAAGGGGAGAATGAAATGCTGAGTCCTTATATGTCCCCCATTGAGCGGGTGTGGTTCTACAGCTTGCGGATACTCTGCGGCTTGATCCTGTTGTTCCTGATCCTGCCGGTGCTGGTGATCATCCCGCTGTCGTTCAACTCCGGCAGTTTCCTGGTGTACCCGCTGCAAGGCTTCTCGCTGCAGTGGTACCACGACTTTTTCGCCTCGGCGGAATGGATGCGCGCCCTGAAGAACAGCATTATCGTCGCCCCAGCCGCTACGGTGCTGGCCATGGTGTTCGGTACGCTGGCGGCCATCGGCCTGACCCGTGGCGACTTCCCCGGCAAACCGCTGGTGATGGCGCTGGTGATTTCGCCGATGGTGGTGCCAGTGGTGATCATCGGTGTGGCCAGCTATCTGTTCTTTGCGCCGTTGGGTCTGGGCAACAGCTTCTTCTCGCTGATCGTGGTGCATGCGGTATTGGGTGTGCCGTTCGTGATCATCACGGTGTCGGCGACATTGCAGGGGTTCAACCAGAACCTGGTGCGCGCCGCTGCCAGCCTCGGTGCTTCGCCACTCACGGCGTTCCGTCGGGTGACCTTGCCGTTGATCGCGCCCGGGGTGATTTCCGGTGCATTGTTCGCCTTCGCCACTTCGTTCGATGAGGTAGTGGTGACGCTGTTCCTCGCCGGCCCCGAGCAAGCGACCTTGCCACGGCAGATGTTCAGCGGCATCCGCGAAAACCTCAGCCCGACCATCGCCGCCGCCGCGACGCTGCTGATTGCGTTCTCGGTGATCCTGCTGCTGACCCTGGAATGGCTGCGTGGCCGCAGCGAGAAACTTCGTACCGCGCAGGCCTGAAGTCGAACCCGGTAACAATGTGGGAGCGGGCTTGCTCGCGAAAGCGTAGTGTCAGTTGACGTATAAGTTGCATGACACACAGCCTTCGCGAGCAAGCCCGCTCCCACATTGGATCTCCATCGGACGTTCGGTCATTCATGACCTGAATACCAGCCAACCCCAAATCCCCAGCTACTATTGTGCCCAGCTCCCACTCCTATAAGAGGCTGCGCACATGGGTCTTTCCTCTTTCAAAATCGCTCACAAACTGATCACCGGCGCAGAGGCCATCGAGCAACTGTCCGCCGAGCTGACGCGTCTGGATATCGATAATCCGCTGATCGTCACCGACGCCGCGCTGGTCAAATCCGGCACGGTAGAGCTGGCGCTGGCGCAGCTGGGCGGGCGTAGCTACGAAATTTTCGACCGGGTGCTGCCGGACCCGGAAATCGCCATCGTCGAAGACTGCATGCGGGTCTATCGCGACGGAGGGCATGACGGGCTGATCGGCCTCGGCGGCGGCAGTGCCATCGACATCGCCAAGAGCGTGGCGGCCTACGCCGGTTATCACGGCGCGCTGGAAGACCTGTTCGGTGTCGACCAGGTGCCGCGCAAGGGCCCGCCACTGATTGCCATCCCGACCACGGCCGGCACGGGTTCCGAGGTCACCAACGTGGCGATCCTTTCCGACAAGGTCGCGCAGTTGAAGAAAGGCATCGTCAGCGACTATCTGTTGCCGGACGTGGCATTGGTCAGCCCGCAGATGACCCTGACCTGTCCGCGCAGTGTCACGGCGGCCAGTGGTGTCGATGCGCTGGTGCATGCCATCGAATCCTATCTGTCGGTCAATGCCTCGCCGATTACCGACGCCCTGGCCATCGGTGCAATCAAACTGATCGCCAAGGCATTGCCCAAGGCCTACGCCAACCCGTCCAACCTGCAGGCCCGCGAAGACATGGCCACCGCGAGCCTGATGGCGGGCATGGCATTTGGTAATGCCGGTGTCGGCGCGGTGCATGCTCTGGCGTATCCGCTGGGTGGGCGCTTCAACATTGCCCATGGCGTCAGCAATGCCTTGCTGCTGCCCCATGTCATGACCTGGAACAAGATGGCTTGCGTTGAACGCATGCAGGATATTGCCGAAGCCATGGGCGTGAAGACTGCTCATCTGAGCGCCAATGAAGCGGCCGACAAAGCCGTTGAGGCCATGACCGAGCTGTGCGCGGCCGTGGAAATCCCCCAAGGACTGCGCAGTTTCGGAGTTCCCGAGGATGCCATTGCGGCGATGGCCGTGGAGGCGGCGGGGATCGAGCGCCTGATGCGCAACAATCCGCGCCGGTTGAGTGCTGTCGATATCGAGAAAATCTACCGGGCGGCCTACTGATCATCGCGCTTTCGGTGCGCCGGCCAAAGCATGAGGTATACAATGCGCGCCATCGTGATTCTGCTCAGAAAAGGTGCGTCATGCAGCCCTTCGTAATTGCTCCGTCGATTCTTTCCGCCGACTTCGCCCGCCTGGGTGAAGAAGTGGACAACGTCCTGGCCGCCGGTGCCGACTTCGTGCACTTCGATGTCATGGACAACCACTACGTGCCGAACCTGACCATTGGCCCGATGGTCTGCTCGGCGCTGCGCAAGTACGGCGTGACCGCGCCGATCGACGCGCACCTGATGGTCAGCCCGGTGGACCGCATCGTCGGTGACTTCATCGAAGCGGGCGCGACCTACATCACCTTCCACCCGGAAGCCACCCAGCACATCGACCGCTCCTTGCAACTGATCCGCGAAGGCGGCTGCAAGTCGGGCCTGGTGTTCAACCCGGCGACGCCGCTGGACGTGCTCAAGTACGTGATGGACAAGGTCGACATGATCCTGCTGATGAGCGTCAACCCGGGTTTCGGCGGACAGAAGTTCATCCCAGGCACCCTCGACAAGCTGCGTGAGGCGCGGGCGCTGATCGACGCTTCGGGTCGTGACATTCGCCTGGAAATCGACGGTGGCGTCAACGTGAACAACATTCGTGAAATCGCGGCGGCCGGCGCTGACACCTTCGTGGCCGGTTCGGCGATCTTCAATGCACCGAACTATCAGGAAGTGATTGAAAAAATGCGTTCCGAACTGGCGCTGGCTCGCCCATGAGTGGCTTTGAGCAGCTGTTCCCGGGATGCCTGCCCAGGCTGGTGATGTTCGATCTGGATGGCACGTTGGTCGACTCGGTCCCGGACCTGGCGGTGGCTGTGGACAAGATGCTGCTCAAACTCGGTCGCGCACCGGCCGGTCTCGATGCGGTGCGTGAATGGGTGGGTAATGGCGCGCCGGTGCTGGTGCGCCGTGCGTTGGCCGGCGGTATCGACCATTCGATGGTCGATGACGCCGAGGCCGACAGTGCGCTGGAGATTTTCATGCAGGCCTATGCCGACAGCCATGGCTTGACCGTGGTCTACCCCGGTGTGCGCGATACCCTGAAATGGCTGCAAAAGCAGGGCGTCGAGATGGCGCTGATCACCAACAAGCCGGAGCGCTTCGTCGCGCCGCTGCTGGATCAGATGAAGATCGGCCGATATTTCAAATGGATCATCGGCGGCGACACCCTGCCACAGAAAAAGCCCGACCCGGCCGCGCTGTTTTTCGTGATGAAAATGGCCAACATCCCGGCCTCGCAATCCTTGTTCGTCGGCGATTCGCGCAGCGATGTGCTGGCGGCGAAAGCGGCGGGGGTCAAGTGCGTGGCCTTGAGCTACGGCTATAACCACGGGCGTCCGATCGCCGAAGAATCGCCTGCGCTGGTGATCGACGATCTGCGCAAGCTAATTCGCGGTTGCCTGGACCCGGCCGCTGAGATAACGTTGGCCGACGCTGTTCAACCCCCTTCTGGAAACGCCATCGTGGTGGTCACTCGCAAACTCTGGATGAAAGTCATCAAGGCCCTGGCCCGCTGGCGTTGGCGCGCCTGACTTGATCCTGGCCGGTCATCCGGCGCGTTTGCATACCTGACTGTTAGAACCTCAAGCCACGAGGCACCTCATGATCCGCGAAGAATTCCTGCGTTTGGCCGCTGCCGGCTACAACCGCATCCCGCTTGCCTGCGAAACCCTGGCCGACTTCGACACGCCGTTGTCGATCTACCTGAAACTGGCCGACGAGCCCAACTCCTATTTGCTGGAGTCCGTGCAGGGCGGCGAGAAGTGGGGCCGTTACTCGATCATCGGGCTGCCGTGCCGCACCGTGCTGCGGGTGCATGACCATCACGTCAGCGTGACCATCGACGGTGTTGAGACGGAAAGCCACGATGTAGAAGACCCACTGGCTTTCGTCGAAGCTTTCAAGGCTCGCTACAACGTGCCGACTATCGCCGGCCTGCCGCGCTTCAACGGTGGCCTGGTGGGCTATTTCGGTTATGACTGCGTACGTTATGTGGAAAAGCGCCTGGGCAAGTGCCCGAACCCGGATCCGCTGGGCGTACCGGACATCCTGCTGATGGTGTCCGACGCAGTGGTGGTGTTCGACAACCTCGCCGGCAAGATGCACGCAATCGTCCTGGCCGATCCGGCCCGGGAAGACGCCTTTGAGCAAGGGCGCGCGCGACTGGAGGAGTTGCTGGAAAGACTCCGTCAACCCATCACCCCGCGCCCTGGCCTGGATTTCAGCAAGCAGCAAGCGGCTGATCCGGTGTTCCGCTCCAGCTTCACCCAGGACGACTATGAAAAAGCGGTCGACACCATCAAGGAATACATTCTGGCCGGTGACTGCATGCAGGTCGTGCCGTCCCAGCGCATGTCGATCGACTTCAAGGCGGCTCCCATCGATCTGTACCGGGCGTTGCGCTGCTTCAACCCGACGCCGTACATGTACTTCTTCAACTTCGGTGACTTCCACGTCGTCGGCAGTTCGCCGGAAGTGTTGGTGCGGGTAGAGGACAACCTGATCACCGTGCGCCCGATCGCCGGCACCCGTCCACGGGGTGCGAACGAAGAGGCCGATCTGGCACTGGAAAAAGACCTGCTGTCGGACGACAAGGAAATCGCCGAGCACCTGATGCTGATCGACCTGGGTCGTAACGACACCGGCCGGGTATCGGAAATCGGTTCGGTGAAACTCACCGAGAAGATGGTGATCGAGCGTTACTCCAACGTGATGCACATCGTGTCCAACGTCACCGGCCAATTGAAGGCAGGCCTGACGGCGATGGATGCACTGCGGGCGATTCTGCCGGCGGGCACCTTGTCCGGCGCACCGAAGATCCGGGCGATGGAAATCATTGACGAACTAGAGCCGGTCAAGCGCGGTGTCTACGGCGGCGCCGTCGGCTACTTCGCCTGGAACGGCAACATGGACACCGCCATTGCGATCCGTACGGCGGTGATCAAGAACGGCGAGCTGCACGTGCAGGCCGGTGGCGGCATCGTCGCCGACTCGGTGCCGGCGCTGGAATGGGAAGAGACCCTGAACAAACGCCGCGCGATGTTCCGTGCGGTGGCCCTGGCCGAACAAACTCCGGACCTGTAGGAGCGAGCTTGCTCGCGATAGCGGTGGGTCAGACAACATCAATGTTGGTTGTGCTGGCCTCTTCGCGAGCAAGCCCGCTCCCACAAAGACTTCACCAGCATAAAAAACGCGGCGCCCGTGAAGGCACCGCGTTTTTTATGCCTGCTGTTTGCTCAATCAGAAGTCCAGCGCGACCCCAACGCTAATCCCTTGCTGGGTAAAGTCATCATCCTTGCGCAACGTATACCCGCCACGCAGCGCCAGATCGGCCGTCAACTTGTGGCTGACGCCAAGGCTCAGGCGATTCAAATGGCTCTGCGGCGTATAACCCTCAAGCCTGAAGTCGAGGGAAGGCAGGCTATTGAGGGCAATGTTCACCTTCTGCACGTCATCGTCATATTCACGCTCGTAGGCATATTCGCCAAACACTTGGGTTTGCGGGGTGATCCGGTATTTACCCTGCAGCCCGGCGCCGAGTCGTTTTGAATCGCGCTTCTGATCATCAAAAGTCAGCGCCGTGGAACGATTGGTGTTTTCCGAGTAACCGTCGACGTCCACTTTCGCGTAATCGGCGCTGATGAACGGCGACAGGTGCCAGTCGCTGCCCGGCTGCGCAATGTCATAGCCCAGGCGTGTGCTAAAGGCCCAGAGGTAGCCGTCGGTGTCGCCTTTCTCCGCACCTTCGCCTGCACCCAGATCGAATTTGCGCTTGAGATTGTCGTAATCCAGCTTGCCACCGGTCAACGCGGCGTCGGCCCACCAACGGTTCTGCTGGAACTGGGCGAATACCGTGGCCAGGTAGCTGTTGAGTTTGTAGTCCGAATCGTTATCGCCTGCTTCCAGATCCTGACGATAGAAGCCCGCCGCCACCCCCACGCGCCAGGCTTCATTGAGGCGATAGCTGCCGCCGATGTTCAGGTTGTAGCCGCTGCCATCGGCACTGGCGCCGCTGTCCTGACTGTCGACGTCCAGATGCTGACCGCCGCCGGCGACAATAGCGCGCCATTGGCCAACGGCCTGCCAGTCCTCCCAGTCGGATTGCCATTGGCTGCGCAGTTCATCCTGATGCGCACGTAACGTGGCGTGGGCCATTTCTGGCAGCAGCGTCAGTTCCCAAGGCGCAGCGAGCAAGGAATAGGCGTAATCGGACACCAGCTTTTGCCCGGCCTCGGTCGGATGCACCCCATCGTTGTAAATCAGTTGGCTGGGGTCCGGGTTGGCGCTGTTGATGCCAAAGGTAGCGTTTTCGGTACAGCCGTCACCGCTGAAGCAAGTCGCCGTCAGGTTTTGCCCGGTAGCAAAGCCGAATCGCGCTGGGTCGGCAAAGGTTTCCTGCAGCAACAGGGGAATGTTCAGCGGAATGATTTCGGCATCGATCCCCGCCAGTCGAGTGACCAGTTGTCGGTTGAAGGCCGCGCTCAGTTGCGAAGTAGGCCCCTGCAGAGGGCTGCCATTGATGGCAGGGGTCAGTCCCAGGTCGGGCAACAGCCAGACCATGATGTACCGGGCACCGGCCGTTTGCAGTACCTGAACGCTGTTTGCCAGGCGGTCCGCAGCGGCATTCGCCTGGGCGCCGCTTTGCACGCGCCCTTGCAGGAAGTCGTTACCGCCGCCGGAGAGGTAATAGAGTGCGTTCGGATCTGCACGCAAATCATTCGTCGGTAAGTAACCCAGTCGCGCACGTTCACCCGTGGCGGATACGGTGGTGATGGAATCGAGGATCTGATCGGTGCGGTAACCACCGACAGCCCAATTGTTACCATCCGCAAGGCCCTGGGCGGCGCGGGCGGCTGACGTCGAAGCGGCGGTCTGGTCCGCTGAGAATCCAAGCCTGCCTCCAAGCAATTGGGTCGAGTTGGCGGAGTAGGCTTCGCCGCTGCCGTCCTGATAAGTCGGCCCGGTCCGATTGGTGAAGCGCAGGGTCGAACCGGGAGGTCCGCCCGTGTCGGTAAACTGCCCCGCATCGTTGAGGCTGTCGCCGAAGACGATGAAGTTCGAATAAGGATTGGGTGCCGCGATCGCCTGGGCGCAGGCCATGGCGAGCAGGCAACCGGCAAGCGGTGCAAACAGCGTCTGTCTGATCATGAGCAAGTCCGTTTGTTTATTGTTTTAGTGAGTGAAACGACAGTGCCAAAAAAAACTATAGAGCCTGATGCCATTCGGCGCGAACCTGGCGAATGTTTCACTTGCTTCGATCGCCCCATATTGCACGCTCTGCCCAGCTAAGTTACTGTGCCAAGACGTATAAATGAGACCTTCCCCGTGTTGATCGTCAGCAAACTCCTGGATCAAGTCATCAAGGCACACGCCCGCTGGCGTTGGCGCGCCTGAATCCTTCTGCCGGCCCGGCCGGATCTTTACCGCTTGCCTTCTTTATTCGTAACACTGCGCTTTGCTTCGCGATTCCAGCGACCGCCAAAGTGCAGGGCGCTGCGGGTAAATCATTCGAAGGCTGTATTAAGTCAGTGAATTTTAGAGGTTCTTAACGCCATGTTGCTGATGATCGATAACTACGACTCTTTTACCTACAACGTTGTGCAATACCTCGGTGAGCTCGGCTCCCAGGTCAAAGTCGTGCGCAACGATGAACTCACGGTTGCACAGATCGAAGCCCTCAATCCTGAGCGCATCGTCGTCTCTCCCGGTCCTTGCACCCCCACCGAAGCCGGCGTCTCGATTGACGTCATCAAGCACTTCGCCGGCAAACTGCCGATTCTTGGCGTCTGCCTGGGCCATCAATCCATCGGCCAGGCCTTTGGTGGCGATGTGGTGCGCGCGCGCCAGGTCATGCACGGCAAGACCAGCCCGGTGTTTCACGAAGACAAAGGTGTCTTTGCAGGCCTGAACATGCCGCTGACGGTCACCCGCTATCATTCACTGATCGTCAAGCGCGAAACCCTGCCCGATTGCCTCGAGCTGACCGCCTGGACCCAACTGGAAGACGGCTCGGTCGACGAGATCATGGGCCTGCGTCACAAGACCCTGAACATCGAAGGCGTGCAGTTCCACCCTGAGTCGATCCTCACCGAACAGGGCCACGAGTTGTTCGCCAACTTCCTCAAACAAACCGGCGGCACGCGCTAAGGACTATTCATGAATATCAAGACAGCCCTGGGCCGTATCGTCGATCACCTCGACCTCAGCACTGATGAAATGCGCGACGTAATGCGCGAAATCATGACCGGCCAATGCACGGACGCGCAGATCGGCGCGTTCATGATGGCCATGCGCATGAAGAGCGAAAGCATCGACGAAATCGTCGGTGCCGTGTCGGTCATGCGTGAGCTGGCGGACCAGGTCGAACTCAAGACCCTCGACGGTGTAGTCGATGTGGTGGGCACCGGCGGTGACGGTGCCAACATCTTCAACGTGTCGACCGCGTCGTCCTTCGTGGTCGCGGCGGCCGGTTGCACGGTGGCCAAGCACGGCAACCGCGCGGTCTCGGGTAAAAGCGGCAGTGCCGATTTGCTGGAGGCGGCCGGTATCTACCTGAACCTGACCCCGGTCCAGGTGGCGCGCTGCATCGATAATGTCGGCATCGGCTTCATGTTTGCCCAGACCCATCACAGTGCCATGAAGCACGCCGCCGGCCCGCGCAAGGAACTCGGGTTGCGCACCTTGTTCAACATGCTAGGCCCGCTTACGAATCCGGCCGGTGTGAAACATCAGGTGGTGGGCGTATTCACTCAAGCGCTGTGCCGGCCATTGGCCGAAGTCCTGCAGCGTCTGGGCAGCAAGCATGTGCTGGTGGTCCATTCGAAGGACGGCCTGGACGAATTCAGCCTGGCGGCACCAACCTTTGTCGCGGAACTGAAAAACGACCAGATCACCGAGTATTGGGTCGAGCCGGAAGATCTGGGCATGAAGAGCCAGAGTCTGCATGGTCTGGCGGTGGATAGTCCGGCGGCGTCCCTGGAGCTGATCCGCGATGCCCTGGGCAAGCGCAAGACCGAAAACGGTCAAAAAGCGGCTGAAATGATCATGCTCAATGCCGGTGCCGCGTTGTACGCCGCCGACCATGCGAGCAGTTTGAAAGAGGGTGTTGCCCTGGCGCACGATGCGCTGCACACCGGCCTTGCTCGGGAGAAACTCGAGGAGCTGGGTGCATTTACCGCGGTATTCAAAGTGGAGAATGAGGGATGAGTGTACCGACGGTTCTGGAAAACATTCTGGCGCGCAAGGTTGAAGAAGTTGCCGAGCGTAGCGCTCGTGTCAGCCTCGCCGAGCTGGAAAGTCTGGCCAAGGCGGCCGATGCACCCCGTGGTTTTGCCAAGGCTTTGCTGGCTCAGGCCAAGCTCAAAGAGCCGGCAGTGATTGCTGAAATCAAGAAAGCTTCGCCGAGCAAAGGCGTGATCCGCGAGAACTTCGTTCCCGCCGATATTGCCAGGAGCTACGAGAAGGGCGGCGCGACCTGCCTGTCGGTGCTCACCGATATCGATTACTTCCAGGGCGCCGATCTGTACCTGCAACAAGCCCGCGCGGCGTGCAAACTGCCGGTGATCCGCAAGGACTTCATGATCGATCCGTACCAGATCGTCGAAGCCCGTGCGCTGGGGGCCGACTGCGTGCTGTTGATCGTCGCCGCCCTGGACGACGTGAAAATGGCCGAACTGGCCGCCGTGGCCAAAGGTGTCGGCCTTGATGTGCTGGTGGAAGTCCACGATGGCGATGAGCTGGAGCGGGCGTTGAAAACCCTCGACACTCCGCTGGTGGGTATCAACAACCGCAACCTGCACACCTTCGAGGTCAACCTGGAAACCACCCTCGATCTGTTGCCGCGTATCCCGCGCGATCGTCTGGTGATCACCGAAAGCGGCATTCTCAATCGCGCCGATGTCGAGCTGATGGAAATCAGCGACGTCTACGCGTTCCTGGTTGGCGAGGCGTTCATGCGTGCCGAGAATCCGGGCACTGAACTGCAGCGTCTGTTCTTCCCGGAGCGCGGCATTCCTGTCAGCGGTTCTACCCTCGACTGAAAAGGCATCGCGAGCAAGCTTGCTCCTACAGGAGCGAGCCTGCTCGCGATAGCGGCATAAGAAACACCACAGACTTTTTGTCTTACGGAGTACCTTGTGACCTCACCTGTTTCTCTGACCATCGAAGCCGGCCTGCAAGCCGAACAGGATTTGCTGGCCTCTGTCTGTGCCGGCGACGCCGCGGTTGGCCTGCTGTTCTGGCAGCCAAGCGATCAGGCATTAGTGATGCCGCGCCGCTTGAATCGCTTACCAGGTTTCGAACATGCCTGCGAAGTCTCCGCCGCTGCTGGCTGGCCGGTGCTATTGCGCGATACCGGTGGCGAACCTGTTCCGCAATCGGCCACAACGATCAACATTGCCCTGGTTTACGCGCCGCCGCGCAGCGAAGGGGATCTGAACCGCATCGAGACCGGCTACCGGCGTCTGTGCGATCCGATCTGCCAGTTACTGGATGAGCTGGGCGGCACTTCGTCGCTGGGCGAAATTGACGGTGCGTTCTGTGATGGCCGGTTCAACGTCAACCTGGATGGGCGCAAGATGGTCGGCACCGCCCAGCGCTGGCGCCAGAGTCAGGGTGGTCAGCGTCCAGTCGGGCTGGTTCATGGTGCGATGTTGCTGGATAACGAGCGCGAATCGATGGTAGCGGCGGTCAACCGCTTCAATGAGGCCTGCGGCCTTGAGCAACGGGTGCGCGCCGAAAGCCACATCGCCTTGCATGAGAAGTTCGCAGCAAAGGATGCGCTGGAACGCCTCGATGAACTCTACCGGCGAATGCTGGCGCAGATCTTCAGCGGCTAAGTCTACGAGCCTAGCGCGTACCGAAGACCACCATGGTCTTGCCTTTGACGTCCACCAGGTTGCGCTCTTCCAGATCCTTGAGCACGCGTCCGACCATCTCCCGGGAACAACCGACGATCCGTCCGATTTCCTGACGGGTCACCTTGATCTGCATGCCGTCGGGGTGGGTCATGGCGTCTGGCTGCTTGCACAGTTCAAGCAGGCAACGGGCGACGCGACCGGTGACGTCGAAAAACGCCAGGTCACCCACCTTGCGCGTAGTGTTGCGCAGGCGTTGTGCGATTTGTCCGCTTAATACGTAAAGAATGTCCGGGTCCTGCTGGGACAATTCGCGGAATTTCGCGTAGCTGATTTCCGCCACTTCGCATTCGACCTTGGCCCGCACCCAGGCGCTGCGCTCCTGTTCCAGACCTGCCTGCTCGAACAGACCCAATTCACCGAAAAAATCCCCGGCGTTCAGGTAGGCGATGATCATTTCCCGACCGTCGTCGTCTTCGATCAGGATGGTCACCGAACCCTTGATGATGAAGAACAGCGTTTCCGAGCGGTCGCCAGCGCAAATGATGTTGCTCTTGGCCTGATAGCGACGGCGCTGGCAATGCATCAACAGCTTGTCGAGGTTTTTCATCTTGGGGTTGGGGGCAATAGCAACCATGGTTGTATCCCGAAAAGACTGCAGGGTGTGTTGGGTTTTTTATGAATTGCGCACGTTGGGGCATAGCTGGCCATGCGCCAGTGAATTGGCGCCAGCTTACCAGACACTTCCTGCAATATTCGAGATTTTACCTACAGCGTCGCAGGTTATGTCCTAGGACGGTGATCACTGTCAATCAAGGGGCCTGTGCTAAGCTGGCGACCCTTTTTTTAGACAGTGGAGTCTTGGCGATGAAGGCACGCATCCAATGGGCTGGCGAAGCCATGTTCCTCGGCGAATCCGGCAGCGGTCATGTCGTGGTTATGGACGGTCCGCCCGATGCCGGCGGTCGTAACCTGGGTGTCCGGCCGATGGAAATGCTCCTGCTGGGTGTCGGCGGATGCAGCAATTTCGATGTGGTCAGCATCCTCAAGAAATCACGCCAGGCCGTCGAGAGTTGTGAAGCCTTCCTCGAAGCCGAGCGTGCGACCGAAGATCCAAAGGTTTTCACCAGGATCCACATGCATTTTGTGGTCAAGGGCCGTGGCCTGAAGGAAGCGCAGGTCAAGCGCGCCATCGAACTGTCCGCCGAGAAGTATTGCTCGGCGTCGATCATGCTCGGGGCAGCAGGTGTCGAGATTACCCACGATTATGAGATCATCGAGCTGGGTTGAATCGAGATCATAAAAAAGGCGACTACCTCACGGCAGTCGCCTTTTTTGTCTCTGACGCAGCCGGTCAGATCCGATAAGTACTCTTGGTCATGACCTTGGCCATCAAACTCATCCCGAACTTCACCGGCGCCGGAAAGCGGAAACCCCCAGCCTCCAGTGCGCTTTCGGCATGTTGCTCTTCATCGATGCGCATCTGCTCCAGGATCGCCCGGGATTTTTCATCCTCGGCCGGCAGTTGCTCAAGGTGTTCGTTCAAGTGCTTGCACACCTGATCTTCCGTCGCGGCGACAAAACCCAGGCTGACTTTGTCGCTGATCAGGCCTGCAACAGCACCAATCCCGAATGACATGCCATAGAACAGCGGATTGAGAATACTGGTGTGGCTACCCAACTGATGAATGCGTTGCTCGCACCACGCCAGATGGTCGACTTCTTCTTCGGCGGCGTGCTCCATGGCGACGCGCACTTGCGGCAGTCTGGCAGTCAGGGCCTGGCCTTGATACAGCGCTTGGGCGCAGACCTCTCCGGTGTGATTGATGCGCATCAGCCCGGCCACGTGGCGGGTGTCTTCGTCACTCATTTTCGCATCGGGTTGCACGATGGCGGGCGACGGACGGTAAGGCTGGCCGCTGAAGGGCAGCAGGGTGCGCATCGCGGCATCGGCTTGCAGCAGAAGGCGATCAATCGGCGAGTAGTGACGTTGGGTAGTCATGCTGACCTCCGGAGGAATCTCGGTGGCCAGTTTAACCCAATCGGCCGGGGAAGGTTTGCGCTGGGACATTGCGACGCAGGCAATATCTGTAGGAACCCGGCTTGCCGGCGAAGGCGATCTCAATCACGCCATCGCCGGCAAGGGAAAATACAAATCAGCCCGGCGGCCAGTGCATCTGACGCTGACCCAGCACATGCATATGAATGTGGTAGACAGTCTGCCCACCTTCTTCATTGCAGTTCATGACAACGCGGAAACCTTTTTCGCAACCCAGTTCCTTGGCCAGGCGTTGGGCGGTAAACAGGATGTGTCCAGCCAGCGCCTTGTCGTCCTCGGTCAGGTCGTTCAAGGTGCGTACCGGCTTTTTCGGGATCACCAGGAAGTGCACCGGTGCCTGTGGCGCGATGTCGTGGAAGGCCAGTACCTGGTCGTCCTCGTAAATGATATTCGCCGGGATTTCCCGGTTGATGATCTTGGTGAACAGAGTATCCACAGCTGTTTTCTCCGTTGTTTGAGCTGGCCTGAGTGTACCCATGGCGGATGCGCCAGCCCAGTGTTTTACCGCAGGGCCATTCAGCGCGGGCAGTGGGCCTTGATGACCATGCCGGTGATTGTGCGGATCAGCCAGCGCGAGCCGAACCGGGGCAGGGTAGCGAACCAGCGGTTGCGCCGCCCGGGAATAATGATTGCGCGATTTTTTTCCAGGGCCCGCACGGTATAGAGCGCGACTTCCTCCGGGCTCATCAGCAATTTGCTGTTGGCCAGTTTGTCGTTGTTCAGTTGCGCTGTGCGGAAGAACGCCGTGCGAGTCGGGCCGGGGCATAGCACCGAGACCTTGACCGCGCATTTTTTCAACTCGACGCGCAGGCCTTCGGAAAAGTGCAGCACATAAGCCTTGCTGGCGTAGTAAGTGCTCATCCACGGGCCGGGCTGGAACGCCGCGACCGACGCGACGTTGAGGATTTGTCCGCCTCCCTGCAGCGCCATGCTGTTGCCGACGGCATGGCACAGGCGGGTGAGCGCCAGAATGTTCACTTCGATCAGGTCCTGCTCGGTCATCCAGTCCTGCGCCAGGAACGGGCCGCAGGTGCCGATGCCGGCGCAGTTGACCAGCAGGTCGATCTGCCGGTCACCTTCTTCCAGCTCCAGCAAAAAGCCGGACAGGCGTAGCGGCTCGCCCAGGTCACAGGCACGGAACAACACTTCCACGCCAAAACGTTGGGTCAGTTCAATCGCAATGCTTTCCAGCTGATCACGCTGTCGGGCCACCAGAATCAGGCTGCGGCCGCGCCGGGCCAGCGCTTCGGCCATCGCCAGGCCGATGCCGCTGGAAGCGCCAGTGATCAGAGCGTAACGGGTCATGCCATTCTCCATCGCAACAGCTCCGCGCCGCGACGCAGGTGTCACGGGCGGGGAGCGCTGTTCATTCTTTCGCAGAGTCTACAGGGGGCGGGGCTTCTTCGGCTGCCTCGGCTGGGGAATTTGCTTCAGGTTCGACGTCGACATCGATTTCCTCGGTGCTCACCGAGCCGCTTTGGTAGCTGCTTTCGAGGCTGTCTTCATACTCTTGCTGGATTGCCGAGATACCACCCAGCATAGCGGCGACGCCAAACAAGCCGATAAACGCAATCCACAATGCGCACAGAACCTTGACCGCCGTGCTGTTGGGCGGCGGGGGTGGGCCATAACGATTGGCGCCGGTATTGCCTGGAACGAGCATGATCACCAGCGGGAAAAAACTGCCTATGAACGGAACCAGGTGAAGGAGCCAGAGCCAGCCCGACCAGCCGATATCATGCAAACGCTGAACGCTGAACAGAACGCCGACAACTATGAACGCCAGGAACAGGAAGAAGGCCAGGATGCCGCCGAGGATCAGTCCGGTGGTGGAATTGCCACTGACCAGGCCCAGGCCGATGAGTGCAAACACGCCGACAACGGGCAGTGTGACCAGGCTCAGCACCAAGGTCCATGCGAGAAACCGCAGGCGTCCGATTCGACCTTCAATGCTGAAGGGCTTGAGTGCGGCGAACTCCGGCAGTTTTTCGCCGACGCGGGCCTGTGGAGGCGCATAAGGGGAGTGGGGCTCAGCCGCGGCGGGATGGTCGTGAACATCGGCCAGGTCAAGCTCGATGGAAGGTTCCGTCTCGATCCGGGCATCGATGCCAGTGTTTTTCAGGGCCTGGAGGTAGGTCTGCGCATCCGCCTTGGACAGGTCGCGCTTGAGTGCTACCGGTCGACCATTGAACAGGCGCTCGATGGCGTTGACGTCGCTCTTGAACAGCGTAGCGAGATTGAGTTTGGCGCTGTTGAGATCAACACCCGGCAACAGTGCTCCGTCGAACACGATCTTGTAACGGTTTTCGCTCATTGCCCAGGCATCCTTGTCGCCAGTCATTGGTACGAATAGCCAGCCTCGGCTGGCCCGAATGTTCAGCGCGGCCAGTGTTGGCGCAGCTGCGCTGCTTGTTCCTGCGCCGTGCGGTACTCGGCGTCGAGGCGCGCGACCAGTTGCTCGACGCTCGGCAAGTCATCGATTTCACCCACGCCCTGGCCCGCGGACCACACGGTTTTCCAGGCTTTGGCTTCATCGCTGATGGGTTTGAGCTTGGAGCCGAAATTGACCTCGCCCTTGTTTTGCAGGGCTGTCATGTCGAAACCGGCGGCCTCCAGGCTCCGGCGCATGAAACTTGCCGGTACACCCGACACCGCTGGAGTATGGATGATGTCTGCCGCTCTGGATGTCAGCAGCATCTCTTTGTAGGCATCCGGTGCATGACTTTCGGTGGTGCCGATAAATCGCGTGCCGAAGTAGGCCAGGTCGGCGCCGAGCAATTGCGCGGCGAGAATTTCGTGGCCGTGATTCAGGCACCCGGCCAGCAGTAGGGTCTTGTCGAAAAACTGGCGGATTTCGGCGATCAGCGAGAACGGGCTCCAGGTCCCGGCATGTCCGCCGGCACCCGCAGCGACGGCGATCAGCCCGTCCACCCCCGCCTCAGCGGCTTTCTCCGCATGGCGGCGAGTCGTCACATCATGGAATACCAGGCCGCCGTAGCTGTGGACCGCATCGACCACTTCCTTCACGGCGCCGAGACTGGTGATCACGATCGGCACTTTGTGTTCGATACAGATTTGCAGATCCGCCTGCAATCGCGGGTTGCTGTTGTGAACGATCAGGTTCACCGCGTAGGGCGCGGGATTCTCCAGTTTCGCCAGCCCGGCTTCGATTTCTTCCAGCCAGGCCTTGAAACCGCTGCTCTCGCGCTGGTTCAGCGCCGGGAAGCTGCCGACCACGCCATTGCGGCAGCAGGCGAGCACCAGTTGCGGGTTGGAAATCAGGAACATTGGCGCCGCCACCACGGGCAGACGCAAACGTTGTTCGAGCAGAGCGGGCAGCGACATTGGAAATACCCCGGTAATGGGTGCCTGTTGATTTAAAACGGCCGGACGACGACCAGAATTACGATAGCCAGCAACATCAGGACTGGCACTTCGTTGAACCAGCGATAAAAGACATGGCTGCGGGTGTTCTCGCCACGGGCAAAGCGCTTCACCTGCGCGCCGCACATGTGGTGGTAGCCGATCAACAATACGACCAGGGTCAGTTTGGCGTGTATCCAGCCACCCTGGCTGAAGATGCCTGGATTAAGGTAGATGAGCCAGCCACCGAAGATCAGCGTGGCGATCATCGAAGGTCCCATGATGCCCCGGTACAGCTTGCGCTCCATGATGCTGAAGCGCTCCTTGCTGACCGCGTCTTCGCTTTGAGCATGGTAGACGAACAGGCGCGGCAGGTAGAACAGGCCGGCAAACCAGCAGACGACGCTGATGATGTGGAAAGCTTTGAGCCACAGATAAAGCATTTTGGTTATTCCCAGGTTCACGGTAGCCCGGATAGTAGAGGGTTGAGGCTCCACACGTCACCTTGCCGGTTGTCGCAGGACGATACGGGCCCTATTATCGACGGCTTTCCAGTGGGTTCGTTGAGGGCAGGTTTATGGTCAAGGTCGGTATCGTCGGCGGCACGGGTTACACCGGTGTCGAACTGTTGCGTCTGTTGGCACAGCATCCGCAAGCTGAAGTGGTGGTGATCACTTCCCGATCCGAGGCTGGCCTGGCCGTGGCCGACATGTACCCGAACCTGCGAGGCCATTACGACGGCCTGGCGTTCAGCGTTCCGGACATCAAGACCCTGGGCGCCTGCGATGTGGTGTTCTTCGCCACGCCGCACGGTGTTGCGCATGCCCTGGCGGGCGAGCTGCTGGCGGCCGGGACCAAGGTCATCGACCTGTCCGCGGACTTCCGTCTGCAAGACGCTGATGAGTGGGCAAAATGGTACGGCCAGCCGCACGGTGCACCGGAGTTGTTGGACGAGGCGGTCTACGGTTTGCCGGAAGTCAATCGTGAACAGATCAAGAAAGCACGCCTGATCGCCGTGCCCGGTTGCTATCCAACCGCCACTCAATTGGGTTTCCTGCCATTGCTTGAAGCGGGCCTGGCCGATGCTTCGCGCCTGATCGCCGACTGCAAGTCCGGCGTCAGCGGTGCCGGTCGTGGCGCTGCCGTAGGCTCGCTGTACTCCGAGACGTCGGAAAGCATGAAGGCTTACGCCGTCAAAGGGCATCGCCACCTGCCGGAAATTCGCCAGGGTCTGCGTCGTGCCGCCGGCAAGGACGTTGGCCTGACCTTCGTTCCGCACCTGACGCCAATGATCCGTGGCATTCACTCCACGCTCTACGCGACCGTCGTGGATCGCTCGGTGGATCTGCAGGCGCTGTTTGAAAAACGTTATGCCGACGAACCGTTCGTCGACGTCATGCCTGCCGGCAGCCACCCGGAAACCCGCAGCGTGCGCGGCGCCAACGTCTGCCGTATTGCCGTGCACCGTCCACAGGACGGTGACCTGGTGGTCGTGTTGTCGGTGATCGACAACCTGGTCAAAGGTGCGTCGGGTCAGGCGGTGCAGAACATGAACATCCTGTTTGGCCTGGATGAGCGTCTGGGCCTGTCCCACGCGGGCATGTTGCCGTAACGCTGTATCGCACCCAGCAAAAGGCCCGTTGAACGGGCCTTTTTGCATTCAGGGCGGGCGACTGGGTTGGTTGATATACCATAACAATAGTTGACCGCTTTTCTAGGAGAAGCGGATAATGCGCGTCATCACGCAATATGACGGCGTAACGCCGGGAGATAGTCAGCATGAGCGTCGAATCCTTCACCCCCACGGCTTTGCAATTCACCCACGGTGCCGCGCACAAGGTGAAGAGCCTGGTCGATGAAGAGGGGAATGATCGCTTGAAGCTGCGCGTATTCGTTACGGGCGGCGGTTGTTCAGGTTTTCAGTACGGCTTCACTTTCGATGAAGAAGTGGCCGATGACGACACCATCGTTGAGCGCGAAGGTGTGAGTCTGGTTGTCGATCCGATGAGCTTCCAGTACCTGGCAGGAGCCGAGGTGGATTATCAGGAAGGTCTGGAAGGCTCGCGCTTCGTTATCAAGAACCCGAACGCGACCACCACCTGTGGCTGTGGCTCTTCGTTCTCGATCTGATCAGCGCGTCGGTATCATCAAAACGCCGCATGGCCCTGAGGCCCTGCGGCGTTTTGCTGTGCGCAACTTATGCGGGGTAGATGGCGCCGAGTACACGCAGCCCGCGAGCGCCAGTGACGCTTGGGCGATTGGCCGCGATGCCTTCCAGGCAGCAGTGGGCCAGCCAGGCGAAGGCCATGGCTTCGACCCAGTCCGGGTCTACACCGTGAGTGGCGGTGCTGCTGACAGTCGCATTCGGTAGCAGGTTGGCCAGGCGCTTCATCAGTGTGGCGTTGTGCGCACCACCGCCGCAGACCAGCAGCTCTTGAGTATCTGCCTGGGCGCTGTGCAGCGATTCGATGATGGTCAATGCCGTCAGTTCCAGCAGCGTTGCCTGGACATCCTCGGCAGCGAAGGTCGGCAGCGCTGCCAGATGGCGGGTCAGCCATGGCAGGTTGAAGACTTCACGGCCGGTGCTCTTTGGGCCCTTGGTCACGAAGAAGGGGTCGCTGAGCAGTATCTTCAACAGTGCCGGCTCAATCTTGCCGCTGGCTGCCCATTGGCCATCACGGTCAAAGTTGTCACCGCGCTGTTGGTGAATCCAGGCGTCCAGCAACACATTGCCCGGGCCGCAATCGAAACCTGCAACGGGTTTGCCGGGTTCAATCAGGCTGAGGTTGCTGAAACCACCCACGTTGAGCACCGCGCGGTTGCCGGTGCGTTCTTCAAAAAGCGCTTCGTGAAAGGCTGGAACGAGTGGAGCACCTTGCCCGCCGGCGGCGACGTCGCGGCTGCGGAAGTCACTGACCACGGTGATGCCGGTCAGCTCGGTCAGCAGGGCAGGGTTGCCGATTTGCACCGTGAAGCCGCGAGCGGGCTCATGGCGAATGGTCTGGCCGTGACTGCCAATCGCGCGAATGTCTTCAGGCTTGAGCTGATGTTGGGCAAGGAGGGCATGAACGCCCTGCGCCGCCAGTTTCACCCAGTTCTGTTGGGCAATGGCGGAGCGGGCTATCTCATCCGGACCGCTGGCGCACAAGCCAAGCAGCTCGGCGCGCAGGGAGTCGGGCATCGGGATGTAATGTGTTGCAATCAGCCTGATCGCCGGGGCCTGCTCGATCAGCGCTATGTCCAGGCCATCAAGGCTGGTCCCGGACATTACCCCTATATAGAGCGCCATGGCCTAGCGCTTGGCCGAAGCCAGCTGGGTGGATTTTTCCTGGTCCATGCGCGCCATCAGTGGCTGGCTCTGCGCCAGGAAACGTGCACGTTCGGCTTTGGAAATAGGGTCGGCCATCGCTACTTTCTGGCCCAGCGGATCGACGTGTACGCCATTCACCTGGAACTCGTAGTGCAAATGCGGGCCGGTGGAAAGGCCGGTAGTGCCGATGTAGCCGATGACCTGGCCTTGTTTGACGGTGCCGCCAGTCTTGACGCCCTTGGCGAAGCCTTGCATGTGGCCGTACAGCGTGCGGTAGGTATTGCCGTGTTGGATGATCACGGTGTTGCCGTAACCGCCGCGGCGGCCCGCCAGCAATACTTTGCCGTCACCGGCCGCCTTGATTGGCGTGCCGCGCGGTGCTGCGTAGTCGACGCCTTTGTGGGCGCGGATCTTGTTCAGGATCGGGTGCTTGCGGCCCATGGAAAATTTCGAGCTGATGCGGGCGAAGTCCACCGGGGTACGGATGAATGCCTTGCGCATGCTGTTGCCGTCAGCCGTGTAATAGCTGGTGTTGCCTTGCTTGTTGGTGTAGCGCACGGCGGTGTAGGTCTTGCCGCGGTTGGTGAAGCGGGCGGACAGGATCGGGCCGTTACCGACCGCTTTGCCGTTGACCACTTTCTGTTCATAGATCACATCGAACTGGTCACCCTGGCGAATATCCTGGGCAAAGTCGACGTCATAGCCAAATACGCTGGCCATGTCCATGGTCAGGCTGTGCGACAGGCCAGCGCGGGCAGCGGACTGGGATAGCGAGCTGTTGATCACGCCATGCACGTACGCTGAGCGCACGGTGGGCTTGGCGGTCACGCGGTTGAAGCTGTACCCCTTGTCGTTCTTGGTCAGGGTGATGGTCTCGAGGTCGCTGACCTGGCTATGCAAGCTGGCCAGTTGCCCGTCAGGGCCCAGTTCGAATTCGAGTTTCTGCCCATGCTTGAGCTGGCTGAATTGCTTGGCCTGTTTGCTGCTGGCCAGCACGTCATGTACCGAAGGGGCTGGAAGGCCGACTTTCTCGAACAGCGTGGAGAGCGTGTCGCCTTTGGTGACGATCACTTCCCTGTGAGTGGGCGCCTTCTTTTCTTCGGCAACCGGTGCAGGGGTGGGTGCAGGGACTACTGGTGCAGGTGCGGCTTGAGCGGTTTCCTGGGGTTCCTGCGCACTGTCTTCGATCTGCGCAAATGGAGACTCGACCGCCTCATTTGTGGCCTGGACGGCTTCTGCAGCGTCTTGTTCCTGTGTCAGTTGTTCAGCAGGGCTTTCCAGTTCAAGACTCAGGGTTGTCTTTTTGGCTTCGACATCACTGGAAGGAAATACCAGAAGCGCCAGGCTCAGAAGGGCGGCAATGCCACTCGCTGCGAGCAGGTGGGTCTTCGGGTAAAGCGGTGGCGCTTTAGACGATTCTTTGGTCATAAGTAGTGTTTTGACTTTGAAAAAGATGAATTGGAAAAGATGAATGACATGATAAAGATGAAATAACTGTATAAAATATAACCAAATCATCCCTTAAGCAAGTCCGCAGACGCTCTGTCAGCGGATTGGCGTC
>NZ_CP064949.1:6297500-6625000 GCF_046042685.1 Pseudomonas sp. PLMAX | reverse complement strand
GATGCGGTAGAGGAGCGTTCTGTAAGCCTGTGAAGGTGAGTTGAGAAGCTTGCTGGAGGTATCAGAAGTGCGAATGCTGACATGAGTAACGACAATGGGTGTGAAAAACACCCACGCCGAAAGACCAAGGTTTCCTGCGCAACGTTAATCGACGCAGGGTTAGTCGGTCCCTAAGGCGAGGCTGAAAAGCGTAGTCGATGGAAAACAGGTTAATATTCCTGTACTTCTGGTTATTGCGATGGAGGGACGGAGAAGGCTAGGCCAGCTTGGCGTTGGTTGTCCAAGTTTAAGGTGGTAGGCTGGAATCTTAGGTAAATCCGGGATTTCAAGGCCGAGAGCTGATGACGAGTGTTCTTTTAGAACACGAAGTGGTTGATGCCATGCTTCCAAGAAAAGCTTCTAAGCTTCAGGTAACCAGGAACCGTACCCCAAACCGACACAGGTGGTTGGGTAGAGAATACCAAGGCGCTTGAGAGAACTCGGGTGAAGGAACTAGGCAAAATGGCACCGTAACTTCGGGAGAAGGTGCGCCGGTGAGGGTGAAGCACTTGCTGCGTAAGCCCACGCCGGTCGAAGATACCAGGCCGCTGCGACTGTTTATTAAAAACACAGCACTCTGCAAACACGAAAGTGGACGTATAGGGTGTGACGCCTGCCCGGTGCCGGAAGGTTAATTGATGGGGTTAGCTAACGCGAAGCTCTTGATCGAAGCCCCGGTAAACGGCGGCCGTAACTATAACGGTCCTAAGGTAGCGAAATTCCTTGTCGGGTAAGTTCCGACCTGCACGAATGGCGTAACGATGGCGGCGCTGTCTCCACCCGAGACTCAGTGAAATTGAAATCGCTGTGAAGATGCAGTGTATCCGCGGCTAGACGGAAAGACCCCGTGAACCTTTACTATAGCTTTGCACTGGACTTTGAATTTGCTTGTGTAGGATAGGTGGGAGGCTTTGAAGCGTGGACGCCAGTTCGCGTGGAGCCATCCTTGAAATACCACCCTGGCAACTTTGAGGTTCTAACTCAGGTCCGTTATCCGGATCGAGGACAGTGTATGGTGGGTAGTTTGACTGGGGCGGTCTCCTCCTAAAGAGTAACGGAGGAGTACGAAGGTGCGCTCAGACCGGTCGGAAATCGGTCGTAGAGTATAAAGGCAAAAGCGCGCTTGACTGCGAGACAGACACGTCGAGCAGGTACGAAAGTAGGTCTTAGTGATCCGGTGGTTCTGTATGGAAGGGCCATCGCTCAACGGATAAAAGGTACTCCGGGGATAACAGGCTGATACCGCCCAAGAGTTCATATCGACGGCGGTGTTTGGCACCTCGATGTCGGCTCATCACATCCTGGGGCTGAAGCCGGTCCCAAGGGTATGGCTGTTCGCCATTTAAAGTGGTACGCGAGCTGGGTTTAGAACGTCGTGAGACAGTTCGGTCCCTATCTGCCGTGGACGTTTGAGATTTGAGAGGGGCTGCTCCTAGTACGAGAGGACCGGAGTGGACGAACCTCTGGTGTTCCGGTTGTCACGCCAGTGGCATTGCCGGGTAGCTATGTTCGGAATAGATAACCGCTGAAAGCATCTAAGCGGGAAACTAGCCTCAAGATGAGATCTCACTGGGACCTTGAGTCCCCTGAAGGGCCGTCGAAGACTACGACGTTGATAGGTTGGGTGTGTAAGCGCTGTGAGGCGTTGAGCTAACCAATACTAATTGCCCGTGAGGCTTGACCATATAACACCCAAGCAATTTGCGAACTCGAGAGAGGCCAGATTGCGGTGTGTGAAGACGAAAGAACCGAAAGTTCGAGATACTCACAAAACACCAGCTGTCACATACCCAATTTGCTGAAGCGAGGCCAACCGGCCACGACTCAGTACCCGAATTTCTTGACGACCATAGAGCGTTGGAACCACCTGATCCCATCCCGAACTCAGAAGTGAAACGATGCATCGCCGATGGTAGTGTGGGGTTTCCCCATGTGAGAGTAGGTCATCGTCAAGATTAAATTCCGAAACCCCTATCTGCGTATGCAGGTAGGGGTTTTGTTTTTGTCCGCAGGAAAATCTGTCACCCCGGGTTTCTATGCAAGGGCTCAGGGCGTGGCTATCATGCGGGCCTCATTGTGAGGCGAGACCTGCATGCTGACGTTGTTAGAGCTTCTTAAAGATGGCCGATTCCATTCGGGCGAGGCGCTGGGCGCTGCCCTGGGTATCAGTCGCAGTGCTGTGTGGAAGCAGCTTCAGCATCTTGAGGCTGAGCTGGGGTTGTCCATTCATAAGGTTCGAGGACGCGGCTATCAACTGGCTGCGCCGTTGACTCTGCTTGATCCCGTGGAGGTAGAGCGACTGGCTCCCTCTTGCAAATGGCCAGTTCTGGTCTTCGACTCTCTTGATTCCACCAATGCCGAAGCCTTGCGCGCCATCGAGCGGCACCAGGTTGCGCCTTTTGTTGTGCTTGCCGAGCGGCAGACTGCGGGCCGCGGGCGGCGAGGGCGAAAATGGGTCAGTCCATTCGCAGAGAATATCTATTACAGCCTGGTCTTGCGGATCGAGGGGGGCATGCGCCAGCTGGAGGGCTTGAGCCTTGTCGTGGGGCTCGCCGTCATGCAGGCCTTGCGCGAGCTCGGTATTCCCGGTGTGGGCTTGAAATGGCCCAACGATGTGCTGGTGGGGCAGAAGAAGATCGCCGGCATCCTGCTTGAGTTGGTGGGGGACCCTGCCGACGTCTGTCACGTGGTGCTGGGTGTCGGGATTAATGTGAACATGCAGATGACCGATGAAGTCGACCAGCAATGGACGTCCATGCGCCTGGAGTCGGGCAGGGCGTTTGATCGCAATCGCCTGGTCGCGCAGCTGGGGGAAATGCTGCAGAAGTACCTGGCTCGCCATCAGGCGGATGGCTTTTCGGCAATCCAGGCTGAGTGGGAGCAGCATCACCTGTGGCAGGGGCGTGCGGTGTCGTTGATTGCGGGTGCAAACCAAATAGATGGCGAAGTGCTGGGCATCGATGGTCAGGGTGCGCTGCGCTTGAAGGTGGGTGATGTGGAAAAAATCTTCAGTGGCGGTGAGCTAAGTCTGAGGTTGCGTCATGATTCTTGAGCTCGACTGCGGAAACAGTTTCATCAAGTGGCGCGTCCTCGAGGCGAATGCCCGTCAGGTCGTGGGAGAGGGTGTCGTCGATTCCGACCTGGCATTGCTTGAGGGTGTAAAAGAGATTCAAGGCCTTGCCCTGAAGTTCTGTCGCCTGGTGAGTGTCAGGACGGCCGAAGAAACCGGCGAATTGATTGCCCGGCTGAAGGCGACCTTCGACATTTCAGTGGTCTGTGCAGCCCCCACAGAGGCAATGGCCGGTGTTCGCAACGGCTATGAGGAATTCGAACGACTTGGCCTTGATCGCTGGCTGGCGCTGCTGGGAGGTTTTCATCTGGCGTCTGGCGCCTGCCTTGTACTTGATTTTGGTACGGCGGTGACTGCGGACTTTGTTTCCGGGAATGGAGAGCATCTCGGAGGGTTCATATGCCCTGGGATGCCATTGATGCGAAACCAGCTGCGCACCCACACCCGCAAGATTCGTTATGGAGATCTGGCGGCTGAGCGCGCCTTGGAGCGGCTTGTTCCAGGTCGTACAACGGTCGAGGCGGTTGAGCGCGGCTGCCTGCTGATGCTTCGGGGGTTCGTTCTGACGCAGCTGGAGATGGCGCGTGGTTATTGGGGGGAGAGTTTTACGGTATTCCTCACTGGTGGCGATGCGGCGCTGGTCAGCGAGATCGTGCCTGAGGCCCGGGTGGTTCCCGACCTGGTGTTCGTCGGCTTGGCGATGGCATGCCCTTTGTCCTGAGGTCTTTATGCGTTGGTTGTTTCTGCTGCTGCTCGTTCTCAATGTGTTCTATTACGTCTGGCATCAACAGGAGGCCCCCCTGCGAGCCAAGGATGTGACGCCCCTGAGCTTGTATCGCGGCTCCCAGCAGGACATTCGTCTCTTGAGCGAGGCGACGGACAAGGCCAAGGATAAAGGGCAGGTGGCGCAGGCAGAGGCGGAGTGCCTATATCTGGGTGGTTTTACTCGCCAGGAGGTCGAGCAAGCGCTTGAACGCAGGTTGACCGGCATGGGCGTGAAGTATCAGTCGCTGCCGCCCAGTGCCGCTGAACCCCCTGCGTACTGGGTCCGAGTGGCCCCTGAAAGCAAGCGCTGGCTGGATGACCTGCAGCTGATAAACCTTTCTAGAGAATTCAATGAGTTAAAACATAAAATAATGCTGTGTGGGGGGGTTGCACCCACCGAATAGTTTGCATAGAATGGCGCCCGCTCCACAGCGAAGACCTAAAGCGGTCAACGAGGTGAAGCGAGGTCAACGCAGATAAGCTCAGGATTTTAATGAGAAAAATGCTTGACAGAAGGCTGGCATGATGTAGAATGCCGGCTCGCTTAGGAGGGGTTCCCGAGCGGCCAAAGGGATCAGACTGTAAATCTGACGTCTACGACTTCGAAGGTTCGAATCCTTCCCCCTCCACCATTTTTAGCGAGAGCTGCAAGCCTCGCGGGTATAGTTTAGTGGTAGAACCTCAGCCTTCCAAGCTGATGATGCGGGTTCGATTCCCGCTACCCGCTCCACGTTTGCAGGTTTTGCACAGTGTTACGCTCTTGTAGCTCAGTTGGTAGAGCACACCCTTGGTAAGGGTGAGGTCAGCGGTTCAAATCCGCTCAAGAGCTCCATATAACAAGGCAGATATGAAAATATCTGCCTTTGTTTTAATGGCCTGGTTGTGTTTCGTTGTGCTTGAGGGCGGTTTGAGTCCCAGGTGCTGGTGGAGTGCAAAGGTCATTGAGTAAGTGTTGTAAAGTCTTTTTCGGGCCTGCATAATGGTCGGCCTGATTTTGTTTTAGGTCAGTAGCTCAATTGGCAGAGCGACGGTCTCCAAAACCGTAGGTTGGGGGTTCGATTCCCTCCTGACCTGCCAGATTCACTCGGTGTGTCTGGCTTTCTTTTCACAGGATCTTCATAGATGACTCCTAAAGCTGAAGCTCAAGGCTCGCGCTTAGATCTGCTCAAGTGGCTAGTAGTAGTCGCTTTGGTGGCTGTTGGCGTTGTTGGCAATCAGTATTACTCTGCTTCGCCAATCCTGTACCGCGTGCTCGCTTTGCTTGTGATCGCTGCTGTAGCTGCCTTTGTAGGCCTGCAGACGGTCAAGGGCAAGTCTTTCTTTGTACTGGTTAAGGAAGCGCGCACCGAGATTCGTAAAGTCGTATGGCCAACTCGCCAAGAAACCACGCAGACCACGTTGATCGTTGTGGCTGTTGTCCTGGTTATGGCGTTGCTGTTGTGGGGGCTTGATTCCCTGCTCGGCTGGCTTGTTTCCTTGATTGTCGGCTAAGGGTGTCCCGTGGCTAAGCGTTGGTACGTTGTGCATGCTTACTCCGGTTACGAGAAGCATGTTATGCGCTCGCTGATCGAGCGCGTGAAGCTGGCTGGCATGGAAGATGGCTTCGGCGAAATTCTGGTTCCCACTGAAGAAGTGGTTGAAATGCGTAATGGCCAGAAGCGCAAGAGCGAGCGTAAGTTCTTCCCTGGCTATGTGCTGGTCCAGATGGATATGAACGAGGGTACTTGGCACTTGGTCAAGGATACTCCTCGTGTGATGGGCTTCATCGGCGGTACTGCCGATAAGCCGGCACCGATCACGGATAAAGAGGCAGAAGCGATTCTGCGTCGCGTCGCCGATGGTAGCGACAAGCCTAAGCCGAAGACGTTGTTCGAGCCGGGCGAGTCGGTGCGCGTCAATGACGGTCCGTTTGCCGATTTCACCGGCACGGTCGAAGAGGTCAACTACGAAAAGAGCCGGATCCAGGTCGCGGTGCTCATTTTCGGACGCTCTACCCCGGTAGAGTTGGAGTTCAGTCAGGTCGAAAAGGTCTAACTGAACAAGCATCCCAACCCCGCAGCCTTAGGCTGTGGGGTTTTGTCGTCACTGGGATAAACGCGCAAGTAACCGGGGAGCCTTTCGAGGCGTTTGAACCCGTAATTGGAGTGCCTCATGGCCAAGAAGATTACCGCTTACATCAAGCTGCAAGTGAAGGCCGCTCAGGCTAACCCAAGCCCACCTGTTGGTCCTGCTCTGGGTCAGCACGGCGTGAACATCATGGAATTCTGCAAGGCTTTCAACGCCCGTACTCAGGGTCTTGAGCCAGGTCTGCCGACTCCAGTGATCATCACTGTCTACAGCGACCGTAGCTTCACGTTCGAAACCAAATCCACCCCTGCTTCGGTTCTGCTGAAGAAGGCGGCCGGTCTGACCAGCGGTTCCGCTCGTCCGAACACCGTTAAGGTTGGCACTGTAACCCGTGCTCAGCTGGAAGAAATCGCGAAAACCAAAAACGCGGATCTGACTGCAGCTGATATGGAAGCAGCCGTGCGTACTATCGCCGGTTCTGCTCGTAGCATGGGCCTTAACGTGGAGGGTGTGTAATGGCTAAGCTGACCAAGCGTCAAAAGGCTATCGCCGGCAAAATCGAAGCAGGCAAGGCCTACAACTTTGTAGACGCCGCTGCTCTGCTGGCTGAGCTGTCGACTGTCAAGTTCAGCGAGTCGTTCGACGTTGCTGTAAACCTGGGTGTTGACCCGCGTAAATCCGACCAGGTCGTTCGTAGCGCTACTGTGCTGCCACACGGCACTGGCAAGACCGTTCGCGTTGCTGTGTTCACCCAGGGTCCAGCTGCTGAAGCTGCTCTGGCTGCCGGCGCTGACCGTGTAGGCATGGACGACCTGGCTGCCGAAATGAAAGGCGGCGACCTGAACTATGACGTAGTGATCGCATCCCCGGATGCCATGCGCGTTGTAGGTCAACTGGGTCAGATCCTCGGTCCACGTGGTCTGATGCCTAACCCGAAAGTCGGCACCGTAACTCCAGACGTAGCTACCGCGGTTAAAAACGCCAAGGCTGGTCAGGTTCGTTATCGCACCGACAAAAACGGCATCATCCACACTTCCGTTGGCAAGATCGGCTTCGACGCCGTCAAGCTGAAGGAAAACGTTGAAGCCCTGATCGCTGATCTGAAGCGTATCAAGCCAGCTTCCTCGAAAGGCATCTACGTCAAGCGCGTTACCCTGAGCACCACTATGGGCCCAGGTCTGGTTATCGACCAGAGCTCGCTGGACGCGTAAGACACAGATTGGCGCGAGTGATCGCGCCAATTGAAAAATTGGGGTCCCTGCCTGGCGGGGGCTATCCAAGACCGTAGGCGACGCAAGTCTTAAACCACAAGCCTACGCAGATGGTGCTCCCGGTTCCTTACCGAATCAGACACCAAAACGACATCCGGTTTCGACCAGATGAAACGGTAACAAGCAGGAGTTAAACCCGTGGCAATTAAACTCGAAGACAAGAAGGCCATCGTCGCTGAAGTCAACGAGGCTGCCAAAGTCGCTCTGTCCGCTGTCGTGGCTGATGCCCGTGGCGTAACAGTAGGCGCGATGACCGGACTCCGTAAAGAGGCTCGTGAAGCTGGCGTTTACGTACGTGTTGTACGTAACACCCTGCTCAAGCGCGCTGTTGCTGACACTGAATTCAGTGTCCTCAACGACGTGTTCACTGGCCCTACCCTGATTGCCTTCTCCAAGGAACATCCAGGCGCTGCTGCCCGGATCTTCAAAGAGTTCGCAAAGGGTCAGGACAAGTTCGAGATCAAGGCAGCTGCGTTCGAGGGCAAGTTCCTCGCAGCTAACCAAATCGACGTACTGGCAACTCTGCCGACCCGTGACGAAGCAATTTCTCAGCTGATGAGCGTGATTCAAGGCGCTACCAGCAAATTGGCTCGTACTCTGGCGGCAATTCGCGACCAGAAAGAAGCTGCTGCAGCCTAAGGCTCGTCAACTTCTCGCGTTTTTTGTTTTTTTCGATGGTCGCGTAGGCCGTCCCCAATATCAGGAATTAGATTCATGTCTATCTCTCAGAACGATATCCTTGAAGCAGTTGGCAACATGTCCGTAATGGAAGTTGTTGAGCTGATCAAAGCTTTCGAAGAAAAATTCGGTGTTACCGCTGCTGCTGCATCGGCTGGTCCAGCTGCTGCTGCTGCCGTTGTTGAAGAGCAAACTGAATTCAACGTCATGCTGACCGAAGCTGGCGAGAAGAAAGTTAACGTGATCAAGGCAGTACGTGAACTGACCGGTCTGGGCCTGAAAGAAGCCAAGGCTGTAGTTGACGGCGCTCCTGCCATGGTTCTGGAAGCTGTTGCCAAAGACGCAGCTGACAAAGCCAAAGCAACTCTGGAAGAAGCAGGCGCTAAAGTCGAGCTGAAGTAAGCATCGACTTTGCGTCTCCAGCCCGAGCGTTAAGCGACAGGCTGATGGCTGGTGGCTCTTGCCACCGGCCTTTTTCCGTTATTGGCAGCCGACTGGGTCGGTGCCGGTGACGAGCTGTAACCACCCGATGCGGTGGCGCAAACCATGGGGTTTGCACGATTTTCTGGCTGCTCCCGTCGGGAGGGGCCAAACAAGCAGGTGACCAAGCTGGGGAACGCTGATGGCTTACTCATATACTGAGAAAAAACGTATCCGCAAGGACTTTAGCAAGTTGCCGGACGTCATGGATGTGCCGTACCTCCTGGCCATCCAGCTGGATTCGTATCGTGAATTCTTGCAAGCGGGAGCGACTAAAGATCAGTTCCGCGACGTGGGCCTGCATGCGGCCTTCAAATCCGTTTTCCCGATCATCAGCTACTCCGGCAATGCTGCGCTGGAGTACGTCGGTTATCGCCTGGGCGAACCGGCATTTGATGTCAAAGAATGCGTATTGCGCGGTGTAACTTACGCCGTACCTTTGCGGGTAAAAGTGCGCCTGATCATTTTCGACAAAGAATCGTCGAACAAAGCGATCAAGGACATCAAAGAGCAAGAAGTCTACATGGGTGAAATCCCCCTGATGACTGAGAACGGTACCTTCGTAATCAACGGTACCGAGCGTGTAATCGTTTCCCAGCTGCACCGTTCCCCTGGCGTGTTCTTCGACCACGACCGTGGCAAGACGCACAGCTCCGGTAAACTGCTGTACTCCGCGCGCATCATTCCTTACCGCGGTTCGTGGCTGGACTTCGAGTTCGACCCGAAAGACTGCGTGTTCGTGCGTATCGACCGTCGTCGCAAGCTGCCTGCATCGGTACTGCTGCGCGCGCTCGGCTATACCACTGAAGAAGTGCTGGACGCGTTCTACACCACCAACGTATTCCACGTTAAGGGCGAGACCCTCAGCCTGGAGCTGGTGCCTCAGCGCCTGCGCGGTGAAATCGCTGTCCTCGATATCCAGGACGACAAAGGCAAGGTTATTGTCGAGCAAGGTCGTCGTATCACTGCTCGCCACATCAACCAGCTGGAAAAAGCCGGGATCAAAGAGCTGGATGTGCCTATGGACTACGTCCTGGGTCGCACAACCGCCAAGGTCATCGTGCATCCGGCAACCGGCGAAATCCTGGCAGAGTGCAACACCGAGCTGAACACCGAGATCCTGGCGAAAATCGCCAAGGCCGGCGTTGTTCGCATCGAAACTCTGTACACCAACGATATCGACTGCGGTCCGTTCGTCTCCGACACGCTGAAGATCGACTCCACCAGCAACCAACTGGAAGCGCTGGTCGAGATCTATCGCATGATGCGTCCTGGCGAGCCGCCAACCAAAGACGCTGCCGAGACTCTGTTCAACAACCTGTTCTTCAGCCCTGAGCGCTACGACCTGTCTGCGGTCGGCCGGATGAAGTTCAACCGTCGTATCGGTCGTACCGAGATCGAAGGTTCGGGCGTGCTGTGCAAGGAAGACATCGTCGCGGTACTGAAGACCCTGGTCGACATCCGTAACGGTAAAGGCATCGTCGATGACATCGACCACCTGGGTAACCGTCGTGTTCGCTGCGTAGGCGAAATGGCCGAGAACCAGTTCCGCGTTGGCCTGGTACGTGTTGAGCGTGCGGTCAAAGAGCGTCTGTCGATGGCTGAAAGCGAAGGCCTGATGCCGCAAGACCTGATCAACGCCAAGCCAGTGGCAGCGGCGGTGAAAGAGTTCTTCGGTTCCAGCCAGCTGTCCCAGTTCATGGACCAGAACAACCCGCTGTCCGAGATCACCCACAAGCGTCGTGTTTCTGCACTCGGCCCTGGCGGTCTGACGCGTGAGCGTGCCGGCTTTGAAGTTCGTGACGTACACCCGACGCACTACGGTCGTGTTTGCCCGATCGAAACGCCGGAAGGTCCGAACATCGGTCTGATCAACTCCCTGGCCGCCTATGCGCGCACCAACCAGTACGGCTTCCTCGAGAGCCCGTACCGTGTGGTGAAAGACGCTCTGGTCACCGACGAGATCGTGTTCCTGTCCGCCATCGAAGAAGCCGATCACGTGATCGCCCAGGCTTCGGCCACGATGAACGACAAGAAAGTCCTGATCGACGAGCTGGTAGCTGTTCGTCACCTGAACGAGTTCACCGTCAAGGCGCCGGAAGACGTCACCTTGATGGACGTATCGCCCAAGCAGGTAGTTTCTGTTGCAGCGTCGCTGATCCCGTTCCTCGAGCACGACGACGCCAACCGTGCGTTGATGGGTTCGAACATGCAGCGTCAAGCTGTACCGACCCTGCGCGCTGACAAGCCGCTGGTAGGTACCGGCATGGAGCGTAACGTAGCCCGTGACTCCGGCGTTTGCGTCGTGGCTCGTCGTGGCGGCGTGATCGACTCCGTCGACGCCAGCCGTATCGTGGTACGTGTTGCCGATGACGAAGTTGAAACCGGTGAAGCCGGTGTCGACATCTACAACCTGACCAAGTACACCCGCTCCAACCAGAACACCTGCATCAACCAGCGTCCGCTGGTGCGTAAAGGTGATCGGGTTCAGCGTAGCGACATCATGGCCGACGGTCCGTCCACCGACATGGGTGAACTGGCACTGGGTCAGAACATGCGCATCGCCTTCATGGCATGGAACGGCTTCAACTTCGAAGACTCCATCTGCCTGTCCGAGCGCGTTGTTCAGGAAGACCGTTTCACCACGATCCACATCCAGGAACTGACCTGTGTGGCCCGTGACACCAAGCTTGGCCCAGAGGAAATCACTGCGGACATCCCGAACGTGGGTGAAGCTGCACTGAACAAGCTGGACGAAGCCGGTATCGTTTACGTAGGTGCTGAAGTTGGCGCAGGCGACATCCTGGTCGGTAAGGTCACTCCGAAAGGCGAGACCCAACTGACTCCGGAAGAAAAACTGCTGCGTGCGATCTTCGGTGAAAAAGCCAGCGACGTTAAAGACACCTCCCTGCGCGTACCTACCGGTACCAAAGGTACTGTCATCGACGTACAGGTCTTCACCCGCGACGGCGTTGAGCGTGATGCTCGTGCCCTGTCGATCGAGAAGTCCCAGCTGGACGAGATCCGCAAGGACCTCAACGAAGAGTTCCGTATCGTCGAAGGCGCTACTTTCGAACGTCTGCGTTCCGCTCTGGTCGGCCACAAAGCCGAAGGCGGCGCCGGCTTGAAGAAAGGCCAGGACATCACCGACGAAGTTCTCGACGGTCTTGAGCACGGCCAGTGGTTCAAACTGCGCATGGCTGAAGATGCTCTGAACGAGCAGCTCGAGAAGGCCCAGGCCTACATCGTTGATCGTCGCCGTCTGCTGGACGACAAGTTCGAAGACAAGAAGCGCAAACTGCAGCAGGGCGATGACCTGGCTCCAGGCGTGCTGAAAATCGTCAAGGTCTACCTGGCAATCCGTCGTCGCATCCAGCCGGGCGACAAGATGGCCGGTCGTCACGGTAACAAGGGTGTGGTCTCCGTGATCATGCCGGTTGAAGACATGCCGCACGATGCCAATGGCACCCCGGTCGACGTCGTCCTCAACCCGTTGGGCGTACCTTCGCGTATGAACGTCGGTCAGATCCTTGAAACCCACCTGGGCCTCGCGGCCAAAGGTCTGGGCGAGAAGATCAACCGCATGGTTGAAGAGCAGCGTAAAGTTGCCGAGCTGCGCAAGTTCCTGCACGAGATCTACAACGAGATCGGCGGTCGTCAGGAAAGCCTCGATGACTTCTCGGACCAGGAAATCCTGGACCTGGCTCAAAACCTGCGTGGCGGCGTTCCAATGGCCACTCCAGTGTTCGACGGCGCCAAGGAAAGCGAAATCAAGGCCATGCTGAAACTGGCAGACCTGCCAGAAAGCGGCCAGATGCAGCTGACCGACGGCCGTACCGGCAACAAGTTCGAGCGCCCGGTTACCGTTGGCTACATGTACATGCTGAAGCTGAACCACTTGGTAGACGACAAGATGCACGCGCGTTCTACCGGTTCGTACAGCCTGGTTACCCAGCAGCCGCTGGGTGGTAAGGCGCAGTTCGGTGGTCAGCGTTTCGGGGAGATGGAGGTCTGGGCACTGGAAGCATACGGTGCCGCTTACACTCTGCAAGAAATGCTCACAGTGAAGTCGGACGATGTGAACGGCCGTACCAAGATGTACAAGAACATCGTGGATGGCGATCACCGTATGGAGCCGGGCATGCCCGAGTCCTTCAACGTGTTGATCAAGGAAATTCGTTCCCTCGGCATCGATATCGATCTGGAAACCGAATAACACGTGACGCGAATCGAGAGCGGGGCAGCACTGCCCGCTCTCTGCTCCGCCAGGAGGAAAGGCCTTGAAAGACCTACTGAATTTGCTGAAAAACCAGGGTCAAGTCGAAGAGTTCGACGCCATCCGTATCGGATTGGCATCGCCTGAGATGATCCGTTCGTGGTCGTTCGGTGAAGTTAAAAAGCCGGAAACCATCAACTACCGTACGTTCAAACCCGAGCGTGACGGCCTGTTCTGCGCCAAGATCTTTGGCCCGGTAAAGGATTACGAGTGCCTGTGCGGTAAGTACAAGCGCTTGAAGCACCGTGGTGTGATCTGCGAGAAGTGCGGCGTTGAAGTCGCGCTGGCAAAAGTTCGTCGTGAGCGCATGGCGCACATCGAACTGGCCTCGCCAGTTGCCCACATCTGGTTCCTGAAATCGCTGCCGTCGCGTATCGGCTTGCTGATGGACATGACCCTGCGTGATATCGAACGCGTTCTCTACTTCGAGAGCTACGTCGTTATCGATCCAGGCATGACCACCCTTGAAAAAGGTCAGCTGCTCAACGACGAGCAGTACTTCGAAGCGCTGGAAGAGTTCGGCGACGATTTCGATGCCCGCATGGGTGCCGAAGCTGTCCGCGAACTGCTGCACGCTATCGACCTGGAACACGAGATTGGCCGTCTGCGTGAAGAAATTCCGCAAACCAACTCCGAAACCAAGATCAAGAAGCTGTCCAAGCGTCTGAAGTTGATGGAAGCCTTCCAGGGTTCCGGCAACCTGCCAGAGTGGATGGTGCTGACCGTTCTGCCGGTTCTGCCGCCAGACCTGCGTCCACTGGTCCCGCTGGATGGCGGTCGCTTCGCGACTTCCGACCTCAACGATCTGTATCGTCGAGTGATCAACCGTAACAACCGTTTGAAGCGCCTGCTGGATCTGTCCGCTCCGGACATCATCGTGCGCAACGAAAAGCGTATGTTGCAGGAAGCTGTCGATGCACTGCTCGACAACGGTCGTCGTGGCCGCGCTATCACCGGTTCCAACAAGCGTCCTCTGAAATCCCTGGCTGACATGATCAAGGGTAAGCAGGGTCGTTTCCGTCAGAACTTGCTCGGTAAGCGTGTTGACTACTCCGGTCGTTCGGTAATTACCGTAGGCCCGACCCTGCGTCTGCACCAGTGCGGTCTGCCGAAGAAGATGGCTCTCGAGCTGTTCAAGCCGTTCATTTTCGGCAAGCTGGAAATGCGTGGTCTGGCGACCACCATCAAGGCTGCCAAGAAGATGGTCGAGCGCGAACTGCCAGAGGTTTGGGACGTTCTCGCTGAAGTGATTCGCGAACACCCGGTTCTTCTCAACCGTGCACCGACCCTTCACCGTCTGGGTATCCAGGCGTTTGAACCGGTACTGATCGAAGGTAAGGCTATCCAGCTGCACCCGCTGGTCTGCGCCGCGTACAACGCCGACTTCGACGGCGACCAAATGGCCGTGCACGTACCGCTGACGCTGGAAGCCCAGCTCGAAGCGCGTGCGTTGATGATGTCGACCAACAACATTCTGTCGCCAGCCAACGGTGAGCCAATCATCGTTCCGTCGCAGGACGTTGTATTGGGTCTGTACTACATGACGCGTGAAGCGATCAACGCCAAGGGCGAAGGTCGTGTGTTCGCGGATCTGCAGGAAGTTGACCGTGTGTTCCGTGCCGGCGAAGCCGCACTGCACGCCAAGGTCAAAGTGCGGATCAACGAAACCGTCAACGACCGTGATGGCGGCAGCGTGACCAACACCCGTATCGTCGACACCACAGTCGGCCGTGCGCTGTTGTTCCAGGTTGTGCCAAAAGGTCTGTCGTACGACGTCGTCAACCTGCCGATGAAGAAAAAGGCGATCTCCAAGCTCATCAACCAGTGCTACCGCGTGGTTGGTCTGAAAGAGACCGTGATCTTCGCTGACCAGTTGATGTACACCGGTTTTGCCTATTCGACCATTTCCGGCGTTTCCATCGGCGTTAACGACTTCGTTATCCCGGATGAAAAAGCCCGCATCATCGGTGCTGCCACCGACGAAGTGAAAGAGATCGAAAGTCAGTACGCCTCCGGCCTGGTAACCCAGGGCGAGAAGTACAACAAAGTGATCGACCTTTGGTCCAAGGCGAACGACGAAGTTTCCAAGGCGATGATGGCCAACCTCTCGAAAGAGAAAGTCATCGACCGTCATGGCGTCGAAGTCGACCAGGAGTCCTTCAACTCGATGTACATGATGGCCGACTCGGGTGCGCGGGGTTCCGCAGCACAGATTCGTCAGCTGGCCGGTATGCGTGGCCTGATGGCCAAGCCGGACGGTTCCATCATCGAAACGCCGATTACTGCGAACTTCCGTGAAGGTTTGAGCGTACTCCAGTACTTCATCTCCACTCACGGTGCTCGTAAAGGTCTGGCGGATACCGCGTTGAAAACGGCGAACTCGGGTTACCTGACCCGTCGTCTGGTAGACGTGGCGCAAGACCTGGTTGTAACCGAGATCGATTGCGGCACCGAACACGGTCTGCTGATGACTCCGCACATTGAAGGCGGTGACGTAGTAGAGCCGTTGGGTGAGCGCGTATTGGGTCGTGTTATCGCCCGTGACGTATTCAAGCCAGGTACCGAGGACGTTATCGTTCCTGCCGGCACCCTGGTCGACGAGAAGTGGGTCGAGTTCATCGAACTCAACAGCATCGACGAAGTGATCGTACGTTCGCCGATCAGCTGCGAAACCCGTTTCGGTATCTGCGCCAAGTGCTACGGTCGCGACCTGGCTCGT
This sequence comes from Pseudomonas sp. PLMAX, assembly GCF_046042685.1. Classification (NCBI taxonomy): domain Bacteria; kingdom Pseudomonadati; phylum Pseudomonadota; class Gammaproteobacteria; order Pseudomonadales; family Pseudomonadaceae; genus Pseudomonas; species Pseudomonas sp. PLMAX. The sequence continues at coordinate 6,609,635 of NZ_CP064949.1, read as the reverse complement.
GGTCACCAGGTGAACATCGGTGAAGCGGTCGGCGTTATCGCTGCCCAGTCCATCGGTGAGCCGGGTACCCAGCTGACGATGCGTACGTTCCACATCGGTGGTGCGGCAAGCCGGACCTCCGCAGCCGACAGCGTTCAGGTGAAGAATGGCGGTACCGTCCGTCTGCACAACCTGAAACACGTTGAGCGAGTGGATGGTCACCTGGTTGCTGTGTCCCGTTCCGGTGAGCTGGCTATCGCTGATGACTTCGGTCGTGAGCGCGAGCGTTACAAGCTGCCGTACGGCGCCGTGATTTCGGTTAAAGAAGGTGACAAGGTCGACGCTGGCGCAATCGTGGCCAAGTGGGATCCGCACACTCACCCGATCGTTACCGAAATGAAAGGTACCGTGACCTACGTGGGCATGGAAGAAGGCATCACGATCAAGCGTCAGACTGACGAATTGACCGGTATGACCAACATTGAAGTACTCGACGCCAAAGACCGTCCAGCTGCCGGTAAGGATATCCGTCCTGCTGTGAAGATGGTCGATGACAACGGCAAGGATCTGTTGCTGCCAGGCACTGACGTTATCGCTCAGTACTTCCTGCCAGCCAACGCCCTGGTCGGTGTGGCGGACGGTGCGAAGATCGCGATCGGTGATGTTATCGCTCGTATCCCGCAAGAAACTTCGAAGACCCGTGACATCACCGGTGGTCTGCCGCGTGTTGCCGACTTGTTCGAAGCTCGTCGTCCGAAAGAAGCGTCGATCCTGGCTGAAGTCAGCGGCACCATCGCGTTCGGTAAAGAGACCAAGGGCAAGCGCCGTCTGGTTATCACCCCGAACGACGGTAGCGATCCGTATGAAGAGCTGATTCCGAAGTGGCGTCACCTGAACGTGTTCGAAGGCGAACAGGTAAACCGCGGCGAAGTTATCTCCGACGGCCCGAGCGATCCACACGACATCCTGCGTCTGCTGGGTGTGAGTGCGCTGGCCAAGTACATCGTCAACGAGATCCAGGACGTTTACCGTCTGCAAGGCGTGAAGATCAACGACAAGCACATCGAGACCATCCTGCGTCAGATGCTGCGTAAAGTTGAAATCGCTGAATCCGGCGATTCCAGTTTCATCAAGGGCGACCAGATGGAATTGACTCACGTTCTGGTAGAGAACGAGCGTTTGAGCGGCGAAGACAAGTTTGTCTCCAAGTTCACTCGCGTTCTGCTGGGTATCACCAAGGCGTCGTTGTCCACCGAATCGTTCATCTCGGCGGCTTCCTTCCAGGAAACCACTCGCGTACTGACCGAAGCGGCGGTAACCGGCAAGCGCGATTACCTGCGCGGCCTGAAAGAAAACGTGGTCGTGGGTCGTCTGATCCCGGCTGGTACCGGTCTGGCTTATCACAGCGAGCGTAAGCGTCGCCGTGATGCAGACAAGCCGTTGCGCGTGAGCGCCAGTGAAGTGGAAGCTGCACTGACCGAAGCGCTGAACTCGAGCGGTAACTGAGTTCTGCGGTAAATGAGCTGAGGCCCTGGTCACTCCGTTCATCGAATCGAGACAATTTGTCGAGGTTTGATAGGCGGGGAGGTCGGGGCCTTGCCTTGACTGGGGACAAGATCCTCTTTAGACTCTTGTACCCCTAAATTTGGCGGGAATTCGTTCCTGCCATTTTGCTTTTCTTGCAAGACAATAGCGTCGCAAGACAACAGTGGAGCTAGTAGATGGCAACTATCAACCAGCTGGTACGTCAGCCGCGTAAGCGTATCGTCGAGAAATCCGACGTGCCTGCGCTGCAGAACTGCCCGCAACGTCGTGGCGTGTGCACCCGTGTGTACACCACCACGCCGAAAAAACCTAACTCGGCACTGCGTAAAGTATGCCGTGTGCGCCTGACCAACGGTTTCGAGGTTTCCTCGTACATCGGCGGTGAAGGCCACAACCTGCAAGAGCACAGCGTGGTACTGATCCGCGGCGGTCGTGTAAAAGACTTGCCAGGTGTTCGTTACCACACCGTTCGCGGTTCGTTGGATACTTCCGGCGTTAAAGGTCGTAACCAGGGTCGTTCGAAGTACGGTACCAAGCGTCCGAAGTAATGGTCGCTTGCTGCAAAAAACTGATTTCTATTTTTCTGAGTCGATAAGAGTAAGGTCGGAGGCGTCCCGTAACGGGCACCGATTCCGAGCGAACCTGAAGACCGTTTGAGGGCTTATCCATGCCAAGAAGACGCGTAGCAGCCAAGCGCGAAGTGCTTGACGATCCAAAATACGGAAGCCAAATCCTGGCCAAGTTCATGAACCACGTGATGGAAAGCGGCAAGAAAGCCGTTGCCGAGCGTATCGTTTATGGCGCGCTGGAAAAGGTTAAAGAACGCAAGAACAGCGACCCCCTGGAAATCTTCGAGAAAGCTCTCGACGCCATCGCTCCGCTGGTCGAAGTAAAGTCGCGCCGTGTAGGCGGTGCTACTTACCAGGTTCCGGTTGAAGTTCGTCCGTCCCGTCGTAACGCTCTGGCAATGCGCTGGTTGGTAGACTTCGCCCGTAAGCGCGGCGAGAAGTCTATGGCTCTGCGTTTGGCTGGCGAACTGTTGGACGCTGCCGAAGGTAAAGGTGCTGCAGTTAAGAAGCGTGAAGACGTGCACCGTATGGCTGAAGCTAACAAAGCTTTCTCGCACTACCGCTTCTAATTTTAGCGTCACTCATTTTGCGAGGGCTTTATGGCTCGTACTACACCGATTAACCGCTACCGTAACATTGGTATCGTTGCTCACGTGGATGCTGGTAAAACCACCACCACCGAGCGCGTCCTTTTTTACACTGGCAAAAGCCACAAGATGGGCGAAGTGCATGACGGCGCTGCGACCACTGACTGGATGGTTCAGGAGCAGGAGCGTGGTATTACCATTACTTCTGCTGCTATTACCGCCTTCTGGCAGGGTTCTGCGAAGCAGCACAAAGACCAATACCGCTTCAACGTTATCGATACCCCGGGCCACGTAGACTTCACCATTGAAGTTGAACGTTCCCTGCGCGTACTCGACGGCGCTGTCGTTGTGTTCTGTGGTACTTCCGGCGTTGAGCCGCAGTCCGAAACCGTATGGCGTCAAGCCAACAAGTACGGTGTTCCACGTATCGTTTACGTGAACAAGATGGACCGTGCCGGCGCGAACTTCCTGCGCGTGATCGCTCAGATCAAGCAGCGTCTGGGTCACACTCCGGTGCCGATCCAGTTGGCTATCGGTTCCGAAGACAACTTCCAGGGTCAGATCGATCTGATGACCATGGAAGCGGTTTACTGGAACGATGCTGACAAGGGCATGACTCCACGTCGCGAAGCCATCCCTGCTGAACTGCAGGAACTGGCTGAAGAGTGGCGCAGCAACATGGTAGAGGCCGCGGCCGAAGCCAGCGAAGAGCTGATGAACAAGTACCTGGAAGGTGAAGAGCTCACCATCGAGGAAATCAAGGCCGCTCTGCGTCAGCGTACTATCGCTGGCGAAATCGTCCTGGCTGTTTGCGGTTCTTCGTTCAAGAACAAGGGTGTTCCCCTGGTTCTCGACGCCGTTATCGACTACCTGCCGGCTCCAGTCGACATTCCTGCTATCAAGGGTTCCAACCCTGATAACGAGGAAGAAATGATGGAGCGTCATGCAGACGACAACGAGCCGTTCTCGGCTCTGGCGTTCAAGATCGCTACCGACCCATTCGTGGGTACCTTGACCTTCGTCCGCGTTTACTCGGGCGTGTTGGCCTCCGGCGACGGCGTGATCAACTCGGTTAAAGGCAAGAAAGAGCGCGTGGGTCGTATGGTGCAAATGCACGCAAACGCCCGTGAAGAGATCAAGGAAGTACGCGCTGGCGACATCGCGGCCCTGATCGGCATGAAGGACGTCACCACTGGTGAAACCCTCTGCAACGCTGACAAGCCAATCATCCTGGTTCGCATGGACTTCCCGGAGCCGGTTATTTCGGTTGCCGTAGAGCCTAAGACCAAGGATGACCAGGAAAAAATGGGTATCGCTCTGGGCAAACTTGCTCAGGAAGACCCGTCTTTCCGCGTCAAAACTGATGAAGAGACTGGTCAAACGATCATCTCCGGCATGGGCGAGTTGCACCTGGACATCCTGGTTGACCGGATGCGCCGTGAGTTCAACGTCGAAGCCAACATCGGTAAGCCTCAAGTTTCGTATCGTGAGCGCATCACGAAGAATTGCGAAATCGAAGGCAAGTTCGTTCGTCAGTCCGGCGGTCGTGGCCAGTTCGGTCACTGCTGGATCCGTTTTGCTCCTGCTGACGAAGGTCAGGAAGGTCTGCAATTCGTGAACGAAGTAGTGGGTGGTGTGGTTCCTAAGGAATACATCCCGGCTATCCAGAAGGGTATCGAAGAGCAGATGAAGAACGGCGTAGTTGCCGGCTATCCGCTGATCGGCCTGAAGGCTACCGTGTTTGATGGTTCTTACCACGACGTCGACTCGAACGAGATGGCGTTTAAGGTGGCTGCTTCCATGGCGACCAAGCAACTGGCCCAGAAGGGCGGTGGTGAGTTGCTCGAGCCGATCATGGCGGTAGAGGTTGTTACGCCTGAAGACTATATGGGTGACGTGATGGGCGACCTGAACCGTCGTCGCGGCATGATTCTGGGTATGGAAGATACGGTTTCCGGTAAGGTTATCCGTGCTGAAGTTCCGTTGGGCGAGATGTTCGGTTATGCGACCGACGTTCGTTCGATGTCCCAGGGTCGCGCAAGCTACTCTATGGAATTCAAAAAATACAATACGGCTCCGTCGCACATCGTCGAAACCGTTACCAAAAAACAAGGCTGATTCAGTCCTTTAGGCAAGGAGTTAATTGTCGTGGCTAAAGAAAAATTTGATCGTTCCCTACCGCACGTAAACGTTGGCACCATCGGCCACGTTGACCACGGTAAAACCACTCTGACCGCTGCTCTGACTCGCGTCTGCTCCGAAGTTTTCGGTTCGGCCGTAGTTGAATTCGACAAGATCGACAGCGCTCCAGAAGAAAAAGCTCGTGGTATCACCATCAACACCGCGCACGTCGAGTACAACTCGAACATTCGTCACTACGCTCACGTTGACTGCCCAGGTCACGCTGACTACGTGAAGAACATGATCACCGGTGCTGCCCAGATGGACGGCGCGATCCTGGTTTGCTCGGCCGCTGATGGTCCGATGCCACAAACCCGTGAGCACATCCTGCTGTCCCGTCAGGTAGGCGTTCCGTACATCGTGGTTTTCCTGAACAAGGCTGACCTGGTAGACGACGCTGAGCTGCTGGAACTGGTTGAGATGGAAGTTCGCGACCTGCTGTCCACCTATGACTTCCCAGGCGACGACACTCCGATCATCATCGGTTCTGCTCGTATGGCGCTGGAAGGCAAAGACGACAACGAAATGGGCACCACTGCCGTTCGTAAGCTGGTTGAAACTCTGGATACCTACATCCCAGAGCCAGAGCGTGCTATCGACAAGCCATTCCTGATGCCAATCGAAGACGTATTCTCGATCTCGGGTCGTGGTACTGTTGTGACTGGTCGTATCGAGCGCGGTATCGTTCGCGTTCAAGATGCACTGGAAATCGTTGGTCTGCGTGACACCACCACCACCACCTGCACCGGTGTTGAGATGTTCCGCAAGCTGCTCGACGAAGGTCGTGCTGGCGAGAACTGCGGCGTTCTGCTGCGTGGCACCAAGCGTGACGACGTTGAGCGTGGTCAGGTTCTGGTTAAGCCAGGTTCGGTTAAGCCGCACACCAAGTTCACCGCAGAAGTTTACGTTCTGAGCAAGGAAGAAGGCGGCCGTCACACTCCGTTCTTCAAAGGCTACCGTCCACAGTTCTACTTCCGTACTACTGACGTGACCGGTAACTGCGAGCTGCCAGAAGGCGTTGAAATGGTAATGCCAGGTGACAACATTCAGATGACTGTTACCCTGATCAAAACCATCGCAATGGAAGACGGTCTGCGCTTCGCAATCCGTGAAGGCGGCCGTACCGTTGGTGCTGGCGTTGTAGCTAAAATCATCGAGTAATCTCCTCACCGAGACAGCTTTGATGTTTTGAAAAGGCCCCCGCTCAGCGGGGGCCTTTTTTATTGGGTTGACACCTATCTGGGGCGTCTATAGAATTGCGCCTCCTTTTAACGGGCGTATTGCGCCCGGTGGGAATAGCAGCCGGAGTCTGAAATCCAATGCAAAATCAGCAAATCCGTATCAGGTTGAAGGCTTTTGATCATCGCCTGATCGACCAATCCACCCAGGAAATCGTGGAAACCGCGAAACGTACTGGTGCTCAAGTGCGTGGTCCAATTCCACTGCCTACCCGTAAAGAGCGGTTCACCGTTCTGGTCTCCCCGCACGTCAACAAAGACGCGCGTGACCAGTACGAGATCCGTACTCATAAGCGCGTTCTGGACATCGTCCAGCCAACGGATAAAACCGTTGATGCACTTATGAAGCTTGATCTTGCGGCCGGTGTGGAAGTGCAGATCAGCCTCGGCTAAGACTCGGTCTTAGTCGTGTAACGCTCTGAAATGGGCGGCCATAGCGGGTGAAAGCCCCGTACACTCATGAGGTTTACAACATGACTATTGGTGTAGTCGGTCGTAAATGCGGTATGACCCGTATTTTCACCGAAGAAGGTGTCTCCATTCCGGTCACGGTCATTGAGATCGAACCGAATCGCGTCACCCAGTTCAAAACTGAAGAGACCGATGGCTATCGTGCAGTGCAAGTCACTGTCGGCGAGCGTCGTGCTTCGCGTGTAACAGCAGCTCAGGCTGGCCACTTCGCTAAAGCGAACGTTGCCGCTGGTCGTACCGTAATGGAATTCCGCCTTGAAGAAGGCGAGTACCAGGCCGGCGATCTGATCAACGCTGAAATCTTCGCCGCTGGTCAACTGGTTGATGTAACCGGTCAGTCCAAGGGTAAAGGCTTCCAGGGTACGATCAAGCGTTGGAATTTCCGCGGGCAAGATAACACCCACGGTAACTCCGTATCCCACCGCGTTCCAGGCTCTATCGGCCAGTGCCAGACTCCTGGTCGTGTATTCAAGGGCAAAAAAATGTCCGGTCATATGGGCGCTGAGCGCGTGACCGTGCAGTCCCTCGAAGTAGTGCGCGTGGACGCTGAACGCAATCTGTTGTTGGTCAAGGGCGCTGTTCCTGGCGCTACTGGCGGCAACTTGGTTGTACGTCCAGCAGCCAAGGCTCGCGGTTAAGGGGAAGCTGACATGCAATTAAATGTAAATGACGCTCAAGCGATCGAAGTTTCCGAACTGACATTTGGCGGGGAATTCAACGAGACGCTGGTTCACCAAGCAGTCGTAGCCTACATGGCTGGCGGTCGTCAGGGTTCCAAGCAGCAAAAGACCCGTTCCGACGTTCGTGGTGGCGGTAAGCGCCCATGGCGTCAGAAAGGTACTGGCCGTGCTCGTGCCGGTACTATCCGTAGCCCAATCTGGCGTGGCGGCGGTACCACTTTCGCAGCTCGTCCTCAGGATCACTCCCAGAAGCTGAACAAGAAGATGTATCGCGCAGCAATGCGTTCCATCCTTGCTGAGCTGGTGCGTACTGATCGTCTGGTCGTGGTTCAGGATTTCGCCGTTGAAACGCCGAAAACCAAAGACCTGCTGGGCAAACTGAACAACATGAGCCTGACCGACGTTCTGATCGTGTCGGACGCTGTTGATCAGAACCTGTACCTGGCTGCTCGTAACCTGCCACACGTAGATGTACGTGACGTGCAAGGTTCCGATCCAGTTAGTCTGATCGCATACGACAAGGTGTTGATCACCGTGTCGGCCGTGAAGAAATTCGAGGAGCTGCTGGGATGAACCAGGAACGCGTATTTAAAGTTCTGCTTGGCCCGCACGTTTCCGAGAAGGCTACGGTTCTGGCAGACAAGAAAGGCCAGTTCGTTTTCAAGGTTGCTACTGACGCAACCAAGCTGGAAATCAAGAAGGCCGTCGAAAGCCTGTTCAGCGTGAAAGTAGAGCGTGTTACTACCCTGAATGTTCTGGGTAAGAGCAAGCGCACTGCTCGCGGTCTGGGCAAGCGTAATGACTGGAAGAAGGCAGTTATCTCCCTTCAGCCAGGCCAAGATCTCGATTTCAGCAGCAGTGCTGAGTAAGGAAGGGGTGCATCATGGCAATCGTTAAATGCAAACCGACTTCCCCTGGCCGCCGTTTTGTGGTCAAGGTGGTCAACCAGGAGCTGCATAAAGGCGCTCCTCACGCACCGCTGCTCGAGAAGAAGTCGAAGTCTGGTGGTCGTAACAACAATGGCCGTATTACCACTCGTCACATCGGTGGTGGTCATAAGCAGCATTATCGTCTGGTCGACTTCCGTCGCAACGACAAAGATGGCATCGCTGCCACTGTCGAGCGTATCGAATACGATCCAAACCGTACTGCTCACATCGCTCTGCTGCTGTACGCAGATGGCGAGCGTCGCTACATCATCGCCCCTAAAGGCGTGAGTGCTGGCGACCAGCTGATCGCAGGCGCACTGGCTCCAATCAAGCCAGGTAACGCTCTGCAACTGCGTAACATTCCAGTTGGTAGCACCGTACACGGCATCGAATTGAAGCCAGGTAAAGGCGCTCAGATCGCTCGTTCCGCTGGTGCTTCGGCTCAGTTGATCGCTCGTGAAGGCGTTTACGTGACCCTGCGTCTGCGTTCTGGTGAGATGCGTAAAGTGCTGGCTGAATGCCGCGCGACCCTGGGCGAAGTCTCGAACTCCGAGCACAGCCTGCGTTCGCTGGGTAAAGCTGGTGCCAAACGCTGGCGTGGCGTTCGCCCAACCGTTCGTGGTGTTGCCATGAACCCGGTTGACCACCCACATGGTGGTGGTGAAGGTCGTACCTCTGGTGGTCGTCATCCGGTATCGCCATGGGGCTTCCCGACTAAGGGCGCGAAGACTCGTGGTAATAAGCGTACCGACAAAATGATCGTCCGTCGTCGCAAGTAAATAGAGGGATACGACAGTGCCACGTTCTCTGAAAAAAGGTCCTTTTATCGATCTTCACCTACTGAAGAAGATCGAAGTGGCGGCGGAAAAGAACGATCGCAAACCGGTGAAAACCTGGTCGCGTCGTTCGATGATCCTGCCACAAATGGTCGGTCTGACCATCGCAGTACACAACGGTCGTCAACACGTCCCAGTTCTCGTTAACGAAGACATGGTCGGCCACAAACTGGGCGAGTTCGCCGGTACCCGCACTTATCGTGGGCACGTGGCAGACAAGAAAGCCAAGCGTTAAGGGGTTAGGAAATGGAAGTAGCCGCTAAGTTGTCGGGCGCTCGAATCTCCGCCCAGAAAGCCCGCTTGGTCGCCGACCAGATCCGCGGGAAGAAGGTGGGCGAAGCGCTCAACCTGTTGGCTTTCAGCAGTAAGAAAGCCGCCGAGATCATGAAGAAAGTGCTGGAGTCGGCCGTAGCCAACGCCGAGCATAACGAAGGCGCAGACGTTGATGACCTGAAGGTCAGCACCGTTTTCGTCAACGAAGGGCGTTCGCTGAAGCGCATCATGCCACGTGCCAAAGGCCGTGCTGATCGCATCGTCAAGCGGTCTTGCCATATCACTGTCAAGGTTGCTGACAAGTAACGGAGTCGAAGAGATGGGTCAGAAAGTACATCCCATTGGCATTCGCCTGGGAATCGTCAAGGAGCACACCTCCGTCTGGTACGCAGACGGTCGGACTTATGCGGACTATTTGCTCGCAGATCTGAAGGTGCGTGAGTATCTCCAAGACAAACTAAAAAGCGCGTCCGTAAGCCGTATCGATATCCATCGTCCGGCCCAAACTGCACGTATCACCATCCACACCGCTCGTCCAGGTATCGTTATCGGGAAGAAAGGTGAAGATGTTGAGAAACTGCGCCAGGACCTGACCAAGCAAATGGGTGTGCCTGTGCACATCAATATCGAAGAGATCCGCAAGCCGGAACTCGACGGTATGCTGGTTGCGCAGAGCGTAGCTCAGCAGCTGGAGCGTCGCGTAATGTTCCGTCGCGCTATGAAGCGCGCTGTACAGAACGCCATGCGCATTGGTGCCAAAGGCATCAAAATCCAAGTGAGCGGTCGTCTCGGCGGTGCTGAAATCGCACGTACTGAATGGTATCGCGAAGGTCGTGTGCCACTGCACACCCTGCGTGCCGACATCGACTATGCCAACTACGAAGCTCACACCACCTACGGTGTGATCGGTGTAAAGGTTTGGATCTTCAAAGGCGAAGTAATTGGTGGTCGCCAAGAAGAACTGAAACCACAAGCACCAGCGCCTCGTAAAAAAGCTGCTAAGTAAGGGGTACGCCAAATGTTGCAACCAAAGCGTACGAAGTTCCGCAAGCAAATGACTGGTCACAACCGTGGCCTGGCATTGCGCGGTAGCAAAGTCAGCTTCGGCGAGTTCGCGCTGAAGTCTGTAGCTCGTGGTCGTCTCACCGCTCGTCAGATCGAGTCAGCACGTCGTGCTCTGACCCGTCACGTAAAACGTGGCGGCAAGATCTGGATCCGTGTATTCCCGGACAAGCCGATCTCCAAAAAGCCTCTCGAGGTTCGGATGGGTAAAGGTAAGGGTAACGTGGAATACTGGGTTGCCCAGATTCAGCCAGGCAAAGTCCTGTATGAAATCGAGGGTGTTTCTGAAGAGCTGGCGCGTGAGGCTTTCGCCCTGGCTGCTGCAAAGCTGCCGCTCGCCACCTCCTTTGTTAAACGGACGGTGATGTGATGAAAGCGAATGAACTTCGTGAAAAATCCGCACAGCAGCTGAACGAGCAACTGCTCGGCCTGCTGCGCGACCAGTTCAATCTGCGTATGCAGAAAGCAACTGGCCAGTTGGGGCAGTCTCATCTGCTCTCGCAAGTTAAGCGTGACATCGCTCGCGTGAAGACTGTGCTCAACCAGCAGGCAGGTAAGTAATCATGGCTGAAGCCGAAAAAACTGTCCGTACGCTGACTGGCCGTGTTGTCAGCGACAAGATGGACAAAACCATCACCGTTCTGATCGAGCGTCGCGTTAAGCACCCGATCTACGGTAAATACGTTAAGCGTTCGACTAAGCTGCACGCGCACGACGAAACCAATCAGTGCCACATCGGCGACAAAGTCACTATTCGTGAAACTCGTCCTTTGGCCAAGACCAAGTCTTGGGCGCTGGTTGATGTTCTCGAACGCGCTGTGGAAGTCTAAGGACTAGGGGTCGGAGAAATTATATGATTCAGACTCAATCCATGCTCGATGTGGCCGATAACAGCGGCGCTCGCCGCGTTATGTGCATCAAGGTGCTGGGTGGCTCCCATCGTCGTTACGCTGGTATCGGTGACATCATCAAGGTTACCGTTAAGGAAGCAATTCCTCGCGGTAAAGTGAAAAAAGGCCAAGTGATGACTGCTGTTGTAGTCCGCACTCGTCACGGCGTACGTCGTGCTGATGGCTCCATTATCCGCTTTGATGGCAACGCTGCTGTTCTTCTGAACAACAAGCAAGAGCCGATCGGCACCCGTATCTTTGGGCCAGTGACCCGTGAACTTCGTACTGAGAAGTTCATGAAGATCGTCTCGCTCGCCCCAGAAGTGCTGTAAGGAGATCCGACATGCAAAAGATTCGTCGTGACGACGAGATCATCGTGATCGCCGGCAAAGACAAAGGTAAGCGCGGTAAGGTGCTGAAGGTTCTTGCTGACAACCGTCTGGTTGTTGGTGGTCTGAACCTGGTCAAGCGTCATACCAAGCCTAACCCGATGTCGGGCGTACAAGGCGGTATCGTCGAGAAAGAAGCGCCACTGCACGCTTCTAACGTAGCCATCTTCAACGGCGAAACCAACAAGGCTGACCGCGTTGGTTTCAAAGTAGAAGACGGTAAGAAAATTCGTGTCTTCAAGTCGACCCAAAAAGCGGTTGATGCTTGAACACTGCTAGGTAGAAGACCATGGCACGACTAAAAGAGATTTACCGGAAGGAAATCGCTCCGAAACTTAAGGAAGAACTTAAGCTTTCGAACGTGATGGAAGTTCCGCGCGTTACCAAAATCACCCTGAACATGGGTCTGGGCGAAGCGATCGGCGACAAAAAAGTCATCGAGCACGCTGTTGCTGACCTGGAAAAGATCACCGGCCAGAAAGTCGTTGTGACCTACGCTCGCAAATCCATCGCTGGCTTTAAAGTCCGTGAAGGTTGGCCGATCGGCGTCAAAGTGACCCTGCGCCGTGAGCGTATGTACGAGTTCCTGGATCGTCTGCTGTCGATCTCCCTGCCTCGGGTTCGCGACTTCCGCGGCCTGAATGCCAAGTCCTTCGATGGTCGTGGTAACTACAGCATGGGCGTGAAAGAGCAGATCATCTTCCCGGAAATCGACTACGACAAGATCGATGCTCTCCGCGGTCTGGACATCACCCTGACCACCACTGCCAAGAACGATGATGAAGGCCGCGCTCTGCTGCGTGCGTTCAAATTCCCGTTCCGCAACTGATTGGAGTAGGACCATGGCCAAGATGAGCATGAAAAACCGCGAGCTGAAGCGTCAGCTCACGGTTGCCAAGTACGCCAAGAAGCGTGCAGCACTGAAAGCTATCATCGTTGATCTGAACGCAAGTCCAGAAGCGCGTTGGGAAGCTACAGTAGCCCTGCAGAAGCAGCCACGTGACGCAAGCGCTTCGCGCATGCGTAACCGCTGCCGCCTGACCGGTCGTCCACACGGCGTTTACCGCAAGTTCGGCCTCGGCCGTAACAAACTGCGTGAAGCGGCAATGCGTGGTGACGTACCAGGTCTGGTTAAAGCCAGCTGGTAAGTACTGTCAAAGTCTCGGTGCGAAGGTTCGCAAGAACCTGACCACCGGTGGCCTTGAATCTGGAACAAGCCCCTTTTGGGGCTTGTTTCATTTCCGGAGTGTGTCTAGAATACCCGGCTCGCCTGAGCCCGTGTTTTTTTACCCGGAGATTCTCGGCGACACGTAGTAGCCGCAAGGCTAATTTTTCTGTATTAGGAGCGTCTAGCCCATGAGTATGCAGGACCCGTTAGCGGACATGCTAACTCGAATCCGTAATGCCCAGATGGCTGAAAAGTCCGTCGTAAGCATGCCATCTTCCACGTTGAAGGTAGCTGTTGCCAAAGTCCTGAAGGACGAAGGTTACATCGCGGGTTATCAGATCAGCAGCGAAACCAAACCACTGCTGTCTATCGAGCTGAAATACTTCGAAGGCCGTCCGGTTATCGAAGAAGTGAAGCGCGTTAGCCGTCCAGGCCTGCGTCAGTACAAGTCCGTCGATGATCTGCCAAAAGTTCGTGGCGGTCTCGGTGTGTCTATCGTCTCCACCAACAAGGGTGTGATGACTGATCGTGCTGCGCGCGCTGCCGGTGTCGGCGGCGAAGTTCTTTGCACTGTGTTCTAAGGGGGGATAAGCATGTCTCGCGTCGCTAAGAACCCCGTTAAGCTGCCAGCCGGCGTCGAAGTAAAATTCGCAGGCCAACAGCTTTCGGTGAAGGGTGCCAAGGGCACTCTCGAACTGAACATCCATTCGTCCGTTGAGATCGTTGAAGAAGCTGGTGAGCTGCGTTTCGCTGCTCGCAATGGCGATCAACAAACTCGCGCAATGGCTGGTACCACTCGTGCGTTGGTAAACAACATGGTCCAAGGCGTAAGCCAAGGCTTCGAGCGCAAGCTCCAGCTGGTCGGTGTTGGTTACAAAGCGCAAGCAAAAGGCACAGTGCTGAACCTGGCTCTTGGCTTCTCGCATCCAGTGGATTACGAACTGCCGGAAGGCATCACCGCTGAGACTCCTAGCCAGACCGATATCCTGATCAAGGGCATCGACAAGCAGCTGGTAGGTCAAGTGGCCGCCGAGATCCGCGACTTCCGTCCACCAGAGCCGTACAAAGGCAAAGGTGTGCGCTACGCGGACGAAGTCGTCCGTCGTAAAGAAGCCAAGAAGAAGTAGGGCATAGCAAATGACCGACAAAAAAGTTACTCGACTGCGTCGCGCTCGCAAAGCACGCCTGAAAATGCACGAACTCGAAGTCGTGCGTCTCTGCGTGTTCCGCTCTTCGCAGCACATCTACGCCCAGGTCATTTCGGCCGACGGCAACAAAGTCCTGGCAAGCGCCTCGACTTTGGATAAAGAACTGCGTGATGGCGCCACTGGCAACATCGACGCGGCCACTAAGGTTGGCCAGCTGGTCGCTACGCGTGCTAAGGCCGCTGGCGTCTCGCAGGTGGCTTTCGACCGCTCTGGCTTCAAGTACCACGGCCGCGTTAAAGCGCTGGCTGATGCTGCTCGTGAAGCTGGGCTGGAGTTCTAAGTTATGTCAAATAACGACCAAAAGCGCGACGAAGGCTACATCGAGAAGCTGGTTCAAGTTAACCGCGTAGCCAAAACCGTTAAAGGCGGCCGTATCTTCACTTTCACCGCGTTGACCGTGGTTGGTGATGGTAAAGGGCGTGTTGGCTTCGGCCGTGGCAAGTCGCGTGAAGTGCCTGCTGCGATCCAGAAGGCGATGGAAGCTGCTCGCCGCAACATGATCCAGGTTGATCTGAACGGCACCACCCTGCAGTACGCAATGAAGTCCGCCCATGGCGCTTCGAAGGTGTACATGCAGCCTGCTTCTGAAGGTACCGGTATCATCGCTGGCGGCGCTATGCGTGCCGTTCTCGAAGTTGCTGGCGTTCAGAACGTTCTGGCCAAGTGCTACGGCTCGACTAACCCTGTAAACGTGGTTCACGCCACTTTCAAGGGTCTGAAGGCTATGCAGTCTCCTGAATCCATTGCCGCCAAGCGTGGCAAAAGCGTCAAGGAGATCTTCTGATCATGGCTACCGTTAAAGTTACGCTGATCAAAAGCATGACCGGCCGCATCCCTAACCACAAACTGTGCGTTAAGGGTCTGGGTCTGCGTCGCATCGGTCACACTGTAGAAGTCCAGGATACTCCCGAGAATCGCGGGATGATCAACAAGGCTTACTACATGCTGCGTGTCGAGGGTTAATCGATGAAACTCAATGATCTGAGTCCAGCGCCGGGTTCCCGTCGCGAAAAGCATCGTCCGGGCCGTGGTATCGGTAGTGGTTTGGGTAAGACTGGTGGCCGTGGTCACAAAGGTCAGACTTCCCGCTCCGGTGGCACCATTGCTCCAGGCTTTGAAGGCGGTCAACAGCCGCTGCATCGTCGCCTGCCGAAGTTCGGTTTCGTTTCCCTGAAAGCCATGGACCGCGCAGAAGTGCGTCTGTCCGAGCTGGCCAAAGTGGAAGGCGACATCGTCACCGTGCAGTCCCTGAAAGATGCCAACGTGATCAACGTCAACGTACAGCGTGTGAAAATCATGCTGTCCGGTGAAGTGACTCGCGCTGTCACTATCGGCAAGGGAATCGGCGCCACCAAAGGTGCGCGTGCGGCTATCGAAGCAGCTGGCGGCAAGTTCGAGGAATAAATGGCTAAGCAAGGTGCTCTCTCTGCGCTCGGCAAAGGCGGTATGTCTGAACTCTGGGCTCGTCTGCGTTTTCTGTTCCTGGCGATTATCGTCTACCGAATAGGCGCACACATCCCGGTTCCAGGTATCAACCCGGACCGACTCGCGGACCTGTTTCGACAGAATGAGGGGACCATTCTTAGCTTGTTCAACATGTTTTCCGGCGGCGCGCTGGAGCGGATGAGCATCTTTGCACTGGGGATCATGCCGTACATTTCGGCATCGATTATCATGCAACTGATGTCAGCCGTCAGCCCGCAGCTGGAGCAGTTGAAGAAGGAAGGTGAAGCTGGCCGTCGCAAGATCAGCCAGTACACCCGCTACCTCACTGTCGTCCTCGCTCTTGTCCAGGCCATTGGCATGTCCATTGGTCTGGCGGGGCAGGGCGTTTCGTTCACTGGTGACTTTAGCTTCCATTTCGTCGCGGTAACCACTTTTGTGGCTGGTGCGATGTTCATGATGTGGCTGGGTGAGCAGATTACTGAGCGTGGTGTTGGCAACGGTATCTCGATGTTGATTTTTTCGGGTATCGTCGCCGGTCTTCCGAGAGCGATCGGGCAGTCTTTCGAGTCTGCACGTCAGGGTGATATCAACATCTTCGCCCTGGTTGCCATCGGTTTGCTGGCAGTAGCGATCATCGGTTTCGTGGTGTTCATTGAGCGTGGTCAGCGTCGTATCGCTGTTCACTACGCCAAGCGTCAGCAGGGCCGCAAGGTCTTCGCTGCGCAGACTAGCCACTTGCCGCTGAAAGTGAACATGGCCGGTGTTATTCCGGCCATTTTCGCGAGCAGCATTTTGCTGTTCCCGGCTTCGCTGGGTGCCTGGTTCGGTCAGTCTGAAGGTATGGGCTGGTTGCAGGACATCTCGCAGTCGATCGCTCCTGGTCAGCCGTTGAATATTCTGCTGTTTAGTGCAGGGATTATTTTCTTCTGCTTCTTCTATACGGCGTTGATGTTCAATCCGAAAGACGTAGCGGAAAACCTGAAGAAGTCCGGTGCCTTTATTCCGGGCATCCGTCCAGGTGAGCAGTCTGCGCGCTACATTGATGGCGTTCTGACTCGTTTGACCCTGTTCGGTGCTCTTTACATGACGGCCGTGTGCCTGTTGCCCCAGTTCCTGGTGGTTGCAGCCAACGTTCCGTTCTACCTTGGCGGGACCTCGTTGCTGATCGTCGTCGTGGTTGTGATGGACTTCATGTCCCAAGTACAATCGCACCTCGTTTCGCACCAGTACGAATCCCTGATGAAGAAAGCCAACCTGAAGGGTTACGGCAGCGGCATGCTGCGCTGACCCATAAGGTTCGAGGAGTTGGTGATGAAAGTTCGTGCATCGGTGAAAAAGCTGTGCCGTAACTGCAAGATTATTCGCCGCGAAGGTGTTGTTCGAGTAATTTGCAGCGCGGAACCGCGTCACAAACAGCGCCAAGGCTGAGTGTGATTGTGCTTCAAGCCCGGCAGCTAGTGCGCTGCCGGGTTGATTATTTGTTATTACAGCGATATTATCTCGCGCCCTATTTCTTGGCTTCCGGGGCGTAGGTAGCTGTCAATTGGAGTCCCACTGAATGGCCCGTATTGCAGGCGTTAACATTCCAGATAACAAGCATACTGTTATCTCGCTGACCTACATCTATGGTGTTGGTCGCACTACTGCACAGAAAATTTGTGCAGAGACTGGGGTAAACCCAGCAGCAAAGATCAAAGATCTGAGCGACGAGCAGATTGAACAGCTGCGTGGCGAAGTGGCGAAGTTCACCACTGAAGGTGACCTGCGTCGCGAAATCAACATGAAAATCAAGCGCTTGATGGACCTCGGTTGCTATCGCGGTCTGCGTCATCGTCGTGGTCTGCCAGTACGCGGTCAGCGTACCAAGACCAACGCGCGTACCCGTAAAGGTCCGCGTAAGCCGATCCGCAAGTAATCGCCCCAGCGAATCGACAGGAAAATTATCATGGCAAAACCTGCTGCTCGTCCTCGTAAAAAAGTTAAAAAGACAGTGGTTGATGGCATCGCCCACATCCATGCATCTTTTAACAACACCATCGTGACCATTACCGACCGTCAAGGTAACGCTCTTTCCTGGGCTACCTCCGGTGGTTCGGGTTTCCGCGGTTCCCGCAAGTCCACCCCGTTTGCTGCTCAAGTAGCTGCTGAACGTGCTGGTCAAGCTGCGCTGGAATACGGCCTGAAAAACCTCGACGTAAACGTCAAAGGTCCAGGTCCAGGTCGTGAATCCGCAGTCCGCGCTTTGAACGGCTGTGGCTACAAGATCGCCAGCATCACCGACGTGACGCCAATCCCGCACAACGGGTGCCGTCCGCCGAAGAAGCGCCGCGTGTAATCCAGGAGATTGTAAAGAATGGCTCGTTACATTGGTCCAAAATGCAAACTCGCTCGTCGCGAAGGCACCGATCTCTTTCTGAAGAGCGGCGTGCGCGCGATCGAATCGAAGTGCAACATTGAAGCAGCACCTGGTATCCACGGCCAACGCCGCGGTCGCCAGTCCGACTACGGCACCCAACTGCGTGAAAAGCAGAAGGTCCGTCGTATCTACGGCGTTCTCGAGCGTCAATTCAGCGGCTACTACAAAGAAGCTGCTGGCAAGAAAGGTGCAACCGGTGAAAACCTGCTGCAACTGCTCGAATGCCGTCTGGACAACGTTGTATACCGTATGGGCTTTGGTTCGACTCGTGCCGAATCCCGTCAGCTGGTATCGCACAAGTCGATCAGCGTAAACGGTCAGACCGTTAACGTTCCGTCCTACCAGGTTCGTGCTGGTGACGTGGTCGCTGTTCGCGAGAAAGCAAAAAACCAACTTCGCATTGTCCAAGCTCTCGATCTGTGTGCCCAACGTGGCCGCGTAGAATGGGTAGAAGTAGACACTGAGAAGAAGTCGGGCGTTTTCAAGAACGTTCCAGCTCGCAGTGATCTGTCCGCCGACATCAACGAAAGCCTGATTGTCGAGCTCTACTCCAAGTAAGGGCTAGAAAATAGGTGCATCCATGCAGATTTCGGTAAATGAGTTCCTGACACCTCGCCACATTGATGTGCAAGTTGTCAGTCCAACCCGCGCCAAGATCACGCTCGAGCCTCTCGAGCGTGGCTTTGGCCACACCCTGGGCAACGCGCTGCGCCGCATCCTGTTGTCCTCAATGCCCGGCTGTGCAGTAGTCGAGGCCGAGATTGACGGTGTGCTCCACGAGTACAGCGCCATCGAAGGTGTACAGGAAGACGTAATTGAAATCCTGTTGAACCTTAAAGGTCTGGCTATCAAGCTGCACGGCCGTGACGAAGTTACGCTGACCTTGTCGAAGAAGGGTTCGGGGGTGGTTACCGCTGCCGATATTCAGCTGGATCATGATGTCGAGATCGTTAATCCCGATCACGTAATCGCTAACCTGGCGTCTAACGGCGCCCTGAACATGAAGCTCGTAGTAGCTCGTGGTCGTGGTTATGAACCGGCAGACTCGCGTCAGAGCGATGAAGACGAAAGCCGCAGCATCGGTCGCTTGCAGCTTGACTCTTCGTTCAGCCCGGTTCGCCGTATCGCATACGTGGTGGAAAACGCCCGTGTCGAACAGCGTACTAACCTGGACAAGCTGGTTATTGATCTGGAAACCAACGGTACTCTGGATCCTGAAGAGGCTATCCGCCGTGCTGCAACCATTCTGCAACAGCAGTTGGCTGCGTTCGTCGACCTCAAAGGTGACAGTGAGCCAGTGGTTGTCGAGCAGGAAGACGAGATCGATCCGATCCTGCTTCGCCCGGTTGACGATCTGGAACTGACTGTACGTTCGGCTAACTGCCTTAAGGCGGAAAACATCTACTACATCGGCGACCTGATTCAGCGTACCGAAGTAGAGCTGTTGAAGACTCCGAACCTGGGCAAGAAATCCTTGACTGAAATCAAGGACGTTCTGGCCTCCCGCGGTCTGTCCCTCGGCATGCGCCTCGACAACTGGCCGCCTGCAAGTCTTAAGAAGGACGACAAGGCGACTGCCTGATCGTCGTAATCACCGAACGTAGTGTTTGGTAAGGAATGAACCATGCGTCATCGTAAAAGTGGTCGTCACCTGAGCCGCACCAGCTCGCACCGCAAGGCCATGTTCCAAAACATGGCGGTGTCGCTGTTCGAGCACGAGCTGATCAAAACGACTCTGCCAAAAGCTAAAGAACTGCGCCGCGTTGCCGAGCCGCTGATCACTTTGGCCAAGACAGATAGCGTTGCTAACCGTCGTCTGGCTTTCGACCGTACTCGTTCGAAAGCTATCGTTGGTAAGCTCTTCAACGACCTGGGCAAGCGTTACGCTACCCGTGAGGGTGGCTACCTGCGCATCCTCAAGTGCGGTTTCCGCGCTGGCGACAACGCGCCTATGGCGTACGTCGAGTTGGTTGATCGTGCTACTGCCGGCGAAGCTGTTTCTGCCGAGTAAGACGTCAGTCTGAAACAAAAAACCGGGCCTAGTGCCCGGTTTTTTGTGCGCGTTCAAAAAACATCTATTAGGCATTATCTATCGATTGACGTGGGTTAATGAATTGGAACCTGTCATCTAGATCGTCAATACTCCCTGTCAGCCGATTAGCCGGCCGTTTGAGACTGACAAAGGATGAGATCCCATGAGCCAAAGCAAAACGCTAACCACAGCCAGTGGCGCTCCTGTCGCTGACAACCAGAATTCCCGCTCCGCCGGCCCTCGCGGCCCACTGCTGCTCGACGACTTCCACCTGATCGAAAAGCTGGCCCACTTCAACCGCGAAAACATCCCGGAACGCCGTGTGCACGCCAAAGGCTCAGGCGCCTACGGTACCTTTACTGTTACGCGGGATATCACCCAATACACCAGCGCCAAGCTCTTTGAGGCGGTCGGCAAGCAAACGCCAACCTTTCTGCGATTCTCCACTGTCGGTGGTGAGCGCGGTTCGGCGGACACCGAGCGCGATCCCCGTGGCTTCGCGTTGAAGTTCTACACCGAGGAAGGCAACTGGGACATTGTCGGCAACAATACGCCGGTGTTCTTCATCCGTGATCCGCTGAAATTCCCGGACTTTATTCATACCCAGAAGCGCCTGCCGCAAAGCAATCTGAAAAGCGCACAGGCCATGTGGGACTTCTGGTCGCACTCTCCGGAGGCGCTGCACCAGGTCACCATTCTGTTCTCCGACCGGGGTATTCCTGATGGCTACCGTCACATGCACGGCTTCGGCAGCCACACTTACAGCCTGATCAGCGCCAATGGCGAGCGTCATTGGGTCAAGTGGCACTACAAGACCCAACAAGGGATCAAGAATCTCGCCCCTGCAGAGGCGGCGCGCCTGGCAGGCACCGATCCGGATTACGCTCAGCGCGACCTGTTCGAAGCCATCGAGCGCGGTGACTTTCCGAAATGGCGTGTGTGCATCCAGCTCATGACCGAGGCCCAGGCCGCAGCACACTACGAGAACCCGTTCGACGTGACCAAGACCTGGTCGCAGAAGGAGTTCCCGTTGATCGAAGTCGGTGAGTTGGAGCTCAATCGAAACCCGCTGAACTACTTTGCCGAAGTCGAGCAAGCCGCGTTCGGCCCCAGCAACATGGTGCCAGGCGTCGGTCTTTCGCCAGACCGCATGCTGCAAGGTCGTGTGTTCGCTTACGCTGATGCCCATCGCTACCGTGTTGGCACCAATCACCAGCAGTTGCCGGTAAACGCCCCGCGCAGCCCGGTGAACACCTACCAGCGCGATGGCTCCATGGCTTTTGGCAGCAATGGCGGTGCGGCACCGAACTACGAGCCCAATAGCTACATCGAGTCGCCAAAACAGGCGCCTCGTTATGCTGAGCCTGCGCTGGCCTTGAGTGGTGCGGCCGATCGCTACGATCATCGCGAAGACACCGACTATTACAGTCATGCCGGTGCGCTGTTCCGCCTGATGAGTGACGAGCAAAAAGCGCTGTTGGTCAGTAACATCGCCAGCGCCATGGCGGGTGTTTCAACCGACGTGGTTGATCGTCAATTGCAGCATTTCTACAAGGCGGATCCGGCGTATGGAGAAGCAATCGCAACGCTGCTCAACGTACAGCTTAACGAAGTCTAAATGAGAAGCAGAACCGCCCTTAATTGGGCGGTTTTTGCGTTATTTAAGCTGCTTTTCTCAGAATATCTTCGCTTTTATTGCGTCTTCCGAGTGACGTTAGGGCCGGGTTGGTTCAAACTACAGACTTTCAAGCAGGGAGATGTAGGGCGATGCAAGGCCACCCAGACGTTATCGATTACCTCAACACGTTGCTGACCGGCGAACTGGCCGCGCGTGATCAATATTTCGTCCACTCGCGGATGTATGAGGACTGGGGTTTCACCAAGCTCTACGAACGAATCAACCACGAGATGGAAGAGGAAGCAGGGCACGCTGATGCACTGATGCGCCGGATCCTGATGCTCGAAGGCACGCCGCGCATGCGTCCGGACGATCTGGATGTCGGCACCACAGTGACGGAGATGCTCGAAGCGGACCTGCGCCTGGAATACAAGGTACGGGCTGCGCTGTGCAAGGGCATCAAGCTCTGCGAGCAGCACAAGGACTATGTCAGTCGCGAAATGCTACGGGTCCAGTTGCATGACACCGAAGAAGATCACACCTACTGGCTCGAGAAGCAGTTGGGCCTGATCAAGTTGATCGGTCTCGAGAATTACCTGCAATCCCACACCTGATTGCGGCGGATACAAAAAAGCCCCTATCACTGATGAAGTGACAGGGGCTTTTTCATGGGGCTCGATCAAGCCCGGTCGCGCTCCAGCAAAGGCTTGAGGTAGTAACCGGTGTGGGACTGCTTCATCTCGGATACTTCCTCAGGCGTGCCGACGGCAATGATCTGCCCGCCCTTCGAACCTCCTTCCGGCCCCAGGTCCACCAGCCAGTCGGCGGTCTTGATGACGTCCAGGTTGTGCTCGATCACCACCACGGTGTTGCCGTGGTCACGCAGGCGATGCAACACGTCCAGCAGTTGCTGGATGTCCGCGAAGTGCAGCCCGGTGGTGGGTTCGTCGAGGATGTACAGGGTCTTGCCGGTGTCACGCTTGGACAGCTCGCGGGAGAGTTTCACCCGCTGGGCTTCACCGCCGGACAGCGTGGTCGCCGATTGCCCCAGCTTGATGTACGAGAGGCCGACGTCCATCAGCGTTTGCAGCTTGCGCGCCAGGGCCGGTACCGCATCGAAGAACTCCCGGGCCTCCTCGATGGTCATCTCGAGGGTTTCATGGATGCTCTTGCCCTTGTACTTGATCTCGAGGGTTTCACGGTTGTAGCGCTTGCTCTTGCAGACATCGCAGGGCACGTAGATGTCCGGCAGGAAGTGCATTTCCACCTTGATCAGGCCATCACCCTGGCAGGCCTCGCAGCGTCCGCCTTTCACGTTGAAGGAGAAACGCCCGGGGCCATAACCGCGGGAGCGGGATTCCGGCACGCCGGCAAACAGCTCGCGAATCGGTGTGAACAGGCCGGTGTAGGTGGCCGGGTTGGAGCGCGGCGTGCGGCCGATGGGGCTCTGGTCGATGTCGACGACCTTGTCCAGGTGCTCCAGGCCCTTGATGCTGTCGTGAGCGGCCGCTTCGAGGGTGGTTGCACCGTTGAGTGCCGTGGCGCTCAGCGGAAACAGCGTGTTGTTGATCAGCGTCGACTTGCCTGAGCCGGACACGCCGGTCACGCAGGTCAGCAGGCCGATCGGGATCTCCAGGTCGACATTGCGCAGGTTGTTGCCACGGGCACCCTTGAGTGTCAGCGACAACTTCTTGTTGCGCGGCGTACGTTTGGCCGGCACCGCGATCTTCACCCGGCCCGACAGGTACTTGCCGGTCAGGGAGTCGGGATGCGCCATTACCTCGGCCGGCGTACCTTCGGCGACGATGTGCCCACCGTGAACCCCCGCGCCCGGGCCGATATCCACGACATAGTCGGCCAAGCGAATCGCGTCTTCATCGTGCTCGACCACGATCACCGTGTTGCCGATGTCTCGCAGGTGTTTCAGGGTGCCGAGCAACCGGTCGTTATCGCGCTGGTGCAGGCCGATCGAAGGTTCGTCGAGGATGTACAGGACGCCGACCAGGCCGGCGCCGATCTGGCTGGCCAGGCGAATACGCTGGGCCTCGCCACCGGACAGGGTGTCCGCGCTGCGATCCAGCGACAGATAATCGAGGCCGACGTTGACCAGGAACTGCAGGCGTTCGCGAATTTCCTTGAGGATCTTGTCGGCAATCTCGCCACGACGGCCAGTCAGCTTCAACCCACCGAAATAATCGCAGGCATCGCCGATGGGCAGGTTGGTCACCGCCGGCAGGGTTTTTTCGCCGACCCACACATGCCGCGCTTCGCGACGCAGGCGGGTGCCGCGGCAATCAGGGCAGGACTGGGTGCTGAGGAACTTGGCCAGTTCTTCGCGTACCGAGGCCGACTCGGTTTCGCGATAACGACGCTCCAGGTTGGGCACGATGCCTTCGAACGGGTGCGAGCGCTTGACGATATCGCCGCGGTCATTCAGGTATTTGAAATCGACGTTTTGCGAACCGCTGCCGTGCAGGATGCTCTTCTGCTGATCGGCCGGCAGTTCGTTGAACGGCACTTCCAGGCTGAACTTGTAGTGGGAGGCCAGCGAGCCGAGCATCTGGAAATAATAGACGTTGCGCCGGTCCCAGCCGCGAATCGCGCCTTCTGCCAGGGTCAGTTCACCGTTGACCAGGCGCTTGATGTCGAAGAACTGCTTGACCCCCAGGCCATCACAGGTCGGGCAGGCGCCAGCCGGGTTGTTGAAGGAAAACAGCTTCGGCTCGAGTTCGCTGATGGCATGCCCGCAGATCGGGCAGGCGAAACGCGCGGAGAAGATCATCTCTTCGCCCGGCTCGTCGTCCATCGGCGCCACCAGGGCGATGCCGTCTGCCAGTTTCAGCGCGGTCTCGAAGGATTCGGCCAGGCGCTGTTGCAGGTCGGCGCGAACCTTGAAACGGTCGACCACGACATCGATGGTGTGTTTTTTCTGCTTGTCGAGCTTGGGGGCTTCGTCCAGCTCGTAAAGCTTGCCGTTGATCCGCGCACGGACGAACCCTTGGGCGCGCAGCTCTTCGAAGACCGAAAGGTGTTCACCTTTGCGCTCGCGAATGACCGGGGCCAGCAGCATCAGCTTGCTGCCCTCCGGTTCGGCGAGGACCAGGTCGACCATCTGGCTGACGGTCTGCGCTTCCAGGGGAATGTCGTGGTCCGGGCAGCGCGGAATGCCGACGCGTGCATACAGCAGGCGCAGGTAGTCGTAGATTTCGGTGATGGTGCCGACGGTCGAACGCGGGTTGTGCGAGGTCGACTTCTGTTCGATGGAGATCGCCGGCGACAGGCCTTCGATGGTGTCGACGTCAGGTTTTTCCATCATCGACAGGAACTGCCGGGCGTAGGCCGACAGCGACTCGACATAACGACGCTGGCCTTCGGCGTACAGCGTGTCGAAAGCCAGGGAGGACTTGCCGGAGCCGGACAGGCCGGTGATGACGATCAGCTTGTCCCTTGGCAGGGTCAGGTCGATGTTCTTCAGGTTGTGGGTTCGGGCCCCACGAATCAGGATCTTGTCCAAAGTGGCCTCGCTCGGCGGGCGTCGAAAACGTAGGAGTATACGGCCAAATACTGGATGGATGCACACTATCGAATACTGGTTTTGTCGCCTTACATGAAAGCTCTTTCATCTACACGTGGCAAAGCGTCGCGATATACCCTGTCAATCGATGGGACTGGTAGAATCGCCGCCGGTTCACATGAGGTTTTTCCATGCACGATCCCCACAGCGAACGCATGAGTGGCAGTGAGACCCGCGCAGCAAGCGGTCTGGCCCTGGTGTTCGCCTTCCGTATGCTTGGCATGTTCATGGTGTTGCCGGTATTGGCGACCTATGGCATGGACCTGGCGGGAGCGACCCCGGCCCTCATCGGGCTGGCGATTGGCGCTTACGGCCTGACCCAGGCGATTTTCCAGATTCCCTTCGGTTTCATTTCCGACCGCATCGGGCGCCGCCCGGTGATTTACCTGGGGCTGATCGTCTTCGCCCTCGGCAGCGTTTTGGCGGCTAACGCCGACTCGATCTGGGGCGTGATCGCCGGGCGCATCCTGCAAGGTGCCGGGGCGATTTCCGCGGCGGTGATGGCCTTGCTGTCAGACCTGACCCGCGAACAGCATAGGACAAAAGCCATGGCCATGATCGGCATGACGATCGGCCTGTCGTTTGCGGTTGCCATGGTGGTGGGGCCGTTGCTGACCCGTGCTTTCGGCCTGTCCGGATTGTTCCTGGCCACCGGTGGCATGGCGCTGTTCGGCATTGTCATCGTGATGTTCATGGTGCCGCGCTCCACGGGGCCGTTGCAGCACCGTGAATCCGGCGTCGCCCGCCAGGCGTTGATACCGACGCTCAAGCACCCGGACCTGCTGCGCCTGGATCTTGGTATCTTCGTGTTGCATGCGATGCTGATGTCGAGTTTCGTTGCCTTGCCCCTGGCGCTGGTCGAGAAAGCCGGGCTGCCCAAGGAGCAGCATTGGTGGGTGTACCTGACCGCGCTGCTGATTTCCTTCTTCGCCATGATTCCGTTCATCATCTACGGCGAGAAGCGACGCAAAATGAAACGAGTTTTGCTCGGCGCCGTCGTGACGCTGATGCTCACTGAGCTATTCTTCTGGCAGTTCGGCGACAGCTTGCGAGCTCTGGTGATTGGAACCGTGGTGTTTTTCACGGCCTTCAATCTGCTGGAAGCTTCGTTGCCGTCGCTGATCAGCAAGGTTTCACCGGCGGGCGGCAAGGGCACGGCGATGGGGGTCTACTCCACCAGTCAGTTCCTCGGTTCGGCACTGGGCGGCATACTCGGCGGCTGGCTGTTCCAGCATGGCGGTCTGTCGGTTGTGTTCCTTGGATGCGCCGGTCTGGCTGCCCTCTGGCTGGCCTTTGCTGTTACCATGCGTGAACCTCCCTACGTGACAAGCCTGCGCTTGCCATTGTCGCCCGAGGCGATCCGCGAAGCGGGGCTGGTTGAGCGCCTGAAGGCCGTCGTAGGGGTAACAGATGCAGTGATAGTCGCTGATGAGGCGGCCATTTACATCAAATTGGACACCGAACTATTGGATCGCACCACCCTTGAAAGCCTGGTGAACAACCCGGCCGGGGCAGCGTGCGTAGCCTAGGAGAACGTAATGGCCCGTGGGGTTAACAAAGTCATATTGGTCGGCACTTGCGGCCAGGATCCTGAAGTTCGTTACCTGCCGAATGGCAACGCCGTGACCAACCTGAGTCTGGCAACCAGCGAACAGTGGACCGACAAGCAAACCGGTCAGAAAGTCGAAAAAACCGAATGGCACCGTGTGTCGATGTTCGGCAAGGTCGCAGAGATCGCCGGCGAATACCTGCGTAAAGGTTCGCAGGTCTACATCGAAGGCAAGCTGCAGACCCGCGAGTGGGAAAAAGACGGTATCAAGCGTTACACCACTGAAATCGTGGTCGACATGCAAGGCACCATGCAACTGCTGGGCGGTCGTCCACAGCAGGGTGACCAGCAAGGCCAGGGCGGTGGTAACAACTACCAGCAATCCGCGCCACGCCAGCAGGCTCCGCGTCCACAGCAGTCGGCCCCGCAACAGTCGCGCCCGGCTCCTCAGCAGGCGGCTCCGCAGCCGGCTCCGGACTTCGACAGCTTCGATGACGATATTCCGTTCTAAAACAGCGGTAAGCCCCGAGCTACAAGCGGCGAGCTGAAAAACAAAACCCGCACTTCGATCTGAAGTGCGGGTTTTTTTTGCGGTGAAATTCCTTAAAAGAAGTTTCAGTTCGCGAGGAATTCGTCCGTGGACACCACGTTGGCGTAGGCAAAGCCCAGGGCCGACATGAAGGCTGCATGGACATGAGCCGCCGGAACGGTCACGCCGTTGAACTCCAGGTCACGGGAGGCACAGGCATCGTGGATCACCGTGACGCTGTAGCCGAGGTCGTTGGCAGCGCGAGTGATGCCGTCGACACACATGTGGCTCATGCTGCCGACCACCACCAGTTCCTTGATGCCTTGCTCGTCGAGAATGGACTGCAGTTCGGTTTCGCGGAACGAGTTGACGAAGTGTTTGAGCACCACTGGCTCATTGTCCTGGTTGAGCACTTTAGGGTGCAGCTTGGCGCCGTCGGAGCCCGGGGTGAAAAACGGTGCGTCTTCGGAAGTGAATTCGTGGCGGATGTGCACCACCGAATCCCCGGCATCACGAAAGGCCTTGAGCAGACGGACGGCGTTGTCTGCCGCTGCATCGGCGCCGGCCAGCGGCCACTTGCCTTCTGGGAAGTAGTCTTTTTGGATATCGACTACGATGAGTGCTTGCTTGGCCATGACTGTTTCCTCGAAGTGCGGTTTGGGTGTGGAATGGAGTATTGGCCCTGGCCGAGCGTCCGGGGATTGGCCGCACCGACAATAGAAGGGGGAAAACTGACAATGGATGCACAAAGGGCGATCGCCGAGCTGGGCGTGTTGATCTATCCCGGCGCGCAGATGGCGGCGGTGCATGGCTTGACGGACCTGTTCGGGGTGGCCAACCGGATCGCCGCCGAGCATCAAGAGGCGCGCTTGCCCTTGCTGCGCGTGAGCCATTGGCAGGTCGATGGCCAGCAGGCACCGTCGCGCGTCTATGACAGTCATCCCGCGACAGACGACGCATTGGTGGCGGTATTGATTCCACCGTCGATTGCCGGGTTCACCGAAGGCCAGGCGCCGCAGCCGTTGCTGCGCTGGCTGCGCCAACAACACGCCAGCGGCGCGACCCTCGGGGGCGTCTGCGTGGGTTCGCTGCTGTTGGCTGAAAGCGGACTGCTCGACGGGCGCAGCGCCACCACTCACTGGACTTCGGCAAAGTCCTTCAGCGAGCGTTACCCGGCGATCAAGCTCAAGGCCGATACTCCCATCGTCGATGACGGTGACCTGATTACCACCGCCGGACTGATGGCCTGGTCTGAATTGGGACTGCGCCTGGTGGATCGTCTGTTGGGGCCGAGCATTGCCACCGGCACGGCGCGTTTCCTGGTGGTGGAACACAGCGACAGCGCCAGTGAGTGCGGCAGCAATTTCGCGCCGATTCTCAACCATGGCGATGCCTCGATTCTCAAGGTTCAACACTGGCTGCAAAGCACGGGCGCCACCGATGTCTCGCTGGCGACCATGGCTGAGCGGGCAGGGCTGGAAGAGCGTACGTTCCTGCGCCGTTTCCGCGCGGCGACGGGGCTCAAGCCTACGGAATATTGCCAGCATCTGCGGGTCGGCAAGGCTCGGGAAATGCTCGAGTTTACCAACGGCACCATCGATCACATTGCCTGGACCGTCGGGTATCAGGATCCGGGAGCGTTTCGTTCGACGTTCAAGAAGATTACCGGGCTGGCGCCGAGTGATTATCGCGCGCGGTTTGGGGTGATGCCGAGTGTTGCAACCCGTTAGCGGCTGCATCACACGACCCTGTGGGAGCGGGCTTGCTCGCGAATGGGGTATGTCAGTCAAAACTGGTGGGACTGGAAGATTGCTTTCGCGAGCGAGCCCGCTCCCACAGGGGGGGCGATGTCAGGTTTGAATCGTGCAAAATGCCGGTATGAAAAATCCGGTCGTGCAGAATAAGGCGGGCGAGGTGCCACCATCGTTTCTGCTACAGGCTGATTTACATAGCATTTTTCTCAGCAGGCGGTTGGCCTGAACCCTGCACCCCATCAGCTACATTCATATCGCGACAACTGAAGGGGGACGCATGACCCCAACAAACCGCAAGAAATTGGTCGTCGCCCATTCGGTGCGCGACGATGCACCGGTTCACGAAGTCGAAACCAATCGCGCCCTGGCCCGTTGGCTGGCGCAAGTCCTCGGGCTCAAATTCGGCGGCAGCTACGACCCGCAGGTACACAGCGGTCGAGACATTTATCTGTTACCGACCCAGACCCTGGTGGGGGCCGCAGCCGCCCGGCATTTGGGCGTCAAGGGACCGGAGGATTTGTGGGGCGGTTATGTCGAGCATGATTTCATCTGCACCAAAGCCATCAGTCATGGTTTGTTGAATCGACATGCCCATGCTCCGCAAGGCTGGGCGCCGTTGTTTTCCGAACGGGTGCGCACGGTGGTGCTTGATGGTCTGAGTGTGTTCTCGTTCGAGGATGCGCGTCCGGCGGCGGAGCATCTGCTCTACAGCGGCGCGATCCGCATCAAGCCGATCCATGCCTGTGCCGGGCGTGGTCAGGAAGTCATCAAGAGCCTCGACCAGTTCGACGAAATCCTCGCCCGTCCTGATGCGAAAGCGCTGTTCAGTGAAGGCGTGGTGCTGGAGCAGGACCTGGACCAGGTGATTACCCACAGCGTCGGGCAGAGTTTCATTGGTGAAAAGGTGCTCAGTTACTGCGGTGATCAATACTTGACCACAGACGCCCACGGCGAAGAGGTCTATGGTGGTTCCAACCTGCTGGTGGTGCAGGGTGGCTACGACGATCTGCTGACCCTGGATTTACCCGACGATGTGCAACTGGCGATCCGGCAGGCTCAGGTATTTGACGGTGCCGCAGACGAAGCCTATCCCGGTTTCTACGCCTCACGGCGCAATTACGACATCGCCCAGGGTATCGCCAGTGATGGCCAGCAACGCAGCGGCGTGCTCGAGCAATCCTGGCGCATGGGTGGGGCTAGTAGCGCTGAAGTCGCAGCCTTGCAGAGCTTCGTCAACGATCCGGGGATGCGCGCGATTCGCGTGTCTTCGGTGGAGACCTACATCGATCAACCCTTGCCGGCGGACGCCATCGAGGTGTACCGCGGGCCAGCGGAAAACAGCGATTTTCTCCTCAAGTACGTAACGGTCAAATCCTATGACGGCTAGAAGCGAAAGCATTCAAATCGACATCGACGACGAACAGATGAGCGGGACTTTTCTCAGCCCCAAATCGAAAGTCCCCGGCGTGTTGTTTGTGCACGGCTGGGGCGGCAGTCAGGAGCGAGACCTGGAACGGGCGAAGGGCATCGCCGGATTGGGTTGTGTGTGTTTGACCTTCGATCTACGCGGGCACACCGGCGGCACGGGTATTCCGCTGACCCGCGTAACCCGCGAAGACAACCTGCGCGACCTGCTGGCGGCCTACGACCGTTTGCTCGCGCACCCGGCGCTGGATACCTCGGCGATTGCCGTGGTTGGCACCAGCTACGGCGGTTACCTGGCTTCGATCCTCACTTCGCTGCGGCCGGTGCGCTGGCTGGCGTTGCGGGTGCCGGCGCTGTACCGCGACGATCAATGGCACACGCCCAAGCGCGACCTGGACAAGCTCGACCTGCGCGACTACCGCAGCACCCTGGTGCGCGCCGATAGCAACCGGGCGCTGCATGCCTGTTCGCAATTTACCGGGGATGTGTTGCTGGTTGAGTCGGAAACCGATGTCTACGTACCCCACGCGACCATCATGAGTTATCGCGCGGCGTGTCAGCAGACTCATTCGTTGACGCACCGCATCATCGACGGGGCCGATCATGCGCTGAGTGAACCCGTTTCACAGCAGGCCTACACCTCGATCCTGGTGGACTGGATCACGGAAATGGTGGTGGGTGAGCGGTTGAGCATTATTCAGTCCTCATAATCTTGTGGTGTTCTTTCGGGCTTCGAAAACAGCACAAATCACTTGGGCTTCTTCGAGATCCGCAACGACTTGGCCTTGGCCTCCACCAGCAGGTACATCACCAGCGTGATCAACAGCGGCAACAGGAAATAGATCGCCCGATAAGCCAGCAACCCCGCCACCAGGCTGCCCCGCGAGGCCTCGTGTTGCAGCAGTGCCACGAACACCGCTTCCAGCACACCGAGCCCGGCCGGAATGTGGGTGATGACCCCGGCGATGGCGCTGATCAGCAACACACCCAGCACCAGCGGATAGTCCAGTTTGCTCGGCAACAGGGTGAAAATCACTGCGGCCATCAACGACCAGTTCAGCGCCCCCAGGGCCAGTTGCAGGATTGCCATGCGCAGCGACGGCAAGTTGATTTCCACCCCGCGAATCGACCATTCCCGACGCTTGGAGAACTGGCACGCCGCCAGATACCCCGCACTCACCAATAGCAGCAACACGCCCACCGCCTGTAACGCGCCGCTGCTCAGTTTCCAGCCTGGAGGCATGCGCACCAGTCCGCTGCTGAACACCGCGCCGGCGATCATCATGTAGCCGAACCAGTTGGTCGCCAGGCTCAGGCCGAGGATTTTCGCAATGTTGGATTTGCTCACCCCAAGCCGTGAATACAGGCGATACCGCATGGCAATGCCGCCGACCCAGGCGCTCAGGTTGAGGTTGAAGGCGTAGCTGATGATGCCCACCGGCAGGATCTGTTTCCACGTCAGGTCCTGGCGGATGTAGGTGCGGCCAATCAGGTCGAAACAGGCGTAGACCAGAAAACTCACCAGGGTCAGGCCGGCCGCGATGATCAAGGTGCGTACCTTGAAATCGGTCAGGGTCTCGAACACTTCGTTCCATTCAATGCGCTGGGCGAACATCGTCAAGAGGACGATCAGCGCCAGGAAAAACAGCATCGTCAACGGTCTTTTCCAACGGCTCCAGCGCGATTTTGCCGGGTGCTCGGCGTGGGACGCCGCCTGCGCTTCAGTGCGGCTCATGTTGATCGCTCCCGGTCGGTGGGGTGAATGCTTTCAATCGTGGTTTGTGCGCGGGCAACCAGCCGGCCCATGCCGGAAAATGCCGCAGGAAGTGAAACACCATGAAGCCCACGGTCATGTGCCAGATTCGCCCGCGCGGGGCTTTGTCCACGGACATGGCCTTGCAATGGTTATCGCTGAGTTCCTCGAGCCGTTCGAACAGGTCACGGTTGAACGCACGGTCACGGATCAACACGTTGGCCTCCAGGTTCATCGACAGGCTCAACGGGTCGAGGTTGCTCGAGCCGACGGTGCTCCAGTCTTCGTCCACCAACGCGACCTTGCCGTGCAGTGGGCGGTCGCAGTATTCGAAGATTTTCACACCGGACTTGAGCAGGTAATCGTAAGTCATGCGCGCTGCCAGTTTGGCCACCAGCATATCCGGCTGGCCCTGGAGGATCAGGCGCACTTCAACGCCGCGGCGCGCCGCGTTACGGATCTCGCGCAGCAAGCGATAGCCTGGAAAAAAGTAGGCGTTGGCGATGACCACGCGCCGCTGCGCCGTGCGCAGCGCCAGGCGGTAAACCTCTTCGATATCGGTCGAATGCTCGGCGTTGTCGCGGTACACCAGCCGCACCTGGCCATCGTGATCGGTCACGACCAGTTCCGAGCGCCGTTGCCGACGGCGTTGCCACCAGTATTTCGCGCGGGCCGGGCGACCGCATTGCAGCAGGGCAAAGTGATGGATGTCGGCCACCGCCGGGCCTTGCACTTCAACCGAATAATCCTGTTTGGCTTCCGGGCCGAAGTCGGCCAGATGATCGGCGGAGAAGTTGATCCCGCCGATGAACGCAAGCGTTCCGTCCACCACCACGATCTTGCGATGCAGGCGGCGGAACCAATTGGTGCGGATGCCCAGGCGCTTGGGGGCCGGGTCGAACATCTGCAAATGCACGCCGGCACCGCTCAGGGCGGTGAGATACCCGGCAGACAACTCTCCGCAGCCAAACCCGTCAAAACTGGCCGTCACGCGTACGCCCCGTTGAGCCGCCTCGATGAGCACGTCCTTCAGTTCTTCGCCCACCTTGTCCTCGAACACAATGAAGGTTTCCAGGAGGATCTCGGTTTTGGCCTGGCGCATGGCCTCGAACACCCTGGGGAAATAGGCTTCGCCATTTTCCAACAGTTCGACCCGATTGTTTCCCTGCCAGCCGTACTCGACGTCGACCCTTTGCGGCTCGCTCATGGGCGGCGCGGCTATCGTTTTTTCCAGCGCGGTTTTTTCCATCGACGGGCTACTCATAGCTCAATCTCCACCGACAACGGTGCGTGATCCGAAAGGTGTGACCAGGGCCGGGTGGCCAGTACCTGCGGACGGCTGGCCTTGAGGTTGCGCACGTAGATGCGGTCCAGGCGCAGGGTCGGCAATCGCGCGGGAAAACTGCGCGCCGGCTTGCCATGGTGCTCGGCGAACACTTCGCGCAAACCGCAGGGCTTGAGCAGGGCATCGGCGCGTTGGCGCCAGTCGTTGAAATCACCGGCCACGATCACCGGCGCGTCGCCTGGCAACGACTCAAGAAGGCGCCCCAGCAACTTGAGCTGTTCATTGCGGTGGTTTTCGCGCAATCCGAGATGGACGCATATGGCATGCACCTCCGGGCCTTCGCCAGGCAGGCGCAGCACGCAGTGCAAAATGCCGCGGTTCTCGTGGCCGCTGATGGACACGTCGAGGTTGTCGTGGCGAACGATCTGGAATTTCGACAGCAAGGCATTACCGTGATCGCCTGCCGGATAGACCGCGTTGCGGCCGTAGGCAAACTGCGGCCAGAGGGTATCGGCGAGGAATTCGTACTGGGGTATCGCCGGCCAATTGTCGTAGCGCTTGGGATGATGTTCGTGGGTGCCGTGTACCTCCTGCAGAAACACCACGTCGGCAGACACGCTGCGCACCGCTTCGCGCAGTTCAGGCAGGATGAAGCGCCGGTTCAACGCCGTGAAACCCTTGTGGGTGTTGACCGTCAGCACGGTGAAACGGTGCACCGTGCTCTCGATGGTCGCCTGCTCGTCGGTGGTACCAACCGGTTCGGAAATGCTCATGGCAACACTCCTTCGGCAGCGGGTTCGCCGGGGGCAGTGAGCAGCTCTT
The DNA here is from genome assembly GCF_046042685.1 of Pseudomonas sp. PLMAX. NCBI lineage: Bacteria > Pseudomonadati > Pseudomonadota > Gammaproteobacteria > Pseudomonadales > Pseudomonadaceae > Pseudomonas > Pseudomonas sp. PLMAX. The sequence continues at coordinate 6,575,427 of NZ_CP064949.1, read as the reverse complement.
TGTCGAGGTCGAAGCGCTCCAGCAAACGACGCGCATCGAAGGGCGCGCGAACCTTGATGTCGTTATCGAAATAGCAGAACACTTCCCGGGACTTGCGCGCCCTGGGTTTCAGGCGCGGCGCGATCAAATGCGGATCGGCCGGTTGCCGCCCCTGATGCCAGGCCTCGATCCGGTCGCCCCAACGCTTCAGTGCCTGAGGGGTGTAGCCGCTGGCGTAGAGCTCTTCGGCACCGTGCAGCCGCAGGTACACGAAATCGCTGGTGAGGTCCTCGCGGTACGGCCATTTGCCAGCGGTGTCGGCGATGACCAGGGCCGTGTTGTGGCGTTTGAGCAGGCGGACAAATAGCGGGTCGATGAAGCTCTCGTTGCGGATTTCCACGGCATGGCGCAAGGGCTGTTTCCTGCTCGCCTTCAGGCTGGCGTGGCCGTTTACATGGGAATCGTGCTGGCGGGCGAGGGCGGCGGCCTGTTGGGTGTCGTGGGGCAATTGTTCGAGGAAGGTTTCGAACAGTTCGGCGTCGAATTTGAAGTTGGGCGGAAACTGCCAAAGAATCGGGCCGAGTTTTTCCTTGAGTTCCAGCACCCCGGAGGCGAAGAAATTCGCCAGGGGTTTGTGGATGTCACGCAGACGCTTGATATGGGTGATGAAACGCGGGGCTTTGACGCTGAACACAAAGTGCGCCGGGGTTTCGGCATACCACTGGGCATAGCGTTCGGGCCGTTGCAGGGCGTAGAACGATCCATTGATCTCGATGCTGTTGACCGCCCGTGAGGCGAATTGCAATTCGCGCCTCTGGGCCAGGCCCTTCGGGTAGAAATCCCCCCGCCAGGGCGTGTAGCGCCAACCTGAAATACCGATGTGAATCGCCGCCATGTCGCCTCCCGTGTGACTGCCCCCTGATCTTTTGATGACTGTGGGGCAGTGGCGAAAGTTTCGGTGGGGCTACGGACGGTCACATTTTACAGGTCACCACAAAACCCGTAGGAGCCGGCTTGCTGGCGATGGCGGCGGCCCATTCGACATGGATGTGACCGACATATCGCTGTCGCCAGCAAGCCGGCTCCTACGGGGGTCAGAGGCCTGCAACCAGTCCGGTGAACATGATCGCGCTGGCGGCTTTTTCCTCGGGCACTAGACTGGTTGGCGATGGTAAAAATACAGGGATGAGCATTTGATATTTGTCTTGAGCGCAAAGATTGCTGGGGATTTGCCGGCCAGCAGCGAACTAGTCCGGCAATTCTCGATCAGTTCCTTACAGTCCTATCCAAAGGAGCGGATGCCTTGATCAGGCTCAAGACAGCGATATTACTGGGGGCGCTGTTGTTTTTCGGCAGCGAGGAACTGCAGGCAGCGGCCATACCGGGCGTGCCGGCCGCCGCCACACCGGCGGCACACCCGGAACCCTTGGTCCAGGGCGGGTTGCTGGGCGCCATCAGTTCGAGCATCGACGACGTCCAGAGCAAGCTGAACCTCGACAAGGACCTGCTCGACGCCTGGCGTTTGCGTGCTGATCGTGCGGCCGATGAGGTAGACCAACTGGTCAATCGCCCATCGACCCGTTCGAGCTGGAGCGTGGCGGGGGATTTCCTGCTGCTGACGGCGGTGTGGGCGGGTGTCTTCGGCCTGCTCTGGATGTTCGGCAAGTTCTTGACCGAACGCCTGTGCCGCCATCGTGTGCTGCTCAGCCGAGAGCGTGGGCAGGCCTTGCTGGGTTATGTCTTGCCCTACAGCATCCCCGCGGTGATCAGCCTGCCGTTGACGATTTATGCCAGCCAGTTATTGCCGGTGTCGGCCGGCAGGGCGCTGGCGTTGTGTTTTGCCTATGCCACCAGCAGTGGCGTGTTCGCTTCGTCGTTGGTGATGTCCCTGGTGGTGCTGTTCAATATCGGTCACAAACGCCGGGCGGTGCAGATCATTCGCCAGGACAGCCCACGACCGCTGTTCGCGATTGGTTTCCTGGTCGCCCTGAGCGACGCCTTGACCAGCCCGCAGATCGCCCATCAACTGGGGAACAATCTCACCAGCAGCATCGCTGTATTTACCGGGCTGGCGGCCTCGATTTCCTTTGGTTTGCTGGTGTTCCGCCTGCGCCGTCCGGTCGCCCAGGTGATCCGTATCCTGCCGCTGGCCCAGCGTCGGGCACAGCCAGCGTTGCGCGAAACCCTGCGGATTTTTTCCGGGCTCTGGTACTGGCCGATCCTGTTGATGGTGCTGGTCTCTGTCATCAACCTGATCGGCATTGGCGATGACAACCAGCAAGTGCTGCGCAGCGCGCTGTTCACCACGGTGTTGCTGATTGCGACGGTGTTTCTCAGCACGACGCTGCACCACCTGTTCAAGACCCGCAGCGAGTCCGAGGTGCGCCGCAGTGGCGCCTACAAGGAACGCTTCCTGAGCCTCTCCCACGCGTTGTTGCGCATCGCCATGGCCATCGTGTTCATCGATATCCTCGGACGAATCTGGGGCGTGTCACTGTTCGATTTTGCGGTCAGCAATGCCGTGGGACGGGCGATCAGTGACTCCTTGAGTCATATCGGCCTGATCTTCCTGGTGACCTGGATGGTCTGGGTGGTGCTCGACACGGCGATCCAGGAGGCCCTGAAACCTCCGGCCAGCAAACGCGGGGCACGCCAGCCGAGTACGCGGATCAAGACCATCCTGCCGTTGCTGCGCAATGCGATCAAAATCATCCTGGTGGTGATCTGCGCCATCACCACCATGGCCAATCTTGGCATCAATGTCGCGCCTTTCCTGGCCGGTGCCGGGGTCATTGGCCTGGCCATCGGTTTCGGCTCTCAGCAACTGGTGCAGGACGTGATTACCGGGTTGTTCATCATCATCGAAGACACCCTGTCCATCGGTGACTGGGTGGTGCTCGATTCCGGGCATGCCGGCACGGTCGAGGGCCTGACCATCCGCACCTTGCGCCTGCGCGACGGCAAGGGCTTCGTGCACTCGGTGCCCTTTGGCCAGATCAAGGCCGTGACCAACCAATCGCGGCAGTTTGCCTATGCGTTCTTCTCCGTGCAGTTCACCTATGACACCGATGTCGACAAGGCCATCGAACTGATTCGCGAGGCGGGGCATTCGATCAGTGAAGACCCGTTCCTGCGGTACAACCTGCAAGGGCCGCTGGATGTGTTCGGCGTCGACAGGATGGACCTCAATGGCGTGGTGCTGACGGCACAATTTCGCACCGTGTCAGGCGGGCAATATGCGGTGAGCCGGGCGTTCAACCAGCGGTTGAAAAAGCTTGTGGATAACAGTCCGTGGGTGCATTTTGCGCAGACTTATCCACAGCAGGTTTTAGTGCAGAGGCCGGCGGCGGAGCCTGTGCATGATGGAGCGGCTGAGCCGGAGCATGCGGCGGTGTTGATGCCGGATCGGCCACGTCCCCAATAATTTGTTGTCAAGGATGGCCTCTTCGCGAGCAAGCCCGCTCCCACAGGGGATCGGTGTACACAAAGCCAATGTGGGAGCGGGCTTGCTCGCGAAGAGGTCCGCCCAGACAACATCAATGCCGGATCAGCTTGCTCTGCACTTCAACCATGGCCTGCTGATCCAGCTCCAGCCACACATGCTTCTTGCCCGCAATCTCCGCCGCTGCCGGTAAACCATCGCGATACACCAGCCGATTGCTCGCCAGCGCCGGCACTTTCGCACCGGGCAACAGGGTGCCGGCAAGGTTCAGCGGATCGACCCCGCACACCGCGACCAAGCTGCCGTCATGGGGCCGGCGGCGGACTTCGCGCAGCAATGGAATCGCCTCCGGCAGCGCGAATTGCTCGCCCGCCAGGCCACTGACAAAACGTCCGCCACGAATCTCACCCCGCGCTTCCAGCCGATGGAAGGTGCGCAGCAATTCCCGCCAACTCGGCAGCCAATCGGCCTCACGCTCCAGCAAGCGCCAGAACACCACGCCGTAGCGGCGCAACAAGGTCATGGCGATGTGTTCCAGGGTGTCGGCGGGCGTTGGCGTCGGTCGCGGGTTATCCACAACCGGCGCGGTCACTGCGCGTCGCAACAGCGCCCAGCGCCCGGCGTCGTCCATGCCGCCGACAAAGGCCCCGCGTCCGCGTCGGCTGCTACGCTGCTGGCGCTTGCTGGCAGGTGTGATCAGCGCCCGCAGGCCGGCAAAACTGTCGGCGTTCACCAGCCCCGCACCCACCAGCTCCTGCAGGGCGATTTCCAGCTCCGCGCGCAGCAGGTGGGCTTCGTGAATCAGCTCATCGAAAAACAGCGCGCCGTGCTGGCTGAGGGCGGCGTGCACCTTCTGTGTCTTGGGCGACAGTTCGCTGACTGGCGTCTGCTCGGTCAAGTCGCTCCACAGACCGACCCGATTACGCGGCAACAGCACGATCGGCGTACTTCGCAGGGCGGTGCCGGTGCTGCGGTTGCGCGCAGTCAGTCGGCTCCAGACCAGTTTGCCGCTACGGCACGCATCATCGAGCCAGGTGGGCGAATAGTCCTTGATCCGCGCGGGCAAAAGGTCGCTGTCCCAGGCTGAGGCGGCGGCGGGGTAGCCTTCGAACTGGGCGACGATCGCCGGCAGCACCGTGCTGCCCTGGCCACGGGTGGCGTTGGACAGGTGCTGCCAGTCGAACAGGAAGCGCATGAAATCCTGCAAGGCCACGGGCTCGATTTCCCGGCGCAGGCGCTTGACGGTGTAGCGATGAATCCGCGCCAGCAAATGTCGCTCACACCATTCTTCTTCGGTATTGCCTGGGGTGAAGCGCCCGCGCAGCACATAGCCTTCGCGTTCCAGGTGCGCCAATGCCTGGGTGACTTTCAGAGCGGGCAATTCGAGGGGGGCGGCAATCGCCTGCATTGGCAATGGACCAAAGGCGCTGAGCCGCGCTCGAATCACTTCTACGACGGCGTCGTCCGGCGTCCAGGCCAGATCGAAACCCGGCAGAGCCTGCAAGGGTGGAGACAGATCCGCTTGTGGATAAATCGCCTGCAGGCACGTCAGCCGTTCCAGCGCCAGCCACAGTGAATGGTTGATGCGGCAGGCTCGGCCGCTGTCAGCCAGGGCATTCAACCATTCCAGCCAATGCGGATTGGCGCTGGCCTCGGCGTCGGTTATGCAGGCCAGGCTCATCAAGGTTTCGTGCATCTCATCGACATTGCCGGGCGAGGGCCAGGCCTCTTCCCGCACGGCGTCAATGGCGTCGGCGTCCAGCGCGCCCAGGTCGTCAGTGGACTGCGGCTCGCTCCAGCGGCGGTTGAGCACCGCCTGCGTGCGGCGTTCCTCCAGGGGCGCATCGTCGAGAAAGGTGTAGGGCCTGGCGCTGAGGATTTCCGCGGCGAGGGGCGAGGGCGCGGGCAGGTCCCGGCTGATCAGGCGGACCTCGCCGCGTTCCATGCGCCGCAGCAGGGCCAACCAGCCGTTGCTGTCCATGGCGTCGTGCAGGCAATCGTCGAGGGTCTGCTCCACCAGCGGATGGTCGGGAATGTCGCGCTCGCCCACGAGGTTTTCCACGCAGGCGATCTGGTCGGGGAACACGCTGGCGGTGAGGTCTTCGCTTTTCATCCGCTGGATCTGCGGCGGCACTTTGCGACCACCGCGAAAGCGCGGCAGCGCCAGCGCCACGCCGGCATTCCAGCGCCAGCGCACGCCAAACAACGGGGCATCGAGCACGGCCTGGATCAGGATGTGCTCAGCGGTGTTGCTGTGCAGGTAGCGCCACACATCAGCCAGCTCAAAGCTGTGGCTGGAGGACAGCGACAACACGATGGCGTCTTCGCTGGCGGCGGCCTGCAACTCGAAGTTGAAGGTGCGACAGAAGCGTTTGCGCAAGGCCAGGCCCCAGGCGCGGTTGATGCGACTGCCGAACGGGCTGTGGATAACCAGCTGGGTGCCGCCGGACTCGTCGAAGAAGCGCTCCATCAGCAAGGTGTCCTGCGACGGCAACGCGCCCAGTGTCTGCCGTGCGCGGGCCAGGTATTCCACCAGTTGCTCGGCGCTGGCCAGGTTCAGGCCCAGGGTTTGGGTCAGCCAGTCGAGGGCGGGCTGCAAGTTGCCCGGCGTCGCGCCCAGCAGAGTATCGAGCTGGGCCTGCAAGCGCGCCACGGCAAACGACAGTTCGGCGCTACGCCCCGGGGCCTCGCCGAGCCAGAACGGGATGGTCGGCGGCTGACCCTGGGCATCCTCCACCCGGACCTTGCCGGTGTCGACCCGCAGTATCCGGTACGACGTATTGCCCAGCTGGAACACATCCCCGGCGATGCTCTCCACCGCGAAGTCTTCATTGACGCTACCGATGTTCAGCCCTTGGGGCTCGAGCAGAACGCTGTAGTCGGCATTGTCGGGGATGGTCCCGCCGCTGGTCACCGCCGTCAGCTTGGCGCCCCTGCGACCGCGCAGGGTGCGGCTCACGGCGTCACGATGCAGATAGGCACTGCGGATGCCCTGGCGCCCGTCGAAGCCCTCGGCGAGCATCTGCAGTAGCGCCTGATAGTGTTTTTCGTCGAGCCCGCTGTAGGGCGAAGCGTTGCGGAACAATTCCAGCAGCGCCTGCTCCGGCCATTCCTGGCAACTGACTTCGGCGATGATCTGTTGCGCCAGGACGTCCAGCGGCGCTTCGGGGATCAGCAGGGTGTCGAGCTCGCCCCGGCGCACGCAGTCGAGCAGCGCGACGCATTCGATCAGGTCGTCGCGGGTGGTGGCAAACAGGCGGCCCTTGGGGGTGCCGCCGACCTGGTGCCCGGAGCGACCAACCCTTTGCAAAAAGCCGGCAATCGAACGCGGCGAGGCGATCTGGCACACCAGGTCGACATCGCCAATGTCGATGCCCAGCTCAAGCGACGCGGTGGCAATCAACACTTGCAATTCGCCACGCTTGAGCCGCTGTTCGGCGTCCAGGCGAAACTCCTTGGCCAGGCTGCCGTGGTGGGCGGCCACCGCGTCCTTGCCCAGGCGTTCGCTCAGGTGGCGGCTCAGGCGCTCGGCGAGACGTCGGGTGTTGACGAACACCAGCGTGGTGCGGTGTGCGCGGGCGAGGGCGGCAAGTCGGTCATAGACCAGTTCCCAGACATCGTTGGCCATCACTGCCGATAGCGGCACGGGCGGCACTTCGATGTCCAGGTCACGTGGGCGGGCGTGGCCGATATCGACGATCTCGCAGGGTCGATCACGACCGACCAGAAAGCGCGACACTGCCTCGATGGGTTTTTGCGTGGCCGACAGGCCGATGCGCACCAGCGGTTTGGCGCACAGTGCCTGCAAACGCTCGAGGCTTAGCGCCAGGTGGCTGCCGCGCTTGCTGGCGGCGATGGCGTGGATTTCATCAACGATCACCGTGCCGGTGGTGCTGAGCATCTGCCGCCCGGAGTCGGAGCCGAGCAGCACGTAAAGCGATTCCGGGGTGGTGACCAGGATGTGCGGTGCGGTCTTGCGCATCGCCGAGCGGTCTTTTTGCGGTGTATCGCCGGTGCGCACGGCGGTGCTGATCCGCAGCTCGGGCAGGCCCATCCGCCGCAACTGTTCGGTGATGCCGGCCAATGGGTCTTGCAGGTTGATCTGGATGTCGTTGGACAGCGCCTTGAGCGGCGAGACGTAGACCACCAGGGTTTCGTTTGGCAGGCCTTGGGAGTTTTCCAGGCCACGGTGAACCAGGTCGTCGATCACGGCGAGGAAGGCGGTGAGGGTCTTGCCGGAACCGGTGGGGGCGGCGATCAGAGTCGAGCGGCGCTGGCGGATCAGCGGCCACGCCCGGGCCTGGGCGGCGGTGACCGTCGCGAATTTGTTGCTGAACCAGGCGCTGACGGCGGGGTGGAAGCCGGCCAGGGCACTGTCGGCGGGGATGGGCAGGTTCATGTTCTGATTTATGCGGGTGAGGGCGCGAAGATGCAAGTACCACTCAAGATCTTCGCCAACCTTCAGGGCCAGCAGCATCACAAATCCCGCACATCTACACTTTACGGATGACGGTTGCGCACTAAACCCGCAAAATGCAACGATTCCGGCAACTATCGATGACATCGCCCGCGGGCGGTGTCGATACAGCCATCGTTCCAATCAGACTGGGCCTGCTGACTCTATGCGAATGCGCCTTATGTTACTGGGCGGCGGAAATGCCCTTGGGCAGGCGCTGATTCGCCTCGGTGCGGAGGAAGACATCGGTTTCCTCGCCCCCCGCCCACCACAGGACGGCTGGGATGCCGCGAGCCTGACGCAACTGCTCGACGACACCCGCCCGGACGCGTTGATCAACCTCGCCTACTACTTCGACTGGTTCCAGGCGGAGACGGTCAGCGAACAGCGTCTGGCCGGGCAGGAGCGGGCGATCGAGCGCCTGGCCGAACTGTGCCAGCATCACAACATCGTCCTGGTGCAACCCTCGAGCTATCGTGTGTTCGACGGCTCCCGGGCGACCGCCTACAGCGAAAAAGACGAACCGCTGCCGCTGGGCCTGCGTGGCCAGGCCTTGTGGCGGATCGAGCAAAGCGTGCGCGCCACCTGCCCGCAACACGTGCTGTTGCGTTTCGGCTGGCTGCTTGATGACAGTCCCGACGGCACCCTCGGGCGTTTCCTCGGCCGCGCCGAGCAACCCGAGGAACTGCTGTTGGCCGACGACCGCCGGGGCAATCCGACACCGGTGGACGACGCGGCCCGGGTGATCATTTCGGTACTCAAGCAACTCGACTGCAGCGCGCCGCTGTGGGGCACCTACCACTACGCCGGGCATGAGGCGACCACGCCGCTGGCCCTGGGCCAGGCGATTCTCACCGAAGCCCGCGCCCTGCACCCGCTGGCCATCGAAGCGCCGACCGCCCAGGCCCACGCCGCGCGACCGGATGCCGCGGAAGAACCGCAACACGCGGTACTGGCCTGCAAGAAAATTCTGCACACCTTCGGAATCAAGCCACGCGCCTGGCGTGCGGCCCTTCCGAGCCTTCTGGACAGGTTCTATCGTCATGGCTGATCGCCCCATTCTGATTACCGGGGGTGCCGGATTCATCGGCTCCCATCTCACCGATGCCTTGCTCGCCAAGGGCTATTCGGTACGGATTCTGGATGACCTATCCACCGGTAAACGCAGCAACCTGCCGCTGGACAATCCCAAGGTCGAGCTGATCGTCGGCGACGTTGCCGATGCCGCCCTGGTCGCCCGTGCGATGACCGGTTGCAGCGCCGTGGCGCACCTGGCGGCAGTGGCGTCGGTACAGGCGTCAGTGGACAATCCCGTGAAGACCCACCAGAGCAACTTCATCGGCTCGCTGAATGTCTGCGAAGCCATGCGCCAGGCGGGCGTCAAGCGCGTGCTGTTCGCCTCCAGTGCCGCGGTGTATGGCAACAATGGCGAGGGCGAGTCAATCGATGAAGACACGCCCAAGGCGCCGTTGACGCCCTACGCGGTGGACAAGCTGGCGAGCGAGCAATACTTCGATTTCTACCGGCGCGAGCATGAGCTGGAGCCGGTGATTTTCCGCTTCTTCAACATCTTCGGCCCGCGCCAGGATCCGTCCTCGCCGTACTCCGGGGTCATCAGCATTTTCAGCGAGCGCGCACAGAAAGGCCTGCCGATCACGGTGTTTGGCGACGGCGAGCAGACGCGGGACTTTCTCTACGTCGAGGATCTGGTCGATCTGCTGGTGCAGGCCATCGAGAAACCCCAGGTGGAAGAGGGCGCGGTCAACGTCGGCTGGAACCAGGCGACCAGTCTCAAGCAGATGCTGGCGGCCCTTGAGGTCGTTGTTGGCAAGCTGCCACCGGTGAGCTACGGCCCGGCGCGCTCCGGTGACATTCGTCATTCGCGGGCCAACAACCAGCGTCTGCTGGAGCGCTTCCGGGCGCCCGAGCCAACCCCCTTGAGCGTCGGGCTGGCACGGTTGCTGGGACAATAGAAAAAGGCGCCGGTTGAGGCTAATGCCAGTCAGTTAAGCTGACTGGCATTTTTATTTCTGATCGGATACTTCGGCGATTTGAGCCGGATGGCTCGGGGATAAATACGCTCCTCTCGCCGATGAGGCAGGACATAGTGCGGCGCTGAAGCATGAAGCTCGGCCAGGTATTTGGGGATGTTCCCGGAGCGGTCGGCCGAGACGCTGTTGATAAACCCTAAAATTGCCCAGGTGCAGGCGGTAAAACTCATTTCGCACGGGTAAATTCCCGGACAGTGACGGCTCATTTCTACCATCTGATAGCGCAACAGGTTGTAGCCCAGCAACACGCCCCACAGCTCCTGCTCGATCATCTCGGGTGTCTTGCTGCGCAAGGTATAGCTGCTGTTGAGCAGCGTCTGTTTCATCTCCCGAAAGCCCAATTCGATCTCCCATCGCTGGCTGTACAGGTCGACTATTTCGTCAGACGGGAAGCGCAGCGGGTCGGTCATCGACGTCAGGATCTGACACACCTTGCCCTTGACGGTTTTGCTCAGAAGGCGCGCAATCAGGCGCTCGGGCAGTCCCGGCCATTGCTTGCGGGCCTGCGGCGAAGTGCTTAACGAGACCATTGCATCCTGACGGCCCAAACGCTGAACAACTTCGTACTGCGCACCCTTGCGCAGTGGCATCAGCCAATGGCGCTCGGTGCCTGCTTGCTGCCACTGGTGCAGCAATCCCAGGGAGTAGAAACCTCGATCGAATAGGGTCAACGAGTGATCGGGCGTGGTGTCGATCAGTTGTTCGGCCAGTTTCATTTCGTTGCTGCGATAGCCATCAAATGCGCTGCCGATCAACATGTGGCTCGTCAATTCCATCTGACAGACCATGCGTACCTGGGGAAAACCGGTGTCGCCGTGCTGGTTACTGGCCGAATCGTAGCGCGCTCGATTTTCGCGGGTGTCAGGCGTTCGCCAGACGACACCGTCGACGCTCAACAAGCGCAAACCGGCCCAAGTCGGATGCTCAGCTGCTTCATGCCAACTTTTCTGAGTCAGGTCGAAGACTTGTCGTACGGCTTCGCTACCTAGTCTCTGACGTGCCTGGACTACGGCGCTGGGGGCCACTAACGGGCGTTGCCCCGGCAGCATGATGTTCATGCGACTGACCACATCCCACGCCGACATGCGCCGGAAGAACGCCATGGAAATCACGCACCAGAGCATCATTTCCAGCGGCAAGCGCCGCTTGCGCAGCGTCGCCACGCCGGCCTGTTCAAGCGCCTGCTCGACCAAAGAAGGATCGAGTAAGGAATCCAATCCCTCGATTGAGTTTGGAGTGGAAGCGAAGTTGTGGGTCAGTTCCAGTGCCCGAGCGAGACGCATAAAAAAATCCGATGCCAGTTCAGGCATCGGATTTTGATTTCTTGCGGCCAAAGGTCAAGCGAGATGGCTTAACTGATCGGCATTAGCCGGTTGAGGCGCCTTTTTTTGTTGCTGATCGTTCCCGTCCACAGGGCAAGGGAGCGACCAATCCACCACCACGTGAATACTTAGAACTTGTAACCCAGACCGACCATGTAGATGAACGGATCGACATCCACGTTCACCCGTGCCCGGGTGCCCGGCGCCACGGCGTCGTTTTCCACGGTCGCGCGGGTATCGATGTCAATGTAACGCACCTGGGCGTTGATCATCACGTTGTCGGTCAGCATGTAGTCGGCACCGACCTGGAACGCCATGCCCCAGGAGTTTTCTGCCTTGAAGTTGCTGAAGCCGTTGGCCTGGGCTTCGCTGCCGACATGCTCGTCGTAGATCCAGGTGTAATTGATGCCGGCGCCGAGGTACGGCTGGAAGTCGGATTTGGCATCCAGCGGGTAGTACACGATGCTGAGGGTCGGTGGCAGGTGTTTCAGCGTACCGAGTTTGCCGTTGGCCGCACCCAGGGCGGTGCCCTTGAGCTTGACGTCGTGCTCGAACGGCGTGGCCGCGAGCAGTTCGATACCCCAGTTATTGGTGATCATGTAGGCAACGTTCAGACCCAGTTGCGTGTCGCTGCTCATGGTCGCCTTGCCACCCAGGTCGGCGCCGCTCAGCGGACCCTGATCGACCTTGACCGAGGAACTGTCGGCCTCCGGGTTGACGGTAATCGCACCGGCACGAAGGATGATGTCACCGGCTTCGTGGGCGTGGGCGAACGGGGCTGCAAGCGCCAGCGCTACCAGCGAGGCACCGAGCAAGGACTTGTTCATGGGGGGCTCCAGAGGACGTTAAAAATCTTCGATGTCCAATGGTAAGGCGGCTAACGATCTGGTCTTTTGATGCAGCTCAATGAAATCGTGATGGACCTGGTTTTTGTGGTGTTTTCGATGGCCCCTTCGCGAGCAAGCCCGCTCCCACAATGGAATTGTGTCTATGCACAGATCCAGTGTGGGAGCGGGCTTGCTCGCGAAGACAATTTTGCAGGCGCCGACTAACTCCCGGGTTCACTCCGGCAATTCATACAGGTAGATCTTGTCCGCCTCCATCTGGTACCCGGCGTCCGCCAGCTCACTGGTGGACGGCTTGACCTGCATCGGCCCCTCGATCCAGTAAGGCTGATACAGCTCGTCGAGCTTCACGCCGACTTCACTTTTGACGTGCACGATCTGGTTCGACGGCGGTGGCGGTACGTGGATGCAGGCGCCGAAATACGGCACCAGCAGAAAGTCCGTGGTACGACCTTCTTCACTCACTTCCAGCGGCACGATGTAGCCCGGCAAACGAATGTTCTGACCGTCGAGGGCCTTGACCACCGGGGCGTTGGGCATGTCCTGTTTCGCTGCCGGCGCCGATTCGGCGGACAGTGCATCGCTGAGCTTCGACAGGTCGTGCAGCGGCGTCATGTTGGGCACTTCCGGTGCCGCATCCGGCGGGATCATTTCCGACCAGGTCAGCTCTTTCGGCTCGGCCGCCCACAACGGCAGGGCGACCAGCATCAACAGCGCAAAGACAGCGCGGGGCATTTCAACGTCCTCATAAACGGATCGACAGGCCATCGGCCAGGGATTGGCGATAGGCGCGCCAGGCTGGCACGCTGCCCATCAGCAACGCAGCGATCAGGATGCCACCGAGTAGCGTCCATTCATATTCGCTCGGCCACGCCAGCGGCAGAAACAGGCCGTAATTGGCCTGCACGTAACCCTGGGCTGCCGCGATACAGACGTAGAGCAATGCCACGCCGGCCACCACACCGGCCAGCGCCAGGGCAAACGCCTCCAGCACCAGCAGCGTCGCGATGTGCCAGGGCCGCGCGCCCACCGATCGCAGGATCGCCATCTCCCGCCGACGTTCGTTGAGACTGGTGAGAATCGCCGTGAGCATGCCGATCAAGCCGGTCAGCACGACGAACAGTGACACCACGAACAGGGCCTTTTCCGCCGTGCTCATCAAGCTCCACAACTCTTGCAGCGCAACGCCGGGCAGGATCGCCAGCATCGGTTCGCCACGGAATTCGTTGATCTCGCGCTGCAGGGCGAAGGTCGAGATCTTGCTGTTGAGGCCGAGCATGAACGCGGTGATCGCCTGGGGTGTCAGGTCCATGTTGCGTGCCTGATCGGCGCTGACCCGCCCGTTGCCCCGGGCCGGCACGCCGTTGTGCCAATCAACGTGAATGGCTTCCATGCCACCGAGGCTGATGTGCAGCGTGCGGTCCACCGGGGTGCCGGTGCGCTTGAGAATGCCGACCACGGTGAATGGCTTGTCGTCATGCTTGACCAGGCTGATCACGGCCACGCCATGGGCCAGCACCAGCTTGTCGCCGAGTTTGTAGTGCAGCGCGTCCGCGACTTCAGCGCCGAGCACCACTTCGAACGGGTCGCTGGCGAAGGCACGGCCCTCGGCCAGTTCCAGGTGTTGCTGGCGGCCGTACTGGTAGTGTTCGAAGTACGCCCCGGTGGTGCCCATCACCCGATAGCCGCGATGGGAATCGCCAAGGGACATCGGAATGGCCCACTTCACTTTCGGGTTGCTGGCGAAGTGTTCGAAGCTGTCCCAGCGGATGTTGTTGGTGGCATTGCCAATACGGAATACCGAGTACAGCAGCAGGTTGACCGAGCCGGAACGCGCGCCGACGATCAGGTCGGTGCCGCTGATGGTGCTGGCGAAACTGGCCTTGGCCTCGGTGCGCACCCGTTCCACGGCCAGCAGCAGGCACACCGACAGGGCGATGGCGAACGCGGTGAGGATCGCGGTGAAACGGCGGTTAGCCAGGCTGGCCATGGCTAGACGGAACAGATACATCTCAGACCTCGGACGGGGTGGCGGCGCGATTGAGTTCGGCCAGCGACAGGTTGCGATCGAACAGCGGCGCCAGGCTCTGGTCATGGCTGACGAACAACAGGCTCGAGCCGGCCTCGCGGCATTCGGCGAACAGCAGGCGAATGAAGTTCTCCCGGGCGTCGTAGTCGAGGGCCGAGGTCGGCTCGTCGGCGATCACCAGTTCCGGCTGACCGATCAGCGCGCGCGCGGCGGCCACCCGTTGTTGCTGGCCGATGGACAGGGAGTCGGCGCAGCGCGCGAGGATGTTGTCATCCTTCAAACCCAGATGGGCGAGCAGGGTGGCGGCGGCCTGGTCGATGCTGCCGTGGCGCTGCTTCGCCCGCTCGGCGCGCAGTTTCGAGAAGTGGCAGGGCAGTTCGACGTTCTCGCGCACCGACAGAAACGGCAGCAGGTTGAACTGCTGGAAGATGTAGCCAGTGTGATCGACACGAAAGTGATCGCGGGCGCCGGCCGAGAGTTCGGTCAGCTCCTGGCCAAGCAGGCGAATGCTGCCGCGATCGGGCTTCTGCACGCCGCCGAGCAGGCCCAGCAGGGTGGTCTTGCCGCTACCGCTGGGGCCCTTGAGGAACAGGGTTTCCCCAGGCGAAAGGCGAAACGCCGGGATATCCAGCAGCGGCGGGTGACCGGGCCAGCTGAAGCTCAGGTCGGACAATTCGATGAGTGCTTGGGTCATGGCGCTGATTTCATGGGTGTTGATTATCCTGTGGGAGCGGGCTTGCTCGCGAAGGCGGAGTGTCAGTCGACATCTATGCTGCATGGCACACTGCCTTCGCGAGCAAGCCCGCTCCCACATTGGTTGTGCGGTGGATCAGAACTTGAGGGAGGCAGCCTTCGCCGTCACTTCAACCCCTTGCTGCCCGCTCGGGCCGATCAGTTGTACCTGAATTTTCCGGGTCGCCGGGAAGCTGGTGAAGATATTCGCCAGATCCAGGGTCTTCAGCGCGCCCGGCGTGGCGCAGGTGAATTGGTAGCGGGCGTGGATTTCACTGTGGTCATGGTGGTGTTCATCGTCGGCCTCTGGCGTGTCGCCAAACAACGGGCTTTCCAGCTCCTGGTTTTCCACCACGCAACCGGCGGCTTTCGGCAGGCTGAACAGCGCCAGCGGTTGCTCAAGGCGAGCGCGGGTCGTAGCGACCTTGGCTTTGTCGGCATCGGTTGCGGCGACGTGCTCAAAGCCCACCAGGTTCATCGCCGGACTGTCCAGCTCCAGCTCCAGGGTCAGGCCATCCAGTGCCGCGTTCAGGCGCCCGACACCGTGCTCATGGGCGCCAAGGCTGCCGTGCTCATGGTCGTGATCATGTTCGTCAGCGGCGTGAACGCCAGCCAGCGGCAACAAGGCAAACGGCAGAGCGAGAAGCAGGTGACGCATGGCGAGTCTCCGAAAGACAAGATGAAAGAAATGTTATGTAATCTTATAACATGATGCGCAGAGTGTGACTGCCTGCTTGGCGTTGCACAAGCCCCGTGGGAGCATGGGTGCGAAGAAATGTTCGGGAGCTGACTCATGTTGCGAATTCGCGGAAGCATCGGCGACTGGCCGGTGGATTTGACGCTGGAGATGGATGACGCCGACTGGGCAAGGCTGGGTGCGCAGTTGAAAGTGGAAAAAACCGAGGTCAGTGCTGCGCCAGTGGCGAAACCGCTGAATCAGGACGATGCGCTGTGGCAGGTCGCCAAAGATCTGCTACGCAAGGCCGGGCAATTGAGCGGGCCGCAATTACTCGATCAACTGGAAGGGCTGACCGGCAGTGCGGCGGCAGGCAAGCGCCTGTTGGTGCGCTTGCGGCATAGCCCGGATGTGAAGGTGCAGAGTGGCGCGGATACGCCGCTTTACCGCTGGATCGAATAAACCGCAAAAGATCGCAGCCTGCGGCAGCTCCTACAAGGGCAACGCATATCCCCTGTAGGAGCTGTCGAGCGAAGCGAGGCTGCGATCTTTTGATCTTAATAAAGCGCAGCAAACAACTTGCGACGGTACGTCGTTACCAGCGGATGATCGTTACCCAGCAGTTCGAACACCTGCAGCAAGGTCTTGTGCGGCAAACCCTCGCTGTAGCTGCGATTGCGAATGAACAGCTTGAGCAGTCCATCCAGCGCCGCGTCGTATTGCTGGCGGGCCAGTTGTTGAACGGCCAGCTGATAGACCGCTTCATCGTCCTGCGGGTTTTTCGCCAGGCGAGCCTTCAGGTCGGCGGCATCCGGCAAGTCCTTGGCCTGGCCGAGGAACTTGATCTGCGCCTTGGCGCCGGCCAGGGCGGCCTTGTGCTCATCGCTCTTGACCGCATCGAGCACGGCTTGCGCTTCGCCCAGCTCACCGCGCTCGGTGAGACAGCGGGCGTAGAGAATCAGCGCCTTGGCGTTGGTGTTGTCTTCGCCCAGCAGCACTTTGAGCAGGGCCTCTGCATCGGCGAAACGGCTGTCGTCGAACAAGGCCTGGGCCTGTTCGAACGGATCGGCGGCGGCCGGTGGCGGCATTTGCACATGGGGCTCGAGCAGCGCGCGCACGGCCGACTCCGGCTGGGCACCGGCAAAACCATCGACCGGCTGGCCATCCTTGAACAGCACCACGGTCGGCAGGCTGCGAATACCGAAACGGGCGACGATGTCCTGTTCGAGGTCACAGTTGACCTTGGCCAGCAGCAGTTCGCCCTGATAGCTCTCGGCGATGGTCTGCAGCATCGGCATCAGCACCTTGCAGGGCGCACACCATTCGGCCCAGAAATCCACCAGCACCGGTTTGTGGAAGGAATTCTCGATCACCGACTGGTCGAAATCGGCAGTCGTGGCGTCGAAGATGTACGGCGTTTGCTGACTCATGGGCAATCTCGTAAAAGCGTGAATAGGTGAACTATAAGGCGTGGCGCAAAAGATCGCAGCCTTCGGCAGCTCCTACAGGTTAAACCGCATCCCCGCGTAGGCGCTGCCGAAGGCTGCGATCTTTTAGCGGCTTCAGCCGCGCCGCGCGTGGTAAAGGCTCACATGCCGAAACTCTTCCGGCTCGGCCAGGTCCGGCAGGGTCATCGCTTCAAGCATTTCAATGCGTTGATACAACGGATGACGAAAATCCCGAACGCGCGAATCCGCCACCAGAGCCTCCTTGCCACGACTCAGGAACTCATCGAGCAGTGGCAGGTTCGCCCGGTCGTACAGCACATCCGCGACCAGAATCAGATCGAAACGATCGGCCTCGGCGAAAAAATCCGTCGAGTAAACGAGCTGTACGTCATTGAGCTCGGCATTCGCCCGACAGGCGGCAATCGCCAGCGGATCCAGGTCGCAAGCCACCACTTCCAGCGCCCCGGCCTTCACCGCGGCAATCCCGGCGACGCCGGAGCCTGCGCCGAAATCCAGCACGCGCTTGCCCTTGACCCACTCAGGGAAGTCGGCGAGGTAACGCGCCACCGCCAGGCCACTGGCCCAGCAGAAGCTCCAGTACGGCGGTTCGTGCAGAATCCGCCGGGTTTCTTCCGGGCTGAACGCGCGATCCATGTTGTCGCCATCGATCAGCCACAACTTCAGGTCGGTCCCCGGTAATTCACAGGCAACCAGTCGCGCATCACCCAGCAGTTCCCCCAAGGCCTGTTGCAGGTCGTGCGGTGCACTCATGGGGCTTTGACGAATTGCAGCTGGCCCAGGGCCTGGGTGGTCGGCTGGCTAATCCGCTGTGACGGCAGATGCAGGATCAACTGGCCGGACTGGCTGGCGCGGCCACGCAGTTCTACACGGGCACCGGCCGGGAACGAATCCGGGTTGAAGCGCAGGTGAAACGGCAGCACCTGGTTGTTGCCGATCAGGCTCGAACTGGCCAGCAATTGCTGTGGACGGTCTTTGTCGTCGATCACCAGCAGCGCCAGTTCCACTTCAGCACCTGTTGGCACACCTTGCAGCGTACCGCTCAGTTCGCGCTGATAGGCCGGCAGCGGGCCGAGGTTCGCCGATTCCCGGGCTTTCTTCTGCGCCTGTTCCGGTGCAGGGCCTGGCGTTGGCGGCTGCGGCTGGGGTGCATCGCTGCTGCAGGCGACCAACAGGCTGAAAAAACTGAGCAAAACGAGTGGTCTCAGGGACATTTGCGGCTCCGGCAACACGTAATCCATATATAGCCAATCTGTATACCGCAAACCCTATGGCTTGTCTTGCCACCCGGATGCGCTACCATGGCCCTCCCTTTTTTTGTTGCCTGCCACCATGCACTGTCCCTTCTGCGGTGCCAACGACACCAAGGTCATCGACTCGCGTCTGGTCGCCGAGGGCGAACAGGTGCGCCGCCGGCGTGAATGCCTGGCCTGCGGCGAACGTTTCACGACGTTCGAAACCGCTGAACTGGTGTTGCCGCGCCTGATCAAAACCGACGGCAGTCGCCAGCCGTTCGACGAAGAAAAACTCCGCGCCGGCATGCAGCGGGCGCTGGAAAAGCGCCCGGTGAGTGTCGAGCGCCTCGAGTCGTCGCTGGTGCACATCAAACACAAACTGCGCGCCACCGGCGAGCGCGAGGTCAAGTCCCTCGTGGTCGGTGAGCTGGTGATGGCCGAGCTGCAAAAGCTCGACGAAGTCGCCTACATCCGCTTCGCTTCGGTGTATCGCCGCTTCCAGGACCTCAACGAGTTCCGCGAAGAGATCGATCGCCTGGCCCGGGAACCGGTGAAAGAATGACCACGTCAGCAGAGCTTGCCGTCCTCGACGCCCATTACATGGCCCGTGCTTTGGAACTGGCGCGCAAAGGTCATTACACGACCCACCCCAACCCGCGAGTCGGCTGCGTGATCGTGCGCGGCGGGCAGATCGTCGGCGAAGGCTGGCACGAGCGCGCCGGCGAACCCCACGCCGAAGTCCACGCCCTGCGCGCCGCCGGTGAGCTGGCCCGGGGCGCGACCGCTTACGTGACCCTCGAACCCTGCAGTCACCACGGGCGCACGCCACCGTGCGCCGATGCGTTGGTCAACGCCGGCGTGGCGCGGGTCGTGGCGGCGATGCAGGACCCGAACCCGGAAGTGGCCGGTCGTGGTCTGCAGCGCCTGGAGCAGGCCGGTATCGTCACCGAAAGCGGCGTGCTGGAAGGCGAGGCGCGCCGGCTCAATCAGGGCTTCCTCAAGCGCATGGAGCATGGCTTGCCGTTTGTGCGGGTCAAGCTGGCCATGAGCCTCGACGGTCGCACGGCAATGGAAAGCGGCGAAAGCCAGTGGATTACCGGCCCGGCAGCGCGCTCGGCGGTTCAACGTTTGCGTGCTCAGGCCAGCGTGGTGCTGACCGGCGCCGATACGGTGCTGGCGGACAACGCCCGTTTGACTGTGCGCGCCGATGAACTCGGTCTGGACACCGAACAGGCCGCACTGGCCATGAGCCGACCGCCGCTGCGTGTGTTGGTCGATGGCCGTCTGCGGGTGCCGCTGGATGCGCCATTCTTCAAGGCAGGTCCCGCGCTGGTCGCTACCTGCGTGGCAGTGGAAGAACAATACGCCAACGGCCCGGAGTGCCTGATCGTGCCGGGTTACGATGGGCAGGTCGATCTTCGTCAGTTGCTGGTCGAACTCGCCAACCGTCAGGTCAATGAAGTGTTGGTCGAGGCCGGACCACGGCTGGCGGGTGCCTTTGCCCAACTCGGTCTAGTGGACGAGTTCCAGATTTTCATCGCCGGCAAGTTCCTGGGTTCTTCGGCGCGGCCGTTGCTGGATTGGCCGCTCGCGCAAATGAAGGATGCGCCCGAGCTCAAAATCACCGAAATTCGCGCGGTTGGCGATGACTGGCGGGTCACTGCCATTCCTTTGCCAGTCGCCAGCGTATAATTCCCGGCCATCGTTATAGCGCTGGCCCTGTTCTCGAGGAGGACTCCATGTTTACCGGCATTATCGAATCCATCGGCAGTATTCGTGCATTGACCCCTAAAGGTGGAGATGTGCGGGTCCACGTCGAAACCGGCAAGCTCGACCTGAGCGACGTCAAGCTGGGCGACAGCATCGCGGTCAACGGCGTGTGCCTGACGGCGGTTGAACTGCCGGGCAACGGCTTCGCGGCTGACGTCAGCCGTGAAACCCTCGACTGCACCGCCATGAACGACCTCAAAAGCGGCAGCCCGGTCAATCTGGAAAAAGCCCTGACCCCGACCACGCGCCTCGGCGGTCATCTGGTCAGCGGTCACGTCGACGGCGTGGGCGAAGTGGTTGCCCGTACCGAGAACGCGCGGGCCGTGGAATTCCGCATCCGCGCGCCGAAGGACCTGGCCAAGTACATCGCCCATAAAGGCTCGATCACCGTCGACGGCACCAGCCTGACCGTGAACGCGGTCGATGGCGCCGAGTTCCTGCTGACCATCATTCCGCACACCCTGAGCGAAACCATCATGGCGTCGTACCAGCCAGGTCGCCGGGTGAATCTGGAAGTGGATTTGCTGGCGCGTTATCTGGAGCGCCTGCTGTTGGGCGACAAGGCCGCAGAGCCAACCTCCAGTAACATTACCGAAAGCTTTCTGGCCGCCAACGGCTACCTCAAATCCTGAAGCTCAAAATTTCGAAAGAAGGGGGGTGCCTTGTGGCGCTCAATAGCATCGAAGAACTGGTTGAAGACATCCGCCAAGGCAAGATGGTCATCCTCATGGATGACGAAGACCGCGAGAACGAAGGCGACCTGATCATGGCCGCCGAGTGCTGCCAGGCCGAACACATCAACTTCATGGCCAAGCACGCCCGTGGCCTGATCTGCATGCCGATGAGCCGCGAGCGCTGCGAGCTGCTCAAGCTGCCGCTGATGGCGCCGCGCAACGGCTCCGGCTTCGGCACCAAGTTCACCGTCTCGATCGAAGCAGCCACCGGCGTCACCACCGGCATCTCCGCCGCCGACCGTGCGCGCACCGTGCAAGCGGCTGCCGCCCGTGATGCCAAGGCTGAAGACATCGTCAGCCCAGGCCACATCTTCCCGCTGATGGCCCAGGCCGGCGGCACCCTGGCCCGCGCCGGCCACACCGAAGCCGCATGCGACCTGGCGCGCATGGCCGGTTTCGAGCCGAGCGGGGTGATCTGCGAAGTGATGAACGACGACGGCACCATGTCCCGTCGCGCCGAGCTGGAAGCCTTTGCCGCCGAGCACAACATCAAGATCGGCACCATCGCCGACCTGATTCACTACCGGATGATCCACGAACGTACCGTTCAGCGGATTGCCGAGCAGCCTCTGGACAGCGAACTGGGCCAATTCAACCTGGTGACCTATCGTGATTCCGTGGAAGGCGACGTGCACATGGCCCTGACCCTGGGCAACGTGTGTGCCGAAGAACCGACCCTGGTGCGCGTGCACAACATGGACCCGCTGCGCGACCTGCTGATGGTCAAGCAACCGGGCCGCTGGAGCCTGCGCGCCGCCATGTCCGCGGTTGCCGAGGCCGGCAGTGGCGTGGTGCTGTTGCTCGGCCACCCGCTCGATGGCGACGTGTTGCTGGCGCATATCCGCGAAACTGCCGACCACGCGGCGGTGAAAAAACCGACCACCTACAGCACCGTGGGTGCCGGTTCGCAGATCCTGCGCGACCTGGGCGTTCGTAAAATGCGCCTGATGTCGGCACCGATGAAATTTAATGCGATATCCGGTTTCGATCTGGAAGTTGTAGAATACGTGCCCTCCGAATAATGACCGGTCGTATCCGGCCCCGTATTCGCGGTTCAAATATCACTGAGGGATGCGTACGAGACGCGTCCCGGCTCTTTAAGAGATCTAACGAATGACCCTGAAGACCATCGAAGGTACCTTCATCGCCCCTAAAGGCCGCTATGCTTTGGTAGTAGGCCGTTTCAACAGCTTCGTCGTTGAAAGCCTGGTCAGCGGTGCTGTTGATGCCCTGGTTCGCCATGGCGTAAGCGAAAGCGACATCACCATCATCCGCGCTCCTGGCGCCTTCGAAATCCCGCTGGTTGCGCAGAAAGTCGCTCAGAAGGGCGAGTTCGCGGCAATCATCGCACTGGGCGCGGTCATTCGTGGCGGTACTCCGCACTTCGAATACGTGGCTGGCGAGTGCACCAAAGGCCTGGCCCAGGTGTCCATGGAGTTCGGCGTTCCGGTCGCTTTCGGCGTGCTGACCGTTGATTCCATCGAGCAAGCCATTGAACGTTCCGGCACCAAGGCCGGTAACAAAGGTGCCGAAGCTGCCCTGTCCGCTCTGGAAATGGTCAGCCTGCTGGCGCAGTTGGAGGCCAAGTGATTAGCGACGAAAGCGATCGTTTCAACCCGCGCGATCCAAAACCTGCGGATGCTGGCAAGCCATCGAAAAGCGTCAAGCGTCGCGAAGCCCGTCAGCTCGCGACCCAGGCGCTGTACCAATGGCACATGGCCAAGCAGTCGCTGAACGAGATCGAAGCGCAGTTCCGGGTCGATAACGATTTCACCGATGTCGACGGTGCCTACTTCCGCGAGATCCTCCACGGGGTGCCGCAGTTCAAGACCGAAATCGACACGGCGCTCACGCCTTGCCTGGACTTGACCATCGAAGAGCTGGACCCGGTTGAACTGGCGGTTCTGCGCCTGTCCACCTGGGAGCTGCTCAAGCGTGTCGACGTGCCGTACCGCGTTGTGATCAACGAGGGTATCGAACTGGCCAAGGTCTTCGGTTCCACCGATGGGCACAAGTTCGTCAACGGTGTGCTCGACAAGCTGGCCCCACGTCTGCGGGAAGCTGAAGTGAAGGCGTTCAAGCGCTGATTGGCGCTTGATTCAGCAATGGGTGAGTTTGAGCTGATCCGCAATTTCTTCGCCGCCGCGCCTTGTGCGCAGGGCGGCGAAGGCGTTGCCCTGGGGATTGGCGACGACTGCGCCTTGCTGGCGGTTCCTCCCGGGGAGCAGTTGGCGATTTCTACCGATACGCTGGTGGCCGGTGTGCATTTCGCCGACCCCTGCGATCCGTTTCTGCTCGGTCAGCGCTCGCTGGCCGTAGCGGTCAGCGACCTGGCCGCCATGGGCGCCATCCCCGTTGCCTTTACCCTTGCCCTGACCTTGCCGACGGTGACCGCCGATTGGCTGCAGGCCTACGCCCGTGGTTTGAACCTCATGGCGCAGAGCTGCGGCGTGGCGCTGGTGGGCGGCGACACCACCCGCGGGCCGTTGAGCCTGACCATGACCGTGTTCGGTCGGGTGCCGGGTGGCCTGGCCTTGACCCGCAGTGGCGCACGGCCCGGCGACTTGCTGTGTGTCGGCGGCGAACTGGGCAATGCCGCTGGCGCCTTGCCGCTGGTGCTCGGCGAGCGCGACGCTGAAGCCGCCATCGCCGAGCCGCTGCTGGCGCATTACTGGTCGCCGCAACCGCAGCTTGGCCTGGGGCAGGCGTTGCGCGGCAAGGCCACTTCAGCCATGGATATCTCCGACGGTTTGCTCGCCGATTGCGGACACATTGCCCTGGCTTCGAAAGTCGGGGTGCTGATCGAACGGGATCGCTTGCCGCTGTCCAAAGCACTGGTGGCCTTCCTCGGCCAGCCGGGCGCGCAGGACGCAGCCCTGAGTGGTGGCGACGATTACGTATTGGTCTTCACCATACCGTCCGTCGAGTTGCCGCCACTGGTGGCCGACGGCTGGCCGATCCATGTGATCGGGCGGATCGTGGCGGGGCAGGGCGTGACGCTGATCGATACCGATGGGCATGACATCACCCCGCAAACCCGGGGCTATCAACATTTTCGGGAGACACCGTGACAGATCATCCCAAACAGGTCCCGGCGGAATTCGTACCGCCCTCGGTCTGGCGCAATCCCTGGCATTTCCTGGCGTTCGGTTTCGGCTCGGGCACCTTGCCAAAGGCTCCAGGCACCTGGGGATCGCTGGTTGCGCTACCCTTTATCCCGTTATGGCAGATGTTGCCCGACTGGGGTTACTGGCTGATGCTGGGCATCACCATGCTGTTCGGCTTCTGGCTGTGCGGCAAGGTGGCCGATGATTTGCGGGTACACGACCACGAAGGCATCGTCTGGGACGAGATGGTCGGAATGTGGATCACCCTGTGGCTGGTGCCGGAAGGCTGGCAGTGGCTGTTGGCAGGGTTCCTGGTGTTCCGCTTCTTCGATATCCTCAAGCCGTGGCCGATTCACTGGGTTGACCGGCATGTGCATGGAGGCGTCGGCATCATGCTCGACGATGTATTGGCCGGGGTGTTTGCCTGGTTGGCGATGCAGGGGCTGGTATGGATTTTCGCCTGAGGGATTAATTAGGGAGAACTAGGGATGGCTCGACGCTGGTTGGTAACGATGGTGTTTATGGTGTTCGGTGCACTTGCCCAGGCGCAGGAGGCATCCACCCCGCCATCGGTGATTCATCTGGCCAGCGAAGACTGGGAAGACTATACCGCTGCCGACGGCCACGGCCTGGGCTGGGACGTGTTGCGCAAAGTCTTCGAGCCAGCGGGGGTCAAGCTGGACATCCGCAGCGAACCCTATGTGCGCTCGATGGGGCTGGCCGAGCGCGGTGAGGTCGACGCCTGTGTCGGCTCCTACCATGAAGAATCCAGCGACGTGCTTTATCCGCGCTGGAACTTCGATACCGACCATATCTATGCCCTGGGCTTGGCCAGCAGCCCGCAACCGACCCCGCAAACCCTGGGTAATTACCGCCTGGCGTGGGTGCG
This sequence comes from Pseudomonas sp. PLMAX, assembly GCF_046042685.1. NCBI lineage: Bacteria > Pseudomonadati > Pseudomonadota > Gammaproteobacteria > Pseudomonadales > Pseudomonadaceae > Pseudomonas > Pseudomonas sp. PLMAX. The sequence continues at coordinate 6,550,694 of NZ_CP064949.1, read as the reverse complement.
TGGCTACGATTTTCAGGATTATCTGCCCAATATCCGCCGCTACAATGAAGTGTTGCGGCGTACCGGCATCGTTTCGATGCTGACGCAGAACCGCGCCGACTTCTACATAGATGCTCTAACTGAAGTCGATTGGGTGCTCAGTCGGGCGAAGGATCCTTCCCAGTTCCGCCGCACGCATATTGCCGAATTGCCGTTGTACCTGTGCTTTGCCAAGACCCCGGCGGCCCGCAGCCTGATGGAACTGTTCGACCAGCGCATGGCGCAGTTGGTGAAAAGCGGTGAGCTCAAACCGATCTTCGAGCGCTGGAAGCAACCCTATCCGTTCGATGAGAACTAACCTGTAGGAGCTGCCGCAGGCTGCGATCTTTTAAAATCAAAGATCGCAGCCTGCGGCAGCTCCTACAGAGATCAAACTTTTTGATTGTTATGGCCGATAATTCAGCCTAAGCGTCGGTTGGAACCTGCTGTTACAATGCCGGCCTGCGAATCTTCAGACTTTTAGATCAGGAGCACACCGGTGCCTGTCGTTTTTGTCGCCGCTTCCAAGCTGCCAACGCCTTTTGCGCAATTCATCATGCACGGCTTTCTCGATGAGGCCACCGGCCGCGAGCACGTCGTGCTGAGCCTGGGTGAGATCGCCGACGGTGCCCCGGTACTCGGCCGGCTGCACTCCGAATGCCTGACCGGCGATGCCCTGTTCAGCCAGCGTTGCGACTGCGGCTCGCAACTTGAGGCCGCGCTGCAGGCCATCGCCCGTGAAGGTCGGGGCGTGTTGCTGTACTTGCGTCAGGAAGGCCGTGGCATTGGCCTGCTGAACAAGATCCGCGCCTATGAGCTGCAGGACGGCGGTGCCGACACCGTTGAAGCCAACGAGCGCCTGGGCTTTGCCGCCGACCAGCGTGACTACGCCATGTGCCTGCCGATGCTTGAGCACCTGGGGGTGAAATCCCTGCGCCTGATGACCAACAACCCGCGCAAGGTCAAAGCCTTGACCGACATGGGCATCGCGGTCGCCGAGCGCGTGCCGCTGCACACCGGGCACAATCCGCACAACAAACTCTACCTGGCGACCAAGGCCAGCAAACTCGACCACATGATGGGCAACGAACATCAGGGCGAGGTAGGCCGGGCGTGACCCGCGGCCAGGTGCGGCGGCGACTGTCCGTCAACTGGTGGCAATACCTGGCGTTGGCCTTGTTGCCGCTGTTCGTGATCAACGCCGTGTTCGGCCAGAGCGAGGCCATCCTGCCGGTGCTGGCGATGCCCTTGTTCATCGCTGGTGTCGCCTCGATGTTTGTCAGCCTGAAGTTCTTTGGCGGCTACAAACATGCGCTGATCGCCACCCAGAAAGCCCTCGACACCCCTGAAGAGCCTGGCGCCTGGATCAGTCTGGCGGCCAAGCGGCGCACGGCGTTCCTGGCAGCAGGCCTGCCGGCGTGGATCGGTGCATTGGCGGTGTTCGTCGGCCTCGAAGCGGTGCCGCTGATGCTGCTGGCGCTGTCGACTGCCGTGCTGTTCTACCTCTACCGTATTCCGCGTCAGCTCGGTTGATGCGTCCTGTCTGGCTGGCGGTGTTGCTGCTGGCCGCCAGTGGCTCGGCAGTCGCGGTCGAACGGGTTGTCAGCCTGGCGCCGTCGCTCTCTGAAATTGTCGTTGAGCTGGGTTCGGCCGACTTACTGGTTGGCGTGCTGGATGCCGGCGAGCGTCCCGCCGAACTCAAGGATCTGCCCTCCGTGGGCCGCTACGGCCAACTGGACATGGAGCGGCTGCTCAGTCTCAAACCCGACTTGCTGCTGCTCTGGCCCGGCAGTGTCGGCCCGGCCCAGCGCGAACAACTCAAGCGCTTGGGCATCCCCACCTACGTCGCCGAACCGCACGATTTCGAACAGCTCACCGCGCAGATCGAGGCGATTGCCTTGCAGCTTGGCCGGCCTGAGCGTGGGGCTGCGTTGGCTGGCGGTTTGCGTCAGCGGCTGGCTGAGCTGCGTCAACGCTACAGGCGCGAAGAGCCGTTGCGGGTGTTCTATCAGGTCTGGGACCGGCCGCTCTATACCGTTGGCGGTGGCCAGATCATCAGCGCGGCGCTCGAAGTGTGCGGGGCGCGAAACGTGTTCGGCGATCAGACGTTACCGGCGCCGCAGGTCAGTGTCGAAGCGGTCCTGCAGCGCGATCCCGAGGCGATTCTGGCCGGTGATCAGGCGCAGCTGGATGCGTGGAAACTGTGGCCGCAGGTGGCGGCGGTGCGGCAGGGGCAATTGCGGTTGGTGACGGATAAAGGCCTGGAGCGGCCGAGTGGGCAGATGATTGAGGCTACGGCCAAGTTGTGCCGGTTGATAGCGCCCGAACGCTGAGACCGAGTTGCGGCCCTTCGCGAGCAAGCCCGCTCCCACACTGGATTTCAGTGGACACCGATTTTGTGTACGACAGAGGTCAAGTGTGGGAGCGGGCTTGCTCGCGAAGAGGCCAGACTGGCCAACAAAAACTTCAAATCAGAGCCCAGGCGTCCAGGTCACCCCAAACATCCACGCCCGACCCTCCTCGCGATACCCGTACTGGTTGCCTTCATGGCTGTACATCGCCCGGCTGTATCCCTTGTCCAGCAGGTTATCGACCTTCAGCTCCAGGCTGACTTCACGATTGAGCGCCCAACTGCTGCGCAATCCCAACAATCCATAACCCCCCAATGGCTGTTGATTGTTCAGGTCGTCATAGCTGCTGCTCACAGCTTGCCAGCTGGCGCCCAGGCCCAGGCGGTCGAACTGGCGGTCCAGATCCCAGCTCAACGTACGCCGGGCACGACGGGCCAGGGTATGCCCGGTGTCGCGGTCCCGCGGGTCGATGATCGCCACGCCAAGGTTGCTCTGCCAGCCGAACAACTGCTGTTTCAACGCCGCTTCAAAGCCGTTGATCCGCGCCGAGGCGACGTTTTCCGGTCGTGAGTTGCTGCCGAAGATGATCGCGTCTTCGAGGTCCGTGCGGTACAGCGAGGCCTCCAGGCGACTGTTCTCGGTCAGTTGGCTGCGCCATTGCAGCTCGTAACTTTTCGAGGTCTCGGGTTTCAGGTCCGGGTTGCTGAAGTCCGGGTAGTACAGGTCGTTGAAGGTCGGAGCGCGGAAACCTTCGCTGTAGGTCAGCAGCACGTCGTTGTCCGGGTTCAGCGGCAGGGTGAAGGTACCGCTCCAGCTGTTATGGCCGCCGAACTGCTGGTTCTGGTCGCGGCGCAGGCCCAGCTCGGTGGAGAAGCTGTCGGCCTGGTAGCGATGCTGGATAAAGGCCGCGCGGTTCCAGCGGCTGTCCTCGTCGAACGGCGTGCTGCTGTTGACCCGGTCCTGGTACCAGTCGCCGCCGAGGATCAGGCTGTTGCGCTCGTCGAGTGTCAGGTCGTTCTGCCAGTTCACCGAATCGCGGTAGGTGTTGAACACGCTACGTTCATCGCTGAGCTTGTCGAACGTCTTCTCGCGGTTTTCGCTATGGCCGAATTCGACGCGGGTTTTCCACAGGTCGTTGACCCGTGCGTCGACGTAGCTGCTGACACTGCTCACATCGAATTCGTTGTAGGGCTGCTGCTGGACTGACTCGAAAGTGTCCAGGTCGAAGCGGCCGAACGGATTGTCATATTCGCTCTTGCCACGGTTATCCAGCAGGTTGGCGCCGATCTCGACGTCGTCGCTGAGGGCGTGACTCAGGCTCAGGCTCAGGGATTTGTTGCGGTATGCGTCGTGATCGCCGTCGCTGGGATACGACTCATGGGTGCGATCGATCCCGGCGGTTTCATCGAGGCTGGCGCCGAGGTTGAAGCGGGTCTGCTCATCGCCACCGGACAAACCGAGGCTGCGCTCCCAGGTCTGGTTGCTGCCAAAACCGACATGCAGGCGTGGCTGCAGGCCGGGCTCGCTGCCACGCCGGGTGAAGATCTGGATCACCCCGCCAATCGCATCGCTGCCGTAGATCACCGAACGGGAGCCGCGCAGCACTTCCACGCGCTCGACCTGTTCGATGTTGATGTGTTGCAGGTTGCTGTCGCCAGAGGACGAGTTGCCGATCCGTTGGCCATCCACCAGCACCAGGCTCTGGGCCGACTGCGTGCCGCGGATGTAGATCCCCGGCAAGCTGCCGCGTCCGCCGGTTTGTGCCACTTGCACTCCCGGTACACGGCGCAGCAGATCAGTGACGCTGTTCGGTTGCAGTCGGTCGATGTCTTCGCGGGTGAATACCGTGTTGGCGGCGCTGCTGTCGTTGCGCGCCTGGACCTGGCGGTTGGCGCTGATCAGCACGTCGGGCAGTTTCAGGGCCTGGTCGCGTTCGAAGGAGTCAGCCAGCAGGTGTCCGGACGGCAGAAGCGTCAGCGTCAGGGCGAGGGGGGAAAGTTTCATCGGTGATCCGTTGGTGCTTGGGTGTACACAAATCAAATGTGGGAGCGGGCTTGCTCGCGAAGGCCGTGTGTCAGTCAACATTTCTATCGACAGATTCACCGCTTTCGCGAGCAAGCCCGCTCCCACAGGGTCTTGCGTTTAAATATTCAGCAATTGCAGGCGTTCGCGGATCGATGCTTCGATACCGGCCTCATCCAACCCGCACTCCGCCAGCATTTGCGCCGGCTTGGCGTGCTCGACGTAAACATCCGGCAAGCCCAGGTGCAGCATTGACTTGAGGATGTTCTCGCGGGCGAGGAACTCACTGACCGCACCACCGGCGCCGCCCATGATGGCGTTTTCCTCGACGGTCACCAGCAGTTCATGGCTGCCGGCAATCTCGCGAACCAGTGCTTCATCCAGCGGTTTGACGAAACGCATGTCGACCACGGTCGCGTCCAGCGTCTCGGCGACTTTCAGCGCCTCGGCCAGCTGTACGCCGAACACCAGCAGGGCGACCTTGCTGCCCCGACGGCGAACCACACCCTTGCCGATTTCGATCGGCTCGAGGTCTTTCTCGATGGTCGCATTCGGGCCATTGCCGCGCGGATAGCGCACGGCCGCCGGGCCTTCGTACAGGTGGCCGGTGGTGAGCATCTTGCGCAGTTCGTTTTCGTCGCTCGGGGTCATCACCAGCATGCCGGGGATGCACCGCAGGAACGACAGGTCGAAGCTGCCCGCATGAGTCGGGCCGTCTTCGCCGACCAGGCCGGCACGATCGATGGCGAACAGCACGTCGAGGTTCTGCACCGCGACGTCGTGCACCAACTGGTCGTAACCGCGTTGCAGGAAGGTCGAATAGATCGCCACCACAGGCTTGGCGCCTTCGCAGGCCATGCCGGCCGCCAGGGTCACGGCGTGTTGTTCGGCAATCGCCACGTCGAAGTAGCGCAGCGGGAAACGCTCGCTGAAGGCCACCAGGTCCGAGCCTTCCTTCATCGCCGGGGTGATCCCGACCAGACGCGGGTCGGCAGCCGCCATGTCGCACAGCCATTCGCCGAACACGCCGGAGTATTTCGGCCCGCTGGCTTTTTTCGGCGGGTTGGCCGGCGCATCGACAGGCTCGAGCTTGGTGATGGCGTGGTAACCGATCGGGTCGACTTCAGCCGGAGCGAAGCCTTTGCCTTTCTTGGTGACGATGTGCAGGAACTGCGGGCCCTTGAGATCGCGCATGTTGCGCAGGGTGGCGATCAGGGTGGGCAGGTCGTGGCCGTCGATCGGGCCGATGTAGTTCCAGCCCAGCTCTTCGAACAGGGTGCCGGGAACCAGCATGCCTTTTGCGTATTCTTCGGTACGACGGGCGATTTCCCAGGCACCCGGCAGGCGCGACAGCACTTTCTTGCTGCCCTCGCGCATGCTCGCATAGGTGCGACTGGAAAGGATCTTCGCCAGGTAGTTCGACAAGCCGCCGACGTTGCGCGAGATCGACATGTCATTGTCGTTGAGGATCACCAGCATGTTGGCGTCCACTTCCGGCGCGTGGTTCAGCGCTTCGAACGCCATGCCGGCCGTCAGTGCGCCGTCGCCGATCACGGCAATCGCCTTGCGCTCGCTGTTCTGCAGGCGGGCGGCAATCGCCATGCCCAGGGCCGCACTGATCGAAGTACTGGAATGGCCGACGCCAAAGGTGTCGTACTCGCTCTCGGAACGGCGCGGGAAGGCGGCAATACCGTCCTTCTGGCGCAGGGTGCCCATGCGCTCGCGACGACCGGTGAGGATCTTGTGTGGATAAGCCTGATGACCTACGTCCCACACCAGCCGGTCGTCCGGGGTGTCGAAAACGTAATGCAGCGCGATGGTCAGCTCGATGACGCCCAGGCCTGCACCGAAATGCCCACCGGTCTGGCCGACCGTGTAGAGCAATTCCAGGCGCAACTCATCGGCCAGGGTTTCCAGCTCGGCTTCGCCTAACCGGCGCAGGCCGTCCGGCGTGTTCGCGCGGTCGAGCAGGGGCGTGGTCGGGCGCTTGCGGGGAATCTCATGGAACGTCGTGGGCATCAGGCGAATCGTTATAGGTATAAAAGATGCGGCAGTTTACCTGATGCATCGGCCCCTGCCCACGCGTTGGTCTTTTTTGGCGGATACGCCGTCAGCTGCGGCGCGAGACGATGTAACGGGCCAGGTCGCGCAGGGGCTCGGCAGCCGCGTCAAACGGTCGCAGCGCGTGCAGCGCCTGATCGCGCAGTTCCAGGGCATAGGCCTTGGCGGCGTCGAGGCCGAGCAGGGCCGGGTAGGTTGGCTTGTCGCGGGCAATGTCGGCGCCCTGGCGTTTGCCAAGAGTTTCGGTATCGCTTTCGACGTCGAGAATGTCGTCCTGGACCTGGAAGGCCAGGCCGATGGCCTGTGCATAAGTCTGCAGGGACTTGAGTTCGTCCTTCTCGGCGCGACCGCTGGCCAGGGCGCCTAGCTTGACGCTGACTTCGATCAGCGCGCCGGTCTTGTGCCGGTGCATGTATTCGAGCGCCTGCTGATCGAGCTTCAGGCCGACCGAGCCAAGGTCGATGGCCTGGCCGCCGACCATGCCCGCCGGACCCGCCGCCAGGGCCAGCGCACTGACCATTTGCAGGCGGATCTCGGCGTCGGCATTGCTCAGGCGCGGGTCGAGCAGGGCGCTGAACGCCAGGCTCTGCAAGCCATCGCCGGCGAGGATCGCGCAGGCTTCATCGAATTTTTTGTGCGTAGTCGGCTGGCCACGACGCAGATCGTCGTCGTCCATGGCCGGCAAATCGTCGTGTACCAGCGAATAGGCGTGGATCAGTTCCACTGCGCAGGCCGCGCCGTTGGCCTGCTCGGCCTTGCCGCCCAGGGCTTCGCAGGCGGCGTAGGCCAGCAGCGGGCGCACGCGCTTGCCGCCATTCATCACGCTGTAGCGCATGGCTTCGTACAGTCGCGCCAGCTCAGGGCTCGGCGCGGTGAACAGGGTTTCCATGGCGGCGTTGACGCGGGCCTGGCTGGTCGCCGAATACGCTTCAATCATTCTGGTTGATCCGCGTCGAAGGGTTCCTCGGCCAACTCGCCGTCACGCTCGAGCAGCACCTGAACTTTTTGCTCGGCCTGGGCCAGCGCCGCCTGGCAATCGCGGGTCAGGCCGATGCCTTGCTCGAAAGCGGTCAGCGAGTCTTCCAGCGATAATTCGCCATTCTCCAGGCGCTCTACCAGCGTTTGCAGGTCAGCGAGGGATTGTTCGAAATCCAGTGCAGCTTTTTTGCGGGCCATGGCGGCGATTTCCGGTTGACGTTAAACCGGCGCGACACTAGCAGATAGGGGGTTTATGGGCAAATACACCGGCACCGCAAGCCCCCTACAGGGTTTCAGGATAATTGATTTGATACCGGGTACTGCGTCCGCCACCCGGTAGTCGATTCAGGCAGCCCTTCGCCAGTAGTTCAGCCAGATGGCGGGTCGCGGTCGCTTTGGATACTTTCACCACCGCTTGATATTGCGCGGCGCTGATCCCGTCCTCAAACCCTCGCTCCCCGCCATCGAGCAAGCGATTCAGTACCTTGGTCTGCTCGGCCGACAAACCGGACTGCCGGTGCGCCTGCCAGAAGCGGGCTTTGCCCAGCACCGACTCGATCCGCGCCATGGCCTGCTGCAGGCTGCGCAACAAGGTCTGGAGAAACCACTCCAGCCATTCAGTGATGTACAGAGTGGCTTTCTGACTGTTTTCCAATACGCGGTAATAGCCAGAGCGATCTTCGAGGATGCTCGCCGACATGGCGTAAAAGCGAATCGCCTGGGCCTCGCCCTGAGCCAGTGCAAGGTCGGTGATGGCGCGAGTCAGGCGGCCATTGCCGTCATCAAAAGGGTGAAGCGTGACGAACCAGAAATGTGCGACCCCGGCCCGCAGTAACGGGTCGAGCCCCGCCTGATTCCGGCTGCTTTCAAACCAGTCGAGGAAACTATCGACCTGGCGCTCGAGGCCCTGGCGCGGCGGCGCTTCGAAGTGAACGGTCGGCCTGTCGAGGCGACCGGACACGACTTGCATCGGATCATCGCCGCGCAACGCGCCGACCCGCATGCTGCGGGTGGCGAGGTCGGTGTCCTGATCAGGAAACAACCACTCATGCCACCCAAGCAATCGTTCCAGTGTCAGTGGTTCAGCGAAATGCTGCGTGGCATCGAGCATCAATTGCGCCAAGCCTTCGCTACGCTGGCTGACATGGTTGCCATCAAGTTGCTCCAGCCCCAGCCGTCGCGCCAATGAAGAGCGCACCGAGCCGACATTCAACTGCTCACCTTCAATGGCGGACGAGGTGACGATGTTTTGCAGCAATGCATCCAGTTCACTCTGCGCACTCAGCGAATTGCCCACGGAACTGACCATGCCCGTCAATCGACCTTGTGCCTGGACGCACTCGCGCAGCAACGGTGCCAGTCGTTCGGCGTTCCAGGTGAAACTCGGCCAATCGGGCTGCTGCCAGATCCAGAAAGGTGCCATGAACTCGCTACTCTTGAAGGTGTGAGCCGATTAGAAAGGCTATTCGGCTCATATAGTGAGCCGAATATGATCTTTATTCGGCTCACCGTCCAGCCGTCGGCGTGATTCGCACCTCATTTTCAGCGTTCTCCGATTGTTAGGCGCGGACTGAGCGTCTAACCTTCGCGCCATCTACGACCCGTGAGTCTGGGTCTTTCTGACGAAACGCAGCATCCGCATCTGTAACGCGCCGAGGATCAGGCGCAAGGTTTCGTCATGCATGGCAGGAGGCGTCACATGCGCTCATTTCTTTTGCTGCTGATCGGCTGGTTCTGTGCGCCCGCCCTGGCCGCGCCGAGTGCCGAGTTGTCGGAGCCGGTGGGCGGCTGGCGCTTCAACGGTTTGCTCGACCGTACCGAAAACCCGCAAGTCGCCTATCCCACGCCCCCCATCGATCGCGGTGTGCAGCGCAATCGCACGATGATCCAGGGCCAGCTCAAGGCCATCGGCGCACAGCGCGGGCCCCATACCTTGGCGGTCAACGGCAATCCTTTGAACCTGTACACCGACGATCAGGGGCGTTTTGCCCGGCCCTATGCATTCGGGGCCGGTTCCAACAGCGTCGAAGTGCGCAGTGCCGAAGGCCAGTCGCTCAAGCGCGTGCAGTTCTATGAAGCCAACAACCTGCGCACTCCGGCGCGGATTCGCGTGGTGCTGGGCTGGGACGATCCGAAAGCCGAGCTCGACCTGCACATCGTCACCCCGGACGGCCAGCATGCGTTCTGGGCGCGCCCGGCCATGAGCAATGGCGGTGGCCTGGACCCGGACGGCGTCGACGGCCCTGGTCCGGAAATGTTCACCATGACCGCGCCGCTGCATGGCACCTATCTGGTTTACGTCAACTATTGGGGCAACTTCGGTAGCGGCGGCTATAACTTCGATGAGACCAGCAACCGGAACGAGGTCATCACCTCGCAGATCAACCTGGTGCTCAACGAAAACACCGTCGACGAAAAACGCGAAACCTTCATCGTGCCCCTGCGCGCGATCGGGGATCTGCTGCTGGTCAAGACTTTCAACTATTAAGCATCCCGCTCCACGGATGAACTGGGTTTTGTGAAATGAGCGATAGCACTATTTTACCGGCGGCTGAAACACCGAGTGCCAAACCGTCCCGCCGTTGGCCGGTCATTGTGGCCGGGCTGTGTCTGGTCGCGGGCGTGGCCGCTGGCATGGGCTGGCTGATGCATAAAAACAAAGCCCCGGCACCGCAACTGGCGGCTGAAAAGCTCGGCATGAGCCGCCCCGACGGCCTGCTCGAAACCCATTCCCTGAGCCAGTTGCCCAAGGACCTGCTGACGGTGCCGTTCCTCAAGGAAACCCTGACCGAAGATTTCGTCTTCTATTACCAGACCCATGCCGATCGCCTCGGGCTGATTGGCAGCCTGCGGCGGATCATTTACGAACACGACCTGAAGTTGCAGGACACGCTGATCGAGCAGCTGTTCGATCAACCGGCGGACGTTGCGTTGTGGCGCGGGGCGGACGGCCGGCTCAAGGATTTTCTGCTGGTGATGGATCGCGGTGGCCTGGCCAAGGTGCTTGAGCCGCTGGCGAAAGTGGCGCTGGATGATTCGCAGTTGAGCAAACTCGCGGACGTGAAAGTCGGCAACGACGACGTGGCGCTCTATCAACTCACGTACAACGCCAGCAAGGCGCTGCTGTTTGCTTCCCACGGCGACAAGCTGGTGGTGCTGTCGAATCCGACCAGGCTGTACGATCCGCAAAGTGGGGCGACACAGGAAGCGGGCGGCGTCTCGACCCAAGCCATCGCCGCGCTGCTCAATGGCGACAAACTGTTTCCCGAGGCCTTCGGCCTGCAACCCCGCGCGCCAGAGGTGAAACAGCGGCTGTCGGTGAATGCCAGTGTGCTGGCCATGGGGTATCAGCGTTTCATTCCGAACTTCGCCGGGTTGCGCTTCGACATGGACGACAAGGGCTGGCACAGCTTCCTCGCCATGGACGAACTGGACAACCAGCCGGACTTCGATTTCAAACCGATCTGGCAAGCCATGCCCATGGGCGCCAGCGCTTGTGTGACCCTGCCGCTGGCCGCCGAACAACAGCAGCCGCTGCTGCTCAAGCTCGGTGCCGACGAGGCCGCCGCCCAGGCGCTGACCGAGCACATGGGCGGTGCGGCGGGCCTGTGCTGGTACGCCGATTCGCGGCTTTATACACCGCTGCTGGTAGCCAGCCTCAAGGATGAAGACAGTGCCAGCCTCGATGGTGAACTGGGCAAACTGTTCGGCTCGATGGTCGGCGCTTATGAAGGCAAGGTCGATGAACATGCGTTCCCGGTGGTCGAGAAGCAGGAAGGCCTGAGTCATCAATGGCAGCGCCAGGTCAGCTCCACTTTCGGTCCCTATGCGGCAAAGGATGCATCCGATCCCGATCAGATCACCGGCAAGGCCTTCATGAAAGTCAGCCTGGCGCGTCACGGTTCGACGCTGCTGTTTTCCCTCGACGACAAGCTGGTGGATAAAGCCCTCGGCACCCTCGACAAACGCTTCCCGCCGATGGCCGACGTGGTGCCCAAGGACCTGCTGATGCCGGTGTATTTCGGTCCGGACTCCATGGCCCAACTGATGCAGCGCGAAACCCTCGACAGCCTGCCGCAAGACATGGAACCGGTGTTCTCCAACGCAGCGCAAACCTACCTGATCCCGAAATTGCGCAAGCTCGGCGGTTACGGCAAGTACGCCCTGACCCTGCCCGAGGGCAGCGAGCCCGATGGCCACTGGCAATGGCTGCCGCTGGAGTGGAAAGCGCTGTGAACGCACTGATCCGCAGCCTCGGCGTGCTCGCATTACTGTTGAGCGCGGGCGCCCGGGCCATCGACGCACCGGCGCTCGACCCGCAGCAATCCCATGTATTCCGCGCCTGGTTCGTGCGCATCGCCCAGGAGCAACTGAGCCAGGGCCCGAGCCCGCGCTGGTATCAGCAGGACTGCGCAGGGCTGGTGCGTTTTGCCGCCAACGAAGCGCTGAAAGTCCATGATGACAAATGGCTGCGCAGCAATGGCCTGTCCAACCGCTACCTGCCGCCGGAGTTGCAACTGAGCGATGCCCAGCGCGGCCTCGCCCAGCAGTGGCAGCAGGGTGGTGGCAAGGTCGGGCCCTACGTCAACGCGATCAAGCTGATTCAGTTCAACAGCCAACTGGTTGGCCGCGATGTCGCACAGGCACGCCCTGGCGACCTGATGTTTTTCGATCAGGGCGACGACCAGCACCTGATGATCTGGATGGGCCGCTACATCGCCTATCACACCGGCACCACCACCCCCACCGACAACGGCATGCGCTCGGCAAGCCTGCAACAACTCATGACATGGAAGGACACCCGATGGATACCCGATGCAGCCAACCCCAACTTCATCGGCGTCTATCGACTGAATTTTCTCTCCCAATGACCGGTGCCCGCATGCTGCGTTTTCTGTCCCTGTTGTTGGTATTGGTGCTGCCTCTGTCGACGGCCAACGCCGCAGACACTGTTGAGCCCAGTGGCTACACGCCGGTGACCGGTGAGAGTTTTTTCCTGCTGGCCGACAGCAGTTTTGCCAGCGACGAACAGGCAATGGTCCGCCTCGAAGCGCCGGGTCGCGACTACCGTCGCTTGCGCATGGAACCCTACGGCGGCGCCGACATTCGCGTGTATCGCATCGACAAGCCGCTCGACTTCCTCAAACGCCAGAAGAACCTGCACCGGGTGGTCAGTGACGGCCAGTTCAAGGGCGAAGGCCTGTCGAATACGCTCGCCTATCTGTGGGACAACTGGTACCGCAAATCCCGCCGGGTGATGCAGCGGGCGTTTTCCTACGAGTCGCGTAAACAAGTCACCGAGCAAGTGCCGGAACTGAAAATGGGTAGCGCCATGGCCGCGCCAACACCCTACGACGCGCAGCCGCAATTCGCGCTGATTCCGGGACTGCCGGTGGTCAGCCAGTTTCGTTATCCGCTGTGGCAAGCCAAACCAATCCAGCCGCCTGAAGGCGTCAACCTCGCCGGGTCTTCCAGTGAATTCGTCAGTGTCGCGCCGGGCAACGTCTACATCCCGTTGGGCAACTTGAAACCGGGGCTGTATCTGGTGGAAGCGTTGATCGGCAAGTACCGTGCGACCACCATGGTCTTCGTCTCCAACACCGTGGCGGTGAGCAAGATTGCCGGGGACGAACTGCTGGTGTGGGCCGCGCGCAAACACGAGGGTAGCTCGGTGCCCAAGGTCAATGTGCTGTGGACCGATGGCCTGGGTGTGATGAGTAGCGGGGCAACCGACGCCGATGGTTTGCTGCGCCTGAAACACGTCAGCCCCGAACGTTCGTTCGTGATCGGTGAGGATGAAGAGGGTGGGGTTTTCGTTTCAGAAAACTTCTACTACGACAGCGAAATCTACGACACCAAACTCTTTGCCTTCACCGATCGCCCGCTGTACCGGCCAGGGGATTGGGTATCGCTGAAAATCGTCGGGCGCGAGTTCAAGAATGCCCGGGATTCGGTGCAACCCACCGCTGCCGACGTCAATGTGACGGTGCTCGATGCGACTGGTACGGCGCTGCAAAGCCTGGACCTGAAACTCGATTCCAAGGCCGGCACTCAAGGCCGTTTCCAGTTGCCGGACAACGCCGTGGCCGGTGGATATGAGCTGCGTTTCAACTACAAGGAGCAGGCCTACAGCAGCGCCTTCCGCGTGGCTGAATACATCAAGCCGCACTTCGAAATCTCCCTGAACCTGGCCAAGCAGGACTACCGCACCGGTGAACCGGTCAAGGGCAACCTGGTGCTGCTGTATCCGGATGGCAAGCCGGTGGCCAACGCCAAACTGAGCCTGAGCCTGCGCGCCCAGCAACTGTCGATGGTCGACAACGAGCTGCAATACCTCGGGCAATTCCCGGTGGAACTGACCAGCACCGAACTGACCACCGACGCCAAGGGCAACGCCGTCCTCGATTTGCCGGCTGCGGAAAAACCGAGTCGCTACATGCTCACGGTGTTCGCCAGCGATGGCGCGGCGTATCGGGTCAAGACCACCAAGGAAATCCTCATCGATCGCGGCGCGGCGAATTTCCGCTTGAGTGCACCCCAGCGCTTCAGTGCGGTGGGCGACAAGGTTGCGTTCAGCTACGTCAACGAAAGCGAACAAAGTGCGGCGGTCACCCCGAGCAGCTATGGCTGGGTTCGCCTGGAAGACCAGAGCACTGGGGAAGGTAAACTCGCGGCAACCGACAAAGGTTTCACCCTGGCCTTCGAGCGTCCCGGCACTTACAGCCTGACACTCAGGGACGACCACGGCCGCACCCTCGGCGCCACCGGTCATTCGGTCACCGGCGAGGGCGTCAAAGCCGTACCGGGCACCGTGGAAATCGTCCTCGACAAACCCGAGTACAAAGCCGGCGACGAAGCGCTGGCGTTGATCACCTTCCCCGAGCCGATCAACGATGCGCTGCTGTCGCTGGAGCGCGACAAGGTCGAGGCCACGGCGTTGCTGTCCAAGGGCAGCGACTGGCTGAAGCTGGAAAAACTCAGCGACACTCAATACCGCGCGCGCATCGTGGTAAAGGACAGCTTCGCGCCGAACCTGACCTTCTCGGTGCTGTACACCAAGGGCGGCCAGTACAGCTTCCAGAACGCCGGGATCAAGGTGATCACGCCGCAGATCGACGTGGCCATCGCCACGGACAAAGAGACCTACCGACCCGGCGACACCGTTGCGGTGGACCTGACCACGCAGTTCGCCGGCAAGCCGATCCCGGCGCATCTGACGGTCAGTGTGGTCGACGAAATGGTCTATGCCTTGCAGCCGGAAATCGCTCCGACCATCGACCAGTTCTTCTACCATCCGCGTCGCAACAACGTGCGCACCAGCGCCAGTCTGTCGTTCATCAGCTACGACGTCGCATTGCCCGGCAGCCCCGGCGCGCCGGGCAAGGCGAACCGCAGCGAGCGCGGGGTGAAAGTGCTGGAGCGGCCGCGTCGCGAAGACGTCGACACCGCCGCCTGGCAACCGGAGCTTGTGACCGACGCCAACGGCAAGACCCGGTTCACCTTCAAGATGCCGGACTCGCTGACCCGCTGGCGCATCACCGCCCGGGCCATCGCCGATGACGGCCAGGTCGGGCAGAAGAAGCAGTTCGTACGCTCGGAGAAACCCCTGTACCTGAAGTGGAGCGGGCCGAGCAAATTCCGCGCGGGTGACAAACCGGATCTCGGTGTGTTTGCTTTCAGCCAGGCGCAAAACCCGCTCAAGGCTGAGCTGGTGATTCATTACGCGGGCAGCGATCAACGGGTTCCTGTCACGCTCAACAGCGGCATCAACTACTTGCCGTTGCCAGCGTTCGAGTTGGTCAATGGCGAGTGGAGCGCTGAACTGGTGCAGGACGGCAAAACCGCCGATGCCCTGGCCGTGCGCCTGAGCGCAACCGGCGAAGGCTGGCAAGTCACGCAAAGCCAGCGCCTGGACGTGGCTGGCGCGGAGACGCCGCTGAGCCTGCCGGCGGATGCCACGGATATTCGCCTGCGCCTGGATGACAGCCCGCAAGCGCTGTTCCGTGCGGCCCTCGATGACCTGCTGGGCTACCCGTATGGCAGCGTTGAGCAAACCGCCAGCGGTTTGCTGCCGCTGAGCATCGCCTATCCCGCCTTGTCGTCTAACCCGCAGGTGCGCGATCGCTTGCGTCTGATCATGCAGAACAGCCGCCTGCGCCTGGTGCAGATGGCTGGTCCTTCGGCGAGCTTCACCTGGTGGGGCATGGACGGCGAGCCGGACGCGTTTCTAACCGCCTACGCCTATTACGCCGACTGGCACGCCAGCCGGGTGCTGGAACTGAGTCTGCCGCCGGAACACTGGCAGCGGGTGCTGGAGGTGTACGCGAAACAGGCGAAGAGCACTCCGCTGCTGCAACGGGCATTGATCCTGTCGTTCGCCAGGCAGATGCAGTTGCCGGTCAACACCTTGCTCAGCGGTTTGATGGAAGATCTGATGCAGGCAGGTGAGGGGCGTGCCGATAACGTCATGGACGTGGCGGGCGATAGCCTGGTCATGGGGGATCCGGATTCGGCATTGGGCCTGGCCGCTGCCCGCGTCTTGACTGCCTCGTTAGCCGCGCAATCGAAGGTCGCTTTGCCGGACGCGTTCAAGCGGCAACTGGCCGACGCGCAGCAGCGCCTGGCCACCAGCTCCGAGCCGTTTGCCGAGGCGTTGAATGCGTCACTGCAGCCTTTCGATCAGGCCCACACGCAAGCGTTGTTGCAACGTCTGCTGCCACAGCAATCCACCCTGGAACGCGCGCTGGCACTGACCTGGTTGCAACGCAGCATCGAACAGGCCGCGCCGGCCGTGGCCCTGAAACCGGGCGACGGATGGAAGCAGGAGCAGGGCGCCACGGGTGAAGTCTATTGGACTTGGCAAGGCGCACAGGTACCCGGCGTATTGTCGTTGAGCGGTGCGCAAGAGCGGTCACTGAGCGCCGCATTGAGCTTCCAGAGCCAGCAGCCAGCGGTCGATCCGCTGCCCGTGACCATCACCCGTCGCCTGTCGCAACTGGTGCCGGGCGATGAAGCCTTCACCTTCAAGCAGCAGCCGGTCGGCCATGCGCCGTTGTCCAGCGACAATCTGTATCTCGACGAAGTGATCCTGACCAGCAAAGCCGCCAGACCCTTGCACTATGGCCTGCTGGAAGTGCCGCTGCCACCGGGCGCGGATGTCGAGCGCACGACCTGGGGCATCAAGCTCATGGGCAAGGCCGGGACCGAACCGTCGGCGCTGGAGAAGGCCCGTTTCGAGCCGGGACAAATGGCCTACGCCGTTCCGGTGGATGCCTTGAGCGGCGAACTGCGCCTGCGTCACCTGGTGCGTTTCTCGCAGAAAGGCCAGTTCAGCTTGCCACCTGCGCGTTTCACCCAGGTCTATGCGCCGCAGCATCAGGCTCAGGAGCAGAAGCCGGCGCTCGGTCAGGTGACGGTTCACTGACATGCATCGACCCTGGGTCTGGTTGCTGCTGAGTCTGATTCCCGCGCTGGTCACAGCGCAGGAGGAACCGCTACGACTGGCCTACAAGGATCAACTGCTGACGTTGAGCCACACGCAGCTGCTGTCGCGCGAGCCCTTGGCCGACAGTCTGCAGGCGCCCCTGGGCAGTGTCTGGAAGCTGTTTGTGTACGCCTGGCTGGTGGATACCGGCGCGCGAGAGCCGGCCTATGAGTGTCGCGGGCAGTCGAAAGAGGAAGTCTATTGCTGCGCTGCGGGTGGCAAAGTCGAGCGGGATCAGGCGTTGGTGAAGTCCTGCGGATTGTATTTCGAGCCGGCGCGCCTGGCGCTTGACCCTGGCGCCTGGCGTGACTATTGGCAGGCACGACAGGCGCCGCAGTGGCTGCTGGACTTGCCGTCATTGCAGCCCGCCACCCGGGTCTCGGTGACTGAATTGCTGCGCGCGCTGGCGCTGATGCCGGCGCAGGACCAGGCGCGTCGCGTGTTGCTGGATGTGCTGTTGAACGCGGCGGATGGCAACGTCGTGGGCGAGCTCGGTAGCCGCTTGCGGGTAAAGACCTGGAGCTGGCTGGGGGATCGGGATGCGGCATCGCGCCAAGGTGGATTCGCCGGTTGGACGGCGGATGGCACGCCGATCTGGGCGGGAGGGCGCGGCACCAGCCAGCGGGTCCTGCGCGACTACGCCCAGGCCTTGTCTGCGGTGGTGCCGGCGTCCTGGCCGGCGGAGGCGGGGCAGTGTGTCGAGGTCGATCTGTTCTCGCGTTATCCACTTCAGCGGGTCATGTCAGGTGACCGCGTGGTGTCCTCCGGCCAATTGCAGGGCGATTACCGCGTCGAGTTCGTCAACGGCAACCAACTGGATATCCACAGTGACGGCGAACTGTTTTTATTCAAGGACAAGCTGGTCGCCCGACTGGATCGCGAAGAGTATGTTGCCCGAGTTCTGCAGCGTGAGGCCAGCGCGGAACCCGCGGAAGCCGCCAAGGCCCTCACCGTGGCCATCCGCACCTACCTGCTGCAAAACGCCACGCGTAACGGTGATTGCCTGAGCATCGACGACAGCAGCCAGCGCCAGCGAGTCGCCCCACGCCCGGCCACTGCGGATACCCGCGCCATCGCCGCCTGGACCAGCGACCTGGTGCTCGCCGGCAGCACGGTGACCTACCACTCCAACCAGCCAGGCCTCGACAAATTGTCCTGGCAACAAGCCGTGGAACAAGCCAGCGCCGGCCAGCGTTACGACGCCATCCTGCTCCACGCCTACCCACGCGCCAGCCTCAGCCGCTGGGACAATCCTGTGGCTTCCTGCGAAGCGCTGCCCGCCGCACAAGACTGGCTGCAAAAGCAGCGCCGCAGCTGGCGCCCGCGCCTGGAAGGCGAAGCCGGCTACAACGAAGTCAGCACCTTCGCCGTCTGCCGCTTGGCCTTCGGCCGCCCCTTCGTCGACCGCGAACGCCAGCGCCTCTACGTGCGCGGCGTGCTCTCCCTGCAAGACCGCCTCGACCTGACCCACGAATACCTGCACCTGGCCTTCGAAGCGCACCCCAACGGCCAGGATGAAACCTACATCGAAGGGCTCGCCCGCCACCTTTTGCTGGAATAGACCATGACCCATCGTTATCCACAGGTCTTGCTGCTGCTCTGCGCGATCGCCGTGCTATCGCCGGCAACCGCCGCCGACAGCGTCAAACTCGACACCCCCTCCGGCGGCTGGCGAACCGGCGCCGCCGAAGGTGAAGGCGAGAGTTTTCGCCAGGTCGTCAACTACCCGGCATCGTCGGTGAACACCCCGGCAGGCCAGGCCAACACCGCGCGCATCGCCGGTCAGATCAACGCCGCACCGAAGAGCGGCGAACCCGGCCGGCTGATCATCAACGGCGTCAGCATGCCCCTGAAAATCGATCCATCAGGCGGCTTCGATCGACCATTCTCCTTCCCCAACGGCAGCAACAGCGTCGAAATCCGCAGCCCCGACGGCCAACAACGCCACCGAACCCAGTTCCTCAACGCCAGTGGTGGCGCGACTCCTGCCAAGCTGCGCGTACTGCTGGCCTGGGACAGCGACGGCACCGACCTCGACCTGCACCTGATCACCCCGGACGGCGCCCACATCTGGTACGGCGACCGCGCCGTGGCCAACGGCGCCGCCCTCGATGTCGACGTCACCACCGGCTATGGCCCGGAAATCTTCGCCATGCCTGCGCCGATCAAAGGGCAGTATCTGGTGTATGTGAATTACTTTGGCGGTGGGTATCGCAGTGATGAAGAAGGGCAGGAGGATGCGGTTCAGCCGCTGACGACGGCGCAGGTGACGGTGATTACGGAGGAAGGGACGCCGAGTGAGAAGATGGAGACGTTTCTGGTGCCGATGCGTGCGGTGGGGGAGTTGACGTTGGTGAAGGCGTTCAGTTATCCGTAAATCGCCAGTCGCGCGAACGGCTGCTTGCCAGGCGCAAGCAGCCGCAACATTCACCCTACTTCGCGACCACCAGCGCCGGTGGCTGCCAGCTGCCGTTGCCAGCGGGAAGAATCGAAGGCGGTGCGGTCTTCGGCCAGTAGAGACGCATCACCAGATACACCGTGTCGTCAGGCGCGGGCAGCCAGTTGGGCTCCTTGGCCTTGCCCGGCGAATCCTTCTGTATGTACAGGGTCAGCGAGCCATCCGCGTTCTTCGTCATGGCTGACAGCATCGGCGAATTGATCAGGTAGCGGTTGAGCGGATTCTTGATCAGCAGCTGGCTTTTGCCGTCGTACATCGTCACCGACCAGAAGGCATTGACGGGCGGCAGCTTGCCGGCCGGGAAGGTGAGCGTGTAATTGTGCTTGCTGGTATCGAGCGTCTGGCCGCTGCCGTCGGTGCGCGTGAAGGGGTACATCGCCTCGGCGGCGTCGTTGCCGTACAGGCCGCCCTTCGCGGCACCGGCACGCATGAGCCAGTTGGACTGGTAGAACGCCTGATCACCAAAGAACGCACCGACGTTCCAGCCATTGATATTCTTCATTCCGTTCGAGAGAAACTTGTCGACCTTCTCGTCACCGGCCTTCATTCCAAGAAGGACCGCGGCCTTGTGCTCGAGCGAGAGGTCCTTGAATTCAAATTTCCGGCCGGGACCTACCCCGATGCTGGCCAGCCTGGCCCGGATCGCCTTGTCGTCAGACGATGCTGGCAAATACTCCATCGCGGCAGACAGGTACTCGAAGAAGTTGGCCTTGATACCTGCCGTGGTCGCCGGTACGAAATCGATCTTCGGCGCAGCGGGCGGCGCGGGTTGATGAAGGAAGGCGGACAGCGCCTGGATTTTGTAGCTCGCCTGCACCTTCTCGACATTTGGCATGTCGGCCGGATTGAACAACTGGGTGCGGATCAAGGTGAGCGCGAAGGGGGTCGTGGAGGTAAACACCTTGTCGATGCCCGGAGGTGTCGTGCCCTTCCAGTCGGGGCCTGCAACCAGATAGCTGCCGGCTGCGCTGGCAGTCGCCCGACTGCCGATGTAGCCATAGTTATAGGTGTTGCCGTCGATCAGTTGTATTGAGTAGTAACGCTTTTTGGAGACCGCGGGCACCGTGATCACCAGCGGCTCCGCGCGCAGGTCGGCCCAGAGTATCGAGTACGGCGTGTCGCTGTTTGGCGTAATGACCGCGGTATCGGCGGGCGTCGCGACCCGATGCTCGTTGTGCAGTTGATTGAAGGGGGCCTTGAACTGGCTGGACTTGGGGTCCACCGCGAACTCGTTCATCACCGCATAGTTCATGACCAGCGGCAAACCGTAGATAAACCCTTCCTCGGCGATCGCCTTGGTCTGCTCAAGACTCGGCGCGGCCACGCCCTTGGCTACATCCGCCTTGTCTGCCTGCGCAATCGGATCGTTCTTGCCCGCGCACCCCGCGAAAAGCGTTGACCCCGCTACGACAACTGCCGCAGCCATCGTCCAGCCCCTGTATGACATCCTGTTCATTTTCACCTCGTTAGTTATGAGCAACTGCAGGTTATGGGCAGTTGCAAAGAAAACTGGGGATCAGGTCCGCGGACACTATGCAGACATCAGAAATGCATCTTGCATTTTCGGACAGCCAGCGAGAGGTATAGCTCGGATTTTTGGGCAGTGCATACGAGAGGGGGGATTTCACTCGAGGCGACTCGGGACGGCTTCCATTCAAAAGCCCGGAGGGCGTTATCCCGAGTTTTTTCAGGCGAGTCGGCTTTCTGGCGGGCATTAAAAAGCCGGCTTGTGGCCGGCTTCTCGGGGACTGGCTTGGTTCATTTTTGGTAAACCGCGCCAGCCTTCAAAACGTACACCCGGATCTTGCGTCCGGCTGTGGGACTTGGCGAGAAAGTCATCTGCCTTGTCGGTGCGATCAGGGCCGCTTGGCGGGGTGATGCGCAAATGTGGGGCGCAGCATACTGATTTTTTTGCAGAATTCCCAGTCTGGTGTGTGAGTTGGCGTTTCCTGGGGCTACAGGAACGGTAGCGGTGGTCGTCGTTTGTTCAGTGTCGACCACCAGAACACCCAGCCCAGTACGCGGATGTTCTGTTCTTCGATTTGCGCGGGGCGGAAGATTTCGTCGGGGTAATCGGCGCGGTTATGGCTGCGCATGCGCAAGGCATTGCCTGGCATTCGGTGCAGGTATTTGATGCGCAGCATGCCGTCGTGTTCGATGGCGTAGATTTCGCCGTCGACTATCTGGGTCAGGCCGCGGTCGATTGCCAGGGTGGAGCCGTCGTCGATTTTCTCGGCCATGCTGTTGCCGATCATGGCGGCGCCGATGGCATCGGCGTGGTTGATTTCCAGGGAGTCGAGGTGGCTGCGGGGCAGGCGCAGGCTTTGTCCGCGGTCTTCGATGACGTGGGTCTTTTTGGAGCCGGGGGCCGTGATCACTTCCTTGTAGAAGGGCAGTTCGATGTCGGTGGGCTCGACCACGGTGTAGACACCGCGGATGGCCTGGGCGTCGAAGGTGTGGCCGGTGTCGTCGACCAGGCGCAGGTGCCTGGCGTCTTTCGAGCCTTCGCCGGTTTTCAGCCAGTCGCTGTTGACCGAGAGTTTCCTGGCGACTTCTTCCATGCAATGGGCGGGGACGCCGCGGGTGTACCAGTTGTGTACATTTTGCGGAGCCGTATCCAGGAATTCGGCGAATCCTGTCGTCGTGATGTTCGCTGCTTCAAGGAGCGCTTTAAACCGTGGGCCGCTAGTGTTCTTTTTCATGAACGGGAGTCTACTGGCGCCCGCCGGGGCTTTGAATAAACGGCTCGTTCAAATTTCGAGGGAAATTTACGACTGGATGTGAGGCGCGTTGGGTAAAAAATAAACATGAAAACCCGGCATTGCAGCGCGTTAAACGAATTGTTTAATGCGCTTTACAGACGCGCAAAAAAAACCCCGGATCAACCGGGGTTCTTCTTGAAGCGTGCGGCTTGAAGCCTGCAGCTGCTCTTAACCTTTATAGGCAGCAACCGACTTGGTGATCGCTTCGCGGGCGGCGTCTGCGCCGGCCCAGCCTTCGATCTTGACCCATTTGCCTTTTTCGAGATCTTTGTAGTTCGCGAAGAAGTGCTCGATCTGCTGGATCAGCAGCGGCGGCAGGTCGGTGTATTCCTTCACGTCGACGTACAGCTGGGACAGCTTGTCGTGTGGAACCGCGATCACTTTGGCATCGCCGCCGCCATCGTCGGTCATGTTCAGGATGCCGACTGGACGCGCGCGGATCACCGAGCCTGGGGCAACCGGGTAAGGGGTTACGACCAGCACGTCGAGGGGATCACCGTCGTCAGCCAGGGTGTTCGGGATGTAACCGTAGTTGGCCGGGTAGAACATTGGGGTGGCCATGAAACGGTCAACGAACAGGCAATCGCTGTCTTTGTCGATTTCGTATTTGATCGGCGCGTGGTTGGCCGGAATCTCGATCGCGACGTAGATGTCGTTCGGCAGGTCTTTGCCAGCCGGAATCTTGCTGTAGCTCATTGGGCGTTGCCCCCGTTAGTTGACCAGAAACACTTGGCCGGATTGACCAAAAAGTGGCGGCGATTATAGGCATATTCCTACGTCGACGCCACGTACCAGAGGTCGTGTAGACCTTAGTCGTGTGCCTGATAGACCGGGTTCTCGGCCAGAAGTTGCCGCAGCCTTGCCAGTGGGTCCTGGCGATAGAACAGCTTCAGTTGCTCATAGACCTGTGGATAAGCCTCGTGCAGCAAATCCGGGGCACTGAAGAAGTATTCGCTGGTGACGGCGAAGAACTCGGCCGGGTTTTCCGCGGCATACGGATCAATGGCGGTCTCGGCATCCGGATTGCGTTCCAGTTGACGGTCCAGATCGTCGTAGGCTTGCTGCATGACCCTGGCCCAGTCGCTCACCCGCATGTCCGAGTGCAGCGGTGGCAGGCCGTTGGCGTCGCCGTTGAGCATGTCGAGCTTGTGCGCCAGTTCGTGGATCACCAGGTTGTAGCCTTCCCAGCCGCCGCTGGCCATGACGCCCGGCCAGGCGAGGATGATCGGCCCTTGTTGCCAGGCTTCGCCGCTGTGCTCGCCGTCCCATTCGTGCTCGACGCCACTGGCGTCACGATGGCGCTGGGGGCTGAGGAAATCGTCGGGGTAGAGCACGATTTCGTGAAAACCCTGGTACCAGTTCAGGTCACCCAGGTGTAGCAACGGCAGTTGCGCCTGGGCGGCGAGCAGCAGGCGTTGTTCCTGATGCAGCTCGACACCGGGCAGGGCGGTCAGGTGTTTGTCTTGCAGGAACAGGACGCAGGCTTCGCGCAGCCACTGGTCTTCGGCGGCACTGATGCCATCGAGAAAACTCAGGTGATGGCGCACCCGTTGCCACATCTCGTCGGCGATCGGGTGCTTGGCCAGGGTGCGCCGACGGCGCCAGGCGCCAAGGGACCACATGCTGTCAGCGCGATGCGGTCTTGGAGTTCGAACCGCCAAGGCGGCTGCGCACAAGGCCAATGATCATCGGCACCAGCGACAGCAGGATGATGCCCACCACCAGCAGCGACAGGTTGGATTTGATGAACGGCACGTTGCCGAAGAAGTAACCCAGGGTGACCAGGCCACCGACCCAGAGAATCGTGCCCAGCACGCTGAAGGCAAAGAAGCGTGGGTAGGGCATTTTCGCGACGCCGGCGACGAAGGGGGCAAAGGTGCGGATGATCGGCAGGAAACGCGCCAGGGTCACGGTTTTGCCGCCGTGCTTGTCGTAGAAGTCGTGGGTTTGCTGCAGGTAGTCGCGCCGGAAGATCTTCGAGTTCGGGTTGCTGAACAATCGCTCGCCGGCCGTTCGTCCGATGATGTAGTTGGTGCTGTCACCGAGGATGGCCGCGAGCATCAGCAGGCCGCCCAGCAACACCGGGTCCATGCCGCCACCGGCCGCAACGGCGCCGGCGATGAACAGCAGTGAATCGCCCGGCAGGAAGGGCATGACCACCAGCCCGGTTTCGCAGAAAATGACCAGAAACAGAATGGCGTAGATCCATGGCCCGTAGTTGGTGACCAGCAAATCGAGGTAGACATCGAGATGCAGGACGAGATCGAGCGGGTTGAAATCCATGGACGGCACCTGTGGTAACGGCCCGACTTGGCAGGCCTGCGGATGACTTCGCGTAAGACTACAGACAGGAGGTAGTATTTCTTACAAGCCGGAAAGTACGGGATTATACGGGCTGGGAAGTGAAAAGCGCGTAGGGTTTGTAGCAGGGGATTTCAGGGTGAATTGAGGACAAGACCGCAGCCTTCGGTCGAAAGCTGCGATCTCTTTTTTGACATTACAACTCGTCGCTGATCGGCAATACGTAGTTCTTGAACTCGGTGTCTTCCTTGAATCCGATGGATTCGTAGGTTTTCTGCGCCACTTCGTTGTTGCTGCTGGTGGACACGCGCATGCGCACGGCGTTGGTTTCCTTGGCCATTTTCTTCGCGGTGCGGATCAGGTTGTCTGCAACCAGCTGGCGGCGTGCGTCTTCGGCGACGTAGATGTCGTTGAGGATCCACACGCGTTTGAGCGAAAGCGAAGAAAAGCTCGGGTACAGCTGACAGAAGCCCAGCAGTCTGTTGCTGTCGTCATCGGACAGGGCCAGGTAGATCACCGACTCCTTGCGACGCAGGCGTTTCTCGAGGAACGCCCGGGACGAGTCCGGATAGGCCAGGGAGCCGTAAAACTCGCGATATTTGACGAACAACGGGGTCAGCTGGTCCAGGTGTTCGAGGGTCGCTTGAATAATCCGCATGGTAGGTCTCGTCTTCAAGTGGCTGTCTTCACGTGCTTTGGCGGCAAAGGGTACTCACTGGCAGCCGTGCGTCGATCCTGCCTGAAAAAGGTGAGAAAGCGCAATGCGGAAGCGGTTCAGGTTTGGGGCGCATCAAGCAGGAAATTTCCTTTGAGGTCCGCTCCTGCGTCCGATTCCAGCGTTTGCACCTGCGCTTCGTCCTTCAGATTGACCCCGGATAACTGTCGCCGGCACGCCTCGCGCATCAAATACAGCAAACGGTGTGCCGCCATGCCGTAAGTCAGGCCTTCGAGACGCACATTCGAGATGCAGTTGCGATAGGCGTCGGTCAGGCCGACCTTTGGATTGTAGGTGAAATATAATCCCAGACTGTCTGGAGAGCTCAGGCCAGGGCGTTCGCCGATCAGGATCACGGTCATTTTTGCACCCAACAGTTCGCCGATCTCGTCGGCTACCGCGACTCGCCCCTGTTCCACCAGTATGACGGGCGCGATTGACCATCCGTCGGCTGAACTCTGCTCTGCAAAGCGCGCCAGGAACGGCAGCGTATGGCGATGCACCGCCAATGCCGACAAACCATCGGCTACCACGATGGCCAGATCGACTCCGCCAGGATTGGCCGTGGCGTATTCGCGCAGGTTTTTTGCCGATTCCACGCTCAATTTGCGCCCCAGATCAGGGCGCTGCAGGTAGCTGTTGCGATCAGGCGCTGCGCTATGCAGCAACAGACTCTTACGACCCCGTTCGGCCAGTTGCTCGCTGAGGGCGGCATGATCAAACGGCAAGTGCACCGCGTCTCGCGCCTGGGCGTGAGCATACTGAAAGTCCAGTTGGGCACGGGTGGGCATACTGGTGCCAGTGCGGCCCAGGGCAATGCGCGCGGGGGTCAGGCGTCGCAGCTCCAGCCACGGGTTGTGCGGATCGAAGGGTGGTTTTTCCATATCACTCATCCCAATTGCGCCAGGGCCTGGCGGAAGGCCGGCGGCAGGCTGTTACCGAAGAGGACCTTGCCGTCCGCCTGGGTGAAGATGCCCATTTTCGCCAGCCATTGCTCGAACTCCGGGGCAGGCTTGAGCCCCAGCGTCTGCCGGGCGTACAGCGCATCGTGGAACGACGTGGTCTGGTAGTTGAGCATGATGTCGTCGGAACCGGGGATACCCATGATGAAATTGATCCCGGCCACTCCGAGCAGGGTCAACAGGGTGTCCATGTCATCCTGGTCCGCCTCGGCGTGGTTGGTGTAGCAGATGTCGCAGCCCATCGGTACGCCCAGCAGTTTGCCGCAGAAGTGGTCTTCGAGGCCGGCGCGGATGATCTGTTTGCCGTTGTAGAGATATTCGGGGCCGATGAATCCGACAACGGTGTTCACCAGGAACGGATTGAAATGGCGGGCCACCGCGTAGGCCCTGGTTTCGCAGGTCTGCTGGTCGATGCCGTGATGGGCATTGGCCGACAGGGCGCTGCCCTGGCCGGTTTCGAAATACATCAGGTTCTTGCCGAGCGTGCCGCGATTGAGGCTCAACCCGGCGTCGTAACCTTCCTTGAGCACATTCAGATTGATGCCGAAGCTGGCGTTGGCCGCCTCGGTGCCGGCAATCGACTGGAACACCAGGTCCAGGGGGACGCCGCGATTGACCGCTTCGATTGAAGTGGTGACGTGGGTCAGTACACAGGCCTGGCTCGGGATTTCGTAGCGCTGGATGATCGCATCGAGCATTTCCAGCATGGCGCAGATCGAGGCAATGCTGTCCGTGGCCGGGTTGATGCCGATCATGGCATCGCCGTTACCGTGCAGCAGGCCATCGAGAATGCTCGCAGCGATGCCGGCCGGTTCATCAGTGGGATGATTGGGTTGCAGGCGGGTGGACAGGCGGCCGCGCAGACCGAGGGTGCCGCGGAACTGCGTGACCACGCGGATCTTCTGCGCGACCAGGATCAGGTCCTGTACGCGCATGATCTTCGAGACGGCCGCCACCATTTCCGGGGTCAGGCCGGGGGCGAGGGCGCGCAGGACCTGTTCGTCGGCGGCGTCGCTGAGCAGCCAGTCGCGAAAACCGCCGACGGTGAGATGGCTGACCACCGCAAAAGCCTGTTTATCGTGGGTGTCGATGATCAGGCGGGTGACTTCATCGGCCTCATAGGGGATCAGCACTTCCTGCACGAAGTGGCTCAGCGGGATGTCGGCCAGCGCCATCTGCGCCGCCACGCGCTCGCCATCGTTGAGGGCGGCGATGCCGGCCAGATAGTCCCCGGAGCGCGCCGGAGTGGCCTTGGCCATCACTTCCTTGAGGTTCTCGAAGCGGTAGGTCTGGGCGCCGACGGAATGGGCAAATACGGCCATGGGCGGTGTCCTCCAAATAACTCAAATTCATTTCCGACCCTTTGTAGGAGCTGTCGAGTGCAACGAGGCTGCGATCTTTGATCTTGCTTTTAAAGATCGCAGCCTCGTTGCACTCGACAGCTCCTACAGGGGGTGTGCACGTCCATAGGGCGTTGCCGGGCAACGGGCCCGGCGCCGGTGCAACTAGATCCCTTCGAGCATAGCGTCCGCCGGTGCTTCGGAACGTTGCCGCGCGGTCAGTTGGAAATACAGGTAGCCGGCGGCCATGAAGCCGAGGAAGACCAGGCCGATCAAGGTGTTGAACCATGCCATCGCCACCAGGCACACCAGCGCCAGGAACAGCGCAATCCCCGGTACGATCGGATAGCCCGGCGCGCGGAAGGTGCGCTCCAGGTTCGGCTCGGTTTTACGCAGCTTGAACAGGCTCAGCATACTGATGATGTACATCACGATGGCACCGAATACCGACATGGTGATCATGGCCGCCGTCAGCGACATGCCTTGCAGGTTGACCAGGCCATCGCTGTAGATGGCCGCAATGCCGATCACCCCACCGGCCAGGATCGCCCGATGCGGGGTCTGGAAGCGCGAGAGCTTGGCCAGGCTGCGCGGCAGGTAACCGGCGCGGGCCAGGGCGAAGAACTGGCGCGAGTAGCCGAGAATGATCCCGTGGAAACTCGCCACCAGGCCGAACAGGCCGATCCAGACCAGCATGTGCATCCAGGTTGAGTTGTTGCCGACCACCGCTTTCATGGCCTGGGGCAGCGGGTCGTTGATGTTGGCCAGCTGGCGCCAGTCGCCGACACCACCGGCCATCACCATTGTGCCGATGGCCAGGAACACCAGGGTCAGGATGCCGCTGACGTAGGCCCTGGGAATCGTGCGTTTGGGGTCCTTGGCTTCCTCGGCGGCCATGGCTGCGCCTTCGATGGCGAGAAAGAACCAGATGGCGAAGGGAATGGCCGCGAAAATGCCGGGAATGGAAGCGATGGTGAATTCGCTGGAGCCAGACCAGCCATTAAGTACGAAGTTGCTGAAACTGAAGCCTGGCGCAACCACGCCCATGAAGACCAGCAGTTCGGCAACGGCCAGCACCGTCACCACCAGTTCGAAGGTGGCGGCGATGCTGACGCCGAGGATATTGAGGGTCATGAACACGAAGTAGGCGCCCACCGCGGCGATTTTCGGGTCCAGTTCCGGGTATTGCACGTTGAGATAGGCGCCGATGGCCATGGCGATGGCCGGCGGCGCGAATACGAATTCGATCAGGGTGGCGATGCCGGCGATCAATCCGCCTTTTTCACCGAAGGCCCGTCGACTGTAGGCAAACGGTCCGCCGGCATGGGGAATGGCCGTGGTCAATTCGGTGAAACTGAAGATGAAGCAGGTATACATCGTTGCCACCATCAGTGCGGTGACGAGGAACCCCAGGGTCCCGGCGGTGCCCCAGCCATAACTCCAGCCGAAGTATTCGCCGGAGATCACCAGGCCAACGGCAATGCCCCATAGATGCAGGGTGCCGAGTGTGGGTTTGAGCTGTGTGGAAGAAGTCATAAGTCCTCGCTGTTTTTTTTGATCTTGTTGGACTTGCGTGTGTTGCGTTTGGGTGTGATACGGGCAGGCAAAGCCCGTGCCAGAGCGGCCAGGCCTTGAGTGTTATGTCAATGAGGGCGCCTTCGCCGGCAAGCCGGCTCCTACAGGTGCGGTGTGATCCTTGTAGGAGCTGGCTTGCCAGCGAAAGCCGTTACGCGGTGTCGCGCCGGGTTAAAAGAAACCCAGCGGATTGATGTCGTAGCTCACCAGCAGGTTTTTGGTCTGCTGATAGTGATCGAGCATCATCTTGTGGGTTTCACGGCCGACGCCGGACTTCTTGTACCCGCCGAACGCGGCGTGTGCCGGGTACAGGTGGTAGCAGTTGGTCCAGACACGACCGGCCTTGATGGCGCGGCCCATGCGGTAGGCACGGTTGATGTCGCGGGTCCAGAGGCCGGCACCCAGGCCGAACTCGGTGTCGTTGGCGATGGCCAGGGCTTCGGCTTCGTCCTTGAAGGTGGTGATGCTCACCACCGGGCCGAAGATTTCTTCCTGGAACACGCGCATCTTGTTAGTGCCCTTGAGCAGGGTCGGCTGGATGTAATAACCGGAGGCCAGGTTGCCCTCGAGTTTTTCCACCTTGCCGCCGGTCAGCAGCTCGGCGCCTTCGCCCTTGGCGATTTCCAGGTAGGAAAGAATCTTGTCGAATTGCTGCTCGGACGCCTGGGCGCCGACCATGGTGTCGGTGTCCAGCGGGTCGCCACGTTTGATTTGCAGGACTTTCTTCATCACGACGGCCATGAACTCGTCGTAGATCGATTCCTGCACCAGTGCGCGGGACGGGCAGGTGCAAACTTCACCCTGGTTGAAGAATGCCAGCACCAGGCCTTCAGCGGCTTTTTCGATGAAGGACGGTTCGGCCTTCATGATGTCTTCGAAGAAGATGTTCGGCGACTTGCCACCCAGCTCCACGGTGGACGGAATGATGTTTTCGGCGGCGCATTTCATGATGTGCGAGCCGACCGGGGTCGATCCGGTGAAAGCGATCTTGGCAATGCGCTTGCTGGTGGCGAGGGCTTCGCCGGCTTCTTTGCCGTAACCCTGGACAATGTTCAGCACGCCCGGTGGCAGCAGGTCGCCGATCAGCTCGACCAGTACGGTGATGCCCAGAGGGGTTTGCTCGGCAGGCTTGAGCACCACGCAGTTACCGGCGGCCAGGGCCGGGGCGAGTTTCCAGGCGGCCATCAGGATCGGGAAGTTCCACGGAATGATCTGCCCGACGACGCCCAGGGGTTCATGGATGTGATAGGCCACGGTGTTGCCGTCGATTTCGGCAGCGCTGCCTTCCTGGGCGCGGATGCAGCCGGCGAAGTAGCGGAAATGGTCGGCAGCCAGCGGGATGTCGGCATTGAGGGTTTCGCGCACGGCTTTGCCGTTGTCCCAGGATTCGGTGATCGCCAGCAGTTCCAGGTTCTGTTCGATGCGGTCGGCGATTTTCAACAGCACCAGCGAGCGTGCCTGGGCGGACGTGGCGCCCCAGGCATCGGCGGCCGCGTGGGCAGCGTCCAGGGCCTTGTCGATGTCTTCGGCCGTGGAGCGTGGGAATTCGGCAATGGGTTGGCCATTCACTGGCGAGGTATTGGTGAAGTACTGACCTTTGACAGGCGCGACGAACTCGCCGCCGATGTAGTTACCGTATTTGGCTTTGAACGAAACGATAGCGCCTTCAGTACCGGGGTGAGCGTAACGCATGATGTTTTCTCCTTGGTTCTTGTGCTTATAAGGAAGACGCGCGTGTGCGCTTGCTTTAAGCGTAGAGCAAGGGTCGGGCCACTGCCTTGCAGGTCATGTAAATCAAGGCCTTGCGCGGTTTTTGTCGGACGGGCGGAGAGTGCTTGTGACGCTTTCGGTACAGTGCTCGTGACACTTTGTACCGTTTCTGGCACAGGCTGTGACTGGCCGGTCTCGCCAGCATTGCAATGCTGGCCCGGCTGGAGGATGCTCGGCATCACCGCATGCACGGGTCGCCGAGCCCCGGGGAGCATAATAAGAAATGCACGACAACCATTTGAGTCGCCATGCCCAGCAGGTGTTGACCGTCGCCCAGGGCAAGGCCCACCTGCAGGGGCCGGGCAGCGACCCGTCCATCGCCCGTTCCTGGCTGCGGTGCCTGGAGGACTATCATCTCGACCCCGCCCTGACCATGGCGCCGACGGTGCTGGAACATGGCCGCGTCCTGGAAAGCCGCGAGCGCTTGCAGCAGGTGCTGCACATCGCCGGCAATGAAATGACCAGCCTTCATCAGCAACTCTCCGGTGCCGGCCACGCTGTGCTGTTGACCGATGCTCGCGGGGTGATCCTCAATTGCGTGACGGCACCGGCCGAACGCAAGATTTTCGAGCGTGCCGGCCTCTGGCTGGGCGCCGACTGGAGCGAGGCCTGTGAAGGCACCAACGGCATCGGCACCTGCCTGGTGGAGCGCCAGTCGCTGACCATTCACCAAGATGAGCATTTCCGCGGGCGACACACCGGCCTGACCTGTTCGGCAAGCCCGGTATTCGATCCGCACGGCGAGCTGTTGGCGGTTCTCGACGTGTCCTCTGCCCGGCACGAGGTCTCGCGGCAAAGTCAGTTTCACACCATGGCCCTGGTCAATCTTTCGGCGAAGATGATCGAGAGCTGCTATTTCCTGCGTTGTTTCGACAATCAATGGCTGCTGCGTTTTCATCTGCAGGCCGAGTCCGTCGGTTTGTTCAGCGAAGGGCTGCTGGCGTTCGACGGTGAAGGGCGGATCTGCGCGGTCAATCAGAGCGCACTGAACCTGCTGGGGCATATCCGTGGCGGCTTGCTGGGCAAGCCGGTGGAGGCGTTTTTCGACTGCTCGCTGGACGAACTGCTCGGCCGCGCGAGCGTCAACGCCAGCGCCAGCTGGCCACTGCGCACCCGTGACGGACGCAATCTGTTCGCCGTGTTGCGCGGGCAGTCGCGTAAAGCGCCGGTAACGCCGGTGCCGCTGGTGCCAGGCCCGGTGGTGGAAGAGCGCTCGCGCCTGTCGGGCATTTGCCTTGGCGATCCAACGTTGCAGGCGGATTTCCGCAAGGCCCTGCGCGTATACGAGCGGGACGTCCCTTTGCTGATCAACGGCGAAACCGGTTCGGGCAAAGAAGCCTTCGCCAAGGCCGTCCACCAGGCCAGCCAGCGAGCGGAAAAAGCCTTCGTCGCCCTCAACTGTGCGGCGATCCCCGAAAGCCTGATCGAGAGTGAGCTGTTCGGCTATCGCGGCGGCAGTTTCACCGGTGCGCGCAAGGAGGGCATGCGCGGCAAGCTGCAGCAGGCCGATGGCGGGACCTTGTTCCTCGACGAAATCGGCGACATGCCGCTGGCCATGCAGACCCGTTTGTTGCGCGTGCTGGAAGATCGGCAAGTGGTGCCAATCGGTGGCGAGCCGGAATCAGTCAACGTGCGGATCATCAGTGCCACGCACCGCAATCTGCTGGAGCGGGTGCAGGACGGCGGTTTTCGCGAGGATCTTTATTATCGGCTCAATGGGCTCGAAGTCGCGTTGCCGGCGTTGCGCGTGCGCAGTGACAAATCGCAGTTGCTCGACTTCCTGCTGGCCGAGGAGGCGCGCGGGGAAACCGTGCTGATCGACGGGCCGGCGCGCGAGGCGTTGTTGGGATTCGCCTGGCCGGGCAACGTGCGGCAGATGCGCAATGTGTTGCGTACGTTGGCGGCGTTGTGTGACGGCGGACGGATCGGGCTGGAGGATCTGCCGGCGATGATTCGTCAGGCGCAGCCGGTGGTCGTGCCAAAAATTGAAGAGCCTTGCGAACATCCGCTGGAAGATGCCGAGCGGCTGGCGCTGTTGAATGCGCTGGAGCATTCGCGCTGGCATATGACGAATACGGCTGAGCAGTTGGGGCTCAGCCGCAATACCCTCTACAGGAAGCTACGCAAGCACGGGATCTCCCGTTAGGGATTGGGTGCTTGAGTGAACCTGAACAACTGTGGCTCAACGAAAAAATGTATCCGGGAAGTCATCGAATAGAGTTTCATCAAACTCCATGGTCTTCTGATATTGCCGTAGTTGCTTTAGCCATGATTTCAGGACTTTAGGATCCTTGAGCTGTTCATGCAGAACGCTTAGCTCTTCGATGTCAGTGTTCAACATGTCGAGTTGGTGTTGATAGATGTCAGGCAGGTTCTGAACGAATAGCTCATCGAATGGCTCGAGATTGAATTGTTGCCTGAAAGACAGTTCAATGTTGAGCACTTCCAGTTCCAACTCATCCAGTTGCTCGGTCAGGACCTGGTTGTAGTGCTTGAGTCGATCAGCAGACAGAGTTTCAAGAGTGCTCGCATTGATGTGCTCCATTTCCAACTGCAGTTGCAGCAGTTCGAGCAAGTTCCGTTCGCTATATGCCTGGTTGACGCGCTGCATCAGCGATGTCTTTCGTTTGCGCTCGTCCGGATCGGTTTCCCGGTCGGGGTGCAGGGCACTGGCCAGTTTGCGGTAAACCTCGCGAATAGATTGACTGACTTGGGCAGCCTCTTCTTTCAGGCGCTGCTGGCGTGCGTTTTTTTTACCCGGTTTTTGCTGCTGTGCGGTGTGTTCAGCTTGCTGCTGTTCAAGAATTTTTTGCGCAATGTCTTCAGGGGACTGCATGTCGACATCATCGTCCAACTCAACACCGAATATGTCTTTCAGGCCGAGTTTGAGTAATTCGTCTCCTTCGCGCTCATCTGCATCAAAGTCACCGCCGCTATGCTTGTTGTACAACGCTTTCAAAGCAGCTTCCTGCTCCTCATTACAGCCGCGATCGATCAATGAGTAAGCTTGGTCAAGGATTTCCTGAACCAAGGTCCGGCGATCGACTTTCGAGAGCTTGATCCGTTCGCTGAGATGATCCAGGGCATGCACAAGCTCAACATTGCATTGATGAAATTGCTCGAGCCGGGGGGCGAACTCGAGATGCCAACGTTCGATATACAGGGGAGTAGCGGATTGCCATTCCTGAAGCACCAGGCGTTGTTTTTCGATCTTCTTGATGAGCCCGTTGAATTTCCGCTGTGCAGCGGAAAGTTTTTTCGTGCCTGAGGCAGGTGCGATGTTGATCTGGGAAGTGTTGTTCTTCACGGACTGCTCCAAGTGAACGTTCAAGGGATGAGCGGCATTATCAAGGTAAATCCAGCCTGGAACAGCGCATTCTGATGCCAAGTGTTTTCGGATGATGCAATAGTGTAGAGGGAAGCAGCATGGGTCAGCTCAAACACAAGGTGCGATTTTCCCCTCCCTAAGCTAACCTGCGGCCATGTTTTACGAGGTCGACTATGCACATTCATATTCTGGGTATCTGCGGCACTTTCATGGGTTCGATGGCGGTCCTGGCCAAAGAGCTCGGCCATCACGTGACCGGCTCCGATGCCAACGTCTACCCGCCAATGAGCACTCAGCTCGAGGCGCAGGGCATTGAGTTGACCCAGGGCTACGACCCGGCGCAACTGGACCCGGCCCCCGATCTGGTGGTCATCGGCAACGCCATGTCGCGCGGTAACCCGGCGGTCGAATACGTGCTGAACAAAGGCCTGCCTTATGTTTCCGGCCCGCAATGGCTGGCTGACCACGTGCTGCAGGGTCGCTGGGTACTGGCGGTCGCCGGTACGCACGGCAAGACCACCACCAGCAGCATGCTCGCCTGGGTGCTGGAGCACGCGGGCATGAGCCCGGGCTTCCTGATCGGCGGTGTACCGCAGAACTTCTCGGTATCGGCGCGCCTGGGTGACACACCGTTTTTCGTGATCGAAGCCGACGAGTACGACAGCGCGTTCTTCGACAAACGCTCCAAGTTCGTTCACTACCGTCCGCGCACGGCGATCCTGAACAACCTGGAGTTCGACCACGCCGATATCTTCCCGGATCTGCCGGCCATCGAGCGACAGTTCCACCATCTGGTGCGAACCATCCCGAGCGAAGGCCTGGTGATTCATCCGACTACCGAACCGGCCTTGCTGCGCGTGATCGAGATGGGTTGCTGGACCCCGGTGCAAACCACCGGTGCCGGCGGGCAGTGGCAGGTCAAGCTGCTCAGTGAGGATGGCTCGAAGTTCGAAGTGATGTTCGAAGGCGTCGCTCAAGGCGTGGTCGATTGGGACATGACCGGCCAGCATAACGTGGCCAACGCATTGGCCACCTTGGCTGCCGCGCGCCATGTTGGCGTGGTTCCGGCCATGGGCATTGCCGCATTGAGCGCCTTCAAAAGCGTGAAGCGACGCATGGAAAAAGTCGCAGAGGTGCGCGGCATCACCATCTACGATGACTTCGCTCACCACCCGACGGCCATCGCCACCACACTCGACGGCCTGCGCAAGCGCATTGGCGATGCGCCGTTGATTGCGATCATCGAACCGCGCTCCAACTCCATGAAGCTGGGCGCGCACCGTGACGGCTTGCCGGAGAGCGTGGTCGATGCCGACCAGGTGATCTGGTATGCACCGGCCAATCTCGGCTGGGATCTGGCCGGCACCGCGGCGCTGTGCACGGTACCGTCGATTGTCAGCGACTCGCTGGAAGGCATCATCGAGCGGGTCAAGAGCCAGGCCCAGCCGGGCACCCACGTGGTGATCATGAGCAACGGCGGCTTCGGCGGCCTGCACGGCAAGCTGGCCGAGGCGCTCAAATGAGTAACGGTCCGGACCGCATCACGCTGGCGATGACCGGCGCTTCCGGTGCCCAGTATGGCTTGCGCCTGCTCGATTGCCTGGTGCGCGAAGAGCGTGAAGTGCACTTCCTGATTTCCAAGGCCGCGCAACTGGTGATGGCCACCGAAACAGACGTCACGCTACCGGCCAAGCCACAGATGATGCAGGCCTTCCTCACCGAATACACCGGTGCTGCCGCTGGGCAGATTCGGGTCTACGGCAAGGAAGACTGGATGTCGCCGGTGGCCTCGGGCTCAGGTGCGCCGGCGGCGATGGTGGTGGTGCCGTGCTCCACCGGGACCCTGTCGGCCATCGCGACGGGAGCGTGCAACAACCTGATCGAACGCGCCGCCGATGTCACGCTCAAGGAGCGCCGGCAGTTGATCCTGGTGCCCCGTGAAGCGCCATACTCGAGCATTCACCTGGAGCACATGCTCAAGTTGTCGAACATGGGCGTGACGATTTTGCCGGCCTCGCCGGGGTTCTATCATCAGCCACAAACCATCGACGACCTGATAGATTTCGTCGTGGCGCGGATCCTCAATCTGCTGAACATTCCCCAGGACATGCTGCCGCGTTGGGGCGAATACCATCTGACCAGCGATGAGTAAGTGGTTGGTTATAGTGCTGGCGTTACAGCTGGCGGGATGTGCGACGGCGCGTACGCTGGATGCGGCCAAGCCAGGCGCGCCAGTGGTGTACTCCGGGACGCGGCTGGATTTGTATGCGCTCAACGGCGGTTGTTGCGCGATGGACCGCTTCGGCGCCGAGGCACCGAGCTATCCGGGTGTTGATCTGCCGGCCAGTGCGTTGCTCGATACACTGTTGTTGCCATTGTCGTTGCTGACGGTGATCGGCGTGAGTTTCCAGGCAACCGGCGGATTGTAAAAACAAAAGATCGCAGCCTTCGGCAGCTCCTACATTGGGAAGGTGTACACCCTGTAGGAGCTGCCGAAGGCTGCGATCTTTTGATCTATTTGCCCAGCTTCCTCAACTCATCCGACTCGACAATCCGCACCCCATCCTGCTCCTCCAGGGCGAGGCGCCACATCGCGCGGGCCAGCTGACAGGCTTCTATGCCTCGGTACTTGCCGGGAATCAGTTTCGACAAGGGCCCGGCGAACTGCTCGCCCAGGCGTGGCTGGGTGCGTTCGCCCAACAGCAACGAAGGACGGCAGATGGTCAACTGCGGCCAGTCCTGCGCGCGCAAGGCATACTCCATTTCGCCTTTGACCCGGTTGTAGAAAATCGAGGACCTGCGATCGGCGCCCAGGGCGCTGATCACGATCAGGTGTCGTGCGCCCATCTCCCGGGCACGCTTGGCGAACGCCACCACCATGTCCAGGTCCACCGCGCGAAACGCCTGCTCCGAGCCGGCCTGTTTGATGGTGGTGCCCAGGCAGCAGTAGGCGATGTCGACGCGGCCGTTCAATTGCGGCAGGAACTCAGTGGGGTCGCCTACCGGGTTCTCCAGGTGCGGATGTTCGGCCAGTGGTCGGCGCGAGGGGGCCAATACTCGCGATATCGTTGGCTCGTTGAGCAAGCGATCGAGTAAGTGTTCACCGGTCAAACCAGTGGCTCCGGCAAGCAACACGTGCTGAGGCGTCAAGTACATAATGTTTCTCCCTTGATACAGTTCAGCTTAGTTGTTCTTTGCATCCTTGCTGTCAATGGAGACACTTTGCAGCGCTTTTCGTGCCTGCTGCTTACGTAACAGTTGCCAATGCGAGAGCACGGTTTTCGGTGCCCAGATCTGCGGTTCGGAGGCTTCGAAATTGTCCGCCAGCTCGCGCTCGGCGACAGTGGCCTTGGCCAGTTTGAAGGCTTGCTCCAGGTCATCGGTCTGGTTCAGCGCCTGGGCGAACAGGGCGTCGCCGAAGTAGGTGAAGTTAGCTTCTTCGGAACAGCCGAAGGACACGCGGTCAGCTCGCGAGGCGGTCATGATCAGGGTGCGTTCGTCCTTCAGGGCGGGGATGAAACCGCCGGAGTAGCAGGACGAAATCACGATGATCTTGTCGCGGTTTTTCAGCGGGGCAAGGACGGCGGCAAGCTCGTCGGCGGGCAGGTCCGCCAGTTCCATGCGCGGCTGGTCGAGCACCAGTTCGTGCTCGCTGGTGCCATGGCTGGTCAGGTAGATGAACACCAGGTCTTCCGGGCCGCTGCGTTCGGCCAGCGTCTGGGCGGCGCGCCGCAGGTTCTCCCGGGTTGCCATCGGCCGGTCGCCGAGGTGGTCGCGATGGTTCACCAGGCGGATCTGGCCATAGGCGCCGAAGCGGCTGGTGAGCATGTTCGCGACATAGTCGGATTCGCGCAGGAACACGCTCTGCTTGCCGTCGCCGCCAAGGGTCAGGGTATAAAGCTCCACGGCCGGGGTCGAGACTGGAACGTTGCTCAGCGCCTCTTCGAGCAAGCGCCCCTGGGCCAGCAAGCCAAGCTCGAGGGTGTCGGGCAGCAATTTGCCCTCGGCATCGCGCACGCGCTGGCCGTTGATCCAGGTGCCACTGAGCACGGAACCGTCGGTGAGGACCAGGGTGCCGCGCCCGGAGTAAGTGTCGTTGTCGAACTGGCCGGTGTAGAAGCTGCCGTCGGCCAGGTTCAAGCGGCCCTGGCCGATGAAGCGCCAGTCGCTGAAGTGGCCGATGTAATGGCTGCCGTCGGCGCCGATCAATTCGCCCTTGCCGTTGAGCGAACCTTCCTTGAACTGACCCAGCCAGACGTCGCCGTCGGCGTTTTCATAACGACCCTTGCCGTGCAATTGGTTGTTCTTGAACCCGCCGACATAGATATCGCCTTCGGCACTGTTGAAGGTTCCGTTGCCTTCCAGCTGACCGTCGACGAAGTGCCCGGTGAATTGATTGCCGCTGCCGTCGCTGCGTTGGCCATCGCCATTGGGCTTGCCGTGGGCGAACTGGCCCTGATAGGCGCTGCCATCTTCGAGCTCCAGGCGGCCGAGCCCCGAATATTGGTCGGCCTTGAACCCGCCCCGGTAAAGCATGCCGTGTTCTTTGAGGGTGCCTTCGCCGTCGCGTCGGCCCAGCTTGAAGCCACCGTCGTAACTGCCACCGTTGGTGGTCAGGGACCCTTGGCCATCGAACAGGCCTTGCTTGAACTGCCCGCGATAGACCTCGCCATTGCTGCCATGCCATTCACCCTGGCCATGCCACTGGCCCTGATCGAACTCGCCGGCGTACCAGCTGCCGTTCGGGTAGTCGATGCGGCCCTGGCCCTGCAGCAACCCGTTGACCAGCTCCCCGCGATAGCGTCCACCGTCCGGCAGGCGGGCGTCCGCGGGCAATAGCGATTCGCCGTCGCCGCAAGCGGTGAGCATCAGGGTCAAGGCGAGGAGTGCAAGTGGGCGCATAGCGGGTTCCGGGCAATTAGGCGACCGAGTATGCCGCAGCTATGTGTCCTTATACAGCCGGTAGAAAAACAGCCGGTGCGAAACAGCCTGTGCTGCTTCGCATCCCGGAGGGCTTACACGAAGCAGAGCGACAGGGATTCGGCGACGTACGCCGGTTTGTCCATGCCGTCGATTTCCAGTGTGGCGATGGCCTTGAGCAGCCATTGACCGGGTTTTTTCTCGGTGACCTCGGACAGTTCGACCTTGAGGCGCACCTTCGAATCGACCTTGACCGGCTGAATGAAGCGCACGCTGTCCAGACCGTAGTTGACCACCATCTTCAAGCCTTCTGGCATGACGAGGATGTCTTCCATCAGTTTCGGAATCAGCGACAGCGACAGAAAGCCGTGGGCAATGGTGCCGCCAAAGGGCGTTTGCGCGGCCTTGACCGGGTCGACGTGGATGAACTGATAGTCCCCGGTGGCTTCGGCGAACAGGTTGATGCGCTCCTGATCGATGGTGAGCCATTCGGAACGTCCGAGTTCCTTGCCGATATAATCTTTGAGCTCTGCAACGGGTACATAGGGCATTGAGACTCTCCTGGGTTCATCGATTTTATAGTTTTTAGGTGGGGGGATTTGACCTCCCGGATTTACCACTTTAGATCACCATGGCAAAAGGCCGCGGTCAACAGACCATGCTTATGGCGAATGCCGGTCCATAGCGCAAGCGTGCTTATAATGCGCGGGCCAATGCGGGTGACCGATTTTGCGGGAGATCTTCGATGTTGTTACGTGGCCTGACCTGGCTGGTGCTGTTCCAATTGCTCGGCACCGCGATCAACCATTTGTTCTTGCCCTTCCTGCCGGGGCCGATCATCGGCCTGCTGCTGTTGCTGATATTTCTGATCGGTCGTGGCCAGGTCGGTGAGCCGTTGAACCTTGCAGCCAGCAGCCTGCTGCGCTACCTGCCATTGCTGCTGGTGCCGCCGGCCGTGGGGGTGATGGTGTACGCCGCGGACATCGCCGCCGATTTCTGGGCCATTGTCGGCTCGCTGGTGTTGTCATTGTTGCTGTCGATGGCGTTCGCTGGTGTCCTCATGCAACGCATGGTCAAGCGCCATGTTCAACCTGAGGACGGCCAATGATCCTTGACTGGCACGGCGCCTGGACGTCGGTGATACATCATCCCTTGTTCGGCATCGGCATCACGCTCGGCGCCTATCAACTGGTGCTGGCGGCGTTCGAGAAAACCCGCTGGATCTTTTTGCAGCCTGTGCTGGTCTCCATGTTGCTGGTGATCGGTGTGCTGGTCGGCTGCGGTCTGACCTACGCCGAGTACCGCAAGAGCACCGAGATCCTCAGTATTTTGCTCGGCCCTGCGACGGTCGCGCTGGCCGTGCCGCTTTACCTCAATCTGCGGCGGATCCGACAGTTGTTCTGGCCGATATTTACTACGCTGGTGATAGGCGGTGTGGTCGCCACGTGCATGGGCGTGCTGTTGGGCTGGTGGTTTGGGGCCGAACACATGATCCTGATGACCATGGCGCCGAAATCGGTGACGTCGCCCATCGCCATGCTGGTAGCCGAGCAGATTGGTGGCGTCGCCGCGCTGGCGGCGGTGTTCGTGCTGATCACCGGGGTAATCGGGGCGATCTTCGGCCCGAGCCTGTTGACCCGGCTTGGTGTCCACAGTCCCGAGGCTCGCGGCATGGCACTGGGCATG
This sequence comes from Pseudomonas sp. PLMAX, assembly GCF_046042685.1. NCBI lineage: Bacteria > Pseudomonadati > Pseudomonadota > Gammaproteobacteria > Pseudomonadales > Pseudomonadaceae > Pseudomonas > Pseudomonas sp. PLMAX. The sequence continues at coordinate 6,509,963 of NZ_CP064949.1, read as the reverse complement.
ACCGCCCATGCGGTCGGCACCGCGGTGGCGATGCAGGAAAGTGACGAATGTGGCGCCTTCGCGGCGCTGGCGATGAGTTTGATGGGCGTGGCCACGGCGGTATTCCTGCCGTTGGCGGTGTCGATGGTGGTGTAAGGAATATGTCTATGAGTCTGCCGCTTTTTCCGCTGAACACGGTGCTGTTTCCGGGTTGCATCCTCGATCTGCAGATTTTCGAGGCGCGTTACCTGGACATGATCGGTCGCTGCATGAAACAGGGCGGCGGCTTCGGCGTGGTGTGCATCCTTGAAGGGAGCGAAGTCGGTATCGCGCCCCAGGGCTTTGCCATGGTCGGTTGTGAAGCGCGCATCACCGATTTTCAGCAGCAGGACAACGGCCTGCTGGGGATACGGGTTGAGGGCGGGCGACGGTTCAACGTGTTGACCACCGAAGTCCAGCGCGACCAGCTGATCCTCGCCGAGGTCGAATGGCTGGAAGACGAGCCTGAGCAGCCGCTGCAGGACGAAGACGCCGATCTGGTGGCCTTGCTCAAGGCCCTGGCCGAACACCCGATGGTCGAAGCGCTGAACATGGGCACGGAGGCCACCGGACAACAGTCGCTGGCCAACCAGCTGGCTTACCTGTTGCCGTTTGCCGAAGTGGACAAGATCGACCTGCTGCAACTTGATGATCCGCAGCAACGGCTGGATGCGATTCAGGCGTTGCTGGATGAGTTGCAGGGGGAGTTGTTTGCTTAATTGTTTTGTTTTAATTTTAAAATTAAAATGCTTGTAAGGCGACGTTCTTCTAATTAAGTTTTCCTTGTGGTCCAGGTTTCTGGATCGACATAACAAGGAGAGTTTTAATTATGGATGTTAAAGTTGTTGATTCTGCTGTTTTTAGCCCGCTTGATCCCTCACAAAGGGAGGCGTATTTTTTTATTCTGACTGAGATTTGGCGTCAAATCGCCGATGAGTTGGTGGTCCGCAATCCGGCTGCTCGGTATGTTGAAATCCGGGATAAGGTAGACGCTGAGCTCGATGCCGTATTTAAGCAATATGACGGACGTCTGCATGACTTTCTTGAGGAGCGGGCTGCCGAAGCTATTAACAGAATCCCTTTTCCATAATAATCACTGGTTGTTCCCGTGATCGTAGTTTGCCTTTTATATGAGGTTAAATTACTACTTGTAAAAAACAATCCCGCTCAGTTCGAGCGGGATTGTTTTTTTTGGGGGGCGACTTGAGATTGACTGAAAATCTTTGTTAATAGGAATACCGCAACATCGTATGCGGTAGATGCCGCAAGACGAAGAATCCGAAAAGCGCTACCAACGATGGCAGGACCAGCCACCAGACCCTGGGTGGCATGGCGTTGAGCGAGGTTTGACGCTGAATCAACCACAAACTCGCCGCACAAACACACGACGCCAGCATCGCGCCCGCCAGCACATCCGTCGGCCAGTGTGCACCGAGGTAAACGCGGGAGAGGGCGATCGCCAGCGCCGGCAAGCACGCCACCAGCAACCAGGTCAGGCGCATCCGTGGCGGTTGCCCGCGGCCGGCCAGGACGGCGAGGGTCAGGAACAGTGCAAACGCCCCGGATGCGTGGCCACTGGGCATGCTGTAGCTGGTCAGCGGGTCGCTCAATACCTCCGGGCGCACGCGGCCGAAAAAGTGTTTGGTCAGGGTGTTGCCCAGCGCGGTGCAGAGCAGGGTGGTGGTGGCGAAGATCAGCTGGCGCCATTGACGGGTAATCAGCAGCAGCACCACCAGCAAGGCGCTGAAAATCAGCATGTTGCGGAATTCGCCAATCAGGGTGAAGACCACCGCCACTTCATCGAGCGTCGGGCTGCGGTGCTCCTGCACCAGGGTCATGACCCCCTGATCGAGGGCGTCCAGGTGGGGATAGCCGATAAACAGGCCCGCCAGAATCAGCAAGCTCATGCCGGCAATGAACACCGTGGCCTTGCGATGGCGGCGCAGGCTGCTGGTTGCGCTCAGTCCGACCATGATTGCAATGCTGCCGGCAACGATGCCGGCCTCAAGCCAGAAGCCTTCGGGCAGCGGCAGGCGAATCGCCGCGCCCGTGGCCCAGCCCGGTAGCAGGTACGCCACGGACCAGCCGGCGCCAGCCAGCAGGCTGACCGCGAAGAAGCGCGGGAAGGGCATGTCGAACATCCCGGCGACCATCGGCAGCATCGGGCGCAGGGGGCCGATGAAGCGTCCGACCAGCAGGCTGGCGATACCGTAGCGCTGGAAATATGCTTCTGCCCCGGTGATCCATTCCGGGTGATGACGCAAGCCCGGCAGGCGCCGGATGTTCTGATGGAAGTGGCGGCCGAGGAAATACGAAACCACGTCGCCGAGCACGCCGGCGAGAAAACCCAGGAGCAAGGTCTCACTCAATGACAGTGCGCCGCTGCCGGCCAGTACCGCCACGGCGAACAGCAATACGGTGCCAGGCACGATCAGGCCGGCAATCGCCAGGCATTCCACAAAGGCCACGATGAATACCGCTGCCGCCAGCCATTGCGGGTTGACCGTCAACCAGCCGGTCACGCTTTCGAGCCATGGGCCCATAAAAACAACTCCATCGAATTCAAATGGCCCTAGCGGGCGAATATCATCTTAAAACGCTACGGGTCCCCTGTAGGAGCGAGCTTGCTCGCGAAAGCGGTGGATCAGCCAGCGTTGATGTCGACTGACCCGGTGCATTCGCGAGCAAGCTCGCTCCTACAATGAATCATTCCAGTGTCAGGTCAGTATTAGATAATCGCGACCTTCGACCTGGCCCCGTCGCAGCGGGTTCCGCGTGCAATAGGCGGCATAGGCCGCGTCGACGAAGCGGTACATCAGGTGCTCGTCGCGTCCATGGGGAATGCCCAGGCGGGTGGCCTGGATGATGTGGGCTGGGGTCTGTCCGACATCCTCCACCAGTAAAATTTCATGATCGAAGCGCTTGGCGTCCCATACCGGCACCTTCAAGCCCAGCGACTTGCAGAGCAGTGTTTGCCCCGCGCAGAGCTTTTGCGAGGGGCGAGGGCGGCCTTGGGCGTCGGGGTTGTTCAACAACATCTGCGCAAGGCTCGCCGACCCGCTCAACTCGTCGACCCAGGGGTAGGCGGATTTGATCAGCACGGCATTGCCCGGCCCTTGGGCGCTGAAGTTGAGTGAATCGCCGCCGCGAGCGTAGTACATATAGATATGCCCGCCATCCAGAAACAAAGCCTTACGCTTTTCTGTGTAGCCGAGGGAGGCGTGGCTGCCTTTTTCTGCGCAGTAATAGGCTTCTGTCTCGATGATCCGCGCGCTGAGCCACTGATCGCCGACCCGATGGCGGATGACTTTTCCGAGTAGATCGCGGGCGAGAACTTGCGCGTCGCGGTCGAAAAACGCGTCCGGAAGGCCCTTGGGCAGGCCCTCGGCGGAGGCGCGAACAGTCAGGTTAGTCATGATGAACGGCGTTTATCAGGGCTGAGTGAGTCGTGATGATAACAATTTGCAGCTTAATCCCGGCTGAACGTCGGCAAATTGCCCTCGATTTCGACCATCCGCCCGTCACCGCTGTTAGTCGGCGGACACGACAGCTATAATCTGCCGCTTTACTCTTTACCAAGACCTTAGCAAAGACCACTCCAGACCATGACTGAGTCCGTTCTTGACTACATGACCCGCCTGGGTCGCGCTGCCCGCGAGGCTTCCCGCGTGATCGGCCGTGCCAGCACCGCGCAGAAAAACCGCGCGCTGCAGGCGGCTGCCAATGCGCTGGATGCAGCCCGCGACGAATTGACCGCGGCCAATGAGCTGGACCTGGCGGCTGGTCGCGCCAATGGTCTGGAGCCGGCCCTGCTCGAGCGTCTGGCGCTGACCCCGGCGCGTATCGACGGCATGATCGTTGGCCTGCGCCAGGTCGCGGCGTTGCCCGACCCGGTCGGCGCGATCCGCGACATGAGCTATCGCCCGTCGGGTATCCAGGTGGGCAAGATGCGCGTCCCGCTTGGCGTGATCGGGATCATCTACGAGTCACGGCCGAATGTGACCATCGACGCGGCCAGCCTGTGCCTGAAGTCTGGCAACGCGACCATCCTGCGCGGCGGCTCCGAGGCCATTCATTCCAATCGCGCCATCGCCGCCTGCATCCAGCGCGGCCTGGCCGAGGCCGATCTGCCGGCCGCCGTGGTGCAAGTGGTGGAAACCACTGATCGCGCTGCCGTTGGTGCGCTGATCAGCATGCCTGAATACGTCGACGTCATTGTGCCCCGTGGTGGCCGTGGCCTGATCGAGCGCGTCAGTCGGGATGCCCGGGTGCCGGTGATCAAGCACCTGGATGGTATCTGCCACGTTTTCGTGAGCGAGCACGCCGACCTGGCGAAAGCCCAGCGCATCGCGTTCAACGCCAAGACTTACCGCTACGGCATCTGCGGGGCGATGGAGACGCTGCTGGTCGATCAAATCGTTGCCAAAGATTTCCTGCCGGCGATGGCGGCCCAGTTCCGCGAAAAAGGCGTCGAACTGCGCGGCTGCGAACGCACCCGGGCAATTATCGATGCCGTGCCGGCCACGCAAGAGGACTGGAGCACCGAGTACCTGGCGCCCATCCTGTCGATCCGCGTGGTCGACGGGCTTGACCAGGCGATCGAGCACATCAACCATTTTGGCTCCCATCACACCGATTCGATTGTCAGCGAACACCAGGGCGACACCCGGCGTTTCGTGGCTGAAGTCGATTCTTCGTCGGTGATGATCAACACCCCGACCTGCTTCGCCGATGGCTTCGAATACGGATTGGGTGCCGAGATCGGCATTTCTACTGATAAGCTGCACGCCCGCGGCCCGGTCGGTCTCGAAGGTCTGACCTGCGAGAAGTACATCGTGGTCGGTGATGGCCAGTTGCGCGGACAGGAGCCGGTCTGACTTGGGCGACCTCGACCCGTCAGCCCCGGTCACCGCCAGCGCGCCTGCACCTCGACGCATCGGCGTACTGGGCGGGACCTTCGACCCGGTGCACGTCGGCCATTTGCGGGGTGCGCTGGAAGTCGCCGAATCGCTGGCGCTCGATGAACTGCGCCTGACACCCAGTGCCAGGCCGCCCCATCGGGGTACGCCGCAGGTGTCGGCGAAAGACCGTCTGGCGATGGTCGAATGCGCGGTGGCCGGTGTGGCACCGTTGGTGGTGGACGACCGCGAATTGCAGCGGGACAAACCGTCCTACACCATTGATACCCTGGAGTTGATGCGTGCCGAAATGCCCGCCGAGACCCAGGTTTTTCTGCTTTTGGGCTGGGACGCATTTTGCGGCCTGCCCACTTGGCACCGCTGGGAAGAGTTGCTCCAGCATTGCCATATCCTGGTGTTGCAACGCCCGGATGCCGACAGCGAACCGCCGGATGCCTTGCGCAACCTGCTGGCAGCGCGCTCGGTGAGCGACCCGCTGGCCCTCAAGGGGCCGAGCGGACAGATTGCATTCGTCTGGCAGACACCGCTCGCGGTTTCCGCCACCCAGATCCGTCAACTGCTGGCCAGCGGTAAGTCGGTACGTTTCCTGGTGCCCGACGCGGTCCTGGCCTACATCGATGCGCACGGACTTTACCGTGCGTCGAACTGAATAGGAGTGCTTCAAGGCACGTGGCAACAACGTGTACCGAAGCGCCCGAACATACGAGCAAAACGAGTTTTATATGACGAGCAACAACGAAAGCAAAGTTAAACGCAAAGGCACGTTCAAGAGCGCTCCGCTGCCTGAGAAGGTTCTGGCTGCCGAACCGCCAAAAGGCGACGAGCTGGTCAAGATCGCCGTAGCCGCCCTGGAAGACGTCAAGGCCCAGGACGTGCTGGTGATCGATGTTCGCGACAAGCAGAGCATCACTGACTACATGATCATCGCCACCGGTACCTCCAACCGCCAGATCGGCGCGATGCTGGACAAGGTTCGCGAAGCCGTCAAAGCCCTGGGCATCAAGCCGCTGGGTGAAGAAGGCAAGGGCGACAGCGACTGGGTGCTGTTGGACATGGACGACGTGATCGTTCACATGATGACCTCCAATGCCCGCCAGTTCTACGACCTGGAGCGCCTGTGGAAAGGCGCCGAGCAGAGCCGTGCCGCTGATGGCAAACACCACAGCCCTGAAGTCGGTCATGAGCATTTCACCAAGCTCAACAAAGACCAGGAATAAGGAACGGCTGTGCGACTGCGACTGATCGCCGTCGGTTCCCGCATGCCCAAGTGGGTGGAAGAAGGCTGGCATGAATATGCCAAGCGTCTTCCGTCCGAATTGGCGCTGGAACTGGTGGAAATACCGCTCAATACCCGTGGCAAGAACGCCGACGTGGCGCGCTTCATCCGTCAGGAAGGCGAAGCCATGCTGGCCAAGGTCGGGCCAAACGAGCGCGTTGTCACCCTCGAAGTCCACGGCAAGCCCTGGAGCACCGAGCAGCTGGCGGTCGAGCTCGATCGCTGGCGGCTGGACTCGCGCACGGTCAACTTCATGGTTGGCGGCCCCGAAGGGCTGGCACCGGAAGTCTGCGCCCGTGCCGATCAGCGCTGGTCGCTATCACCGCTGACGTTGCCGCACCCGCTGGTGCGCATCCTCATCGGCGAGCAGCTGTATCGTGCCTGGACAGTGCTGTCCGGTCACCCTTACCACAAGTAGTTGCGCCCTCATGTCCCAACCGATCCGCATCAAGGACCACGAAAAAGACGCCCGTCTGGTGCGTGGCCGCGTCGTGTTCGGTGCCATTGCAGTGGTGCTGCTCATTGGGGTGCTGATCGCGCGCCTGTATTTCCTGCAGGTCATCCAGTACGAATACCACTCGACCCTGTCGGAAAACAACCGCGTCCATGTGCAGCCGATTCCGCCGACCCGCGGCTTGATTTTCGACCGCAACGGCGTGGTGATTGCCGACAACCGACCTAGCTTCAGCCTGAGCATGACCCGCGAGCGCTCTGGCGATTGGCAGCAAGTGCTCGATGTGATCGTCGAAGTGCTGGAGCTGACGCCCGAGGATCGGGTGATTTTCGAGAAGCGCATGCGCCAGGGGCGACGGCCGTTCGAGCCGGTGCCGATCCTGTTTGAACTGACCGAAGAGCAGATCGCCCGCATTGCCGTTAATCAATTCCGCCTGCCCGGGGTGGAAGTGGTCGCGCAACTGGTCCGTCACTATCCGCAGGGTGCGCATTTTGCCCACTCGGTGGGTTACATGGGGCGGATCAACGAGAAAGAGTTGAAGTCGCTCGATCCGGTCAATTACAGCGGCACCCACCACATCGGCAAAACCGGCATCGAGCGCTTCTACGAGCCGGAGCTGCACGGCCAGGTGGGTTACGAGGAAGTCGAGACCAACGCCCGCGGACGCGTATTGCGGGTGCTCAAACGTACCGAACCGATTTCCGGCAAGGACATAGTCCTGAGCATGGATATCAAGTTGCAGGAAGCCGCTGAAGCCGCGCTTGGCGGGCGTCGTGGCGCGGTGGTGGCGCTGGACCCGAAAACCGGCGAGGTGCTGGCGATGGTCAGCCAGCCGAGCTTCGACCCGAACCTGTTCGTCACCGGCATCAGTTTCAAGGCCTATTCCGAGCTGCGCGACTCCATCGACCGGCCGCTGTTCAACCGTGTCCTGCGTGGCCTTTATCCGCCGGGTTCGACCATCAAGCCGGCCGTAGCGATCGCGGGGCTGGACGCGGGCGTGGTGACCGCTTCGTCCCGGGTGTTCGACCCGGGTTACTACATGCTGCCCAACTACGATCACAAATACCGCAACTGGAACCGTACCGGCGACGGCTTTGTCGACCTGGATACGGCGATCATGCGGTCCAACGATACCTACTTCTATGACCTGGCCCACAAGCTGGGGATCGATCGGTTGTCGGCGTACATGACCAAGTTCGGCATTGGCCAGAAGGTCTCCCTGGACATGTTCGAAGAATCGCCGGGGCTGATGCCGACCCGCGAATGGAAGCGAGCGACCCGCCGACAGGCGTGGTTCCCGGGGGAAACGCTGATCCTGGGGATCGGCCAGGGCTACATGCAGTCGACGCCATTGCAGCTGGCCCAGGCCACGGCACTGGTGGCCAACAAAGGCGTGTGGAACCGTCCACACCTGGCCAAGACCATCGAAGGCGAGAAGCCGGTGGACGAGAACCCGATGCCGGACATCATCCTGCGCGATCCGTCGGACTGGACGCGGGTCAACCATGGCATGCAGCAGGTCATGCACGGCGCCCGAGGCACCGCGCGCAAGGCCTCGATCGGTGCGCAGTACCGGATTGCCGGCAAGAGTGGTACCGCCCAGGTGGTGGCGATCAAGCAAGGCGAGAAGTACGACCGTTCCAAGGTCCAGGAGCGTCATCGCGACCACGCCCTGTTCGTTGGCTTCGCGCCGGCCGACGATCCGAAGATCGTGGTGTCGGTGATGGTCGAGAACGGTGAATCCGGCTCCGGCGTGGCCGCGCCGGTGGTGCGTCAAGTCATGGACGCCTGGCTGCTGGGCCAGGACGGTCGCCTGAAGCCCGAATACGCCGCCCCAATCAGTGCAGAGGCAACCGCCCGTGATGAATAATTTTGATCGCATGCTCTCCAGCGAGGATGTGATGCGTCGTCGTGCAACGCTGCTGCAGCGCCTGCACATCGACGGTCCGCTACTGATCCTGCTGCTGACCCTGGCTGCCGGCAGCCTGTTCGTGCTGTATTCGGCCAGTGGCAAGAGCTGGGATTTGCTGGCCAAGCAGGCGACGTCGTTCGGCATCGGCCTGGTGTCGATGATCGTTATCGCTCAGTTCGAACCGCGTTTCATGGCGCGCTGGGTGCCGGTCGGTTATGTGATCGGCGTGCTTTTGCTGGTCGTGGTTGATGTCATGGGCCACAACGCCATGGGCGCCACGCGCTGGATCAATATTCCCGGCGTCATACGCTTCCAGCCTTCGGAATTCATGAAGATCCTGATGCCGGCGACCATTGCCTGGTACCTGTCCAAGCGCACCTTGCCGCCGCAGCTCAAGCATGTCGGCATCAGCCTGATGCTGATCGGCATCCCGTTCATTCTCATCGTGCGCCAACCGGATCTCGGCACCTCGCTGCTGATCCTGGCCGGCGGCGCCTTCGTGCTGTTCATGGGGGGACTGCGCTGGCGCTGGATTGTCAGTGTGCTGGCGGCCGCCGTGCCCGTGGCGATCGCCATGTGGTTCTTCATCATGCACGACTACCAGAAACAGCGGATCCTGACCTTCCTCGACCCTGAAAGCGATCCGTTGGGTACCGGCTGGAACATCATTCAGTCCAAGGCTGCGATCGGTTCCGGCGGCGTGTTCGGCAAGGGCTGGTTGCTGGGCACCCAGTCACACCTGGATTTCCTTCCGGAAAGCCACACCGACTTCATCATCGCGGTATTGGGGGAGGAGTTCGGCCTGGTGGGCATTTGCGCGCTGCTGCTGATCTACCTGCTGTTGATCGGTCGCGGGCTGGTGATTACCGCCCAGGCGCAGACCTTGTTCGGCAAATTGCTGGCGGGTGCCTTGACCATGACATTTTTTGTGTATGTTTTCGTCAATATCGGTATGGTCAGCGGCCTGTTGCCGGTGGTGGGGGTGCCGTTGCCGTTCATTAGCTACGGAGGAACTTCGCTGGTGACGCTGCTGTCAGCGTTTGGGGTTTTGATGTCGATCCATACCCATCGCAAGTGGATCGCGCAGGTTTGAATAAGGTGAAGAGTTCAATGCAAGCAATGCGTGGCTGGGCGACTCGATACGCGCCATGGGTCGGCCTGGTAAGCATCCTTGGCACTTCGCAACAAGCGTTGGCCGGCGATTACGACGGCTCGCCACAAGTGGCCGAGTTCGTCGGTGAGATGACCCGCGACTATGGTTTCGCCGGTGAGCAACTGATGGGCGTGTTCCGCGAGGCGCAGCGCAAGCAGTCGATCCTGGATGCCATTTCGAAACCGGCCGAACGGGTCAAGCAGTGGAACGAATACCGGCCGATGTTCATTACCGATGCGCGGATTGCCCGTGGCGTCGACTTCTGGCGTCAGCATGAGGCCGTGCTGGCCCGTGCCGAGCAGGAATACGGCGTACCGGCGCAGGTGATTGTCTCGATTATCGGTGTTGAGACCTTTTTTGGCCGCAATACCGGCAATTTCCGGGTAATTGATGCCTTGTCGACCCTCGGTTTCGACTATCCTCCCCGTGCCGAATTTTTCCGCAAGGAATTGCGTGAGTTCCTGCTGCTGGCCCGGGAAGAGCAGGTCGACCCACTGACCCTCAAGGGCTCCTACGCCGGCGCCATGGGCTTGCCGCAGTTCATGCCGAGCAGCTTTCGCGCCTATGCGGTGGACTTCGACGGAGACGGCCACATCAATATCTGGAACAACCCGGACGATGCCATTGGCAGCGTCGCCAGCTATTTCAAGCGCCACGGCTGGGTTGCCGGCGAGCCGGTGGTCAGCCGCGCCGACGTGCGCGGCGAACAGGTGGACGATGGTTTGACCGCCGGTATCGAGCCGACTAAAACCGTTGGAGAGTTGCGGGCCCTGGGCTGGTCAAGTCATGATGCGCTGCGCGATGATATGCCGGTTACCGCATTCCGCCTGGAAGGCGACAATGGCCCTGAATACTGGATGGGCCTGAAGAATTTTTACGCGATCACGCGATATAACCGCAGCGTGATGTACGCCATGGCCGTACATCAACTGTCTGAACAGCTGGTCCAAGCACGGGGCGTCAAGTAATGCGGGCATTGCCTATGAATAAACCCCTGAAGCTGATGGCATTTGCCGCGTTGGCAGTGCTGGTTGCCAGTTGTTCGACCAGCCGCGCGCCGGCGCAGAAGACTACCACCGCCGTGCGCTCGACGCCGGGGCTGGACATCAACCGTGCCCACAAGGATGGCGCGCCATGGTGGGACGTCGACGTTTCCCGCATCCCGGACGCCACGCCAACCCTGCACACCGGCCCATACAAGGCCAACCCGTACACGGTGCTGGGCAAGACTTACTTCCCGTTGCAAGAGTCCAAGACCTACGTGCAGTCGGGTACGGCGTCCTGGTACGGCACCAAATTCCACGGTCAGAACACCGCCAACGGCGAAGTCTATGACCTGTACGGCATGAGTGCCGCGCACAAGACATTGCCACTGCCAAGTTACGTCCGGGTGACCAACCTGGACAACAACAAGAGCGTGATCCTGCGTGTCAACGATCGCGGGCCGTTCTATTCGGACCGGATCATCGACTTGTCCTATGCGGCTGCGAAGAAGCTCGGTTACGCCGAAACCGGCACCGCGCGGGTCAAGGTCGAAGGCATCGACCCGCAGCAATGGTGGGCCGCCAAAGGCCGTCCGGCGCCATTGATGCTCAATGAGCCGAAAGTCGCGCAGAATAGCGCCCCGGTAATCACGGCCTCGGCCGGTACCGTCGAGCAATGGACGCCACCACCGCAGCAACACGCCGCCGCCGTTGTCCCGGTACAAGTGGATGCAAAAAAAAACGCTTCTGCATCAGCGTCTGGCCAGTATCTGCAGGTGGGCGCGTTCGCCAACCCGGACGCTGCCGAACTGCTGAGGTCCAAGCTCAGCGGGATGGTGAGCGCTCCGGTGTTCATCAGCTCGATCGTGCGCAATCAACAGACACTGCATCGGGTGCGCCTGGGGCCGATCGGTTCGCCGGGTGAAATCCAGCAAGTGCAGAACAGTGTGCGCCTGGCTAATCTCGGTTCGCCGAGCGTAGTGACCGAGTAAGCCACTGAGTAATACGTAGAACTTGATTGACGGTTCATCTGCGGTTTTGGGGGGTGAACCAGGTTGTTGGCTCGTTGAAGAACAAAAGCCCGGCAAGGGTTACTGAGTGAGCAGCTGAACACGCGACGGCCCGTTAGAAGGCTGTCTGAATAGTTTTGCCCTCGGGCAAGTTTCCATTAGCGATTTCGAGAGACGGATGAACATCACCACCTTTGCCAAACGCCTGTGCCTTCTAGTCCCGCTGCTCCTCTCGCCTGCCGCATTCGCGGTCGAGATGATGCCGTCGCCACCGCAACTGGCCGCCAAGGCCTACGTGCTCATGGACGCCAGCAGCGGCAACGTGCTGGTCGAAAACAATGGTGACCAGCGTCTGCCGCCAGCCAGCCTGACCAAGCTGATGACCGCGTACATCGCGACCCTCGAAATCCGTCGCGGCCAGATCGGTGAAAACGATCCGGTGACCGTCAGCGAAAACGCCTGGCGTACCGGCGGCTCGCGGATGTTCATCAAGGTCGGCTCGCAGGTAACTGTCAGCGACCTGCTGCACGGCATCATCATCCAGTCGGGTAACGACGCCAGCGTTGCGCTGTCCGAGCACATCGCCGGCAGCGAAGACGCGTTCGCCGACATGATGAACAAGACCGTGGCTGACCTGGGCATGACCAACAGCCACTTCATGAACCCGACCGGCCTGCCGAACCCCGAGCACTACTCGTCGGCTCACGACATGGCCGTGCTGGCCCGCGCGATCATCCACGAAGACCCGGCTCACTATGCGATCTACTCGCAGAAAGAGTTCTTCTGGAACGGCATCAAGCAACCGAACCGCAACCTGCTGCTGTGGCGTGACAAGACCGTTGACGGTCTGAAAACCGGTCACACCGACGAAGCCGGCTACTGCATGGTGTCTTCGGCCGTACGTGATGGCATGCGCCTGATCGCCGTGGTGTTCGGCACCAACAGCGAAGTGGCTCGCGCCGCCGAAACCCAGAAGCTGCTGACCTACGGTTTCCGCTTCTTCGAAACCCAGACCTTCTATCAGAAGGGCACCGAACTGGCCCAGGCTCCGGTCTGGAAAGGCGCCACCAACCAGATCAAGGCAGGCCTGGCTCAAGACCTGACCATGACCCTGCCAAAAGGCCAGCTGAAAAAGCTCGCCGCCAGCATGACCATGAACCCGCAGTTGGTTGCGCCAATCGCCAAGGGCGACGTGATCGGCAAAGTCGAAGTCAAACTGGAAGACAAGGTGGTGCACAGCGCCGACCTGATCGCTCTGGATGGCGTCGAAGAGGGTGGTATCTTCCGTCGCATGTGGGATAGCATCCGTCTATTCTTCTACGGCTTGTTCAACTGATAGTGTGCACCAGCATGGCCCCCGCGCTGATCCGGCGTGGGGCTATGCCCGTCGCCACGGCTTACGCTTACGAGGCCGTTACGCCATGACCGATACCGAAGTAAAGGCGCCCAAGATCGAATTCCCCAACGTGGATTACCCGGTTAAGGTGATCAGCGATACTGGTGTGGGCAACAAGGACAAGATCATCGAGATCGTCAAGAAACACGCGACGATCAACCATGACCGCGTGGATGAGCGCCAGAGCACAAACGGCAAATACACCACCATCCAGTTGCACATCGTCGCGACCGACCAGGACCAGCTGTACAACATCAACAGCGAACTGCGGGCCACCGGTTTCGTGCACATGGTGCTGTGATGTCCGCCGCGGTGGGTTTTCGCGAGCTTGGCCAGATGGCTTACGAGCCGGTCTGGCATGCCATGCAGCGCTTCACCAACGAACGCGGCAGCGATGCCGCCGACGAGATCTGGCTGGTCGAACACCCGCCGGTCTTCACCCAGGGCCAGGCCGGCAAGGCCGAGCACTTGCTGCTGCCGGGCGATATCCCGGTGGTGCAGGTTGATCGCGGTGGCCAGGTGACGTATCACGGGCCCGGGCAACTGGTGGCCTACCTGTTGCTGGACGTACGCAAGCTGGGTTTCGGCGTACGCGACCTGGTAAGTCGCATGGAGGCATGCCTGATCGAACTGCTCGCCAGTTACGGCGTGACCGCCGCGGCCAAGCCGGATGCGCCGGGCGTGTACGTCGATGGCGCGAAAATCGCTTCCCTGGGTCTGCGGATCCGCCACGGTTGTTCCTTTCATGGCCTGGCCCTGAACGTGGACATGAACCTGGAACCGTTTCGACGGATTAATCCCTGCGGCTACGCCGGGCTGGCGATGACCCAGCTGAGCGATCACGCAGGATCGATTGAATTTGCCGAGGTAAGTGCCCGGCTGCGCGCGCAGCTCGTCAAACACCTCGACTATGCTGAGCAGACGACCCTCACGGGCGGAATCGACTGATATGACTACTGATGCAGTGCAAACCATGATCCCGACGCTCGATGTCACCGAGCGCCCGGCCCCGCGTGCCAAGGTTGAAGCCGGCGTCAAGCTGCGCGGCGCCGAGAAGGTTGCACGCATCCCGGTAAAGATCATTCCGACCACCGAACTGCCGAAGAAGCCTGACTGGATTCGCGTACGCATCCCGGTCTCTCCGGAAGTCGACCGCATCAAGGCCTTGCTGCGCAAACACAAGCTGCACAGCGTGTGCGAAGAAGCGTCCTGCCCGAACCTGGGCGAGTGCTTCTCCGGCGGCACTGCAACCTTCATGATCATGGGCGACATCTGCACCCGTCGTTGCCCGTTCTGCGACGTCGGCCACGGCCGTCCGAAGCCACTGGACGTCAACGAGCCGCAAAGCCTGGCCATCGCCATCGCCGACCTGAAACTCAAGTACGTGGTGATCACCTCGGTCGACCGCGACGACCTGCGTGACGGCGGCGCCCAGCACTTTGCCGACTGCATCCGCGAGATCCGCAAGCTGTCGCCGAACGTACAGCTCGAAACCCTGGTTCCGGATTACCGTGGCCGCATGGACATCGCCCTGCAAATCACCGCCGCCGAGCCGCCGGATGTTTTCAACCACAACCTGGAAACCGTGCCACGCCTGTACAAGGCTGCGCGTCCGGGTTCGGACTACCAGTGGTCGCTGACCCTGCTGCAACGCTTCAAGCAGATGATGCCGCACATTCCGACCAAGTCCGGCCTGATGCTGGGCCTGGGCGAAACCGACGAAGAAGTCATCGAAGTCATGAAGCGCATGCGCGAGCACGACATCGACATGCTGACCCTCGGCCAGTACCTGCAACCGTCGCGCAGTCACTTGCCGGTGCAGCGTTTCGTGCACCCGGACACCTTTGCCTGGTTCGCCGAGGAAGGTTACAAAATGGGCTTCAAGAACGTTGCTTCCGGCCCGCTCGTACGCTCTTCGTACCACGCCGACGAGCAGGCGAAGCTGGTCAAGGCCGAGTTGATGTCGTCCTGATTCGGCCATGAACAAACAGCCCGCAACGTTCAAACGGCCTTGCGGGCTTTTTTTGCCTGTCTCACAGGCACATCAGTCTTTTCCTGCGACTGCGAGATGCTTGATCCGCTTCTGTTTGTCTGCGTTCCTGACTAATGTGTGCTTGATGCTTTCACGCAGGGAGATCCATGGATGAACGCAAGACCTGACCCGACGCTCATTCCCCACACGCCTGTACCGGCCTTGCCGATGCAAGGGCTGATCGCTGTTATCGCGCCTGCAGGTCCGGCGGCGCTGGACACCAAGAAGGCCATCGCCTGGATGCGAGCTCGCGGTTATGCGCTGCGGATTTTTCCCGGGGTGTTCGAGAAGGACGGCTACCTGGCCGGCAGCGACGAGGTGCGACTCAATGACCTGCATGCCGCGTTCATGGATCCCGAGGTCGATGCGATCATTTGCCTGCGCGGCGGATACGGTACCCCGCGGTTGCTCGATCGCATCGATTTCCAGCTGCTGCGCCAAAACGCCAAGCCATTCATCGGCTATAGCGACATCACCGCGCTGCATCTGGCGATCAGCCGCTACGCGGGTTTCGTGACCTTCCACGGCCCGTTGCTCAACGCCGATCTGCTGGGCGAGCGGCTGCCGCCGACCGAATCCTCGTTCTTCAACATGCTCAGAGGGCAATGCAGGGCCGGTATGGTGCTTGCCCATCCGGTTGGCCGCCCCTTGACGACAATCGTGCCGGGCGTCGCTTATGGCCGCCTTCTAGGCGGTAACCTGTCGATGATTGCCGCGACCATGGGCACGCCTTTCGAGATCGATGCCGCGGGTGTCATCCTGTTTATCGAAGACATCAACGAGCCGCTGTATCGCATCGACCGACTGCTGACCCATCTGCGCCTGGCGGGCGTGTTGCACAAGCTGCGTGGGGTCCTGGTGGGCGATATAGCGGGGGTAGAGGCGCAGGCCCTGGATCGATTGCTGAAGCAGACCCTAGAACCGTTGTGCATCCCGGTGCTGTCCGGGTGGCGCAGCGGGCACTGCAATCCGAACCTGACGCTGCCGATGGGGGCGCTGGTGAAACTGGATGCGGGTAAACAGCAACTGGCGCTGGAACAAAACGTCGTAAGACGCTAAACCTCGCCCCCCCCGTGTAGGAGCGAGCTTGCTCGCGATGGACGTCAACGATAACGCGTGTTTACTGGCTAAACGCGGCGCCCTTGAGTCCATCGTCGGAACGCCGCCCGGAGCAAGCTCGCTCCTACAACAGTGGATTAGGCGCCTAGCGGTTACGCAATCCTTCCAGCAACTTGTGCGTCGGATAACCATCCGCCGGCCAGCCAAACGACTGCTGGGCGCTGCGGATCGCCTTGCGGGTATTGGCACCGATGATGCCGTCGGCAGTGCCCGCGTCGTAGTTCTGCGCACTCAGCAGGTTCTGCAGTTCGATCCGCTCGGTACGGCTCAGGGGCAGGTCATCCTTGGGCCAGGTGCCGCTGATCAACCCGGCGCCATTGAAGCGCTCAGCCAACAGGCTCACCGCGAGGGCGTAGGACGACGAGTTGTTGTACTTGAGAATCGCGCGGAAGTTGTCGAGCACCAGGAAGGCTGGGCCGCGATAGCCTGCCGGCAACAGTAGCGCCGCGGACAGTTGCTCGGAGCCAGCCGGGAACTGGCCGCCGTTGGGCAGCACCACGCCCAGTTGCCGCCATTCGGCGACGCTCTTGCGAATCGAGCCATCGGCGAGGATGTAGTTGAAACTGCCCGGCAGCTGCACTTCAAAGCCCCACGGCTGGCCTTTTTGCCAGCCGGAGCTTTGCAGGTAGTGGGCGGTCGACGCCAGGGCGTCGGTGGCGCTGCCCCAGATATCGCGTCGACCGTCGCCATCGAAGTCCACGGCGTGGGTGTTGTAGGTGGTCGGGATGAACTGGGTCTGGCCCATGGCGCCCGCCCAGGAGCCCAGCATTTTCTCGGGTTCGATATCGCCTTGCTGGAGGATCTGCAGGGCGGCGATCAATTGCGCGTGGGCGAAACCGGGGCGGCGGCCTTCGTAGGCGAGGGTGGCCAGTGAGTTGATCACCGACTTGCTGCCCTGGAACTGGCCGAAGTTGCTTTCCATGCCCCATACCGCGACCAGTGCCTGGCGGTCGACGCCGTAGCGCTGTTCGATACTTTGCAGGATGCCGGCGTACTGCTCGACCAATGCCTGGCCTTTGCGAACCCGCAGCGGCGACAGGGCGCCATCGAGGTATTCCCATACCGGTTTTGCGAATTCCGGTTGGCTGCGGTCGGCGCGGATCACGCTCGGGTCAACGCTGACATTGGCGAAGGCGCGGTCGAACAGGTCGGCACGGATACCGGCGGCCAGGGCGTCCTTGCGAAAACCCGCCTGCCATTCGGCGAAGGTCTGGGTCGGCTGGATGTCGAGATTTTCACCGGTTGGAACCACGGGTGGAATGACCGCCGGGGCGGTGGCGACAGGCAGAGTCTGAATCGGCTGGGCGTCGGCGGCGGTGGGTTTTTCCGCGCAGGCGACTAGCAAGATGAGGCTGGAGGCAGCGATCAATTGGCGAAACTGCCAACGACGGGAAATACAAAGGGGCATGCACGGGTCCAGGGAAAACGAATCAGGTACAGACCTTAACATGTTGAGCGGTTGCTTGCCTTTCAGGCTGCCAGAAAGTAAGAAGCCTCCCAGTTGTCAGACTGGAAGGCTTCGCGGCGGTAGCTGCCTTTACCCTTGCCGGCTCGTTCCTGTCGGCTGCGGAACAATGGCTGGGCGATGATGGATTTGGCCTTGTTGGGGCCGCGTTTGGACGGCTTTTTGCTCATGATGGGCGCTCACAAGTGAGGAGTTTTGCGGGGCAAATCATCGGCCGAAGTTGGGCGGCTGTCTATAGCGCAAATGCATGTGTGTTTTGTAGGAAAAAAGATCAAAAGATCGCAGCCTGCGGCAGCTCCTACAGAGGCTGCGATCTTTTGATCTTATTCAGCAGGCAACGACAATCGCTGCCCAGCCATCAACAACGTCAGGCGACTCAAGCTCATCCACGGCGAACCCGCCGCCTGGCCCTTGATCTGCGCGTCAATGCGCTGGGCTTCGAGCAGCAATTGCGCCCAGCGTTGCGCCGAATATCGTTGCAGGGCCTTGCTCATCAGTGGTTTGCGCTTGTCCCAGACCGGCGGTCTGGCCTGGCTGAAGGCCTTGTCCAGTGGCGTGCCCTGGCTGTACTGCAACGAAATGTTGGCCAGCAGCCGCAGTTCCCGGGCCAGGGCCCAGAGAATCACCGGGGGCTCGACCCCTTCACCGCGAAGCCCTTCGAGCATCCGCAGCGCGTGGGCGGCTTCGCCATTGAGAATGGCATCGGTCAGGCCGAAAACGTCAAAGCGTGCACTGTCGGCCACCGCGGCCTGTACGGTTTCGATGGTGATCTGGCCGCCTTCGGCCATCAGCTTGAGCTTTTCGATTTCCTGGGCGGCGGCCAACAAGTTGCCCTCGACCCGGGCGGCGATCAACTCGACGGCGTCCTGGCTGGCGGACAGCCCGGCCTGGGACAGGCGCTGACGGATCCAGCCGGGCAACTGGTTGGCATCCACCGGCCAGATCTGCACGAACTGGGTCTGTTGGCCTTCGACCAGCGCCTTGCCCCATTTGGTTTTCTGCGCGCTGCCATCGAGCTTCGGCAGGCTGATCAACAGCAGCGTGTCTTCGGCCGGTCGCGAGCAGTACTCAATGAGCGCGGCAGCACCTTTATCGCCGGGTTTTCCGGAAGGCAGGCGCAATTCCAGCAGGCGTTTTTCGGCGAACAGCGACATGCTGGCGCCGGCTTGCAGCAAGGTTCCCCAGTCGAAACTGGCGTCGGCGGCGAACACCTGGCGTTCGTCGAAGCCTTGTTGGCGCGCGGCCGTGCGGATGGCGTCGGCGGCTTCCTGGCACAGCAAGGGGTCATCGCCACTGACGACGTAGACCGGCGCGAGGGCGCCTTGCAGGTGTTTGGCGAGTTGGGCAGGGGCGAGCTTCATAAGAGGGGGCAAACGGGGCGCCGGGGCGCCCCGTAAGGCTTACTGCCGAGGCAGTTCGATGGGAGACTGACGCGGTGTTTCCGCTTCAGCCTTCTGCGCTGCTTCCAGTGCCGCGGCTTCCGCCTTGGCCTTGGCTGCCGCCGTTTGCTGCAACTGGTCCAGCTGGGCCGGGGTGAATTGCTGCAGGCGCAACATCATGCGTTGAACCAGCTCGCGACGCATTTCCCTGCGCGCATCGCTGGCTTCCTGGTCGGAACCTACCAGGTTGTTGCCGTCATGGATGAACACCTTCTGCACTTCGAGTTTGTCGCTCAGCAGGGGCAGATTGCCCTGGCCGCGAATGTCATAGCTGAGCACCGTGCTCAGTTGATATTCGCCCGTACGACCGGCGCCTGCGTAGCTGAGGATGCGCTGGGATTCCTGCTGGTCAGTCAGGATGAGTTTGTAGGGGGCGCCGGTGTAGACGTTGACGCCGCTGCTGACCAGCGACTGGCGCAGTTGTGTCACGGTTTCGCCGTAGGCGTCGCGGGCGCTCAGGTCGAGTTCCTTGATCGCCAGTTCGGTGGTGCCGGTGCCACGTAGCTGGAAGCCACAGGCGCTCAACAGGACTGCGAGGCCTATCACCAGCAAGTTGCGTTTGATCATTGTGTTGCTCCCCTTGAAACCATGTGGGCCAATCAAGCGGCCCGAAAGGTTTTATTCGGCGCCTGGCATGGCCAGGCGCCTGATCCAATTAGCTGGCGACGATGTTGACCAGTTTTCCGGGCACCACGATCACTTTGCGAATGGTCAGACCATCGACGAAACGCAGCACGTTCTCGTTGGCCCGGGCGGCGGCTTCGACGTCTTCGCGACTGGCGCTGGCGGGCATTTCTATCTGCCCGCGCAGCTTGCCGTTGACCTGGATGACCAGCGTCAGGCTGTCCTGCACCAGGGCGCTTTCGTCCAGCACCGGCCAGGCGGCGTCGATCACCGGGTCGGCGTGACCCAGGCGATGCCACAGCTCGTGGCTGATGTGCGGGGTGATCGGCGCCAGCAGCAGGGTCACGGTTTCCAGGCCTTCCTGAACCAGCGCACGGTCCTGATCGGTGCCTTGTGCGGCTTTTTCCAGCACGTTCATCAGCGTCATCACCTGGGCGATGGCGGTGTTGAATTTGTGGTTCTGGCCGACGTCGTGGCTGGCCTGCTTGATGGCCTGGTGGATCGAACGGCGAATGGCTTTCTGCTCGTCGTTCAGGCTGGCGACGTCCAGTTTGCCCGGCAGGCCCTGGGTGACGTGCGTTTGAGCCAGGCGCCAGACGCGCTTGAGGAAGCGGTGCGAACCTTCGACCCCGGAGTCGGACCATTCCGCGCTCATGTCAGGTGGCGAGGCGAACATCATGAACAGACGGCAGGTGTCGGCGCCGAACTGGTCGATCATCGACTGTGGGTCAACGCCGTTGTTCTTCGACTTGGCCATCTTCTCGGTGCCACCGATTTCCACCGGCAGACCGTCGGCGATCAGCTTGGCGCTGATGACCTTGGCCTTGCTGTCGCGTTCGAGCTCGACGTCCGCCGGGTTGAACCAGGTGTAGGCACCGTTGGCTTCGCGACGGTAGTAAGTCTCGGCGATCACCATGCCCTGGGTCAGCAGGTTCTTGAACGGCTCGTTGGAGCTCACCAGGCCTTCGTCGCGCATCAGCTTGTGGAAGAAGCGCGCGTAGAGCAGGTGCAGGATCGCGTGTTCGATACCGCCGATGTACTGGTCTACCGGCAACCAGTGGTCGGCCGCCGATTTCTCTACCAGGCCACCTTCAAAGTGCGGCGAGGCGTAGCGGGCGTAGTACCACGAGGACTCGACGAAGGTGTCCATGGTGTCGGTTTCACGCTTGGCAGGCTGGCCGCATTTCGGGCAGCTGCACTCGTAGAACTCGGGCATGCGCGCCAGTGGCGAACCGGCGCCATCGGGTACGACGTCTTCCGGCAGCACGACAGGCAATTGATCTTCCGGCACCGGCACGTCACCGCAAGTATTGCAGTGGATGATCGGGATCGGGCAGCCCCAGTAGCGCTGACGGCTGATGCCCCAGTCGCGCAGGCGGAACTGGGTGCGCGAGGCGCCCAGTTCTTTCTTGATCAGCGCCACCTCGATGGCGTCGAAGGCACCCGCGAAGTCCAGGCCGTCGAACTCGCCGGAATTGATCAGCGTGCCGTACTCACCGTAGGCGTCCTGCCATGGCGCCGGGTTGGTGTCACCTGCGCTTGTGCGCACCACGGATTTGACCGGCAGGTTGTACTTGTGGGCGAACTCGAAATCGCGTTCGTCGTGGGCCGGAACAGCCATCACCGCGCCGTCGCCGTAGTGCATCAGCACGTAGTTGGCGACCCATACCGGCAGTTTTTCACCGGTCAAAGGGTGCTCGACGAACAGGCCGGTCGGCAGGCCTTTTTTCTCCTGGGTGGCGACGTCGGCTTCGGCGACGCTACCGCCCTTGCATTCGGCGATGAACGCTTGCAGCTCAGGGTTGTTTTTGGCAGCGAGGGCGGCCAGGTGGTGCTCGGCAGCCACGGCGACATAGGTCGCGCCCATCAGGGTGTCCGGACGGGTGGTGAAGACTTTCAGTGCACCGGCTTCGCCGATGGAGTCGGCGTTGTACGGGAACTGCACTTCCATGCCGCGGGATTTGCCGATCCAGTTGCGCTGCATGGTCTTGACCTGTTCAGGCCAGCCAGTCAGTTCGTCGAGGCTCTCCAGCAGCTCATCCGCGTAGGCGGTGATCTTGAAGTAGTACATCGGGATTTCGCGTTTTTCGATCAGCGCGCCGGAACGCCAGCCGCGACCGTCGATCACCTGCTCGTTGGCCAGGACGGTCTGGTCGACCGGGTCCCAGTTCACGGTGCCGCTTTTCTTGTAGATCACACCTTTTTCGAACAGGCGAGTGAACAGCCATTGTTCCCAGCGGTAGTAATCGGGCTTGCAGGTGGTCACTTCGCGCGACCAGTCCACCGCCAGGCCCAAGCTGCGCAGCTGGGTCTTCATGTAGGCGATGTTCTCGTAGGTCCACTTGGCGGGCGCTACGTTGTTCTTCATCGCGGCGTTTTCCGCCGGCATGCCGAAGGCGTCCCAACCCATGGGTTGCAGGACGTTCTTGCCGAGCATGCGCTGGTAGCGGGAGATCACGTCGCCGATGGTGTAGTTGCGCACGTGCCCCATGTGTAGCTTGCCGCTGGGGTAAGGGAACATCGACAGGCAGTAGTAGGTCTCCTTGCCTGGCTGTTCACTGACTTCAAAGGACTTTTGCTCGTCCCAGAACGACTGGGCGGCGGCTTCGATTTCACGGGGCTGATATTGTTCGTGCATGGCTACTTTTGAACTGAATAGGGGTGGCCTAATCCTCTTCAATGCGACCTTGGACGGTGAGTGCGCCAATTCGGCGTTTCGGTGTCCAGAGGAGCTGGAAGTGGAGTTACAGGAAGCGCCGTAGCATACATGACCGCACTCTATCGAGGGAAACCCTGATTACTGCCGCGCGTCTCGCAAAAACCGCTGCGAGGGCCGTTGGTCGCGGCGTCCAGCCGGTTTGTCGATGGAAGCTAAGCTCTAAATGGGGAGTAGGTCTTATCTTCCAATGAGGTGAGGGATGGTTGAGTCACGGCAAAAAGCTACAAAACCGGAGTTGTACGAAAGACTGATCGATCGTTTGGGCATGGCCCTTGATGCAGCCAAAACAGCGGGTCGGCTGCGCGACGAACGCCCTTTGGAACTGGAGTTGCGTGGCCTGAGCCCCGCAGAGTTTGCACTGGTCAAGGCGTACCTCGATCGCAGTGAGCGTGAAACGCAGGGATGCTTGTCTGAGGCAGTGAAGCAACTCGACGCACCACGTTCGGCCAAGATCATCTGGCTCAAGGACAAAATACCTGGCAGAGACGCGGTAAAGGTCCGGTCCCTGCAGTTCAAATAGCGCATAGAGCCATGCTCCACGGTTTTTTGAAGCATAGTCCTTCCGTATTTATTGTCCCATTGCGTCAACCCACTTAGGCTTCGGGCATCTTTAAGGAGATGCCCGATGCCTTTTCGCTATTTCGTTAAACACCTTCTGATGCCGCCCGGCGTCCTTATCCTGTTGCTGGTGCTCGCCTGGTGGTGGCGCCGCTCAAGACCGCGCCTTGCCGGATGGTGTTTTGCGCTGGGCGTGGGCGGTTTCTGGTTGATGAGCCTGCCGGTGATGGTGCAATGGGGCGCCGGGCTCCTTGAGCGTGAAGCCCCTTTGCCTCGCGACGAGTGGGCAACCCTGGCCCAGCGCGCCGATGCGATCGTGGTGCTGGGGGCCGGGCGCGAACGGGGTGACCTGGCCTGGGGCAGTGATCAACCCACCGGAATGGCCCTGGAGCGAGAACGCTATGCCGCTCGCCTGGCAAAGGCCTCGGGCTTGCCGATCCTGACCAGTGGTGGCTTGCATTACGGCTCGCCGCCCACCGAAGCCAAAATGATGGCTGACTCAATGCGCGATGATTTTGGCGTGGCTGTGCGGTGGCAGGAAGGGCAAAGCCGAACCACCTGGGAAAACGCGACATTCAGCGCCGAAGTCCTGTTGCCTGAGGGCATCAAGCGCGTGGTGGTGGTCACCCAGGCCTGGCACATGCCGCGCGCGGTCTGGAGTTTCCAGAAGGCCGGGTTTGAAGTGGTGCCGGCACCAGTCGGATTCCTCGGCGTGGACAACGCCGAGCCGCTGGGCGGCTGGATGCCGGAATTCAAGGCCGTCTGGCGCAGCGGGCAGTTGATGAATGAGGCGGCGGGGCAGATCGCTTATAGGCTTTTCTATCGCTGAAAAGCAAAAGATCGCAGCCTTCGGCAGCTCCTACAATTGGAATGCAATCCCCTGTAGGAGCTGCCGCAGGCTGCGATCTTTTGCA
Source organism: Pseudomonas sp. PLMAX (assembly GCF_046042685.1). Taxonomy (NCBI): domain Bacteria; kingdom Pseudomonadati; phylum Pseudomonadota; class Gammaproteobacteria; order Pseudomonadales; family Pseudomonadaceae; genus Pseudomonas; species Pseudomonas sp. PLMAX. Next base: position 6,485,972 of record NZ_CP064949.1, on the reverse strand, counting down.
GGCGCCACAAATCTTCAGACGGTCTTGGCCATCCGGCTGGCAATCAACGCCCAGCCAAACAACAGCACACAAACAATGATCAATGGCCACGACCGCCATTGCAGGTACGGTGTGAGGTTGTGCATTGGCACCACTTCGCCGTACAGGATGCCGCGTTCGAACTGCGGGATCTGCGTGGTGATCTGGCCAAACGGGTTGATCAGGCCGGTCACGCCATTGTTGGTCGCGCGGATCATCCAGCGGCCCGCCTCGAGCGCGCGCATCTGCGCCATCTGCAAGTGCTGCAGCGGGCCGATGGAGGTGCCGAACCAGGTGTCGTTGCTGATGGTCAGCAGCAGGTCGCTTTGCGCGGCAAGGCCGGCGGCGAACTCCGGGTACACCACTTCGTAGCAGATGAACGGCGCAATCTGGTAACCCTTGGCTTGCAACATGGCCTGGTCGGAAGGGCCGCGGGCAAAGTCCGACATGGGCAGGTCGAAGAATGCAATCAAGCCGCGCAGCACATCCTGCAACGGCACGTATTCGCCAAACGGCACCAGCTTTTGTTTGAGGTAGGTGCCGTCGCCTTCGCCCACCACGGTAATGCCGTTGTAGAAACGCTTCTGCTGGTGGACGACTTCGCGGATCGGTACGCCGGTGATCATGGCTGAATCGCGCTCGGCGGCGAATTTCCCCATCATGTCCAGGTAGCCCTGGGCAGATTCCTTGAGCACCGGGACTGCGGTTTCCGGCCAGATCAGCAAGTCGACCCGTTTCGAGCTGAAGCTCATGTCGCGGTACAGTTCCAATTGCGCGTTGAGCTGCGCCGGGTCCCACTTCATGCTCTGTTCGATGTTGCCCTGGAGCGCCGCGACACTCAGGGGGGCGCCCGACGGGCTGGTCCAGGCGTGGTGCTTGAGCGCCAGGCCGGCCACCCACGGGCCTGTCAGCAGCACAACGCCCACGGCGATGAAGCCTTTGCGCCCCGTGCGCACCAGGCGCACGGCGTTGTAGATCAATGCAGCCGTCAGGGCCAGGGTGAAGGATATCAGCCACATTCCGCCAACCGGCGCGAGGCCGGCCAGGGGGCCGTCAAGCTGGCTGTAGCCAGAGTAGAGCCATGGGAAACCGGTCAGGAACCAGCCACGAAACGCTTCCTGGCCGACCCACAGCGCCGCGAAGGCCAGGGTGTCTGCCAGTGGTGCTTCATTGCGCCGCAACCAGCGCGCCCAAATCCAGGCGGGCAGGGCGAAGAACCAGGCAATCGCCGCCGTGAAGATCAGCATCAGGAAGCCGGCCAGCAGCACCGACGCGCCACCGAAGTGATGAATGCTGTAGTAGATCCAACTGGTGCCGGCGCCAAACAGGCCGAAGCCGAAACACCAGCCACGCCCCAGGGCCTGGCGTGGATTCAGTTCACGCAAGCCGGCATAGAACAGCCCGACCGCCAGCAGTGCCATTGGCCAGATATCGAACGGCGCCAGGGCCAGGGTGGTGATTGCACCGGCCGCCACGGCCAGCAGGTTACCGGGCCAGCCGGGGCGGGTTGTCCAGCGCATTTCAATCCTTAGGTTTTACCGGGCGATAGGTGTCAGTCGCAGCAAGTGAATCCGCCGACTGTCGGCGTTCAGGATGCGGAAGCGATAGGCGCCGATTTCAGTGATTTCGTTGCGTTTTGGCAAGTGCCCGAACGCGCTCATCACCAGGCCGCCCACGGTGTCGAACTCGTCGTCGGAAAATTCGCTGTCGAAGAACTCGTTGAAGTTCTCGATCGGCGTCAGGGCCTTGATCAGGAAGTCGCCGCTGGGCAGTGGCTTGATGTAGCTGTCTTCTTCGACGTCGTGCTCGTCTTCGATGTCGCCGACGATCTGTTCCAGCACGTCTTCGATGGTCACCAGGCCCGCCACGCCGCCGTATTCGTCAATGACGATGGCCATGTGGTTGTGGTTGGCGCGGAACTCACGCAGCAGTACGTTCAGGCGCTTGGACTCCGGCACGAACGTGGCCGGGCGCAGCAGGTCCTTGATGTTGAAACTGTCGCCGTTCTCCCTGAGGATCAACGGCAGCAAGTCCTTGGCCAGCAACACGCCCATCACGTCATCGTGGCTTTCGCCGATCACCGGGTAGCGGGAGTGGGCCGAATCGACCACGGCGGGGAGGAACTCGCGAGGTGTCTGGGTCGCCTTGATGCTGACCATCTGCGAGCGCGGGACCATGATGTCCCGTACCTGCAGGTCGGCCACCTGGATAGCGCCTTCGACGATGGCCAGCGCTTCGCTGTCCAGCAGTTTGTTCTGGTGTGCATCGCGCAGCAGCTCCAGCAGCTCCTGGCGGTTCTTCGGCTCGTGGGCAAAAGCCTGGGTGAGCTTACCCAGCCAAGACTTCTGCCCGTTGCTCGATCGATCTTCGCTCATAGCGATTACTCTGAATCCTTTGTTGTTTCGGTAGGGGGTACTTCGATTTCGTCGTCCGCGTACGGATCGCGATAGCCCAGTTCTGCAAGCAACGTTCGTTCCAGTGCTTCCATCTCTTCGGCTTCGTCATCTTCAATATGGTCGTAACCAAGCAGATGCAAGCAGCCGTGGATCACCAGGTGCGCCCAGTGGGCCTTGAGTTCCTTGCCCTGCTCGGTGGCTTCGCGCTCGACCACCGCCACGCAGATCACCAGGTCGCCCAGCAGCGGGATGTCGAGAAACTCGTCCGGCACATCGGCGGGGAACGACAGGACGTTGGTCGCGTAATCCTTGTGCCGCCAGGTGTTGTTCAGTTCGCGGCCTTCGGCTTCGTCGACCAGGCGAATGGTCATTTCCGAGTCTGCGGTGCGCTGGCGCAGGGCCAGTTCGCACCATTGGCGGAACTCGGCTTCGCTGGGGGCGGGCGCTTGGGTCGCGATTTGCAGGTCAAGCTCAAGCATCGCGTCGGCTGTCCCTGGCGGCGGCATCATCGGCCGCTTTGGTTTCGAAGCGCTCGTAGGCTTCGACAATCCGCTGCACCAATGGATGGCGCACAACGTCCTTGGGCTGGAAGTGCGTGAAGCTGATGCCCGGCACATCCTTCAAGACTTCGATCACATGGTGCAGCCCGGACTTGGTGCCGCGAGGCAGGTCGACCTGGGTGATGTCACCGGTGATGACGGCCGTGGAGCCGAAGCCGATCCGGGTCAGGAACATTTTCATCTGTTCGACCGTGGTGTTCTGGCTTTCGTCGAGGATGATGAAGCTGTTGTTCAGCGTCCGGCCACGCATGTAGGCCAGTGGCGCGACTTCGATCACCTGGCGCTCGATCAGCTTGGCGACGTATTCGAAACCGAGCATTTCATACAGTGCGTCGTAGAGCGGGCGCAGGTACGGGTCGATTTTCTGCGACAGGTCGCCGGGCAGGAAGCCGAGTTTTTCACCCGCTTCGACCGCCGGGCGCACCAGCAGGATGCGACGGATTTGCTCGCGTTCCAGCGCATCTACCGCACAGGCGACGGCCAGGTAGGTCTTGCCGGTACCGGCCGGGCCAATGCCGAAGTTGATGTCGTTACCGAGGATTTCCTTCACATAGCGCAATTGATTCAAGCCGCGAGGGCGAATCATGCCTTTCTTGGTGCGCAGGGCGACGGAGGCTTCGGCGGGCGAGTGGTTATCCAGCTCTTCGACGGCGGATTCCTGCAGGAACAGGTGCACCAAGTCCGGTGACAGCTCGGTACCCTTGGTTTCCCGGTACAGGCGGCGCAGGAGATTTTCCGCGGAGGTGGTGTGTTTTGGCTCGCCGATCAGCTCGAACTGGTTTCCGCGGTTGCGGATCTCGATGGTCAGGCGCTGTTCGATCAAGCGCAAATGCTCGTCGAATTGCCCGCACAGATTGGCGAAGCGGCGAGCCTCAAAGGGCTCGAGGATGAAACGATGTGGTTCGATGGGTGCGTTCAAGGTCGTATTTAGCCGCCCTGGGGCAATTGGGATGATTCAAGGATAGCGCCAGTGGCGCGGGTGCGAAAGCTCTTAAATAAGGCAACCCGATTCTCGCCTCTGGCGCTGTACCTGTGGGAGCGGGCTTGCTCGCGAATGCGGTCTGTCAGCGCCATTAATGTCGACTGACACGCCGTCTTCGCGAGCAAGCCCGCTTCCACAGGGATCTTCGGAGTTATTGGATCAGCGAGCCCCGCAGCGAGTGTGGCTGTGCGGCGTCGATGTGCACGTCCGCGAACTGGCCGATGAGGGTCGGATTGTCGCAGCGGAAGTTGACGATACGGTTATTCTCGGTTCGGCCTTGCAGCTCGCCGGGGTCTTTCTTGGAATAATCGGTTACAAGAATCCGCTGAATCGAACCGACCATCTGTCGGCTGACCTCGAAACCTTGCTGGTTCAGGCGATGTTGCAGGGCGTTGAGGCGCTCTTTCTTCAGCTCTTCCGGCGTCTCGTCGGCCAGATCGGCGGCGGGTGTGCCCGGGCGCTGGCTGTAGACGAACGAGTAGGAGAAGTCGAAGCCGACATCCTGGATCAGCTTCATGGTTTGTTCGAAGTCTTTTTCAGTCTCGCCGGGGAAGCCGACGATGAAGTCCGAACTGATGCAGATTCCCGGTACGGCGGCGCGCAGCTTGCGCAGTTTGGATTTGTATTCCAGCGCCGTGTGGTTGCGTTTCATCGCCGCGAGGATCCGGTCCGAGCCCGATTGCACCGGCAGGTGCAGGTGTTTCACCAGTTCCGGCACGTCGGCGTGGGCCTGGATCAGGCTGTCGGAAAATTCCAATGGGTGCGAGGTGGTGTAGCGGATGCGGTCGATGCCATCGACCGCGGCGACCACGCGGATCAGTTCGGCCAGATCCGCCAGGCGACCGTCGTGGGTCGTGCCGCGATAGCCATTGACGTTCTGCCCGAGCAGCGTCACTTCGCGCACGCCGTGTTCGGCCAGGTGAATGATTTCGGCAATCACGTCATCGAACGGCCGGCTGACCTCTTCACCACGGGTGTAGGGCACCACGCAGAACGTGCAGTATTTGCTGCAACCTTCCATCACCGACACGTAGGCGCTCGGGCCATCGATGCGCGGCTCGGGCAAATGGTCGAATTTTTCGATTTCGGGGAACGAGACGTCGACTTGCGGCAGCTTGCTGATGCGTGCGGCGTCGATCATTTCCGGCAGGCGGTGCAGGGTCTGCGGGCCGAACACCACGTCGACGTACGGCGCGCGATCGCGAATGGCGGCGCCTTCCTGGCTGGCCACGCAGCCACCGACGGCGATCACCATGTCCGGGTTGGCCAGCTTCAGTTCGCGCCAGCGGCCCAGCTGGGAATAGACGCGGTCCTGGGCGCGCTCGCGGATCGAGCAGGTGTTGAGCAGAATCACGTCGGCGTCTTCAGCGCGCGCGGTGACTTCCAGGGCCTGGTGTTCGCCCAGCAGATCGACCATGCGCGAGCTGTCGTACTCGTTCATCTGGCAACCGTGGGTTTCGATGTAAAGCTTCTTGGCCATGGACAGGGTCATCACGTGATTCAAAGAACCGCGCATTATAGGGAACATGCACTCAGGTTCCTACCGCTGCGCGTCCGGCGGCTATGCTATAGTTCGCGCCCTCATTTTTATCCCCGATGTGTTTCGCCTGCCATGACCAAACGTGAAGCTCCAATCTACAAGGTGATTTTCCTCAATCAGGGCCAGGTGTTCGAAATGTACGCCAAGCAGATCTATCAGAGCGATCTGTGGGGCTTCCTGGAAGTGGAAGAGTTCGTCTTTGGCGAGCGCACACAGGTAGTCGTCGACCCGAGCGAAGAGAAGCTCAAGGCCCAGTTCGAAGGGGTCGTGCGCAGTTTCGTGCCGATGCATTCGATCGTGCGCATCGACGAGGTCGAGCGCTTGGGCACACCGAAAATCAGCGAAGCCCGCGGCACGGTCGGCAATGTGATGCCGTTTCCGGTGCCGATGCCTGAGAAGTAGGCCTCAAGACCGAGTCGCCCCCTTCGCGAGCAAGCCCGCTCCCACAATGGATCTTCTGAGCGTCCGAGATTAACTGTGGGAGCGGGCTTGCTCGCGAAGGGGCCAGAAAGGTCGCTAAAGAATTCAGGGCAAAGGCGCGAACGGCGTACGCCCATCGGCGCTCTGCAATTCCATCAGGTATTTACGGAAAATTTGCCCCAGCACCTGGGTGGCGACTTCCAGTTCCTGGCGGGGCATTTGTTCGGCGACTTCGTCGGCGGTGTCCAGTGCTTCTTCCGCGCCGTTGACCGCGGCCATCTTCAGCACGATATACGCCTGAATGTTATTGGCCGGTACGCCTTCGCCATGAAAGAACATGGTACCGAGTTTGAATTGGGCCTGGGCGTGGCCTTGCAGCGAGGCCTTTTCGAAGTAGCTCAAGGCTTTATTGAGATCGCGTGGCGCGTTTTTACCGTCGTAGTAGAACTCACCCAACTCGTATTGCGCTTGAGCATCCCCTTCATCCGACGCTTTCTGGCAGGCGGCGACTGCCTGGGCCAGGTCTTGCGGCTGGGTATTGAGGGTGCAGCGACCCATCGCTGGGATTAACAACGAGTTACCGCCTGCTTGTGCGAGCGCGAGCAGGGGCTGAAGGAGCAACAGGCAGCCCAGTGAAAGGGCGCGGCCGGTGCGGTTCATGGGAATCGACTTACCTCTGAGGGGCGCGCGGACCCATCGAGGGGATCCAATAAGCGCGCATTATGAAATAAGCAGGGCCAACCTTACAAAGTCTTTACTCGTTTTTCTGCTGCGCGGGAAATATATCGCCCACTTTGTTCGGGATTATTAGCAGATGAGTAGGAAAAAGGGCAGGAGCGTAGGCAAAAGCTGACGCTGGTTATGGCCAGCGTCAGCGCTACGGCGTTACTTCAGTGCAGCAAATGCGCGCTCGGCGGCATCCAGGGTCAGTTTCAACTCGGCTTCGCCGTGGGCGATCGAGGTGAAGCCAGCTTCGAAAGCGCTTGGCGCCAGGTACACGCCACCTTCCAGCATCAGGTGGAAGAAACGGCCGAACAAGGCTGCGTCGCTGGCCATCACGTCATCGAAGGTCACGATGTCGTCGGCGCCACTGAAGTACAGGCCGAACATGCCGCCGGCCTGAGTGGTCACGAAGGGAATGCCTGCCGCATCCGCACGCACTTGCAAGCCGTCGAGCAGGCGAGTGGTGTAGTCGGTCAGTTCGTCGTGGAAGCCCGGACGACTGATCAGGCGCAAGGTGGTCAGGCCCGCCGCCATCGCCAGCGGGTTACCCGACAATGTACCGGCTTGATAGACCGGACCCAGCGGGGCGATGCGCGACATGATTTCGCGCTTGCCGCCGAAGCAACCCACCGGCATGCCGCCGCCGATGATCTTGCCGAAGGTGGTCAGGTCTGGCGTCACGCCGTAGTGAGCCTGGGCGCCGCCGAGGGCAACACGGAAACCGGTCATCACTTCGTCGAAAATCAGCACCACGCCGTGCTTGTCGCACAGGGTCCGCAGGCCTTCGAGGAAGCCGGGAGCCGGTGGCACGCAGTTCATGTTGCCGGCAACCGGCTCGACGATGATGCACGCCACGTCCTGGCCGACTTCGGCGAGCATGGCTTCAACCGCATCGATGTCGTTGAACGGCAGGGTCAGGGTGTGTTTGGCGAACGCCGCCGGTACACCCGCCGAGCTCGGCACGCCTTGGGTCAGGGCGCCGGAGCCGGCCTTGACCAGCAGGCTGTCGGAGTGACCGTGGTAGCAGCCTTCGAACTTGATGATGCTGTCGCGACCGGTGAAACCACGGGCCAGGCGGATTGCGCTCATGGTCGCTTCGGTGCCGGAGCTGACCATGCGCACCATTTCCATCGAGGGTACGAGCGAGCAGACCAGATCAGCCATCTGGGTTTCCATCTCGGTCGGCGCGCCGTAGGACAAGCCGTGTTCAAGCTGCTTGCGCACGGCGTCCAGGACGTCCGGGTGGCTGTGGCCGAGGATCATCGGGCCCCAGGAGCCGACGTAATCCACATAACGCTTGTCGTCTTCATCGGTGACGTAGGCGCCTTCGGCGTGCTTGAAGAACAACGGCGTGCCGCCAACGCTCTTGAACGCGCGAACCGGCGAGTTCACGCCACCGGGAATGTGTTTCTGGGCATTGGCAAACAGCGTTTCGGAACGAGACATGATCGGGCTCTCAAAATCAGATTTTTAGTAGTTCGTTGAAGGCGCGGGCGCGGCGGGTCACTTCAGCCGTGCTCTGGGCGCCGAACAGGCCATGCACCACAGCCAGCAGATCGACGCCGTGGGCCACCAGCGGGGCGGCGTTGTCCAGCGTGATGCCGCCGATCGCGCAGATCGGCAGGTGCAACTGCTTGCGGGCTTGGTCGAGCAGGTCGAGGCTGCAGGTCGGTGCGCCGGGCTTGGTGGTGGAATTGAAGAAGCGGCCGAAGGCGACATAAGTGGCACCCTCCCTGGCAGCTTGCTCGGCCAGTTCGAGTTGCGCGTGGCAAGTCGAGCCGATGATGGCTTTGGAGCCTAGCAAGGCGCGGGTCGGCGACAGCGGGCCATCGGTCTGGCCCAGATGCACGCCCACGTTCAGGCGTGCGGCGAGCTCGGCGTCGTCGTTGATGATCAATCGGGTCTTGTAGCGTTCGCACAGATCGCGCAGGGCCTCGGCCTCGCGCAGTCGACGGGCTTCATCGCTGCTCTTGTCGCGATACTGCAGCAGGGTGACGCCGCCTTCCAGCGCCGCCTCCACGTACGAAAGGAATTTACCGGCCAGCAACTGGCTGTCGGTAATGGCGTACAGGCCACGTAGTTTCATCGAGCAGGCCTCATGGCGTTACGAACAGAAGTCCAGAGGCAGGCGGCGTGGCACGAATTGGCCTTTGCCCAACTGCTCCGCATCGCGCAGGGTGCGCCACGTGTAGTTAAGTGCAGTCTGTACGGCGCTGGCGAGGTTTTCGCCTTGGGCCAGACGGCCGGCAAGGGCACTGGCCAGGGTGCAACCCGAACCGTGATAACTGCCGGGCAGGCGTTGGCAGGTGTAGGTTTCGCGCAAGCCATCGCGGCTGTACAGGCGGTTGTGGATTTCGGTTTCGTCGCCATGGCCGCCGGTGATCAGCAGGTGTTTGACGAACGGCAGGAGTTTTTCAGCGCACTGGTCCGCGGTGCCTTCCGGCAGTTCGGCGAGGATCCGGGCTTCGGGAAGGTTGGGGGTGGCGATGATCGAGAGCGGCAGCAGGCGTTCGCGCATGGCGTAGCCGACTTCGTCCTTGCCCAGGCGACCACCACCGCCGGCACGCAGCACCGGGTCACAGACCACCGGCAAGTGCGGGTGCGCCGAGAGCAGTTCGACCACGGTGTCGACCATCTCCAGGGAACCGAGCATGCCGAGCTTGACGGCCGCGACTTCGGAATCGTTGAGCACGGCGTTGGCCTGGGCCAACACCCACTCACGGTCGAGCACGCGGAAATCAGTGACATTGACAGTGTCTTGCACGGTCAGGGCGGTGACGGCCGGAGCCGCATGGCAACCCTGGGCGAGCAAGGCTTCGATATCTGCCTGCAAGCCGGCGCCACCACTTGGGTCGTGGCCGGAGAGACAGAGGACAACGGGGCGAGAGCTGTAGATATTCATGGTGCGCGAGCTTACCACCAAACATCTTTTTTCGGTGCGTGCGCATAACCGCAGACAGCTGCGCGACCTTCAAAAGATCGCAGCCTTCGGCAGCTCCTACATGGGGCGCGGGCTCTATCTCAATAATCTTCGCTGGAACGCCCGTGCTAGAGCCTTTGTAGGAAAAATTTTGGTAGTGCTCATTAGCCATCAACGGCTATGCTAGAGTGGATCCAAACCAATAACAGGTATCACCGGTCTTACGTCTACTCAAAAGGAATGGGGGGCTTCCTGACAGGACCGGACAGGCCACGCTGGGGCATGAATGCGCTATTTGCTGATGTTTGTGTTGTGTTTGCCCCTCTTGGCGAACGCCGTTGAGTTCAATGAACTCACCCAAAGCCTTCCCCTCGGGCGAACCCTGCAAGTGTTTGAAGATGTCGGTGGTCAGTTGACCGTCGCGGATGTCCGTGCGCAGGCCGCGGCCGGCAACTTCAAGGCGCATGATAAAGCCACCCTCAACGCCGGTTACTCGCGTTCGGTGTTCTGGCTGAAAATCGATCTGCATTACCGCCCGACCAACCCGGCTGCGCAAAGGACCTGGCTGCTGGAATTGGCTTACCCGCCGCTCGATCACCTCGACCTGTATCTGCCTGATGCAAGCGGCAACTATGAATTGGCCAGGCAAACCGGCGATGCCTTGCCGTTCGCCAGTCGCGAAATCCGCCAGAACAACTACCTGTTCACTGTGGATTTTACCCCTGACCAGGCGCAAACCCTGTACCTGCGCCTGCAAAGCCAGGGGTCGATCCAGGCGCCGGTCACGCTGTGGTCCAGCACGGCGTATCTCGAAGACCAGCCGGTGCGCCTCTATGTGCTGGGGCTTATCTACGGTGTACTGCTGGGGATGCTTGTCTACAACCTGTTCATCTACCTCAGCGTGCGCGATACCAGCTACCTCTACTACATCTTCTACATCGCCTCGTTCGGCTTATATCAGCTGTCGGTGAACGGCGCCGCCGTGCAGTACTTCTGGCCAGACAATCCCTGGTGGGCCAACGCCTCGACGCCGTTTTTCATCGGTTGCGCCGGGTTGTTCGGCAGCCAGTTCGCCCGCAGCTTCCTGCAGACCGCTACCCTCAGCCGCTGGATGGACCGCTTGCTGTTGGCGTTGGTGGCGTTCGGCGCGCTGGTGGTCGGGTTGTCCCTGATGACCAGCTACGCCCTGGCGTTGCGCCTGGCCACGACCCTGGCACTGACTTTCACGGTGGTGATCTTTGCCGCCGGGATTTTTGCCTGGCTGCGTGGCTTGCGGGTCGCGCGATATTTCATCATTGCCTGGTCGGCGTTTCTGCTCGGCGGCATCATCAATACCTTGATGGTGCTGGGTTACCTGCCGAACGTGTTCCTGACCATGTACTCCAGCCAGATTGGCTCGGCCATCGAAGTGGCGCTCCTGTCCATGGCCCTGGCCGACCGCATCAATGCCATGCGCGAGCAGCAGGCGCAAACCCTGCTCGAGGCGGGGCAAAAGCTTGAGGTGCTTAACCAGCAACTGGCGCACAGCAACAAGCTCAAGGACGAATTCCTCGCCACCCTGACCCACGAGTTGCGCACACCCATGAATGGCGTGATCGGGTCGCTGGAGCTGATGCAGACCGTCGAGATGGACCCTGAGCTGGAGCAATATCAGCAAACGGCCGCGGGGTCGGCGCGGGACATGATGCGCATGGTCAACGGCATTCTCACCCTCACCGAGTTGCAGGCGGGCAAGCTCCAGGTGACCCCGTCCACCTTCAGTTTGCGCGCCGTGGTCGAGGCCTTGCGCGCACAGTTCGACGGCAATGCCTCGAGCAAATCGCTGGACTTCAAGGTCGACGTGGCACCGGGTGTGCCGGATCGCCTGCACGGCGACAGCGCCAAGTTGGCGCAATGCCTGGAGTGCCTGCTGGATAACGCCATCAAGTTCACCCGGGTCGGCGGACTGGCGCTGCGGGTCACGGGGAAAACGCTCAACCCCGAGCGACTGGCGTTGTCCTTTGCGGTGATCGACACCGGTATCGGCTTCACCGACCTTGGGGAGGCGACGATGTATCAGCGCTTCTTCCAGCTCGACGGTTCGATGACGCGCGAGTACGGCGGGCTGGGTGTCGGCCTGGCCATCTGCCGACAATTAGTGGAGCTGCTTGGCGGGCGCCTGACACACCGCTCCGAGCCCGGGCGTGGCAGCCGGTTTCAGCTTGACGTCGAGTTTGACCTGCCGGCACCGGAGCGGCCTGCCATGCCACTCGCGATGCGGCAGTTGGCACAAATGCGCCTGCCCCAGGATTGCAGCGTATTGCTGGTGGATGACAGCAACGTCAATCAGTTGGTGATGCGCGGTATGTTGCTCAAGCTCGGATTCCGTGTGCGCACGGCTGACAGCGATCACGCCGCGCTCGATTTGCTGCAGCGTGAAACGTTCGATGCGGTGCTGGTCGATTGTCAGTTGCAGTCTTTGGACGGCGTTTCCGTGTGCTGCGAGATCCGGGCAATGCCCGGTTGCGCGCAACTGCCGGTGTTCATGATTGGCCTGGGTACCGACCGGGAGCGCTGCCCGAGCGGCGCGCAGATCGACCATTTGAGCAAACCGGTGAAGTTCGAGGACTTGCAAGCCGCGCTTTATCGTCGAGTGCTCTGTACTGAACAGGGCGAAAGTGCCGACAGTTAGGCAGATATGACACTTTGTTCGGCCAAGGGGCGGTGCTTAACTGAAGTCCCTTGGCTGACCAAAGGAGCCCCGTCATGAACCTGCATCAGTTCGCCGAAACCCACGAAGTCACCAACCAGCCGCCCTCGCTGGACGGCGCCAACCTGTACCGCATCGATTTGCCGCTACAGGAATGGTCGCGGCGCTTCGGGGCCGGTTGGGCCGAATCGCGGATTGACGCATACGGAGCGCTGGCCGGCGGACCATTGATGGAAGCTGGCTTTCTGGCCAACCAGAACAAACCGGTGTTCAGCAGCCATGACCGCTACGGTCATCGCATCGACCTGGTGGAGTTTCATCCGGCCTATCACGAGTTGATGCGCACGGCGGTCGGCCATGGCCTGACTTCGTTGCCCTGGGCTCATCCGCAGGACGGTGCCCATGTCGCCCGCGCCTCCATGACGTACTTGCACAGTCAAGCCGAAGCCGGCAGTGGCTGCCCGCTGACCATGACGTTTGCCAGTGTTCCGGCGATGCGCCTGCAACCGGACCTGGCAGATCAATGGCTGCCAAAGATTCTGTCCACCGAGTATGACCCGCGCAATGTCGGCATGGCCCACAAGGCCGGCGTCACCATCGGCATGGCGATGACCGAGAAGCAAGGCGGTACCGATGTCCGCGCCAACACCACCAAGGCTTATCCGGTGGGTGCCGGCGGCCCTGGCCAGGCGTACGAACTGGTGGGGCACAAGTGGTTCTGTTCGGCGCCCATGTGCGATGCCTTCCTGACGCTGGCGCAGACGGACAAGGGGCTGACTTGTTTCCTGCTGCCGCGGCATCGTCCGGACGACACGCGCAATCAGTTCTACATCCAGCGCCTGAAAAACAAACTCGGCAACTGCTCCAACGCTTCCAGCGAAGTGGAGTTTCGCGGTGCCCTGGCGTGGATGGTCGGTGAAGAGGGGCGCGGCGTGCCGACGATCATCGAGATGGTCGCCATGACCCGTTTCGATTGCATGGTCGGCTCAAGTTCGTTGATGCGCCAGGCACTGACCCAGGCCAGCCATCATTGCGCCCACCGCAGCGTTGGCGGCAAGTTGCTCAGCGAACAGCCCTTGATGCAGAACGTGCTGGCCGACCTGGCGCTGGAAAGCGAGGCCGCCCTGGCCTTGAGCCTGCGCATGGGCCAGGCGCTGGATCATCTGGAAAACGCACAGGAAGCGAAGTTCGCCCGGCTGGTGACGGCGGTGGGCAAATACTGGATCTGCAAACGCGCGCCGGCCATGATCAACGAAGCCGCCGAGTGCATGGGCGGCGCGGGATACGTCGAAGACAGCATCCTGCCACGCCTTTACCGCGAGGCGCCGGTGAACTCGACATGGGAAGGCTCCGGCAACGTGCAATGCCTCGATGTGCTGCGCGCCCTGTCCAAGGAACCGGGTGTGCTCGATGCGCTGTTCAGCGAGTTGGGCGATGGTCATGGCGACAAACGCCTGGCCGCGCACATCAGCCAGCTGCAGAGCGCTTTCAAGGACACCAGCGACATTCAGTACCGTGCGCGGCAATTGACCGAGGATATTGCGCTTGGGTTACAGGCCAAGCTGTTGCTGGAGGCGGGGAACGCGGCGGTGAGTGACGGGTTTATCGCCAGTCGTTTGAAGGGTGGCGGCCGGGTTTACGGTGGGTTGCCGCGAGGAGTGGATGTGGAGGCGATAGTCGCCCGGTCCACCCCGCAAGGATTCTGAACTCAGGTTCATGAACACTACAAAACCATTGTGGGAGCGGCTTGCTCGCGAAGGCGGACTGTCAGTCAACATCAATGTTGAAAGGGACAACGCTTTCGCGAGCAAGCCCGCTCCCACAGGGTTCCCGTGAAGCGACGATACAGGCAAGATGAAGGCCTGCAAGTCAGAACACAGGATGCTGATCGTGACCGAAGCTTTTATTGTCGTTCAAACCGCCGAGCAAGCTGTAGACCGGCTTGCGCTCTTGCACAATCGTGCAACCACCGCGCTGAACCAGGCGCTCAAGCGTTATCTCAAGGATCGTGTCGAGCCGGACGCCGAACAACGGGCGATGTTTCGTTATCCCGAACTGCGTCTGACCTACCACTGCCAGGGCGAAGTCCCGCAGACCACACGCGCTTACGCCAAGGTCCAGTTGCCGGGCACCTACAGCGTCACCGTCACCCATCCCGCCGCGTTCCGTAAATACCTGCTGGAGCAGCTCGTGCCCTTGATGCACGACTTCACCGTGACCGTGGAAGTCGGTGTCAGCCAGCAGAACATTCCTTATCCGTACGTGGTCGAGCAGGGCGATGAGTTGGCCGGTTCCGGTGTCACCGCCGCCGTGCTGGCGCGGGTGTTCCCGAGTACCGACCTGTCGGCGGCGACCGACGGTATTGCCGACGGTTTGTACGATTGGGAAAACACCGATCCGCTGCCCCTGGCGCTGTTCGATGCCGCCCGGGTGGATTTTTCCCTGCGCCGCCTGGTGCATTACACCGGCAGCGACTGGCGGCATGTACAGCCGTGGATCCTGCTGACCAACTATCACCGTTACGTCGACCAGTTCATCGTCCATGGCCTGGAGCAATTGCGCAACGACCCGCGCTTCGTGCGCATGGTGCTGCCGGGTAACGTGATCATCGAAAAGAGCATGGATCACGGCGAAGCCTCGGCGATTGCCGCTGGCGTGGTCTGGCATCGCTACCAGATGCCGGCCTACCACCTGATCGCCACTGACGGTCACGGCGTGACCCTGGTCAATATCGGCGTCGGTCCGTCCAACGCCAAGAACATCACTGACCACCTGGCGGTGCTGCGTCCGCATTGCTGGCTGATGATCGGCCACTGTGGTGGCCTGCGCCAGTCGCAGACCATTGGCGACTACGTGCTGGCTCACGCCTATATGCGCCGTGACGGCATTCTCGACCGGGTGGTGCCGCCGAACATTCCGATTCCGGCCTTGGCCGAAGTGCAGCTTGCGCTTCAGCAGGCAGCGGCCAACATCACCGGCGAGAAGGGCGACGAACTGAAAAAGCGCCTGCGCACCGGCACCGTACTGACTTACGACGATCGTAACTGGGAGCTGCGCTGGGCCCAGGAGCGGCCGCTGATCAACCTGTCCCGCGCGGTGGCGGTGGACATGGAAAGCGGCACGATCGCAGCCCAGGGTTATCGCTTGCGGGTACCTTACGGCACGCTGCTGTGCGTGTCGGACAAACCCCTGCACAGCGAGATCAAGTTGCCAGGTTCGGCCAACGCCTTCTACGAACGCGCGGTCAGCCAGCACTTGAAAATCGGCATCGAAGCCGTGGATCTGCTGCGCACCGAGCTCAACTCGTTGCACTCGCGCAAGCTGCGCAGCTTCGACGAGCCGCCATTCCGCTGATTTGGCGATGGTCATTTAACGGTCGGGCTACTAGCATTGGCAGCCCTGACCGTTAGATGTTTGTCCGCCATGTCCCGTCCGCCACGTCCTGTTTCCCGCCGCCCTGGCGCAAAGCCATCCCCCACAGCCCCGCGCCGTGTCGCCAAGGCGCCGCCGGCCGCGCCCAAGTTGATCCTGTTCAACAAACCCTTCGATGTGCTGACGCAATTCAGCGATGCAGAAGGGCGCGCGACCCTCAAGGACTACATCGACATTCCGGGGATCTACCCCGCCGGACGGCTGGACCGCGACAGCGAAGGCCTGCTGCTGCTGACCAACGACGGCCAATTGCAGGCGCGCATCGCCGACCCGAAACACAAACTGGCCAAGACCTACTGGGTGCAGGTCGAAGGCGAGCCGAGCGCCGAGCAGTTGCAGCGCTTGCGTGACGGTGTAGAATTGAACGATGGCATGACCCTGCCTGCCGAGGCGCGGCAACTGGATGAGCCGCAGTTGTGGCCGCGCAACCCGCCGGTACGCTTTCGTAAAAGCGTGCCGACCCATTGGCTGGAGCTGGTGATTCGCGAAGGCCGCAACCGGCAGGTGCGCCGCATGACCGCGGCGGTCGGGTTGCCGACGTTGCGGCTGGTGCGGGTCAGGATCGGTGACTGGTCGATCGACGGGCTCGATCAGGGCCAGTGGAAAGAGGTGCCGGCGCGCTTATAAAGTGCCGGTTTCGATCAGGCCGATCACCACGCTCTTGATGACGAATGCCGCCACGCCAAGCCCCAGCACGAAAAACAGGATGAACGAGCCGAACCGCCCGGCCTTGGACTTCTTCGCCAGATCCCAGACGATGAAACCCATGAAAATGATCAGGATGCTGACCAGGCCGGTCATCATCCACTCTTCAAAAACTGCAGGATCCATTGAACATCTCCGCGCGGGCGAGGCTGAAAGGGCGCGCGGAGTATACGGCAATGGACATTGGCTGGGAGTTGACCTGCGGCAGTGTGTCGCAGCTATTCGTCGCCTGTGCTGGCCCCTTCGCTGGCAAGCCAGCTCCTACAATGAATCTCCAGCGCATATGAAACCCTGTAGGCGCTGGCTTGCCAGCGAAGGCGTCCTCAACTGCGCAGATGAGTCAAAGGCAATTCGGTGCTGTTCAAAACCTGATTAAGCACAAAACTCGAACGCACACTGGTCACCCCCTCAATCCGCGTCAGGTGCCCCAGCAGCAACTTCTGATAATGGTCCATGTCCGGCACCACCACCTTGAGTTGGTAATCGGCATCCATCCCGGTCACCAGGCTGCATTCCAGTACCTGCGGCAAGGTGCGGATGGCGGCTTCGAAGTTTTCGAAGCGCTCCGGCGTGTGCCGGTCCATGCCGATGAGTACGTACGCCGTCAGGCTTAGACCGAGCATTTTGCGGTCGAGCAGGGCCACCTGGCGGGTAATGTAGCCATCGTCCTCCAGTTGCTTGACCCGCCGTGAGCAGGGTGAAGGCGACAGGCCGATGCGTTCGGCCAGCTCCTGGTTGGAAATGCGCGCGTCACGCTGCAATTCAGCCAGAATGCTCAGGTCGTATCGGTCGAGTTTGCTCATCAAACGGTCCCTTGTCATAACTATTGCGACAGATTATCTATCCAGGGTTAAAAATTGCGCAAGTGATGTTTATTTCAGCAATCTTCGCAATCCTCTGCCGGTGCTCCAGGCCTATTCTTATCACCAGAATCACTGCTCGGACAAACAGTCCAATGCGGCCCGCCGAATCAGGCCCGCCGCGGTCGCCACCCCCACAGGGGATGTGCTGGCCCCCGAGCTGCACACTGTCCAGAAGACGGCGTGAGGTGAGCCGACGTCAAAAGCGTCGAGCACGGACGAAGTTCTCAAGGGGAGGCCGACGGGTCTCCCCTTTTTCTTGCGCGCCATTTGCCGCCCGCCCTCAATAAATAAGTTGCGCGACTGATAACCTGTTGCAGAACCGGCCTGTGCATTTCCAGTCTTACGTACAGGCCCTGACCCGCATTGAGGAAAAGCATGAGATCGCGCATCTGGCGTTTGGCCGGTGTTGGTTTGTTATGTGTCAGTGTCAGCGCGCAATCGTTGGCCGATCAGCTGCAGAACCGCGGCCCCGAGGGTGGACAACACGGGGGCGGTGGGCATCAGGACAACGGACAGAATCAAAATCCGCACAACAACGGCCAAGGGCAAAACCGTCCAGCGCCGGATTACAACAGCCGGGTGCGCTCGCCGCCGCCACCGCCGCAACTGCCGGCCAACGACCTGCCCATCCAGCCTCGACCGGACACGGTACAACAGACTCAGCCGCCGCGGCGTGGTTACTATCAGGACGAGCCGCGGCGCAACGATCCCAACCAGCACTGGAATGGCTACATAGGCGCACCGTCCAATGACAGTAACCATTGGCAGGGTCGCCCCAGTGGCCACGGCAATGGATGGGGCCCCGGCCCGCAATATCGTCCGGGGCACGTGATCGACCGCTTCCCCGACCGCGACTACCGAGTGCCCTATGGGGGCCGGGATTACTACTACTCCGGCGGCTACTGGTATCGCCCGCAAGGTCCGCGTTATGTGGTGGTGCAGCCGCCGCGCGGGATTCGCATCCAGTATCTGCCCGATTACGCCCGTGAAGTCTGGATCGGTGGATCGTTGCTGTTCCTGGCGGCGGGGTCCTATTACGCCTATCAGCAAAGCACTCAGGATTACGTGGTGGTCGAGCCGCCCGGCCAACCGTTGGCGAGTGGCAATGGCTACGACGTGGAGGCCTATCCGGCCAGCGGCCAGTCACCGGAGCAGGTCAACCAGGATGGCTACGATTGCTACCGCTGGGCGGTCGAGCAGAGTGGTTTTGACCCGCGGGTCGATACTTATCAACCGGACCCGACGGTGGTGCAGACCTACCGCCAGGCCCAGGGCGGATGCCTGAGCAGTCGCGGTTATCGGGTGACGTTCTGAGCCCTGGCGGCCTTGACGACTTCCTGCGGATCGGCGTGCACCAGCACTTCGGCCCGCGGGTAGGCGGCATGAATTGCATCGGCGGCCTGATCGCTGATGCCGTGGGCAACTGACAGGGTCAGCTCCCCCGGCAACTCCAGGTGCAATTGCACAAACCATTGGTTGCCGGAAATCCTTGTCCGCAAATCATGGGCACCCAACACCCCCGGCACACTGCAGGCCAGTTCCAGCATGTGCTGGCTGACATCCGGCGGCAGCTCTTCGTCCATCAACACGGCAAAACTTTCCCTGGCAATCGTGATCGCGCTCCAGAGGATGTACGCGGCAATCCCCAGGCCGAACCAGGGGTCGACCCGATGCCAGCCAAACCCGGCGAGCACCAGCGCCACCAGGATGCTGCCATTGAGCAGCATGTCCGAACGGTAATGCAGGGAGTCGGCGCGCACTGCGTTGGAGCCGGTGGCCTTGACCACCCGATGCTGCACCATCAGCAGCGCCAGGGTCAGGCCCAGCGAAAACACGATCACGCCGATGCTGATCCACGGTGCACCCACCGGTTCCGGATGCTTGAGCCGGTCCACAGCCTGTAGCGCAATCAACACCGCACTGCCGCCAATGAACAGCGCCTGGGCCATGCCGGCCAGCGACTCGGCCTTGCCATGTCCGTAACGATGGTCGTCATCGGCCGGGCGCAAGGCGTAGTGCACGGCCAGCAAGTTGAGCAGCGAGGTTACGCCGTCGAGTGCCGAGTCGGTCAACCCGGCGAGCATGCTCACCGACCCGCTCAGCCACCAGGCGATGGCTTTGGCGACGATCAGCGTGCAGGCCACCGCCATCGAGGCACGGGTCGCCAGCCGCAGCAGGCGGGCATGTTCGTCGCTGGAGATCATGGGTGCGGATGTTCCTTGTCGTGCCCCGATTACGCGGCGGGTTGCAGGCCGAACATGGCCAGTTGCTGGGCGCTGCCCTTGGACTGGATCAGGCGTGGATCGTCCAGCGGCAAGCTGCGGCCCAGTTCACGCTGCAGAATAGACTGCAACTTGAGGTTATCGACCTTGCCGTCCGCGCCAATGGCGTCCTTGAGTTTTTCCGGATCGACCTGGGCCGTCTTGCCCGGTTCGAAGTAGATCGCACCCGTGGCGAAGTCCACGGCAAACGCGATCAGGCCGGGGATGATGTAGAACAGCAGGCCCACGGCATCGAGCACGGCAATGGCCGGGTCGATCTTGCCATCGATCTGGCCACGGCGATCCGGATAGAAGATCGAACCGCAGGCAGTCAGTTGGGTCAGCAGGGTCGCGACCAGAACGCCGCCGATCAGGCGAAAGGGAACACGCATATGAAATCTCCTGGGTAATTTCAAAACGAAGCGTCGTCGATATGAATTAGGACCGCAACGAACACTGGGCAGTTCGCCGTTATACTCGCGCCTCTGTTTGGGAGCCAGCATGATTTCTTTGCCGATTGATGAAGTTTTACCCGCCCTGCGTGAAGCCCTGGCGACACGCCACGAAGCCGTGCTCGAAGCACCGCCCGGCGCCGGTAAGACCACCCGTGTGCCGCTGGCCTTGCTCAACGAGCCATGGCTGGCCGGGCAGACCGTCCTGATGCTTGAACCGCGCCGTCTGGCCGCGCGGGCAGCGGCGGAGCGCCTGGCCAGTGAACTGGGCGAGAAGGTCGGCGAAACCGTGGGTTATCGCATTCGGCTCGACAGCAAGGTCGGCCCCAACACCCGCATCGAAGTGGTCACCGAAGGCATTCTCACCCGGCGTCTGCAGGACGATCCGGCGCTGGAGGGCGTGGGCCTTTTGATCTTCGACGAGTTCCACGAGCGCAGCCTCGACGCCGATCTGGCGCTGGCCCTGAGCCTCAATGGCCGCGAACTGTTCCGCGACGATCAGCCGCTCAAAATCCTCTTGATGTCGGCCACCCTGGAAGGCGAGCGGCTGGCCGGGTTGCTGGACGACGCGCCAATCCTGCGCAGCGAAGGCCGCATGTACCCGGTCGCGATGCGCTGGGGCCGGCCGTTCCAGGCCGGTGAATTCATCGAACCACGGCTGGTGCAGACCATCCTCGAAGCCTTGAACGATGAAAGCGGCAGCGTGCTGGTGTTCCTGCCGGGACAGGCCGAGATCCGTCGCGTGCATCAACAACTCGCCGATGCGCTGGGCGATAACCCTCAGGTCCTGCTCTGCCCGCTGCACGGCGAACTGGACCTCGCCGCGCAACGGGCGGCGATCGATCCGGCGCCGCCAGGCCAACGCAAAGTGGTGCTGGCCACCAACATCGCCGAGACCAGCCTGACCATCGACGGCGTACGCGTAGTGATCGATGCCGGGTTGGCGCGGGTCCCGCGTTTCGACCCCGGCAGCGGCATGACCCGCCTCGACACCCAGCGTATTTCCAAGGCCAGCGCGACCCAGCGTGCGGGCCGGGCAGGGCGACTGGAACCGGGGGTGTGCTACCGCTTGTGGTCCCAGGATCAGCACGAACAATTGGCGGCTTATGGCAGTGCGGAAATACTCTCGGCGGATCTCGCCGGGCTGGCGCTGCAGCTGGCGCGTTGGGGCGTGACGCCGGGGCAGCTGGTTTGGCTCGATGTGCCACCGACCGCCGCTTATGCACAGGCTCAGGACTTGCTGGTTCGTCTGGGCGCGTTGGATGGCGACGCGCTGACCCGTCACGGTCAGGCCATGGCCGAACTGCCGGCGCACCCGCGCATCGCGCACTTGTTATTGCGAGGACAGGCGCTCGGCCTGGCCGACATGGCGTGCGATGTCGCGGCATTGCTTGGCGAGCGCGACATCTTGCGTGGCGCTGGCGCCGATTTGCACAGCCGCTTGGCCTTGCTGTCCGGCGAACAGCGCGCCTCCCGGGGTACCCAGGGTGGCGTACAACGCGCCCGGCAACTGGCGCGGCAGTATCGCGGTTATCTGCGCGGCAAGGCGTCGGAGCCGGTCAGCGACCTCGACCATCCGCGCTGGCTCGGGGCGTTACTGGCCTTGGCCTATCCCGACCGCGTCGCCCAGCAACGCCGTGCCGGCGGTGCCGAGTATCGCCTGGCCAACGGTCGTGCGGCGCTGTTTGCCGAAGCCGACAGCCTGATGAAGCAGCCGTGGCTGGTAATCGCCGACCTCGGCAGCCGCCAGGGCCAGCGTGAAGAGCGGATCTATCTGGCGGCGGATTTCGATCCGGCGTTGTTCGACTCGGTACTGGCCGAACAGGTGCGTTGCGTCGATCAACTGGACTGGGATGAGCGCGAAGGCGTGCTGCGGGCCGAGCGCCAACGCAAGGTTGGTGAGCTCATTCTCAGCCGCGAACCGCTCACCGGCCTCGATGAAAGCGCCCGCAGCCAGGCATTGGTGAATCTGGTGCGGCGCAAAGGCCTGGAGCTGTTGCCGTGGACCCCGGAGTTGCGCCAGTGGCAGGCTCGAGTGGCGTTGTTGCGCCAGCTTGACCTGGGCGGCAAGGGCGAAAGCGATTGGCCGGATGTCAGCGACGCTGCGCTGCTGAACAACCTTGAGCACTGGCTGATGCCGTATCTGGGCAAAGTCTCGCGGCTCAGTCATTTCGCCAATCTCGACCTCTCGAGCATCGTTCACAACCTGTTGCCATGGCCAATGCCGCAACGGCTGGACGAGCTGGCGCCCCACCACTTGAGCGTGCCATCGGGTTCATCGATTCGTCTGGACTACAGCGAACAGCCGCCGATCCTGGCGGTGCGCTTGCAGGAATTGTTCGGCCTGGCCGAAACCCCGCGCATCGCCGGTGGCCGGCAAGTGGTCAAGCTGCATTTGCTGTCCCCGGCGCGGCGGCCGGTGCAGGTGACCCAGGACCTCGCGAACTTCTGGCGCAGCACCTACGCCGAGGTGAAAAAAGACTTGAAGGGACGCTACCCGAAACATTACTGGCCGGACGACCCGCTGGTGGCCGAAGCCACGGCACGGATCAAGCCGCGCAAGCAATGACGCGGCACGCTACGGCGCGGCGGGCAGCAGGAACCGCGCAATCACCGGCAGGTGATCGGAGATGCGCAGGGTGTCGTCCTGCCGGACCATCGCCTCGACCCGTTTGATCCGCGGGCTGTAGAACAGATAGTCGACGGTCCGGTCCGGGCCGTTCAAGCCTGCATCGTTCGGGTAATGGGTCAGCCAGCGCGCGCGGTCGATCCCGCCGGATTCGTTGTTGGTGGGAATCATCGGGTACTTGTCCCACAACAGATGCAGGGCGCTGTCGGCGGAGTAGGGGGTGCGCTGTTCGCCGGGCAGGCGCTGGTATTGCCCCAGCGGCAGCAGGTTGAAGTCGCCACCGATCAGCCAGGGCGTGCCGCGGCTTTCGAACTTGTCCAGCACCTTGGCCACGGCCGCGACCTGTGCCTGCAGCGTCTCGTCAGGTTGGCTCGCACGGTCCAGATGGGTGTTGAGGACCGCGAGCTGGCCACCGTCGCTCAAGGGTAGGTACGTCACCAGCAAGGCGTTTTTCGGTTGGAACTGGCGGCTGATCGGATTGGCCGAAGTGATCGGCAATTGCAGGCGCTCGGCGTGCTCGATCCGATAGCGGCTCAGGGTCGCCAGTTGCCGGCCGACGCTGCCGAAAATGTGCGGGTTGGGCACGAAGTCAGCCTTCCAGTCGAAGGCCTGGGCACTGCAGGGGTACAGGTCGGCGAGCCGTTCCTGCAGCAGTTTGAGCTGGTTCTGGTAGGCGCTGGCCTTGGCACCGTCATCGAGCTCCTGCAGCAGCACGACGTCCGGTTGCTCGTCACGAATCACGCGCGCCACTTCATCGAGACTGAAGGCCATGTCTTCCAGCGTGGGGGAGTCGTCGGTGCCGGCGGCCAGGTCATTCCAGAACACGTAACGCTTGCCCGCCAGGTACTGGACGTTCCAGGTCATGACCTTCAGTGCCTGGCCCGGTGCCAGGGTTGGTGCGAGGGTGGGCGCCTGGGTGCAGCTGACTGGCGCTGTTTCCCTGGCCTCGGGGCGCCAGGTCAGGCTGTAGACCGCCACGCCGGTCAAGCCGATGACGATCAACAATCCCAGCAAGGTGTAGCGCAGCAGTCGGGTCATGGCTCGGCTTATCGCGTTACGGAAGTTGACCCCGAGCATACCCGACTGACGGGCGGTCGCCCACGGTCAACGTGGCCCATCGATTTTTTCCGGCACCTCGCTGATCAGCATGAACAGGCGGAACAGCACCACGCTGGTGAACAGCTGCAGGAAGCTGTGGGCGCTGTCGATCAGCAGCGAGATCACCGGGTTCTGCGGCTCGGGGTACGCCGCCAATGTGGCGCCCTTGAGCAACCACAAGGGCCCCATCACACACAGGATGCACACCAGGATGCGCATGAAATGGCCGCGTGTCAGGCGCAGGCTTTCCTTCATGGCCTGCAAGGGCGCCAGGCCGCGCAGCACCAGCAGGTACTCGCCGAAGGCCAGGGTCACCATCAGCCAGATGCCCGGCAGGAAGTACAGCGACAGGCCGAGCAGGATCAGCAGGGTGTTCAGGGCGGTCAGCAGGGCGAAACGCGGCCACAGATAAGCGGACCTCGACAGCAGCTCGCGATTGCTTGGCGATTCGCCACGGCTGCGGGCGTCGAGGAACAGGATCAGGGCGGCGGTGTACAGCGGATAGACCAGCAAGCCGACGATCACACTGATGCCCGGAAAACTGTCCGGCTCGGTGGAGCGGTCGACCACTTGTTGCAACAGGGCCTCGATGATCACCAACGGCAGGCACAGCTGCACGATCTGGCGCAGATTGCGTTTGAAGAAATACAAGGAGTCACGCAGTACATCGAACGGATTCATCAGTTGGTATCGCTGGTTGAAAGCAGTGGCCCACTTTAACCGATGAAACGCGGGAGGGCGCAAACGTAAACGTTCGGTAAAGGTCATTGAAACAACTTGTTTCAGCCTCCATTAAGGTCGGGCACCTTATCCTTTGAGGGTAAAGGCAACGATTTTCCCGGCAATCTACGAGGTCGCCATGAACAGCGAAGAACAAACCCTGATCGATGGACTGTTTTCCCGGCTGCAACAGGCCGAGGCGGACTCAGCCCCGCGCGACGCCCAGGCCGAGGCGCGGATCAAGGAACACCTGGTGCGCCAACCGGCGGCAGGTTATTTCATGACCCAGGCGATCCTGGTGCAAGAGGCGGCGATCAAGAGCCTCGACGGACAGAACAAACAACTGACGGCGCAAATCCAGCAATTGCAGGCCGAACTGCAACAGGCCAAGGCGCAAACATCCGCTCCGGCGCCGAGCAGCGGTGGCTTTTTGTCGAGCATCTTTGGTGGCGGCAGCCGTGATCCGCAGTCTGCGCCTGCGCAACCGGCGGCAACCAGTGGCGGCGGCTGGCGTGAGCCGGCGCGTCCGTCGTTCAACGCACAGCCGCCGCAGAACTTCGGTGCTGCTCCACAGCAGGGCTATGCACCCCAGCAACAGGCCCCGGCGGCGGGCAGCGGCTTTCTCGGCGGTGCGCTGAAAACAGCGGCTGGTGTGGCGGGTGGCGTGATGCTGGCACAAGGTATCAGCAGCCTGTTCCACCACAACCAGCCAGCGCAGGAAGTCGTCGAAGTCATCAAGGAAGAACCGGCCCAGGTCAACGACCAGGGCAACACTGGCTGGGGCGATGACCAGCGCACGGCCGGCAATGATACCTACGGCAACGACCAGGGCGGTTTTGCCGACGCCGACTACAGCGATGACAGCTCATCGTTCTTCGGCGACGACGACTCCTTCGTCTGATACGCCATTCGTCCGGGGCGCTACGGCGCTCCGGGGCGATTATTCGCGAAACTCACCTCTTGGCTGGCATACTGGGCGACTTTTCGGGCCTGGTGCCTGATCCTGCCTGCGCGTTAATGAGGTGTCCGGTGAAAAAAATCGCAGTGTTCGCCGATGTCCAGAACCTCTACTACACCGTGCGCCAGGCTTATGGTTGCCACTTCAACTATGCCGCGTTGTGGGCTGACATCAGCAAGCAGGGCGAGATCGTCGAGGCCTACGCCTACGCGATCGATCGTGGCGACAGCAAGCAGCAGCAGTTCCAGCAGATCCTGCGCAACCTCGGTTTCACCGTGAAGCTCAAGCCCTATATCCAGCGCAGCGACGGCTCGGCCAAGGGCGACTGGGACGTGGGCATCACCCTCGACATCATGGACGCGGCCGATCATGTCGATGAAGTGGTGCTGGCCTCCGGCGACGGTGATTTCGACATGCTGCTGGAGCGCATCATCAGCAAACACGGGGTGCAAGCGGTGGCCTACGGGGTGCCGGGCCTCACGGCCAACTCGCTGATCCGCGCCGCCAGCCGCTATGTGCCGATCGAAGGCGCGTTGCTGCTCAAGAATTGATTTTTACGGAGTTGAAACAGGTTTGGAACGCATAGCAGTCATCGACTTTGAAACCACCGGGATCTCTCCGAGCAGCAGCTGCCGGGCCACGGAAATTGCCGTGGTGATCCTCGAGCAAGGGCGCATCGTCGAGCGTTACCAGAGCCTGATGAACGCCGGCGTGCGCGTCCCGGGCTTCATCGAACAACTGACCGGTATCAGCAATGCCATGTTGCGCACTGCGCCTGCGGCGGAGCAGGTGATGAACGAGGTCAACGAGTTTGTCGGCACCACGCCACTGCTGGCGCACAACGCGGCATTCGACCAGAAGTTCTGGGACTTCGAGCTGGGGCGAATCAAACGCACGCGCTTGCAGAACTTTGCCTGCTCGCTCCTGCTGGCGCGTCGCCTGATGCCTGCGGCACCGAACCACAAACTCGGCACCCTCACCACCTTCGCCAACCTGCCCCACACCGGCAAGGCTCACCGGGCCATGGCCGATGCCGAGATGGCGGCCAACCTGCTGACGCATCTGGCCGGGGAGTTGCGGCAAAAGCATGGGCTGAGTGAGCTGTCCCATGATCTGCTGTGCAAGTTGCAGAAAGTGCCGGCAGCGAAAGTGGGTGAGCATCTCAAGCGTTATCGCGGGTTCTGAAAGCACCGCCAATCCCTTGTGGGAGCGGGCTTGCTCGCGAAAGCGTCAGTTCAGTCGAGATCAATGTTGAATGACACACCGCTTTCGCGAGCAAGCCCGCTCCCACAGGGATTGCGCCGCATCATGCCGTTCCATTCCTTTCGATATGCCCCAACGGCACACGCTTTTCGATGGCACTCGACAGCACAATCGACGTCTTGCTGAAACCAAACGTGGCAATCCGGTTGATCAACTCCTCCAGCTCCGGCATCGAAGCCACCGCCGCCTGCATGATCACGCACGGGTCGCCGGTCACCCGGTGGCACTCAGTCAGCTGCGGGATCTTGATCAGGTCGTCGTAGGCCTTCTGGTTGCCATGCTGGTTCAGGCGCAATTCGATCACGCACTGGATCGGCAGCCCGAGCTTGGCCATGTCGACTTTCGCCTGGTAGCCGGTGATCACGCCGCTGGATTCGAGTTTGGCCACGCGTTCGGCCACGGCCGGGGCGGAGAGGTTGACCTTGCGCGCCAGGTCGGCATAGGACGCGCGACCATTTTCCAGCAGGGCGCTGAGCAGCATGCGGTCATATTTGTCCACGGTCGAACTCCTGAAAATAACGGACTTTCGAAAACACGGTTTATAGCGCTGAACTCCGTGTTTTGAAAAGTGTACTGATGCTTTAAACAGGTTTTGTAACTTATTTTCCCGTGTCAGCCTTTCTAAAATAGCTGTTCACTTGTCCTGCCTGTGAGCTGCCCCCCATGCCTGGTCTACGTCGTTTTCCCTTGCCGTTAATCGCTGCCTTTTTCGCGTTGTACGTGATTTGGGGCTCGACCTACCTGGTGATCCGCATCGGTGTGGAGTACTGGCCGCCGTTGCTGTTGGCGGGGATTCGCTTCGTGATCGCCGGGACGCTGATGTATGCCTTCCTGCGCTGGCGCGGAGCGCCGGCCCCGACCTGGGCGCAATGGAAAGCCGCCGGGATCATCGGTGTGTTGCTGCTGGCTTGCGGTAACGGCGGGGTTAGCCTGGCTGAACACACGGGCGTGGCGTCCGGTGTCGCCGCGCTGGCCGTGGCGACGGTGCCGCTGTTCACCTTGCTCTGTGGATATTTCTGGGGCGCGCGTAATACCCGTCTCGAATGGGCCGGGATTGCGCTCGGCATGATCGGCATTGCCATGCTCAACCTGGGCTCCAACCTGCAATCGAGTCCGCTGGGTGCGGCGTTGCTGATCTTTGCCGCGGCCACCTGGGCGTTCGGCTCGGTGTGGAGCAAACACTTGCCGTTGCCTCAAGGCGCCATGGCCAGCGCCGTGGAAATGCTGGTGGGCGGCGTGGTGTTGCTGATCGGTAGCGCCGTGAGCGGTGAACACCTGGAGCAGATGCCGCCCATCGAGGGCTGGGCGGCGCTGGCGTACCTGACCGTGTTCGGTTCGATCATTGCCTTCAATGCCTACATGTATCTGCTCAAGCATGTGCGTCCGGCGGCGGCCACCAGTTATGCCTACGTCAACCCGGCGGTGGCCGTGTTACTGGGGATCGTGTTTGTCGGCGAAACCATCGGCATCGAGGAAGCGCTGGCCATGTTGGTGATCATCAGTGCCGTGGTGCTGATTGGCCTGCCGCAATGGCGCCGTACACCGGAACGGCCAGTGGTCAAGGCAGTGCCGACAGAATCCCGTGTGAATTAGGGTAAACTGCGCGGCATTGCACACTCCTTCTGCACAATCGCGCTGAATTTTCCTACGGTACTCCCATGACTTTCGCCACCCTTGGCCTGATCGAACCCTTGCTGCGCTCCCTTGAGACGCTCGGCTACCAGACTCCGACGCCGGTTCAGGCGCAAGCCATACCGGCGGTGCTGGCCGGTCGCGACCTGATGGCCGCCGCCCAGACCGGCACCGGCAAGACTGCCGGGTTTGCCTTGCCGCTCCTGCAGTTGCTGGCGATGGAAGGGCCGAAAGTCGCCGCCAACTCGGTGCGTGCGCTGATCCTGGTGCCGACCCGGGAGCTGGCCGAGCAGGTTCACGAAGCGGTGCGCCAATATGCCGAGAACCTGCCGCTGCGCACCTACGCGGTGTACGGCGGTGTCAGCATCAACCCGCAAATGATGAAGCTGCGTAGCGGCGTCGACCTGCTGGTGGCGACCCCGGGCCGTCTGCTCGACCTGTTCCGCCAGAACGCACTGAAGTTCAATCAGCTGCAAACCCTGGTGCTGGACGAAGCCGATCGCATGCTCGACCTGGGTTTCTCCGAGGAACTGGCGAATATCTACAAGGCGTTGCCGAAGAAGCGCCAGACCCTGCTGTTCTCCGCCACCTTCTCTGACGACATCCGCCTGCTGGCCGGGCAAATGCTCAATGATCCGCTGAGCATCGAAGTCAGCCCGCGCAACGTCGCCGCCAATACGGTCAAGCAGTGGATCGTGACGGTGGACAAGAAGCGCAAGCCGGAGCTGTTCGTGCACCTGATGCGCAAGGGCAAGTGGAAGCAGGTACTGGTGTTCGCCAAGACCCGCAACGGCGTGGACGCGCTGGTGGAAAAACTCCAGGGCCTGGGCATCAACGCCGACGGCATTCACGGTGACAAGCCCCAGGCGACCCGTCAGCGCGCGCTGGACCGCTTCAAGCTCAGCGAAGTGCAGATCCTCGTTGCCACCGACGTCGCGGCCCGGGGCCTGGATATTGAAGACTTGCCACTGGTGGTCAACTTCGACTTGCCGATCGTGGCCGAGGATTACATCCACCGCATCGGTCGTACCGGGCGCGCGGGGGCGACCGGCGAGGCGATTTCCCTGGTGTGCGCCGATGAAGTGAATCTGCTGTCGGCCATCGAGATGTTGACCCGCCAGACGCTCAAGCGTCAGAACGAGCCGGACTTCGAGCCTGAGCATCGCGTGCCGGACACCGATGCCAGCGGCCAGGTGGTCAAGAAGCCGAAGAAACCGAAGAAGCCCAAGGCTTCGGGTGGTGGCGGTGGTAAACGCAATCTGGGCAAGTGGGTGGACAGCGGAGAGGTTGCGCCGGCGGAGCCTTCGATAAAACCTGTGCGCAAAGTGCCGGTGTTCAACACTGGGCCGCGTAAGCGCAAACCTTGATTAATTGCGGCGTCTGTTAAGCCGCCTTCGCGAGCAAGCCCGCTCCCACACTGGATCTGTGTTGTTCACAAATTCCCTGTGGGAGCGGGCTTGCTCGCGAAGGGCGCGCCGCGGTCTTCAGCCCTTGCGCCGCAACCACTCCACCATCCCCAACCCCGCTGCACGCCCACTGGCGAAACACGCGGTCAGCAGATAGCCACCCGTTGGCGCTTCCCAATCGAGCATTTCCCCGGCGCAAAACACCCCAGGCATTTGCTTGAGCATCAACCGCTCATCCATCGCCTCGAACAACACACCGCCGGCACTGCTGATGGCCTCATCCAGCGGTCGGGTTTTCACCAGTGTCATCGGCAACGCCTTGATCGCCTTGGCCAGCAATGCCATGTCGGTAAAGGTGTCGGCAGATGTCAGCTCTCGCAACAGTGCCGCTTTCACCCCATCGATACCCAACTGGCTATGCAGATGCTTGGCCATCGAGCGTGATCCCCGTGGCTTGCTCAAGGCAGCCTGGACTTTATCCACAGGTCGTCCGGGCAGGAGATCGAGATGAACGGTCGCCGAACCGTACTGGTTGATGGCTTCACGGATCGGTGCCGACAAGGCGTAGATCAAGCTGCCTTCAATCCCCGTGGCGGTAATCACACATTCACCGAGCCGCGGCACGTCGTCGTTGAGGCCGATGGCGATGTTTTTCAGCGGTGCGCCGGCGAATTTGCTGATCATCAAATCGCTCCAGGCCTGCACCTCGAAACCGCAATTACTCGGTTGCAGCGGCGCGAGTCCTACACCCTGTTGCTCCAGTGGCAGCATCCACGCGCCGTCCGAACCCAGGCGTGACCAACTGCCGCCGCCGAGGGCCAGCAACGTTGCATCAGGCGTTAAGGTTTTTTCACCTTCGGGGCTCGACACTTTCAGGCTGCCATCGGCATTCCAGCCGAGCCATCGATGGCGGGTGTGGATAACCACGCCACTGTCGCGCAGGCGCTTGAGCCAGGCGCGCAGCAGGGGCGCGGCCTTCATGTCGGTGGGAAAGACCCGCCCGGAACTGCCGACAAAGGTGTCGATGCCCAGGCCATGTATCCACTGGCATAACGCATCGGCACCGAAGGCGCGCAACAGCGGAGCAATCTGCGGTGCCCGTTCGGCGTAACGCGAAAGGAACGCCGGGTAGGCCTCGGAGTGGGTGATGTTCATGCCGCCAACGCCGGCCAGGAGGAATTTTCGCCCCACTGAAGGCATGCCGTCGTACAGGTCGACCTTGATCCCGACCTGGCTCAAGACTTCAGCCGCCATCAGACCGGCGGGGCCGCCGCCGATGATGGCGACAGATGAAGGGGAGGAGGCGGAGTGCTGGGTCATGGCGTGCGCTGCGGTTCTGCGGAAGAGGGCGGGCATTCTATCAGCCCCATCCCTTGTAGGAGCGAGCTTGCTCGCGATGGACGTTAACGATGACGCGCTCATCCTGAATTTATGCGGTGCCCTTGAGTCCATCGCGAGCAAGCTCGCTCCTACAGGGTTCAGAGGTCTATTCAGTGGCTGGTTAAAAAATAATCACTTCTCTGTAGCCTGCAGGTGGCATGGGCTGCAGTCCCTTTCACTCAGGTTATCCACAGGCAGTTCCACAGGCATTGTGGGTAAAGCATCCACAACTCAGTGACAGCCTGATGACTCCCAGACCCGTTGGGCGCTGTGATGGAGGATGCCGTGACGGCGGGCGAGGGCCCGGCGGTCCTTGCTGTAGCCGCCGCCAATCACGCCGACAACGGGAATGTCCCGACCCAGGCAATGGCGCATGACGGCTTCATCGCGGGCGGCGACGCCTTCGTCTGTCAGCTTCAGGTAACCGAGCGCGTCGTCCTTGTGCACATCGACACCGGCGTCGTACAGCACCAGGTCCGGCTGATAGAGGGGCAAGAGGTAGTTGAGCGCATCGTCCACCACCTTCAGGTAATCGGCATCGCCCATGCCGTTGGGGAGCGGGATGTCCCAGTCACTTTCGGCTTTGCGTGCAGGAAAGTTCTTCTCGCAGTGCAGGGAAACGGTCACCGCTTCCGGCGTGTTGTGCAGGATACGTGCAGTCCCGTCGCCCTGATGCACATCGCAGTCGAAGATCAGCACCCGATTCACCCGACCACTCTCCAGCAGGAAACGGCTGATCACCGCCAGGTCGTTGAAGATGCAGAAACCGGCGGGGAAATCGTAATGCGCATGGTGCGTGCCGCCCGCCAGGTGGCAGGCCAGGCCATGCTCCAGCGCCTGTTCCGCCGCCAGCAGCGAACCGCCGACCGCCCGCACCGTACGCCGGGCCAAGGGTTCGCTCCAGGGCAGGCCGAGGCGTCGCTGGTCTTCACGGGACAAATCACCACTCATGTAGCGCTCGATATACGAAGGGTCATGGGCGAGCGCGAGAATCTGCGGCGGGCACAACTGTGGGCGCAGCAGGTCGGCGTCGCGAGTCAGGCCGCTGTCCACCAAGTGATCGCGCAGCAGGCTGAATTTCAACCTGTGCAGTGAAACTATTGAGGAGATTTATTCGGCAGGCAGCATCTTGCTCGCCATCCATCACCAACGAATTGAACATCATCTCTCGCCCATATACTGTTCGCATATACAGTATATGGTGCGTGCGTGATGGAAGACGATTTGATCGATGACAGCGGTTTTGAACTGGGCATGCCCTCCTACACCGAGATGCTGAGGCACCAGTGCACCTTGCTGTGTGCGGAGCTGGAAACTACGCGCCTCGACTTACGGAAGGCTCACCAGAACATCGCCCGGTTGATTGTCATGTACCGGGATAGCTCGACCGAGCTTGCTGCATTGAAGGTTGAGCATGAGAGGGTGCGATGGACACTGAGTGACGTGTACCGGCGAGAGAGCGAGCGGGAAACGGCGCGGATGAGCTACCAATATGGGGACCACACTAAAGGTGAGACTTAGCTCCAGGGCGATTATATGACGTCGTGGCGGCCAGCCAGTTGCGGATGAAATCACACCGAAGCAAATCGTGGACCCGGTACGTCGAAGGTGTAAAACTGAAGTCTGAAGAGCTGACTCAGGACCACACAGCATGGATGTGAATTTTCGGCTGCTACCCATCAACGGCGAAATCGTAATCGTCGAAGATGAGCCCCTGTTGCGGGAACTCACTAGAGAAATCTTGAGCGAGGTGGGTGCCGAGTGTGTTGCATTCTCGACTGCTGATGATGCGCTAATCCATATGCTCACATCGGATACCCGATGTGCACTCATCATCGCTGACCATGGCCTTCCAGGGCAGGTTCAAGGCGCTGAACTGGCGGAGCTTGCCCGTGGCAGATGGCCCGAGACACCGGTAATCATTACAAGCGGCTGGACTGACACCTTCATTGGGCTACCCCCTGCTGCTCACTTCCTTGCAAAGCCTTGGTCGCTGGAAGAACTGGTGATGGCAGTGGCTAATCTGCTTCAACCCGGGGTTCCGCCCACAGAGACATCCGTGGATACTCCTAGGCAGTGAACCACTTTCTACAGGCCCAAGGCCCCAGCCGCGAGAATAGTCCACTGCGACCCCGAAGCATTCAGAGGCTGGGGCACTCTTCACCTACGACTGCCGAAGCCTCATGATGGCGTCTGTGATCGCTTGTGCGTTCGAATCCAACGCTTCCATTGCTACTACAGCGTTAGCGGCCACACCCCCCACTCCATTCTCAGCCAGCCACTTCGTCACCTCTTCAATGGCCGCACAAATCGCGTGCTGGTTGTGCAGGAGCAAAGTCAAAGCGTCCGCCGTAGCGATCTTAGCTGCTTGGTCATTTGACATGGATATCGTCCTTGAGTGGTGATGCGGGAATCCTAGTTCAACCTGCCGCTGGCTGGTTCTGCTGGGTAATTGCATTGGACCGGATTTGAGCAGCACGCTTCCTGATCATGACCGGCAGTGAGTGACCCGTAGTGACCACGGGAAAGAAATGCAGAGACATGCGATTCCTGCCCGCCACACTGAAGATCAGTAGCTATTCTTATAAGGCTAAATCTCATTCACCTGACCCTATTGGACGCGAGTAATGATCTCTACGCTTGAGCTTCGCCACATTATCGAATGTGGGTTCCAGCCTCTCTCTTGCACCTGCTCAGTCAATCCGGACGGATCATTGATGATCAAGGTGTTCGATTCGATCTCTGGTCGGGTCGATCTGCTGGTTACTGGGGTCAAAACGAACGATCTTACGTCCAGCCGTGCCATTGCGAAATTGATCGGGGAGCTTCGCTCTGAAATGGTGGCACACCAAGCGACGGGCACTATGGTGCTTGCGAGATAGTGATCCGAGCGATGTCTGCCTGATGTTACCAACACAGGGAGGCACTTTCCCAATCCACAGATACCCAAAATTTTAGAATCGACACTTGCTCCTGGCTGAATATCATCTGCGGAATCGGGCAGGAATATCAGAGGGGGGTTGCTGCAAGTGCTGAATTTTTTCCAGAAGGCCAGAAGCCCTGAATTTTCTATAAAACATATCGCCCTTCTGGAATATACGGGTCGTAAATGGCGCGGGAAAATCCAGAGGGGTGTCTGGAGAATTGCTGAAACTCGGCACTATGGAGGTCGGCGCTTGATGGCACTGGGGCGAGCTACGGCGCCACGCAAAGCTCCGTTTCGAATATCTGCGGGGCCTCAGGCCGCTGCATTAGAGTGGCCTATACGGCGTTACAGGAGCTTGCAGAGAGGATCACCCCTTGTTCAGCTCCAAGCCTAACCGCTTCATCACGCGCATTGCAGCAGTGGGTGACCATTGGCCGCCTCGGGCAGTTGGGATGTCACGAGCAATGAGGCAATCGGCTACAGCTTGAAGACTGGTGGCGCCTTCGAGGATGCACAACCTGATGGCGTCCTTTACCAAGGCTGCACGTTCATCTGCTTGCTGGCGCTGGGTGTAGTGACCTTTGGCACGGTTGAGCTTGCTACGGCCTTTCCGCAACTTGTCCTCACGGTTGGCGATGCTGTGTACGGCGTCGATATCACCACCGTCTGCACGTGCTTGCAGAGACTCCAATGCAGCCTTGGTACGCTCGCTGATGAAGGTTCGCTCCTGCTCAGCAAGTACTGCATAGATGTGCAGCTCTACCGTAGAGGCGGTGGGCATGGTTGCTACCTTGAAGTTGTTCCGCTTCATCAGGCCAGCGATGTGTTCAACATCCCTGCTCAGGCGGTCCAGCTTGGCTACGACTACAGGCCGACCATCAGCAAAGGCCTTGGCGCCTGCTGGGCGCTCTAGAGGGTGCATAGAGCCAGAGACGCCTACATCCTTATACTCAGCCACCACCTTCCATCCATGCTGCTTGGCAGCGAGCCTGATGTATTCCTGCTGAGCCTCAAGACCCAGACCGGACTCACCTTGACCCTTGGTAGATACTCGGTAGTAGGCGACAACTTCCATGCTGGTGACTCCGTAAACTTGGCTGATGAATTCATTTTACAACTGTTACAACGAACGTTCAACAGTTGTAATGCCATAAAAATGAGCTGCTTGACAGGGTGGGATTATTGGTGGTGGCGGCTGGGTACGCAGAATGTGTGCACCCTTGGCGGCTGGGAGGATGATCCAAAAGTAGCTCATCCTTTCCTGAGCGGTTTGCTCACATTTACTGCGAGAGAGCTCAAACCAAAGTTGGTTCGAGTGAAAAGTTTGCACGAAAAGGATTTGGCTTGAGCCCTGTAGCGACATCGCCCCGTAAATAGGGCACTTGGCGAGGGTGATGGGTGTGAGGGTAATCAGAGAGGAGGGATTGAGTGATGCGTGGGATTGGTTGCGGGATTAGTTATGCATTAGTTATTTGAGGAGTGCTCAGTTTTGAGCGGTCCACCCTGTGAGGGACATGCCTGGGAGGAGGCCTCACTTCCGAGGGCTCCTCATGCTGCTAGCGGGTACGGCTCCTCTGGCGCTACTGGTGGGAATTCCAGATGCTTCGGGTAACGCTGGAATGGCACATTGTAGTGCGTGAAGCAGCGTTGATTCATGTACTGCTCACGCCCCTGCTCGATAGCTGCCTGCAAGCTCCACAGGACGCCATCCTGAGCGGCGAAGACTTGCGACTCAGTGCAGATGCCAGTGTCTAGCAGCGCCTGCCACGTACTCTCGAACGAGCCGTACAGGTTGTCGATATAGGGAATCCAGTCTGCCCCGCTGGCCTCCCAACTTACCTCGTTCGGCACCATCACCACCGGCACCAATGATTGCAGATGTAGGCGTTCTCCAAGTTGTGCCGCTAGTACTTCCCCGTCGATGTTCAGGCCTTGTAGTGCGTTGTAGGCTGCCTCTGTGATCGCCTTAACCAATGACGCCCGGTCAGCCTCTAGAAGGCTGGCAGGTGTCTTCCACGGGTTAACCGGGTGGCTGTACTGTAGTGGTGTCCACGTTGCGTTCGCCAGCGAGAGGAAACGGTTGCGGGCCTTACCTTCGGCATTGCCGATCTGAGCAAGGTAGATGCCCAGCAGTCGCACCAGCGACAACATGAACCGACAGTTATCCCTGTGCTTGCCTTCCGGTAGATCCGCAGAGAACCGCTTCAACTCATCGTGCATCACGCCCAACATTGAATCTGGTGAACACTTGCGGAAGAGGAAGTCTTTGCTCTGCTCCCGGCCTTCTTGGGTGTCAGCCAGTGCCTGCAACTGCTCCATCTTCAATGAACCAAGGTCGGCCAAGGTATAGCGACGGTCTAGCGGCTCGTATAGTGCGTCACCCTGCCGTTTGTGAATCGACCGGGCCAACCGTAGTCGTGCAGTCCGCTGGGGCATCTCGTCCAGTTCATCGAGGAAGGTGTCCAGTTCATCACCAAGGAAGTCGGCAAGCTTCTGTAGCCGCTCATCTAATGTCATGCCGGGAGTGATGTTCCACTTCCGCTTCCGTGCAGACTTTGGCAATGATTGTCCGGCCCAGGAGTTAACGGGTTTGTCACCGTGCTGCTGGTTCAGGTAGTCGAGGCCAGCGAACAAGTTCAGTGGAGTTGTCAGGCCAGTGGAGCCATCACGCCCCTTGAGGCCCTGTACGTGGCACAGGTGATATGAGTCTTTGCCGTGGCCTTTCTCGACCCAGCCGTACCGCTTCTTACGGTAGTTGTGTAGATCCAACAGTTGATGCAGACCAGCAGCATCGATGCCCTGATAAGTCTGGGCGGTGCCTGCTCTCTCAGCCTGTTCAATGAACCAGTAGCCGAAGGGATTCTCTAGAAGTCGCGCTTTGCGGCGAGCAATCTTCGCATCTCTGGCTGTGACCTTGGGTGCCTTCTGCTGACGCTGTACTGCTTGCCTGCAACGGTCGCTGCAAGTGGTGCGGCCACCGGGTCTACGGTTGAACAGTTTTCCGCAATCAATTGCGGTGCAGGCGAACTCAGGCTGCTTGTTTGTGGTTACGGGTGTTGTTGCCATCTTTGTCCACGCTTCTTGGGATCAGGTTTATTTGTGCGGCCTCCGTGATGAGCACGTTCAGGCCATGTGTTGGATTGGTGATATTGCGTTCGGCCATGAAGGCCAGCAGCCGCTCTGTGGATGAATCGTTGAGGGAAATCCTCATGGGTTGTTACTCCTGAAAAAGTGATTTGTGCAAAACGTAATTCGGCTGGAAGGCTCTAGACCGGGCGCTACAGCCAGAAGTTGTGACATTCCCCAGCCTACCTCGTGCCCCCAAACGCCTTTCGCCAGACAGCACGATACCGACGTTAATCGTTTGATTATCGGCTGAGTGGTGTCAGGGGAAGGCGGGCAGTATACAGAAGTTACTTGGCGGGTGTTGCTTTCATTGAATCAAGGTACTGCTCGACAATGTGAGCCATGAAGTTACGAACTGACATCCCGTGCTGACTCGCGTAGAAGTTCATATCCCGGAACTGCTCGGCAGGGATTGAAAAGCCCAGGGTCTTCACTCCAACTAGCTGTGTGTCCTCATGCCGCGACCTCCTGTTTCGCTTTAGCCTTAGGCTTTGGCGTGTAAGCCTTGAGCAAGTCAGCAAGTGCAAACGCTTCCTCATCGGCCTTATGCTTGGCTTCGGCTGCCGCTTTAGCTTCGGCCTGTTCACGGGCTCTACGTGCAATGGTGAACTCCATTTGGCGCTGTGTCTCTGCTACGTTGGATGCGTACCGCAGTTCGTCATATTCTGCCTTCGCCATCTCGGTCAGCTTAGGAAGTTCTGCTGCAATCATTTCATCTGGCTTGCGAAGAGTGCACTTCAAGAGCAAAGGATTGTAATCCGCTATCTGCACTTTGTAGCCCAGC
This sequence comes from Pseudomonas sp. PLMAX, assembly GCF_046042685.1. Classification (NCBI taxonomy): domain Bacteria; kingdom Pseudomonadati; phylum Pseudomonadota; class Gammaproteobacteria; order Pseudomonadales; family Pseudomonadaceae; genus Pseudomonas; species Pseudomonas sp. PLMAX. The sequence goes on along the minus strand of NZ_CP064949.1, from coordinate 6,448,089 downwards.
AAAGTCATTTCTTCCAGATCAGTCAGCGCCTGAGCGAGAGGCTTATGGGAAACGAACTTAACGCTGGCTCCGAGTTCTTCATCCCAAATACTCTCTGATTGGGAATAGTACCGCAGTGTTTTACGGGCAACAATCTTTTGCAGCTCTTCATCGGAATGCTTGAAGAACTCTACTACTTTAGAGCCGTATTCGTATTTATTAGTTGTCATATTTTATTCCTTATGGATTATGTTAGTTGTTAATTGCTATGGTGGCGTTTGGATTTGGCTTGCATTTGTCGCAGTATCTTTGCGGTTTCAGCACGAGTCTTGCCGGACTTCATTAGAGGGGCGTCTGTGTGTGCCTGAGAGGCTGCGTACTGGGCGATGCACTCCGCCTCATACTCAGCAACGGTTACGCCGTTCAAGGCGGCTCCTGCCTTCAGGAGGGCGTCCTTCTTGGCTTGGATGGCACCAAGTTGTGCCTTAAATTTGGCCCGCTGGATCGTCAATTGAGCACGCGTGGCTTTTAGCTGAGCAGCCTTAGCTTCACCTTGAGCAAACGCCTTCACCTTGGATCGGTAGGCTTGTAAGTCTGAAAGAGTGGCTATCGTGCCTGCCGGAAACACATTGTCTTCAAGATGGTTAAGGTAGTTCAACTCTGCTTCTGTGGTTTCGATGAAGTCTGAAGTTGAAGACTTTAGTTGTTCATTACTATAAGAGAGGATCGCTCCATTACTTCTATCTACTTCCAGATATAGAGCGCCTGTCATTGCTGCAACTCCGCTCGATCACAAATTGCCTTGAAGCGGCGTTCAGCATTAATGTACCGGCGGAACACTTTCAAGTCGGAGAGTAGCGGCTGAATGTTCGGCCAGGCCTTCCGCCAACTATGCAAGAACATCCAGTCGTCTGCTTGTTCGATCACATAGCAATAGTTTTCAGGATCGATTGCTCCACTAGTGAGCTGGGTAATCTGGTCAGTGGATGGGTTAACTTCGTGGTATAACTTCATTGTGCTACTTCCTGCTTGGTGGTTTGTTTGTTGGCTTCTTGTTCATTGAACTGCTGTTCAAGCTCTGCTTGTGTTGACTTATTGGCTTGGCGCCATGTCTTCACTTGACAGTGTACGGAGCAGAACCTTGAGAGAGGACTGCGGCTGTAGAAGTTGCGAGTGCAAGCCTCGCATTTGTGCTTGCGGAGTGGCCGTTGTGCCATCGTTAATTCCTCCTGTATGTATATGGATTATCTAGGGATATGAAAAAGCCCGTTCTCAGAGCGAGGTTACGGGCTTGTGTATTGCGGGTGCGTATTGCGGGTGCAGAGTTGCACTAGGGGTGCATTTTAACTTCCTGCAATTCAGGATGTTGAATTAGTGACCGTCTTTGTTGCATCCGACGGACGAGGACTGGCAGTGATAACACTCGGGAATGCCTACCCAAGTGCCACAAAGGCAACAACCCAAAGGAAATTGACGCCGATCTTCTGCACTTGGATCAGCAAACAAGTCGTAGGCCAATGCAGTTAAGCAGGACGAGGTTAACTACATCAGAGCAGAGGGGAAGTTGGTTCGGGTATTGCGAGGGCAGTGGAAGTAGGTCTTCCAACTGAGAGCGGATAGTATAGCACACCCTAGAGATTTGTCAAGCATAATTCATTCATAAACACAACACTTATTTTTATTTTCTTTTGCAGCGGTCGTTACGGGAGTGCACCCCTGTGTAAAATCTGACCGTCAAGCAGGGGTATAACCCCCCACATTTTACACAGGGACGCGCTACTACTGACTGCCTCTACTGTCCACGGAGATAATGTCGCCATCGGGATGCTCAATAGTCCACCGCTTGACCTTCCGTGCATAGCCAATGTACTGAACAGTCGCTGCCGGGCTGTCGTCGCCGGAACTATTGACCGCAAGTGTCCCATCTCTGTGGCAAATGATCCGGTAGCCATCCAGTTGTAGCAGGTTGCTGATAGCGAATCTGTCACCGTACATGAAGCGATAGAAACCCACGCCTGCCGGTGACTCTTCAGTCCCGGCGACGGTAGTGGCGGGAATGGATGCCAGTTCCTGCTCTAGCTGCTTCCTGTCATCCACGAGCTTTTGGTAATCCGCTGCTGCGTCTGCATCGCTGGTATCCATCTGCACAAGTACCCGTAATCGGGCCTGCTGCTGCCTCAACTGGTCTATCCGGCCTTCAAGCTTGATCCGTAGACGCTGGGCCTCTGGTAGCTGGGTTCGCAAATAGGCACGGAGGGCGTGCGGTTTCCGCGTCTCCACGTAAAACCAATAGACCACCGGCACCGGGATTGTCTTCTGGTTCGTACAATTGGCACTGCTCTGCATCCGGCGATAACAACGAACGACATCGGTCTGCTGTCTGGCAGTATTACGGAGCAATACCATGTTGGCGCCACACTCGCCACACTGGAGCAGGCCAGCCATTGAGAATTTCCGTGCAATCGTTGGTGACTGCTCAGCCAGGTCTGCTAGCAGCTTCTGCACCTGATAAAACAGTTTCTCTGTCACCGCAGCATCAAACACGTCCCTAATCAGTTCACCGGGCTCCTGATGGCTCTTCCCATCCTTCCGAACAGTCTTGGTGCGTTGCCAGTGGCCGATAGCTGCAATGTTCTTTAGGGCGTGCTTCAAGCTCTGGCGATTTTTGAAGTGTTCGGGGTGGCGGTTGGCAATGAGGCGGAGCGGGACACCGTTGGCGAAAGATAGGAACGCTTGCCGGATCACTTGCACAGAATCGCCATCCCTGAGCTTGCCTTCGCTGGTGAGCCAAAAGGGGTTGCGGCGTTTAATCGTGCCGCCTCTCTTGGCTTCCTTCGCTCTGTCCACATAAGAGCCAGTGGCAAAGTTCGACAGGCGCTGTGAGAACTCGTGTGCGACCTGAGCTTTCATCGCCAGATACATTAGGCTTTGGTTCTTTAGGCTCTGTGCGTCATATCGCTGACCGTCTTCCAAGGTCACCAACTGGATTCCGGTCTTAACGATGCTCTCAAGATTCTTCAGCGTCTGCATCGGCTCTAGTCGGCTAAACCTGTCCATCGCCTCAACCAGTACCACGGAGTCAGCAGGGATGTGCCCCTCTTCGATAGCGAAAAGTAAACGCCCCATCGCGCCTTGCGTAACAAAGTCGCCGTGAAAGCCGCTCAGGCCAAGGTCTTCAAACCTCTGCTCGAACCTTGTGTAGTCGGGGTTATGAGCCAGCCACTTCTCCACCAAAGCTTCTTGGCGCTCTAGACTGCTTCCGTGCCTCTGCTGCTCGCTGGAAAATCGTATATACGGGACTGCTACTGGCATGAGTGCTCACCTGAGAATGTATCACTGCATATCCTAAAGTTTAGCAGGCGAAACTTGTCCATGGGGAAGCGGTGATCCGCCGGGAACTCGGGACTGTAGTCTTCGTGGTAGATCAGCGGCAGCGGCATGATGATTTCGTTTCGGAATGAGTGAAGGATCCTACCAGCGTTGTAGACTGGCAGCATGGAATTGGGGGAGGGGGACGATGGAGCCGATACTGGAACTGGCGAGCGCGCGATTGCTGTTGCGGCAGTGGCATGATGGCGACTTGGCGGAATTTGCCGCGATGTGCGCCGATCCACAAGTCATGCGTTATTTTCCGGCGCCCTTGAGCCGATCTGAAAGTGCATCGATGATTGACAGGGTTCGCGAGCACTTTGCCGAGCATGGCTTTGGCCCCTGGGCGCTGGAGCGCAAGGACACCGGACAGTTCATCGGTTTTACCGGTCTGGGCGTGATCGGTTTCGACGCGCCTTTCACTCCCGCCGTTGAAATCGGCTGGCGCCTGGCGCGCGAGCACTGGGGCCTGGGGTATGCCAGCGAAGCGGCATGGACCGCTCTGCGCTGCGGCTTTGATCGCCTGGTGTTGAACGAAGTCGTGTCCTTTACCGCGGTCAGCAACCTGCCGTCGCAGAAAGTCATGCAGGCGATCGGCATGCATCACGATCCGGCCGATGACTTCGATCATCCCAGGCTGGCCCTCGATCATCCCCTGCGTCGCCACGTGCTGTACCGAATCAGTCGTGAACAATGGCTGCAAACCTTGCATGGATAACCTGCCACGGACGTTTACAATGGCCCCCATGTTGGCACCGGCCAGAAATTGAATCGACCGACGCAGCCAGGACTGCGCGGCATTGCGTTGTGTGAGGAGAGTCTGAATGAGCCAAGTGTTGGATGATCTGGTCGACCTGCTGAGCCTGGAACCGATCGAAGAAAACCTGTTCCGTGGCCGCAGCCAGGACCTGGGCTTTCGTCAGCTGTTCGGCGGCCAGGTGCTCGGTCAGTCGCTGTCGGCGGCCAGCCAGACCGTTGAAGAGGCGCGTCATGTGCATTCGATGCATGGCTATTTCCTGCGTCCGGGCGATGCCAAGTTGCCGGTGGTGTATTCCGTTGACCGGGTGCGCGACGGCGGCAGTTTCAGCACGCGGCGGGTGACGGCGATCCAGAAGGGCCAGCCGATCTTCACCTGCAGCGCCTCGTTCCAGTACGACGAAGAAGGGTTCCAGCACCAGACCGAAATGCCGCAAGTGGTCGGGCCGGAAAACCTGCCATCGGAACTGGAACTGACCCAGCAGCGCGCTCACCTGATTCCCGAGCACATGCGTGAAAAATTGCTGTGCCCGAAACCGATCGAATTCCGGCCCGTCACCGAGGAAGATCCCTACAACCCGAAAGCCAGCGATCCGGTCAAATACGTCTGGTTTCGCGCCGACGGCGCCATGGCCGACTCCCCGGCCTTGCACAAGTATCTGCTGGCCTACGCTTCGGACTTCGGTCTACTGACCACCTCGATGCTGCCCCACGGCAAATCGGTCTGGCACAAGGACATGCAGGTTGCCAGCCTCGATCACGCGCTGTGGTTCCACGCCGACCTGCGCGCCGATGACTGGTTGCTGTATGCGATGGACAGCCCGTGGGCCGGCAATTCCCGCGGCTTCACCCGTGGCAGCGTGTTCAACCGCGCCGGGCAACTGGTGGCCTCGGTCACTCAGGAAGGCCTGATTCGCCATCGCAAGGATTGGGCATGAGCCTGGCCGAGGTGCGCCACTGGGTGTTCGACATGGACGGCACCCTGACGGTGGCGGTGCATGATTTCGCGGCGATTCGCGTAGCGTTGGCGATCCCGCCTGAAGACGACATCCTCACGCATCTGGCGGCACTGCCCGCCGAAGAAGCCAGCGCCAAACACGCCTGGCTGCTCGAGCACGAACGCGATCTGGCGCTGGGCTCGAAACCGGCACCGGGGGCGGTGGAGCTGGTGCGTGAATTGGCTGGCCGCGGGTATCGCCTGGGGATCCTCACGCGCAATGCTCGCGAACTCGCGCATGTCACGCTGGAGGCTATCGGCCTGGCTGACTGCTTCGCCGTGGAGGATGTGCTGGGTCGCGATGAAGCGCCACCCAAGCCCCATCCTGGTGGATTGCTGAAGCTGGCCGAAGCCTGGAAGGTGTCGGCCAGCGAGATGGTGATGGTCGGTGATTACCGGTTTGACCTTGATTGCGGTCGCGCGGCAGGAGCGCGGACGGTGTTGGTCAACCTGCCGGATAATCCGTGGCCTGAGCTGACCGATTGGCATGCGGCGGATTGTGTCGCCTTGCGGCAGATGCTCTTGGCTTGATTTGTTGAGAGCAAAAGATCGCAGCCTGCGGCAGCTCTACAGGGGAATTTCGGTTACGGGAACAACGCCTGTTGTCCTTGCGGTGATGTAAACATTCCGTCCCCGTTATGCCCGACCCCGGGCACTTCAATCAGTTGCTGTTGCAACCCCTGGGGTTGCAGGCGCTTCAGATAATTGAAGTAGTAGCGCCCGCGGGCCAATCGATTCGGACCCTGGGCCTTTGCCTCACAGCTTTTGTCCAAGGCTGGATGATTGGGATCGACGTCCTGCTGCCCCAGCAGATAAACGATGTTGCGCTTGAGGTACTTTTCCTGCAGCAGGGCGGCAGTTTGTCCTTCTGCGTAGGCAGGCATATCCGTCAGCCCGTACTTCCAGCGGTTGAATTGCGGACAGCCTGCATGATTGAAGGCCACTGGCCGACGCTCATCGAAATAGGTGTAGGAAGAGGGGTTGGCGACGACATAGCGCAGCTGCACACCGGCGGCTTCCAGGGCCGACTTGTCGTGACCCAGCAGGGCGTAGCGCTGAACCACCTGAGCGCCTCCCGAGTGACCGGCAATGAAGATGTGCTTCAAATCCGGAAACTGCTGACGATCACCCAGGCGAGCGATTATTTCGTCCAGCGCGTCGTAGGAACTCAGGCGAAAGGGTGCGGTGGATTCACCGCCAGCCATCCACTCATTGCCCTGCCAGCGCAGGACGGTGTCCGCCACTGGATGCTGCGCAACGTCGGTTTCATTGAGAAACTGTGGGGCGATCACCAGGGTCGTAGCGCTTTGCCCGGCCAGTTCGGCCGCGCGCGTGCCACTCTGCAGATAGGTTTGCGCATTGCGCAAGCGACCATGGACGATGATCAATACCCGCTCGATTTTTGCCGGGGCACGGCTGATGCCCACCGCGATTTCACCGGATTTCAACAGCAGGCGCCCGGGGCTGAGTTCCTTGACCGCGTGCTCGGCGGCCTGGGACGTTGCGCATGTGAACAGTACGACTAACCACCACTTCTTCATCTACAGATTTTTCGCCGCAAAGGTATCGCACTGGCCAACCTGGCCCTGGGCGAATCCGGTTTTGAACCAGCGCACCCGTTGCGCTGACGTACCATGGGTAAACGAGTCCGGCACCACGCGGCCCTGACCCTGTTGTTGCAAGCGATCGTCGCCAATGGCGTTCGCCGCGTTCAATGCTTCTTCTATATCGCCCGGCTCCAGCCAGTTCAGGCGCTTCTGCGCGTTGTTGGCCCAGACCCCGGCCAGGCAGTCCGCTTGCAGCTCCTGGCGCACCAGCAAGCCGCTATCGCCTTCCATCTGCCGGCCTTGCTGGCGGGCGACCTGCATCTTCGCCGAAACGCCGAGCAAGGTTTGAACATGGTGTCCGACTTCGTGAGCGATCACGTAGGCCTGGGCGAAATCGCCCGCGGCCGCAAAGCGTTGGGACATCTCCTGGAAGAAGCCCATGTCCAGATAGACCTTCTGGTCTGCGGGGCAATAGAAGGGGCCGGTCGCCGAGGTTGCCAACCCGCAGGCCGAATTGACCCGGTTGCTGAACAGCACCAGGGTCGGGTCCTTGTACTGCCGGTCCGCCTGCTGGAAAATCTGCCGCCAGGTATCCTCGGTATCACCGAGGATCGAGCGGACGAACTCGGCCCCTTCGTCATTGGCCGGTGGCGCCTTGCGCGTCTGTGACGTGGTCGGCGCCGATTGTTCACTCATCTGCCCGGTCAATTGTCCGAGGATCTGCAGCGGGTCCTGGCCGGTGATCCAGCCGATGCCGACGATCAGCAGGATCGCCGTCAGGCTCAGGCCCTTGCCGCCACCAAAACGCATCCCGCCGCCTCCGCCGCCGACATCATCGCCACGGGCATCGACCACGTTGTCGCTGCGTCGGCCTTTTTTCCATAGCATGTGGGAATCCTCTGATGTTGCGGGTAAAGAACCGTGGGATGAGTGTTGCTGCAGACCAGACGCGGCGCCAGTCCGGTCGTCAGACAGCCGGGAGCGACGGCGGTTCTATCCACGCGGTGACATCAGAGGTTTCATGGACGGGCAGGATCACAGGGCATCGGCAGTAAAGGTGTCACAGGTCTCTGGCAGGCCCGAGGCAAATCCTGTCTTGAACCAGTTCACGCGCTGGCGGGAAGTACCGTGGCTGAATGTCTCCGGTCGAACCTTGGCATTTCGCGAAGCTTGCAGTTGGTCGTCACCGAACACTGCCGCGGCATGCAGGGCGGCTTCGATATCACCCGGCTCCATCCAGTCCAGGCGCTGTTGCGCATGGTGCGCCCAGACTCCGGCAAGGCAATCGGCCTGCAACTCCGCACGGACCTCCAGTCCGCCATCGCCGCTGACCGGTTGTTGTTCGAGCAAGGCTTTTTCGAAAGGTTCGGACAGTCCCAGTTCAAGCTGCACGTGATGCCCGATTTCGTGGGCGATGATATAAGCCCGCGCGAAGTCACCGACCACTGCAAACTGCTGCTCCAGTTTGTTGAAAAAGCCGAGGTCGAGATACACCTGTTGATTGCTCGGGCAATAGAACGGGCCACTGCTGGAGCTGGCGAAACCACAGCCGGAGACCACGCCGTTTTCGAACAGCGTCAAGGTGGGTAGCGGGTAGTCTCGGCCCATTTGCGCAAACAGTTGTTGCCAGGTGTCTTCGGTATCGCCCAGCACCGACTGGACAAACATCAGCTGCAGATCTTCTTCAGGCTCGACCGATGGTTGAGGGAGGGGGTGGTTCAGGGTGTACGAGGGCGCGGGCGCAATGACGTCCGCTGGCGTGTCCAGTGTCGAATAGAGTCCTGCGCCGGCCAGGGCGACGGCGGCCAGTCCGGCAGCCAGTGTTGTCCCTGTAAGTGTGCGGGCATCCTTGCCCTGGCGAGTGTCGTTCACGTTTTTGCTGCGTCTTGCCTTGTTCCATAGCATGTTGGCGGTCTCTCATAGATGGGTGGGGCGTGTAGCGCCGGGTCTATGAATAACCGCACTGGCCAAGGCGTGTGGGTGAAATGTGTAAGGTTTGGTAAGCCACAGTCATTGCGACGGGTGTCGCACATCAAAAGTGGCCTTTTCGCGGTTATCGATCGAACGCGTCCCACACGGGCGCAAAGTCCGGACTGACTTGCCTCTCACGCTTGGACAAGCCGGCAATCAGCGCACGATCCTGATCATCCAGGTTGACTGCGAACGCTTCCAGGTTGGCTATTTGGTTGGCCTTGCTGCTGGCCTTGGGGATGGCGGCCACGTTCGGTTGATCCAGCAGCCACTTGAGTGCGACCTGGGTCGGCAGTACTCCGTGTCTGGCAGCAATTTGCTGGATAGCCGGAACATCCGAGACCTTGTTGCGTGCCAGCGGCGAATAAGCTGTCAGTGCCAGGTCATTTTGACGGGCGTAGTCCAGCAGTGCGTTTTGTCCGAGCAGCACGTGGTATTCCACCTGAATGGCTGACAGCGGTGCGCCCAGTTCCTCGACCACTTTGCGCAGCAGGGGCAGCGGGAAATTCGCCACGCCGATGTTGCGCGCCAACCCCTGTTCCTTGAAGGACACCAGGGTTTCGATCGTGCGCGGCAAGTCCCAATCGGTGCCGGGCCAGTGGATCATGAAGAGGTCAATGTAATCGCTGTGCAGAGCCTTGAGGCTGCGGTCCATGGAATGGCGCATGGCATCGGGTTGCAGCTGGTCCCACCAGACTTTGCTGGTGACGTGGATCTGTTCACGGTGTGTGGGGCTATTCACCAGTGCCTGACCGACAGCGTCCTCATTGTTGTAGGCCGCAGCGGTATCGATGTGGCGATAACCCAGTGCCAGGGCCTGTTCCACGGCCAGGGTGCATTCTTCACCGAGCATTGGCCAGGTGCCGAGGCCGAGCTTGGGCATGTTCAAGCCCTGTGCGTTAACGATGTGTTGCATGGTCGATCTCCTTTTCATAAGCGCTGATGCCGGCGATATGGCGTGCGGCGATGTAGCCGAATGTCAGCGCCGGTCCCAGGTTGATGCCGCCGGCGGGGTAGTGGCCGCCCATGATGCTGGCCATGTCGGCTCCCGCCGCATACAGGCCGCTGATGGCCTGCCCCGAGTCGTCGAGGACCTGGGCGTGTTGATTGACCTTGAGTCCGGCAAAGGTGCCGAAACAGCCCGGTTCGACTTTCACGGCATAGAACGGACCTTGTTCGATGGGTGCGACGCAGGGGTTGGGCTGTTGGCGCGCATCGCCCTGTTTGCGGTTGTAGGGCGTTGATCCGCGGCCGAACTGTGGGTCCTGGCCGTTTTGGGCGTGCCGGTTGTAGTCCGACACGGTGGTGCACAAGCCGATCGGGTCGATGCCGCAGGCTTGGGCCAATTCTTCCAGGGTGTTGCCGGTTTTCAGATAACCGCTGCGGATAAAGGACGACAGCGGTACCGGAAACGGCCGGGAAATACCCAGGCCATAACGTCGCTGGAAGCCATGGCTGCAGATCAGCCAGGACGCCACTTCTTCGCCGGGCGGGGCGCTGGCGACCATGGCCGTCACATAGTCGTAGTAGCCGTTGGCTTCGTTGACGAAGCGCTGGCCATTGCTCAGCACGCCGATGATCCCCGGCTTGCCGCGTTCGATGATGTGTGGGAAGTGGCCGCTGCTGCCATCGCGATAGGGCACGCGTGACACCGGTGCCCAGGCCACAGGCGATGCCTGGTTGGTGTCGACCCGGGCGCCGACGCTCTCGCCCAGTCGCAGGCCATCGCCGGACACGCCGAGGGGCGGCAGTGCCAGGTGTTCGTGTCCGGTCGGTGTGCGGGGGAACAAGGCCTTACGCCGTTCGATGTCATTGGCGAAACCGCCGGCCGCGAGCACCACCGCCCTGCGTGCCTTGATGCGGATCGAACCTTTGCCGGTGCGAACGACCGCGCCCTTTACCTGATTGTTCTCGTGCAGCAACTCGGTGACCGGTGCCGACTCCCACAGCAACACGCCAAGATCGTCGGCGGATTTCGCCAGGCGCGCCACCAGCGCCACGCCGTTGACCAGCTGCATCGCCCGGCCATGCACGGCGAGATCGAGCAAATGGCGAGTGAAGCGCTTTGTAACGTGCCAGGCCGCCGACAACGAGCGGGTCAGGTTGAGAAACGCGGTGAGGTCGGCCCCCGCCATGATCGGCATGCCCATGAAGGCTGTTTCGCGCATGGTTTTGCGCAGGCGCTTGAGCAGCTTGCCGACGTTGCGCGCGTCGTAGGGCGCGGCGATCACCGAACGCCCACCGGTACCGGCCCCCGGCGTGTCGCCATGAATGTCGGCGATAGCATTGCCGTCGGCAAATTGCAACGAAGTGTGTTGTTCGAAGAACGCCACCATGCGCGGAGCGGCCTCGAGGAAGGCATCGATCATTGCCGGGTCATACCGGTCGCCCAGTTCGTGTTTCAAGTAAGTGCGTGGCAGTTCAACTTCCTCGACGATACCGGCTCGTCGGGCCAGGGGGTTGCACGGTACCCAGGCCCAGCCGCCGGACCAGGCGGTGGCACCGCCCAATACCGGGTCTTTTTCCACCACTATCACCTTCAGGCCATGCCATGCCGCCGTCACGGCCGTTGCCAGTCCGGCCGCACCGGAGCCGACGATCAGCACATCGCAATCGATGTCGGGAAGGGGTTGGGCAGGCATTGATTGAACTCCGCTGTTTATTATTGTGGAATCTGGTTCCAGAAAATATATGAGGGCTGCAGAGAGCCGGCAAGTCGATGCTGAGGAAAGCGGGCGGTTATCGGACAGTCAGTTCCAGATTTCGCATTCCTCTGGTTGTCTTCTAGAATCGAGCAAATTTTGCGTGGATACCCCCATGGCCGGCAGTCAGATCGAACGTGTTTTCAGTGTGCTTGAAAGCCTCACCAGCGACCCTCGCGGCCTGCCGATGCAGGTGCTGGCAGAGCAATTGGACATCCCCAAGAGTGCCACCCATCGCTTGCTGGCTGAGCTGATCCGGCTCGGCTATGTGCGCCAGAATCCGGAGAACTTGCGTTATCACCTGTCGACCCGGCTGGTGGCGATGGGTTTCCGTTATCTGTCGAGCAGCGGTGCCGATATCGTGCAACCGGTGCTCGACCGGCTGGCTCAGGAAACCGGCGAACTGGTGCGCCTGGGGGTCATCGAAGGCGAGCGCCAGACCTGGATCGCCAAGTCGCAGGGGGCTCGTTCCGGTCTGCGTTACGACCCGGACATGGGGCGGGATGCGCCGCTGTTCTACACCGCCTCCGGTCATGCCTGGCTGGCTTGCATGAGCGATGCCGAAGCCTTGTCGCTGGTGGAGCGCCAGGCGGCGGACCGGCCATTGGAGCTGGGCCCGAATGCCCCCAGGTCCAACATTGAATTGCTTGAACGGTTGCGCCTGGCACGGGAGCAGGGCTACGCCTGTGTCGAGGAAAGTTCGGCGGTGGGTACCTCGGCGATTGCCGCAGTGGTGCGACATCCCGGTGATGGACGGGTGATCGGCGTGCTCAGCATCGCCGGGCCGAGTGCGCGAATGCCGGGCGCGCGGCTGCATGAACTGGCGCCGTTGTTGTTGGCGTTTACCGATGAGTTGTCGGCGGCGAGTCTGGCGTCAGAGCTGTTTCCCTGAGGCCTGTACAATCCCTGTGGGAGCGGGCTTGCTCGCGAATGCGGTGTGTCATGCAACGGAAATGTTGATTGATACACCCTCTTCGCGAGCAAGCCCGCTCCCACATTTGGCCGGCGTTGAGCTTGCCAAAGCTGTGCGCTGTTCGAACACTTTCAATGCGCGCTTGTGTAAGAATCTGGAACCAGGTTCTAAATTGTTGATTCCAACAATAACACAAGAGGACCGCACCTTGAGTTCACCATTGCGTATAGCCCTGATCGGCACTGGCAACATGGGCCAGCAGCATTACCAGCAGTTGAAAACCCTGACTGAAGCGACCTTGTGCGCCGTGGCCGACCCTGGCCCGCAAGCGCCGGGCCTCGCGAGAGAATGGGGCGTGGGGTATTTCGCCGATCATCGTCAGATGCTGGAGCAGGCAAAGCCGGAGGCGGTCATTATCGCCAACCCGAATACGCTGCACGTCAGCACCGCGCTCGATTGCCTGGCTGCCGGGGTACCAGTGTTGCTGGAAAAGCCGGTGGGTGTGCACCTGGATGAGGCCCGGGAGTTGGTGGCTGCCTCGAAGTCGAGCGGCGTTCCCGTGCTGGTCGGCCATCATCGACGCCACAACCCGTTGATCGTCCGCGCCCATGAACTTGTCCACAGCGGCGCGTTGGGCCGGTTGAGCACCGTCACCGCACTCTGGCAATTGCGCAAGCCCGACAGTTATTTCGAAACGGCCTGGCGCCGCGAGCCCGGTGCGGGCATGTTGTTGACCAACTTGATCCACGACCTCGATCTACTCCGGCATTTGTGCGGTGAAGTGCGCCAGGTGCAGGCCATCACCAGCAACGCCGTGCGCGGGTTTGCCAACGAGGATTGCGCGGCCGTGCTGCTGCAATTCGACAACGGTGCGCTGGGCAGCCTGACCGGGTCCGATGCGGTGGCAGCGCCCTGGAGTTGGGAGTTGGGCTCCGGAGAGAACCCGGTGTATCCACGCCAGGCCGACCAGCCGTGCTATTTGCTGGCGGGAACCGCCGGGGCGCTCAGTATCCCGCAGCTCAAGCACTGGCACTACACGCAAGCCGACGGTGGCTGGCATCAACCCCTGGCGTCGACGAACGAGCCTTTCAGTGTTGAACCCGCGCTGCGCTTGCAGTTGCAGCACTTCGTGCGCGTGGCGCGTGGGCAGGTCGAGCCGCTGGTCAGCGCCGCTGACGCAGCCCGCACCCTGGCGCTGGTCGAGGCGATTCGCCAGGCCGCTGAAACCGGGCGCGCCTGCGCACCAGCCCTGATCGAGGATTGAGCATGAGTGAACGAATCTTTTCCCTGGCCAGTCTTACCGTGCTGGAGTTGTCACCACCGGACATGGTCGAGGTCGCGGCGCGGGCCGGTTACAGCCATGTTGGCTTGCGCCTGGTGCCGGCGACGCCGCAGGAACACCATTTCGCGCTGGTGGCGGATGGCGATCTGCGGCGCCAGACCCTGGCGCGTCTGCGCGACACCGGCATTCGTGTCCTGGATGTGGAAATCCTGCGGCTGAAACCGGACACCCTGGTGGCCGATTTCGAGCAAGTGCTGGCGGTGGGCGCCGAATTCGGTGCCACTGAATTGCTGGTGGCCGGCAACGATCCTGACGAGCAGCGAATGACCGAGAATTTCGCCAGGCTGTGTGATCTGGCGGCGCCTTACGGGCTGCACCCGCACCTGGAGTTCATGCCCTGGACCGACGCGCGCGATCTGCAGCAAGCCGTGCGCATCGTTGAAAGGGCGGGGTGTGGAAATGCGGCGGTGCTGGTCGACGCCTTTCACTTCGATCGCTCCGGGTCGCGGCTGGAAGATCTGGCCAGGGTTGCCCCCTCGCGGTTACGGTATGCGCAGTTGTGCGACGTGGCGGGGTCCAGGCCGGCCGACATGGCAGAGATCTTGCGGCAGGCGCGTAATGAACGGCGTTTTCCCGGCGATGGCGATTGTGATCTGCCGGGGCTGTTGCGGTGTTTGCCGGCTAACATTCCATTGAGCCTGGAGATTCCCACCGTGCAACTGCTGGAGCAGGGCGTGAGCGGGCTGGATCGGGCGCAGATGGCATTGAGCAAAACCCGTGAATTGCTGGCGCGGCTGACATAGGTCCCGCGACGCTTTTGATTTGAACAAGGAACCCCAATGACCGTCAGCACCCCGCTTTCCGGCGTCAATCAGCCCTTCAAAGGGATCCTGCTGATCGTTGTCGCAACCTTCCTGTTTTCCAGCCATGACGCCCTGTCGAAGTACCTTTCCGGCTTCTATCCGATTGTCATGGTGGTCTGGGCGCGTTATGTGGTGCACACCTTGCTGATGGCCGGGATATTCCTGCCGCAATCCGGGCTGCGCGTGCTGCGTACCAAGCGGCCGTTGCTGCAACTGATTCGGGCCTTGTGCCTGCTGGGCACCAGCCTGTTTTTCACCACGGGATTGATGTACATCCCGCTGGCCGAGGCAACGTCGGTTAACTTCCTGGCACCGGTGCTGGTGACCGCGCTGTCGGTGCCGTTGCTGGGGGAGAAGGTCACCCGTGGCCAATGGCTGGCGGTGATCTGCGGGTTTATAGGGGTGCTGATCATCGTGCACCCCGGTGGTGATCTGTTCACCCCGGCGGTGTTGTTGCCGTTGTGCTCGGCGTTGTTTTTCTGCTTCTACCAATTGCTGACCCGCAAGCTCAGTGAGATCGACAGCCCGACCACCAGCAACTTCTTTGCCGGGCTGTGCAATACCCTGGTCATGAGTGCGCTGGTGCCGTTCTTTTGGCAGGTACCGACCTTGCTGCACGGCGCGATGATGCTGGCGCTGGGTGCCTGCGGGATGACGGCGCACCTGTTCCTGACCCAGGCCTTCCGGCATGCGGCGCCAGCCTTGCTGGCGCCTTTCAGCTATTGCCAGATCGTGTTTGCCGGCCTGCTGGGCTGGCTGCTGTTTTCCCACACGCCGACCCTGACCACCGTCGTCGGGATCGCCGTGATCTGCTGCAGTGGCCTGGCGGCGGCCTGGCAGCAAAGCCGTCGCTGATCGCTCCTGAACAACAGGCAAAAAAAAGCGCAGGCCCGAAACCGGGCCTGCGCCGAGGGAACATCAGCCTTCTACTTTCGGAATCTTGCGCGGGGCCATGAAGTACATCCAGATCAGCGCGATGAAGTACATCGCCGGGATCAGGGTGAACAGCACGGTGTAGTTGTTGTTGGTGACAGTCAGGATGTGGCCGACCAGCTGGGTCATGAACATCCCGCCAATCGCCGCACACATGCCGCCGAAACCGAACACCGTACTCATCATGTGCTTGGGCGTGTAGTCCATCACCAGGCTCCAGATGTTCGCGGTCCAGGCCTGGTGCGCACCGATGGCCAGGGAAATGGCGGCCACTGCGACCCACAGGTTGCTGGAGCCGGCCGCCATGATCACGCCGATGATGCAGCAGGCGAACAGGAACATGGACATCAGGCGCGCCTTGATCGGATTGACGCCGCGGCCGATCAGGAACGAGGAGAGGATCCCGCCACCGACACTGCCGAAGTCGGCGGTGAGGTAGATGATGATCAGCGGGATGCCCATCTGGGTCACGTTGATGCCCAGGTTGTATTGCTGGTTGAGGAACGGTGGCAGCCAGTACAGGTAGAACCAGAACACCGGCGCTGTGATCGAGTAGGCAAGGGCGAAGGCCCAGGTGCCGCGCATGCGCAGGATTTTCGAGAAGGGTACGCGGACTTGTTCCGGTTCCACTTCGTTCTGGATGTAGTCCAGTTCGGACTGTTTGACGCGTGGGTGATCTTCCGGGTTGAAGTACTTCAGGCCCCAGAATACCAGCCAGATCCCGCCCAGTGCCGACATGCACAGGAACGCCGCCTGCCAGCCCCATACGTGGAGAATCAGTGGCAGCAACATCGGTGTGAACATGGCGCCGACGTTGGTCCCTGCGTTGAAAATACCGGTGGCCACTGCGCGCTCGCCGGCCGGGAACCACAGGCGCGTGGTCTTCACGCAGGCCGGGTAGTTGGCGGCTTCGGTCAGGCCGAGGATGAAGCGGCAGACCATGAAGCCGACCGCCGAAGTGGCCAGGCCGTGGGCGCCGGTCGCCAGGCTCCAGAGCAGCACGGCGCAGAAGAACACGCGCTTGACGCCGACCCGGTCGATCAGGCGGCCTTGCAGCACGAATCCGATGGCGTAGCCGACCTGGAACCAGAAGTTGATGTTGGCGTAGTCCATCGCCGTCCAGCTCATTTCCTTGGCCAGGATTGGCTGCATGACGCCCAGGGCGGCGCGGTCGATGTAGTTCAGGGTGGTGGCGAAAAACACCAGCGCCAGCATGCCCCAACGGGTTTTGCCGACAGCCATGGCGCCGCGGATCTTGTCGCCGATGCCGCCAGTGGCAGCGCTCATGGCCGGAGCCATGCGTGAGCTATGTGTAGGATTCATCTGTGCCATCCGTTCAATGACTGACAAGCGAAGCTCGTCGGGACTTCAAGGGCGCGTGATCAATCGAGGGCGACGGGCGCGGTTGGACTGATCGGCTGTGTTCGTCGGCTGACGAGTTATTCAGCGAGCGGCACGTGGGTGCCAGCGGTGCGCGGGGTTCGGATGGACGCCAGGCAAGGCGTAATGACGGTGGTGTAATCGAGCAAGGCGTTTAATGAGCGCATGAGCGTATACCCGTTTTTTGAAATTTTTATGTGGTGTTCAGGGTCTTGTTAACTGGAACCGATGATTCATGACCGGACCCAATGTGGTGTTGATGTTGCGCAGTGGACGAAAAATCGTCAATTCGCTAACGGCCATTTTGTTCGATAATCGCACGAAAAACTAACTGGATAGTACACTTTGAATTGCCGTGGGGGATCGCCAGGCCAATAATTCATTCAAAGCTAAACGCAATCCCTGTAGGAGCCCGGCTTGCCGGCGATGGCGTCCGTGAGACCGCCATTCCCGGCAGCGGGGCCGCTGCAACAAGCGTGCGATACCCCTAACAAGATTGCCTCCATCACCGGGAGTCGAAATATGCAGCGTTCCATTGCCACCGTGTCCTTGAGCGGTACCCTGCCGGAAAAACTCGAAGCCATTGCCGCCGCCGGTTTCGACGGCGTGGAGATCTTCGAGAATGACCTTCTCTACTACGACGGCAGCCCGCGAGAAATTAAACAGATGTGCGCTGATCTCGGGATCGCCATCACCCTGTTTCAACCGTTCCGGGACTTCGAAGGCTGTCGCCGTGACCGTCTGTCGCGCAACCTTGAGCGGGCCGAGCGCAAGTTCGACCTGATGCAGGAACTGGGCACCGACCTGGTGCTGGTGTGCAGCAACGCCTCGGCCGACTCCATCGGTGATGAACAGATCCTGGTCGACGACTTGCGCCTGCTGGCCGAACGCGCCGGCGCGCGAGGCCTGCGTATCGGTTACGAAGCGCTCGCCTGGGGACGCCACGTCAATACCTGGCAACAGGTGTGGAACATCGTCCGTCAGGCCGATCATCCGAGCCTCGGCGTATTGCTCGACAGCTTCCATACGCTGTCGCTCAAGGGCGATCCGAGCGCTATCGCCGAGATTCCCGGCGACAAGATCTTCTTCGTGCAAATGGCCGATGCCCCGATCCTGGCCATGGATGTGCTGGAGTGGAGCCGGCATTTCCGCTGCTTCCCGGGCCAGGGCGAATTCGATTTGCCGGGTTTCCTCGCGCCGATCATCAAGAGTGGCTATACCGGGCCACTGTCGCTGGAGATCTTCAACGACGGTTTCCGCGCCGCGCCGCCTCGAGCCAACGCTGCCGACGGTTTGCGCTCGTTGCTGTACCTGGAAGAGAAAACCCGCGAGCGCCTGGCCCAGGAAACCAAACCAACGGCCAACCCCGAGATTCTGTTCGAGACGCCGAAGGCCAGCGAATACAACGGCATCGAGTTTCTCGAGTTCGCCGTGGACGAAAGCCTCGGCGCCAAGCTCTCCCATTGGCTGGAGCGGCTGGGTTTCGTCAAGGCCGGGGAGCATCGCTCCAAGAGCGTCAGCCTGCTGCGCCAGGGCGATATCAACCTGATCCTCAACTCCGAACCGTACTCGTTCGCCCACAGTTTCTTCGAGGCCCATGGTCCATCGTTGTGCGCCACCGCCGTGCGAGTCAAGGACAGTGCCAGCGCGCTGGCCAGGGCCGTGGCCTACAAAGGCCAGCCGTATCGCGGATTGGTCGGTCCCAATGAATTGGAACTGGCCGCCGTGCGCGCGCCGGATGGCAGCCTGATCTACCTCGTCGATCAAGACGCCGATGTCTATGGTACCGACTTCAACCTGCAACCGGCCGTAGTGACCGGCGGTGGCCTCAAGCGCATCGACCACATGGCCATGGCGCTGCCCGCCGACAGCCTCGACAGTTGGGTGCTGTTCTACAAGAGCCTGCTGGACTTCGAGGCCGATGACGAAGTGGTGCTGCCAGATCCTTATGGTCTGGTGAAGAGCCGCGCGCTGCGCAGCCGTGACAGTTCGATTCGCCTGCCGCTGAATATTTCCGAAAACCGCAACACCGCCATCTCACACGCGTTGTCGAGTTATCGCGGCTCCGGCGTGCACCACATCGCGTTTGATTGCGACGACATCTTTGCCGAAGTCAGTCGCGCCAAGGCGGCGGGCGTGCCGCTGCTGGATATTCCGCTCAACTACTACGATGACCTGGCGGCGCGCTTCGATTTTGACGACGAGTTTCTCAGCGAACTGGCCTATTACAACGTGCTGTACGACCGTGATGCCCAGGGCGGTGAGCTGTTCCACGTGTACACCGAACCGTTCGAAGGGCGGTTCTTCTTCGAGATCATTCAGCGCAAGAACGGTTATGCCGGTTACGGCGCGGCCAACGTGGCGGTGCGCCTGGCAGCCATGGCCAAATCCCGCAGCGGCGCGGTGCGTCAGACAAAGTTGTAGGAAAATCGTAACCACACCGACAAACCGCTGCCGCACGGCTTCCTTCACTGTGCGGCGCGGCTCATAATCGCCAGCCTGTGCAGTGATGGCCGTGAGCCCGCAATGACAATGACTTCAGAACTCTCCGCAGCACCCGATCAACCGGTTGCCGAACCGCGCAAGAGTCGCAAGAACAATCCGGAAAAAACCCGCGAGAACATCCTGCAGGAGGCGATTGTCGAGTTCGTTCAGCAAGGGCTTTCCGGGGCTCGAGTCGATGCCATCGCCGAGCGCATCCACACGTCCAAGCGCATGATCTATTACTACTTCGGCAGTAAGGAACAGCTCTACGTCGAGGTGCTGGAGAAGCTCTACGGCGATATCCGCAATACCGAAAACCGGCTGCACCTGGCGGAACTGCCGCCCGTCGAGGCGATTCGGCGGCTGGTCGAGTTCACCTTCGATCACCATGACCGCAACGTCGATTTCGTGCGCATCGTCAGCATCGAGAACATTCACAACGCCGAATACGTGAAACGCTCCGATGCAATCAAGGCCATGAACAACACCATCCTTGATTCACTGGGCGAGATCCTGCGTCGCGGTGCCGAGCAAGGGCTGTTCCGCACAGGGCTTGATCCGTTGGATGTGCATCTGCTGATCAGTTCGTTCTGCTTCTATCGCGTGTCGAACCGCCACACTTTCGGCGAGATCTTTCAGATCGACTTGCCGGACGAGAGCATCAAGCAGCGTCATCGGGAGATGATTTGCGAATCGGTCCTAAGATACCTGCAGGCCTGAAAAGATCGCAGCCTTGTAGGAGCTGCCGAAGGCTGCGATCTTTTGATCTTTAACCATTCATGCTCTGAAAATGCGCCAGCATCCGCTGCGCATCCGGCACCACGCCGCTGAACAATTCGAATGCCTTTACCGCCTGGAACACCGCCATGTTGCCGCCATCCAGCGTCCGGCAGCCCAGGGCGCGGGCATTACGCAGCAGTTCGGTTTCCAGCGGGAAATAGACAATCTCCGCCACCCACAACTCAGCCCGAAGCAACTCGACCGGCACCGGCATGCCTGGCAGTTTTTTCATGCCCATGGGCGTGGTATTGACCAGGCCATCAGCCTCGGCCAGGGTCAGTGCCAGGTCATGACCGGCCACCGCGCGGTTACTGCCGAAATGCTGATTGAGGTTGTCAGCCAGGCTCTGTGCGCGGCTGATTTCCACATCGAAAATGCTCAGTTGTTGTACGCCTTCGCTCAACAACGCGTGGGCCACTGCCGCACCAGCGCCGCCGGCGCCCATTTGTACGACGCGCTCAACGGCAACGCCTTGCAAGCCACGCCGAAAACCTTCGGCAAACCCCAGGCAATCGGTGTTATGGCCGATGCGTTTGCCGTCCTTCAACACCACGGTGTTCACCGCGCCAATGCCACGGGCTTCTGGCGACAGTTCGTCGAGCAGCGGGATGATCGCCTGCTTGCACGGAAAGGTGATGTTCAGGCCGGTGAAGTTCATGCGTTCGGCAGCCAGCAGCAGCTCGGGCAGGGCGTTGCTGTCGAGTTGCAGTTGATCGAGATCGATCAGGCGATACAGATAACGCAAATCCTGGGCATCGCCTTCATGCTCGTGCAGGGCAGGGGTGCGGGAAGCCTGGATGCCGGCGCCGATCAGGCCTGCCAGTACGGTTTGATTCTTGCTCATCACGCTCACCCCTTCAGACGTTGACTGAAATGCTCCAGTGCCAGGCGATAGCCATGGCTGCCAAAACCGGCCATTACCGCCGTAGCAATGCCCGAGACGAAGGAGTGGTGCCGAAATTGCTCACGGGCATGCACGTTGGACAGGTGAACTTCGATCACCGGCAGTTCGCTGGCGACCAGCGCATCGCGGATCGCCACCGAAGTGTGCGTCCAGGCGGCCGGGTTGATCACTATCCCGGCACAACGGCCGCGGGCGGCATGAATCCAGTCGAGCAGTTCGCCTTCGTGGTTGGTCTGGCGAAACTCCACCGCCAGGTCGAACTCTTCGGCGGCTCGGCCACACATGGCGGAAATATCAGCCAGGGTTTCGTGGCCGTAAGTCGCCGGTTCACGGGTACCAAGCAGGTTCAGATTCGGGCCGTTGAGCACCAGAATGATAGGGGACATCAAGGTTTCTCCACTTATTATTTTTGGCGTTGGCCAAGGTCTCGGCCTGTGGAGATAAAATGTACCAGATGGTTAATTTGGTCAATTGGACCGCCCGCATACGGTCCTTTTGTGTGCGGTGATCGGACGGTTTCGTTTCAGCGTGGCAACTGCTCCACCAGGAAGTCGATGAACGCGCGCAACCGCAGGGGCATATGACGACTTTGCGGGTAGAGCAGGGTAAACGGCCGCGAACGCCCCCCATAAGGTTTGAGCACTTCCACCAGCGAGCCATTGGCCAGTTCCTTCTCGACGATAAATCGATAGGTCTGGAACAACCCCGCACCATGTTTCGCCAGGGTCACGCCACCCAATACATCGTCGGAACAACTGAAGTTGCCCTCGGCGAGAATTTCGCGCTGTATGCCACCGTCATTGAACAACCAGGCAATGCGCCGGCCGCTGCTGGGCAGTTCGTATTGAATGCACTCGTGCTGTTGCAGGTCGTCGAGGGTTTGCGGCGTGCCGGCCCGCTTGAGGTATTCGGGGCTGGCAATCATCACCAGCGCGGCATCTTCAAGCTGCCGGGCGATCAGGCCGGAGTCCGGAATAGCGCGCACACGGATCGCCATGTCATAACCTTCGCCGACGAAATCGATATTGCGATTACTGATATGCGACTCGACCTTCACCGCCGGAAAGCGCGCGCGAAAGGCCGGCAGCAACGGCAGGATGCGGTGGTGGGCATAAGTGGTCGGGATGCTGATGCGCAAGGTTCCTGAAGGTACCTGTTGCTGGCCCATGACCTCGCGCTGGGCTTCGACCAGCAGCGCCAGTGCCTGGCGGCATTCTTCGTAGTAGCGCCGACCGCTGTCGGTCAGCTTGACGCTGCGGGTGGTGCGTGCAAACAACCGCACGCCAAGGCGTTCTTCCATACGCGACACCGAACGGCTCACCGCGGCCGGTGTGACGCCCGCCACCAGTGCGGCGGCAGTGAAGCTGCCGGCTTCGGCAGCCAGGCAAAAAAGCTCGATGCTGCCCAATTGAAGATCGTCGAATTGTCGCTGCATGATTGATTACACCGGGGATCAAATGAACTCAGTAAATCAGTATTTCGGGTGAGGTAGGACCTTTACAAGACAGCCGTCCTCGCGATGGCTTTTTTGTGGGTGTGTGAAAGCAATGCTTACGATTTTGCCGGGACCTGCTTCGGCCCAGGGCGCCGCTGAACGCTAGTCTCAAAAGGCGTGATGACGATTGAGTGCGTAGCGCCGGTCGTCAGTTTTTCCCAGGAATGTCGAATCTCTCGGTTCAATAACCTAACGGATGGGTTAGCATGAAGATATGCAGCTACAAAGGGCTCTCGGTGGTGATCATGCTGCGTGATGAACATTGTCCTCCTCACGCACATGTGGAGGCAGGCGCGTGGAGTGCGCGTTTCAGATTCAGCTTTTGGCACAACGGTGTCGAACTCTGGGATGTGGTTCCACTCTCGCGTCGGCCACCGATTGCGGTACTTGAGGGGTTGCGCCAATCGCTCAGGCTGCCTGCCCATTTGCTGCGTGCTCGTCGCATCTGGTGGCGAAAACTGCAAACGGCCTGCCTTGATAATCAATTGTGGGATTGGCAAACCGGTGAGGTCGTTGTGGTGAAAAGGATTGTCAGTACCACCAACATGATTGGTTCGGCTTGCTATGAGCCGGAGACGAACAGGACGCTGCTGTCCCTGATAGGTGCACAGGAATGTGTGGAGATCGAGTTATGAAAACGGTAAAAGCCAAGGTCCAGATAGATCGGCCGGTGACAGAGGCCCGCCTTGATCGAGCGATTGAACGAGGCAAGTCTCGCCAAAGCAGCGGGCTGCAGGCGACGTCGGTAACCTTTCAGGCTCCGTGTCTGGCGGTCAGCTTCGAAGATGGCAGCGGGGTGTTGCTGCCAGTTGGAAATTACCCTGAGTTCGATGGATTCGAGATCGAGGATTTTGCTGGTTTCGAGGTGGGTTTTACCGGCACCGCGCTCTGCCACGAAGGCAAGGACCTGCAGATCTCTATCGCCGGAATGATCTCGGCCAGCGAGCCATTGATGGCGATGGCGGCTTCGGTGATTGCTTCGCGCAACGGTCGGCAGAGCAGCGCCGCCAAGGCCGAGGCGGCGAGGGCCAATGGCAGGAAAGGTGGACGTCCACGCAAAGTCGACGTCGTGGTTTGAACGCCCACAAAAAAGCCGTCGTGATGACGGCTGATTTGTTCATGGCCTTTGCAATTACCGCCGAGTCAACAACACCCCGGATTCCATGTGATGCGTCCATGGGAACTGGTCGAACATCGCGCATCGGGTGATGCGGTGGGTGTCGTGCAACTGGGCGATGTTGTCCGCCAGGGTTTGCGGGTTGCAGGAAATGTAGAGGATGTTGTCGAAGCGTCGGGTCAACTCGCAGGTGTCCGGATCCATGCCGGCGCGGGGCGGGTCGACGAAGACGCTGCCGAATTCGTAGCTTTTCAGGTCGATGCCCTGCAGGCGGCGGAACGGGCGCACTTCGTTCAAGGCTTCGGTCAGCTCTTCGGCGGACAAACGCACCAGCGTAACGTTATCCACAGCGTTTTCGCTGAGGTTGCTCAACGCCGCGTTGACCGAGGTCTTGCTGATTTCGGTGGCCAGCACCTTGCGCACGCGGGTCGCGAGCGGCAGGGTGAAGTTGCCGTTGCCGCAGTACAACTCCAGCAAATCGTCAGGGCGATCGCCGAGGGCGTCGTACGCCCAGTTGAGCATCTTCTGGTTCACGGTGCCGTTGGGCTGGGTGAACGCGCCTTCCGGTTGGCGGTAGCTGAAGGTGCGGCCGCCGACCTCCAGTTGCTCGACCACGTAATCGTGACCGATGACTTCGCGCTTGCCCTTGGAGCGGCCGATGATGCTGACGTTCAGGTCCGACGCCAGCTTGCTCGCTGCCGCATGCCAATGCTCATCCAGCGGCCGGTGATAACACAGGGTGATCATCGCATCGCCGGCCAGGGTCGTCAGAAACTCCACCTGGAACAGCTTGTGACTCAAAGGCGCACTGGCTTGCCAGGCGGCCTTGAGCTGCGGCATCAATTGATTGATGCGCTGGCTGGCGATCGGGAACTCTTCGATCAGGATCGGCGTGCGTTTGTCTTCCTGGGAAAACATTGCGTAGTGGCGCTCGCCGGCTTCGCGCCACAGGCGGAATTCGGCACGCAGGCGGAAGTTCTGCAGCGGCGAGTCGAAGACCACAGGCTCGGGCGCGTCGAATGGGGCCAGCAGGTCACGCAGGCGTGTGACCTTTTCATCGAGCTGGACGGTGTAGGCCTGGGAATCAAAAGTCATGCGTTGAACCAACCGAGCTTGATCACGAACAGAATCGACAGGATCACCAGCGCCGGGTTCAGCTCACGGCCACGACCGGACATCAGTTTGATGGCGGTCCAGGCAATGAAACCGAAGGCGATGCCATTGGCGATGGAATAAGTGAATGGCATGGCCAGCGCGGTAATGACGACCGGCGCGGCGACGGTGATGTCGTCCCAGTCTATTTCGGCCAGGCCGGATGTCATCAGCACGGCGACGAACAGCAGCGCTGGGGCCGTGGCGAACGCGGGAACGCTGGCGGCCAGTGGCGAGAAGAACAGCGCCAGCAGGAACAGCATCGCCACGACGACAGCGGTCAGGCCGGTGCGGCCGCCCGCACTCACGCCTGCAGCGGATTCGATGTAGCTGGTCGTGGTCGAGGTGCCCAGCAGGGAACCGGCCATTGCGGCGGTACTGTCGGCGATCAGTGCGCGGCCCATTTTCGGCATGTGGCCGTCCTTGCCCATCAGCCCGGCGCGCTTGGCGACGCCGATCAGGGTGCCGGAGTTGTCGAACAGGTCGACGAACAGGAAGGCGAAGATCACGCTGACCAGACCGATGTCCAGTGCGCCCTTGATGTCCAATTGCAGGAAGGTCGGGGCCAGCGACGGCGGCATCGACATCACGCCGCCGAACGGGGTGAAGCCCATGACGATGGAAGCGATGGTCACCACCAGGATACCGATCAGCACTGCACCCCGCACGGCGAGGGCTTCGAGGGCGACGATCAGGGCAAAACCCAGGGTGGCGAGGATGGGTGCCGGTTGCTTGAGGTCACCGAGGCCGACCATGGTCGCCGGGTTGCTCACCACGATACCGGCGTTGTGCAGGGCGATCAGCGCCAGGAACAGGCCGATACCGGCCGCAATCGCCGAACGCAGCGGCAGCGGAATACTGTTGATGATCCATTCCCGGATACGGAAGATCGACAACAGGAAGAAGCACACCGCCGAGATGAACACCGCCCCCAGCGCCACTTGCCAGGTATGGCCCATGTGCAGGACCACGGTGTAGGTGAAGAAGGCGTTCAGGCCCATGCCCGGCGCGAGCGCGATCGGGTAGTTGGCGATCAGGCCCATGACTGTGGAGCCGATGGCGGCTGCCAGACAGGTGGCGACGAACACCGCACCCTTGTCCATGCCGGTCTCGCCGAGGATGCTCGGGTTGACGAACAGAATGTAGGCCATGGCCAAGAAAGTCGTGACGCCCGCCAGAATCTCGGTCCGCACGTTGGTGTTGTGTGCCTTGAGTTGAAACAGCCTTT
This sequence comes from Pseudomonas sp. PLMAX, assembly GCF_046042685.1. Lineage (NCBI taxonomy): Bacteria > Pseudomonadati > Pseudomonadota > Gammaproteobacteria > Pseudomonadales > Pseudomonadaceae > Pseudomonas > Pseudomonas sp. PLMAX. The sequence goes on along the minus strand of NZ_CP064949.1, from coordinate 6,422,237 downwards.
CCAGCATGTCTGCTCCCCGTGGCGCGCCCGGCGCCGTGAATGTATCGACCTCAACAGCAAAGCACAGACCGCTGAACGCGCCTGGGAAAATACTGTGGGCCGGAAAAAGCCGCGCATCATACCAGCAGCGTGGGGTTATGGCTGCTTATGGCGGTGATCGTCGTCGATGTTTTGTGTTCAGTCCAAACCCGCCATACTGCGCGCTGGTTTTTTTGGGTGGCAATTGGATGAAAAAGCGTCTGACGATCATGTCCGCTGTCTTGATGCTGCTGGCGCTGGCGGCACAATCCGCCTCGGCGGCATCGGCACCGCCGTTGACCCAGGTAAAGGTGCTCAAGGTCGAATCGCCGGGCTGTGGTTTTGAGACGATTGACGAAGGGCAGACACAGACCCGCTGCAACCACGCGGGGCCCAACATCAGGATCTATGTGCTGGAAGTGGGCTACGGTCGCAGCCAGCCCCATGCCGCGCTCGATGGCTTCGAAGTGGACGGCACCCGCACGCCGGTTTGCGCTTATGACAACGGCAACCTGACCGACTGCTCGCAAAGGACCAGGATCGTCGGCAACCTTTACATTTTCAATCTGGCAGGTAAGCAGGAAGGTACGTTCATCTTCAGCAATACCTCGATCAACGCGCCGGGCAATACGCTGTCGACCCAGCTTTACATCAAGTAACGACGGCGGCCCGAACAGGCGTCAGGAAAGCTGACTACGCTTTAAGAATTCTCCTGTGGATTGTTCCCATGACCTTTCGAGCCTTGATTACCCTCGCCGAGGGCGCCGATGACCTGCAGACCGTGACCTTGATCGATGTATTGCGCCGCGCAAAAGTCGAGGTAGTGGTTGCCAGCATCGAGGGACGGCGCATGCTCACCTGTGCCCGAGGTACGCGCTTGACCTGCGATGCGATGCTGGTGGATCTGCTGGCCCAGCCGTTCGACCTGATCGTCCTGCCTGGCGGTGCCACAGGGACGCAACATCTGAGCGCCCATCAGCCCCTGCAGCAACTGATCAAGGACCAGGCCGCGGCGGGGCGCCTGTTCGCCGGCATTGCCGAAGCCCCCGCAACAGCCCTGCAATCCTTCGGCGTGCTGCGCCAGCGGCGCATGACCTGCCTGCCTTCGGCCAGCCATCAACTGTCGGGCTGCAACTTCGTCGATCAACCGGTGGTGGTCGACGGCAATTGCATCACCGCCCAAGGGTCGGGTGGCGCTTTGGAATTTGCCATGACCCTGGTGGAACAGTTGTGTGGCAAAGCCACGCGGGTGGCAGTGGCGGGGGAGTTGATGATTTAGACGGCGTCAGGCGTGAGCGGCGATGGGTTTGATGGGCGGTTGCTCACGCTGCTCTGCTTGCCATAGGTCATAGTCGGTCTGGACCCCTAGCCACATGCGAGCCTTGCCGATTCCAGCGCGCTCCAGGCGTACGGCCAGATCCGGACTGACTGGTGCATGTCCATGCAGTACCCGCGACAGGTGAGGACGCGCAAACCCAAGATGCCGGGCAAGTTCCGCGACGCTGATGCCCAACTCGGGCAATACATCCATCAATAGTGTTTCACCAGGGTGCGGCGGGTTGTGCGTGGGCATGTCCTGCCTCCCGTGGGGAATGTGTAAGGCGATACCTTACACTCTATGCGTTAATTACGTATTGCACCTGGTCGACAAAATTGTGATGGCAACAGCCTCAGGCCTTTACCTCTTCCACCGGCACATGCATCCGGTCGCGGTTGGCCAGGGTCGGGAAGAGTTTGATCCAGGTTCCTGTCACCACCAGCGTGCCGATACCGCCCATGACGACTGCCGGCACGGTGCCGAACCAGTGGGCGGTCAGGCCGGATTCGAATTCGCCCAATTGGTTCGAAGCGCCAATGAACAGCCCGTTCACGGCGCTCACCCGGCCGCGCATTTCGTCCGGGGTTTCCAGTTGCACGAACGAGGCGCGGATCACCATGCTGATCATGTCGGCCGCGCCGAGGACCACCAGCACGGCCAGCGAGAACCAGAACGAAGTCGACAAGCCAAAGGCGATCGTCGCCACGCCGAACACACCCACAGCGGTGAACATGACCCGTCCGACATTGCGCTCCACGGCAAACCGCGCCAGGAACAGCGACATCAGCAGCGCGCCCACCGCCGGTGCCGAACGCAGCAGGCCCAGGCCCCACGGGCCCGTCAACAGAATGTCCTTGGCGAACACCGGCAGCAACGCCGTCGCCCCCCCCAGCAGGACAGCGAACAGGTCAAGGGAAATGGCCCCGAGAATGTCCGGACGACTGCGGATGAAACGGATGCCCGCCAGGAGTGAATCCAGAGTGGCCTTGCCCTTGTTCAGAGGCGTTTGTCGGGCGGGCAGGTTGAGCATCAGTGCGCAGGCGATGATGTACAGGATCACCGTCGGGCCATACACCCAGACGCTGCCGAAGGCGTAGAGCAAGCCACCGAGTGCCGGGGCGACGATGGTCGCCGATTGCTGGGCCGACTGCGCGGCGGCCACGGCCCGGGGAAACAGTGCGCTGGGCACGATGCTCGGCAGCAAGGCTTGGGTGGTCGGCATTTCGAAGGAGCGCGCGGCGCCGAGCAGGAATGCAAGGATGAAGATCATTTCCCGAGTGACATGGTCGGTCGCGCTACCGATGGCCAGCGACAGGGCAATCAGCGCTTGCAGCGACTGGCAGATGGCCGCGACCTTGCGTCGGTCGTAGCGATCGGCAACGTGCCCGGTGTGCAGCATGAACAGCACGCGCGGCGCGAACTCCACGAGGCCGACCAAGCCCAGGTCGAGCACGTTGCCGGTCAGTTGGTAAAGGTTCCAGCCAATGGCCACGGTGAGCATCTGAAAACCGCTGGCGGTGAAAACCCGGGCCAGCCAGAAGGCGATGAAAGGACGATGGTGACGTAACAGCAAGGGCTCTTGGCTGGGCATTTGAAGGCAAGTCTGGGGAGGGAAAGGTCGAGATTATCACCAACCTGTAACAGGAAGTTGCGGCGCGGGAAAATTTCGTTAGCCAAGCATCGATTCCGCTGACTTCTGGTCCATTGCCTTCCATTGATTCATTTCAACCTGTGACTGAAGCCGTGAGGCAAGTTGTCACGCGGCAAAAGACCACGCGGGTCATCCCCGTAAATGGGACTACTCTTTCATCGTTGATTGATCCAGATCAAGACCGACAAAAGGAATTGATCCGGCGGCCATGAGGCCAGACTCCCTGCGTTGTGATGCGTACAAAAAAAGAACAAACAGAGATTCGCCACACTCCATATCCGTGGGGGCCGTGGGTGCAGGCTTCGAGCCCGCAGCCGTACTACCTGACAGAGGAAGACTTATGTTCGGTTTAGAGGCACTTGATCTCGCCCGAATTCAGTTCGCGTTTACTATCTCGTTCCACATCCTGTTTCCAGCCATCACCATCGGCCTGGCGAGTTACCTGGCGGTGCTCGAAGGCTTGTGGCTGAAAACCCATAACGACACCTACCGGGACCTCTACCATTTCTGGTCGAAGATCTTTGCCGTCAATTTCGGCATGGGTGTGGTCTCCGGACTGGTCATGGCCTATCAGTTCGGCACCAACTGGAGCCGCTTCTCGGACTTCGCCGGCGCGGTGACCGGTCCGTTGCTGACCTATGAAGTGCTCACGGCATTCTTCCTCGAAGCCGGTTTCCTCGGCGTCATGCTGTTCGGCTGGAACAAGGTCGGACGCGGCCTGCACTTCTTCTCCACGGTCATGGTCGCCATTGGCACGCTGATCTCGACCTTCTGGATTCTCGCCTCCAACAGCTGGATGCAAACGCCCCAGGGGTTTGAAATCATCAACGGCCAGGTGATTCCCACCGACTGGCTGGCGGTGATCTTCAACCCGTCCTTTCCGTACCGCTTGATGCACATGGCGACGGCGGCGTTTGTCGCCACGGCGTTCTTCGTGGGTTCCTCGGCGGCCTGGCATCTGCTGCGCGGCAAGGACAACCCGGCGATCCGTACCATGCTGTCGATGGCGATGTGGATGGCCTTGATCGTCGCGCCGATCCAGGCGGTCATCGGCGACTTCCATGGCCTCAATACGCTGGAGCATCAACCGGCCAAGATCGCCGCGATCGAGGGCCACTGGGAAAACAAGGGCGACGAGGCAACGCCCCTGATCCTGTTCGGCTGGCCGGACATGAAAGAAGAGAAAACTAAATTCGCTGTCGAGATTCCGTACCTGGGCAGCCTGATCCTGACCCACTCGCTGGATAAACAGGTGCCGGCGCTCAAGGAATTCCCACCCGAGGATCGGCCGAATTCGACCATTGTGTTCTGGTCGTTCCGGATCATGGTCGGCCTTGGCTTGCTGATGATCTTCACCGGTCTGTGGAGCCTGTGGCTGCGCAAGCGCGACAAGCTGTACACCTCGCGGCCTTTCCTCTACCTGGCGTTGTGGATGGGGCCGTCCGGGTTGATTGCGATCCTCGCCGGGTGGTTCACCACTGAAATCGGTCGCCAGCCGTGGGTGGTCTACGGCCTGATGCGCACGGCGGATGCGTCCTCCAACCATAGTTTCATGCAGATGAGCATCACCTTGATCCTGTTCGTGGTGGTGTATTTCGCGCTGTTCGGTGCAGGTCTCGGCTACATGATGCGCCTGGTGCGCAAAGGGCCGAAGATCGACGAAGGCAAGGAAACCAACGAAGGCGGTCCCGGCCAGAAACGCACACCGGCGCGTCCGTTGTCCGCAGCGGACGATGAACACGCCGATCACGACCACACCGTGACCAAGGAGATTTGAATCATGGGTATTGATCTTCCGCTGATCTGGGCCGTGATCATCATCTTCGGCATCATGATGTACGTGGTCATGGACGGTTTCGACCTCGGTATCGGCATTCTCTTTCCGTTCATTCCCGGCAAGAGCGACCGCGATGTGATGATGAACACCGTCGCCCCGGTCTGGGACGGCAACGAAACCTGGCTGGTGCTGGGCGGTGCGGCGTTGTTCGGGGCGTTCCCGCTGGCCTATTCGGTGGTGCTCTCGGCCTTGTATCTACCGCTGATCTTCATGCTGATCGGGCTGATCTTCCGCGGCGTGGCGTTCGAATTCCGCTTCAAGGCCAAGGACGACAAGCGCCATTTGTGGGACAAGGCATTCATCGGCGGTTCGATCGCCGCAACGTTCTTCCAGGGCGTAGCGCTGGGGGCGTTCATCGATGGCCTGCCGGTGGTCGATCGGCAGTTTGCCGGCGGCTCGCTGGATTGGCTGACCCCCTTCACCCTGTTCTGCGGCGCCGCGCTGGTGGTGGCCTATGCTTTACTCGGTTGCACCTGGCTGATCATGAAGACCGAAGGCAAGTTGCAGGAACAGATGCACGATCTGGCGCGCCCCTTGGCGTTCGTCTTGCTGGCGGTGATAGGTGTCGTCAGCATCTGGACTCCTCTGGCCCACGCCGAGATTGCAGCGCGCTGGTTCACCTTGCCGAACCTGTTCTGGTTCCTGCCGGTGCCGATCCTGGTGCTAGTGACCCTCTACGGATTGATCCGCGCGGTGGCGCGCAATGCGCACTACACGCCATTCCTGTTGACGCTGGTATTGATCTTCCTCGGTTATAGCGGGCTGGGAATCAGCCTGTGGCCGAACATCGTGCCGCCGTCGATCTCGATCTGGGACGCCGCCGCACCGCCGCAAAGCCAAGGCTTCATGCTGGTGGGCACGCTGTTCATCATCCCGTTCATCCTGGGGTATACCTTCTGGAGCTACTACGTGTTCCGCGGTAAGGTCACTCACCAGGATGGTTATCACTAGGCCCCTGCTCGCGATGGCGTCAGCCAGGCGCCATCCGACCTTTATTGGAGAAATGTGCCATGCCCGGCAAACATTCCCTGCACGACATTGAGCAAGCCGAAAAAAAACCGCTGTGGCAGCGGCTCGGCTGGTTGGCCTTGATCTGGGCGGGCAGCGTCGGTGCGCTGTTCATTGTGGCCAGCCTGATGCGCATGTTCATGAACGCCGCAGGCCTGACGACTCACTGAAAGCCCTATGGCATAAAAAACCCTCCAGCTGGAGGGTGTTTTTGCGTGTTACTTGCGCGCCTTGAGGATCACGAATTTCGGGGTGGCCGCCACTTGCTCGACCCCGCGGAACAACCGCGCCAACTTGCTGTGATAGCCCAGATGGCGGTTGCCGACGATGTACAGCGCTCCGCCCACCACCAGCGCCTCACGGGCTTGCTGGAACATCCGCCAGGCGAGGAAGTCGCCCACCACCTGTTGTTGGTGAAACGGTGGATTGCACAGCACCACATCCAGCGACTGGGGCTCCTGCCCGGCCAGGCCATCGCCCGCCCGCACGATCACCTCCCGCTCACCCAGCGTGGCGCGCCAGTTTTCGGCGGCCGATTGCACCGCCATGAAGGATTCATCGACCAGCGTATAGCGGGCTTCGGGGTTTTGCAGGGCACTGGCGATGGCCAGCACGCCGTTACCGCAACCCAGATCGGCGACCCTTGCGCTGCCGAGGTTCTTCGGCAGGTGCGGCAAGAAGGCTCGTGTGCCGATGTCCAGGCCTTCACGGCAGAACACGTTGGCGTGATTGAGCAGTTCGATCGCAGGATCATCCAGTCGATAACGGCTCGGGTAGGGGGACTCGACGGCGGCTTTGGCTTGAGCCGTGGCGATCAACAGCCGGGCTTTTTTTACCGCCAACGAGGCCTGCACCGGGCCAATATAGCGCTCCAGCAGATCGCCGGCCGCACGCGGCAGATGCTTGACCATTGCTCCGGCAATCACCTGGGCGCCGGGCGACAGTTGGCCTTGCAGGCGGATCAGTTGTTCTTCCAGTAATGCCAGTGTCTTCGGCACCCGGATCAGCACCCGGTCGAACGGTCCCATAAAGGGTTCACTGGCCGGTACGTGGGGCACGGCGTCAAACGCCTGGCCGTTACGGGCCAGATTCTTTTCCAGCCCCTGCAAGGCCAGGAACGAATCGCCGCTGCTGGTCACATTGACCCTGCCTGCCAGGCTGACGGCCAATGCGCCAAAACTGTCGTTCAGCACCAGTACCCGTGAATTCGCCGCGGGCTGCTGCTCGGCCAGGTGATTGAGCAGGTACTCGTCTGCGGCGTCAAAGGCTTGCAGCGGTTCGTTCTGCTGTTCGGGCTGGCGGATCAGGTCGAGCTGGGCGAACGGGGTTTCGAGCAAGGGCATCGGGCAGGAGGCTCTGATAGATAAACGAGGATGTTCCGCGGCCCTGAGGCGTTGTTGCGGGCGGGACCGTCCGAGTGAACTGCGGCATGCTTTTTTACACGTCAACACTCAAGAGGGATGCAAATGGTACGATTTTTTCTTTTGGATTACCCGCAGGTTTTGTGATCAGCGCAGCGCGCCGCTGCCGATATAGCCCGCCTTGACTGCGGCAATGACGGCCGAAATCTTGTTATTGACCCCCAGTTTCTCAATCGCACTCTGCACATGGAAATTGACGGTGCGTGCACTGAGATTGAGAATCCTGGCACTCTCGTAGGCCGTCTTGCCATCGGCTGCGAGTTTCAGCACGTCGATTTCCCGAAGCGACAAATTCGTCGGAGCCAATTTTGCCGAATGCTTTGGAAGCGATTGTGCGACCAGTGCATGCAGATGCTGTCCTATGAAGACGGAAAAGCCGAAATTCTCGTATAGCTCAAACGCACTGATGGGACAATGGCTCCGGGCCAGGCTCAGGATGCTGAACAGGCCGCTTTCATCGTCATGCAACGATTGCGACCAGCCGTGTTGAAATCCTTGAATTCCAAGCGCTTCCCACATCGATGGGACTTTGCAGAAAAGCTCTTCACTCCATAGAACGGGCAACATGGTTTGATTGCAATGAGCCACTACTGGGTCAATTTTACCAAGTTTTTTCTGTTCATACTCGGTGTTCCAGCGTGCAGGATAATTGTTGAGTCTGAGTGTGTTTATTTGCTCCGATCTGGTTTTGTAAGTGACTGAAAATTCAAAAAATTTATATCCGATATTTTTCGCGAAACGCAGCGCTACCTGGTAGGCGGTGTCGATCTCCTTTGCGCCGGCTATCTGGCTGAGTTGTAGCTCCTTCCACCTTTCCATCTTTGAGCTCCCGTTTTCATTGGCTCGGTTGTATATGGATCCAATGTGCAGTACGCACGGATTGTAGGATGTTTCATACAAGGCGGTGAGAATTTTTTGTTTTGTTTGAATTTTCAAATCAGGTTTATGGTTCTAATGTTCTCCAGTTCGAAAGATGTCAGTGTTAATGTAATTGCGCAGTTTTTCTTGTTGTTTAACCAAGTGGTTAAATGTGTTTGGGAATAGTCACTCATCAGTAGATGTTTCGCTAAAAACACTACAAATCGCCGGTGTTTATGGGGCCCGCAATGCGAGACACTGCGGTCATGTGTTGAAGGGAGCACCCCATGACCGCCAGTGAAGAGAAATTTACCCGCCAGACCTTGCTCGATGTCCAGCCGTTGACGTCGAACCTGTTCACCCTGCGCACCACGAGGGATGCAGGTTTTCGCTTTCGCGCGGGGCAATTCGCCCGGCTGGGCGTGGTCAAGGCGGACGGCAGTACGGTATGGCGCGCCTATTCCATGGTGTCTTCACCCTACGACGAGTTTCTCGAGTTCTTTTCCATCGTCGTACCCGGTGGCGAATTCACCAGCGAGCTCAGCCGGCTGGGCGTGGGCGATACGCTGCTGGTCGATCGGCAGTCCTATGGTTACCTGACACTCGACCGCTTCGTCGACGGCCGTGATTTGTGGCTATTATCCACCGGTACAGGTCTGGCACCGTTTCTATCGATCCTGCAGGATTTCGAGGTCTGGGAAAAATTCGAGCGCATCATCCTGGTGTATAGCGTCCGGGAGTCCAGGGAGCTGGCTTATCAGGCGCTGATCGCCGGCTTGGCGCAGCGCGACTATTTGCGGGAGTTTGCCCACAAGTTGCAGCTCATCAACACCGTGACTCGCGAGCAGCACCCCGGCGCCCTCAACGGGCGGATCACCACCTTGATTGAAAACGGCGAGCTGGAGCGGGCGGCTGGCGTGGCGCTGACGCCTGAGCATTCACGAGTGATGTTGTGCGGAAACCCGCAGATGATCGATGACACGCGCAAATTGCTCAAGCAGCGCGACATGCACTTGAGCCTCAGCCGGCGACCCGGTCAGGTGGCGGTCGAGAACTTCTGGTAAAAAAAACGGCGCCTTGATGGCGCCGTTTGTTTCAAGGTCGGTTGTTCTGGGCCTTGAGCAAGTCGCGAATCTCACCGAGCAACTCTTCTTCCTTGGTCGGAACCGGCGGCAGGGTGGGCGCGACGGCTTCTTCACGCTTGAGGCGGTTGATGGCCTTGACGCCCATGAAGATTGCGAAGGCGACGATGACGAAGTCGATCAGGGTCTGGATGAATTTACCGTACGCCAGCACCACCGCCGGGGCATCGCCCTGGGCGGCCTTGAGCGTAATGGCCAGGTCACTGAAGTCCACCCCGCCGATCAGTAGACCGATAGGGGGCATGATCACATCGCCGACAAACGACGTCACGATCTTGCCGAAAGCAGCGCCGATGATGATACCGACGGCCATGTCGATCACATTGCCTTTGACGGCGAAGGCCTTGAACTCGCTTATCACGCCCATAGGACATTTCCTTGTTACAGATGAGGTTGGTGAACGCAGTGTAAATCAGCAGATCGCATCCTGCTCGAAACGACTGCGTGTGAGGTCTGCCTGCAATCGACTGATTCTGCGGTAAAAAGTTTACAAATTGCGTTTCTCCATGCGCCGGGATCTCCTTGCATCTGCTTCCAGCCGCTGGGCAATCGATGATGGGCTTGAAAGAAATCGCTATGGATTGCACGAGTGATTTGAATGTTCCGACGCTTACCGGTAAATGGGTGATAAGTCTTCCAGCAGGTTGCACTGGTTATTAGGTCAGGGTGTCAATCTACAATCGGATTTAGTGGGAGGTAAGACTCAGGCGTCATATATTTGTATGACTATTAAAGGTGGTGTTATACGTGTAGGGAGTTGATAGTTAATATTTGTACAGGTTTTTTTCTGTCGCTGTTAGGGTGGCCAGGTATTTTGCTGAATTTGTGTATAAGTAAATAACTTATATGTTATGAATTTGTAATTGAGGTCTTTCGAACAAGATTGCTATTCACCAGCCGTATTCAATTAAGGTTGTCTGGCATCAATCGCGACGTACCAGGACAGCTGACCTGAGCTATCATCGCGGTTTTGCCGGGAGTTCCGATGGCCAAGGCCAAGCGCATGTACGGCTGCACCGAGTGTGGCTCAACCTTTCCCAAGTGGGCCGGACAATGTGGCGAGTGCGGCGCCTGGAACACGCTCACCGAAACCATGGTGGAAAGTGGCGGGGCAGCGGCGCCCAGCGGTCGCACCGGCTGGGCCGGCCAGCAGGCGCAAATCAAGACCCTTGCTGAAGTCAGTGTCGAGGAAGTCCCGCGTTTCTCCACGGCTTCCGGTGAGCTCGACCGGGTGCTCGGTGGCGGCCTGGTAGACGGCTCGGTAGTGCTGATCGGCGGCGATCCCGGCATCGGCAAATCCACCATTCTGCTGCAAACCTTGTGCAATCTGGCCAAGAGCATGCCGGCGTTGTATGTCACGGGCGAAGAGTCGCAGCAGCAGGTGGCCATGCGCGCCCGACGCCTGGGGCTGCCTCAGGATCAGCTACGGGTCATGACCGAAACCTGCATTGAAACCATCATTGCCACCGCCCGGCTGGAAAAGCCCCGGGTCATGGTGATCGACTCGATCCAGACGATTTTCACCGAGCAACTGCAATCGGCGCCGGGTGGCGTGTCTCAGGTTCGCGAAAGCGCGGCGCTGTTGGTGCGTTATGCCAAACAGAGTGGCACCGCGATTTTCCTTGTGGGGCACGTGACCAAGGAAGGCGCCCTGGCGGGGCCGCGGGTGCTGGAGCACATGGTCGACACCGTACTGTATTTTGAAGGTGAATCCGACGGGCGCCTGCGCCTGTTGCGGGCGGTAAAAAATCGTTTCGGCGCGGTTAACGAACTGGGCGTGTTCGGCATGACCGACAAGGGCCTGAAAGAAGTCTCCAATCCTTCGGCTATTTTTCTGACCCGTGCCCAGGAAGAAGTCCCAGGCAGTGTGGTCATGGCGACATGGGAAGGCACACGGCCGATGCTGGTGGAAGTCCAGGCGCTGGTCGATGACAGCCACTTGGCCAATCCGCGCCGGGTGACCCTGGGCCTGGACCAGAACCGACTGGCAATGTTGTTGGCGGTCTTGCACCGGCACGGCGGCATTCCCACCCACGACCAGGATGTGTTTCTCAACGTGGTTGGTGGGGTGAAAGTACTGGAAACGGCATCTGACCTGGCCTTGATGGCAGCCGTCATGTCCAGTTTGCGTAATCGGCCGCTGCCCCATGACCTGCTGGTGTTCGGTGAGGTCGGCCTGTCCGGTGAAGTGCGCCCGGTGCCTAGCGGTCAGGAACGCCTGAAGGAAGCGGCCAAGCACGGCTTCAAGCGGGCGATCGTGCCCAAGGGCAATGCACCGAAAGAAGCGCCGCCGGGGTTGCAGATCATCGCGGTCACCCGACTGGAGCAGGCGCTCGACGCCCTGTTCGAATAACACCAATCCCCTGTAGGAGCGAGCTTGCTCGCGATGAACGTTAACGATGACGCGAGCTGCCTGAGTGAGCGCGCGATCCGGACGTTTTTCGCGAACAAGCTCGCTCCTGCAGGGGGGGCGATTCATATTTCGATGAGGGCACCCAGTTCCCGCTCAAGCTCCTGCGGATCCCCCAGATTGAATTCAATCAATCGCCGCAGGCGTTCAATGGACTCCAGGCTGATATGCCTGCACTCGAAGCCGAGCTGCCCGTGGTCTTGATGGGTCAACTGCACATCCATCTCGATATCGACGTCTTCGCTCAGATGGATGTCGACAAAAAAATCCTGCTGCGGATCGCCCAGCCAGGGTTCCGGCCGCTCGATCAGCAAGCCCTTGAGCGACAGGTCGATCAGTTTCACCGGCCAGATGAACGGCCCCTGGCCCAGCTCGGTTCTGGCATCGAACGCAATACGTTTGAAACGGCGACGTTCGGCAGGGAGCTCGCTCATGGCACGATCCTCGGAAATGTACGCTGACTATAGACCGGCATCGCGAAAAGCTGCCAGCGCCGCCAGGTGTCTAGACCAATGTTGGGGTATGGCCTTTGCTGTCAGGCGAGCTAAACTCGATGTTGCTGTCTTTCTTGTCCACTCTGGCTGGAATAATAAAATGAAAAATAATAATAGCCCGCTACGCCACTTACCCTGGCTGCTGCTGGCAATCGTTGGGGCGTGCGCCCTGGGCGTCGTGGCACTTCGCCGAGGTGAAGCGATCAACGCTTTGTGGATCGTGGTCGCTGCCGTGGCCATCTATCTCGTTGCGTATCGTTACTACAGTCTGTTCATCGCTAATAATGTCATGCAACTCGATGCTCGACGGGCTACCCCCGCCGTGCTCAACAATGACGGTCTGGATTATGTCCCGACCAACAAGCATATCCTCTTCGGTCACCACTTCGCGGCCATCGCTGGCGCGGGGCCGCTGGTCGGTCCGGTCCTGGCGGCGCAGATGGGCTATCTGCCCGGTACTTTGTGGCTGATTGCCGGCGTGGTGCTGGCCGGTGCCGTGCAGGACTTCATGGTCCTGTTCATGTCCACCCGCCGCAACGGTCGCTCCCTGGGCGACATGGTCCGCGAAGAAATGGGCCGCATCCCCGGCACCATCGCGCTGTTCGGCTGCTTCCTGATCATGATCATCATCCTCGCGGTGCTGGCGCTGATCGTGGTCAAGGCCCTGGCCGAAAGCCCGTGGGGGATCTTCACGGTGATGGCGACCATCCCGATCGCGATGTTCATGGGCATCTACATGCGCTACATCCGCCCGGGCCGCATCGGTGAGATTTCCGTGATCGGCGTATTGCTGCTGCTGGGGTCGATCTGGCTGGGTGGGCAGATTGCTGTGGATCCGGTCTGGGCCAAGGCCTTCACCTTCAATGGCGTTCAGATTACGTGGATGCTGGTCGGTTACGGTTTCGTGGCAGCTTCGTTACCGGTCTGGCTGATCCTGGCACCGCGTGACTACCTGTCGACGTTCCTGAAAATCGGCACCATCGTGGCCCTGGCGATCGGCATCCTGATCACCATGCCCGAGCTGAAAATGCCGGCGCTGACCCAATTTGTCGATGGCACTGGCCCGGTGTGGAAGGGCGGTCTGTTCCCGTTCCTGTTCATCACCATCGCCTGTGGCGCGGTCTCGGGTTTCCACGCGCTGATCTCCTCCGGCACCACGCCGAAACTGCTGGATAATGAGGTCAACGCCCGTTACATCGGCTACGGCGGCATGCTGATGGAGTCCTTCGTGGCCATCATGGCCATGGTCGCCGCATCGGTGATCGAGCCAGGCGTGTACTTCGCCATGAACAGCCCCGCCGCAGTTGTGGGCGGTGACGTGATGGCTGTGGCGCAAACCGTCAGCAGCTGGGGTTTTGCAATCACCCCGGAAGCGCTGCAGGCAGTAGCGCACGACATCGGTGAAACCACCATCCTGGCCCGTGCCGGCGGTGCACCGACCCTGGCGGTCGGCATCGCGCAGATCCTGCACAGTGTGCTGCCGGGTGAAAACACCATGGCGTTCTGGTACCACTTCGCGATCCTGTTCGAAGCGCTGTTCATCCTGACCGCGGTGGACGCCGGCACCCGTGCCGGGCGTTTCATGCTGCAGGACCTGCTCGGCTCCTTCGTGCCCGCGCTCAAACGCACCGAGTCCTGGACTGCCAACCTGATTGCCACCGCTGGCTGTGTGGCGATGTGGGGCTGGTTGCTGTATCAGGGCGTGATCGATCCGCTGGGTGGCATCAATACCCTGTGGCCGCTGTTCGGCATCTCCAACCAGATGCTCGCCGGTATCGCGCTGATGCTCGGCACCGTCGTGCTGATCAAGATGAAACGCCAGCGGTATGTCTGGGTCACCATGCTGCCTGCCGTGTGGTTGCTGATCTGCACCACCACCGCCGGCTTCATCAAGCTGTTCGACGCCAACCCGGCGATCGGCTTCCTGGCCCTGGCGAAAAAATACAGCGATGCCTTGGCCAATGGCCAGATCCTCGCCCCGGCCAAGGACATCACTCAGATGCAGCACGTGATCTTCAACGCCTACACCAACGCCACGCTGACCGCGCTGTTCCTGTTCGTGGTATTCAGCATCCTGTTCTACGCACTCAAGGTCGGTATTTCTGCCTGGGGTACGAAAGAGCGCACGGACAAGGAAGCGCCGTTCCAGGCGCTGCCGGATGCGTAACCAGAGGATTGCAGCATGTTCAATGACCTGAGTCGCCTCGGTAAATACCTCGGTCAGGCAGCGCGCCTGATGGTCGGCATGCCCGACTACGACAATTACGTCGAGCATATGCAAACAAAGCACCCGGACAAACCGGTGATGAGCTACGAGATGTTCTTTCGGGAACGCCAGGAAGCTCGTTACGGTGGCAAGGGTGGGCCGAAGTGTTGTTGATACAACACGCCTAGGCGACACACCACTGTAGGAGCCCGGCTTGCCGACGAAAGCGATCTTCCGGACGCCTTCGCCGGCAAGCCGGGCTCCTACAGTTTTATCAGCGCATGGGAGATTTTCGTTTTGCTCACTCCAATCCCGGTCACGATCCTCAGCGGCTTTCTCGGCGCCGGCAAAACCACGCTGTTGCGCCACCTGCTCAAAGCCGAGCATGGGTTGAAAATCGCCGTGATCGAAAATGAATTCAGCGACGCCGGCATCGACACCCAACTGTTGGGTGACGAGCCGGTTCAAGTCATGACGCTGTCCAACGGCTGCGTCTGTTGCACGATCCACACCGACCTGACCAAGGCCCTGTATCTGCTGCTCGAACGTCTCGACAGTGGCGAAATCGCCTTCGACCGCCTGGTGATCGAGTGCACCGGCCTCGCCGACCCGGCTCCGGTGGCGCAAACCTTCTTCATCGACGAGGAGCTGCGCGAGCGCTACATCCTCGACGGCATTATTACCTTGGTAGACGCGGCACACGCCGAGCAGCATCTGACCCAGACCATCGCCCAGGCGCAAATCGGTTTCGCCGACCGGCTGCTGGTGAGCAAGCGTGATCTGGTGGACGAACCTGCGTTCACTGCGTTGAGCGAGCGTCTGACCCGTATCAATCGCCGTGCACCGATCCGCGTGGTCGACCACGGCAAGATCGACCTGGCCGAACTGCTCGACGTGCGTGGTTTCAATCTCAATGCCGACCTTGGTGGTGGCGTGAGTTTGCGCCCGGTCAGTCAGGCGCCGTCCGTCGACCGTATTTCCAGCCTGGTGCTGCGCACCGACAAGCCGCTGGATATCGACAAGCTCAGCGAGTTCATGAACGAACTGCTGGAAGACCACGGCAAGCAACTGCTGCGCTACAAGGGCGTTTTGAACATCCTCGGCGAACCGCGCCGCATGGTGTTTCAGGGGGTTCTTAAGTTGTACGGTTTCGACTGGGACACCGAGTGGGCCGACGATGAAGCGCGCGAAAGCGTGATCGTGTTCATTGCCGATGATTTGCCGGAAGAAAAGATTCGCGAGGGTTTTGCCCGGGTGGCGGCGAACTAACCGGCAATACGCTTGCGGTTGGAGAGCGGTTGAGCGTTCAGCAATACCGCCTCCAGATAATCCAGATGCCGGTTAAGTAATGTCGCTGCCATCACGGCATCCCTACGCGTTAGCGCATCCACTATTTTCTCGTGCACCTGCCAGGCGCAATAGTCCTCCCCGCACACCTCAAGTTGCGCAATCGCCAGCGAACTCGGTGGCACCAGGCTGCCGAGAAAATGCGCCAACGGTGCATTGCCCGCCATTTCTGCCAACTGTAGGTGAAACTCTCCTGCCAGACGTATTGCCCGGCCACGCTCAGTGCATTGGCGCTCGCGATCGACCAACGCGCTCAGGCGCTTCAAGGCTTGCGTGCAGGGCCGCTGGCAGGCCAGCTTCACCAGCATGAGCTCGGTCAGTCGCCGCGCATGCAGCGTTTGCCGAACTTGATCGACATTGAGCGCCGCTACACGGGGGCGATGATTGACCCGCAGAATAATGATCTGCTGATGGGACAGTCGCATCAGCACATCACGCATGTCACTGCGCCTTGCACCGAACATTTGCGCCAGGCTTTCTTCGGTAAAGCGACTGGCCTCATGGATGCGCTGTTCAAGAATGGCGTCGAGGACCCGCGAGTACAGATCATCCGCCGCCGGTGGAAAGGGCAGGGTCGTAAGCGTTTGCGGTGAAACGAAGCTGTTCATGGCCAATCTCCAGTTCGAAGAGGGTTCAACTGCCAAGGTTGTCGTCCGGGATGTTCAGTTCGATGCCCATGCGCTGGCCCTCGCGAAGAATGTGCCTACGCATCTCGGCACTGGCCTGGGCGCTGTTCTTGCTGCGGATCGCCCGCACCACAGCTTCGTTTTCTTCGAGGCGTTCGGCCAGATGTTCCGGGGAATTGCGCAGCACTTCGGCGCTTTGCTTGAGGGCATTGCTGGTCTGCTGGACAACGCTCTGGAAGATCGGGTTCGAGGTCAGGGTGAAGAGTTCTTCGTGGAACGCAATGTAGGCGCTCACCCCGGCTTCGCTGTCGTTGGCCTCCAGGGCTTCGCGCATGTCCATCAGGGTCAGGCGCAGTTGCCCGACCTCCTTGCTGCTGATCGATTGCGCCACCAGGCCGACGATGAACGGCTCAAGGGTGTAGCGCAGTTGCAGTACGTCTTCCAGGCTTGCGGCGGCCACGGCACTGTCGTGCTGTTGGCTGTCGGCAAGATTGGCCTCCAGGACCACCACCCCTTTACCCGGCATGGACCGCACCAGACCGAGGGTTTCGAGCACGATGACGGCTTCTCGCAGGCTGGGGCGGCTGATACCCAGTTGTTCGGCCAACTCGCGTTGCCCTGGCAGCATGTCACCGGAACGCCACTGACCGCGGGCCAGCGCGGCCCGAAGTTTTTCTACGACTGAATTTACAACGGTCGACGAGGTAATCACTGTTCGCTCCATGAGCTCAAAAACGGTTTTGGCCATGCCTGCCCGGGAGCAGGCACGGCGTTCATTCAAAATTCCTGCTGATGGGCCGCAGCCACCGGTTTTCTCGGCTGGAAGGTATAACCCACCTGGCCGGAAAGCACTTTGTTCGCCCGCTCCACATCGATGTCTTTTTCCCAGCGAGCGATCGCCACGGTGGCCACGCAGTTGCCGATCAGGTTGGTCAGGGCCCGGCCGATCCCCATGAACCAGTCCACGGCCAACACCAGCACCAGGCCCACCACGGGAATCGCCGGGATTGCCGTCAGCGTGGCCGCCAGAATCACCAGGGCCGAACCCGGGATGCCGTGTGCGCCTTTGGAGGTGATCAAGGACACCAATAGAATCGTCAGCAAGTCGGTCATGGCCAGCGGCGTGCCGGTGGCATTGGCGATGAACACGATGGCCAGGGTCAGGTAGATCGAGAAACCGTCGAGGTTGAATGAATATCCGGTGGGAATCACCAGCCCGACCGTAGAACTGCCGATACCCAGATGCTCAAGCTTGCGCATGATTTGTGGCAGCACGGCGTCTGACGAGGCGGTGCCCATGACGATCAGCAGTTCTTCGCGCAGGTACCTGAGCAAAGGCCACATCTTCAGGCCGGAAAGACGCATGACCAGGCCGAGAATCAGCGCCACGAAGGCTACACAGGTCAGGTAAAACAGGCCGACCAGACTGCCCAGATGCTGCAGCGAGTCCAGGCCGTATTTGCTGGTGGTGAAGGCGATCGCGCCGAATACGCCGATCGGTGCCAGTCGCACGATCATGCCCATGATGCGGAAGATCACATGGCTGAGTTCGTTGATCAGTCGCGAAATGCCCGACGCCGCTTCTCCCACCAGATTCAGGGCGCTGCCAAACAACACCGAAAACAGCAGGACTTGCAGGATGTTGTTATCGGCAAATGCACCGATCACCGAGGTCGGAATCAGGTCCATCAGGAACTGTGTGGTGGTGTGCATGTGCTGGCCGCGCTGGGCGATATCGCCCATGTCAGCCGCAGAAAGCTGTTCCAGATGAATGTTCGCGCCACTGCCGATACCGGTGCTGAAGGCGAACACCAGGCCGATCACCAGGGCAATGGTGGTCAAGACTTCAAAATAGATCACGGATTTCAGGCCGATACGGCCGACCTTCTTCAGGTCGCCGGCACCGCTGATGCCGCTGACCACCACGCAAAACACGATCAGGCCGATGAGCATCTTGATCAGCTTGATGAAACCGTCGCCGAGGGGTTTGAGCTGAGCGGAGTATTCAGGAAGGGTCAGCCCGCAGACTATGCCGAGCACCAGTCCGAGAACCACTTGCAGGAAGATTGAACGCGAGCACCATCTGAGCATGGGAGAAATCCTGGTCGGTGTCCTGGCTGCCGAGTTTGAGGGCTTTCGGCTTCAGGACTTAATTATTGTGGTCTTACCGGTATGTCCAGTGCAGGCGCAGTCTAGGCGTGGACTTCGGGTGATCGCAAGGGAAAATGTTGAAATTGGCATGACCGGTCTTACCAGTTGAGGGGTAAGGCCCGGTCTTGAGCGGTTTGGGTCTGGGAAGAACGCACCCACAGGATGAAAAAGCATGGGCGGATTTAGACTTCGTCCGGATTGTCGATAAATGAGGCGTTGCGCTCGATGATATTCAAGTGGAAGGTCAGCAGAATTCCACCGCTGGCAGAGACACCAATACCTTCATCGGTTCGATAAGCTCCATTACTGGTAAGCCAGCGGTCATGAGTGGTCTGGATATGTAAGGAGATTTTATTGGAAGGGATGTCATCCAAGGTTATCACCTTGTAGTTTTTGTCGAGAAGGTTGAAATTGATAGCATCTTCATCTCCTACCGCACTTATGATGTAATCTTCGTTCATTCCGAGGATTTTTCCGTAATAGTCTCCAGGCGTGCGTATGTAAATATGATAGTGGTTTCTGGTGCACCTGAAGTAAAATCTCAAGGTGATGTGAGGCGTTTTGCGTTGTGTAAAAAGATAGTTGGAAATGTCTCGTGCGGGGGAGGTGTAAAGTCCGTTATAAATACGGCTGGCGACTTGTTTATTGTGGGTCAGTCGGGGGAAGTGCAGGTGGCCGAAATTGGTGGACAGTTCGGCAATGAAAGATTTTTGACGATCGGTGCTCATTTTATCTTCCTTGATAAAGTTTCAACTGTTGGTTGGAGTTACTTAGATTTCATCTGGGGTGCTTAGGTAAGTCGCATTTCTTTCAAGAATTTTCAATCTGCAAAGCAGGGGTGTCTGTCCCTTGTTGGCGATGTATGTGTACTTTGAGCCGTATAGATTTTGGCGGTGAAGGAGCCCGGATCCACTGACTTGGATGTAGGTCTCCAGGCTGTCTTCCCTGATGTCGTCCAGTGTCATGGCCCTGTTGTGACGATTGATCAAGTTGAATGTCGTGGAACCGGCAATGGGGAATGCGCCGACAAACCCGGATGTATCGACACTGATGCACTTTCCGAAATACGGGCCTGGCGTCCGGATATAGAGTCTGTAGCCATAATTTGTATATCTAAAATAGAGTAATAGGCCGGGTATGGCATCTGCCGAAATTTCAGGGTGCAGCCCAAGCCGGTGGGAGTCGTCTCTGCGTTGTGGTGGGCCGGTAAAAAAACCACCACTGGCGAATACACTACTGGCAATGGCTGGCTCGCCATGAAGCAAGTCGAGAAAGTGCAACGGTATGTTGTCTGTGCCTAGTGTGGCAATAAATGATTTTTGCCGGTCTGTAGTCATTGTCTGGTCTCGCTATTCGTTTGGTTGTAGCGCTTGTTTGAGTGGGTTGGTGCTCAAACTGAAAGTGCTTTCCTTGGAATATAGCGATTCTAATAAAAGTGGCGTGATTTAAATTAAGGCAGGGTTTTTCCAGGGTTTTATTAAAGGGCTGTTTGCCGTTTTGTTAGTTTGTCTGGAATGTCGATGTCGCGGGTTATAAAAGAATTGACGCATAAAAAACCCGACCACAGAGGGTCGGGTTTTTGTCTGGCTCGGTAAAGCGCTGTGATTAAGCGCCGTACACCGGCAGCTTCTTGCAGATCGCCTTGACCTTCTCACGAACGGCATCGATCACCGCTTCGTTGTTCAGGTCCGCCAGGATGTCGCAGATCCAGCCGGCCAGTTCCTTGCACTCTGCTTCCTTGAAGCCGCGAGTGGTCACAGCCGGGGTGCCGAAGCGCAGGCCGGAGGTGACGAACGGGGAGCGTGGGTCGTTTGGCACGGAGTTCTTGTTCACGGTGATGAACGCTTTGCCCAGGGCGGCGTCGGCGTCTTTACCGGAGATTTCCTGCTTGATCAGCGACAGCAGGAACAGGTGGTTTTCAGTACCACCGGAAACCACGTCGAAACCGCGCTCGATGAACACGCCGGCCATGGCCTTGGCGTTTTTCACCACTTGTTGCTGGTAGGCCTTGAACTCGGGCTGCAGCGCTTCCTTGAAGCAGATCGCTTTAGCGGCGATCACGTGCTCCAGCGGGCCGCCCTGGGCGCCTGGGAATACGGCGGAGTTCAGCTTCTTCTCGATGTCGGCGTTGGCGCGAGCCAGGATCAGGCCGCCACGTGGACCGCGCAGGGTCTTGTGGGTGGTGGTGGTCACCACGTCAGCGAATGGAACCGGGTTCGGGTAGACGCCAGCGGCGACCAGACCGGCCACGTGGGCCATGTCGACGAACAGGTAGGCACCCACCTTGTCGGCGATTTCACGGAAGCGTGGGAAGTCGAGGATCTGCGAGTAGGCAGAGAAACCGGCCACGATCATTTTTGGCTTGTGTTCAACAGCCAGGCGCTCGACTTCGTCGTAGTCGATCAGGCCGTTGGCATCGATGCCGTACTGGATGGCGTTGTACAGCTTGCCGGAGGACGAAACGCTGGCGCCGTGGGTCAGGTGACCGCCGTGGGCCAGGCTCATGCCCAGGATGGTGTCGCCAGCCGACAGCAGGGCCAGGTAAACGGCGCTGTTGGCTTGGGAGCCGGCGTGTGGCTGAACGTTGGCGTAATCGGCGCCGAACAGTTCTTTTGCACGGTCGATGGCCAACTGCTCTACGACGTCGACGTACTCGCAACCACCGTAGTAGCGCTTGCCCGGGTAGCCTTCGGCGTACTTGTTGGTCAGTACCGAGCCTTGAGCTTCCATCACCGCGGGGCTGGTGTAGTTTTCCGAAGCGATCAGCTCAATGTGCTCTTCCTGGCGCTGAGCTTCTTGCTCCATGGCGGCAAAGAGATCGGCGTCGTACTTGGCAATAGTCAAATCACGGCTGAACATGGCGGTCCTCAAGGATCGGGGGCGGAAAAGGGGGGCATTCTAACCCAATGGGTTTTGGAAGGCATATGAAACGACATCATGTCGCAGACAAGTGGTGTTCATGCGGGGGTTAGCGGTGATCGTGCCGGCCTTTTCGCGAGCAAGCCCGCTCCCACATTTGAAACGCGGTCCCCTGTGGGAGCGGGCTTGCTCGCGAAGGCGTCGCTCGCTTCACCTGAAGATTTCAGTCAAACATGAACAACGCATCATTGCTGAACTGCTCTTCAAAGGTATTGGCTGGCATCGGCCGCCCGAACAGGTATCCCTGGACCTCGTCGCAACCGTGTTCCCTGAGGAAATCAAGCTGCTCCTGGGTTTCCACACCCTCGGCGATCACCGCCAGGTTGAGGCTGTGGGCCATGGCGATGATCGCCCGGGCGATCTGCGCGTCCTGTTCGCCCGACGGCAGGCCGTCGACGAAGGTGCGGTCGATTTTCAGGACGTCGATCGGGAACTGCTTGAGGTAGTTGAGTGATGAGTAGCCCGTGCCGAAGTCGTCGACCGCGATGCTCAGGCCAAGGTTTTTCAAGCCGGCGAGAATCTGCATGGCTTCGCTGACTTCGCGCATCAGGATACTTTCGGTCAGCTCCAGCTCCAGGCACGCCGGCGGCAGGCCGGTTTCCTTCAGGATGTTGGCGATCCGTGTGCCAAGCTGGCCGTCGGAGAACTGTCGGGCGGAAATATTCACCGACACCTTCGGCACACGCACCTTGGCCTGATGCCAGGTCTTGAGCTGACGGCAGGCCTCGCTGATCACCCAATCGCCGACATCCACCACCAGGCCGAGCTCTTCGAGCACCGGGATGAAGTCCCCCGGCGGCACCAGGCCGCGGCGCGGATGACGCCAGCGCAGCAGGGCTTCGGTGCCTGTCAGGCGTTTACCATCGCCGCTGAATTGCGGCTGGTAATACAACACGAATTCGTTCTGTTCCAACGCATGTCGCAAGTCGCTTTCCAGTTCCAGGCGCTCCAGGGCGCTGGCGTTCATGTCCGCCTGATAGAACTGGAAGTTGTTCTTGCCGCGTTCCTTGGCGTGGTACATCGCGGTGTCGGCGTTTTTCATCAGCTGGCTGAGTTCATTGCCGTCCTGCGGGCTCAGGGCGATGCCGATACTGGCCGTGACGAAGAACTCGCGGCCTTCGAGCACGAAGGGCTTGACCAGGCTGGCGAGAATCTGCTCGGCCACGTGAATCGCCCGGTTCAGGGCGATTTCACGGTTGGCCCGCGGTTGCAGGAGCAAGGTGAATTCATCGCCGCCCATGCGCGCTACGGTGTCGTCGTCGTCAACGCAACCGAGCAGGCGCGTGGCCATTTCCTTGAGCATGCGATCACCGGCGGCGTGGCCCAGGGAATCGTTGATCGGCTTGAAGCGGTCCAGGTCGAGGAACATCAACACCACCCAGGACTTCTGTCGCTCGGCGGCTTGCAGCGCGGTGTGCAGGCGATCCTGGAACAGCGTGCGGTTGGGCAGGTGGGTCAGGGCGTCGTAATAGGCCAGGCGGTGAATCCGTTGTTCACTGGCCTTGCGTTCGCTGATGTCGCTGAAAAAACACACGTAACTGGCCAGGTCGCCTTCATCGTCCAGTACCGCGGTTATGCCGACCCAGGCCGGATAATGCTCGCCATTGCGGCGCCTGAGCCACACTTCGCCTTCCCAGGTGCTGTGCTGGTTCAGTTGCTTGAGCACGTAGCGCAAATGGGCTTCCTGCTGCTCGTCGACGGTGAGCATGTTCGGCAACTGGTCGAGCACCTGTTCCACGGCATAACCGCTGACACGGCTGAAGGCTTCGTTGGCCTGGACGATATAGCCGGCCGGGTCGGTGATCAGGATCGCCGAGGTCGAGTGCTCGAATACCGTGGCAGCCATTCGCAGGTCTTTCTCGGCCCGGCGTTGCTGGCTGATGTCGCGACCGACCCCCAGCACGCCTTCGAACGCACCGTGTTCGTCCCAGACCAATACCAGGCGCAGTTCGATGGGAATCTTGCGCCCGTCGGCGCGCAGGCAGTCGAACAGAAACAGTTGGGTTTGCACCTGGCTGCGCAACAGGGCCAGTTGTTCGGGTTTATCCAGCGCTTTGCTGACGCGATCCATCAAGAGGTAGATGCCGCTCAGCTGTTGCGGATTGGCAATGGTCGATTGCCAGCCGTTCTGGAAAATCCACTCCGCTTCATAGCCCAGCACTGCCTGCACCGACGGGCTGACATAGTTGAGCGCCATGCGGTTGTCGGTTGAGAAAATCACGTCGCTGATGCTTTCAGCGAGCATCCTGTAGCGCTGCTCGCTGTCGCGCAGCGACTCACTGGCTTCAATCTGCTCGGTAACGTCCTTGGCCACGCCGATGATGCGGGTGACCTGGTCATGCTTGTCCCGTGCCAGTGCCTGCTCGCGAATGTCGAAGCGCCGCCATTCGCCGTCACGGTGGCGAAAGCGCAACTGGCACTGCATCAATTGGCTGTAACCGCCTTGCCGCTGGCTCTGGCGCGAGCGGTGGTAGTAGTCGGCATCGTCGGGGTGCAGGAGGATTTCCCAGAAGTACTCGCCCATCTGCTGCAGTTCAGTGCGGTTGTAGCCCAGCGTCTGGCCCAGATGGTGGTTGCTGAAGATCATTCGCTGGCTGATCACGTCTTGCACGTACAGGTGATCGGGCACGGTCCGCACGACGTCGGACCAGAAGCCTTCGCGCTCCTGCAGCGACAGCTCGATGAGCTTGCGGCTGGTGATATCGGTGATGCTCAGGATCACGGCCTTGAAGTCGTCCGGGTTTTGCGGCAGGCGCAACACCAGCCACAGGTGCTGGTCACGACCCCCGGCGTCCTGCAGCTTGATTTCCAGTTCAAGCTGCTGCTGTTGCTTGTGCACCGCTTCGAGGACCTGATTGCCGATGGCGCTGCCCGCCACGGGGTTGCCATCGATCAGCAGGTTCCACACTTGCTCACAGGTGTTGACGTTCAGCAGTTGCAAGGCGACCTGATTGACCTCGGTGATGCGCAGTTCCTGCAACAATTTCCGGCGCAGGTTTGGGGTCCCCAGCCAGGTTTGCAGTTGCTCGTCGCGCAGCAACTGAGCCTTGTCGAACAGGCTGCGCAAGCCCGACATGTCGAGGACGCACAGGGCCACGCCGGTGCCTTCGAAAATCTCCTGGTAGCGTCGGCGACCTTCGTGCAGTTGGCGCTGGCGACGGCGCATGTTCAGCAGGACGATGAACGGCAGCATGGAAAAGGCCAGGCCCAGCAGGCATTTGCCGATGAAGGCCGGCAGCAGTTCCTCGAGTACTCGCTGACGATCGAACAGGCCTCGTAGTTGCCAGTCGCTGCCGCTCAGTGGGACGGTCAGTACGCTGTTGGCCACATCGTCCTGGGTCAGGGTGCCCGGGTTGACCTGCGGCAACGCCTGGTCGCGGCTGATGATCTGGTAATTGGAGCGGTTTTCCACCAACCACAGCGGAGCCGCCGCCGTTTCATTGAGCTTCGTCAGGGAGGCGAAAAACGTCGGTTTGAAGCGCAAGGCCCAGTAGCCGCGGTTGCTGCCGCTGGATTGATGCAACAGCAGATGCACTCGCGAGCCGTCGATGGCGTTGCTGTAATAGTGGGGTTGGGCGCGACTGCGGCGCACCAGTTCCGCCAGATAGTCGGCATCTTCGCGGGTGCCAACCGTGTCACTGAGGATTCTCCCCGAGGGACTGAGCAGTGCGAGGCTCAGCAGGTCGGGCAGGGATTTTTGCAGTTTGCGCTGCAAGTCCACTAGCTCGTCGGCACTTTGTGGCTGCTCGACAATCGGTAGCAGGTTGAGGGCGATCTGCGCGTTGAGCGCCATGTTCAGGCTGACTTGCGTGGCCAGGTCGGCGGTGTAGTCGATGGTGGCCTGGCGCTTGCTCTTCTGGGTTTCGCGCAGCTGATCCAGCAGTTGCCAGAACAGCAATGCGAGCAGCAGCAACACCAGCATCGCCAAAGCGCCCTTGAGTGTGCCGCGCATGGGCGAGCCGGGTGCAACAGTCGGTGCACGGGTGATCAGGGACGGAGGGACACTGGACAAACTGTAATCCTGCGGTTTGGCTGGACTGGCGCGACGTGCACTATAAGCCGGACGCCCGAAGGGCGGCTAGCATGCCTTGAGTTGTGGCAAAGTGCCAGTCCCGCTCGGCTGGACTGCCATCTGTCATTAAGGTAGCTTTGCCGGTTACGCGGGAGCGTTCCAGCTCCTAGAATCAGACTTTTTTCAGCGCATACGCATTGGCCTCGTCAAGCGTACAGCGCGCATGGTCTGGCCAGGCCTCGCCTGCACCCTAATCATTTCATCAGTCACTGACCCAAGGTTCTCCATGGCTCAATACGTATTCACCATGCATCGGCTGGGCAAAGTTGTTCCACCGAAGCGGGAAATCCTGAAAAACATCTCCTTGTCGTTCTTCCCGGGCGCCAAGATCGGCGTGCTCGGCCTCAACGGTTCGGGTAAGTCCACCCTGTTGAAAATCATGGCTGGCGTCGACACCGAGTTCGACGGCGAAGCCCGTCCGATGCCGGACCTGAACATAGGCTACCTGCCGCAAGAGCCGCAACTGGACCCGACCAAGACCGTGCGTGAAGTGGTCGAGGAAGCGGTCAGCGTGATCAAGGATGCCCAGGCACGCCTGGACGAGGTCTACGCGGCCTACGCCGATCCGGATGCCGACTTCGACAAGCTGGCAGCCGAACAGGCCAAGCTCGAAGCCATCCTGCAGGCCAGCGACGGCCACAACCTGGAGCGTCAGCTGGAAGTCGCCGCCGATGCGCTGCGCCTGCCGGCCTGGGATGCCAAGGTTGAAGTCCTCTCCGGTGGTGAAAAACGTCGCGTGGCCCTGTGCCGCCTGCTGCTGTCCGCCCCGGACATGCTGCTGCTCGACGAACCGACCAACCACCTGGACGCCGATTCGGTTGCGTGGCTGGAGCACTTCCTGCACGACTTCCCGGGCACCGTGGTCGCGATCACGCACGACCGTTACTTCCTGGACAACGTCGCTGGCTGGATTCTGGAACTTGACCGCGGTGCGGGCATTCCTTACGAGGGCAACTATTCGGGTTGGCTGGAAGCCAAGTCCGATCGTCTGGCTGCCGAATCCAAGCAGCAGTCGGCTCACGAAAAAGCCATGAAGGAAGAACTGGAGTGGGTGCGCAAAGGCGCCAAGGCCCGCCAGTCGAAATCCAAGGCACGTCTGCAACGCTTCGAAGAAATGCAATCGCAGGAATTCCAGAAGCGCAGCGAAACCAACGAGATCTACATTCCGGCCGGTCCACGCCTGGGCGACAAGGTCATCGAGTTCAAGAACGTCACCAAGGGCTATGGCGATCGCGTGTTGATCGACAACCTGTCGTTCTCCATGCCGAAAGGCGCCATCGTCGGCGTGATCGGTGGTAACGGTGCCGGTAAATCGACCCTGTTCCGCATGCTGATGGGCAAGGAAACTCCGGATTCGGGCAGCATCGAAGTCGGCGAAACCGTGCAGCTGGCCTGCGTCGACCAGAGCCGCGAAGACCTGGACGGCAGCAAGACCGTGTTCCAGCAGATCTCCGACGGTTCCGACCAGATCCGCATCGGCAACTACGAGATCCCGTCGCGCACTTACGTGGGCCGCTTCAACTTCAAGGGCGGTGACCAACAGAAGTTCGTCAAGGACCTGTCCGGTGGTGAGCGTGGTCGCTTGCACCTGGCCCTGACCCTGAAAGAGGGCGGCAACGTCCTGCTGCTCGACGAACCGTCCAACGACCTCGACGTTGAAACCCTGCGTTCCCTGGAAGAAGCCCTGCTGGACTTCCCGGGCGCCGCCATTGTGATCTCCCACGATCGGTGGTTCCTTGACCGCGTCGCGACTCACATCCTGGCGTACGAAGACGACTCGCAAGCGGTGTTCTTCGAAGGTAACTACACCGAGTACGAAGCCGATCGCAAAAAGCGTCTTGGCGAAGCCGCTGCCCAGCCGCACCGGGTACGCCACAAGAAACTGGCCTGATTCGGGTTGGTTGCATGAAAAAGCGGAGCCTTCGGGCTCCGTTTTTTTTAGCGTGTTTATTCACTGGCACCGAGTCTCGATCTTCGCGAGCAAGCCCGCTCCCACCTCTTGAAATGCGTTCCCCTGTGGGAGCGGGCTTGCTCGCGAAGGCGGGCTAACTGATGGTGCAAAACTGGATTTTGGAATCCCTGTTTGGGTGCAAAAACACCGCGGAAACAGGGTTAATTTATATCCTGTGCACCATTTAATTTCATAAAAGCGACATTCTGCGCTGTTCCTGTGCGCGATTGGTTTGCTAAAGTCCGGCTCAAATCTTCCAACGACAATAAATTTGCCGAGACTTTTCCATGATCGAATCCGTCGACTCCTTCCTTGCCCGCCTGAAAAAACGCGATCCGGACCAGCCTGAATTCCATCAAGCCGTCGAAGAGGTGCTGCGTAGCCTGTGGCCCTTTCTTGAAGCCAATCCACACTATCTGACCTCCGGCATTCTTGAGCGTATCTGCGAGCCTGAGCGGGCCGTCGTGTTCCGCGTGTCCTGGGTCGACGATCACGGCAAGGTGCAGGTCAATCGCGGTTTCCGTATCCAGATGAACAGCGCCATCGGTCCGTACAAGGGCGGTCTGCGTTTCCATCCGTCGGTGAACCTGGGTGTCCTGAAGTTCCTCGCCTTCGAGCAAACCTTCAAGAACTCACTGACGTCCTTGCCCATGGGCGGCGGCAAGGGTGGTTCGGATTTCGACCCCAAAGGCAAGAGCGATGCCGAAGTCATGCGCTTCTGCCAGGCCTTCATGAGCGAGCTGTACCGCCACATCGGTGCCGATGTCGACGTGCCGGCCGGTGACATCGGTGTCGGTGCCCGTGAAATCGGCTTCCTGTTCGGACAGTACAAGCGCTTGAGCAACCAGTTCACCAGCGTGTTGACCGGCAAGGGCCCGAGCTACGGCGGCAGCCTGATCCGCCCTGAGGCCACCGGCTTCGGTTGCGTGTACTTCGCCGAGGAAATGCTCAAGCGTCGCGGTGAAACCGTCGAAGGCAAACGCGTGGCCATCTCCGGTTCCGGCAACGTTGCGCAATATGCTGCGCGCAAGGTCATGGACCTGGGCGGCAAAGTGATTTCGCTGTCCGACTCCGAAGGCACGCTGTACTGCGAAAGCGGGCTGACCGAGGCGCAATGGCAGGCGGTGCTGGAACTGAAAAACGTCCAGCGCGGACGCATCAGCGAACTGGCCGGTCGTTTTGGCCTGGAGTTCCTGGCTGGCCAGCATCCATGGGGGCTGAGCTGCGACATCGCGCTGCCGTGCGCCACGCAGAACGAACTGGATGCCGATGCGGCACGGGCGTTGCTGCGCAATGGCTGCATCTGTGTGGCGGAAGGCGCGAACATGCCGACCACCCTCGAAGCCGTCGACCTGTTCATCGAGGCAGGCATCCTGTTCGCGCCGGGCAAGGCGTCGAATGCCGGTGGGGTGGCCGTCAGCGGCCTGGAGATGTCGCAGAACGCCATGCGCCTGCTCTGGACTGGTGGTGAGGTGGATAGCAAGCTGCACGCGATCATGCAGTCGATCCACCACGCCTGCGTGCATTACGGGGAAGAAAACGGTCAGGTCAACTACGTCAAGGGCGCGAACATCGCCGGTTTCGTCAAGGTTGCCGACGCCATGCTCGCCCAGGGTGTGGTTTAAGCCGGTTCGATGCGGATGATCTCGATCAGTTGATCGCCGGCAGGGCGTTGCCATAGCACCTCGTCACCGAGTTGCGCTCCGAGTAGCGCCCGGCCCAGCGGAGACCCCCAGTTGATCAGGCCGGCTGGCGCGTCAGCCTGATCTTCCCCCACCAGTTGCACGGTCAGCTCCGTGTCCTGTTCGTCGGCGAAGGTTACTCGACTGCCAATCTGTACTTTTTCCGTTGAGCCCGGGGGCGGTACAAGCTGAGCGCTTTGCAGGCGCTGGCTGAAATACCTCAAGTCGCGCTGAAGGTCTGCCTCTCGCTGCTTGTTGGCCAAGTCTCCTTGTGCGCTCAGTTCTCCCAACAGCTTCTGCAACTCGGCGACCTTCGCCTGCAATTGGGCGAGACCAGTGGGCGTAACGTAATTGGGCTGCGCGCTGACCTGCCGTTCAACTGGCTGATCAGCTTGTGCAGCAGCATTATCTTCATTGACGAAGGCACGACTCATGGTTTTCTCCCGTTATAGGGGTTAGGCCATGGTTGCAGGCATTTGGTTGCGTCAGTAGTGATACCACTTCACCTCGAGCATCACTTCATTCTCGGGCGTGGCCAGGTGGCTGAATTCGCGCTGGGCACTCAGGCGCAGACCGAGGTTGCGCGACAATTCCCACTGCTGGTTCAGGCTCAGGCTACGGCGCACTTCACCGTTGGTGAAGAAATCGCCTTTCGCCTCCAGGCTCAGATTGCCCAGCGGGTTTTTCCACAGCAGACCCGTGTTGAACCCCGCCGCCGGAGAGATGAATTCGGCGAAATCATTGTTGTGCTCCACGCGCACGGTGCCCAGGGCAAAACCGAGGGTGTCGTCGGCCAGTTGCCAGGTTCCACCGCCTCCACCATTGACGTGGCTGACCAGGGTTTCATCATCATGCTTGCCCGGCACCCGCTCCAGGCCACCGGTGACCTGCCACGACAGCGGTTGCAGCAACTCGTTGCGCGGGGTCAGGGAGCGAATCGTCGCCAGGTCCAGTTGCTGCACTTGCCAGTCATTGCCTTCGTACTGGCGCAGTTTCAATTGCAGGATTTCGATCTGAGCGCCGAGGGGGAAGCTTTCAGCGTTGTCGTTGAGGTCGTGATAGGCCATGCGCAGGCCGTACTCGCCAAAGGCACGATCACCGCGGGTGCCGAGGCCGGCCTGCCAGGTGCGGGATTCGTGGCCATCTTCCGGAAGCCCGGGTTGCGGGATATCGAGCTCTGGTGCGGGGTTCTGGTTGATCGCCCGCAGCAGTTCGAAACTGCGCTGTGCCCGTTGCGGGTCGCGCTCCTGACCATTGGCGCGGTAGCGCTCCAGTCGATAGGCCGCATCGATGATCAACGCTTGGCGCGCGCGGGGTTGTGCCTTGAATTCGGGTGTTTGCAGTTGCTTCTGGTCAGCGCTGACTTTCAGCACCCACTGCTGTTCTTCGTCGGTCAGTGTCTCGGCGCGACTCAGCAGTTCGCGCTCGCGGGAAGGGCGGTACTGGATGGACTCCACCAGCCCGGCTTCTTTTACGGCCTTGACGGTGTCTGTGGGAATGGCGGTCAGCGGGAATTGCCCGGTCAGGCGCAGGCTCGGACGCGCCACTTGCAGGAGTTCCAACAGGCGATAGGAGCAGTTTTCGTCGAAGAAGAAATAATCGAACTGAATCTGTTTCAGCTCCCAGACGTGCTCGACCATCCGCGCCGTTTCCTGCTGGGTCAGGTTCAGCCGGTACTCCCACAAGTCGCGGTTTTCGAGGCTGCGGTATTCCGAGAGTTTTTCCTGGTAAGGCACTAGTGCAAACAGTCCCGGATAGCCACCCATCAAGCCTTTCCAGGCGTACAGGATGCTGTTGTCCGACCCCTCGATGTAGGCGCCGAAGTTGATCGCATAACTGAGCAGCGAGGTCTTGTCGCTTTGTACATCGGCCTGATCGATGCGCAGCAGCGTGTGGCCGAACATCGATGACGGGCTGTTCAGGTAGGCTGCCGGAAAGATCATCACCGCGCTGTGGGGCGAGACGTCCTTGAACCATTGCTTGAATTCGGCGCAGTCCGGTGCCGGAAGATCGGTCAGGTTGAGCTGCGCTTTCAGCCAGCGGGTACGGGCCGGATAGACGCACTGCGCATGCTGTTCACCCGCACTGGCAGGGGCGTACAACGCTTGCACGGTGGCTGCCAGTTCACGGTCCGGATGTTCGTTGCCATCGGCGGCGAGAAAGAATTTTTTGTCGCTGACATAGCTGCGCCAGCCACCAAGCTTGGCGGTTTCGTAGTGACCGAGGGAGATCCAGAAAGGATCGTTGGCCAGCTGCTGCAAACGTTGGGGATCGATATGAGGCGCGGCGGACAGCGGGGCGCAGACACAGAGCGCCAGCCAGGCAAGGCGTTTGAGCATAAGTGGCAACTTGAACAGGAAAAAATAAATACCCAGCACAATGGATGCAATTCAACTGTAGGAGCTGGCTTGCCAGCGATGGTCGTTAACGATGACGCGTGTTGACTGGATGAACACAGCGCCTATGAGGCCATCGCTGGCTAGCCAGCTCCTACAGTTGCATGACATTACCCAAAGAGGGGCAGGTCCAAAAAATAAAACCCCGCTTCCCGAAAGAAGCGGGGCGGGTCGAGCTTATGCCTGAGTGGCGTACTTGGCCAGACGAGGATCGCTCTTCAGAACGGCCAGGGTGTTGGTATGCACATCTTCCGCGGTCACGTCAGCCTTGCTGAAGATCTGCTGGAAGTGCTCGTGAGTGACAGCGGCGAAGTGCGCACGGTCTTCCGGCGCCACGCCCAGTACCACGGCGTAGGTGGTCAGCGCTTCGCCCTGACCTTTAGCCATGTCTTCGGACAGCTCGTTCATCATGCCATTCATGGCAAACCAGGATTTGCCGCCATAGGTCAGCGACGCGTTGGTCGAGCAACCGTTGGTACCAGAAGTCATACCGAAAGTTGCGTTGCCGGAAGTGCCGTTGGTGGTGGATGCCAGGAAGTGAGCCGGGGTGCCACGCTGACCTTCGAACAGCATGTTGCCCCAACCGCAATCCGGACCGCCTGGCGCCTGCGCCATGGCGTTGATGGATACAGCGGTGAAGAGAGTACCGAGAAGAATCCGTTTCATAGCTTTTTTCTCTTTGTGTGCATACCAATGGACAAGGGTGCTGGCGCCTACCTGACACCAGTTGGGCCGGTTATTAGTCCAGCCGCGCAGTTTGGAGTTTAGGCACGATCCCGGGGTTCCGTGATTTTTTGCTAAAACTTCACTGCAATCGCGGATTTGCCCCCGGCCCGCCTGGGGCTGGTGGCTTGTCTATGCTTTGCCATGAGGCGCGCCTTGCAAGTGAGGTATGGGCAGCGCCAGAATGCCGCTATCTGCCCCGCCTGATTGTTAAGGAAGCCCGATGCCTGATCCTGTTGCTGCCAGCTTGCGTCTAGCGCCCGAAGCGCTGACCCGTCCGTTTTCCGCTGAACAGTTCAGCTTCTCTACCACCAATGATCTGGAGCCCTTTCGCGGTGTGCTTGGCCAGGAACGCGCGGTCGAAGCCTTGCAGTTCGGTGTGGCCATGCCACGCCCCGGTTACAACGTGTTTGTCATGGGCGAGCCTGGCACCGGTCGCTTCTCGTTCGTCAAACGCTACCTGAAGGCCGAAGGCAAGCGCCTGCAGACCCCGGCGGACTGGGTCTACGTCAATAATTTCGATGAGCCGCGCGAACCGCGCGCCCTGGAGTTGCCGTCGGGCACCGCCGGTGCCTTCATCGGTGATATCAACGGCTTGATCGACAACCTGCTGGCGACCTTTCCGGCGGTGTTCGAGCACCCGTCCTACCAGCAGAAAAAAAGCGCCATCGACCGCGCCTTCAACCAGCGCTACGACAAGGCGCTGGACGTGATCGAGCGGCTGGCGCTGGAAAAAGAGGTCGCGCTGTACCGCGACAGCAGCAACATCGCCTTCACCCCGATGCTCGAAGGCAAGGCGCTGGACGAGGCGGAGTTCGCCCAATTGCCGGAAGCCGAGCGCGAACGCTTCCATGAGGATATTTCCAACCTCGAAGAGCGCCTGAACGAGGAGCTCGCCAGCCTGCCGCAATGGAAGCGCGAATCGAGCAATCAACTGCGCCATCTCAACGAAGAGACCATTACCCTGGCCCTGCAGCCATTGCTGTCGCCGTTGTCGGAGAAATACGCCGAGAACGCCGCGGTGTGCGGTTACCTGCAAGCGATGCAGGTGTATCTGCTCAAGACCGTGGTCGAGCAACTGGTCGACGACAGCAAGACCGATGCGGTCGCCCGCAAGCTGCTGGAGGAGCAATACGCGCCGAGCCTGGTGGTCGGGCATTCGGCCAGTGGTGGCGCGCCCGTGGTGTTCGAGCCGCATCCGACCTACGAAAACCTGTTCGGTCGTATCGAATACAGCACCGACCAGGGCGCGCTCTACACCACCTATCGGCAACTGCGACCGGGTGCGTTGCACCGGGCCAATGGCGGCTTCCTGATCCTGGAAGCGGATAAGATGCTCAGCGAGCCGTTCGTTTGGGATGCGCTGAAGCGCGCCCTGCAATCGCGCAAACTGAAAATGGAATCGCCACTGGGCGAGATGGGCCGTTTCGCCACCGTCACCCTGACGCCGCAGCATATTCCCTTGCAGGTCAAGGTCGTCATCATCGGCGCCCGCCAGCTCTACTACACGCTGCAAGACCTCGATCCGGACTTCCAGGAAATGTTTCGCGTCCTGGTGGATTTCGATGAAGACATTCCGATGGTGGACGAAAGCCTGGAGCAGTTCGCCCAGTTGCTCAAGACCCGAACTTCCGAGGAAGGCATGGCGCCGTTGACCGCCGATGCGGTGGCGCGCCTGGCAACCTACAGCGCTCGGCTGGCCGAGCATCAGGGACGCTTGTCGGCGCGCATCGGCGATCTGTTCCAGCTGGTCAGCGAGGCAGACTTCATACGTCACCTGGCCGGCGATGAGATGACCGACGCCGGGCACATCGAGCGCGCGCTCAAGGCCAAGGCCACCCGCACGGGACGTGTGTCGGCGCGGATTCTAGATGACATGCTGGCGGGGATCATCCTGATCGACACCGCGGGCGCGGCGGTCGGCAAGTGCAACGGCCTGACAGTGCTGGAAGTCGGTGACTCGGCCTTCGGTGTACCGGCGCGGATTTCCGCCACGGTGTACCCGGGTGGCAGCGGCATCGTCGACATCGAGCGTGAGGTCAACCTCGGTCAACCGATTCACTCCAAAGGGGTGATGATCCTCACCGGTTACCTGGGCAGCCGTTACGCCCAGGAGTTTCCGCTGGCGATCTCCGCGAGCATCGCGCTGGAGCAGTCCTACGGTTACGTCGACGGTGACAGTGCGTCCCTGGGCGAGGCGTGCACCCTGATCTCGGCCTTGTCGAAAACCCCGCTCAAGCAGTGCTTTGCGATTACCGGCTCGATCAACCAGTTCGGTGAAGTGCAGGCCGTGGGCGGCGTCAACGAGAAAATCGAAGGCTTCTTCCGCCTCTGCGAAGCCCGCGGGCTGACGGGCGAGCAGGGCGCGATCATTCCCCACGCCAACGTCGCCACCTTGATGCTCGATGAGAAAGTGCTCGCGGCGGTGCGCGCCGGTCAGTTCCACGTCTACGCCGTGCGCCAGGCTGACGAGGCGCTGAGCCTGCTGGTGGGCGAGCCGGCGGGCGAGCCCGATGAGAATGGCGAGTTCCCTGAAGGTAGCGTCAACGCACGGGTGGTGGAGCGCTTGCGGGTGATCGCGGAGATGATCAGCGAGGAAGATCTGAAAGAGGCTGAAAAGGAAATGGCGGTCGAGGCGCTGGTGGAGGCCAAGCCGGCCTGACCCTGAGACTCCCCGATCCACCTGTAGGAGCAAGCTTGCTCGCGATAGCGATCTTTCAGACGACAACGATGTTGACTGTCACTCCGCCATCGCGAGCAAGCTTGCTCCTACAGTTTAATCGGGTGAAACCTGAAAAAGTGCCATCACTCTGGCGCCAATATTCACACTATGACCATTCGGCGCCTTCTGGTCTTACTTGACGTGCTAGTCAGACTTTTCCTCTATTCTCTGCTCAAGGATATCGACAGTATCACTGGATCGAGACAGCCTTCCCGTGGAGGCTGAATACCGGATCTACCGAGGGTCGCCGCCATGTCGCGCAACCTCTGTCTCACCCGTCAATGCCTGGGGCTTGTGACCCGTATCGAATGCGCCATCAAGCCGTTGGCTGGCGATACGGGCATGTGGACCTTGCTCTTCGCCGCCGGAATGGCTGGCGAACAACCTTCAGCCATCAAGGCCCAAGGCCCGTTCCATGGCCCTTTTGTAGCCGAGTCCATCCTCGATACCATTGTTGAAAGCCTGACCCTGCATGGCTATGAACTGGCCGATGACCCGCAGATCTGGTGCCTGCATCTGCAAGCCCAGTTGCGGGAAATCAACGGTGGCCGTTGTCGTAACGTGGGTGGCTTCGAGTTCCGGCCCGAGCACTGACAGCGCTATTGGGGCTGGCTGGACATGTCAGCCTTGTCGAGCTTGACCTCGAAACCGTATTGCACGGTGGCGAGGTCAGTTCGTTGATAGGTTTCCAGGCGCGTGGGTTGCCCGTAGAAGTAATGCACGGCGAATAACGCAGGGCCTTCTGTGCTCGCGTCATGGCTGACTGCAAGAATTTCCTTCAAGTAATTGCCGCTGTCATCCTTGGCAAAAAACCGCCAGTCCTGTTCGGGAAACACTTTCGCATCCACCACCAGTGCATTGCCCTTGAGTTCAAGGCCCTTGGGCAATTGACGGGCATCGTAGGCCTGCTTGTCGACGGTGGCCAGGAACAGCGGGATGGAACCGACCACAAAGGCCGGCGTTTGTGGGAACAGGTTCAGGTCGTAGGTGATGGTGCCGCGCAGGGGGTCGACCTCATAGGCCTCGGGTGGCAATTCGATCGGCTCATCGCGGTTGCCGCTGCTGTCTTCGGTGAAGAAACTGACCGGGCTTTCGCCAGGGTTGAACGAGGTGCCGAGCAGTTCATCATTGAAGCTGCGCAGGTGAGTGAACTCCACGCGTGCAGCGCTGGGGTCCTCGACCGATTGATTGATCCTGACGCCTGCTTTCAGCTGTTCCTCGGTCAAGGTCGCGCCCTTGAGCCAGGTCGTGGCGTTGTCGTCGTAGACCACCACCGGCAAGTTCAGCGGCTGGACGGTTTTCGCCGTGGTATGGGGATCGAAGCGGCGTACCGGCAGGTTCAAGTCCTTGCGGGTCACGGTCACGCTGGAGAAATCCAGCAGGCTGACCTCAAGGGTTTCGATGGGGCCATTGAAATACACCTTGGAGTAGTGGCGTTTCTGTTGTTTCTCGAAGGCTCGCTGTTCTTCATTGAGCTGGTTTTCCAGTGACTCGCTCCAGAGCTTCTGTTGTTGCATCTTCGCCAGTTGCTTCTGGTAGAAGGCGATTTGCGCAGCAGTTTCATTGATGGATCCTGAGCGCGACAGAAACTGCCCTGTGGTATCCCTGGCCTGGACGATCAACGGGTTCAATGGTGTTTCAGCGATCTCGGGGGCGAGCGGCGCGCTGTTGCTGAACTCGATTTCGGCGTGGTTATCCGTAAGGCTCAGCAGGGTGACGCTCAGGTTGTCATTGGTGCGGGTCTGGCCGACGTCCTTTTTCGTCAGGTCGAAGCTGTAGAGCCGGCGGGGTGCAATGACCTCCACTTTGCCTTGCAGGCTCACCGGTTGTGGCTGGTTCTTGATATCGACGTCCAGGCCTTCAATGAACGGATAGGTCACGGTCAGGTCGTCAGGGTTGGTCAGGTTGGAGCTCGATGGGCTCAGTTGAATGCCGGGGTCGGTTTCCGACCATTCCGGCTGGAAGGCGATGACCCGTTTGTTGCTCAGGGTGACCGACTGCCATTGCAGGCCATGGGGAAACAGGAATGCCGCCGGGATGCTGAAGTTGAAGGGAAATACTGGCTGCAGGTCAGTCAGGTAGTCGGAGCTGGAGTCCTTGTGCAGGACGAACAGCCCGTTGATGTAGGTGTCGACCAGGGCCTGGGGCGTCGGGTAGTGCTTGAGCACGGCGAGGGCGTCTTCGCCGTATTCGGTTTCCACGGGTTTGCTGTCGAGCTTCAGTTGTGCGCGCTCGAGCAACAACAGCGAGCCACCCAGCTCAGATATCTCATCCTTGAGTTTCGGGTCCTCGATGGCGTCCAGGGACTTTTCGAACTGAGCCGTTTTTTCCTCGAGGCTGACCTGGCGCTTCTCGTCGCTGGGCGAGCAGGCGCTGAGCAGCAGAGCCAGGCAAATTCCGGCACTCGTAAAAGGCAATCGCCCATCCATTTCCAGTCTTCCTGTCCGATGTCATTTTGCTGTCAATGGTTTGGACACTAGCAGAAAAAACTTGATACACACGCGCAGGTTGCGGATTTCCCAACGGTTTCCGGTTGCTTCTGGGTAGGGACAAGTGGCTGTTATACTTGCGTCCATTTTCAGACCTACTGTGAGATTCAATGGAACGCTTTATCGAAAATGCAATGTATGCCTCGCGCTGGCTGTTGGCGCCGATCTATTTCGGTCTGTCCCTGGGGCTGTTGGCACTGGCGCTGAAATTCTTCCAGGAAGTCTTCCATGTCATACCCAACGTCTTTTCGATGGCCGAATCGGACCTGATCCTGGTGCTGCTGTCGCTCATCGACATGGCGCTGGTAGGTGGTTTGCTGGTGATGGTGATGATTTCCGGTTATGAGAACTTCGTTTCTCAACTGGACATCGACGACAGCAAGGAAAAGCTCAACTGGTTGGGCACCATGGACTCCTCGTCGCTGAAGATGAAGGTGGCCGCGTCGATCGTGGCGATCTCGTCCATCCACCTGCTGCGCATCTTCATGGACGCCAAGAACGTCGACCCCGAGCATTTGCAGTGGTATGTCATCATCCACATGACCTTTGTGGTGTCGGCATTTGCCATGGGTTACCTGGATAAAGTGACCAAGCACTAAACAACGGCTGTCCTGTCCTCACGCGCCGCCCGTCTGTTGCAAAACAGACGGGCGGCGTCGTTTTCGGCTTGTGCTTTGAGGCGCCGAGGCATATCCCTGTAAGGGTATTAACTCGCCACTGCGTGAGGTGCGTTCATGAACCTGCAAGAGTTGAATGCCTATGCCGTCGCCGGAAAGGTCGATGAGCTGAACCTGATCTCGATGGAAGGGGGTATCTACCTGCTGGAGGCACGGATGCACGGTGCGGCGTATCCGTTGAGCGATACCCACGGCCAAATGCTGAGCCTGCGCTCGGTGGAACATGCGCGGGATGTGCTGCGCTCCTTTCCCAAGTTGCACTTCAACCTGGTGCACACGGTGGTCCATGACGAAATGTGCGGGTTGGTCGCCGATATCGAGGAAAACCTGAAGGTACCGATCGCCTGACGTCTCTCATCAATGCCATGGCAACTGTGCTAGTCTGCTCGCCCTTTTATGTAGGGCTTTTCGGAAGGTTCTGTAGGAATTAGTACCTTTTCGGAAGGCCCCAGAGCGGAGCAGTGTCATGTCCGAAGTAAATCTGTCCACCGACGAAACCCGCGTGAGCTACGGCATTGGCCGTCAGCTGGGCGACCAGCTGCGTGACAACCCGCCGCCGGGCGTTAGCCTGGACGCGATCCTGGCAGGCCTGACCGACGCGTTTGCCGGTCAGCCAAGCCGTGTTGGCCAGGAAGAAATGTCCGCGAGCTTCAAGGTGATTCGCGAAATCATGCAGGCCGAAGCTGCAGTCAAGGCTGAAGCGGCCGCTGGCGAAGGCCTGGCCTTCCTGGCTGAAAACGCCAAGCGTGATGGCATCACCACCCTGGCTTCCGGCCTGCAGTTCGAAGTGCTGACAGCCGGTGAAGGCGCCAAGCCATCCCGTGAAGACACCGTGCGTACCCACTACCACGGCACCCTGATCGACGGCACTGTGTTCGACAGCTCCTACGAGCGCGGCCAGCCTGCGGAATTCCCGGTTGGCGGCGTGATCGCTGGCTGGACCGAAGCACTGCAACTGATGAATGCCGGCAGCAAATGGCGCCTGTACGTGCCGAGCGAACTGGCTTACGGCGCTCAAGGCGTTGGCAGCATTCCGCCGCACAGCGTACTGGTATTCGACGTCGAGCTGCTGGACGTTCTGTAATACCTGGCCCGATATGACCTCGGGTTAATGTGGGAGCGGGCTTGCTCGCGAAGGCGTTGGTTCAGTCAACAAACACGTTGCCTGACACACCGCTATCGCTGGCAAGCCAGCTCCTACAGGTTTAGCGGTTTTCATATTTCGATCTTGTGATGCAGTTCATTGGTCGGGCGCAACGCCCGGGCATAGCAGAACAGGAACAGGTTGCGCACCACTTCCTTGAGCACCACCGGCTCGCTGGAACTCAAGCCGTTGACGTCCAGGTCGCCCTGATCCTGCAGTTCGCTCAAGGCTTCTTCTTCCAGCACGGCACAGACTTCCCCGGTTTCCCGATGCAGGATCCTGAGGTAGGGGTGTGGGCGGTCCAGCCAGGCATCGATCAAATAAGTCATGTCTTCTCATCTCCGTTGATTGGGTTCAATGAGAATAATTCTTATTCAATAAATAGCAAGGGCCTATTGGCGCTTTGGGCTTTTTTCAGGGTAAAGAATGCGTAAGGTCAAAACGGCTGGCGTTTGGCTATTGCGAGGATTCATTGGGCGAGGCGGGTATGGCGAAGCACCACCCCACGACAAGGCGCGGGATGGCGTACAGCTGAATCAGACTTTTCGGACGAATTCGGATTTGAGCTTCATCGGACCGATACCGTCGATCTTGCAGTCGATGTCGTGATCGCCATCGCACAGGCGGATGTTCTTGACCTTGGTGCCGACCTTGACCACCAGCGACGTGCCCTTGACCTTGAGGTCCTTGATCACGGTGATGGTGTCGCCGTCCTGCAGGACATTGCCGACCGAATCCTTTTTCACGGCGTCATCGGACACAGCTTCCGCTTCACCGCTGGCGGACCATTCGTGGGCGCACTCGGGGCAGATCAGCTGGGCGCCGTCTTCGTAGGTGTATTCGGAATTGCATTTTGGGCAGGGTGGCAACGTGCTCACTAAGGCTCCTTTGGATTCAGGATCGCTAAAAAGCGCACATTATATAGGGTTTTAGAGCGCGAAGGTGGGACTGTAGGAGCCGGCTTGCTGGCGATGCATACAACCAGGTGTGTCAGGGGCACCGAGGTGATGCGATCGCCAGCAAGCCGGCTCCTACAGGGGTCAGTGTGTGCGGGCTACTGCGAACTCGCTCAACTCGACCAATGCATCGCGATACTCACTGGCTGGCAGCGCATCGAGGCATTTGATTGCACGGGCCACATAATCACGGGCCAGTTGCGCGGTGTACTCCAGCGAGCCGGAGGCTTCCACGGCTGCGCGGATGTTTTCGAGGTCTTCGATGCCGCCTTTCTGGATCGCCTTGCGCACCAGTGCAGCCTGCTCCGGGGTACCTTCGCGCATGGTGTAGATCAGCGGCAGGGTCGGCTTGCCTTCGGCCAGGTCGTCACCGACGTTCTTGCCCAGGGTCTCGGCATCGCCTTTGTAGTCCAGCAGGTCGTCGACCAGCTGGAAGGCCACGCCCAGGTGGTCGCCGAAGGTGCGCAGCGCTTCGCACTGTTCGGGCGTCGCACCGGCCAGGGCGGCCGCACTGTGGGTCGAGGCTTCGAAGAGCATCGCGGTCTTGCCGCGGATGACTTCCATGTAGGTTTCTTCGGTGGTGCTGGCGTCACGCACCTTCGACAGCTGCAACACTTCGCCTTCGGCGATGATGCGCGTGGCTTGCGAAAGGATCTTCATCACTGGCATGGAGCCCAGCTCGACCATCATTTCGAAGGAGCGCGAATACAGGAAGTCGCCCACCAGCACGCTCGGCGCATTGCCCCACATGGCATTGGCGGTCGAGCGGCCACGGCGCATGCCGGACATGTCGACCACGTCGTCATGCAGCAGGGTGGCGGTGTGCAGGAATTCGATGGTGGCGGCCAGCAGGCGCAGGTCGTCGCCTTCGCGGCCGAGGGCCTTGCCACACAGCAGCACCAATAATGGACGCAGGCGTTTACCGCCAGCCGAGGTGATGTAATCGCCGATTTTCGATACCAGCGGCACTCGGGAAGTCAGCTGCTTCTTGATGATGCCGTCGACGGCGCTAAAATCGTCCGCCACCGCGCGGTAGAAAGCTTGGGGTTGCATCAGCGACAGTTGCTCCAGAAGGGTTGCGCGGCATGCTAGGACCCACGCCTGCAGGTGTCAAGGCGCGATGGACGGCCTATTGCAAGGTGCTCGTGCCTTGCGTACAATCGCGCACCCTGAACTTCCTGGGCAGCACCTGCCTTACGCAATTGCAAGCGGGCCTCCAGCCCCATGCAGCCATGCCAGCCAATACCTCTTCTTATAAAGAGCTGGGTGAGCAGGATTATCGGAGAAATACCATGTCTTATGCAGTAATCGTTACTGGCGGCAAGCAGTACAAAGTCGCCCCAGGTGAATACCTGAAGATCGAAAAACTGGAAATCGCTACCGGCGAATCCGTTACCTTTGATCGCGTTCTGTTGGTTGCCAACGGTGACGACGTGAATATCGGCGCTCCAGTTGTTGCTGGCGCTACCGTTGTGGCTGAAGTGATCTCCCAAGGTCGTCACGATAAAGTCCGCATCATCAAGTTCCGTCGCCGTAAGCACCACATGAAGCGTATGGGCCACCGCCAGTGGTACACCGAGATCAAAATCACCGGTATTCAGGCTTAATTACAGCCTAATTCCTCACTAGGAGAATTGAACTCATGGCACACAAAAAAGCTGGTGGTAGTACCCGTAACGGTCGCGACTCAGAAGCCAAACGCCTTGGCGTGAAGATGTATGGCGGCCAGGCTATCAAAGCAGGCAACATCATCGTGCGTCAGCGCGGCACCCAATTCCACGCTGGCTACGGCGTTGGCATGGGTAAAGATCACACTCTCTTCGCTAAAGTCGAAGGCGTGATCAAGTTCGAAGTAAAAGGCGCCTTCGGTCGTCGTTACGTGAGCGTAGTCGCGGCTTAATTGCGCGATCGCTGGAAAAGCCCTGTCTCGCGACGGGGCTTTTTCGTTTGTGGGGTGAGTCTCTTGCAAAGCTGTTTGTATGGGCTGTTGGCGTACGATGTAGGTATCGTGGTTTGGGGTCGCTGCGCTCATTTTTGCAAGAGTCTTATGTCTTGATTGTTTTTCGGCTCGTCCGTATGGCGAGAGGCGTTTGTTATGAAGTTTGTTGATGAAGTATCGATTCGCGTAAAGGCTGGTGACGGCGGCAATGGCGCCATGAGTTTCCGTCGGGAAAAATTTATCGAGAACGGTGGCCCGAACGGCGGTGATGGCGGTGATGGCGGTTCCATCTACATGATGGCCGACGAAAACCTCAACACCCTGGTGGACTACCGTTACACCCGGCACTTCGATGCCGAGCGTGGCTCCAACGGCGGCAGCACCGACTGCACCGGCAAGAAGGGTGAGGACCTGATCCTGCGCGTTCCGGTCGGCACCACGGTGATCGACTCCGCGACTCAGGAAGTCATCGGCGACCTGACCAAGGCCGGTCAGAAATTGATGGTGGTGCAGGGCGGCTGGCACGGCCTGGGCAACACCCGTTTCAAATCCAGTACCAACCGTGCGCCGCGCCAGACCACGCCGGGCAAGCCGGGTGAGCAGCGCGACCTGAAACTGGAAATGAAAGTACTGGCGGACGTAGGTTTGCTGGGTTTGCCGAACGCCGGTAAAAGTACCTTCATCCGTTCAGTATCGGCCGCCAAGCCGAAAGTTGCCGACTACCCGTTCACCACGCTGGTGCCGAACCTGGGTGTGGTCAGCGTCGATCGCTGGAAGAGCTTCGTCATTGCCGATATTCCGGGTTTGATCGAAGGTGCTTCCGAGGGTGCCGGCCTGGGTATTCGCTTCCTCAAGCACTTGGCGCGTACGCGTCTGCTGCTGCACCTCGTGGACATGGCGCCGCTGGATGATGCCAGCGCGCCGGATGCCGCTGAAGTGATCGTCAATGAGCTGATCAAGTTCAGCCCGTCCCTGGCGGAGCGTGACCGCTGGCTGGTCCTGAACAAGTGCGACCAGATCCTCGAAGAAGAGCACGATGCTCGCGTCAAGGAAATCGTTGATCGCCTGGAGTGGACGGGTCCGGTCTACGTGATCTCGGCCATTTCCAAGCTCGGTACCGAGCGTCTGTGCCACGACATCATGCGTTACATGGAAGATCGTGCCGATCGCCTGGCCAATGACCCGGCCTACAAGGAAGAGCTGGCCGATCTCGATCAGCGCATCGAAGACGAGGCTCGCGCGCAGCTGCAGGCGCTGGATGACAAGCGTGCCCTGCGTCGCAGCGGCGTGAAGTCGGTCCACGACATCGGTGACGATGATTGGGACGAAGAAGATGTGGATGACGAAGACGGTCCGGAAATCATTTACGTGCGTGACTGATTCGTTGCGATAAACTTAAGCGCCGCTCAATCGAGCGGCGTTTTAGTATCTGTAAATCGATCGTTGGTCACGAATAACGTCATGGGCAGTGCCAGGTCGCGCTGCCCTCAAGCTAAGGTTGAAGATGATGCGGAGCAAGGTGACAGGTGCGCAGCGTTGGGTCGTGAAGATCGGCAGCGCTTTGCTGACGGCGGACGGCAAGGGCCTGGATCGCGCGGCAATGGGTGTCTGGGTTGAACAGATGGTGGCCTTGCATGAGGCGGGTGTCGAGCTGGTGCTGGTGTCCTCCGGGGCGGTGGCGGCCGGCATGAGCCGTCTGGGCTGGACCTCTCGACCCAGTGCGATGCACGAGCTCCAGGCCGCTGCAGCAATCGGCCAGATGGGCTTGGTGCAGGCCTGGGAGTCGAGTTTTGCCGAGCATGGCCGGCACACTGCGCAGATTCTCCTGACCCACGATGACCTGTCCGACCGCAAGCGCTACCTGAACGCGCGCAGTACCTTGCGCGCGCTGGTTGAGCTCAAAGTCATCCCGGTGATCAACGAGAACGACACCGTGGTCACCGATGAAATCCGTTTCGGCGACAACGATACCCTGGCGGCGCTGGTGGCCAACCTGGTCGAGGCTGACCTGCTGGTGATCCTGACGGATCGCGATGGCATGTTCGACGCCGATCCGCGTAACAACCCTGATGCCCAACTGATCTACGAGGCGCGCGCCGATGATCCGGCGCTCGACGCAGTGGCGGGCGGTACCGGCGGTGCGCTGGGGCGCGGCGGCATGCAGACCAAGCTGCGGGCGGCACGCCTGGCGGCGCGGTCCGGTGCCCATACGATCATCGTCGGTGGTCGTCTTGAGCGCGTGCTGGATCGCCTCAAGGCGGGCGAGCGCATCGGCACCCTGCTCTCGCCTGAGCGCGGCATGCTGGCGGCGCGCAAGCAGTGGCTGGCCGGGCATCTGCAAACCCGTGGCACGCTAGTGCTGGATGCGGGTGCGGTGACGGCCTTGTCCCAGGGCAACAAGAGCCTGCTGCCGGTTGGAGTCAAGTTGGTCCAGGGTAGCTTCCGTCGCGGCGAAATGGTGGTGTGCGTCGCGCCCGACGGTCGTGAAATTGCCCGTGGGCTGGCCAACTACAGTGCGCTGGAGGCACAAAAAATCATCGGTCAGTCGTCTGAGGCGATTGTCGGTCTCCTGGGTTATA
The DNA here is from genome assembly GCF_046042685.1 of Pseudomonas sp. PLMAX. Lineage (NCBI taxonomy): Bacteria > Pseudomonadati > Pseudomonadota > Gammaproteobacteria > Pseudomonadales > Pseudomonadaceae > Pseudomonas > Pseudomonas sp. PLMAX. The sequence continues at coordinate 6,377,501 of NZ_CP064949.1, read as the reverse complement.
TGGCGGAACCGGAACTGGTTCATCGCGATAACCTGATTCTGGTCTGAAGGAATACCTGATGCGCGTGGCAAAAGGATTGTTGGGATTGCTGCTGGCGATGCCGCTGTTGGCGTCGGCCGAGGAAATTGGCCAGGTGTCGACGGTGTTCAAGTTCGTCGGCCCGAACGATCGCATCGTGGTCGAGGCCTTTGATGATCCCAAGGTCGAGGGTGTGACGTGCTACCTGTCGCGGGCCAAGACCGGTGGCGTGAAGGGTGGGCTTGGATTGGCCGAGGATCGCGCCGAGGCGTCCATCGCCTGTCGCCAGGTCGGGCCGATCAGCTTCAAGGGTGAGCTCAAGGACGGTGACGAGGTGTTCAAGGAGCGCACGTCCCTGGTGTTCAAGACGATGCAGGTGGTGCGATTTCTCGACAAGAAGCGCAATACGCTGGTGTACCTGGTGTACAGCGATCGGTTGATCGAGGGTAGCCCGCAGAATGCGGTGACGGCGATTCCGATCTTGCCGTGGGCCAGCGCTCAATAATCAGGCGCAAATCCAAATGTGGGAGCGGGCTTGCTCGCGAAGGCGCAGTGTCAGTCAATATTGATGTCGACTGACACTCCGCCTTCGCGAGCAAGCCCGCTCCCACAGTTTTTTTGCGCGCCCATCAAATCGCGGGCAATAAAAAACCGACCCTGAGGTCGGTTTTTTAATGAACGAGTCGCTTAGGCAGCAGCGGCAACGTTCAGGGCCTTTACGTGGCCATTCAGGCGGCTCTTATGACGAGCAGCCTTGTTCTTGTGGATGATGCCTTTATCGGCCATACGGTCGATAACTGGCACAGCCAGAACGTAAGCAGCTTGAGCTTTTTCAGCGTCTTTTGCGTCGATGGCCTTAACTACATTCTTGATGTAGGTACGAACCATGGAACGCAGGCTGGCGTTGTGGCTGCGACGCTTCTCAGCCTGTTTTGCACGTTTTTTGGCGGAAGGTGAGTTGGCCACCGTCGAGCTCCTCGAAAGACTTTTTAGGAAATAGCAAACAAAATAGGCCGCGAATCATGCCGATGAGTTGAGGTCTTGTCAAGGGCGGTTGAGACGTTCCGCTAAGTGGTAGGTACTACACCTCTGGATATTTCTTTCCAGCGTGCGACCTGTAAACTCGCGAGCTTTGGCTCTGTGCTGTTGCGGCGCGGAGTATCGCATAAGTAGGCGCGTAGTTCGCCTGCTGTTTATCGACAGGCACAAACTCTTTCAATGAATCTGCTCAAATCGTTGGCCGCCGTCAGCTCTATCACGATGCTTTCCCGGGTTTTGGGGTTTGTCCGTGACACCCTCATTGCGCGTGCATTCGGTGCAGGAATGGCGACCGACGCCTTCTTCATCGCCTTTAAGCTGCCCAATTTGTTGCGGCGGATTTTTGCCGAAGGAGCGTTTTCACAGGCATTCGTACCAATTCTTGCCGAATACAAGAGTCAGAAGGGCGATGAGGCGACTCGAACCTTCATTGCCTATGTCTCAGGCCTGCTGACGCTGGTACTGGCGCTCGTCACGGCGTTGGGCATGCTCGCCGCCCCGTGGGTGATCTGGGTGACTGCGCCGGGATTCGTCGATACGCCGGAGAAGTTCGAGTTGACCACGAGTCTGCTGAGAGTGACCTTTCCTTACATCCTGCTGATTTCCCTGTCTTCATTGGCCGGCGCGATCCTCAATACCTGGAACCGTTTTTCGGTGCCGGCCTTTGTGCCGACCCTGCTTAACGTCAGCATGATCATCTTTGCGCTGTTCCTGACGCCGTACTTCGATCCCCCGGTGATGGCGCTGGGCTGGGCCGTACTGGCGGGCGGCCTGGCGCAGTTGCTCTACCAGCTGCCGCACCTGAAAAAGATCGGCATGCTGGTCCTGCCACGCCTGAGTCTGCGCGACAGCGGCGTCTGGCGGGTGATGAAGCAGATGTTGCCGGCGATTCTCGGGGTGTCTGTCAGTCAGATTTCGCTGATCATCAACACCATCTTTGCCTCGTTCCTGGTGGCCGGCTCGGTGTCCTGGATGTACTACGCCGACCGCCTGATGGAGTTGCCGTCCGGTGTGTTGGGCGTGGCGTTGGGCACGATTTTGCTGCCGACCCTGGCCAAGACCTACGCCAGCAAGGATCGCCAGGAATACTCGCGAATCCTCGACTGGGGCCTGCGCCTGTGTTTCGTGCTGGTACTGCCTTGCGCCCTGGCGTTGGGAATCCTGGCCGAGCCGCTGACGGTTTCACTGTTCCAGTACGGTCAATTCGATGCCCATGACGCGGCCATGACCCAGCGCGCACTGATCGCCTATTCGGTCGGTTTGCTCGGGATTATCGTGATCAAGGTGCTGGCGCCGGGCTTTTATGCGCAACAAAACATTCGCACGCCGGTAAAAATCGCGATTTTCACCCTGGTGGTCACGCAGTTGTTCAACCTGCTGTTGATCGGCCCGTTGGCACACGCGGGTCTCGCGCTCGCCATCAGTGCCGGTGCCTGCCTCAATGCCGGGCTGCTGTTCTATCAACTGCGCAAGCAGCAGATGTACCAACCGCAACCGGGCTGGGCGAAGTTTGGCGCCAAGCTGGTGGTCGCGGTCACGGTGATGTCCGCGGTATTGCTGGCTGGCATGCACTTCATGCCCGCTTGGGGCGATGGCCAGATGCTTGAGCGTTTCCTGCGCCTGGGCGCTTTGGTGATTGCCGGTGTGGTGGCGTATTTCGGCATGTTAGTGTTGATGGGCTTTCGGTTGCGCGACTTCAACCGCAAGACGCTTGGCTGAGGCCAGGGTCTTGATAAACACGGGCGAGCCGGCGTTTTTGTCGGCTCGATTACTTTGGGATACGGTGTTGCCTGTCGTCGGCCGCCGGGTGTGGTTATAATCGACCACTTTATGAGCAAGAAGCGCGTTATGCAGCTGGTTCGAGGCCTCCACAATCTGCGCCCCCAGCATCGGGGCTGTGTCGCCACTATTGGCAACTTTGACGGTGTACACCGTGGCCACCAGGCTATCCTGGCGCGGCTGCGCGAGCGTGCGCTGGAGTTGGGCGTGCCCAGCTGCGTGGTGATTTTCGAGCCGCAGCCGCGGGAATTCTTCGCCCCGGACACGGCACCGGCCCGTCTGGCCCGGTTGCGTGACAAACTGCAGCTGCTGGCCGCCGAAGGGGTCGACCGGGTCCTGTGCCTGGCCTTCAACCAGCGCCTGAGCAAGCTCAGCGCCAGTGAATTCGTCGATACCATCCTGGTGGATGGGCTCGGCGTGCAGCACCTTGAAGTCGGCGACGACTTCCGTTTCGGCTGTGACCGGGTAGGGGATTTCGATTTCCTGCAACAGGCCGGCGTCATGCAGGGCTTTACCGTGGAAGCGGCGCAGACCGTCGAGCTCGATGGCATTCGCGTCAGCAGCACCCAGGTGCGTAATGCCCTGGCCGCCGCTGACTTTGCCCTCGCCGAGCGGCTGCTGGGGCGCCCGTACCGGATCGCCGGTCGCGTGCTGCACGGCCAGAAGCTGGCGCGGCAGTTGGGTACGCCGACCGCCAACATTCAACTCAAGCGTCGTCGCGTGCCGCTGACCGGGGTTTACCTGGTTAACGTCGACATCGACGGCAAGACCTGGCCAGGGGTCGCCAACATCGGCGTTCGCCCCACGGTCCAGGGAGATGGCAAAGCCCACCTCGAAGTCCATCTTTTAGATTTTGCCGGCGATCTGTATGACCGGCGTTTGACGGTGGTTTTCCACCACAAGCTGCGTGAAGAGCAGCGTTTCGCCTCTCTGGAGGCGCTTAAGACGGCGATCAATGCGGATGTCGCCGCCGCCCGTGCCCTGTCGCACCTAGCGCCAATCGCTAATGAAGAGCCTTAAATGACCGACTATAAAGCCACGCTAAACCTTCCGGACACCGCCTTCCCAATGAAGGCCGGCCTGCCTCAGCGCGAACCGCAGATTCTGCAGCGCTGGGACAGCATTGGCCTGTACGGAAAGTTGCGCGAGATTGGCAAGGATCGTCCGAAGTTCGTCCTGCACGACGGTCCTCCGTACGCCAACGGCACGATTCACATCGGTCACGCACTGAACAAGATTCTCAAGGACATGATCATCCGTTCGAAGACCCTGTCGGGCTTCGACGCGCCTTATGTTCCGGGCTGGGACTGCCATGGCCTGCCGATCGAGCACAAGGTCGAAGTGACCCACGGCAAGAACCTGGGCGCGGACAAGACCCGCGAACTGTGCCGTGCCTACGCCACCGAGCAGATCGAAGGGCAGAAGTCCGAATTCATCCGTCTGGGCGTGCTGGGCGACTTCGCCAACCCGTACAAGACCATGGACTTCAAGAACGAAGCCGGTGAAATCCGTGCCCTGGCCGAAATCGTCAAGGGCGGGTTCGTGTTCAAGGGCCTGAAGCCGGTGAACTGGTGCTTCGACTGCGGTTCGGCCCTGGCCGAAGCGGAAGTCGAGTACGAGAACAAGAAGTCCTCGACCATCGACGTGGCTTTCCCGACTGCCGATGAAGCCAAGCTGGCTGCCGCATTCGGTCTGCCATCGTTGGCCAAGCCTGCTTCGATCGTGATCTGGACCACCACCCCGTGGACCATCCCGGCCAACCAGGCGCTTAACGTCCACCCGGAATTCAACTACGCCCTGGTCGACATCGGCGACAAGCTGCTGGTGCTGGCTGAAGAGCTGGTCGAATCGTGCCTGACCCGTTACGGCGTTGAAGGCACCGTGCTGGCCACCGCACCGGGTTCCGCGCTGGAACTGATCAACTTCCGCCACCCGTTCTACGACCGCCTGTCGCCTGTGTACCTGGCCGACTACGTGGAACTGGGCGCCGGCACCGGCGTGGTTCACTCCGCCCCGGCCTACGGCGTGGACGACTTCGTGACCTGCAAGAAGTACGGCATGGTCAACGATGACATCCTCAATCCGGTACAAAGCAACGGCGTGTACGTGCCGTCGCTGGAATTCTTCGGCGGCCAGTTCATCTGGAAGGCCAACCCGGCCATCGTCGACAAGCTGACCGAAGTCGGTGCGCTGATGCACACCACCGTCATCGAACACAGCTACATGCACTGCTGGCGCCACAAGACCCCGCTGATCTACCGCGCCACCGCGCAGTGGTTCATCGGCATGGACAAGCAGCCGACCACGGGTGACACCCTGCGTGTGCGCTCGCTCAAAGCCATCGAAGACACCAAGTTCGTTCCGGCCTGGGGCCAGGCGCGCCTGCACTCGATGATCGCCAACCGTCCGGACTGGTGCATCTCCCGCCAGCGCAACTGGGGCGTGCCGATCCCGTTCTTCCTGAACAAGGAAAGCGGCGAGCTGCACCCACGCACCGTCGAACTGATGGAAGAAGTTGCCAAGCGCGTCGAAGTCGAAGGCATCGAAGCCTGGTTCAAACTGGACGCGGCCGAACTGCTGGGCGCTGAAGCGCCACAGTACGACAAGATCAGCGACACTTTGGACGTCTGGTTCGACTCGGGTACCACTCACTGGCACGTCCTGCGCGGTTCGCACCCGATGGGCCACGAAAGCGGTCCACGTGCCGACCTGTACCTGGAAGGTTCCGACCAGCACCGCGGCTGGTTCCACTCGTCGCTGCTGACCGGTTGCGCCATCGACAACCACGCGCCGTACCGCGAACTGCTGACCCACGGCTTCACCGTCGACGAGTCCGGCCGCAAGATGTCCAAGTCGTTGGGCAACGTCATTGCACCGCAGAAGGTCAACGACACCCTGGGCGCCGACATCATGCGCCTGTGGGTTGCTTCGACCGACTACTCCGGCGAAATGGCTGTTTCCGAGCAGATCCTGCAACGCAGTGCGGACGCCTACCGGCGTATCCGTAACACCGCGCGTTTCCTGCTCTCGAACCTGACCGGCTTCAACCCGGCCACCGACCTGCTGCCGGCCGAAGAAATGCTCGCGCTGGACCGTTGGGCCGTGGACCGCACCCTGCTGCTGCAACGCGAGCTGCAAGAACACTACGGCGAATACCGCTTCTGGAACGTCTACTCGAAGATCCACAACTTCTGCGTGCAGGAGCTGGGCGGTTTCTACCTCGACATCATCAAGGACCGCCAGTACACCACCGGCGCCGACAGCAAGGCCCGTCGTTCGTGCCAGACAGCGCTGTTCCACATCTCTGAAGCGCTGGTGCGCTGGATCGCGCCGATCCTGGCGTTCACCGCCGACGAGCTGTGGCAGTACCTGCCGGGCGAGCGCAACGAGTCCGTGATGCTCAACACCTGGTACGAAGGCCTGACCGAGCTGCCGGAAGGCTTCGAGCTGGGTCGCGCCTACTGGGACCGCATCATGGAAGTGAAGGTAGCGGTCAACAAGGAAATGGAAATCCAGCGCGCGGCCAAGGCCGTCGGTGGCAACCTGCAAGCCGAAGTGACGCTGTTCGCCGAAGACGCGCTGAGCGCCGACCTGGCCAAGCTGAGCAACGAACTGCGCTTTGTGCTGATCACCTCCACCGCCAGCGTTGCGCCGTTTGTTAAGGCGCCAGAAGATGCGGTAGTCACTGAAGTCAGCGGCCTGAAGCTGAAAATCGTCAAGTCGGCCTTCGCCAAGTGCGCCCGTTGCTGGCACTGCCGTGAAGACGTCGGTGTGAATCCGGAGCACCCGGAAATCTGCGGTCGTTGCGTCGACAACATCAGCGGCGCGGGCGAGGTTCGTCACTATGCCTAATGCAGCCGGGCCTAATGCAGTTGGCCGTTTCGGACGGCTGGGCTGGCTCTGGTTGAGCTTGCTGGTTCTGGTCATCGACCAGGCCAGCAAGTTCTACTTCGAGGGCAAGCTCGAGATGTTCCAGCAGATCGTGGTGATTCCCGATCTGTTCAGCTGGACCCTGGCTTACAACACCGGCGCGGCCTTCAGCTTCCTGGCCGACAGCTCCGGCTGGCAGCGCTGGCTGTTTGCCCTGATCGCCATAGTGGTCAGTGCGGTGCTGGTGGTGTGGCTCAAGCGTCTGGGGCGCAACGAGACCTGGCTGGCCGTTGCGCTGGCGCTGGTGCTCGGTGGCGCGCTGGGCAACCTGTATGACCGCATTGCCCTGGGCCATGTGATCGATTTCATCCTGGTGCATTGGCAGAACCGCTGGCATTTCCCGGCGTTCAACTTTGCCGACAGTGCAATCACTGTAGGCGCTGTCATGCTGGCACTTGATATGTTCAAAAGTAAAAAGACCGGAGAAGCCGTTCATGACTGAACAGGTATTGGCTGAGCAACGCATCGGCCAGAACACGGAAGTCACCTTGCATTTCGCATTGCGCCTGGAGAACGGCGACACGGTGGACAGCACCTTCGACAAGGCCCCGGCGACCTTCAAGGTCGGTGATGGCAACCTGCTCCCAGGTTTCGAAGCGGCGCTGTTCGGTTTCAAGGCGGGCGACAAGCGTACCCTGAGCATCGAGCCGGAAAACGCCTTCGGCCAGCCTAACCCGCAAAACGTGCAGATCATCCCGCGTTCGCAGTTCCAGGACATGGACCTGTCGCCCGGTTTGCTGGTGATCTTCAACGATGCGGCCAATACTGAATTGCCGGGTGTGGTGAAAGAGTTCGATGACGCGCAAGTGACCATCGACTTCAACCATCCGCTGGCAGGCAAGACGCTGACCTTTGACGTGGAAATCATCTCCGTCAAGGCGCTGTAACCGCTTTCTGTAGGAGCGAGCTTGCTCGCGATGAACTCATTGGCACCGCGTCAATACAGAATGTGCGCGGTGTACCTGAGTTTTTCGCGAGCAAGCTCGCTCCTACAGTGGTTTTTCATTGTTTTCGCGCGCAAGACACGAGGCACAGCATGCAAATCAAACTCGCCAACCCCCGTGGCTTCTGCGCCGGTGTGGACCGGGCGATCGAAATCGTCAACCGCGCCCTGGAAGTCTTCGGGCCGCCGATCTATGTGCGCCACGAAGTGGTCCACAACAAATTCGTCGTCGAAGACCTGCGTAACCGCGGGGCAATCTTCGTCGAGGAACTGGATCAGGTGCCGGACGACGTGATCGTGATCTTCAGTGCCCACGGCGTGTCCCAGGCCGTGCGTACCGAAGCCGCCGGCCGTGGCCTGAAAGTGTTCGACGCCACCTGTCCGCTGGTGACCAAGGTGCACATCGAAGTCGCCCGTTACAGCCGCGACGGTCGTGAATGCATCCTCATTGGCCACGCCGGTCACCCGGAAGTCGAAGGCACCATGGGCCAGTACGATGGTAGCAACGGTGGTGCGATCTATCTGGTCGAAGACGAAAAGGATGTCGCCGAACTGCAGGTGCACAACCCGGAAAAACTGGCGTTCGTCACCCAGACGACCTTGTCCATGGACGATACCAGTCGCGTCATTGACGCATTGCGTACGCGTTTCCCGGCCATTGGCGGCCCGCGCAAGGACGACATCTGCTACGCCACGCAAAACCGCCAGGACGCGGTCAAGCAACTGGCCGACGAATGCGATGTGGTGCTGGTGGTCGGCAGTCCGAACAGCTCCAACTCCAATCGCCTGCGTGAACTGGCAGAACGCATGTCTACCCCGGCCTACCTGATCGATGGTGCCGAAGACCTGGAAAAAAGCTGGTTCGACGGTGTCGAGCGCATCGGCATCACCGCCGGCGCTTCCGCTCCGGAAGTCCTGGTGCGGGGCGTGATCCAGCAATTGCAGGCCTGGGGCGCAACCGGTGCCGATGAGTTGGCCGGTCGTGAAGAGAACATCACGTTCTCCATGCCCAAGGAGCTGCGGGTCCGTTCGCTGCTCTGAGCCTTCACCCCGGGCATAACGCCTGCGCGGCCTGCTCGTTGCGCAGGCTGATGCGACCGTTCGAGGCCAGTACCACCTGGTGCTGGCTCTGCGCTTCGCGTGGCGCGCACACGTGCAGTGTCCCCGCTTGAAAGCCCCCGGCTACCGGCCCACCCAGTGGACCGAAGCGTATGGCTGTCTTGATATACCGATTACCCATGATCGCCACGCCCATGCCGCTGCGGCGCTCGACCAGCAGCGGATTGTCGGGGTCCTCATGGCCCTTGCCGCTGACATCCAGAATGATCCGCCAGCCCTGGCTCCAGTCGTCGTCGATGCCGTGAATGACCACGACCTGGCCACGGGCTATCGCTTCGCTTCTTGCACTGCGCAAACCGCTGACGAGTGACTTGGCTGCCTCCTCGCGATGGTTCGATTCTGTAAGCCCTGCAAAGGCCGGACTGACCAGGAGCAGAACAATCCCGGCAATCGTGAGTCCCATAAGCAATTCGATCAGACTGAATCCTTGCTCACGCATGAAATCTCCCTCCCTGGAATATGTTGCCTCGCGCGATCCCTGCGCCAGTAGAAGCAGGTATAGCCGACGGCAACCAAGGGCAACGGTGGATCATCGTTCAAAAGGTTTCACGCTGATCGAGTTGCTGGTGGCGTTGGCGATCTTCCTGGTCCTGATCACCCTGGCGGTCCCGGCGTTCATCCGTTCGACACAAGGCACCAGGGCCGACACCGAGATGGGGGATCTGCGACGAGCCCTGAATTACGCCCGACTGGAAGCCATCGACCGAGGCGTGCCCATTCGGGTGCGACCCACGGCGGGAGGGAGCGGGTGGAGCGGGGAATTGTCGGTCTATGACAGCACGGGCACCCCGGCCAATGTGTTGCGGGTTGTTCCACCGATGAGCAGCGGGGCGACTCTGGCGCTACCCTCGGATGTCACGGCGATCGATTTCAATAATCTGGGCGGGCTGTCATCACCCTCCATGCCACTGGTGATCAGCTATGTGCTCGGAACACAAAGCAGGACGCTGAATGTGTGTTTGAACGGACGAATTCTATTGGGTGGAAGTTGCGGATGAGGCCATGGAGCAAGCGTGCCCAGGAGGGCATGACGCTGATCGAAGTGCTGGTGGCGTTGCTGATCCTGGGCGTGGGGCTGTTGGGCGCGGCCGCCTTTCAATTGAATGCCTTGAAGTACACCGACAGTGCGCGCATGACCAGTCAGGCCAGCTTCATCGCCTACGACATGATGGACCGCATTCGCGCCAACGCAGCCGCCGACTACACCGTTACACCGCCAACCTCGGGCAATCCGAACGACGCCCGGGACCAGGACCTCTACGATTTCACCCGTAACATTGCAGGTTTTGGTGGCGAAACGGCGACCGGCAGCATCTCCCTGAGCCAGCGGGTGTACACCATCACCATCACCTGGGACGACTCGCGGGCCGCCAACGCTGCCGACTCCCGGCGCAGTTTCGTCCTCACCAGCCGCGCGACTGTCGACCCGGTGGCGAGGCCATGAGCCGCTGCAGTCGCGGCTTCGGCCTGGTCGAGTTGCTGATCGCCCTGGCCTTGAGCCTGGTCGTGGTGCTGGGCGTGGTGCAGGTATTCATCGCCGCGAAAAACACTTACATCAGCCAGAACTCCGCGGCGGCCATGCAGGAGGACGCGCGTTTCGTGCTGAGCAAAATGATCCAGGAAATCCGCATGGTCGGCATGTTCGGCTGCCTGGGGTCTATCACCGATGCCAGCAAACCGCGTGACTTCAATGCCAGCCATCTAACGCCTATCAGCTGGGACAACGTCGGTCGCAAGTTGACCCTGGTCACGGCGGACATCGGCAGCAATGGCGGGACGCCGGCCTGGACGGTGGTATCCGATTGTCGCACCAGCGCGACGGCGTATTCCGACTCGCAAGCACCTGCTGCGGGACAACTGGCATTTCCCATCCGCCGATTGATCTACAGCTTGAAGAACGGTGAGCTGAAGATGGGCGTCGGCAGGGATAAGCCGCTCGAGCAGGTGCTGGTGGATAACGTCAGTGCCTTCGACGTCAGCTTCGGCCTGGCCAGCTCGGCTTCCGATCTGGCGGTGTCCAGTTACAGCAGCAACCCGTCGGACCCGGCACGCATCCGCAGCGTACGCCTGAGCCTGACCCTCACCGACCCGAACAATCGGGTGGGCGACCAGACCTTCAACGTGGTTGCCGCCTTGCGCAACCGCTTGCCATGAGGCGCGGGCCGATGAGCGTTGCCCCTGGTGCCCAGCGGGGCATGGCGCTGCTGGTCAGCCTGGTGTTCCTGTTGCTGTTGACGCTGATCGGTATTTCATCGATGCAAAACGCCACCCTGCAGGAAAAAATGGCCGGCAGCCTGGGCTTGCGTAATCAGTCGTTCCAGCTGGCCGAAGCGGTATTGCGCGTGGGTGAAAGCGCGGTGCAGCTCGATAGTTACTCGTTGCCCGTGTGCAGCGGCACTACCCGGTGCGCCCCGCCTGCCGAATCGGCGACCCTCACCGCGGCCGGGTTCAATTCCACCTCGGGGGTGACCTGGATCGCGTCCGGCAACGGCTTCTATGGCGTGCAGAACATCGGCACCACCAAGGCAGCGGTGAACGTGCCGAGTAACACCTCGGCGACCCTGTACAGGGTCACCGCCGTGGGCATTGCGGGCAGCTCACGCAGTGTGGTGGAGAGCATTTATGCGAAATATTGAAAGTCGCTCACAGCGCTGGCGGTGGTTGAGCGGGGCCATGTGTGCCTTGTTGCTGGCCGCTCCGGCCTATGCCTTCACGCCTGCGGATTCGCCCTTGTTGTGCACCAAGGCCGGCTCCGGCGGCAGTGGTGTCGCCAGCGGCACCCGCTATTTCCAGACCAGCTACGACCCCAGGGACTGGCGTGGCACGATCAAGGCCTATGGCTTTACCGCCAGTGGAGCGGTCGATACCTCTTCGGTGCTGTGGTCCACCGATACGGCCATCGTGCCGGGCGCTGCGGCACCGACCTATCATTCATGGAACAGCCAGACCCACAGCGCCGTGACATTGGCCTTTGCCAATTTGTCTGCGGCTCAGCAAGGCGTGCTCAGCCAGGGCTTGCCTGGCGGTATTACGGGCAGCGATCTGCTGGAGTGGAGCAAGGGCGCGAACAAGGCCGGCCTGAAAGTGCGCAGTGTATTGCTCGGCGATATCGTCAACTCGCCGCTGGTCCTGGCGGCGCCTTCGGATAAAACCGCAGCTGATTGGTCGGGGGATACCAGCTACAGCACTTACCTGGCGACCAAGGCGGCCAACATGCATGCCAGCCTGGTGGTCAACGCCAACGACGGTTTTGTCAGCGTCATCAACACCGCCAACGGTGCCCGGCGCTACGCCTACATGCCCGCCAGTGTGCTGCCGTCCTTGCATTACATCGCCGATCCCATCTACATCAACGGCGTTGGCCACAGGTTTCTGGTGGATGGGCAGGTGGGCGTGTTCGATGCCCAGTTGAACAGCGCCTGGAAGACCCTTGCCCTGGGCGGAACGGGCGCGGGCGGGCGAACCTTCTATGCGCTGCAACTGTTCGACGCATCGGCGGGGAATGTGACCAAGGCCCTGTGGGAAATCAGCGCGCCGGACACTGCCAATGCGGCGAACGCTTTTAATGACCTGGGTTATGCCTACGCCCGTCCGGAGGTGGCACGCTTGGCGGATGGGCGCTGGGCGGCGTTCATTGCCAATGGCTATGGCAGTTACTCCGGGGTGGCGGCGTTGTACGTAGTGGACATTCGCGACGGCAGCCTGATCAGGAAAATCGTGGTCGACAGCAGCGAGACCACTAACGGCTTGTCTTCGGTGAAACTCAGGGTGAACTCGCAGAATGTGGTACAGGCTGCCTATGGCGGAGACCTCAAGGGGCGGCTCTGGAAGTTCGACCTCAGTGGCGCCACCCCGAACGCCTGGGGCCTCGCATTTGCCGGCAAGCCTTTGTTCACCACCGCCGGTGGTGCTACCCAGCCCATCACCGCGCAGCCATTACTGGCGGACAGCGCCCAGGGTGGAACAATGGTGTTTTTCGGCACCGGCAAATTCAACGAGACGGCGGACGGGACCAACAAAGACCTGCAGGCGTTCTACGCGGTGTGGGACGCGCAGGGCGGCTCGGGGCAGATCACTACCTCCAGCCTGCAGGCCCAGGCAGTGACCGGGGTGTCGGCGCAGTCCATCACCACCAGCCAGCACGAGGTAACCTACCCGACGCAAAAGGGCTGGTATTTGCCGCTGGTGTATAACAGCGCGCTGACCGGTGAGCGGGTGATCAACCAGGCCAGCCTGGTGCTCGGTCGGATCGTCTTTACCACGGCCAGCGTGGATACCACCGACCCTTGCGCCGGCTTTGGCAGCGGCAAACTGGTCGAACTCGATGCGTTCAGCGGTAAGATGCTCAATTACGCGGTGCTCGACACCAACGGCGACGCCGTGGTCGACAGCGACGACACGCTGTCCAGCGGCGTGGTCTTTACCGGCGGGATGCCGACCCTGAACGCCATCGTCAATGGCGGGGCTCGCAAGATCGTGAACGATTCCAGTGGCGGTATCTCCACGCTGGTGGAAAAATCCGGCGGCGGCAGCCGTCGCATCATGTGGCGACAAATACAGTAAGTGAGAATTGAGGCATGCGCAGCTCCAACCGCGGTTTTACCCTGATCGAAATCATGATCGTGATTGCGATCATCGGGATCGTCATCACCATTGGCTATCCGAGTCTCACCGAGTACGTGAACAAGGGGCGTCGCACCGAAGTCGCCGGCCTGCTCTCGGAACAGGCGCAGATCCTCGAGCGCTACTATTCGAAGAATAACGTCTACACCAATGCCACCGATCTTAGCGCCGGCAACGATTACTACAGCATCACACCGACCCTGACGGACCAGACGTTCCTGCTGACGGCAACCCGCAAGAGCGATGCCGCCATGGCCGCTGACAAGTGTGGTGATTTCACACTCACCAACACCGGTGTCAGAAGCATGGTCAATGCAGCGGACGGCCTGACCACCAAGGATTGCTGGGGTCGCTGAGTTCCTTTTCGGGCGCCCTTTGCGCCTCTGTCTATTGAACGGTTGGATCAGAACATGACCAGGCAACAGCAAGTGGTGATCGTCGGTGGTGGGGTAATCGGGCTGCTGACGGCATTCAATCTCGCGTCCCAGGTGCAGAGTGTGGTGCTGCTGGACCGCTCGAATGTCGGCCAGGAATCGTCCTGGGCCGGTGGTGGCATCGTTTCGCCGCTCTATCCATGGCGCTACAGCCCGGCGGTGACCGCGCTGGCGCATTGGTCCCAGGATTTTTATCCACAGCTGGGCGAGCGCTTGTTTGCGGCCACCGGCATTGATCCCGAGGTCCATACCACAGGCCTGTACTGGCTGGACCTGGACGATGAGGCCGAGGCGCTGGCCTGGGCCGCGCGCGAGGGCCGGCCGCTGCGGGCTGTGGATATCTCGGCGGCCCACGATGCGGTGCCGGTGCTGGGCGGTGGTTTTTCCCGGGCGATCTACATGGCCGACGTGGCCAACGTGCGCAATCCACGGCTGGTGAAGTCGCTCAAGGCGGCCTTGCAGGCGCTGCCGAACGTGACGATCCATGAGCAGTGCGAAGTCAGCGGGTTTATTCGGCAAGACGAAAAAATAGTCGGTGTGCAGACCTCCACCGGCGCGATCCATGGCGACCAAGTGGTCCTCACCGCTGGTGCCTGGAGCGGCGATCTGCTCAAGAGCCTGGGCCTTGAATTGCCGGTCGAACCGGTGAAAGGGCAGATGATCCTCTACAAGTGCGCGGCGGACTTCCTGCCAAGCATGGTGCTGGCCAAGGGGCGTTATGCGATTCCGCGGCGCGATGGTCACATCCTGATTGGCAGTACCCTGGAGCATGAAGGCTACGACAAGACGCCGACCGAATCGGCACTCGAAAGCCTCAAGGCCTCGGCTATCGAATTGATTCCGGCGTTGGCCGATGCCGAGGTGGTGGGGCATTGGGCCGGGTTGCGGCCAGGCTCGCCGGAGGGCATTCCCTATATTGGCCAGGTGCCGGGTTTTGAGGGGCTTTGGCTCAATTGCGGGCATTACCGCAACGGGTTGGTGTTGGCGCCGGCGTCGTGTCAGTTGTTTGCCGATGTGATGCTGGGCAGGGCGCCGATCATTGATCCTGCGCCGTATGCGCCGGCCGGGCGGATTTGATTCGAGATATCTGGCGTCTGTCAGATTGCCTTCGCGAGCAAGCCCGCTCCCACATCGACCGTGGTTCTCCTGAATAAGCACGGTCGAATGTGGGAGCGGGCTTGCTCGCGAAGGGGCCCCTCAATCCAGACCCAATTTCTTCAGCCTGTAGCGCATCGATCTGAATGACAGATTCAACCGCTGAGCCGCCGCCGTGCGGTTCCAGCGGGTCTCTTCCAGCGCCTGCAAAAGCAACTGGCGCTCAACGTTTTCCAGGTACGCTTCCAGGTTATCGATCTGCGTAAGGTCCGGCACACCCGCTTCGGCGGCACAGTTGCCTTCGGCCAGGCGCAGGTCGCTGGGCTCGATCTGCTGGTTGTCGCATAACGTGTGAGCCCGTTCGAGCATGTTCTCAAGTTCGCGCACATTGCCAGGGAAACGGTAGCTTTTCAGGACCTCGAGGGCATTCGGGTGGAGTGTTGCCGCGGGCTGCCCGGTGTCTGCAGCCAGGCGCTTGAGCACATGGCTGGCCAGGGGCTCGATGTCGTCACGGCGTTCGCGCAAGGGCGGAACCCGCAGCTCGATCACGTTCAGGCGGTAGTACAGGTCCTGGCGAAAACGTTCGGCAGCGACTTCGGCGCCCAGGTCTTTGTGGGTGGCGCAAAGGATGCGCACATCGACCACCACTTCCTGTTGCCCACCGACGCTGCGTACTGCTTTCTCCTGGATGGCCCGCAACAGTTTGACCTGCATCGGCAAAGGCAGGTCTGCCACTTCGTCGAGGAACAGGGTGCCGCCGTGGGCCGCCTGGAACAGTCCCGGTTTATCTTCGATGGCGCCGCTGAAGCTGCCTTTTCGATGGCCGAAAAACTCGCTCTCCATCAGCTCGGTCGGAATCGCACCGCAATTGACCGGGACAAAGGGTTGGCTGGCCCGTGGTCCTCGCTCATGAATCAGGCGGGCGACCCGTTCCTTGCCGCTGCCGGACTCGCCACTGATGTACACCGGTGCCTGGCTACGGGCCAGTTTGTCGATCTGTTTGCGCAGATCGCGCATGGGCGGTGAGTCGCCCAGCAAACGACGATCGATGGCGGAGCCAGGGGCGGGCAGCAGCAAGGCACTGGTCACCAGTTCCCGAAGGCGGGTCAGGTCCACCGGTTTGGTCAGGAAATCGAACGCACCGGCCTTCAGTGCATTGATCGCCGTGTCGAGGCTGCCATAGGCCGTGATCATGGCCACCGGGACTTGCGGGTAGCGTTGCTGGATGTGTTGCACCAGCTCCAGGCCGCTGCCGTCGGGCAAGCGCATGTCGGTCAGGCACAGGTCGAACGCCTCGCGCTGGAGCAGTATCAAGGCCTCGCCAGCGTTGCGTGCGCTGTAGGTATCGAGCTTCATCCGTCCCAGGGTGATTTCCAGGAGTTCGCGGATGTCCGGCTCGTCGTCGACGATCAGGACTTTTTGCCGTGGGCTCATGTTCAACCTTGTTTGCATCCGTGAGCAAAGGTAATGCGAAAGCAGCCGCCGCCCTGGCGTGATTTGAAGTCCAGGCGGGCCTGGTTGCTTTCGCACAGCTCGCGGGACAGATAAAGGCCCAGGCCCGTGCCCTGGTGGCTGGTGGTGAAGAAAGGCTCGAACAATTGCGCTTGATGGTCCGGGGCCACCCCGGGGCCGTCGTCGAGGACTTCGAGGATCGGCAGCTGACTCTCGGGGTCGATGAAAAACTCAAGCCAGACCTGCGCCTGGTCGTGGTTCAGGGCGCTATGGCGCCATGCATTGCGGATCAGGTTGTCGAGAATCTGCTCCAGCTGGTTCGGGTCCATCAAGGTACTGAAGTCACCGCAAGCCATGCGTAGATGGATCTTCTGGCGCTCGGTCGCCTGCTCGCGGGTTTGTGTGACGAACTGCTCCAGCCACGGCTTCAAGTCGAGTCGTTGCGCCACGGTTTGCTGGCGACGGGACAGTTGCAGGACGTTTTCGATTACCCGATTCATTCGCTGAGAGTGGTCTTGAATAATCTGCGTCAGACGTCGATCCGCGCCATTCAGTTCCTCCGATTCGCGCAATAGCTGCGCGGCGTGACTGATGGCGCCTAACGGATTGCGGATTTCATGGGCGACACCGGCGGTCAGGCGGCCGAGGGCGGCGAGTTTCAGTTGTTGAGCCTGCTGGGTGACCTGGGCGAGGTCTTCGAGAAAGACCAGGATCTGCTGATGCGGGCCAGGAGCCAGGGCAATGAAGCTCGGCTGCAGTTCAAGGCCGCTGCCGGGGATTTTCAGGCTCTGCGGGCGCAGCGTCGGGTTGTTGATCCACAGTTGCAGACGTTCGACCAGGGCGGGGGCCTGTTCGTCGATCCGCCGGCCTTCGAGGCGCTCGCAGCCCAGCAGGGCCAACGCACTGTGATTGGCCAGTTGCACGCGCCATTGGTCGTCAAACACCAGAATGCCAGTACGCATGCGTTGCAGGATCAGGGCATTGAGGGCTTCCAGGCCGATGACTTCGCTGGTTTTCTGTTCTGCCAGGGTTTCGCTGACTTCCAGTCGTCGGACCAGGCCTTGCACCAGCAGTGACGCGGCAAAACACAGGGCGCCGAGCGTGCCGATCTGCAAGTAATCGTTGGGGCTGGCGGGATGGCTGAGATTCAGCAGGAAACTCGAACCCAGGATGCCAAGTGCGCTGATGGCGGCAATCAGCAGGCCGATGCGTCCTCGCAACAAGGTATTGCTGATGGCCACCGAGACGATCAACAAGTTGCCAATGGCGCTGGCCACACCGCCACCGGCGTAGAACAACACGCAAAGCAGCAGGACATCGACCAGCGCCAGGCTGAGCAGTTGTGTCGGACGGCGGGTGTTTGCGAAGAAGACCACCAGCAGGATGTTCAGCACCAGGTACAACCCGCTGGCGTAGCGCAGCAGGTCGTCATTGGCGGACGTCAGCAACCGGTAGTCCAGGTTGCTGGAAATCAGCAGCACCAGGGTGATGCCGATGCTCAGGCGGTAGAGGTGATAGAGGCGCAGCAGTCGCTGGGCCTGTTTGTCGCCGGGACTGGTCGTCTCAGCGATCACTGGAGCCTGGGCCTTGCTCAAGGTGAGCCTGGCTGCAATACCACTGTTGTTGAAGGCTCAGCGCACGGTCGCGGGGCAGGTGCACGCCGCAATGGGCGCAGCGGACCATGGGCGCCGCTTCCAGCTCGGCGGAGGACTTGGGTGCAGAGACCTGGCGCTTGTATTTGCGCCAGAACCAGACAGCGGCGGCAATCACTGCGATCCAGAATAGTAAACGAAGCATGGTGAGCTGCTTTATGACGGATGAGCCGCCAGTTTAGCCAAGGACATGACAGGCGCACAGCGTATTCGCGCGGCATAAAAACGGCGCAATAAAAAAGGGAGACTCAAGCGTCTCCCTTTCTGTACGACCGGTCGTATCAGTCGAACACGCCGAAGGTCATATAGCTGAACCACGAGCGGTCTTCGTTGTTGCCCTCGGCCTCGTGATCCTCTTCCTCGATCACATCGCCGTTGCCGTCTTTAGGCTTGAGCTCGCTCGGAATCGCGTCCTTGGCATCCTGGAACTGCTTCTGCACGTCCTGGTTGGCGCGGGTTTCTCCCGGTGGCAGCGGCGGACGGGATTCGATCAGGCCCAGGGTGGCCTTGCTCAGCCACGAACGGTTGTCGGCTTCGGCGACCGATGGCACGAACTGACCGTCCACCAGGCTTGGGTGGTTCGGGTAGTTGAGCTTCAGGGTTTCGAGGCTGGTGGCAGCCAGTTCATCCAGGTGCAGGCGCTGGTAGGCCTCGGTCATCACCGCCAGGCCGTCGCCTACCGCAGGGGTTTCCTGGAAGTTTTCCACCACGTAGCGACCGCGGTTCGCGGCGGCGACGTAGGCCTGACGGGTCAGGTAATAGTCGGCCACGTGGATTTCGTAGGCGGCCAGCAGGTTGCGCAGGTAGATCATGCGCTGCTTGGCGTCCGGCGCATAACGGCTGTTGGGGAAGCGGCTGGTTAGTTGGGCGAACTCGTTGTAGGAGTCGCGAGCGGCACCCGGGTCACGCTTGGTCATGTCCAGCGGCAGGAAGCGCGAGAGCAGGCCAACGTCCTGGTCAAAAGACGTCAGGCCCTTGAGGTAGTAGGCGTAATCGACGTGCGGGTGCTGTGGGTGCAGGCGAATGAAGCGCTCGGCAGCGGCCTTGGCGGCTTCTGGTTCGGCGTTCTTGTAGTTGGCGTAGATCAGCTCCAACTGGGCCTGATCGGCATAACGGCCGAACGGATAGCGCGATTCCAGAGCCTTCAGCTTGGCAGTGGCGCTGGTGTAGCTATTATTGTCCAGATCGGCTTGAGCCTGTTGGTACAACTCGACTTCGCTCAGGTTTTCGTCTACGACTTCCTTCGAAGAGCAAGCAGCGGTCAATGCGAGGATGGCGATCAGCAGCAGGTGTTTCACTTGCATGGCGGCTTGCGTCCCTATGACGGCCGCTGTCTTGGGCGAGGCCGTCCTGTTATGATGAGCGCCCCGTTGAATAGCCTCGGGGCAAAAGACGCCGTATTTAACCACAAGCGCGCAGCCGAAACCAAAGGCTGTGCCGACGCCTAGTCCGAGCATGTCCGATAAAATTGAACTTAGCGCAGAGGTGCCGTCCGAATTGGGCGGCCAACGCCTCGATCAAGTCGCCGCACAATTATTCGCTGAGCACTCGCGCTCGCGCCTTTCCGCCTGGATCAAAGACGGCCGCCTGACTGTGGATGGGGCGGTTGTCCGCCCGCGAGACATCGTTCACGGTGGCGCCATTCTTGAACTCACTGCCGAGCAGGAAGCTCAGGGCGAATGGGTCGCTCAAGACATCGCCCTGGACATCGTCTATGAAGACGACGACATCCTGGTGATCAACAAGCCTGCGGGCCTGGTGGTTCACCCGGCTGCTGGCCACGCTGATGGCACCTTGCTCAACGCCTTGCTGCACCACGTGCCGGACATCATCAATGTGCCCCGCGCCGGTATCGTGCATCGCCTGGACAAGGACACCACCGGTCTGATGGTGGTAGCCAAGACCATTCAGGCGCAGACGCAGCTGGTTACACAGTTGCAGAGCCGCAGCGTCAGCCGGATCTACGAGTGCATCGTGATCGGCGTGGTGACGGCTGGCGGCAAGATCAATGCGCCGATCGGTCGTCATGGCCAGCAACGCCAGCGCATGGCCGTGATGGAAGGTGGCAAGCAGGCCGTCAGCCATTACCGCGTGCTCGAGCGTTTCCGTTCCCACACCCACGTGCGGGTGAAGCTGGAAACCGGTCGTACACACCAGATTCGCGTGCACATGGCACACATCAACTTCCCGTTGGTCGGAGACCCTGCCTACGGCGGTCGTTTCCGGATTCCGCCGGCCGCCAACCCGACCATGGTCGAGTCGCTGAAAAACTTCCCGCGTCAGGCGCTGCATGCGCGGTTCCTCGAGCTGGATCACCCGACCACCGGTGAGCGCATGAGCTGGGAATCGCCGTTGCCGGAAGATTTCGTCTGGTTGCTGACCCTGCTCAAGCAAGACCGCGAGGCGTTTGTCGGATGAGTGACTGGCTGATTCCTGACTGGCCCGCGCCGGCCGGGGTCAAAGCCTGTGTCACCACCCGTGCGGGCGGCGTCAGCCTGGCGCCGTTCGACAGCCTCAATCTTGGTGATCACGTCGACGACAGCCCCGAAGCTGTCGCCGAAAATCGCCGGCGTCTGACTGATCGTTTTTCGATTCAACCGGCCTGGCTGCAGCAGGTCCACGGCATCGTTGTGGCGCATGCGGATCCGAGCCGGGTGGACACTGCCGACGCCAGTTGGACTTCAACGCCGGGCATTGCCTGTGCGGCGATGACTGCCGACTGCCTGCCTGCGTTGTTTTGCGACCGTGCCGGTACGCGTGTCGCGGCGGCCCATGCCGGTTGGCGCGGGTTGGCGGCGGGCGTGCTGGAAGCGACCCTCGACAGCCTGGACGTGCCACCTGCCGAGGTTCTGGTCTGGCTCGGCCCGGCCATTGGTCCGAAAGCCTTCGAAGTCGGCCCGGAAGTGCGGGAAACCTTCGTGGGGCAACTGCCTGAAGCTGCTCAAGCTTTTGCACCGAGTCAAAACCCCGGCAAGTTCATGGCCGACATCTATAAGCTGGCGCGCTTGCGCCTGGCAGCCCGTGGTGTAACCGCTGTCTACGGCGGCGGTTTCTGCACCGTCACCGATTCACGGTTCTTTTCCTATCGCCGCGCGCCTCGCACTGGTCGGTTTGCCTCCCTTATCTGGCTCGAACGCTAGACTTGTCTGATCTGCATCAACGTCTCGACGCTTGAAACTCCCAGAATCGACCGCATCTATTGTGGTATCTGGCAGGTTTCTTCATTCAGGATGTTTTATAGGTCCGGCCTGCTCAAAAGGAAGGTGACCCATGCGTATAGACCGTTTAACCAGCAAATTGCAGTTAGCGTTGTCCGATGCCCAATCCCTGGCCGTCGGTCTCGATCATCCGGCCATTGAACCGGCGCACTTGATGCAAGCCCTGCTCGAGCAACAGGGCGGCTCGATCAAGCCCCTGCTGATGCAGGTGGGCTTCGACGTCAACAGCCTGCGTAAAGAGCTGACCAAAGAGCTCGACCAGCTCCCGAAAATCCAGAATCCGACCGGCGACGTGAACATGTCGCAGGATCTGGCGCGCCTGCTCAACCAGGCCGATCGCCTGGCCCAGCAGAAGGGTGACCAGTTCATTTCCAGTGAACTGGTGCTGCTCGCCGCCATGGACGAGAACAGCAAGATCGGCAAGCTGTTGCTCGGCCAGGGCGTGAGCAAGAAAGCCCTGGAAAACGCGATCAACAACCTGCGTGGTGGTGAGGCAGTCAATGACGCGAACCACGAGGAAGCCAGGCAGGCGCTGGATAAGTACACGGTCGACCTGACCAAGCGTGCCGAAGACGGCAAACTCGATCCGGTAATCGGCCGTGACGATGAAATTCGTCGCACTATCCAGGTGCTGCAACGCCGCACCAAGAACAACCCGGTGCTGATCGGTGAGCCTGGCGTCGGTAAGACCGCCATCGCCGAAGGCCTGGCGCAGCGCATCATCAATGGCGAAGTGCCGGACGGCCTCAAGGGCAAGCGCCTGCTGTCTCTGGACATGGGGGCATTGATTGCCGGTGCCAAGTATCGCGGTGAGTTCGAAGAACGCCTGAAATCCCTGCTCAACGAGCTGTCGAAGCAGGAAGGGCAGATCATCCTGTTCATCGACGAACTGCACACCATGGTCGGCGCCGGTAAAGGCGAGGGCTCGATGGATGCGGGCAACATGCTCAAGCCAGCCCTGGCGCGGGGCGAACTGCACTGCGTCGGTGCCACCACGCTCAACGAGTACCGCCAATACATAGAGAAGGACGCCGCCCTTGAGCGACGTTTCCAGAAAGTGCTGGTGGACGAGCCGAGCGAAGAAGACACCATCGCCATTCTGCGTGGCCTGAAAGAACGCTATGAGGTCCACCACAAGGTGGCGATCACCGACGGCGCGATCATTGCGGCGGCCAAGCTCAGCCATCGCTATATCACTGACCGGCAGTTGCCGGACAAGGCCATCGACCTGATCGACGAGGCCGCCAGCCGCATCCGCATGGAGATCGACTCCAAGCCGGAGGTGCTGGACCGCCTGGAACGACGTTTGATCCAGCTGAAGGTGGAATCCCAGGCGCTGAAGAAAGAAAGCGACGACGCAGCGAAGAAACGCCTGGAAAAACTCCAGGAAGAAATCGCCCGCCTCGAGCGTGAGTACTCGGACCTGGAAGAAATCTGGAACTCGGAAAAAGCCGAGGTTCAGGGTTCTGCGCAAATCCAGCAGAAGATCGAACAGTCCCGTCAGGAACTGGAAGCCGCTCGCCGCAAAGGCGACCTGAACCGCATGGCGGAGTTGCAGTACGGGGTGATCCCGGACCTGGAGCGCAGCCTGCAAATGGTCGACCAGCATGGAAAACCTGAAAACCAGTTGCTGCGCAGCAAGGTGACTGAAGAAGAGATCGCCGAAGTCGTTTCGAAGTGGACCGGTATTCCCGTGTCGAAAATGCTCGAAGGCGAGCGCGAAAAACTGATGAAGATGGAAAGCCTGTTGCACCAGCGTGTGATCGGCCAGGACGAAGCGGTGGTGGCCGTGTCCAACGCGGTGCGGCGTTCCCGCGCCGGGTTGTCCGACCCGAATCGCCCGAGCGGCTCGTTCATGTTCCTCGGCCCGACCGGTGTCGGTAAAACCGAGCTGTGCAAGGCGCTGGCTGAATTTCTCTTTGATACCGAAGAGGCGATGGTGCGGATCGATATGTCCGAGTTCATGGAGAAACATTCCGTGGCTCGCCTGATCGGTGCGCCACCAGGCTACGTCGGTTACGAGGAGGGCGGTTACCTGACCGAGGCGGTGCGTCGCAAGCCATACTCGGTGATCCTCATGGACGAAGTCGAGAAGGCGCACCCGGATGTGTTCAACATCCTGCTGCAGGTGCTGGAAGACGGTCGCTTGACCGACAGCCATGGCCGCACGGTGGACTTCAAGAACACCGTGATTGTCATGACCTCCAACCTGGGCTCTGTACAGATCCAGGAATTGGTGGGTGATCGTGAGGCGCAGCGCGCCGCGGTGATGGATGCGATTTCCAGCCACTTCCGGCCGGAGTTCATCAACCGGGTCGACGAAGTGGTGATCTTCGAGCCTTTGGCGCGGGATCAGATTGCTGGCATCACCGAGATCCAGTTGGGTCGCCTGCGCAGTCGCCTGACCGAGCGGGAGCTGAAGCTGGAACTGAGCCCCGAAGCCATGGACAAGCTGATCGCGGTCGGCTACGACCCGGTGTACGGCGCACGGCCGCTCAAGAGGGCCATACAGCGCTGGATCGAGAACCCGCTGGCGCAGTTGATCCTTTCCGGTCGATTCATGCCGGGTGACACCGCTCAGGGCGTGGTGGAAAACGACGAAATCGTCTTCGTCTGATCGGTAACCGCAGCAAAATCGAAAAGGCCTCGCACAACGAGGCCTTTTTTTCATTCAGGCTGTTGAACTCTAAGGAAAAGGCTTGTAAAGTGCGCCCCGCAGTAAGTCACCCGCCAGGGTTTCTGCTTCAGGCAGGAATCTAAAATAAGTTGCAAATCATTAACTTGAATGCAAATTAGGGGGTTGACAGAGGTGCTGAAGATTGTAGAATAGCGCGCCTCAGACACACGAACGCAGCGATGCGAACGGGTCGAAGAGAACGCAGTAAAGCTACAAAGTTGTAAATTGAAATGTGTAGTTCCGTGATAGCTCAGTCGGTAGAGCAAATGACTGTTAATCATTGGGTCCCAGGTTCGAGTCCTGGTCACGGAGCCAATTTCAAGCCGGGGTATAGCGCAGTCCGGTAGCGCGCCTGCTTTGGGAGCAGGATGTCAGGAGTTCGAATCCCCTTACCCCGACCATTTTTGGGTCGTTAGCTCAGTTGGTAGAGCAGTTGGCTTTTAACCAATTGGTCGTAGGTTCGAATCCCACACGACCCACCATTTTTGAAACCAGTTAACGCTGGAATCGAATCTTAAGATCAGAGGCCAAAAGCGCTGATCGAAGAAGGCGACTTTAGTTAGGTCGCCTTTTTTTTACCGGGGTATAGCGCAGTCCGGTAGCGCGCCTGCTTTGGGAGCAGGATGTCAGGAGTTCGAATCCCCTTACCCCGACCATATTAAAAATCCTCGTGTCGAAAGATACGGGGATTTTTTTTGCCTGCGAAAATTTCCAGAACACTGCAAAACCAAATGTGGGAGAGGGCTTGCTCGCGAAAGCGGTGTGTCATTCAACATTCATGTCGACTGACACACCTTTCGCGAGCAAGCCCGCTCCCACAGGATTTAAATCAGTGCAGCTTCAGGCGCGGCTCTTTAGTTAGGTCGCCTTTTTTTTACCGGGGTATAGCGCAGTCCGGTAGCGCGCCTGCTTTGGGAGCAGGATGTCAGGAGTTCGAATCCCCTTACCCCGACCATATTAAAAATCCTCGTGTCGAAAGATACGGGGATTTTTTTGCCTGCGAAAATTTCCAGAACACTGCAAAACCAAATGTGGGAGCGGGCTTGCTCGCGAAAAGCGGTGTGTCATTCAACATTCATGTCGACTGACACACCGCTTTCGAGCAAGCCCGCTCCCCACAGTTTTAAATCAGTGCAGCTTCAGCCGCGGCTCTTTAGTTAGGTCGCCTTTTTTTTACCGGGGTATAGCGCAGTCCGGTAGCGCGCCTGCTTTGGGAGCAGGATGTCAGGAGTTCGAATCCCCTTACCCCGACCATATTAAAAATCCTCGTATCGAATACGGGGGGGATTTTTGCCTGCGAAAATTTCCAGAACACTGCAAAACCAAATGTGGGAGCGGGCTTGCTCGCGAAAGCGGTGTGTCATTCAACATTCATGTCGACTGACACACCGCTTTCGCGAGCAAGCCCGCTCCCACAGGTTTTATATCAGTGCAGCTTAAGCCGCGGCTCGGTCCCGCGACCAATCTTGCTGCCCAGCATCAGCATCGCCGTGCGAAACGGCCCATACAGCGCCATCTGGTGCATGCGGTACAACGACACGTAGAACATCCGCGCCAGCCAACCCTCCAGCATCACGCTACCGGTCAGGTTACCCATCAAGTTACCCACAGCCGAAAAACGCGACAGCGAGATCAGCGACCCGTAGTCGGTGTACTTGTACTCCGGCAGCGCCTTGCCTTCGATGCGCAACTTCAGCGATTTGGCCAGCAACGACGCCTGCTGATGAGCAGCCTGGGCGCGCGGCGGCACATTGCGATCGGAACCCGGTTGCGGGCAGGCCGCGCAGTCACCGAAGGCGAAGATGTTCTCGTCGCGGGTGGTTTGCAGGGTCGGCAGCACTTGCAGCTGATTGATGCGGTTGGTTTCCAGGCCATCGATGTCCTTGAGGAACCCCGGTGCACGGATCCCGGCGGCCCAGACTTTCAGGCTGGCATTGATCACTTTGCCATCCGCGGTGATCAGGCTGTCGGCGGTCACTTCACTGACGGCCGCATTGGTCATGACGTTGACCCCGAGCTTTTCCAGGGTTTTATGCACAGGCCCGCCGATCCGCTCCGGCAGGGCCGGCAGCACCCGTGGCCCGGCTTCGATCAGGGTGATGTGCATGTTTTCCGGTTTGATCCGGTCCAGGCCGTAGGCCGCCAGTTCATGGGCGGCGTTGTGCAGCTCGGCGGCCAGTTCGACCCCGGTGGCACCGGCACCGACGATGGCGACGCTGATCTGCTCGACCTTGTCGGTCTGACCCGCGTGGGCGCGCAGGTAGTGGTTGAGCAACTGCTGGTGGAAGCGCTCGGCCTGTTTGCGGGTATCCAGGAACAGGCAGTGTTGCGCCGCGCCCAGGGTGCCGAAATCGTTGGTGGTACTGCCGACGGAGATCACCAGCGAGTCGTAATGCACTTCCCGGGCCGGCACCAGCTCCAGACCGGCTTCATCATAAGTGGCGGCCAGCTGGATTTTTTTATTGGCGCGATCAAGCCCGCTCATGCGCCCCAGCTGGAACTCGAAGTGGTTCCACTTGGCCTGGGCAACATAGTTGAGTTCGTCTTCGGAAGAGTTCAGTGACCCGGCCGCGACTTCGTGCAGCAGCGGTTTCCAGATATGGGTCAGGTTCGCGTCGACCAGCATCACACTGGCCGTGCCGCGTTTGCCCAGAGTCTTACCCAGACGGGTAGCCAACTCCAGACCGCCGGCGCCGCCGCCGACAATGACAATACGATGGGACATGGGGATAACTCACAAGGCTAAAGGAAATCGGTGTGGTTACCCAAGCGAGCGCGAAGCAGCTCATAGCGTCAGGTAACTGATAAGTCGGCTCAGCAGGCCCAGACCAATGGTCACTGCCAATACCAGCACCAGGAGCATCCACGGCCGGAAAGGCCTGCGCTCGACTCGGTGTTGGGACAACTGCAGGTACTCTTCGACATGCTTTTGGTCGTCGGGGTTCAGGCGGCTGGTCATAAAGGCCTCGTCAGGTAGACGTTGCTGAAGGTGTAGAAGCTACAGGCTGATTTAACGAACGTTGAACGGAGCATAGCCGCTGTCCGGAATGGGCTCGACGCTCACCCTGTCTTCCAGGCGAATGATGCCACTTTGTAACACCCGGGCGGTGATTCCGCCATGTCCGCGCACCGCCTGAAACGTCCCGGGGCCCAGGTTGGCTTGCAGGCGTGCGCAGGGCTGGCACCATCCGGTGGTTTCGAAAATCGCCTGGCCGATGCGGAAGCGCCGGCCCTTGAGGCTGAACAGATTGATCCCACTGATAACGAGATTGCGCCGCAAATCTTCAGGCTTGACTGGCTGATCGTCCGGGCGGCCCATTAGCGAACTGATCACCGCCAGGTGTTCCCACTGGATCAGCGTCACCTGCCGCGCATTGCGGATGCCGGGTCGGGCGCGATCGCCTGTCAGGCCCGCCTCCAGTCGCGCCTCCACGGCATCGAGTTCGATCATCGGTGCGCGACGTTCCGGGCGCACGCCGATCCAGCGTACGCGGCCGGTTTGCGGGACTTCGGCAATCAGTTCCTGCAATGGGCTCACAGGCTGATTCCAACGTCGAACACAATGCTGCGTCCCAGGTTGCTGCGCAGGAAATCCGGCGCATCGGGATGGGCGAACAGCACGCGGGCGAAGGTCGGGCCCACCAGCGACAGCGAGCGCCAGCCCTGGCGCAGGTATTCGGTGGGCGGCGGGAAATGACTGTTGAGGTCCAGCACTTCGCGCTTGAGGCTGGCGAAGGCAATGATGTCCAGCTCGCCAAGGTCCATGCCGCGTTCTTTGTAGTTGTGCGCTTTTTTGCGCAAGGTCGGCGCCAGGCGCAGCAAGAACTCGTTGGCAGGTATGCGCCGAGGCTTGGCCTCGCGCCGTACCAGCTGGCTCAGGGAGAACGCGCTGCGCCGCCGCTGCAGTTCATCGCGCCATTCATCATTGAGGCGCCGGCCCTCGTCGAGCACGAAGAACACCTCGAAACTGGCGTCGCGGAACAATACATCCGGCGGCTCCCCGGCCGGGGCGAATTCGTCGGCACGGTAGGGAATGTTCAGGCCCTGCAGCAGGCGTTGGCAGACCCAACGCTCGCGCTCCCATTTGCGGGCATTGGACAGGAACGCGTTGGCTTGCTCGGCCGCAATGGTCAGCAGGCGTAAGTAATCTGAATCATCCATACGCCCAAGCTTAGCGCTCAAATGTGATTGTAAAGAAGACAGTTTATCGGAGAGGAGCAAATCCTCTCGCTCCCAAGCCCGGTCCAGGGCGCTGCACAAAACGGATAGTGGTCTGCGCAATGCGGATATTGACCCGCGCCTGGTGACTCTACCCTCGGCTGTACGGACGTGAGCCGTGCTGCCGCTGCCCTTAAAAAACAAAAACAAGAGATGAACGCCATGCGCAAGATCGACGTACATGAGGTTATCGACAACGCTCGATTCAACCGCTTCCACTGGATGGTGCTGTTCTGGTGTGCCCTGATCATCATTTTCGATGGTTACGACCTGGTGATCTACGGCGTGGTCTTGCCGATGCTGATGAAAGAGTGGGGGCTCAGTCCTCTGCAAGCCGGTGCACTGGGCAGTTATGCATTGTTCGGCATGATGTTCGGCGCGCTGTTCTTCGGCCCGCTGTCGGACAGGATCGGGCGCAAGAAAGCCATTACCCTCTGCGTGATCCTCTTCAGTGGTTTCACCGTGCTCAACGGGTTCGCCCGCAACCCCGCCGAGTTTGGGATTTGTCGTTTCATTGCCGGGCTGGGCATTGGTGGCGTGATGCCCAATGTCGTGGCGTTGATGAACGAATACGCGCCGAAAAAGATCCGCAGCACCCTGGTGGCAATCATGTTCAGTGGCTACTCGGTGGGCGGCATGCTGTCGGCCGGGCTGGGCATCGTGCTGATCCCGAGTTTCGGCTGGCAGTCGGTGTTCTACGTGGCGGTCCTGCCGTTGCTGCTGTTGCCGCTGATCATGTACTTCCTGCCCGAGTCGGTGGGTTTCATGCTGCGCCAGGGGCGCAATGAAGAGGCCCGCAACATTCTCCAGCGCATCGACCCGGCCTACGTCGCCCAGGGCGATGATCAGTTGCACATGAGCGAAGTGAAGGGGGCGGGCACCCCGGTGTTGCAGTTGTTCCGCGAAGGCCGTGCACTGCGTACGCTGATGTTGTGGCTGGCGTTTTTCTGCTGCCTGCTGATGGTCTACGCCTTGAGTTCGTGGCTGCCTAAACTGATGGCCAACGCCGGTTACAGCCTGGGCTCGAGCCTGTCGTTCCTGCTGGTGCTGAACTTCGGGGCGATCTTCGGTGCGGTCGGCGGCGGTGTGCTGGGTGACAAGCTCAATCTGCCGCGGGTGCTGTCGGTGTTCTTCGCCATGGCGGCGGTGTCGATCACCCTGTTGGGCTTCAACAGCCCGATGCCGGTGTTGTACCTGCTGATCGCCATCGCTGGCGCCACCACCATCGGCTCGCAGATTCTGCTGTACGCCTGCGCCGCGCAGTTCTACTCCATGACCATTCGTTCCACTGGCCTGGGCTGGGCGTCGGGCATCGGCCGCAACGGTGCCATCGTCGGTCCCCTGCTGGGTGGCGCCTTGCTCGGCATCAGCCTGCCGCTGCAACTGAACTTCATGGCATTTGCCTTGCCGGGTGCCGTGGCGGCCCTCGCCATGACCGTGTTCGCCATCAGCAACCGGCGCAGCGCCATGGCTGTCAGCCCAACGCTGTCGCCGACGGGCGCTTGAGTCATGAAGGCGTTTATCCAGGACTTCTCCCTGTCAGCCGCTGTCGCCGGATTTATCGCCACGGTGATTTCCTATGCCGGGCCCTTGGTGATCATCTTTCAGGCGGCGCAATCGGCCCATCTGCCGCGGGAACTGTTGTCGTCCTGGATCTGGGCGATCTCCATCGGCAGCGCCGTGCTGGGCATCGGTTTGAGCCTGCGCTATCGCGTTCCGGTCATCATCGCCTGGTCGGCGCCTGGCTCGGCGTTGTTGGTGGCGTTGTTGCCTGAAATTTCCATGGCAGAAGCGGTGGGGGCTTATCTGGTCAGCAGCCTGATCATCTTTGTGGTCGGGGTCTCGGGGGCTTTCGACCGGATCATCAGCAAACTGCCCGCCGCGATTGCGGCGGCGATGCTGGCGGGGATCCTGTTCAGCTTCGGCACAGGGCTGTTCGTATCGATGCAGCACAAGCCGTTGTTGGTGCTGGCGATGTTCGCGGCCTATCTGATCGGCAAGCGGGTGATGCCACGTTACGCGGTGATGCTGGTGTTGCTGACGGGCTGTTCGATTGCCGCGTTCAGCGGTGATCTGCATCGCGAGGCATTGGTCATCGGGTTGGCTACGCCGGTGTGGATCACGCCCCAGTTCAGCCTGGGCGCGACGCTGAACATCGCCTTGCCACTGGTGATGGTGGCGCTGACCGGCCAGTTCGTGCCTGGCATGGCCGTGCTGCGTGCCAGTGGTTTCCAAACGCCTGCGAGCCCGATCATCGCCAGCAGCGCATTGGGCACCGCGCTGCTGGCCCCCTTTGGTTGCCATGGACTGAACCTGGCCGCGATCACGGCGGCCATCTGCACCGGTCGAGAGGCTCACGAGGATCCGCGCAAGCGCTACGTGGCGGGCGTTGTCGGGGGCTTGTGCTACCTGGTGCTGGGCATCTTCGGCGCCACGTTGGTTTCGCTGTTTTCCGCGTTCCCCAAAGAGCTGATTGCGGCGTTGGCGGGGCTGGCGCTGTTTGCTGCCATTGCCGGGGCGCTGACGGGGGCGATGGCCGTGACGAGCGACCGCGAAGCCGCGCTGGTGACCTTTCTGATCACCGCTTCAGGCATGTCGCTGTTCGGCTTGTCCGCCGCGTTCTGGGGTCTGATTTTCGGCATGGTCACCCATGTGCTGTTAAGCGCCCGTCGTCCCGATCTCCTTCGTAAATCCACTGCAACTGAAGCTGTTCAATCAGTCGATCAATAACAATAAGAGAAAAACGATGAAGCAGAATCTCCCAACAACCCGTACGGCGTTGTCCCTGGCTGTCGTCTCGGGTTTTTCCACAGGCGTTATGGCCGCCGAGAGCGGGTTTATCGAAGACACCACCGCAACGTTGCAAGCGCGCAATTACTACTTCAGCCGCGACTACTCCGATATCGTCGGCGCCAACCAGCAATCGAAGGCCGAGGAGTGGGCCCAGGGCTTCATCCTCAACGTGAAGTCCGGTTACACCCAGGGCACCGTCGGCTTTGGTGTGGATGTCATCGGCCTGCTCGGCCTCAAGCTCGACAGCAGCCCGGACCGGGTGAATACCGGCTTGCTGCCGGTGCAGGACGACGGTCGCGCAGCGGACAATTACAGCCGTCTGGAAGGCGCGTTGAAGATGCGTTACTCGAAAACCGAGCTGAAAGTCGGTGAGCTGCAACCCAATCTACCGGTGTTGGTGTTCAGTGATATTCGCCTGCTGCCGCCGAGTTACCAGGGTGCAAGCATCACCTCCAGTGAGATCAATGGTCTGACCTTGCAGGGCGGACACCTGAGTTCAACCAGCCTGCGCAACGAGGCTGGCGACGAAAAAATGCAGGCCATGCTCGGGCACGTGCCGCAGCGCCAGGTCAGCAGTGACGGGTTCAACTTTGCCGGTGGCGATTATGCCTTCAACGACAAGCGCACCTCGGTCAGCGCCTGGTACGGGCAACTGGAGGACATCTACAACCAGCGCTTCCTCGGCCTCAAGCACAGCGAACCCGTGGGTGACTGGATCCTCGGCGCCAACCTCGGCTACTTCGATTCGCGCGAGGACGGCAAAAAACTGCTGGGCAACATCGACAACCAGGCGTTCTACTCGTTGCTGTCGGCCAAACGTGGCGGCCACACCTTTTATGTCGGCTATCAGGGCATGTTTGGCGACAGCGCGTTCCCGCGGGTATTCGCCAACATCTCACCGTTGGGTAACGAGGTGCCGACCTACGAGTTCGCCTACACCGATGAACGTTCCTGGCAGGCGCGTTACGACTACGACTTCGCGGCCCTGGGTGTACCGGGCTTGACCAGTACCCTGCGCTACATCAGCGGCAACAATGTCGATACCGGCAAGGGGTATGAGGGCAAGGACCGTGAGCGCGACCTGGACATCGGCTATGTGCTGCAGAGCGGCAGCCTCAAAGGCCTGGGGATCCGCGTGCGTAATGCGATGGCGCGGTCCAATTACCGCAGTGATATCGATGAAAACCGCCTGATCCTCAGCTACACCTGGACGCTGCTCTGAGTGCAGCGGCGAATCACAGGTTGCTGGTGCAATCGCCGATGACGTTGTACGTCACCCGCCGGGTCTGGCCCTGATGATCGACATACACCATGGTCGCCGGCACAACCCCGCAGGCGGTCGCGGTGTCCGAAACAGACACCACCTTGGCGATGTCCAGCGGCTGCGCCGGGTTGTACAAGACAGCGAGAGGCTCGTTGTCAGCGGCCATGGCCGAGGTGGCGATGACGGCCAGAAACAGGCTGATCAACGTTTTCATGCTGGCGTGCTCCGCGTGGGTTTCGATGAGTTGATTTTAGTCTTCGGCACCCGTGGATAAAGGGGCCAACGGCGGATGCAGCGTTACGCAAAATGTAATAGTCACAACTGTAGGAGCGAGCTTGCTCGCGAAAAACCTGAGAGCTGCGCGGGTGTCAGGCTCCCCGCGTCATCGTTGACCTCCATCGCGAGCAAGCTTGCTCCTGCAGGTTTCTCGCAATGAACAGTATTTTCGCCCGAGGGGGTTTATGGATTTGCTTAACAACTTGCGCGTGTTCATCCGTGTGGTGGACTGCGCCAGTTTCACCGCCGCGGCCGACACGCTGGATCTGTCCACGGCGCAGGTATCCCGATTGGTCGCGGACCTGGAAGAACATCTCCAGGCACGCCTGCTGCAACGCACCACGCGACGCCTGAGCCTGACCGAAGCAGGCGAGCGATTCCTGTTGCGCAGCCGGCAGATCGTCGAAGAAATGGACGAGGCGACGGCCGAGGCCCGTGGCGCGCATATCAACCCCGCCGGGCGCCTGCGGGTGCACAGCATGAACGGACTGGGCGTACTGATCACGCCTCTGATCGCCCGCTACAGCGAGCTATATCCCGACGTGGTGTTCGAACTGACCTTGTCCCAGCGCAATCCCGATCCACTGGAGGAGGGGCACGACGTGGTGATTTCGATCGCCCCCGAACTGCCCGATTCGCAATTGGTCGCCCAGGCCCTCGGACAGATCTACAGCGTACCTTGCGCCTCCGCGGACTACCTGCGCCGCAAGGGCATTCCACAGCAGCCGCTGGCGCTGAACGAGCATCAATGCCTGCGCCTGCTTGATCCCTTGTATGGCGATCAATGGGTATTCCAGGACGAACACGGTGAACATGCCATCAGTCCGGCCAAGACCTTCCAGTGCAATGTCGCCGAGTCGATGGTCAAGGCCTCGGAGGCCGGCATGGGCATCAGCCTGCTGCCTTTCCACACCGCCACACGGCCCTTGAGCGATGGCACCTTGTTGCGTGTATTGCCGACCTGGCGATTGCGCGAGCGCAATGTCTATGCGCTGTATCCATCACGGCGTTTTCTCGATGCCAAGGTCCGCACCTGGGTGGATTTTCTCAAGGCCGAGCTTCCCAAATTGTTTGCCGAACATGAAGCGGTGATGAACGATCCACGGCATTGGGCTTGAGGTCGAAGGGACGGTGAAGGGCGGTGTAGACTGAGGCTCTTTCTCTTTCGGAAAGACAGGGGAGTGGGCCCAGCCATGATCGGTGCCGAGTTATTGTCATCCCAGACCCTGAACGTGGGGTGGTTGATCTACATACCGGTATTACTCTGGGCCGTCGTGCGCGCACCCTGGGTCGAGTTGTTCACCGACAATCGTCGCCAGCATCTGCTGTTCGGTACGGTGTTCGCGCTGTTCATGCTGTGGCTGGTGCGGCGGGACTTCGATACCGGCGTGTCCTATCACTTCATCGGCATGACAGCGGTGACGCTGTTGCTGGACTGGCCGCTGGCAATCGTCGGCGGTCTGGTGGCGCAGGCAGGCCTGGTGTTGCTGGGGCGTCAGGACCTGATGGCCATGGGGGTCAATGGCACGCTGTTCATTTTGTTGCCGGTGTTGATCACTGAATGCTGTGCGATAGCGGTGGAGCGCGCGCAGCCACGAAATCTCTTCGTGTACATCTTCGTTTCCGGTTTCTTCGCCGCAGCCCTTTCAGCGTTGCTGTGCCTGGTGCTGGCGCTGACGTTGTTGTGGTACGACGAACGGTTCGCCATGCCGTATTGGCTGGAAGATTTTGTCGGTTACCTGTGGTTGATCATTTTTCCCGAGGCGTTCATCAACGGCATGGTGGTGAGCGCGCTGGTGGTGTTCAGCCCTGAGTGGCTCGAGACCTTCAACCGCACGCGTTATCTGTCGGCGCCCTGGAAGGACGACGACCCCGAATCTTGATCCATTTCAGATTCGCCAAATGATGACGATCCCATACTCGGTTTTTCCAGCGGTTCCCTAGATCTGCTGATCAATCAAAACCGCGTTGCTATAGATCAAGCTACCATCGCTCGCGCGGTGCCCAACCAAATGGTATTGACCACGATCGAGGTGCAAATAGACGCGCATTTGGCAGTCGGACAAGGGGTCGTATCCCTCTGGCAATTTCAGATCCAGAGTGCTCATGTCGACATCAACCATGGCTTCAGGCCCATGGGAACTCTTCAGCTGTTCTTCAGCCTGCTCCAGGCGCTGACGAAGTGGCACATCGACGTAAAAATGGATTTCACCTATTGGGGTGGATTTTTGGTCGGGGCTGGTTTTGCACCAGCCTTCGATCGTCATGGCGCTCATAACGAAGCCTCCGTCGTAGACTGCTGGATTCTATTGCTCTGTCTCTGATCTGAAATTCAGTATAGCTGGCAACCGGGACTCGCTCGCCAACCCTCACGGCACAACCCGATGGCACTATACTTTTAACTGACTTTGCCACCCGGATGGGTGGTACTTGTCTGCCCTGCCTGGACGTCAGTGGCGATGCTTGCGCATAACCAATGAGCAACAGGAATAGGATGAAGAGAAATGGCAATAGCAATTGTCCTGGTACTCATCGTTATTGGATCAGTGCTATTCCATGTACTAGCGCCTTGGCATGCAACACCGGCAGCTTCCAACTGGGGATCAATAGACACCACGCTGTTTATCACCCTGATCATCAGCGGAATATTTTTCATCGCCATTACGCTATTCATGGCGGTAGCCGTGATGCGTTATCGTCATAAAGAGGGGGCCAAGGCCCACTACCAGCCGGAAAGCAAGAGGTTGGAATTCTGGTTGATTGTCGTTACCTCGATAGGTATTGCCGCGATGTTGGCGCCAGGCCTGGTTGTTTACAACGATTTCATCCGGGTACCAAAAAATGCTTATGAACTTGAAGTGGTCGCCCAGCAGTGGCAGTGGGCCTTTCGTTTTCCGGGCCAGGACGGGAAACTGGGCAAGTCTGAAATTAAGTTAGTTGATTCCGTCAACCCGTTTGGCGTTGATCCCAAGGATCCCGCCGGCCAGGACGATGTGCTAATAAAAAGTAACGAAGTCAGACTTCCGCTGGATCGACCGGTAAAAGTTTTACTGCGCTCTAAAGATGTATTGCACAATTTTTATATACCGCAAATTCGCAGCAAGATGGATATGGTGCCGGGGATGGTGTCGTACTTCTGGTTTACGCCGACTAAAACCGGGAAATATGAAGTCCTTTGCGCTGAATTTTGTGGCGTAGGTCATTACAACATGCGCGGCCAGATGATCGTGGAGGAGCAGGGTGCCTTCGATCAATGGCTCAGCAGCCAGCCGACCTTTGCGCAGACATTAGCGGCAGCTACCAAACCCGGTCAGGACAGCGTACTGGAAAAAGGTCGTCAGTTGGTCGAACAATACGGCTGCGGTGCCTGCCACAGCCAGGATGGCAGTACCAGCCTCGGGCCGGGATGGAAGGACCTGTACGGCCGCACCGAACAGCTTGCCGATGGCACCAGTGTTCAGGTCGATGAGGCCTACCTGAAACAATCGATCCTCGAACCGCAGGCCCGTCTGGTACAAGGCTACCCGCCGGTCATGGTGGCCTATACTCTCAATGACGATGAATTGGGTGCGCTCGTCGCCCTGATCAAATCACTGGGTGCTGCGTCGCAAGAACCTTCTGCCAGCGAAGCGCTGGACAGAGGTGACGACTTGGCGACGCAAGGACAGCGGCTAGCCGGGTCGCTAGGCTGTCTGGCCTGCCACAGTGTCGATGGCAGCAAGGGTATCGGCCCGAGCTGGCAGGGCCTGTATAACGAGCCCGTAACCCTTGTCGACGGTACGAGTATCAAGGCCGACGAGGGCTATATAAAGGATTCGATCCTCAATCCCGGTGCCAAAATCGTCAAAGGCTATGCAGCCGTCATGCCGGCCTTTACCCCGAGTGATCAGGACTTGAACGCGCTGATCGCTTTCATCAAATCAAAAGCGAATGCCGACGCTGACGCGAACAAGGCTGAGCCAGGGAAGTCGCCGTAAAGCAGCCAGAAATACACGCAAACTTCGGCAGGAGGATGACGTGATGGCCTATGCGGAGCAAGCCGAAACAGAGGCACTGCACGAGCCCAAGAGTTTCCTGAGCAGATACATCTGGAGCCAGGACCACAAGGTCATCGCCATTCAATACTCCCTGACGGCTTTGTTCGTGGGGGTTATCGCCGTGGTGTTGTCTGGCTTGATGCGCATACAGATAGGCTTCCCCGGCAGTTTGGCGTTCATGGACGCCAGTGCTTACTATCAGGCGATGACCATGCACGGCATGATCATGGTCATTTACTTGCTGACGGCCTTGTTTCTCGGGGGCTTCGGCAATTACCTGATCCCACTGATGGTGGGCGCACGCGACATGGTCTTCCCCTATGTCAACATGCTGAGTTACTGGTTCTATCTGCTCGCGGTACTGGTGTTGCTCGCCGGTTTTTTTGTCCCCGGCGGCCCCACCGGTTCGGGCTGGACGCTCTATCCGCCACAGTCCATTACCCAGGGGACGCCTGGGGTCGAGTGGGGCATCGTGCTGATGCTCGTCTCGCTGGCGATTTTCATTGTCGCCGCCACCATGGGCGGGTTGAACTACGTCACCACGGTGTTGCAGGCGCGTACCCACGGCATGACGTTGTTTCGCATGCCGCTCTCGGTATGGGGCATCTTCATGGCCTCGATCATGGCCTTGCTGGCTTTCCCGGCGTTGTTTGTCAGTGCGGTCATGATGCTGTTCGACAAACTGTTGGGCACCAGTTTTTTCATGCCGGCGATGATCTCGCTGGGACAGCAGCTCGATCACCAGGGTGGCAGCCCGATATTGTTCCAGCACCTGTTCTGGTTCTTTGGCCACCCGGAAGTCTATATCGTTGCGCTCCCTGCGTTTGGCCTG
This sequence comes from Pseudomonas sp. PLMAX, assembly GCF_046042685.1. Taxonomy (NCBI): domain Bacteria; kingdom Pseudomonadati; phylum Pseudomonadota; class Gammaproteobacteria; order Pseudomonadales; family Pseudomonadaceae; genus Pseudomonas; species Pseudomonas sp. PLMAX. The sequence continues at coordinate 6,340,103 of NZ_CP064949.1, read as the reverse complement.
GTCTCCGACCTGATCAGCACGCATGCGCGTAAAAACATCTTCGGCTACCGAATGATGGTGTGGGCCATTATTGCGATTGGCGTACTGAGCTTTGTGGTCTGGGCGCACCATATGTATGTCAGCGGAATGAACCCGTATTTCGGTTTTTTCTTCGCCGTCACCACCTTGATCATCGCGGTGCCGACCGCTCTGAAAGTCTACAACTGGGTCCTGACCCTGTGGCAGGGCGACATCCATCTGACCGTGCCGATGCTGTTTGCCCTGGCCTTTATCGTCACCTTCCTGGTGGGCGGTCTGACCGGGCTGTTTCTCGGCAATGTGATTGTGGATATTCCGCTCTCGGACACCTATTTCGTCGTCGCCCATTTTCATATGGTCATGGGCGTCGCACCGGTCCTGGTGGTGTTCGGCGGCATTTATCATTGGTTCCCGAAAGTGACCGGGCGCATGTTGAACGACACCCTGGGCAAGCTGCACTTCTGGATTACCTTCCTGGGCACCTACGCCATCTTCTTCCCCATGCACTATCTGGGCTTCCAGGGCATGCCTCGCCGCTACTACGCCTACGACAACTACGCGTTCATTCCACAGTCGGCGCAAGAGTTGAATGCCTTCATTACGGTGGTCGCATTGACTGTCGGTGTTTCCCAACTGCTGTTCCTGTTCAACCTGGCCTGGAGTGTATTCAAAGGCAAACCCGCAGGCGGTAACCCCTGGGGCGCGGCCAGCCTGGAATGGCAAACACCGAACACTCCACCGAAACACGGTAACTGGGGAGAGAAGTTGCCGGTCGTGCATCGCTGGGCCTATGACTACAGTGTGCCGGGCATAGAACAGGATTTCGTTGCGCAAACGGTGTCTGCCGAGGAGTTGGAGCAAATGCGCCAACTCAGTGCCGGAACCCGAATAGCGGACGTTAAACCATGAACAGATTGCTATTGAGAAACGCGGATGACGGTGACCCTGCAGGCGGTTGGAATCGCGATCCTGAAGGTATTCAGGCCGAGGGTGTCGATAGAAGCCAAATCGCAAAAACAGGCCTGCGCCTGTTTCTGGCCGTGGTCAGCTCGTTATTCTTTCTCTTCCTGATCGCCTTTATCGCCCGCTCCCAGATGGTCGACTGGCTACCCCTGACAGAGCCCCTGGCGCCGCTGGCCAATCCATGGCAACTCTGGCTGAATTCGGCGTTTCTAGTGTTCAGTTGCATCGCACTGCAGTGGTCGCGCATGGCAGCCCGACAGGTTCGACTGGACGCCACGGTTATCGGTTTCGTCGTGGCGGGCGTGTTTGCCATTGCCTTTCTGGCGGGACAACTCTGGGTCTGGCAGCAGTTTGTCGCCTGGGGCTACTTTGTCGCCAGCAATCCGGCCAACAGTTTCTTCTACCTGTTGACCGGCCTTCATGGGCTCCACCTGCTGGGCGGGTTGATAGCCTGGGGCATGATCGTCGCTAAATTCCTGCATCGCGTGCCGTTGACGCAACTGCGCGCCAGCGTAGAGCTCTGTGCCATCTATTGGCATTACCTGTTGGGTCTTTGGTTCGTGCTATTCGCGCTGCTGACCAGCACGCCAGAAACCTATGAAGCCATCGCCAGGCTCTGCGGCCTGAGGTGAAAAACCATGGCATCGCATCCACAAGCCCCAGCCGGCTCTGGCTCATCCAATCCACCAGGCTCGCCACCTGCACCGGGATGGGAGGGCATCGCCAGCGACTGGTCCTCCGATAGAGAGGCGTTCAAGCAGGTGCCTTGGGGCAAGGCAATGATGTGGATATTCCTGCTCAGCGATACGTTTGTATTCACCTGTTTTCTCACCGGCTACATGTCGGTACGCATGACCATCACCGACCTCTGGCCAAATCCCAGCGAAGTGTTTGCATTGACGATCGGCGGTAAGGAAATCCCGCTGATTCTGATCGCCATCATGACTTTTGTGCTGATCAGTAGCAGCGGCACGATGGCCATGGCTGTCAATTACGCCTATCGCCGCGATCGCGCGAAAACCACAGCACTGATGCTGGCGACGGCTGCCTTGGGTGTGACCTTCGTCGGCATGCAGGCTTTTGAATGGAGCAAGCTCATCTCAGAGGGGGTGCGTCCCTGGGGGAACCCCATGGGGGCGGCGCAATTTGGTGCCAGCTTTTTCATGATTACCGGTTTCCACGGCCTTCATGTGTCAATCGGCGCGATTTACCTGAGCATTGTGGCGATGAAAGTATGGCGGGGAGACTATGAGCGCTCCGGAAACTATCAGAACGTCGAGATAGCCGGGCTTTATTGGCACTTCGTGGATTTGGTGTGGGTGTTTATTTTTGCTTTCTTCTATTTGTGGTAGAGGAGCGCGGGTGATGGCACATGCTCAGGGTCAGCAACATCCGATCAGCCTGTATCTCAAGATATGGGGACTGTTATTCGTCCTCAGTACCCTGTCGTATCTGGTCGACTATTTCCAATTGCACGGCTACCTCAGGTGGTCGCTGATTATCACGTTCATGTTGCTGAAGGCAGGCTTGATTGTCTCCATCTTCATGCATCTGGCCTGGGAACGGTTAGCCATGGTCTACGCCATATTGGTTCCGCCCCTGTGTTTGTTGGTGCTGATCGGACTGATGGCCACCGAGGCGGACTATGTTTTCCTCAGCCGGGTCATTTTCTTTGGCCAATGAACCGCTGTCGGATGGCCCTCAGTCTCCAGGCGTTAACCCGATATCACTCGCTTGAACTGATGCCATTTGTGCTGCCAGGCGACTGTCCAGTGGGGAGCTGCCGCTCCCGTGCCGGCGATCGTCAGATTGGGATGATGGCCGATAACCTGGTCCAATAGCGGTTCCTGATTCGGCTCGACATCCACAAAGAAAATATGTTTGCCTTCTTGTACCGCCTGCTTGAAATTGCGGAAGTGGGTGTTCGGCACCTGGAACCCAAAAAAACCGCCTTCCCAGATGCTGAAGCCCAAAATGACAATGGCCAGGAAGACAAAAGGCATCCAGCCTGCGGCGGATTCAGTCCAGCCCATCCACCAGGCGCCACCCAGGACGAGTGCTGCGAGTGGCACACCGACCAGCGCACCAATCTCCCCGGAGTGAACGGTATCCTGTTCCATCAACGAGCTGATCTCGTGGAGGTGATGTTCTTCAACATCGGCAATCTTTTCACTGAGCACATGAATTTGTTCGGAATTGATGCCGCTGGCTTCCAGCTCATTTTCAACGGTTTCAAGATCGTTGAGGTTGTCACTGATGTAATAGTGCCGATTCATGCCACACCTCCCATCTCGTGTTTGCTCTGGACCTCCTCTGTCCTGCAGCCTGTACCCGTGGGGAACGTTGCACACGTCGTGCAATTTGAAAGAAGTATAGCACTCGCTAGCATGATGGATTTTGGGTGTCAATACCCCGGGAGGCGACGTCAGGGCCTGGTTCATCTCGTCGATTTCTGCCGCGAGTCAGGCCCTCCGATGCGCGGAATCAGTGACGCGGGTCGAAATCGCCGCTGAACAGCTCGTCCTCGGCATCCGGGGCCACCGGAATCTTGTGCTCTTCCGACGCCCAGGCGCCCAGGTCGATCAATTTGCAACGGTCGGAACAGAACGGCCGGAACTTGCTCTCGGGGCTCCATTCGACAGGGGCACCACAGGTTGGGCATTCGACGGTTGGGATCTGGCTCATGACTGGCCTCCACGCAAAGTAAGGTAAAAGTGATGCAGGCGTTCGACCTCGCTGTGCAGCCAGGCGAGGTCGCGGTCGTTGACCACCACGTCGTCGGCATGGCTTACGCGATCCTGGCGGCTGGACTGGGCCTTGAGGATCGCCTGGACCTGCGGTTCGCTGGTCTGGTCACGCCGCAGGGTGCGTTCGATCTGCAACTGTTCGGGGGCATCGATCACCAGCACCCGCTGGGTCATGGCGTACTGGCCAGACTCGATCAACAGCGGCGAAACCAGTATCGCGTAAGGTGATTTTGCCAGCGCCAGGTGATGGGCAATCTCTTCGGCGATCAGCGGATGCAACAAGGCTTCGAGCCAGAGGCGTTGCTCCGGTACCTCAAAGATCAGTTTGCGCAACGCGGCGCGGTCCAGTTGTCCGTCGTCTTGTAACACGCCGGGACCGAAGTGTTCGGCAATCTTCGCCAGCGCCGGTCGACCGGGCTCCACCACCCAGCGCGCGGCATGGTCGGCATCGACCGCGTGCACGCCCAGGTCGATGAAGTGTTGGGCCGCCGCGCTTTTGCCGCTGCCGATGCCGCCGGTCAAGCCGAGAATCCAGGGTTTTTCCACAGGGGTATTCATTTCAGACCGACAAACTGCCAATAGAAGTCGGTTATTTGACCACCCCAGAGCAAGGCAATCCAGCCGGCAATGGCCAGATAGGGGCCGAAAGGGATTGGCGTCGATGTTTGCGCCTTGCGCAGGCGCAGGTAAATCACGCCGATGATCGCACCCACCACGGACGACAGGACGATCGTCAGCGGCAGGATCTGCCAACCGCCCCAGGCGCCAAACATCGCCAGCAGCTTGAAGTCGCCATGACCCATGCCATCCTTGCCGGTGATCAGCTTGAACACCCAGAACACCGTCCACAGCGTCATGTAGCCGGCAATTGCGCCCCACAACGCCTCGGGCAATGACACGAACAGCTCGAGGCTGTTGACGATCAGCCCGAGCCACATCAGCGGCAGCACCAGCACATCCGGCAGCAGTTGATGCTCGGCGTCGATCAGGCTCATGGCCAGCAGGCCCCAGGTCAGGAGCATCGCCATGCCGGCTTGCCAGCCGAACCCGAAGTGCCAGGCAATGAACGCCGACAGCAACGCGCAGGCCAGTTCGGTCAAAGGATAACGTTTGCTGATCGGCGTCGCACAGGCCGAACAGCGCCCGCGCAGGAACAGAAAGCTCAATACCGGAATGTTTTCCCAGGCACGAATCCGGTGACCGCAGTGTGGGCACTGGGAGTGGGGCAGCATCAGATTGAAGGTCGGCAGCGGCGTTTCGCCGGGCAGGCCGAGGATGTCGTGGGCCTGCACGCGCCACTCGCGTTCGAGCATTTTCGGCAGGCGCCAGACCAGTACGTTGAGGAAGCTGCCAACCAGCAGGCCGACTACCCCGGCGACGACGACGAAAGCCAGCGGGAAGTGGATCAGGATTTCGTTCAATGGCATGTCAGATCGCTGAGCCGAGTTGGAAGATGGGCAGGTACATCGCAACCACCAGGCCGCCGACAATAACACCCAGCACCACCATGATGAACGGTTCCATCAGGCTGGTGAGATTGTCGACCAGATTGTCGACCTCGTCCTCGTAGAAACCGGCGACCTTGTCGAGCATGTCGTCGAGTGCGCCAGACTCCTCGCCAATGGCGGTCATCGAAATGGCCATATTGGGAAAAATACCGGTCGTACGCATGGAGAAATTTAGCTGCATGCCCGTCGCAACGTCCTGCCGGATGCGCAGCACCGCGCGTTTGAACACGATGTTGCCAGTGGCGCCGGCCACAGACTCCAGGGCTTCCACCAGTGGCACACCGGCAGCGAAGGTGGTCGACAGCGTGCGGGCGAACCGGGCCACGGCGGACTTGTACATCAAGGTACCTGCCAGCGGCAGTTTCAGCAGCCAGGTATCCATGCGGTCGCGAAAACCCTGGGAGGTTTTCAGCGCGTGGCGCGCAGCGAAAACGCCCGCGCTGAGCGCGCCCAGCAGCATCCACCACCACGCCTGCAGCCATTGCGACAGGTCGATGACCATCAGGGTGAAGGCCGGCAGTTCAGCGCCAAAACCCTTGAATACCGACTCGAACTGCGGCACCACCTTGATCAGCAGGATAGCGGTCACGATGATCGCCACGCACACGACGATCAGCGGGTAGGTCATGGCTTTCTTGATCTTCGCCTTGAGGCTTTCGCTTTTTTCCTTGTAGGTCGCCACCCGTTCCAGCAGGGTGTCCAGCGCGCCGGCCTGTTCCCCGGCGTCCACCAGGTTGCAGTACAACTCATCGAAGTATTGCGGCTTCTTGCGCAGGGCCGTGGCGAAGCTGTTGCCTGCCGCCACGTCCTGTTTCACCTCGTCGATCAGCTTGCGCATGGCCGGGTTGTCGAAGCCTTCACCGATGATGTCGAAGGAATGCAACAACGGCACGCCGGCTTTCATCATGGTCGCCATCTGCCGGGTAAAAAGGGCAATGTCCTGGGGCGTGATGCGTTTGCCCAGCTTGAACATCGACGTGGATTTCCTGCGCACCTTGCCGGGATTGATGCCTTGCTTGCGCAATTGCGCCTTGATCAGTGCCGGGTTCTGGCCGCTCAGCTCGCCCGTCACCTTCGCGCCTTTCCTGTCTGTGCCTTCCCAGCTGTACACGCTGGTGCTTGCTGCCTTGACTGCCATGTTCAGCCCTTTGTAACCGCCGATGCGTTGATCGCAGCCGACCGGCTCATAGATCGTGAATGTGCCGATGCGTTCCTCGGGAAACGACTTATAGCCTAGTCAATCGGTGGAACCAAACAGCGCTGTCGAGGTGACGAAAAGTGTCAGATAGTGCGGTTCCCGGGAGTGGGAAGGGGCCTCATGGCGATCGCGCACCCCCGAGAACAGGGCGCGCCGGGCTTGGCATGGGCTGTGCTGCTGCAGGTGCAGATCATGAGATTTCGACTCATGCATGGAGGCTGTCCTTGAACAATCAAAAAGGTTTTACCCTGATCGAGCTGCTGATCGTGGTGGCGATCATCGGGATTCTGGCGACGTTTGCGATACCGGCTTACTCCAAGTACCAGGCGCGGGCCAAGGTGACGGCGGGGCTGGCCGAGATATCGGCGTTGAAGGTGGCGTTCGAGGATGTGATCAATCAAGGCGACGACCCTGATTTGTCCAATGTCGGCGGCGCTGCATTAACGTCCAACTGCACGACCTCGGCCAGCGGTAAAGCCACTGATGGTTCCGGGACTATCGGTTGCACGATCCTTAACGCGCCGGCTCAGGTGCTGAATAAAACCATCACCCTTTCGCGTACGGTGGCAGGCTGGACCTGTGCCACCACCGTCGACCAGGAGTACGCGCCGAAAGGCTGCACGGGGGTTGCCCCGAAAGCCTGATCCATTCATTTATTGCCTGATACCCCGCCTGTGCGGGGTATTTTTTGTTCGACGTTCAGGGCTAGCGAGTATTTGAGAAAACTTCCGACAATTCATGGCCTTAGGCCTTACTCAAAACCCGCAACTTGCATGTAGAGAATTTCCAACTCATGCATTTTGCATGATTTCGAGAAATCGCTGATTTTATAAGTTGTTGATTTATATCGTATTTGCATCTGTTTCAAAGTTGGCACAGCGTTCGCAATATCTCCGGTAAGCCTGCTGAAAAGACAATCAGCAGATTTTCCAGAAAAACAGGAGTTACTCGTATGAAGAAGTTCGCTATCGCTGCCGCTACTGCTACCGCGCTGACCCTGACCATGGCCAACGCTGCATTTGCCCAGACTCAGGCCACACAAGCACCCATGATGCTGGCCGCCGGTGAAGTCACCGAAGCGAAAGAGGATGTTTCCGATACCTGGATCACTACCAAAGTCAAATCTGACCTGGTCACCGAAAAAGGCATTCCCGGCACCGACATCAAAGTGGAAACCAACAAAGGTGTTGTGTCTCTGTCGTCCACCGTTGCTGTAACGGATGCCCAGAAAACCACCGCAGTGGCTATCACCAAGAAAATCAAAGGCGTCAAGGCGGTCTCCGCTGACGGCCTGAAAGCCGAGTAAGGCAAGACTTCTCGCCTGGACTGGGAGAAGGCGCGGTAGGCGGGCCGAGTCATACGTCTGCCGCAACTGAGAAGTTCATGCGACCGGCCACAGGGATGTGGCCATTACAGGCCCCGGCATTCGTGTCGGGGCCTGTTCTATTGGGGTATCGCAAATCCAATGTGGGAGCGGGCTTGCTCCCACAGTGGTATGTGCGTTGTTTAAATGCAGTGTTTGCCCATCACTCGGCGTCCAGGTGCATTGGGGTGACGACCTTGCCGTCCTTTTCCGCTTCGCCCAACTGGGCGTCGATGAAGTACACCCGGTCGTCCGCGAGCTGACCCTTGTCGACCAGATAATCCTTGATGCTGCTGGCGCGTTCCTGGCCCAGCTCACGCAACAGCACTTCGCTGGAGCTCCAGAACTGGATCACGTCCGCACGCATTTTCGCCGTGCGTTCTTCCTTGCCCAGGTCTTTCCATTCGGCGGGCGGCTGGACCTTCAGGCGCGTGCGGTAGATCCCTTCGAGCAGCGGACCTTTCTCGCTGTCCGGCACCTCCAGCAGATTCGCCTTCGCCGGCACCTTGTCGCCGCGGCGCTGGAGCATTTTGTAGTAGTTGTACTGATATTCCCGTTCCAGGCGTTGCTCGGCGAGCAGCGGACCATCACTGCTCTTGGCGGCGGTGCCTTCGATTTCCAGGCGCAGGGTCGGGCGTTCCTTGAGGGCCTGGGACAGTTTGACCAGGGCCGCTTCGGCGTCCTTGCTCAGGTCGCTCGAGCCCGGCGCGAATGACACGGTACCCAGGTCCTCCGAGCCACCACCGGCCACCAGGCCACCAATGAGTTTGAACGGCGCGGCGGCAGCCTTGACGATCAGGTTGCGCAGGGTTTGCCAGACAATCGGCATCACGCTGAACTGCGGATTGTTGAGGTCGCCGGTCACCGGCAGTTCGATGGAAATCTTGCCGTCGACGTCCTTGAGCAGGGCGATCGCCAGTTTCAGCGGCAGGCTCACGGCATCCGGGCTGTCGACTTTTTCGCCCAGTTGCAACTGCTCGACCACTACCTTGTTTTCAGCCTTGAGCTGGCCTTTGGTGATCACGTAATGCAGGTCGAGGTTGAGTCGGCCTTTACGGATGCGATAACCGGCGAACTTGCCGGAGTAGGGGGTCAGCGTGGTCAGTTCCACGCGTTTGAAGCTGGTGGCGATGTCGAGGCTGGCCATCGGGTCGAACGGGTTGACCGCGCCCTTGATGGTCACCGGTGCGTAGCGGTCGACCTTGCCCTTGATATCGACAGTGGCCGGTTTCGCCTGGCGGCTGTCGATGGTGCCGATCGAACCGTTGAGCTGCTGGATGGCGGTGGCGAAGTTTGGGGTCAGGCTGAAGTCGGCGAAGTTCGCCGAACCGTCGTTGATGGCAATGCCGCCGATATGGATGCCCAGGGGCTTGTCCTTGCTGGCGACGGGTTTGGCCGCGGCAGACTTTGCCCCTGCGTCGGGCGGTTGCGGAATCAGCAGGTCATCGATGTTGGTGGTTCGGTCATCGTTGATCATGAAGCGTGCATAGGGTTGCAGCAGGTTGATCTTGTCGATCGACAGGCTGTCGCCGTGTTGGTAGTTGAGGCCTTCGACCACCAACTGTTGCCACTTGAGAAAGTCGCGGGTCTTGAGGGTGTCGAGGGTGTGCAGCTGATCGACCTGAGCGCGACCGGTGACGCTGAGGGCCAGCGGCTCGGTGCTTTTCAGGTTGACCGCCAGGTCGCTGCCGAGCATGCCGCTGCGCAGTTCCAGGCGAATGAACGGGCTGATGTAGGACTGGGCGACACGCAGGTCAATGTCCTTGGTCTGTACGTTTAGCCTGGCGCTGACAGGCGCCAGGTTGACCTCGCCATCGGCCGTGAGCTTGCCCTGCTTGCCCACGCCGGTGTCGAGCTTGAGGGCGAAGGGCGAGCCATTGAGGCTGTCGAACTTCTGCAAGTCGAGATTCAGCGGGCTCAGCTCTACTTCCACCGGCGGTTGCGCCTTGCGGTCCGCCAGATGCACTTTGTAATCGCGCAATTGCACATCGGTGAGCAGCACTTGCCAGGGTTTGCCAGGCTCCGCCGGTTCGGGTTTCGGCGAATCGGCGGCCGCCGGGGTGCTCGGCGGTTCGGCGTTGGCCTTGGCCGCCGGTTTGGACGGTTGGCTGGCGAACAGTTTCTGCCAGTCGAGCTGGCCATCGGCTTCCAGTGCCGCCCAGGTTTCCAGCTTTTGGCTGCGGATCTTGCCGACCACCACTTGCTGTTTGGCCAGGTCCACCGTGGTTTCGCTGATGTCCAGACGCTCGAGCTTCGCCAGCGGCCGTCCGTCCGGGGCCTTGATCGCGAAGGGTGCGACGCTGACTGCGAGGTTGTTCAGCAGCAGTTCGGTCTGCTTGGCCAGGCTGAGTTTGTAGTCGGTACTGAGGCTCATCACCCCGCTTTCGAGGTCCAGGGGCACGGCGTCGCGGACATAGGGCCAAAAGGCTTTCATCTTGCCGTCGGTAATTTTCAGCTTGCCTTCAGAGGCGAACGGAATGAGGCTGAAGTTGCCGGTCCAGTCGACCTGGCCACCGTTGGGGCCAATAGCGACCAGTTCCATGTCGGCGCTGTCTTCGGGCAAGGTGCTGAGGTTTTTCAGTTCGAAGTCGAGTTTGTCGTAGAGAAACTCGATCGCTTCGCTGGGGCGCTCATCCTTGAAGTGCAAGGCGCCGCCCGCCAGTTTGATCCGGTCTATGCGCAGCGGGAACGGCTTGGCGTTCGGATCGGCCGGCGTGGGTTCGCTCGCTGGCAGTTTGAACAGCCCGCGCAGATTGAGTTTGCCGTCCTTGCCGAAGAGGATTTCGGTCTTGGATTTTTCCAGTTCGATTTCCGACAGGTGCAGCGCGTTGGTCCAGAGGCTGTCGAGCTGCAGGTTGGCGTACAGGCGTTCGAAGCCGACCTGCTCTTTGCCGGGCTCGCCGATGTTCAGGCCCCAAAGGGTCACTTCAAGGCTGAACGGGTTGAGTTCGATACGCTGGAGGGTGGCGGGCGTCGTGGCGTAGTGGGCCAGTTGTTGGTTGGCAACGCGCAACGCGATGCCCGGCAAAATCAGAAAGCCCAGCAGACTGTAGAGCGCCAGAGCAGTCAACAAGGCGCCGATGGCGCGAATCAATCCTTTGTACATGTGCGGCTTCATCTGTCTGGATCGGAGTGCCTTGGAGTATGGCACGCGATTTCGGTTCCGAAGTCCTCACATCCTGCGGGATTTGTCGGAAAACAACGGCTACTTTCAGAACTGCAGAATCAGGGTTTTCAGGGGTGGCTGCTGGTCCATCGACGGGAAATCGCCGCCTGGTTTCATCACCGTCCACTCCCGTACCGGCCGGCCGGCTTTCTCGGCGCAACGCAGGACCTGCTCGCGCCAGTCGTCCATGCTGACTTTTGCCAGGTTGTTGCAGCAGATCAGCACACCGTTGTCAGCGGTGGCCAGCAACGCCGGCTTGAGCAGGCTCTGATAGTCGCGCAGCAGGTCGACGGTACCGAAAGCGCTCTTGGCCCAGGCCGGCGGATCGAGCAGCACCAGGTCGTACTGTCGCTGTTCCAGGCGCTGATAGCTCGGCAGTTTCTGCCCGCGACGCTGGCTGATGGGCAGGCCGGCCAACTGGCGAATGGCCGGGAAGTAGTCGGACTGGATGAATTGCATGGTCGGCAATTGCGGGTTGAGCAAGCCATTCTCGCGACCGACCGCCAGGTTGCCTTCGGCGAAGTCCAGGTTGCACACCTCGCTGGCCCCCCCGGCTGCGGCGCTGAGACCGACCCCGCAGGTGTAGGCGAACAGGTTCAGTACGCTTTTGTTCTTGCTGTGGTCCTTGACCCAGCCGCGGGTGTTGCGCAGGTCGAGGAACAGCAGCGGGTCCTGCCCGGCGTGGCGCCCGCGCACCCGATAATTGAGGCCCCACTCGTGGCCCACCAGGTCTTGCAGCGCGGCTTCGTCGGCACGGTAGACAGTGTCTTCGCGGTCGATGCGCGAGTTGCCACGGGAGCGGTCGTTATAGACCAGCAGGGTTTCAAACCCCAGGTGTTGATTGACCATTTCGTGCAGTTGCAGCAACGCTTCGCGGTCGAGCGACTGGTGGAAACTCTGCACCATCAGTTGCGGGCCGTAGCGGTCGATGGTCAGGCCGCCGGCGCCTTCCTGGCTGCCATGGAACAGGCGATAGCAGTCGGTGCCCTGGCTGTGCAGTTCGGCCAGCAGATCCTGACGATGTTCAAGGGCGGCGCGCAGCGCCTGATTCAAGGAGGACATGCCGGGCGCCTTGCAGGTGGAATTGGGCGCGGGAGTTTAACAGCTTGGGCTTGCTGAAATACCGCATTATCGTTCTTCGCGGGCAAGCCTCGCTCCTACAGTCCCATCCGTCTTTTTGCACGATGTACCGAGCCATTGCGCACCGCCCAGCGCAGCATCGGCGCACTGCGGTTGACGCTGGCGCGGATCAATTTGCGTTGCAGCGGGCCTTGGTGCACGCCAAGCATGTCACTGGCCCAGTCCGGCAGCAGATCGATCCCGGCCTGCATCATCAAACCGCCGAATGGCTTGGCCAGACGGCTGGGGGAGGGGGCGTTCAACAGCAATCGCAGCACTTCCCGACTGCGTTCGTCGCACAGCAGCTGCGGGCGAATGCGCTCAAGATAAGCGGCAATCTCCTGCCGGGAGCGCGGCACGTCACGGGCGCCCAGACGTTCGGCCACCAGCGCGATCTCTGCGTAATAACGATCCTGATCGACCAGGGACAGGTGTGGATTGCGATAACGCAAATGCGCGGCGAGGAAGTTGCTGACCTCCGCCACATGCACCCAGGTCAGCAGATCGGGGTCGCTGGCGGCATAGGGCCGGCCATCGGGTGCGGTGCCTGTGACTTGCAGGTGGATGGTGCGCACTTTTTCGATCAGCCAGTCGGCGTCCTGTCGTGAGCCAAAGGTGGTGCCGGAAATGAATTGCCCGGTGCGACGCAGGCGACCGAGCATGTCCTCGCGAAAGTTCGAATGGTCCCACACACCCGCCAGGGCAAGCGGGTGCAGGGCCTGCAACATCAGGGCGCTGATGCCGCCGATCAACATGCTGCTGAAGTCGCCGTGGACTTGCCAGCTCACCGAGTCGGGCCCGAACAGCCCGGGGTCGCCCTTGGGGTTTTCCAGGTCGAGCTTGCCCAGGGACAGGCCGGTCAGGCTCATGATCTGGGTTTCGATGCGATTGCGGATGAATTCCATGGTTTCCCGGTGATTGACTGTAGGAGCTGCCGCAGGCTGCGATCTTTTGATCCTGAAAGCAACGTCAAAAGATCGCAGCCTGCGGCAGCTCCTACAGGAGGCGGCAGTACGTTATTGGTTCAGGCGCTTGTCGATCAGGCCCTGGACCACGCTCGGATCGGCCAGGGTCGAGGTGTCACCCAGGCTGTCCAGTTCGTTGCAGGCGATCTTGCGCAGAATGCGCCGCATGATCTTGCCTGAACGGGTTTTCGGCAAGGCCGGCGCCCACTGGATCAGGTCGGGCTTGGCGAAGCTGCCGATTTCCTTGCTGACGTGGGCGAGCAGGGCTTTTTTCAGTTCTTCATTTTGCTCGACGCCGTTCATGGGGGTGACGAAGGCGTAGATGCCCTGGCCCTTGATGTCATGTGGGTAACCGACCACGGCGGCTTCGGCGATGTTGTCGTGCAGGACCAGGGCGCTCTCCACTTCGGCGGTGCCGATGCGGTGCCCGGAGACGTTGATGACATCGTCGATACGCCCGGTGATCCAGTAGTCGCCATCTTCGTCGCGGCGAGCGCCATCGCCGGTGAAGTAGTAGCCGGGGTAGGGCTTGAAGTAGGTGTCGACCATTCGTTGCGGGTCGCCGTAGACGCTGCGGATCTGCGCCGGCCAGCTGGATTTGATCGCCAGCACGCCGCTGCCGGCGCCTTTGATTTCCTTGCCATGCTCGTCCAGGAGCACCGGTTGTACGCCGAACATCGGCTGCGTCGCGCAGCCCGGTTTGATCCGTTGCGCACTGACCAGCGGGCTGAGCATGATGCCGCCGGTTTCGGTCTGCCACCAGGTATCGACGATCGGGCAGCGCTGTTCGCCGACCACATTGAAGTACCACTCCCAGGCTTCCGGGTTGATTGGCTCACCGACAGTGCCGAGCAATCTGAGGCTGGCGCGAGACGATTCCTTCAACGGTTCTGCGCCTTCGCGCATCAGCGCGCGCAACGCGGTGGGGGCGGTGTAGAAAATGTTCACCTTGTGCTTGTCGATCACCTGCCAGAACCGCGAGGTGCTCGGGTAGCTCGGCACGCCTTCGAAGATCAGGGTGGTGGCGCCATTGGCCAGGGGGCCGTAGACGATGTAGCTGTGGCCGGTGACCCAGCCGACGTCGGCGGTGCACCAGAACACTTCACCGTCGCGGTAGTCCAGCACGTATTTGAAGGTCATGGCCGCTTGCAGCAGGTAGCCCCCGGTGGTGTGCAGCACGCCTTTGGGTTTGCCGGTGCTGCCGGAGGTGTAGAGGATGAACAGCGGGTCTTCGGCGTCCATCGGCTCAGGCGGGCAGTCGTCGCCTACGTCGCGTAGCGCCTGGTGATACCAGAGGTCCCGGCCCTCGACCCAGTTCACCGGGTTCTGGGTTCGTTCGACCACGACCACGGTGCTGACATCCGGGCAGCTTTGCAGCGCCTTGTCGACATTGTGCTTGAGTGGCACGAATTTGCCGCCGCGCACGCCTTCATCGGCAGTGATCACTGTGCGGCAGTCGGCGTCGAGGATCCGGTCGCGCAGCGAATCCGGCGAGAACCCGCCGAACACCACCGAATGCACCGCGCCGATGCGTGTGCAGGCGAGCATGGCGTAGGCCGCTTCGGGGATCATCGGCATGTAGATGCACACCCGGTCGCCTTTCTTCACGCCACGACTTTTGAGCACGTTGGCCAGGCGGCAGACGTAATGGTGCAGTTTTTTGTAAGTGATCTGGGTGGATTCGGCGGGGTCGTCGCCTTCCCAGATGATCGCTGTTTGATCGCCGCGTGTGGCCAGGTGGCGGTCGATGCAGTTGAAGCTGACGTTCAGCTTGGCGCCGGCAAACCAGTGGGCTTCACCGGTCTTCAGGTCGTAGCGCTGGACGGTCTGCCACGGTGCACTCCAGTCGAGGAAGCGGGTGGCTTGTTCGGCCCAGAAGGTGCTGGGGTGTTCGATGGATTCGCGGTACAGGCGGTGATAGTCGTCCTGACTCAGTTGTGCAGCCCGGCGCACGGCATCGGCCTTGGGGAACGTGCTGATATCGAACATGACGGTTCCTTCTTCTTGTTTTGGAAGAGGGGAGCTGCGCGACCCTCATAGGAGCTGGTTTGTCAGCGAAAGCGGTGTATCAGTCGACATAAGTATTGCCTGATATACCGTCTTCGCTGGCAAGCCAGCTCCTACAAAGGTTAGTACAAGCGTCAAATCAGCCGCGGTGACGTCCGCGGAAGTAGTTGATCAAGCCCTGGGTGGACGCGTCGTCAGCCGGGGTTTCTTCGCTGCCGACCAGGCGGTTGTAGACGCCTTTGCCCAGTTCCTTGCCCAGCTCCACGCCCCATTGGTCGAAGGCATTGATGCCCCAGATCACGCTTTGCACGAAGACTTTGTGCTCGTACATCGCCACCAGCGCACCCAGGCGCCGCGGGCTGATGCGCTCGACCACCAGGGTGTTGCTCGGACGGTTGCCCGGGATCACCTTGTGCGGCGCAAGGCTCTGCACCTGCTCTTCGCTCATGCCTTTGTCACGCAGCTCGGCCTGGGCTTCGGCCAGGGTCTTGCCGAGCATCAGCGCCTGGCTTTGCGACAGGCAGTTGGCGTACAGCCACTGGTGGTGGTCGGCCACCGGGTTGAAGCTGACGATCGGCACGATGAAGTCGGCCGGGATCAGTTGGGTGCCCTGGTGCAGCAACTGGTGGTAAGCGTGCTGGCCATTGCAACCTACGCCACCCCAGATCACCGGGCCGGTGTCGGTGCTGACGGGCGTACCGTCCTGGCGCACGCTCTTGCCGTTGGATTCCATGTCCAGCTGTTGCAGGTGCTTGGTGATGTTACGCAGGTAGTGGTCGTACGGCAGGATCGCGTGGCTTTGCGCGCCCCAGAAATTGCCGTACCACACGCCGAGCAGGGCCAGCAGCACCGGCATGTTCTGGTCGAACGGGGTGTTCAGGAAGTGCTGGTCCATGGTGTACGCACCGGACAGCAGTTCCTTGAAGTTCGACATGCCGATGGCCAGGGCGATCGGCAAACCGATGGCCGACCACAGCGAGTAACGCCCGCCGACCCAGTCCCACATCGGGAAGATGTTCTCTTCGCGGATGCCGAACGCTACGGCGGCGGCGTTGTTGCTCGATACTGCGATGAAGTGGCGATGCAGTTCGGCTTCCGAGCCACCCTGGGCCAGGTACCAGGCACGTGCGGCCTGGGCGTTTTTCAGCGTTTCGAGGGTGTTGAAGGATTTCGACGAAACGATGAACAGCGTGGTCTCGGCGCGCAGCTTCATGGCCAGTTCGTGGAACTCGCTGCCATCGATGTTTGCCAGGTAGTGGCAACGCACACCTTTCTGGGCATAGGCCAGCAGGGCTTCGGAGACCAGCTCGGGACCCAGGAACGAACCACCGATGCCGATGTTGACAACGTCAGTGATCGGCTTCTCGGAGTAGCCGCGCCACAGGCCGTCGTGGATACGGCCCACGAGGTCGGTGATCTGGTTCAGCACTTTGTGCACTTCTGGCATCACGTTGACGCCGTTGACCGACAACTTGTCGCCAACCGGGCGACGCAGGGCGGTGTGCAGGGCCGGGCGTCCTTCGGAGGCGTTGACGATCTCGCCATCGAACAGCGATTTGATCGCGCCCTTGAGGTCGACTTCGTCGGCCAGGCCCACCAGCAGGTCGCGGGTCTGGGCGTTGATCAGGTTTTTCGAATAATCGAGAAACAGGCCGCAGCTGCTGAGGGTGAATTGGTTGAAGCGCTGCGGGTCGGCGTTGAAGGCCTCGCGCATGTTGAAATCCTGCATGGCCTGGCGGTGGTCTTTCAACGCCTGCCAGGCGGGCAGGGTGGTCACGTCGTGGGGGGTGCGGTAATACGCCATCGCTGCGGGTTTCCTTTTACTTGAACTGCCTTTAAGACACTGAAAATACCGGAATGTCCTGACCACTGTCTGGGTGGTCTCCGGTTAGCCTGCGTGTACACGATTAAATAGCGCAGACCGGTAACAGTAAACCCAGTGAGACGATCTGTCTTGGCTTTGTCGGACCTGCGACCGGTACTTTTTTGTACCGGTGCGGTCACGGGGGGAGGTCAGGCGGGGGTGTCGAGGTTCAGGTGCAGGTTGTCGATCAGGCGCGTCGTCCCCAGGAACGCCGCCACCAGGATCACCAGGTCGCGATCTTCCGGGGTGGCCGGGCGCAGGCTCAGCCCATGGCGAATTTCCAGGTAGTCGGGACGCAGGCCCGCCGCTTCGAGTTGTTGCAGCTTGGCACGGATCAGGGCCGGGTAATCGCGCTCGCCTTGTTTGATCGCTTCGGCGATCTCGCTCAGCGTGCGATACACCACCGGCGCAACGGCGCGCTGATCTGCGTCGAGGAAGCCATTGCGCGACGACAGGGCCAGGCCATCGGCCGCCCGCACCGTCGGCTCGCCGATGATCTGGATCGGCATGTTCAGGTCATGCACCAGCGCGCGAATGACCGCCAGTTGCTGAAAGTCTTTCTGGCCGAAGATCGCCAGGTCCGGCTGGACCATGTTGAACAGCTTGCTGACCACCGTTGCCACACCTTCGAAATGCCCCGGACGGCTGGCACCGCACAGGCCTTCGGAAAGCTGCGGGACGCTGACGCGGGTCTGGCCGGTCATGCCGCCGGGGTACATCTCTTCAACGGTCGGCGCGAACAGCAGGTCGCAACCGGCTTCGAGCAGTTTTTCCTGGTCGGCGGCGAGGGTGCGCGGGTATTTGTCGAGGTCTTCGCCAGCACCGAACTGCAGCGGGTTGACGAAAATGCTCGCGACCACGAAATCCACCCGCTGGGTGGCCTTGGTGATCAGCGCGACATGCCCGCTGTGCAGGTTGCCCATGGTCGGCACAAAGCCGATGCGCTTGCCTTCGCTGCGGGCACGGGCCACGGCGGCCCGTAGTTCGCGTACGGTTTTGACGGTGTTCATGCAGAGAATCCGTGTTCGATGCCTGGGAAAGTCGCCGCTTTGACTTCAGTGACGTAAGCGCTCAGGGCCGCGTGAATGCTTTCCTGGCCGGCCATGAAGTTTTTCACGAACTTGGGTACGCGCCCCGTGATGGACAGCCCCAGCATGTCGTGCAGGACCAGTACCTGGCCGTCGGTGCGGTGGCCGGCGCCAATCCCGATGACCGGAATGCCCACGGCCTGGGTGATTTCTTCGGCCAGTTCGCTCGGCACGCATTCGAGCAGCAGCATCGACGCGCCGGCCTGTTCCAGCGCGATGGCATCGGCACGCATCTGCCGCGCCTGGTTTTCGTTGCGACCCTGGACCTTGTAGCCGCCGAGGATGTTCACCGATTGCGGCGTCAGGCCCATGTGGGCACAGACCGGAATGCCTCGTTCTGCCAGCAGGCGGATCGAGTCCGCCAGCCACAACGCACCTTCGACCTTGACCATGTGAGCGCCGGCCTGCATCAGCAGGGCGCTGTTGGTCATTGCCTGTTCCGTGGTGGCGTAGGCCATGAACGGCAAGTCGGCAAGGATCAAGGCGTCGCTGTTACCGCGTTTGACGGCTGCCACGTGGTAAGCCATTTCGGCGGTGGTGACTGGCAGGGTGCTGTCATGACCTTGCAGAACCATGCCGAGGGAGTCGCCCACCAGCAGCACTTCGACGCCGGCCTGGTTGCAGGCGTGGGCGAAGGTCGCGTCATAGCAGGTCAGCATGGTGATTTTTTCACCTTTTTGCTTGAGACCTTGCAGAGTGGTCAGGGTGATGGCTGGCATGAAAAGTTCCTCATTCAGGCGCTGTGGAAACTACTGCGAGTAACGCGCGTGATTCTTCGTTGAATACAGGCGCACGGTCTTTTGTCGTGCTTTTAAGGCCTGGATTGCGCCCTTGATGCCGTGGTGACGGCAGCGGGACGCCTATAGTCGTGAGGAGAACGTGGGAAGTCAATTGCGTGTGTTACCGCATTGTTACGCCCGCGGTGTTACCGGGGTGACTGATGCGTTTCAGCAAATGCCAACATCAAAAGATCGCAGCCTTCGGCAGCTCCTACAGGTCATCACCGTCCTGTAGGAGCTGCCGAAGGCTGCGATCTTTTGGTGCAACTCAGTCTACCGGCAGGCGTTCCAGCCCGACGAACGGGCAGGCAGCGAGCAAGTCGGCGAGTGTGCGGCCATCGGCCAGGCGCAGGTCGGCGGGCGCCAGTTCGGCCAGGGGATACAGGACGAAGGCCCGCTCCTGCATATGGTAATGCGGGACTTTCAAGCGAGGTTCGTCGATCAGGCGGTCGCCGAACAGCAGGATGTCCAGGTCCAGCGTACGCGGCCCCCAGCGCTCAAGCCGCTCGCGGCCCTGGCCGGTTTCGATGGACTGCAAGGCGTCCAGCAGCTCAAGCGGTGCCAGAGCGCTGTCGAGCGCGGCCACTGCGTTGGTATAACGCGGCTGGCCGGGCAGCAACGAGTCGCTTTGATAGAAGGCAGAAACCCCGACCAGTTGCGAGTGCGGCAACTGAGCCAGCGCCTCGATGGCGCTGCGCAGTTGTTCGGCGGGGTCAGCGAGGTTGCTGCCCATGCCGATGTAGATGCGTTCCATGGATTACTCGCCCGTGGTGCTCGAAGCGTCCGCTGAGCGCTTGCGCTTGGAGCCGCCGCTGCGGCGACGTTTGCGTGGGCCGCCGGTGCCGTCGTCCTTGCCGCTGAGGTCGCGAATCATGTCGCGGCGCTCGCTGTCATTGGCATCCTGATAGTCGGTCCACCATTCGCCCAGGCCATCGGTCTGCTCGCCCGCGCTTTCGCGCAGCAGCAGGAAGTCGTAGCCGGCGCGGAAGCGCGGATTGTCCAGCAGCAGGTCGGCGCGTTTGCCGCTGCGCCGTGGCAGGCGCTCCTGCATGTCCCAGATCTCGCGGATCGGCATGGTGAAGCGTTTCGGGATCGCAATGCGCTGGCACTGCTCGGCAATCAGTTCGTGAGCGGCTTCCTGCATCGCCGGGATCGGCGGCATGCCACGATCCTGCAGGCGCAATACGCGCGCCGGCAGAGCGGGCCAAAGCAGGGCGGCAAACAGGAACGCCGGGGTGACCGGCTTGTTCTGCTTGATGCGCAGGTCGGTGTTGATCAGGGCTTCGCTGATCAGGGTGTGGGTGTAGGTCGGGTTGTATTCCAATGCCTCGGCACTGGCCGGGAACAGTGGATCGAACAATTGCAGGTCGACCAGCATTTCAAAAGTGTCGGCCGCGTGGCCGGACAGGAACAGCTTGAGTACTTCTTCGAACAAGCGGGCCGACGGGATCTCGCGCAGCATGGGCGCGAGGTCGCGGATGGGCGCGGCACTGTGTTTTTCGATGCCGAAATTCAGCTTGGCGGCAAACCGCACGGCGCGCAGCATCCGCACCGGGTCTTCCTGGTAACGCTGCTTGGGGTCGCCAATCAAGCGGATCAGTTGGTTGCGAATGTCGTGCACGCCGTTGGCGTAATCGAGAATGCGTTCGCTGACCGGATCGTAATACAGGGCATTGATGGTGAAGTCGCGGCGTTGCGCGTCTTCTTCCAGGGTGCCGTAGACGTTATCGCGCAGGATGCGCCCGCTTTCGTTACGCGAGGATTGATTTTGATCTTCCTCTTCGTCGTTCTGCGGGTGGTTGGCGCGGAAGGTCGCGACTTCGATGATTTCGCGGCCAAAGTGGATATGCACCAGTTTGAACCGGCGGCCAATGATCCGAGCATTACGGAATTCGGCGCGTACCTGTTCAGGGGTGGCGCTGGTGGCGACGTCGAAATCTTTCGGCGTGATGCCGAGCAGCATGTCACGCACACAGCCGCCGACCAGATAGGCCTGGTAACCGGCGCCCTGCAGGCGTTCGACGATGTTCACCGCGTAACGGCTGAATTGCCCCTTTTGCAGCGAATGTTGGCCGCTATTGAGCACTTCAGGCGTGCTGCGGATGTGTTGCGTACGACGCACGGGAGTACGGAATGACTGGAACAGCTTCTTCAGCATGGGATGCACTGTTTGAAGGAATGTTCGGCCAAAACGAAGAATGACCGCATGATGGGCGGGGATTCTAGCATTTAGTCGAGGGATGGTGTAGGACACAGCAGATTTGAGGTGTAGGAGCGAGGCGGGGCGGGCGAATCGCAGAAACTACAAGGGGAGCCGAAGCTCCCCAAGAAGTAGTTGCATGCTCATTTTTGTTATTGGTTTCGGGCTTCTTGTTTTTGTTGAGTGCCCTCGCCATGAAGCTTTCCTTCATGACACTCCCAATCGGGAGCCAAGAGCAAACGGATTGCTTTGGTCGCTGTGCTGCAGTGATCTTGCGATCCAACCAGTTCAGGCTCTGTCTTAAGACAGTTTTTTGTTGTTCTCGGCCTGGTCGTGGGGCATGCCCCAAATACAACGCCTCTCCAAAAGAATCAGTTAGCTGCGCCTCTCGCCGTCTTGTTTTTATTGTGCGTGAGTCGATACGTCTTATTTTTATTGTCTTGTGCATTGCTTGTTATTGTTCTTGTACCAAACATATAGCAGGGTGCGTGCCAACTTTTGCGAACCCCAGTAAAACAAGGGGTTAGGCGGTTCGAGGGGGTAAATGGGGGCGAAAAAAAGCCGGGGCTTCGTTACCGTAAGCCCCGGCTTCTGTTACGTGAAAAACCTGAGGTAACAGTTTTTTCACAAAATCATGTGTTACCCGCACATGAGACAGGTGGGGTTCAGCTTTCGCTGGCCACCCCGGTTTTGCGCCGCGGGATACCCAGGCGCTGACGGCGTTCCCACAGGCATTTGCGACTGACCCCGAGTTTGCGCGCCAGCTCGGTCTCGGTCATGTGGTCCTGATGCTCGAGCACGAAGTGCTGGAAGTAGTCTTCCAGGGACAGGTCTTCGGTCGGCTCATGATTGTTGTTACCGGCGTTGCCGTTGCCCTGTTGTGGGGGCAGGCCGATGAATTCGTCGTCTTCCAGGTCACCCAGTTCGATGTCGATGCCCAGCAGCTCGGCGGAAATCTCGGGGCTCTCGCTCAGGATGACCGCGCGCTCTACCGCGTTTTCCAGCTCACGAACGTTACCCGGCCACGAGTAGTGACGAATGGCTTGCTCGGCGTCCGCGGCGAACTTGAGGTCGGTACGGTTGATCCGCGCGCTTTGCCGCGCCAGGAAGGCGTTGGCGATTTCATTGACGTCCGCGCCACGTTCGCGCAGGGCCGGCAGTTTCAGGGCGATCACGTGGAGGCGGTAATACAGGTCTTCACGGAACTGGCCGATCTTTGCCAGGCTCTTGAGGTCTCGGTGAGTCGCGGCGATCAGGCGCACATCGACCTTTTGCGACTGGACCGAGCCCACTCGACGAATTTCACCTTCCTGCAACACACGCAGCAGGCGCGCCTGGGCTTCCAGTGGCAGCTCACCGATTTCATCGAGGAACAAGGTGCCGCCGTCCGCCGCTTCCACCAGGCCGGCACGTCCGGCGCTGGCGCCGGTGAACGCGCCCTTCTCGTGGCCGAACAGTTCGGACTCGATCAGGCTTTCCGGAATGGCCGCGCAGTTCACCGAGATCATCGGCGCCTTGGCCCGCTTGGAGAGGTTGTGCAGGGCTCGCGCCACCAGTTCCTTACCGGTACCGGACTCGCCCTGGATCAGGACATTGGAGTCAGTCGGCGCGACTTTGCGGATCTTGCCATACAGGTCCTGCATCGGTGGGCACGAGCCGATGATGCCGATTTCACCGTTGCTGTTGTCGGTGCCGGGCTTGGCCGCGCCATTGCCGGCTTTGGCGGCAACCGGTTCGCTGCTGGCTTGCGCCGATTGCCGGTCACGCAGGATGCGCGCGACGGCCTGGAGCATTTCGTCGTGATCGAAAGGCTTGGCGATGTAGTCCACCGCGCCCATCTTCATCGAGTCCACTGCCGAGCGCAGGCTGGCGTAGCTGGTCATGATCAGCACCGGCGTGCCCTGGCCCAGCTTGATCAACTCGGTGCCCGGCGCGCCCGGCAGGCGCAGGTCACTGACGATCAGGTCGAACGTGGGAATGGTGAAGCGTTCTTGTGCTTCCTGCACTGAACCGGCTTCGCTGACCTGGTACTGGTTGCGTTCCAGCAGGCGGCGCAAGGCGGAGCGGATAATGGTTTCGTCTTCGACGATCAAAATGTGCGGCATTGATTCGATACTCTCGACGGTCTCAGTTCACAGCGGACGTCGCTTCGACATGACGCGGTAAAGTCACCCGGATCCGGGTGCCGCGTTGGCTCTGTACATCAGCCGGGCTGTCGATGGTGATTTGTCCATAATGCTCTTCAACGATGGAATAGACCAGTGCAAGGCCCAGACCGGTACCTTCACCCGGGTCCTTGGTGGTGAAGAAGGGTTCGAACAATCGGTCCATGATGCTCTTTGGAATTCCGCTGCCTTCGTCTTCCACGATCAGGTCGACCGTGTGTTCGCCGGCTTCGCTTTTTACCCGCACCGCGCTGCCCGCAGGCGAAGCGTCGCGGGCGTTCGAGAGCAGGTTGATCAAGACCTGGGCGAGCCGCTGCGGGTCGCCTTCGACCCAGTGGTCGGGGTCGCACAGGTTGTAGAACTGCACTTCGAAATTGCGCCGGTTCAGGGCCAGCAGGCCGATGGCGTCCTGGGCCACTTCCGCCAGACAGACGGGCTCGTCGCTGTGCTGGTGGCTGCCGGCATGGGCGAAGCTCATCAACGACTGCACGATACGCGACACGCGCTTGGTCTGTTCGAGGATCTGCCCGCTGATTTCCTTGAGCTCGCCGTCTTCCTCGCGCTCTTCGCGCAGGTTCTGCGCCAGGCAGGCGATGCCGGTGATCGGGTTGCCGATTTCATGGGCGACGCCCGCGGCCAGGCGACCGATGCTGGCCAGGCGCTCGGAATGCACCAGTTTGTCTTCGAGCATCTGGGTTTCGGTCAGGTCTTCCACCAGCAACACCAGGCCACTGTTGCCCGGTGCGAGCGGTTCATCGATCGCCGCTTTGTGCAGGTTCAGCCAGCGAGTCTGGCCGTCGAGGGCCAGGTGCTGTTTGTGCAAGTGCTCATCCGGAACGTTAATGAAGCCTTGCAGCAGCGCTTTCCACGGATCGGCAATGGTGCTCAGGCGCGAACCGACCACGCGCTGCGCGGCGATCCCGGTCAGTTCCTCCATGGCTTTGTTCCACATGAGGATTTCCTGGTCCTTGGCCAGCGAGCAGACGCCCATCGGCAACTCTTGCAGGGTCTGGCGGTGATAACGGCGCAGGGCATCGAGTTCGGCGGCCAGGCCGGTCAGGCGCGAGTGGTAGTCCTCGAGGCGGCTTTCGATGAAGTGGATGTCTTCGGTGACATAGTTTTCGCCGCCGGCCTTGTAGGGCAGGAAGGTCTCGACCATGTCCTGGGCCACGCTCGGCCCCATCAGGCCTGAGAGGTTGGCTTCGATGCGGTCGCGCAGGCGGCGCAAGGCGTACGGCCGTCGTTCGTCGAAGGGCAGGTAAAGATCGCGCAGGGCCTGCTCGACCTCCTTCTGCGCGGCCTTGGCACCCAGCGGTTTAGCCAGCTGGGTGGCGAATTCCTGGGGCGAGGCGGCGTGCAGTTCGCGGCGTTGCGGGCGGCGCACGTTGTCCACGGCGCAGGCTTCGGCGGCGCTGGCTTCTTCGGTGCTGGCATTGGTGAACAGCGAAATCAGGGTGAACATCAGCACGTTGGCGGCCAGGGAGGCGATCGCGGCCATGTGCCAACTGGTGTCGTCGAGCACGTAGATCATGTTCAGCAACGGGATATAGAAGCCCTGCAGGTTGCCGACCAGCGGTAGCAACATGGTCACCAGCCACACCAGGATCCCCGCCAGCAGCCCGGCAATGAAGCCGCGACGGTTGGCGGTCGGCCAATACAGCACCGACAGCACGCCAGGCAGGAACTGCAGCGTGGCCACGAAGGCGACGATGCCGAGGTTGGCCAGGTCCTGCTCGGCACCCAGCAGCAGGTAGAAACCGTAGCCGGCCATGATGATGGCGACGATCAGGGCCCGACGGGTCCACTTCAGCCAGCGGTAGATGTTGCCTTCGGCTGGTGGCTGGTAAAGCGGCAGCACCAGGTGGTTCAGGGCCATGCCGGACAGGGCCAGGGTGGTGACGATGATCAGGCCGCTGGCGGCGGACAGGCCACCGACATAGGCCAGCAGTGCCAGGGCCTTGCTGTTGGCCGCGATGCCGATACCCAGGGTGAAATATTCCGGGTTGGTGGTGGCGCCGAGCTTCAGGCCGGCCCAGAGAATCAGCGGTACCGCCAGGCTCATCAGCAACAGGAACAGCGGCAGGCCCCAGCTGGCGCTGACCAGCGAGCGCGGATTGAGGTTTTCGGTGAAGGTCATGTGGTACATGTGCGGCATGACGATCGCCGAGGCGAAGAACACCAGCAGCAGCGTGCGCCAAGGGCCTTCCTGCAGCGGCGTGTGCAGCGCGGCGAGGGCGGTCTGGTTTTGCAGCAGCCACAGTTCCAGCTGTTGCGGGCCGTCGAACACGCCATACAGCGCATAGAGGCCGACGCCGCCGAGAGCGATCAATTTGATCACCGACTCGAAGGCAATCGCGAACACCAGGCCTTCATGTTTTTCCCGGGTGGCGATGTGCCGCGAGCCGAAGAAAATCGTGAACAGCGTGATCAGGGCGCAGAAACTCAGTGCCACGCGATGCTGGACCGGCTCGCGGGTGAGGATGCCGATGGAGTCGGCGACCGCCTGGATCTGCAGCGCCAGCAGGGGCAGTACCCCGACCAGCATGAAAATCGTGGTCAGCGCGCCGGCCCAGGTGCTGCGAAAGCGGAACGCGAACAGATCGGCCAGGGACGACAGCTGATAGGTGCGGGTGATCTTCAGGATCGGATACAGCAACACCGGCGCCAGCAGGAATGCGCCGGAAACGCCCAGGTAGCTGGACAGGAAGCCGTAGCCATACTGATAGGCCAGGCCCACGGTGCCATAAAAGGCCCAGGCACTGGCATAGACCCCCAGCGACAAGGTGTAGGTCAGTGGATGGCGAATGATCGCCCGGGGGATCATGCCCCGTTCGCTGACCCAGGCCACGCCGAACAGCACCGCCAGGTACGCGGCGCTGATCAGGATCATCTGGGTCAGGCTAAAGCTCATCGGCATCTTTTTGGCTCTGCAGGATGAAGGTCACGACGATCAGGATCAGCCAGAGCAGATAAGGGCGATACCAGGCGCCAGTGGCGTCGATCCACCAATCCATGATGGCCGGGGAAAACAGATAAATCCCCACTACCAGGAGCAGGACCAAGCGATAGATGTACATCCCGGCCTCTCTTTTTTATGCGCGTGCCCGAAAACGTGCGGCGATGGTAACGGATGGGCGCGCCACTGCAAGTAAGATCACTGTAGCTGCGCCTCGGGCAGGCTCAGTGTGCGCGGGATCAGCAGGGCATCCCAGTGGGTTATGCCCCAGTCCAGCACTTCCCGTGGCGTGGCGTAGGCCAGTTCGGCGCCGGGTTTCTGCCCCAGTGCGCGCAGGGCCCGCAGCAACAAGGGGGTGGCCTGGTCTTCGCTCAAGGGCGGTGAGCGGTAGGACTTGCCGAGCTTGTTACCATCGGGCTGGGTAATCAGCGGGATGTGCAGGTAGCGCGGCTGGCGCAGGCCGAGCAGTTCCTGCAGGTAGAGCTGGCGCGGCGTCGAGTCCAGCAGGTCGGCACCGCGGACGACGTCGGTGATGCCTTGCCAGGCATCGTCCAGGACCACCGCCAGTTGATACGCGTACAGCCCGTCGCGGCGGCGAATCACGAAATCGCCGACATCCCGGCCCAGGTGCTGGTGGAACTCGCCCTGCACCCGGTCGATGAAGTGATAATCCAGTTCAGGCACGCGAATACGAATGGCGGCGTCTTCCGTGCCGTGTCCGGCATTGCGGCACAGCCCCGGATAAATGCCGTGGTACGGCTCCAGCTGTTTGCGCGAGCAGGTGCAGGCGTAGGCCAGACCCTGGCTGAACAGGCGATTGAGCACTTCGGCATAGGCCTCGTGGCGGTCGCTCTGGCGGACCATCTCACCATCCCACTCGAAACCGTAGCTCTCCAGAGCCTTGAGGATCGCCGCCTGGGCGCCGGGCTCTTCGCGGGGCGGGTCGAGGTCTTCCATGCGCATCAGCCAGCGGCCACCCACCGAGCGGGCGTCGAGGTAGGAGGCCAATGCGGCGACCAGCGAACCGAAATGCAGGTGGCCACTGGGCGTGGGGGCAAAACGCCCGATGTAGGTAGAGGCGGCGATGGCAGTCATAAGGGCAATATTACTTTTTCCAGGCTTGCGCCAACCACCCTGTGGGAGCGGGCTTGCTCGCGAAGAGGCCATCAGCCTCATCATCAATATAGGCTGATGCACCGCTTTCGTCGGAACGCCGCCCGGAGCAAGCCCACTCCCACAGGGTTTCCTGCCGAAGCAAATATCAGAAACAAAAACGGAGCGTTCGCACGCTCCGTTCTTCGTTCAAGCCGCGATTATTTGCCGACTTGCTTTTCCTTGATTTCCGCCAGTGTCTTGCAGTCGATGCACAAGTCAGCGGTAGGACGGGCCTCAAGGCGCTTGACGCCGATCTCGATGCCGCAGGATTCACACCAGCCGTACTCTTCGTCTTCGATCAGCTGCAGCGTCTTGTCGATCTTCTTGATCAACTTGCGCTCACGATCGCGGGCTCGAAGCTCGAGAGCGAACTCTTCTTCCTGGCTGGCACGGTCTGCCGGGTCCGGGAAGTTGGCCGCTTCGTCCTTCATGTGGTCCACAGTCTTGTCGACACCTTCCATCAGCTCTTTTTTCCACTGATTCAGAACCTTGGTGAAGTGCTTGCGCATGGGCTCGCCCATGTACTCTTCGCCAGCTTTCTGAACATAGGGCTCGAAGCCGCTGATCGTCTGATTCGCTTGTTGCTTTGCTTGGGTGGACATGAAATAGACCGCCTCTACTCTTGTAATCCATCTGCGCAGGATTGCTCCATCACCGGCACCTGCCGGCCCTGCGGCTGCAAGCGGGCGAACTTACCAGATCAAATCAGACCGCGCTACTCCCGGATGTCGAGGGCGCAGCCCGCGGTGCTGGCAAATGCTGGCAAAGTGTTGCCTGGTGGCTCTGGAACCCGGCTCAATTAATGATTTTAGTCAAACCTGGGGCACTCGCTCAGTTCGTTTGTGGCCCGGGTCATATGGCCTCTGACCGCTTTAGGTTCTCGCTCGTTCCTGCGCTTGGGTAGAATCGATTCTTTTCCCTGTTGAAGGAAGGCCAATGGCTCAGTCCTACAGTGCCCGCAGTCGCGCGATCGAACCATTTCATGTCATGGCGTTGCTGGCGCGGGCCAATGAATTGCAGGCTGCCGGTCACGATGTGATCCACCTGGAAATCGGCGAACCGGACTTCACCACCGCCGAGCCGATCATCCGCGCCGGGCAGGCCGCGCTGGAAGGGGGCAAGACGCGCTACACCGCCGCCCGTGGCATTCCCGAGCTGCGTGAGGCCATTTCGGCCTTTTATCAGCAGCGTTATGGCTTGAACATCGACCCGCGCCGCATTCTCATCACCCCCGGTGGTTCCGGTGCGCTGCTGCTGGCCAGTGCCTTGCTGGTCGATCCAGGCAAACACTGGCTGCTGGCCGACCCGGGTTACCCGTGCAACCGGCACTTCCTGCGACTGGTGGAAGGCGCCGCGCAGCTGGTCCCGGTCGGACCGGAGGTGCGTTATCAACTGACACCGGACCTGATCGCCCGGCATTGGGATCACGACAGCGTTGGCGCGCTGGTGGCTTCCCCGGCCAATCCGACCGGCACCATCCTCACCCGCGACGAGCTGGCGGGCCTGTCCCAGGCCATCAAGCAGCGCCACGGCCACTTGGTAGTGGACGAGATTTACCATGGCCTGACATACGGCACCGATGCGGCCAGCGTGCTGGAAGTCGACGACAGTGCCTTTGTCCTGAATAGTTTTTCCAAGTATTTCGGCATGACCGGCTGGCGCCTGGGCTGGCTGGTAGCGCCGGACGCGGCGGTGGGCGAGCTGGAAAAACTCGCGCAAAACCTCTACATCAGCGCGCCAAGCATGGCCCAGCACGCGGCGCTGGCCTGTTTCGAGCCGGCCACCATTGCAATCCTGGAAGAGCGACGCGCCGAATTCGGACGTCGCCGGGATTTCCTCCTGCCTGCCCTGAGAGATCTCGGTTTCGGGATCGCCGTTGAGCCGGAAGGCGCGTTCTACTTGTACGCCGATATCAGCAAGTTCGGCGGCGATGCCTTCGCGTTCTGCCGTCACTTCCTCGAAACCGAACATGTCGCCATCACCCCCGGGCTGGACTTCGGTCGTTATCAAGCCGGGCACCACGTACGGTTTGCCTACACCCAAAACCTCGAACGCTTGCAGGAAGCGGTGGAGCGTATCGGTCGTGGCCTGCGGAGCTGGCAAGGCTGATGCGTTTTCATCCTCCCCTCGAAGAAGGTCGGCTGATTCGCCGCTACAAACGTTTTCTCGCCGACATCGAAACCGTCGATGGCGAATTGCTGACCATTCACTGCCCCAATACCGGCTCGATGCTCAATTGCCAGGTCGAAGGCGGGCAGGTCTGGTTCAGCCGCTCCAATGACCCCAAGCGCAAGCTGCCCGGCACCTGGGAAGTCGGCGAGACCCCGCACGGGCGCTTGTTCTGCGTGAACACGGGGCGGGCCAATGGCCTGGTCGAAGAGGCGCTGCGGGCGGGCGTGATCACCGAGTTGAACGGTTTCACCGAGCTGAAGCGTGAAGTCGCCTACGGCCAGGAAAGCAGTCGCATCGATTTCCGCCTCGATTACCCAAGCGGACCAGCGTATGTGGAAGTCAAAAGCGTCACCCTGGGCTATGACGGCACGCTCGTGGCGGCGTTTCCCGATGCAGTAACCCAGCGCGGCGCCAAGCATTTGCGCGAATTGGCGCATCTGGCCCGGGACGGGATTCGCGCGGTGCAGTTGTATTGCGTCAATCTCAGTGGCATCGAGGCCGTGCGTCCCGCAGAAGAGATCGACTCAGCCTACGCCCAGGCCTTACGCGAGGCCGTGGCGTGCGGAGTTGAAGTGCTGGCCTACGGCGTACGCCTGAGCCATGAGGAGATGGTGGTGGACCGGCGTCTGCAGGTGTTGCTCGGCGGTTAGAGGCTGACCCAGATGCCCTGCGCGTCTTCGCGGCAATCGACACGGGTCAACGATTGTCCTGCGCAAGGGCCGGCGACACATTCGCCGTCCTCGATCAGGAACAGGGCGCCATGGGTGGCGCACTGGATCAGGCTGTTGCTGGGGTCGAGGAACTGGTCGGGGGTCCATTCCAGTCCGACGCCACGGTGCGGGCAGCGGTTGATATAGACGTAGACCTGGCCACCCCGGCGCACGGCGAACAGCCTCTGGCCGTCAATGTCGAAACCGCGGCTGCTGGCATCGGCCAGCTCGAGGCCGGTACAGAGAAATTTCATGCTGATCCTCAAATGGCGCAACTGCCCGGTGCGAGCAGGGCTCAGGTGCTCAGGATACTTGGCGCAGCGCCGGATGACTTTTCCACAGGCAAAAAAAGACCCGGCAAGAGCCGGGTCAAATAACCGTGATTAGCCTGATGAGGAGATAATCTGAGAGTCCGAACCAAGGGCTTTTCAGAAGATCGACCAGTCTCGCGACCAGTTGTGATAATCATATCGATTCTCATTACCAAGTCAACAGGTGATTTTCCATTTCTTCGATTCGTGTCGCACGCTCGTTCCAGGTCCTTGTATTCATTGAGGTCTGCCTGTCGTTTTCAGTGCCATCAGTTGTGTAACTTGTTTATTCAGCAGGTCGATACGGCGGGCCATGCTCTCGATCAGGCAGCTGGCAATCTTCGGATTGCTCTGGGTGAGGCTCAGGAACTGGTCCTTGGGAATACGCATTATGGTGCTTGGTTCGCTGGCGATGACCGTAGCACTGCGTTTCTCGCCGGTAAACACCGCCATGGCGCCGAAAATCTCGTCCTTGGGTACATCGCCCACTTTGAATCCATCGACAAATGCTTCGGCGTGACCCTCGATGATCACGAACACATGGTCCGCCTCATCGCCCTGATGGATCAGCGTTTCACCGCCGGCGACGCGCTGGAAGCCGTTGGTGGCGCGAAATTCCGGTTGCTTGAGGCGCGCTACGGCATCGGACAGCAGGGCCGTCTGGCCCGCCATGTATTGCAGGAACAGTTCCGAGCGGGACGGGTCGGCGTAGATGTGCTGGAACACCTGCGATCGAAGGTAGGGCGTCAGCGCCAGGGGCGTCTTGCTGCACAGGCGACAGCGCGGCAACCCCGCGTCCTGGCGCAGGCCGATCAGGTCGCCCTGGCGCAGATAGAACAGCGCGCGATCATCGATGCATCCGTGCAATCGACCGCTGTCCAGCATGTACAACTGGTCGCTGGGTAGCGCCGCGGCGAGGTCGTCGATGGCAGGAAACTCGACGGCGGGCCCACTCGGTGCCAACCCCTGCAACAGGCGGGCAGGGAGATTTTGCAGTCGATTGATCAGTGTTTCGGCGTAAGCCGGTTGTTCCCCGAGTAAGTACATGGCGAGCGGTACTCGTTCAATTCTTGTGGCGTGACGAGATGGCTTCGAGTTGTTTGTTCAAGGCTTCCTTGCGTTCGGCGGGAATGTCGTTCCAGTGCACGTCCATCAACGCGCCTTCGATTGCGTACAACAACACCTTGGACGCCCGAAACCCGCGCGTGCGCACGGCCCGATAGGCATCCACCGCCCCCAGGCGACGCAAGTCCGAGGCGCTGTGGATGCCCACGGCATGCAGCCACTGCGCCGACGTCTTGCCAAGATTCTTCAGGTGTTGCAGTTCATCATTCATCAAGCCTCCTTGCGATGGCCGAATGGTGCGTGGGCAAGCTTCTGAGGAGTGTAGCCATCAGTAGGAAAAGCGTGATTGTTTGCTCGTTTTTGACGCAAACGCTTCTAAGAGGGTGCAGGCGCGAGTGCTTCGAAAAGCTGCGAAGAGGAGGGTAAGGATGATAAAAACGATAGAATTTCAGGCGAAAAAGCACGCAGTCAAGCGCGAAGCGAGGGCGCTGGACTTGTCAATTCAGACGGGCGATCAGCGGGTGCGATAACGCAGGCGCGTACCGAAGTTCATCGACATCAGGATTTCGTCGGCGCTCAGTTCCACCGGGAAGTAGGCGCCGGAAATCTGCGCGTGGGCGAGGCTCGCCCCTTCAAGCGATGCATTGCGAAAATCGATGCCGCGCAAATCGGCGGAGCGGAAATAGGCGTCGGTGAAGTCGATGCCGTCGGCGTTCAGTTCGCGCAGGTCCAGGCCGCGGAAATCACCACCGACCATGTCGATAGGCCCTTGCTCGGGGCGCTCTTTATTGAAGCCCGCGATGTCGTCTTTGTGCAGCAAGGCGTAGAGCGGGGTGTCGAGCAGTCTCGGTTGGCTCATTTTGCGTCACCTGTTGGATTCATGACGCCAGTGTAGTGCCACTATCTAAAAGCCGCGAAGCCGGGGCAGGCTTCACGGCCCAAAGGTTTGCTTACAGTCCCGGCAGGCGCTGGCGAATCTGTTCCACCACCGTGTCGAGGGTGCCGCTTTCATTGGTCTGTACGCGCTTGCTGCAGAGAATTTCTGCAGGCGTCAGCGCTTCACGGCTGGCTTGCTGGGCTTCGATCACGGCCAGGGTAGCGTCGGACGGATCCTTCTTGTCGACCTGGCGCAGGGCCAGCCAGCTCTCGATCACTGCTTGCGGTGCATTGCAGTCTAGGATCAGGAACGGTGCGCCGGTTGCCTCGGCCACTTTCGCCGCGCTGTCGCGCTGCGCATGCTTGAGGTAAGTGGCGTCGACCACCACCGGGAACCCGGCGTGCAGGATCACTGCGGCAATGTCGTGCAGGCGCTGGTAGGTCGCGGCGCTGGCGTCGGCACTATAAATGCCGGCCTGCAGGTCATTGGCCACGGTTTGCTCGCCGAACAGACGCTTGCGTTCCACATCGGAGCGCAGGCGAATCGCCCCCAGTGCTTCAACCAGGCGCATCGCCACGTGGCTTTTGCCCACGGCGGACACACCATGGGTGATGGCCATGAATCGCGAAGGGATGGTGCTGTAGCTTTCCGCCAGGTTGGCGTAGTTGCGGTATTGGCGCAGTGTCGTGGCGCGCTGTACCGGGGTCGCCTCGGCCGGCATGCTGAACAGGCTGACCTTGGCGCGAACCAGGGCGCGGTAGGCTTTATAGAAGTTGAGCAGTTCCAGGCCCTGGTAATCGCCGGTCAGCTCCAGGTACTGGCTGATGAATCGGCGTGCCAGGCACTTCAGGCCGCGGTCTTCGAGGTCCATCGCCAGGAACGCGGTGTCGGCGTACACGTCGGTGAAGCGGAACGGTTCGTTGAATTCGATGCAGTCGAAGATCACGACCTGGCCGTCAATCACCGTAGCGTTGCCCAAGTGGATATCACCGTGGCATTCGCGAATGAAACCCTCGGCCTTGCGCTGGCTGAACAGTGGCTTGAGGCGTTCGAAGCTGCTGTCGGCCCAGGCCTGCAGGGCGTCCAGTTGCAGCAGGTCGGCCTTGTCGCTGAGGAAGGGGCGAATCTGCTCGAAGTTTTGCCGCACAGGGGCCATGACACTGTCCGGGGTCCCGGCTTCGTGTTCTGCCGGCACGCGCGGTGCGTCAAGGTGGAAACGGGCGATCTGGTCAGCCATCTGGTCGACGTGCGCGGGCGTCAATTCGCCGTTGGCTTGCAGCGTGCTGAGCAAACCGTCCTGGCCAAACTGGCGCATTTTCAGGGCGTACTCGATGGCCGGGCCTTCGCCGCCCAGTTGCGGTGCTTCGGCGCTACCGGTAATCGGCAGCACTTCGAGATAAAGATCCTGGGTCAGGCGCTGGTTCAGGCGCAGCTCTTCAGCGCAGAAATGCCCGCGAGCCTCGAGGGTGGTGAAGTCGAGGAAACCGAAGTTCATCGGCTTCTTCACTTTATAAGCAAAGGGGCCGGTAAGCACGACCCAGGAAATGTGGGTCTCGATGACCTTGAATCCATCTACAGGATGCGGGTAGAGGGCCTTGTTTTGCAGGGCGGCGATCAGGGACTGGCTCACAGGCGATCCTTAAGAGTCGGAAAAAATTCAGGTCGTCATTATGGCGTCTAGCCAGCCTAACGCAAACTTGCGGGCCTCCTGTTGAGTATGAATAAAGTGCGTATAATCCGCCGCCATGACTCGTACTCGATCCCCCCGTACCCCAAAAAAACCACCCTCCAGAGGCCTGCGGCCCTGGCTGGGCTGGGCCCTTAAACTCAGCCTGGTCGGCCTCGTGGTGCTGGCCGGGTTCGCCGTGTACCTCGATGCCATCGTGCAGGAGAAGTTCTCCGGCAAGCGCTGGACCATTCCGGCCAAGGTCTACGCGCGCCCGCTCGAGCTGTTCGTCGGACAAAAGTTGAGCAGGGACGATTTTCTCACCGAGCTCGATGCCTTGGGCTATCGCCGTGAAAGCGTGGCCAACGGTCCGGGCGCGGCGTCGGTCAACGGCAATACCGTCGATCTGAATACCCGTGGCTTCCAGTTCTATGAGGGTATGGAGCAAGCGCAGCCGGTGCGTGTGCGCTTCTCGGGTGATTACGTGGCCGAGCTGTCGTCGACCAAAGGCTCGAAGTTGTCAGTGGTGCGCCTGGAGCCGCTGCTGATCGGCGGCCTGTACCCGAAAAACCTCGAAGACCGGATCCTGATCAAGATCGACCAGGTGCCGCCGTATCTGCTCGAAACCCTGGTCGCTGTCGAGGACCGTGATTTCTATCACCACTTTGGTGTTTCGCCGAAGTCGATCGCCCGTGCGATCTGGGTCAACGGTTCGTCGGGCCGCATGCGCCAGGGTGGCAGTACCCTGACTCAACAGCTGGTCAAGAACTTCTACCTGACCAACGAGCGCAGCCTGAGCCGTAAGCTGACCGAAGCGATGATGGCGCTGCTGCTCGAACTGCACTACGACAAGCGTGAAATCCTCGAGGCTTACCTCAACGAGGTGTTTGTCGGCCAGGACGGTCAACGCGCGGTGCACGGTTTCGGGTTGGCCAGCCAGTTCTTCTTCAGTCAGCCTCTGGCCGAGCTCAAGCTGCATCAGGTGGCCTTGCTGGTCGGCATGGTCAAGGGGCCATCCTCCTACAACCCGCGCCGCTATCCGGAGCGTGCACTCGAGCGGCGTAACCTGGTGCTCGATGTGCTGCAGGAGCAGGGCGTTGCCACGGCCGAGCAAGTCGAAGCGGCGAAGAAAATGCCGCTGGGCGTGACCAAGCGCGGCAGTCTGGCGGACAGCTCGTTCCCTGGCTTCCTGGACCTGGTCAAGCGCCAGCTGCGCGAAGATTACCGCGACGAAGACTTGACCGAGGAGGGGCTGCGGATCTTTACCAGCTTCGATCCGATCCTGCAGATGAAAGCCGAAGCGTCGGTCAATGACACCTTCAAGCGCCTCTCCGGCCGCAAGGGTTCGGATGATGTCGAGGCGGCCATGGTCGTGACCAACCCGGAAACCGGTGAGGTGCAGGCGATGATCGGCAGTCGCCAGGCCAGCTTCGCCGGGTTCAACCGGGCGCTGGACGCGGTGCGGCCGATCGGCTCGTTGATCAAGCCGGCGGTTTATCTGACGGCGCTGGAAAAACCCAGCCAGTACACATTGACCAGTTGGCTGTCGGATGAGTCCTTCTCGGTCAAGGGCGCGGACGGCCAGGTCTGGAAACCACAGAACTACGATCGCCGCTCCCACGGCACGGTTTTCCTTTATCAAGGGCTGGCGCACTCCTACAACCTGTCGACCGCGCGCCTGGGCCTGGCCGTGGGCGTGCCGAATGTCCTCAAGACACTCGGACGCCTGGGTGTCAGCCGCGAGTTCCCGGCCTTCCCGTCGATGTTGCTGGGTGCCGGCGGCATGACCCCGATCGAAGTGGCAACCATGTACCAGACGCTCGCCAACGGTGGTTTCAATACGCCAATGCGCGGGATTCGCAGTGTATTGACGGCTGAAGGCGAGCCGCTCAAGCGCTATCCGTTCCAGATCCAGCAGCGTTTCGACCCGGCGTCGATCTACCTGATCCAGAGCGCGATGCAGCGGGTCATGCGCGAGGGTACCGGCAGCTCGGTTTACAACGTGTTACCAAAGACTTTGACCCTGGCCGGCAAGACCGGGACCAGTAACGACTCGCGGGACAGTTGGTTCGCCGGGTTCAGTCAGGACTTGCTGGCGGTGGTCTGGTTGGGGCGCGACGATAACGGCAAGACCCCGTTCACCGGTGCCACCGGTGCGTTGCAGGTCTGGACCAGCTTCATGCGCAAGGCCGACCCGTTGCCGCTGGACATGCCGCAGCCGGATAATATCGTTCAGGCCTGGGTCGATTCGCGCACCGGACAAGGTTCCGACGCCGGTTGCCCGGGCGCCGTGCAGATGCCGTATATTCGCGGCAGCGAACCGCCTCCCGGTGCCGCTTGCGGTGGCGAAAGCCCTTCCGGCGAAACGGTGATGGATTGGGTCAAGGGCTGGATGAATTAAGCAAAGAGGGTTTCAAGTGAACAAGTGGTTGATTCCAGCGGTTACTGCCGTGGCTTTGCTCAGCGGTTGCTCCACGGTGCAGCGCGGCTCGATTCCGGTGGAGGACTCCGGCACCAGGGTTTCCAACAGCGAGCGCGTATCGGCGAACGGCGGATACCGTCAGACAACGGTGCAACGTCCTGTGCAATCCAGGCCTCAGGAGATTCCACAAGGCGATACCGGTGTGGTCGTGATGGTGCCGGGTGGTGGTGCGGTGGCGTCGGCACCGATCAGCACTGGTCCAATTACTCCGGGGCCCATTACTCCAGGGCCAATAACGCCAGGCCCGATCGACACGTCGCCGGTGCAGTCCGCACCGGTCAATCAGGGCAGCTACAGCATGCCTTCGACGCCGAGCGGTATTCCGTCGGCCAGTAGCTCCGGTGGCCTGTCCGCCGACGAGCAACTGGACGGTCCGGTACTGGCCCTGTTGACCACCGCTCAGCAACAACAGGCCAGTGGCGACCTCAATGGCGCTTCTTCAATCCTCGAACGTGCCCAGCGTGTGGCCC
The DNA here is from genome assembly GCF_046042685.1 of Pseudomonas sp. PLMAX. Classification (NCBI taxonomy): domain Bacteria; kingdom Pseudomonadati; phylum Pseudomonadota; class Gammaproteobacteria; order Pseudomonadales; family Pseudomonadaceae; genus Pseudomonas; species Pseudomonas sp. PLMAX. The sequence goes on along the minus strand of NZ_CP064949.1, from coordinate 6,303,089 downwards.
CGCGTGAGCCGCAAGTGCTGTATCGCCTGGCACAAGTGCGCATGGCCCAAGGCGATGCGCCACAGGCCGAGCAATTTGCCCGCCGTGGCCTGACCTTCGCCAACGGCCGTCCGGCACTTCAAGCCAGCCTGTGGGAGCTGATCGCCCAAGCGCGTGAGAAGCAGGGCGACTCTTCGGGCGCAGCGCTGGCTCGTCAAAAAGCCAAGGTAACGTCGTAATGGATGCACGCTTTCTCAAAATCGCCGATCAGCTGCTGCTGATCGAGCGTGAATTGCGCGTGCAAGGGTGGTGGGACGAAGCTCCACCCTCCGCTGAAGCGCTGTCCAGTGTTGAGCCGTTTTCGGTCGATACACTGGACTTCGAGCAGTGGCTGCAATGGATCTTCCTGCCGCGCATGAAGATGATCCTCGAGCAGGACCTGCCATTGCCGAATGCATCTGGCATCCAGGAAATGGCGGAAATGGTCTTTGCCGGACGCAATGTCCAGGGCAGGGATCGCCAGCTGCAGGTGTTGCTCAAAGAGTTCGATCACCTGATCACTGCCTCCCGCTAACCCCGCCCCATCGTCTGAACCTGTGGGGCCTGCGGGAACCTGTAGGAGCTGTCTCGTGAAACGAGGCTGCGATCTTTTCAAAGATCAAAAGATCGCAGCCTCGTTCCACGAGACAGCTCCTACATGCAGTTATCGGCAATCTGTTTCTGCGTTTCGCCGATGCGCTCCTGGCGTTGCGTGTCATCAAGGCGTCGCATCTGGCCATCCACTTGCTCTCTCAAACGCGGATTATTCTGCAACTGCGCCAGGTTGGTTCGTGCCTGTTCGCAGAAAGCCCTCAATTGATTCTGTTGCTCGGCCACCTGCTGCTTCACCGACTTGTCGATCGCCTGTTGGTCACCAATGGCGCCGCTGTGCGCGGCGGCGCCCGATTTGCCAGAGGGGGAGGCGGGCGTGACGAGGGTCGTGGCTGGCTGATCCCTGGGCGGTTGCGCATCGAAATGGGTAACGCCCTGGGCGTCGACCCACTGGTAAATTTGCGCGGCCAGGGACAGCGGGCTGAGGGCGGCCATCAGGCCGGCGATGAAGAAGTGCGTACGCATGCCAATTCCTAGTCAAAAGTTGCGCAATTGAAGCTAACACACTGGGGGTTTACAGGTTTTTTCTTGCGTTCTCATGTGGTTAGTAGAATAAACCTCATAGACGACTTGACTTGCAGGGGACGAAACAGAAGAATCCAAAGTCCGCTGTAGAGGGACTGCCAGAAGCAGACCCGCTCGGCAGATCATGAGGCGCACATCCGCGCCGACCTGTTACACCCGCAACGCGTTACCTCGCGCTGGGTGGGAAAGGCCCGCAACACTTGGGACGATCCCAATACTTGCTCAGTCAGTGCTGACGTAGTCGGCGACCACCGTCGCTCATGCTCTGCTGAGAAGTAAACCTATTAAGACCCGTCCCTTTTGTGGGCGGTATTCTGGCGTTTTAGAGGTGAACAACGTGGAGCTTTTATCTGGCGGTGAGATGCTCGTCCGCTTTTTGCGTGACGAAGGCGTCAAATATATCTACGGGTACCCGGGTGGTGCTCTTCTTCATGTCTATGATGCCCTGTTCAAAGAACCGGAAGTGACCCACATCCTGGTTCGTCACGAGCAGGCCGCGACCCATATGGCTGACGGCTACGCCCGTGCCACCGGTAAAGCCGGCGTGGTACTGGTGACTTCCGGCCCGGGCGCGACCAACGCCATCACCGGTATCGCCACGGCCTACATGGACTCCATTCCGATGGTGGTGATTTCCGGCCAGGTGCCGAGCACCATGGTCGGTACCGACGCCTTCCAGGAAACCGACATGATCGGTATCTCCCGGCCGATCGTGAAACACAGCTTCATGATCAAGCACGCGTCGGAAATCCCGGAAGTCATGAAGAAAGCCTTCTACCTGGCGCAATCCGGTCGTCCTGGTCCTGTCGTTGTCGATATCCCGAAAGACATGACCAACCCTGCCGAGAAGTTCGAATACATCTTCCCGAAAAAAGCCAAGCTGCGCTCCTACAGCCCGGCCGTTCGCGGCCACTCGGGGCAAATCCGCAAGGCGGCAGAAATGCTCCTGGCGGCCAAGCGTCCCGTGATGTATTCGGGCGGTGGCGTGATTCTCGGCAACGGCTCCGCACCGCTGACCGAGCTGGCGAAAATGCTCAACCTGCCAGTGACCAATACCCTGATGGGCCTGGGCGGTTTCCCTGGCACCGACCGTCAGTTCATCGGCATGCTGGGCATGCACGGCAGCTACACCGCCAACCTGGCGATGCACCATGCTGACGTGATCCTGGCCGTCGGCGCACGGTTCGACGACCGCGTCATCAACGGCGCATCGAAGTTCTGCCCGAACGCCAAGATCATTCACATCGACATCGACCCGGCTTCGATCTCCAAGACCATCAAGGCCGATGTGCCTATCGTGGGTCCGGTCGAGAGCGTCCTGACCGAAATGGTCGCGATCCTCAAGGAAATCGGCGAGACCCCGAACAAGGAGTCCGTTGCCAGCTGGTGGAAGCAGATCGACGAGTGGCGCGGTGACCGCGGCCTGTTCCCTTATGACAAGGGCGACGGCAGTGTCATCAAGCCGCAAGCGGTGATCGAGACCCTGTGCGAAGTGACCAAGGGCGATGCCTTTGTGGCTTCCGACGTGGGTCAGCACCAGATGTTCGCCGCGCAGTACTACAAGTTCAACAAGCCGAACCGCTGGATCAACTCCGGTGGCCTGGGCACCATGGGCTTCGGTTTCCCGGCGGCCATGGGTATCAAGTTGAGCTTTCCGGATGACGACGTCGCCTGCGTAACGGGCGAGGGCAGCATCCAGATGAACATTCAGGAACTGTCGACCTGCCTGCAATACGGTCTGCCGGTAAAAATCGTCATCCTGAACAACGGTGTGCTGGGCATGGTTCGCCAGTGGCAGGACATGAGCTACGGCAGCCGCCACTCTCATTCCTACATGGAATCGCTGCCTGATTTCGTCAAGCTGGCAGAGGCCTACGGCCACGTCGGCGTGCGCATTACCGATTCGAAAGATTTGAAGTCGAAGATGGAAGAGGCGTTCGCCATGAAAGATCGCCTGGTGGTGATCGATATTTCGGTCGACACCAGCGAGCACGTCTACCCGATGCAGATCAAAGACGGCTCCATGCGCGATATGTGGCTGAGCAAGACGGAGCGTACTTAATCATGCGGCACATTATTTCCTTGCTTCTGGAAAACGAACCTGGCGCTTTGTCTCGTGTAGTCGGCCTGTTCTCGCAGCGCAACTACAACATCGAAAGCCTGACCGTGGCGCCAACCGAAGACCCGACCCTGTCGCGTCTGACGCTGACCACCGTGGGTCACGATGAAGTCATCGAGCAGATCACCAAGAACCTGAACAAGCTGATCGAAGTGGTCAAATTGGTCGACCTGTCGGAAAGTGCTCACATCGAGCGCGAACTGATGCTGGTCAAGGTCAAGGCCACCGGCGCCCAGCGCGCCGAGATCAAGCGCACCACCGATATTTACCGTGGACAGATCGTCGATGTCAGTGCCAGCGTGTATACCGTTCAATTGACCGGTACCAGCGACAAGCTCGACAGCTTCATCCAGTCCATTGGCACCGCCTCGATCCTGGAGACCGTCCGCAGTGGCGTCACCGGTATCGCCCGCGGCGACAAAGTACTCAGCATCTAAACCAAATTAGCGAATGGCCTGAACGGCCTGATATAGGGGAAATTCATGAAAGTTTTCTACGATAAAGACTGCGACCTGTCGATCATCCAGGGCAAGAAAGTTGCCATCATCGGTTACGGTTCCCAGGGCCACGCTCAAGCGTGCAACCTGAAAGACTCCGGTGTTGACGTGACTGTTGGCCTGCGCAAAGGCTCGGCCACCGTTGCCAAGGCTGAAGCCCACGGCCTGAAAGTGACTGACGTTGCTTCCGCCGTTGCTGCTGCCGACCTTGTCATGATCCTGACCCCGGACGAGTTCCAGTCCTCCCTGTACAAGAACGAAATCGAGCCGAACATCAAGAAAGGCGCCACCCTGGCCTTCTCCCACGGCTTCGCGATCCACTACAACCAGGTAGTGCCACGCGCTGACCTCGACGTGATCATGATCGCGCCGAAGGCGCCAGGCCACACCGTGCGTTCCGAGTTCGTCAAAGGCGGCGGTATCCCTGACCTGATCGCGATCTACCAGGACGCTTCGGGCAACGCTAAAAACGTAGCACTGTCCTACGCAGCTGGCGTGGGTGGCGGTCGTACCGGCATCATCGAAACCACTTTCAAGGACGAGACCGAAACCGACCTGTTCGGCGAACAAGCCGTTCTGTGCGGCGGTACCGTTGAACTGGTAAAAGCCGGTTTCGAAACCCTGGTTGAAGCTGGCTACGCGCCGGAAATGGCCTACTTCGAGTGCCTGCACGAACTGAAGCTGATCGTTGACCTCATGTACGAAGGCGGTATCGCCAACATGAACTACTCGATCTCCAACAACGCCGAGTACGGCGAGTACGTGACCGGCCCGGAAGTCATCAACGCCGAATCCCGTCAGGCCATGCGCAACGCCCTGAAACGTATTCAGGACGGCGAATACGCCAAGATGTTCATCAGCGAAGGCGCTACCGGCTATCCTTCGATGACCGCCAAGCGTCGTAACAACGCCGCGCACGGTATCGAAGTCATCGGCGAGCAACTGCGCTCCATGATGCCGTGGATCGGTGCCAACAAGATCGTCGACAAAGCCAAGAACTAAGTCGAGCTCTTGTACGAAAAACGCGGCTTAGGCCGCGTTTTTTCGTTTGGGGGGCTGGTTCTGGTATAAAGCTGCATCGTTTGCGGTCGAACCGTCGTCCCAGACACCTGTCGAAACTTTCCACCCCGTTGCAAGGTAATGTCCATGAGCGAACGTCCCGAAGAGCCAAACCAGGCCTCTGACGCCGAAAGCCTGCTGCCCATCGATGAACATGTCGAAGAAGGGCATGACGCTGAAGGCCGTAAAGTCCGGCATCGTGGTATCTATCTTCTGCCGAATCTGTTTACCACGGCGAACCTGTTCGCCGGTTTCTATTCCATCATCAACTCGATGAGTGCCCAGGCTGCCTTGAGCGCCGGCGACTCGATCGGTGCGAGCAAGTATTTCGCCTTTGCCGCCATCGCGATTTTCGTGGCCATGGTGCTCGACGGCCTCGACGGTCGCGTTGCGCGCATGACCAATACCCAGAGCGCCTTTGGTGCCGAGTACGACTCACTGTCGGACATGGTCGCCTTTGGTGTGGCACCGGCATTGCTCGCCTTCGGCTGGGCCCTGGGCGACATGGGCAAGGTTGGCTGGATGGTCGCCTTCATCTATGTAGCGGGCGCGGCGTTGCGCCTGGCGCGTTTCAATACCCAGGTCGGTACCGCCGACAAGCGCTATTTCATCGGTCTGGCCAGCCCGGCCGCAGCCGGTGTGGTGGCGGGGATAGTCTGGGCGTTCAGCGATTACGGCATCCAGGGTTCGAAGATGTCCTTCCTGGTGGCGCTGTTGGTTGCGGCGGCCGGCATGCTGATGGTCAGCAACATCAAGTAC
>NZ_CP064949.1:5362500-6292500 GCF_046042685.1 Pseudomonas sp. PLMAX | reverse complement strand
CGTAGCGAAAGCGAGTCTTAATAGGGCGTCTAGTCGCTGGGAATAGACCCGAAACCGGGCGATCTATCCATGGGCAGGTTGAAGGTTAGGTAACACTGACTGGAGGACCGAACCGACTACCGTTGAAAAGTTAGCGGATGACCTGTGGATCGGAGTGAAAGGCTAATCAAGCTCGGAGATAGCTGGTTCTCCTCGAAAGCTATTTAGGTAGCGCCTCATGTATCACTGTAGGGGGTAGAGCACTGTTTCGGCTAGGGGGTCATCCCGACTTACCAAACCGATGCAAACTCCGAATACCTACAAGTGCCGAGCATGGGAGACACACGGCGGGTGCTAACGTCCGTCGTGAAAAGGGAAACAACCCAGACCGTCAGCTAAGGTCCCAAAGTTATGGTTAAGTGGGAAACGATGTGGGAAGGCTTAGACAGCTAGGAGGTTGGCTTAGAAGCAGCCACCCTTTAAAGAAAGCGTAATAGCTCACTAGTCGAGTCGGCCTGCGCGGAAGATGTAACGGGGCTCAAACCATACACCGAAGCTACGGGTATCATCTTCGGATGATGCGGTAGAGGAGCGTTCTGTAAGCCTGTGAAGGTGAGTTGAGAAGCTTGCTGGAGGTATCAGAAGTGCGAATGCTGACATGAGTAACGACAATGGGTGTGAAAAACACCCACGCCGAAAGACCAAGGTTTCCTGCGCAACGTTAATCGACGCAGGGTTAGTCGGTCCCTAAGGCGAGGCTGAAAAGCGTAGTCGATGGAAAACAGGTTAATATTCCTGTACTTCTGGTTATTGCGATGGAGGGACGGAGAAGGCTAGGCCAGCTTGGCGTTGGTTGTCCAAGTTTAAGGTGGTAGGCTGGAATCTTAGGTAAATCCGGGATTTCAAGGCCGAGAGCTGATGACGAGTGTTCTTTTAGAACACGAAGTGGTTGATGCCATGCTTCCAAGAAAAGCTTCTAAGCTTCAGGTAACCAGGAACCGTACCCCAAACCGACACAGGTGGTTGGGTAGAGAATACCAAGGCGCTTGAGAGAACTCGGGTGAAGGAACTAGGCAAAATGGCACCGTAACTTCGGGAGAAGGTGCGCCGGTGAGGGTGAAGCACTTGCTGCGTAAGCCCACGCCGGTCGAAGATACCAGGCCGCTGCGACTGTTTATTAAAAACACAGCACTCTGCAAACACGAAAGTGGACGTATAGGGTGTGACGCCTGCCCGGTGCCGGAAGGTTAATTGATGGGGTTAGCTAACGCGAAGCTCTTGATCGAAGCCCCGGTAAACGGCGGCCGTAACTATAACGGTCCTAAGGTAGCGAAATTCCTTGTCGGGTAAGTTCCGACCTGCACGAATGGCGTAACGATGGCGGCGCTGTCTCCACCCGAGACTCAGTGAAATTGAAATCGCTGTGAAGATGCAGTGTATCCGCGGCTAGACGGAAAGACCCCGTGAACCTTTACTATAGCTTTGCACTGGACTTTGAATTTGCTTGTGTAGGATAGGTGGGAGGCTTTGAAGCGTGGACGCCAGTTCGCGTGGAGCCATCCTTGAAATACCACCCTGGCAACTTTGAGGTTCTAACTCAGGTCCGTTATCCGGATCGAGGACAGTGTATGGTGGGTAGTTTGACTGGGGCGGTCTCCTCCTAAAGAGTAACGGAGGAGTACGAAGGTGCGCTCAGACCGGTCGGAAATCGGTCGTAGAGTATAAAGGCAAAAGCGCGCTTGACTGCGAGACAGACACGTCGAGCAGGTACGAAAGTAGGTCTTAGTGATCCGGTGGTTCTGTATGGAAGGGCCATCGCTCAACGGATAAAAGGTACTCCGGGGATAACAGGCTGATACCGCCCAAGAGTTCATATCGACGGCGGTGTTTGGCACCTCGATGTCGGCTCATCACATCCTGGGGCTGAAGCCGGTCCCAAGGGTATGGCTGTTCGCCATTTAAAGTGGTACGCGAGCTGGGTTTAGAACGTCGTGAGACAGTTCGGTCCCTATCTGCCGTGGACGTTTGAGATTTGAGAGGGGCTGCTCCTAGTACGAGAGGACCGGAGTGGACGAACCTCTGGTGTTCCGGTTGTCACGCCAGTGGCATTGCCGGGTAGCTATGTTCGGAATAGATAACCGCTGAAAGCATCTAAGCGGGAAACTAGCCTCAAGATGAGATCTCACTGGGACCTTGAGTCCCCTGAAGGGCCGTCGAAGACTACGACGTTGATAGGTTGGGTGTGTAAGCGCTGTGAGGCGTTGAGCTAACCAATACTAATTGCCCGTGAGGCTTGACCATATAACACCCAAGCAATTTGACTACTCGAAAGAGCATCAGATTGCGGTGTGTGAAGACGAAACGAACCGAAAGTTCGAGATACTCACAAAACACCAGCTGTCACATACCCAATTTGCTGAAACGTTGAAAAACGGTTCAGTACCCGAATTTCTTGACGACCATAGAGCGTTGGAACCACCTGATCCCATCCCGAACTCAGAAGTGAAACGATGCATCGCCGATGGTAGTGTGGGGTTTCCCCATGTGAGAGTAGGTCATCGTCAAGATTAAATTCCAAAACCCCTATCTGCGCATGCAGGTAGGGGTTTTGTCTTTGTCCGCGAGAAAGACTCGTGCACAAATTGGCACAGTTATTTTTGATTCATGGCACTAGAATAGGCCCAACTTTTTCGGAGTCAGAGCGTCATATGCCAGATCCGGTTGACACCTCAAAGCTGTCAGAATTACCGCTAAGCGATTTGGTGGCATGCCATGAGTGCGACTTGCTGTTGCGCAAGCCCGAGCTCGACCATGGCGAGAAAGCCCTGTGCCCGCGATGTGGTTACGAACTCTATGCCCATCGATACAACGTCGTGCAGCGTAGTCTCGCCCTGGTGATTGCGGCACTGCTGTTGTATATCCCGGCGAACTTTTTACCCATCATGCAACTCAACCTGCTCGGGCAATCATCGCAAGACACGGTCTGGAGCGGGGTTGTCGCGCTGTTCGATACAGGCATGCAAAGCGTTTCAGTCATTGTGTTCCTGTGCAGCATGGCGATTCCGTTGCTCAAGCTGCTCTGCCAACTGGTGGTGTTGCTGAGCATCCGTTTTGACGTCGGGCGTAGCTACGGCTTGCTGCTCTACCGGATTTACCACCATTTGCGGGACTGGGGGATGCTCGAGGTTTACCTCATGGGCGTACTGGTGGCGATCGTCAAGCTGGCAGATATGGCAGCAATGACCATCGGCCTGGGCCTGGCATGCTTCATTGGATTGTTGTTGGTTCAGGTCTGGCTGGAGGTCGTGATGTCTCCTCACCAGATCTGGCAGGCTTTATCAGGAGAGGATGCCCATGCGGGCGATTGATGCAGGCATTCTGATTTGCGCGGAATGCCATGAATTGAACAAGCAGGAAGCTGATACCGACGAACAGGTCTGCACTCGCTGCGGCGCGCTGGTGCATGCCCGCCGCCCGAACAGTTTGACGCGGACCTGGGCGTTGCTGATCACCGCCGCCATTCTTTACATACCGGCCAATCTGCTGCCGATCATGACCGTGAGCTCCCTGGGCAAGGGTGATCCGAGCACCATCATGTCCGGAGTGATCGAACTGGTTCAGCACGGCATGATTCCCATCGCCGCGGTGGTGTTTATCGCCAGCATCATGGTGCCCACGTTCAAGCTGGTGGGTATCGCACTGTTGCTGTTTTCCGTGCAGCGCCACCAGCCACTCTCGGCCCGCCAGCGAATATGGATGTACCGCTTTATCGAGTTCATCGGCCGCTGGTCGATGCTCGATATCTTTGTGATCGCCATCCTGGTGGCGCTCGTGAATTTTGGACGGCTTGCCAGCATCGAAGCCAATCTTGGCGCCATCGCGTTCGCCAGCGTAGTGATTCTGACGATGCTTGCCGCAGTAACTTTCGATCCCCGACTGATTTGGGATAACACGGAGTCGGACGACGACCATGACTGATTTGCCCGTAGCGAAAACCCGACCGGCCTCGAACTGGTCTGCCATCTGGATTCTGCCCCTGATCGCCTTGATCATCGGCGGCTGGCTTGGCTGGCGTGCCTACAACGAAACCGGTATCGAGATTCAGGTACGTTTCGAAAGCGGTGAAGGTATCCAGGCCAACAAGACCGAAGTCGTTTATAAGGGCATGTCGGTCGGCAAGGTGAAAACCCTCAAGCTTGATGACGAAGGCAGCTCCAAAGGTGTGATCGCGACCGTCGAGATGAACAAGGACGTGGAGCCATACCTGCGCACCAGCACGCGCTTCTGGCTGGTCAAGCCGAGCGTGACGCTGGCCGGTATCACCGGCCTGGAGACGCTTGTTTCGGGTAACTATGTCGCAGTCAGTCCGGGTGAGGGCGAGCCTACCCGCAAGTTCAAGGCCCTGGCCGAGGAGCCGCCGCTGTCCGACGCCCAGCCAGGCCTGCACCTGACGATCAAGGCCGATCGCCTGGGTTCGCTGAACCGTGGCAGCCCGGTGTTCTACAAGCAGATCAAGGTCGGGCAGATCAAAAGCTACGTGCTATCAGAAGACCAGAGTACGGTTGAACTCAAGGTCTTCATCGAGCCGACCTACGCCAAGCTGGTGCGCAAACACACGCGCTTCTGGAACGCCAGCGGCATCAGCATCGACGCCAACCTGTCCGGGGTAAAAGTACGCAGTGAGTCCCTGGCCAGTATTGTGGCTGGCGGTATTGCGTTTGCCACGCCTGAAAACCGCAAGGACAGCCCGCCGACCGATCCGAGCCTGCCGTTCCGTCTGTATGAGGACTTCGACGCGGCCGCCGCCGGTATCAAGGTCAAGGTCAAGCTGACTGACTTCGAAGGCTTGCAGGCGGGCCGTACGCCGGTGATGTACAAAGGCATCCAGGTCGGCACCCTCAAGGCGCTCAAGGTCGATCCCGATTTGTCCGGTGCCAGCGCCGAGTTGACGCTGGACCCTCTGGCCGAGGATTACCTGGTCGATGGCACCCAGTTCTGGGTGGTCAAGCCGTCGATCTCCCTGGCGGGCATCACCGGCCTTGAAGCACTGGTCAAGGGTAACTACATCGCCGTGCGTCCGGGGGACAAAGGCGCCGCGCCGCAACGCGAGTTTGTCGCACGGCCCAAGGCGCCGCCGCTGGATTTGCGTGCCCCGGGTCTGCACCTGGTGTTGTTCACCGATAACCTCGGCTCGCTGGAAGTGGGCAGCCCGGTGCTCTACAAGCAGGTCAAGGTGGGCTCGGTCCAGAGTTATCAGTTCTCGCGCAAGAAGAAACAGCTGGTGATTGGCGTCCATATCGAGAAGGAGTACGAAGACCTGGTCAACGCCTCCACTCGATTCTGGAATGCCAGTGGCATCACCTTGACCGGTGGGCTGACCGGCGGGATCCAGGTCAAGAGCGAATCGTTGCAAAGCCTGATGGCGGGCGGCATCGCCTTTGAAACACCGGAGGCCAAGGCGCCCTTGCAAAAGCGCATCCCGCGTTTCCGCCTGTTCGCCAGCCATGAGCTGGCTAACCAGAAAGGCACGGTGATCACCCTCAAGGTCGACCGTGCCGATGGCCTGCATACCGGCACACCGATCCGCTTCAAGGGGCTGGATGTCGGCAAGATCGAAGACGTCGACCTGAGTGACGACCTGCAGTCGGTGCTGCTGACGGCGCGGATCGATGAAGTGCCGGAGCGCATCGCGCGCGTCGGCAGTCAGTTCTGGGTGGTCAAGCCCGAGCTGGGGTTGATCAAGACGTCCAACCTGGAAACATTGGTCACCGGGCAGTACATCGAGGTGCAACCGGCTGCGAAGAACCTGGGGCCGCAGAAAAACTTCGTGGCGCTGGCCAGTCCACCGGAAACCGCCAGGCAGGAAGCCGGCTTGAGCCTGGTGTTGAGCGCTCCTCGCCGTGGTTCGCTGAAACCCGGGGTACCGGTGACTTATCGCGAAATCACCGTGGGCAAGGTCACGGGTTACGAGCTGGGGCAGACGGCTGATCGAGTGTTGATCCGCATCCTGATCGAGCCGAAGTACGCGCCATTGGTACGCAGCGGCACACGCTTCTGGAACACCAGCGGTTTTGATTTCGATGTTGGCCTGTTCAGAGGGGCAACGGTGCGCACCGAGTCGCTGGAGACCATGATCCAGGGCGGTGTTGCCTTCGCTACGCCAGACGGCGAGCGCATGGGCAACCCGGCGCGGCCGGAGCAGACGTTTGCGCTGTTCGACAAGTTCGAAGAGGAATGGCTGACCTGGGCGCCGAAGATTCCGCTCGGCAAGTAACAGGGAGTATGTGGCCTCAGTGATGACGCCATCGCCAGCAGGCTGGCTCCCACAATGGACTTATGTACACCGGTCCACTGTGGGAGCGGGCTTGCTCGCGAAGAGGCCCTGAAGAGCACTGCAAGAACCACAAAAAAGGCCGCGATCTATTGGACCGCGGCCTTTTCGCATCTAGCGGTTCAACTCAAACCGCATCCAGCTCCGGCTCATCCGCTTCAACACTCACCGGCGCCTTCACCGGTTCGTGACGACGGATGTACTTCCAGTCCTCCTCATCGATGTAGATGCCCGCCGGGCCGCTGCCGCCTTCCAGGTCGATGGCGACACTGGCGCAAACCTGCGGCTTCACACTCGCCAGGATCGGCACGAAGCCCAGTTGCAGGCTGGTTTCCAGCAAGGCCGCCTGGTTCTTCTCGTCGATGTCCGCGGCCTCGTCGAGGTAGTACGGCAAGCGCACACGCCCGGCCAGGTCGCGGTCCATCAAGTGCAGCAACAAATACATGTTGGTCAGCGCCTTGATGGTCATGGTGGTGCCGTTGGACGCGGCGCCGTCGATGTCGGTGTGGATCACCGGCGATCCGTTGACCTTGGTGATCTCGAACGCGAGCTCGAACAAGTCCTTGAGGCCGAGCTGGTTGTGATTCGCCGCCACCAGCCGCGCCAGGTATTCCTTGGCCTCTTCGTTCTTGTTGTCCTGCTCGGCGCTCTGGCTGAGGTCGAATACCGACAGGGTTTCACCCTCTTCGTACTGACCGGCGCTGTGGATAATCTGGTCGATGTGCTTGAGTGCTTCCTTGTTCGGCGCCAGCACGATGCGGAAGCTTTGCAGGTTGGACACCTGGCGCTTGTTGATCTCGCGGTTGAACAGCGCCAGCTGGTGCTCGAGGCTGTCGTAGTCGCTGCGGATGTTGCGCAGGGTCCGGGCGATATCTGTCACGGCTGCTCGACGGGCCTTGCCCAGGGTCAGGGCTTCGTCAGTGCGGTGTGCGTACGCGTTGATCAACAGTGACAGACGGCGCTCCATATCGTCTTCGCTGTCGAACTTGGCCACGCCCTTGAGGCGCACCTGGGCGTACAGCGCCTCGATCTGGCCATCGGCGCGCAGCAGGCCCTGCCAGCTGTCCTGATAGTCGTTGAGCAGTGGCAGCAGGTTGTCCATCGAGTCGTCGACCGGATCCATGAACGGCGTGCCGAACGGCAGGTCCGCCGGCAACAACTGACGGCGGCGCAGGGCGTCGTCGAGGGTGCGCTGCTTGGCTTCCATGTCGCCGATCTGGCGGCCGACCAGTTGCAGCTTGGCCGACAGTTGCTGGACACGCTCGGTGAAGGCATCGCTGGAACGCTTCAATTCGTCCTGGGCGGCTTCCATCTGCGCCAGCTGCTCGAGCTTGTCGCCTTCCTCGGCGCTCAGGGTTTGCGCGCGGCGGAAGTCTTCCAGGGCTTTCTGCGCATCCAGCACTTGCTGGTACAGCGCTTCGGTCTGGGTCTTGCTCGCGGCGCGGTCGGCGGCCACGGCCTGCTGGGTTTTCAGTTGCTTGAGTTCTTTTTCCAGGCGCTCTTTCTGGTCGCGCAACGCCGCGCGGTCGGCCAGGGCTTGCAGAGCCGGTGGCTCGATGTGCGAGATGTCGATGGACAGGCCCGGCACTTCGAAGCGCTCGCCCTTGAAACCATCGAGGATCAGTTCCACGGATTTCACCCAGTCGCCATTCTCGTCCAGGCTGATGCCGTGTTCACCCAGCGGCAGGCTGAACAGTGCGCTGTTGAACAGGCGCATCAGGCGCTCGACGTCCTGCTGCGAGAATTCCTCGCGCAGGCGGGCGTAGCTGTTGTTGTCGGCGTGGTCGAGTTGCTGCTTGACCGACTTCAGGCGTTTTTCCAGGTCGCGCAGGCGCTCTTCCAGGTCTTCGGCACTGAATTGACGCGATTGCGCCAGGGCACCTGCCAGCTCGTCGTGGGCGTCCTTGGCCGCGAGCAGTTGTTGCTCGAGCACCTTGACGTCATCGATCAGCGCGAAGCGATGCTTGAGCACCGACAGCTCGCCGAGCCAGCGCTGGATGCCGGTGATTTCCCGCTCCAGGCGCATCAGCTCCTGGGTGCCGCCCCGTTGATCGTTCTGCAGGGCGTCCTGCTCGTGGCGATAGTGCTCGGCCTGGAGGGTCAGCTCTTCCTTGCGGGCACTGGCGTAGTCCGACCAGGTGCCGAGCAGGGAGTCGAGCAGCGGCGAGATCCGGTGCAGCTTGCCGCGCAGGATGTCGCGCTGTTTCACGCCGTTGGCCAGGGCTTCGACCAATGGGCCGGCGGCCACCAGCGAGTGGTAGTCCTGTTCCATGCGTCGTACATCACGGAAGGCTTCTTCGCACGCGGCGATGTAGTCGACGCTACCGGAGCGCAAGCTGTGCTCGAAGGCATCGAGGAACAGTTGCTTGAGCTTGGCCGCGGTGATTTCGCGCATGTGCAGCAGGTTGATGAACAGGGCGCGGAAGGTCTTCAGGCTCTGTTCGCTGGTGGAGCGCAGCGGGATCAGGGTCAGGTCCAGCGGGATCGAGGTGTGGCCACCGACCAGCAGGCGTCGCAGTTCATCGGGCTTGAGTTCGTAGGCTTTCAGGCCTTCGCGCTCCAGGTTGCTGAACAGCTCTTTCTGGCGCAGGCAGGTGTCGTTTTTCTGGTAGTGCGCCAGGTCCAGCTGGCCGGCATAGGCGAAGAACTGGTGACCGAAGCCGCCACCCGGGCCACGTCCGACCACGCCGATCACGTGAGGACCGTGTGGCAGGTTCACTTCCACCAGGATGTAGCTGGTGTCGGAGGCGAAGTAGAAACGCCGGGATTGTTCCAGGCTGTACTTGCCGAAGCTCATGTCCGACATGCGCGCCAGGATCGGGAACTGCAGGGCGTTGATCGAAGCGGATTTACCGAGGTTGTTCGCGCCATACACCGACAGTGGCTCTTCCAGCGGGAACAGGCCAAGGCTGTAGCCGGCGGTGTTCAAAAGGGCAAAGCGGCGGATGCCGTAGCGTTCCTTGCTCATGCGTCGAGCTCCTGTTCTTCGGCAATGGCGCGGGCCAGGGCGTCTTCTTCGCTTTCATCGGAAAATTCGGCGAGGTCGAGCGGGTCGTCGGTCTGCAGCAGTTTTTCGTCACTGTCTTCGTCGATCAGCACGGGTACCGGCAGCGGCAATACGCTGTGCAGGCTGGCCGCCAGGTCACGGTCCTGCTGCACCGACAGGCACACATCGAGGAAGCGGTGCATCGGCGGCAGGAAGCGGTACACCCCGTTTTCTTCGCCGGCGAAGCCGAGTTGGGTCATGCGCCGCATGATCTTTTCTTCCAGCTCGTCCTGGGTCTGCACTTCAGCCTGGATGAACAGGTCGCGGTATTTTTCCAGCAGCGAGGGCAGTTCATCGCGACCGAGGCTGCCGCCGTCGAGTACGGCGATCGGGTCGCGGCCCTGGTCGGCCAGGTGCTCGACGAGGATGAAGGTGAACAGCGCCAGGCGCTGGGCGGTCTTGTTCACCGTCGCCGCAGCCCCGTCCGGCACGAAGTAGTAGAAACCACGGGTGTCGCAGACCAGTTCAAAGCCCAGGGCCTTGAACAGCGTGCGGTACTGGTCCTGGAAGTTCGACAGCTGCGCATACAGCTCAGGATCGCGGCGGCTGACGTGGTAACCCTTGAACAGCTCGCGAAAGATCGGTGCCAGCTGGGACAGTTCGGAAAGATCAAGATGCATTGGGGGTGCTCGCAGAATTCTCGATGGCGTCGTCGCCGACCGAGAGCAGGGCGAAGGAGCGCAGGCTGACCTGGTGCTCGTGTGTGTGGTACTCGCGACGTTCCAGGCGTTCGCGCTTGAAGCGTTTTTCCCGGGACAGGCGCGAGAACCAGTACAGCAATTCGTCGGTGGCGCCGTCCGGTTCCTGCTCCAGCAGCCAGGTCATCAGGTCCGGCATCGGCAGGGCGTCTTCGCAGCGTTCGAGCATTTCGCGAACCGTGCGTGGCGCACGCGGGGCTTCGCCTTTCTGGGTCTTGTGGGCCTTGGGGAAGCGCGCCGGTTTCGGTTCGAATCGGGCCAGGGCGTACACGTAGGCCTCGACCTGGCTGGCGCTGCCGAGGAAGGTGCTTTGCGGCCGGGTGAACAACGGCATGGCTGCCTGCGGCACGGCATCGATGCCTTTGCGACGAATGGCCGCCAGGGCCAGTGCCGCGCCGCGGGTGACCGCGTTGTGGCGCCGTGCCTCTTCCCGCAGCGGCAGCAACAGTTCGCGCGCGTGACGCAGGGTCAACTGGGCACTGGTCTGCATTTCGAGGATGCGCGCGTGGGTGCGCAGCAGCATGTCGTCGTCGACCAGATGACCGAGGCGTTGCTGCTCGGAGAGCATCTTCAGCAGCACGGTTTCGACCTTGCGCACGCCTTGTTCGAAGGCGCCGTCGGCGTTCACCAGATCGATCATCGGCTCGACGTATTCGTCCCAGGTCGCCAGCACCTCGGCGTAACGCTGGCGCAGCGGAATCTGTCGGTCGCTGGTTTTCGCTCTTTCGGCGACGGCCACCAGTGCCTGTTCGTCGTTATCGAGTTTTTTCAGTACATCGCGAACCCGCATGTCGAGCAGGCGTAGCTGGCGGGCCAGGTCGTTGCCGTCGCGGATGTCGAAGGCGTCCTGGATGTAGCCGGCCAGACGCTCGAGATGGCGCAGATAGGCTTCGATTTCCAGGCACAGGCCCAAACGGTGTTCACGGCGCAGGTAGGCGAGGAAGTCGTGGATTTGCGCGTTGAGCTCGAAACGGTTCGGGCTTTTCGCCACGGGAACCAGGATATCGAGGCGAATCCACACGTCCAGCAGGCTGGTGATGTCCTGCGGAGAACTGTCGAGTTGCTGGGCGGCCAGTTGCATGCGCAATTCGTTGAGGCTCAGGGTGCCTTGGTCGAAATGCTCACACAGTGGCTCCAGAAGTGCCCAGTGTTCAGCGAGGGCGCGCAAGACGCGCTTGGGTTCGATCATCGGAATGGCCGGCTGGTTGGCGATTAAAAGCCGCGATTGTACTGCATCGAAGGCGTATCGATTCACTCTCGGGACGGGCTGTCGCTTTTTCTATATGAGAAGTCTATCGATCAACAGCGGGCGATCTTGTGCGAAGGGCGGTAGAATCGGCGCACTTTTAGTTATCCACAAGTGGCCGACCTTTGCTTATCGAGTCCCGTCGTCGCGCTTATTTGAACGCCATGCAGGTGGTCAACTGGCTGCCGCGCACCGAATTGCCCTTTGCCGCCCCGTCGCGGCCCGAGCTGCTGGAACCGGTCGAGCCGCTGGTCGCTGCGCCCGTAGCACCTTTACCTGTGGTCGAAGCGCCCGCTGCGCCTGCGGTAAAACCGGCCGAACGAGTGAAGATCGAGGTGCCGCGGCCATCGTTGGCGAGCACGCGCACCGGCGCCAAACCTGAGGTCGAGGAAGCCCCGGTAGTCGCCAGGGTCGCGCCCGTGCCGCCACCGCGCTTCGCCCTGCAACTGCTGCGAGCCGGCCGCTGCCTGCTGCTGGTGGAGTTACCCACAGGCGAAGCGTTCCAGGCCCGCGATCCCGCTTATCTGCTGCTCAAGGACATGCTGCGCGCCGCCGGTCTACCGGACAGCCCGCAGATCGTCGGCGAGCCGGTACGCTGGCCGCTGCTGGTGCGCGGGACGATGGACCAGGGCCCGGAGGCGGCCCGTGATTTTGTCCAGGGTTTCCTCTCGGTGCGCATGGAAGAAGCTCCATGCGCCTGCCTCTGGCTGATCGGCCTGCCCGCGGTGCGGTTTGCCGGTGAGGCGGACGCCGATGCGTTCAACCGCGAACTGCAGATCGAAGGACTGGGCTCGGCCTGGGCGGTACCGGGCCTGGAATTGTTAATGGAAGAGCCACAGCGCAAGGCCGCCGTGTGGCAAGCCATGCGTCGGCTGATGGCGCGCTGGAATGAATCGAATGAGTGACGCTGTATCGTTCCGCCCGATGACCGAGGCGGACCTGGAAACTGTTCTGAAGATCGAATACGCGGCCTACAGCCATCCCTGGACCCGCGGGATTTTTCTCGATGGCCTGGGCAAGTACCAGATCTGGCTGATGTTCGAAGGCCAGCAGCAGGTGGGCCATGGGGTGGTGCAGATCATTCTGGACGAGGCGCATCTGCTCAACATCACCGTCAAGCCGGAAAACCAGGGCCGCGGCCTGGGTTTGACGTTGCTGGAGCACTTGATGGCGATCGCCTACAAGGCTGATGCCCGGGAATGCTTCCTGGAAGTGCGCGACAGCAATACCGCGGCGTTCAAGTTGTATGAGCGCTATGGCTTCAATGAGATTGGGCGGCGACGGGATTACTACCCGGCGGTCGGCGGGCGTGAAGATGCGGTGGTGATGGCCTGCACCCTCGTCGATTGATCACCGTAGATGCCCTTGTAGGAGCTGCCGCAGGCTGCGATCTTTTGATCTTGATTTTTTAGGAGCAAAAGATCGCAGCCTTCGGCAGCTCCTACAGGTTAATCCGCAGATCAGCGTTTTCTGTCCAGCGGATCACGCTGCGCCATCTCCGCCTCATCCAACCCATTGCCCCCACCAATTTCATCTTCATCGACAATGCTCAAGTCCCAATCGGCCTGGTCACCGTCACCCGTTTCCTGGGCATCCCGGGCGCCATCTTCATGAATCAGTGTTTCCGGGCTCATGTCGTCATCGGTGGGTTCATGGTCATCGGTCGATGCGCCCGTCATGCCGGCTTCACGCACGCGCTCCTCGGGCATCAGTGTTTCGCGTTCCCTTTGCGGCAATTCATCGCCGATTTTTGCGCTGGGTTCGTCCGCGTCAAAATCCAGCTCATGTACCGAGCCCATGCGGTCTTCGTTATCATCGATGGGTTCCGGTTGCACCGCATCGTACGGACGTCGTGAATCAGTCATGGCAATTCCTCATACTGTTAGCCTTACTAGGGTGGACCCACTGGGTTGCAGAGAATTCAACCGGCATGGAGTGCCATGGGCAGGTATCAGCGTGGCAACTGCATAACGCGCGTGACCCCGACGGGCGGTTGTCTGTCAAACCTGCGCACCATTACCGAGGCTTCATTGCATGAACGAATTACAAGATCTGATCGATAACAACGAGCGCTGGGCCGACGCGATCACCAAAGAAGATCCTGACTTCTTCGCCAAGCTGGCTCGTCAACAAACCCCGGAGTACCTGTGGATCGGCTGTTCCGATGCGCGGGTGCCGGCCAACGAGATCGTCGGCATGCTGCCGGGCGACCTGTTCGTGCACCGCAACGTGGCCAACGTGGTGTTGCACACGGACCTCAATTGCCTGTCGGTCATCCAGTACGCGGTGGACGTGCTCAAGGTCAAACACATCCTCGTGACCGGTCACTATGGTTGTGGCGGCGTGCGCGCCTCGATGCAGGATCGCCAGTTCGGCCTGATCGACGGCTGGCTGCGGTCGATTCGCGATCTCTACTACGAGAAGCGCGAAGAGCTCGCCAAACTGGCCACCGAAGAGGAGCAGGTCGACCGCCTCTGCGAACTCAACGTGATCCAGCAGGTGGCCAACGTCGCCCATACCAGCATTGTGCAAAACGCCTGGCACCGCGGGCAGAGCCTGTCGATCCACGGCTGCATCTATGGCATCAAGGACGGTCGCTGGAAAAGCCTGAACACCACCATCAGCGGTTTCGAGCAGTTGCCTCCGCAGTACCGACTGCGTCCGGTCGAGACCCAGTAAAGCCCTTCAGCACAGCGTGCGCCGACGCCGGTGTTGCAAAACACCTGGCCGTCGGCGACTGCCGTTCATCGGGTTACAGCGCCGGAGCCGGGATCGCCGGGGCTGGCGCTGGTGCCTTGAGCAGTTTGAGCTGGGCCTTGATCGAGGCGGTCGCACATTTGCCCGCGGCCTGTGCGGTCGTCAGCTTGCGGATCGAGGTGTAGAACAGCGCACAGGTCTTGTCGGCCTGGGCCACTTGCCAGGTCTGGGTGCAGCTTTTTAGCTCCACATCAGGATTGCTGTCCGGTTCACGGCCCATGGCGGCCTGCCAGCACGCGACACTCAAATCCTGGGCCATGACTTTCAGGCCCGCTGTATCGGCCTGGCCCTGGGCATCCTTGCCGGTGTAGCTGGCCGGATCGGCGGCGTACCAGATGTAGCTCGGATGGTTGGCGCCCAATACCGGTACCTTGACCCCGTCGACCGGGCTGATCGTCACCAGGCTCAATACGTTCATGGTTGGCCCGTATTGCTGCTTGACCCAGTTACGCACCGGTACACCGAAGGCCACCATGGGCAATGCCATGCCGCTGGCGTGCTGGGTGACCTGCTTGACCATAGTGGTCTGGTAGTCCTTGAAGTAGTCGTAGACGCCTGCCAGGTCCTTGCCGGCGTTGGACGGCGCAGCAATCGGGGCGATATCGATGATCGTCTGGTAGCCCGGCGTCTGCTCGGCCGGAATGCCATTGACGGTCAGCAGCGTGGCCCAGCGGTCCGAGGTGGCCGATTTCAGGTAATCCTGGGCCTGGGTCAGCGAATAGTCCGGCGGGAAATGCAACAGTTCGACGCTTCTGCGGTTCTCCAGCGCCATGCCCAGCGGCAGGAAAAAATACCAGCTGTAGCCCCACTTGCCGTCGGCGTTCAGTTTGCTGGCGCCGTTGTAGGCCAGGTCGCCGGCGTCCAGCAGTGCGGCCAAGGGCTTTTCATAGCCATTGGGGACACCGGTTATTTCGGCATGAAGCTGACCGTTATCGGTTTTCACCAGCACCTTCGCTTCGCCATAGCCATCGCGCTGCACGCTTTGAGTCAGGTAATGCTCGACGGTCTGCTCCAGCGTCCAGTTGCGAAAGCAGATCACGTTGCAGTTGTTGGGGTAGGCGAAGAGGCGGGAAACGCGTTCGGTACTGCCCAGTTTCAGGGCGACATCGGCGTGGGCAGCGGTACTCAGGGTGAGGGCCGCGAGGGTGAGTCCGGCGAGTTTAAGCATGCTCAGATCCTTTTCAGCGGGGTCGCGATACCAAGATCGCACGTCATACTGGATCAACACAATGATGCAGAAAAACAGGCCTCCCGCATTTTTTTTTAAAGCCTGCGATCCAGCCCGCGATCAGTGTTTGCGGGCTGGCGAGAGGTCAGGCAATCACAATAGCCGCAGCGCCAACTGGCTGCCGGCGCGCAAGTATTCAACCTGTGCGGTCACCGCATCCTTGACGATGGCCTCACCGGTATCGCTCAGCCTGGCTTTTTTGGCATCGATGACGGCGCTCTGCAGTAACTGCATGGCGACATCCATCGCTTTCTGAAAGGCCGTCACATTGTTCTCCCTGGTCCGACCCGCTGATACGGGAGAACCAGGAAAAACTGTGGCCGTGCCCTTACGGCATCACTGGTGGCGTATACGCCAGCGTCGTCCCCAGTGCCCACAGCAACAGCAGCACCAACGGCGTGTGCACCAGCAACTGAACGAACGAGAATCCGATCAAGTCCCGCGCCTTCAACCCCAGCACGCCCAGCAGTGGCAGCATGTAGAACGGGTTGATCAGGTTGGGCAGGGCCTCGGCGGCGTTGTAGATCTGCACGGCCCAGCCCAGGTGGTAGTTCAGGTCGTTGGCCACTTGCATCACATACGGCGCTTCGATGATCCACTTGCCGCCGCCGGACGGAATGAAGAACCCCAGGATCGCCGAGTAAACGCCCATCAGCAGGGCATAGGTGTCGTGGGAGGCAATGCTGACGAAGAAAGTCGAGATGTGGTGGGCCAGGGTCTGCGCATCGGCGCCCTTGACCGTGGTCATCAGCGCGGCGATCGAACCGTACAGCGGGAACTGGATCAGCACGCCGGTGGTGGTTGGCACTGCGCGGGACACCGCGTCGAGGAAGCTGCGCGGGCGCCAGTGCAGGAGGGCACCGAGCATGATGAACAGGAAGTTGTAGGTGTTCAGGCCGGAGATCGCACTGATCGCAGGTTTGGTGGAAAACTCATGGAATAGCCATCCAGCCGCCAGCAGCACCAGCAGAATGGTCAGCAGCGGGCTGTGTTCCAGCCATTCGCCGGGACGGGTGCGCGGTTGCAGCGGTGGCAGGTTGAAGCTCGGGTCGACGCCACAGGCCTCGGCGTCTCGCGCCGTGTTCGGGCCGGGGGCGGTGGCGTAGGCGATGATCAGCGAGATGACGATCAAGGCCAGCAACATGACCCCCGATTGCCAGAGAAAGATCGTTTGGGTGAAAGGAATCACCCCGGTGATCGACAGGATCGACGGCGGCAGGCTGGCCGGGTTGGCCTGCAACTGCGCAGCCGACGACGACAAGCCCAGAGCCCACACCGCGCCCAACCCCAGGTACGCCGCCGCACCCGCGGCGCGGTAGTCCATCTTCAGGTCCGTACGGCGCGCCAGTGCACGCACCAGCAGACCGCCGAACACCAGCGACAGACCCCAGTTGAGCAGCGACGCGACCATGGAGATCAGCGCCACCCAGGCCACGGCGGAGCGCCCGTTTTTCGGCAACTTCGCCAGGCGGTCGATCAGCTTTACCGCCGGTGGCGAACTGGCGACCACATAACCGCCAATCACCACGAACGCCATTTGCATGGTGAACGGGATCAGGCTCCAGAAGCCGTCACCAAAGGCCATGGCCGCGTCAGTCGGCTTGGCGCCCATGGCCATGGTGGCCACGGCGACGATGATCACCGCCAGGGCGGCAAACACCCAGGAGTCGGGGAACCAGCGTTCGGCAAAACTTGAACAGCGCAGGGCAAAGCGGGCGGAGCGGGTATCTTCGATATCAGCGGCCACGGGACTACCTCGAATTTTTATGTTTGTTGTGGTCTTCGGGGCCGCAGGGGCCCCACTGGACAGACGCCAACATTAATTCAAGCGCATGCTTTTTGCGGCGCTGTTTTTGCGCCTATGGGACTTTGGTCTAACGGGTTGTCCGCCGGCGCGTTTGCGTAGACCATGGGCGCCTTGGTTTTTGCCTGTGCCAGAGTTCTTTACATGACTACCAATACCGATCCACGTCCGCTGCCGTTCAGCCGCTCGGACTACAAGACCCTGGGGCTCGCGGCCCTCGGCGGCGCGCTGGAAATCTACGACTTCATCATCTTCGTATTTTTCGCCCTGACCTTGAGCCAGTTGTTTTTCCCGCCGGAAATGCCCGAGTGGCTGCGCCTGCTGCAAAGCTTCGGCATCTTCGTCACCGGGTACCTGGCGCGGCCCCTGGGCGGAATCCTGATGGCGCATTTCGCCGACAGCCTGGGGCGCAAGAAGGTGTTCAGCCTGAGCATCCTGATGATGGCGCTGCCGTGCCTGCTGATCGGGATCATGCCGACTTATGCGCAGATCGGCTATTTCGCGCCGCTGCTGCTGTTGGTCCTGCGCGTCCTTCAGGGCGCGGCGGTGGGGGGCGAAGTGCCGAGCGCCTGGGTATTCGTGGCCGAACACGCGCCGGCCGGCCATCGCGGCTACGCCCTGGGCTTCCTGCAGGCGGGGCTGACCTTCGGTTACTTGCTCGGCGCCCTGACGGCGACGTTCCTGGCGCAGGCCTTCACCCCGGCTGAAATCCTCGACTACGCGTGGCGTTACCCATTCCTGCTGGGCGGGGTGTTTGGCGTGATTGGCGTCTGGCTGCGGCGCTGGCTCAGCGAAACCCCGGTGTTCATGGCCATGCAGGCACGGCGTGAGGCGGCCGTCGAGTTGCCGCTGCGGGCGGTCCTGCGCGAACATCGCCTGGCCCTGCTGCCGGCGATGATCCTCACCTGCGTGCTTACATCGGCGGTGGTGGTGTTCGTGGTCATTACCCCGACCATGATGCAGAAAACCTTCGGTATGACCGCCAGCCACACCTTCGCCCTGAGCGCACTGGGCATCGTTTTCCTGAACATCGGCTGCGTGCTCGCCGGTTTGCTGGTCGATCGCATCGGCGCCTGGCGCACCGTGATGCTCTATAGCCTGCTGCTGCCCCTGGGCATCGGCGTGCTCTATAGCTGCCTGATCAGCGGCGGCAACTGGGTCGGCCTGGCTTACGCGGTGGCCGGCCTGAGTTGCGGGGTGGTGGGCGCGGTGCCGTCGGTGATGGTCAGCCTGTTCCCGGCGCGGATTCGCGTCTCGGGTATTTCCTTCACCTACAACATTGCCTACGCCGCCTGGGCGAGCATTACACCTTTGCTATTGATCGGCCTGATGCCGTGGAGCCCCTGGATCTGCGTGATCTTCTGCGCAGTGATGGGCGCGGTGGGCGTGCTCAGCGCGGCGTATTTCGGCACACGGATGCAGAGCATCGCCGGGTGTCCGGCCGCCGGTGCGGCGTGATAGGCAAGGGTGACTGGCGCGGCTTCCTTATATTTACAGGACAATTTTCAAGCGCTCTTCACTGTAGGAGCGAGCTTGCTCGCGATGGAGGCTAACGATTACGCCTGCTTCCTGAATGAACGCAGCGCTTTCAAAACCTTCGCGAGCAAGCTCGCTCCTACAGACCATCGGAGAGCCGCTGGACGCCAAGACCTTGCAGCCGTAACGTGACGGCTATCCGGGTTGCAAGCACATCCACCATGGGGCCAGGCAATGAGTAAACTGCGTGTGGGCGTTATTTCTGGCGGGCGGTCGGCTGAGCACGAGGTGTCGCTGCAGTCGGCGAAAAACATTGTCGATGCACTGGACCGTTCGCGCTTCGAGCCGGTGCTGATCGGCATCGACAAGCAAGGCCACTGGCACCTCAACGATCCCTCGAATTTCCTGCTGAACCAGGAAAACCCGGCCCTGATCGCGCTCAATCAATCCAATCGCGAATTGGCCGTGGTGCCGGGCAAGGCCCGTCAGCAACTGGTGGAAACGGCGGGGCCCGAATTGCTGGGCCATGTCGACGTGATCTTCCCGATCGTCCATGGCACCCTGGGCGAAGACGGTTGCCTGCAGGGCTTGCTGCGCATGGCCGATTTGCCATTTGTCGGTTCCGATGTGCTGGGGTCGGCGGTCTGCATGGACAAGGACATCAGCAAGCGCCTGTTGCGTGATGCTGGCCTGGCCGTCACGCCGTTCGTCACCCTGACCCGCGCCAGCGTCGCGCGCACGGGGTTCACCGAGGTCAGCGGCAAGCTCGGCCTGCCGCTGTTCGTCAAACCGGCCAACCAGGGTTCTTCCGTTGGGGTGAGCAAGGTGAGCGACGAAGCCGAATATGCGGCGGCGGTCGAGCTGGCATTGAGCTTCGATGAAAAAGTGCTGATCGAGTCGGCGGTCAAGGGGCGCGAGATCGAATGCGCGGTCCTTGGCAACGAGGAGGCCATCGCCAGCGGCTGTGGCGAGATCGTGGTGCACAGCGGGTTTTACTCCTACGACAGCAAATACATCGACGAAAAGGCCGCGCAGGTGGTAGTTCCGGCCCAGATCAGCGTCGAAGCCAGCGAGCGCATCCGCGCCATGGCCGTCGAGGCGTTCCAGGTGCTGGGCTGCTCCGGCCTGGCGCGGGTCGATGTCTTCCTGACCGAGAGCGGCGAAGTGCTGATCAACGAAATCAATTCGCTGCCGGGGTTCACCCGCATCAGCATGTACCCGAAACTGTGGCAGGCAGCCGGCATGACCTACAGTGAACTGGTCACACGCTTGATCGACCTGGCACTGGCGAAACACCAGGCCCGGCAGGCGTTGAAAATCAGTCGTTGAGGGGACGCGGGCCTGCCAACGCCCAGGCAGACCCGTTCACGCCGTTAGCGACTCAATCCCCCAATGCTTCCCCCTCACGCCGAGGATCGGCCCCGCCGGCCAGCGAAGCCTTACCCTGCGCATCCTTGACCCGGACAATTGCCTGGGTGCCGCTGGTCATGTCTATTTCATTGACGGCGTGGCCCTTGTCCTTGAGTACCTGGATCAACTTCGCGCTGAACTGCCCGTTCTCCAGTTCGGTCGGGCCATTTCGGCTGCCGAAGTTGGGCAGGTTGATCGCCGCTTGCGGATCGAGCTGCCAGTCGAGCAGGCCGATGGTGGTCTTGGCCACGTACTCGATGATCTGCGAACCACCGGGCGATCCAAGACTGGCGAGGAACTCACCGCTGTGGCGGTCGAAGATCAGCGTCGGGGCCATGGAGGAGCGCGGACGCTTGCCGGGCTCGACGCGGTTGGCGACTTTCTGTCCGTTCTCCTCGGGAATGAACGAGAAGTCGGTCATCTCGTTGTTGAGCAGGAAACCCTGGACCATCAGGTGCGAGCCGAAGGCGGATTCGATGGTGGTGGTCATGGACACCGCGCCGCCTGCGTCATCGACCGCCACCACTTGCGAGGTGGAGATGCGCAAGGGCGAGCGGTCTGGCGCGAAAGCGACCTGGATGCCCGGCGGCGTGCCCGGTTTGGCCATGCCCATGCTGTGCTCGCCGATCAGTGCAGCCCGGCTGGCCAGGTAAGCCGGGTCGATCAGGCCCTTGACGGGCACCGGCACGAAGTCCGAGTCGGCCACGTACTGCGCGCGATCGGCATAGGCCAGGCGCTCGGCTTCGCTGATCAGGTGCACGGCCTCGGCGGGCGGTTCAAAGCCGGCGGTGGTGTTGGTTTTCACCGGTTGCATGGGCGCCAGGGCCCAGCGCTTGTCGCGCGTTTCCAGGGCCTGCAGGGTGCCGAGGATCTGCGCCATGGCAATCCCGCCCGACGACGGCGGCGGCATGCCACAGACCTGCCAGCGTTTGTAGTCGGTACAAAGGGGCGCGCGCTCCTTGGCGCTGTAGTTGGCCAGGTCGCTCAGCGACAGGCTGCCAGGGTTGGCGTGCCCCTGGACCTTGGCCACGATCTCTTGCGCAACGGGCCCTTTGTAGAAGGCATCCGGCCCTTCCTTGGCGATGCGTTGCAACACGGCGGCCAAGGGTGGATTTTTCAACAGCGTGCCGGCGGCTTTCGGGCTGCCATCGGCATTGAGGAAATACGCTGACATCTCCGCAGAGCGCCTCAGGGATGAATCCGCGGCGATCAGCCGGTGCAGGCGGGGCGATATGACAAAGCCTTGCTCCGCGAGCGTGATGGCGGGTTCGAACAGCTGCGCCCATGGCAGGCGACCGTGTTTTTGATGGGCCAGCTCCAAGGCTCGCAACACCCCCGGGGTGCCCACCGAGCGCCCTCCGATCACCGCCTGGGTGAACGTCATCGGTTGGCCATCGGCCTGCAGGAACAGTTTTTCGCTGGCGCCGGCCGGTGCGGTTTCGCGCCCGTCGTAAGTGCGCACGGATTGGCCGTCCCAGAGCACGATCAACGCGCCGCCGCCTATCCCTGAGGACTGCGGCTCGACCAGTGTCAGTACCGCTTGCATCGCAATGGCGGCATCGATGGCCGAGCCGCCCCGACGCAGCATCTCCCGCCCGGCTTCGGCCGCCAAGGGGTTGGCCGCGGCCGCCATGTGCCGGGAGGCATGTCGAGTCTGCAGGTCGGTGCGATAACCGGACGCGCTTTCCGGTGCAGCCGGCAGCGTCGGGGCCGACGTGTTGTGGCAGGCGCCAAGGGTCAATGCGGTAATGATCAGCGTGAGGGCTGACAGGCGAACGCGACTCGTGTGGGAGGCTGAGAACATGGGGCACTCCGTCCGTTGGATAAATGTATCGGCGACTGTATCGGCGACCTCGCAGTGACGCAAACCAGAAGGCGCGCTTGCCCTTCATCAATCGACGGATTTTAGGTAGGGTCGTTGCCAGCGATGAGGCCAGAAGACCCACAAGAGGCAGACATGCAGAGCGAGTTTCCCATCCAGCCAAGCTACCGATCCCAACGCGAACAATTCCTGGCGGCGGCCACCGCGGCCGGCGCGACGCTGACTGAGTATCCCCATCCCCTCAAGGGGCCTTCAGGCGAGGCGCTGGGCACCGATGTGGCGGTACTCGGCGATCCTGGCGCCAAGCGCCTGCTGATCGCGCTGAGCGGCACGCACGGGGTCGAGGGCTTCTATGGCTCGGGGTGCCAGATCAAGTGGCTGCAGGAGCTCGGCAAGCGCACATTGCCGGCCGATGTCGCGGTGGTGATGGTTCATGCGATCAATCCCTGGGGCATGGCGTGGCTGCGCAGGGTCAACGAAGACAACATCGACCTGAACCGCAATCACCTGGATTTCGCGGCTGCGTTACCGGATAACCAGGCCTATGACGCCCTGCATGAGATTTACGCCTGCAGCCAGCTGCGCGGGCCCGAGCGTGACCGCGCCGATGCCTTGCTCGACGAGCAGATCCGCCTGCATGGCTGGCCTGCGGTCATGTCGATAGTCGAGGGTGGCCAGCATGCGCATGCGGATGGCCTGTTCTATGGCGGGGTAGCCCCCAGCTGGTCGAACCGCACCTTGCAGCAGATCCTGCAAAAGCACGTGGCCCATGCGGACGTCGCCCTGTGTTTCGACTTGCACACCGGTGCCGGGGAGTATGGTCATCCGATGTTGCTGACGATCACCCAGGCGCCGTATCCGGCATTGGCCGATGCGCAGGCGATTTATGGTCCATGGCTCTACACCCTGCACACCGGTGCCGACACCCTCAGCGAAACCGGTGTGGCGGCGACGGCCACCGGCTACACCTCGCAAGCCTTGATCGATGCACTACCGCAGGTGCGGTTGATGCCCTTCGTCATCGAGTGCGGGACTTATCCGGGGCCGGAGGTTCATCGGCATCTGCGCGATGACCATTGGCTGCACCTGCACGGTGATGTCCACGGTGGAGTAGGGCGAGAGATCAAGTTGAACCTGCTTGAACAGTTCTATCCCGCCGACAGCGATTGGCAGGCCATGGTCTGGTTGCGGACCTGGCAGATCTGGGAGCGGGGATTGACCGCCTTGCCGACGCTTCGGGCCTGAGGCCTGTAGGAGCGAGCTTGCTCGCGATGGTCGTCAACGATGACGCGTGCTGACTGATTAAGCGCGGTGCCCTTGAGACCATCGCGAGCAAGCTCGCTCCTACAAGGGTGCAGCCATTTTCGCGAGGCAAAAAAAAACGGCCTACCTTTCGGTAAGCCGTTTTTAGCACTTGGTGGCTACACAGGGACTTGAACCCCGGACCCCAGCATTATGAATGCTATGCTCTAACCAACTGAGCTATGTAGCCAAGATGGCGCGCATTATTCACCGGTAATGGAGATGCGTCAAGCGTAAATTTAAAATATTTCTCTACACTTTCAACCGCTTATCTTCCCGAGCCGAAAAACCGGAGCGGAGGAGGGCATCGATCAAGCCGAAATCTGCGAAATTGCGAGGTCGTTAGCAGGCTAAGGGGATGGCGCTGCCGCAGCGAAAAATGGCACATTGATGCACCTGCCCGTGTGCATCCCTCTGTTTTTCGGAAATTTCATGGCTATCAGCAACGTTCAGTCCGCCACTGCGGCGGCGCCCGCGTCTTCACAAAGCAGTCCGTTGGTCATGCGCATCATTGGCGCAGTGGCGCTGGCGCACCTGATCAACGACCTGATTCAATCGGTGCTGCCGTCGATCTACCCGATGCTCAAGGCCAACTATGGCCTGACGTTCACCCAGGTAGGCCTGATCACCCTGACGTTTCAACTGACCGCATCACTGCTGCAACCCTGGGTTGGCTACCACACCGACCGCCATCCCAAGCCCTGGCTGTTGCCGGCCGGTACGGTCTGCACCTTGATCGGCATCGTGATGATGTCGGTGGTCGGCAGCTTCCCGCTGATCCTGCTGGCGGCGGGCTTGATCGGCATTGGCTCCTCGACCTTCCACCCGGAAGCTTCTCGCGTGGCACGACTGGCCTCGGGAGGGCGATTCGGCCTGGCGCAATCGACCTTCCAGGTCGGCGGCAACGCGGGCTCGGCGTTCGGTCCGTTGCTGGCGGCGGCGATCATCATTCCTTACGGGCAAGGGCATGTGGCCTGGTTCGGCCTGTTCGCGGTGTTTGCGCTGTTCGTGCTTTACCGGATCAGCCGCTGGTACGCCAACCACTTGAACCTGTTCAAGCTCAAGCAGGGCCAGGCAGCGACCCACGGCCTGTCCAAGGGCCGGGTGACCAGCGCGCTGGTGGTGCTCGGGCTGCTGGTGTTCTCCAAGTACTTCTACATGTCCAGCCTCACCAGTTACTTCACGTTCTACCTGATCGAGAAGTTCGACCTGTCGGTGGCCAGTTCGCAACTGCACCTGTTCCTGTTTCTCGGCGCGGTGGCCGCGGGGACCTTCTTTGGCGGGCCCATCGGCGACAAGATCGGGCGCAAGGCGGTGATCTGGTTCTCGATCCTTGGCGTTGCCCCCTTTACCTTGCTGCTGCCCCATGTGGACCTGTTCTGGACCACCGTCCTCAGCGTGGTCATCGGCTTCATCCTCGCCTCGGCCTTCTCGGCCATCGTGGTGTATGCCCAGGAACTGGTGCCGGGCAATGTCGGGATGATTGCCGGGGTGTTCTTCGGCCTGATGTTCGGTTTCGGCGGGATTGGCGCGGCGCTGCTGGGGCACCTGGCGGACATCCACGGCATCGAATACGTGTACTACCTGTGTTCGTTCCTGCCGTTATTGGGCGTATTAGCGATTTTCCTGCCGCGTACCAAAAAGGCCTGATCACCCACCACATGGCCGGAAGCTCGAGCTTGCACGAGACTTCCGGCTGAAAAGCCGGATAATGGCGACCATTCGTTTGCTCGTTATTCTGGTACCCCGCATGGAAATCAAGGTCAATTTTCTCGACAACCTTCGACTTGAAGCCAAGTTCGATGACTTCACCGTGGTGGCCGATCAACCTATCCGCTACAAGGGCGATGGTTCGGCACCCGGTCCGTTCGACTACTTCCTGGCTTCGTCGGCGTTGTGTGCGGCGTACTTCGTGAAGTTGTACTGCGACACCCGCAACATTCCCACCGATAACATCCGCCTGTCGCAGAACAACATTGTCGACCCGGAAAATCGCTACAACCAGATCTTCAAGATCCAGGTCGAGTTGCCGGCTGATATCTCCGACAAGGACCGCCAGGGCATCCTGCGTTCCATCGACCGTTGCACCGTGAAAAAAGTGGTGCAGGCCGGGCCTGAATTTGTCATTGAAGAGGTGGAAAACCTCGATGCCGACGCCCAGGCATTGCTGATGCCGGCTTCCACTTCAGGTTCGGATGCGGGCACCTACATTGTCGGCAAGGACCTGCCGCTGGAGCAGACCATTGCCAACATGTCGGGCATTCTCGCCGGCTTGGGCATGAAGATCGAAATCGCCTCGTGGCGCAATATCGTGCCCAATGTGTGGTCGCTGCATATCCGCGATGCGCACTCGCCGATGTGTTTCACCAACGGCAAGGGCGCCACCAAGGAAGGCGCGCTGGCGTCGGCTCTGGGCGAGTTCATCGAGCGGCTGAACTGCAACTTTTTCTATAACGATCAGTTCTGGGGAGAAGACATCGCCAACGCGGCGTTTGTGCATTACCCGAATGAACGCTGGTTCCAGCCTGGCCCTAAAGACGAACTGCCGGCGGAGATTCTCGACGAGTACTGCCTGCGGATCTTCAACCGCGATGGCGAGTTGCGTGGCTCGCATCTGTTCGACACCAACTCGGGCAACGAAGAGCGTGGCATCTGTTCGCTGCCGTACGTGCGCCAGTCGGACGGCGAGGTGGTGTATTTCCCTTCCAACCTGATCGAAAACCTGTACCTGAGCAACGGCATGAGCGCCGGCAATACGCTGGCCGAAGCGCAGGTACAGTGCCTGTCGGAAATCTTCGAGCGCGCGGTGAAGCGCGAAATCATCGAGGGCGAATTCGCCCTGCCGGATGTGCCCGCCGAAGTGCTGGCGAAGTACCCTGGGATTCTCGCGGGTATCCAGGCGCTGGAAGAGCAGGGGTTCCCTGTGTTGGTCAAGGATGCGTCTCTGGGCGGCGAGTTCCCGGTGATGTGCGTCACCTTGATGAACCCGCGCACCGGCGGTGTGTTCGCCTCGTTCGGCGCGCACCCGAGCCTGGAAGTGGCGCTGGAGCGCAGCCTGACGGAATTGTTGCAGGGCCGCAGCTTCGAAGGCCTCAATGACCTGCCACTGCCGACCTTTGAAGGCCATGCGGTGACCGAGCCGAACAACTTCGTCGAGCACTTCATCGATTCCAGCGGCGTGGTGTCGTGGCGCTTCTTCAGTGCCCAGTCGGACTACGAATTCGTCGAGTGGGACTTCTCCGGCCAGGGTGAAGACTCCAATGCCGAGGAAGCCGCGACCTTGTTCGGCATTCTCGAAGGCATGGGCAAGGAAGTGTACATGGCGGTGTATGAGCACATCGGTGCAACGGCCTGCCGCATCCTGGTGCCGGACTACTCGGAAATTTATCCGGTGGACGACCTGATCTGGGACAACACCAACAAGGCGCTGTTCTTCCGCGAGGACATCCTCAATCTGCACAGCCTCGACAAGGCCGGCCTGAAGTCGCTGGTCAAGCGTCTGGAAGACAGCGAGCTGGACGACTACACCGACATCACCACCTTGATCGGCATCGAGTTCGACGACAACACCGCCTGGGGTCAGTTGACGATCCTGGAGTTGAAGTTGCTGATCTATCTCGCCTTGCAGAAGTTTGAAGAGGCGAAAGAGGCGGTGGAAATGTTCCTGCAGTACAACGACAACACCGTCGAGCGCGGCTTGTTCTATCAGGCCGTGAATGTGGTGCTGGAAATGGAACTGGACGAGGACCTGGAGCTGGTCGATTACGAGGCCAACTTCCGCCGTATGTTCGGCAACGAGCGCATGGACGCCGCGATCGGCTCCGTGAACGGCAGCGTGCGCTTCTTCGGCTTGACGCCGACCAGCATGAAGCTGGAGGGTCTCGACCGACACCTGCGCCTGATCGACAGCTACAAGAAACTGCACTCGGCCCGCGCGAAAGTGGCGAACTGATCCACTTTCATAGCGCTCACAAAAAAAGCACCCGAGGGTGCTTTTTTTGTTGAAGGCTGCGAACGTCAGACGTTGAAACGGAAGTGCATCACGTCGCCGTCCTTGACGATGTAATCCTTGCCTTCCAGGCGCCATTTACCGGCTTCCTTGGTACCGGCTTCGCCCTTGTACTGGATGAAGTCGTTGTAGGCGATCACTTCGGCGCGGATGAAGCCTTTTTCGAAGTCGGTGTGGATCACGCCAGCGGCTTGTGGTGCGGTGGCACCAACGCGTACGGTCCAGGCGCGGACTTCTTCGACACCGGCGGTGAAGTAGGTCTGCAGGTGCAGCATTTCGTAGCCGGCGCGGATCACGCGGTTCAGGCCAGGCTCTTCGAGGCCCAGGGCTTCGAGGAACATGTCTTTCTCTTCGCCGTCATCGAGCTCGGCGATTTCCGCTTCGATCTTGTTGCAGACCGGAACGACCATGGCGCCTTCTTCTTCGGCGATGGCCCTGACCACGTCCAGGTGCGGGTTGTTCTCGAAACCGTCTTCAGCGACGTTGGCGATGTACATTACCGGCTTGGTGGTCAGCAGGTGGAAGCCCTTGATCACCGCTTTTTCGTCGGTGCTCATGTTCTTCATCAGGCTGCGCGCTGGCTTGCCTTCGGTGAAGTGAGCGATCAGTTGCTCCAGCAGGCCTTTCTGGACCACTGCGTCCTTGTCGCCGCCCTTGGCATTACGCGCGACTTTCTGCAGTTGTTTCTCGCAACTGTCGAGGTCGGCGAAGATCAGTTCCAGGTCGATGATTTCGATGTCGCGTTTCGGGTCGACGCTGTTGGAGACGTGAATCACGTTCTCGTCTTCGAAGCAGCGGACCACGTGGGCGATGGCATCGGTTTCACGGATGTTGGCCAGGAACTTGTTGCCCAGGCCTTCACCTTTCGACGCGCCGGCCACCAGGCCTGCGATGTCGACGAATTCCATGGTGGTCGGCAGGATGCGCTTTGGATTGACGATTTCCGCCAGGGCTTGCAGGCGTGGATCCGGCATCGGCACGATACCGCTGTTCGGTTCGATGGTGCAGAAGGGGAAGTTCTCGGCCGCGATACCGGATTTGGTCAGGGCGTTGAACAGGGTGGACTTGCCGACGTTAGGCAGGCCGACGATGCCGCAATTGAATCCCATGGTGTTTCCCCTCGGATAAGAGTCAGGCCTTCTGGCTGTGCAGGTTTTTCATCGCGCGGTTCCATTCACCGGCGAGGATATCCGGCAGCACGCCGAGGGCAAAGTCGATGCTGGCATCGAGTTTTTCCTGTTCGGCGCGTGGCGCACGACCCAGGACGAAATTTGAAACCATACTGGCGACGCCCGGGTGGCCGATGCCAAGTCGCAGGCGGTAGAAAGTATTCTGATTGCCCAGTTGCGCAATGATGTCGCGCAACCCGTTGTGACCGCCATGGCCGCCGCCCTGCTTGAGCTTGGCAACGCCGGGTGGCAGGTCGAGTTCGTCATGCGCCACGAGGATTTCTTCAGGCTTGATGCGGAAGAATCCGGCAAGGGCCGCCACGGCCTGGCCGCTGCGGTTCATGTACGTGGTGGGAATCAGCAGACGAACGTCCTGACCCTGATGCGAATAGCGCCCGGTCAGGCCGAAATATTTGCGGTCCGCCACAAGGTTCACACCTTGTGCGTTCGCGATGCGCTCAACAAAAAGGGCCCCTGCGTTATGCCGGGTCTGTTCGTATTCAGCGCCTGGATTACCCAGGCCAACGATCAGTTTGATGGCAGTCACGATAGGGGCCCTTCCTTGGAGTGGTGGATAACATCGCCGCAATCCGGGAGAGCGGCGAAAGTGGACGAAAATTGCTCATTTACCATGATGTAAACTCCGCGTTCTCGCCCGCTTTCTCGCTACGTTCCAGTCCGCGATGTTACTTGATCACTCCGGCATCACAGAGTGAATTACTCTGCAGCGCCTTCTTCGGTAGCTTCTGGAGCAACACGTGGAGCGTGGACGTTGGCAACAGCCTTGTCATCACCGTGTGCCAGAGCAACGAACTCAACGCCTTTAGGAGCTTTGAGGTCGGACAGGTGAATGATCGAACCGATTTCGGCGTTAGCCAGGTCGACTTCGATGAATTCAGGCAGGTCTTTCGGCAGGCAGGTCACTTCGATTTCCGAAACAACGTGCGAAATTTCGCCGCCTTTCTTGGTCGGAGCTTCTTCGCCAACGAAGTGTACAGGCACGATAGCGGTCAGTTTCTGGCCAGCTACAACGCGTACGAAGTCAGCGTGCATCACGTGGCCTTTGGCCGGGTGACGCTGCAGAGCCTTGATGATTACGTTTTGCTTGGTGCCACCAACGTTCAGCTCGATGATGTGGCTGTAAGCCGCTTCGTTTTCGAGCAGTTTGGCAACTTCTTTGGCCAGCATGCTGATGGATTCAGGGGCTTTTTCGCCACCGTAAACTACAGCTGGAACCAGGCTTGCGAGACGACGCAGGCGGCGGCTCGCACCTTTCCCCAGGTCGGAACGCACTTCAGCATTCAGAGTAAAATCGTTCATGTTGTATCTCCAAAATAACCACACTCGCCCCAGCGTTTGCGACCAGCGCTAAAGGCGATATGGGCAAAAAAGCCCCGCCCCGACAGGAATGCCGGGGCGGGGCGCTTTTCGTCAACGAGACATTTCGAGAAGGGCAGGGCCCTTAGCGGAACATCGCGCTGATCGATTCTTCGTTGCTGATGCGGCGGACCGCCTCGGCAACAACCGGTGCGATATCCAGTTGACGGATACGCGCACAGGCTTGTGCTGCAGCGGACAGCGGGATGGTGTTGGTCACCACCAGCTCGTCCAGCACGGAATTTTCAATGTTTTCGATCGCCCGACCCGACAGCACAGGGTGCGTGCAGTAGGCGAAAACCTTGGCAGCGCCATGCTCTTTCAAGGCCTTGGCCGCGTGGCACAGGGTGCCGGCGGTATCGACCATGTCATCGACCAGAATACAGGTACGCCCTTCGACATCACCGATGATATGCATCACTTCAGAGTGATTGGCTTTCTCACGGCGTTTGTCGATGATCCCGAGATCCACGCCCAGGGATTTGGCAACGGCACGTGCACGCACGACGCCACCAATGTCCGGGGACACGATCATCAGGTTTTCGAAGCGCTGATCTTCGATGTCATCCACCAGAACCGGGGAGCCGTAGATGTTATCTACCGGAATATCGAAGAAACCCTGGATTTGGTCAGCATGCAGATCAACC
The DNA here is from genome assembly GCF_046042685.1 of Pseudomonas sp. PLMAX. NCBI lineage: Bacteria > Pseudomonadati > Pseudomonadota > Gammaproteobacteria > Pseudomonadales > Pseudomonadaceae > Pseudomonas > Pseudomonas sp. PLMAX. The sequence continues at coordinate 6,262,199 of NZ_CP064949.1, read as the reverse complement.
GTGAGAACACGGTCGATGCCGACTACGGTAAGCATGTCAGCAACGACTTTCGCGCTGATAGCCACACGTGCGGAACGCGGACGGCGATCCTGACGGGCATAACCAAAGTAAGGAATAACAGCAGTGATACGAGTAGCCGAGGAGCGGCGGAAGGCATCAGCCATCACTACCAGTTCCATCAGGTTATCGTTGGTCGGAGCGCAAGTCGGCTGAATAATGAAGACATCTTTACCGCGGACGTTTTCATTGATCTCGGCTGTAATTTCGCCGTCGGAAAATTTACCGACAGAGATGTCACCGAGAGGGATATGCAGCTGACGTACGACACGCCGAGCCAGATCGGGGTTGGCATTCCCCGTAAAGACCATCATCTTGGACACGCGCAGTACCTAGAGGCTGAGGGTAACCTGGATGAGTATTGAAAATGGCAGGGGCGGCTGGATTCGAACCAACGCATGGCAGGATCAAAACCTGCTGCCTTACCGCTTGGCGACGCCCCTGTATCTGTTGCAACGATTACCCAGTAATCGGTTCTTTTAGAGCAGACCTTGCAGCTTGCGGTGCAACATCGAAATGTTGCTTCCTTTTGCTACAAACCCTGTAAGGGTCTCTGTAAGAAGGGCCGAGACTTTATCAGCTTCAGCTTTGCTTGGGAAGCCCCCAAACACACAACTTCCAGTTCCGGTGAGTTTTGCTTCGGTAAATTTACCTAACAAATTCAATGCGTTACGTACCTCTGGATAACGCCTTGCTACCACCGGCAAGCAGTCATTTCGACTGTTTCCCTTGGGAACGGGGCGCACTTTAATGGGCGGCGTGTTACGTGTCAACAACGGATCTGAAAAAATTTCTGCCGTACTTACAGAGACTTGCGGTACGAGCACGAGATACCAGGGTTCTTCCGGGTCGACAGGGGTCAGTTTTTCCCCCACGCCCTCGGCGAACGCCGCATGCCCGCGCACGAAAACCGGGACGTCAGCGCCCAGCGTCAGGCCCAGTGCAGCCAGTCGATCTTCATCCCAACCCAATTGCCACAGATGATTGAGGCCGAGCAGGGTGGTGGCGGCATTCGAACTGCCGCCGCCGATGCCGCCGCCCATGGGCAGGACCTTGTCGATCCAGATATCCATGCCGAGCGAGCAGCCGGATTGTTCCTGGAGTTTTTTCGCCGCCTTGACGATCAGGTTGCTGTCGTGAGGGACGCCTTCGAACTCGGTGTGCAGGCGAATGACGCCGTCGTCGCGCACGGCGAAGGTGATTTCGTCACCGTAGTCGAGAAACTGAAACAGCGTCTGCAATTCGTGGTAACCGTCTTCACGGCGACCCAGAATGTGCAGCATCAAATTGAGCTTGGCCGGGGAGGGCAGGGTCAGTTGCTTGGCTGGCATTTCATTGCCCCAACTTGCGCGGTTGCCAAGTCTTGATCACCAGCGTGACATCCAGGTCGGTGCCGTGCAGTTTGATCCGCTCAGGCAGCCAGTAGCCGTTTTGCTCGGTGTAGGCCGTGTATTCGACCTGCCAGCCGTCCTGTTCGAGACTGGCCAGGCGGCTATTGCCATCGAGGGTCAAGCGGCTTTTGCTGTCCGGCGCCGGCAGTCCGCGGACCCACCAGGCCAGGTTGGAAACCGGCAGCTTCCAGCCAAGCTGCTCTTCGAGCAGGGCATCCGGGGACGCCGCTTCGTAGCGACCCTGGTTGGCGACTTCCAGGGAAACCTTGCCCGGGCGTCCGGTCAGGCGCGCCGCCCCGCGACCCAGGGGGCCGGAGAGGCGAATGTCGTAGTAATCCTGGCGTTGCAGCCAGAACAGCGTGCCGCTGCCGGAATCTTTCGGCGCGCGAATGCCGATCTTGCCGTCGATCTGCCAGCCATCAAGGCTCGCCAGCTGCTGTTTGTGCTGGCGCCATTGGGCGGGGTCTCCGTGGCCCTCGACCGATTCGCGGGCACCGAAGCCCGCACAACCGGCGAGCAGGGCAATGAAACTGAAAACGATGAAGTGGCGCAAAAACATAATCTTAAAGAGTCTCTGATCCGGTCAGGCGCTTGATGGTACTGCGCAGGGTAGGGCTGTCGGGTTGTTCCTTGAGGAATTTGCCCCAGATTTGCCGGGCTTCGGTTTGCTTGCCATTGGCCCACAGGACTTCGCCCAGGTGAGCGGCGACTTCCTGGTCGGGGAAACGCTCCAGGGCCTGGCGCAGCAGGCGCTCGGCTTCGTCGAGATTGCCCATGCGGTAATTCACCCAGCCGAGGCTGTCGAGCACCGCCGGGTCTTCCGGACTGATCTGGTGCGCTTGCTCGATCAGCGCCTTGGCTTCGGCGTAGCGCGTCGTGCGGTCAGACAGGGTATAGCCGAGGGCGTTCAATGCCATGGCGTTGTCCGGGTCGCGCTTGATGATCAGGCGCAGGTCTTTTTCCATCTGCGCCAGGTCATTGCGTTTTTCCGCCTGCATGGCCCGGGTGTACAGCAGATTCAGGTCATCCGGGTATTGTTGCAGCGCCTGTTCCAGGACTTTCCAGGCCTTGTCCCCCTGTTTGTTGGCCGACAGGGTTTCGGCTTCGATCAGATACAACTGGATCACGTAGTCCGGTTGCTCGTCGCGTTGGGCAGCGAGGCGTTTTTGCGCTTCGGCGGTCCTGCCGTTGCCCATCAGGATATCGGCCTGGCGCAGTTGCGCTGGCAGGTAGTCGTTACCCGGCCCGACCTTGGCGTACTCGATCAGCGCACCTTGTGGATCGTTGCGTTCTTCGGCGATGCGCCCCAGGTTCAGGTGCGCCGAGTCGACGTGGCTGTCACGGGCGATCAGGTCTTCCAGGTAGCCCTTGGCCTCGTCCCAGGCCTTGGCCTCAAGGCACACCAGCGCCAGCGAATAACGCAGGTCGTCGTCATCCGGGTATTGCTGCACCAGGCTGGAGAACTCGGCCTTGGCGTCATCCATGCGGTCCTGTTCGACCAGCATGCGCGCGTAGGTCAGGCGCAGGCGCTTGTCGTCCGGGTATTTCCTGATGCTTTTTTGCAGCAGCGGCAAGGCTTCGTCACCGCGATCCAGGGATTGCAGCAGGCGCGCACGCAGCAGGATCGGGGCGATTTCGCCGTCGTCCGGTGGATTGTCTTCCAACAGGGTCAGCGCGCCTTTTGTGTCGCCATCCTGTTGCAGCAGCAAGGCCTTGCCGAAAATCAGCTGGCCGTTGTTCGGGTGGCGCTGCAACAAGCGGTCGAAACTTTTCATCAGGCCGTTGCGCGTGTCCTGGTCGGTATCGGCCGCGGACAGCGCGAGGAAGTCGAAATGGGTATCGCCCTTGCCCTGCAGCACCTTCTCCATATAGACCATGGAGTCGTCATAGCGCCCGGCGCGCGCCAGTTGCACGGCGGCGGCTCGCTGGGCCTCAAGGTCGTCCGGCGCGTTTTTCGCCCAGATCAGTGCCGTATCCAGGGCGGCCTGGTCGGCGCCCAGGTACTCGGCAATGCGGAAGGCCCGCTCGGAAATGCCCGGATCCTGGGTGTTGATGGCCTGGGTCACGTAGTTGTCCAGGGCGATGTCGAAACGATTGCGCTGGCCAGCCAGTTCCGCGCTCAACAGGCTGAAGACGGTGTCTTCGCTGAACGAGCTGTAGACCTTGGGCTTTTCAGGGGCCACCGTGGTGTCTTCGACCGGCGACGGGTCGTCCGTCGACGCGGGGGCCAGGGCCTGGCAGCCGCTGAGAAAGACAAGGGCAAGGAGCAACGCGGAAGATCTATTCATATAGGAAGAGGACGACTAACCTGCGGTCGGATCATCATGACACAAGCCTTCGGCCAAACATAACCGGGCAGGCATTTTCCCGTGGACACAGGTCGTTGTAGGAGCTGGCTTGCCAGCGAAGACGCCCGGAAGGCCAACGCAAGGCGTCAGGACGCCTTCGCTGGCAAGCCAGCCCCTACACTAAACGAGAATCGCTCGCAGTCCGCGGCGCTGCCTACCAGGTCAATAGATATCGAGTAGTTGTTCTCCATGTGTCGAAGTAGGACAATTGCCGGCTTCACGTCACCACCAGCGACCTTGAATGGCCTTCCTTGCACTCGGTATTAACCACAAGACTGCTTCAGTAGACGTCCGCGAGCGCGTGGCCTTTACCCCTGAGCAGCTGGTTGAGGCCTTGCAGCAGCTCTGCCGACTCACCGACAGCCGCGAAGCTGCGATCCTCTCCACCTGCAATCGCAGTGAACTCTATATAGAACAGGATCACCTGTCGGCCGATACCGTGCTGCGCTGGCTGGCCGAATATCATCATTTGAGCCTCGATGAGCTGCGCGCGAGCGCTTATGTGCACGAAGACGATGCGGCAGTTCGTCACATGATGCGGGTCGCCTCCGGGCTCGATTCGCTGGTGTTGGGCGAACCGCAGATCCTCGGCCAGATGAAATCCGCCTACGCCGTCGCGCGGGAGGCCGGGACCATCGGGCCGTTGCTCGGGCGCCTGTTCCAGGCCACGTTCAATGCGGCCAAGCAAGTGCGCACCGACACCGCCATTGGCGAGAACCCGGTGTCCGTGGCGTTTGCCGCGGTCAGCCTGGCCAAACAGATTTTCAGTGACCTGCAACGCAGCCAGGCCTTGCTGATCGGCGCCGGCGAGACCATCACCCTGGTCGCCCGTCACCTGCATGACCTGGGCGTAAAGCGTATCGTGGTCGCCAACCGTACACTGGAGCGCGCGAGCATCCTGGCCGAGCAGTTCGGCGCCCATGCGGTGCTGCTGTCGGACATCCCGGCGGAGCTGGTGCGCAGCGACATCGTCATCAGTTCCACCGCCAGCCAGTTGCCGATCCTTGGCAAGGGCGCTGTCGAAAGCGCCCTGAAGCTGCGCAAGCACAAGCCTATCTTCATGGTCGATATCGCCGTACCGCGTGATATCGAGCCGGAAGTCGGCGAATTGGACGACGTCTACCTGTATAGCGTCGACGATCTCCACGAAGTGGTCGCCGAGAACCTCAAGAGTCGCCAGGGGGCAGCCCAGGCCGCGGAAGAGATGGTCTCGGTCGGCGCCGAAGATTTCATGGTACGCCTGCGCGAACTGGCGGCGGTCGACGTGCTCAAGGCCTATCGTCAACAGAGCGAACGCCTGCGCGACGAAGAATTGCAAAAGGCCCAGCGCCTGCTGGCCAACGGCAGCAGCGCCGAAGAGGTGCTGGTGCAATTGGCGCGCGGCTTGACCAATAAACTCTTGCACGCACCGAGCGTGCAGTTGAAAAAGCTCTCTGCCGAAGGTCGCCTCGATGCGCTGGCGATGGCCCAGGAACTCTTTGCCCTCGGTGAGGGCTCATCGGATAGCTTTTCGGATAAGAAACCGCAATGAAAGCGTCACTGCTCAATAAGCTGGACATCCTCCAGGACCGTTTCGAGGAATTGACCGCCTTGCTTGGCGATGGCGAGGTCATTTCCGATCAGAACAAGTTCCGCGCCTATTCCAAGGAGTACGCGGAAGTCGAGCCGATCGTCGAAACCTATAAACAGCTGCTTAAAGTGCAGGGCGACCTCGAAGGCGCCCAGGCCTTGCTCAAGGACAGCGACCCGGACATGCGCGAAATGGCCGTGGAAGAAGTCCGCGAGGCCAAGGAACGCCTGGTCGAGCTGGAAGCCAATCTGCAACGCATGCTGCTGCCCAAGGACCCGAACGACGGGCGCAACGTGTTCCTCGAAATCCGCGCGGGCACCGGCGGTGACGAAGCGGCGATTTTCTCTGGCGACCTGTTCCGCATGTATTCGCGTTACGCCGAGCGACGCGGCTGGCGGGTGGAGATCCTCTCGGAAAACGAGGGTGAACACGGCGGCTACAAGGAAGTCATCGCGCGAGTCGAGGGCGACAACGTCTACGGCAAGCTGAAGTTCGAGTCCGGCGCCCACCGCGTGCAACGCGTGCCGGCGACCGAGTCCCAAGGCCGCATCCACACCTCGGCCTGCACCGTGGCGGTGTTGCCCGAGCCGGACGAACAGGAAGCGATCGAGATCAACCCGGCGGACTTGCGCATCGATACCTACCGTTCCTCCGGTGCGGGCGGTCAGCACGTGAACAAGACCGATTCGGCGATTCGCATCACCCACTTGCCGTCCGGCATCGTGGTCGAGTGCCAGGAAGAACGTTCGCAGCACAAGAACCGTGCGCGGGCGATGTCCTGGCTGTCGGCCAAGCTAAACGACCAGCAAACCAGCGCCGCCGCGAATGCCATCGCCAGCGAGCGTAAGTTGCTGGTGGGTTCGGGGGATCGCTCGGAACGCATCCGCACCTACAACTTCGCCCAGGGCCGGGTCACCGACCACCGGGTCAACCTGACCCTGTATTCCCTCGACGAAATCCTCGCCGGGGGCGTCGATGCAGTGATCGAGCCGTTGCTGGCCGAGTACCAGGCCGATCAACTGGCCGCCATAGGTGAGTAAATGACGATCATTGCCAGTCTGTTGCGCGCGGCCGATCTGCCCGACTCGCCCACGGCGCGCCTGGATGCCGAGTTGTTGCTGGCGGCGGCGCTGGGCAAATCCCGCAGCTTCCTGCACACCTGGCCGGAACGCATCGTGCCGAGCGAAGCGGCGTTGACCTTCGCCGACTATTTGCAGCGTCGCCGCAGCGGTGAGCCGGTGGCCTACATTCTTGGCCAGCAAGGTTTCTGGAAACTCGACCTGGAAGTCGCACCGCACACCCTGATTCCGCGCCCGGACACTGAGTTGCTGGTGGAAGCCGCGCTGGAACTGTTGCCCGCCACGCCCGCCAAAGTTCTCGATCTGGGCACTGGCAGCGGCGCGATTGCCCTGGCCCTGGCCAGCGAACGTCCGGCATGGAAGGTCACCGCTGTGGATCGTGTGCTGGAAGCCGTGGCCCTGGCCGAGCGCAATCGCCAGCGCTTGCACCTGAGCAATGCCACGGTGCTGAGCAGTCATTGGTTCAGCGCCCTGCAAGGTCAACGTTTTCAACTGATCATCAGCAATCCGCCCTATATCGCGTCCGCCGATCCGCACCTGGTGGAAGGCGACGTGCGTTTCGAACCGGCCAGCGCCCTGGTGGCCGGTGTCGACGGGCTCGACGATTTGCGCTTGATCATTGCCCAGGCGCCGGACCATCTGGACGCGGGCGGCTGGCTGATGCTCGAGCACGGTTACGATCAGGCCGAGGCGGTGCGCGATCTGCTGCTGACCCATGGTTTCGAACAGGTCCACAGCCGCACCGACCTGGGCGGTCATCAACGCATAAGCCTGGGGCGCCTGCCATGCTGAATGATCAGGAATTGCTGCGTTACAGCCGGCAGATTCTGTTGCAGCACATTGATATCGACGGTCAGTTGCGGCTCAAGGAAAGCCGCGTGCTGATCGTCGGCCTCGGCGGGCTTGGCGCGCCGGTGGCGTTGTACCTGGCGGCGGCCGGCGTGGGTGAGTTGCATCTGGCGGACTTCGATACGGTCGACCTGACCAACCTGCAACGCCAGATCATTCACGACACCGACAGCGTCGGCATGAGCAAGGTCGACTCGGCGATCAAGCGCCTGACGGCCATCAACCCGCAGATCACCCTGGTCGCCCACCGCGCGGCGCTGGATGAAGACTCGCTGGCGGCGGTCGTGGCCGGTGTGGATGTGGTCCTCGACTGCTCCGATAATTTTTCCACCCGTGAAGCGGTCAACGCCGCTTGCGTGAGCGCCGGCAAGCCGCTGGTCAGCGGTGCGGCGATTCGCCTGGAAGGGCAATTGTCGGTGTTCGACCCGCGTCGGGCAGAAAGCCCGTGCTACCACTGTTTATATGGGCACGGCAGCGAAGCCGAATTGACCTGCAGCGAGGCCGGGGTGGTCGGTCCGCTGGTGGGGCTGGTCGGCAGCCTGCAAGCCCTCGAAGCGCTGAAGTTGCTGGCCGGCTTTGGCGAGCCGCTGGTGGGGCGCCTGTTGCTGATCGACGCCTTGGGGACGCGCTTCCGCGAGTTGCGGGTCAAGCGTGATCCGGGATGCAGCGTCTGTGGGCCCAAGCATGCGTGAGGCGCCGATCGGCGTGTTCGACTCCGGCGTCGGTGGGCTTTCGGTGCTGGCCGAGATCCAGCGTTTGTTGCCTGACGAATCCCTGTTGTACTTCGGCGACTGTGGGAACATTCCCTACGGCGAGAAAACCCCGGAATTCATCCGCCAGCGTTGCAGCGTCATGGCCGAGTTTTTTCAAGGCCAGGGCGCCAAGGCCCTGGTATTGGCCTGTAACACCGCGACGGTCGCGGGGGTCGCCGACCTGCGTCGCGATTACCCGCAGTGGCCCATCGTCGGCATGGAGCCTGCCGTCAAGCCGGCGGCCGCCGCGACCCGCAGCGGCGTGGTCGGCGTGCTGGCCACCACGGGCACCCTGCAGAGCGCCAAGTTTGCCGCGCTGCTCGACCGATTCGCCACCGACGTTCGAGTGATCACCCAGCCCTGCCCCGGGTTGGTCGATTTGATCGAACAAGGCGATCTGCACAGCCCCACCCTGCGTCAGTTGCTGCAGGGTTACGTCGAGCCGCTGCTTGCCGAAGGCGCCGACACCATCATCCTGGGCTGCACCCATTACCCGTTTCTCAAGCCGCTGCTCAAGCAGATGATCCCCGATGACATCAGCCTGATCGACACCGGCGCGGCGGTCGCGCGCCAGCTTCAACGCCTGCTGGCCGAGCGCGAACTACTCGCCGCCGGGCCTGCGCGTGCTGCGCAGTTCTGGACCAGTGCCGATCCTGTTCATTTCACAAATATATTGCCAATCTTGTGGAATAACGCTGGGGTTGTGCGAAGCTTCGAAGGGTAAACAAGTTGTGGGGCAGGGGCACAATCGGGGTGGAACTTCTGAATAACCGTCGACTTCTATAGCTGTGTACGTAGAGCAAAAAAAACACCAAACGTAATCGTTCGGAAAAGGATGTTTCTATGAAGCGACTATTTTGCTTGGCCGCGATTGCGGCTGCACTGATGGGGCACAGTTTCACTGCACAGGCGGCAGGCGTGGAGTTCGGGATCGGCCAGACCCCCGAGTCGACCATGACTTATCGGCTGGGCATGCAATTCGATTGGGACAAGAGCTGGTGGCAAAGCGACGTCGGTCGTTTGACCGGTTACTGGAGCGGCGCCTACACCTATTGGGATGGCGACGAGAAATCCAGCAACCACAGCCTTTCGTTCTCCCCAGTGTTTGTTTATGAGTTCGCCGGTGAGAGCGTTAAACCCTATGTGGAACTCGGGGTAGGCGTGGCGGTGTTCGCCACTACCGAAGTGGAAAACAACGACCTGGGCAGCGCGTTTCAGTTCGAAGACCGTTTAGGTGTCGGCCTGCGCTTTGCTGGCGGGCATGAAGTCGGAGTTCGCGCCACGCACTATTCCAATGCCGGGATCGCCAGTCCCAACCAAGGCGTAGAAAGTTACGCGCTGCATTACACGATGCCGTTGTAACACTCGGTAAATGTGGGAGCGGGCTTGCTCGCGAAAGCGGACTGTCATTCAACATGTATGTTGAATGTTAAATTGCCTTCGCGAGCAAGCCCGCTCCCACATTGGATTTGCGGTGATTTGAGTTTCAGCGATACGCCGTCGAAATGCCTTGGCGTTCCTCGATGCATTCCGGTGCCCCCATCTCGAACTCCCGGCAGATCAGCGGGCGTTTTTCGTAGATGGTGCACATCATCGTGTTGCGATCCAGCGCGGCGCACCAGCCGTCATCCAGGCGCAGCATGACTTCCCCACCCCAATCATCGGTGTCGATGAATCGCTCGGGCACGCCGGTATCGGTGATCAGCATGACTTCGAGCTGGCAGCAGCAGGCTGCGCAGGTCGAGCAGGTCACCGTCGGCGTGGCGATTTGTGTGTGAGGGATGGTTTTCATGGCGCGCAGTGTAAGGCAGTCAGCCGGCGCCGTGTGAAAGCTCTGACGGACGCTCAGTGGCTGGCGTGCACTGCAAGTTTGTTGATCACAACTGATCCATGATCGGCGGGCTGCTGCGTACCATGCGTTTGCCAATCGCCAACCGGGTCCGGTCGGTCGTTTTCGACAGCGGCCAGAGGGTTGCCATGAGCGTTCCCGGCAACGGGATATCCACAGGCCGGTTCTTCATTTCGTGGAAAATGTGCTGGGCAGCTTTCCCCGTTGGCCAGGCGTTTTTCGATGTCAGTGAGGTCTCGACGAAGCCGGGGCTGACCACCGTGACTTCGATCCCTTCCGGTGCCAGGTCAATGCGCAGGGATTCGAACAGGTGACGCATCCCGGCTTTCGAGGCGCCATAGGCCTCTGCGCGGGGCAGTGGCAGGTAAGTCACCGAACTGGCCAGGCCTACCAGGTGCGGCGCCGTGCCAGCGCGCAGCAGTGGCAGCGCCGCTTCGATGCAGTAGCTGCTGGCGAGCAGGTTGGTGCGCACCACATGCTCGATGATCGAGGCGTCGAACTGCTTGGCATCCACGTATTCGCAGGTGCCGGCGTTGAGGATCACGGTGTCCAGATATCCCCAGTCCTGGGCAATCTGCTCGCCGATTTCACGTACCGTCTGGCTGTTGGTCAAGTCGCCAGCCACCACCAATACCTGCCCGGGATAGCGCAGGGAAAGGACTCTCAGCGGCGCCAGCGAGCGGGAGCTGACGGCCAGGTGGGCGCCGGTCTTGAGTATTTCTTCGGCCAGCGCGGCGCCAATGCCGCTGCTCGCACCGGTCAACCAGTATCGACGTGGAGGTGTAAGGCTCATCCCGTTCTCCTTTGCAGCCAGGCAATCGCCCGGCCCCATACCGGTAGATGTTCGTATTGGCGCAGCATTCGGCTATTCATGGTGGCTCCCGGCAGTTTGCCGCGACGGCAGGTTCTTGAACGCGGCCAAGGCGCGAGCACGGGAGGTGTTCAAGTCGACGATCGGAGCAGGATAACCGGTCACACCGAACAGTCCGCCAAGTTGCGCCGGGTTGTGCACAGCCTTGTTATCGAGCTCCGACAACTGGGGTAGCCAGTGCTTGATGAACCGGCCCTCGGCGTCGAATTTTAGCGACTGGCTCAGCGGGTTGAAAATCCGGAAGTAAGGCGCCGAGTCGGTGCCGGTGGACGAACTCCACTGCCAGCCCCCGTTGTTCGCTGCCAGGTCGCCATCGATCAGGTGGCGCATGAAAAAACGTTCGCCCTCGCGCCAGTCGATCAACAGGTTCTTGGTCAGGAACATCGCCACCACCATACGCAGGCGATTGTGCATCCAGCCGGTTTCCAGCAATTGGCGCATGGCCGCGTCGATGATCGGAAAGCCGGTACGGCCTTGCTGCCAGGCGGCGAGCTCCTCGGGAGCATTGCGCCACGCCAAGGCCTCGGTTTCCGGGCGAAAGGCACGGTGACGAGAGACCCGTGGGTAGCCCACCAGAATGTGTTTGTAGAACTCGCGCCACAGCAGTTCATTGATCCAGGTGACGGCGCCGACCTTGCCGCTTTCGAGCTCGCCTTGATTACTTTGCAGCGCGGTATGCAGGCACTGGCGGGGCGAAATCACCCCGGCGGCCAGATAGGTCGAGAGTTGGCTGGTGCCGGGTTTTGCCGGGAAGTCGCGCTCGCTCTGGTAGTAGTCGATCTGCACCTCGGCAAAGCTGTCGAGACGGCGCCTGGCTTCGTCTTCACCGGCCGGCCACAGGGCGCGCAGGCGGTCAGGGGGCACGTCGAAGCCTTCGACCTGCGTCGCGATGGCGTCGCTGGCTATATTCAGCGGCGCTTGCGCCACCGGTGCAGGTACCAGGCCCGGCAGCGAGTGACGCAGCCGTTCATGACAGACCTTGCGGAACTGACTGAAGACCTGAAAGTAAGTACCGGTTTTGCTCAGCACACTGCCGGGCTTGAACAGCAACTGATCGAGGTAGCGGCGGACCTCGATGCCTTCGGTATTCAGGGCCCGGGCCACCGCGGCATCGCGACGGGTTTCATGGATGCCGTATTCCTCGTTGAGATGCACCGTGTCGATCTGCAATTGCCGGCACAGCTCGAGCAGCACGGTCGGAGCGTCATCCCAGCGGGGAGCATTGCGGATCAGCAGGGGAATGTTCAACTGGCCCAACACACGACTCAACGCCTGCAGGTTGCGCAGCCAGAAGTCCACTTTGCAGGCGGCGTCGTCATGTTCACGCCATTGCTCCGGACTCAGCAAAAACACCGCCACAGTCGGGCCACGGGTTGCCGCGGCCGCGAGGGCGGTGTTGTCATGCACGCGCAGGTCGCTGCGCAGCCAGATCAATTGCATGTGGGTGTCCGCTCGAACCGTTGGAATGCCATTAAACGAGCCCGCATTGAACCAGTACCTGGTGCGCTGCCAACGGATTGTCGGCCAGGTACAGATCAGCGATCCCTGACGTTATTGCGGACAACTCGGTGTTGTGAATGCACACCGTGGGTCCGGCGATCATTTTTGGGCAACTGGCGCCGTTTAAAAGTTTCACCACCTGTGAAAGGTTTATCGCTTTGCTGGAATACAGCAAGACGCCCCGTGGTTGCAGTAAATCGACAGCCATTGCCAGTTCGCTGGCCGGGAGTGGCCAGTCAAACACTTGCACCGGGCAATCGGCGCTGCTGATCAACCACGCGGTGAGCCACAGGTGAGGTTCAAGTGGCAGGTCCGAGTGGTTGATCAACAGCAGTGGCGCGCTGTGTAACTGACGATTGTCATGGTAGATGCGCGCGCCAAACTTGCTACGCAACCAGGAGTAAAAAAATACCCGTTCCATCTGCGTGCCGAACTGCCCTTGCCAGCGCTGTTCAAGTTCCGCCAGCAGGGGCAGGAGCAACTGCTCGCACAGGGTGCGTGGCGGGTAGAGCGCCATGGCCTGGTTGACGGTGTCGTCCAGGGTCCGTTCGCTCAGCTGCGAGACGGCGTGCAGCAAGGTATGGCGCAACACCTGCCAATCGTTTTCAACGAACCCGCTGAAGGCCTGCGGGGTGTCGAGCAATTGCTTGACCTGGCTGACGGCCACGCCGCGGTTGATCCAGGTGAGTATCGCCAAAATGCGCTGTACATGTTCAGCCGAGAACAGCCGGTGCCCCTTGGGTGTGCGTTGCGGCACGATCAAGCCATAGCGACGTTCCCAGGCTCGCAGCGTCACGGCATTCACCCCGGTCTGCCGGGCGACTTCGCGGATCGGCAGCCAGCCTTCGTCCAGGGCCTTCTTGAAGTCGGCACCGAGGTCTTCGCTGGCGCTGCTGTCGAGTAGGGGTTTCATCAGATGGCGTTTCGCAAGCTGAGATTTTCCGGATGGGGTTGCAGGTACACCTGCTGGTCGATGTACGGGTCCGGGTGTTGGCGAAAGTGATGCTTGAGCAACGTCAGCGGCACCACCAGCGGCACGATGCCTTGGCGGTATTGACCGATGAGGTGTTGCATTTCCTGCTTGTCCTCGGCGCTGAGGGTTTTTTTCAGGTAACCGCTCAGGTGATGCAACACATTGGTGTGGGTGCGGCGGGTGGCACATTTCTTCAGGGCGGCCATCAGCTGGCTGAAGTAGCGCGGCCCGAGTTCCTGCGGGTCGGTCTGGCCCATGTTGCCCAGCAGATTGCCGAGGATTTTGTATTGCGTTGGGTTGTGGGCCATCAGCAGGTATTTGTAGCGTGAGTGAAATGTTGTCAGGCCGCGGCGGCTCAGGCCTTCCTGTAACAATTGTTGCCAGGCGCTGTAGGCGAATACGCGGGTGAGAAAGTTTTCGCGCAGCACCGGGTCGTTGAGCCGACCGTCCTCTTCCACCGGCAGATCCGCTTGCAGGGCGCAGAACGCCCGGGCGTAGATGCCCCGGCCACCGCCAGTCACCGGGGCGCCGTTGGCGTGGTAGACCTTGACCCGCTCCAGGCCGCAGGAAGGGGATTGCTGCATGAAGATGTAACCGCAGATATCGCCTAGCTCCGCCGCCATATGGCGGCCATAGTCCGCCAGCGGCTGGGTGACATCGAGGTCGCGATCGACCGTGCCGACGGCCTGGGGGGCCTGAGCATCGCCCACCAGCCGGATGGGCTGGCGTGGAATGCCCAGGCCGATGGCGACTTCCGGGCAGATGGGGACAAAATCGAAGTATTCGCCGAGGACCTGGCGGCACAGCTGTGATGCCTTGTGGCCGCCGTTGTAGCGCACGTCAAAACCCATCAGGCAGGCGCTGATGGCAATTTTTGGTTTGGCGGGGGGCAGGGACATCGAGTACCTCGGAATCTAAACCTGTACAGAGCTAAAAGGCTGTACAACATAGGTTCATCATAGATTCAAAGGTGTACAAGTCAAATTTCTTGTACAGGTTTTTGCGTGGCTTGTCTCAGCGACGTTGCCAGCGATCCAGGTACGGCGGTGTTCAGCACACCACGTTATCGTTCATCGCTGGCAAGCCAGTGTCGCGGTGTTGCGTTATTGCAAGTGTGCATGCAGGCGGCGGGCGGCTTCCTGGCCGCTGAGCCATGCACCTTCCACGCGGCCGGACAGGCACCAGTCGCCACACGCATACAGGCCCAGGTCGGCATCGGCCAGGGTGGCCCATTCATGACTGCTGGCGGGGCGGGCGTAGAGCCAGCGGTGGGCCAGGCTGAAGCTGGGCGCGGGCATGGCGTCGTGCAACAGCTCGGCGAACGCGCCATGTAATTGCTCGATCACCGCTTCTTTCGGCAGGTCGATATGCTGGCGGCTCCAGGCACTGGTGGCGTGCAGCACCCAGGTGTCGAGGGTGTTGTCGCGCCCCGGTTTGCTGCGGTTGCGAGCCAGCCAGTCAAGCGGACTGTCTTGCACGAAGCAGCCCTCGATGGGCGTTTCCAGCGGTGTCTCGAAGGCCAGGGCAACGGCCCAGGTAGGGTCCATTTTTACACCGGCGGCGGCGCCCGCGAGCTTCGGCGCGGAGGCCAGCAGCGCGGTGGCCTGGGGTGCCGGAGTGGCGATGATCACGTGACTGAACGGGCCGTGGGTGAAACCTTCGGCATCCTGCAGATGCCAGTGTTCTTCGCCGCGATACACCTCGGTGATCCGGCAGGCGAAATGCACTTCCAGGTCGCCCAGCAGGGCACGGGTGATGGCGCTCATGCGCGGGGTGCCGACCCAGCGCGTCTGTTCGTCCGGTGACAGATCGAGCCGGCCGCCATGGTAGGTATACAGCTGCGGCGTCCATTCCGCGACCCAGCCATTGGCTTGCCAGCGCTGGACTTCGGTGACAAAACGGCGGTCGCGGGCGGTGAAATATTGCGCGCCCATGTCCAGGGCACCCGCATCGCTGCGCTTGCTCGACATGCGTCCGCCACTGCCGCGGCTTTTATCGAAAAGTTGCACGACATGCCCCAGGTCGGTCAGGGCTTGAGCGGCTGAGAGTCCGGCAATGCCGGTGCCGATGATTGCGATAGGTACAGTCATAAGGGCCTCGTTTACCTGTCTGTACAGACTACGCCGGGGTTGAAACCTGTACAATATTGTTTTTTGGTATAACTTTCAGCGTTCTCGTTCTGACAGCTTGGCCTATTGTTAAACACAGAGCCTGCCCGATACCAAAAGATCCCTTGCTTATAAAAATAGACTAGTGATCAGGGTAAAACGCCACGCGAGGAAGAAGTCATGCACATATTGCTGACCGGCGGTACTGGTTTGATAGGACGTCAGCTCTGCCGACACTGGTTGAACCAGGGGCACCGCCTTACCGTCTGGAGTCGGAGCCCTGCAAAAGTCGCGAAAATCTGCGGTGCCCAGGTGCGTGGTATCGCACGGCTTGAAGAGCTCGGGCAAGAGCCGGTGGACGCCATCGTCAATCTGGCCGGCGCGCCGATTGCCGATCGCCCGTGGACCCACAAGCGCAAGGCCCTGTTGTGGAGTAGCCGCATCACCCTGACTGAAACCCTGCTCGCCTGGCTCGAAAGCCGTGAACAGAAACCTCAGGTATTGATTTCGGGGTCCGCGGTCGGCTGGTACGGCGATGGGGGGGAGCGTGAACTGAGCGAGGATTCGCCGCCGGTCATCGATGACTTCGCCAGCCAGTTATGCATCGCCTGGGAGGAAACCGCCCAGCGTGCCGAGGGTTTGGGCATTCGCGTGATCTTCATTCGCACCGGGCTGGTGTTGTCGGCGGACGGCGGCTTTTTGTCGCGCCTGTTGCTGCCCTTCAAACTGGGGCTGGGCGGGCCTATCGGCAGCGGCCGGCAGTGGATGCCGTGGATTCATATCAACGACCAAATCGCCCTGATTGATTTTCTTCTGCATCGGCAAAGCGCCAGTGGTCCTTATAATGCCTGTGCGCCCAACCCGGTGCGCAATCGCGAGTTTGCCAAGACATTGGGCAGCGTGCTGAATCGCCCGTCGTTCATGCCCTTGCCAACCCTGGCGTTGAAGGTGTGCCTGGGCGAGTTGTCATTGCTTTTGCTGGGCGGCCAGAAGGCCGTACCGGCTCGCTTGCTGGAAGCGGGTTTCACTTTCCAGTTCACTGATTTGCGCGCGGCCCTGGACGATTTATCCAGCCGCCTTTGAAATAGGACGTTGCATGACCGATCACCCGTTGCTTCTGGTCAACCTGGGCTCACCGGCCTCCACTTCGGTGGCGGACGTGCGCCGCTACCTCAATCAGTTTCTGATGGACCCGTACGTCATCGACCTGCCATGGCCGCTGCGGCGCTTGCTGGTGTCGCTGATCCTGATCAAGCGTCCCGAGCAGTCGGCGCATGCCTACGCGTCGATCTGGTGGGACGAGGGTTCGCCGCTGGTGGTGCTCAGCCGTCGCCTGCAACAGGCAATGACTACGCAGTGGCACCATGGCCCGGTGGAGTTGGCGATGCGTTACGGTGAGCCGTCGATCGAGTCGGCACTGGTGCGCCTGGCAGCCCAAGGGCATAAGCGGATCACCCTGGCACCGCTTTATCCACAGTTCGCCGACAGCACCACCACCACGGTGATCGAGGAAGCCAAGCGCGTGCTGCGTGAGAAAAACCTCGACGTGCAACTGTCGGTGCTCCAGCCGTTCTACGATCAACCGGAATACCTCGATGCGCTGGTGGCCAGCGCCAAGCCGTATTTGCTGCAGGATTACGATCACCTGCTGTTGAGTTTCCACGGTTTACCGGAGCGGCACCTGACCAAGATCGACCCTACCGGTCACCATTGCTTGCGAGGCGAGAATTGCTGCCTGAACGCTTCGCCAGCAGTATTGATGACCTGCTACCGCGCCCAATGCCTGCGCACGGCATCCGAGTTCGCCAAGCGCCTGGGGTTGCCGGATGGCAAATGGTCGGTGTCGTTCCAGTCGCGCCTGGGGCGAGCCAAATGGATCGAGCCCTATACCGAAGCGCGCCTGGATGAGCTCGGCAAAAGCGGGGTGAAGAGGCTGCTGGTGATGTGTCCGGCCTTCGTCGCCGATTGCATCGAGACCCTGGAAGAAATCGGCGATCGCGGGCTGGAGCAGTTCCGCGAAGCGGGGGGAGAGGAGTTGGTGCTGGTGCCGTGCCTCAACGATGACCCGCAATGGGCGAAGGCGTTGAGTACGTTGTGCGAGCGGGCACCGTTGGTGCTTTAAAAGCATCCATCGCCAGCAAGCCACGCTCTTGTAGGAGCGTGGCTTGCCCGCGATGGCGTCCTCAAGGCTGCCTTAGATCAGCGGCTCATCCGCCTTCTTGTGCTTCCAGCTGTCATTGCCCGGCAGGATCAGGTTCAGCGCAATCGCCACCACCGCGCACAGCGCGATACCTTTGAGGCCGAAGTCGTCCGGGCCTGTGCCCGTACCGACCAGTACGCCACCAATACCGAACACCAGGGTCACCGAGACGATCACCAGGTTGCGCGCTTCGCCCAGGTCGATCTTGTGGCGAATCAGCGTGTTCATCCCCACGGCCGCGATCGAGCCGAACAACAGGCAGAGAATCCCGCCCATCACCGGCACCGGAATGCTTTGCAGCAGCGCACCGAATTTGCCGATGAACGCCAGGCTGATGGCGAAGATCGCTGCCCAGGTCATGATTTTCGGGTTGTAGTTCTTGGTCAGCATCACCGCGCCGGTGACTTCGGCGTACGTGGTGTTGGGTGGACCGCCGAACAGGCCCGCGGCAGTGGTGGCAATGCCATCGCCCAGCAGGGTGCGGTGCAGGCCAGGCTTCTTCAGGTAGTCGCGACCGGTCACGCTACCCACGGCGATCACGCCGCCGATATGCTCGATGGCCGGGGCCAGGGCCACCGGAACGATGAACAGGATCGCCTGCCAGTTGAATTCCGGAGCGGTGAAGTGCGGAATGGCGAACCAGGGGGCCGCCGCAATCTTCGCGGTATCGACCACGCCAAAGTAGAACGCCATGCCAAAGCCCACCAGCACGCCGGAGATGATCGGCACCAGGCGGAAAATGCCTTTGCCGAACACCGCGACGATCAGGGTGGTCAGCAACGCCGGCATCGAGATCAGCATTGCCGTCTGGTAATGAATCAGTTCACTGCCGTCACCGGCCTTGCCCATCGCCATGTTGGCGGCAATCGGCGCCATGGCCAGGCCAATGGAAATGATCACCGGGCCAATCACCACCGGCGGCAACAGGCGGTCGATGAAGCCGGTGCCTTTGATTTTCACGGCCAGGCCGAGGAAGGTATAGACAAAACCGGCCGCCATCACGCCGCCCATGGTCGCGGCGAGGCCGAACTGGCCCTTGGCGAGAATGATCGGGGTGATGAAGGCGAAGCTCGACGCCAGGAACACCGGTACCTGGCGCCCGGTGACGACCTGGAACAGAATTGTCCCCAGGCCTGCGGTAAACAGTGCCACATTGGGGTCGAGCCCCGTGATCAGCGGCATCAACACCAGGGCGCCGAAGGCCACGAACAGCATCTGGGCGCCAGACAGCACCGTGCGCCAGAGCGGATCGTTGAACTCTTGTTGCATGCTTACGCGTCCTTCTGCTTGGTGCCGAAGATCTTGTCGCCAGCATCGCCCAGGCCCGGGATGATGTAACCGTGTTCGTTGAGTTTCTGGTCGATCGAAGCGGTGTAGATGATCACGTCCGGGTGAGCTTTCTCGACCACGGCGATACCTTCGGGTGCAGCAACCAGCACCATGGCGCGGATGTCCTTGCAGCCGGCCTTTTTCAACAGGTCGATGGTGGCAACCATCGAGCCGCCGGTGGCGAGCATCGGGTCGATGATCATGGCCAGGCGTTCGTCGATTTCCGGCACCAGTTTCTCGAGGTAGGTGTGGGCTTCGAGGGTTTCCTCGTTGCGGGCCACGCCCACGGCGCTGACCTTGGCGCCCGGGATCAGGCTCAGCACGCCTTCGAGCATGCCGATACCGGCGCGCAGGATCGGTACGACGGTGATCTTCTTGCCGGCGATTTTCTCCACCGACACGGTGCCGCACCAACCTTCGATATCGTAGGTTTCCAGCGGCAGGTCTTTGGTGGCTTCATAGGTCAGCAGGGCACCGACTTCCTGAGCGAGCTCGCGGAAATTCTTGGTGCTGATGTCTGCGCGGCGCATCAGGCCGAGTTTGTGGCGGATCAGCGGGTGGCGGATCTCGAGGATGGGCATGGGAAAGGCTCCGGCGGCGGGCAAAAAAACCGGCCTAGATTAATCTATCCGAGGGTGATGTCCTATAGACATAAAGTACGTTAGTCCACAAACGCTTGATCTGGCCTCGCAGGATGCGTACCTTTGCCCGCTTTTCCGCACTTAGTCCCCCCGATACCACCCCCCAGGAGAGCGCCATGTCCGCTGATCTCGAGCATATCCGTCAAATCATGCGAGAGGCTGACTGCCTGTACACCGAAGCTGAAGTCGAGGCAGCCATCGCCCGCGTCGGTGCACACATCAACGATCAACTGGCGGACAGCAACCCGGTGGTGTTCTGCGTGATGAACGGCGGCCTGATTTTCGCCGGCAAACTGCTCACCCACCTGCAATTCCCCCTGGAAGCGTCCTACCTGCACGCCACCCGCTATCGCAACGAAACCAGCGGCGGCGAGCTGTTCTGGAAAGCCAAGCCGGAAATTTCGTTCATCGACCGTGATGTGCTGATCATCGACGACATCCTCGACGAAGGTCATACCCTCGGCGCTATCATCGACTTCTGCAAGCACGCCGGCGCGCGTAAAGTGCACACCGCCGTGCTGATCGACAAGGACCACGACCGCAAGGCTCGTCCGGACCTGAAGGCCGATTTCGTCGGTTTGCCGTGCATCGACCGTTACATCTTTGGCTACGGCATGGACTACAAAGGCTACTGGCGTAACGCCAACGGGATTTTTGCCGTTAAAGGAATGTAAGCGATGGCCACACCGAGCTTTCTTGATCAAACGCTGTTCACTGAATTGGCCGAGAAAGCCGTGGCCAATCCCCGTGGGCGCCAGCATCACAACTTCCACCAGATGGAAGACGCCTGCCACCGGATGGCGGTGGGTCTGCAACCGAGCACCTATATTCCGCCGCACCGCCACCTGGGCGAAAACAAGGCCGAGACCTTGCTGGTCCTTAAGGGACGGCTTGGGCTGTTGATTTTCGACGAGGCTGGCGCAGTGGTGAAAAAGCAGATCCTGCAGGCCGGCGGCGACTGCGTTGGCGTGGATTTGCCGACCGGTGTGTTCCATGGCCTGGTGGTGCTCGAAGCCGACAGCCTGATGTTCGAGTGCAAGGCGGGTCCCTATCGTCCGGTGGGCGAAGGTGAGCTGGCGCACTGGGCGCCGCGTGAAGGCGAACCCGGTGTTGCCGAGTATCAGGCCTGGATGCGCGCGCAATTCGATTGATTCTCCAACTGTAGGAGCGAGCTTGCTCGCGAAAGCGGTGTGTTAGCTGCGTTGATGTCGACTGACACGCCGTCTTCGCGAGCAAGCCCGCTCCCACAGGGGGTTGTGTTCACAGACTCACGTTCATCCGCCCATGCTAGAGTGCATGGCCCCGATTCCGGAGCCTGTCATGAGCCGTTTGATCCGCTGCTGTGCCGCCCTGTTGCTGACCTTCAGCCTGCCCCTGGCCGCCGCCCCGGCGCCAATGCACAGTCAATTCCTGCCGCCGGACGACCTGACCCTGCGTGATGCCGAACCCGAGCAGCAACAACTGCTGCAAGTCACCGAATATTCGGTGGTGGTCGGCAATCAGCGCCAGTCCAGCCAGCAGCCGATCCCTGTCACCTCGCCGCTGATGATTCGCCTCAAGGGCAAACCCTTGAACAAGGGCGCGACCATCAATCAGGTACTGGTCAATTTCGATGGCGAAAGCAAAAGCCTGAAGAAGCCGCTGTACGACGACAAGAGCAAGACCCTGACGCTTTATTACCCGCTGGCCCAGTACCGGGTGGTGATCGACTTGTTGCGCAACGACACGGTGTATTGCCAGTTTCTCAGCTACGCCAACGGCCACATCTGGGCCGATCTGCACACCGGGGCTGTTCGTCCGCGTTGAGCCCGGCGCCCGCGCAGGGGTAAACTGCCCGCCCCGTGAAATGTCTGCGAGCTGGAGTCGGCAATGCGTAAAGATAAGAAACAAGTGATTGGTGACGAGATCGGCGATGAGCAGATCAAGTTGTTCCTCGATTTCGAGCCGGTCGACGCGACTTCCCCGTCCCTGCACAAGCTGATCAAGGCCTATCGTGGCCTGCGGATCGACGACTTCGAGCGTTTCCTGACGTTCTTCGTCGAGGCAGGTTATGACGTGAACGGCAAGGATGAGCACGGCAATGATTTCGTTGCCTTGATCCAGGATCAGCGCAATGCGCCGGAATACATCGAGTTGATCAACAAGGCTCGCGGCTGACCGTCTGTAAAACATCGGGCCCCTTGTAGGAGCCGGCTTGCCGGCGAAGGCGGTGTCTCTGGCATACCGCGGCGTCTCCTTTCGCTGGCAAGCCAGCTCCTACAAAAAGGCACAAAAAAACGCCCCGCCATCATGGATGGACGGGGCGTTTTTTATGCGGCCGAATCAAGCGAAGCTTGGGGTCTCGCTGCTTTCTTCAACCAGTTCCAGGGCAACGTTGTTCTGCGAGTTGATCTTGCGATACAGCGCAGCGTCGGTTTCCAGGACTTTCTCGCGGGCCGGGAAGATCTCTGCCAATTTGGCAGCCCACTCACCCTTGGCTTTGCCCGGGAAGCATTTTTCGATCAGCTCGAGCATGATCGAAACCGTTACCGAGGCACCTGGCGAGGCACCGAGCAGGGCGGCAAGGGAACCGTCCTTGGCCGCGACCAGTTCGGTACCGAATTGCAGGACGCCGCCTTTTTTCGGGTCTTTCTTGATGATCTGTACCCGTTGGCCGGCCACTTCCAGGCGCCAGTCTTCGGCTTTCGCTTCAGGGTAGAAGCGGCGCAGGGACTCCAGGCGCTGCTCCATCGACTGCATCACTTCGCTGACCAGGTACTTGGTCAGGTCCATGTTGTTTTTTGCCACCGCCAGCATCGGGCCGATGTTGCCGGCGCGAACCGACAGCGGCAGGTCCATGAAGGAGCCGTGCTTGAGGAACTTGGTGGTGAAGCCGGCGTAAGGTCCGAACAGCAGGGATTTCTTGCCATCGACGACACGGGTGTCCAGGTGCGGTACGGACATCGGTGGCGAGCCTACGGCCGCCTGGCTGTAGACCTTGGCCTGGTGGTGCTTGACCACTTCCGGGTTGTCGCAGCGCAGCCATTGGCCACTGATCGGGAAACCGCCGAAGCCTTTGCTCTCTTCGATGCCCGAAGCCTGCAGCAGCGGCAATGCCGCGCCGCCTGCGCCGAGGAAGACGAACTTGGCGTCGACTTCACGGCTGTTGCCGCTGTTGACGTCCTTGATGCTGACAGTCCAGCCGCCGTTGTTGCGCTTGAGGCCGGTCACGCGCTTGCAGTACTTGACCTGGGCATCGGGGGCGCTGGTCAGGTGCTTGAGCAACTGGTTGGTCAGGGCGCCGAAGTTGACGTCGGTACCGTTGATCACGCGGGTGGCGGCGAGGGTTTCGCCAGGGTCGCGCCCAGGCATCATCAATGGCATCCACTCTGCCATTGTCGCCTTGTCTTCGGTGTATTCCATGTCGGCGAAGGCGTGGTGCTTATGCAGCACGTTGAAGCGTTCCTTGAGGAAGGACACGCCGCTCTCGCCCTGCACGAAACTCAGGTGTGGCACCGGGCTGATAAACGATTTGCACGAGCCGAACGTGCCTTTCTTGGTCAGGTACGACCAGAACTGCTTCGACACCTCGAACTGGGTGTTGATGTGCACGGCTTTCTTGATGTCGACGGTGCCATCGGCAGCCTGCGGCGTGTAGTTCAGCTCGCACAGGCCGGCGTGACCGGTACCGGCGTTGTTCCACGGGTTGGAACTCTCCGCGGCACCGGAATCCATCAGCTCGACGACTTCCAGCTTGATCGCGGGGTCGAGCTCTTTGAGCAGTACTGCAAGGGTGGCACTCATGATGCCGGCCCCAACCAGTACTACGTCGACTGCTTCGTTATGCGCCATTTAACGCGTCTCCAAAATCTGCAGCACCAAATTGTCGGCATGGCTGCCAGGCGTTCCGGGGCGAGTCAGTGATGCCCCTCAAACTCATGGCAGTATCGCCATGTCCGAATCTTCGCAATTTTTCGCAACTTCGACGGATGCTACCGGCCGGGTCTACTAAGAGTCCTATGAACTCATTTCAACGGGCGACTGGCAATTCGACTTATGGTCGATACATCCGCTTGTGCAACCAAATCCGTAGCGGACAGGCTTCAGGCTCCGGTATTCGAGGTGTACTCGGTCCTGTGTCGTTGGGCTGTACTGGACGCTAATGGTGCATATTCAGACGCAAAACTATTCATTTGCTCGCCACACTCTTGTGAAGTTGTGAAAACCCGTTTTTTTCACGCTCTTTTGAAGACGTGAACCTCAAAAAAGGGCTGTCCCAGCCTGGCACCGTGCCCGGAACGTCTGCCGCCAGGACATTCATGGCGGGCAATACGGGCAAACAGCTCAGTGACCGAGCGTAATGACAGCTCTGCAGATTCGCGAAAAGCGGTGGTTGTGCTTGAGGAACAGCAAGCGCGCCAGCTTCACTCGATCTGTGTGGGCGGCTCTCTGTGGGCGGTGCGGGGTGCCAAAACCGAAGCATTGACGATGCTGCGAGGCCCGATCAGGAGACGTCCTTATAATCGGGGGGAGATTGTAGCGAAGAAACGCAGGGAATTGGTCGTGTTTAATGACTTTTATTAGGCGTCTGGTCAGGTCGCCAGCAACTGTTGCACCCGTGAGCGAGGTGGATGCTGGCTGACGCGGGCACTGGCGGGCAGGGGTTGCTGCAGCCAGTTGAGGCGAATTTCCTCGATTTCGACCCAACCATCGCCCATGGGCTGTAGGCTGCACTGCTTGAATGCCTGGCAATGGCCGTTGCTGTCGAGCAGGGCAAAGCTGCGGTGCCGTGGGCGTGGGGCGAACAGCGAAACGAGAAAGCGCATGGCGAAGTACCTTGTGGGTGACTGCGGTGGAGAATGGCAGTGAGCCGTGACGCGCAAGTGTATGGGCGATGACAGATGCGTGACAGGCAGCCGATTCTGAAAGATTTGTCAGAACTTTCCTCAATGGTTGCGCTGGTTCGCTGCAGCGGCGCACCGCTATACTGCGGGCCTGTTAGTGCCTGATTCTGGAGAGAAGAGTATGTTGCAACGCCTGTTGTTCGGTTTGATCACTGTGACCAGCTTGACGTTGGTCGGCTGCGCCCACAGCCCGCAACAACTGAACCCGGAACCCAAGCTGACGGCGCAACTGGCGCCGGTCGGCCACGGCCAGCCGGTGGTGGTGCGCGTGGTCGACGGACGTCCGTCGCCTACCCTGGGTACCCGTGGCGGCCTGTACCCGGAAACCAGCGCGATTACCGTGCAGGGCGCGCAGATCCTGCCGAAACTGCAGGCGCAGGCCGAAGCGGCCGTGCGTTTGCTGGGCTTCACCCCGACCGCCAATGCGGCGAACGCGCCACAGATCACCGTGACCCTGGCCGAGTTGAAGTACCAGTCGCCCAAAGAAGGCATGTACGTGACCGAGGCAACCATTGGCGCGACCTTCCGCTCCGATGTGCAAAATGCCAACCGTCGCTACAGCGGCCGTTATGGCGCCTCCCTGGACCAGCGTTTCGGCATGGCGCCGAACCAGGAAACCAACACCAAGCTGGTCAGCGACGTGTTGAGCGATGCCTTGACCCGCTTGTTCAAGGACCCGACCGTGGGTCAGGTGCTCGGCGAGTAAAGGTTCGCCTGATGCCGAAAGCCCGGCGCCAGCAATGGTCCCGGGCTTTTTCATGGCCATTGGTCATTTGATTCGTTATTTGTCGCAAAGGCAGGGGCAGGCGCCCAGGCTTTCGGTAGAATTCGCCCGCGGTCACCTGTCCGGTGCCTGCCGCCCCGGTTACGTTTGAGGTTTGTGATGTCGCTGCATTTGATGACGCTGTTTACCGCCCATCCCGCCAAATTGATCAATCTGTTGGCCTTGCTGCTGGCCTTTCCGGGCAGTTGGTTGCTGCACGCCACCCGCCGCCGCGAACAGCGCGCGATGGCCAGTCTGCAGTCGCAGCGCCAGAGCAGTCCAAACCAGGAGCCGACGCTGGATTGGGCCACCCTGCGCATGAACCGGTTTTTCTACCGCTTCGGCTTTGCCTGCATGGGGCTGGCGTTGCTGGTGTCGTGGATCAGCACACAGGTCTAGAAGCAAAAGATCGCAGCCTGCGGCAGCTCCTACAGGTCAAAGCAATAAAAAACGGCGCCCGAGGGCGCCGTTGTCGTATCCGCCGTTAAAGCGGCAATCCAGCCTTGACCCGATACTGATTGCGCACCGGCGTCGCATATTGCAGCACCAGGAACGGGCGATGCTCCTCGGGGCAGGCGTCCAGACGTTGCTGCCATTGTTCCTGGGCCTTGGCCAGTTCCTCGGCCGGGAATATCTCGCTGGCCCTTGGCACCTGCAGTTGCGGGTCGGCATCCTGCCATTGGGCGTAGGCCAGGTAGTGCACCGGGAACAGGCGGTAACCGCCGAGGATCTGCTTGTCCATCTCGACCGCCAATTGCTTGGTGTCTTCGAACAGCTCAGTGATGGGCGCCGCAAAGTTCACGTGCACCCGACCCTTGTAGCCGGTGATGCCCTTGGCGATGCTCACGTCATCCTCGCCCGGAGCCTTGGTGTAGCTGCCGGTGGTGGCGCGGATGTAGAGTTCGCGGGCCTTGGCCTGGTCGCATGGATCGTACTCGTAGCTGATCGACACGGGGGTCAGGTTCAGCGAGCGGATGACTTCACCGAACGGCTCGTCCTTGCGGCTCATGTGGAACATCTTGAGGATCGCCGACTCGGTGCGGTCGTCGCCGTCCTTGGCCCGGCCTTCGGCCTGGGCGATCCAGATCGAGGCGCAATCGTTGCGGATCGAATGGTTGATGTACGCCGACAGCAGTTGGTACGCCGCCATCTTCTCGCGCCGACCGGTGATCGAGCGGTGCACGATAAAGCTCTTGTTCAGGCGCATCAGGTCGCTGACAAAGGGCTTCTGCAGCAGATTGTCGCCGATGGCGATGCGCGGGGTCGGCAGGCCGGCGTGGTACACGGCGTAATTGACGAAGGCCGGGTCCATCACGATGTCACGGTGGTTGGCGATGAACAGATAGGCGCTGCCGGACTTGAACTGCTCCACGCCGGTGTACGTCACACCGTCCGTGGCTCGCTCGATGGTGTGGTCGACGTAGTACTCGACCTTGTCCTGCAAAGTGGCCACCGAGGTGATGCCAGCGAACTCGCGGCGCAGCCGATGAGCTATAAGAGGTTTGAGCGCCCAGCCCAAGGCGCCGGCGAAACGCGGGAAGCGGAAGTGGGTGAGGATATCTAGAAACGCCTTGTCGCCGAGCAGTCGCGCCAGCACCGCTGGGACTTCGCTATCGTCGTAAGGTCGGATGGCATCGAATTCGCCCATCATGCTCTCTTGTTAGAAACGGCTAGGGTAAGTAAAGGTTTTGATCGAAAACCAGCAGGGTACGGTCTGAAAAAGTAGTCCAGACAAAAATAGCCCTGCAAATAGACCGGCGATTATACGCACAAGTCACCTGGGAGACCGCGATGCTGGAAACTGCGCAGTATGAATGCCCGTATTGTGGTGAAACAGTCGAGACGACTGTGGACTTGTCCGCTGGCGATCAGACCTATATCGAGGACTGCCAGGTCTGTTGTCGGCCGATCACGTTCGTGTTGCAGGTTCATGGAGAGGACTGGTTTCTGGAAGTCTTCAGCGAAAACGAGTGAGGGGCACCCATGCAGCGCATCTACGAACCGGAAAACCTGATGGAAGGCGAGTTGCTGCAAGGCATGCTCGCCAGCGAGGGCGTCGAGGCGCATCTGGTGGGCCGCGACCTGGTGGGCGCCACGGGGGAATTGCCGATCTTCGGCCTGCTGGGCCTGGCGGTGGAGAATGACCAGGCCGAATACGCCCGTGAGCTGATCACCGCGTACAATGCTGCGCTGCCGCTGTCCGGCGATGAACCGGAGAGCTTTCCCGGCACGCTGGTCTGTTAGGCTGGCGTTCGTTTGATCAAGAGTCGTGCTACCCCATGTGTGGACGTTATGCCCTGTTTCGCTGGAATCGCGACTTCGCGACCCTGCCAGGTTTTCCGGCCGATCAACAGGCCCAGTGGAACATTTCCCCCAACGATTCGGTGTTGATGCTGCGCGCAGGCCAGGACGGCCAGCGTGAACTGGCCCGTGCCCGCTGGGGCCTGACACCACCATGGCTGACCGACCTGTCCCGCACCCCGGCCCATGCCCGGGCCGAAACCGTTGCCGAGCAACCCATGTTTCGCGAGGCCCTGCGTCAGCGCCGTTGCCTGCTGCCGGCCAACGGTTTCTACGAATGGCGCGGCACCACGCGCAAGCGTCCGTACTGGCTGACGCCCGGTGAGGGTTCGTCGCTGTTTTTCGCCGCCATCTGGGAGGCGTACCCGGTGCAGGAGCAGGTGTGGCTGAGCACGGCGGTGATCACGCAACCGGCGGCCAGCCAGCGCCGGCCGTTGATTCTCGATGAGGCGGGGCAGGCCGCGTGGCTCGACCCCGAGACGCCGCTGCATGCCCTGCAAGCCCTGCTCGCCAGCGAGCCCGCGGCGTTGCGCGAGCGGGTGCTGGCCAACATGGTCAATGACCCGAAGCTCAATGGGCCGGAGTGTCTTACTCCGGGTTAATTTTTCCTGTGTTGGTGAGAGCTTTGCCTGAAAAAGGCGTCTTATCTCCTGTGTATCTGGCGTCGATACATTTCCACGCCTAGGATAGGCGGCAGTTTTCATGGAGTTTTTCGATGAGCAAGATTTTCGTTGTAGGTGCACTGGGCGCAGCGCTGCTGCTCGCCGGCTGTCAGTCGGTCAACACCACCAGCGGTGGCGCCGTCGGTGTCGAACGCAAGCAATACATGTTCAGCATGCTGTCCACGGATGAGGTCAATCAGATGTACGCCCAGTCCTATCAAAAGACGGTGGGTGAGGCGAGCGGCCAGGGCGTGCTGGACAAGACCAGTAGCGATGCCAAGCGCATCCAGGTGATTTCCGATCGACTGATTGCCCAGGCGCCGGTCTTCCGCCCGGATTCGGCCCAGTGGAAATGGGAAGTCAATCTGATCAAGAGCGATGAACTCAACGCCAACTGCGGGCCTGGCGGCAAGATCATTTTCTACACCGGCCTGATGGACAGCCTTAAGCTGACCGACGACGAAATCGCCGCCATCCTCGGCCACGAAATCGCCCACGCCCTGCGCGAGCACGGTCGTGAAGCGATGTCCAAGGCCTATGGCATCGAAATGGCCAAGCAGGGCGCTGGTGCCTTGTTCGGCCTGGGTCAGGACAGCCTGGCGCTGGCGGATACCGTGGCCAACTACGGCATGACCTTGCCGAACAGCCGGGCCAATGAAAACGAGGCGGACCTGATCGGTCTCGAACTGGCCGCCCGTGCCGGCTACAACCCGAACGCCGCGATCACCTTGTGGAACAAGATGGCCAAGGCGTCGGAAGGTTCGCCGCCGGAGTTCATGAGCACTCACCCTGCGTCCTCGAGCCGGATTGCATCGTTGCAGGCGGCGATTCCGAAAGTCATGCCGCTTTATGAGCAGGCCAAGAAATCCTGATAAAGATGCGGTGAGGCTGCTGGCGCCTTCGCGAGCAAGCCCGCTCCCACAGTTGGAATGCGCTCCCCTGTGGGAGCGGGCTTGCTCGCGAAGAACGATAACGCGGTGTATCGACCTACTGCGTCAAACCCACCCGCTGCTCTGCATCGCCTTGTACACCGCGACAATCGCCAGGATGAAAAACGCCGATGCCGCCAGTCGACGGATCAACGTCAATGGCAGTTTGTCCGCCGCAAAATTACCCGCCAGAACCACCGGCACGTTGGCAATCAGCATGCCCAGGGTGGTGCCGATGATCACCAGCCACAGCTCCGGGTATTGCGCGGCGAGCATCACGGTCGCGATCTGGGTCTTGTCGCCGATTTCCGCAAGGAAGAACGCGATCAACGTGGTCAGGAACGGTCCGAACTTGCGCGCAGTGCTGGCTTCGTCATCGTCCATCTTGTCCGGCACCAGGGTCCACAGGGCGGTGGCGGCGAAGCTCGCCGCGAGGATCCAGTGCAGCATCGTATCCGAGAAGAAACTGCCCACCCAGGCGCCTACCGCACCGGCTGCCGCATGGTTGGCCAGGGTCGCGGCGACGATGCCGGCGATGATCGGCCAGGGTTTGCGAAAGCGGGCAGCGAGAATGAGCGCGAGCAGTTGCGTCTTGTCGCCGATTTCGGCCAAGGCAACGATTGCGGTGGGTACCAGTAGTGAATCCAGCATCAGGGGTTTTCCTAAGGGGCGGGTCGACACGGCTATGACACGTACAGCCTTCCCGCCCCGGGTAAGGTGTTCGTGTCATAGGTCTTGTCAAACCCTGCGATCCATCTGATGTGGATGCTTGGGTCGCATGCGCCATGGCCTGAGGACCAAGTATGTTGACGCATGCCGGACGAGCATGGCGCTCGTGGGAGACTACTCCCCTAGGACGGAGCGGATTCTGCCTAGGCAAAATCCATTAGGCAAGTGCAAATTTCTATCCGCGTTTTGCCCGGTAGATGCGAAAACCCTGTCCTTCGGCCTTGATCGCGCAGACCCCGAGGTGCTCTTCGATCAGCGGTTGGTACTTCAGGAAACTGTTGGCTACGAGCCGTAGTTCGCCACCATTTTTCAGATGTTTGGCTGCTTTTCGCAACAGGTTTTC
This sequence comes from Pseudomonas sp. PLMAX, assembly GCF_046042685.1. Taxonomy (NCBI): domain Bacteria; kingdom Pseudomonadati; phylum Pseudomonadota; class Gammaproteobacteria; order Pseudomonadales; family Pseudomonadaceae; genus Pseudomonas; species Pseudomonas sp. PLMAX. The sequence goes on along the minus strand of NZ_CP064949.1, from coordinate 6,232,072 downwards.
CGTGGCGTAGTAATCGGTATGCACACCGACATGGAAGGGTGGGTTGCTCAGGATTGCGCTCAAACCCATAGGTGCCGCGTCGATACCGTCACCGGTAATGACCTCCGCTTCCAGACCATTGGCCGCCAGGGTCAGGCGACTGCTGGCAGCGGCAAAGGCATCGACATCGAGCAAGGTGACCTGGTTGTGCGGATAACGGCGTTTCACCGCCGCGCCCAACACCCCGGCGCCGCAACCGAAGTCCAGCAAGTGGCCGCTGGGCAGTTTATCCAGGTGTTCCAGCAACAGCGCACTGCCGCGATCCAGTCGGCCGTGGCTGAACACGCCCGGCAGGCTGATGACCTTCAACGGGCCTTCGGCCAACGGCAATTCATAGGTCTGGGCCAGGCTTTCCAGGGGTTTGGCCTCTGGCGCGTTGGCTACGGTGACCAGCCACAGCTGGCAATGCCGCGCGCTGTCGAGCTTGCGTGGCTTGCCAAACGGGTTCAACTGCTTGGCGGCGCCTTCGATGCCGCTTTTTTTCTCACCGACCAGGTACAACTCGCGGCCGGCCAGCCGAGAGGCGAGGGCGTTGAGGATGTAATCGGTCAGGTCCTTGGACTTGGGCAGAAACACCACGGCGCTATCGAACGCGCGCTCAGGCGCGTCAACACCAAAATGGCTGCGCTCGGCAAAGCGCGCATCCAGCGCGGCCTGATCGCCGGCGTGCCAACTCCAGCCGTGGGCGTCGGGCAGGCGGCCCAGCAAGTCGTCGGCGGGCAGGCCGGCCAACAACACCGAGCCCTGGAATAATTCAGCCTGACGAAGCAGTACTTCACTGCGCGGATCCATAACTGCTCCTGTGAAAAAAAGTGCCGCAGTTTATCAACTGACGACCCGCAGCGCCTTACCGCTGATGTAGCCCTGGGCGTTTTCGGTCAATTGGCCAACAATTCGTTGCCGCGCTTCGCGACTGCCCCAGGCGTTGTGCGGGGTGACGATCAGGCGTGGGATGTCCTGGGCCAGCAGGGGATTGCCGTTGACCGGCGGCTCAACGCTCAGCACGTCGGTGGCGGCACCGCCCAGGTGGCCGTTGCGCAAGGCATCGGCCAGTGCCTGCTCGTCGATCAGGCCGCCGCGGGCGGTGTTGACCACGAACGCGCCGGGTTTCATCGACGCCAGTTCACGGGCGCCGATGAGGTGACGGGTGTGTTCGTTGAGCGGGCAGTGCAGGGTCAGTGCGTCGATTTGCGGCAGCAGTTGATCCAGCGGCAGGCGGTCTGGTCGGGCAGGGCGCCCGGGGATCTGGCCCAGCAGCACGCGCATGCCAAACGCCTCGGCCAGGCGCGCGACGGCGCCGCCCAATTCGCCGTGACCGAGCAGGCCGAGGGTTTTGCCTTGCAGTTCGACGATTGGATAATCCAGCAGGCAGAACTGTTTGGCCTGTTGCCAGCGCCCTTCACCGACGGCTTTCTGGTAGTCGGCCAGGCGCGTGGCCAGGTTGAGCAGCAGCATGATCGTGTGTTGCGCCACCGATGGCGTGCCGTACCCCTGGCAGTTGCACACGGTGATCCCGTGGGCGCGGGCGGCCGCGAGGTCGACGTTGTTGGTGCCGGTGGCGGCGATCAGGATCAGTTTCAGCTCGGGGCTGGCAGCGATGGCGGCCGCGTTGATCTGGATCTTGTTGGTGATGGCGACGCTGGCGCCCTTGAGGTGCTCGATCACTTGGTCGGGCAGGGTCTGGTTGAACAACTGCAGTTCGCTGAAAGCTTCGCGCAGCGGGCTGAGATCGAGATCGCCCAGGTCCAGGGATGGGTGGTCGAGGAAAACAGCGCGGTGAATGTTCGTCATCAACTGTACCTTTTGTGCAATGAACTGAAGGCGTAATCTGCCGAGCCTACCAGATGAAATAAATAGTTACGCTTGACCTTAAGGAGCCCCAATGTACTGGACCGAGTTCTTGACCGTTGCGCTGATTCACCTGCTGGCCGTGGCCAGCCCCGGCCCGGACTTTGCCGTAGTGGTACGGGAAAGCGTGACCCATGGTCGTCGCGCCGGCACCTGGACCGCGCTTGGCGTCGGTACGGCGATTTTCCTCCACGTTGGCTACTCGCTGCTGGGTATCGGGTTGATCGTGTCCCAGTCGATCGTGCTGTTCAACGCCTTGAAATGGGCCGCCGCCGCTTACCTGCTGTACATCGGCTTCAAGGCGCTGCGGGCGCAACCGGCCAAGGCCGTGACCGACGATCTGCACCAGGAAGCCGGCGAGCGCACCGCGCGCGGCGCCTTCACTTCGGGGTTCGTGACCAATGGCCTGAACCCGAAAGCCACGCTGTTTTTCCTGTCACTGTTCACCGTGGTGATCAATCCGCACACACCGCTGGCCGTGCAGGCCGGTTACGGGGTCTACCTGGCGGTGGCAACGGCGATCTGGTTCTGCCTGGTGGCCATGCTGTTCAGCCAGCAGCGCGTGCGCGCCGGTTTCGCCCGCATGGGGCATTGGTTCGACCGGACCATGGGCGCGGTGTTGATCGCCATTGGCGTGAAACTGGCGTTTACCGAAATGCATTGAGCGTAACCGTTCACAATGACCCATGGATGCTGGCGCAACGCTAGCATCCGTGCGGCTCTGCAAATCATCCCTTTGGCTGATTTGGCTGGCGATCAGGGGCACTACAGTGCTAACTCTACAGCCACGACCGAGCAGTCAGAAAAGGGATTCTTATGTTGCAGACTCGCGTTATCCCCCCAGCCGAAGGCGCTTACCAGTTTCCGCTGCTGATCAAACGGCTGCTGATGTCCGGCGCGCGTTATGAGAAAACCCGCGAGATCGTGTACCGCGATCAGTTGCGCTATAGCTATCCGACCCTGATCGAACGGGTCGCACGCCTGGCCAATGTGCTGACGGCCGCCGGGGTCAAGCCCGGGGATACCGTGGCGGTGATGGATTGGGACAGCCACCGATACCTGGAATGCATGTTTGCCATTCCGATGATCGGTGCGGTGATCCACACCATCAACGTGCGCCTGTCGCCGGAGCAGATCCTCTACACCATGAATCACGCCGAAGACCGCTTTGTCCTGGTCAACAGCGAATTCGTCGGCCTGTACAACGCGATCGCCGGGAACCTGACCACGGTCGAGAAAACCCTGCTCCTGACCGACCTGCCGGAAAAGACCGCCGACCTGCCGAACCTCATCGGTGAGTACGAGCAATTGCTGGCCGCGGCAAGCCCGCAGTACGACTTCCAGGACTTCGACGAAAACTCGGTGGCGACCACGTTCTACACCACGGGCACCACCGGCAACCCCAAGGGCGTGTACTTCACCCATCGCCAACTGGTTCTGCACACCATGGGTGTCTCGACGATCATGGGTTCGATCGACAGCGTGCGCCTGTTGGGTACCAGCGACGTGTACATGCCCATCACGCCGATGTTCCACGTGCATGCCTGGGGCCTGCCCTATGTGGCGACCATGCTCGGGCTCAAGCAGGTGTATCCGGGGCGCTACGATCCGGAGTACCTGGTGGAGCTGTGGCGCAAGGAAAAGGTCACTTTCTCGCACTGCGTGCCGACCATCCTGCAAATGGTCCTCAACGCCAAGGCGGCCCAGGACATCGACTTCGGCGGTTGGAAAATCGTCATCGGTGGCAGCGCGCTCAACCGTGCGCTGTACGATGCCGCGAAAGCCAAGGGCATCCAGTTGACCGCCGCCTACGGCATGTCGGAGACCGGGCCGCTGGTGTCCTGCGCGCACCTCAATGACGAACTGATGGCTGGTTCCGAGGACGAACGCACCACCTACCGGATCAAGGCCGGCGTGCCAGGGCCGTTGGTGGAGGCGGCGATCGTCGACACCGAAGGCAACTTCCTGCCGGCCGACGGCGAAACCCAGGGCGAACTGGTGTTGCGCGCGCCATGGCTGACCGAGGGCTATTTCAACGAGCCACAGAAGGGCGCCGAACTCTGGGCCGGTGGCTGGCTGCACACCGGGGACGTGGCGACCCTGGACAGCATGGGGGTGATCGACATTCGCGACCGGATCAAGGACGTGATCAAGACCGGCGGTGAGTGGATCTCCTCCCTGGACCTCGAAGACCTGATCAGTCGCCACGCGGCGGTACGCGAAGTAGCAGTGGTGGGGATTGCCGATCCGCAGTGGGGCGAGCGGCCGTTTGCCTTGCTGGTGCTGCGCGAGGGCCATGCCATCGGTGCCCGGGAACTCAAGGAGCACCTCAAGCCGTTCGTGGAATTGGGGCACCTGAGCAAGTGGGCCATCCCGAGTCAGATCGCCCTTGTTACTGAAATTCCCAAGACCAGTGTCGGCAAGCTCGACAAGAAGCGAATTCGCGTCGACATCACCGAATGGCAGGCCAACAACAGCACCTTCCTCTCGACGCTTTAAGCGTCCCTTGGCGTGCCCGAAAGGGCACGCCAGCCCCACCAAGCAAGCGCTTGGCTTGTCAAATCCGTATTTTCAGCCATTCTTGCCGTGCCGACACCTGTCGGCTTGGCAAAGGACTGTTCCAGAGTGGTCGGCAGGCTCAAATCACACTTTAGAGGGATCAAGCAGTACTACCTGCTGGCTATAGTCCGCTCAAGGATTTTTAAGAACGGAGCAAACGCACAAACCGGGGCGATGCAACTTTGGAATGACTTTGGGAAGCCATGGCTCCCTGTTATCCAAGCGTTTTTAGAAGTGCTATTTGCCATAACAATAAAATGCACATGGAGTAGCGTCGATGACATCAGTAAACCAGTTCTGGCGCCGGGCTAAACTACCTCTGGCCGTCAGCCTTGCCTCTACGCTCGCCGGGCCTGCATTCGGCGTCAGTTTCAACATCGGTGAAATCGAAGGTCAGTTCGACTCTTCCCTGTCGATCGGCGCGAGTTGGTCTACTGAAAGCGCCAACAAAAACCTCATCGGCGTCAACAACGGCGGCCGCGGCCTGTCCCAGACTTCCGATGACGGTCACCTGAACTTCAAAAGCGGTGAAACCTTCTCGAAAATCTTCAAGGGTATCCATGACCTTGAGTTGAAGTATGGCGACACCGGCATTTTCGTCCGTGGCAAATACTGGTACGACTTCGAGCTCAAGGACGAGAGCCGCCCGTTCAAGGACATCAGCGACGACAATCGCAAGGAAGGCGCCAAGTCATCTGGCGGCCAGATCCTCGACGCCTTCGTCTACCACAACTACGCCATTGCCGATCAGCCAGGTTCGGTACGTCTGGGCAAGCAAGTGGTGAGCTGGGGTGAAAGTACCTTCATCGGCGGCGGCATCAACTCGATCAACCCGATCGATGTGTCCGCATTCCGTCGTCCCGGTGCCGAGATCAAGGAAGGCCTAATTCCGGTCAACATGTTCTACGTGTCCCAGAGCCTGACCGAGAACCTCTCCACCGAAGCCTTCTACCAGATCGAATGGGACCAGACGGTCGCCGACAACTGCGGCACCTTCTTCTCGCAACCGGACGTGATCGCCGATGGTTGCGACAATAACCTGGCGGTACTGCGCACCCAACAAAGCCTTCGCAGCGCATTGGGCCCCGCTGCTACACCTGCTCTCAACGTTCTGGCTGCCAGGGGCGTGACTTGGGGTAACCCGGACGAAGGCGTCATCGTTCGTCGCGGTCCAGATCGCGATGCCCGCGACAGCGGCCAGTTCGGTGTTTCCTTTAAGTACATGTTCGATCCGCTGGACACTGAGTTCGGTGCTTATTTCATGAATTACCACAGCCGTGCGCCGATTTTCAGCGGCCATGGCGCGCCGGCGAGCGCCTACAGCCCGCAGGCTCTGGGTGGCGCACTGGTTGGCGCCGGTCTTCCGCCCCAGCTCGCAGGTGCTGCGACTGCACAGCTGCTGCCGTTGGTTGTGGCGGGCAACTCCAGCTACTACGTCGAATACCCTGAAGATATCCGCCTGTACGGCTTGAGCTTCTCCACCACCCTGCCGACAGGCACCGCGTGGAGTGGTGAACTCAGCTACCGTCCGAACGCTCCGGTCCAGCTCAACACCACCGACATCCTCTTCTCCGGCCTGACGCCGCTGAACCCTAACGTGTCCGTGCTCCAGGGCACCCCAGGGCAGGATCAACAAGGTTATCGCCGCAAGGAAGTGACCCAGCTGCAAACGACCCTGACCCACTTCTTCGACCAGGTGATGGGCGCCGAGCGTCTGACCCTGGTGGGTGAAGTCGGCTGGACCCACGTTGGCGGCCTGGAAAGCAATTCCAAGGCACGTTACGGCCGTGACCCGAGCTATGGCCCTGGCCCATTGCCAAACAACCAGTGCGTGACCTTGAACAGCGGTACCTTGGCAGGCGGTCCGCAAAACAACGTCAGTCGCTACTGCGAAAACGACGGCTTCACCACGGCCAACTCCTGGGGTTACCGCGGTCGTGCCATCTGGGAATACAACGACGTATTCGCCGGTGTGAACCTCAAGCCGAACGTGGCCTGGTCCCACGACGTGGAAGGTTACTCGCCTGGTCCTGGCGGCAACTTCGAGGAAGGTCGCAAAGCGGTCAGCCTGGGCGTCGATGCCGAGTACCAGAACACCTACACCGCAAGCCTGGCGTACACCAACTTCTTCGACGGCAAGTACACCACCGTGGATGACCGCGACTTCGTTGCGCTCAGCTTCGGCGTGAACTTCTAAGCACTCTATTTTCAGGACGAGCACATACACATGAAAATAACCAAGAGTCTGTTCCACGCCGGTGTCCTGGGGCTTTCGCTGCTGGCGACCGGTGTCATGGCAGCGGTCCCGGCGGCCGAAGCGGACAAGCTGGGCAAGAGCCTGACCCCGATGGGCGCCGAAATGGCCGGTAATGCCGACGGTTCGATCCCGGCCTGGAAGCCCATGCCGAAGAACGCCGGTACTGTTGACAGCAAAGGTTTCCTGTCCAATCCGTACGCCAGCGAAAAACCGCTGTTCACCATCACGGCGCAGAACGTCGACCAGTACAAGGACAAGCTCGCCCCGGGTCAGTACGCGATGTTCAAGCGCTACCCGGAAACCTTCAAGATGCCGGTCTACACCTCCCATCGCGGTGCAACCGTGCCGGATGACGTGTTCGCCGCCATCAAGCGCAACGCCACCAAGACCAACCTGGTGTCCGGTGGTAACGGACTGGAGAACTTCGAAACCGCCATACCGTTCCCGATTCCGAAAAGCGGCGTCGAAGTGATCTGGAACCACATCACCCGCTATCGCGGCGGCAGCGTGACCCGTCTGGTCACCCAGGCCACGCCACAGCCGAACGGCTCGTTCAGCCTGGTGTACTTCCAGGACCAGTTCGTGTTCCGTGACAAGATGAAGGATTACGATCCGGCGAACCCGGGCAACATCCTGTTCTACTTCAAGCAGAAAGTGACCGCGCCGGCGCGTCTGGCCGGTGGTGTGCTGCTGGTTCACGAAACCCTCGACCAGGTCAAGGAGCCGCGTTCGGCATGGGTCTACAACGCCGGCCAGCGTCGTGTGCGTCGTGCGCCACAAGTGTCCTATGACGGGCCGGGTACCGCTGCCGATGGCTTGCGTACCTCCGACAACCTGGACATGTACAACGGTGCGCCGGATCGTTACGACTGGAAACTCGAAGGCAAGAAAGAGATGTACATCGCCTCCGACGCCTACAAGCTCGACGATCCGAAGCTCAAGTACACCGACATCATCAAGGCCGGCCATATCAACCAGGACCTGGCTCGCTACGAGCTGCGCCGGGTCTGGCATGTGGTTGCAACCCTGAAGGAAGGCCAGCGTCACATCTACGCCAAGCGTGACTTCTACATCGACGAAGACACCTGGCAGGCCGCAGTGATCGACCACTACGACGGCCGCAACCAACTGTGGCGCGTTGCCGAGGCGCATGCCGAGAACTACTACGACAAGCAAGTGCCGTGGTACGCCCTGGAAACCCTGTACGACCTGCAATCGGGTCGCTACCTGGCGCTGGGCATGAAGAACGAAGAGAAGTCGGCGTATGACTTCGGCTTCACCGCCACCACCAGCGACTTCACCCCGGCGGCGTTGCGCCAGGATGGTGTTCGCTAACGTGCAATGACCTGAGGCCGCATCCTCTGGAAAAACGCCCCGACTGGTTCGGGGCGTTTTTTTTCTGTAGGAGCGAGCTTGCTCGCGATGGTCGTCAACGATAACGCTTGAAACCAGGCAGCCCGCGGCGCTCTCTGGTTACTCGTCGGAACGCCGCCCGGAGCAAGCTCGCTCCTACAGTGTTTAGAGTTTTTGTAGCCATTTGTAGCAATAACCTTCATTCCCTCATCGTTTACCGCTAGTCTGCGGACATCTGCAACGCCGCCACCCGCAATTCAAACAAGAGCCGGCCATGACTGATCTGTCCCCACCACCCGGTCCTGCAAGCGTCGCTGTCGCCGCGCTGGACGGGCGCTTTTTCCGACCGCCATTGCCCGACGGCCATGTGTTGCGCCCACGCCTGTGCGAGCGCTTGAGCGCAGGCTTGGGTGGCAGGTTGCTGCTGGTCAGCGCACCGGCCGGGTTCGGCAAGAGTTCGTTGGCGGTGGAGTTCTGTCAGGCGCTACCAGCTCATTGGCAAAGTCTGTGGCTGGGGTTGAGCCCGCGAGACAGCGACCCCGGTCGATTCCTCGAGCGATTGCTCGAAGGCCTGCAGGACTTTTTTCCGCAATTGGGCAGGCAGTCCCTCGGCTTGTTGAAAATGCGCCAGCGGCATCAGCCGTTCGCCTTCGAAGAATGGCTGGACGGGCTGCTCGACGAACTGGCCGTGCACCTGTCGACAGCGACTCCGCTACTGCTGGTGCTCGATGACTATCACCTGGCCCAGGGCCCCGTACTCGATCGCTGCCTGCAGTTTTTCCTCAATCACCTACCCGATGGCTTGCTGGTGATGGTCACCAGCCGCCAGCGTCCAGACTGGCACCTGGCGCGATTGCGCCTGTCGCGCCAGCTGCTGGAGCTGCATGAGCAGGACCTGCGCCTGACCCACGATGAAGCCTTGAGCCTGCTCGATCGGCACAGCAGTTCCTTGCGTGGCGAGGCGCTGGAAAACCTGATCCAGCGCAGCGAAGGCTGGGTAGCCGGGTTGCGCTTCTGGTTGCTCGCCGCCTCCGAGGCGGGCACCCAAGGCGCGTTGCCCCAGGCGCTGCACGGCGGGGAAGGGCTGATCCGCGACTACCTGCTCGAAGAGGTGATCGATTGCCTGCCGGCCGAAGTACAAGCCTTCCTCTACGACACCGCCCCGCAGGAACGCTTTTGCAGTGAGCTATGCGACGCCGTGCGCGACGCCCATGACAGCGCCGCGATCCTCAGCTTCCTGGCCGCCCACCAGGTGTTCCTGGTGCCGCTGGACGAGCACGGCCACTGGTATCGTTACCACCATCTGTTTTCCGATCTGCTGCGCACCCGGCCCGGCGCGCAGTCGATGGTGCCGGCCGCGAGCCTGCACCTGCGCGCCTGTCGCTGGTTCAATGCCCAGGGCCTGCTCGATGAGGCGGTCGAGCAGGCGTTGCGGGCAGGACATTTGGACGTTGCGGCCAACCTGGTGCAGAACCTTTCCGAAGAACAACTGCTGGCCGAACAGAACGTCGGCATGTTGCTGCGCTGGAAAATGGACCTGCCCGATAGCCTGCTGATCAGCACCCCGCGCTTGATCGTGCTCTACAGCTGGGCGTTGGGGCTGGCCTGCCAGCTGGACGCCGCCGAGGAACTGGCCAGCCACCTGAGCCGCTTCCTGCCGGCACCATCGGCCACCGCGCAAAAGTCGATGCTGGCGCAATGGCTGGCCTTGAGCGGGATCATCGCGCGCGGGCGCGGTAACCGCGAACTGACGATACGCTATTGCACCGAAGCGCTGGAGAGCCTGCCGTGCAAGCGTTATGGCCAGCGATTGGTGTGCCTCTCGACCCTGTCCAACCTGGCCATTGCCGATGGCGATATGTGGCGTGCGAGGAATTTGAACCGCGAGTCCCTGGAGCTGGCCCAACGGGTGGGCAACCCGCTGTTCGAGGCGTTGGCGCACTACGACCGCGCTCGAGTATTGCAGGCGCGGGGTGAAGTGCTGCGTTCGCTGGATGAAGTCCGCCAAGGGCTGCAACGCCTGCAGGGCTTGCCTGCGCAGAGGCTCTTCGCAGTACGCGCCCGACTGACGCTGTACGAGGGTTTTCTGTTGGCCGTGCGCCTGCAGCCACAGGCAGCGCGGTTGCGCTTGCAGGCCGGCTTGAGCGAGGCCCGTGCCTGTCGCGACATCAGCGTGCTGATTGGTCATTGCGTGATCGCCCGGCTTGAGGGCAGCAGCGGCGAGTTCGCCAAGGCCTTTGCCGAACTCGCCGAAGCGGAACGGCTGATGCACATCTGGGACGTGCCGCCGATCTACTACCTGGCGATGATTACCCTGGTCAAATGCGAACTCTGGCTGGCCCAGGGGCGTACCGACCTGGCGCAAGCCTGGTTGACCCGATTGGGCCAGACCTACAACGGTGAGCAGCCGGCCGCACCCCCGGAATTCCATCCGCAACTGCCGCTGCACATCGAACTGCAGCAAGCCTTGCTGGAGGTCATCCAGAACCAGCCGATGCTGGCCGAAGGGCGCTTGAATACGCTGCTGGAAAATGGCCAGCAAACCGGTCGGCAGATGCTCAGCGCAATGGCGCTGACGCAAAAGGTTTCGTTGTTGCTGGGCAGCGGACGCGAGCCCGAGGCCCGCAAGGCGCTGGTCCAGGCCTTGGATGCCGCCGCCGGGGGCGTGTTGCAACCCTTCGAAGGGCTATTGGCCGAGCACCCGGACTGGCTGCGCGGACAACTTCTACTCTGCACGCCGACCACGGTTTCCCGGGACCTCTCAGAAAAACTTCCAGCCGTGGCCTCTCGCCCGACACCGGAACCCACTCCCGCCTCGGAACAACTCAGCACCCGGGAAATGGCCGTCCTGCGCCTGATTGCCCAAGGCTGCTCGAATCAGGAGATCAGCGACCAGCTGTTCATTTCCCTGCACACGGTGAAAACCCATGCCAGCCATATCAACAGCAAGCTGGGGGTAGAGCGGCGGACACAGGCCGTGGCGCGGGCGAAGGAGTTGGGGGTGCTGGTGTAGCGTCAGCCGCCCCTCACGTCCCGCAATCGGGCACGCCTGTGCCAGAATATGCCATCCATTTTTTCCAGGAACACCCATGGACGCTGCCAAACCTGCGCTGATCCGCGAAACCTTCCCCGTCGGTCCCTTGCAGTGCAACTGCACGATCATCGGCGACCCGATCACCAAAAAGGCCATCGTGGTCGATCCGGGTGGCAATCACGAACTGATCCTCGCGCGGCTCGATGCCCTGGGCCTGAAGGTGGTCAGCATCATTCACACCCATGCGCACCTCGATCACTTCCTGGCCTCCGGCCAGTTGAAGGAAAAAACCGGCGCCACCCTGCATTTGCACAAGGAAGACCAATTTCTCTGGGACAACCTGGAGATGCAATGCCAGATGTTCGGTGTGCCCTACACGCCGGTACCGTCGCCGGACCGCTGGCTGGCCGACGATGAAGAGCTGGCCTGTGGCTGTGGCGTGGCCTTGCACACACCGGGTCATACGCCGGGCTCCATGAGTTTCTGGTTTGCCGACGCGAAGCTGCTGATTGCCGGGGACACCTTGTTCCGCCGCGGGGTAGGGCGCACGGATTTGTGGGGAGGCGATCAGGCGACCATCGTGCGTTCGATCAAGCAGCGCCTGTATACCCTCGACGAAGGAGCGACCGTGGTGGCCGGGCATGGTCCGGACACCCGGTTGGGCGATGAAATGCGCGAGAACCCTTTTGTTCGGGCCTGATTTGTAACAAGTGGAATTTTCACGGGTCGAAATGATCCAACGCCCGCAAGGGTCCGATGCTGAGTCCGTTGCACCACAGAATGCAAAAAAGTAGGAGCTCTACATGTTCACCACGCCTCGTTTGATTATTGTCGCTACTGCCGTGGCACTGTTGGCCGGTTGCGCATCGCCCAACCCTTACGACGGCCAAGGCCAGGGCCAGGCCGATAGCGGCTCCACGGGCATGAGCAAAACCGCCAAGTACGGTGGCCTCGGAGCTCTCGCAGGCGCACTGGCCGGTGCTGCCATCAACCACGACAACCGTGGCAAGGGCGCGCTGATTGGTGCTGCCGTCGTGGGTGCTTCCGCTGCCGGTTACGGCTACTACGCCGACCAGCAGGAGAAAAAGCTGCGTGCCAGCATGGCCAACACCGGTGTCGAAGTGCAGCGTCAAGGCGACCAGATCAAGCTGATCATGCCAGGCAACATCACGTTCGCCACCGATTCGGCGAATATTGCACCGAGCTTCTATCAGCCGCTGAACAACCTGGCTGGCTCGCTGAAAGAGTTCAACCAGAACCAGATCGAAATCGTCGGCTACACCGATAGCACCGGCGCCCGCCAGCACAACATGGACCTGTCCCAGCGTCGCGCCCAGAGCGTGGCGACCTACCTGACCTCGCAAGGCGTCAGCGGTGCCAACCTGAGCGCCCGTGGCGCCGGCCCGGATAACCCGGTCGCCAGCAACGGTGACGTCAATGGCCGGGCGCAGAACCGCCGGGTAGAGGTCAACCTGAAGGCGATTCCAGGCCAGCAGTATGGTGCCCAGCAGCAAGGCAACGTTCAGCAGTACCCATAAGCGTCAGGCGTAAAAAAAACCGCCCGATCTTCACAGGTCGGGCGGTTTTTTTGTAGGAGCTGCCGCAGGCTGCGATCTTTTGATCTTGCTTCTGAAAATCAAAAGATCGCAGCCTCGTTGCACTCGACAGCTCCTACAGGGGCTTTTTCACACCTGTAACCTGATTACTTCTTCAGGCCGTAATGCTCATCGAGCATGCCCGGCGCGTTCGGGGCTTTGGGTGCGTAGTCGCGCGGCGGTTCCTGATTGCGCGGCGGCGTCAGGCGTTCCCGTGGGGCCTGCGTCGCGTCGGCGTGCAGGGAGGCCAGCAAGCGTTGACGGGTCTGCTCGTCCAGGGCCAGGCGGTTGGCACCCTCGGCGAGATGATCCTGCACTTCCTGATAGCTCGCAGTCAGTTTCTTGACCAATGTCGCAGTGCTGTTGAAGTGGGTCACCACCTCGTTCTGATAACTGTCGAAACGTTCCTGAATATCGTCCAGCTGACGTTGCGTGCTGCTAGGCGCGGCATTGGGCGCCAGGCGAGCGATCAGGAAACCAATGGCGACACCCACAACCAGGGCAAGAGTCGGCAACAACCAAACTAAGAGCGAGTGTTCCACGAGTCCTTCCTCTATAAACGGCTTTGCTTTACGTTAACGGCTCGAACCTGCGCTGTATACCGCGATTCGCTCGCAATAGACAGTTGCAGACAATTTGCTAGACGAGTCGACCCGATTCGAGGTCACGGAGTTCCTTCCTTGCTTATGCGTGAAACCCCTGTAGTGATTGATGGCCCGGTCGGCCAACTGGAAGCACTGTACCTGGACAATGAGCAGCCGCGCGGCCTGGCGCTTATCTGCCATCCGAACCCTGTGCAGGGCGGCACCATGCTCAATAAAGTGGTCTCGACCCTGCAGCGCACTGCGCGCGATGCCGGTTTGATCACCTTGCGTTTCAATTACCGTGGCGTCGGTGCCAGCGAAGGCTCTCACGATATGGGCACCGGTGAAGTCGACGATGCCCAATCTGTCGCCGAATGGTTTCGCGCCAAACACCCGGAATTGCCGTTGACCCTGTTCGGGTTTTCCTTCGGCGGATTTGTTGCAGCAAGTCTCGGCGGCCGCCTGGAAGCGCAGGGCGAGCAGCTCAAGCATCTGTTCATGGTCGCACCGGCGGTCATGCGCCTGGGTGCTCAGGACCCACTGCCGCAACACGGCGAACTGACCCTGATCCAGCCGGAAACCGATGAAGTGATCGATCCACAGCTGGTTTACCAATGGTCCGACCAGCTTGAACGTCCCCATGAGCTGCTGAAAGTGGCAGAATGCGGACACTTTTTTCATGGCAAGCTGACCGATCTCAAGGATCTGATCCTGCCGCGTCTCTCGAATTGATTGCAGTCTGACAAGCGATTACCCATGACGACTCGTACCCGTATCCTCACCGGCATCACCACCACCGGCACGCCGCACCTGGGCAACTACGCCGGCGCCATCCGCCCGGCGATCCTTGCCAGCCGTGACAGCAATGCCGATTCGTTCTATTTCCTGGCCGACTACCACGCCCTGATCAAGTGCGATGACCCGCTGCGCATCCAGCGCTCGCGCCTGGAAATCGCCGCGACCTGGCTGGCCGGTGGCCTGGATGTGGACCGCGTGACCTTCTATCGTCAGTCCGACATCCCGGAAATCCCCGAGCTGACCTGGCTGCTGACCTGCGTGGCCGCCAAGGGCCTGCTCAATCGCGCCCACGCCTACAAGGCTTCGGTGGACAAGAACGTCGAGACTGGTGAAGACCCGGACGCCGGCATCACCATGGGCCTGTACAGCTACCCGGTGCTGATGGCCGCGGACATCCTGATGTTCAACGCGCACAAGGTGCCGGTCGGCCGCGACCAGATCCAGCACGTGGAAATGGCCCGGGACATCGGCCAGCGCTTCAACCATCTGTTTGGCCAGGGCAAGGAATTCTTCACCATGCCCGAGGCGTTGATCGAGGAAAGCGTGGCCACGCTGCCGGGCCTGGATGGCCGGAAAATGTCGAAGAGCTACGACAACACCATTCCGTTGTTCAGCAGCGCCAAGGAAATGAAGGACGCGATTTCCCGTATCGTCACCGACTCCCGTGCACCGGGCGAGGCAAAGGATCCGGACAACTCGCACCTGTTCACCCTGTTCCAGGCGTTTGCCACCCCGGCGCAAGCCGACGAGTTCCGCAGCGATCTGCTGCAGGGCCTGGGTTGGGGCGAGGCCAAGAATCGCCTGTTCCAACTGCTGGACAGCGAATTGGGCGAATCCCGCGAGCGTTACAACCAGCTGATCGAGCGTCCGGCGGACCTTGAAGACATCCTGCAGCACGGTGCGAAAAAGGCTCGCGCAGTCGCGACTCCTTTCCTCAACGAGTTGCGTGAAGCGGTGGGCTTGCGCTCCTTCGTTGCCCAGGCTCAAGTGGCAGCGACCACGAAGAAGAAGGCTGCGAAGGCTGCACGTTTTGTCAGCTTCCGCGAAGACGACGGCAGTTTCCGCTTCCGTCTGCTGGCGGCCGATGGCGAGCAACTGTTGCTGTCGCGTCACTTTGCCGATGGTAAAACCGCCGGTCAGGTGACCAAGCAGCTGCAATCGGGCCAGCCACTGGACGTGCGCAGCGAAGACCTGGGCTTCAGCGTCTGGCTTGAGGGCCAGTGCGTGGGCGACAGCCCGGCGTTCGCTGACAGCGCCGCGCGCGATGCGGCGATCGAGGCATTGCGCATCGCGCTGACGCCCGTTCAGGAATAATCAACGGCTCGGCCCGACCAAGGGCTGATTGCCATTCCCACGGGCCATCGCTACAGTGACGGCCCGTTTTTGTTGCCTTGCTAACGAATTATGACGCCCCTAGAACGATATCAAGCTGATCTGAAACGCCCGGAATTCTTCCATGATGCCGCCCAGGAAACTGCCGTGCGCCATCTGCAGCGCCTGTACGACGATCTGGTCGCGGCCGAGCAGAACAAGCCGGGCCTGCTGGGCAAACTGTTTGGCAAGAAGGATCAGGCACCGGTCAAGGGCCTGTACTTCTGGGGCGGCGTGGGTCGCGGCAAGACGTACCTGGTCGACACCTTCTTCGAAGCGCTGCCGTTCAAGGAAAAGTCCCGCACTCACTTCCACCGCTTCATGAAGCGCGTGCACGAAGAAATGAAGACCCTGGGCGGCGAGAAAAACCCGCTGACCATCATTGCCAAGCGCTTCTCTACCGAAGCCCGGGTGATCTGCTTCGATGAGTTCTTCGTCTCCGACATCACCGACGCCATGATTCTCGGCACCTTGATGGAAGAGCTGTTCAAGAACGGCGTGACCCTGGTTGCCACGTCGAACATCGTGCCGGATGGCCTGTACAAGGATGGCCTGCAACGTGCGCGCTTCCTGCCAGCCATCGCCCTGATCAAGCAGAACACCGAGATCGTCAACGTCGACAGCGGCGTCGACTATCGCCTGCGTCACCTCGAGCAGGCGGAACTGTTCCACTTCCCGCTCGACGAAGCGTCCCACGAAAGCCTGCGCAAGAGCTTCCGCGCACTGACGCCGGAATGCACGGCAGCGATCGAAAACGACGTGCTGATGATCGAAAACCGCGAAATCCGTGCCCTGCGCACTTGTGACGACGTGGCCTGGTTCGACTTCCGCGAACTGTGCGACGGCCCGCGCAGCCAGAACGACTACATCGAACTGGGCAAGATCTTCCACGCCGTGTTGCTCAGCGGTGTCGAGCAGATGAGCGTCACCACCGACGACATCGCCCGACGCTTCATCAACATGGTCGACGAGTTCTACGATCGCAACGTCAAGCTGATCATTTCTGCCGAAGTCGAACTCAAGGATCTCTACACCGGCGGCCGCCTGAACTTCGAGTTCCAGCGAACCCTGAGCCGCCTGCTGGAAATGCAATCCCACGAATTCCTCGCGCGCGCACACAAGCCGTAAGGCGATTCGTAAAATTGAAAAGGCCTGCAAATGCAGGCCTTTTAATGCACTGAAGATCCCTCTGTAGGAGCTGCCGCAGGCTGCGATCTTTGATCTTGAAAATCAAAAGATCGCAGCCTGCGGCAGCTCCTACATTGGCTCAAGCTGCTTGCTGAAACTGCTGCCGATACTGGTTCGGCGACAACTCCGTGTGCTGGCGGAACAGGCGTGCGAAGAAACTCGCGTCGTCGTAGCCGACTTCGTAACTGATGGTCTTGATGCTCTTGCGGCTGCCGGACAGCAGGCCTTTGGCGGTTTCGATGCGCAGTCGCTGCAGGTAGTGCAGCGGCTTGTCGCCGGTTGCGGTCTGAAAGCGACGCATGAAGTTGCGGATGCTCATGCCGTGTTCGCGGGCGACGTCTTCGAAGCGGAATTTGTCGGCGAAGTGTTCCTCGAGCCAGTGCTGGATCTGCAGGATGATCACGTCCTGGTGCAGCTTTTGCCCGCCGAAGCCGATTCTTCCCGGCGAGTAGCTGCGCTGCACTTCATAGAGGATGTCGCGCGCCACGGCCTGGGACACGTTGGCGCCGCAGAAGCGTTCGATCAGGTAGATGTACAGGTCGCATGCCGAGGTGGTGCCGCCCGCGCAATACAGGTTGTCGGCGTCGGTCAGGTGCTTGTCCTGATTGAGCTGGACCTTCGGGAAACGCTCTGCAAAGGCATTGAAGAAGCGCCAGTAGGTGGTCGCCTCCTTGCCATTGAGCAGGCCGGCTTCGGCGAGCCAGAACACGCCGGTGGCCTCGCCGCACAGTACGGCGCCCCGCGCATGTTGCTGGCGCAGCCAGGGCAGGACCTGTGGATAACGTTTGCTCAGGGTATCGAAATCGTCCCAGAACGCGGGGATGACGATGATGTCGGCATTTTCCAGGCCGCCATCCACCGGGATCATCACGTCGCTGAAGGTGTTGACCGGTTTGCCGTCGGGGCTGACCAGTCGGGTTTCGAACGCGGGAGTCAGGCCGTGGCCCAGTTGTTTGCCGTAGCGCAGGCTGGCGAGGTGGAAGAAATCCTTGGCCTGCATGAGGGTGGAAGCGAAAACCCGGTCAATGGCCAGGATGCTGACGCGCCGTAGAGGCGTGGAGGCTTGGTTAGACATAATTCAACTTTATTCTTATAGGGGAAAGTGGTCACCAGACGGCTGGATCGTCTTATTTTTTGTCGGATGTGTCCAGTGTCCTGTATCGGACACGAGGCATAGTCTCTGAAGGTCCAATCCTTCTAAAAACAAAGAAAAGGGTGCCGCATGATTCCCAGAACCTTGTTCAGTTCCGAGCACGAACTTTTTCGCGACAGTGTGCGAACGTTCCTCGAAAAAGAAGCAGTGCCGTACCACGGACAATGGGAAAAACAGGGCTATATCGATCGTCAACTCTGGAACAAGGCAGGGGAGGCGGGGATGTTGTGCTCGCATCTGCCGGAGCAGTACGGCGGGCTGGGGGCAGACTTCCTGTACAGCGCGGTGGTCATCGAGGAGGTGGGGCGCCTGGGGCTGACCGGTATCGGTTTCTCCCTGCATTCGGACATCGTTGCGCCCTACATCCTGCATTACGGCAGTGAAACGCTGAAACACAAATACCTGCCGAAACTGGTGTCTGGCGAGATGGTCAGTGCCATCGCCATGACCGAGCCCGGCGCCGGTTCCGACTTGCAGGGGGTGAAGACCACCGCCGTGCTCGATGGCGACGAGTATGTGATCAACGGCTCGAAGACCTTCATCACCAACGGCTTCCTCGCCGACCTGGTGATCGTCGTCGCCAAGACCGATCCGAAGGCGGGGGCGAAAGGCACCAGCCTGTTCCTGGTGGAGGCCGATACGCCCGGCTTCGACAAGGGCAAGCGCCTGGAAAAGGTCGGCATGAAAGCCCAGGACACCTCTGAGCTGTTCTTCCAGGATGTGCGGGTGCCCAAGGAAAACCTGCTGGGTCAGGCCGGGATGGGCTTCGCGTATTTGATGCAGGAGTTGCCGCAGGAACGCCTCACCGTCGCCATCGGCGGCCTGGCTTCAGCCGAGGCGGCGTTGCAATGGACACTGGACTACACCCGCGAGCGCAAGGCGTTCGGCAAGGCGATTGCCGACTTCCAGAACACCCGGTTCAAGCTCGCCGAGATGGCGACCGAGATCCAGATCGGCCGGGTCTTTGTCGACCGCTGCCTGGAGTTGCACCTGCAAGGCAAGCTCGATGTGCCGACGGCGGCGATGGCCAAGTATTGGGGCACGGACCTGCAATGCAAGGTGCTCGACGAGTGCGTGCAGTTGCATGGTGGTTACGGATTCATGTGGGAGTACCCGATCGCCCGGGCGTGGGCGGATGCGCGGGTGCAGCGGATTTATGCGGGGACCAATGAAATCATGAAGGAGATAATTGCCAGGTCATTGTAGGAGCGAGCTTGCTCGCGATGGGCGTCAACGATAACGCTGAAAGCCTGACACCCTGCGGTGTGCTCAGGTTTTTCGCGAGCAAGCTCGCTCCTACAGGTGCGGGTTATGGCGCAGGATTCGGGTGATCCTTGTGGATCGCCTCGATCCCTTCCAGTACTTCCTCCGAGAGTTTCAGATCAAAACTTGCAATGTTGCTGTCCAGTTGCTCCAGTGTCGTGGCGCCGATGATGTTGCTGGTCACGAACGGCTGTTGCGTCACAAATGCCAGGGCCATTTGCGCCGGGTCCAGGCCGTGCTCACGGGCCAGAGCGACGTAACGGCTGCAGGCCGCTTCCGACTGCGGGTTGAAATAGCGGCTGAAGCGGCTGTAGAGGCTCAGGCGGCCTTTTGGCGGGCGCGCCCCACCTTCGTACTTGCCTGACAGGAAACCGAACGCCAGCGGCGAATAGGCGAGCAGGCCGCACTGTTCGCGGATGGCGATTTCCGCCAGGCCGACCTCGAAGCTGCGGTTGAGCAGGTTGTAGGGGTTCTGGATCGACACCGCGCGCGGCCAGCCGCGTTGCTCGGCCAGGGCCAGGAACCGCATGGTGCCCCACGGCGTTTCGTTGGACAGGCCGATGTGGCGGATCTTGCCGGCCCGGACCTGTTCGTCCAGCGCCTCGAGGGTGTCCTCCAGGGGCGTCAGGTTGGCTTCGGTCTGGTGCTTGTAGCCCAACTGCCCGAAGAAATTGGTGCTGCGCTCCGGCCAGTGCAGCTGGTACAGGTCGATGTAGTCGGTCTGCAGGCGCTGGAGGCTGGCATCCACGGCCTCGGTGATGTGCTGGCGATTGTGTCGCAGGTTTTTGTCGCGGATGTAGTCGATGGTGTTGCCCGGGCCGGCGATCTTGCTGGCGAGGATCCAGTCGGCACGGTCACCGCGACTTTTGAAGTAATTGCCGATGTAGCGCTCGGTGGTGGCATAGGTTTCGGCCTTGGGCGGCACCGGGTACATTTCGGCGGTATCGATGAAGTTGATCCCCGCACCTTTGGCTCGCTCGATTTGGGCGAAGGCGTCTGCCTCGGTGTTCTGCTCGCCCCAGGTCATGGTGCCGAGGCAGATTGCGCTCACGTTCAGGTTGGTTCGGCCTAGCTGGCGATAGTCCATCGGGTGCTCCCCTGGGCAAAACAATCATAAAAGCAGGTTGAATTATTTTTCGCAATCTGCATAATTGCGCACCTCTTTCTGCAGTGGAAGTGATGCGCCGCCGCCGAAGAATCTTGCCGTTGAACGGACGCGCCGACCCGAGCCCCCGAAAGCGTCTGTATCCGGCTGCCTTTGACTTGTCAAAGTACGCACTATTCAGTAAGATCCGCCGTCTAATTTACAGGGCGGCCCCTGAGGCTATAAAGAATGAAAACTTTTACTGCTAAACCGGAAACAGTAAAGCGCGACTGGTTTGTCGTCGACGCTGCTGGTCAGACCCTGGGTCGTCTGGCCACCGAAATCGCGAGCCGTCTGCGTGGCAAGCACAAGCCTGAGTACACTCCTCACGTTGACACTGGCGACTACATCGTCGTAATCAACGCCGAGCAGATCCGTGTTACCGGCGCTAAAACCACTGACAAAATGTACTACTCCCACTCCGGTTTCCCGGGCGGCATCAAGTCGATCAACTTTGAAAAGCTGATCGCCAAGGCCCCTGAGCGCGTGATCGAGACCGCGGTCAAAGGCATGCTGCCTAAGAACCCGCTGGGTCGCGACATGTACCGTAAGCTGAAAGTCTATGCGGGCGCTGCACACCCTCATACTGCTCAGCAGCCCCAAGAACTGAAGATTTAACGGAATAGTTCATTATGTCGGCGACTCAAAATTACGGCACTGGCCGTCGCAAGACCGCAACCGCACGCGTTTTCCTGCGTCCGGGTACTGGTAACATCTCCATCAACAACCGTTCGCTGGATAATTTCTTCGGCCGCGAAACTGCCCGCATGGTAGTTCGTCAGCCGCTGGAATTGACTGAGACTGTCGAGAAGTTCGACATCTACGTCACCGTGATCGGCGGTGGTGTGAGTGGTCAAGCTGGCGCAATCCGCCACGGCATCACCCGCGCTCTGATGGACTACGACGAAACTCTGCGCAGCGCTCTGCGTAAAGCCGGCTTCGTAACCCGCGATGCACGTGAAGTTGAACGTAAGAAAGTTGGTCTGCGTAAAGCGCGTAAGCGTCCGCAGTACTCGAAGCGTTAATTCGCTTCCACGTTCAAAAAAGAACGCCCAGTTTCCTCACGGAGCTGGGCGTTTTTTTGTGCCTGTGATTTTCTCAAAGAATTGCGCTGTGACAACTTGCCACATCAGCAGAGCCCCTATACTCCAAGGCTTGGCAGTGGTGCCTCGGGGTAATTACCTTGTCAGAATTGGGGCTTTTCATTACCATTCGGCAAAATTTTTATAAGTACAGAGTTTTACTTAGTAGATGCCTGATTTAACAGGCCACAAAGCTGATGGGAGAGGACTGAATGAGCAATGACGGCGTGAATGCAGGCCGGCGTCGCTTCTTGGTAGCAGCCACATCCGTGGTGGGTGCTGCAGGAGCGGTGGGGGCTGCGGTCCCGTTCGTGGGGTCATGGTTTCCCAGTGCCAAGGCGAAAGCCGCAGGTGCACCGGTGAAAGTGAATGTCAGCAAGATCGAGCCAGGCCAGCAGATGATTGCTGAGTGGCGCGGCCAGCCGGTATTCATCGTCCGCCGTACGCCGGAAATCCTGGGGAATCTGAAGAAGATCGAGGGTCAGTTGTCTGACCCGACCTCCAAGAACTCGACTCAACCAACCTATGTTGATCCGGAAACCCGTTCGATCAAGCCTGAGGTCCTGCTGCTGATCGGTATCTGCACGCACCTGGGTTGCTCGCCGACCTTCCGTCCCGAAGTCGCTCCCGCCGACTTGGGCAAGGACTGGGTAGGTGGCTATTTCTGTCCTTGCCACGGCTCCCACTACGACCTGGCTGGCCGCGTCTACAAGTCGCAACCTGCGCCTTTGAACCTGCCAGTTCCCCCGCATTCCTATGAGACCGATGACATCATCGTCGTTGGCGTCGATACGGAGAAAGCGTGATGAGCAAGTTCATGGATTGGGTTGATGCGCGCTTTCCCGCCACCAAGATGTGGGAAGACCATCTCAGCAAGTATTACGCTCCGAAAAACTTCAACTTCTTCTATTTCTTTGGCTCCCTGGCGCTGCTCGTCCTGGTCAACCAGATCGTTACCGGTGTCTGGCTGACCATGAGCTACACCCCTTCGGCGGAAGAGGCCTTTGCTTCCGTCGAGTACATCATGCGCGACGTCGAGTACGGCTCGATCCTGCGCCTGCTGCACTCCACCGGCGCTTCGGCGTTCTTCATCGTGGTCTATCTGCACATGTTCCGTGGCTTGCTCTACGGTTCGTACCAGAAGCCGCGCGAGCTGGTGTGGGTGTTCGGCATGCTGATCTACCTGGCGCTGATGGCCGAGGCCTTCATGGGCTACCTGCTGCCGTGGGGCCAGATGTCCTACTGGGGCGCCCAGGTGATCATCTCGCTGTTCGGTGCGATCCCGGTCATCGGCAACGACCTGACCCAGTGGATCCGTGGTGACTACCTGATTTCCGGGATCACCCTGAACCGCTTCTTCGCCCTGCACGTGGTGGCCTTGCCGATCGTGATTCTCGGCCTGGTGGTGCTGCACGTCCTGGCCTTGCACGAAGTCGGTTCGAACAACCCGGACGGCGTCGACATCAAGAAATACAAGGATGAAAACGGCGTGCCGCTGGACGGTATCGCGTTCCACCCTTACTACACCGTGAAAGATATCGTCGGCGTGGTGGTGTTCCTGTTCATCTTCTGCTCGATCGTGTTCTTCTTCCCGGAAATGGGCGGCTACTTCCTCGAGAAGCCGAACTTCGAAGTGGCGAACGCGTTCAAGACCCCAGAGCACATCGCTCCGGTCTGGTACTTCACGCCCTTCTACGCGATCTTGCGTGCGGTTCCGGACAAGCTCCTGGGTGTAATCGCCATGGGTGCGGCCATCGCCGTGCTGTTCGTCCTGCCGTGGCTGGACCGTAGCCCGGTCAAGTCGATGCGCTACAAGGGCTGGATGA
This sequence comes from Pseudomonas sp. PLMAX, assembly GCF_046042685.1. NCBI lineage: Bacteria > Pseudomonadati > Pseudomonadota > Gammaproteobacteria > Pseudomonadales > Pseudomonadaceae > Pseudomonas > Pseudomonas sp. PLMAX. The sequence continues at coordinate 6,208,978 of NZ_CP064949.1, read as the reverse complement.
GCAAGATCTGGCTCTGGGTATTCTGCATTTCGTTCGTGATCCTGGGCGTGCTGGGTGTCCTGGCGCCGACTCCGGGCCGTACGCTGCTGTCGCAGGTATGTACCTTCCTGTACTTTGCCTACTTCATTCTGATGCCGTTCTACACCAGGCTCGAGAAGACCAAACCGGTTCCGGAAAGGGTGACTGGCTGATGAAAAAACTATTTGCTGTATTGATGCTTGCTGCCCTGCCGGCGTTGTCCTTCGCGGCGCCACACGGCGGTCCCGAGCTGGAAAAAGTCGACATCGACGTGGCTGACAAGGCGGCGATGCAGGATGGCGCGCGTACGTTCGCCAACTATTGCATGGGCTGCCACAGCGCCAAGTTCCAGCGTTACGAGCGTGTTGCTGATGACCTTGGCATTCCGCACGAGTTGATGCTCGACAAGCTGGTGTTCACCGGCGCCAAGATTGGCGATCACATGAACATCGGCATGCAGCCGGCTGACGCCAAGACCTGGTTCGGTGCGGCGCCGCCCGACCTGACCCTGGTCGCTCGTGTTCGTGGCACCGATTGGCTCTACGGTTACCTGAAGTCGTTCTATGAAGACCCGTCGCGCCCTTGGGGTGTGAACAACAAGGTCTTCCCGAACGTGGGCATGCCTAACGTACTGGTCGGCCTGCAGGGTCGTCAGGTCGTCGGTTGCAAGCAGGTGCAGATCGTCGAGGACGGCAAGAAGCAATATGATCCGCTGACCGGTACGCCGCTGACCCATGAAGCATGCGATCAGCTGACCATCGTGCCGAAGAGTGGCGCCCTGACCGAAGAGCAGTTCGATGAGAAGGTCAAGAATCTGGTAACCTTCCTGGCTTACTCGGCTAACCCGGTTAAGTTGCAACATCAGCGCATCGGTACGTACGTATTGCTGTACCTGGCGTTCTTCTTCGTATTCGCTTATCTGCTCAAGCGCGAATACTGGAAAGATGTGCACTGATAAAGCTTCAAGCAATTGCTGTTAATCGCGCGCGCCCAAGGGCGCCTCTGAAGGTGTAACGAGCCTGGTGAACCAGGTGTTACGGGAGGCGCCCTCTGGGCGCGCTCGTTTTTCCGCTTCCGATAATTTCAACAAGCGAGGAGGATCGCCATGGGCGTGACCAATCGGTTGGCCTGTTACTCCGACCCCGCCGACCACTATTCCCACCGGGTGCGAATCGTACTGGCAGAGAAGGGTGTCAGCGCTGAGATCATTTACGTTGAGGCTGGTCGCCAGCCGCCTAAACTGATCGAAGTGAACCCTTACGGCAGCTTGCCGACGCTGGTCGATCGTGACCTGGCGTTGTGGGAGTCTACGGTGGTGATGGAATATCTGGATGAGCGTTACCCACATCCGCCGCTGTTGCCGGTCTATCCGGTGGCGCGTGCCAACAGTCGTTTGCTGATTCATCGTATTCAGCGTGACTGGTGTGGTCTGGTGGATCTGATCCTGGATTCGCGGACCAAGGAAGCAGCGCGCGCCGTGGCGCGTAAAGAGCTGCGTGAAAGCCTGACAGGCGTGTCGCCGCTGTTTGCCGACAAGCCATTTTTCCTCAGTGAGGAACAAAGCCTGGTGGATTGCTGCCTATTGCCAATACTCTGGCGATTGCCGATTCTGGGTATAGAACTGCCGCGGCCAGCCAAGCCGCTGCTTGATTACATGGAGCGCCAGTTTGCGCGTGAGGCTTTCCAGGCGAGTCTGTCTGGTGTCGAACGCGACATGCGCTAAGGCTTAAGGAGCCGCTATGAACTCCAGTCGACCTTATCTGGTCCGTGCGCTCTACGAGTGGATTGTTGATAACGATTGCACCCCGCACATGCTGGTCAATTCCGAGTATCCCTCGGTGCAGGTGCCGCAAGGTTTTGCCAGTGATGGCCAGATCGTCCTGAACGTATCGCCCCAGGCCGTGCGTCATTTGCACATGGACAACGAGGCGGTGAGCTTCGAAGGCCGCTTCGGTGGGGTGCCGCATACCCTGTACGTGCCTATCGCATCGATCCTGGGCATCTACGCTCGGGAGAATGGTCAGGGCATGGTGTTCGATCTGGAGTCGCCCCTGGAGGACGAGGAAGAGATCGAGCCGGATGACGATATCCCGCCTCCGGACAGCGAGCCGCCGCGGCCAAGCGGTCGACCGAGCTTGAAGGTGGTGAAATAAAAAAAGGGCGATCCGCAAGGATCGCCCTTTTTATTTCACTGTAGGAGCCGGCTTGCCGGCGAAAGCGGTCGAAAGACCAGCGCAATGTTCAATGACGCCTTCGCCGGCAAGCCGGCTCCTACAGGTCGATGGCGTTCCAGCGTCGCCATCCCCGACAAACAGATATCAGTCGATGTACTCAAACAGCTTCACAATCTTCTGCACCCCGGAAACCCCCTGCACCAAGTTCGTCGCCTGTGCAGCTTCCTGCTTGGTCAACAACCCCAGCAGGTAAACGATGCCGTTCTCGGTCACCACCTTGATGCGCGAGCCGGGGATGTTCGGGTCGGTGAGCATCTGGGTCTTGATCTTGGAGGTCAGCCAGGTGTCGTTCTGGCGGGCAAGGAAACCGGAAGGTGGCAGCACCTGCAGTTCGTTATGCACCGTCTTGACCCGCTGAACAGCGGCAGCAGCCTGTTCGGCCTTGGCCTTGAGGTCGGCACGCGGGGTTTGCCCGGCGAGCAGTACGACGCCGTTGAAGCTGGTGACGACGATGTGCGAGTCGTTGTCCAGGGCCGGATCGGCCTTGGCGATGTTCACGCCGACCTTGGTGTCGATCAATGAGTCGTCGATCTTGCTGCCGAAAGTGCGGGTGCCACGGTCATCTTCAATCGGTGCTTCACGGCTGGCATTGACCACCGAGGTGCAGCCGCTGATGCCGAGGCATAGGGTCAGGGCCAGTAGGCCGAGGCGATTAGGGGTCATTCTTCACTCCCGAACAGTTGGCTGTCGATCAAATCGCAAAGGCAATGGATCGCCAGCAGGTGGACTTCCTGGATACGTGCGGTGACGTTGGCCGGAACGCGAATCTCGACGTCCTCGGGCAAAAGCAGCGACGCCATGCCGCCGCCATCGCGACCGGTCAATGCTACGACAATCATTTCGCGATCATGTGCGGCCTGGATCGCTTGAATTATGTTGGCCGAGTTGCCGCTGGTGGAAATCGCCAGCAGTACGTCGCCCGGCTGGCCGAGTGCGCGGATCTGTTTGGAGAAGATTTCGTTGTAGCTGTAGTCGTTGGCGATCGAGGTGATCGTCGAGCTGTCGGTGGTCAGCGCAATGGCTGGCAGGCTCGGGCGTTCACGCTCGAAGCGGTTGAGCAGCTCGGACGAGAAGTGCTGTGCGTCACCGGCAGAGCCGCCGTTGCCGCAGGAAAGCATCTTGCCCTCGTTGAGCAAGGCGTTGACCATCACCTGGCTGGCTTGCTCGATGTGCGGTGCAAGTACTTCCATCGCCTGTTGCTTGGTGTCGATACTGGCCTGAAAAAGCTGGCGAATTCGGGATTGCATGTCCATCTGTGTGACCTTAATGAGCGCGGCTGTCCGGCACGTGAATGTGCAGCCCGCAAAGCAAAGAGCAAAATTGTTGAGTGGTGGTGTCCGGTTCGGGGCGTAGGCAATCAGCTGTCGAAGGCATTTTGCAACCAGTTCAACTGATCGAGGTCGCTGTCGATCGCAATCACGTCGAAGCGGCAAGGGGCGTTGGCCCAGCGCGACTCACGCTGAAGAAAATACTGCGCGGCAAAAATCAGTTTTTGCCGTTTGCGCTCATCGATGCTATCGAGCGCGCCCCCCCATTGAGTGTTTTTTCTGTAGCGAACTTCAACGAATACTACTGTATCGCCCTCCAGCATGACCAGATCAAGCTCGCCGCGTTTACACAACCAGTTCTGCGCCAGTAGCTGCAGGCCTTGTCGCTGAAGATGCTCGAGCGCATGGCGCTCGGCATCTATACCGCATTGCTGGCGTGACCTTTCAGGCATCAGCGTGGGGTGTTCGGCAGGCGTTGAACCTGACCATTGACGAACTGCGCCCACGGCAGCTCGCGCACTACGCGCTGGTTCTGGGTCATGCTCAGGCTGCCCGATTGACCTTCGATACGGCTGTCCGGCAGGGCCTTGAGCTGGCCCAGGCGGGGTGCCAGGCTGTAGGCGTCCACGCCCATGGCGTACAGGCGGCCCAGGCTGCCGGCCGCTTGCGGCCATTGCGCGGTGACCTGGCGGCGCAACGGATCGTTGGCGTCCAGCAGCCATGGGGTTTCGCAGAAGCGCACGCCATTCATGTCGTTGTACTGGTTGACGTCGCCGCTGGCGCTGAAGACGTGGGACGTGGCGTAGACCGGAACGTCACCGGCGTACTGGAAGTTCAGGGTCGGCTTGATCTGCTGGGCCTGTTGCGGCGTGGCAGCGAGGAAAATGAACTCGATGTCCTGGCGACGCGACGGCTGGGCGGCTACCTGCGAGCCAACGGTGCTTTGCAGGCTCTTGGCGCGACCTTCGCTCTGGCGCAGCTGGAACATGTCGGCGATCTGCTGGGCCAGTTGCACCGGCTGGTCGACACGCTCGGTGGCGACGATGCTGCCGCCATTGGCTTGCCAGTCCTGGCTGAACGCCTTGAGTACGCGGTCGCCCCATTCGCCTTTCGGCACCATGATGGCGGCGCGGTGCAGGCCGTCGGCGCGAGCGCGGCGGGAGACTTCGCGGGCTTCGTCTTCAGCGGCCAGGCCAAACTGGAACAGCTGGGCCGGACCTTGAGCACCTTCGCTGTAGTTCAGGGCCAGTGTGGTGATCGGCAGTTGCGGGCGGGCGCTGAGCTGTTTGACCAGTGGTTTTTCCAGCGGGCCTACCACCAGTTGCACGCCATCGGCCTGGGCCTTGCGATAGAACTCGTCGAGCGAGGTCAGGCGCGAGCTGTCGTAGAACTCGATGGCCGGCGGTTTCTGTCCGGACTGTTGTGCCTGGTAGTGGGCGGCCATGAAGCCTTCGCGCAATGCTTTGCCGACTGAAGCCAGCTGGCCGTCCTGCGGCAGCAACAGGGCGATTTTACCCAAGGGCTGACTGGCTAGCTCCTTGAGGTTGGTCAATGGCAGTGGCAGCTGGCGGGCGGCCGGGTGTTTCGGGTTCTGGGCGCGCCAGTTGTCGATGGCCGCCTGCTGCTGTTCAAGAGTGCCAGCGGTTTTTACCGCCAGTGCCAGGGCCATCCAGCCGCCAAGATCGTCGTCGGTGGTCGGCTGCAATTGCTCGGTCGGCAGCGAAGCGATCAGGGTCCAGATGGCCTCGTGGTTTTTGCTCGCCGCTTCACCGCTCAGCATCGGTGCGATAAAAATGCGTTCCTTTGCCGCGGCCAGGGTCTGGCCATCGGCTTCAAGGGCGCGGGCGCGAACGGTGCCGGTGCGGACCTGTTGCTCTTCCGGCATTTCGCCCAGGCGCTGGAAGCTCGGGTGGCTCAAGGCGGTCAGCGCGGCTTTCGGCTGGTTGCGGGTCATGGCCAGTTCAGCCGCCAGGGTGTTGGCGAAGATCTGTTGGCCAGGCTTGAGTGTTTCAACGGGGACCTGTTGCAGGATCTGCGCGGACTGGCCGGCATTGCCCTGATGATAGGCCAGGTCGGCTGCGCTCAGGCGTAGCAGTGCCGCGTCTTCCGGCGTTTTGCTTTGGGCGGCCTTTTCGAGCAGTTGCTCGATGCTGGCATCCGGGGTCCGTGGAAGTTCGCCAAGGCTGGAGGAGGGCGAGCTGGCGCAAGCCGCCAGCAAGGCAGCGAGGCATAGGGCAGAGAACAGCCGCAGGCAAGCGATCATGTAGTGTTCCTGATACTCGATCAAATTAGCGTGGAATTGTACCCAAGCACTGGCCGGGGCGCGATGTTGCTGGTAAGAAACGATCAATTTAGCTGGTGTAAATGTTGCCGTGCGCTACAAAAGCCTGCAAAAGCGGGTGTTGCTTGCCCGTATCGCGAACGTCGCTACGCGCTACAATGGCCGTTTTATCGATCATGAGGTGTGCGCTTTGACTGCTCCAGGTGCTTTGAATTCCGCTGCTGGCTCGCTTTATGTGGTGGCGACGCCCATCGGCAACCTGGACGATATCAGTGCCCGGGCGCTGAAAATATTGCGTGAGGTGGCCTTGATTGCCGCTGAAGACACCCGCCACTCCCAGCGCCTGATGCAGCATTTCGGCATTCCCACGCCCCTGGCTGCCTGTCATGAACACAACGAGCGCGATGAAGGTAGCCGCTTTATCACCCGCCTGCTCGCGGGTGACGATGTCGCGTTGATTTCCGATGCCGGTACGCCGCTGATCTCCGATCCGGGTTATCACCTGGTTCGCCAGGCGCGTGCGGCGGGCATCAATGTTGTGCCTGTGCCGGGGGCCTGTGCGTTGATTGCGGCCCTGTCGGCGGCGGGTTTGCCGTCGGACCGTTTCATCTTCGAAGGCTTCCTGCCGGCCAAGGCGGTGGGGCGACGCGCGCGTCTTGAGCTCGTCAAGGAAGAGCCGCGTACGCTGATTTTCTACGAGGCGCCGCACCGTATCCTCGAATGCCTGCAGGACATGGAGCTGGTGTTCGGTGCCGAACGCCCGGCGTTGCTGGCGCGGGAGCTGACCAAGACGTTCGAAACGCTCAAGGGCTTGCCGCTGGCCGAGTTGCGCGAGTTCGTCGAGTCGGACAGTAATCAACAGCGCGGCGAGTGCGTGGTGTTGGTGGCGGGTTGGACGGCCCCCGAGGAGGAGGGCGCGGTCAGCAGTGAAGCGATGCGTATCCTCGATCTGTTGCTCGAAGAAATGCCGCTCAAGCGTGCCGCGGCGTTGGCGGCGCAAATTACCGGCGAACGCAAGAATGTGCTGTATCAGATTGCGCTGGATAAACAGAAGGGCGAGTAAAACCCGACGCACCGGCGTGCGCAACGGCGCTTAACGCTTGTTCTTCGGGCGCTCTGCCGGTAACCTTCGCGGCGGAGAGTCGATCGGACAGTCGCTGCCCTCTATGAAAATTAGGGGGGGGAGGAAAGTCCGGGCTCCATAGGGCGAAGTGCCAGGTAATGCCTGGGAGGCGTGAGCCTACGGAAAGTGCCACAGAAAATAACCGCCTAAGCGCTTCGGCGCCGGTAAGGGTGAAAAGGTGCGGTAAGAGCGCACCGCACGTCTGGCAACAGTTCGTGGCTAGGTAAACCCCACTTGGAGCAAGACCAAATAGGGTCCCAAGGCGTGGCCCGCGCTGGGACCGGGTAGGTTGCTAAAGATGTCCAGTGATGGCCATCGTAGACGAATGACTGTTCAAGACAGAACCCGGCTTACAGATCGACTCTCCACCTTTTTTCTCCCCTCTGCTTAAATCATTGAGCAGGGGTCCGATGATGGCAATTTCCCTCCTTTCAGATTCGTCCTCATTATCACTTTCGTAATATCAAAAAAATCTTACTCTTAATAAATCACTTTAACTTCTGAACGCAGCCTCCTGTGCTGATTCAAGTTGTTGGGCGGTTTCATCCGTCTGATTCTGATTGCTCCTCTCTTTATGCTCCTAAATCTCAGTTCTGTAAGGGTTTTCCTGTAATCCGCGCCTTGACGGTGTGGTGGGCGCATTCCTATAGTGTGCGCAAGTGGCGGAAAGTGGCGTAAAGTGGGTTTTCTGAACGTAAAACGCTAGAATTTGGAGAAACGCTGACGTGTTTCGCGGAGCCAACGCAATCAGTCTCGATGCAAAGGGCCGTCTCGCTATGCCGAGCCGGTACCGCGACGAGCTGGTTTCGCGTAGTTCCGGTCAGTTGATCGTCACCATTGATGCCGTTGATCCGTGTCTGTGTGTTTACCCCCTCGATGAGTGGGAAATTATTGAAACCAAACTGCGCGCACTGCCTTCGCTTCACGAAGCGAACCGCCGTCTGCAACGTTTACTGATTGGCAATGCCGTCGACCTCGAGCTCGATGGCAGTGGTCGTTTTCTGGTTCCACCGCGTCTTCGTGAATATGCCAAGTTGGATAAGCGCGCGATGCTGGTAGGCCAACTGAACAAGTTCCAATTGTGGGACGAAGATGCCTGGGATGCGGTTGCTGCCGCTGACCTGGCTGCTATTCAAGAACCGGGCGCGATGCCTGATAACCTGCGTGAATTGATCCTGTGACTATAGATAGCGGCTTTAACCACATCACCGTACTGCTTGACGAAGCCGTCGAGGCTCTCGCCGTACGTCCTGATGGCTGCTATCTGGACGGAACGTTCGGACGGGGCGGACACAGCCGGTTGATCCTCAGCCAGCTCGGTCCCGATGGTCGGTTGCTCGGGTTCGACAAAGACCCTCAAGCGATTGCCACCGGGCAGACGCTAGCGGCCGAAGACGGCCGCTTTGTCGTTGTACAGCGCAGCTTTGCCGAGCTGGGTGCGGAAGTTGCCGCACGCGGCATGAACGGCAAGGTCAGCGGCGTGCTGCTTGACCTGGGCGTCTCTTCGCCACAGCTGGACGACCCTGAGCGCGGCTTCAGCTTCCTCAACGATGGCCCGCTGGACATGCGCATGGACCCGTCCCGCGGGATCAGCGCTGCCGAATTCGTCAACACCGCGCCCGTGGAAGAAATCGCCCGGGTGTTCAAGGAATACGGCGAAGAGCGTTTTTCCGGGCGCATGGCCCGTGCCGTGGCCGAACGTCGCGATATCAAACCGTTCGAGCGCACCGCCGATCTGGCTGAAGTGCTGAAGGTCGCCAACCCTGCGTGGGAAAAGGGCAAGAACCCGGCTACCCGTGCATTCCAGGGGTTGCGCATCCACGTCAATAACGAACTGGGCGATCTGGAAGCCGGTCTCGAAGCCGCGCTGGAGAGCCTGGAAGTGGGCGGTCGCCTGGTGGTCATCAGCTTCCATTCGCTGGAAGATCGCATCGTCAAGCTGTTCATGCGCAAGCTGGTCAAAGGCGAAGCCGACAACCTGCCACGCAACCTGCCGGTTCGGCATGTCGCTTTCGAACCGAAAATCAAAATCCATGGCAAAGCGCAGACGGCCTCCGACGCCGAGCTGAAGGCCAACCCACGTTCCCGTAGTGCTGTCATGCGCGTGGCGGAGAAGCTGCGGTGAGCAAGCTCTTCGCCAAGCCACTTCCCGGCGGAAGCTTTTTCATGCTGCTGTTGTTCGTGGGCGTGCTCGTGTCGGCCATTGGCGTGTCCTACAGCGCCCACTGGAACCGCCAGTTGCTGAACACGCTGTACGGCGAGTTGAGCGTGCGCGACAAGGCGCAGGCCGAATGGGGTCGCCTGATTCTTGAACAAAGCACCTGGACCGCCCACAGCCGTATCGAAGTGCTGGCCACCGAACAACTGAAAATGCGCATTCCCGGCGCCGCCGAAGTGCAGATGGTGGCGCCATGATGAAACTCGAAGGCGCTCTTTTTCCATGGCGCTTCCGCCTGGTGCTGGGTCTGCTTGGCGTCATGGTGGCGGCGATCGCCTGGCGGATCATTGACCTGCAAGTGGTCGACCGTGCCTTTCTCAAAGGCCAGGGCGACGCGCGCAGCGTTCGGCATATTCCGATTCCGGCTCACCGAGGCCTGATCACCGATCGTAATGGCGAGCCCCTGGCCGTCAGCACCCCGGTCACCACCTTGTGGGCCAATGCCAAGGAAATGCAGCTGGCCAAGGAAAAGTGGCCAGCACTGGCTGCTGCGCTGGGGCAGGACCCCAAGGCACTGGCCGAGCGCCTTGAAGCACAAGCCAACAAGGAATTCATTTATCTGGTGCGCGGGCTGACGCCTGAGCAGGGCCAGGCCGTACTCGACCTGAAAGTGCCGGGTGTCTACGGCATCGAAGAGTTCCGCCGCTTCTACCCGGCCGGTGAGGTCACCGCCCATATGGTCGGCTTTACCGACATCGACGACCATGGTCGAGAAGGCGTCGAGCTCGCCTACGATGAATGGCTGGCCGGGGTCCCCGGCAAACGGCAAGTGATCAAGGACCGGCGCGGTCGGTTGATCAAGGATGTCCAGGTCACCAAAAACGCCAAGGCCGGAAAGCCCTTGGCGTTGTCCATTGACCTGCGCCTGCAATACCTGGCCAACCGCGAATTGCGCAACGCGATCATCGAGAACGGCGCCAAGGCCGGCAGCCTGGTGATCATGGACGTGAAGACCGGCGAAATCCTCGCCATGGTCAACCAGCCGACCTACAACCCGAACAACCGCCGCAACCTGCAACCGGCGATGATGCGTAACCGCGCGATGATCGACGTGTTCGAACCGGGTTCGACCATGAAGGCGATCTCGATGAGTGCTGCCATCGAAACCGGACGCTGGAAGCCGAGCGACACCGTCGAGGTGTACCCGGGCTCCCTGCAGATCGGCAAGTACACCATCAAGGACGTCTCCAAGAGCGAAGGTCCGGTGCTTGACCTTGCCGGTATCCTGATCAATTCCAGTAACGTCGGCATGAGCAAGATCGCCTTCGATATCGGTGGTGAGACGATTTTCCGCCTGGCGCAGAAAGTCGGTCTCGGCCAGGATACCGGCCTCGGCTTCCCGGGCGAACGTGTCGGCAACCTGCCGAACTACCGCGAATGGCGCAAGGCTGAAACCGCCACCCTGTCCTACGGCTACGGTGTTTCCGTGACGGCGATCCAGTTGGTTCACGCCTTTTCGGCCCTGGCCAACAACGGTCGCCTGGCGCCGCTGACACTGATCAAAACCGACAAGGCGCCGCAGACCACCCAGGTGTTGCCGGAAGCCGTCGCGAAAACCATGCAAGGCATGCTGCAGCAAGTGATCGAAGCGCCGCGCGGGGTATTCCGTGCACAGGTGCCGGCTTATCACGTGGGCGGCAAGTCCGGTACTGCGCGTAAAACATCGGTCGGCACCAAAGGCTACGCCGAGAACTCCTACCGCTCGCTGTTCGCCGGTTTCGGCCCGATGAGCGATCCGCGCTACGCCATCGTGGTGGTGATCGACGAGCCGACCAAGGCCGGTTACTTCGGTGGCCTGGTGTCTGCGCCGGTGTTCAGCCGCGTGATGTCCGGCACCCTGCGCCTGATGAACGTTACCCCGGACAACCTGCCACCTACCCAACAAGCGAACGCAGCGCCGGTCGTTCCACTGAAAGCCAATGGAGGGCGCGGCTGATGTCTTTGAGCCTGAACAAGATTTTCCCCCACGCCGGCCACGATCTGTTGATCCGTGAGTTGGCGCTGGACAGTCGCAACGTACGCGCGGGTGACCTGTTCCTCGCGGTGCCGGGCGGCAAATTCGATGGCCGTGCGCACATTGCCGATGCGCTTGCGCGAGGCGCTGCGGCCGTGGCTTATGAAGTGGAAGGCGCTACCGTGCTGCCGATCACCGACGTGCCGCTGATTCCGGTCAAGGGCCTGGCAGCGCAGCTGTCGGACATCGCCGGGCGTTTTTATGGCGAGCCGAGCCATCACCTGAAACTGGTGGGCGTGACTGGCACCAACGGCAAGACCAGCGTGACCCAATTGGTAGCCCAGGCACTGGATCTGCTTGGTCAGCACTGCGGCATTGTCGGCACCCTCGGCAGCGGGTTTCATGGCGCGCTGGAAAGCGGCCTGCACACCACGCCAAACCCGATTGCGGTGCAAGCGACCTTGGGCGACCTGAAAAAGGCCGGTGCCAAGGCGGTTGCCATGGAAGTCTCGTCCCATGGCCTGGATCAGGGCCGGGTCACCGCGCTGGCATTCGATGTGGCCGTGATGACCAACCTGTCCCGCGACCATCTGGACTACCACGGCACCATGCAGGCCTATGGCGAAGCCAAGTCCAGGTTGTTCGCCTGGAATGACTTGAAGTGCCGCGTGGTCAACCTCGACGATGATTTCGGCCGGCAACTGGCTGCCGAAAAACGCGAGTCGCGTCTGATCACCTACAGCCTGCTCGACAGCAGCGCTTACCTCTATTGCCGCGAAGCGCAGTTCGATGATCACGGCGTGCGCGCCACGCTGGTTACGCCCCAGGGCGAACACCACCTGCGCAGCACGCTGCTGGGTCGTTTCAACCTGAGCAACGTGCTGGCCGCGGTCGGCGCCTTGCTCGGCCTGGACTATGCCCTGGACGAAATTCTCAAGGTGCTGCCCAAACTCGAAGGCCCGGCCGGGCGCATGCAACGCCTGGGCGGCGGTACCCAGCCGTTGGTGGTGGTCGATTACGCCCACACCCCGGACGCCCTGGAAAAAGTCCTGACGGCCCTGCGCCCTCACGTCAAAGGACGGCTGCTGTGCCTGTTCGGCTGTGGCGGCGACCGCGATCGCGGCAAGCGTCCGCTGATGGCCGAAGTGGTCGAGCGTCTGGCCGATGGCGTACTGGTCACCGACGACAACCCGCGCACTGAAGATCCATCGGTGATTTTCGACGACATCCGTGCCGGCTTCACCGCTGTGGATAAAGTGACCTTCGTGGCTGGCCGTGGCCAGGCAATTGCCCAGTTGATCGCCGGTGCGTCGGCTGATGACGTGATTGTCCTGGCCGGTAAAGGTCACGAGGACTATCAGGAAATCAACGGCGAACGGCATGCCTTTTCCGATCTGGTCGAGGCCGATCATGCCTTGACCGCGTGGGAGGTGGCCCATGCTTAAAACCCTGAAACTGAGCGAACTGACCGGCGCGCTGAATGCACGCTTGATCGCAGCAGATGCGAGCTTCGACGGCGTCAGCATCGACAGTCGCGCCATCAAGCCGGGCCAGTTGTTCATTGCCCTGGCCGGTCCGCGCTTCGATGGCCATGACTACCTCAATGAAGTCGCGGCCAAAGGTGCCGTGGCAGCCTTGGTCGAGCGCGAAGTCGCCGACAGCACGCTGCCGCAATTGCTGGTGGCCGATACCCGCCAGGCCCTGGGCCAACTGGGCGCGCTCAATCGTGCGGCATTCACCCAGCCAGTCGCCGCCATCACCGGTTCCAGCGGCAAGACCACGGTCAAGGAAATGCTCGCGAGCATCCTGCGCACCCGTGGTCCTGTGCTGGCCACCCGCGGCAACCTGAACAACGACCTCGGCGCGCCGTTGACCCTGCTCGAACTGGCACCGGAACACACCGCCGCCGTGATCGAGCTCGGTGCTTCGCGCCTGGGTGAAATTGCCTACACCGTGGGCCTGACCAAACCCCATGTGGCCATTCTCAACAATGCCGGAACCGCCCATGTCGGCGAGTTCGGCGGGCCGGAAAAAATCGTCGAAGCCAAGGGCGAGATCATTGATGGGCTGGATGCCAATGGCGTCGCCGTGCTCAATCTCGACGACAAGGCGTTCGACATCTGGAAGACCCGCGCTGGCGAGCGCAAGGTGCTGACCTTCGCCCTGAGCAATGTCAGTGCCGATTTCTACGCCAGCGACCTGGCCACCGATGCCCGTGGCTGCCCGGCGTTCAACCTGCACAGTCCTGAAGGTGTGGAGCGCGTTCAACTGAATCTGCTCGGCACCCATAACGTCGCCAACGCCATGGCTGCCGCGGCTGCCGCCCATGCCCTGGGGGTGTCGCTGTTCGGCATCGCCACCGGCCTCGGCGCGGTGCAACCGGTGAAGGGTCGTACCGTTGCGCAACTGGCCAGCAATGGCATGCGCGTCATAGATGACACTTACAACGCAAACCCCACCTCCATGTGCGCCGCCGTTGATATACTGGCCGGCTTTTCCGGTCGCACCGTTCTGGTGCTCGGGGATATAGGCGAGTTGGGCGACTGGGCGCAGCAGGGGCACCGCGACGTGGGCGAATACGCCCGTGGCAAGGTTTCTGCGCTGTACGCCGTCGGGCCGATGATGGTTCACGCCGTCGACGCTTTCGGTCCACAAGCCTTTCACTTCAGCACGCAGGCTGAACTGATCAAGGCCCTGGGGGCCGAGCAGGATACAAACACCACCATTTTGATCAAGGGCTCGCGCAGCGCTGCGATGGAAAACATCGTTGCCGCTTTGTGCGGGACCAGTCTGGAGAAACATTAATGCTGCTGCTGCTAGCGGAGTATCTGCAACAGTTCTACAAAGGCTTCGCGGTCTTCCAGTACCTGACCCTGCGCGGGATTCTCGGTGTGCTGACCGCGCTGGTTTTGTCGCTGTGCTATGGCCCGTGGATGATCCGTACTCTGCAGAACCGTCAGATCGGCCAGTCCGTCCGTAACGACGGCCCGCAATCGCACCTGTCCAAGTCCGGCACCCCGACTATGGGTGGCGCGCTGATTCTGTCGTCGATCGGTGTCAGCACCCTGCTGTGGGCTGACCTGACCAACCGTTATGTCTGGGTCGTCCTGTTGGTGACCCTGTTGTTCGGTGCCATCGGCTGGGTCGATGACTACCGCAAGGTGATCGAGAAGAACTCCCGTGGCCTGCCAAGCCGCTGGAAGTACTTCTGGCAGTCGGTGTTCGGCCTTGGCGCGGCGATCTTCCTTTATATGACCGCCGCGACGCCGGTGGAAACCACCCTGATCCTGCCGATGCTCAAGGATCACAGCATTGCGCTGGGCGCAGGCTTCATCGTCCTGACCTATTTCGTGATCGTCGGTTCGAGCAACGCGGTCAACCTGACCGACGGCCTCGACGGCCTGGCGATCATGCCGACCGTGATGGTCGGTGGTGGCCTTGGCATCTTCTGCTACCTGTCGGGTAACGTGAAATTCGCCGAATACCTGCTGATCCCTTATGTACCGGGCGCGGGTGAGCTGATCGTGTTCTGCGGCGCGCTGATCGGTGCCGGCCTGGGCTTCCTTTGGTTCAACACCTATCCCGCACAAGTCTTCATGGGCGACGTCGGCGCGCTGGCGCTGGGCGCGGCCCTGGGCACCATCGCCGTGATCGTCCGTCAGGAAATCGTCCTGTTCATCATGGGCGGCGTGTTCGTGATGGAAACCCTGTCAGTCGTCATTCAGGTTGCGTCCTTTAAGCTGACCGGTCGCCGTGTGTTCCGCATGGCACCGATTCACCACCACTTTGAACTCAAGGGCTGGCCCGAGCCACGCGTGATTGTCCGTTTCTGGATCATCACCGTGATTCTCGTGCTGATCGGTCTTGCCACCCTGAAACTGAGGTAGAAACCCGTGTCCCTGATCGCGTCTGACCACTTCCGCATCGTTGTCGGCCTCGGCAAGAGCGGCATGTCCCTGGTTCGCTTCCTGGCGAACCGGGGCGTGGCCTTTGCAGTGGCCGATACGCGGGAAAACCCGCCGGAACTGGCCACGCTCAAGCGTGACTACCCGCAGGTGGAAGTGCGTTGCGGCGAGCTGGACGTCGAGTTCCTGTGCCGTGCCGACGAGCTCTACGTGAGCCCCGGGCTGGCACTGGCGACCCCGGCCCTGCAGGCCGCCGCTGCCCGTGGCGTGAAACTGTCCGGCGACATCGAACTGTTCGCGCGTAACGCGAAGGCGCCGATCGTGGCCATCAGCGGTTCCAACGCGAAGAGCACCGTGACCACCCTGGTCGGCGAGATGGCGGCGGCGGCGGGCAAACGTGTCGCTGTAGGCGGCAACCTCGGTACGCCGGCGCTGGACCTGCTCAGCGACGACGTCGAGCTGTACGTGATGGAGTTGTCGAGTTTCCAGCTGGAAACCACCGATCAGCTCAACGCCGAAGTAGCGACCGTGCTCAACATCAGCGAAGACCACATGGACCGCTACAGCGGCCTGCCGGCCTATCACCTGGCCAAGCACCGGATCTTCCGGGGGGCCAAACAGTTCGTGGTCAACCGTCAGGATGCCCTGAGCCGGCCGTTGATGGGCGAGGGCCAGCCGTGCTGGACCTTTGGCCTGACCAAGCCGGATTTCAAGGCCTTCGGTATCCGCGAAGAAGGCGGCGAGAAGTACCTGGCCTTCGAATTCCAGAACCTGATGCCGGTGCGCGAACTGAAAATCCGCGGCGCCCATAACCAATCCAACGCCCTGGCGGCATTGGCACTCGGTCACGCCGTCGGCTTGCCGTTCGACGCCATGCTCTCGGCGCTGCGCACCTTCGCCGGGCTCGAGCATCGTTGCCAATGGGTCCGCGACCTGGATGGCGTGGGTTACTACAACGACTCCAAAGCCACTAACGTCGGCGCCGCGCTGGCAGCCATCGAAGGCCTGGGTGCGGACATCGACGGCAAGATCGTGCTGATCGCCGGCGGCGACGGCAAGGGTGCCGAATTCAAGGACCTGCGTGATCCGGTGGCGGCCAACTGCCGCGCCGTGGTCCTCATGGGTCGCGACTCGGACAAGATCGGCCAGGCCATCGGCGATGCCGTTCCGTTGATTCGTGCAGGCTCCCTGCTCGAAGCCGTCGAGCAATGCCGCGCCGCTGCCCGGCCGGGCGACGTGGTGCTGCTGTCGCCGGCGTGCGCCAGTTTCGACATGTTCAAGCACTACGAAGACCGTGGTCACCAGTTCGTCCAAGCCGTGGAGGAACTGGCATGAGTCTTCGGGGCATCATCAAGCCGTACCCATCGCCGCTCATCACCGGGCGCGGCATCGACCTCGACTTCCCGATGCTCGTCGGTTGCCTGACGCTGCTCGGCCTGGGGCTGGTGATGATTGCATCGGCCTCCACCGAAGTGGCGGCGGTGCAATCGGGCAGCGCCCTGTACTACATGATTCGCCACCTTATCTATGTGGTGCTGGGCCTTGCTGCCTGCATCGTCACCATGATGATCCCGATCGCCACCTGGCAACGCCTGGGCTGGTTGATGCTGCTGGGGGCATTCGGTTTGCTGGTGATGGTGATCATTCCCGGGATCGGGCGTGAAGTGAACGGTTCGATGCGCTGGATCGGCTTCAGCTTTTTCAACGTCCAGCCTTCCGAGATCGCCAAGGTGTTCGTGGTGATCTACCTCGCCGGTTATCTGGTGCGTCGCCAGAAAGAAGTGCGTGAAAGCTGGATGGGTTTCTTCAAGCCGTTCATCGTGCTGCTGCCGATGGCGGGCCTGTTGCTGATGGAGCCGGACTTCGGTGCCACCGTGGTGATGATGGGTGCGGCGGCGGCGATGCTGTTCCTCGGCGGGGTCGGGCTGTTCCGGTTTTCCCTGATGGTGGTCCTGGCGGTCGGGGCGGTGGTGTTGCTGATTCAGATGCAGCCGTATCGAATGGCGCGTCTGACCAACTTTGCCGATCCGTGGGCCGACCAGTTCGGTGCCGGCTACCAGCTGTCCCAGGCGTTGATCGCTTTCGGCCGCGGCGAATGGCTGGGCGTTGGCCTGGGCAACAGCGTGCAGAAGCAGTTCTACCTGCCGGAAGCCCACACTGACTTCGTGTTCTCGGTCCTGGCCGAAGAGCTGGGTGCCGTGGGTTCCCTGTGCACGGTGGCGCTGTTCGTCTTCGTTTGTATTCGTGGCATGTACATCGGCTTGTGGGCCGAGAAGGCCAAGCAGTTTTTCGCCGCCTATGTCGCCTACGGCCTGTCGTTCCTGTGGATCGGTCAGTTTCTGATCAACATCGGCGTGAACGTCGGCCTGCTGCCGACCAAGGGCCTGACTTTGCCGTTCCTCAGCTATGGCGGCAGTTCGTTGGTGATCTGCTGTGCCTGTCTCGGCTTGTTGCTGCGCATCGAGTGGGAGAGTCGAACCCACCTGGGCAGCGAAGAGATGGAGTTCCATGAGAGCGACTTCGCCGAGGAGCCGAACCATGGGCGCTAACGTATTGATCATGGCCGGCGGCACCGGGGGCCACGTGTTCCCGGCACTGGCCTGTGCCCGCGAATTCCAGGCCCGCGGTTACACCGTGCACTGGCTCGGGACGCCGCGCGGTATCGAGAACGAATTGGTTCCGATGGCCGGTATCGAACTGCACCGGATCAACGCCAGCGGTTTGCGTGGCAAGGGCAAGCTGTCGCTGCTCAAGGCGCCGTTCATGTTGCTCAAATCGGTCTGGCAGGCGCGGGCGATCATTCGTCGTTTGCAGCCGGCTTGCGTGGTGGGCTTTGGCGGTTATGTGACCGGCCCTGGTGGTGTCGCAGCCAAACTGGCCGGCGTGCCGGTGATCGTTCACGAACAGAACGCCGTGGCCGGTACCGCCAATCGGTTGCTGGTGCCGTTGGCCGCCCGAGTCTGTGAAGCGTTCCCCGACACCTTTACCCTGTCGAGCAGCCGACGGACCACCGGTAACCCGGTGCGCACCGAGCTGTTCCTCGAAACACCGCGCCCGGCCCTGGCCGGTCGCAAGGCGCGTTTGCTGATCCTGGGCGGAAGCCTGGGCGCAGAACCGTTGAACAAGCTGCTGCCTGAAGCCCTGTCGCAAGTCGCCGTCGACCTGCGCCCGGACGTGTTCCATCAGGCCGGTAAAAACCATGATGAAGTGACTGCGCAGCGCTACCTCGCGGCTGGCGTCGAGGCGCAAGTGCAGCCGTTCATCAAAGACATGGCCCAAGCCTATGGCTGGGCCGACCTGGTGGTATGTCGCGCAGGTGCGCTGACCATCAGTGAACTGGCCGCCGCCGGTCTGCCCTCGATGCTGGTGCCGTTGCCCCACGCGATCGACGATCACCAGACCCGCAACGCCGATTATTTGGCCCGTGAAGGCGCTGCCTTCCTGATGCCGCAAAGAACGACCGGTGCAGCGGATCTTGCCGCGCGCCTGACAGAGGTCCTGATGCAACCACAACGACTCAACGATATGGCCACTGCGGCCCGCCGCCTGGCCAAACCCGATGCCACCCGTAACGTAGTCGATACCTGCCTGGAGGTGGCCCATGGTTGAGAATCAGAAAGCCATGCCGCAACCGGAAATGCGCCGCATCCGGCGCATCCACTTCGTCGGGATCGGCGGCGTGGGCATGTGCGGGATTGCCGAAGTGTTGCTGAACCTGGGCTATGAAGTGTCCGGTTCCGACCTGAAGGCTTCTCCGGTCACCGAGCGCCTGGAATCGTTCGGTGCGCAGATTTTCATCGGTCACCGCGCCGAGAACGCTGCCGCCGCCGATGTGCTGGTGGTGTCGAGTGCCGTGAACGTTTCCAACCCGGAAGTCGCCACCGCGCTGGAGCGTCGTATTCCAGTAGTGCCGCGTGCAGAAATGCTGGCTGAGCTGATGCGCTACCGCCACGGCATCGCCGTCGCCGGTACCCACGGCAAAACCACCACCACCAGCCTGATCGCCTCGGTGTTCGCCGCCGGTGGCCTGGACCCGACGTTCGTCATTGGTGGCCGCCTGAATGCCGCGGGCACCAATGCCCAGCTCGGCACCAGCCGCTACCTGATCGCCGAAGCCGACGAAAGCGACGCCAGCTTCCTGCACCTGCAGCCACTGGTGGCCGTGGTCACCAATATCGACGCCGACCACATGGCGACCTACGACGGTGACTTCAACAAACTGAAGAAAACCTTCGTCGAGTTCCTCCACAACCTGCCGTTCTACGGCCTGGCTGTGGTGTGCCTGGACGATCCGGTGGTGCGTGAAATCCTGCCGCTGGTCAAGCGTCCGACCGTCACCTACGGCTTCGGCGAAGACTGCGACGTGCGCGCTATCAATGTGCGCCAGCAAGGCATGCAGACCTTCTTCACCGTGCTGCGCCCAGACCGCGAGCCGCTGGATGTTTCGGTGAACATGCCGGGCAACCACAACGTGCTGAACTCGCTGGCGACCATCTGCATCGCCACCGACGAAGGCGTCAGCGATGAAGCCATCGTCCAGGGCCTGTCCGGGTTCCAGGGGGTTGGTCGACGCTTCCAGGTCTACGGCGAACTGCCGGTGGACGGCGGCAACGTGATGCTGGTGGACGACTACGGTCACCACCCGACCGAAGTCGCTGCGGTGATCAAGGCCGTGCGCGGTGGCTGGCCGGAACGTCGCCTGGTGATGGTTTACCAGCCGCACCGTTACAGCCGTACCCGCGACCTGTACGACGACTTCGTCAATGTACTGGCCGACGCCAACGTCCTGCTGTTGATGGAAGTCTACCCGGCCGGTGAAGAACCGATTCCGGGCGCCGACAGCCGCAAGCTGTGCAACAGCATCCGCCAGCGCGGCCAGCTCGACCCGATCTACATCGAGCGCGGAGTCGACCTCGCGCCGCTGGTCAAGCCGCTGCTGCGCGCTGGCGACATCCTGCTGTGCCAGGGCGCCGGCGATATCGGCGGTCTTGCACCGAAACTGTTGAAAAGTGAGTTGTTCGCCGGTGCCGTTGCTGCGCCGGAGAAGGGGAAGTTGAAATGACTGCTGCCTACGCCAACCTCGTCAGCACCGTCGCGCCGAAAGACTTCGGCCGCGTCGCCGTGCTGTTCGGCGGCAAGAGTGCCGAACGCGAAGTGTCGTTGAAGTCGGGCAATGCCGTTCTGGATGCACTGCAAAGCGCAGGCGTGGACGCGTTCGGCCTCGACGTCGGCGATGACCTGCTGCAGCGTCTGCTGAACGAAAAGATCGACCGCGCCTTCATCATCCTCCACGGCCGTGGCGGTGAAGACGGCAGCATGCAGGGCCTGCTCGAGTGCCTGGGGATTCCCTACACCGGCAGCGGCATCCTCGCCTCGGCGCTGGCCATGGACAAGCTGCGCACCAAGCAGGTCTGGCACAGCCTGGGCATTCCGACGCCACGTCATGCGGTGCTGAGCAGCGAAGCCGATTGTATTTCGGCGGCGACGGAACTGGGCTTCCCTTTGATCGTCAAACCGGCCCATGAAGGTTCGAGTATCGGGATGGCCAAAGTGAGTTCCGCGTCTGAGTTGATCGACGCCTGGAAAGCGGCCAGTACCTACGATTCGCAAGTGTTGGTCGAGCAATGGATTCACGGTCCGGAGTTCACCATCGCCACCCTGCGTGACCAGGTGTTGCCGCCAATCGCCCTGGGCACGACGCACAGTTTCTACGACTACGACGCCAAGTACATCGCCAACGATACCCAGTACCGCATTCCATGCGGCCTGGACAGCGCCAAGGAAAAGGAACTCATGGACCTCACGGCGAAAGCCTGTGAAGCGCTGGGTATCGCCGGTTGGGGCAGGGCGGACGTGATGCAGGACGCCGAAGGGCAGTTCTGGTTCCTGGAAGTCAATACGGCACCGGGCATGACCGATCACAGCCTGGTGCCGATGGCGGCCCGCGCTGCCGGCCTGGATTTCCAGCAATTGGTTCTGGCCATTCTGGCCGCCAGCATTCCCGCTGCCGGCACCGAAGAGCCGCGAGGTTAAGACCATGCAAGGCGCACAGTTGAGACATCAGCCACCCGCACCCGGCCGCAAGCCGGTGCCGCGGGGTGCCAGCCGAATGGTGGCCAAAGAGCCGATGTCCGCGCGCCTGCCGAAAGCCAACTTCGGTGTTCTCAAAGCCTTGTTCTGGCCGGTGCTGCTGGTGGCGTTGGGGTTCGGTACCTACGAAGGCGCGCAGCGTTTGTTGCCGTACGCCGACCGACCGATCACCAAAATCGCGGTGCAGGGCGACCTGAGCTACATCAGCCAGCAAGCGGTGCAGCAGAGAATCGCCCCGTTCGTGGCGTCGAGCTTCTTCACCATCGACCTGGCGGGCATGCGCACCGAGCTTGAAACCATGCCATGGATTGCCCATGCCGAAGTGCGCAGGGTGTGGCCGGACCAGGTGGTGATTCGCCTGGAAGAACAATTGCCGGTGGCCCGTTGGGGCGACGAATCGCTATTGAACAACCAGGGGCAGGCGTTTACCCCGCGCGAGCTGGCCAATTACGAACACTTGCCGCAGTTGTTCGGTCCGCAGCGGGCCCAGCAGCAAGTGATGCAGCAATACCAGGTACTGAGCCAGCTGCTCAGGCCATTGGGCTTCTCGATTGCGCGCCTGGAGTTGCGCGAACGAGGCAGCTGGTTCCTGACGACCGGCCCTGGCAGTGCCGGGCCCGGGATCGAACTGCTGCTGGGACGCGGCAACCTGGTAGAGAAGATGCGCCGTTTCATTGCCATCTATGACAAGACGCTCAAAGAACAGATTACGAACATTGCGCGCATCGATCTGCGCTACGCCAACGGCCTCGCTGTTGGCTGGCGGGAACCAGTAGCGCCTACGACAGCCCAACCCGCTGTCGCGAAGAATTAAGAGAGGCAGGACCATGGCAAACGTGCAAAGCGGCAAAATGATCGTCGGTCTCGATATCGGCACCTCCAAGGTGGTGGCGCTGGTCGGCGAGGTCGCGGACGACGGCACGCTGGAAATCGTCGGGATCGGCACCCACCCGTCCCGTGGCCTGAAGAAGGGCGTGGTGGTGAACATCGAGTCCACCGTGCAGTCGATCCAGCGCGCCATCGAAGAAGCGCAGCTGATGGCCGGCTGCCGCATCCACTCGGCATTTGTCGGCGTGGCCGGCAACCACATCCGCAGCCTGAACTCCCACGGCATCGTGGCGATTCGTGATCGCGAAGTCAGCTCGGCCGACCTCGAGCGTGTGCTCGACGCCGCCCAGGCCGTGGCGATCCCGGCTGACCAGCGGGTGCTGCACACCTTGCCGCAGGATTACGTGATCGATAACCAGGAAGGCGTCCGCGAGCCATTGGGCATGTCGGGTGTGCGCCTGGAAGCCAAGGTCCACGTGGTCACCTGCGCCGTCAACGCCGCACAGAACATTGAAAAATGCGTGCGTCGCTGCGGCCTGGAAATCGACGACATCATCCTCGAGCAACTGGCGTCCGCGTACTCGGTGCTGACCGACGATGAGAAAGAACTGGGCGTGTGCCTGGTGGACATCGGTGGCGGCACCACCGACATCGCGATCTTCACCGAAGGCGCGATCCGTCACACCGCGGTGATCCCGATCGCGGGCGACCAGGTGACCAACGACATCGCCATGGCGTTGCGCACCCCGACCCAGTACGCCGAAGAAATCAAGATCCGCTACGCCTGTGCCCTGGCCAAACTGGCCGGCGCCGGTGAAACCATCAAGGTGCCAAGTGTTGGCGACCGTCCGCCGCGCGAGCTGTCCCGCCAAGCCCTGGCCGAAGTGGTCGAGCCGCGTTACGACGAGCTGTTCACGCTGATCCAGGCCGAGCTGCGTCGCAGTGGCTACGAAGACCTGATCCCGGCCGGCATCGTGCTGACCGGCGGTACGGCGAAGATGGAAGGCGCCACCGAGCTGGCCGAGGAAATCTTCCACATGCCGGTGCGCCTGGGCGTGCCTCACGGCGTGAAAGGCCTGGATGACGTGGTGCGCAACCCGATTTATTCCACGGGCGTTGGCTTGTTGATGTACGGCTTGCAGAAGCAATCCGACGGCATCTCGTTCTCGGGTATCGGCAGCCGCGACAGCTTCAGCAACGAAGAACCCAAAGGCGCCTTGCTCGATCGCATCAAGAGCTGGGTCCAGGGCAATTTCTAAGATTTACCGCAACACCGCAACACCGTTGTAGATACAGGCAGTAGGCGAAAAAACTAGAGAACGTAAAGGAGAGGGAAAATGTTCGAACTCGTAGACAACATCCCCGCAAGCCCGGTGATTAAAGTTATCGGTGTTGGCGGTGGCGGCGGCAACGCCGTGAATCACATGGTCAAGAGCAACATTGAAGGCGTTGAGTTCATCTGCGCCAACACTGATGCCCAGGCGCTCAAGAGCATTGGCGCGCGGACCATCCTGCAACTGGGTACCGGCGTGACCAAAGGTCTGGGCGCTGGCGCCAACCCTGAAGTAGGTCGTCAGGCCGCTCTCGAAGATCGTGAGCGCATTGCCGAAGTCCTGCAGGGCACCAACATGGTGTTCATCACCACGGGCATGGGCGGTGGTACCGGTACCGGTGCTGCGCCAATCATTGCCGAAGTGGCCAAGGAAATGGGGATCCTCACCGTTGCGGTGGTGACTCGTCCGTTCCCGTTCGAAGGCCGCAAGCGCATGCAGATCGCCGATGAAGGCATCCGCCTGCTGTCGGAAAGCGTCGACTCGTTGATCACCATTCCCAACGAGAAGCTGCTGACCATCCTCGGCAAGGACGCAAGCCTCTTGTCGGCTTTCGCCAAGGCTGACGATGTTCTGGCCGGTGCCGTTCGCGGTATCTCCGACATCATCAAGCGTCCGGGCATGATCAACGTCGACTTTGCCGACGTGCGTACCGTGATGAGCGAAATGGGCATGGCGATGATGGGCACTGGCTGCGCCAGCGGTCCGAACCGTGCACGCGAGGCCACCGAAGCGGCCATTCGCAACCCGTTGCTCGAAGACGTGAACCTGCAAGGTGCACGCGGCATCCTGGTGAACATCACCGCCGGTCCTGACCTGTCCCTGGGTGAGTACTCCGACGTGGGTAGCATCATCGAAGCCTTCGCTTCCGAGCACGCCATGGTCAAGGTCGGTACCGTTATCGATCCGGACATGCGCGACGAGCTGCACGTGACTGTCGTTGCGACCGGTTTGGGCGCTAAAATCGAGAAGCCGGTGAAGATCATCGACAATACCGTGCACACGTCGATGGCTTCCCAGCCGCAACAACAGGCCCCTGTTCGTCAGGAAGCTCCAGCGGTGAACTACCGTGACCTGGACCGTCCGACCGTCATGCGCAACCAGGCCCAGGCCGGTGCTGCGACTGCCGCGAAGATGAATCCGCAAGATGATCTGGACTACCTGGACATCCCGGCCTTCCTGCGTCGTCAGGCCGATTGATGAAATGTATCAGGGCTATGAAGTTGATTGGTGTTCAGCAAAGGCGTGGTCTGCTATCATCGCCAGCCTTTGTTGATACCAGTTCGCAATTTGCGCTGAAGCGGCCCAAGCCATGATTAAACAACGCACACTGAAAAATATTATCCGTGCCACAGGTGTAGGTCTGCACTCCGGGGAGAAGGTATACCTGACCCTCAAGCCTGCGCCGATCGACACCGGCATTGTGTTTTGTCGTGCCGACCTCGATCCTGTGGTGCAGATCCCTGCACGCGCGGAAAACGTTGGCGAAACCACCATGTCGACCACGCTGGTCAACGGTGACGTCAAAGTGGACACGGTGGAGCACTTGCTCTCGGCCATGGCTGGCCTGGGCATCGATAACGCCTACGTCGAGCTCTCCGCGTCCGAAGTGCCAATCATGGATGGTAGCGCTGGACCTTTCGTATTCCTGATTCAGTCGGCTGGCCTGGAAGAACAGGACGCCGCGAAGAAGTTTATCCGTATCCTGCGCGAAGTGACTGTGGAAGACGGCGACAAGCGCGCCACTTTCGTCCCTTTCGAAGGTTTCAAGGTGAGCTTCGAGATCGATTTCGATCACCCGGTTTTCCGTGACCGCACACAAAGTGCAAGCGTGGATTTTTCCAGCACTTCGTTCGTAAAAGAAGTCAGCCGCGCCCGTACCTTTGGTTTCATGAGTGACATCGAGTACCTGCGCAAGCACAACCTCGCACTCGGCGGCAGCGTTGAAAACGCCATTGTGGTCGACGCTGATGGTGTACTGAACGAAGACGGCCTTCGCTACGAAGACGAGTTCGTGAAGCACAAGATCCTCGATGCAATTGGTGACCTCTACCTGCTGGGCAATAGCCTGATTGGCGAGTTCAAGGGCTTCAAGTCCGGCCACGCACTGAACAACCAGCTGCTGCGCAAGTTGATTGAGCAGACAGATGCCTGGGAAGTCGTGACGTTCGAAGATGCCAGCACCGCACCGATCTCTTACATGCGCCCTGTTGCGGCCGTGTAAGTAAAAAACCTCTCTAGTTTTTTAAGGGCTGCCTTCGGGTGGCCTTTTTTTATGGTGCGGATATTGTTCGCTGCTGGCTACAGCGCCACCACCCGATTGCGTCCCGTCTCCTTGGCCTGGTACAGCGCCTTGTCCGCGGCAAACATCAGCACCTCCAGGTTGATGTCGCTGCAGGCGTTCCAGGTGCTGATGCCAATGCTCACGGTCATCGGCGAGTCGGCGCCGTCGATCAATGGAAGCTGTTCGACGGCCTCTCGAATGTGCTCGGCGATCAGCTGCGCGCCCGCCATGTCGGTTTCCGCCAGGACCACCGAAAACTCCTCGCCACCGTAGCGCGCGACCAGGTCGGTCGGCCGCCGCACGTGGCTGCGCAACACCTGGGC
This sequence comes from Pseudomonas sp. PLMAX, assembly GCF_046042685.1. NCBI lineage: Bacteria > Pseudomonadati > Pseudomonadota > Gammaproteobacteria > Pseudomonadales > Pseudomonadaceae > Pseudomonas > Pseudomonas sp. PLMAX. The sequence goes on along the minus strand of NZ_CP064949.1, from coordinate 6,183,121 downwards.
CACCGTGCGCAAGGCCTCGTCACCGGCTTGATGGCCATGGCGGTCGTTGAAGGCCTTGAAGTGATCGGCGTCGATCATCAGTAACGACAATGGCTTGCCGGAACGTTGGGCGCGAAACCATTCATGGCGCAACGTCTGGTCCAGCGTCCGGCGATTGGCCAGGCCGGTCAGCGCGTCGGTGGCGGCCAGTTGCGCCAGTTCCAGTTCGGCATGGTGGCGCAGGCGCAGTTCGCGGCAGAGCAGCCAGGTGAGCCACAGCAGGCACGCACACAGGGCAGTGGTCGCCAGGCTGACCACCAACGCCGTGCGTTGCCACGAATCGAACACTTCTGCGCCCGACAGCGCCACGATGACAATCAGCGGCAGATTGCCCACCTGGGAGAAGGTATACAGCCGCTGGTCTTGATAACGACTGGAGACACTGCTGAAGCTGCCGTTGCCTTCCTTGACGATGCGCTGGAAGTTGGGACGGGTACTGAAGTCGGTGCCGGTCAGGTCTTCGCCCAGGCGAGGGACCTGGGCCAGCAGGATTCCATCCTTGTTGATCAGGCTGATCGAGCTGTCGGGACCGATGTTCAGGCTGTTGAAAAGCTGTTCGAAGTAGCTCAGGCGCATGGCCGCCTCGGCGACGCCAAGGAACTCGCCTTGAGCGCCACTGATCCGGCGACTGAAGCTGATGCGCCATTCGTTGTTGGCCATCCGGGAGCGAAAAGGCCGGCTGATGAACATGCCCGGGTCGCTGTTGTTCACGTGGGACTGAAAGTACTCGCGGTCGGCAAAGTTGCCTGCCCTGGGTTCTCGTGAAGCCGAGTCGGCGAGCACGTTACCCTCCCGATCGAGCAACAGAATGTCACCCTTGTAGGGGGCCGCGGTGGCGCGATCGAACAAGGCCAGATGACGGATCTGCGGGGAAACCTGCATGAGGTCTTCACGTCGTGAGGCTGCGATCAAGCCGAGTAGGGACACGTCATAGAGCTCGACGTTGCGCAGGACGTCGGCTTCGATCAATTGCACGATGTTGGAGGCGGAGCGGCTGGCTGACAGTTCGGCATTGGCGCGTTCACGCACCAGCAGAAACGCGACGATGCTCAGGATCGCAAGCACCAGCAACACGCTGCCGAGAATCACCAGCCGCTCGGATTGCCTGGATCGGGTTGTTGGGTGAGTGGTCGCGCGCTCGCTCATGGTTCTGGCTTCTGCTGTCTAGACGTCGGGGACATTCTTTGACAAGAATCGGGCAGCGTCCCGGACACCCGGATAAAAAAAAGGCCAGCAAAACCTGCCGGCCTTTTTGTTTATAGAAGCTTAGAAGACATTGAGCGGGTAGTCGAAAATCACCCGGTACTCGTCGGTGTCCTGGTCCAGTGCCCCATAGCCGTTGCCGCCGCGGTTGGTTGCCCATTGCAGGCGCAGTGCCAGGTTCCTGGCCTGGCCGGCCTGGACCACATACCTGAGTTCGATGTCGCGCTCCCAGTGCCTGGCATTTTTGCCATCGGCGCTGTACCACGCGCTATAGCCAGGGCTATCCGGATCGACCTTGGTCAGGTCCAGTTCGCCCCGTGACCAGGACAGCGCCGAGGTCAGTCCCGGCAGGCCGAGTCCGACAAAGTCATAGGCATACTTGAGTTTCCATGAGCGTTCGTTCGGGCCGTTGAAGTCCGAGTATTGCTGGGAGTTGTCGAGGAAGACGCTGTCGCCCTGGCTGATGTAGTCGAACGGCGTATTGCCGTTGACCCGCTGGTAAGCGGCAGTGACGCTGTGATTGCCCACGCCCACAGTGAAATGCAGGCTGTAGGTGTTGTTGTCGATGCGGCCGAGCAGCGCATCGCCGGTGTCTTGCGTGTGATAGAAGTGCAGGCCCGGGTTGAGGCTGACCACCTCGTTGAGCGCATAGGTGTAATCGAGGTCGTAGTAGTACTGGTTCCAGATGTCCTTGAGCTCGGCGGCATACAGGCTGCTGGTCAGGCCTGGCAGACCGCTCCAGGCCACGCCGGCCCAATTGAGATGCTGGCTCTCGTCACCCTCCGGCAGGCTGCCATAGGAGGTGCCGATGCGGATGTGGCCGCTTTGGTTATAGGGTTTGGTGAAGCTCGCCTGACCCCCTTCGATCAGCCAGCCATCAAAGCTGTGGTTGCTCAGGCTGACGCCGCGAAAGGTCTGGGGCAGCATGCGGGTTTCACCGCCGGCAATCACCGGGTTGGTGAGGAACAGGTCGCCGGCCTTCAATTCGGTATCGAAGGCGCGCATTTTCAAGGTGCCGCCTGCGGTGGAAAACGAGCGCGGTGCTTTGCCGTTGCCATCGCCGACCGGCAGGATGCTCGAATTGTCCGTGCCGCCGCCACCGTCGAGCTTGAGCCCGAGCATGGCATGGGCATCGATGCCGAACCCGACCGTGCCTTCGGTGAAGCCCGACTCGAAGATGCCGAGAAAACCCTGGCCCCATTCAATGTTGTCGTCTGCCTGCTGCAGGCGGTTGCGGTTCATGTAGTAGTTGCGTGCGTTGAGTGTGAGGCTGGCGTCTTCGGTGAAACCTAGGGCAGCATCGGCAGCGTGAGTATTTGTGGCCATCGTTGCAGCGACTGCAACGAACAGCGCAGGGGAACTGAGTGGGAAACGCACGGGGGGTAAAGCTCCTGGGTCAGCGGGGGAACATCATTGTTCTTGCAGTTGCAGCGGTTTTTTTTGGAGCGGGGAGGACGCAGCGGGTTGTAAAACCACAACGAAAAAAAGCCGCTGATGGCAGCGGCTTTGAAGACAACTTTTCATTGGGAAGAGCCGATGGAAAGTGTCGAGGGAAACTGGAGCGATGCGCGCAAATCAGCTGTCTTTTTCAGCCTGCTTGGCCTGAATGCTCGACGCTTGTGGGGCTTGGGTGGCCTCCTGGGCTTTGGCGGTCATCTCGATCTGGTGCTCTTCGTACGCGGCGGCTCGGGCGGCATTTTGCGCGACGAAGGCCTGCGACTCTTCGGCCATGGCGAACGGAGACAGGAACAGAGAAGACAGAACGAAAGCGCTGGCAATACCCATACTGTTGGACATCTTTTAAACCTTCTTGCTTGGCAAGTGCTGTTTGGTGCGGGCAAAGATAAGGGGCTTGGAGGAAAGGAAAAAGAGCGGATTCATGAAAGGACTGTTACGCAAAGAGCAAAGATCGGTCGTGGCTGTACCCGATCCACTGTAGGAGCCGGCTTGCTGGCGATGGCGATCCCACCGACGCCATCGCCAGCAAGCCGGCTCCCTACAGATCGGTGTCACAGCACAAATCCAGCACACCCCGCAAATCCTCTGTCATGCCAGAATCCATTGCGGCCGTCAGACCGGAAAATGCATACCAAAGGTATTCATCCCATGGTTACTGCGCACGAACACATCCCCGCCATGCATCAGGGCAATCGCCTTGACGATGGCCAGCCCCAACCCGTGGTTGTTGCCACTGTTGGCGCGTGAGGCATCGACCCGGTAGAAGCGCTCGAACAGGCGCGGCAGATGCTCGCTGGAAATGGGTACGCCCGGGTTCGCCACGCCGATGCTGACCTGGTGCTCGCCGGCTTCGATCCGTACCTCGATGATTTGTCCGGGGCTGGTGTGCTGCACGGCGTTGTTGAGCAGGTTGATCAAGGCCCGGCGCAGGTGGGCGATCTCGATTCGCACCAGGGCATCGCCGCTGACCTGAACCCGTACCTGGGCATCCTCGAGAATGAAATCCAGGTATTCCAGAGTCGTGGCCACTTCCTCCGCCAGCGAGGTGGACGTCAGTTTGGTGGCCTTGCTGCCCTGGTCGGCGCTGGCCAGGAACAGCATGTCGTTGATGATCGAGCGCAGTCGCTCGAGCTCTTCAAGGTTCGATTGCAGCACCTCGAAATAATGCTCTGCCGAGCGCCCGCGCGTCAGGGCGACCTGGGTCTGGCCGATCAGGTTGGTCAGCGGCGAGCGCAGTTCATGGGCGACATCGGCGTTGAACGATTCCAGTCGCGAGTAGGCCTGTTCGACCCGCTCCAGCGTCGAGTTGAACGAGTCGACGAACTGATTCAGTTCCGGCGGCAGCGATGACAGGCGCAAGCGCCCTGAACGCAACGGCGGGGCCAGGCGCTGGGCTTCCTGGGACAGTTTGATCAGCGGCTTGAGGCCGATCCGCGCCACCCAGTAACCCAGCGCCGAGGCCATCAGCACGCCGATGACCGCCAGGCTGACCAGGGCGATCAGCAACTGGTGCTGGGTATGGAAAAACGTTTCGGTATCGATGCCAATCATGAAGCGCAGGGGCGGGCGCTGGTCCTTGGCCGGGAATTGGCTGACCAGCACCTTCAGCGGGTAGGGCTGATCCGCCAGTTGCATGTCGCGCATGCCCAGCGGCCCTGCGGCAAAGGCACGGATGCTCGGTGTAGGATTGCCGTATTCGTAGTTCGGATCGCCGCTGACGATCCAGAAACTGATGCGCTTGTCTTCTTCGCCGAGCAGCTTGAGCTTGTTGTTGATCTTCACCCAATGCTCGGGCGTGCCATAGCGGCCGACGGTGGATTCGAGCACGCTGTAGCGCGCATCGAGTTCCGCTTCGGGCAGCAGGCCAAGGCCTTTGTCGACCTGTTGGTACAACGCCCAACCGATCAACAGGAACACCAGCAGCGCCACCAGGGTGAACATCCCGCTCAGGCGCAGGGCAATCGAATTACTGGACACCACGGCTCTCCAGCACATAACCCATGCCACGAATCGTGTGCAGCAGTTTCTCTTCGAACGGCCCGTCGAGCTTGGCCCGCAGGCGTTTGATCGCGACCTCGACGACGTTGGCGTCGCTGTCGAAATTGATGTCCCAGACCATTTCGGCGATGGCGGTTTTCGAGAGGATTTCACCCTGGCGACGGGCCAGCACGCTGAGCAGCGAGAACTCCTTGGCGGTCAGATCCAGGCGCGTACCGGCGCGGGTGGCCTTGCGGCTGATCAGATCTATCCACAGGTCGGCGATGCTCACTTGCACCGGTTCGTGGCCACCGCTGCGTCGGGTCAGCGCCTGCAGGCGGGCCACCAGTTCGAGGAAGGAAAACGGTTTGCCCAGGTAATCGTCGGCACCGTCGCGCAGGCCCTTGATGCGGTCTTCGACCCGTTCGCGGGCGGTGAGCATGATCACCGGGGTCTGCTTGCGCGCGCGCAGGGCGCGCAACACACCGAATCCGTCCAGGCCCGGCAGCATGACGTCGAGGACGATCACCGCGTAGTCGCTTTCCAGCGCCAGGTGCAGGCCTTCCACGCCGTCGCGGGCCAGGTCCACGGTGTAACCCTGTTCCGTCAGGCCGCGGTGCAGATAATCCGCGGTTTTTTCTTCGTCTTCGATAATCAGGACGCGCATGACCCCGCCTCAGTCTGTGGTCGCCAGCTTTGACACTGGCGAAGCTGCTGGTGGGAGAGTTTGCCTATGAAATAAACGCTCCAACCACAAGTATATGACCGGCGTGGTGAACAGCGTCAGTGCCTGGCTCACCAGCAAGCCGCCGACCACGGCGATCCCCAGGGGCTGGCGCAGTTCCGCGCCGGTGCCGTAGCCGAGCATCAGCGGCAGGGCGCCGAGCAGGGCGGCGAGGGTGGTCATGATGATTGGCCGGAACCGCGTGATACAGGCCTTGAAGATCGCCTCTTCCGGTGACAAACCACCGTTGCGCTGCGCTTCGAGGGCGAAGTCGATCATCAGGATGCCGTTTTTCTTGACGATGCCGATCAGCAGCACCAGCCCGATCAGCGCCATGATCGAAAAGTCCTGGCCGCAGATCCACAGCATGATCACCGCGCCCAGCCCGGCCGAGGGCAGTGTCGAGATGATGGTCAGTGGATGCACGAAGCTCTCGTAGAGCACGCCGAGAATGATGTAAACCGCCACCAGCGCCGCCAGAATCAACCATGGCTGGCTGGCCAGCGAACTCTGGAACGCCTGGGCCGCGCCCTGGAAATTACCGCTGATGGCGGTAGGCATGCCGATGTCTACCTTGGCCTGATTGAGCATGATCACCGCATCGCCCAACGCCACACCGGGTGCCAGGTTGAACGACAGGTTGGCGGCGGGGAACATGCCGTCATGGGCGATGGACAGCGGCCCCACCGTTGGCGCGTCGAATTTCGCCAGGGCTGACAGCGGCACCATTTCTCCACTCAGGGGCGAGCGCAGGTAGAAATAGTTGAGGCTCTCGGCCTTGCCCCGTTGCCGGGTGTCCAGCTCCAGGATCACGTTGTACTGGTTGATCTGGGTCTGGAACTCGTTGATCTGGCGCTGGCCGAAGGCGTCGTACAGCGCTTCATCCACATCGCTGGCCGTCAGGCCAAAGCGTGCCGCGGCACTGCGGTCGATGGTGATATGGGTGATGCTCCCGCCCAGTTGCAGGTCGTTGGAAATGTCGCGGAAGGCCGGGTTGCCGCGCAGTTTTTCCGTCAGGCGCTGGGTCCAGGTGCTCAGGACGGCACCGTCGTTGCTCTTGAGCACGTACTGGTACTGGGCCCGGCTCGGGCCGGAGCTGAGGTTGATGTCTTGCCCGGCACGCAGGTACAGGACGATGCCCGGTACTTTCATCAATTGCGGGCGAATCCGGTCGATGAACTCGCTGGCTGACACATCACGGTCGCCGCGTTTTTTCAGGGCGATCCAGAAGCGGCCGTTGGCGATGGTCTGGTTGCTGCCCGACACGCCCACCGAGTGAGAGAACGCTTGAACCGCAGGATCGGCGGAGACGATTTCGGCCATCGCCAGGTGTTTTTTCACCATGTCGCCGTAGGAAATATCCGCAGCTGCTTCGGTGGTACCGAGAACGAAGCCTGTGTCCTGGATCGGGAAGAAGCCTTTAGGAATAAAGATGTATCCGGCGACCGCCAACACCAGCGACAAACCGAACACGCCAATCATCAATTTCTGGTGGGCGAGGGCACGGCGCAGGCCTTTTTCGTACCACGCCAGCAGGCGCTCGCCGAAGCCCGGTTTGTCGTGGGCGTGGTGCACGGGCGCGCGCATGAACAGCGCTGCCAAGGTGGGCGCCAACGTCAGTGACACCACCACCGAAATCATGATGGTCGAGGTGGCGGTCAGGGCGAACTCCTTGAACAGGCGTCCGACCACACCCCCCATGAACAGTAACGGAATGAACGCCGCCACCAGCGAGAAGCTGATCGACACCACGGTAAATCCGATCTCGCCGGCGCCCTTGATCGCGGCCTCGCGCATGCCGTCACCGGCCTCGAGATGGCGGTGGATGTTCTCCACCACCACGATCGCATCGTCGACCACAAAGCCCACGGCCACCACGATCGCCACCAGCGTCAGGTTGTTCAGGCTGAAACCCATGACGTACATCAGCGCAAAGCTGGCAATCAGCGACACACCGAGCACTGCCGACACGATCAGGGTGGCAGACAGTTGGCGCAGGAACAGCGCCATCACCGCCACCACCAGCAGCACGGCGATCATCAAGGTGATTTCCACCTCATGCAGCGAAGCGCGGATGGTCTGGGTGCGGTCGATCAGCACCTTGACCTGCACCGAGGCCGGCAACATCGCCTGCAACGCCGGCAGTGCGGCCTGAATACGATCCACGGTCTCGACGATGTTGGCGCCCGGCTGGCGGAAGATCACCAGGTTGACGCCCGGTTGCGAGCCCGCCCACGCCTGGACGTAGGCATCTTCCGAACCGTTGACGACTTTCGCCACATCCTTGAGGTGAACCGGTGCTCCGTCCTTGTAGGAAACGATCAACTGGCTGTATTCGTCGGGGTGGAACAGTTGATCATTGGTCGAAAGCGTCGAGATGCTCGATTCGCCGTACAGCGCGCCTTTGGCCAGGTTGAGGCTGGTCTGCTGGATCGCCAGGCGAATGTCTGCCAGGGTCAGGCCGATGGCGGCGAGTTTGTCGGCGGACACCTGGACCCGGATCGCCGGGCGTTGCTGCCCGGTGATGGACACCTGGCCGACACCGTCGACCTGACTGAGTTGACGCGACAACAGGGTTTCCGTCAGGTCGCTGAGTTCAGGGCCAGGCATCAGCGACGAGTTGACGCTGAGGATCAGCACCGGGCTGTCGGCCGGGTTGACCTTGCGCCAGGTCGGCAGGTTCGGCATATCCTTGGGCAGTTTGCCTGCCGCGGTGTTGATGGCGGCCTGGACTTCCTGGGCGGCGGTATCGATGCTTTTGTCGAGGGTGAATTGCAGGGTCAGGTTGGTCGAGCCCAGGGCGCTGCTCGAGGTCATTTGCGTCACGCCGGGAATGGCGCTGAACTGCACTTCAAGGGGCGTGGCCACCGATGACGCCATGGTTTCCGGGCTGGCACCGGGCAATTGGGCGGCCACCTGGATTGTCGGAAATTCCGCCTCCGGCAGCGGCGCGATAGGCAGGCGCGGAAACGCGATGACCCCCAGCAGCACCAGGGCAAACGTCAGCAGGAGCGTTGCGACCGGGTGGTCGATGCACCAGGCGGATACCGAGCCGTGGCCTTTCATGGCGCCGCCTCCGATTGCACGACCTGCGGCGGTTCGGTCAGCACTTGCACCGTGGCACCGGGCTTGAGTCGCGATTGACCGTCGCTGACCAGCACGTCACCCGGTTTCACCCCCCTGATGATGCTCTGGCCGCTGCCCTGGTAAACCATCTGCACGGGCACGGTTTCAACCTTGGTGCCGTTTACCCGGTAGACAAAGTGCTGATCGAGGCCACGCTGTACGACAGTGGGGGGTACCACCAGCGCATCTTTATCCAGCGCTGTCTGAATCTTTACCGTCACCAACAGGCCGGGCCAGAGTTTTTGTCCGGCGTTGCTGAATTCGGCCTTGGCGCGGATGGTGCCGGTGTTGGCGTTGATCTGGTTGTCGATCAGGGTCAGGCGGCCTTCGCCCAGCAGGTTGCCGGTTTCGCCGTCGGTGTCGGCACCGATGTAGGCCTTGACCCTGGCCCGTTCCGGGTCGCTGATCAGGCCTTGCAGGGTCGGCAGCATTTGCTGCGGCAGGGAGAATTCCACGGCGATCGGGTCGATCTGGGTCACCGTAAACAGTCCTGAGGCGTCAGTCATGCGCAGGAAGTTGCCTTCGTCCACTGTGCGAATACCGACACGGCCACTGACCGGGGAGCGAATCTGCGTGTACGACAACTGCACCTGGGCCGCGTCAATCGACGCCTGGTTGCCCTGGGCGGTGGCCTTGAGCTGGTTGACCAGCGCTTGTTGCTGGTCGTAGGTCTGTTTGGACACACCGTCGTCAACGCTCAACAGCTTGTAGCGCTTGAGGTTGACCTGGGCCACTTGCAGTTGCGCCTGGCTTTCGCCCAGTTGCGCCCTGGCCTGGTCCAGGCTGGCGCGGATCGATCGGTCGTCGATGGTGGCCAGCAGGTCGCCTTTGCTCACCAGTTGGCCTTCCTTGACCAGGATCCTGGTGAGGATGCCGTCGATCTGCGGTCGGACCACCACGCTGTGCAGCGACAGCACCGAGCCGATGCCGGTGACGTAGCGGGGCACGTCTTTTTCCACCACGTTGATCACGCGCACCGGAATGGCGGTCGGTGCGGCGACTTTAACCGTGGACGGTTTCATCAGGTACCACGCGCCCAGCGCCACCAGCACGATCAGAAAGGCTGCTAGAAGAACGGATTTTTTCTGGGTTCGCATGCGAGAGGGGCGCCGGGTCGGGAAATGGAAGTGTTCGCAGCTTTGTCTTTCTACGTTATAGCCCCGTGACCCGGTCAGGAAAGTGACTGTTAACTGACAGCGGTGTCAGTTTGCACGTATGGAGTCCCACTCGGTCACGTAAGCCGTTTTGCTTTTCTTGTTGTAGAGGCACAGTTCGGTACCTTGCTGGCCTTTCATGTGCTTTTGCGGGTACTGGCCTTGCAGCAGCAGGGCGGTGTAGCCGACCCGATCATCGAATTGTGCGGCGTTGCCGACGGGTTTGGCGTTCGCCAGACCGCTGGCCTTGGTGCAACTGGCGAGCACGGCCTTGTCGAAGGCGGCCCAGGCCTCGGGGCTGGAGGCGTGGGCCTGGGTGGCGAGGGCAGTGAGGCAGGCGAAGGTCAGGGTGACAGCTTTCATGGTTCAGGGATCCTTGGGCGGGGTTGGCCAAGGTGTGAGTATGCCTGAAGGCTTGGGGGGCGAACGCGCGGTTCGGCGAGGGACGGGTCAGACCGGAACCGGTTCCCGGCGCACCACATACATCCCGGCGCTTTCATACAACCGCTGTGCGCGAAGGTTGCCTTCCAGCACTTTCAGGTCGACGTAGCCTTCGCGCCGCCGTTGAAATTCGGTGAAGGCATTGAGCAGCAAGGCTCGCCCCAAGCCACGGCCTTGAGCCCGTGGATGCACCACCAGACTCTTGATGTAGGCGCTGGTCCAGCACTGACAGACGCCAACGATACCCAAGGCATCCAGAGCGATGAAGCACAGTGTCGGATCATATTCCGGATCGGTTTCAAATCGCTGTTGCCATACGTCCAGGCCCGGGACGCGGCCGCCGCCTTGCGCGTGACCCAGTGCCATCAAGCGATGAACTTCTGCTGCAAGTTCGGGACGATACCCGGTCAGGACGATCTCCTGGGGCCAAGTGATGGCGGGCACAGCGTCAGCGAGACAGCGCCGCATGAGAAAGCAGAATTGCTCGGCCAAGGCTCAATGACCTTGTTCGGCCACAGCCTTGGCCGCGTCGATCAGGCACTTGGTCAGCTCCGGCGAAGAGAACTTGGTCAGCACCGCATTCGCGCCCGCAAGCCGCGCCTTTTCGCTGTTCATCGCACTGTCCAGGGACGTATGCAGCAGCACGTAGAGGTGCGCGAAGTCCGGGGTTTCACGCAGGGTGCGGGTGAAGGCGTAGCCGTCCATTTCGGACATTTCGATATCGGAGACGATCAGGTTGATCTGCTCGGCCGTGCCTTGCAGGTCCAGCAGGCAGTCGATGGCTTCCTTGGCACTGCGAGCCGTGTGGCACTGCAGGCCCAGGTTGCGCAAGGTGTGCACCGATTGCTGCAGCGCGACCTGACTGTCATCGACCACCAGGATGCGGGCGCTGCCCAAGGTCTCGGCATCTTCCATGCTGAGCTCGGTCGGCGCCGTGTCGATGGGCACCGGGGCGATGCCATGGATGACCTTTTCGATGTCCAGCACCTGCACCAGGGTGCCGTCCACCGAGGTGACGCCGGTGATGTACGAGCGCGAACCGCCAGAGCCGAAGGGCGGCGGACGGATATCGGTGGTCAGGCAGTGCACGATCTTGCTCACCGCCTGTACATGCAAACCTTGTTTGGAGCGGCTGACGTCCGTGACGATCAGGCACCCACCATCAGGATCTGCCAGCGGGCGCTCACCAATGGCACGGCTGAGATCGATCACCGACAACGAGGTGCCGCGCAGGGTGGCGATGCCTTTGACGTGGGGATGCGCTTCGGGGAGTTTGGTCAGTGGCGGGCAAGGGATGATTTCACTGACTTTGAGCAGGTTGATCGCCATCAGCTTGCCACTGCGCAAGGTAAACAGCAGAAGCGAAAGTGAATCTGCGCGGGCTTTGGTGGAGGACATAAAAACCTTCTGTGGAAAAAGGTGGTGAGGCGATCCGTGGATCAGCCACAGCTTTCGATGTCAGGTTATCGACTTGTCGGGGGCAGGCTTTAGGAAAAATCCCCAGGGCTGTGCAGACCCTTGCAAACTGAAACAAAAAAGCCCCGTCTCTTTAAAAGAGCGCGGGGCTTTGTTTTGCATCAAGACTGGCGCAGTAGAACTTACTCGTCGTCGCCCATCTGCGATTGCAGGTAGTTCTCGATACCGATCTTGTCGATAAGACCCAGTTGGGTTTCCAGCCAGTCGATATGTTCTTCTTCGGACTCGAGGATATCTTCAAGCAGGTCACGGCTACCGAAGTCGCCGACTGTTTCGCAATGCGCGATCGCCGCTTTCAGGTCGGCATGGCCGGTCTTCTCGATACGCAGGTCACACTGGATCATTTCCTCAGTGTGCTCGCCGATCTGCAGCTTGCCCAGGTCCTGGACGTTCGGCAGGCCTTCAAGGAACAGGATGCGCTTGATCAGCTTGTCCGCGTGCTTCATCTCGTCGATGGATTCGTGGTACTCGTGCTTGCCGAGCTTGTTCAGGCCCCAATCTTCGTACATGCGTGCATGCAGGAAGTATTGATTGATCGCGACCAGCTCATTGGCAAGGATCTTGTTGAGATGCTGGATGACTGTAACGTCGCCTTTCATGATGGGGTCCTGCCCTGTATTAGCTGTCTATAAGGCAGAGTTTGAGCCGCACAACTAAGAGTGTCAAACTTAAGTTATTGAATAATATATGAAAATTAATCGGAATAAGAATGTTTGTGTTCTGCGTCTAGAGCCTAAGCAGTTGATTTTCAGGCATAAAAAAACCGGACATGCGTCCGGTTCTTCGAAATCGGTTATTTATGCGGCGGTAAATTCAACAGGAAAAGGGATCGCCGCCTGGGCCGTTTGCAATTTGGTCAGGGTCTCGCGGACCACTTCCTTGGCCAGACAAGCACATTTGCCGCATTGACTGGCAACGCCGGTGGCCTGGCGCACTTCCTTGTAGCTGCAGCATCCTTCATAGATCGCATCGCGGATTTGGCCGTCGGTGACGCCAGTGCAGAGGCAAACATACATAAGTGAAAACCGTCGCTGTTTATGTCTCGAATGCGATGGATCTTAATGTTAACGAGAATGATTGTCAAAGTGCTTTGGAAGGGGTTTTTGACAGGCCTGACGAACGGTTGACCAGCGACGCGCCGTCAACCGAAATACCCTTCGTCCTTTTTTACGCCCAGGGGAGAAACCGTTACGGACAGGTCAAAAACGCAGTGTATGATGGCCGGTCTTTTCGAAACGGGTTCGTGTCACAGGGCTGTCGCCTGAGGGTGGCAGGCTGACGCAAACCTTGTTCTTAACGCTTCTACACCAGGAGATATCCAATGAGCGTACTCGTAGGCAAACAAGCCCCTGACTTCACCGTACCGGCCGTACTCGGCAATGGCGAAATCGTGGACAGCTTCACCCTGTCGTCGGCCATCAAAGGCAAATACGGCCTGGTGTTCTTCTACCCACTGGACTTCACCTTCGTTTGCCCGTCGGAGCTGATCGCTCTGGACAACCGCATGTCCGAATTCAAGGCACGCAACGTTGAAGTGGTCGCTGTGTCGATCGACTCGCACTTCACCCACAACGCATGGCGCAACACCCCGGTAAACGATGGTGGTATCGGCGCAGTGCGTTACACCATGGCTGCCGACATCAAGCAGGAAATCATGAAGGCCTACGACGTTCAGTCCGCTGACGGCGTTGCTTTCCGTGGCGCGTTCCTGATCGACGACAAAGGCGTTGTCCGTTCGCAGATCATCAACGACCTGCCGCTGGGCCGTAACATGGAAGAGCTGCTGCGTCTGGTCGACGCCCTGCAATTCCACGAAGAGCACGGCGAAGTTTGCCCTGCCAACTGGAAAAAAGGCGACAAAGGCATGAACGCTTCGCCAGAAGGCGTTGCGGCTTACCTGACCGAGCACGCTGCTGCGTTGTAAGGCACCAGGTACAAAAAAACCGGCCTCAGGGCCGGTTTTTTTTATGCGCGAAAAACGTCTGGAACCCTGTAGGAGCCGGCTTGCTGGCGATGCGATGGTAGCCGTTATGCCGCCATCGCTGCGACCCGACAAGCCAGCTCCTACAAACGAATCAGTCGCCGAAGTCTTCCCAGCCGCCCATTTGTTTCCAGCGATTGACGATGCCGCAGAACAGCTCGGCAGTCTTCTCGGTGTCGTAGCGGGCCGAGTGCGCCTCGCGCCCGTCGAAGTCGATATCGGCAGCCTGGCAGGCCTTGGCCAGCACGGTTTGACCATAGGCCAGGCCGGCGAGCGTCGCGGTATCGAAACTGGAGAATGGATGGAACGGGTTGCGTTTCATGTCCAGGCGCGCGACCGCGGCATTGAGGAAGCCCAGGTCGAAACTGCTGTTGTGCCCAACCAGGATCGCGCGTTTGCAACCGTTGGCCTTGAGCGCCTTGCGCACGCCGCGGAAGATATCGTTCAGCGCCGACTCTTCGCTCACGGCCATGCGCAGCGGGTGATCGAGCTTGATCCCGGTGAACTCCAGGGCGGCCGCTTCGATGTTCGCACCTTCAAACGGCTCGACCCGGAAGAAGTAGGTGTGATCCGGGTACACAAAACCCTTTTCATCCATGGCGATGGTGGTCGCGGCGATTTCCAGCAAGGCGTCGGTGGCCGAGTTGAAACCACCGGTTTCTACGTCGACGACAACCGGCAGGTAGCCACGGAACCTGGCGGCCATTGGGTGACGGGAACCGCCGCCACCGCCTTGACCTTCCTGTTCGTCGTCGAAATGGTCTTCACTCACGCGTGTTCCTCCAGCAGGCGCCAGCGCAGTTTTTCACCGGCGCGCAGCGGGATAACGGTCAGCTCGCCAAACGGCAGGCTGGTCGGGGCGGTCCATTCTTCGCGGACCAGGGTAATGCGATCGGTGTTGGCCGGCAGGCCATAGAAACGCGGGCCGTTGAGGCTGGCGAAGGCTTCGAGTTTGTCCAGCGCGTTGCGCTGTTCGAAGGCTTCGGCGTACATCTCGATCGCCGCATAAGCGGTGTAGCAACCGGCGCAGCCGCAGGCGGATTCCTTGGCGTGCTGGGCGTGGGGCGCCGAGTCGGTGCCGAGGAAGAACTTTTCGCTGCCGCTGGTGGCGGCGTCGAGCAGCGCTTCCTGGTGGGTATTTCGCTTGAGGATCGGCAGGCAGTAGAAGTGCGGCCGAATCCCGCCCACCAGCATGTGGTTGCGGTTGTACAGCAAGTGATGCGCGGTGATGGTCGCGCCAACGTTGGCCGAAGCCGAGTTGACGAACTGCACGGCGTCAGCGGTGGTGATGTGTTCGAACACCACCTTGAGGGTCGGGAAACGCTCGACCACACGGCGCATGTGCTCATCGATGAAGATTTTTTCGCGGTCGAACACGTCGACATCGCCGCGGGTGACTTCACCGTGGATCAACAAAGGCATCCCGACTTCGGCCATGGCCTCCAGGGCCGGGAAGATCTTGTCGATGCTGGTGACGCCCGAGTCCGAGTTGGTGGTCGCGCCGGCCGGATACAGCTTGGCGGCGTGAACGAAACCGCTGGCCTTGGCCTCGCGAATTTCTTCAGGCTGGGTGCGGTCGGTGAGGTACAGCACCATCAGCGGTTCAAACGGGCTGCCGGCCGGGCGAGCAGCGAGAATCCGCTGGCGATAGCCGTCGGCTTCAGCCGCATTGCGCACTGGTGGTACCAGGTTGGGCATGATGATGGCGCGGCCAAAGGTGCGCGCGACATCCGCGACGGTATTGGTCAGCACGGCACCATCGCGAAGATGAATATGCCAGTCGTCGGGACGCAGCAGGGTCAGGCGGTCGGACATGAGGGGATTCCAGGCGGGTCAAACTGAAGGGAATGCTACCGGAAAAGACTCTTGCAGGCACTCGCTATCAAGTTTTACGGGAAGCTTCCGATATCCAACAGGTATGCCGTGAACATCTGTGTGTCGGTCTTTTTGTCGTAGAAGCCAGTGGAGCCTCCCGTGCGCCAGCGTTATTTAGCCTTGCTCAGCGTGTTTGCCAGCCTTCCCGCGATGGCACTCACTTTCCAGACTCGCCTGGAGAGCATCGAGTGGACGGTCGAAGGCGACAAATTCGAATGCCGGCTGACTCAGCCGATCACCGATTTCGGCTCGGGTGAATTCGTGCGGCGCGCCGGGGAACAGGCGACGTTTCGTTTGAATGCCTACAACGCAATGATGGGCGGTGGTTCTGCCACCTTGCTGGCGGCCGCTGCACCCTGGCAGCCGGGACGCGGTGATATCAACCTGGGCACGGTAAGAATCGGCAGCGGCAACATCCTCTTCAACAGCTCCCAGGCCCAGGCCGCACGCTTGATCAGCGGCCTGATCGACGGACGCAGTCCTGTGGTCCGCCACGCCTCGGGCGATGGCCGGGTGTCGGAGGTGCGCTTGTTGCCGGTCCGGTTCACCAAGGCATTTGCCGAGTATCAGGGCTGCGTGGCCAAGTTGCTGCCGCAGAACTTCGATCAGGTCAAGCAATCCCAGATTGGCTTTCCCGGTGGCGGTATCGATCTGGATGCGGCCGCCAAGGCCAGGCTGCAAGTCATGCTGGAGTACATGAAAGCCGATCCGACGGTCAATCGCATCGAGCTTGACGGCCACTCCGATAACAGCGGCAACCGCCTGACCAACCGTGACCTGTCACGGCGTCGGGCGCTGGCGGTGATGGACTTCTTCAAGGCCAATGGCGTCCAGGAATCGCAAATCACCCTGCGTTTCCATGGCGAGCGTTATCCCCTGGCCCCCAACATCAGCAACGCCAACCGCGCGAAAAACCGCCGGGTAGCGATACGCCTGGAGCGCGGAGCCCCCGCGGAGCAGGTGGCACCCCAAGCGACGAAGCCGGCCGCTTCAGCAACTTCCTGACCCCTTGGTCATCGTCGCGCTCTCGACATAATCTGTCGCTTCGTCGTCATAAGCTGTCGCGCCACTGTAAATTATCTTGCGCGGGCGGTAGACTTGACGGCTTTCCGTAGAACCCCGTGGAGTGATGGCATGGCGGACGTAAACAAGGTCGTTCTGGCGTATTCCGGCGGCCTGGACACTTCGGTGATCCTCAAGTGGCTGCAGGATACTTATAACTGTGAAGTGGTGACCTTCACCGCTGACCTGGGTCAGGGCGAAGAGGTCGAACCTGCACGTGCCAAGGCTCAAGCCATGGGCGTGAAAGAGATCTACATCGACGACTTGCGCGAAGAGTTCGTGCGCGATTTCGTTTTCCCGATGTTCCGCGCCAACACCGTTTACGAAGGCGAGTACCTGCTGGGTACTTCCATCGCTCGCCCGTTGATCGCCAAACGCCTGATCGAAATCGCCAACGAAACCGGTGCTGACGCCATTTCCCACGGCGCCACCGGCAAGGGTAACGACCAGGTTCGTTTCGAACTGGGCGCCTACGCCTTGAAGCCAGGTGTGAAAGTGATCGCTCCGTGGCGCGAATGGGACCTGCTGTCCCGTGAAAAGCTGATGGATTACGCTGAAAAGCACGCGATCCCGATCGAGCGTCACGGAAAGAAGAAATCCCCGTACTCGATGGATGCCAACCTGCTGCACATCTCCTATGAAGGTGGCGTGCTGGAAGACACCTGGACCGAGCACGAAGAAGACATGTGGCGCTGGACCGTCTCCCCGGAGAAGGCTCCCGACAAGCCGCAGTACCTGGAACTGACCTACCGCAATGGCGACATCGTCGCGCTGGACGGCGTCGAAATGACCCCGGCCACCGTGCTGGCGACTCTGAACCGTATCGGTGGCGAACACGGTATCGGCCGTCTGGACATCGTCGAGAACCGTTACGTGGGCATGAAGTCCCGTGGCTGCTACGAAACTCCTGGCGGTACCATCATGCTGCGCGCCCACCGTGCGATCGAATCGATCACCCTGGACCGCGAAGTGGCTCACCTTAAAGACGAGTTGATGCCCAAGTACGCCAGCCTGATCTACACCGGTTACTGGTGGAGCCCTGAGCGTCTGATGCTGCAACAGATGATCGATGCGTCCCAGGCTCACGTGAATGGCGTTGTGCGCCTGAAGCTGTACAAGGGCAACGTGATCGTCACCGGTCGCAAGTCAGACGAGTCGTTGTTCGACGCCAACATTGCGACTTTCGAAGAAGATGGCGGCGCCTACAACCAGGCCGACGCAGCGGGCTTCATCAAGCTCAACGCCTTGCGCATGCGCATCGCGGCGAACAAAGGTCGCAAGCTTTTCTGAAACCTTTGACGTAATGGAATGTGTGGCCCGGTCGTCGACAGGGCCGCACATTTAAAAGGGGGGGAGTTGCTACCTGCCCGTATCAGTGTTCTTTCCCGCCTTGCTATGACTCCTCTCATCATTCCCTTCTGATCGATCGTCAAACGCTTCGGGTTGCCGTGCGTCGATGGGCAAATGTTGGTCAATGACCGTCAAACCCTGTGAATTTAAATTGTAGGCAGCACAGAACGTTGTGCGGCAATGTTTCTTCACGTGTTTTGAAGGAGCGGCTGCGCTTTCCCTCAGTTTTGAATCCGACTCGGTACAGGTGAGGAACACCACTGCACGTGCAGCTTTTCCCGGTTCGATCTGGATGCTCTCCAACAAATGGCTGAACTCGGCCTGGTCTGTCATCTTGCGTGCATCAATCACATACAGGTCCTTCAATCGTTCGGGTAGACGTACGTGGTGATGCGCCGAAAGGGCGTTGGCAGAAACTGTTGCTGAAGGTGGGTCTTGTGCTTTCGATGGGCGGCGAGTGGATTGGTCGCCAGTGCCCGATGCCCTGGTCGGGGACTTTCGAGTCTTCTTGTTCTCGGATTGCTCGAGACCGTCCATGACTTTTATGAAATGTTTTCCCTTCTCAAAGTCGGAGGGGGCGTAAAGCGATCGATAGTTGAAGTTGAGAGTGACAAAGAATAGCAACAGCAGATAAAAAGGAAAGCTGATCAGGAACCAGACGTAGATGTCTCTATCATCATCATCAAGAAAGGGCAGTGAAATCGCAGCTGATGTTTCAGACAGTGTTGCGAATATGGCAATCACTGTCATGGGGTTGTTTATTCTTTTTTTAATCCTGTCCATTTTCAATTCCTCGATAGCTATTGCTTGATTGGTTTGAATTTAATCCATCTAACGCATGTTGGGCATCCATGGTTTCTGTTTTTTGATTTATTTGATGTCGGGTAGGCGTTTTCTTGTTTACGGTTTTCTTATAATCGATGATGGGGTGATTTTTGCTGTAAGAACGAGTGGATAAGTTGTGTGTGATATTTCTGGAGTCAGTGTGGATATTGGATTATCCCAATTACCTTTGCGCGGTTGGGTAGGGCGGCACATGTCTGATCGCTGTCTGAAAATAAAACTCCGCTCATTTTTTCGTTGCAGGTCGATACAAAAAAGTAATCGCAATTGGAAAGTCAAGACTTCAAAAAAAGTTTTCTGCCTAACGATTTACTCGATTTTTTGTAGGAAAAATCTGTGAATTTTGTAGGGAATGTCTCTCGGTGCAAGTGGTTGGGGGAGGCGACATGCCAGGGGGGAAACGACTAGGCTATTGTGCGGGCTCTAAAAATTCGAACAGCGAAATTGGACTTGCCCATGAATAAAGTGCTGATTGTGGATGATCACCCCGTCATTCGTCTTGCGGTACGAATGCTGATGGAGCGTCATGGCTACGAAGTCATTGCAGAAACAGATAATGGTGTGGATGCATTACAACTAGCCCGTGAATACATGCCGGACATTGTTATCCTGGATATTGGAATACCTAAGCTCGATGGACTGGAAGTCATTGCACGACTGACCTCGGCTGCGATGCCGATGAAAGTGCTGATATTGACGTCCCAGTCACCTGGGCATTTTTCCATGCGCTGCATGCAGTCGGGAGCCGCCGGATATGTTTGTAAACAACAGGACCTCACGGAGTTGCTCAGTGCAATAAAGGCGGTATTGTCAGGCTACAGTTACTTTCCAAATCAGGCCTTGCACACTGTGCGTGCCAGTCTTGGCAACGCCAGTGAAGCCGATATGGTGGATCGTCTTTCAGGGCGGGAAATGATGGTGCTACAGCAGTTGGCCCGGGGCAAGACTAACAAAGAGATTGCTGATGGGATGTTTCTCAGCAACAAGACCGTCAGTACCTACAAGACCCGACTACTGTTAAAGCTCAATGCGCGCTCCCTGGTCGATCTGATTGAACTGGCCCAGCGTAATGGTCTGGCATGATGAGCCTGCCTCTGACGGAGTACACCAGGCGAGCGTTGATCGCGGTTCGGCACTTGGTAAAAAGCCTCCGTTTCGGGAGGCTTTTAGGTTTTACAAGTCAAAATCGTAATCGGCCAATTGCTTTTGCAGTCGGCGCTCCTCCAGCAGATTGTCGATGGTCCGGCGCTTGCTCAGGTTGGTTTTCGCTACTTCAACCACCGGCTCGGCATCATCAGCCTCTACGGGGGTGAAGTCGTCATCTACATCCAATTGCTCTTTGCCAGTGCTCATTTAGTTACTCCAGGCGAAGAAGGCCTTTGGGGCTCCTTATATCGACAATCCTGCGACGGGTAAAAAAGATTTTTTCAATCGATATATTGATAAACCCAATAGCGGCTCAATCGTCCGAGGTCTTGTGCTTGTATTCGCACAAGTCTTCGATCCGGCAGCTGCCGCAGCGAGGTTTGCGGGCCAGGCAAACATAACGTCCGTGAAGGATCAGCCAGTGATGGGAGTCGAGCAGGTACTGCTTTGGCACAAATTTCATCAATTTATGCTCGACCTCAACCACATTCTTGCCGGGCGCAATGCCGGTGCGGTTGCTGACCCGAAAAATGTGAGTGTCCACGGCCATCGTCAACTGGCGGAATGCAGTATTGAGCACCACGTTGGCGGTCTTGCGGCCAACGCCAGGCAACGCCTCGAGTTCCTCACGGGTTTGCGGCACTTCGCCTGCATGACGCTCAACCAGCAGGCGGCAGGTCTCGATCACGTTTTTTGCCTTGCTGTTGTACAGGCCGATGGTCTTGATGTATTCCGACAATCCTTCGACCCCCAAGGCATGAATCGTCGCCGGAGTATTGGCAACCGGAAACAGTTTTGCCGTGGCCTTGTTCACGCCGACATCGGTCGATTGCGCGGAAAGAATCACCGCAATCAGCAATTCAAAGGGTGAGGAATAGGCCAGTTCGGTCTTCGGTTCTGGGTTGTCTTCATGCAGCCTGCGGAAAATTTCCAGACGTTTTGCGGCATTCATGGGCGAAGCGTTTCCTCGAAGGCAGTCAGTTTGAGCGTGTCGGGCGGTGCCAGGCTTGCCAGGCGGCGATCAGCAATCCCAGCAGTATGAAACCTCCGGGGGCCAGGGTGGCCAGGCGCAGGCCACCGTCAGCGGCCAGTACCCAGCCCGGCCAATCCGCGTGCGTTACAGCAGCCAGCCAGGGTAGGTGGTTGCCCAGTGTCCCGTAACCGATGAGTTCACGCAGCAGGCCCATGGCCGCCATCGATGCGCCGAACAGGCCGCACAGACGCCAGCGCTCTCGCCAGGGGCTCTGGAAGAAATCGGAGCGCTCCAGTACGACACATTGCAAGGCGATCAAGCCGGTATAGATCCCGGCATGCTGGTGCCATTGCAGCGACCAGACCTGCGCGCCGAGTTCTGCGCAACTGGTCAGCGTTGCGGCAAGCAGCACGCTGGCCGACAAGTGGGTCGCCGGGAGCAGGCGCGATCGCAAGGCGTTCATGCACAGGCCGAACCCACTGATCACGACAATGAACAGCAACCACAGGCCCAGGGCATTCACCAGTGAGTCGGTGGCGCCAATCAGCGGCACGAGCATCAAGGTGTTCTGCAACCGCAATGGATTACTCATCGGAGGGGCTCCCAAGCAGTGAGGGCCGGTGCTCATCGAAATAACGCAAGGCGTCATGGGTGGCATTGACCACCGCTCTTGAGGTGATGGTCGCTCCCGCAATCTGGTCGAACTGCCCCTGGTCCTTTTTCAAGGCCCAACCATTGTCGCCCGGATCGGTTCGCGACCTGCCGGAAAAGGCTGCAAGCCAGGTATTGGGCCAGTCGGCGATTCGTGCGCCGAGCCCCGGGGTTTCCGTTTGCTTGAGGGTTTTGACCCCCAGCAGTCTGCCGTCGAGATCGATGGCGATCAGCAAATCGATGGTGCTCGCGTAGCCCAGGGTCTGGCTGCGTAAAAGCACGGCATAGGCTCGGCCGGCCTTGGTCGCCCGATAACCCGTCAGCAGCGTGCTGTTGCCCAGCGCGGTGTTGTCGAGCGTGAGCGGTTGGTCCAGCGGCTGGTTGTCGTAGCTGTCAGGCGGTAGCAGGTCGAGCAGGTAACGACTGTCGATCAGGCGCTGCTCAGCCGCAATCCGTGGCGCGCTGCTGTGTTGCGCGAGATAGGTCAGGCCCGCTCCGAGGGCGGTGAGTAACGCGAGGATGGCGGCGCTCGACGCTCGGCTCATGGTGCGATCCGCTCCTGCCTGGCTGCGACCAGCCGCTCCAGCGCCGGTACGCAGAGGTTCATCAACAGCACGGCAAAGGCCACGCCGTCCGGGTAACCGCCCCAGGTGCGAATCAGATAGGTCAGCAACCCGACCCCTGCACCAAACAGCAGTCGCGCCCCGGGGCTTTTGGCGCCGGATACCGGTTCAGTGACGATGAAGAATGCGCCCAGCATGCTGGCGCCGGTGAGCAGATGAAACAGCGGCGAACCATGGGAGTCTGAGCCCGAACCGTTCCAGCACAACAGGCTGATGACGAACAGGCTGGCGAGCATGCCGACCGGCGCGTGCCAGCTGAACACTCGGCGTTGCAGCAAAAACGCGCCACCGGCGAGGTAGGCCAGGCTTACCCATTCCACACCGCGACCGCCGAAACGCCCAAAGGCCGGATTGGCCGAGAAGAGTTCGTCCATGGTCAGGCTCTTGTTGATCCGCAGGCTGTCCAGTGCCGTGGCCCGGACCCAGGCGTCCGGGCTTTGGCCGACACCGAATACTTGCTGCACACCACCCCACAGGTCCATGCCCTGGGAGGCAGGCCATTGGGTCATCTGTTGCGGAAACGTCACCATCACCAAGGCGAAACCGAGCATCGCCGGATTGAACGGATTGCTGCCGACCCCGCCATACAGGTGCTTGCCGAACACCATGGCCAGCGCGGCAGCACTGACCGTCAGCCACCAGGGACAGTAGGGCGGCAAGGCCAGGGCCAGTAGCGTGGCACTGACCAGGGCGCTGCCGTCGCTCAAGGTCGGCTTGAGTGCTCGCTTGCGCAATCGCAGCACCGCCGCTTCCGCGGCCAGCGCACTGACGCCTGCCAGTATCAGGTTGAGCAACACCCCCCAGCCGTAGAACCAGAATAACGCCAGCATCCCTGGCAACGTCGCCAGCAGAACCAGTTTCATCGTCTGTTGCAGGCGCTCGTCGACCGGTTCAAGGGGCGGCATGGGCATCCACCTGGCGTTCGGCTTCGCTCAGGGCCCGCTCAAGGGCTTCGATTTGTTCGGCGGGTGCTGCGCTGGCCTGGGCTTTCTTCAGTTCGGCGCGGCGCATGGCCAGCTGAATTTTTGCGCGTTTCAGCTCGGCGTCCTGCGCCGGAGCCGCGACGGGTGACGGGGTAGGTGGCGCACTGCGTTCCAGTTGGGCCAAAGCCTGCTCAGCGGCTTCGAACTGCTGTTGCAGGACAATCAACTGCGATTGCTGTTCGAAGGTCGGCGGATGACCGAAGGCCTTGAGCGACTTGTTCAACTGCGCCCGGCTCATCGCCAGGTCGATCTTGGCTTTTTTCAGGGCCGCATCGGCATTCGCCGCCTTTTGCGCGCGGACGCGTTCCAGCGCTGCCTGTACCGGGTCGAGGATCGTTTCGCTGGGCTGGACGACCCGTTGCCCACGGGCCTCGCGCTCGGCGGTTTTTTGTTGTTCTTCACGCTGCAAGCGGGCGTTGCGCTGCTCGAAACGGCGCCGCGCATGATCGCGCTTGGCGGCGCGTGCCCGTTGCTCCTCCAGGCTGAAAGCCAGGCCACCGACAATCGGCAGCACGCTGTTCAATGGCAGCGGATGCATTTCGATGCAGTCCACCGGGCAAGGCGCCACGCAAAGGTCGCACCCGGTGCATTCGTCGATGATGACCGTGTGCATCAATTTGGCCGCGCCGACGATGGCGTCCACTGGACAGGCCTGAATGCATTTCGTGCAGCCAATGCATTCGGCCTCACGGATATAGGCAATCTGCGCCGGGGCCGAGCCGCGACTGACGTCCAGCTCCAGCACCGGTACGTGCAACAGTTCGGCCAGGGCGTGGATGGTTTCACTGCCGCCGGGCGGGCACTTGTTGATCGGCTCGCCGTTGGCAATGCCGGTGGCGTACGGCTTGCATCCGGGATGGCCACACTTGCCGCATTGGGTCTGCGGCAAGAGGGCGTCGATGCGTTGAATCAGACTCATGTTTTGATCAGTCCGCTGAATCCGAGAAAGGCCACTGCAATCAGGCCGGCACCGACCAGGTCGATCGGCAGGCCGCGAAAGGGCAGGGGCACATCGTTATCAAGTGTGCGCTGGCGCAGGTCGTTGAACAGGCTCAGTACCAGCCAGAAGCCCAGCCCGGCACCGAGGCTCAAGGCTGTGGCGTGAAAAAATCCCTTGTCCTCCCGGGCGTTGAGCAATGCCACGCCGAGCACCCCGGCATTACACAGCAGCAAAGGCCAGAGGCCTTCGAAGGACAATGTCGAAAACACCCGTGCCAGCAGCTGCAACAACGGGCCGATCAGCAGCACGCTCAATGGCAGAAACACAAACAGGCGCAGCGCCGTCATCTCCAGCGGCATCAGCAACCAGTGATAGAGCGCATAGCCGAGCACCCCGGTAATCAGCATCAGGCAGGTCGTCGCGATGCCCAGGGCATGGACCTGGCGACGTTCGCTGGCCAGCAGCGGATCCACACCCAGCGGCCAGTGCAACACAAGGTTGTTGAGCAGGGCGGTGCCGATAAGCGTAAGCAGGGTTTCGGTCATGATCGTCCGTATCCGTTGCTCGATAACCCTGTAGGAGCTGCCGCAGGCTGCGATCTTTGATCTTTTTCAAAGCAAATTCAAAAGATCGCAGCCTGCGGCAGCTCCTACAAGTAATGCCCGAGTTCAGTAATAGTATGGGCCAGACATGAAAATCCCACAGTCGCGCCAGGCGCGACTGTGGGATCGGTTTACCGCAGTGCCTTACTTGATCCGCTGACCAGGCTTGGCGCCGCTGTCAGGGCTGAGCAGGTAGATTTCTTCACCGCCAGGACCGGCTGCCATCACCATGCCTTCGGAAATGCCGAACTTCATTTTCCGTGGCTTGAGGTTGGCAATCATCATGGTCAGGCGACCATCGAGCTTGGACGGGTCCGGGTAGGCGCTCTTGATGCCGGAGAACACGTTGCGTTGCTCGTCACCGATGTCCAGGGTAAGGCGCAGCAGCTTGTCCGCACCTTCCACGTGTTCGGCCTTGACGATCAGGGCGACGCGCAGGTCAACCGCGGCAAAGGTGTCGAACTCGATTTCCGGCGACAGCGGATCCTTGGCCAGCTCGCCATTACCGGCTGGTGTGGCTTCGCCGGTGTCGGTCTGGCTGGCGGTCAGGTCTTCTTTCGAGGCGTCGGTCATGGCTTGCACTTTGACCGGGTCGATACGGGTCATCAACGGCTTGAACTCGTTCAACTGATGGTTGGCGAGCAAGGTCGCGTGATCGTTCCAGGTCAGTGGCGCAACATTGAGGAACGCCTCGGCATCGGCGGCCAGCAGCGGCAGTACCGGTTTGAGGAAGATCACCAGTTGACGGAACAGGTTGACGCCGGTGGCGCAGATGGCCTGGACTTCATCCTGCTTGCCTTCCTGCTTGTTCAGCGACCACGGTGCCTTGTCGGCGATCCAGGCGTTGGCGCGGTCGGCCAGGCCCATGATCTCGCGCATGGCGCGGGCGAAGTCGCGGGCTTCATAGGCGTCGGCGATGCTTGGCGCGGCCGCCAGGAACGCTTCGGTCAGCTCCGGCGCGGCGTTGGTCTCGACCATCACGCCGGCATTGCCCTTGTTGATGAACCCGGCGCAACGGCTGGCGATGTTGACGACTTTGCCAACCAGGTCGGAGTTGACCTTCTGCACGAAATCTTCGAGGTTCAGGTCGAGGTCGTCGACGCCACGGCTCAGCTTGGCCGCGTAGTAATAGCGCAGGTATTCCGGCGACAGGTGGTCGAGGTAGGTCCGGGCCTTGATGAAGGTGCCACGGGACTTGGACATTTTCTGGCCGTTGACGGTCAGGTAGCCGTGCACGTTGATGCCGGTCGGCTTGCGGTAACCCGCGCCTTCGAGCATCGCTGGCCAGAACAGGGCGTGGAAGTTGACGATGTCCTTGCCGATGAAGTGGTACAGCTCGGCGGTCGAGTCCTTGCCCCAGAACGCGTCGAAGTCCAGCTCCGGCGTACGGTCGCAAAGGTTCTTGAAGCTGGCCATGTAGCCGATTGGTGCATCCAGCCAGACGTAGAAGTACTTGCCCGGCTCGTCGGGGATCTCGAAGCCGAAGTACGGCGCATCGCGGGAGATGTCCCACTGTTGCAGGCCGGCATCCAGCCATTCGGCGATCTTGTTCGCCACGGCGTCCTGCAGGGTGCCGCTGCGGGTCCAGGTCTGCAGCATTTCCTGGAAGTCCGGCAGCTTGAAGAAGAAGTGCTGGGAATCCTTGAGCACCGGGGTGGCGCCGGAGATTGCCGACTTCGGATCCTTCAGGTCGGTCGGTGCGTAGGTCGCGCCGCATTTTTCGCAGTTGTCGCCGTACTGGTCTTCAGTGCCGCATTTCGGGCAGGTGCCCTTGATGAAGCGGTCGGCCAGGAACATTTTCTTTTCCGGGTCGAAATACTGCGTGATCGAGCGTTGGGCGATGTGCCCGGCGTCGCGCAGCTTGAGGTAGATCTGGCTCGACAGCTCACGGTTTTCTTCGGCGTGAGTGGAGTGGAAGTTGTCGAAGTCCACCAGGAACTCGGCAAAGTCGGCGCTGTGTTCAGCCTGGACGTTGGCGATCAGTTGTTCCGGGGTGATGCCTTCCTTTTCCGCGCGCAGCATGATCGCCGAACCGTGGGCGTCGTCGGCGCAGACATAAATGCATTGGTTGCCGCGGTGCTTCTGGAAGCGCACCCACATATCGGTCTGGATGTACTCCAGCATATGGCCGAGGTGAATCGAACCATTGGCATAGGGCAGGGCGCTGGTGACGAGGATCTTGCGTGGCTCGGACATGGGGCTCGGCTACTTGATGAAACGGAGGTCGGCCACTATAAAGCGCCGGCAAAGATATTTCACCCCTGCAAATCGTTGCCGGGCATGCCGTCCGGAAGACAGAAGGGGTAGGATACCCGCCATCTATTCCCAGTCCTGTTTTCGGAGTTGCCCATGAGCGCCGTCAATCGCGCAGCGGTGGAAGCCGTCCTTCGCCAATACACCGACCCCTACCTGAACCAGGATCCGGTCAGCGCCGGGTGCGTGCGCAATATCGAGATCCAGGGCGACCGCGTCAGCGTGCAGCTGGAACTGGGTTATGCCGCCGGTTTGTTCAAGAGTGGTTGGGCGCAGATGCTGCAAATGGCCATTGAAGGCCTTGACGGTGTCAGTACTGCCCGCGTCGACATCACCAGTGTGATCGCCGCGCACAAGGCCCAGGCACAGATCCCGGGTCTGGCCAACGTCAAGAACGTCGTGGCCGTGGCGTCCGGCAAAGGCGGCGTGGGCAAGTCCACCACCGCCGCCAACCTGGCCTTGGCCCTGGCCCGCGAAGGGGCCAAGGTCGGCATTCTCGATGCGGACATCTACGGTCCGAGCCAGGGCATCATGTTCGGCATCGCCGAGGGTACCCGGCCGCAGATCAAGGATCAGAAATGGTTCGTGCCGATCCAGTCCCACGGCGTCGAAGTGATGTCCATGGCGTTCCTCACCGACGACAACACGCCGATGGTCTGGCGCGGGCCGATGGTCTCTGGCGCCTTGCTGCAACTGGTGACGCAGACCGCGTGGGGCGACCTGGATTACCTGGTCATCGACATGCCGCCAGGCACCGGCGATATCCAGCTGACCCTGGCGCAGAAAGTCCCGGTGGCCGGTGCGGTGATCGTGACCACCCCCCAGGACCTGGCACTGCTGGACGCACGCAAGGGCGTGGAGATGTTCCGCAAGGTCAACATCCCGGTGCTGGGCGTGGTGGAAAACATGGCCGTGCACATCTGCTCGAACTGCGGGCATGCCGAACATCTGTTCGGCGAGGGCGGCGGGGTGAAGCTGGCCAATCAGTATGGCGTCGAGCTATTGGCTTCGTTGCCGCTGGCAATGGCCATCCGCGAGCAGGCCGATGGCGGCAAGCCAACGGTGATCGCCGAGCCTGACAGCCCGATCGCCCTGGTTTACCAGGAGCTGGCGCGCCATGTCGGCGCACGGATCGTGTTGCAGGAGGCGTTGACGCCGGCGATGCCGAATATCAGCATCAGCGACGATTGATCGGTTGAAGAAACGCGATCCCAATTGTGGGAGCGGGCTTGCTCGCGAAGGCGGTGTGACATTCAACAGATTAGTTGACTGATCTACCGCCTTCGCGAGCAAGCCCGCTCCCACATAGGTTCTGTGTATGCCTTAAATCCGCAACCCGCCATCCAGCTCCAGAATCCGACCGGTGTAATAGTCGTTCTCGAAGATGTAAGCCGCCGATTGGGCGATTTCTTCCGGCTTGCCCATGCGCTTGAGCGGAATCCCCGACGTCATCTTCTCCAGCGCTTCAGGTTTCATGCTCAGGGTCATTTCGGTTTCGATGAAGCCCGGTGCAATGCCGGCCACGCGAATGCCGTAGCGCGCCAGTTCCTTGGCCCAGGTCACCGTCGCCGCAGCGACACCGGCCTTGGCGGCGGAGTAGTTGGTCTGGCCGACGTTGCCGGCGCGGGAAATCGACGAGATATTGATAATCGCGCCGCTGTTGTCCAGCTCGACCATTTTCGCGGCGACTTCACGGGTGCACAGGAATACGCCCGTCAGGTTGACGTCGATGACCGCCTGCCACTGGGCCAGGCTCATCTTGGTCATTTCGCCATCCTTGACCTTGAGCAGCAGGCCGTCACGCAAAATACCGGCGTTGTTGATCAGGCCATGGATCGCGCCGAAGTCGTCAGCGACCTGAGCGACCATGTGGCTTACTTGCTCTTCGTTGGCCACATTGCACAGGTAGGCGCGGGCTTCGACACCCTTGGCCTTGCAGGCGGCAACGGCGTCGTCGAGTTTTTCCTGGTTCAGGTCCACCAGCGCCAGCTTCGCGCCCCTGGCGGCGAAATACTCGGCCATGGAGCGGCCTAAACCCTGGCAACCGCCAGTGATAATGATTACTTTGTCAGTGAGTTGCATTCGTAATGCCCCGGTAGGTTTCTGTGTTTTTTCATAAGGCATCTTCTCCATCACGCCTACCTTGGCACATGAGAACTGCCCCCAATGGTCAACTGGTACCTGTGCCAGTAGCTGATCCGTTTTTACGACGGATTCTTAATAAGGAGTCATAAATTGAGCGTTGAAGCGGCTAAGAATGCACGAGAATTGCTCCTCAAGGAATACCGTGGGGTGCTCTCGACACACTCCAAATCGATGCCCGGTTTCCCGTTCGGCTCCGTGGTTCCGTACTGCCTGGACGAGCTCGGCCGGCCGCTGATCCTTATCAGCCGCATCGCCCAGCACACCCACAACCTGCAAAAGGATCCAAAATGCTCGCTGTTCGTGGGCGAGCGAGGCGCTGAAGATGTCCAGGCCGTTGGTCGCCTGACCTACCTGGCCGAGGCGCAACAGATCGAAGACGAGGCAGCCATCGAAGCCGCCGCCGAACGTTACTACCGCTATTTCCCGGATTCGCAGAGTTATCACAAGGCCCACGATTTCGATTTCTGGGTGCTCACGCCGGTGCGTCATCGCTACATCGGCGGCTTCGGCGCGATTCACTGGGTCAACGAGCTGACCCTGGCCAACCCCTTTGCCGGCAAGGCCGAGCTGAGCATGATCGAGCACATGAACGCCGATCACGCCAAGGCCATCGCGCATTACGTCGAACTGGCCGGCCTGCCGAATACCTCGCCAGCCAGGCTGGTGGGCATCGACAGCGAAGGTATGCACCTGCTGATCGGTCAAGGGCTGCATTGGTTGCCGTTCCAAGCGCCTTGTAATACGCCGACACAAGTTCGCGAAGCCTTGGTTTTCCTGGCTCACGCCGAACATTGGCCGAAAAATGCAGTGGCCGACGCTTGAATTCACGAAATGGCGACGTCATCTAAGGATTACTGGCAAGGCATTCTTGCGTTGAGGAACCATTTGATGCGCCCTTTTTTGTTGCTCTTTCTGCTGTTTCCGGTGTTGGAGCTGTTCGTATTCGTCAAGGTGGCAGGGGCGATCGGGTTTTTCCCGGCCCTGCTGCTGATCATTCTCGGCTCGATGTTCGGTGTGTTCGTGTTGCGCGTCGCCGGGCTGGCCACGGCGCTGCGTGCCCGTGAAAGCCTGAACCGCGGCGAGCTGCCGGCCCAGACCATGCTCGAGGGCCTGATGCTGGCTTTGGCCGGGGGCCTGTTGATCCTTCCGGGATTCATCAGCGACGTGATCGGCCTGGTCATGTTGCTGCCGGTCAGCCGTCGCCTGCTGGCCAATAAAATGCGCCAGCGTGCCGAGGAACAAGCGATCCGCCAGCGTGCGTTCGCCGATGATCTTGCGCCCCGTGGCGGTCCCGCACCCCGCGAGCCGCTCGGTCGCGAGCCCAATGTGATCGAAGGCGAGTTCGAACACCGCGATACCAAGTGATGCGTCACCTGCACACGGCACCTTCGGGTGCCGTGTTCGTTTTCGGGAGATCGGCGTAAAAAATTTTTCGATCCCCGCCCTTGTAATCAGCTTGTACGCCCTTATGTAACGGTCACCGCAAGGTTTCTGGCGAGCACGCCAGACAGACTTCCGCGGTTCGCTCGACGAACCGCACCCGGCACCGCCGGACTTTGTTAAACCCGCCGGGACTACACCGGCCGATGAAAACCACAATTAGGAGAGATCGACAATGAAGCTTCGTCCTCTGCATGACCGCGTCGTCATCCGTCGCAGCGAAGAAGAAAAGAAAACCGCTGGCGGTATCGTCCTGCCAGGTTCGGCTGCTGAAAAAGCCAACAGCGGCGAAATCCTCGCTGTCGGCACTGGCCGCGTACTGGAAAACGGTGAAGTGCGTGCACTGTCCGTGAAAGTGGGCGACAAGGTTGTGTTCGGTCCTTACTCCGGCAGCAACACAGTGAAAGTCGACGGCGAAGACCTGCTGGTAATGAGCGAGAACGAAATCCTCGCTGTTGTCGAAGGCTGATTACCCGCTCATTTTCCCGTTACTACAAAGTATTTAAGGAATATCGATCATGGCTGCTAAAGAAGTTCTGTTTGGCGATTCCGCCCGCAAGAAAATGCTCAAAGGCGTCAACGTCCTGGCTGACGCGGTAAAAGCGACCCTGGGCCCGAAAGGCCGTAACGTGATCATCGAGAAGAGCTTCGGCGCTCCGACCATCACCAAGGACGGCGTTTCCGTAGCCAAAGAAATCGAACTGGAAGACCGTTTCGAAAACATGGGCGCGCAGCTGGTCAAAGACGTTGCCTCCCGTGCCAACGATGACGCAGGCGACGGCACCACCACCGCTACCGTTCTGGCTCAATCGATCGTCAACGAAGGCCTGAAAGCCGTCGCTGCCGGCATGAACCCGATGGACCTCAAGCGCGGTATCGACAAAGCGACCATCGCGATCGTCAAAGAGCTGAAGGCCCTGTCCAAGCCATGCGCTGACACCAAGGCTATCGCTCAGGTAGGTACCATCTCCGCCAACTCCGACAACTCCATCGGCGACATCATTGCCGAAGCCATGGAAAAAGTCGGTAAAGAAGGCGTGATCACCGTTGAAGAAGGCTCGGGCCTGGAAAACGAACTGTCGGTTGTTGAAGGCATGCAGTTCGACCGTGGCTACCTGTCCCCGTACTTCGTCAACAAGCCAGAGACCATGGTCGCTGAGCTGGACGGCCCGCTGATCCTGCTGGTCGACAAGAAGATCTCGAACATCCGCGAAA
Source organism: Pseudomonas sp. PLMAX (assembly GCF_046042685.1). Lineage (NCBI taxonomy): Bacteria > Pseudomonadati > Pseudomonadota > Gammaproteobacteria > Pseudomonadales > Pseudomonadaceae > Pseudomonas > Pseudomonas sp. PLMAX. The sequence continues at coordinate 6,151,441 of NZ_CP064949.1, read as the reverse complement.
TGCTGCCAGTACTGGAAGCCGTTGCCAAAGCCGGCCGTCCACTGCTGATCGTGGCCGAAGACGTTGAAGGCGAAGCCCTCGCGACTCTGGTTGTGAACAACATGCGTGGCATCGTCAAAGTCGCAGCCGTCAAGGCACCGGGCTTCGGCGACCGTCGCAAGGCCATGCTGCAGGACATCGCCGTTCTGACCGGCGGTACCGTGATCTCCGAAGAGATCGGCCTGAGCCTGGAAAGCACTACCCTTGAGCACCTGGGTAACGCCAAGCGCGTGACCCTGTCCAAGGAAAACACCATCATCGTTGACGGTGCTGGCGTTCAAGGCGACATCGAAGCACGTATCAACCAGATCCGTGCCCAGGTTGCCGAGACTTCCTCGGACTACGACCGTGAAAAACTGCAAGAGCGTCTGGCCAAGCTGTCCGGCGGCGTTGCGGTGATCAAGGTTGGCGCTGGTTCCGAAGTTGAAATGAAAGAGAAGAAAGCCCGCGTTGAAGACGCCCTGCACGCTACCCGTGCAGCCGTTGAAGAAGGCGTGGTACCTGGCGGTGGCGTTGCACTGATCCGCGCTCTGCAAACCCTGAACGATCTGAAAGGCGACAACGCTGATCAGGACGTAGGTATCGCTGTTCTGCGCCGTGCCATTGAAGCACCGCTGCGTCAGATCGCTGCCAACAGCGGTGACGAGCCAAGCGTTGTGGTCAACGAAGTCAAGAACGGCAAAGGTAACTTCGGTTACAACGCTGCGACTGGCGAATACGGCGACATGATCGAAATGGGTATCCTGGATCCTACCAAGGTCACCCGTTCCGCGCTGCAAGCTGCATCGTCGATCGGCGGTCTGATCCTGACCACCGAAGCTGCGGTAGCTGATGCACCGAAGAAAGACAGCGGTGCTGGCGGCGGCATGCCAGACATGGGCGGCATGGGCGGCATGGGCGGCATGATGTAAGCCAGCCTTACCCCTGTACTAAAAAAACCCGCCTGCGAAAGCAGGCGGGGTTTTTTATTAGCCCGGATCAAAAGATCGCAGCCTGCGGCAGCTCCTACATGGAAATGCGTTCCCCTGTAGGAGCTGCCGCAGGCTGCGATCTTTTGATCTTCGTTCAGGCTCAGGCCGTTTGAACATTGACCACGGGCTCAACCCTCGAAGCAGGCCTATACAGAATCCAGTAATAAGACCCCAGGCAAATCAGCCAGCAAAACACCGCCGTCCACACGTTGTGCGAGAAAAAGTGTGCCCCCTGCAGCATCCGGCCGATGGAAAACACCGAACCCAGGGTAAAGGCGAAAACCAGTGCCGCACGTGCCATGCGTGGACGGCGATCACGCAACACGAAAAACAGCGCAAACAGGGTGAAACCGGTCGCGGCGTGACCGCCAGGCCAGCAACGACCCGGTTTCTCCGTGGCCGGACGCGGGCTCAACAATTCGCTGTAGGTCTCGTGGCCGCCGAACTGCTCGAGGCTCCACGGGCATTGCACCGCCGTTACCGCTTTCATCGGGGTGACGAAGGACGTCGCCAGCCCCAGGGACAGCACCAGGCAGCCCAATTCCCGCTTGAACGGTTTGAGCCGGGTCATGAAGAATGAACCGGCAAAGCCGAAGATTGCCAGCACCGAAAAGGCAATGACCAGTTGCTTGGCCCGGTCGTGCAGGACGGTTTCCAGGAAATAACTGTGCCGCCCGATGAAATCCCCGGCGACCGGGTCGTAGAACAGCCTGGCCAGGTCCATGTCCAACGTCGTCAGTTCGAGCAATACCAGAATGATGGCTGCAATGGCGGGAACACCCAGGCACACCCAGAAGTTGAGCGGTCGGGAAGCGGGGCGTGCAGAGATCGAAACCATGGCAAATCCTTGGTCAGTGGAATGTTCTTGAGTACGCAGCCGCGCGGAGTCTGCGCTCTATCCTGTCGTCAACCTGTGAACCGATAGTGAAAAAAACGTTGAGGCTCGAGCCGGTCATTTCGCCAGGCAAACGCCTGCACACAACCCTGGCCCTGAGGCTTACTTGGCCTTAAGCTGCGCGGGCCAAGACGGCCGTCACTGTGTACGGAGAAGATGCCCATGCGAATTTTATTGGTTGAAGACAACCGCGATATCCTGGCCAATCTGGCCGATTACCTGGGACTCAAGGGCTATACCGTGGATTGCGCACAGGACGGCTTGTCGGGCCTGCATCTGGCAGCCACCGAGCATTACGACTTGATCGTGCTCGACATCATGTTGCCTGGCATCGACGGTTACACGCTGTGCAAACGCCTGCGCGAAGATGCCCGCCGCGACACTCCAGTGATCATGCTCACCGCTCGCGATCAACTGGATGACCGGCTGCAGGGCTTCAAGTCCGGTGCCGACGACTACCTGATCAAACCTTTCGCCTTGTCCGAACTGGCGGCGCGGGTCGAAGCGGTCATGCGTCGCACCCAGGGGGGCGGTCGCCGGACCTTGCAGGTCGGCGACCTGAGTTATGACCTCGACACCCTGGAAGTCACCCGCGAAGGTCGCTTGCTCAAGCTCAATCCGGTGGGCCTGAAGTTGCTGGCGGTACTGATGCAGAAAAGCCCGCATGTACTGCGCCGGGAAATTCTCGAAGAGGCCCTGTGGGGCGATGACTGTCCGGACAGCGACAGCCTGCGCAGCCACGTCCATCAATTGCGCCAGGTGATCGACAAACCGTTCGCCAAACCGCTGCTGCAAACCGTGCACGGTGTGGGTTACCGCCTGGCCGAGGGGCGTGATGGAGTTTAAACAGAGCCTTTCGCAACGGATCATCATTGCCTTTGCGCTGATGAGCGCACTGGTGGCGGGCGCCTTTGCCATGGGTATCGTCTTCACCGTGCACCTGGTGGAAGAAAAACTGATCTCGGCGGGCCTGGGCGGTGATTTGCAGCGCCTGTTGCTGATGGACAACGTCTCGGACTGGAGCCACCGCCCGGAACCGGACCAACTGTTCTATTTCAGCGGCGGGCCGGGCGATTTCGAGTTGCCCAAGGATTTGCGCCACCTGGACTCGGGTTTTCACGAAGTCTTCCGCGAGCAACTGTCGTACCACGCGATGGTCGAGATCGTCGATGGCCGGCGCTATGTCCTGTTGCAAGACCAGAGTGACTTCGAAGAACGCGAGCGGGTGCTGTTTGCCGTGGTATTGGTGGGGTTCGTGCTGAGTCTGGCGCTGGCGGTGTTCCTCGGCTGGGTACTGGCACGCAAGGTGATGGCGCCGGTGGTCAGGCTGGCGCGCCAGGTACGTCATCGCGATCAGTTGCTGGGCCTGGCGCCGCCGCTGGCGCCTGATTATGCGGCCGATGAAGTGGGTGAACTGGCCGTGGCCTTCGACGCGACCCTCGGCCGTTTGCGCCAGGCGCTGACCCGCGAGCGCATGTTCACCAGCGACGTCAGCCATGAACTGCGCACACCCTTGATGGTGCTGGCCAGTTCCTGCGAGTTGCTGTTGGAAAACCCCGGTATCGATCAGCGCGGCCGTGCCCAGGTCGAGCGAATTGCCCGCGCCAGTGAAGAAATGCGCGAGCTGGTACAAACCTTCCTGATGCTGGCTCGCACTCAGCGCGAAGATGCCGGCATGTCTGCGCAGCAGACGTTGGGCGAAGTGGCCGACGGGTTGATCAGCCTGTGGCGCGAGCCGATCGAGACCAAAGGTCTCAAGCTGATCGTCGACTGGGGAAGCCCACACACGACGCGTTACAACGCGACGCTCCTGCAGGCGGTGATGGGCAACCTGTTGCGTAACGCTCTGCATTACACCGACCGTGGGTTTATCCGCCTGAGCCTGATGCCCACGGGATTCATGGTCGAGGACAGTGGCGTGGGCATTCCCGAGGAAAAACGCGAAGCGATGTTCGAACCTTTCGTGCGGGGTAACGAGAAACGCGGGGAGGGCTTGGGTCTTGGGCTATCGTTAGTACAAAGGATCTGTGAAAACCAGGGCTGGAGCGTCAGCCTGACGACCATGGAACCCAATGGCTGTCGTTTTCACGTCCAGTTCAATACATCGAATGTGAATTGATCGGTATCGCTGACTTGTAAAACCTTGAAATGATTCTGGGTTGTACATGACAAATTTTTCACAATTGCATGACCTGAAACTGACACATCGCTACCTAAGGTGGTCGGCATCAGAAGCTCAGGAGAGATTGAAGATGGTGGATGGCCCGATCAAACTGGATTTTTCCAACAAGTACGACGATCAACACGCCCAACGTTACCTGCAAAAGCATAAGGATGGCGTTGGCCGCCGCTTGTCCCACTGGCGTGACGTGCAAATGGCGCGCAAGGCGCTGGCGTTGGTCGGCGAACCGGGACTGGTCCTCGATCTGCCCTGCGGCGCGGGGCGTTTCTGGCCAATGCTGGCGGAAAAACCCAACCGCGTGATCATCGGTGCCGACAACTCCGAGTCCATGATCAAGATCGCTACACAGTCGCAACCGGCTGAAGTGGTGAAACGGGTACAACCCTTGCAGACTTCTGCGTTCGACATCGCGTTGCCGGATAACGCCGTCGACAGTATTTTCTGCATGCGTTTGCTCCACCACATCGGTGAAGCCGAGCATCGACTGGCGATCTTGCGCGAATTCGAGCGCGTCAGCCGTGACAGCGTCATCCTCTCGCTGTGGGTCGACGGCAATTTCAAAGCCTGGAAACGCAAGCGCTCGGAGAGAACCCGTGGGCAGGAAGGTTACCAAAATCGATTTGTGTTACCGGCAGCTGTCGTAGAAAAAGAATTTGAGCAGGCAGGTTTCCGTATTCAGGAACGTATCGACTTTTTGCCGCTCTATGCCATGTGGCGAGTTTACGTATTGCGCAAGAGGTAACAGATGGCAGAGCAGTGTGCAGCAGGATCGGGCCTGGCCTCCCAGGACCGATTCGATTTCTTCTGGAATCAGCGCGGAGAATGGGTGGAAGAGCCCAACGTCCGGCGCGGTGGTGAGAGTGGCGTGCAGCGCCTGATGGGCAGTGATGGGCAGTTGCTCTACGTAAAACGCCAGACCGGCCATATCCATCGGGGGCTCTTGCACCCTTTCGGACGGCCGACGGTGTTGCGTGAGCGTGATGCACTCACCGGCCTTCGCCTACTCAATGTTCGAGTTCCGGAAATCGTTTTCTGTGAAGCACAACGCGATCCCGTGCATAAATGGCGCGCATTGCTGGTGACCAAGTCCCTGGACGGCTTCGAGGAAATCGAGAAGTGGTACGAAGGTGGTGGACGCGAGCGCCATGGCGAGGCTGTGCACGATCGCGTGCTCAAGGACCTGGCCGATAATCTGGCGCGCATGCACAAGGGGCGTTGGCAACACAGCTGCATCTATATCAAGCACGTATTTGTTCGCGTCACCGGTGAGGGCGAGGCGGCCAAAGTCGAGGTTGCCTTGATCGATCTGGAGAAGTGCCGGCAGCGCTTGAGCGCCCGCCAGGCGGCTGCCCATGACATGAAGCAGCTGCGCCGCCACTCGTCATTCAGCACGACGGACTGGAAGAAACTCGTCTATTTTTATGAGACGGCGTTTGGCAGCGCTATCAAAGGTTTATAGAAATGAAACTTGAAGTTGCGCGAGGTTTGTTTCTGGTAGGAGCCTTGGCAGTTGCTTCACTCGCGGTGGCGGCATGGGAGCAGCCCCGCACGCAAGTCCTCAGTTCAGTACACAGTGATGCGCACTGTCCGTTGCCACGGGTTGCCAAGGCATCCGTGGCCACTCAACCCGATCATGATCTGTTGCTGTTCATGTTCGGACTTTCTCAAGGACTGAGGCCGCAAAGTTGAACAGATTGAAGCCCAAATAAAAGGCCTCGCTAAATGCGAGGCCTTTTGTTTAACGGCAACATCAAAAGATCGCAGCCTGCGGCAGCTCCTACAGGGGATCGGCGTACACCCTGTAGGAGCTGCCGAAGGCTGCGATCTTTTGATTTTAAGGTTTATCGGGTCTGGCCAGCAGCGTATACACGCACGGCAACACAAACAGGGTAAACAACGTACCGATCGACATCCCCGTGGCGATGACCGTACCGATGTCGAACCGGCTCACCGCGCCCGCCCCCGTGGCGATGATCAAGGGCACCATGCCAAACACCATCGCCGCCGTGGTCATCAATACCGGACGCAGACGAATGGACGCGGCTTCCTCCACCGCTTCGCGGGGCGTCAGGCCCTTGTCCTTGCGCAACTGGTTGGCGAACTCGACGATCAGGATCCCGTGCTTGCTGATCAGGCCGATCAACGTCACCAACCCGACCTGGGTATAGATGTTCATGCTCGACCAGCCGAGGAACAGCGGCAGCAATGCGCCGCAGATCGACAGCGGTACGGTCACCAGGATCACCAGCGGGTCGCGGAAGCTTTCGAACTGAGCTGCGAGCACCAGGAAAATGATCGCCAATGCGAGGGCGAAGGTGACCCATAGCGCACTGCCTTCCTGGACGTATTGCCGCGATGCGCCGGCATAGTCGAAGGCAAAGCCCGCCGGCGCTTCTTCCCGGGCGATCTGGCGCACGGCGTCGATGGCTTCACCCATGCTCACCAGCGGTACCCCGGACAGGATCGCCGAGTTGAGTTGCTGGAACTGGTTCAGTTGCCGCGGCCGCGCCCGGTCGGTCACGCTGATCAGGGTCGAGAGGGCGAGCAGTTCGCCCTGGGTGTTCTTCACGTAGTAATTGTTCAGCCAGTCAGGGTTATCGCGGAAGGGCCGTTCGACCTGGGCAATGACTTTGTAGCTGCGCCCATCAACGGTGAATCGGTTGATTTCCGCCTCACCCAGCAAGGTCGCGAGTGTCCCGCCCAGGTCCTGCATCGACACACCCATCTGGGCCGCTTTGGCACGATCGATGTCCACCACCACTTCCGGCTTGTCGAAGGCCAGGTCGACGTCGACGAAAGCGAATTTGCCGGACTCCATTGCGCGTTTTTTCACTCGGTCGACCACCTGCAGCAGCAACTCGTAATCGTTGGCGGTGTTGATGACGAACTGGAACGGCAGACCCTCGCCGGTGCCCGGCAGGGAGGGCAGGTTGAAGCCGAAAACCTGCAACCCGGAAATGCTTTCCAGCTTGGCCTGGACCTCGGGCAGGATCTCCATCTGCGTGCGGCTGCGGTCGTTCCAGGGCTTGAGCAGGAAACCGCCGATGCCCGATTGCACACCGTTGAAGCCGTTGATCTGGAACGATGAGTAGTACTCGGGAAACGCCTTGAAGATCTCGATGAACTCGTCGGTGTAGGTGTTCAAGTAGTCGAGGTTGGTCGGTTGGGGAGCGTTGGCCAGCATGAAAATGATGCCCTGGTCCTCATCCGGTGCCAGTTCCGACTTGGTGAACTTGAGCAGCACCGGAATCAGGCACAGCACGATCACCGCGAACACCAGCACCACTGGCCGGGTGTTGAGGGTGCCGTGGAGCATTTTCTGGTAACGGCGCTTGAGGCGTTCGAAAATCATGTCCAGGCGGTGGGCCAGGCCCGTGGGGTTTTCATCGTGGCGCAGCAGCAGGGCGCACATCATCGGTGACAGGGTCAGGGCGACGATGCCGGAGATCACCACCGCACCGGCCAGGGTCAGGGCGAACTCCTTGAACAAGGCCCCCGTCAGGCCCGTGAGGAAGCCGATCGGCGCATACACCGCCGCCAGGGTGATGGTCATCGAGACTACCGGCATGGCGATCTCCCGGGCGCCCTCGATGGCGGCGTCCAGCGGTGTCTTGCCTTCCTCGATGTGACGGTGGATGTTTTCCACCACCACGATGGCGTCGTCCACCACCAGGCCGATGGCCAGCACCATCGCCAGCAGGGTCAGCAGGTTCAGGGAGTAACCCATCATCTGCATGAAGAACATCACGCCGATCATCGACAGCGGAATGGTGACCACCGGGATCACCACCGAGCGCAACGCACCGAGGAACAGGAATACCACCACGATCACGATCAGCACTGCTTCGAACAGGGTCTTCACCACCTCGTCGATCGACGCCTGGATGAACAGCGTGGCGTCGTAGGCAATTTCCCCCTTGAGGTTGGGTGGCAGCTGGGCCTCCAGTTCCGGCATCAGCTTGCGCACTTCCTTGATTACGTCCAGCGGGTTGGCTGCGGGCGTGGCCTTGATGCCGATGTACACCGAGGGCGTACCGCCGAAGGAGCTGATGGTGTCGTAGTTCTCCGCGCCCATCTCGACCCGCGCGACATCGCTTAGCAGCACACGACTGTCACCGTCGACCTTGAGCGGGATCGCGGCGAAGGCTTCGGCGGATTTGAGTTCGGTGTTGGCGTTGATGCTGGTGACCACGTACTCGCCTTTCACTTCGCCGGCGGCGGAAAGGAAGTTGTACTGGCGTACCGCGTTGGTCACGTCGCTGGCGCTAAGGCCGAAACCAGCGAGTTTCACCGGGTCCAGCCACAGGCGCATGGCGAATACCTGGTTGCCGAGGATCTCGGCTTCGGCCATGCCCGGCAGGGTCGCCAGTTTCGGCTGGATGACTCGCGACAGGTAGTCGGTAATCTGCGGGTTGCTCAGTTCCTTGCTGAAGAAACTGATGTACATCAGCGCCGAGGCGTCGGCGGCTTCCTTGCTCAGCACCGGGTCTTCGGCATCCTGGGGCAGCTGGTTCTTGACCTCGTTGGCCTTGGCCAGCAGTTCGGTGAACAAGCGGTCGCTGTTGGCGCCGATGCGCGCATAAATCGAGATCACCGAGAAGTTCTGGCGACTGACCGAGGTCATGTAGTCGATACCCTCGGCGCTGGCCAGGCTCTGTTGCAGCGGTTGGGTGATGTAGCCCTGGATGGTTTCGGCGTTGGCCCCGGGGTACGCGGTGGTGACCGTGATCAGGGCATTTTCCATTTGCGGGTATTGGCGCAGCGGCAACTTGCTCCAGGCCTGGAAGCCCAGCAGCACAATCAGCAGGCTGACCACGGTGGCGAGCACCGGGCGACGGATGAACGGGTCGGTAAAAGCCATTGGGGGTTCCTTGATCAGTCCGCGCGAGGCTGACTGTTCTTCTCGGCCAGGGTCTTGTCGTCGCTGATGGCGATGTGCGCACCGTTGTCCAGTTTGATCTGGCCGGCCGTGACCACTTTTTCGCCGTTCTTCACACCTTTGGTGATCACCACCTGGCCGTCGCGGCGTTCACCGGTTTCGATGAAGCGCCGTTCAGCGATCAGGACCGGCTGGCCCTTGTCGTCCTTTTCGAGGCTGCCGTCTTCGGCCTTTTTCTCTGCGACGACATACAGTGAGTTGCCATAGAGCGTGTAGGTGATCGCGCTTTCCGGCACGACGATGCTCGGTTGCGGGTTGGGCAACATCACCTGCAGGCTGGCGAACATGCCGGGCAGCAGCTTGCCATCGGGGTTGGCCAGGGTCGCGCGGACCTGCATGTTGCGCGTGCTGTTTTCCAGTTTCGGGTTGATCGCACTGATGGTGCCGGGGAAGGTCAGGGAAGGGTAGGCCGCGACGATGATTTCCACCGGCTGGCCGATGGCGACCTTCGGCACCGACTGCTCGGGCACGAAAAAGTCGACGTAGAGACTGCTGAGGTCTTGCAGGGTGGCAATCATGGTGCCACTGGCCAGATAGTCGCCAACGTCCACCTGGCGAATGCCGATGGTCCCGCTGAAGGGGGCGACGATGCTTTTTTTGCCGAGCGCCGCCTTGAGTTGATTGACCGTGGCCTTGCTCTTTTTCTGTACCGCCGACAGGCGATCGAACTCGCCTTTGGAAATGGCCTGGCTGCCCACCAGCTGGCTGCCGCGACCGTAATCGAGTTGGGCCAACCCGAGGTCGGCCTGGGCGGTTTCGAGCAAGGCGGTTTCCACGGCGCTGTCCAGGCGCAGCAGCGGTTGACCGGCCTTGACCTTCTGCCCGGACTCGAACTGCAGATCGACGACCGTGCCGTCGGTCTCCAGGCTCAGGTCCACGCCTTGCAGCGCCTTGAGCGTGCCGACCGTGGGCAGGCGGGCCTGCCATGGCCGTTCGGTTGCCGTGGCCACGGCGACGCTGATCGGCGGTTTGGGCGCGGAGAAGCCTTGGATCATCGTGTAGATGGAGAAGGCTTTGTAACCGGCCAGGACCAGCACGACCAACAGAACAACACCCAACATGATCAGCATGCGGCGACGCAGCATATTTCCAGTTCCTTGGAGAAAATCAGGTGAGACAGTGGGGAACCTTACCCCGACTCCGCGGGTGATTCCAATGGATGTTTTTTGGGGCTTCCCCCCATCTGTAGGAGCCGGCTTGCCGGCGAAGGGGCCGTTGGATTTGCAGCGATCTTTGGGGCGCCTTCGCCGGCAAGCCGGCTCCTACAAGATCTCCATCAAGCCATCAAGTGAAGATGGTTGTCCCAGAGCCCCGCAGGTAGCTCCAGCGGTTTTGCCAGCAGGTTTTCCTGGCGGCAATCGTAGTAACGGCAACGGCCCTGGCCCGAGGTCACGACAAACCCGTCGGCCACCGCACCCACCCCGGCGCAATCGGGCAGTGGCGCGTCCAGGCGCACTTCGCCGCTGTCCAGGTCCCATATGAAAAAGCGATTGCCCCGGGGCGCGGTCAAGGCGACCAGGCGCAAGTCGCTGTGCACCGCGACGCTGGCGGTGTAGTGCCCCATGGCCTGCAATTGATGCTCGGGCACCGGGAACGCCAAGAACGGCTGGCCGGGACGCTTGATCGCCAGCAGCTCCGAGTGCTCGTGAGCCGCTCCCATGAATTGCTGGCCGGCAACGATGGTGCCGTCGCTGGCGATGCCCAGGTGACGCACGCTGTTCATCTGCTGGCCGAGGGTTTCCTTGCTCAGCAGGGTGCCGTCGCGCTGCATCAGCACCAGGCTGGGCTCCATGGCATTGAGGTTCATCTCGACCCGGCTTTCGGCTTCGGTGCGGATGCCGCCGTTGGCCACCACCAGGGTCTCGCCATCGGGCATCCACGACACTTGATGCGGGCCGATGCCGTGGGTGGGGATCTCGCCGCTGTGGACCAGGCGTTCGCCTTCGAACTTGTAGACACCAAGCAGGCCGCGACCCGGATCAGTGGTGTCGTTTTCTGTGGCGTACAGCCAGTCACCACTGTGGTGAATCACCGCATGTCCGTAGAAGTGCCGGTTCGGCTGCGACGTCACGGTTTGCAGCAGCGTGCCGTCTCGCAGGTCGATCAGGTAGCTCTCGGTGCCCGGACGCCGGGCAACGAACAGCGCGATCGGCAGCGCCGGGTGGTTGATGATGTCGTGGCAGCGCTGGCCGACCTGGGTGGCAAACACCCGGGTGCCGTCCAGTCGGTAACCGACGGCGTAGTGCTTGCCGTCGGTATCGTCCCGCGCCGAGAGCAGCAGCGGGCTTTCATCCTTGTGCCTGGACAGCGTCCAGCCGCCCAGTGTCACCGCACCCAGCAGCAAACTCCCTAACTTCAGAGCCTGGCGTCGCAGCATGGAACTTGCCCTCATCAGTCACCGTCGTTGGCGTTGAAGCCCAGTTGGATGCCCAGCGCCTTGGCCAGCTCGCCTTCGTGCAGGCGGTGGACGACGTTGAGGCTGTCGTAGAGATCATTGAGTTGCTGGCGACCGGCGTCGTCGTCGAGCATTTCGGTCAGCGAGCGCTGGCTGCTGGCGAACAGTTTCAACGAGGCGGCGTAGGCCGCGTCGATCTTGTCGGCCAATGGCTTTTGATCGCTCGGCAACAGGCCGCGCAGGCCTTTGTTGTCGACACCTTCCCACACCGTTTTGGCGGCGGCGAGGCTGGCCTCCAGGGCGCTCAGGGACGACTGGCTACGCCACGCATCGGCCTGGAACGGCTGCGGCACGCCTTTGCTCTGGCGGCCCATCGGCGTGCCGAGCTTTTTCTTCAAGGTATCGAGGGCGGTCACCTGCACGCGCAGTAGATCGGCGATCGCTTCGTGGGAGTCGGCATAGCGCTGGTTCGGGAACTTGCTCATCTGCGCGAGCATGCCGTCGGTGTTGTTCCAGCTCTTGAGGATCTCTTCGGCCAGTTGTTTCTGGCGCTCGCCGATGGCGATCAGCAGCGGACAGTACTTGGCCTTCTGCTCGGCGTTGGCCACATCAGGCTTGCTGTCGAACAGGATGTATTCATAGGCCGACAGGCCTTGCACCACCACACTGGACTTGGCCAGCGCCGCGGCATCGATCTGTGGTTGCGCGGTGACCAGTTGTTCGACCTGACGACCGACCAGGTTCTTCTTGTCCGGCCAGAACTGCACTTGCCAGGCACGGTTGCCCTCGGCCAATGGACCAATCAGCAGCGGTTGCAGCTCGGCCCAGGCTTTTTGCGCGTGCAGGAAGTCGGCGCGGGCGGTTTCCAGGTTTTCCTTGCCTTCGCAATAGGCGAGGGCGCTGACGGCCAACTGGCGGTCGGCTTCAACCCAGCGGGTGTAGGTCGGCAGGATCACCGACTTGGCGATCGCTGCCGAGGTGACGGCCTGCGGGTCCTGCGGCGAGCAGGCGCCCAGGGCGAGTGCGGCAAGGCTGGTGAACAACAATTTGGGACGGAACATGTCGGGCTCCCGCTGGAAGATGCGTATTAAAGGGAATTCAAAAACGCCAGCAACGCAGCGCGCTGCTCGGCATTGAAAGTCAAAACCTGTTGCTGCGCCGCTGTTGCCTCGCCGCCATGCCAGAGCACGGCTTCGAGCAGGTTGCGGGCGCGGCCGTCATGCAGGAACTGGGTGTGGCCACTGACCGCCTGCGTCAGGCCAATGCCCCACAACGGCGGGGTGCGCCAATCGCGGCCACTGGCCTGGAACTCGGTGCGGTTGTCGGCCAGGCCGTCGCCCATGTCGTGCAGCAGCAGATCGCTGTAGGGGCGAATCACTTGATTGGCCAGTTCAGGTTCGGCGGCGTTGGCGGCGGTGGTGTACTTGGGGGTGTGACAGGACTGGCAGCCGGCCTGGTAGAACAGGCTCTTGCCGGCCAGCACCTGGGGCGTGCCGACATCGCGACGCGCCGGCACGGCGAGGTTGCGGGTATAGAACAGCACCAGGCGCAGGATGTTGTCGCTGACTTCAGGCTCGCCATCGGGGCCGTTGCCGCTTGGTGCCTGTTTGCAGGCGGTTTGCGCGTCGGTGCAGTCGTCAAAGGGGCGAAGGCTGGTCGTGAGGCCCATGTCACCGGAAAACGCATGCACATTTTGTTGATTGAGGTTCGGTTGCCCGGCTTTCCAGCCAAATCGCCCGAGCACGGTTTTCTGCTGTACGTCATCCCAGACCCGGTTCGGACGCCCGGCAATGCCGTTATTGGCCTTTGCCTGCGCTTGGGCATTGGCCAGGATCGCCTCTTCCGGGATGGCCTCCAGCAAGCCCAGGCCAATCATCGGCGGCGCCACCCGGGCCGAGAGTCGCGTGTCGGGGTGCATCGGGCCGTAGTTCAGTTGGGTGATATTCAGGCTCGGTTTACGCAATTGGACTTCGGTGCCGTCCTTGAAGCGAATCGGCACCGGCGTGTACTCGACCCGCACCTTGCCTTCCGGGGTGACGCCAGGCACGGCCATGTCCTGGAACTGCCCGCCATAGACCGGCTCCGGTACGACGCCCTGCTGCTCGATGACCTTGGCGTAGGCCGGGGCGTCGGGAATCGACAGGCGTACCAGCATCGACACGGCATTCGACGCATCGGCGGGCGGCGGGTGACCGCGGCCGTCCTTGATATGGCAGCCCTGGCAGGCATTGGTATTGAACAGCGGGCCGAGGCCGTCGCGGGCGGTGGTGGTCGAAGGCGCGATCACCCAGGGGCTGCGAAAGAAACTGTTGCCGACGCTGAAGTCCACGCGCCGTGACGGCGGCAGGTTGGCGGAGGGCAGCGAAAAGGCGTTCTGGTCGGTCTTGCGCACGGTCGTGCTGCCGCCGGAGCGGGCTTCACCGGGTTCGGCCTGGGTGAACTTCGGGGCGTCATCGCAGGCACTCAGGCACAGGGCCAGCAACAGTGCGGACAAGCGAAGAGGCAGCGAGGGCATCAGACATCCTGCAAGACGAGCAAAACAAGGGCGCAAAGTCTAACAGGGCAGGGGGTTTTGAATAAGAGGAATTATCGTTTGCCTGATTTGGGACATAGACCCAGGCCTGACGCACCCAATACATATGTAACGCACCAGGGGGTTCTCCCAGGGGCACGATGGGGGCTGTTTACCCACAGAAGAGATTCGCCATGCTGCATGAACCTTCATCCCTGGCAGCGTTACCTGCCGTCCGGGACAATTCCTTGCAAATCACCCAGAGCAGGAAGTTGTCGGAACTGAGTATCCAGACCGCAGAGCTGTTCCAGAGCCAACCTGCCTTCCATGCTTTCGTGCAACAGCGCTTCGACAAGGCGTTCCCTGATCTGACGCCGCCGCTGGATCTGCTGCGCAGCTTTATCGAGTGTCTCGAAACCGACGACGCGTCCACCGGGGAGCCGGACGACACGTTCGATATCCAGTCGATGTCGTCCAGCCTGATGGACGCGGTGGTGCAACGTATCGTCACCGGGCAAGCGGCGGACTTTACCCGTCGCAAGGCCCGCTTCTATCGACTACCCGAAGCGGGCAAGGAGGCGACGCTCCTGACCGCGCTCACGCCCGGGGCGTTCGATACATTTCTCGATGACCTGGCCGGCGGGGTGCTGGCGAACTATGGAGAGTACCTGGATGAATACTGGGCTGGCGCCGTGGGCCCGACCGATTCGCGAACCCGCAAGCAATGTTTGATCGAGACTCGAACTGAGGCGCTGAAAGCCGAAGTTGCCTTGCTCAAGGGTGATGGCCTGCTCGACGCCACCGATGAGGCGCTGTTTGGCAAAGTGTTGCGCTACCCGACCGCCCAGGCTCGGCAGATTTTAAAAAGTTATCGTCCTTGTGTGTATGGGCTGGCCCTCAAGGACGATGAGGCAGCCCATATCCCGCTGCATGGGGCGTTCATCCTGACCGCACGGGACCCGCAAGACTCGGAGGTGAAGTGGGATACCAAGGACGCTGCCCCGACGATTCGTCCCGTTGCGCCGACAGCCAATGTGGGCCAGGTGTTGTTGTTTGTCCCGGCCATGGGGCTTGAGGCGTTCGACTCGTTGGCCAGCCTTGACCGCGAACTGCATCGAAGATTGAGTCATGGCGCCGAGTTCACGACGTTGCTGGCCTTGGTGGCCGACAAGGACCAGGCCCGCGGCCTGGCCTTGCATCGTGCTGCCCCTGAACGCGATCGGGTGCACTACCTTGAGCGTCTGGACTCTCCCTTCAGCCATGGCATTGAATCGCAGTGCCTGCTGATTCGCGAAAACCTCGCCTCGACCGTTGACAGGTACCAGGATACGGGAGCGCACATCGATAAGGCGGACCTGCCCTGCGGATTTGACCGGGTGACCGATTTGCGCAGGGCCTTTGATGTCGAGCAGGTCTTGTGGGCGCGGATCAAAAAGCGCTGCAGGGCCCGGTTGGCGGCCTTTCTGCAGGATGCCGACGAAACCGACAAAAATGCCTGGGCCACAGCAACGGCCAGTTATGGCGAGGAACTGGCCAACCTGTCCGAGCCCGAAGGGTTTCCGTCATTAACCCAGTTCAGCAACCGCCGTGACCTGTTGGCCTACAGCAATCGCCGACTTCGCGCGGCCCTCGAGGGCGAGTATGGCCTGACGGTCAATCCGGACGACATCATCGTCCACAGCAAGGAGCCATCAGTCCCTCCGATTGTCGTTCCCCCCGGCGCGCCCGGCTCCACCATCCGCGACCCCGGCGAGCCGCTGTTCAAGCACCGCAAGCGGACGTTGACCGAGCTGGCCCTGGAAAATGTCGGTGGACTGGATTTCAACTTCACCCATTTCTCCAGGATGACCTTGAAGGTCGAGGGCAGCGACAAGCCCGATGAAGCCTTGCAGCCCGAGGATATGCAGGCCGCGAAATCGGCCGAGACGTTTGACGAATTGAGCCTTGAGCAGGTCAAGGACCTGGTCCGCAGGCTCAACGTCGGTAAAAATTACGACGCTTTTTTGAAGGACGCATTGATCACTTCCCCGCAGGCGGCGGTTCGCAAGCAAGCTTATGCCCGGGTCATGGAACGGCAGCTGCGCCTGGACGCCATTGAAGCCAAGATCAATGGCGATTTTTACCCGGACCGGCTGGCACGTGGTTTCAACTGGGTACAGGCGGTGCTGGATGCGCCGGTCGACGACGATAAGCGTCGCGAGGTCGAGGGGCATCGGGTGGTGGTAGAACATTTGAAGCTGCGCGGTCAGCGGGTACGCGGGGTGTTGTTGTTCCGTACGTCAGCGGCCGGCGGCTCGATTGTGGCGTATACGCCCCAGGCGCCTGGCGGACGGGTGTTCCATGAGTTTGTCGCTGAGCGCTTCACGCTTGATTTCACCCATGACAGTCAATGGCGGGAGTATCTGGTTGGGCGGGTAGAGCGGGCGTTCCAACCCCATGTCCGGTCCACGTTGAGAGGCCGGGGCGACCTTTCAATGGTTCACATGTCCAGGATTGCCAACAACGTCTTTGAGGACGCCTACGAAACCGAGGCCAATTTTGCGATCAACGATGCAGCGGCTCAAGTGACCACCACCGAGCAAACCAACGTCGAGACTGGAATCAGCGTTGCCACCAAGGCGCTCGATGTGCTGATGATGGTATTGCCGGTGCGGGTGACCTTGCCGATCGGCCTGGCCAGGAGCCTGTATTCCGTCTTCAACGTGGTTGAAGCGGCGAGCCTGGGAGACCGAACCGCCGCGGCCCATCACGTCGTCCGGGCATTGGGCGAGTTTGTCGGTGCGTTGGCCGATGGGTTTGTCGGCTCGCGGCATGTCAGTGGTGGACTGAAGGTCGCTCCAGGCGCGCGATGGTTGAGCCCGGAAATGGCTCTGGGGAAAAAGCCCGAGGGGCTGTTGCCCTTGCCGGGGTGGGAGGGCAAGGGCATCCACTACAGAAAATCGAAAGTCGATGGTTCAAAGCAGTATTTCCTCAATGACCGAAACCACTGGTACTCGATCATCGATGAAGGTTTCGAGGACGCCTGGCGAGTCAGGGACGCTCGCAAACCGATCCAGGGGCATTACTCACCGATTCGTCAGGATTCGGCGGGGCACTGGGAAATCGGCACTCATCACGATGCGCCCGGGTTGGGCGGCGGAGTCACCGAGAGAGCACTCAGGGATATCCGTCCGTTTCTCGACGAAACACAGGCCAGGCGCGTGTTCGACTCGTTCCTTTTTCCGCGAGGACGTCAAAGCGAGTTCGAATTGAGTCTGGTTGATCACCTGCGCAGAGGAATGGACCTGAGTGTTTTCGACCCGTACCTGACAATCTCTCCCCATCGTTTGCAATTACGCCTCAGAGGCCTGGATTTCTCGCGCTCATGGAGCGGCGGCGAGGTTACCGACACCAGTCGACCGGCACCCGTCGAGCCGACGCCAGGGCCGAGTCGACCGGCGCCCGCCCCGTCGCGCCCGGCCCGTCCAGCCAATGAGAAATTTGCCGATTGGGGGCAAGTCATTGATGCGACCCAGCTTCAGTTACAAAACGCGCAAATGGGGATCTATCGACGAACGGCGGGCGACCCGGCGTTGGTGGGGCGCGACTACGTCAAGATCGACGAGCGCTATTATCCGATCCTGCCTGCCGGGGGAACCGTGAGAGAGGGGCTGGTTTTCATGTACGACCCGGCCATCGAGATCAATAATTTTGTGCAATTCGAGCAGTTGCTGCGGTCTGATCCGTTCAGCCAGCCAAGAGTGGCCACCTTCAGTACGACACTGTCCCGGTGGGTACATCCGATCGAGTTGCCTTTCGAGAAAAGTATCGCTGCGTACGTGGAGGATGGGTTTGCGACGTTGACCGTGGATTCGCGGTTGCAGGTGGCCAACCGCCTGTTCAATCAGGCCAATCCAGCGGGGCCAACCGGCTGGGGGATCACTTCGATGCGGCGCACCCTGCAGAACTGGCGTTTCGGGCCCTCGGCAACCCGAGCGTCATTGGGTGATCCGTTGTCGATGCTGCCGAGAGCGCCGAGGGCACTGGATGGGTCCTGGACGCTGAACAGCCCTCCAGGTTATTACAGTCGGCTGCATTTCAGCACTGAAGGGGTTGATGTGCTGTTGCATGACGCGCTCAGTAGCGGATCTGGAAGTACGCTACGGACATTGATGACCGAGCGATTGACCGGCAGTCGCTACCAGGTGGTCCCCGGCGGTGCCGGGTCCGAGCTGATTTTCCGGCGTCCGGGGCGTGAGACGCTGTATTGGTTGACCTTACGCAGCGTCGTGGGGGACGTGGTCGAGGGCGGCAGCTATGTCGGTCCAAGGACTCACCAGATGGACGCTGCAACCCGTGCGTTGTTCGTTCAAGCTCAAGCTGACAACAACCTGGTGACATTGATCGGCGGCATCCAGCGGCCGGTGGAGGGTGGCGCGGTGAATATTTTCGTTTTCCGCATCTGAGGCAAGCGAAGCGAAAAAAAAATGCCCCGAACGTGTCGGGGCATTTTTATGGTGCGCCAGGCATGGCGCGTTGCGCGCAAGCGCAACCAGCTTGGCTGTGGTGGCCTCGCTGGTGACTTGGAGGTGAAAGTCCTCTACACACCCGGCAAGGGGAAGTGTTAGCCAGAGGCAAGGGTGTCGCGGGCGACTGCGAATCTGAAGGAAGCCCGAGGCAAAATGCTGGCCTGACGAACAGGAAGCGGATGAGGCGGTGCAGCGGGGTAAGGTAGCCATAATTGCCAAAGCCCAATACTTGCACGGAACGCTGCGACGTATATCCGACAGGCATAAGCAGGAAGGTCGCGCGAATTACCCTGGGAGATCTGTAGGTTTGCCACTGTGCTACCGAGCGTCGAGAGGCGACGGGATGAACCTGCAGAAGTCAGCCGAGGCCGTAGTAAGTGGCAAATAACCATGCCACCAAGGGCCGAACAGGTTATGCCGCCAGTAGGCGTCAGAGTCTCGTCGAATGCTGAAACGCAGAATATTCTCCAAGAGGAAACTGTTACCCCAGGTCCCGGACGGTATCCGAGGATGACGGCTGACAGGGCGCAAGCATCGACGGCGTCTGTGACGTGGACGAACGCGGAGCCGGACACGCTGATGGCGCGGGTGCTTGCACCGGCCAACCTCAGACGTGCGTATCAACGCGTAGTCAGCAACAAGGGCGCGCCGGGTGCCGATGGCATGACGGTCGACGAATTGGCGGGCTACGTGAAACAGTATTGGCCGATCCTCAAGACTCGGTTGCTGGCCGGCGAGTATCACCCGCAAGGTGTGCGCGCCGTCGACATCCCCAAACCCAAAGGCGGAACAAGACAGCTGGGAATCCCCTGCGTCGTGGATCGTCTGATCCAACAGGCCCTGCTGCAACAGCTCACGCCGATCTTCGATCCGTTGTTCTCGGACTACAGCTACGGTTTTCGTCCGGGCAGAAGCGCTCATCAAGCCATCGAAACAGCCCGTGCCCACGTGGCAGCGGGTCACCGCTGGTGCGTGGAACTGGATCTGGAGAAGTTCTTTGATCGGGTCAACCACGATGTATTGATGGCCTACATCGAGCGTCAAATCGAAGACAAACGTGTGCTCACGCTGATCCGTCGCTACCTCGAAGCGGGGACGATGTCAGGTGGTCTTGCCAGCCGACGGCAGGAAGGGACGCCGCAAGGCGGCCCGCTCTCGCCGTTGCTGTCGAACATCCTGCTCAACGAACTCGATCGCGAATTGGAACGACGGGGTCACCGCTTCGTGCGCTATGCCGACGATGCGAACATTTATGTGCGCAGTCGCCGTGCTGGCGAGCGAGTGATGGCCGGCGTGGAGCGGTTCCTGAACCAGCGCCTTAAATTGACGCTGAATCGGGACAAGAGCCGGGTAGCCGGATCCTGGAGGTGCGATTACCTGGGTTACGGGATGAGCTGGCATCAGCAGCCGAGACTGAGAGTAGCTGTGATGAGCCTGGGCCGCTTGCGCGACCGGCTTAGAGACCTGCTGCGCGGAGCGCAGGGCTGCAAGATGGCGAGCGTCATCGAGCGGATTAACCCTGTACTGCGCGGCTGGGCGGGTTACTTCAAGCTCAGTCAAAGCAAGCGACCCCTTGAGGAGTTGGACGGTTGGGTGCGTCACAAACTGCGCTGCATCCTCTGGCGCCAATGGAAGCAGCCCTCAACCAGGGCGCGTAACCTGATGCGTCTGGGGATCGACGAAGGACGCGCTCGTAGATCGGCGTCCAATGGGCAGGGCCCTTGGTGGAACTCGGGAGCGTCACATATGAATCAGGCGCTGCCGAAGAAGCTGTGGGATCGCCTCGGTTTGGTCTCGATACTGGATACGATAAACCGGCTTAGCCGTGTAACCTGAACCGCCGTATACGGAACCGTACGTACGGTGGTGTGAGAGGACGGCGGATGTGAATCCGCCTCCTACTCGATCACATGCTGGCCTGCGTTGATCAGAACTCGTGATCAGCATTGTCCGGGTTCAGGTCGCTGATCCCCAGTTTGCCGGCGGCGGCTTCGATCGAACCGGTCTGCTTGACCAGTGAGGCGATGGCGTCACGGACGATCTGGTTGCCGGCGGTGTTACCGGCAGCGATCAGCTGGTCGTAGTGCTCACCCTTGTTGGCGTGATCGACGATGACCTGCATCTTGGCTTCGGTGGCGGCCAGGTCGGCCTTGAGCGCGGTGTCGGCAGCCGGGTCGGCCTTGGCTACCAGGGACGACAGGCTGGCGCCGGTCATTTTGGTGCCATCGACGCGGGTGTATTCGCCCAGGTACACGTTACGGATGCCCTTGGCATCGTAGAACTGCGAGTTGTGGGTGTTGTCGCTGAAGCAGTCGTGTTCGTCTTCCGGGGAGTTGGCTTCCAGGGAAACCTTCATGCGCTCGCCCGCCAGTTCGCCCAGGGACAGGCTGCCCATGCCGAACAACATTTTGCGCAGGCCGCTTTCAGCCGGTTCCGCTTCCAGGGTGGCACGGTAGTTGTCGGCCACGTTCGGCTTCCAGTTACCGACCATTTCTTCCAGGTCGCTGACCAGCAATTGCGTCACGGACTTCAGGTAAGCGCGGCGACGATCGTTGTGACCGCCGGTGGCGCCTTTGCCTTCCAGGTAGTCCGAAGCTGGACGGTTGCCGGCGCCAGGGCCGGTGCCGTTCAGGTCCTGGCCCCAGAGCAGGAATTCGATGGCGTGGTAGCCAGTGGCGACGTTGGCCTCGGAACCGCCCAGCTCGTTCAGGCTGGCGAGTTTTTCCGGGGTGATGTCTTTCACGTCGACCTTGTCTTCGCCGACCTGGATTTCAGTGTTGGCAATGATGTTGGCCGTGGCGCCAGGGTTACCCAGTGCGTGCTCGTAGGATTTGTCGACGTAGTCGATCAGGCCTTCGTCCAGTGGCCAGGCGTTCACCTGACCTTCCCAGTCGTCAATGATGGTGTTGCCGAAGCGGAACACTTCGCTCTGCAGGTAAGGAACGCGGGCGGCGATCCAGGCAGCCTTGGCGGCTTTCAGGGTGTCGGCGTTCGGCTTGGCCAGGAAAGCGTCAACGGCGGTTTGCAGGGTTTTCGCAGTGGATTCGGCATCGCTGTAAACGGCGAACACGATGTCGGCGTAATGTGCGACAACGGCCTTGGCAGCGGCTTCGTCGACCTTGCTGGCAGCCGCAGGTGCAGCGGCTGGAGCGGCCGGGGCAGCAGCGGTGCTGGCCGCTGGCGCAGGAGCGGCCGCTTTTTCTTTGTCTTTACCTTCACCGCAACCGGCGAGGGAAATTGCGATGGCCAACAGACTGGCGGTAGCCAGAGGCATACGAATCATGGCGAACATCCTGCTTCGAGAGGGGGTGGTATAACGCGTCCAGCGCGCAAAACTGCGACATAATGCAAATCTTTCGCATTATGTGTAAAGGGTTGTGGTTGGAAATATTTCTTATTCACCTTGTGGGAGCGAGCTTGCTCGCGATGAACGTCAGGGCGCCGCGTTTATTCAGACCGCACGCGTTATCGTTAACGTCCATCGCGAGCGAGCTCGCTCCTACATAGGTTACAAAATGGCGGCGTTGCTACGCTGGGCCTGCCTCAGGTAAGCGCTCAACTCCCGCGCCGGCAGCGGTTTGCTGTAGAAGTAGCCCTGCCCCTCGTGGCAGCCCTCGGAGATGATGTAGGCCTCCTGCTCCAGGGTCTCCACGCCTTCGGCAATCACCTGCATGCCCAGGCTCTTGCCCAGTTGAATGATGGCGCGAACGATGGTTGCGTCGTCGTCGTCATCGAGCAGGTCCTGGACAAAGCTCTTGTCGATCTTGATCTTGTCCAGCGGCAGGCTTTTCAGGTAACTCAGTGACGAATAACCGGTACCGAAGTCGTCGATCGCGATCAGCGCGCCGGAGCGGCGCAGGCTGAGCAAATGCTGGGCGGCGGTGCTGATGTCTTCCATCAGGCCGGTCTCGGTGACTTCCAGCTCCAGGCTTCGCGGTGGCAGGCGATACATTTGCAGCAGGTTGTTGACCACCCGTGGCAACTCGGCGTGGTGCAACTGCACGGTGGACAGGTTGACCGCCATGCGCAGGTCGCTGAAGCCCTGGTCGTGCCACTCGCGCAACTGCTTGCAGGCCTGGTCCAGCACCCACTCGCCGATGGCGATGATGGTGCCGTTCTGCTCGGCCAGCGGGATGAACAGGTCCGGAGGCACCATCCCGTGCTCGGGATGCTGCCAGCGGATCAACGCTTCGACGCCGACCACCCGGTGATCGCGATAACTGATCTGCGGTTGGTAGACCAGGTAGAACTGGTCGCGGGTCAGTGCATCGCGCAGGTCTTTTTCCAGTTCGCGACGCCGGCGCATTTCGGTGTCGACGCTGGCGATATAGAACTGATAGCGGTTGCGCGAGCGCGTCTTGGCCAGGGTCATGGTCTGCTCGGCTTTTTGCAGCAGCTTCTCGGTGCTGTCGCCATCCTCGGGGAACAGGGTGATGCCAATGGTCGCGCGCAGGCGGATCTGCTGGTGATCCAGGTCAAACGCCGCTTCCAGGTCATCGAGAATGCTTTGCGCCAGTTCGGCGGCTTCGTAGGGTTGCTCGATATCGGCCTGGACCAGGGCGAACTGGTCGCCACCCAGGCGGGCGAGGGCGCCCAGGCGTCCGCTGTGGGCGCGCAGGCGATCGGCCAGGGCCAGCAGCAACTGGTCGCCGGTCTGGTAGCTGAACTGTTCGTTGATGCCCTTGAAGTCATCGAGCCCGACACACAGCACCGCGACCCGGCGTTGCAGCTTGCCGGCATCGACCAGGATCTTGTCCAGCTGCGTCTGCAATTGCTGGCGGTTGGGCAGGCCGGTGAGGAAATCGTACTGGGCCATGCGCAACAGGCTGTTTTCCGCTTCGTGGCGCAGGTGGGTGTTGCGCTCGATGGATTCGAGCAACTGGTTGGCGGTGTTGATCCACACCCCCAGTTCGTTTTTCTCGTGGCCCTTGAGCAGCGGAATCTTGTGCTCGCTGGGGCGGTCGGGATTGATTTCGGTCAGGTGCTCGATGATGCGCGACAAAGGTTTGGTCAACAGCCAGTGATAGACCAGGTACAGCACCAGTCCCATCGCCAGGGCACGCAATACCCCGGAAATGAAGATGATCACCGAACTGACGATAAAACCCTTGCCGTAGGTGGCGGTGTCGAGGGTGATGCTCAGGTCGCCGTAGTACTCGCTGTAGGGGCCGCGTCCCACCAATTGGGTGGTGAAGGTGCGTTCCCTGCCGAGGATCAGGTCGGTCAGCCAGCGACTGCTGGAGTGCTGCAACTCACGGGATTTCTGCGCCAGCATGGCTTCGTTGGGATGGCCGATGGACGCCTGACGCACGGCATCGTCCTGGAACAGGCCTTCGATCACCTGCATGCCCATTTCCCGGTCCAGGCTGTAGACGGCCTGGGTCGAGGGGTCGCGGAACATGTCGAGGATGCGTTCGGCATCGCCGGCGACGGCCTGGCGTGTTTTATAGGCATCGAAAACGATCTGCGCGCAGCTCAAGACCACGCCGACGATCAATGCCGACAGGAGCACGACCCGGAGCAACTTCACCGACAAGCTGTTCTTGAGTTCCAGCTTCAAAGGGTTATTCCTTGTTCCGTGCGGGTAGCGTCAAGTTGCCATGAGTATTGGCAATCCCGTGATGGCAGTCAAAGGGACAATCCACCCTGGGGGAATTTGCCTGCTGCTTGGCCGATTTGCTGTGGTCTGGGGCGATTGCCCAATGAGTACTGTGTCGGTAGTCGAGTCCTTCAACTTGAGGGGATTGGGACAAAATTTCCTTTTGTTTGATGTTAGACGGCTGTGGCGCTGAGGCAAGGGGCCGAGTGCCGGTTTCAGGGCACAAAAAAGGCGACCCTCTTGCGAGAGTCGCCCTGGCTTTAACTACGGTTGTTGCTTATTCCGACAGTTTGTACGCAATCACATAGTCACCCTGTTTGGTGCCCAGCGAACCGTGACCGCCAGCCACGACCAGCACGTATTGCTTGCCGTCCTTGCCGGTGTAGGTCATCGGCGTGGTTTGCGCGCCGGCCGGCAGGCGACCTTCCCACAGTTGCTTGCCGTTTTTCACGTCGTAGGCACGCAGGTACTGGTCGAGGGTACCGCTGAGGAAACCGACGCCACCGGCGGTGGTGAAGGTGCCGCCCAGGCTCGGTACGCCCATGCTCAGCGGAATCGGCACAGGCGAGCTGTCGCGCACGGTACCGTTCTTGTGCATCCAGATCTTTTCATGGGTGGTCAGGTCGATCGCGGCCACGTAGCCCCACGCCGGTGCCTGGCACGGCAGGCCCATTGGCGACAGCAAGGCTTCGAGCACCACACCGTACGGCGCGCCCTTGTTGGGTTGCACGCCTTCGGTTTCGCTTTTGCGCGGGCCCTGGGCGGCGATTTCCGCGGCCGGGATCATCTTCGATTTGAACGCCATGTAGCTCGGGTTCACGAATGCGATCTGACGCACCGGGTCAACCGAGATTCCGCCCCAGTCGAACACGCCGAAGTTACCGGGATAGACGATCGAACCCTGCAGCGAAGGCGGGGTGAACGGGCCGTCGTAGCGCATGGATTTGAAGTCGATCCGGCAGATCAGTTGGTCGAACGGCGTGACGCCCCACATGTCGCGCTCCTGCAGCGGCGGTGGCATCAGGTTGAGGTCGGATTTCGGTTGGGTCGGCGAGGTGTGGTCGCCTTCCACCGCGCCTTGCGGCACCGGCACTTCGTTGATCGGCACGATGGCCTGACCGGTGCTGCGGTCCAGCACGTAGATGCTGCCTTGCTTGGTCGACGCCAAAACGGCCTGCTTCACGCCGTCAGCGGTTTTCAGGTCCATCAGGGTAGGCTGGCCGCCGACGTCCATGTCCCACAGGTCATGGTGGGTGAACTGGAAGTTCCAGCGCACTTTACCGGTGGCGATGTCCAGGGCGGTCAGGCCGGCCGCGTGCAATTCCGATTCGGGGGTACGCGCGCCGCCGAACTGGTCCGGGGTCTGGTTACCCATCGGCAGGTAGAGCATGCCGAGTTTTTCATCGACCGCGAACATCGACCACATGTTTGGCGAGTTGCGGGTGTAGGTCTTGCCCTCGGCAATCGGCGTGGTGTCGTCCGGGTTGCCGCTGTCCCAGTTCCACACCAGTTTGCCGGTGTGCACGTCGAACGCGCGGATCACGCCGCTCGGCTCGTCGGTGGAGACGTTGTCGGTGACGTGGCCGCCAATCACCACCAGGTCCTTGGTGACCGCCGGTGGCGAGGTGGAGTAGTAACCGCCGGCCGTGAAGCCGCCGATGTTGGCGCGCAGGTCGACCTGGCCCTTGTCGCCGAAGTCTTCGCACATCTTGCCGGTGTCGGCGTTCAGGGCGATCAGGCGGGTGTCGGCGGTCGGCAGGAAGATCTTGCGCGGGCAAGCGCTGGCCGGGGCCGGGCTGGCCGTACCGGTCGGGCTCTGCTCGGAGGCATACACCGCGTCATCGTGATAGGTCACGCCACGGCAGGTCATGTGCGCCCAACCCTTGAAGTTCGCCGCATTCTGCGTCGAGAGCTTCGGATCGAAACGCCAGATTTCCTTGCCGGTGTCCGGGTCCAGCGCGATCACCTGGCTGTGCGGCGTGCACACGTAGAGCATGCCGTTGACTTTCAGCGGGGTGTTTTCGGCGGTGGTTTCACCCGGGTCGTTCGGCCCTGGCAGGTCGCCGGTGCGGTAGGTCCAGGCCGGTACCAGCTTGTTGACGTTCTGCGGGGTGATCTGCGCCAGCGGCGAGTAACGGTCGCCATGGGCGCTGCGGCCATAGGAGTTCCAGTCACCGTCAGGCATGGCCGGGGCGGTGTTGGTCATGCCCGGCACGCTGTCGCGATCCAGCTGACCCTTGATTTCACCCGGGTTGGTGAATTGGCTGGCCAGGGCGGTTGCGCCCGCGATCACCACGGCCACGCTCAGGGCGCCGGTGCCCATGGGAGCGGCGCCATTACGCAGCAGTGGACGGCGGAACCACGGCAGCAACATGACCAGGCCCAGGGCGAACAGCATTGCCAGGCGCGGCACCAGTTGCCACCAGTCGAGACCGACTTCCCACAGTGCCCAGGCGGTGCTGGCGAACAGCACCAGTGCGTACAGGCCCAGCGCGGCGCGGCGCGCGGCGATCAGCAGGATGCCGGTCAGCGCCAGGCCGATACCGGCCAGCAGGTAGTACAGCGAACCGCCGAGCATGCTCAGCTTGATCCCGCCGGCCAGCATGGCCAGGCCCATTACCAGAAGCAGTATGCCGAGCAAGGTCGGCAATAAACGGCTTCGACTCAAAGCACCTTCAGTGCTCATAGTGTGGTTCTCCGTGACGTTTCAAGTGGTCCCGCGCAGGTTCACTGTAGATGACGATCCCGCGTGGGCATGGTTCAGATATATCTATCGGGTTCACGCAATCCCCTGTAGGAGCGAGCTTGCTCGCGAAAAACCTGAGAACGATGCGGGGTGTCAGGTTCGCAGCGTTATCGTTCACGACCATCGCGAGCGAGCTCGCTCCTACAAGGGGTTTTGTGGTGTTGGTTAGAAGGACGACTGGATCTTGATCCCGCCAATCAGCGCGTCATCGACCTCGTTCACGCCACCGGGGTGGCGGATGTATTGCAGGTTCGGGCGCACGGTCAGCCAGTTCGTGACGTGCACGCCGTAATAGAGCTCGGCGCTGTATTCGGTGTCCTGGGGCGGCAGGAAGGCCGGGTCGTCGTAGTCGAAGACAGCCTTGGCCTGATTGCTCGCCTCGGCATTCTTGCGATACGCCGGGTTGACGTGCACGCGGGCCATGGCAAAGCCGATGTCATCCCGGGCGCGGGCATCGAACAGGCCTTTGTAGACGAGGCCGGCCTGGACATAGTTGTCGATGGCGTTGGTTTTCTTGTCGTGCATCGTGCCGTTGGCGAACAGGCTCAGGCCGCGGGAGTGGTCGCTGGCGATGCTGGTGACTTGCTGCTGGATGCCCAGCCACACCCCATGCTTGCTCGATGCGCTGCGGTAAGCCTCGCCACTCAGGGCGGCAGGCAGGCCGTGGCTGTCCTTGTAGACATCGGTGGCGTTGGCGTTGCTGTAGTAGTAGCCGGCACGGTATTCACCCGGCAGACCGTTGAGCTTTGGCGTCCACACCAGTTCCACCGGCAGGATGGCCCCTTGGGTACCGCTGCCGCTGAGCTTGAAGCCGTTGTCGCGATCGAGGTTCGACGGGTTTTGCTCGTAGGCGCCGACCTGCGCGTACAACTCGGGTGTCAGGTGATACTTGACCCGCATCGCCCACTGGCTGACGGGCCAGTTGTACCAGATGTCGCCCACCCAGTTGCCGACCTGGGAGCCGCAGAACGCCAGGTTCTGGAAGTCGCAGGGGAAGCTGTTGAAATCTTCGCCCTCGCCGAAACGGCCGACCTTGATGTCGAGCTTCTGGTCGAGGAATTTCTGCTGGTACCACATCTGGGTGAGACGCGTGGTCTGGCCACGGCCCCAGACTTCCTGAGCCGAGGTGAAGCCGCCGACCCGTGGGTCGTTGATTCGGTCGTTGCTGATGTTGTTGCCGCTGCGCTTGGTGATGGTCAGCTGGAACTCGGCGTCGTCCCAGCCGAGGATTTTCTGCAGGTCCAGGTGAGTGCCCAGGGCGAACTGATCGCTGTAGCGAGCGGTACGATCGTGATCGTAGCCGCCATGCAGGTTGCTGCCCATTTCGCCGGTGTAGTCGATCTTGAAATCGTAGCCCTTTGCCGAGAGTTCACTGCGGGTGCCGTTCCAGTCACCGAGCATCCACGGTGAGTCGCTGTCAAAGGCGGGCGCCGCCTGGGCGCAAGTGGCGAGGCTGAAAGCGCCGAGGCCTGTGAGCAGGCAAGCGACAGGCGTAAAGACAGCGCTGTCTTTCGAGAATCGTAATTCAGGCATAGAGAAGGAATTCTTGATCTTTTTCTGGGGGATGAACGTAAACGACAGAAGCAAAGCTGACGGCAGAAGCGTTTCAGCTTGGGCGGGTGTAAGGATAATGTTCTGTTACAAATAGAGAAAGCGCTTTTACCGACATGCATCCTTTCAGATTTGGTAACAGTCCTGTAGGAGCTGCCGCAGGCTGCGATCTTTTCCGTTTCACCTACATTTAACGTAAGGTGCGCGGCTTCCAATTCCACACTCTGCTCGAAGGCCTGGCATGAACGAACACAACCCCGATCCGCTGCACGGCGTGACACTGGAACAGATCCTCAACGCGCTGGTTGAACACTACGAGTGGTCGGGGCTGGCCGAGCGCATCGATATCCGTTGCTTCAAGAGCGATCCGAGCATCAAGTCGAGCCTGACGTTCCTGCGCAAGACCCCGTGGGCGCGGGAGAAAGTCGAACGTCTATACGTGAAACTGATGCGCACCAAGCGCCCGGTCTGACATGCCGCCCGCGCAGGGTATGCAGCGACGCTTGATTACACTGGCGGCCGTGCTGGGCTGGGCCGGCCTAAGTATCCAGCTGTACCTGATTTTTTTTGCGCGCTGGAATTTCGGCGCCAGTCTGCTCGGCGGCCTGGTGAGTTTCTTCAGCTACTTCACCGTGCTGAGTAACACCCTGGTGGCGACCGTGCTGACCTGTGCAGCGACGTCCCGCGAATCGGCGGCGCGTCGTTGGTTCCTGCAGCCGTGGGTCAGTAGTGGCATTGCCGTGAGCATCGTAGTGGTCAGCCTGGCCTACAACCTGTTGCTGCGTCATCTATGGCATCCAGAAGGCTGGCAATGGCTGGCCGATGAGTTGCTGCATGACGTGATGCCGCTGCTGTTCCTGGTGTATTGGTGGCGTTGCGTGCCCAAGGGCAGGCTGCGGGTGGGACACATCGGATTGTGGGTGATCTACCCGCTGGTCTACTTCGCCTATTCGCTGCTGCGTGGGCATGTGCTGGCGGTTTATCCCTACCCATTCATTGATGTGGAGAAACTGGGTTATCCACAGGTGTTTATCAATGCCGGGGGATTGCTGCTGGGGTTTGTCTTGATTGCGTTGATGGTGATCGCGTGGGATCGGTGGCTGGGGCGTCGTAATAAAGGCCTGGCTTTGTAGTGTAGGTAATATCGCCATCGCCAGCAGGCTTCCACAGTGGATCGCCTGCGAACGCAGATCCTGTACATGGCAATCATCCAATGTGGGAGCGGGCTTGCTCGCGAAGACTGCCGACCAGTCGATAGAGATGTCAGCTGACCACCGCTTACGTCGGAACGCCGCCCGGAGCAAGTCCGCCCATGGGTACTAGCAGTTCTGCTAGTACCCAACGCTATGCAGAATGAATCAAACTGGAGGCCTTGAATAAAGTCGGAAAGTTCAACAAGGTAGACCTTTTCATGACTGACTCTATGGCTGATAACCATCGCAACTCGCTTGGGCAACGCACTGTCCTGCTGGCAACCGACAATAAGAACTCGGTGTTCGCCGAAATCGCAGGGGGCAAGCCCAACTCCATCGCCTATTCTGCCTACGGTCAACAATCCGGGCAGCAGGAAGTTGCGACGCGATTAGGTTTCAACGGTGAATTGCGTGAGGCGCGCATCGGCTGGTATTTACTGGGCAACGGCTACCGCGCTTACAACCCGATATTCATGCGCTTCCATAGCCCAGATAGATGGAGTCCGTTTGGAAATGGCGGGTTGAATACGTATGTGTATTGCGTGGGGGATCCGGTAAATTTTTCGGATCCGACGGGGCATGTTCGATGGGGTAAGATGGGAGCCAATATTTTTAACTTTCTATTTGGTGGCGCCGACATTACGGGGCCAAGTCGTTCCAAAAGCCTAATGGCTTCAGCTCCTCTCGGCCCAATGCGTCCTGAAAAAACTGGGGAACTGAAGGCGTTAGGCAGAATAAGTACCGTTACCGCTTCAACACCGGGTCCAAGAGGAAATAACAGTCCAGCTATCAGCGACATTCAACCAACCACGGGCCTATACCACGGATACGACGGACCACCACCGCATGAGAGGCCTAGCTATTTTCCGTCTACGAGTAGGCCTAATCAAAACCCGAATCTGCTAGCCGGTAAAATTGACCCCGACAGACGTGTTGTATGGAACGGTAAAGTAAAAGAGCCGAGCCTTGAACACAATCAACTTCAAGGCGACGCAGCTGGAGGTCATCCAAGTGATTTACGTGGCAACCGCCCACTACCACCCCAAGAATCGCGAGAACTGCGGCTACATCGGGCCCTAGCGCGAGAACGAGCAGTAAATGACATGATGCAAATGCGGGCTCGAC
Organism: Pseudomonas sp. PLMAX; assembly: GCF_046042685.1. Taxonomy (NCBI): domain Bacteria; kingdom Pseudomonadati; phylum Pseudomonadota; class Gammaproteobacteria; order Pseudomonadales; family Pseudomonadaceae; genus Pseudomonas; species Pseudomonas sp. PLMAX. The sequence continues at coordinate 6,120,786 of NZ_CP064949.1, read as the reverse complement.
AAATTCGAGAAGCTGGACAAGATCCTCGAAGAATGCAGGCGGATATAGCCAGGGCTGGTTTAGAAGCAGGTTTAGAATTTAACGCCAGGTTCCCCCCTATCCGCCGTTAATAGTGCGAATGTCTAGTCGTGAAAAACGAACAAGGGGACGATTTATTGCTCTTAGCTGGGAAATAAGCCTGTCCGCTTTTACGTCCCGCTTTTCCGGCGGTGACTGACCAAATCATTGTTCAGCGCTCTCGAAGGTTTCGGGAAAAGGGACCACACGATACCCTCCCACCGTCGCTGCCAATTCAGCGACCGGGTGTGGAAACCCGTGTAAATCAAGGCGCAACAGCGCCCCCATCACGTCTGCCGGCGCTTTATTTGTGTCTGCGGCGTGAGTTATGGCGGCTGTGCGTGGGACGTCTTCGGACGTGCCGGTTTCCTTGATTCCCGGTTTTCCACCCTGCGCACAGCTGTCACCCATTCGTGTGGAAACGAACGTGGCAGCTCCTCGTAACTGGTACTTCTAACAGTTATGCGCGGTCAACGAGGCAGGCTAAATCGGCAGTTCAATCACTGCTGGGGTATTCAGCCATGCCAATAAGACATCAATTTGTATTTCCAACCGAAACACTACAGATGGCTTACGAGATGTCCCAAGTGTTCGACCTCCATGTCAACAATGAAGACTATGTCGAATTCGACTGGATGCCGGGAACCACCTGGAAAATCCTACGAAAAAAATTCTACGTATTGGGTGATGGCAGCGTCGAACGCGTCGATTATCTGACGGGACGGGTAGAAAATCCCGAATTGCCCTGAACCCGCAGCGCCTGACCTCTGCATTGCACCACTGGTCGGAACTGTTATTTCTAACAGTTCCAATACAGCACAGCTTTATCCGGAAGGCAGGGTCTACCCCATTCTGGGTAATCCCGAAGACCCCGAATTGAAAGGTGCCGACATCGCCGCAGGCGAGTGGGTACCCTCATCGCCAGATGCAGAACCGGAAGACGGTGAATATCAACAGAGCCAAGACCTGGAGGTCGAGCTGTCCCTGGCGCAGTTGCAAAGATTCAAGGGTCGAACCGAGCCATTGCGTTATCAGGGAGTGGGGGGATCGAGTCTGACTACAGACTCAGACCCGATTTTACTCACCATCATTTGAACCAGCATGGCACCACAAGGCTCCCACTAGGGTGTGGTGTACACAGATCCCATGTGGGAGCCAGCCTGCTGGCGATGGGGCCCTGAAGCCGGTCACTCCTCGTCGCTGTCATCCAGCCGCCAGTAACCCACGGCCTTGACGAACTGCTCATCCAGCCCATGCTCATCGAGCAACACCCGACGAATCTGCCGCGACACTTTGCTCTCGGTCGCCACCCACGCGTACAGGCTGCCGGCGGGCACCTGGATCTGGCGTACGGTGCTCAGCAGATGATCCTTGCCGCCTTCGCGCAGTACCCAGATTACATTGACCTCGGCAGCACTCTCCAACACCTGCTGTTCCTTGCCGTTTTCCACTTCGACAATCACCAGCGCCTTGCGATTGGCCGCCAGGCCTTCAAGGCGTCGGGCGATGGCGGGCAGGGCGGTCTCGTCGCCGATCAGCAGGTAGCTGTCGAAGATGTCCGGCACGATCATCGAACCCCGTGGCCCGCCGATGTGCAGGAACTGCCCGGGCTGAGCCTGTTCGGCCCAGGTCGAGGCAGGGCCGTCGCCGTGCAGGACGAAATCGATATCCAGCTCCAGGGCATCCAGGTCGTAGCGGCGCGGGGTGTAGTCGCGCATGGCCGGCTTTGGGCCGTCGTCCTTGCCGGCGCCGAGTACCAGGGTGTCCAGTGCCGCCTGTTGCGCCGCGTCCTGCGGGAACAGCAGCTTGACGTGGTCGTCGGTGCCGAGACTGATGAAACCGGCCAGCTCAGGGCCGCCCAAGGTAATACGGCGCATGCGCGGGGTCAGGTCGACGACGCGCAGGACTTCAAGTTTGCGACGTTTGATCTCGTGCATCACACGGTGAATGGTTGAGGTATCGACTGCGGTCATTCGGCGATCTCCTGGCCAGCCTGAACGGCTGGGCCGTCGACAATGGCTTTGGCGGTGTTGTTGAGCAGGGTGGCAACGCGCTGGATTTCTTGCGCACTCCAGCGACCGTGGTGCAGTTGCAGGGCATGGCGCAGGTTATGCACAGCCTCGTGGATTTCCGGCGGACGATCGTGGCCGCGCAACGAGCGCTTGCTGACATCGATGCGCACCCGCACGCCTTCGAGGGCGATGGCCTGATCGCTCAGGGACAGGCGGCCGGCGTCGGTCACGCTGTAGCGTTTCTTCCCGCCTTCGGCATCGCCCTGGATCATTTCGCTTTCTTCCAGAAAGGTCAGGGTGGGGTAGATCACACCGGGGCTGGGGCTGTAGGCGCCGTCGAACATGCCTTCGATCTGGCGGATCAGGTCGTAGCCGTGGCAGGGCTGTTCGGCGATCAGGGCCAGCAACAGCAGTTTCAGGTCGCCGGGGGCGAATACCCGGGGTCCGCGACCGCCGCGTTCGCGGCCGGGGCGTTTTTCGAAGCCGTCGCGACCGTCGCCGTGTTCGCGGTGGGGGGAATGATGGTCTCTCATTTTTTCCTTCTCCTGTCGTGTCTAGATACAACGTAAGATATATCTTATGGGCCGTGCAAGCTTTTTTGACCAGCGGTCGGTAGGAGCGCCGCGCCCGCCGGTCCGGCGGGAGAAAGGAGTGCTGGCTATTTTAGAGTAATTAAACTAATTATCAGGCATGCAACTATTGTTAGGCGTTAGTTGTTGGGTAAGTAGTATTGTTCTTACAGAAGTTGTTTTAGTTTTTGTCTGTATGCTTTTTCAGCTAAAACTGTGTGTAGGATATGGCTGATGGGTAAATGTCGTAATTGTCTGATTTGAATGCTTTTTCTGTCGATGCGTGAGTCACTTTTACTACATGTTGCGCAGAGTTTTCGTACTTACTTTCTTAGGAAATTGGTCAATCATTCTCCGTGTCGAAAGTTGAACCGAAACGCCATCATTCTGGTTGTTGGCACGGATCATCAAAACTTTCTACAGACCAATCCTTTGAAAACACAGGTACTCGACAATGTTCAAGAAGTTTGCAATCGCCGTCCCGATGACCCTCCTGGCCCTCAGCACTTCGATGGCGTTCGCTGCGGAAGAAGCGCGCACCTCCATCAACATCACCGCTGATATTCCGAGCAAGGTGTTCCATGCCCAGCCTGTGAACCCGGATTTCGGCAAAGACGAAAAAATGCAGTACCAGTTGGGCACCGGTACCTTGACCGATGTGGCCGGCATGTTCGACATCCAGCACACCAATGGCTCGGTGAATGCTTACGTCGAAGGCGGCCCGCAGCCATTGTTCAATGGCAATCCAGCGCAAAACATTCCACTGACCTACACCTTCAACAACGTAACACTGACCGGCGTTTCTCAGGAAGTGGTGGGTGACACCGAGTCCAATGGCGGGATGCGTGCCGAGATGCGTATTGCGGCGGCCAAACCGGGCGATGGTCAGACCGGCCTGTACACCGCCAATCCAGTGGTGATCTTCGACGCCATTCCTCGCGTCACCCAGTAATACGGTTATTCACCAGGGCACTGTCCCTGTTTGATGACAAATACCGGTCGACGGGTAACTTCTGTCCGTCGATCGGGTTTCAATGCATTTATCTTCAGAGAATTCCGTTCATGTTCCCGATGACGCCCATCGCGACGGCGCTTGCCCTGTGTTTTTGTGCAAGCGCCCTGGCTGCGCCCATGGATAACAGCCAGACGCCTCGAAGTTTGCTGGCGCAAGCCAAAGGTTTACCGAGTGAGTTTGAAGAGCACTTCTTTGATGTGCCGCTGGCGGTGCGCGTGGAACTTGATCAACAATTTCTCGGTGAGGCGATGGTCGTGTTATCGCGCGACGATCGCATCACCCTCGTTGACTTCACTGATGTCAGCGACAGCTCCATCAAGGCCAGTGAACGCGATACCTGGTCGAGCTATCTCAAGCAAGGCATAGCGTTGGGCGGGTGTCAGGCCAAGTGCCCGGAACAGCTGCTGGCCGTGCACTACAGCCTGGAAAATTCCCTGGTGTCGATCCTGACCGAAAACGCCGAGCGCGACGACCAGGTGCAGCGTTACTACAGCCTGCCCGAAGGCGGCAGTACCGGCTTGATCGTGCGCAACCAGTTGAACCTCAATGGTGGCCAGAATCAGGACCTGGGTGGGCGTTATGGCCTGGAGGCCAGCAGCAGCCTGGGCAACTGGACGCAAGCGGCCAACATTCAATTGTCTCGATTGGGTGGCCTGGATAACCAGCTCTATCACTCGGTCAACGAGCTGTACACCCAACGCGAACTGGAGGGCAACTTCCTGCGCCTGGGGTTGTTCACGCCCTCGTCCGAAGGCCTGACCCGACAACCGCGTACGTTCGGCACCAGCCCCGACACCGCGGTAGGCGTCATGTATGGCAGCTCCGACAGCCTGGCCATCAACAACCCGAAACCGGCGGTCTATCCGGTCTACGTCACCGCCAATCGCCAGGGGTCGGTGGAAATCTACCGCGACGGTCTGTTGATCAATACCCAGGCCGTACCGGCCGGATTGCAGACCCTCGATACCCGGCCGCTACCGGGCGGCATTTATGAAGTGGAAGTGCGCCTGATCGAGGACGGCCAGATCACCTCCAGCACACAGGAGCTGATCTACAAACCCAACAATTGGCGCAATCACGACGAGCGCTGGCGCTACAACCTGTTTGCCGGCCGTGAATCCAAGGTGCTCAGTAACTGGGACGAGCAGGACGATGGCGACATGACCGCCGGCGCGGCCTTCAACTTCCTGCTGCACCCGCGGGTCATCCTGGGCTTAAGCGGGCGGCAGGTGCGCGACACGTTGCAATACGGCACGTCGGTCGATTGGGCGATCGTCAACAATGCCAATCTCTTTGCCAACGTCTACCAGACCGAAGACTACGGCACCGGCCTCGATGTGCAGGGGCTCTGGTCCTACGGCAGCGGCAGCATCGTCGCCAGCCACACCCGCAGCTGGCTCGACACGACCCGACTCTACGACACCTTGCCCGATGGTACGCGGGTACGGCAGCGCAACGTGTTTGTCGGCCAGACCAGCAACTCTTCGTTGTCGGTGAATCATCGGCTCGACAGTAAAAATTCCCTCAACGCCCGGGTCTCCCACAGTGAAGGCAACACCGAAGGCACCGGCGTCGATCTCGGCTGGACCCAGCGCACGCGCCTGTTCGGCAGCGATGCCAACTGGCGGCTGTCGCTGTTCGATCGGCCTGGCAGTTACAGCTCCGGTGACGATAGAAATCGTGGCGTCGACTTGAGCCTGACCCTGGCCCTGGGCGGGCCGGGTGAGCAGATCTCGGGCAGCATCGGCTCGCGCACCGACCGCGATGGCGGGCGGGACAACAATGCCTCGGTCACCTACCGCAAGGACTTGCAGGATCACCTGCTGCAGAGCGTTTCGGCGACAGCCATCACCGATACTTATGGCATCGGTCTGAACGCCATGGCGACCATGACCTCGGACCTGATCAACGGCGACGGTTTCATTCAGCGCTCGTCCTACAACAACGACCTCACCGGTGGCCTGAACCTGGACAGCACCGTGGCCGTTGGCGGACAGAAAATGGTCATGACCAGCCAGTACCACCGTAACGGCGCCGGCATGATCATCGACGTGGAGTCCGATATCGAGGGCATTGCCCTGCGTGCCGACGACCTCAGTGGCGGCAGCGCGGTGCTGCGCCCAGGGCGAAATTTCGTGCCGATCACCGCCTACAGAAGCAGCTCGGTGAGCTTCGATTTCGAGGGCAATCACGTGCCTGCCGCGACCATCCAGCCCGCCCGTTCGAGCTATCACCTGAACAAGGGTGGCGTGGAATATCGCCAGGTCCGCGTGATGAAAACCCTCACCGTGCTCGGTCGCTTGATCGACCCCCAGGGCAATCCGCTCAAGGGCCACCACATCATCAACCACGCCAGCCGCGGCGTGAGTGAAGTGGACGGGTTTTTCTCCATGGAAATGAACGCAGGCTCACCGACGCTGGAGGTGCGCCACGGTAACCAGTTGCTCTGCCAGTTCCGCCTGGACCCGAGCCTTGGGCGCACTGAAAACAACGTGTTGATGATCGGCGATCTGCGCTGCACGCCGGATACGTTGGCGGGTATCGGGCAGGCGGAAGGGGAGGCGGGTTAATCCGTCTCGGACGTATTTCAAGGGGGCAGGACAGTGAATTTTTTTCGCGTATTACCGAAGCGGTTGCGTGGCAGCGCCGCGTGTTTTTTCAGCTTGGCGATGCTGCTGCCGGCTTCCGTGGAGGCGGTAACTCAGCAAATCAGCGCCACCTTCCGGCCGGATCCGACAAACCCGCAGTACAACGAATTCATCAACAAAACGCCGAACAGCGGATTTTGCCTGGATAACCCATCGCAATGCCGCGAAGCCAATTTATTCAGCCTCCGACTACCGATTCCTTCCCATTCGATTGCCACGATCCAGGGACTGCATTCGAATCCACGCCAGGGAGCCATGTTCAACATACCCTCGGACTGGCAGGACATTGTTGTTACGCATCCCACCGCGCCGCCGCAAGTTGTCAAATTCCGGGTTGCAGGTATGGGCGTCGCCTACATGCTGCCACTTCCCGCACCAGAATTGACGAATGGGGCCGGGCACAATTTTGTGTGGGAACACGGAATCTGGATGCACGCGGGGCCACCTTGCACAGGTCTTGACGGGGCGGGCGATGACATTGGTTTCAACAGCTTCTGGAGACACCCGGTGGGTGCCGGGGTGTGTGCCAAGCGTGCGCTTGTCAATATCCCACAGCCCTTTCGTTATCTGACATTCGACATCACCTATGAGCTGACGACCCCCAACCCGCTGCAAATGGTCGCGGGTCAGTACACCGGCCAGCACGTGTTTCAAGTAGGTCCCCATAAGGATTTTGATCTCGGCGACATCATGCAGCCCGAAGACAACGTGATCGTGCTCGACTTTGTGCTGGATGTTGAACACATATTGAAAGTTGAGATTCCTCCTGGTGGTAACCGCGTTGAATTGGAACCCCAGAATGGCTGGCAGAGCTGGTTGCAACAAGGCCTGAAACCGACGCGTCTGTTCCGCGACCAGACATTCAGTATTTCCACCAGTTCGCGTTTCAAAATGAACCTGGAATGCCAGTACTCACAAGACAGCAAGACCTGCTCTTTGTATGAGCCCCGGTCCGGACATGGGGTACCACTATTGGTCAGCGTGAGCCTGCCCCATGGGTTGACCGACGCTGACGGGCAAACCATCAACCGCCGCAGGTTATTGATGGATGGCAGCGGTACCGAACTATTCCAACCAGGCATCTATGTGGACCGTAAACCGGGAACGCTGCATTTCGAGATTGCCCAGAACGAAGTTGCGGAAATGATCCAGCCGCGACGCCTGCGACATTACTCGGGCCAGGTCACGATTATCTGGGACTCCGAAGTCTAGGTCTTTGCGTTATTGCACATCCATTCGACGAGGTACAGGACGATGAAACGTCTGTTGGCAACTGTTGGTTTTTGTCTGCTCACCCAGGTGGCCCAGGCCGCCCCGAACATCAATATCGGCACCGTGTATGACTATCTGGACGGGGACAAAAGTACCTTCTTGAAACGCGTATTCAATGGCGGCGACAGTACGGCGTTCGTCAAGGTCAACATCCTCGAGATTCTCTACAGCGCCGATGGCACATCCCAGGAAGTGCCGCTCAAGACCCATGCCGACGGCAATTCCCGCGATGGCCTGATGGCCAGCCCGGCGCGGCTGATCGTGCCGGCCAACGGCATGCAGGGCACACGCCTGTTGTTCATGGGCGAGCGTGACAAAGAGCGCTATTTCCGCGTGCGTTTCGTGCCGGTGGTGCCCGAGAAAGAGGATGAGTTCGCGGTCTCCAGTGAAGAGCGCGATGACTATAAAAAGGAATTGTCCGCCGGGGTCACCGTGTTGGCCGGTTATGGCGCGGTGTTTTTTGTCCGGCCCAAGGACACGGTTTTCAACAGTGCCATCGAGAATGACCCGGGCAACTATCGAATCCGCAACAACGGCAATTCCGTCGTGGTGGTCGATGAGTTTCGCGACTGCTCGATCAAGAACGAACAAGACTGCCAACCCACCACCAAACACCACATTCTCGCGGGCCGCACGTTCACCTTCGAAAAACAGGCGGGTCGTCAGTACCACTTCACGCTGGTGGAAGGCCAGAGCAGCAAAAAACTTGATGTGAAGGGATAACGCCATGTTCAAGAAGCTTTCACGGGTGCTTGTTGCTACGACCTTTGCGTGGGCCAGCTTGTCGGCATTTGCGGCCCGGGAAGTGCAAACGTTCGACGTGTTCGTCACCATTCCGACCCTGGGGTTTTACGTCATTCCCGCTGACCCCGGCTGGATCCACCGCGAACAACAACTGCCCTGGAACCTGAGCGCCTCGACGCTGGGCGGCTTGCGCAAGTATTTCGACGTCAAGAACGAAGCGGGCGCCATAGAGGCCAGGCTTGAAGGTCGGCCTTATTTGTCCAACGGATTCGCGGCCCAAGACATCGGCTTGCAGGTGCTGTTCAACGGCACGGCTTTGAGCGAACTGCAAAGCAGCGAAGTGGTTTCCCTGAGCGATGCGGCGCCGGGTAAACGGGTGTTGCTGGAAATCCTGCCCATGCCACCTGCCGATGGTGTCTACAAACCCGGCAACTATTTTGGCAGCGTCAATTTGATCTTCAATGCGGTATTGCCGGAGGCTTGAGTGAAAGGCGATGAACTTCAAAAAAATATCAGGAAAAACCAGCCGTTTAGCCTGGGTCATGGTGTTGCTTGCAGGGAGCATTGAACCAGCGATGGGTGCTTCCACGGACATCAAGGCGCTGTTTCGGCCGGATTCATCGAAGCCCATGGACAACAAGTTCATCAATCAAACACCGAACAGTGGGTATTGCGTGTCCAACCCCGTCGAGTGTAATCGGCTGAACATGTTCAGCATTCGGCTACCCCTGAGGTTCGAGTCAACCAGGCCGCTTCTGCCTGACACTGATCCACGCAGTAATGCCATCTTTAGCGTGCCGGCACAGTGGCGCTCCCTGACGGTGAGGAACATCAGTACAGGAGAGTCGGAGCAAGTGGAAGTACGCATTGCAGGGTTCGGCTCACAATACAGTCTAAGCGATACGGCCGCCAATCTGACAGGTGCCCCGGAAGGTGAAGCGCACCAGAGATTGTGGACCCAATCGAGCTGGGTCTATGCCCCCCCGCCCTGCGAGTACAGTGGCGTCGGATTCTACTCCCCTTACTCCTACTCTTTTTTCTGGAGGACGCCTGTCGCGGGTACCTGTCTCAAAACGACCCTGTTTCCCATTTCGGCAATGGCTTACAACTATCTGGATTTCGCCTACGAACTTCGAACGCCGAATCCACTGGGCATGTCATCAGGTTCTTATACGGGCACCTTGAGTTATCGCGTCGGCCCCGGGGGCGACTTCGATATGGGCGATGTCATGGTTCCCAACGATCCCCAGATGCTCTTGAACTTTGAGCTGGAGGTCCAGCACACGTTGAAAGTCGAAGTGCCACCGGGCGGCAATCGCGTGGAGCTGGTCCCCCAGGGTGGCTGGCAATCCTGGCTCACCCAGGGGCGCAAGCCGACGCGTCTGTTGCGCGACCAGACGTTCAACATCTCCGCCAGCTCGCGGTTCAAGATGAGCCTGGAATGCCAGCATTCCCAAGACAGCAAGACCTGCTCGTTGTATGAACCCCTGACCGGCCATGCCGTACCGCTGTTGGTCAGTGTGAGCTTGCCCCATGGGTTGACCGACGCCGAGGGGTTAGCCATCAATCGCCGTCGGTTGTTGTTGGATGGCAGCGGTACCGAACTGTTTCAGCCAGGCATCTATGTGGACAGAAAACCGGGAACGCTGCATTTCGAGATTGCCCCCGACGAAGTAGGGGAGATGATCAAGCCGCGACAGTCACGACAGTATTCGGGTTGGGTCAATGTCATCTGGGATTCGGAGGTATGAATGCACGCCCCTGAAGGTGACCTTCAGGGGCGTATCCTGGCCAGGGATCGACTACTGCCCGGCGCGTTGCAGGGCCTCACGGGTCAACCGCCTGCTCAGTTGTTGTTCCTCATAACCGATGTCGTTTTGTAACCCTTCGTACACCGCGTCGCTCATTCGCTCTGCGGTGAGCACGGTGGTTGGCGCAACATTGAGTTGCGTGGCGAGGTCCAGCAACCGTTGCTTGCTCTTTTGTCGTTGCTCAATCGACGATCCTGGCGATTCAGACCAGGCGCGTTGTGCGTCCCGCAGTTCTTCGAGCAAATCGTTTTTGAGCTCGAAATTTCGGGCATTACGCTGGAACTCGCGCGGGTAAGTGTTGCGCAGGTAGGTTTCCCAGAATGTCTGGGTGAGCATGTCGTTGATCAAGCCATCGCCTTCTCCCATCGAAATCACCGTATCAAAAGCGGTGTCGAGGGTCTCGACACTGACACCGGCAACTTCTCGATAAAGCATTGCCTGTGATTGCCACGGCAGACCCAGGCGCTCAGCCAGTCCGGTTTCATAGGCCAGGTACACTTCGACTTCATCGGGCGTACCGGTACGACTGCCGAAATCCGCACGGGCGATGTCATCGACCCGCATCAGGCGCGCGGCACCTTTTGCCAGCGTGACCAGTTGGCTTTCCAGGACGGTAGCCGACGTCGACAAGGCATAGGCTTCGGCTGCGAGCACCTTGATGCCCATGTGGTTGAACACCTGGGCCCCGGCATCGGCGCAGGTGGTAGGCGATGTTGCCATCTCGAACAGCTCTGTGCGCAGGTCACTGTCCAGGTCCATGGCTTCGATCATCCGCCACACCCGATCACTGAGTTGTTGGCGCAGGTCACCTCCCGCAAGGTAATCGGCAGACCGCGTCTGCTTCTGGATCAAGGCGAAAAAATCTTCGGCGCCAGGCTCGTTAATCAAGTCGTGCCAGGCTTCCACTCTGAAGGTCCCCAATCCGGTCGCCTGGTCGCTCCACCACTGGGAGTCGTCCGACATGGGCCATTGATCGATCGCTCGATCGGCGATGGCGGAATAGAACTGCTCGGCATTCAGGCCTACCGAGCGTCTGTAGTCCTGGTAGGCGATACGATTGGCGTCCGAGAGGTCTTTCACATAGAGCCGTGCCCGCGCCACGAGGCGCGCGTCATCGGAACCCGGTACCACGCTTGGAATCTCGGTGAGCGGGTTTTGCATCAGGTCCAGTAGAAAACCCCGCGGCCGGCGCTTGTTGAACAGGCCCTCAGGCCAGGTGGTCGCGCCGGTATTGCTCAAGCTCAGGATCTTCAGTTTTGGCATGCGCTCCACGTTTGGCATCAGTCCCAGCTGCGGGTTGTCGTCCAGCCTGATGGTTTCCATGCGCGTCAGGTGCTTGAGGTGCTCGACAGCGCGCGGCGTCAACCTGATCCGGTTGCTCATCAGGCGCAGGGTTCGCAGATAGTGCATGGCGCCGATACCTTCCGGCAGTTGCGTCAGTTGGCAGCCCCTGGCACTCAATTGTCGTAGTCTCGAAAAGTTTTTCAGCAGGCCGCCGGCGTTGGCGGAAAACGTCGTGCGATCCAGGTTCAGGGTTTCTATCTGATCGAGGTAGCGCTGAATATCCGGCAGCTTTTTCCACCACAACTCGAGATCGTAGCGGCTTAATTCGACTGAGAGGTCCAATACGTAGCCGTCTTCAAGGCGCGTGCTGCGCTCGCCGAACACGGTCGACTTCCTTTCGAAACATTGCATGAGCCGGTCGGCAATATGCTGCCCACCACCGTTTAAAAACCCGTTCCTGTCAGGGCCCCAGTGCTCCGGTTGCTGGTTGCGCCATTTGTCGAGAATTTCACCCAGCTCGTACTGTTCGCGTTCCAGGCGTTTGAGCGTCTCGAGCGCTTCGTCTGGCTCGCCCAGCGACTCTACAAATATCGCGACCTCCCGTTCATTGAAATGCGGATAGATCTCTCGCACCCGTTCTTCCGGCGTCTGCGCAACGGTAGAAAGGCTCGGGCCACGCAGTAACCGTTCGGTCTGCAAATCCTGGGTCGCGCGAATCGGTGGCTCAGCCAGCACGGTCCGACGTTCAGCCGGTGCCTCGGTTTTCACCATCACCCACTGCTTGAATTGGGCGCCCTGGCCGGGTCGATAGCCCAGGCGAGCACGTTGGTCGGCGGGTAGCGCGTTGAGCACTGCCTGGTAAAAATCATCGGCTGCATGCAGTGGGGTGTTTGAAGCGTCATAAACGGCATATTTTCCCGGCTGCTCCCTGATCAGTTTGCGCAGGGTCGAAGCGTCCTCAGGGCCAACACTGCAACGCAAGTCACCGTCGTACGTGCCGTCATGGACTTCGATACGCAAATCACCGAACGAATCGGTGAAAACCCTCAGGGTGTTCAGCACCAAACGTTCCGTGTCCGCCACCATCTGCACATCATCCTGGAACCCTTCGTAGGCATGATTGGTTTGTGCTTCGAAGGCTGCTTCACGGGCCAGGGATTTCAGGCGCAACGGTATCTGTTGATGGTCCGTCATGCGTTCAAACTCGGTGGCGCTGGCACGGGTCAGCAGCGTCTGCGCCACATTGGCCGGCAAGTCCGGGAACGTGGTGCAAAGCAGTTGAACGGAGGGGGTGTCGGAGCTTTGCGCAGCCCGGTAGAGCTGATTGAAAATATCCGGTTCGAGGCTGTTGGCCAGATCAGCCAGGCGATTGCGCAAGGCCTGAAGCTGCTCCTGCTTGGCGGGGTGACTGCCGATCAAGTCGCGCAGTTCTTCTTTACTCAGAAAATCGACAAGGCTTTGTGGCAGTTCACCGCTGGTGATGTGAGAGAGGCTGACGGACAGGGTTTGCGCCGGCGTTGCCTCGGCATTGCCATAGTGACGAGAGTGTCCTGTGAGATCGGCGTTTTCGTAGACCTTCAGGGCTTTTTCCGTGGGCCAGCCGTCCAGATAAGTCGCCAGCGGTTCGAACCAGTAAGCGGTCGGTTCAAGCGCGTCGCCGGTGCGGATGTTTTCGATGGCTTGGCGGGTCTGCTTCTGCAGTTGCAAGCGCTTGAGGCTGTCCGCCAGGAGCGGTGGTGGCGGGGTGTTGTCGACGTACATCCGACGCAGCTCGCCGTCCTCGGTACCACTGATTATGCGGGTTTGCTCAAGCTCGGTATCACTGAATCCGTCCACGCCATGGCCGAGTCGACGCATCAGCGTCGGGCTGTCCCAGGTTCGCGGGTTTTCAGCTTCATGGGTCCAGGCGCCCAGGCCATTGTGCTCGAGCTCAGGTGAATAGGCGTTCGGGCGCTGTGGGTGCTTGATGCGATAGCGCTGTGTTATCGGGTCTTGGCGCTGGACTTCGTAATGCTGATTGTCCAGCGCCAGGATGTGCTTGCCTTCGTGGGTGTGCAGTCCCAATGCATCGGGTTGGCTGTCGGCCGGCAGCTTGAAGTCTGGCAGCGCGTAGGGGGTGAGATCGGGGTTCCACAGGCGGGTCTGACCCTCGGGGAGTACGACAGGCTTCAGGCTTTCGATAAATGCCGAGAGCCTCAGCCGGGGGATTTTCCCAAGCTCGGCCCCCGCCGCGAAAATCGCCAACTCCACGACATTGGTCACCACGGACACGATATGTTCGGCGGCTTCGATCCACAAGCCTTCGGCCAGGTCTACCAACGACTCGATAACGTCACTGGTGATCTGGTAGGCGGTATAGGCCATCATCAATTCGCCCAGGCCGGGTACGAACGGGGTGAGGACCATCAGCGCGACATTGAAGATGTCGGAAACTACTTTTTTGAAATTGTCCCACCAGGCCCAGCGGGCATTGCTGTCGGTGTCGGCGGTGGACACGGCAATGTGCTTGGCGTCGTTAAGGATCTTGTTCAGTTTTTTCTGAAAGAGATGTTCCCAGAGGTCACCGCTGACCGGTGTCACCGCAAACTGCAGGTGCGGGGTAGGCACGGGCTCCTCGCGCCATGTCGGGCGTTGATCCAGGGGCTCCTTCTGATGCCATTCAATTGTGAACAGACGTTGCTGCAGCCCGGCAAAAAACGCCCCGCGCTCGGGCTGATCGACGAACTGGCTGAAGTATTGACGATAGGTCATGCCGCTGGAAGGGATGAAGTTGTTATCGCGCAACTGGCGAGTCAGTTCGTTCAGGAAGTCGGTGACCGACGGGTACTCCTTAAGGGGATGTTCCGGATCGTGAGGGAGGTAAGCGATGATCGGCGCGACCTCGCGGGTTCGCTCAAGGTCTGGCGAAATCAGCACGATGCCGGTCAGCGCCGTACCCATGATCGACAATTCGCCGAACTGTACTATTTTGCCCTTGAAGGTGAGGTTGCGCTGGCCATCGAGCATGGCCAGTACGAGCTGAAGGGTGTCGCGCTGAATGTCGCCAGTCATCACGGCCAGTTGTGCAGCCGCCGTGAACGCGGCTTTTTGGCTTTTGACCACGCTGCGTTTCAGGTAAGTCTCTGCGACCGGATCGCCGGGTAGCAAAAAGCTTTCAAGGTGTTCGGTGTATTGCGCGCCGATGTCCAGTTCGCGACACAGGGTCTGGAACTGGGCAATCGACATTTTGCGTTTGATCGGTTTGATGTCGAACAGTCCGCGTTCATCGGGCTGACTGATGAAATCGGAATCCGCTTCGCAGGTTTCGGAGAGGGCGAAGTTATGCAAGGCGGCGTCCAGCAGGGAAACAGTACGAGTGGTGACGCCACTTGAGATATTGAGGGCATACCAGGGTCGTTCTTTAGGCAAGTAAAGATGTAAGTAAGTTGTTCGAACGTCGTCATCGACGCCGTATTGTTTTTTCAGGGCCGCACTTAATAGCGGTTCGGCGAATTCGTAAATATTTTGTAGCTTGTCCAGGGCCTTATCGACCTTGTTGTGTGTTGCCCAGAGTTCCAGGTTGGCATTTTTCAGCCGGTTGTGATTGTAGTTCGAGGCTGTCGTGACCCAGCGCGAGGGGCCCTTTTTGGCGGCGTCCAGTGCCTGTATCCGCTGCAGGGAAGCAGCCTGGATGACAGAAGGAATTCGATTTTTAATGAAATCGTAGTGGCGGCCATTATTGTCGGTTGTACGTCCTTGTAGTTCATTCACTTTTAATAAACCTTGAGTACCAATGGAAGTCACCAGCCTATCTTCCATCGCCCAAAGTAAAAGTCTGAATTCTTGCTGTTAAACCGCTGTTCGTCCGTACGAAACAGCGGGATTTTCCATGCCGAAAATAATTAATTACTACCCGGGTTCCTCAACGCCGTGCCACCTCTACGGGCAGGCACTGTGTATTACTCCCTGGTTGCAAATAAGGGGTGAGAATCGGCGCCATTCCTTTGAGCACTTGGGTTGGCAACGCCGAAGTGAACGTGAACGCCTCGGCCGAGCGCCCCGGCACGAATGCCGTCAGGGTGCCGAAATGATGGTCGCCGATGTAGAACACGAACGTGGCCGTGCGGTTGAGTGACTTGGAGCTGAGAATTCGCCCACCGGAGCCAATGGCTTCGATACGGTTGTCGCCGGTGCCGGTCTTGCCGCCCATGGCCAACGCCTTGCCATCCGGGGTGATGAAACTGCCGGATAAACGTCTGGCCGTACCGGCATCCACCACCTGCGACAAGGCTTCGCGCATGGCCGTGGCGACTTCGGATGGCATCACCCGTTTGCCGACGTCCGGGTCGTTGATCAGCTTGGTTTCGTAGGGTGTGTTCGCCGCGAAGTGCAGGCTGTCGATGCGCAGCGTCGGCATGCGCACACCGTCGTTGAGGATGGTGCCGATCAGCTCGGCCAGCGCCGCCGGCCGGTCACCGGAGCTGCCGATGGCAGTGGCCAGCGAGGGCACCAGGTGATCGAACGGATAGCCAACTTTCTGCCAGCGCTGGTGGATGTCGAGGAACGCTTCGATTTCCAGGATGGTGCGGATACGGTTGTCACGGGCGCCCTTGTGACGGCTCTTGAACAACCAGCTGTAGACTTCCTGGCGCTCGAACTGGCTGGCCTTGACGATGTCCTTGAACGTGGCGTCCGGGTGGGTCAGCAGGTAGCCCATCATCCACAGGTCCAACGGGTGGACCTTGGCGATGAAGCCCTGGTCGGGCAAGTCATAGGTGCCGGGGCCATAGGCGAGGTACAGGCGTTCGAGACGCTCGTCGGTGAGTTTCTCCTTGTCGGTGGACTTTTCGCCTGTGAGGTGCGAACGCACAAAGGTGTTGAAGCTTTGCTGGCTGGCCTGGGGTAACAGGTAACGGTGCACGGCGGCCAGGCGGATGGGGGTCGGGCGCATGCTGTCGAGGAAGGTCTCGAGCCGCGCCTGGGTGTCCTTGTTCTTGTATTTCTTCCAGAACTTGAGCAGGAACGACGTGCCTTCGCGGTCGGCGAACGAGGCCAGGTATTCCTGGCGCCGAGGGTCGCGATCATCCTTGAGCAGTTCGGCCCGGTTGTTGGGGCCCGAATAGGTGGTGTAGCGCACCAGGTCGCGCATCAGGCGAATGAACGGCAGGTTGATCGACTCACGCAGGGAATCGCGCAAGGTCGGGTTGCGCCCGTTGTCTTCCTTGCGGAAGTTATGGAACACATGCAAGCCGCCACCGGTGAAAAACGCTTCGCCGGGGCTGGCGGAGTACTTGCGATCCAGCGCGGCGCCGAGCATGGGTTGCAGGCCGTGGTCCTTGTTCTGGATCAGGTAGTCGACCACCCAGCGGCTCAGGCGATCCTGCTCCGGCACCTCGACTTTCTTCAGGTCCGGGACACTCATCTCGGCATATTTGTCGTGCAGCTCGGCAATGATCTGCAGGTAGGTGGTCAGCACGCGCATTTTTGCCGTAGAGCCCAGTTCCAGCTTGCTGCCTTCGTTGATATCGAACGGCTGGTCGGTGCTGTCGGTCTGTACCCGCACCCGCGAGCCATCCGGGGTCAGTTCGAACAGGGTGAAGCTGTAGCGCACCTGGGTGGTGCTGGTGGGGGTCAGCAAGCGTTCGCCCATCAGGCCGATTTCAGCGGCATAGGCCGGGTCGGCCAGGCGCTTGAGGTAGGCGGTGGCCTGGGTTTGCAGGTCGCCTTGCAGGGTGCTGGTGGCCGAGAGGTCGAGCCGGTCGAGATCGTACAGCGGACGATTGAGCAGCCCGGCCAGGCGGCTGCGTGCCACGCTGATGCCCTTGTTGGTTTCGATTGGTTGAATGGTCGGTTGGGTGGCCCAGTCGCGATAGGTCACTTTGCTCGCCAATGCCGCGGCGGCAAAGGGCGCATCGATCACGCCGTTTTGTGCCAGCAGGCGAATGTGGCTGTCGGTGAGGTCGGCCAGTTCATCGCGACCTTTGGTCAGGTAATGGGAAGGTCGGCGCTGGGCAATCATCAAGGACAGCATTTCGCGCAGGGCCAGGCCTTTTTCCGCCAGGCTCTTTGCATCCGTGGCGTCGCTCGCCAGGGTTTTGTTGGCCGTGTTGAAGTCGGCGCCGTACCACACGCGCAAGCCCTCAGCCATGCCATGGACCTCACCGTGGCCCGGCACCGCCGACAGCGGCACGCTATTGAGGTAGTCGCGCACCACGTTCTGCCGGGCGATGAGCGTTTGCGGCCCATCCTGATAGGCGCGCACGGTGGCGGAAATCATCTGGCGAATCTTTTCCCCGCCCGACACGGTCAATCCGTCGGGTGAGTGCCGATACTTCTCCAGTTGCGTGGCCAGGGTACTGCCGCCTGCCGATTGACCAGGCAGGTGCAGCATCTTGGCGACCTGGGTATAGGCCGCCATGCCGAATCGCGGCCAGTCCACGGCCGGGTTGGCCAGGGGCTGGCGTGGGTCGAGCAGAAAGCGGTTTTCGATGAACAGCAGGCTGTTGACCACCACCGGCGGGATCGCCTCGAAGCTGGAATAGAGCTGTTGCGGATACTTGTACTGGTACAAGGGGTTGGCGCGGCAATCGGTGATCGACAATCCCGCCTGGATTTTCTCCGCATAAGGCACGAACAGGCCCTTGCCCGTGTAGTCCATCAGGGCAGGAGAAAACCGGGTCTGGGCGGAAATCACGTAATCACGCTTGAGCAGGCGCGGCAGGAACTCGCCCAGCGAGCTGTAACCCAGGCGCAGGTCGAAGGGGCCAGCGCCAGGGTAGCGGATCGAGTCGGTGGGACCGGGTTTGAGTTCATAGCTCAGGGTCTTGGCGAACTTGCTGGCTTCCCGAGCTTGAAACCGTGACGTTCGCATCTCCTTGGACGCCGCGAGGCCCAGGACAATTGCAATGATCACCACTAACAGCCAAAACGCTTTCCAGCCGTGCTTGACGCGACTGCGAGGAGGTTTTTCAGGTATTGGCGCTTCATCCACAGGTTCAGTCTGGACCACGGTTTTACTCGAATCGGTTTGTTCTAAAGCGCCCATAGTCGATTGATCCATTCACGCGCAGATTGATCGGACTTGTTTGAAGCTTAGTAGGAGCTGCCGCAGGCTGCGATCTTTTGATCCTGCTTTCACACAACAAAGTCAAAGGATCGCAGCCTCGTTGCACTCGGCAGCTCCTACAGGGCTGATCCAGAGGCGTCCAGAGGAATACCGAAACATGACGACGCACCAATACCGTGCAATACTCGCCGCCGTTTCAAAAGCGAAAAATCCTACAAAGCCCAGACAATCCATCTCCGTAGATAGCGCTTTTACCGAGATTTACACCTGATTTTTGTGATTTATAGAGTGAAAATCTCTGTCGCGAGCTTTTTATACTGCACCCCCCGCTGATCGCGCAGGTTTTGCCCTGCAAGACGGTTCTGCCCATGAAGCAGGGTCGGTTACGGGAGGCGCTGGCTTATCGGTCAACGCTTCGCCGCTCGGTGGATATATCCAATAACAAGACGAGGTTGTACCCCATGCCCGTAGGCAATCAGTTGCCCCACGGCGAGACCGCTCAAGGCGGCCCGCTCAAACGCGAACTCGGCGAACGGCATATTCGCTTGATGGCGCTCGGTGCCTGTATCGGCGTCGGTCTGTTCCTGGGTTCGGCCAAGGCCATCGAAATGGCTGGCCCGGCCATCATGCTGTCCTACATCATTGGCGGCCTGGCCATCCTGGTGATCATGCGCGCGCTCGGCGAAATGGCCGTGCACAACCCGGTCGCCGGCTCGTTCAGCCGTTACGCCCAGGACTACCTCGGCCCGCTGGCGGGCTTCCTGACCGGCTGGAACTACTGGTTCCTGTGGCTGGTGACCTGTGTCGCGGAAATCACCGCCGTGGCGGTGTACATGGGCGTGTGGTTCCCCGATGTGCCGCGCTGGATCTGGGCGCTCGCCGCGCTGGTCAGCATGGGCTCGATCAACCTGATCGCGGTGAAAGCCTTCGGTGAATTCGAATTCTGGTTCGCCCTGATCAAGATCGTCACCATCATTGCGATGGTATTGGGTGGTATCGGCATCATCGCCTTCGGTTTCGGCAACGACGGTGTGGCCCTGGGGATTTCCAATCTCTGGACCCACGGTGGTTTCATGCCAAACGGCGTGCAGGGCGTGTTGATGTCCCTGCAAATGGTCATGTTCGCCTACCTCGGCGTGGAGATGATCGGCCTGACCGCCGGTGAAGCGAAGAACCCGCAGAAGACCATTCCCAGCGCCATCGGCTCGGTGTTCTGGCGGATCCTGCTGTTCTACGTTGGCGCGTTGTTCGTGATCCTGTCGATCTACCCGTGGAACGAAATTGGCACCCAGGGCAGTCCGTTTGTGATGACCTTCGAGCGCCTGGGCATCAAGACTGCCGCCGGCATCATCAACTTCGTGGTGATCACGGCCGCGCTGTCGTCCTGCAATGGCGGCATCTTCAGCACCGGGCGCATGCTCTACAGCCTGGCGCAGAACGGCCAGGCCCCAGCCGGTTTCGCCAAGACCTCCAGCAACGGCGTGCCGCGTCGCGCCTTGCTGCTGTCGATCGGCGCCCTGCTGCTGGGCGTGCTGCTTAATTACCTGGTGCCTGAGAAGGTGTTTGTCTGGGTGACGGCGATTGCCACCTTCGGCGCGATCTGGACCTGGGTGATGATCCTGCTGGCCCAGCTCAAGTTCCGCAGAGGCCTGAGCGCCAGCGAGCGTGCCGGCCTCAAGTACCGCATGTGGCTGTTCCCGATCAGCTCTTACCTGGCGCTGGCGTTCCTGGTGCTGGTGGTCGGCCTGATGGCGTACTTCCCGGACACCCGCGTGGCGCTGTATGTCGGCCCGGCGTTCCTGGTGCTGCTGACGGTGTTGTTCTATGTGTTCAAGCTGCAACCGACCAATGCGACGCAAGGTGCGGTGGGTTCGGCTTCGTAAGTCGTAACGCCTGAAATGCAAAAGCCCCGGTCAAATGATCGGGGCTTTTTTCATCCTGTAGCTGGCTTGTCGGGTCGCCGCATCGCAGCGAAGAAGCCCGAAAGGCCAGCGCAATACTCAAGACCGCCTTCGCCGGCAAGCCGGGCTCCTACAATGTTTTATGTTTGGCATGGATCCGTGGCTGTCCTCGCTCCCACAGGGGATCACCAGTGCACACAGATCTTGTGCACGGCGCCAATCAAAATGTGGGAGCGGGCTTGCTCGCGATGACGGCTGATCAGTCAATCAAGATGTCATCTGACCCACCGCTTTCGCGAGCAAGCTTGCTCCTACAAGGGATCTCCAGTGCACACAGATCTTGTGCACGGCGCAAATCAAAAAGTGGGAGTGAGCCTGCTCGCGATGACTGCTGATCAGTCAATCAAGATGTCATCTGACCCACCGCTTTCGCGAGCAAGCTTGCTCCTACAAGGGATCTCCAGTGCACACAGATCTTGTGCACGGCGCCAATCAAACTGTGGGAGCGGGCTTGCTCGCGATGACGGCTGATCAGTCAATCAAGATGTCATCTGACCCACCGCTTTCGCGAGCAAGCTTGCTCCTACAAGGGATCTCGAGTGCACACAGATCTTGTGCACGGCGCCAATCAAAATGTGTGGGAGCTTGCTCGCGATGACGGCTGATCAGTCAATTAAGATGTCATCTGACCCACCGCTTTCGCGAGCAAGCTTGCTCCTACAAGGGATCTCCAGTGCACACAGATCTTGTGCACGGCGCCAATCAAAATGTAGGAGCGAGCCTGGTCGCGATGACTGCTGATCAGTCAATCAAGATGTCATCTGACCCACCGCCATCGCGAGCAGGCTCCCACAGGGGATCACCAGCGCGTACAGATCTTGGGCACGCCGCCAATCAACCTGAGCTGGCTTGGCAGCGAAGGTGCCCGGAAGACCAGCGTAACACTCAAGGCCGTCTTCGCTGCGATGCGGCGACTCGACAAGCCAGATCCTACAAGGCGGCGACGGCGGGAGCCGGTCGATTCAAGCGCTTGTTGAATTCCAGCCACGCCCCCAGCAACGCCATCAACCCAGCCCCCACCAACGCGGTGAAGACCTGCATGGCGAACGCATCGTCCGTCAGCGCATTGAGCATGTCCGCCAGGGGCGCCAGCAACACGCCCAGGCAGAAGATCTCCAGGGAAAAACGCCCCATGCGGCAGCATTGCTGTGCCAGCCAGTTTTGCGTCCAGCCGGTGTCGGGCAACAGTTTCGCGGCGACGTAGGCCAGCGCGAGGAAGTGCAACAGGCGCACAGGCGACAGGTTGGTCTTGCTGATCGGGTACAGCAGATTGCTCAGGCTCGCAGGCATCAGGGCGTCGTGGATCTGCGGCCAGCGCCAGGCGACCGTCAGCACCGCGGCGATCAATGCATACACCGCCGCCGTCATGAACAACGGCTGGCGCACCAGCGGCCGGGTGTCGGGCAAACGTGGGCGTTGAGCATGAATCGCCGCCGCGCCGCCGAGGATAAACAGCAGTTGCCAGGCCACGGGGTTGAAGTACCACACGCCATCCTTGATCGCGGCCAGGTTCCAGCCAAACAACGGTACGGTCAGGTACAGCGCAAAGGACACCGCCACCACCGGCCAGACCTTGCGCACCAGTATCGGCAGCACCAGCGGCAGGCCCGCCAGCAGCACGATGTACAGCGGCAGCGGGTCCATCAGGTTCGGTTTGAAGCGCAACAGCAGCTCATCGATCAAGGCCTGCTGGGGGTCGCTGATGAAATGGTGCATGCCCATTTCTTCCACCAGGTCGCGGGTTTCCACATGGCTGTTGGCGAAGAACACAATGCCCATCAGCATCGCCAGCAGGAAGATGTGCACCACATAGAGCACCCAGGCGCGGCGCAGGATTTTCACCCAGGCGATCAGCAAACCTTCCCGCGCAAGGACTTTGCCGTAGGCCAGGACGGCCGCGTAACCGGCCAGGAACACGAAGACTTCGGCGGCATCGCTGAAGCCGAAGTTGCGCAGGGTGATTTGACCCAAGGGGTTGTGGGGCACGTGATCCCAGAAAATGAAGATCAGTGCCAGGCCGCGAAAAAAATCGATCCGGTGATCGCGCGCTAACGTCATGACGGCAGGCTCGCTGGTAAACAGGTATTGAACAAAGGATGGGCCGAAGGCGCAAAAAGTTGCTTGCCGCCTATTGGCGGCGCGCAGGGTGGACTGATTCGCTGGTAATTGCAAAGGCGGGGTATTGCGGGATGTCTCTTGAGGTGGGCGCAGAGCCCGACCGCTGGTCTGAAAGGTCGGTATTCCTGCGATTTCTGACAGTAGACAAGCTCAAATGTTTGTGTGAGCAGCGTTCAATCGCAGGAGCGTCACGTGAGACTTTCATACAAGGGCTTGTCCAGCTACACCGTGATCGGCGTCGCCAATACGCTGATTCACTGGCAAATCTTTTTTCTCTTGAGCGTGGGCTTCGGCTTGACGCAAGCGGCCAGCAACCTGGCAGCCTTTTGCGTAGCGGCCTCGTTTTCCTTTTATATGAATGCGCTCTATACGTTTGATGCCAAGGCGTCAGTCGGCGGTTACCTGTTGTTCATGCTGGCGATGGGGGCGCTCAGCCTGGGCGTCGGCCATGTCGGCGATGTCTGGCGGTTGCATGGGTTGCTGACCGTGGCGCTGTTTTCTGCGTTGAGCCTGGTGTTCGGTTTCCTGTTTTCCAAGTACGTGGTGTTCCGTGAGCGTGACGTATGAAGGTTTCGCTTATCGTCCCGGTGTTTAACGAAGAACAGGCGATCAATCTGTTTTACCAGGCGGTACGACGAGAGTTGAAACTCGACGCGACCGAAGTCGAGATCGTGTTCATCAATGACGGCAGCTCCGATAGCACGGCCGAACAGGTGGCGGCCCTGGCGCAGGTGGACGAACAGGTCCTGCTGATCAATTTCTCGCGCAATTTCGGCAAGGAACCGGCGCTGTTTGCCGGGCTGGAATTTGCCAGCGGCGATGCGGTGATCCCCATGGATGTAGACTTGCAGGACCCGATCAGCGTCATCCCGCTGTTGATCGAACAATGGCAAAAAGGCGCGGATGTGGTACTGGCCAAGCGCCGCGACCGCGCCGCCGACAGTTACTTGAAACGCCACAGCGCAGCGCTGTTCTACCACCTGTTGAATCGAATTTCCTACACCCGGATCGAGGAAAACGTCGGGGATTTCAGGCTGATGGATCGCAAGGTGGTGGACGTGATTCGCACCTTGCCCGAGCATCAATT
Source organism: Pseudomonas sp. PLMAX (assembly GCF_046042685.1). Classification (NCBI taxonomy): domain Bacteria; kingdom Pseudomonadati; phylum Pseudomonadota; class Gammaproteobacteria; order Pseudomonadales; family Pseudomonadaceae; genus Pseudomonas; species Pseudomonas sp. PLMAX. Next base: position 6,097,163 of record NZ_CP064949.1, on the reverse strand, counting down.
GTTCATGAAGGGCGTGCTGTCGTGGGCCGGCTTCAACACCGTGGTGGTGGAGTACGAACGCGCCCGGCGGGTGGCGGGGGATAGCAAGTTCAACGGCTGGAAACTGTGGAACCTGGCGCTGGAAGGCGTGACCTCGTTCAGCACGGTGCCGCTGCGGTTATGGACGTATGTCGGCGGATGCGTGTCGATCTTTGCCGTGCTCTATGCGGTGTACATGGTGCTGGACAAGATTTTCTTCGGTAACAGCGTGCCCGGTTACCCTTCGTTGATGACCGCTATTCTGTTTCTCGGCGGCGTTCAACTGATCGGCATCGGCATCCTCGGTGAGTATGTCGGGCGGATCTACATCGAAGCCAAGCACCGGCCGCGCTATGTGGTCAAGGACATCGTCGGCGGCAAAGACAGGCGCAAACCCTAGCATGGGCAGGTTCAGCGATTTCTTCACCAAGGAACTCACTCGACGCCAGGCCTGGCTGTTTTTTCTGCTGGCGACCCTGGTGTACGTGCTGCCGCTGATCATTGCGGATTATCCCTACATCGATGACAACTGGCGCTCGCTGTCGGCCGGCATGGCCTGGGCCAAGGAAGGGCGCCTGTTCGCCGAGTTGTTCTACAACACGCTGACCTTCAGCAGTGGCGCGCCGAACATCTTTCCGCTGCCGTTGTTGATCGCCACCCTGGCCATGTCCTGGGCACTGACAAGCCTGACCTTTCATCACTTCCGCGAACCGACCTTCGGCTGCTGCCTGGTGCTGTTGCCGCTTTGGTACAGCCCGTTCTTCCTGCAAAACCTGACCTATCAATACGATGGCCCGGTCATGACCTTGAGTGTGGTGGCGGTGATCTACGCCATCACCTTTCGTCACCCTTCGCGCAGCCTGCAATGGCTGGTGCCTTCTTTCCTGATTGCGCTGGCGCTGGGCCTGTATCAAATCAGCGTCAATGTGTTTCTCGGCCTGTGCTGTCTTGAAGTGCTCAGGGCGGTCAATGACAAAGTGGCCTGGCCGCGCTGGGGCGGTTTGATCGGCTGGAGAATCGCCCAGCTGTTTCTCGGATGGCTGATTTACCTTGTCAGTGCATACCCCTTCATGGGGCAGGGTCGCACGGTGTTGCTGGACTGGGCAGCGCAGCCTTTGCTGCAGATCCACATCAACATCACGCGGGTACTGGAAAAAGTCGTGCTGCTGTTCCATGGCGGATTTGCCTGGGTGGCGGCCGGGTTGGTGCTCTGTGCCATTGCCGGTGCAGTGTGTTTGGGATTGAGGGTTATCGAGCGCAAGGACAGTGGACCGAAGAAACTGCTGATCGGCCTGCTGTGTCTGCTGACAGTGCCGGTCGTGGTGTTGCTGGTGTCCGGCGTCGCGCTGGTCTTTCGCGACTTCAACGAAGGCGCCAGGACCCTGATGGGATTCGCGGTGTTGCTGGTGCTGCTGTTCTACTTGAGTCACCTGGCCCTGGCCACACTCCACGAACGCTTGCCGCTGTTGTTGCTGGTGCCGCTGCTGGCCATGTTGTCGTTGTCGTTCGCCTATGGCCGGGTCCTGACGGTGCAGAAAGCCTTCGCCGGCAGCGCGCTGAGCAGCCTTGAACATAACATCGCCAGCCATCAACCCTTGCGTGACGCCAAGCGCATCTACATGTCGGTGACCTATTCCGATCACTGGCTGCTGGGGGCGGCAGGTTCGTTCAAGCAGATGCCGGTGTTGCATTACCTGCTGAACGTCGACTTCTACATGCTGGCGGAAAACCTGCCCAAGGTCGGCATCACCAACGTGGTGGCGGAGAAGGAGCGGCGCAATGCGACGCGGGTGGGTTATCTAGGTTACACGCCGTTGGTGGAGAGCCAGTTCTACCGGATCTACCTGATTGGTGATTACGGATTTATCGTGATGAAAGAGCCGGCCCCGATCAAATCGCTTCATTGGTAAAGCGCAATGTCGGAGCCGTGAAGGTCAGGCCGCAGCCTCTTCGTTAGGCTCGAAACTGTCTGCCCGCGCCATCTGCCACATCCGCGAATAAAACTCGCCATTCACTTCCCCGGTGAGCAACTCCCCCGGTTTGAGGAACACATGCAGCTGTGAGAACAGCTTGATCTCGGTGGCCGACATGCGCCGCACCAGGTGCTTGGCCGACAGTTGCGACGGATGTTCAAGGCCGGCGGCAGCGAGCATCTCGGCCAGGCCCTTGAGCGTGTTGCGATGGAAGTTGTAGACGCGCTGGGCCTTGTCCGGCACCACCAGCGCGCGCTGACGCAGGGTGTCCTGGGTGGCGACGCCGGTCGGGCATTTGTTGGTGTGGCAACTTTGCGACTGGATGCACCCGATGGCGAACATGAAACCGCGCGCCGAGTTGGCCCAATCGGCACCGATGGCCAGCACGCTGGCGATATCGAACGCACTGACGATCTTGCCGCTGGCGCCGAGCTTGATCTTGTCCCGCAGGTTCAGGCCGACCAGGGTGTTGTGCACGAACAGCAGGCCTTCGCGCATCGGCACGCCGATGTGGTCGGTGAATTCCACAGGCGCGGCGCCGGTGCCACCTTCCTTGCCGTCGACCACGATGAAGTCCGGGAGGATGCCGGTTTCCAGCATGGCCTTGGCGATGCCCATGAACTCCCACGGGTGACCCAGGCAAAACTTGAAGCCTACCGGTTTGCCACCGGACAGCTCGCGCAGTTGCTGGATGAAATGCATCATCTCGATCGGCGTTGAAAACGCACTGTGGCGGGACGGCGAGATGCAGTCTTCGCCCATCAGGATGCCGCGTGTGTCGGCGATCTCGCGGGTGACCTTATGCTTGGGCAGGATCCCGCCGTGGCCGGGTTTGGCGCCCTGGCTCATCTTGATTTCGATCATCCGCACCTGGGGCGTTCGGGCCTGTGCGGCGAAACGCTCGGGGTCGAAGCGGCCATCGCTGGTGCGACAGCCGAAGTAGCCGCTGCCCAGTTCCCAGGTCAGGTCGCCACCGTGTTCGCGGTGATAAGGGCTGATGCTGCCTTCGCCGGTGTCGTGGGCGAAGTTGCCGAGCTTGGCACCCTGGTTCAACGCGCGGATGGCGTTGGCGCTGAGCGAGCCGAAGCTCATGGCCGAAATGTTGAACACCGACGCGCAATACGGCTGGGTGCATTGCGGGCCGCCGACCGTGACCCGGAAACCGCTCGGGTCGCTCAAGGGCGCCGGGCGCATCGAGTGGCCGATGAATTCAAAACCCGACTGGTAGACGTCGATCAAGGTGCCGAACGGTTTGTCGGCGCTTTCATTCTTGGCCCGGGAGTAGACCAGCGAGCGCTGGGCCCTGGAAAAGGGCAGGGCGTCGCTGTCGGATTCGAGCAGGTATTGGCGGATTTCCGGACGAATGCCTTCGACCAGATAGCGGATATTGCCCAGGATCGGGTAATTGCGGCGCACTGCGTGGGGGCTTTGCAGCAGATCGAACAGGCCGATCAGGCTGAGTACGCCGGTGACGGCAGTGATAGGCCAGAGCCAGTCGTGCTCGAGGAAGGGCAGGCTGGCGAGGGTGAAGATCACGCAGGCGGCAAAGAAGGCGTAGCGGCTCAGGAGTGACAGGCTCATACGGTTTCCTTGGGTTCGGACTCAATAATTTCGGCAATACACAAACCACCTCGCGATGGCGCTGCGTCAGCCAACATCAATGTCGAATATAATGGCGTTTTTGAATCAAAGGCCTTTTTAATGTCAACGTCTGTTGCCCAGCCCTCTGCACTTATCCACATCGCCGCCGCCCTGTTGATCGGGCCCGACGGGCGAACCCTGCTGGTGCGCAAGCGCGGCACCCAGGCGTTCATGCAACCGGGTGGCAAGATCGAAGCCGATGAAAAACCGGTCAGCGCACTGGCCCGGGAGCTGGAAGAAGAGTTGGGTCTGCTGATCGATACGGCGCACGCCACGTTCCTCGGGCAGTTCTCGGCCCCCGCCGCCAATGAGCCGGGTTTTGTCGTGCAGGCCGAACTGTTTCTGCTGACCATCGATGCCGACGTCACCCCGGCTGCCGAGATCGAAGAAGTGATCTGGATCGATCCGGCCAGTGACGGTGGTGTCGTTCTGGCGCCATTGACACGGGACCTGATCCTGCCGTTTTATCGAGCTTCGCTGACCGCTATCGCCTGATCATTACGCAAGGGACTTCGCCCATGATCCCGCTTCAAGACCTGCTGATTTTCGCCGCTGCCGCGTTGCTGATGGTGCTGACACCGGGGCCGAACATGATCTACCTGATCTCCCGTTCGATCTGCCAGGGACGCAAGGCCGGGGTCACCTCGTTGCTTGGCGTGGTCGCGGGTTTCTTCGTGCATCTGTTCGCCGCCGCGGCCGGTTTGACCGCAGTGTTCCTGGCGGTGCCGATGGCTTATGAAGTGTTGAAGTGGGCCGGCGCCCTGTACCTGTTGTGGCTGGCCTGGCAGGCGGTCAAGCCGGGTGCGCGTTCGCCGTTCGAAGCGCAGCAGCTGCCACCGGACTCGTCGCGCAGGCTCATTACCATGGGTTTTCTCACCAGCGCCCTGAACCCGAAGATTGCGGTGTTCTACCTGTCGGTGTTCCCGCAGTTCATCAGCCCCGAGCACGGTTCGGTGTTCACGCAAAGTATCGTCCTGGGCCTGACCCAGATCAGCGTCAGTTTCTGCGTGAACCTGATGATCGCCCTGTTCGCGGCGGGCATCGCCTCATGGTTCGTCAGCAATCCGACATGGCTGGCGATGCAGCGTTATTTCATGGGCTTTGTCTTGTCGGCGCTGGCGTTGCGCTTGATGCTCGAGCAAAAACGGATGGCCTGAACATGTTGATTCAGCGACTGGATGTCAGCCATGCGCTGGACTATCGGACGATGACGCTCGAAGCTTACGACCGGCACCCCCGGGCGTTCACCTCCAGCGTGCGCGAACGAGCAACGATGCCCTTGAGCTGGTGGGAGTCGCGCCTGACCGGCAAGCTGGATGTGGTGCTAGGCGCTTTCGACGAGGGCCGGTTGGCGGGCATCGCCGGGCTGGCCTTCGAGCCCCGGGAAAAGGCCCGGCACAAGGCGACGCTGTTTGGCATGTACGTGTCCGCCAACGTGCGCCAGCGCGGGCTTGGTTTGCAACTGGTGCAGGCGGTGCTGGCCGAGGCGCGGACCCATCAATATCTGCGGCTGATCAAATTGACCGTCACCGCCGGCAACGATGCCGCGTTCAACCTCTATCGGCGCTGCGGCTTCGTCCAGTTCGGCCTGGAGCCGATGGCGGTGCGGGTGGGTGAGGAATACTTCGACAAGATCCACATGTGGCGCGAACTCTAAATCCGCCCCGATCAAAAAATGTGGGAGCGGGCTTGCTCGCGAATGCGGTTCAACATTCAGCATTAAGCTGACTGATACACCGCTTTCGCGAGCAAGCCCGCTCCCACATATCAACGAACGGCGCTTACCCCATCCAGCGTCGAAAACGACGTGTCCTTGGCCGTCAGCAAAAAATCCCTCATGTACGGCGCATCAAGCATGTCGGCCCGAATCGCCGCATACAGCGTCGCAAACAAACCTTTCTCGCCCAGGCGCTTGGCTTTCACGTAGCCCCGTGAGCTGTATTCATGCAGCGCCCAATGGGGCATGCCGCACACGCCGCGACCGCTGGCCACCAGCTGCATCATCATCACCGTCAGTTCCGACGTGCGGACCTGGGCCGGCTCGACGTCGGCCGGTTCCAGAAAGCGCGTGAAGATATCCAGCCGGTCACGTTCCACCGGGTAGGTGATCAGGGTCTCGCTGAGCAGGTCCTGCGGGACGATGTAGGCCTTGCTGGCCAGGCGGTGCTGGTTTGCCACCGCGAGCATGGCCTCGTAGGTAAACAGCGGCACATAGGTGATCCCTACCAGATCCACCGGGTCGGACGTCACCACCAGGTCCAGGTCGCCACGGGCCAGGGCGGGCAGGGGGGCGAAGGAGAAGCCCGACGCCAGGTCGAGCTCGACCTCCGGCCAGGCATCGCGGAACTGGTCGATGGTCGGCATCAGCCACTGGAAGCAACTGTGGCATTCGATGGCCATGTGCAAGCGCCCGGCGGTGCCTCCGGCCAACCGCGCGATGTCGCGCTCGGCCGCGCGCAGCAGCGGCAAGGTGGCATCGGCCAGTTGCAGCAGGCGCAAACCGGCGCTGGTGAAACGCACGGGCTTGGTCTTGCGCACGAACAACGGCATGCCCATGCGTTCCTCAAGCTCCTTGAACTGATGGGACAGCGCCGACTGGGTCAGGTGCAGGCGGTCGGCCGCATCCACCAGGCTATCGGCTTCGCGCAAGGCGTGCAGGGTCTTCAGGTGACGGATTTCAAGCACCGGGGGCTCCATGAGGAAAACTTGTGATCAACACGAAAAGGTTGAGTTTGTCTCATGATGCCCCGGCTGTCGACAATAGCGCCATCTTTTACAGGAGCAATTCGACATGGCCGTAGCCCACACCCTTGGTTTTCCCCGCATCGGTGCCGACCGCGAACTGAAAAAAGCCCTCGAATCCTACTGGAAGGGCGACCTCGACCAGCAAGCGCTGCGTAGCGTCGGTCGCCAGTTGCGCGCTACTCACTGGCAATTGCAGAAAGACGCCGGCATCGACCTGCTGCCGGTCGGCGACTTCGCCTGGTACGACCAGGTACTGACCCATTCCCTGGCATTCGGTGTGATCCCCGAGCGCTTCGACAGCACCCGGGACGAACGCGGCCTGCCGACCCTGGACACCTTGTTCGCCATGGCCCGTGGCGCCACCGTGAGCTGTTGCGGCAGCGAGCACGGCCAGGCGCAATACGCCCAGGAACTGACCAAGTGGTTCGACACCAATTATCACTACCTGGTCCCGGAATTCAGCGCAGACCAACAGTTCAAGCTGAGCTGGGAGCAGTTGTTCGACGAAGTCGGCGAAGCCCAGGCCCTGGGGCACACCGTCAAGCCCGTCATCATCGGCCCGCTGACTTACCTGTGGCTGGGCAAGGTCAAGGGCGACGACTTCGACAAACTCGACCTGTTGGAACGCCTGCTGCCGGTCTACAACGAAATCCTCGTGCGCCTCGCTGCCCAAGGGGTGGAGTGGGTACAGATCGATGAACCGATCCTCACCCTCGACCTGCCGCAGGAATGGAAAAACGCCTTTGAACGCGCCTACCACATCCTCCAGTACTCGCCGCTGAAAAAGCTGTTGGCGACCTACTTCAGCGGCCTGCAGGACAACCTAGGCCTGGCCGTCGGCCTGCCGGTGCAAGGCCTGCACATCGACGCGGTGCGCGCGCCGGATCAACTGCTGCACGTGCTCGATCGCCTGCCGACCTACAAGATCCTCTCAGTGGGCCTGGTCAATGGCCGCAACGTCTGGCGCTGCGAGCTGGAGCCGGTGCTGGCGCAACTGCAATTTGCCCAGGAACGCTTTGGCGACAACCTCTGGGTCAGCAGCTCCTGCTCGCTGCTGCACAGCCCGGTGGACCTGGAGCGCGAAGACAAACTCGATCCCGAGCTGAAAAGCTGGCTGGCGTTTGCCGTGCAAAAATGTGGCGAAATCGCCGTACTGCGCGATGCCCTGAACGATCCGCAAGCGCCCAAGGTGCAAGCCGCGTTGGCCGAAAGCCGTGCCATTGCGACCAGCCGCGCCGAATCGCCGCGCATCCATAAAGCCCAGGTGCAAGCCCGCATCGATGCCATTGGCACAGCGGACAGCCAGCGCCATTCGCCGTTTGCCCAACGCATCGAGCAACAGCGTGCACGGTTGAAACTGCCGGCGTTCCCGACCACTACCATCGGCTCGTTCCCGCAGACCGGCTCGATTCGCCTGGCGCGCCAGGCTTTCAAGCAAGGCAAGTTGTCGGCCAACGACTACACCGACGCCATGCACCACGAAATTCGTCATGCCGTGCAAATCCAGGAACGCCTGGGGCTGGACGTGCTGGTGCACGGTGAAGCCGAACGCAACGACATGGTCGAGTACTTCGCCGAGCAACTCGATGGCTATCTCTTCACGCGTTTTGGCTGGGTGCAGAGCTACGGTTCACGCTGCGTGAAACCGGCGATCATCTACGGCGACCTGAGCCGCCCGAAAGCCATGACGGTCGACTGGATCACCTATGCCCAGAGCCAGACCGACAAGGTCATGAAAGGCATGCTCACCGGTCCCGTGACGATGCTGATGTGGTCCTTCCCCCGCGAAGACGTGTCGCGCAAAGTCCAGGCACAGCAACTGGCGCTGGCTCTGCGCGACGAAGTGCTGGACCTGGAAGCGGCCGGCATCAAGATCGTGCAGATCGACGAAGCCGCGTTCCGCGAAGGCCTGCCGCTGCGTCGGGCACAATGGCAGGAATACCTGGACTGGGCGGTGCAGGCGTTCCGCTTGAGCGCCAGCGGCGTGCGTGATGAAACGCAGATTCACACCCACATGTGCTACAGCGAATTCAATGACGTGATCGAGGCGATCGCGGCGATGGATGCCGATGTGATCACCATCGAAACCTCGCGTTCGGACATGGAGTTGCTGCGGGCCTTCGAAGCGTTCGACTACCCCAACGACATCGGTCCGGGTGTCTATGACATCCACTCGCCACGGGTGCCGGACACGGCCGAGATGGTCAAGTTGATCAGCAAGGCGGTGAAGCGGATCCCGGCCGAGCGGTTGTGGGTCAACCCCGATTGCGGGTTGAAGACCCGCGCCTGGCCGGAGACTGAAGCGGCGTTGGTGAATATGGTGGCGGCAGCACGCCAGCTGCGAAGCCAACTGGCTTGAGGAACCCGCACGGGAGCGGCTTGACCGCTCCCTTGCGGTGTATCAGCCCTGATCGAAATGTCTGAGCGCCGCTGATTTCTTGCCGATATCGGCGTAAGGCAGGTTGGCGTTATCGGCGTGAGTCAAGGCGCGGTGTTCGGGTAGTTTCAGATGCGCTTTTTCGAACTCGAGAAAGGCGGGGGCCGGCTTGGCGTAGTGGAAATGGGCATACCACAACAGCGTGGGAGGCGTTGCCGTCATGTCCCATATTTCGTATTCCTGCAAGTAATCGGTTCGCCGATCAGGACGTTTGCCCAGGGTTTTCAGCGCACTGGTCTTGCGTATCTCTGCGGCGTTTTGGCTGATCAGATCATCGAGCATTCCATCCGTAGGGTTTTTGCTGCGCAGTGACTGACGGGTGCGCATCCGACGTCCGGTGGCAATCAGTTCCACTGCCTTGTTCCGCAGTTGCTCGATGACGGGGCTCTGTGGGGCAATGGCTTCGATATCGAGCGCCCGGCGCGTCAGTTCGTTGGCCTCGTTGACCATCATGTGCTCCAGATCGACCGGGAGCATATCCTGCGCTGCATAGGCTTGAATCCTCGACCGGTAGGCCGGCTGCGACTGCAGGCGATTACGCGCATCTTCAATCATGGCAGCTGCGTCCTTTTGCACGGGGCGAGCGATTGGCTCGGGAGGATTGAGCAAGCGAGACTTGCCGTTTGCACCCTGTTCCCATATTTCCTCGACACCACCCTTCCCGGTCAGGATGTATTGACGTTTCTGGGTCGTTGGTTCCAAGCGCTCCCCCCCGATCAACAAGTGGTCGTCTTCGGTGATGAAGACCTTCTTGCTGCGTTGCCCGGCCGGCACGGCTGGCGCGGGTTGGTCGATGCCCTTGCGTGCCCGTTGGGCCATTTTTTCGATTCCCTCCAGCAAGGGCGCGACCGCGTCGAGATAGAAGTGCTGGGGATCGCTGGCGGTCCAGGCATTCATGCCGCGACGGAACTGGCTGTAGTGCTCGAGGCATTCCTGGAAAATCTGATTGCGTTGGGCTCGGGTGGCAGGGACCTCCTGCAGGCTGAATTGAGTGAACAATGCACGGTCGACGTTGATGCGCAGGCTTTCGGCTTGGGTCTGTAGATGGAACCAGGACAGATCCCGTACCGTGTTAAAGCGATTGACCGTCTCCAGAAGATGAGCTGTTTTCAGGTAAAGCAGAGTGGGCTCGTTGAGGCGTCCGTTCAACGCCTCTACTTCGGATGTCATTTGTGCCTTTTCGGTTCTGACCGTAATGCGCTCGTACCACTGGTTGAGGTCGCGCATTGCCGTTTCAATCTGTTCCAGGTGGCCGATGACTTCCAGGCGTAGCTTTCGGATGTCGTGCAGAATCCGAATGCGTTCGGCGAGCGCACTGTCTGGTAGTTCGTCCAGTTGGTCGATTAGAGCGTCAATTCGGTCTGTGAGCGGATTAGACCGATGGTTGGCAAAGAAAACCCTCTGCTTTTGCCTGTCGGCGATTATCAGGGCGTCATGACTTTGCATTTCACTGAGCAGGCGTCGTTTGTTGCCATGTGCCAGGGGCGCCAGCTCGACCAGCGTCTGGTAATGCCCGCTGGCCAGTTCGATGTCGCCGATACAGGCTGCTTCGGTCTCCTGAATCAGGGCCGGACGGGCATCTGCGGCAACACTGTTGTACTTTTCCAGTGCCGCATTGGTGCGCGAGACCCGAGCATCGATTTGCGGCGCCAAGTTGTCGGCGGCGTCGGTCAGTGCATTGTGACGACGAAACACCCGATCGGCCCACCACCTTGGCAGGCGTTCGCGAATGGCAGCAGGCCAGATCGGGTCAAGTGCATCGGCCAGATGCCCGAGCACGCCGCCGCCACCCAGCCCGCCGCCTTCGAATGTCGACCCGTAGACGCCGAACCAGGTATCCCATTGGCCGGCTTCATCGAGCGCGATGGGTTGCCTGTAGGTTTTTTTACGCGTGCCGCTCAGTCTCAAGCCGCGTGAGTCCGCACTGGGTTCAACCTGGAAGATGCGGCCCTGGCGCGTGATGAAGTCGCCATCGGCATGCCGGTAGACATTGCGATAGACCCCGTGCTCGAGCGGTTGCAAGCCGGCCAGGGAAATCGGTTTTTCATACTCGTATCCGGCGAAGCGCTGGGCGATATGTCGTGCGTGGCGTGCTGACGTCGACCGCAATGCCGTGGCGCCTTTGCCAAGCGCCGTCAACTGACGAGCACGCGCCAGCGAGCGGACGAGGGTGGTCGAGCGGGTGGCCGGCGAAGTACCGGCGATGTCCATGGCGGCATCGATCAACGACAACAACACCGACTCTATCTCTGCCAGGCCCTCAGCCACCTCGCCGTGCAACAGAGCAGCGACCGCGTTGTTGGCACTGCTCCAGGCATCATAAAGCGCAACTCCCGCACCGACGAAGGGCACCAGGCCTATCGCCATCTTGATGTAGTTGAACGCTTTCGCACCGCTGAGTGCGTAGCGTTCCAGATACAGGTCGGTGCGCGAGCGCGAGGTGTCGCGATGGGCTTCGATCAGGCGGCCCATGTGGGCATTGAGCAAATGTTCGGCCAGCGACGTCGTCGATGGCCACGCCAGGCCAACGCCGATCATGGCGTCGAAATGCTTCAACAGGGCCTGGTTGATGCGGCTTGCGTGGGCCGCCTCGCTGCCTTTCAAGGCTCGTCCGGCCAGATAGCTGACCATCTCGCTGCGCAGGCACAGATTGAACAAGGCCCGGCGAGCGCTCTCCAGGCTGTCGTAGCGGCGCAGGCATTGGCCGTCGGGGCTGTCGGGCAGATACAGCAGGGTCATCCCGCTGACCTGTTCTTCAATGAAGGTCACGCCGGACAGGGTGGTCGGTCCTTCGTTTGGCGTGTCCTTGCCGCCGGCACTCAGGTAGGCCGGGAACAGTACGATACGTTTGCCGTGCACTTGCCAGGCCTCACGGGTCTGGGCATCGATGGCAATGGTCAGGACCTGTAGCTGGTCCTGGTTGATCTGGTTTTGCAGGTGCGCGCATTGACCCTGCAATTTGAGCATCAGGCGCCAGGGCTCGACCAGGCATTCGCGGCGATGCTCCCTGACCAAGGGCGTTTCGCTGGCCGAGCCCATGAAGGTATTACGAATCTGATCTTCGTAGCGCTGTGCAAGGTCAAGCTCGGGCAGGACCTTGCGCAGGTAGGTGTTTGTGATGCCGGTCACCAGTGCCTGGCGTTCGCTTTCGTCCGTTGCGCTGACGTGCACCTGCATGAAATCCAGGCGCAGTGAAAGAGGCTCCAGCTGCATGGACGGGGTGTTATCGATATTGAGCTGGGCCAGCTCCTCAAGGGACATTCGGCTGCGCGTGGCACTGGGCACCGCCACCAGTTTTTGCGGGGTGCCTGGCGCCGCGCCGTCGGCCAGTTGTTTTTCCAGCTTGACCGAATCCGGCAGGTCCAGCTGGATGTCAAACTCCCCTTCAATCGAGAAGTCATCGCGCAACCGCACCTGGAGGTGTTGACGGGTGAATGCGTCACGGGGCGCCAGGGCCGCTTCCAGTTGTGCGTGACTGCGATGCATGGCCTGGATATAGGCCTCGATCAGCTTTTTCAGCTCGGCGCCGGCTGACACCGACAATGTCGCGAGCCAGGTGGGCAGACGCGAAGCCATGCCGGCACTGCGGCTTTGTTCCAGGCGCTGCGCCAGAGCCAGATGACGGGCTGGGTTAACCGGGACCTGCAGCTTGGCCAGGGTTTTGCGCCGCAGCTTTTCCAGTTCATCGGCGCGTTCTGCCGCCTGCGCCGGGTCGGCATGGCGCTGGCGTACTTGCGCGGCCTGTTCTTCAAAGCGACTGATCTGTTTATCCTGGCTGTAAAGCAACGGATCGCAACTGATTTTTGTCAGCTGCAGGGTCAGCTCCGGATCCTGTTCGCGGATCTTGAACAGTTCCAGCTCCAGGTCCCTGCGACTGGCGAAGCGTTGCAAACCGCCGCCAATGCCGGGCCAGTAAATTAGCAGGCTGTGAGGCGCGGCGGGATCGAGCAGCACCTGGGAGCGGGTGATGACAAACGGCCCCTCCAACGCCTGGGTCTGGTTGCCGCTGGTGTGTTCGATCAACGACAGACTGGCCGCCACGACATCGGAGTCGGCTTCGTCAGCCGCAGACGGTTCCAGGATGGCCTGGAGCATGTCGAACTGGGAACTGTCGAGCTGATTGAGCGACCTCTGCAGTTTGGCCTCGGCCTGCAACCCGTCCTTGTGGGCCTGATAAAGCGCGCTGGACTCTCGGTTGAAAGTCGTCAGGTCGAGGACGCGCGATCGGTAAAGCAGGGCGGATGCGGCCCTGTCGGCAGCCTGTTCCGCCGTTTCCAGAGCCTTGAGGGTGTCCTCGAATATCCGCTGAAGGTCAGTAGCGCTGTCCTCTCCCAGCAGTGTTTCCAGCGCCGCCTGCTGTTGGCGAAGCGAGGTCTGGCGCATGGCCAGGGGAATATCGGCAGACAGGCTATCGAACAGCGCTGATCGATCCTCATCGCCAAAGCCTTCGGTCAACTCCAGGCTCTCAAGGCTTGGCGCCTGGGCAAACGCTCCGGCACGCCGGGCTTGCAGTTCGGGCGCAAACAGGTCGCTGATGCCTGTGGTCAATGGCCCGGTAGTGGTCGTGTACTGAAAACTGTAATGGCTGGGTAACTCGGGCGGAGCAAGTAGTTGCGCGGACAGCCAATGCTCCATGTCGCTGCGTTCGTCGAAGGCCTGGACGGGAACCGGGCGAGAGGGCAGGTAGAGCAATTGCGCGACGGGTTGCTGGCTGCCCACGGTGATCACCCAGGCCGCCGGGATTTTCCAGAGGCTGTTGTCGCTCAACTTCAGCGCCAGTTGTTCGCAATGGATGGGCTGGTCGTCCAGATGCACCGTCTCGGTCCCGGCGTCCAGCATCAACCAAAGCGGTTTCAATTGTTCGGCACCCAGGGTTCTCAGGGCGAACCCCAGTTGCGCCGCCGCTTCAATATGAGCGCGGTATAGCTGCTCGGCCCGATCACGGCGCGACAGCGGTGTACCCGGGGCACGGGCCTGCCAATAGGCCGTCGCGCCTTCATCCAGCGGCGCGCTTGCGAACAGTGCCTGCAAACCTTCCTGGCAGTTTTGCCAGCGCGCCAAGGCGCTTTGCAACAGGCTCTGGTGGGGATTGCTGGTCAGCGTTGAAAGCTCGGGGATGGCGGTCGGCGAGGAGGGTGCGAGTGTTGGGAGTCTTTCGGTCATGATTGCGTGGCTCATCCATGAGGAGCGGCGGGTCCACTCCTGATCAAGCGCCATTTAAGAAAAATCCTCTGTGCCGGTGGCACTACATAGTTATCGCATCGACCATTGAGCGGCATTCATGAAACTGTCACGCAACTGTGGCAGCGCGCTTGAACAAACTTCATCAGACTCGCGCTCTACTGGGGTTCTGCGTTTTGGTGTTTTTCCATGGGTGCTTGGTTCTTTTCACGAATGGTTTTCCTGGCCGCACTGTTGTGCGGCCTGCCGTCTCTGGCGGCGTCTCGCTGTGACGTCAATGTTGCAACCCAACGGGTTGATCTGTCCCAGGTAAGCCTGGCGTACCAGAGCATTGGCCGTGCGTCCGACCCGGCACTGCTGCTGGTGATGGGACTGGGCGGGCAGTTGATTCACTGGCCCGACGAGGTGGTGGTCGCGCTGTGTCAGCAAGGTTTCCGGGTGATTCGTTATGACAATCGCGATGTCGGCCTGTCGACCTGGCGGCAGACGCCGGCCGAGGCCAACCTGACCTTCGAAGTGCTGCGCTACAAGCTCGGCTTGCCGGTGTCGGCGCCATACACCCTGACCGATATGGCGGACGACGGACTGGGGCTGATGGATGCGTTGCACATCGAGCAATTCCACGTGCTGGGCGCGAGCATGGGCGGAATGATTGCCCAGCACATGGCAGCGATGGCGCCACAACGGGTCGAGAGCCTGACCCTGATCATGAGCACTTCAGGAGCCGAAGGCTTGCCCGCGCCAAGTGCGGCGCTGTTGCAGTTGCTGGCGCGTCGGGGTGCGCCCAACCGTGAAGTTGCATTGGAGCAGCAGGCGGACCTGCTGGCGGCACTGGGCAGTCCGGCGGTGACTGATGATCGCCAGGCGTTGCTGCAGCAGGCGGCACAGGCGTACGACCGGGCATTCAATCCCGAGGGGGCCAAGCGCCAGATCCTGGCGATCCTGGCCGAGCCGAGCCGAGTGGCATTGCTCAATCAGCTACGGGTGCCGGCACTGGTGGTGCATGGCACGGCCGATCCGTTGTTGCCGGTGATGCATGGCGTGCACCTGGCGGCGCATCTGCGTGGCAGCCAGTTGAAGTTGATACCGGGACTGGCGCATCGTTTTCAGGAAGCGTTCAAGGCGCCATTGCTGGCAGCCGTGTTGCCCTATCTGCGGGCGCATCGCGAGGACACTTCGCATTGGGCGCAGATCGAGCCTGTGGCTGACCACAACCTTCTTTAGCGCACGGATCAGCCGTGCAGGCGAACCCAGACGCTGACCAATGCCGTCGCCGCGATCAACCACGCGACGGCCGCGACGGCCAGCGACGCCTCGAGGCGCATTCGATCGACCATCACATACAGGGTCGCCAGATAGATGAAGTACGGAATGATCGACCACATGCCGAACACGATGGTGGTCTTCAGGTCATCCAGCGAACGACCCTTGCCGACGATGTAATGGGCGATGAGCGCAAAGGTCGGGAACAGTGGCACAAGCCCGGCGATGTAATAGTTTCGGGTCTTGGCCAGGGCGGCGAGGATCACCACCACCGCCGCGCCCAGGGTTGCTTTGAGTATCAGGTCCACACAGGTCTCGCTTAATGGCTCAGGCCGTACTTTTTCACTTTGTCGAACAGCGTGGTCTTGGCCATGCCCAGTTCCAGGCTGGCCTGGGTCAGGTTGCCGCCGCTGCGTTGCAAGGCATCGCTCAGCAGGTTGCGCTCGAAGGCCTCGACCGCTTCGGCGAAGGCCAGGCCTTGGGCGCTGCCGCCCGCACCGGGTTTCTTGAATGCTGGCAGGCCCAGGGCAAAGCGCTCGGCGACGTTGCGCAGTTCGCGCACGTTGCCCGGCCAGTCGTGGCTCATCAGGTTTGACAGGGTCTGGTTGTCCAGTTCCGGCGCGGCGCGGTCGAAGCGCAACGACGACTGCTGCAAGAAGTATTCGAACAATTGCAGGATGTCTTCGCGGCGCTCGCGCAGGGGCGGCAGTTCCAGGGTCACCACGTTGAGGCGGTAATACAGGTCGCTGCGAAATTCACCGGCCTTGCTCGACTGGTCGAGATCGGATTTGGTGGCCGCGATCACCCGGCAGTCCACCGCCACGCTCTGGTTCGAGCCGAGACGTTCGAGGGTGCGCTCCTGCAACACCCGCAACAGTTTGATCTGCAGGGGCAGGGGCATGCTTTCCACTTCGTCGAGGAACAGCGTGCCGCCGTCGGCGTGTTCGATCTTGCCGATCCGCCGTTTGCCGGCGCCGGTGAAGGCGTTGGCTTCGTGGCCGAAGATCTCGCTTTCGAAGAGGTTTTCCGGCAGGCCGCCGCAGTTGAGCGCGACGAATTGCCGGGTGTGGCGACGACTGAAGTCGTGCAGGCAGCGCGCGACCAGTTCCTTGCCGGTGCCGGTCTCGCCCTCGATCAGCACGTTGGCTGAAGTATCGGCGACATTGGCGATCAGTTCGCGCAGGTTCTGCATGGCCGGCGAGCGGCCGATGATCC
This sequence comes from Pseudomonas sp. PLMAX, assembly GCF_046042685.1. Taxonomy (NCBI): domain Bacteria; kingdom Pseudomonadati; phylum Pseudomonadota; class Gammaproteobacteria; order Pseudomonadales; family Pseudomonadaceae; genus Pseudomonas; species Pseudomonas sp. PLMAX. The sequence continues at coordinate 6,080,690 of NZ_CP064949.1, read as the reverse complement.
GCCCTTCGAGGGAATCGCGCTCGGCCAGTTGCCGGCGCAACGACGAGACTTCCCGTGCCAGGCTGCGTTGCTCCAGGGCACGACGGGCGACATCCACCAGGCGTTCGGGCGAGAAGGGTTTCTCCATGAAGTCGTAGGCGCCTTTCTGCATGGCGCCGACGGCCATGGAAATGTCGCCGTGACCGGTAATCAGCACGACTGGCAGGCTGCGATCGCGGGCCTTGAGTCGGTTCAGCAGTTCCAGGCCATCGATGCCCGGCAGGCGAATGTCACTGATGACGATGCCGGCGAAGTTGTCGCCGACCCGTTCCAGGGCTTCCTCGGCGCTGCCGACACCGATGCAGGGAATGTCTTCCAGGGTCAGCGCCTGTTGGCAGCCGAGCAGCACATGGGGGTCGTCTTCGACGATCAATACACTAAGGTCGTTGTTCATATTGGCTCAGCGGGAGTGGGGCTTACCAACGGTAAACTGAGGACGAAAGCGGTACCACCGCTGGCCGGGTGCTCGACACCCAGGTGACCGCCAGTGGCGGCGGCCAGGCTCGCGGAGAGTGTCAGGCCGAGGCCCAGGCCTTGTTCGCCGGGCTTTGTGGTGAAAAACGGTTCGAACAGGTGCTTGCGCGCTTCGGCATCGATGCCGTGGCCATTGTCCCGTACGCGCAGCCGATATTTACCATCGAATACTTCGCCTTCGAGCCACAGTTCCGGCTGCGGTTGCGCCTGCATGGCGTCCAGGGCATTGCCGATCAGGTTGACCAGGATTTGCTCGAGGCGGGTCTGGTCGATCCGCACCTGCACATCGTCGAAGTGCCGATGCAATTGCAGATGGGCGCTTTCCACGCGCCCGCCGAGCAATTGCAAGGCGGCGTCCACGGCTTTGCCGAGACAGGCCTGGCCCTTGTCGTCACCGCGCCGGGCGAAGGAGCGCAGGCTGGCGGTGATCCGGCCCATGCGGTCGATCAATTCGTTGATGGTCTTGAGGTTGGTGCTGGCCACGTCAAGCTGACCGCGCTCGAGAAAACGCACGGTGTTGCCGGACAGGGTGCGCAACGCCGCCAACGGCTGGTTCAATTCGTGGGCGATGCTGGTGGACATCTGCCCGATCGCCGCGAGTTTTCCAGCCTGCACCAGTTCATCCTGGGCACGGCGCAGCGTCTCTTCGGCTTGGCGGCGTTCGCGGATCTGACCCTTGAGCCGTTCGTTGCTGGCGCGCAGGTCGGTGGTGCGTTCGGTAATCCGACGCTCCAGTTGATTGTTGGCTTCCTGCAAGGCTTCCCGGGCGGCCAGGCGAGTGGCGATCACCTTGCGCCGCTCGTTCCAGGCAATGAGCAGGAACGCCACCAGGGCAAATGCCACGGCGACCAGAATCCCCTGGTTGATCGCTTCTCGGCGCAAATCCTGGAGTGGCGTGAGCAGGGTGAAATTCCACGGTGTATCGCTCAAGGGCCGGGTTTGCGACAGGTAGCTGATGTTTTCATCATCGGAGACCAGCTCGCTGTTGGCGGGGAAGGTGAGTTTTTCCACGCCCTCGGACAGGGTTTCCCGGGCCAGCGGTTGCAATTCGTTCAGCGGAAACCAGTAGTACTGGAGACTGCGGGCGAGTTTTTCCTTGGTGTCTTCGCTCAGCGGCACCACTGACTTGAGGCGTCGCGCCGGGTCGCTGGAGAGAATGATGATGCCGTTCTCGTCGCTGACGAAGGCTTCCAGGCGCGCTCGCTGCCAGCGTTCTTCCATGGCTTCGAGGCGCACCTTGACCACCGCGACGCCAATGATCTTGCCGTGTTCTTCCAGGCCATGGGCCAGGTAGTAACCGGGTTCGCCGTTGGTGCTGCCGATGCCATAGAAACGTCCGGGCTGGCCGCGCACGGCGTTCTGGAAATAGGCACGGAAGGACAGGTCTTCGCCCAGGTAACTGTCGACATCGCGCCAGTTGCTGGTGGCCATGACACGGCCGGTGGTGTCCATCACGTAGATGGCCCGGCTGCGGCTGCGCCGGTTCAGGCCTTCGAGGTAATCGTTGACGGTCTGCCGGTGTTCCGGCGTCGGGTCGGCCAGCAGCCTGGAAACACTGGTTTCGAGTTCCAGCAGGCTGGGCAGGTAGGTGTACTTGCTGATCTCGCTTTCGACGGCGCGGGCGTGCAGTTCCAGCTGGCGCTGGCCGTTTTCGCCGAGGCTGCGGATGCCATAGTGTTCACTGGTCCAGAAGCCGATATAACCCAGTCCGATCATCAGCGCGATGATCAGCGGCGGCAGGAACAGATGGCGAATCAGGCGGGGTTTCACGGCGAGTGATGGCGACGTGGCGCGATAGAGAGTGGGGTCGCATTTCATCACAGATGCCTTGGGTCAACCACAACACAAATCTTGAAATCACCGCTGACCCAATGTGGGAGCGGTGTTTTCTTAGTGTTGCAGAATCTTGTTGAGGAAGTGCTGCGTACGCTCGGCACGGTGGCTGATGTCGCCGAAGAACTCCTCTTTCTTGCAGTCTTCGATGATCTTGCCCTGGTCCATGAAGATCACGCGGTCGGCCACTTTGCGGGCGAAGCCCATTTCGTGGGTCACGCACATCATGGTCATGCCTTCGTGGGCCAGTTGCACCATCACGTCCAGCACTTCGTTGACCATTTCCGGGTCCAGCGCCGAGGTCGGTTCGTCGAACAGCATGACGATCGGGTCCATCGCCAGCGCACGGGCAATCGCCACACGCTGCTGCTGACCGCCGGACAGTTGGCCCGGGTGCTTGTGGGCGTGCGCTGAGAGGCCGACACGTTCGAGCAGTTGCAGGCCTTTCTTGGTGGCCTCTTCCTTGCTGCGGCCCAACACCTTGATCTGTGCGATGGTCAGGTTTTCAGTGATGGTCAGGTGCGGGAACAATTCGAAATGCTGGAACACCATGCCCACCCGCGAACGCAGTTTCGGCAGGTTGGTCTTCGGGTCGGCGATGGACGTACCGTCGACCACGATGTCGCCTTTCTGGAACGGTTCCAGGGCATTGACGCACTTGATCAGGGTCGATTTGCCGGAACCGGACGGCCCGCACACCACGATCACTTCGCCTTTCTTGACCTCGGTGCTGCAATCAGTCAGCACCTGGAAGTCCCCATACCACTTGTTGATGTTTTTGATAGAGATCATACGGCGAACCTTTTTTGCAGACGCTTGACCAGCTGCGAGGCGGCAAAGCTGATGATGAAGTACACGAGACCTGCGAAGATCAGGAACTCATTGGAGCGGCCAATGATGTCGCCACTGGCGCGCGAAGCATTGAGGAAATCCACCAGGCCGACGGCGTACACCAGCGAGGTGTCCTGGAACAGGATGATGCTCTGCTGCAGCAACAGCGGGGTCATCTTGCGGAACGCCTGCGGCAGGATGATCAGGCGCATCATCTGGCCATAGCTCATGCCCAGCGCCTGGGCGGCACCCATCTGCCCCTTGGGAATCGACTGCACACCGGCGCGGACGATTTCGCAGAAGTACGCCGCTTCGAACATCATGAACGCCACGATGCAGGAGGTGAACGCACCGATCGGGGTGTCTTCGCCGGTGATCCAGCGCAGCACGAACGGCACCGCCAGGTAGAACCAGGTAATCACCAGCAGCAACGGGATCGAGCGGAAATAGTTGACGTAGGCACCGGCAATGTTCGACAGCAGTTTGCTGTGGGACAGGCGCATCAACGCCAGGATGGTGCCGAGGATGATCCCGCCGACCACGCCCATGACCATCAGCTTGAGGGTCATGACCATGCCGTTCCACAGGCCGGGAATGGCCGGGACGATGCCCGAGAAGTCGAATTCCATCATTTACCCCCTACGGAAATCAGGCCAGGCACGGCGACTTTCTTCTCGACCAGGCGCATCAGCAACATCAGGCTCATGTTCAGGGTGAAGTAGATCAGCGTGGCCAGGGTGAAGGCTTCGAACAGGTTCGCGGAGAACTCGGCGGTCTGTTTGGTCTGCGCGAGCAGCTCCATCAGACCGATCAGCGAGGCCACGGAGGTGTTCTTGAAGACGTTCAGGAATTCCGAGGTGAGCGGCGGAATGATGATCCGGTAGGCCTGGGGCAGCAGCACGTTCCAGTAGATCTGCGGCAACTTGAAGCCCATGGCGCGGGCAGCGGATTCCTGGCCGCGGGGCAGCGCCTGGATACCGGTGCGCACCTGTTCGCAAACCCGTGCGGTGGTGAACAGGCCCAGGCACACGACGACGCTGAGGAAAGCCGAGGTGGTCGGATTCAAGTCCTGCTTGTACCACTCCTGCAGGTCGGCTGGCAGCAGGTCGGGTACCAGGAAGTACCAGATGAACAGCTGAACCAGCAGCGGCACGTTACGAAAGAGTTCGACGTAGCAGGTGGCGATGCCCGATACGATGCGGTTCGGCACGGTACGCATGACACCCAGGATCGAACCCAGTGTCAGGGCAATGATCCAGGCCGCGATGGCGATGCCGATGGTCCAGGCCAGACCGGACACGTACCAGTCGAGATACGTCTCGCTGCCCACGCCGGTGGACTTGAAGAACACGCTCCAGTCCCAGTTGTAATTCATTAGGGTCTCCCCTCAGATCGATCGATGTACAGGTACCCGCTTGGGGGAAGCTCCGTTCCCGCCTGATCTTTACGATCAGGCACACGCTCCCGGCTCGACAGCCACCGGTTCGAGTGTTTCCCAAAAATGCCAGCAGGAAGTGACCACCTCCTGAAAGGGCCAGGGCCCTCCCAGGAGATAAGGTTAGTCAGAAATCAGGATTTCTTGTCGTCAGCCGCTTTATCGGTCGGATTGGCGATCAGGGCCTTGAGCTCGTCGCTCATCGGGAAGTTCAGGTTCAGGTTCTTTGGCGGAATTGGCTGCATGAACCATTTTTCGTAGATCTTGTTGATCTCGCCCGACGCGTAGGTGGCCTTGATGGCGTCATCCACGGCCTTTTTGAACGGCTCGTCGCCTTTGCGCACCATGCAGCCGTAGATTTCGTAGGACTGTGGAGTGCCGGTCACGGCCCAGTCACTGGCCTTCTTGGCCTTGGCCGCTTCACCGGCCAGTAGGGCGTCGTCCATCATGAAGGCCACGGCACGGCCGGTTTCCAGCATCTGGAACGACTCGCCATGGTCTTTGGCGGAGATGACGTTCATGCCCATCTGCTTGTCGGCGTTCATCGCCTTGAGGATGCGCTCGGACGTGGTGCCGGCGGTGGTCACGACGTTCTTGCCAGCCAGGTCCGGGAAATCCTTGTACTTGGAATCTGCCTTGGACAGCAGGCGAGTACCGATTTCGAAGATGCCGACGGAGAAGTCAACCTGCTGCTGGCGTTCGACGTTGTTGGTGGTCGAACCGCATTCCAGGTCCACGGTGCCGTTCTGCACCAGCGGGATACGGGTTTGCGAGGTGACCAGGTTGTACTTGACCTGCAGGTTCGGCAGGTCCAGGTCTTTTTTCAGGGCTTCGACGACTTTCAGCTGGATGTCGTGGGAGTAGCCGACCGGTTTGCCGGAGGCGTCCGCGATGTAGGAGAAAGGAATGGAAGCGTCACGATGCCCGAGGGTGATGACACCGGACTCTTTGATCTTCTTCAGGGTGCCGGTGAGTTCGGCGGCGAAAACTGGCGTGCTGATCAGAGCGGCAGCAATGGCTGCGCCCAGGATATGGGGAACGATGCGCATCAAATTTTCCTCGACATTGTTTTTTTTATGGAGCCAGTTCTTCGGCCCTTTTGTGCTTCGAATGCCTGACGGCTCCTGAAGTGTTGGCGCAACAGGCATTCGTCCAAGAGTGTAGAGCATGACTCGTGCCAGGCCAGGCAGTACGACATATTTTGTTGATTTATAAGGAGATTAAATTTTTATGGAGGGCATTTTGGGGCAGAAGAAATCCGGTTTACCGAATCGACCACCAAGTCGCGTTCGGAAAACCGAATGCGCATGTGGGAGCCCGGCTTGCCGGCGAAGGCGCCCGACAGACTGGCGCAAGTCTTGAGGACGCCTCGCCGGCAAGCCGGGCTCTACAAAGGAGGGGAAATCAGGCCGCTTCGATCTTGCTGCGGTTCTGCTCGACCTTGCTCAGGTAATCCGCGAGCCTCTGCTGCTGCTCAGGAGTGGTGAACAAACCGAGTTTGCTGCGACGCCACAGAATGTCGTGGGCGCTGGTCGCCCACTCTTCGCTGCACAGGTAATCGACCTCACGGGTGTAGAGACCGCCGCCAATGTGTTCGCCCATGTCATTGAGGCTTTGTACGCCTTCGAGCATGCGCCAGGTGCGACTGCCGTAGGTGGTGGCCCAGCGGCGCGAGATTTCGCTGGGGATCCAGTCATACTTGTCGCGGATCAGCGAGCTCAGTGCCTGCGGTGTGCTCATGTCTTCGCCGCCTGGCAGGGTGGCGGTGGCGGTCCAGCTTGGCTTGATCTGCGGGAAGTGCGGGGCCAGTTGCGCCAGCGCCGATTCGGCCAGCTTGCGGTAAGTGGTCAGCTTGCCGCCGAACACCGACAGCAGGGGCGCTTCCTCGCCGCTGCCCGACAGCGCCAGGGTGTAGTCGCGGGTGACGGCCGACGGGTTGTCGGACTCGTCGTTGCACAGCGGACGAACGCCGGAATAGCTGTGCACGACATCGTCGCGGCTGATCTGCTTCTTGAAGTGGGCGTTGACCACTTGCAGCAGGTACTCGGTTTCCGCCTCGGTGATCGCCACTTTGGCCGGATCGCCGGTGTACTCACGGTCGGTGGTGCCGATCAGGGTGAAGTGATTGAGGTACGGAATGGTGAAGACGATGCGCTGATCTTCGTTTTGCAGGATGTGCGCATGATCGCCTTCGTACAGTTTCGGCACGATCAGGTGACTGCCCTGGATCAGGCGGATGCCATACGGCGATTCCATTTTCAGGTCGTCACGAATGAACTTGGCGACCCAGGGGCCGGCCGCGTTCACCAGCGCCTTGGCGCGGATCGAAAACAGGCTGCCATCGGCGCGTTCCAGGTGCAGGTGCCACAGGCCTTTGGTGCGGCGCGCGCTGACGCAACGGGTCTGGGTGTGGACGTGGGCGCCGTTTTCCCGGGCTGTCATGGCGTTCAGTACCACCAGGCGCGCATCGTCGACCCAGCAGTCGGAGTATTCGAAACCTTTGGTGATTTCGCTTTTCAGCGCACTGTTCGGGCCGAACTTCAGGCTTTTCGAACCCGCCAGTTTTTCCCGTTTGCCCAGGTTGTCATAAAGGAACAGGCCTGCGCGGATCATCCAGGCCGGACGCAGGTGCGGGCGATGGGGCAACACGAAGCGCATCGGCTTGACGATGTGCGGGGCCTTGGCCAGCAGCACTTCGCGCTCAGCCAGCGCTTCGCGAACCAGGCGGAATTCGTAATGTTCGAGGTAGCGCAGGCCGCCGTGGATCAGCTTGCTGCTGGCCGACGAGGTGTGGCTGGCCAGATCATCCTTTTCGCAAAGGAACACCGAAAGGCCGCGACCGGCGGCATCTGCCGCGATCCCTACGCCATTGATGCCGCCACCGATGACGGCGATATCGTAGACCTCGGCGAGAGGCGGCGTAGGCAAGGTAGTAGTGGGCATCGGCTAAGGCCTCGGAATTCTTTGATTTTCTGTATTTGAATTCGAACATTAATGTTCATTTGCGAAAATCTTAGCCCATAAAGACGCCCACAGCCAGTCGCATTCGATTGAAAAAACTGATCGAAGGGCGGTTAAAGGAAAATATTCGAACATAAAAGCAAAGATCGCAGCCTTCGGCAGCTCCTACAGGGATATGCAAAACCTGTAGGAGCTGCCGAAGGCTGCGATCTTTGATGTTGAGAAGGGTTAAACGACTTCGAGTCGAATCTTGTGCTGATGCAACAACTGGGTCAGCGCCGGCACCGGCTCCTGGTCGGTGACCAGACAATCGATCAGGCTGATCGGTCCCAGGCGGATCATGGCGTTGCGCCCGAACTTGCTGGAGTCGGCGGCGAGAATCACCTTGCGGGCGTTGGCGATGATCGCCTGGGATACCCGCACTTCCTGATAATCGAAATCCAGCAGGCTGCCGTCTTCGTCGATGCCGCTGATGCCGACCAGGGCAAAGTCGACCTTGAACTGGTTGATGAAGTCGACGCTGGCCTGGCCGACCACGCCACCGTCACGCCGCACATTGCCCCCGGTCAGCAGCACGTCGAAGTCGTCCTTGGCGCTGAGCATCGAGGCCACATGCAGGTTGTTGGTGATGATCTTCAGGTGATTGTGGTTGAGCAGGGCGCGGGCAATGGATTCGGTGGTGGTTCCGATATTGATGAACAGCGAGGCGTGGTCGGGGATCTGCGCGGCGATGGCTTCGCCGATGCGCTGTTTCTCATCGCGCATCTGATCGGCGCGCATGGCGTAGGCGGTGTTTTCAACACTGGAATCGTAAGCCGCGCCACCGTGGTAGCGGCGCAACAGATTGGCTTCCGCCAGTTGATTGATATCGCGGCGGATGGTCTGCGGGGTAACAACGAACAGCGTGGCCATTTCCTCGATGCTGACATAACCGCGTTCACGGACCAGTTCGAGGATTTGCTGCTGACGGGGAGGCAGATTCATGGGGCGTCCTTTGGGCTGCCGTGCAAAATTTGCCCATGATGCCGCAGGAATCTGCTCCCTACCAGTTACATACAGATACGAGCCTGTATCGCGGTTTATTCAGCTTCGTCTTCCGCCGCCCAATCGCGGGTGCGGCTGACCGCTTTTTTCCACCCTGCGTAGAGTTTTTCCTTCGCCGTTTCATCCAGCGTCGGCTCGAACTTGCGCTCGATCACTGCCTTGCCACGCAATTCGTCCAGGCTGCCCCAGAAACCGCAGGCCAGGCCCGCCAGGTAAGCGGCGCCGAGTGCCGTGGTTTCGCGCATCTGCGGGCGCTCGACCTGAGTGCCGAGGATGTCGGCCTGGAACTGCATCAGGAAATTGTTCGCCACCGCGCCGCCGTCCACACGCAGGGCCTTGAGGCGTTCGCCGGAGTCCTGTTGCATCGCATCGAGCACGTCGCGAGTCTGGTAGGCAATCGACTCCAGCGCGGCGCGGATGATGTGATCGACGCGCACGCCGCGGGTCAGGCCGAACAGCGCGCCACGGGCATAGGGGTCCCAGTACGGCGCGCCGAGGCCGGTGAAGGCCGGCACCAGATACACGCCGTTGCTGTCCTTGACCTTGTTGGCGAAGTATTCGGTGTCGTGGGCATCGTTGATGATCTTCAGCTCGTCGCGCAGCCATTGCACGGTGGAGCCGCCGTTGAACACTGCGCCTTCCAGCGCGTAGGCGACTTCGCCACGGGGGCCGCAGGCGATGGTGGTGAGCATGCCGTGGTTGGATTTCACGGCTTTGTCACCGGTGTTCATCAACAGGAAGCAACCGGTGCCGTAGGTGTTTTTCGCCTGCCCGGCCTCGACACACATCTGACCGAACAGCGCGGCCTGTTGGTCGCCGGCGATACCACCGATGGCGATGCCGCTTTTGGTGTGACCGTAGATTTCCGACGACGACTTCACTTGCGGCAGCATTTCCCGCGGGATATCCAGCACTTCCAGCATCTTCGCATCCCACTCCAGGGTGTGGATGTTGAAGAGCATGGTGCGCGAGGCGTTGGTGTAGTCGGTGACGTGCACCTTGCCGCCGGTAAATTTCCAGATCAGCCAGCTGTCGACGGTGCCGAACAACAGCTCGCCGTTGCGCGCGCGTTCGCGGCTGCCTTCGACGTTGTCGAGAATCCACTTGAGCTTGGTGCCGGAGAAGTACGGGTCGGTGACCAGGCCCGTGGTGTCGCTGATGTATTGCTCGTGGCCATCGCGTTTGAGCTGCTGGCAAATCTCGGTGCTGCGTCGGCATTGCCAGACGATCGCGTTGTAGATCGGTCGGCCGGTGTTCTTGTCCCAGACCACGGTGGTTTCACGCTGGTTGGTGATGCCGATGGCCGCGACTTGGTCGTGGTGCAGTCCCGCTTGCGCCAGGGCTTCGACCATCACCGCACTCTGGGTGGCGAAGATTTCCATCGGGTCATGTTCGACCCAGCCGGCTTGCGGATAATGCTGCGCGAACTCGCGCTGGGCGGTGCAGACCACGTTGGCGTCGCGATCGAAAATGATCGCGCGCGAGCTGGTCGTACCCTGATCGAGGGCAATGATGTAGTTCTTGTTCTGAGTGTCGGTCATGTCGATTGCCTTGGACGAAATAGGGGAGTGAAGCCTGGCGCGCGAGCAAAATGGGCAGGGTCGCGCACCAAGGGTATCAAGAGGTTCTGGGCTTGCCGTCAATGGCTGGTGTTGCATCCTTTGTAGCAGGTGCGACGTCAGGCAGGTGACGGGCAATCAAGCCGCGGTAGGCGGCAGCCCCCAGGCAGGCACCGACAATCGGTGCAAATACCGGAACCAGGAAGTACGGAATATCGCGGCCGCCAGTGAAGGAAATTTCACCCCAGCCGGCGAAGAAAGTCATCAGTTTAGGGCCGAAGTCCCGTGCCGGGTTCATCGCGAAACCGGTCAGTGGCCCCATCGAACTGCCAATCACCGCAATCAGCAGACCGATCAGGATCGGTGCCAGCGGGCCATTGGGCAGGCCATTGTTATCATCGGTCAGCGACATGATCACGCCCATCAGGATGGCGGTGATGATCACTTCGACCAGGAATGCCTGGGCGGTGGACAGGCTTGGGTTAGGGAATGTGGAAAACACCGACGCCAACTCAAGGCTGGCTGCGGAGCCGCGAACCATTTGGTGAGTTTGTTCGAAATCGAAGAATAGGTTGCTGTACAGCGTGTACACCAGCAAGGCGCCGCAAAAGGCGCCAGCCACCTGGGCGATGATATAAAAAGGCAGTTTGCGCTTTTCGAAGTCGGCAAAAATGCTCAGCGCGATGCTCACGGCAGGGTTCAGATGAGCGCCGGAAACCCCTGCGGTCAAATAGATTGCCATGCTCACGCCGACACCCCAGATAATGCTGATTTCCCACAGGCCAAAGCTGGCACCCGCGACCTTGAGCGCGGCAACGCACCCAGTGCCGAAGAAGATCAGCAGCGCAGTTCCCAGGAACTCGGCCATGCATTGGCTCGAGAGTGACGGTTGTTGTAAAGCAGTTGTCATTGAAACCTCATTGTTTTTCTTGTCTGACGCTTTCATTCCAGCAGGGTCAAAGCGCGTTCTTGATTGAGGCAGGATCCCCATCCTGTTCCCGTTTTACAGCTGGGCACTGCGGTAGGACTTTTCATTCAGATTCAGAAACGAAAAAATATAGACAAGAAACGCTGCTGTCAAAGGTCGAAAGTGAACCGTCGGTCACAAATAATCTATAAGTTGTGTGAATGACCGCGTCAGCAAGTGGCCGGGGCGCTTTTTTGCAACGGTTCGGCGATAGAGCCTTTTGTGGATCAATGTCTTAGAATCCGGCGCAGGATTTTTCCACTGCCACCCAGTCTGGAGCTGTCATGACACCCGCATTGGATTTGCTGAAAAAGGTTCGGGCCGAACACCGCGTGCACAGTTATGAACATGACCCGAAGGCGGCTTCCTATGGCTTGGAAGCCGCGGAGAAGCTCGGACTGGACCCGGCGCAGGTGTTCAAGACCCTGCTGGCGGCCAGTGAGAAAGGCGAGTTGCTGGTGGCGGTGGTGCCGGTTGGCGGAAGCCTGGACTTGAAGGGGCTGGCGCATGCGGCCGGGGTGAAGAAAGTCGAAATGGCCGACCCTGCGGCGGCCCAGCGCTCCACCGGTTATCTATTGGGGGGTATCAGCCCGCTGGGGCAGAAGAAGCGCTTGCGCACCTTTATCGACAGTTCGGCTCAGCCATTGGCGAGCATCTTTGTCAGTGCGGGACGGCGGGGGCTGGAAGTCGAACTGGCACCGGCGGTGCTGGCGGAGCATACCCAGGCGAAATTTGCCGAGATTGGCCGTGCTTGAACTGTAGGAGCGAGCTTGCTCGCGATGGACGTCAGGGCACCGCGTGCATTCAGGCAGCCCTCGTTATCGTTGACCACCATCGCGAGCAAGCTCGCTCCTACAGGGGGATCAGTGCGCAGGGCTGTAGCGCCGCACCCCTGAATCAACCGGCGGAATCTGCGCCGCCATGCTGCCGGACGCCTGGAACAGCACCAGGTGTTCCGCCGCGACACGAATGCCGACCTCTGCGCCGACCAGATGATCGACATGGCTCGGGAAGATCGATTCCAGTTGCGCGCCCGTCGGCATTTGCAGGCGATAAAGCGTCGAGGCGCCCTGGAAAGACTTGCCGACAATCCGCGCCTTCAAGGCACTGTCGGGCGCATAAACGATATCGTCCGGACGCAGCAAGACATCCACCGCACCGCCGACCGGCCAGGTGTAGGCACGGTTGCCGCGCAATTCTCCGAGCTCCGTCTGCACCGACTCCGGGCTGCTCAGCTGACCGCGGATGAAGTAACCCTGGCCGATGAAGCTGGCCACATAGGGCGTCAGCGGTTCGTGATAGAGGTTGTAGGGCGTATCCCACTGCTCCAGCCGGCCTTCCTTGAACACGCCGACATGATCGCTGACTGCGAAGGCTTCTTCCTGATCGTGGGTCACCAGGATCGCACTGGTGCCGCGGGCCTTGAGAATGTCGCGCACCTCATGGCTGAGCTTGCGGCGCAATTCACCGTCGAGGTTGGAGAAGGGTTCGTCCAGCAACAGCAATTGCGGTTCGGGCGCCAATGCACGCGCCAGGGCGACCCGTTGCTGCTGGCCACCGGAAAGCTCGTGGGGGTAGCGCTTGCCGAGGTTTTTCAGGTTGACCAACTCGAGCAGTTCTTCGGTGACGCGATCCTTGTTCGGATGTTTGCGAATGCCGAAGGCGATGTTGTCGGCCACGGTCAAATGCGGGAATAGCGCGTAATCCTGGAACACCATGCCAATCCGGCGTTTCTCTGGCGCGAGGGTGAAACCGGCACTGGAGATGGTCTCGCCCGCCAGCTGGATATCCCCTTCGTGCACCGGTTCGAAGCCGGCGATGGCGCGCAGGGTGGTGGTCTTGCCGCAGCCTGAAGAGCCCAGCAGGCAACCGATGTCGCCGGCGTTCAGGTGCAGGTTGAGGTTTTGCACCACGCGCTGGTCTTGATAGCCGCAGGCGAGGTTGCGCAGGTTAAGCAGTAATGGCTGGCTCATGCGTGGTGGTACGCCGGTTCGACGAGGAACTCGAGCAGGGCTTTTTGCGCATGCAGACGGTTTTCGGCTTGATCCCAGGCCACCGAGCGTTTGTCATCGAGCAGGTCGACGCTGATTTCCTCGCCACGGTGTGCTGGCAGGCAGTGCATGAACAGCACGTCGTCAGCGGCCAGGTCGAGCAGGGCGCAGTTGACCTGATACGGGGCGAACAGCTGAAGGCGCTTGGCGGTTTCCTCTTCCTGGCCCATGGAGGTCCAGACGTCGGTGCTCACCAGGTGTGCACCCCGCACGGCTTCCTTCGGATCGCGAACGATGGTGACTCGATCGCCGGCCTTGGCCACGAATTCTGGATTAGGTTCATAGCCTTCCGGGCAGGCAACGCGCAACTGGAAGTCGAACTGGATCGCCGCTTCTATATAGCTGTTGCACATGTTGTTGCCGTCGCCGATCCAGGCCACGGTCTTGCCCTGGATCGAGCCACGGTGTTCGAGGAACGTCTGCATGTCGGCCAGCAACTGGCACGGGTGCAGGTCGTCGGACAGGCCGTTTATCACCGGCACGCGGGAGTTGGCGGCGAATTCGGTCAGGTTGCTGTGGGCAAAGGTGCGGATCATCACGGCGTCGAGCATGCTCGACATGACGATCGCGCAGTCGCCGATCGGCTCGCCACGGCCCAGCTGGGTATCGCGAGGCGACAGGAAGATCGCCTGGCCACCGAGCTGGATCATGCCGGCTTCGAAGGAAATTCGGGTGCGGGTCGAGGACTTTTCGAAAATCATCCCGAGCACGCGGTTTTTCAAGGGCTCGAACAGTACGCCGCGGTTACGCAGGTCTTTGAGCTCAACGCCTCGACGGATCACGCTGACCAGCTCTTCGGGCGTGCAATCCATCAGGGAGAGAAAGTGCCTTGCGCTCATCATTGACTACCTTTTTGCTACAAACCGCAGATGCTCAAAGCCTTGTTTAACGGAACAACGGGCGAGACCTGCGGCGTAAGCCGCACGGGGCGACGAAATAGGGGAAGGCGCGATCTTATAATTAAATGTCGCGTCTTACCAATAGGGCTACGGTTTTTAGGGGATTCGGAGGGGCTATGGGGTGACCGCGATAGCGCTTTTGAAGCCTGTTTCCTGACTGCAGCCAGGCATTTGTACACCGGCGCCGTGGAGGTTTGCAAACAAGCGGGACGGTAATGGTGTTGGGACAGTCGGTTTCCAGGTGCCGCCAGGACTGCCGTCGAGCTGATTGCCGGCGGTTATCGGCAGGCCTGATGGCCGCCGATTCACAAGACGAACGTCGCTGGCGCGGTGGCAGGGCAGGCGCCATAGTTTTGTTCCCGCGGTCGCTATTGCCCGCCCAGAACAAGACAGAGACTGGCCATGACCAAGACTCTCCATCACCGTGCGTGCCATTTGTGTGAAGCCATCTGTGGCCTGACCATCGAAACCACTGAGCTCGAAGGCCACCTGCAGATCACCTCGATCAAGGGCGACTCCCAGGATACGTTTAGCCGCGGCCATATCTGCCCCAAGGCGGTGGCCCTGCAAGACATCCAGAACGATCCGGATCGCCTGCATCGACCGATGCTGCGGGTGGGCAGCGAATGGCAGCCGATCGAGTGGGACGCCGCCTTCGACCTTGTGGCCGAACGCCTGGCGGCGATTCAGGAGCGCCACGGGCAAAATGCGGTGGCGGTTTACCAGGGCAACCCCAGCGTGCACAACTATGGGTTGATGACCCACAGCAATTACTTTCTTGGCCTGCTGAAAACCCGCAACCGGTTTTCTGCGACGTCGGTCGATCAGTTGCCGCATCACCTGACCAGTCACTTGATGTACGGCCACGGTCTGCTGTTGCCAATACCGGACATCGATCACACCGACTTCATGCTGATCCTCGGCGGCAACCCGCTGGCCTCCAACGGCAGCATCATGACCGTGCCGGATGTGGAAAAACGCTTGAAGGCGATCCAGGCCCGGGGCGGCAAAGTGGTGGTGGTCGACCCGCGTCGCAGCGAAACGGCGGCGATCGCCGACCAGCATCTGTTCGTGCGTCCCGGTGGCGATGCGGCGCTTTTGTTCGGTCTGCTCAATACCTTGTTCGCCGAAGGCCTGGCCCGCGACAGTCATTTGCCGGTGGACGGTCTGGATGAGGTACGCGAAGCCGTGGCAGGTTTCAGCGCCGAAGCCATGAGTCCATTGTGCGCGGTGCCTGCGGAGCAGATCCGCCAGTTGGCCCGGGATTTTGCCGCAGCGCCGAGCGCGGTTTGCTACGGCCGCATGGGCGTCTCGACCCAGGCGTTCGGCACGCTGTGCCATTGGCTGGTGCAGTTGATCAACCTGGTCACCGGCAACCTCGACCGCGTCGGTGGTGCCTTGTGCACCGAGCCGGCGGTGGATCTGGTGGCCTCGACCTCGGGCGGGCATTTCAATCTGTGGCAGAGCCGGGTGTCCGGGCGTCCTGAGTATGGCGGTGAGCTGCCGGTGTCGGCCTTGGCCGAAGAGATGCTGACTGAAGGCGAAGGGCAGGTTCGCGCGTTGATCACCGTGGCGGGCAACCCGGTGTTGTCCACTCCCAATGGCCGCCAGCTGGAACAGGCCCTGGACGGCCTGGAGTTCATGGTCAGCATTGACCTGTACATCAATGAAACCACGCGTTATGCCGACCTGATCCTGCCGTCCACCTCAGCGCTGGAAAACGATCATTACGACACCACCTTCAATATGTTCGCGGTGCGCAACGTCAGCCGTTTCAATCGCGCCATCCTGCCCAAGCCTGAAGGCGCCTTGCACGATTGGGAGATTTTTGTCGGCTTGGCCAAGGCGTTCGCGGCCAGGACGGGCAAGGAATTGAAGCCCACCATCGCCCCGGCGCAGATGATCGACCGCGGTTTGCGCATGGGCCTGTACGGCGATGCGTCGCCGCACAAGCTGTCACTGGCCACTCTGTTCGATCATCCTCATGGGATTGACTTGGGCGCGCTGAAATCCAACCTGGCGTCCCGGCTGAAAACCGCCAACCAGCGAATCCAGGCGGCCCCCGGCGCCATAATCGCCGACCTGGCGCGCTTCGCCGCATTGCAGGCGCCGACCACCGATGAGTTGTTGATGATCGGCCGGCGACATGTGCGCAGCAACAACTCGTGGATGCATAACTTTCACCGCCTGGTGAAGGGCAAGCCGCGTCATCAGTTGTTGATGCATCCAGAGGACCTTGCCAGTCGCGGGCTCACCGACGGGCAGCGGGTGCGGGTCAGTTCGCGGGTCGGGGTCATCGAGGTGGAAGTCCTGGCCAGCCTGGATATGATGAAAGGAGTGGTCAGCCTTCCGCACGGTTGGGGCCACGCGCGGCCGGGGGTGCAAATGAGCATCGCCAGCGGCCAGCCGGGTTCCAGCGCCAATGACCTGACCGACGAGTGTCAGCTCGATGAATTGTCGGGCAACGCGGCGTTGAACGGTGTGCCGGTGACCGTGGTAGCGGCCTGATCGCATCTGACGGAGAGACCGAGCAGGGCGCTCGGCTTTCCGTTACAATGCGCCACCGTGCCGACCCATGAGTCGGAAAGTTCAGCCGAGGTGCTCCATGGATATCATCGAAACGATTAAAGAGCAGATTGCCAACAACACCATTCTGCTTTACATGAAAGGCTCGCCGAATGCCCCGCAGTGCGGCTTCTCCGCGAAAGCATCGCAGGCCGTGATGGCGTGTGGCGAAAAATTTGCGTACGTGGATATCCTGCAGAACCCGGAAATCCGCGCCAACCTGCCAAAATACGCCAACTGGCCAACCTTCCCGCAACTGTGGGTAGCGGGCGAGCTGGTCGGCGGTAGCGACATCATGACTGAGATGTCCGCTGACGGTTCGCTGCAGTCCCTGATCAAGGACGCGGCGGCCAAAGCGGCGGCAGCCAAGACCGAAGCCTGATACTCGGGCATCGAAAAACCCTTCACGGTTATTCGTGAAGGGTTTTTTTTCGCCCGGGAAAAATCATCGGCACACATGACCGGGTTGCCCTCCTGGATGAAGCTGACTAACATGTCAGAAAATTCATCCTATGATTGGATGACAGGGCGAATCCTATGTCAGACATTGCTCCATTAGTTAAACGCTCGCTGGTCGATCAGGCCCTGGAGCAGTTGCGCTTGCGCATCAACCAGGGCGCCTGGGCGGTGGGGCAGCGCCTGCCAACCGAACCCGAGCTGTCCGCCGAACTGGGCATCAGTCGCAACACGGTGCGCGAAGCCATGCGGGTGCTGGCGTTTTCCGGGTTGATCGAGATTCGCCAGGGTGACGGCAGTTACCTGCGGGCCCTGGTCGACCCGCTGGACACCCTCAAGGCGCTGTCCCGCTGCTCGCTCGAGCAGGCGCGGGAAACCCGGCACATCCTCGAAGTCGAGGCCATCGGCCTGGCCGCCCTGCGTCGTACCGATGAGGACCTGGTGGCATTGCGCGAGGCACTGGGCGTCAGCGGCAGCCACTATCACGGCGATCTCGATACCTACATTGCCTGTGACCTGGTGTTCCACCGCCGCCTGGTGGACGCCGCGCACAACCCGACCCTCAGCGAGCTGTATCGCTATTTCTCCAGCGTTGTCGGCGAGCAATTGCGCCACTGCCTGAACATCACGCCAGGGCGCCAGGAGGTCTTCGATCTGCACGTCGAACTGCTCGATGCCGTGGAGCAACGCGACCCGGAACGGGCCAAAGCCCTGTCGAGGCAGTTGATCAATGAACCTTGAAACAGAGAACACCATGTCCAGAGATCTCCCATCCCCCAAGCGCACGGCAGAGCTGGAAGAGTTGCTGATCGACGCCGAGGCCGATGACGAACAGGTCCAGCAAACCCAGCCGCTCCTGGTCCGGCCGTGGCTATTGCTGCTGGGATTGATCCTGGTGGCGCTGAACCTGCGCCCGGCGCTGTCGAGCATGGCGCCGATGCTCAGCGAAGTATCGAAAAGCCTGGGCCTGTCGGCGTCGCAGGCCGGGTTGCTGACCACCTTGCCGGTGCTCTGCCTCGGCCTGTTCGCGCCGCTGGCGCCAGTGCTGGCGCGTCGTTTCGGCGCGGAGCGGGTGGTGCTGGGCATTCTCCTGACCCTGGCGGGCGGGATCATCCTGCGCAGTTCCTTTGGCGAGATCGGCCTGTTCGCCGGCAGCGTACTGGCCGGCGCCAGCATCGGTGTGATCGGTGTATTGCTGCCTGGCATCGTCAAGCGTGACTTCGCCAAACAGGCCGGGACCATGACCGGCGTCTACACCATGGCCCTGTGCCTCGGTGCGGCCATGGCGGCGGGCGCGACGGTGCCGCTGAGCGAACACTTCGACAAGAGCTGGGCAATGGGGCTCGGTTTCTGGGTGATTCCCGCGCTGGTCGCGGCGATTTTCTGGTTGCCCCAGGTCGGGCAGAAGCACGGCGCGCACAACGTGGCCTATCGGGTTCGCGGCCTGCTGCGCGACCCGCTGGCCTGGCAAGTGACCTTGTACATGGGCCTGCAATCGTCCCTGGCCTACATCGTGTTCGGCTGGTTGCCGTCGATCCTGATCGGTCGTGGCCTGACCCCGACCCAGGCCGGCCTGGTGCTCTCCGGTTCGGTGATCGTTCAGTTGGTTAGCTCCCTCGCCGCGCCCTGGTTGGCGACGCGCGGCAAGGACCAGCGCCTGGCGATCGTGATCGTCATGGCGCTGACCCTGGGTGGTCTGTTCGGTTGCCTGTACGCGCCGATCGAAGGCCTGTGGGGTTGGGCGATCGTACTGGGCCTGGGGCAGGGCGCCACGTTCAGCCTGGCGTTGACCCTTATCGTGCTGCGCTCGCGGGACTCCCATGTGGCGGCGAACCTGTCGAGCATGGCCCAGGGCTTCGGTTACACCCTGGCGTCGATGGGGCCATTCGCGGTCGGCATCGTGCACGACTGGACCGGTGGCTGGAACGCCGTGGGCTGGATCTTCGGCGTCATCGGCCTGGGTGCGATCATCGCCGGCCTCGGTGCCGGGCGCGCACTGTACGTACAAGTCGAAAGCGAAAAGGTCTGACCCCTGCGCACTGTCGGTATTCGCCTGGCGAATGCCGATAGTGTTCGGCGTATTTGCAGACTATCGTGCAGGCCATCCATCGATTGAACGGAGCCTGCCCATGAGTGATGCCCACAGCGCATTGATCACCCAGTTCTACCAAGCCTTCCAACGGCTGGATGCCGAGGCCATGAGCGCCTGCTATACCGATGACGTGGTGTTCAGTGATCCGGCGTTCGGCGAGCTTCGCGGGCGCGACGCGGGTGATATGTGGCGGATGCTGACCACCCGGGCCAAGGATTTTTCCCTGACCTTCGATGACGTTCGTGCGGATGAGCGCACCGGTGCTGCTCATTGGGTGGCGACGTACCTGTTCAGCCAGACTGGCAACACCGTGGTCAACGACATCCAGGCACGATTCGTCTTTCGCGACGGCAAGATTTGCGAGCATCACGATCACTTTGATTTGTGGAAGTGGTCGCGTCAGGCGCTGGGTTTCAAAGGCCTGCTGCTGGGTTGGAGTCCGCTGGTGCGCAACGCCGTCCGCGCGCAGGCCCGAAAGGGGCTGAAGGCATTCCAGGCCAGTCGCTGATAAGATCGCGGCTTGTTTCCTTTCAAGCCTTGATCGTGCCGTGACCACCCTCAGCGAAAATCCTCCCGACGCCGATTCACCGGTGAGCAAACCCTGGTTCGTCTACCTCGTGCGGGCGGCCAACGGATCGCTCTACTGCGGGATCAGTGACGATCCTGTGCGCCGCTTCGCCACTCACCAGAGCGGCAAGGGCGCGCGCTTTTTTCTCTCCAGCCCGGCCGTGGCGCTGGTCTATACCGAACTCTGCCGCGACAAAAGCGACGCGCTGCGCCAGGAGCGGCTGATCAAGAAACTCAGGAAAAGCGCGAAGGAATGCCTGGTGGCCAGCGCCGCCGCCGGCTTATCAATCTGACTGATAAGTTCCCATCAGGTGGATCTGTAGGCTGCCCTGCGAATGCGCGTTAAGCTGCGGACTCCTGATTCCTGCGGCGGAGCCGAGCATGTCCGAGTTGATTCTGCATCATTACCCGACGTCCCCTTTCGCCGAAAAAGCCCGGCTGCTCCTGGGTTTCAAGGGGTTGTCCTGGCGCTCGGTGACGATCTCGCCCGTGATGCCCAAGCCCGATCTCACCGCCTTGACCGGTGGTTATCGCAAGACTCCGGTGTTGCAGATCGGTGCGGACATCTATTGCGACACCGCCATGATCGCCCGTCGCCTTGAGCAGGAAAAAGCCCTGCCGGCGTTCTTCCCCGAGGGGCAGGAAATGATCGCCGCGTCCTTCGCGGCGTGGGCCGATTCGGTGGTGTTCCAGCATGCGGTCAGCCTGGTGTTCCAGCCGGAATCGATAGCGGTGCGTTTCGGCAATATGCCGCCGGAAGCGATCAAGGCGTTCATCGCCGACCGGGCGGGCCTGTTCAGTGGCGGCAGTGCCACCCGCTTGTCCGCCGAGCAGGCCAGGCACCAATGGCCGACGATCATGGCGCGCCTGGAGCAGCAGCTGCAGCGCGAAGAGGGGGATTACCTGTTCGGCGAGCCGTCGATTGCCGACTTTGCCATGGCTCACCCGCTGTGGTTCCTCAAGGCAACGCCCGTGACCTCGCCGCTTGTGGATAACTATCCGGCAGTCTCGGCGTGGTTGGCGCGGGTGCTGGGGTTTGGCCATGGTGCGCCGAGTGACATGACTTCCGAGGAAGCGCTGAGCGTGGCCCGCGACGCGACGCCTGCTGCATTGCCGGACGAGCAGTTTGCCGATCCGAATGGGTTTCGGACGGGGCAGCAGGTGGTGATCGCCGCGACTGACTACGGCGTTGATCCAGTGGCGGGGGAATTGGTGTTCGCGGGCAGCGAGGAATTGATTGTGCGTCGAGAAGACGAGCGCAGCGGCGTGGTGCATGTGCACGTTCCGCGATTTGGTTTCCGCATCGAAGCACAATAACCCCGCCATACACGACCTTGTAGGAGCTGGCTTGCCAGCGAAGACGGTGGTTCAGTCGACAAATGTACCGGCTGAACCACCGCATTCGCTGGCAAGCCAGCTCCTACAGGTCATTTCAAGGCTGCCAGAATCGCATCCGGGTCATACCCGCGAATCAACGTCCCGTTCACATCGATGATCGGAATCCCACCGCCCCCTAGCGCCTGATAGGCCTCGCGCGCCTCGGCATCCTTCTCGATATCAAACTCCTTGTAAGGGATACCTTTCTGATCGAGAAAGCGCCGGGTCAGCTTGCAGTAGCCGCACCACTCGGTGGCGTAGAGCACGACGTTGGCCTTGGCCTGGGTCTGCTCGGACACCACTTGCGAAGGGTTGAACACCCGCTCGATCTTGCCCCAGTTCTGATAGACCACGACCACCAGCAGGATCAGCAGGCATTTCTTCAGTACGCTGCCCAGCATCAGTTGCGGCGCTTGAGCTGGTCGGTGAGCGAGGTCGGCAGTCCCTTGATGATCAGGGTGCCGGCTTCTTCGTCGTACTCGATCTTCGAGCCCAGCAGGTGCGCTTCGAAGCTGATGGACAGGCCTTCGGCACGGCCGGTGAAGCGGCGGAACTGGTTCAGGGTGCGTTTATCGGCCGGGATCTCCGGCGACAGGCCGTAGTCCTTGTTGCGGATGTGGTCGTAGAAGGCTTTCGGGCGTTCTTCGTCGATCAACCCGGACAACTCTTCCAGGCCCATGGGCTCGCCGAGCTTGGCCTGGCTGCTGGCGTAGTCCACCAGGGTCTTGGTTTTTTCGCGAGCGTCGTCTTCGGGCAGGTCTTCGCTTTCGACGAAGTCACTGAAGGCCTTGAGCAGGGTGCGGGTTTCGCCGGGGCCGTCGACGCCTTCCTGGCAACCGATGAAGTCGCGGAAATACTCCGAGACTTTTTTGCCGTTCTTGCCCTTGATGAACGAGATGTACTGTTTGGACTGCTTGTTGTTCTGCCACTCGGACACGTTGATCCGTGCCGCCAGGTGTAATTGGCCCAGGTCCAGGTGCCGGGACGGGGTCACGTCCAGCTGTTCGGTCACCGCAACGCCTTCACTGTGGTGCAGCAGGGCGATGGCCAGGTAATCGGTCATGCCTTGCTGGTAGTGGGCGAACAGGACGTGGCCGCCGACCGAGAGGTTGGACTCTTCCATCAGCTTTTGCAGGTGCTCCACCGCCACGCGACTGAACGCGGTGAAATCCTTGCCGCCCTCGAAGTACTCCTTCAGCCAGCCGCTGAACGGATGCGCCCCGGATTCGGCATGGAAGAAACCCCAGGCCTTGCCTTGTTTCGCGTTGTAACTTTCGTTGAGGTCGGCAAGCATGTTCTCGATGGCGCTCGACTCGGCCAGCTCGGAGTCGCGAGCGTGCAGAACTGCTGGTGTGCCGTCGGGTTTTTTGTCGATCAGGTGGACGATGCAATGACGGATCGGCATGGGCTTCTCGGCTGATTGAAGACGGGAGGGCGCGCTCCCCGAAAAAGCGCCCAGTGTACCGCAACCACTGGATTTGGCGCGGTGCGAAGGGCATTTCCAGGGCGACCGGTGGTGCTTATGCGTTTTTTTCCCGATTTAGAGCAATAAAGCTGACCAATTGGGTAGCTAGAGGCGGATATTTCCCCGTCTCTGTGCTAGTTTTGCCCGGTCTTACGCGTAGTCACTGCGTTAAGCGTGCATTCAGCATTTGTCAGGTCGAACCAAACCCTGATTTCGGAATCTATAACCCCGATCCCGTGGTTATTCAACCGAGGGTGCCAGATCCAGAAGATCGGGCTCGATGGCTGACACTGCACTCTGCAATCCATATGAATTTGATAGGGAAGGAACACTACATGGCTCTTACTAAAGACCAACTGATCGCCGACATCGCTGAAGCTATCGACGCGCCGAAAACCACCGCGCGTAACGCTCTGGACCAACTGGGCCAAATCGTTGCCGATCAGCTGGAAAACGGCGGCGAAATCACTCTGCCAGGTATCGGCAAACTGAAAGTGACTGAGCGTCCTGCCCGTACTGGCCGTAACCCTTCGACTGGCGCTGCCATCGAAATCGCTGCCAAGAAAGTGATCAAGCTGGTTGTGGCCAAAGGCCTGACCGACGCTGTTAACAAGTAAGACTTGTTAAAAAAAGCCGTGCGCCGGAGCGATCCGGGCACGGTTTTTTTGTGTCCGCGATTTACCAGGCAGTGGCTCAGCTTTTCTGCGCCCAACGCTCGCGCCATACCTGCTGTTCGGAGGGGGTCTTGAAGGTCCAGGCGACGAATCGGCTCTGCTTCTGACCCTGGGACATTTCCACCACCTGGCTTTGCAGGGCACCGGCCTTCTTCAGGGCGGTCTGAATCGCAGGCAGGTTCGAGGCCTTGGACACCAGGGTGCTGAACCACAACACCTGCTGGCCCACCTGCGCGCTTTCGCTGATCAGTTGCGTGACGAACCGTGCCTCGCCGCCTTCGCACCACAATTCCGCCGCCTGACCGCCGAAATTCAGCACCGGCAGTTTGCGTTTCGGATCGGCCTTGCCCAACGCGCGCCATTTACGGCTGCTGCCCCGGGTGGCTTCCTCCAGCGAGGCGTGGAAGGGTGGGTTGCACATCGTCAGGTCAAAGCGCTCGGCGCTCTCCAGCAGACCCAGCAGAATATGCTTGCGGTTGCCCTGCTGGCGAACCTGGATGGCCTTGCTCAAGCCGTTGGACTGGATGATGGCCTTGGCGGCGGCAATGGCGGTGGCGTCGATCTCCGAGCCAAGGAACTGCCAGCGGTAGTCGCTGTGACCGATCAACGGGTACACGCAGTTCGCGCCCATGCCCACGTCCAGCACCTTCACGGCCGCACCGCGGGGGATGACGCCGTCATTGATGCTGGCCAACAGGTCGGCGAGAAAGTGCACATAGTCCGCACGACCCGGCACCGGCGGGCACAGGTAGTCTGCGGGAATGTCCCAGTGGGCGATGCCGTAGAACGCCTTGAGCAGCGCCCGGTTGAACACCCGCACCGCGTCCGGGCTGGCGAAGTCGATGCTTTCCTTGCCGTACGGGTTGATGATCACGAACTTCGCCAGCTCCGGCGTGCTCTTGATCAGTGCCGGGAAGTCGTAGCGACCCTGGTGGCGATTGCGCGGGTGCAGGCTGGCCTTTTCACGCGGCTCGACGGCCTTGGCCGGGGTCGCGGATTCGGGCTTCTTGCGCGCAGGTCTGGGTGTGCGGGGGGCGGTCATGGGTGTGATCGATTCGGGTATGGCTGAAAGTGGCGGGCATTGTCCCACATCCTGTCACAATCGGTGTGCCCCCTGCAGCTGCCGCAGGCTGCGATCTTTTGATTTTGTTTTTAAAAGCAAGATCAAAGATCGCAGCCTGCGGCAGCTCCTACAGGGAGTTTTGGTGTTCAAGAAAAAAAGGGAGGCCACCAGGGCCTAATGCCGATCAGTTAAGCCATCTCGCTTGACCTTTGGCCGCAAGAAATCAAAATCCGATGCCTGAACTGGCATCGGATTTTTTTATGCGTCTCGCTCGGGCACTGGAACTGACCCACAACTTCGCTTCCACTCCAAACTCAATCGAGGGATTGGATTCCTTACTCGATCCTTCTTTGGTCGAGCAGGCGCTTGAACAGGCCGGCGTGGCGACGCTGCGCAAGCGGCGCTTGCCGCTGGAAATGATGCTCTGGTGCGTGATTTCCATGGCGTTCTTCCGGCGCATGTCGGCGTGGGATGTGGTCAGTCGCATGAACATCATGCTGCCGGGGCAACGCCCGTTAGTGGCCCCCAGCGCCGTAGTCCAGGCACGTCAGAGACTAGGTAGCGAAGCCGTACGACAAGTCTTCGACCTGACTCAGAAAAGTTGGCATGAAGCAGCTGAGCATCCGACTTGGGCCGGTTTGCGCTTGTTGAGCGTCGACGGTGTCGTCTGGCGAACGCCTGACACCCGCGAAAATCGAGCGCGCTACGATTCGGCCAGTAACCAGCACGGCGACACCGGTTTTCCCCAGGTACGCATGGTCTGTCAGATGGAATTGACGAGCCACATGTTGATCGGCAGCGCATTTGATGGCTATCGCAGCAACGAAATGAAACTGGCCGAACAACTGATCGACACCACGCCCGATCACTCGTTGACCCTATTCGATCGAGGTTTCTACTCCCTGGGATTGCTGCACCAGTGGCAGCAAGCAGGCACCGAGCGCCATTGGCTGATGCCACTGCGCAAGGGTGCGCAGTACGAAGTTGTTCAGCGTTTGGGCCGTCAGGATGCCATGGTCTCGTTAAGCACTTCGCCGCAGGCCCGCAAGCAATGGCCGGGACTGCCCGAGCGCCTGATTGCGCGCCTTCTGAGCAAAACCGTCAAGGGCAAGGTGCGTCAGATCCTGACGTCGATGACCGACCCGCTGCGCTTCCCGTCTGACGAAATAGTCGACCTGTACAGCCAGCGATGGGAGATCGAATTGGGCTTTCGGGAGATGAAACAGACGCTGCTCAACAGCAGCTATACCTTGCGCAGCAAGACACCCGAGATGATCGAGCAGGAGCTGTGGGGCGTGTTGCTGGGCTACAACCTGTTGCGCTATCAGATGGTAGAAATGAGCCGTCACTGTCCGGGAATTTACCCGTGCGAAATGAGTTTTACCGCCTGCACCTGGGCAATTTTAGGGTTTATCAACAGCGTCTCGGCCGACCGCTCCGGGAACATCCCCAAATACCTGGCCGAGCTTCATGCTTCAGCGCCGCACTATGTCCTGCCTCATCGGCGAGAGGAGCGTATTTATCCCCGAGCCATCCGGCTCAAATCGCCGAAGTATCCGATCAGAAATAAAAATGCCAGTCAGCTTAACTGACTGGCATTAGCCACCAGGGCCTCCCTTTTTTATTGCGATCTGCCGTTACAGACTGGCAATCCGCGCATGTTGCTCCGCCAGTTTGCCCAGAGCCTGTTCGGCTTCGGCCAGTTTGGCGCGTTCTTTCTCGATGACTTCAGCGGGCGCCTTGTCAACGAAACCGGCGTTGGACAGCTTGCCGCCGACGCGCTGCACTTCGCCTTGCAGGCGCTGGATTTCCTTGTCCAGGCGCGCAAGCTCGGCACCCTTGTCGATCAGGCCGGCCATCGGTACCAGCACTTCCATCTCGCCGACCAGTGCGGTGGCAGACAGCGGTGCCTCTTCGCCAGCCGCCAGTACGGTGATCGATTCCAGGCGTGCCAGCTTCTTCAGCAGCGCTTCGTTTTCGCTCAGGCGACGCTGATCTTCGGCGCTGACATTCTTCAGGAACAATGGCAGCGGTTTGCCCGGGCCGATGTTCATTTCGCCACGGATGTTACGGGTGCCGAGCATCAGGCCCTTGAGCCATTCGATGTCGTCTTCGGCGGCCTGGTCGATGCGTGCTTCATTGGCCACTGGCCAAGGTTGCAGCATGATCGTTTTACCCTCGATACCGGCCAGCGGCGCGAGGCGCTGCCAGATTTCTTCGGTGATGAACGGCATGAACGGATGCGCCAGGCGCAGGGCCACTTCCAGTACGCGAACCAGGGTGCGACGGGTGCCGCGCTGGCGTTCAATCGGAGCGTTTTCGTCCCACAGCACAGGCTTGGACAGTTCCAGGTACCAGTCGCAATACTGGTTCCAGATGAACTCGTACAAGGCTTGCGCGGCCAGATCGAAACGGAACTGGTCGAGCTGACGGGTCACTTCGGCTTCGGTGCGTTGCAGCTGCGAGATGATCCAGCGATCGGCCAGCGAGAGCTCGTAGGCTTCGCCGTTCTGACCGCAGTCTTCGCCTTTGTCCAGCACGTAGCGCGCGGCGTTCCAGATCTTGTTGCAGAAGTTGCGATAGCCTTCGACGCGGCCCATGTCGAACTTGATGTCACGACCGGTGGATGCCAGCGAGCAGAAAGTGAAGCGCAGGGCGTCGGTGCCATAGCTGGCGATGCCTTCGGCGAACTCTTCGCGGGTCTGCTTTTCGATCTTCTTCGCCAGTTTCGGCTGCATCATGCCGGAGGTGCGTTTCTGTACCAGCTCTTCCAGCTCGATGCCGTCGATGATGTCCAGCGGGTCAAGGACGTTGCCCTTGGACTTGGACATCTTCTGGCCCTGGCCATCACGCACCAGGCCGTGTACGTACACGGTCTTGAACGGCACCTGCGGCGTGCCGTCTTCGTTTTTCACCAAGTGCATGGTGAGCATGATCATCCGGGCAACCCAGAAGAAAATGATGTCGAAGCCGGTGACCAACACGTCGGTGGAGTGGAATTTCTTCAGGAACTCGGTCTGTTCCGGCCAGCCGAGGGTGGAGAAGGTCCACAGGCCCGAGCTGAACCAGGTGTCGAGTACGTCGTTGTCCTGTTGCAGCGCGACGTCCGGGCCGAGGTTGTGCTTGGCGCGCACTTCGGCTTCGTCGCGACCGACGTAGACTTTGCCCGACTCGTCGTACCAGGCCGGAATCCGGTGGCCCCACCACAGCTGACGGCTGATGCACCAGTCCTGGATGTCGCGCATCCACGAGAAGTACATGTTTTCGTACTGTTTCGGCACGAACTGGATGCGGCCGTCTTCAACGGCGGCAATCGCTGGTTCGGCCAGCGGCTTGGTGGACACATACCACTGGTCGGTCAGCCACGGCTCGATGATGGTGCCGGAGCGGTCGCCTTTCGGCACTTTCAGGGCGTGATCGTCGACGCTGACCAGCAGGCCTGCGGCTTCGAAGGCTGCGACGATCTGCTTGCGCGCTTCGAAGCGGTCCAGACCGGCATATTCCGCCGGGATCTTGCCGTCGATCGTTTCGTTCAGGGTGCCATCGAGGTTGAATGCCTGCACGGCTGGCAGCACGTGGGCGTTCTTGTCGAAGATGTTCAGCAGCGGCAGGTTGTGGCGCTTGCCGACTTCGTAGTCGTTGAAATCGTGGGCCGGGGTGATTTTCACGCAACCGGTGCCGAATTCAGGGTCGCAGTAATCGTCGGCGATGATCGGGATGCGGCGGCCGACCAGCGGCAGCTCGACGAATTTGCCGATCAAGGCTTTGTAGCGTTCATCGTTCGGGTTAACCGCGACGGCGGAGTCGCCGAGCATGGTTTCCGGACGAGTCGTCGCGACGATCAGGAAATCGTTGCCTTCAGCGGTCTTGGCGCCGTCGGCCAGCGGGTATTTCAGGTTCCACAGGAAACCTTTCTCGTCGTGGTTTTCCACTTCAAGGTCGGAAATCGCCGTGTGCAGCTTGGTGTCCCAGTTGACCAGGCGCTTGCCGCGGTAGATCAGGCCGTCTTCGTGCAGGCGCACGAACGCTTCTTTAACGGCTTCAGAGAGGCCGTCGTCCATGGTGAAGCGCTCGCGGCTCCAGTCCACGGAAGAGCCGAGGCGACGGATCTGACGGCTGATGTTGCCGCCGGACTGATCCTTCCATTCCCAGACTTTCTCGAGGAATTTCTCGCGGCCCAGGTCGTGGCGATTCTGGCCCTGGGCTTCGAGTTGACGCTCCACCAGCATTTGCGTGGCGATACCGGCGTGGTCGGTGCCCGGTTGCCACAGGGTGTTGCGACCCTGCATGCGGCGGAAACGGATCAGGGCGTCCATGATCGCGTTGTTGAAGCCGTGACCCATGTGCAGGCTGCCGGTGACGTTCGGCGGCGGGATCATGATGGTGTAGGACTCGCCCGCGCCTTGCGGGGCGAAGTAATTCTCTGACTCCCAGGTGTTGTACCAGGAAGTTTCAATGGCGTGCGGCTGGTAGGTCTTATCCATGCGCGGCGGGACCCTATTGGCATTTGTTCAGGAAAAGCCGGCAAGTATAGCGGGGCATGGGGCGCAGGGCGAGCGAGTGCGGACAGGGCGCCTTATCAAAGGCGCGACAAGATCAAATGTGGGAGCGGGCTTGCTCGCGAATGCGGTCGTACATTCAATATTGATGCTGACTGACACGACGCCTTCGCGAGCAAGCCCGCTCCCACAAGGGGATCTGTGTATGGCTCAGTCGTTGTACTGACTGAGGAGTCGTTCCATCCGCGCGCTGAGGCGGCGTTTTATTTCGGTTTCGATGTGCGGCGCGAAGTCGTCGATCACGTCTTGCATGATCAATTGCGCGGCGGCGCGCAATTCGCTGTCGAGATACAGCAGGGCGTCGGCGCTGTTACTGGCCGTCGGTGCCGGATCAGCGGCGGGTTTGGGGGCGGGTGGCTCGACGACCGGCGCAGGCTCGCTGACGGTGTCGAACAGCATCGGAATCTGTTCCTGGTCACCTTCTTCGACCGTATCGGTCAGCAGCGGTGGTTGCAGGTTGTCATCGCCGAGCAGTTGGCGGATCGACTCGAGGTCGTCCAGCAGGTGCGCGGATTGTTGCAGCGGTTTTGGAGTGTCCATCGGAATGCTCAGAGTCGCTGTAAACGGTGATCTTGCAGAGGATAGCCCTGTTCGCGGTAGAAACGGAAACTCTCCCGCGCAGCAGCCTTGATCGTCGGATCCTCCACCACCACTTCCGCCACTCTGGCGAACTTGCTGGCGAAGGCCGGGACTTTCAGGTCGAGATTGACCAGCAAATCCTGATGCTGACCGCAGTCTTCGCCCAATCCCAGGACAATCAAGCCGTCTGGTTCGCTGTCGGCAGGGCCGTGGGGCACGAAGCTTTCGCCCTTGAACGCCCACAGCCGCGCATCGAGATCATCGCGCTGGGTCGCATCGCTGCAATGCAGGTAGATGCGGTGGCCCATGCGCCAGGCTTTCTCGGTGAGCTTGCAGGCAAAGTCCAGGCGTGCCGAAGGATCGGCGCTGGGCAGGATATAAAAGTCGACTTTGGTCATTGCGGTTCCTGAGCCGGGGTGGCGTCACTGGCAGGCAACGCCACCCGGGATCATAGGTTTCAGGCTTTGGCGCGGTCCAGCAGGTACTGGGTCAGCAACGGAACCGGACGGCCAGTGGCGCCCTTGTCCTTGCCGCCGCTGGTCCAGGCTGTGCCGGCGATGTCCAGGTGCGCCCAGTTCAGGTTCTTGGTGAAGCGCGACAGGAAGCAGGCCGCCGTGATGGTGCCGGCTTTCGGGCCACCGATGTTGGCGATGTCGGCGAACGGGCTGTCCAGCTGTTCCTGGTACTCATCGAACAACGGCAGTTGCCAGGCGCGGTCGTCGGCAGCCTTGCCGGCGCTCAGCAGTTGGCCGATCAGTTCGTCGTTGTTGCCCAGCAGGCCCGAGGTGTGGGAGCCCAGTGCAACCACGCAGGCACCGGTCAGGGTGGCGATGTCGATCACTGCTTGCGGCTTGAAGCGCTCGGAGTAAGTCAGGGCGTCGCACAACACCAGGCGGCCTTCGGCGTCGGTGTTGAGGATTTCCACGGTCTGGCCGCTCATGGTGGTGACGATGTCGCCCGGACGCGAAGCGTTGCCGCTCGGCATGTTCTCGGCGCAGGCCAGGATGCACACCAGGTTGATCGGCAGCTTCAGTTCGAGCACGGCACGCAGGGTGCCGAACACGCTGGCGGCGCCGCCCATGTCGTACTTCATTTCATCCATGCCGGCACCCGGCTTGAGGCTGATGCCGCCGGTGTCGAAGGTGATGCCCTTGCCGACCAGCGCGTAGGGCTTCTCGGATTTCTTGCCGCCGTTGTATTGCATGACGATCAGGCGCGGAGGCTGGGCGCTGCCCTGGCCGACCGCGTAGAACGAGCCCATGCCCAGGGCCTTGATCTTCTTCTCGTCGAGGACTTCGACTTTCAGGTCCTTGAACTCTTTGCCCAGGCTCTTGGCCTGCTCGCCGAGGAAAGTCGGGTGGCAGATATTCGGCGGCAGGTTGCCCAGGTTGCGGGTGAAAGCCATGCCGTTGGCGATCGCGGTGGCGTGGTTCACGGCGCGTTGCACTTCAGCCTCGGCGGCCTTGATGGTCACCAGGGTGACTTTTTTCAGGGCGCGTGGCTCGGCTTTCTGGCTCTTGAACTGGTCGAACTGGTATTCGCCGTCCACCAGGGTTTCGGCCAGCAGGCGGGTCTTGCCATAACTGTCGCGGCCCTTGACCACGATTTCATCCAGTGCCAGCACCGCATCGCTGCCGCCCAGGCCCTTGAGGGTGTTGAGGATGCCGGCAATGATCTTGCGGAACGGGCGGTCACCCAGTTCTTCATCCTTGCCCACGCCGACCAGCAATACGCGCTCGGTTTTCAGGTTCGGCAGGCTGTGCAGCAACAGGCTCTGGCCAACCTTGCCGGCCAGGTCGCCGCGCTTGAGCACGGCACTGATGGCGCCGGCGCTGAGT
This sequence comes from Pseudomonas sp. PLMAX, assembly GCF_046042685.1. NCBI lineage: Bacteria > Pseudomonadati > Pseudomonadota > Gammaproteobacteria > Pseudomonadales > Pseudomonadaceae > Pseudomonas > Pseudomonas sp. PLMAX. The sequence goes on along the minus strand of NZ_CP064949.1, from coordinate 6,049,362 downwards.
TCGTCGAGCTGTTTGGCAACAGCGCCGAGCTTGCGGCCTTCGCCGACGGCAACCACCAGCGTGGCGGTTTTCAACGTTTGCGGGTTGACGCTTTTTACAACCAGTTCCATGTCCGGGTCCCTGAATTGATGGTCGATACGCAAGCGCTGGACAAGGTGCGGGCAGCGCTTGCTTATAAAGAGAGAGGCGCCAGGATCGACCGGCGACGAAGGCGGCAGTTTGAACCTCGCCGGCGGCGCCTGACAACCCTGTGTTGTACGATCTTCACGGTTTCGTCGGCCACTGTAGGAGCGAGCTTGCTCGCGAAAAACCTGAGAGCGCCACGGGGTGTCAGGCTTCACGCGTTATCGTTGACGACCATCGCGAGCGAGCTCGCTCCTACATACCTGCCCGCGCATTGCGCAGTGACAGGCGCACCCAATCACAGGATAATGCGCCATCTTTTTTCAGCAGTTCTGCAATGCGGGCTGTCTGATGTGTTTGCTTGTTTGGCCGCCTTAGCCTGACAACCCTGGAGTGTCTGGTTTGATTGTCTTCCGTTATCTATCCCGCGAAGTCCTGTTGACCTTGAGCGCCGTCAGTGCGGTGTTGCTGGTCATCATCATGAGTGGACGCTTCATCAAGTACCTCGCGCAGGCCGCTTCGGGTCAACTGGATCCGGGCTCGCTGTTCCTCATCATGGGCTTTCGCCTGCCAGGGTTCCTGCAGCTGATCCTGCCGCTGGGCCTGTTTCTCGGGATCCTGCTGGCCTATGGCCGCCTGTACCTTGAAAGCGAGATGACCGTGCTGTCGGCCACGGGCATGAGCCAGCAACGCCTGTTTCGCATGACCCTGTTCCCGGCGACCCTGGTTGCCCTGGTCGTTGCCTGGTTGAGCCTGAGCCTGGCGCCCCAGGGTGCCAATCAGTTCCAGTTGCTGCTGAACAAGCAGGATGCCCTGACCGAGTTCGACACCCTCGAGCCAGGCCGCTTCCAGGCCCTGCGCGACGGTACGCGGGTGACCTATACCGAGCAGTTGACAGACGACCGCATCAACCTGGCGGGGGTCTTCATTTCGCAAAAGAACATCAGTTCCGACAAGAAGGATCGCGGGATCTCCGTACTGGTGGCTGAAAAAGGCCGGCAGGAAATCCGCCCCGACGGCAACCGCTACCTGATCCTCGACAACGGCTACCGCTATGACGGTAACCCGGGGCAGGCTGATTACCGGGCGATCAAGTACGACGAATACGGCGTGCTGCTGCCCAAGCCGGACGTCAGCGACGAAGTGACCGACCGTGACGCCATGACCACGGGCTCCTTGCTGGGCAGCGACGACATCCGCTCCCGCACCGAGCTGCAATGGCGCCTGTCCCTGCCGTTGCTGGTGTTCATCGTGACCTTGATGGCGGTGCCGCTGTCGCGGGTCAATCCGCGCCAGGGCCGTTTCCTCAAGCTGTTGCCGGCGATCCTTCTTTATATGGCTTACCTGACCATCCTGATTGCCGCGCGCGGCGCCCTCGAAAAGGGCAAGATCCCGCCGGCGCTGGGCTTGTGGTGGGTGCACGGGATATTCCTGGTCATCGGCCTGGGCCTGCTCTACTGGGAACCCTTGCAATTGAAGCGGGCGAGTCGCCGCAGCGCGCGGGAGGTGGCCCGTGGTTAAGCTCGATCGCTACATCGGTAGCAGCGTATTCGTGGCGATCCTGGCGGTACTGGGGATCATTCTCGGCCTGGCCACGCTGTTCGCGTTCATCGACGAGATGGGCGACGCCAGCGATACCTACACCCTGCTCGATGTCCTGAGCTACGTGTTGCTGACGGCGCCACGCCGGCTCTACGACATGCTGCCGATGGCGGCCCTGATCGGGTGCCTGATCGGTCTCGGCAGCCTGGCCAGCAACAGCGAGCTGACGATCATGCGCGCGGCTGGCGTGTCCATCGGGCGCATCGTCTGGGCGGTCATGAAACCGATGCTGGTGCTGATGGTGGTGGGGGTGCTGATCGGCGAATACGTGGCGCCAGCGACCGAAAGCACCGCCCAGGCCAACCGCTCGCTGGCCCAGGGCAGTGGCGATGCACAAAGTGCCAAGCACGGCCTGTGGCATCGCCAGGGTGACGAGTTCATCCACGTCAACTCCGTGCAACCCAATGGCCTGCTGTATGGCGTGACCCGCTATCACTTCGACAAGGAACGCCACATGTTGTCGGCGAGCTTCGCCAAGCGCGCGGAGTTCGACAAGGATCACTGGCAGTTGTCAGATGTCACCACCACGGTGTTCCACGAGAAGAGCACCGAAGTGGTCACCGCTCCGGTCGAGCGCTGGGAAGTGGCGTTGAGCCCGCAACTGTTGAGTACGGTGGTCATGGCGCCGGAATCGCTGTCGATCTCGGGGCTTTGGGGCTACATCCACTATCTGGCGGACCAGGGGCTGAACAACGGCCGCTACTGGCTGGCATTTTGGGTCAAGGTGTTGCAGCCCCTGGTCACCGCGGCCCTGGTGCTGATGGCGATCTCCTTCATCTTCGGTCCGCTGCGCTCTGTGACCCTTGGTCAGCGGGTGTTCACTGGCGTACTGGTGGGCTTCACCTTCCGTATTGCCCAGGATTTGCTCGGGCCTTCGAGCCTGGTGTTCGGTTTTTCGCCACTGTTCGCGGTGCTCGTGCCCGCCAGTGTCTGTGCCCTGGCTGGGCTCTGGTTGTTGCGTCGCGCCGGTTGATGGCGGCCTGTTCCGCGCTGCGCCGATGATGAAAAACGCCCCTGTCACCAGACCGGGGCGTTTTTGTACGGGCCGTCTGGCCTGCAAACGTGACGCTTGCGCCGTGGATCAGGTACAATTCCCGGCTATTTTTCGGCGGGCTATGCCTGCAGCCTTTTTGAGTGTTGATCCGTGAGTGATTTGAGTCATATCCGCAATTTCTCCATCATCGCCCACATTGACCATGGCAAGTCGACGCTGGCCGATCGCTTCATCCAGATGTGCGGCGGCCTGGCCGAGCGTGAAATGGAAGCCCAGGTACTGGATTCCATGGATCTTGAGCGTGAGCGCGGGATCACCATCAAGGCGCACAGCGTTACGCTGTATTACAAGGCTCGCGATGGCGTCACCTACCAGCTGAACTTCATCGATACCCCCGGCCACGTTGACTTCACCTATGAGGTGAGCCGTTCGCTGGCCGCCTGTGAAGGCGCGCTGCTGGTGGTCGATGCCGGTCAGGGCGTCGAGGCACAGTCGGTTGCCAACTGCTACACGGCGATCGAGCAGGGCCTGGAAGTGATGCCGGTGCTGAACAAGATCGACCTGCCACAGGCCGATCCGGACCGCGTCAAAGAAGAAATCGAAAAAATCATCGGCATCGATGCCACCGACGCGGTCACTTGCAGTGCCAAGACCGGCCTGGGCGTCGATGAAGTGCTGGAGCGCCTGGTCACCACCATTCCTGCGCCAACCGGCAACATCGAAGATCCGCTGCAGGCGTTGATCATCGACTCCTGGTTCGACAACTACCTGGGCGTCGTGTCCCTGGTGCGCGTGCGCCACGGTCGCGTGAAGAAGGGCGACAAGATCCTGGTCAAGTCCACCGGCAAGATCCACCTGGTGGACAGCGTGGGCGTGTTCAACCCGAAACACACCGCTACCGTCGACCTGAAAGCCGGTGAAGTAGGCTTTATCATTGCCGGTATCAAGGACATTCACGGTGCACCGGTAGGTGACACCCTGACCTTGAGCTCGACGCCGGACGTCGATGTGCTGCCTGGTTTCAAGCGCATTCAGCCGCAGGTCTATGCCGGTCTGTTCCCGGTCAGCTCCGACGACTTCGAAGACTTCCGTGAAGCCCTGCAAAAGCTCACCCTGAACGACTCGTCGCTGCAGTACACCCCGGAAAGCTCCGACGCCCTGGGCTTCGGCTTCCGTTGCGGGTTCCTCGGCATGCTGCACATGGAAATCATCCAGGAGCGCCTGGAGCGCGAGTACGACCTGGACCTGATCACCACGGCGCCGACGGTAATCTTCGAGCTGCTGCTCAAGACCGGTGAGACGATCTACGTCGATAACCCGTCTAAATTGCCGGATCTGTCGTCGATCGAAGACATGCGCGAGCCGATCGTGCGCGCCAATATCCTTGTGCCGCAAGAGCACCTAGGTAACGTCATTACCCTGTGTATCGAAAAACGTGGCGTGCAGGTCGACATGCTGTTCCTCGGCTCCCAGGTCCAGGTGACCTACGATTTGCCGATGAACGAAGTGGTTCTGGACTTCTTCGATCGCCTGAAATCCACCAGTCGCGGCTATGCTTCGCTGGATTACCATTTCGATCGTTACCAATCGGCTAGTCTGGTGAAACTGGACGTGCTGATCAACGGCGACAAGGTCGACGCCCTGGCGCTGATCGTGCACCGTGACAATGCGCACTACAAAGGTCGCCAGTTGACCGAGAAGATGAAAGAACTGATTCCGCGGCAGATGTTCGACGTGGCAATCCAGGCCGCCATTGGCGGGCAGATTGTGGCGCGTACAACCGTCAAGGCGCTCAGAAAGAACGTATTGGCCAAATGCTACGGCGGTGACGTCAGCCGTAAGAAAAAGCTGCTGGAAAAGCAAAAGGCCGGTAAGAAACGCATGAAGCAGGTCGGCAACGTGGAAATTCCACAAGAAGCCTTCCTTGCCGTGCTCAGGTTGGATAGTTAGGTCCTATGTCACTAAATTTCCCGCTGTTGCTGGTCATCGCCGTGTTCGTCTGCGGCCTGTTGGCGTTGCTCGATCTGTTGATCCTGGCACCGCGTCGGCGTGCCGCCATCGCTTCCTATCAGGGCAGCGTCAGCCAGCCTGACGGGGTGGTGGTCGAGAAGCTGAGCAAGGAACCGCTGCTGGTTGAATACGGCAAGTCGTTCTTCCCGGTGTTGTTCATCGTGCTGGTGCTGCGTTCGTTCCTGGTGGAACCGTTCCAGATCCCGTCCGGCTCGATGAAACCGACCCTGGACGTCGGCGACTTCATCCTGGTGAGCAAGTTTTCCTACGGGATCCGCTTGCCGGTGATCGACAAGAAAGTCATCGAAGTCGGTGAGCCACAGCGTGGCGATGTGATGGTGTTCCGCTATCCGAGCGATCCGAACGTCAACTACATCAAGCGTGTAGTGGGGCTGCCGGGCGACACGGTGCGGTACACCGCTGACAAGCGCCTGTTTGTCAACGGCGAGTCGATTGCCGAAAAGCTGGTCGGTTCCGAGCCGGGCACGCTGGGCAGCGCCGAGCTCTACAAGGAAAAACTCGGTGTCGCCGAGCACCTGATCCGCAAGGAAATGAGCCGCTACCGCGCAACGCCGGACCGTACATGGACCGTGCCCGCCGGGCACTACTTCATGATGGGCGACAACCGCGACAACTCCAACGACAGTCGCTACTGGGATGATCCAGCCATTCCCAAGGATCTGCTGGGCATGGTTCCCGACAAGAATATCGTCGGCAAGGCCTTCGCAGTCTGGATGAGCTGGCCGGAACCCAAACTCAGTCACCTGCCGAATTTCTCGCGGGTTGGCCTGATCCAGTAATCAAACACGGCGCTGTTGAACACAGCGCCGAATGCATTTCTGGAGTCGGTACAATCGGCGACAGTTGCATGAAAACAACGATATTCAGGACGTTATTTTTGAACACAGCGTTAATTGTCCCAAGCCTGCGCCGACTCACGGCGATGGCGGTGGAATCCAACCACGAACTCAGCGTGGGTAAACCGTGAGCGTCTCCTTAAGCCGTCTCGAGCGTCAGCTCGGCTACACCTTCAAGGATCAGGAACTGATGGTCCTGGCCCTGACTCACCGCAGTTTTGCCGGGCGTAACAACGAGCGCCTGGAATTCCTCGGTGATGCCATCCTCAACTTCGTCGCCGGCGAGGCCTTGTTCGATCGCTTCCCGCTGGCCCGCGAAGGCCAGCTGTCGCGTTTGCGCGCACGCCTGGTCAAAGGTGAGACCCTGGCCGTACTGGCCCGTGGTTTCGACCTGGGCGAATACCTGCGCCTGGGCTCCGGTGAATTGAAAAGCGGCGGTTTCCGTCGCGAGTCGATCCTGGCCGATGCCCTGGAAGCGCTGATTGGTGCGATCTACCTGGACGCTGGCATGGAAGTGGCACGCGAGCGCGTGCTGGCCTGGCTGGCCGGAGAGTTCGAAGGCCTGACGCTGGTCGACACCAACAAAGATCCAAAGACCCGCCTGCAGGAATTCCTGCAGTCCCGTGGTTGCGAGCTGCCGCGTTACGAAGTGGTGGATATCCAGGGTGAACCGCATTGCCGGACGTTCTTCGTCGAATGTGAAATCATCCTATTGAATGAAAAAAGCCGAGGTCAGGGTGTGAGCCGTCGTATTGCCGAACAGGTAGCGGCCGCCGCAGCACTGATTGCCCTGGGTGTGGAGAATGGCAATGACTGATACAAACGCAACACGCTGTGGCTATGTTGCCATCGTCGGCCGTCCGAACGTGGGCAAGTCCACGTTGCTCAACCACATCCTCGGCCAGAAGCTGGCGATCACCTCGCGCAAGCCGCAAACCACCCGTCACAACATGCTCGGCATCAAGACCGAGGGCGATGTGCAGGCGATCTACGTCGACACCCCTGGTATGCACAAGGGTGGCGAGAAGGCCCTGAACCGCTACATGAACAAGACCGCTTCGGCGGCGTTGAAAGACGTCGACGTGGTGATCTTCGTGGTCGATCGCACCAAGTGGACCGACGAAGACCAGATGGTCCTCGAGCGCGTCCAGTACGTGACCGGCCCGCTGATCGTGGCACTGAACAAGACTGATCGCATCGAAGACAAGGCCGAGCTGATGCCGCACCTGAGCTGGTTGCAGGAGCAGCTGCCGAACGCGCAGATCATCCCGATTTCCGCGCAGCACGGGCACAACCTCGACGCGCTGGAAAAGGTCATCGCTGATCATCTGCCGGAAAACGATCACTTCTTCCCGGAAGACCAGATCACCGACCGCAGCAGCCGTTTCCTCGCCGCCGAGCTGGTACGCGAGAAAATCATGCGCCAGCTGGGCGCCGAGCTGCCGTACCAGATCACCGTTGAAATCGAAGAGTTCAAGCAGCAGGGCAAGACCCTGCACATCCATGCCCTGATCCTCGTCGAGCGTGATGGCCAGAAGAAGATCATCATTGGCGACAAGGGCGAGCGCATCAAGCGCATCGGCACCGAAGCGCGCAAGGACATGGAGCTGTTGTTCGACTCCAAGATCATGCTCAACCTGTGGGTCAAGGTGAAGGGTGGCTGGTCCGATGACGAGCGCGCCTTGCGTTCGCTGGGTTACGGCGACCTGTAACTGGGGCTTCAGATACACAGCAAAACCCTGTGGGAGCGGGCTTGCTCGCGAAGAGGATGTAACATTCAGCATTGATGTTGACTGTTACACCGCTTTCGCGAGCAAGCCCGCTCCCACATTGGTTTTGGGTTGCTTGTAAAACTGCGTTTATTCATTGAGAGCTCTGATCTCCATGTCCCAACCCATCCCCCAGCCCGCCTACGTCCTCCACTCCCGCGCCTACCGCGAGAGCAGCGCCCTGGTGGACTTCCTCACGCCGCAAGGTCGGCTGCGGGCGGTATTGCGCAGTGCGCGGGGCAAGGCCGGGACGTTGGCGCGCCCGTTCGTGCCGTTGGAGGTCGAGTTTCGCGGGCGGGGCGAGCTGAAGAACGTCGGGCGCATGGAGAGTGCCGGCATCGCCACCTGGCTCAACGGCGAGGCGCTGTTCAGCGGGCTTTATCTCAATGAGCTGTTGATTCGCCTGCTACCCGCCGAAGACCCTTTCCCTGCGGTGTTTGATCACTACGCGGCGACTTTGCTCGCCCTGGCCGAAGGTCGAGCGCTGGAGCCGTTGCTGCGTTCGTTCGAATGGCGTTTGCTGGATGACCTGGGCTACGGCTTTTCATTGATAACCGATATCCACGACCAACCCGTTGCGCCAGACGGCCTCTATCGTTTGCAGGTGGATGCGGGCCTGGAGCGGGTCTATCTGCTGCAGCCCGGACTGTTCAATGGCACGGAGCTGCTGGCCATGGCTGAAGCTGACTGGAGCGCGCCGGGTGCGTTGTCGGCGGCCAAGCGTCTGATGCGCCAGGCACTGGCCGTTCACCTGGGTGGCCGGCCTCTGGTCAGTCGCGAGCTGTTTCGCAAGCCGTAGTCTCCCCGTATGCTGTGCACCGAACTTTTTCTGATTCTGGAGCGCTTCCGTGACCACCAGCACCCGCATTCTTCTTGGCGTAAACATCGACCACGTTGCCACCCTGCGTCAGGCCCGGGGCACTCGCTACCCGGACCCGGTCAAGGCGGCACTGGATGCGGAAGAGGCGGGCGCCGACGGCATCACCGTGCACCTGCGTGAAGACCGCCGGCACATCCAGGAGCGCGACGTGCTGCTGCTCAAGGACGTGCTGCAAACCCGCATGAACTTCGAAATGGGCGTCACCGAAGAAATGATGCAGTTCGCCGAGCGTATTCGCCCGGCGCATATTTGCCTGGTGCCGGAAACCCGACAGGAACTGACGACCGAAGGCGGGCTGGATGTGGCGGGGCAGGAAGCGCGGATCAAGGCCGCGGTGGAGCGCCTGTCGAAGATCGGTTCGGAAGTTTCACTGTTCATCGATGCCGACGAACGGCAGATCGAGGCCTCGCGTCGCGTCGGTGCGCCAGCCATCGAACTGCACACCGGGCGTTATGCCGATGCCGAGACGCCGACCGAAGTGGCTGAAGAACTCAAGCGCGTCGCCGATGGCGTAGCGTTCGGCCTGACTCAAGGCCTGATCGTCAATGCCGGCCACGGCCTGCATTATCACAACGTCGAGGCGGTGGCGGCGATCAAGGGCATCAACGAATTGAACATTGGGCATGCGCTGGTGGCCCATGCGTTGTTTGTGGGGTTCAAGTCGGCGGTGTCGGAGATGAAGGCGCTGATTCTAGCGGCTGCTGCCAAGGCTTAAACCCAACACAAAACCCAATGTGGGAGCGGGCTTGCTCGCGAATACGGTTGGTCATTCAACATCTCTGTTGGCTGACACTCCGCTTTCGCGAGCAAGCCCGCTCCCACCTTTGATTGGGGTAGGTTTTAGAGGGGGGCAGGTTCCTGGGACGGCTTGGACTTGTCGATGCCGGGCACATGCAAGTTACCCTCGGCGACCTGATCACCTTCAAGCTGCGGCTGCGTGACCCAGGTCAGGATGTCGTAGTAGCGACGGATGTTCGCCACGAAATGCACCGGTTCGCCGCCACGGGCGTAGCCGTAACGGGTCTTGCTGTACCACTTCTTCTCGGACAGGCGCGGCAGGATCTTTTTCACGTCCAGCCATTTGTCCGGATTCAACCCTTCCTTGGCGGCCAGCTTGCGGGCGTCGTCGAGGTGACCGCTGCCGACGTTGTAGGCGGCCAGGGCAAACCAGGTGCGATCCGGTTCCTGGATCGAATCGTCCAACTGTTCTTTCATGTAGGCCAGGTACTTGGCGCCGCCCATGATGCTCTGCTTCGGATCGAGGCGGTTGGACACGCCCATGGCCTGCGCGGTGTTCTGGGTCAGCATCATCAGGCCACGCACGCCGGTCTTGGAGGTCACGGTCGGTTGCCACAGGGACTCCTGATAGCCGATCGCCGCCAGCAGGCGCCAATCGACTTTCTCTTTCTTGGCGTACGCCTTGAAGTGCTGTTCGTACTTGGGCAGGCGTTGCTGCAAGTGCTGGGCAAACGTGGTGGCGCCCATGTAGCCGAGCACATCGACATGCCCGTAGTAACGGTCCTTGAGGCGTTGCAGGGTGCCGTTCTTCTTGACCTTGTCGAGGTACTCGTTGATCTCGTTGAGCAGGCTGTTGTCGTCACCCGGGGCCACGGCCCAGCTCTGGTTGCTGGCATCCCCCAGGTCGAAGGCGACCCGGATGTTGGTGAAGTACACCTGGTTCATCGCCACTTCATTGGAGTCGACCAGTGTCAGATCGATCTGGCCTTCGTCGACCATGCGCAGGAGATCCACGACCTCGACCGCGTCGGATTCTTCGTATTCGATGCCGGGAAATTTCTGTTTCAGCTGTGCGAGCTGTTCGGCGTGGGTGCTGCCCTTGAGCACCATGATCTTCTTGCCGACCAGATCCTTGGCGTCGGTAGGGCGCGACTTGCCGTTGCGGTAGATGATCTGCGGCGTGACTTCCAGGTAGGAGTGGGAAAACCGCACCTGCTTCTTGCGCGCTTCACTGCTGACCAGGCCGGCGGCCGCCAGTACCGGGCCATTGGGCTTGCCCACCTGGTCGAACAGGTCGTCGAGGTTGTCGGCCGTCTCGATCTTGAGCTCGACCCCCAGATCGTCGGCGAAGCGCTTCACCAGCTCGTATTCGAAGCCGGTTTCACCGTTGCGATCCTGAAAGTAGGTGGCGGGGCTGTTCCGGGTAACCACCCGCAGCACACCATCCTCCTTTACGCGCTCCAGTGTGTTGGGTTTATCAACACAGCCACTGAGCATCAGGAAGAGTCCGGTTGCGATCAGCCATTTGGCGTACCGCGGACGCAAAGCCGTTGGGGAAAACATCTGCGCAGTATACGCAAAGGACCACGGGCGCCATATCTCGACAGCGAAGGGCCTATCTGCTAGCGATCGAAAAACCGGCCGAAAGCCCGCAGGAATGGACCTTTTGTGCATTTTGATACAGTAAAAATAAGCTGTCGCCACACGCCCGGTTATCCTGACTCTCGGGGCAGAAACACAGATCGGCACTCGAGTGCAACCGTGCGTAGCGTTTCGGGTGCTGTCGCGGGCTGTTTAGGCTAGAATGCACGGCCTCAAAGCACACCCCTTCCCGAGGCTGTCCCGAAGATGTTGATCCTGCGCGGCGCTCCTGCCCTTTCTGCCTTTCGCCACAGCAAGCTCCTTGAGCAACTGAGCCAGAAGGTTCCGGCTGTCAGCGGCCTGTATGCTGAATTCGCTCACTTCGCCGAAGTTACCGGCGTCCTGACCGGCGACGAACAGCAGGTGCTGGCGCGCCTTCTGAAGTACGGTCCAAGTGTTCCGGTCCAGGAACCGACCGGTCGTCTGTTCCTGGTGTTGCCGCGTTTCGGCACCATCTCGCCGTGGTCGAGCAAGGCCAGCGACATCGCTCGCAACTGCGGCCTGGGCAAGATCCAGCGCCTGGAGCGCGGCATTGCCTTCTACGTCGCCGGCCAGTTCAGCGATGCTGACGCCCAGCTGATTGCCGATGCACTGCACGACCGCATGACCCAGATCGTCCTGGGCAACCTGGAACAGGCCGCCGGCCTGTTCAGCCACGCCGAACCCAAGCCCCTGACCGCGATCGACGTGTTGGGTGGCGGCCGCGCCGCACTGGAAAAAGCCAACACCGAGCTGGGCCTGGCCTTGGCCGAAGACGAGATCGACTACCTGGTCAACGCTTTCGTCGGTTTGAAGCGCAACCCGCACGACATCGAACTGATGATGTTCGCCCAGGCCAACTCCGAGCACTGCCGTCACAAGATTTTCAACGCCAGTTGGGACATCGACGGCGAGAGCCAGGAAAAAAGCCTGTTCGGCATGATCAAGAACACCTACGTGATGCACAGCGAAGGCGTTCTGTCGGCATACAAGGACAACGCTTCGGTGATCGTCGGTTCCGTGGCCGGGCGTTTCTTCCCGGACCCTGAAACCCGCCAGTACGGCGCGGTGCAGGAACCGGTGCACATCCTGATGAAAGTCGAGACCCACAACCACCCGACCGCGATTGCCCCGTTCCCGGGCGCATCCACCGGTTCCGGTGGCGAGATCCGCGACGAAGGCGCGACCGGTCGTGGCGCCAAGCCGAAGGCTGGCCTGACCGGCTTCACCGTGTCCAACCTGCAGATCCCTGGCTTCGAACAGCCGTGGGAAGTGCCGTACGGCAAGCCCGAGCGCATCGTGACCGCGCTGGACATCATGATCGAAGGCCCGCTGGGCGGCGCTGCGTTCAACAACGAATTCGGTCGTCCGGCGCTGACCGGTTACTTCCGTACTTTCGAACAGTCGATCAGCACCCCGCACGGCGATGAAGTGCGCGGTTACCACAAGCCGATCATGCTGGCTGGCGGCATGGGCAACATCCGTGAAGAACACGTCAAGAAAGGCGAGATCGTCGTCGGCTCCAAGCTGATCGTGCTCGGCGGCCCGGCGATGCTGATTGGCCTGGGCGGTGGCGCGGCTTCCTCCATGGCCACCGGCACCAGCTCGGCGGACCTGGACTTCGCTTCCGTACAGCGCGAAAACCCTGAGATGGAGCGTCGTTGCCAGGAAGTCATCGACCGTTGCTGGCAGCTGGGCGACAAGAACCCGATCAGCTTCATCCACGACGTGGGTGCGGGCGGTCTGTCCAACGCCTTCCCGGAACTGGTCAACGACGGCGACCGCGGTGGCCGTTTCGAACTGCGCAACATTCCAAACGACGAGCCGGGCATGGCCCCGCACGAAATCTGGAGTAACGAATCCCAGGAACGCTACGTGCTGGCAGTCGGCCCGGCCGACTTCGAGCGCTTCAAGGCCATCTGCGAACGTGAGCGTTGCCCGTTTGCCGTCGTCGGCGAAGCCACTGCCGAGCCGCAGCTTACTGTTACGGATAGCCACTTCGGCAACAGCCCGGTGGACATGCCGCTCGAAGTGCTGCTGGGCAAAGCCCCGCGCATGCACCGTTCGGTGGTACGTGAAAACGAGCTGGGCGACGATTTCGATCCGTCGACCCTGGACATCGGCGAGTGCGTCGAGCGCGTCCTGCATCACCCGGCTGTGGCCAGCAAGAGCTTCCTGATCACCATCGGCGACCGCACCATCACCGGCCTCGTGGCCCGTGACCAGATGGTCGGCCCGTGGCAGGTTCCAGTGGCCGACGTTGCCGTCACCGCCACCAGCTTCGACGTCTACACCGGTGAAGCCATGGCGATGGGCGAGCGCACTCCGCTGGCACTGCTGGACGCTCCGGCGTCGGGCCGCATGGCCATCGGCGAAACCCTGACCAACATCGCAGCCTCGCGCATCGGCAAGATCTCCGACATCAAGCTGTCGGCGAACTGGATGTCCGCCGCCGGTCACCCGGGCGAAGACGCACGTCTGTACGACACCGTGAAAGCGGTCGGCATGGAACTGTGCCCTGAGCTGGGCATCACCATTCCGGTGGGCAAGGACTCGATGTCCATGGCCACGCGCTGGAACGATGAAGGCGTGGACAAGTCCGTGACTTCGCCAATGTCCCTGATCGTGACCGGTTTCGCGCCAGTGACTGACATCCGTCAGACCCTGACCCCGCAACTGCGCATGGACAAGGGCACCACCGACCTGATCCTGATCGACCTGGGCCGTGGCCAGAACCGCATGGGCGCCTCGATCCTCGCGCAGGTTCACGGCAAGCTCGGCAAGCAGGCGCCGGACGTCGACGACGCCGAAGACCTGAAGGCCTTCTTTGCGGTGATCCAGGGCCTCAACGCCGACGGTCACCTGCTGGCCTACCACGACCGTTCCGACGGTGGTCTGTTGACCAGCGTGGTCGAGATGGCGTTCGCCGGTCACTGCGGCCTGAGCCTGAACCTCGACGGCCTGGCGGAAACGTCCGCCGACATCGCCGCGATCCTGTTCAACGAAGAACTGGGCGCCGTGATCCAGGTTCGCCAGGACGCTACCGCGGACATCCTCGCGCAGTTCAGCGCTGCCGGCCTGGGCGAGTGCGTGTCGGTGATCGGTCAGCCGATCAACAATGGCCAGATCAACATCACCTTCAACGGTGACACCGTGTTCGAAGGCCAGCGTCGTCTGCTGCAACGCCAGTGGGCCGAGACCAGCTACCAGATCCAGCGTCTGCGCGACAACGCCGACTGCGCCGATCAAGAGTTCGACGTGCTGCTGGAAGAAGACAACCCGGGCCTGAGCGTCAAGCTGAGCTACGACGTCAACCAGGACATCGCCGCGCCTTACATCAAGAAAGGCATCCGCCCACAGGTTGCCGTGCTGCGTGAGCAGGGCGTCAACGGTCAGGTGGAAATGGCGGCCGCGTTCGACCGCGCCGGTTTCAACGCGATCGACGTGCACATGAGCGACATCCTCGCCGGCCGTGTCGACCTGAACGAGTTCAAGGGCCTGGTGGCGTGCGGCGGTTTCTCCTACGGCGACGTACTGGGTGCCGGTGAAGGCTGGGCCAAGTCGGCGTTGTTCAACAGCCGTGCCCGCGATGCGTTCCAGGGCTTCTTCGAGCGTAACGACAGCTTCACCCTCGGCGTGTGCAACGGTTGCCAGATGATGTCCAACCTGCACGAGCTGATCCCGGGCAGCGAGTTCTGGCCGCACTTCGTGCGTAACCGTTCCGAGCAGTTTGAAGCCCGTGTGGCCATGGTGCAGATCCAGGAGTCGAACTCGATCTTCCTGCAGGGCATGGCCGGTTCGCGCATGCCGATCGCCATCGCCCACGGTGAAGGCCATGCCGAGTTCGCCAGCGAAGAAGCGTTGCTGGAAGCCGATCTGTCCGGTTGCGTGGCGATGCGTTTCGTCGACAACCACGGCAAGGTCACCGAAAGCTACCCGGCCAACCCGAACGGCTCGCCGCGCGGGATCACCGGTTTGACCAGCCGCGACGGTCGCGTGACCATCATGATGCCGCACCCGGAGCGTGTGTTCCGTGCCGTGCAGAACTCGTGGCGTTCGGAAGACTGGAACGAAGACGCGCCTTGGATGCGTATGTTCCGTAATGCCCGCGTCTGGGTTAACTGATAGCTGTGTACAAGCTCGCTTTCTTTGTACCCGACAGTCATGTCGAAGTGGTCAAGAGCTCCGTATTCACTGCCGGTGGCGGGCGGATCGGCGCTTACGATCACTGCGCCTGGCAGGTGTTGGGCCAGGGCCAGTTTCGTCCACTGGACGGCAGTGCGCCGTTCATTGGCGAGGCCGGGCAGGTCGAGCGGGTCGAGGAATGGAAGGTCGAGCTTGTGGTGGCCGATGAGTTGATTGGCTCGGTGGTGGCGGCTCTGAAACAGAGTCACCCCTATGAGACGCCGGCTTATGAAGTGTGGCGGTTGGAGGATTTCTGATCCTGTGGCTGCCAAATAAAAAACCCGCTGATTCGTCAGCGGGTTTTTTATTGTCTTCATTTTCTGCACCCACAAAAAACCCGGCATGAAAGCCGGGTTTTTTTGGGGCGTCGAGCTTAAGCGGTGAAGGTTTTGCCTTCGAACTGCTCAGCCACGAATTTCCAGTTCACCAGGTTCCAGAACGCTTCGACGTATTTCGGACGCAGGTTGCGGTAGTCGATGTAGTAAGCGTGTTCCCAGACGTCGCAGGTCAGCAGCGGGGTGTCGCCGCTGGTCAGCGGGTTGCCGGCACCGATGGTGCTGGCCAGGCCCAGGGAACCGTCAGCCTTTTTCACCAGCCAGCCCCAGCCGGAGCCGAAGGTGCCGATGGAAGTCTTGCTGAACTCTTCCTTGAACTTGTCGAACGAACCGAAGGCCGCGTTGATGGCCTCAGCCAGCGCGCCGGTTGGTTGACCGCCAGCGTTTGGCGCCAGGCAGTTCCAGTAGAAAGTGTGGTTCCACACTTGAGCGGCGTTGTTGAAGATGCCGCCCGAGGAAGTCTTGACGATTTCTTCCAGGGTCTTGCCTTCGAACTCGGTGCCTGGCACCAGGTTGTTCAGGTTCACGACGTAGGTGTTGTGGTGCTTGTCGTGGTGAAACTCCAGGGTTTCCTTGGAGATGTGCGGCTGCAGGGCATCGTGTGCGTACGGCAGTGGCGGCAATTCGAAAGCCATGATAATTCTCCTAATCAGGTCTGTTGCGGTGAGCGCAAGGCCGATCACGGGCGGCCAAACAAGCGCCGGGGAGTTTGTACTCTTTGCGGCGCAGGGATTCGGATCATAGCACCGGGGTGGCGGCATAACCACGCAACAACTGTGTGGAATAGAGGTTCCAGAGCCGTTTGGAATAATTCAACCAGCGGTGATCAGCTGCAGTGCTACGGCAAACATCATCACGGCCACCAACAGATCAAGAATCCGCCAAGTGCTCGGGCGAGCCAGCCATGGCGCGAGCCACGCCGCACCCAGCGCCAGGGTGAAGAACCACAGCAATGAAGCACTCGCCGCGCCTACCACGTAAGCGCCGGGCTCTGTTTGCTGGGCGCCGAGGGAGCCGATCAGCAAAACGGTGTCCAGATAGACGTGGGGATTGAGCAGGGTCACCGCCAGGGCACTGAGCATTACCGCGCGCAGCGAACGCACGGTCTGGTTTTCACCTTGTTGCAGGCTCTGTTTCGAGCAGGCGCGGCGCAACGCCTGACTGCCGTACCACAACAGAAACGCCGCGCCACCCCAACGGGCGATGGCCAACAGGGTGGGGTTCTGTGCCAGCACCGTCGCCAGGCCAAATACACCGGCGGCCACCAGCAAGGCGTCGCAGGCCACGCAGAGTGCCGCCACCGGCAGGTGATGTTCGCGGCGCAGGCTTTGTGCCAGCACAAACGCATTCTGCGTGCCGATCGCCATGATCAGGCCGAAGGCCACCAACAGCCCGTTCACATAACTTTGCCACATGGCTTTTACTCCGCGTTGGCTGCCAGGTCGCGCAACACTTGCATGGCGCGCTCGGCGTCGGCCTGGCCGACGAACAAATGGTCGTGGTAATAACCGGCGATCACATTGCAGCTGATGCTTGCCTGGCCCAGGGCCGTGGCGAACGCCGCGGTGAGGCCGACAGCTTCGAGGGCCGAATGCACGTTCAGGGTGATCCACGCGGCGACGTAGTCGTAGCTGAAACCGGCCTGTTCAGCCTGGGAACGTTCGAGAATCACGGTCAGGCCTTCCTGCTCGCGAAAGCTGCCGACGATGTCCAGTCCCGCAGGCAACTGGCCGTCACCCAGGGTGCAGAACACGTAGTCGCCGGCGTTGAGTTGCGGGCTCATGCTGCGCAGCAGCGTTGCCAATGAAGTTTCACCAGCCATATCGGTGGTCCTTGTTGGAGAGTTCTTGCTAGCCATTCTCCAGTACGAGCCTGTATAAGAAAAACCAATATTGCTGATCGCTCATTAGGAAAACTGATGTTCGACTATAAATTGCTTTCTGCCCTGGCCGCGGTGGTCGAGCAGGCTGGTTTCGAACGGGCGGCCCAGGTGTTGGGGTTGTCGCAATCGGCCATTTCCCAGCGGATCAAACTGCTCGAGGCGCGGGTCGGTCAACCGGTGCTGGTGCGGGGTACGCCGCCGTCACCGACCGAGATCGGTCGGCGTTTGCTCAACCACGTGCAGCAGGTGCGCCTGCTTGAGCGGGATTTGCAGACGCTGGTGCCGGCGCTGGACGAGGAGGGCCTGCCCGAACGCCTGCGGATCGCCCTGAATGCCGACAGCCTGGCGACCTGGTGGGCCCGGGCGGTAGGGGATTTTTGCGCAGAGCAACACCTGTTGATGGACCTGGTGGTCGAAGACCAGACCGTCGGCCTCAAGCGCATGCGCGCCGGCGAAGTCGCGGCGTGTCTGTGTGCCAGCGAGCGCCCGGTAGCCGGTGCGCGCAGCGTATTGCTCGGCGCCATGCGCTATCGGGCCCTGGCCAGCCCAGCGTTCATTGCGCGACACTTTCCTCACGGCGTGCGTGCCGATCAGTTGGCCCGAACCCCGGCGCTGGTCTTCGGCCCGGACGACTTCCTGCAGCATCGCTACCTGGCGTCCCTGGGCGTCGATGGCGGTTTCGAACACCACCTGTGCCCCTCGTCCGAAGGGTTCATTCGCCTCACCGAGGCCGGACTGGGCTGGGGCCTGGTGCCGGAACTGCAGGTGCGCGAGCAGCTGGAACGCGGCATTTTGCTGGAGTTGTTGCCAGATAAACCGATCGACGTGCCGCTGTACTGGCATCATTGGCGCAATGGCGGTCAGTTGCTGGGGTTGTTGACCGAGCAATTGGTGCAGGCGTCGAGGCAATGTCTAGTGCCCTTCGGGCAGATTTGAGCGCCAAGCTGCAAGCGGCAAGAGAACAACCTGCGCATCATATTTAACTTACAGCTTGAAGCTTGAATCTCGCAGCTGTATCCGAAGGAATACTTCATGAAAATTCTGGTCACCGGCGCAAGCGGCTTCATTGGCGGGCGCTTTGCGCGATTCGCCCTGGAGCAGGGCCTGGACGTGCGGGTCAACGGTCGCCGGGCCGAAAGTGTCGAGCACCTGGTGCGCCGTGGCGCCGAGTTCGTCCAGGGCGACTTGAGCGATCCGATCCTGGCCCACGACCTGTGTTCCGGGGTTGAGGCCGTGGTGCATTGCGCCGGTGCCGTTGGATTGTGGGGGCGTTATCAGGACTTTCACCTGGGCAACGTCCAGGTCACCGAAAACGTGGTCGAAGCCTGCCTGAAGCAGCGGGTGCGGCGCCTGGTGCATCTGTCGTCGCCGTCGATCTATTTCGATGGCCGCGATCACCTGGGGCTGACCGAAGAACAAGTGCCCAAACGCTTCAAGCACCCGTACGCGGCGACCAAGTACCTGGCTGAGCAGAAAGTCTTCGGTGCCCAGGAGTTTGGCCTGGAAACCCTGGCGCTGCGTCCGCGTTTCGTCACCGGTGCCGGTGACATGAGCATCTTCCCGCGGCTGCTGAACATGCAGCGCAAGGGGCGCCTGGCGATCATCGGCAACGGCTTGAACAAGGTCGATTTCACCAGTGTGCAAAACCTCAATGAAGCCTTGCTCAGCAGTTTGCTGGCCAGCGGTTCAGCCCTGGGCAAGGTGTACAACATCAGCAACGGAACGCCGATCCCGTTGTGGGACGTGGTCAATTACGTCATGCGCAGGATGGAAGTCCCACAGGTGACGCGCTACCGTTCCTACGGCCTGGGCTACAGCGTCGCGGCGCTCAACGAGGGGTTCTGCAAGCTGTGGCCGGGACGTCCCGAACCGACCCTGTCGCGCCTGGGCATGCAGGTCATGAAGAAGAATTTCACCCTGGATATCAGCCGCGCCCGGCATTATCTGGACTACGACCCCAAGGTCAGTCTCTGGACGGCGCTCGATGAATTCTGCGCCTGGTGGAAGGCCCAGGACCTTCGCTGATACCTGCCGCACTGAACCGAGGTTCGGGTCCGGGGTCAATCGATGCGCCCATGGGGGGTTATACTGCGCCGCATCAAGCCATCACCGTGTTTCACAAAGGTTGACTCAATGTCCATGCGTAACGATGCCCACGATGACTTCGACGATGTACCGAGCCTGCGTGCAGACATCCTCGATGACGATGATTACCCGAAGACCACCCGCACCACCGTGCATTCGCGCACACCGCCCGCGGTCAGGGTCAAGGCGGCGAGCACAGGGCCGTTGTGGGCCCTGGTCGGCGCCTTGTTCTTTGCCTTCGCGGGCCTTGCCTGGTGGAGCTTCCAGCAGATTTCGCTGATGGAGCAACAGCTGGTGGCGACCCAGGAAAGCTTTGCGCGTATCAGTGAAGAAGCGGCGGGGCGCCTGCAGGATATTTCCGGCAAGGTGGTCGCCAGCCAGACTAACGTCACCAGCGACAGCGAAGCGCTGAAACTGCAAATCAAACAGCTGGAAAACCAGTTGCAGGACCAGGGCAAACAACAGCTGGGCGTCGCCGGCCAGGCCTCGGACCTGGACAAGCGCCTGGCGCAGATGACCGCGCAAACCAGCGAGCTCGACAAGCGCCTGGCCCAGATGAGCGCCCAGTACACCGAGCAGCAGAATGCCGATACGCAATTGCAGGCGCAGGTCAAAGCCTTGAGCGCTGAACTGACCACCCTGAAGGACACCCCGGCGGACACCGAAAAATTCGATGCGCAGCTTAAAAGCCTGGGGGCTGACATCACGGCGCTGAAGAAACAGGGCAATCCAGGCGCCGCCATCGACCGTCTGGAGCAGGACATCGTTGTCCTCAAAAGCCAGCAGGACAACCGTTCGGGCGCTTCTCAAAGCGCCAACCTGGCGGAGTTCGATGCGTTCCGCAGCCAGGTCACCCGGACCATCAACTCCCTGCAAGCGCAGATCCAGTACCTGCAGCAGCAGTTGCGCACTCGCCAGTAAGCCCTGGTTCATTCCCGGTTCGCCGGGAATGAATCCCTCCCGCACCCACGCCATTGCCGTCTACGCTCTTGAAACACCAAAAAAGAACGAGGGACGCGCCATGGGAGTTGTGCACAAGTTGGCCTGGTTATGCGGCATGCTGCTGATGTGCCTGGGCCAGGTTCAAGCGGCTGAGACGGAAAAGGCTGACAGCCAGGCCGCCATCGCCTTGCTGGAAAAGGCCCTGGCCTACTACCACGACAATGGCGACAAGGCCTTCGCCGCGTTCAGCCGCCAGGGCGAGTTCGTCGATCAGGACCGGTATGTCTTCGTGGTCGATACCCAGGGTGTGATGCTCGCCAGCGGCGGGCCCTCGGCGGCGCTGATTGGCCGCGATGTGTCGGATGTGCTCGGGCCGGATCTGCAGAAGGCCTTCAAGGAGGCGCTGAAAACGCCCGAGGGCAATGGCATCCAGCAAGCGGAATACCGTTGGCAGAACTGGTCCGACGGCAAGGTCGAGCGCAAGCATGTCTACTATCAGCGCGTCGGCCAGCGCATTCTCGCGGTCGGCTACTACCTGCCCCGGGCCTCGGCGGAACAGGCCATGGCCTTGCTGAACAAGGCGGCGACCGACCTGGCCAAGGACGAGAAGGGCACCCTGGCGGCGATCAACTCCCTGAAGGGCGGATATCTGCAGGATGACCTGTATGTCTTTGTCGTCGACATCAATACCGGGCGCTACGTGGCCCATGGCACTAACCTGCGATTGATCAACACTGATTTCAGCATGATCAAGGATCCGGATGGCAAGCCGGTGGGTGAACCGATGCTGGCGTTGATCGCGAAACAGGATTACGGCGAGTATGAGTACCGCTGGAAAAACCCGGTGACCGGGAAGGTCGAGAACAAGCATGCCTACCTGAAAAAGGTCGGGCATTTCCTGGTGGCTGTGGGGTATTACAGCCCTTGAGATCGCAGACCTGTAGGAGCCCGGCTTGCCGGCGAACAACGATAACGCGGTATTACAGACACACCGCAGCGTCTGGTTCGCCGGCAAGCCGGGCTCCTACAGGACTTTATCCTCGCGTCCGCGCAACAACATGTTCGGCATGGCGATCGCCGCCGCCAGCCCCAGCAGCGATACCGACGCGCTGATCATCAGCAAATGCCGGAACGTCAGCAGCAATTCAGCGCGCAAGGCATTTTGTGCCTCCCCCGGCGTGGCGTTCAGGCCGTCCAGCAAAACATTCCCCGAATGACCCTCGGCCAGCAGCGAAGCGCCGGCCAGATGGGCGAAGCTCGAATCTTGCAGCAACGCCAGCAACAGCGCCGACATCAAGGCCACGCCCACCGCACCGCCCAATGAGCGGAACAGGTTGGTGGTGCTGGTGGCGACGCCGATGTCCCGCTGTTGCACCGAGTTCTGCGTGCCGACCAGCGAGGTGGGAAACTGCATGCCCGAGGCGATCCCGCAGAGCAGCATGAACAGGCTGCTCAACCAGAAGGCCTGGGGCGGGCTGAACGCCATGCCCAGAATCGACAGCGGCATGAGCAGGGCACCGCCCAGGATCATCGGCTTGTAGCGACCGGTGATGGAGGTACGGCGGCCGGCGAAATAAGCGCCGATCGGCAAGCCTATGGCCAGCGGCAGCAGGTGCAGGGCGGCGGCGTCTGCACCGGCACCGGTGACACTCTGGAACCGCAATGGCATCAGCACGATCATCGAGATGGCCTGGAAGCTGGTGAAGAAAATCGTGCACCAGCACAGGATGGCATTGCGGTTGGCGAAGAGGTGCATGGGCAACAATGGCTCCGCCGCCCGTCGTTCATGCAGCACGAACAAGCCCAGCACGGCCGCCGCGCAAGCCAGCAATCCCAATACTTCGACACTGCGCCAGGAATGGCCCTGGCCGAATTCGGTAATGCCCAGCAACAAGGCTGTCAGCCCGATGATCATCAACAGCGTGCCGAGGTAATCGATCACCGGCTTGCGTTGCGGAATCGGCAAGCCCACCAGCGTGCGATTGGCCACCAGCCACGCGCCCAGGCCCAGCGGCAGATTGATCAGGAATACCCAGCGCCAGGACAGGTATTCGGTCATGTACCCGCCCAGCACCGGGCCGGCGACGCTGGCCACTGCATACATGCTGCTGAAGTAGCCCTGATAGCGGCCACGCTCGCGGGGCGGCACGATGTCACCGATGATCGCCTGGCTGACCGAGATCATGCCACCGGCACCGATACCCTGGAGAATCCGCGCAAGCACCAGCTGCTCCATGCTCTGGGCCATGCCGCAGAACACTGACGCCAGGGTGAACAGGCCCATGCCGAACAGCATCAGTTTGCGCCGGCCGTACAGGTCGCCCAGTTTGCCGTAGATCGGCACCGCCACCGTCATCGCCACCATGTAGCCGGAAATCACCCAGGCCAGCAGGCTGACGTCCTTGAACTGCGCGGAAATGGCCGGCATCGACACGGCAACGATGGTCTGGTCAAGCGCACCGAGGAAAATTGCCAGCATCAGCGCGATCAGCACGCTGCGTATGGCCGGTTTGGGCAAGTCAGGCTGGTGGAGAGTGGTCACGGGTAAACCTGCGGCAGTGATTTCACCCGCCAGAGGCAAGGCGAGCGGGATGCTCGCCAGTTTAAGTCGATAGCAAGCTATTCGATAGCCTCATAGGGAAGACCGACGTAATTTTCCGCGATGGTCTTGCGACCCGCTTCGGAATCGACAAAGTAGTCCAGCTCCGATTCGGCAATGCGCTGGCTGAAGGCGTCGTGATCGTCGAAGCGGTGCAGCATCGAGGTCATCCACCAGGAAAACCGCTCGGCTTTCCACACCCGGCGCAGGCAGACCTCGGAGTATTTCTCCAGCAGATCGACACGGCCTTCGCGATAGACCTTGAGCAGGATATTGAACAGCGTGCTGACATCGCTGGCCGCCAGGTTCAGGCCCTTGGCCCCGGTGGGCGGGACAATGTGCGCTGCGTCGCCGACGAGGAACATGCGCCCGTACTGCATCGGTTCGACCACGAAACTGCGCAACGGCGCGATGCTCTTCTCGATGGACGGACCGGTCACCAGCTTGTCCGCCAACGCTTGCGGCAGGCGGGTCTTGAGTTCATCCCAGAAGCGTTGGTCGGACCAGGCCTCGACCTTTTCGTCCGCCGGTACTTGCAGGTAATAACGGGTGCGGGTTGCCGAACGCATGCTGCACAAGGCAAAACCGCGCTCGTGGCGGGCGTACACCAGCTCTTCATGGACAGGCGGGGTATCGGCCAGGATCCCCAGCCAGCCGAACGGGTAGACCCGTTCGAAGACCTTCAGGCATTCGGCGGGAATCGATTGGCGCGCCACGCCATGGAAGCCGTCGCAACCGGCAATGTAGTCACAATCGAGACGCCAGCTTTCGCCGTCCTTTTCGAAGGTCACGAACGCTTCATCGGTTTTCATGCCGTGGGGAACGACATTGGCGGCCTGGTAAATCGTCTGTGCACCGGCGACCTGACGAGCGGCCATCAGGTCGCGGGTGACTTCGGTCTGACCGTAGATCATCACCGTTTTGCCACCGGTCAGGGCCTGCATATCGATGTGCACCTGACGGCCATCCAGCGCCAGTTCGAAGCCACCGTGGACCAGCCCTTCGGCGTCCATGCGCTGACTCACACCGGCCTGGCGCAACAGCTCTACCATGCCTTGTTCGAGTACCCCGGCACGGATTCGCCCGAGCACGTAGTCCGGAGCCTGACGCTCGACAATGACGGTGTCGATGCCGGCGTTGTGCAACAACTGACCGAGGAGCAAACCGGACGGACCGGCACCAATAATGGCAACTTGGGTTTTTAGCGTTTTCATTGTTTTTATGACTCGCAAGCTACACGCGACGGGGGTCGGTGAATGATTTTTATGGATCGAGTGCTTGCATTTTTCCCTTGCGGGTCTGTCAATTGAAGGTGAAAACTGAGCGGATAGCTGTACATTCTGCCAATCGGTGCGATTATCGCCCGTCGTCCATTCCGAAACCTGGATTGAAGTGATGAACAAGCCTGACCTGCCTTCGATTCCGGTGTTCAAGCTCTACGGGGAAAGCCTGGATTGGCCGACTCCGGACTTGCTGCACTGTGAAACCATTTCCAAACGCAGTCGCGAACATCAATGGGAAATCAAACCCCACCGTCACGCCGATTTATGTCAGTTGCTCTTCGTATTCAAAGGTCAGGCAGAGCTTGAAATCGAAGGCAAACGTACGCAACTGACTGAAGCGGCGATCCAGATCCTGCCGCCGCTGTCGGTGCATGGCTTCCGCTTCAGTGAAGATGTCGAGGGCTTCGTGGTGACCCTCGCGGCGCCGCTGATCACGCATCTTCAGGGGCAACTGGGGCATTCGGTGAATGCCCTGGCCCAGGCCGAGAGCTACCCGGCGGGACAGGACTCCGAGTACTTGAACAGTCTGTTTTGCGCGTTGCAGAACGAATACACCAGCCATCAACCGGCGCGGGAAATGCTCATGCATTCGCTGGTCAGCGTGATCATGGTGTGGGTCAGCCGCCAGGTGATCCAGCGCCGGTCGGCCAGTCAACGACCGCAGCGGGCGCGGGAATACCTCAATGGCTACATCCAGCTGGTGGAGGAGACCTATCGCCAGCACGTCAAGGTCGAGGACCTGGCCCATCGCCTGGGGATTTCGGTTTCGCACCTCAATGGCACCTGCCGTGAGCTGGCGGGGCAACCGGCGTTGCAGATCATGCACGAACGGCAATTGCTGGAGGCCAAGCGCCTGCTGACGTACACCAGCATGACCATCTATGAAATGTCCGACGTGTTGGGGTTCTCTGATCCGACCAACTTCACGCGCCTGTTCCGACGCCGGGTGGGAATCTCGCCAAAGGCGTTCCGCGACCGCTTGAAGGCCGATCAGGACAACGAGGCCTGACTCTCTGGTTACCGCAGGGCGTTAAGGGTCGCGTTGTGGGGAATGCAGCGCTCGAAATTGCAGCTGGCGTATTCCCGGGGCAGGTTGCGCAGCTGCTCGACGCGCCAGGCGGCGGCGCCATACAGGCCGAGCGTGACCGCGCAGGTGATGAAGATGGCGAGGTACCTTCTTGTTTTGATGTTCATGGCGTAGACCTCTGAACGAATACCCTTGGGTATTACCTTGAGCATAGGTCAGGGGCGGGGAGTTGCCAGCAATAGCGCCGTATTCAGAACACTGATGAACCCCCTGTGGGAGCGGGCTTGCTCGCGAAAGCGGTCATTCATGCGCAAAATTTGCGTCGGATGTACCGACCTCTTCGCGAGCAAGCCCGCTCGCACATTTCGGACCGGTTACAGGCCAACATCCCACTCCGGTTCTTCGGGAAACCTCGCCACCAGAAAATCCAGCAAGCTGCGCAGCGCCGCCGGCATGTGCTTGCGTGAGGCATACACCGCGTACACGTTCATCTGCCTTGGCTCGGCCTGGGGCAGCAGACGGACCAGCTCACCGCTGTGGATGTGCACGCCGGCCTGATAGGTGGGCAACATGGCCACGCCGGCGCCGGCCAGGGTGGCGCGCAGCAGGGTACTGGCTTCGTTGGCGCTGATGTTGCCTTGCACGGGCACCGAAACCTGTTCTCCCCCGAATTCAAAGTGCCACAAGCTTTTGCCGAAGTACGAGTGCGTCAGGCAATTGTGCTGGCTCAGGTCCTCGATCCGCTGGGGTGCCGGGTGTTCGCGCAGGTAGGCGGGAGCGGCGCAGATCAGCGAGCGACATACCGTCAACCGACGGGCGATCAGGTTCGGGTCCAGGTCATTGCTGGTGCGAATCGCCAGGTCGATGCGCTCATCCACCAGGTTCACCGTGCGATCGAGCATCTGCATGTCGATGCTGACACCCGGGTAGCGCTTGACGTAGGCCGCCATGGCATCGGCCAGTTGCGCCTGGCCGAACGAAGTGCTGACGCTGATGCGCAGCAGGCCACGGGGTGCATCGTCCGATACGCTGACGGCGGCCTGCATGTCCGTGGACAGGTCGAGCATCTGCCGGCAGCGGGGAAGTATTTCGCTGCCGGCGGCGGTCAGGCTCAATTTGCGCGTGGTGCGGTGCATCAGGCGTGCGCCGACCCAGTCTTCCAGTTCCGCCAGATAGCGCGAAACCACCGGCCTTGAAAGCTCCAGATGATCGGCCGCAGCCGACTGGCTGCCGAGATCGACCACTGTGACGAACACCCTCATTGCTTGCAGACGATCCATGATTTGCCCGATTTCAGAAACAAACTATGTTCAAGCATCGCATTTTTTGTACTGAACCAGGCAATTAAGCTCTGTTATCGGCCAACCTTGGCCATCAAACAACGGAGCAACAGATGATCGGTTTCACCACCCTGAAGCGCATTTTGCTGGCGACCACTGCCCTCGGTTTTGCCACACACGCAGCCGCGTCGACACTGACCCTGGATGTGTACAACCCCGGCGAAAAAGCGATTTTCCCGGTGACTTCGGTGCTGGTCAGCGGCGAGAAGGAGGCGATCCTGGTGGACGCCCAGTTCGGCAAATCCCAGGCCGAACAGGTGGTGGAAAAAATCCGCGCCAGCGGCAAGCAACTGACCACCATCTACATCAGCCACGGCGACCCGGACTACTACTTCGGCCTCGATACCCTGACCGCTGCATTCCCCAAGGCCAAAGTGCTCGCATCGCAGCCGACCGTTGATCACATCAAGCAAACCGTCGACGGCAAATTGGCGTTCTGGGGCCCGAAAATGGGCGCCGATGTGCCGGCCAGAACCGTCGTGCCGGATGTGCTCAAGGGCGACAGCCTGATGCTCGAAGGGCAGAAACTGCAGGTGGTCGGTCTTGCGGGCAAGCAACCGGATCGCAGTTTCGTGTGGATTCCATCGATCAAGGCCGTGGTCGGTGGCGTGGTCGTGGCAGAGAACATCCATGTGTGGATGGCCGACACCCAGACCCCGCAGTCCCACGCCGACTGGTTGGCGACGCTGCACTCGATCGAAAGCCTGAAGCCGAAAACCATCGTGCCGGGTCACTACCTCGGCGACATCGCCCGTTCCCTGGCCGGCGTGCAGTTCACCGCTGATTACATCAAGGCCTTCGACGAAGAAACTGCGAAGGCCAAGGATTCGGCGGCCCTGATTGCAGCGATGAAAAAGCGCTACCCGGCATTGGGTGAGGAAAGCTCCCTGGAGCTGAGCGCCAAGGTCGCCAAGGGCGAAATGAAGTGGTAACCCGCGGTACCTTGTAGGAGCTGCCGCAGGCTGCGATCTTTGATCTTGTTTTTTTAAAAGCAAAGTCAAAGATCGCAGCCTGCGGCAGCTCCTACAGGGGAGGTCAGCGACTTTGGGCCTGTTCTACCAACCATCCCATCAATTCACGCAACTTCGCTGAAGGTCCGGGTTTTTCCGGGAACACCAGGTAATACGCCAGCCCGGTTTTCACCTTCAATTCGAAAGGCATGACCAGCCGCCCGGCATTCAGGTCGTCGCCGATCAGCGACCAGTCACCGATCGCCACGCCTGTCCCCTGGGACGCCATCGACATCGCCAGGTCCAGGGTTTCGAAATGCTGGCCCTTGCCGACATTGCTCAACTGTACGTCCGCGGCTTTCAACCAGGCCTTCCAGTCCCGTTCGTCGCGGGTGGGGTGCAGCAGCAGGTGTTGTTGCAGATCGGTCGGTGACTGCAGGGCCAGGGGGCCTTCGAGCATGGGCCGCGAACACACCGGTGTCAGTTGCTCGTCGAAGAGTTTTTGCGCCACCAGCGAGTCGTCCGGCGACGCGCCATACATCACCGCTGCGTCGAATTGTTCGAGATGAAAATCCACCCCGTGCTTGACCGTGGTGGTCAGCTCGACCGGCACGTCCGGGCGTTCTTTTTGCCACTGCAACAGCCGTGGCAACAGCCAGCGCATGACACAGGTCGGGGCCTTGAGTTGCAGGGTTTCGCGCTTCTCGCCGATCTGCTCAACGGCTTCGTCGATCAGGCCGAAAATCTGCTGGACCCGTGGCAACCACTCGCGTCCCTCGGCGGTCAGGTCCAGGCCTCGGGCCTGGCGAATGAACAGTTCATAACCCAGGTGATCTTCCAGCCCGGCGATCTGCCTGCTCACAGCGCCCTGGGTGATGTGCAGTTGCTCGGCGGCCCGGGTGAAGTTGCAGCACTGCGCGGTAATCAGAAAAGTGTGCAGCGCCGGCAGGGGAGGCAATCGTTTCATTGGGATCCAAGGTATGACGTGAGGACATGGCTAGTATGACTTTTTATCCATTGTTGCGGCTACGTGTCGCCCGTTCCAATGAGGCCATCCCTGGACCTGCCAATCCATCATAAACACTGCGCAGGCCCGGCGTCTCAAACGAACAAGAAGGGCAATCACATGGCGACGTGCGGCGAAGTATTGGTCAAGTTACTCGAAGGTTACGGGGTCGAGCAGGTGTTCGGCATTCCCGGGGTGCATACCGTGGAGCTGTATCGCGGGCTGGCCCGTTCGAGCATCAACCACGTCACCCCGCGTCACGAACAGGGCGCCGGCTTCATGGCCGACGGCTATGCCCGCACCAGCGGCAAGCCGGGTGTGTGCTTCATCATTACCGGCCCTGGCATGACCAACATCACCACGGCGATGGGCCAGGCCTATGCCGACTCGATCCCGATGCTGGTGATCTCCAGCGTACAGACCCGCAACCAGTTGGGCGGTGGTCGCGGCAAACTCCATGAGCTGCCGAACCAGAGCGCACTGGTCGGTGGCGTGGCGGCGTTCTCCCATACCCTGATGTCGGCGTCGGAATTGCCGGGGGTTTTGGCCCGTGCCTTCGCGCTGTTCCAGGCCGGTCGCCCGCGTCCGGTGCACATCGAAATTCCGCTGGACGTGCTGGTTGAAGAAGCCGACGACCTGCTCGCCAGCCTGCCGGTACAGATCGACCGCGCCGGCGCTTCGCCGTCCGCCGTTTCGCGCATGACCGATCTGTTGGCGGGTGCCAAGCGGCCGTTGATCCTCGCCGGTGGCGGTGCCATCGATGCCGCCGCCGAGCTGACCGAACTGGCTGAGCTGCTGGACGCGCCCGTCGCGCTGACCATCAACGCCAAGGGCATGCTGCACTCCGCTCACCCGTTGCTGATCGGTTCGACCCAGAGTCTGGTCGCCACTCGCGCACTGGTCGCCGAGGCCGATGTGGTCCTGGCCATCGGTACCGAACTGGCCGAGACCGACTACGATGTCACCTTCGCCGGTGGTTTCGAGATCCCTGGCAAGCTGCTGCGCATCGATATCGATCCAGACCAGACCGTACGCAACTACCCGCCACACGTGGCTCTGGTCGCCGACTCGCGCAACGCCGCCCAGGCCTTGCTCAGCGCCCTGTCGCACAAGCCGCTGGCCGAACGTCGCAACGATTGGGGCCAGGTGCGCGCCGCCCGCTTGCGTGAAGAATTGGCCGCAACCTGGGATGCACCGACCCTGGCCCAGACCCGCTTCCTGGAAACCGTCCTGCACGAACTGCCGAACGCGGTATTCGTCGGCGATTCGACCCAACCGGTGTACACCGGCAACCTGACGTTCAACCCCGAGCGCCCGCGTCGCTGGTTCAACTCGTCGACCGGTTACGGCACCCTGGGTTACGCCTTGCCGGCGGCGATTGGCGCCTGGTTGGGCGGCACCGTCGAAGGCGGCGCACGTCCTCCAGTGGTGTGCCTGATCGGCGACGGCGGCCTGCAATTCACCCTGCCGGAACTGGCCAGCGCCGTGGAAGCGCGCACCCCGGTGATCGTGCTGCTGTGGAATAACCAGGGCTACGAAGAGATCAAGAAGTACATGGTCAACCGGGATATCGAACCGGTCGGCGTGGACATCTACACCCCGGACTTCATCGGTGTGGCCAAGGCCCTGGGTTGCGCGGCCGAGGCGGTCAATGGCGTCGAACAACTGCGTACGGCATTGCGTGTCGCCACCGATCGCCAGGGGCCGACGCTGATTGAAATCGATCAGGCCGAGTGGACCAAGGCGGTGTCGAAATGAGTTTTCCAACCACCCTGGATGGCCTGTACATCAACGGCCAATGGTCGGCGGGCGACGAACACTTGCGCGTGATCAACCCGGCCACCGAAGCGCTGTTGACCACGGTGAATGGCGGTGACGAACGCGCCGTAGACCTGGCCGTGGGCGCGGCAAGCAAGGCCTTCGCCGCCTGGTCGCAAACCAGCGGTGCCGAGCGCGGTGCGATCCTGCGAGCGATTGCGGCAGGTGTGCAGGCCGGTCGCGAAAAACTCATGCATTTGCAGTCGAGCAACAACGGCAAGCCATTGTTCGAAGCGGCCATCGACGTCGATGACGTGATCGCCACGTTCGAGTATTACGCAGGTCTGGCCGAAGGGCTGGACGCGAAACAGGACAGCCCGGTCGAACTGCCGACTGACGACTTCAGTGCGCGCCTGCGCCGCGAGCCGTGCGGTGTGGTCGGCCTGATCGTGCCGTGGAACTTCCCGATGGTCACCACCGCGTGGAAGCTCGCTCCGGCCCTGGCCGCCGGTTGCTGTGTAGTGCTCAAGCCATCTGAAGTGACGCCGCTGCCGGAGCTGGAACTGGCGACCATCATTGCCCAGGCCGGCTTGCCTGCCGGTGTGTTCAACCTGGTGTGCGGCACCGGCCTGGCCGTTGGCGCACCGCTGTCGGCGGACCCGCGTATCGCCAAGGTATCGTTCACCGGCAGCAACGCGGTCGGCGTGCAGGTCATGCAGCGTGCCGCGGAAACCGTCAAAGGCGTGAGCCTGGAACTGGGCGGTAAATCCTCCTTGCTGGTGCTGGCCGATGCCGACCTCGACCTGGCGGTGGACGTGGCCTGCGGTGGCGGTTTCTTCAACGCCGGGCAGATGTGCTCCGCCACCAGCCGCGTGTTGGTTGCCGATGAACTGGCCGATGAATTCCTCACCCGGGTGAAGGCCCGCGCCGAAGCCATTCGCGTGGCCGACCCGTTCGACCCGAACGTGGAAATGGGCGCGCTGGTCAATCAGGCGCAATACCAGCGCGTGCTCGGCCACATCGATCGTGGTTTGAGTGCGGGCGCCAAGCTGGTTTGCGGCGGTAATCGTCCGGCGGATCTGCCGCGCGGGTATTTTTTGCAGCCGACGGTTTTCACCGACGTGCCCCTCGACAGTGCGCTGTGGTGTGAAGAGATTTTCGGCCCGGTGATCTGCGTGCGCCGTTTCGCCTCGGAGGCCGAAGCGATTGCCCTGGCCAACGACAGCCAGTTCGGCCTGGTCGCCAGCGTGGTCACGCGCAATGCCGAGGCGGCGGACCGCGTCGCCAACGCTTTGCAGGCGGGGCTTGTGTGGATCAACGCGCCGCAAGTGATCTTCCCGCAGACCGCCTGGGGTGGCTACAAGCAGAGCAGCATCGGCCGTGAATTGGGGCCGTGGGGCTTGCAGGCTTTCCAGGAAATCAAACACGTGATTCGCGCCGTCTGATGGCACGAAAACGGTGAACGCATGCCTCATGGCGAGGCATGCGTCGGCGTCATGGCTTCGATGATTTTTTATCGATAGTCAGGTGTTTTGCACCACCTCAGGATGAACTCACTGGTTCAGCCAAGCCCCGCAAATACGAGGGGTAACCTGCTGCTCCAGCCGCGCGGATGCAACAGTTTCGACCTGCCTTATACCTACAAAAACAAAGGGAGTCCGTAATGGGCGAGCATGATCTGAACAGACGTCAATTCATCAAGACCGTGGGCGTAGCCTCGGTTGCCGCGGCGGCCATGAGCCTGCCGTTCGTCAAGGCCAATGCCAGCGACACCCGCTTTCAAGGCAAGACCCTGCGCCTGTTGACCTGGTCCGACGACACCGGCCTGGCTGCCCTGCGCAACATCGCCGCGACCTTCGAAGACAAGTACGGCTGCAAGGTCATCGCCGACCGCACCGGCAGTACTTCGGAAATGGTCGCCAAACTCAAGGCCGGCGGTGATCGTCCGCAGTACGACATCATCACCCTGGCCGGCGTCGGCGCCGAAGGCCTGGCCGCCGCCAACCTGCTGGAAAAACCCGACCTCAACCGCATTCCCAACCTGGTCGACGTACCGGAAAAATACCGTACCGGCGCCAATGGCCACGGTATCGGTTACCTGCTCTGGTGCAACAGCCTGGTCTACAGCACCCGCACCATCCAGCAAGCGCCGGACAGCTACGCCGCCCTGTGGGACGCCGACCTGTCGCCGAACATCTTCCTGCCGCCGCCGAACTGGACCGAGGCCATGGACCTGATCATCATCGCCGCCAAACTGGCCGGTGGTGACGAGCACAACATCGAGCCGGGCTTCAAGAAACTCGCCGAGCTGAAAGACCGCGTAGTGACCCTGGGCGAAAACCCGAACCAGATCGCCGAGCTGTTCCGCACCGGTTCCCTGGACATGGGCGGCCTGTACGCCCCGGCATTCTTCCCGAAACAGATCCGCGATCCGGCCTACGGCCTGGGCGCCACCTTCGGCATGAAGGAAGGTTTCTACACCGACCTGATGCTCTCGGTGATGCCGAAGAATCGTCCGGGCGACACCGACCTGACCTACGCCTTCATCAACCACTCCCTGGACCCGCTGGTGCAGGGCAAGATGGCTGAAGACATCTACAACGGCCCGGTCAACGCCAAGGCGATCATCTCCGCCGAAGCGCGCAAGAGCCCGTTCATTCTCACGCCGGAGCAGATTGCCGAGAAGGCGATCATGCACGACAACGCCTTCCTGGCCACCGTGCATGACCAATGGATTCGTCGTTACACGGAAATCTTTTCTTCCTGATCGAGTGACGAACACCGGCTCTTTGGAACACCACAAATCCAATGTGGGAGCGGGCTTGCTCGCGAATGCGTCAGCACATTCAACATACATGTGACTGACAGGCCGCTTTCGCGAGCAAGCCCGCTCCCACAGGGTTCACGGTGGTTTTGAAGGACGTGTTCTTCAGCTGCTTTCCATTGACGAGACCTTTGCTATGGAACACCAACCTTTGACCCATTCGGTCAGCGCCGCTGAGTCGCGCCCGAGTCGGGGCGTTTCGCCGACGGCCCGCGCCTGGTTTTTCCTCACCCCGTCGATGCTGTTCCTGGGCGTGCTGATTGCCGCCAGCCTGCTGGTGCTGCGGATGAGCGTGGGCACCAAGGGCGCGGAATGGTCCGGGTTCAGCCTGGCCAGCTACGCCCAATTGCTCGAACCCTACTACCTCAAATCCCTGATGCTGACCCTGCGCCTGGCGCTGATCAGCGCGGTGATCGCGGTGGTGCTGGCGATCCCGGTGGCCTACACCATGTCGCGGCTGACCTCTCCGTTTGTGCGCCGGATCTTCCTCGCCGCGGTGTTGTTGCCATTGCTGGTCAACCTGCTGCTGCAAAGCTACGGCTGGCTGGTCATCCTCGGCCCCGGCGGCATGCTCAACCAGGCACTGATGGGCCTGGGCCTGATCAAGCGCCCGATCATGCTGTTGTACAACCAGAACGGCGTACTGATGGGCCTGGTGCAAACCGCCTTCCCGCTGGCCGTGCTGCCGATCGCCAGTGCCATGCGCGGCGTCGCCCGTACGTACGAAGAGGCCGCCGCGACCCTGGGCGCCAGTCGCTTCCAGGTGTTCCGCCAGGTGGTGTTGCCGATGAGCCTGCCGGGGATCATCACCGGCGCGACGCTGGTGTTCGCCTACAACGCCAGCAGTTTCGTGGTGCCGTTGCTGCTCGGTGGCCGCCGCGTGCCGATGCTGGCGGTGATGGTGCATGACCAGATCGCCCCACTGATGAACTGGCCCGCCGCCTCCGCCGCAGGCGTGGTGCTGATCGTCACCACCCTCGCGATCATGACCCTGTCCGAATACATCACTGGCCGCCGTCGGCGCATGCTGGAGGCTTCGCAATGAGCACCCTGACCAAGAAACGCTATGGGCTACTGCCGGGCGAAACCGGCAAGTTCGCCGGCATCCTCTCGGGCTTCATCCTGCTGCTGGCGGTGTTGCCGATCCTGACCATGATCGTGATGTCGTTCAGCGGCGCGTCGAACCTCGACTTCCCGCCGAGCAGCTACAGCCTGCAATGGTACAAGGCCGCCTGGCACACCTTCGTCTCGCCCGATGCCAGCGATGTGCTGAGCCTGGGCAAGGCCATGACCACCAGCCTGATGGTGTCGTGCCTGACCATGGTTTTTGCGACCATCATCGCAGTGCCGGCAGCCTATGCCCTGACCCGTTGTGAGTTCCGTGGCAAGGCCGTGGCCCTGCAACTGATGTCGCTGCCCCTGGTGTTCCCGATGGTGGTGTTGGGGCTGGCGTTGCTGCTGGTGTTCGACAGCCTGCCGTTCCAGATGACCACCTCGCGCCTGGTGATTGCCCATGTGATCCTGGCCTTGCCGTTCGTGGTGAAGAACTGCACGGCGGCCATGCTCTCGATCGGCAGCGAAGTCGAGGAGGCCGCGCAAATGCTTGGCGCTTCACCGCTGCGGGCGATTGTCGACGTGGTGGTGCCGTTGATGAAGTCGGGGATCCTGGCGGGCATGCTGCTGGCGTTCATCGTCTCGTTCAACGAGTTCACCGTGACCTATTTTCTCTACACCATCGACGTCATGACCGTGCCGATCTGGATGTACAGCCGCACCGTGTCTTCGCTCGACCCCACTGTATTTTCGTTTGCCGTGCTGATCGTGCTGATCGACTTCGTCCTGATCTGGGCGCTGGAGAAGCTGGTCGGTGAAGGTGGCGTTTCGTTCTGATTTCTTGAGGTGATTTATGTCTGGTCTGATTCTGGAAAACGTCGAGAAACATTACGGCTCGGCCTGCGCGGTAAAGGATGTAAACCTGCATTTGCCCGAGGGCAAACTGGTGTGTTTCCTCGGCCCCTCGGGTTGCGGCAAAACCACTTTGCTGCGGATGATCGCCGGGCTGGAAACCCTGAGCGGTGGCGAGATTCGCCTGGACGGCGAGGACATCGGCCACACCCCGGCGCACCTGCGTAATTTCGGCATGGTGTTCCAGTCCCTGGCGCTGTTCCCGCACATGACCGTGGGCGAAAATATTGCTTATCCACTGAAACTGCGCGGGGTCAGCAAGGCTGATCAGCAGGCGCGGGTGGTGGAGTTGCTGGAACTGATCCAGCTGCAACCGATGATCGATCGGCCGGTGGCGAAACTGTCCGGCGGCCAGCGTCAGCGCGTGGCGATTGCCCGGGCGATTGCCAATCACCCGAAAATCCTCTTGCTCGACGAACCGCTGTCGGCGCTGGACGCCAAGCTGCGCGAGTCGATGCAGGTGGAGATCCGTCAGCTGCAACAGCGCCTGAACATCACCACCATCATGGTCACTCACGACCAGCGCGAAGCCATGACCATGGCCGATATTGTCGTGGTGTTGGGCGAGCACAAGGTGCAGCAGGTGGGTACGCCGATCGAGATCTACCGGCACCCGGCCAACGAATTCGTCGCGGACTTCATCGGTTCGGGCAACATCTTCCCGGCCACGGCGCTCGGCAATGGCAAGGTCAGCCTGCCGGGCGGTGATGCACTGCAAGTGCCGATCTGCAGCAGCATTGTGGTGGGGGAAAAAGTGAAGATGCTGATTCGTCCGGAAGACCTGCAACTGTCGGCGCCGCAGGCCACGGCGGGCAACCGCTTGCTGGGCAAGGTGACGTTCGTGCGGGATATTGGCGCGACCATCGAGACTACGGTGGAGTGTTCCGGGGTGTCGTTTACGGCGTTGAGTACGCCGTGCCAGGGCTTTGGCTTGAGCGTTGGGCATCCGGTGTCGGTGACGTTGCCGGTCGAGGCTTGCCGGGTACTGGGCGCCTGACAGGCCCCCTTCGCTGGCAAGCCAGCTCCTACAGGTTACAGCGATCCCTTGTAGGCGCTGGCTTGCCAGCGAAGGCGCCGGTCACGGCACCGCGAATGCCGGATCAAACCGACAACCGCAACCGCGCCAGATCCCGCAACGGCGGTGCCCCGAACAACCGACTGTACTCCCGGCTGAACTGAGAAGGGCTTTCATACCCCACTCGATATCCCGCCGCCGAAGCCTCCAATCCTTCGGCCAGCATCAGCCGCCGCGCTTCCTGCAAGCGCAACTGTTTCTGATACTGCAACGGACTCATCGCCGTCATCGCCTTGAAGCGGTGATGCAAGGTCGACACGCTCAGGTTCACTTCCTTTGCCAGATCATCGATGCGCAACGGCTGCTCATAGTTGCCGTTGAGCCACTTGATCGCCTGGCTGATGCGATGGCTCTGACTATTGGCAATGGCGATTTCGTACAGCCGGTGCCCCTGCTTGCTGCGCAACAACCGATAGAGAATTTCCCGGCGAATCAGCGGCGCGAGCATGGCGATGTCTTTGGGTGTGTCGAGCAACCGCGCCAGGCGCAGCACGGCGTCGAGCATGGCGCTGTCGAGCTGTTCGACATACAACCCGCGCCCGGTCGGCCGGGTGGGTACGCCAAGGGGGCCGGCGTCGGCGATCAGCGCGGTGATTTCCGTCGGGTCGATGTCCAGGCGCAAGGCCAGGATCGGTTCCTCGGCCGAAACATCGATCACCCGCCCGCTCAGCGGCATCGAGACCGAGACCACCAGGTAGTTCAGCGGGTCGTAATTGAAGTACTCGTTGGCCAGCTGAACTTCCTTGCGCCCCTGGGCCATGATGCACAGCGCCGGTTGAGCGAGCACCGGAGCGAACTCGTGGGACTGGCTGTGGCGCGACATGAACAGCGAGCCGATGGCAGTGGCATAACTGCCATCTTCGGCGGTG
Source organism: Pseudomonas sp. PLMAX (assembly GCF_046042685.1). Lineage (NCBI taxonomy): Bacteria > Pseudomonadati > Pseudomonadota > Gammaproteobacteria > Pseudomonadales > Pseudomonadaceae > Pseudomonas > Pseudomonas sp. PLMAX. The sequence continues at coordinate 6,012,644 of NZ_CP064949.1, read as the reverse complement.
TTGCGACGGATGATCGCCGCCAGTTCCGCGCGCTGCTTTTCCATGTCGGTGTCAAGCGGGGCTTGAAATTGATCGAACGACGACATGCAAGGCATCCTCGGCAAGACTTGGGTGATGGCTAGAGCATAAGTTTGTGCAAGCAGCAGCGGTAGACACATCCTGCCTGATGCTTGCCTGATTCTGCACGGAGTGTCTTCATCCCTTCGCCTACCCAGCGTCCCGACACACAGCCAAACCCCTGTAGGAGCTGCCGCAGGCTGCGATCTTTTGATTTTGTTTTTAAGATCAAAAGATCGCAGCCTGCGGCAGCTCCTACAGGGTACAACCCCGACATTGTTTTACGCATTGTTACAGGTGACTGATGCACGTTCGCAGGATTGTGCAACGCGCCAGCAGGAATCGACTAACGACGCAGGCGCAGAGGCCTTTAACCTTTGATCCTGTCGCAGCCCGCCCCTGGCTGCCACGCGACTCCCCGGGAGGGTTGAACATGTCCAAGCAGATCCCCGTCAGTCATATGGCCTTTGTCCGAGCGCGCGCCGGGCGTTCCCAAGAGCTGGGTGTGCGCCTGAGCGCGCTGATCGAGCCGTCCCGCGCTGCACCCGGTTGCCTGAACTTTGCCTTGCAGCATTCGTTATGCGACCCCGAGTTGTGGCTGGTGTCTGGTTTCTGGGTCAACCAGCAGGCCATGACCGCCTATTTCAGCACCCCGGCGATGGAGGTTTTTGCCGAGCTGGTGCAGGAACTGGTGGTCAACAGCCTGGATTTTCACACCTTCAAGGATGTGTCGGCGGCGCAGGCCTTGCGACAGTCCGGGGCAGATATACACAAACTGGCCGGTTGAGGGTTTAATGGCGGCATTCTCAACCAGCCAGGATTCGCGACATGGCACGTAAAGCCTTTGAACACTTCGAAGCTGTTTCCGCCGTAGTACCGGGTGAGGGTGGTTACCACGCCGCTATCGCCGTCAAAGCGCTGGGTGGTTCCGGCGCCCCGCGTTTTCACAAAGTGCTGGAAGGCCAGACCTTCAAGACGGCCAATGAGGCTGACCTGGCGGCGGCCAAGGAGCTGACCCGCCTCAAGGATGTGAAGGAAGACACCGATCTGCTCTGGTAATTACTTCACCGCCCCCGGGCGATACATCTTGAACAACGCCTCAGGCCCCAGCTGGAAATAGTCCGCCGGCCCGCCGCCGCGCAGAATCGGTTCTGCCGCGGCGGTGTCGTACACGCCATCCTTCAACAGCCACTTGGCGATATGCACGGCGACCACTTCGCCGAGAATCAGCCAGCTCGGCACCACATTGCCATCGGCCCGCTGCAACTGAATGATCTGCGTGACCTTGCACTCGAAGGACACCGGGCTTTCGGCGACCCGTGGCACCTGAATGACTTTCGAGGCGACGGTACCCAGGCCTGCCAGCTCGAACTCGTTGACCTGGGGCTCGACCATGGCACTGCTCTGGTTCATCCGCTCGGCCAATGGCCGGGTGGCCAGGTTCCAGGCGAATTCGCCGGTCTGTTCGATGTTGTTCAGGCTGTCTTTGCGCCCGACGCTGGAAAAACCAATGATCGGCGGAATGTAGTTGAAGGCGTTGAAAAAGCTGTAGGGCGCCAGGTTCAAGCGGCCTTCGGCATCCTGTGAGGAAATCCAGCCGATGGGACGCGGGCCGACGATCGCATTGAAGGGATCGTGGGGCAGGCCGTGGCCGTTGGCGGGTTCGTAATAGTGGATGTCGTCGGGCATGGCGGGAATTCCTGGCACTTGCGGGAGGCGGACATGGTGCAAGGACCGCCGACATTTTTCCAGTACGGACTCAGACAATGTGGGAGCGGGCTTGCTCGCGAAAGCGGTGTGTCATGCAACAGGAATGTTGAATGTAAAACCGCATTCGCGAGCAAGCCCGCTCCCACAGGTTCTATGGTTTGCCCGCAGATTTTCGGTGCCACAGAAATGACTAAGCCCGGCCGAAGCCGGGCTGTGGTGCCGCTGAGTGAATCAGCTGACGGTAGCGCCGCCAGTACGGTCGTAGCCATCTTCAGCGACGGTAGCGCCGCCAGTGCGGTCGTAGCCGTCTGCAGCGACGGTAGCGGAGCCAGTGCGGTCATAACCATCGGCGGCAACGGCGGAGCCTGTGCGGTCGTAACCATCGGCGGCGAAGGTGTTGGCGGCCAATACGGACAGGGCGATGGCGAGGAACAGTTTGGTTTTCATCTTCATTTCTCCAGGTTCTTTGGCGTTTTGTGTCTTGGGCATGGGTTTTATGCTACGCCAATTAAACTGATTAAAAAGCGCAAAACTATGCTAAAAACAATCGATTAAATTGATGTTAAGGCCAGCAGGCGTTTTCGCTTTCAAGGTCTGAATGAGCGCATCACAGGTAATCGATCAGGCAGGTTCAGGATGAGGGGAGCGCATTAACTCGTGATTAATCCGCCTCCCACGGCAGTGAAGGATTATTCGTGTAGCGCAGGAAAAACAAAAAAGGGGCAGACCCCGACGGTCTGCCCCTTTTTGTCAAACGCGCCTGGACTTAGTCCGTGAGGATCCGCGAATGCTTGCGGGTGTCTTTCATGGTGATGTACACCAGCAACGACACGGCGATACACGCGGTGACATACCAGTAGTACCCGGTTTCCATGCCGATGCTCTTGAACCACAGCGCGATGTATTCAGCGGTGCCGCCGAAGATCGACACGGTCAGGGCATACGGCAGGCCTACGCCCAGGGCGCGGATTTCTGTCGGGAACAGTTCGGCCTTCACCACCGCGTTGATCGAGGTGTAGCCGCTGACGATGATCAGCGCCGCCATGATCAGGAAGAACGCGCCCCACCAGGTCTGGATGGTGTGCAGGGTGGTGAGGATCGGCACGGTGAACAGCGTCCCCAGAATACCGAAGGCGATCAGGATCGGCCGGCGACCGATTTTATCGGACAGCCCGCCGATGATCGGTTGCAGGCACATGAACAGGAACAGCGTGGCGGCGGAAATGGTGGTGGAGTCGGAGATGCTCATGCCGACGGTGTTCACCAGGTATTTCTGCATGTAGGTGGTGTAGGTGTAGAACGCCAGCGTACCGCCCATTGTCAGGCCGACCACGGTCATCAGTTCCTTCGGATGGCGCATCAGGGTGCGCATCGCGCTTTCCTTGGCCTTTTCCTTCTTGGTAAACGACTCGGTTTCTTCCATGCCGCGACGCAGGTACAGCGCGACCACGGCACACAGCGCGCCGATGGCGAACGGGATACGCCAGCCCCAGGCATATAGCTCTTCGGTGGTCAGTACGTTTTGCAGGATGATCAGCACGGCCAAGGCGATGAGCTGGCCGGAGATCAGGGTCACGTACTGGAAGCTGGAGTAGAAACCGCGACGTTCCTTGGTCGCCATCTCGCTGAGGTAGGTGGCGGAGGTGCCGTATTCGCCACCGACCGACAGGCCCTGCAGCAGACGGGCGAACACCAGCAGGATCGGCGCGCCGATGCCGATGATTTCATAACCCGGGCTCAGGGCGATCAACAGCGAGCCGAAGCACATCAGGTACACCGAGGCCATCAGCGCCTTTTTGCGCCCGACTTTGTCGGCGTACAGGCCCATCAGCCAACCCCCGATCGGACGCATCAGGAAGCCCACGGCGAAAATCGCAGCGGTGTTCAGCAGTTGTGCGGTGGTGTCGCCTTTGGGGAAAAAGGTCTTGGCGAAGTACAGGGAGAAGGCGGCATAGACGTACCAGTCATACCACTCGACCATGTTGCCAACGGAACCGCTGAAGATCGATTTGATGCGACTGGCGGTGGTTCTTGCTTTGGCCGGCGCGGCAGCCGACCCAAGTGGCAGGGCGTTGGAGTTATCCATTGAAGGATCCTTCGTTTAATTGTTTTTGTGGAGCGCGATTAAACGCAGCCTGCGGGGGCTATAGCAGGAGCTGTGCCAACGGGGAGAGGGGCGGTTTAGAGGGGTTTAGGGGAGTCGATGAGCGGAAATCCGCTCATGAAAGGCTGGGCTTGAGCGGAAAACTGCTTAGGTGCTGGCAGGTGTGTTGCCTGAACTGGCCTCTTCGCGGGCAAGCCCGCTCCCACAGTGGCGGGTGTCGTACGCAAAATTCGCGACCGGCTCGGTCATTGTGGGAGCGGGCTTGCTCGCGAAGAGGCCTGCACAGTCACTACAAAAACATCTCCCGGCTCAATCCATGCCGCTGCATCTTTTCATTGAAAGTCCGGCGCGGCAGTTGCAGCTCTTCGAGCACCGCTTTCACATCGCCCTTGTGCCGGGTCAACGCTGCGCGCAGGCACTGCGCTTCAAACGCCTCCTGCTGCGCCGCCAGTGACTGCCCAGGCTCGATGCCCGCCGGCACGGGCTCGCCAAGCCCCAACACCTGGCGCTCGGCCACATTCGCCAGCTCACGCACATTGCCCGGCCAGTCGTGACTCAGCAGATGACTCAACTGCGGCCCGCTCAACGGCGCAAAGGAGCGACCCAGGCGTTCGGCGGCACTCCGGGCAAAAGTCTCGTACAACAATGGAATGTCTTCGCGGCGATCGCGCAACGGCGGCAGGCGCAGCTCGGCGACGTTCAAGCGGTAAGCCAGGTCCTCGCGAAAACGTCCGGCCCGCGCTTCCTCCAGCAAGTCCGGTTTGGTCGCGGCAATGATCCGCAGATCCACGCGAATGCTCTGGTTCGAACCCAATCGCTCGAGTTTTTGCTCCTGCAGCACCCGCAACAATTTCACCTGCTGCGCCAGGGGCATGCTTTCGATTTCATCGAGAAACAGCGTGCCGCCATCGGCGTATTCGAGCTTGCCGATGCGCTTGCCCTGGGCGCCGGTGAATGCGCCGCTTTCATGGCCGAACAGCTCGGCCTCGAACAGTTGTTCGGGGATGGCCGCGCAGTTCAAGGCGACGAAGGGTTTGTCGGCGCGCGGGCCGAAGTCGTGCAGGCAACGGGCAACCAGCTCCTTGCCACTACCGGTTTCGCCGCGGATCAACACGTTGACCGGCAGCGCCGCCAGGTCGAGCACCTGCCGGCGCAAAGTCTGCAAGCCACGGGAGACGCCAAGCAAGGTGGCGTCAAGTTTGGCGCGGTTGTCGGCCTGTTCGTGCAGGGCACGGTTTTCCAGGACCAGCCGGCGCTTGTCCAGCGCCCGGCGCAAGCTGCCGAGCAGGGTTTCGGGGCTGAAGGGTTTTTCCAGGAAGTCGTAGGCGCCATCGCGCATCGCGTCGACAGCCATCGGCACGTCGCCGTGGCCCGTCAGCAGAATCACCGGCAAGTCGGCATCGCGGCGCTGTACTTCGGCCAGCAGTTCCAGGCCGCTCATGCCGGGCATGCGCACGTCGCTGAGAATCACCCCGGGAAAATGCCTGGGCAACTGCGCCAGGCACTCGTCGGCGCGGCTGAACAGCTGCACCTCGAAACCCGACAGGCTCAGCCATTGCTCGACGGCGCTGCGAATGCTGCTTTCGTCGTCGACCACCATCACTGAATTCAGCATGGGTCATGAGCCTCCACGTCGATGGGCAGGGTGAGGGTGAACACCGCGCCGTTGTCGTGATTATCAGCGCTCAGGCGTCCGCCCGATTCGTGAACGATGGCGAAGGATACGGCCAGACCGATGCCCAGGCCATCACCCACCGGTTTGGTGGTGAAAAACGGGTCAAACACTTTCGCCAGGTTTTCCTCGGCGATGCCACTGCCGTTGTCGATGACGCTCAGGCGCCACAATTGCTCGTCGGCTTCGAGGCGGATTTCCAGGCGTTTGCAGGGTTTGTCCTGCATCGCATCCAGGGCATTGCGCAGCAAGTTGATCAGTACCTGTTCCAGGCGAATCGCATCGCCCCGCACCCAGGCCGGGCGTGTCAGGTGCAGCACGGTGCTGACCTGCTCATCGCGCAAACGCGTGTCGAGCAGCTCAAGGGACTGGTCCACCACCGCTGCCAGGTCCAGGCGTTCGCGCAAGCCACTGGGGCTTTTGCGGGCAAAAGTCTTCAGGTGGCCGGTGAGGGCGGCCATGCGCGTGAGCATGTCATCCACCGGCTTGAGCGCCTTGTAGGCGTCGTCGACGCGACCGTGATCCAGTAACAGGCGCAAGGTCGCCAACTGCATGCGCTGGGCGGTCAACGGCTGGTTGATCTCATGGGCCAGCGCCGCTGACATCTGGCCGAGGGCCGCGAGCTTGGCCGATTGCACCAGGCCTTCCTGGGCGGTGCGCAGGTCGCGGGTGCGCTCTTCTACCAGCTGTTCGAGTTCTTCGCGGCTGCGTTGGCGCAGTTTGGCCAGGCGCCAGCGCTGGGTGAGAAACAGCAGCAAAAACACCAGCGTCAGCCAGATACCCGCCGCAGCGAGTGCGGCGTTGCGGCTGTCTTCGAAGGCAACCTGCGGGCGGCGCAGCAGGTGCAGAGTCCAGCCTTCGGCGGCCAGGGGCAGGGATTCCCATAGGTAATCGGCAGGGCCGTCGGGGCCATCGACCCGTGCCAGGTCGCTGTTCTCGTCGAAGCGGAGCAACGATTGGTATTGAAGCGGCGTCAGCGGCTGCTTGTCGTATTGGCGGGTGACCTTGAGTTCGGCGTGATCGCTGTCGCTCAGCGGTTTCAGGTACCGATAGCGCCAGCCCGACTGGTTGGCGATGAAGATAATCCCGCGGGCATCGCTGACCAGCAGGGTGTCGCTACCCTGGCGCCATTCGCGTTCCAGCTCGGGAAACTCCAGTTTCACCACCATGGCCCCGAGGAACTGGCCATCGTCGTTGGTTACGGCGCTGGAGAGGAAATAGCCAGGAATGCCACTGGTGACCCCAACGGCGTAAAAACGCCCGGTGCCCTGGGTGCGGGTCTGGCTGAAGTAGGGACGAAAACCATAGTTGTGGCCGACGTAGCTGCTGGGCAAGCGCCAGTTGCTCGCCGCCACGGCCAGGCCCGTGCGATCCAGCAGCTCCAGGGTCGAGGATTCGGCGGCGCCGTTGATTTTTTCCAGTTTGCGGTTCAATTCCTGCGCCAGCTCGGGGCTCACCGGGCCTTTGAGTGCGTCGCGCAACTGCGGGTCGAGTGCCAGCACCGAGGGCAGGGCGCGGTAGCGTTCGATCAGGGTGTGCAGGGAAGTGGCGTAAAGCGCCAGTTGCTGATTGGCACGGGCAGCGTCATCGACCAATGACTGGCGCACCGTTTGACGAACGGCCAGGGTCGCAGCGAGGGCGGCGCCGGCGATGATCAACAGGGTATACAGCGCCAGGCGCAAAGGGCGAGAGGACTCAAACATGCTGGGCATTACACAGGTGTACGGAGGGGGCGCACCATAACATGGCCCTCTTCGGTATTCCCACGCCTTGTGCAGGTAATAAAAAAGGCGACAGGGGTTGAATCCCCTGTCGCCTTTTTCAGGCAGCCGAAGCGCTTACTGCACTTCTACCGCCAGGCTTTCACTGATCTTTTGCTGCCAGATGGCAGGACCGGTGATGTGTACGGACTCGCCCTTGCTGTCGACCGCAACGGTCACCGGCATGTCTTTCACGTCGAACTCGTAGATCGCTTCCATGCCCAGTTCGGCGAAAGCGACAACGCGGGATTTCTTGATCGCTTGCGCTACCAGGTAAGCCGCGCCGCCCACTGCCATCAGGTAAACGGCCTTGTGGTCCTTGATCGCGTCGATAGCGGTCGGGCCGCGCTCGGATTTGCCGATCATGCCCAGCAGGCCGGTTTGCTCGAGGATCTGACGGGTGAACTTGTCCATCCGCGTTGCGGTGGTCGGGCCAGCCGGGCCAACCACTTCTTCGCGCACCGGATCGACCGGGCCGACGTAATAGATAAAGCGACCCTTGAGGTCCACCGGCAGGGTTTCACCCTTGTTCAGCATCTCGACCATGCGCTTGTGCGCTGCGTCGCGACCGGTGAGCATCTTGCCGTTGAGCAGGACGGTTTCGCCCGGCTTCCAGCTCTGCACTTCTTCCGGGGTCAGGGTGTCGAGGTTGACGCGACGGGCCGACGGGCCGGCTTCCCAGACGATTTCCGGGTAGGCGTCCAGCGGTGGCGCTTCCAGCGAAGCCGGGCCGGAACCGTCGAGCACGAAGTGGGCGTGACGGGTGGCGGCGCAGTTCGGGATCATGCACACCGGCAACGAAGCGGCGTGGGTCGGGTAATCCATGATCTTCACGTCGAGCACGGTGGTCAGGCCACCGAGGCCCTGGGCGCCGATGCCCAGCTGGTTGACCTTCTCGAACAGCTCCAGGCGCATTTCTTCGATGCGGTTCTGCGGGCCACGGGCCTTCAGCTCGTGGATGTCGATGGATTCCATCAACACTTCTTTCGCCATGACAGCGGCTTTCTCGGCGGTGCCGCCGATGCCGATGCCGAGCATGCCCGGTGGGCACCAGCCGGCGCCCATGGTCGGAACGGTCTTGAGCACCCAGTCGACGATCGAGTCGGACGGGTTGAGCATGGCCATTTTCGACTTGTTCTCGGAACCGCCGCCCTTGGCCGCCACGTCCACTTCCACGGTATTACCCGGAACGATGGAGTAGTGGATAACGGCCGGGGTGTTGTCCTTGGTGTTCTTGCGAGCACCCGCCGGGTCGGCGAGGATCGAAGCACGCAGGACGTTTTCCGGCAGGTTGTAGGCGCGACGCACGCCTTCGTTGATCATGTCGTCCAGGCCCATGGTGGCGCCATCCCAACGCACGTCCATGCCCACGCGGACGAACACGGTGACGATGCCGGTGTCCTGGCAGATCGGGCGGTGGCCGGTGGCGCACATGCGCGAGTTGATCAGGATCTGCGCCATCGAATCACGGGCCGCTGGCGATTCTTCGCGCAGGTAGGCTTCGTGCATCGCCTGGATGAAATCCACGGGGTGGTAGTAGGAAATGAACTGCAGGGCGTCGGCAACGCTCTGAATCAGGTCGTCTTGCTTGATCACGGTCATGAGTCGCGCTCCTCTAAAAGACGGGAACATTCAATAAGGTGCTTGCAGCTTGGGTGCATCGGTCGGTTGCAAGCACCTTTCAAGGCACGCCGGGGCTGCTGGCGCGACGCTAAAAAGGCGCGGCAGTATAACGCGCCTTGCTGGCGGGTACACGCGCCGGTGGTCAAACCTTGGTCGCATGGTCGAACCCGATCCCCGAATCGGGTCAGCCCGAAAATTGAATGGTCATTTATCGGCCGCACCATTAAAGTGGTTATCGGTCTGTAGAGTAGGACGCTCTGTCAGTCTCCTTTCATAGGGTGAGTCAACGATTGACCCATAACGCCATCCAGCGCCTGTTACTCAAACGGTTTGCCCTCGCGGCCGGCACTTATGCCCTGGCTTTGTTGCTGCTGTGGCTGGCGTTTTTCACCGGCCATTACGATGAACCGCTGGCCAATGTCGCCGTTGGCAGCGCTCTGGTGGTCATCAGCCAGGCGGCGTTGTTCGTGGTGTTCTACAGCGGCTGCAACCTGCGTTTTTCCGATCCCAGCCTGACCGAGGCGCAGGTGCTGCTGGGGCTTGGCTGGCAAACCTGGTTGATTGCCAATCTGGATGAGGCGCGCGGCACGTTCCTGGTGTTCTACGTGCTGATTCTGCTGTTCGGGCTGTTTCATCTGTCGCGCCGTGCATTTGCGCGGTGCGCGCTGCTGGTGTTTTTCAGTTTCAGCGCGATCACCCTGTGGGAGGGTTACCACTTTCAGCTGGCCGATCCGGCGTTGGCGGTGGTGCAGGTGTGCGTGCTGTTTATCGTGCTGGTCTGGCTGGAACTGTACGCCCGCTACGTCCAGGCCTCGCGCTTGCGCATGCGTCAACGCCGCTTCGCCCTGCAGGCGCACCAGGACACTTTGCGCGGGATGATGCGTCAGCTCGAGGACCTGGTGGCCACCGACGAGTTGACCGGATTGTTCAATCGCCGGCATTTCCTGCGCCTGGCTTCGCGCGAACTCAAAGCCATGGACGCCGGCGTGGTGCATGGCCTGGCGCTGATCGACCTCGATCACTTCAAACGGATCAACGACATTTATGGCCATGCGGCTGGGGATCAGGTGCTGCAGGCGTTTGCCGGCGTGGCGTCGGCCTGCCTGCGCGACGGCGATGTCCTGGCACGCTATGGCGGAGAAGAGTTCGTGGTGTTGCTGCCCGATTGCGATGCCGAGCGCTTGACGGCCTGTTGCGAGCGGCTGCGCCTCGCCTTCATCGATGTCGAGCTGATCGGCTTGAAGGTCGGTAGTCTCAGTCTGTCCGCGGGCATGACTCTGCTGGACATGGGCGATGATCTTGACGAGGCCTTGCAGCGGGCGGACCAGGCGCTGTATCGCGCCAAGCGTGACGGCCGCAATCGTTGCGCGGCGGCGTGGGAAAACGTCGATGCCTGAATTACGCGTGGGCGATCGCCAATGGTCGGTGGCAACCGGCACCAATCTGCTTGATGCCCTGAATCAGAACGGCGTGCCGGTACCCTACAGCTGCCGCGCCGGCAGTTGTCATGCCTGCCTGGTGCAGTGTGTGCAAGGATTACCGAGCGACAGCCGCCCCGATGCCCTGAGCGCAGAGCAGCGCCAGCAAGGCTGGCGCCTGGCCTGCCAGTGCCAGGTGATTGAAGATTTGCAAGTGCACACCTTCGACCCGCAAGAGGACGGCCGTCCGGCCGAGGTCGCTGCGGCCGATTGGTTGAGCAGTAGCGTTTTGCGCCTGCGCCTGACGCCACAACGCCCGTTGCGCTACAGCGCCGGGCAGCATCTGGTGTTGTGGGCGGGCAATGTGGCGCGGCCGTATTCCTTGGCCAGCCTGCCGGAAGAAGACCGTTTTCTGGAGTTTCACCTTGATTGTCGCCAACCCGGCGAATTCAGTGATGCCGCGCGTCAATTGAAGATTGGTGACCCGATCCGTCTCGGCGAATTGCGTGGCGGAGCCTTGCATTACGACCCGGACTGGCACGACCGACCGCTGTGGCTGATGGCGGCCGGCACCGGGTTGGGACCGTTGTTCGGCGTCTTGCGAGAAGCCTTGCGCCAGGATCATCGGGGCGCCATTCGGGTCATCCACCTGGCCCATGATGCCAACGAGCATTATCTGGCCAAACCTCTGCAAGCCATGGCCGCCAGCCGTCCGAACCTCAGCATCGAGCTGTGGACACCGACCCAGTTGCCCGCGGCTTTGGCGCAACTGCGGCTTGTTTCGCGACAAACCCAGGCCTTGCTCTGCGGATCCCCCGACAGCGTCGACGCCTTTGCCCGGCGCCTGTACCTGGCGGGGCTGCCACGCAACCAACTGTTGGCCGACGTCTTCCTGCCCCGCGGTTGAGCGCTGATTTTTCAGATGCGAGACCTTCCATGCCCGATGCCATCCAGATTGAACGCGAACGCGGCCTGCTGACGCTACGACTGAACCGCCCTGACAAGCCTCTTCGCGGGCTTGCCCGCGATGAGGCCTCCCCAGGCAACACATCTTCCGGATCAAAAATCAAAAAGCCCCGCCATTCACATGGCAGGGCTTTTGTTTTTCAGGGCATCAGTCCTTTTGCTACTGCGCGGATGACTACAGTTTCTTCTTTAAATTCCACCGCAAAAAAGGCCTTGTTGTCTTTAATGGCTGAAGAATACAAACCAATGTTTACCGCTTCTTTATAGTCAAGCCAGCCCACCCCGTTGTTATAGTCCTTGTCATGAACGCCGTTGTAAAAGAAACGCGAGATAGCGTAACGACTTTCTTTACGGGATTTTTCTAAAAGTCCGGTAGTCACGAAGCTTCCGTCAGGCAGGAAGTCAGCAGTGTACAAATACGTACTGGATGAATTTATGTTCATGAATACCGGTTTTCCACCGTTGAACTGGATATTGTTCGAGCCGTCAGCTTCCAGACTCATTAAAAATCCGGAGATCGCAGTGTCGTGTCTTGAATGCCTTGAACCTGTGCACAGAATGCGATTGTTGGGTTGTTTTACTGTGCTGGCAAGCTCCCAGTAATTGAGTGGGTTTTCATCGTTTGCAAGCAGAAATCCGTCTCGTTGAAAGGATTTATCCAGTTTGCCGTCTCTGCTGTGTTTTACTAGAACAACTGCTTCAGGGGGATTGAAGTAACCTGTTTTGGCGTGGCCGGCACTGATGTAGTTGCCCGCATCGTCGACGATCAGGCTAATCAGTTGCAAGAAGTTAAACATGTCATGTCTGACACGGACAAAACCCGATTCATTGAATGAAAGGTCAAGTTCCCCGCTTGGAGTCAAGCAGATGATCCAGGTATCAATCGAGGCGAAGGAGCCAGAATCATGAAGCAATATGATGCGATCGTCGGTAATTGGCGAAGTTTCGAGCGCGTAGGACGCAAGCTTGCTCAAAGAATCGGATGAAACACATCTTGACTTTTCGATTTCAAGACATTTTTCGTTGTACGCGGATACGGCGTGTAAATCAGCAGTCGTTTTAGGAACCGGGATAATGACTTTTCCTTGTTCGCCAAATTTTTCATCAATGGTGCCATTGGGTAGAAAACGAACGGCGGCCTTTTCCCGCTCACTCACGCCGCCTACACGGTAAAACAGCGTTCCCGTCAGCAGAACTCTGCCATTCACAAATGCAATCTGTTCGGCGTAGAAGCTGGAGCTAGCGGATCCGTAAAAAAAATCGTAGAAGAAACCCTGTTTGCCAAAGCTGGTGTCGATAGAGCCAGCTTCATTCAGGCGTGTCAGCGCGTAGAGCATTCCGTTGACATCATCATATAGAACTCCCGCGATGTAGATCATATTGTCAGGACCTACAGCGACAACCCGTGAGGACCAGTTTGGGAAATCGGGGTTTGGTGAACGGAGGACGACCAAACCATTTTCACCAAAAATGGGGTCCAGTTCGCCTGATAGAGTCGAAGCATGTATTTTTTCCGTGGTCATTGCACTTTCCCTTGATGTAATGGGCGAATGCGTTTGCACTCGCATCCTCTGCCCGTTCCGCAAAAACAGTACGGGGCTGCTGCTCTCTATGAGACGGGGGCGGGGGGAAATGAACAACTGTCAGAGTTGACAGGTTTGGCGATTATTTTGAGATAAAAAAACTTTCTGATGGCGAAGTTTCAGGCACAAAAAAGCCCCGCCATTCACATGGCAGGGCTTTTGGTTTTCAGCGTGTCACTCAGACCATTGGATCGCCAACGTGCAGGATCTTCATGCCATTGGTGCCGCCGGTGGTGTGGTAACTGTCGCCCTTGGTCAGGATGACCCAGTCGCCTTTCTGTACGACGCCGCGCTTGACCAGCTCGTCGATCGCCTTCTGGCTGACTTCGTTCGGCGCCAGAGAAGCCGGGTCGAACGGGATGGTGTACACGCCACGGAACATTGCCGCGCGGGCCTGGGCTTCGCGGTGTGGGGTGAACGCGTAGATCGGCACCGAGGAACGGATACGCGACATGATCAGCGGGGTGTAGCCACTTTCGGTCAGGGCGATGATCGCTTTGACGCCCGGGAAGTGGTTGGCGGTGTACATGGTCGCCAGCGCAATGCTCTCGTCGCAGCGGGTAAATTCCTTGCCGATGCGGTGGCTGGAGGTCTTGCTGGTCGGGTGCTTTTCAGCGCCGACGCAGATGCGCGCCATCGCCTGCACGGCTTCCAGCGGGTACAGGCCGGCAGCACTTTCGGCCGAGAGCATCACGGCGTCGGTGTAGTCGAGCACGGCGTTGGCTACGTCGGACACTTCGGCGCGGGTCGGCATCGGGTTCTGGATCATCGACTCCATCATCTGGGTCGCCACGATCACGGCCTTGTTGTGGCGGCGTGCGTGCAGAATGATCTTCTTCTGGATGCCCACCAGCTCGGCGTCGCCGATTTCCACACCGAGGTCGCCACGGGCCACCATCACGGCGTCGGACGCCTTGATCAGGCCGTCGAGGGTTTCGTCGTCGGCCACGGCTTCGGCGCGTTCGATCTTCGCTACCAGCCAGGCAGTGCCGCCGGCTTCGTCGCGCAGTTGACGGGCGTATTCCATGTCCGCGGCGTCACGCGGGAAGGACACCGCGAGGTAGTCGACTTCCATTTCCGCGGCGAGCTTGATGTCAGCCTTGTCTTTTTCAGTCAGGGCCGGAGCGGTCAGGCCGCCACCGCGACGGTTGATGCCTTTATGGTCGGACAGCGGGCCGCCGATGGTCACGGTGCAGTTCAGTTCGGTGCCTGTGGCGGTGTCGACGCGCATCACCACGCGACCGTCGTCGAGCAACAGTTCGTCGCCCACGCCGCAGTCCTTGACCAGGTCCGGGTAGTCGATGCCGACCACTTGCTGGTTGCCTTCGGTCAGGGGATGGCTGGTGGAAAAGGTGAATTGATCACCGATCTTCAGCTCAATCTTCTTATTGGCGAATTTGGCGATACGGATTTTCGGGCCTTGCAGGTCACCCAGCAGGGCAACGAAGCGGCCGTGCTTGGCTGCCAGGTCACGCACCAGCTTAGCGCGAGCCTTGTGCTCGTCGGGGGTGCCGTGGGAGAAGTTCAGGCGGGCGACGTCCAGGCCAGCCAGGATCAGTTGTTCGAGGACTTCCGGCGAGTTACTGGCCGGGCCAAGGGTGGCGACGATTTTGGTACGACGGACGGACATGCAAAGACTCCTGAGTTCAAGCGCTGAGTGAGGCTACTATGCTCTTGGGGTGTAGTCATTGTTCATGTGCACTACTTATTCGTTTGTTTGTTGAACTGAACACTTTTGCTGACCGGTCGCCTGAAGATTTGCGCCAATGGGTCGATACAGAGCTCAAGTCAGGAGAACTCCCATGCGATTCGTGCTCATAGCCGTCCTTGCCCTCAGTGTCGTGGGCTGCACCCGTTGGTCGATGAACCACCATTTGAACCTTGCCTACAGCGCCTATGACCGGGGCAATTGCGAGCAGGTGACGCTCGAGCTGTCCAAGGTCGAACGCGCCAGCCGCGCGCGGCCTAATGTGTGGCCGGAAGTGTCGATGCTGCGCGGTCTGTGCCTGGAACGGCAGAAGCTGTTTGTCGATGCGGCGCAAACCTACCAGTTCATCATCGCGTCGTACCCGCAAAGCGAATATGCCTACCGCGCCCAGGCGCGCCTGGAAACCTTGCAGGCGCTGGGTCACTATCCGCTGCGCAGTGCGGCGGCGGTGCGTCCTACCCGCTTCTGATTACGTTACCCATTCAGCGCTGGCTCAGCGACGACGGTGAGCTATAGTCGAATAAAGCGGTTTGGAGCCTCGCCTCCAGACCGACGTAACACCCGTGATCGGCAGGAGTAAGCGGCAGCGGTTCATGGACTGTCGCACCAGGAGCGGGGAGAGCGCGCCCATGTCTGATTCAACCGCAGGCAGGACCGTTCCGAAGCATTAGTGCGGCCCTGCTTAAGGGCCTTGCTGGGCGAATTGCGCATGTTCACTGACCGCCGTATCGAGCGGCATCAACTGCCGTATTTTCTGAAAGTGTTCAACAGCGTCACCGACAAGCCGATCGGCTTCCTGGGCAACGTCTCCGCAGACGGGCTGATGCTCGTCAGTCAGTTGCCGATGATGATCGGTGCCGATTTCGGTTTGCGCCTGAAAATCCCCGCGAGCGACGGGGGTATGCAAGTCATCGATTTGCAGGCGTGTTGCCTGTGGTGCCACGAGGACGAAACCCCCCACCATTACGACGCCGGGTTCAGCCTGCAACGGGCACCGCCGGAGTATGGCCAGTTGGTGCAGGCATTGAAGCGATACTTCAGTTTTCAGCCGTTGCCGGCTTCGGCCTGATACAGCAAACAGTTTGCTGTGTTCTGGAACAGGGAGACCTCTAAATCATTCCTGCTTTTTTCCAGTTCAGGTAACGCGTGACCAATGCTGGCCCCAACGCCTCGGGTTGCATGTCCACTACCTGTACTCCATGGGCGTTCAAACGCTCATGGAGTGCTGCGCGTGAATTCAGGTATTCAACGGTCCCGCAATAGCTCAGTGCCTCCGACAAGGTTTGCACCGGCAACAGGCGTGTAGTCTCGAGGACACTTTCCCGCAAGCTGGCGACCAGCACCTGATGCTGTTTGCTCAATCGCTTGACGGCCGTCAGCAGTTCTTCATCGTCTTCATCGCGCAGGTTGGTCATCAGCAGCACCAGCGCCCGGCGTTTCTGCCGAGCCAGTAGCTGGGTGGCAGCCGCTTGATAATCGGCGTTGTGTTGGGTGCTGTTCAGGTCGTAGACCGTGTTGAGCAGCACGTTGAGCTGGCCAGCGCCTTTCACCGGGGCGAGGTGGCGCGGGTGATCGCTGGCAAAGGTGCTGAGGCCCACTGCATCCCCCTGACGCAGCGCTACGTAGCTCAGCAACAGGCAGGCGTTGAGCGCGTGATCGAAATGCGCCAACTCACCGTCCTGGCTGCGCATGCGTCGACCGCAATCGAGCATGAAGATGATCTGTTGATCACGCTCGTCCTGGTACTCCCGGGCAATCGGTGTGCGTTGGCGCGCGGTGGCCTTCCAGTCGATCTGGCGAAGGCTGTCGCCTTCGCGAAATTCCCGTAGCTGATGAAACTCCAGGCCCAGGCCACGTCGTTGGCGCTGGCGCACGCCGAGTTGGCTGAGCCAGTTGTCCACCGCCAGCAGTTGGCCGCCGTAGAGTCGGGCGAAGTCCGGGTAGACGCGGGTGCTGTCCGTCACGTGCAGCAGGCGCTTGCCGGACCACAGGCCCAGTGGGCTCGGCAGGTTGATTTCGCAGTGATCGAAGGTGAAGTGACCGCGCTTGAGGGGTCGCAGGCGATAGCCGACGTGGCTGTGCTGGCCGGGTTGCAGTTCGACCGACAGGGGCAGGTTCTCGAAGCTCAGGCCATCGGGTACGTGGTCATGGATCTGGATGTTCAGTGGCAGGGCAAAGTCGTGCTCGACTTGCAGTCGTACTTCGCTCTAGCGGCCGAGGGCCAGGCTGCCGGGCATTTGTCGTTGTACGCGGGGGGAGGGCAGGCGTTGCAGGCGGATCGCGTCGATTATGGCCAGGGCCAGTAGCGCCAGCAGCAAGCCCCAGTTGATCGAGAACAGCGTTGGGGGAACAGCCATGTCCAGCGCCCGCAATGTGCCCGGCACGATGCCGATGACCAGCAGGATCGCGAGCCAGATCAGCAGCAGGCGCGAAGGTTTCACAGCCGTGGCGCCGGTACTTGATCGAGCAGTTGCTGCAGCACGTGATCGACGTCCAGCCCTTCGATATCCAACTCCGGCGCGATGCGCACGCGATGGCGCAACACCGCCAGAGCGCAGCCTTTTATGTCATCTGGTATCACGAACTCGCCGCCGCGCAACAAGGCTCGTGCCCGTGCGCAGCGTACCAGCGCGATCGACGCACGAGGCCCGGCGCCGAGGGTCAGGCCGGGCCAGCTGCGGGTGGTTCGGGCCAGGCGCACGGCGTAATCGAGGACTTGTTCGTCCAACGGCAAATGACTGGTTATGCGTTGCAGGACCAGCACGTCCTTGGCTTGCAGCACGGTGCGCAGCGGTTGCACATCGAGCATGTCGGCGCGGGTCGAGCGGCTGACCTGACGCACCATGTCCAGCTCCTGCTCGGCGTCGGGGTAGTCCATGCGCACCTTGAGCATGAAGCGATCGAGTTCGGCTTCCGGTAGCGGGTAAGTGCCTTCCTGTTCGATGGGATTTTGCGTGGCGAGCACCATGAACGGTTGCGCGATCGGCAGGGCGCGGCCTTCGAGGGTGACCTGGCGTTCCTGCATGGCTTCGAGCAATGCAGCCTGGGTTTTTGCCGGGGCGCGGTTGATCTCGTCGGCCAGCAACAGGTTGGTGAACAACGGACCTTTGCGCAGTTTGAATTGCTCGGTCTGTAAGTCGTACACCGCATGCCCGGTAACATCGCTGGGCATCAGGTCCGGGGTGAACTGGATACGCGCGAACTCGCCGCCGAAACAGCGGGCCAGCGCCCTGACCAGCAACGTCTTGCCCAGGCCCGGCACACCTTCGAGCAATACGTGGCCGCCGGCAAGCAGCGCGGTCAGCACGTCGTCGATGACCGTGTCCTGTCCGATCACGGCTTTTTGCAATTCATGGCGCACGGCCTGGGCCAGCTGGCTGGCGCGCTGGCGTTGCGCAGTGGCGTGGTTGATTGCATCGGGCTCGGTCGGTTGACTCATAACGCATTCCTCAAAATTTGCAGACGGGCGACCTGGCGGCTGAATTCAGCACTGGAAAGCCGCTGCTTCGGCCGCGGGCTCATGGCTTGGCTGACGGTGCTCTCGGGTTGCCCGCCCAGGCGGGCGAGCACCCGCCATTGTTCGGTGGCATCGAGTCGTTCGTAGCCAGGATGGCGATGTCTCACACGACACAGTATGTCTTGCCGCAAGGCTTGCAGCAGGCTGTCCTGGCCATTGTGGCGCAGCATGAAATCGGCGCTGGCGCGCAGATGTTCCTGCCATTGGTGCCGGGCTTTCGGTTGTGGTTGCTGCAGAGGGCCCTGGCGCACGCCGAAGTGCCAGAAAGCCAGTCCGACCAGGGCGGTCAAGGCGACCAGCGCCTGGGGGAAATGGCGCAGCAGCAATGTAGACAGGCTGTCGTGTTCTGTGTTGAACAGCAGGGTCACAGCGGTATCGACAGTCAGGTACCAGAGCAGCCAGGCATTGTCGTATTGATCGATCGCCGGGGTTTTCCACAGATCGGCGTCGGTCACCACGATGATCGAACCGAGTCCGTGGTTCAGCTGCATCATATGGGTGGCCTTGCCACTGTTGGCCCAGGCCTGGGCGAGGTTCTTCGGATCTTCGAGATGGAACGCGGTATCGAAGCCGGCGTAGGCCGGTGCGTCCTCATTTTCCAGATAGAGTTTGGTCAATTGCGCGAAGGGGTCGCCAGGCGTACCGGGTGGCGGGTCCTTGAGGTCTTTGCTCAGCGATTGCTGCAGTTGCACCCGATCCAGCAAAAGGTCATTGCTTTGCCCGGTCTGTTCATCCCATAACGACTGTGCAACGAACAGCAGGCGCCCGCCGGCCCGGGTCCAGTCCAGCACCTGATCGATCTGCCTGGGCGTCATGTTGTAGCGGTCACCGAGCAACAACAGGCTGTGATGCTTTGGCGTGAGGCTCGGCAGGATATCGAGGCTGTTGGCATGGCTGACACTCAAGCCCTGTTTGCGCAGGAAATGCTCGGCGGCCAGATAGGGATTAGCCTGGGCCTCCGGCGCCGGGCCGTGGTCGATTTCGACCGGGTAGGGCGTTGCCTTCAGGTACAGATAAATCATCAGCGCGCCCAGCAGCGCAGCGCTCACTACGCCGATGATCGGCCAGGTGCGCCGGTTCAACGGGCGGCTCCCGGGCCAAATACACCACGCCAGGCGTCACACAGTTGGCGCTGCGCATGGGCGGGCGGCAGTTGGTGCCCGTAGGCCATGTTTTGCCAGTGCGCGGTCAGGTCTTTGCTGAAGGCCAACAGGGCCGGTTGCTGCAGTTGCTCGATGCGTTCCAGGACCTGGCCTTCGGTGTCGGCGGCTTTGAGCGGGAGGTCGAAGTCGTGCAACAAGCGGCTGAGCAGGGCGCGATAAAGCAAGCCAAGGGCTGCGCGCGGGTTGCTCTGCCAGAGGTTTTCGGCACTGGCCGCGATGTCGGGCGGGAGGGTTTCGCGGTCAAGGTCCAGGCCGAAGGCCTGCGCAGGAAGCGCGCGTGGGGCTTTTTCGACGGGGCGCGGGCGTCGGCTGACGAACGCCTGCAACCACTCACGGTAGTACCAGATCAATGCTCCGATGGCGCTGAGCAGCACGGCCCACAGCGTGACTTCGATCAGCGTGGCCAAGGCGCCGAAGTGCTGCTGGTCAAACATCTGCAGCAGCCTCTTTAGCCATTGAGGCATGTTGTCGTCGTCCGCGCTTTCGTCGCCGGCCTGGTTTTCGCCGAATCGATAGCGGGTGACGGTTTCCCGGTTCTTGAATGGTGGCTGATCGAGGATCGCCTTGATGCTGTCCCGGGACGCCTGGCTGGTCAGGGATTGCTCCAGCAGGCGCGGGCTGTCTGGCGCCGCCGGGGCCTGTTCGACCGCCAGGACAGTGGGTGCGATGGGCAACAGCAAGGACACTGCCAGCAACAGGGCAAGGGTTGTGCCGCTCAAACGCTGGGACAGTCGGCGAAACACCAGCTCGATATCCCAGGCCTCGAGCGCGGTGCGCCGGTTCAGATACAGGCTGAAGCCTGCGGCCACGTAGACCGGTTCCCACACCACCAGCACCAGGGCGTAGAAGCCGTTGGACAGGTGCTCCAGCCAGTGCCAATCCTGCGTCGCGGCGCTGATCAGCGACTGCCAGCTCCAGTCGAGTGCGACCTGTGGTGGCAGCAGCAGGTAGAACAGCACCATCAAGCCAATCCATAACGCGCTTTCCAGGAGCACACCGATCACGGTCAGCCAGCGTGCCGCGCCGGCGTCGCGCTGCAACAACACTTGCAATCGTTGCTGGCGTGCCTCTGCGCCCAGGCCTTCGAGCTGCAACACGGGCAGCAGGAAGCTGCGGCTCAGGCTCAGGCGGCGCCAGGTCAGGCTGGCCAGCAGTTGCGGCTTGAGCAACCGTGGCCATTGGTAAAGTGCCTGTTTGAGGGTGGGCGTTTCGCCAAAGATGGCTTTGGAGAGGATGTACAGCGGCAAGCGTTCGAAGGCCGGCTTCAGCCACCAGAAGATGAACACGGCGAGTGTCGGCGAATCCCACAGCAACCATGTCAGCAAGGCGAAAACCGGCAAGGTGACAATCGCCCAACTGGTCATCAGCAGGCGTCGGTGGCGCTGGCTCAGCAGCACGCCGAGGTCCATGGCTTCGAAGGTGGGTCTGGGGCGAATGACCACGGTGGTGTCACTCAGGCGCATGGCGGGTCCTTCCGGCGAATAACAGGTAAACCGCCACCAGCACCCAGAGGGCCGCACCGACCAGGTACTTGGTCAGGGGCGCCGGGGCCGTCATCGAAGACCAGTAGGCTTCGATAAATGCCGCAATCAGCAGAAACAGCATCACGCCGCAAATCAGCAGCACGCTTTTGCGGGCCGCCAGGCGCAAGGCTTCGCCACGGGGCAGGGGGCCCGGTGCGATCAACGCCCAGCCCAGTTGCAGGCCGGCGGCACCCGCCAGGGCAATGGCCGTCAGTTCAAAGGCACCGTGCCCCACCACGAATGACCAGAAGGTTTGGCCATAGCCAATATGCGTCAGGTGCCCGGCCACCGCGCCGATCATCAAGCCGTTGAAGACCAGGAAAAACGCGCTGCCCAGGCCAAACAGCAAGCCGCTGGCGAACGTCTGAAAGGCGATCCCGATGTTGTGCATGATGTAGTAGCCGAACATCGCCCAGTCTTCACTGGCCGCCCGCTCCATCGAGCGCCCCAGGTGACCGGCCTCGGGGTCGTACATGCTTTGCATGTCGCTGACCCGGTCGGCCGGTATCAGGTTATAGACCAGGTCCGGAAACAGATACACCAGCCCTGCAAACGCAATCAGGCTACCGAAAAACAGCAGGCTGGCGGCGAGCACGAAGCGCCATTGTTCGCGTACCAGCCGCGGGAAGCCGGCCAGGATGAAACCCAGCGCATTGGCTCCGAGCTGGCTGCGATGCCGATAAAGTTGTTGATGTCCGCGCAACACCTGTTGCTGCAACGAGTCGATCAGGAAGCTGCTGTAACCACGCTCGCGGGCCAGCGCCAGGTGATGGCACATGCGCCGATAATCGGCTGGAAATTGAACGGCCCCATCGGCTTTCCTGCCACGCTCCAGCCTGTCCAGCATGAGGGAAAACTGCTCCCATTCGGCCATGTGCCGATGTTCGAAAAGGCTTTGTTTCATGCCGGACCCAACAAGCCGTGGGCGATGCCGTTGAGTTCGGCGACGGCCCGGGGTGGCGTAACCTGCAAGGGGCGCGCGAGGATCGTTGCCAACTCGTTGACCCGGGCGTCGGACAGTCCGGCCTGGCGTTCGGCGAACCCGAGGATGGCGCGTTGCTCGGACAGTGTCAGGGCAAAGGGCGGGCGACGGGGTTGCGCGGGGGGCAGTTGCGGGCGGGTGAGCAGTTGTTCGCGGTAGATCACCAGTGTACCGGCGGCCAGGTCACCGAGGCGCTTGAAGTTGGGGTGTTGCAGGCAACTGATGGCGCCGAGGAAGTAGCCGAACGGCAACATGTCGACAAATCGCAGCAGGTTACGCAACAGTGACGCGGACCAGCCAACAGGCGTGCCATCGTCCTGGATGACGCGCAAGCCCATCCATTGTTTGCCCGGCGAACAGCCCTGGTTGAAGACTTCGAACAGCACCATGTACCACCAGCTCACGCCGAACAGCAGGATCGAAACCAGGCCGGCACCGAGTTTTCCGAGCATCGCCAGGACGATGAACAACAGGCCCAGGATCAACCCGCGCAGGACCAGGTCGATGGAAAATGCCAGGGCGCGCACCATCAACCCAGCCGGGCGCAGTGGCAAGTCGATGCCTTCGGGCGTTTCGACCTGATACCGCGTGTCCAGTGGCGGGGGCAGCGTTGCTTTCCGTGGCAGTGCTGTGACGTCGAGCATGGGCAACCTGATGGTGTGGCCTGATCGGTTTGTCTCTGTACCGGATGCTAGCAGCCTCGCCGGTCAAAACGACATAACTATGTATTGCACATTGAGTAACCGGGGATGATTGAATGGCAGGATTGCTGGCCGGAGCGGGACGGGAACGCCTAGACTTGGCCAATCTTCAGTTCAGGAATAGCCCGTGACTTCCATCTTCTGGTACGACTACGAAACGACGGGCATCAATCCCCGTTGCGACCGCCCGCTGCAAATGGCGGGGCTGCGTACTGACTTCGACCTCAATGAAATCGACGAGCCGGTCAACCTCTTCTGCCGGCCCAGCGACGACATCCTGCCGCATCCCGCGGCTTGCGCAATTACTGGCATCACGCCCGCCCAACTGGCCGAGCACGGGTTGAGCGAAGCCGACTTCATGACCCGGGTCCATGCCCAACTGGCCGCGCCAGGTACGTGCGGCGCGGGCTACAACACGTTGCGCTTCGACGATGAGATGACCCGCTACAGCCTGTACCGAAATTTTTTCGACCCTTATGCGCGGGAATGGCAGGGCGGTAACAGCCGCTGGGACCTGATCGACGTCGTGCGCGCGGCCTATGCCTTGCGCCCCGATGGCCTTGTCTGGCCGACGGACGCTGAGGGGCGGGTGACGCTCAAGCTTGAGCGCCTGACCGCCGCCAACGGCATCGATCATGGCAATGCCCACGAAGCGCTGTCGGACGTTCGCGCCACGATCGCCCTGGCGCGGCTGATCCGGGAAAAACAGCTGAAATTGTATGAGTGGTTATTTCAGCTTCGCAGCAAGCAAAAGGTATTGGACCAGGTACGGCTGCTGCAGCCCATGGTGCATGTGTCGGGACGCTTTTCTGCGGCGCGCAACTATGTCGGCGTGGTGTTGCCCCTGGCCTGGCACCCGCGCAACAAGAACGCACTGATCGTCTGCGACCTGCACCTCGACCCGCAGGGCTTGCTCGATCTCGATGCCGAAACCTTGCGTCAGCGCTTGTATACCCGTCACGAAGACCTGGCAGAGGGGGAGTTGCCAGTACCGCTCAAGCTTATCCACGTCAATAAATGCCCCGTGGTGGCGCCTTTATCGGTACTTCGTCCGGAAGATCAGCTGCGCCTGGGAATGGATGTTGCGCTTTACCGGGCACGAGCACTGCGACTAAGTGACGCGCAGCAAGATTGGCAAGCTAAAGTTCTGGCGATTTATGCCCGTGAAGATTTCTCCTTGAGCGAGGATCCGGAACAACAGTTATACGACGGATTTATCGGCGACCGTGATCGGCGTCTCTGCGAGCAAGTCAGAACAGCCGATCCGCTGCAATTGGCACAACAGCAATGGCCTTTCGATGATGAACGTTTGCCCGAGCTGTTGTTTCGATATCGAGCACGTAACTTTCCCGATACCTTGAGTCTCGATGAGCAGGAACGCTGGCGAATATTCTGCCAGAAACGTTTGTCAGCGCCTGAATACGGCGCGCCCAATACGCTGGATAGTTTCGTAGAGGCCGCAGCCCAATTGGCCCTTACAGCGACATCGATGCAGCAGGCGGTGCTCAATGATTGGCAGGAATATGTTCAGGTTTTACGCAAACGTTTGAATCTTTGAAATCGAAAATGTCCAAGGGTTAAATGCCGGGCATAAAAAACGCCAGCGCAGGCTGGCGTTTTTTTTCGCAATCGATTCGCGGCAAGCGCGCAGGATCAGCCCAGCAGGGTAGCCCAGCCTTCAACCACGTCGCCGCCCCACTTGGCTTTCCACTCTTTCAGAGTCTTGTGGTTGCCACCTTTGGTTTCGATGACTTCGCCGTTGTGCGGGTTTTTGTATTGTTTAACTTTGCGGGCACGCTTGGTGCCGGTAGTTTTTACTGCGCCGCCACGTGGGGCTTTGGTTTTGGCTTCTGGATCCAGCAGCGCGATGATGTCGCGCAGGGACTTGGAATATTCGCCCATCAGGGTGCGCAGTTTGCCTTCGAATTCCAGCTCGGTCTGCAGTTTGTCGTCTTGGGACAGGTTCTTCAAACGGGCTTGCAGCTCTTTGATAGCTTCTTCGGTGGCACGGTATTCGTTGATCAAGGACATGATTACTACCTTATGTAGAACGCTGGATGGCAGGTGACAGTGCGGCAATAATAGTCAGGGTGTATCATCAAGTAAACATTAAACTGGAGTTTATTTAATTAAAATCCAGTGAAGTCAGTACGCATTGGATACGCAGTTAAATAGTTCAATGCTTGTGCTACACCTATTTACAAACCGCTGCTTGTCGATGGGCCAAGTACAGTGTGGCGGGCGTCAACCCGGTGGCGTGGGAACCCTGGCGCAAGCCATCGGCCAAGGCAACGGCCAAGGCAACACGTGATCAATACTGCAGATTTGCTGCGCAATCGTTAGAATGGCCGACTTTGCGAAGTTCTGGAGTTTCCCCCTCATGCGCACTTTTCGGCTGGTGATTTCTTGCCCGGACCGCGTCGGCATCGTTGCCAAAGTCAGTAACTTTCTGGCGTCACACAACGGCTGGATCACTGAAGCGAGCCACCACTCGGACAATCTGAGTGGCTGGTTCTTCATGCGTCACGAAATTCGTGCCGACTCGCTGCCTTTCGGTATCGAGGCCTTGCGCGAGGCCTTTGCGCCGATTGCCGAAGAATTCTCGATGGACTGGCGTATCACCGATACCGAGCAGAAGAAGCGCGTGGTGCTGATGGCCAGCCGCGAGTCTCACTGCCTCGCCGACTTGCTGCATCGCTGGCACAGCGATGAACTGGATTGTGAAATCGCCTGCGTGATTTCCAACCATGACGACCTGCGCAGCATGGTCGAATGGCACGGCATCCCGTACTTCCACGTACCGGTCAATCCCCAGGACAAGGAGCCGGCATTCGCCGAGGTCTCGCGCCTGGTCAAGCAGCACGATGCCGAAGTGGTTGTACTGGCCCGCTACATGCAGATCCTGCCGCCTGAGCTGTGCCGTGAATATGCGCACAAGGTCATCAACATCCACCACAGCTTCCTGCCGTCGTTCGTCGGTGCCAAGCCGTACCACCAGGCTTCCCTGCGCGGGGTGAAGCTGATCGGTGCTACCTGCCACTATGTGACCGAAGAACTGGACGCCGGCCCGATCATCGAGCAGGACGTGGTGCGCGTCAGCCACAGCGACAGCATCGAAGACATGGTGCGTTTCGGCCGTGACGTCGAGAAAATGGTGCTGGCCCGTGGCCTTCGCTACCACCTGGAAGACCGGGTGCTGGTACACGGCAACAAAACCGTGGTGTTCTGATCAGCGCTCGTCACGGTTGAAATTCGAAGGGCCTGGGCGTTCAATCGCTGCAGGCCCTTCGCCGTTTTTGAACCGAGGACATGACCATGGCCGATCCACTGGACAAAGCCACTTCCAAGGCACCCGCCACTTTGGGCGAGGGTTGTTTGAGCCGTTACGACCCCGATGAGATGAGCCCGGAAGATGGCATGTAGGAGCTGGCTTGCCAGCGAAGGCGCCAGAAAGACCAACGCAACGCTTGAGGACGCCTTCGCCGGCAAGCCGGCTCCTACAGATACACGCCCTTCATCAGCTTCTTGAGCAGCGGGCGTCCGAGCATCAACAGAAATACCGGCCCGCCGGCCAGCAGATAGAAGTAAAACGTCACCGCCCGCCAGATCAGAATGGCCGCCGCCGCCGTGGATTTGCCGACCATGGGCGCCAACAGTGCCGCCGACGTCAATTCAGCAGCCCCCGCACCGCCTGGCAACAGGCTGAACTGGCCTGCACTCAATGAAACCATCTGGATCAGAAAACTCCAGGCCCACTGCAATTCAGCGCCGAGCCCGCGCAGTGCCAGGTACAACACGCTGTAACGCAGGATCCAATGCACGCACGTCAAGCCAAACACAATGACCAGCGTCTGCAGGGGCAGCTTCAGGGTGTCGGTGAACGCCGCCAGGAAGTGCAGGAGTTTTCGTGCCCAGCGCATACGGCTCGAGGGCTCGACGTTGAGGCGCGCCAGCAGTCGGCCGCCCAAACGAATCAGCAGGCGATGATAGCGCGCCACCACCACGCAACTGACCAGGCCACCGAACATCGACAGGGCACTGACGGTCAGCAACCACGCCATGTGCTGGCTGAGATGCTGGAACAGGGCGTAAATCAGGATTGCGCTCAATGCGCAGAGGAAAAACAACAGATCGCTCAGTTGATCCATGGCAAATACCGCGCTGCCCCTGGCCGGTCGCACGCCGTTGCGCGCCAGCAACGCCATGATGGTCAGTGGCCCGCCGCTGCCACCCGGCGTGGCGCAATAGGCGAATTCGGCGGCCATCACCACGCCGAGGCTTTTTAGCGTGCCGACCCTGTTGCGCTGATCCCCCAGCAACAGGCGCAGGCGCATCGTATTGACCAGCCAACACAGCAGGATCATGCCGAGCATGACCAGCAAGCTGCTCAGCGGAAAGTCATTGAGCCGCGACCAGGTTTCGCTGCCGCCCAGCAGCCAGGGAATCAGCACCGCGGCGAGCAGGCCGATGCACAGCAGAATCGAGCGACTCATGCCGCGCGCCCCATGCGCTGGCTCTGCAAGGCCAGCCAACGGGCCTTGGTCATGGGCGCGCGGCCCTCATCGAGCAGGCGCTTGAGGGTTTGCAACCAGTACGTCCGTGAGAACGCATGACGCATGTCCACCGGGTGCAGGCCCAGGCGAATCACCGGCGCGGTTCGCCAGCGTTGTTCGAGTTGCTGGCTGAGCAGTTTCGACACGCCACGACGCCAGGCACTGCGTGCACTCCAGACCAGACCGGGGGCATCGATCGCAGCGAATTCCGGCAAGCGATAAAGGTGCTGCGCGTCGCTGGTGTACTTCAGTGGTAATTGACCCAAGGCCTGGCGCGTGCCTTCGCTCATCAGCCAGGCCGGCGCGACGAAACCCTGCAGTGGCCAATCGTATCGCTGGAACATTTCAATGCCGGCGTGCAGGCGGGTGAGGGCGGCCTCGCGAGACAAACTGTAGAACTCGCCTTCGTGGGTGTAGATCCGGCGCATGAACCAATCGCGGGGATTGCTCGCCTTCGGACCGTCATCGCAGTGAAAGTAACCGTGCAGCACCAGTTCATCGCCGCGCTCGAGCCGTGCGCCGAGCTGACGACGAAATGCCGGGTGGGCTTGCAGGTCGTTGTGTTTGTGGAAGTCCGGCACCACCAGCCAGGTGATGGGCACGCTGCCCAGCGCGTCGACGGCTTCGACAAAGGGTTGGTAATCAGCCCAGGTCGTTGGCGCGACATCGTGCAATACCAACAGCAGGCCGGGTGCCTCCGTGGGTTCAAGCATTGGCGGCTCGCGGCCATTGGCTGCCGAGGACGGCGTGATAGTGACCGAGCAGACTGTTGACTACGGCGTCCCATGCGTAATGCCGCTCGACATGGCGACGGGCTTGCTGGCCGAGGGCTGCGCTGCCTTGGCTGAACAGCTCGCGCACTGCGTTGGCCATGGCCAACGGATCGTTGGGGGCACACAACAGGCCACATTGATCGTTGATGATTTCCTCGAACGCGCCGGCTGCCACCGCCACCACCGGGATACCGCAGGCCATGGCTTCGAGGATCACCAGGCCAAAGGTTTCCTGGTCGCCAGCGTGCAGCAGTGCATCGGCGCTGGCCATCAGACGGGCAACTTGTGCAGCCGGGCAGAATTCGTCGACAACCGTGACGTTGCCCGGCACCGAGGTCGGCATCGACGAACCGACCAGCAGCAGGTGGTAGCGTCGGCCCAGGCGTTTCATGCATTCGAGCAGCACCGGCAGGTTCTTCTCCTTGGAACCACGCCCGGCAAAGATCAAAAGATGAGTGTTTTCGTCCAGGCCCAGCTCGGCCCGAAGACCGGTATCCCGTGCATTGGGATGAAACATCTGGAGATCGACCCCCAGGGGCTGCACGAAAACATTCTTCACCCCCAGCCCGATCAGTTTGTTGGCCATGACCTGACTCGGCGCCAGCACCCGGTCGAAGTTGCCGTAGAGCTTGCTGACATAGGCCTCGACGTTTGGCGTGACCCAGTTGCCCATGCGATTGCTGGCCAGCAGCGGCAGGTCGGAGTGATAAAAGCCGATTACCGGCACGTCCAGTTGGCGGCGCGCGTCCAAGGCCGCCCATGCGGTGAGGTAAGGGTCGCCGACTTCAATCAGCTCGGGTTGCAGATCCTGCAGGACATTGCGCCAGGGCGCGAGACGCAGCGGGAAGCGATAACCTTTGCCGAAGGGCAGGGCGGGTGCCGGAACCGTGTAGATGCCATCCTTTTCGCTGAGGACAGCCCCCGGTATCAGCACGCTGTGGCGAATGCCTGGCCGGATGCACAGGCGATGATGCTTGGCATCCAGATAAGTGCGCACGCCACCGCTGGCAGGGGCGTAGAACATGGTTATGTCAGCGATATGCACGATGAACATCCCTCCGGTCCGTTGTTCTCCCTTGGTTGACCTTATTGAAGAATAGATGTTCGGTTGGTGTTCAGCGGGTGGGGTGTCAGCGAGGATTCGCGGAGTTTGGGCGATTGCCTTCGCGGGCAAGCCCGCTCCTACAGAATCACGCGATATTGTAGGAGCGGGCTTGCCCGCGAAAAGGCCCTTTCAGACGCTAGATACGGAAGCTGCCCACCAACTGCTTCAACCGTGCGGCCTGTTGCTCAAGGTCCGAACAGGCGCGCAACGTCGATTGCAGGTTTTCCACGCCCTCCTGGTTCAGCGTGTTGATTTCGGTGATGTCGACGTTGATCGACTCGACCACCGCGGTCTGTTCCTCGGTCGCGGTTGCCACCGACTGGTTCATGCCATCGATTTCGCCGATGCGTTGGGTCACGCTGCTCAGGCGCTCGCCGGCCAGGTTGGCAATTTCCACGCTGTCCTGACTATGGCGCTGGCTGTCGCTCATGGTGCTGACCGACTCGCGAGCGCCGACCTGCAGTTCTTCGATCATGGTCTGCACCTGCTGCGCCGATTCCTGGGTCCGATGCGCCAGGTTACGCACTTCATCGGCCACCACGGCAAACCCACGCCCGGCTTCACCGGCACGCGCCGCTTCGATGGCGGCGTTGAGCGCCAGCAGGTTGGTCTGCTGGGAAATGCTGGTGATCACTTCGAGAATCTGCCCGATGTTCACGGTTTTGCTGTTGAGCGATTCGATGTTGCTGCTCGAGGCGCTGAGCATGTTCGACAGTTTATTCATCGCGGCAATACTGCGGTCCACCACTTGCTGGCCATCTTCGGCCAGGTTACGGGCATCGCTGGCCTGGCTCGACGCGTGCGCGGCATTGCGGGCGATCTCCTGGGTGGCGGCACCGAGCTGGTTGATCGCCGCGGCCACGCTGCTGGTGCGCGAGGCTTGCTGATCAGAGTTGTACATCGAGGAGTTCGAGGCGGCGACCACGCGCAACGCCACTTCGTTGACTTGGCCGGTGGCCGAGGACACTTCGCGGATCGAACCGTGGATACGTTCCACGAAACGGTTGAAGGCGGTGCCGAGGCTACCGAACTCGTCGTTGTTCTGGATCACCAGGCGCTTGGTCAGGTCGCCTTCGCCGTCGGCGATGTCGGCCATGGCCCGGGTCATGACGTGCAGCGGCTGAATGAGCAGGCGAATCAACATGCCCAGCAGGGCAATGATGATGGCAACGGCGATCACCGTGGCAACCACCGCCGAGGCGCGGAACTCGCTGAGCATTGAGAAGGCCTTGTCCTTGTCCACCGACAGGCCGATGTACCA
Source organism: Pseudomonas sp. PLMAX (assembly GCF_046042685.1). Taxonomy (NCBI): domain Bacteria; kingdom Pseudomonadati; phylum Pseudomonadota; class Gammaproteobacteria; order Pseudomonadales; family Pseudomonadaceae; genus Pseudomonas; species Pseudomonas sp. PLMAX. The sequence goes on along the minus strand of NZ_CP064949.1, from coordinate 5,982,465 downwards.
GTTGACCGACGGCAGGCCCTTGATCGGGGTAAAGGTGACGATGCGGGTCTTGCCGTCGACCACGATTTCACTGAAGTCGCGGCTGATGCGCGGGGTGTTTTGCGGGTACGCCTCGCCCAGGGACTTCATGACCAGGGCCTTGTCCGGGTGGACCAGGATCTTGCCGTCGGCGCTGACCAGGAAGGCGTAGCCCATGCCGTCGAAATCCCGGGCGCTGAGGGTGTCGATCAAGGTTTGCAGGCTCAGGTCGCCGCCCACCACGCCGACGCCTTGCCCGGCTTTGGTCGAGGGCATGGCCAGGGAAATGATGGTCTGACCGGTCGCCGCGTCGACATAGGGTTCGGTCAGGGTCGGCGTGCTGCTGTTTTGCGCCCCCTTGTACCAAGGGCGAACCCGTGGGTCGAAGCCGTCCGGCATCTTCGCGTCCGGACGGATGGTGAAGTGTCCGGTGGCGTCACCCAGGTAGGACGCCATGAACGTCGATGTCAGTGCTTTCTGTTCCAGCAGGGTGGCAACGTTGGCGGGTTCCGGGTTGATGGCAATGTTTTGCGCGAGGTTCTCGATCAGCAGGATACGACCGGTCAGCCAGGTCTGGATGTTGCTGGCGGTGACGTCGCCCATCTCGTTGAGATAGTTGTCCAGGTCTTCGCGGATGGCATTGCGCTGTAAATAGTCGTTGTACAGGGTGAATGAGGCGAAAGTGGCAATGACGATGAGGGCGGCGGCAAGCAGGATTTTATGGCTGAAGCGTAGATTTTTGTTCATGGCTTGGGGTTCCGCTAAGGTCTTAATGTCCTGCGCGTGCTTTTATAAAGGGACGCACGATGGGCAATGTTGAAAGCAAGAGATATTTCCGTCGCTCCTTAAGGGAAATGTCCGACAAATTTGTGTCTGTCTGCTTTGTCGTTATTTCTATCGGCCGTGTAGGACCAAAGATTAACCATGGGTGACCAAATGCCTGATTCATTGCAACTTGTTATCGGCGCCGACCTCGCGGGGCAGCCGATCGCGCAGGCCATGCGCCTGGCGAACCGCCACGGCTTGATCGCGGGCGCGACCGGGACCGGCAAGACCGTCACCTTGCAACGTATGGCCGAAGCCTTCAGCGATGCCGGCGTGGCGGTGTTTGCCGCCGACATCAAGGGTGACCTGTGCGGCCTGGGCGCGGCCGGCAACCCCCAGGGCAAGATCGCCGAGCGGATAACCGGCATGCCATGGCTGAACTACAAGCCTGCGGCGTATCCGGTGACCCTGTGGGACATTCATGGTCAGTCCGGTCATCCATTACGCACGACATTGAGCGAAATGGGGCCGCTGCTGTTGGGCAGCCTGCTGGAACTGACCGACAGCCAGCAGTCGGCGCTGTATGCCGCGTTCAAGGTTGCCGACCGTGAAGGCCTGTTGCTGCTGGACCTGAAGGACCTCAAGGCGCTGCTCAATCACCTCAAGGACAACCCTGAACTGCTCGGTGATGACGCGGCGCTGATGACCACCGGCTCCAGCCAGGCCCTGTTACGGCGCCTGGCAACCCTGGAGCAGCAGGGCGCTGAAGCGCTGTTCGGTGAGCCGGCCCTGCAACTCGAGGACATCCTGCAACCGACCGCCGATGGCCGCGGACGCATTCACTTGCTCGATGCCAGTCGCCTGGTGCATGAAGCACCGAAGGTCTACGCGACCTTCCTGCTGTGGCTGTTGGCCGAACTGTTCGAGCAACTGCCGGAGCGCGGCGATGCCGAAAAACCGCTGCTGGCGCTATTTTTCGACGAGGCGCACCTGTTGTTCGCCGGCACGCCCAAGGCGTTGCAGGAGCGTCTGGAGCAAGTGGTGCGGCTGATTCGCTCCAAAGGCGTGGGGGTGTATTTCGTCACCCAGTCACCCGGTGACTTGCCGGACGACGTGCTGGCACAGCTGGGCCTGCGCATCCAGCACGGCCTGCGCGCGTTCACTGCCAAGGAGCAGAAATCCCTGCGGGCGGTGGCCGACGGCTTCCGACCCAATCCGGCGTTCGACGCCCTGTCGGTGCTCACCGAGCTGGGCATCGGCGAGGCACTGGTGGGCACCTTGCAGGACAAGGGCACACCGGAGATGGTCCAGCGCGTGCTGGTGGCACCACCGCAATCGCGGATCGGGCCATTGAGTGACACCGAACGCACCGTGCTGATCGGCGGCTCGCCGTTCAAAGGGCGGTATGACAAACCGATCGATCGCGAATCGGCTTATGAAGTGTTGATGGGGCGCAAGGGCCTGGCGCCGGAACCTGAGGCGGCGCCGGGTAAACCGGCGGCCCAGGAGCCGAGTTTCACCGAACAGGCCGGAGAGTTCCTCGGCACGGCGGCGGGGCAGGCACTGAAATCGGCGATGCGCCAGGCGGCCAACCAGTTGGGCCGGCAATTGGTGCGCGGACTGATGGGTTCATTATTAGGCGGCAAAAAAAGCCGATAAATCCATCTTGAGTGGGCACGATCAATGTGGGAGCGGGCTTGCTCGCGAATACGGTGCACCAGTCAACATTTTCGTCGAATGACACACCGCATTCGCGAGCAACCCCGCTCCCACATATGTTCTATGTCATTCCTTGGACTTGGCGTGCGCCGCCAACCGCTCCAGCGCCGCCCGCAGATTCGGATCGCTGATCCCGTCAGCCGTGGCCTGGATGGTCGCGGCCGCATCAAAGGACAAATCCATGGTATGCCCCGCTGCACCTTGCTGAACGGTGGGCGGCTGGACCTTGAACAGGATTCGCGTGAGATTGGCGAACTCGTCGAACATCTGCAGTTGCCGTTGCAGGCGCTTTTGCTGGTAGCGCAGACGAGTGGCCCAATGACCGTCGGTGACAATCAGCAACAAACTGCCTTCACGCCAGGACGCCACGTGGCAATGGGCGCGCGCGGCGGGTTGCAGCTGGCTTTCGAGCAAACGTTGCAAATGACCCAGGCGTTGAGCGTGGCCGAGAATGGCCTTCAGAGGCTTGGCTTCGCGAAGCAGGACGGCGGGTGCTCTGGCCGTAAGAGGGCGAAATGCCATGATCAGACACCTGAAGTAACAGAGCCGCCATGGTAGCAGAAAGCAGCGGATGCGCCCGACCCATTGCTTTGCGCGCGCTTTACCCATTAAATCAACAAGTAACTTCTGCCGTGAATGACTTGAAGTTCAGCGATTTGCCCTTATTTTAAGTGAGCCCCGTTACAACGCTGTGCCAGCATCGTGGAACAACGCCACTTTCCTCACCACCGTTTCCGGGTAGAATGCTCGTTCGCATGCGGCCATGAGGGCTGCTCGGGCGACTCACGGGGCCGCCCTCCATCCCTTTAGTGTGGAAGATCCTGCCGATATGTTTGCGCCTTTGTTAAAGAAACTTTTTGGAAGCAAGAACGAGCGTGAAGTCAAGCGCATGCTCAAGACGGTGCAATTCGTCAATGCCTTCGAAGAGCAAATGGTGGCCCTTTCGGACGATCAATTGCGTGCCAAGACAGATGAGTTCAAGGCCCGCTTCGCCAAAGGGGAAACCCTCGACAAGCTGCTGCCGGAAGCCTTCGCGGTCGCCCGTGAAGCCGGCAAGCGCGTCATGGGCATGCGCCACTTCGATGTCCAGCTGATCGGCGGCATGACCTTGCATGAAGGCAAGATCGCCGAGATGCGAACCGGTGAAGGCAAGACCCTGGTGGCAACGCTGGGCGTTTACCTCAACGCACTGTCCGGCAAGGGCGTGCACGTTGTGACGGTGAACGACTACCTGGCCCGTCGTGACGCCAACTGGATGCGTCCGCTCTACGAATTCCTCGGCCTGACGGTCGGCGTGGTCACGCCATTCCAGCCGCCGGAAGAGAAGCGCGTGGCCTATGCCGCCGATATCACCTACGGCACCAACAACGAATTCGGTTTCGACTACCTGCGCGACAACATGGCGTTCAGCATGGAAGAAAAATTCCAGCGCGAACTCAATTTTGCCGTGATCGACGAAGTCGACTCCATCCTCATCGACGAAGCCCGTACCCCGCTGATCATTTCCGGTCAGGCCGAGGACAGCTCCAAGCTGTACATCGAGATCAACAAACTGATCCCGCAGCTGGAATTGCACGTCGAAGAAGTCGAAGGCGAAGTCACCAAGGCTGGCCACTACACCGTGGACGAGAAGACCCGTCAGGTCGAACTCAACGAAGCCGGTCACCAGTTCGTCGAAGATTCGCTGACCCGCCTTGGCCTGCTGGCCGAAGGCGAAAGCCTGTACTCGGCGCACAACCTGAGCCTGCTGACTCACGTGTATGCCGGCCTGCGCGCGCACAAGCTGTTCCATCGCAACGTCGAATACATCGTGCAGGACGGCCAGGTCGTACTGGTCGACGAACACACCGGTCGTACCATGCCGGGCCGTCGTTTGTCCGAAGGCCTGCACCAGGCCATCGAAGCCAAGGAAAACCTGAACATCCAGGCCGAAAGCCAGACCCTGGCATCGACCACGTTCCAGAACTACTTCCGTCTGTACAACAAACTGTCCGGCATGACCGGTACGGCCGACACCGAAGCGTTCGAGTTCCATCAGATCTATGGCCTGCAGGTCATCGTCATTCCGACGAACAAGCCGCTGGCCCGTAAAGACTACAACGACCTGGTGTTCCTGACCGCCGACGAGAAATACGCGGCCATCGTCACTGACATCAAGGAAAGCATGGCCGCGGGCCGTCCGGTGCTGGTGGGTACCGCGACCATCGAAACCTCCGAGCGCATGTCCGACCTGCTCAACAAGGAAGGCATCGAACACAAGGTCCTGAACGCCAAGTTCCACGAAAAGGAAGCCGAGATCATTGCCCAGGCCGGTCGCCCGGGTGCGCTGACCATCGCCACCAACATGGCCGGTCGCGGTACCGACATCCTGTTGGGCGGCAACTGGGAAGTGGAAGTCGCGACCCTGGAAAACCCGACTCCTGAGCAGATTGCCCAGATCAAGGCCGACTGGCAGAAACGTCACCAGCAGGTGCTCGAATCGGGTGGTTTGCAGGTGATCGCGTCCGAGCGTCACGAATCGCGCCGTATCGACAACCAGTTGCGTGGTCGTGCCGGTCGTCAGGGCGACGCCGGTTCCAGCCGTTTCTACCTGTCGCTGGAAGACAGCCTGATGCGCATCTTCGCCTCTGACCGGGTGAAGAACTTCATGAAGGCCCTGGGCATGCAGCCTGGCGAAGCGATCGAGCACCGCATGGTGACGAACGCCATCGAAAAGGCCCAGCGCAAGGTCGAAGGCCGCAACTTCGACATTCGCAAGCAACTGCTCGAGTTCGACGACGTCAACAACGAACAGCGTAAAGTGATCTATCACATGCGTAACACGTTGCTGGCCGCTGACAACATCGGTGAAACCATTGCCGACTTCCGTCAGGACGTGCTCAACGCTACCGTCAGCGCGCACATTCCACCGCAATCGCTGCCAGAGCAGTGGGACGTGGCGGGTCTGGAAGCGGCCCTGGAAAGCGATTTCGGCGTGAAACTGCCGATCCAGCAGTGGCTCGACGAAGACGATCACCTGTACGAGGAAACCCTGCGCGAGAAACTGATGCAGGAGCTGATCGCCGCGTACAACGAGAAAGAAGACCAGGCAGGCGCCGAAGCGCTGCGCACCTTCGAGAAGCAAATCGTTCTGCGCGTGCTGGACGACCTGTGGAAAGACCACCTGTCGACCATGGATCACCTGCGCCACGGCATCCACCTGCGTGGTTATGCGCAGAAGAACCCGAAGCAGGAGTACAAGCGCGAGTCGTTCACGCTGTTCTCCGAGCTGCTGGATTCGATCAAGCGCGACTCGATCCGTGTGCTGTCGCACGTTCAGGTTCGTCGCGAAGATCCGATCGAAGAAGAGCAGCGCCTGCGCCAGGAAGCCGAAGCACTGGCCGCTCGCATGCAGTTCCTGCATGAAGAGGCCCCTGGCCTGGAGCAGCCGGAGCAGGTGGGTGAAGAGGTCGATGTGGCTCTGGCCACCGCCCCGGTTCGCAACGAGCAGAAGCTGGGCCGTAACGAGCTGTGCTACTGCGGTTCGGGCAAGAAATTCAAGCATTGCCACGGGCAGATCCAGTAACCCCCGTTTCATACGCTGAAATACCCGCGCCGCGACCGGCTCATGCCGTCGCGGCGTTTTGCCATTTCAACCCCCCGCTTTTGCTGAAGCGGTGCAGACATCATCTATAGAGGAACGCATTCATGGCTGTTGGTCTTGGTCCTTTGCCAACGTTGCACCCGGTTGCCGGTTTTGAACTCGGTATCGCCTCGGCCGGTATCAAGCGCCCGGGGCGCAAGGATGTTGTGGTCATGCGTTGTGCCGAAGGCTCCACGGTGGCGGGCGTATTCACCCTGAACGCCTTCTGCGCAGCCCCGGTGATCCTGGCGAAGCAGCGCGTGCAAGGCCCGGTGCGTTACCTGCTGACCAATACCGGCAATGCCAACGCCGGTACCGGTGAGCCGGGCCTGGCCGCGGCCGAGCGTACTTGCGCCAAACTGGCCGAGCTGACCGGTGTCGATGCCAGCCTGGTGCTGCCGTACTCCACCGGGGTAATCGGCGAACCTCTGCCGGTCGAGAAAATCGAAGGCGCACTGCAAGCCGCCCTCGACGATCTGTCGGAAAACAACTGGGAAGCTGCCGCCACCGGCATCATGACCACCGACACCCTGCCAAAGGGTGCCAGCCGCCAGTTCCAGCATGACGGCGTGACCATCACCGTCACCGGCATCAGCAAGGGTGCGGGCATGATTCGTCCCAACATGGCGACCATGCTCGGTTACATCGCTACCGACGCCAAGGTCGCCCGCGACGTGTTGCAGAACCTTATGCTGGACGGCGCCAACAAGTCGTTCAACCGCATCACCATCGACGGCGACACCTCGACCAACGACTGCTGCATGCTGATCGCCACCGGTCAGGCGGCACTGCCGGAAATCACCCGTGCCGAAGGCGAGTTGTTCGCCAAGCTCAAGCAAGCGGTGTTCGAAGTGTGCATGGAAGTGGCCCAGGCTATCGTTCGCGATGGCGAAGGCGCGACCAAATTCGTTACCGTTGAAGTCAACGGCGGCGGCAATCACCAGGAATGCCTGGACGTTGGCTACACCGTGGCCCACTCGCCCTTGATCAAGACCGCACTGTTCGCGTCCGACCCGAACTGGGGTCGTATCCTCGCGGCTGTCGGTCGTGCCGGCGTGCCGAACCTCGACGTGAGCAAGATCGATGTGTTCCTCGGTGAAGTGTGCATCGCCAGCCGTGGCGCCCGCGCTGCGACCTACACCGAAGCCCAGGGCGCGGCGGTGATGCAACAGGAAGAAATCACCATCCGTATCGAGTTGGGTCGCGGCGATTGCAGCGAAACCATCTGGACCACCGACCTGTCCCACGAATACGTGAAGATCAACGCCGAGTACCGTACGTAACGCTGCAGAAACTGTAGGAGCCGGCTTGCCGGCGAAGGCGTCCTCTGCCCCGATAGATGTGTTGAGGCCGCTACCGTTATCGCTGGCAAGCCAGCTCCTACAGGTATCCCTTTAGCTTTAAGGACGCTTGAACATGAGCCTGCACCTGATCATCGGCGACAAACTGCTTTCCTCCTGGTCCCTGCGCGGCGCCCTGGCCCTTGATCTGGCCGGCGCCCCCTACACCGAAGAACTGATCAAGCTGAACCAGCCGGACACCCGCGAACGCCTGCTCAAACACTCGCCGACCGGCAAGGTCCCGCTGTTGAAGACCGAGCATGGCACCATCGCCGATTCCCTGGCGATTGCCGAATACCTGGCGGAACAGTTTCCCGACGCTGGCCTCTGGCCCAAGGACGTTGGCGCTCGCGCCCAGGCGCGTTCGGCGTGTGCGCAGATGCACAGCGGTTTCTTCGCGATGCGCGGCAACATGCCGTTTGATTTGAGCCATGATGCACCGCTGACACCGACACCGGCGGATGTCCAGGCCGACATCGAGCGCATGTCCGCCCTGTGGGCCGAGTGCCGCGCCGCCGCGACCGAAAGTGGTCCGTACCTGTTTGGCCGCGTAACCCTGGCCGATGCATTCTTCGCACCGATTGCCGTGCGCCTGCGTACCTATCAGGTGAAGCTGCCCGAGGCTGACGAAGCCTATGTTCAAACCATCTACCAATGGCCAGCCTTCAAGGCCTGGCAGAAGGCCGGACTGGAGGAAATCGAGCGGTGAAACGAGTACACGTAGCGGCCGCCGTCATCCGTGATGACAGCGGCAAGATCCTTATCGCCCGGCGTGCCGACACTCAGCACCAAGGCGGCCTGTGGGAGTTTCCCGGTGGCAAGGTCGAGGCCGACGAGTCGGTTGAAAGCGCCTTGGCCCGTGAGCTGCAGGAAGAACTGGGTATTGTGGTCGGCGCGGCGCGCCCGCTGATCAAGGTCCGCCATGATTACCCGGACAAACAGGTGTTGCTGGATGTCTGGGAAGTCTCGGCGTTCACCGGCGAGCCGCACGGCGCCGAAGGCCAGCCATTGGCCTGGGTGTCGGCGCGTGACCTGTCGGGTTACGAATTCCCTGAAGCCAACCGGCCAATCGTGGCGGCTGCCCGCTTGCCCGAGCAATACCTGATTACCCCGGAAGACCTGGAAACCCCGGCCTTGCTGCGGGGAATCCAGAAAGCCATCGCGGGCGGCATCAAGCTGATCCAGTTGCGCGCGCCGAATGGTTATGACCCCAAGTACCGCGACCTGGCCGTGGATGCGGCAGGGCTGTGTGCTGGCAAGGCGCAGTTGATGATCAAGGGGCCGTTCGAGTGGTTGGGGGATTTTCCTTCCGCCGGTTGGCACATCACCTCGGCGCAGTTGCGCAAGTACGCGGCCGCCGGTCGACCGCTGCCCGCATCGCGCTGGTTGGCCGCGTCCTGTCATAACGCCGAGGAATTGGCGTTGGCCGAGGAGATGGGCGTCGACTTCGTGACCTTGTCGCCGGTGCAGCCGACCCTGACTCATCCAGGCGCGCAGCCGCTGGGTTGGGAGCAGGCTTCGAGCTTGATCGAAGGCTTCAGCAAGCCGGTGTTTCTGCTGGGCGGCGTTGGTCCGGCGGAAGTTCAGAAGGCATGGGCTGCCGGTGCCCAAGGTGTGGCGGGGATTCGGGCGTTCTGGCCTGAGGCTTGATTTTGCGCTGAAGCGGCTGGCCTCTTCGCGAGCAAGCCCGCTCCCACATTTGATCCGTGAACGACGCAGATTAAGTGTGGGAGCGGGCTTGCTCGCGAAGGCGGCCTGACAGACGCCGACTAAACTTCAGGTTTAGCCGCTGGCTGCCACAAAATCTCCGCAACTCCCTGCCGCCGGGCAATCACCCGCGCCACCACAAACAACAAATCCGACAACCGATTGATATACGCCAAACCCACCCCGGCCAACGGCTCAAGCGCATTCAAATGCTGACACCGACGCTCGGCACCGCGCGCCAGGCTCCGGCAGACATGGGCCTGGGCAATCAACGCCGAACCACCCGGCAAGATGAAATTCTCCAGCGGCCCCAGCTCTTCATTCCACACATCAATCGCCGCCTCCAGGCGCTCGATTTCACCGGCGTTCAACGCCTGATACTCCGGCATCGCCAGCTCACCGCCGAGGTCAAACAACCGGTGCTGACAAGGCGCCAATACCTCGATTACTTCCTGCAACCCCGGATACCGGGCACTTTCTGCCGCCAGTCCGGCCAGTAATACGCCGACCTGACTGTTCAGCGTATCCACCTCGCCAATGGCCTCGATCCGTGGGTGGTCCTTGGGCACGCGGCGACCGTCGCCCAGGCCGGTTTCGCCTTTGTCGCCGGTGCGGGTGTAAATCTTCGACAGGCGAAAGCCCATGGTTACCTCGATAGCTGGTTGAGTTCATGAGAGACGAGCGGGGTGCTCGCCAATGGCAGGCGCAGGGTAAGGCAGGTGCCTTGGCCCAGGGTCGATTGCACTTCCATCTGGCCCTTGTGGTTGTTGGTGATGATGAAGTACGAGACCGACAAGCCGAGGCCGGTGCCCTGGCCGATTTCCTTGGTGGTGAAAAACGGTTCGAAGGTGCGCTTGCGCACGCTTTCGCTCATGCCGATGCCGTTGTCCTCGACCTGGATTTCCGCCCAGGGTGGATTGAGCCGGGTGCGCAGGATGATTCGCCCGGGTTCACGGTCGTCTTCACGCAAGTGGATGGCTTGCGCGGCGTTTTTCAGCAGGTTGAGCAGCACCTGTTCCAATTCGTTGGCGGTACCGGGTACAGGCCCCAGCGCCGGGTCGAACTGGCGAATGATCGCCTGGCCCTTGAAGTCGAAACCGATGGCCAGGTCGAAGTCGTTTCCGGCGATTTCCACCGCCTGATCGATCAGCGCCGGCAGGTCGCACGGGGCCATTTGTCGGGTGCTGCGGCGACTGAAACTGAGCATGTGCGTGACGATTTTCGCCGCCCGTGCACCGGCCTGCTGGATGCCGTCGAGCAGCTGCGGTACTTCCCGCGCTTGCAGGTACTGGTTGACGGTCGACAGCTCGATGCCGACCTGCTCGGCCTGTTCCAGGTTCTTCGGCAGTTCGGGGGACAGGCGGCGACGGATATTCTGTACGTTGTGCAGAATCGCGCCGAGCGGGTTGTTGATTTCGTGAGCCATGCCGGCGGCGAGGCCACCGACGGAAAGCATTTTTTCCGACTGCACCATCATTTCCTCAAGGGACAGGCGCTGGGTGATGTCGTCGATGCGGATCACCACGCCTCGCCCGGCACCCCCCATCAGCGGATAAAAGGTCAGGGCGTAGTGGCGCGGTTCATCGTCCTTGACCCAGGTCACGCGCTCGATCTTGGCCACCGTGTGTTGCTCGACGGTTTGCTTGAGCTGCGGCAGAAAAGGCTTGAGCGGTTCAAAGGCGAGGAAGATAGGCTGGTTCAAGGCTTCGTCCAGTCGCGTGCCGGAAAGGGCGCTGGCTTCCTGGTTCCACTGCGTCACGTAGAGCTGTTCGTCGAGGGCGATCAGCGCCGAAGGCATGGAGTCGATGATGCTGTTGAGGTAATTCTGGAACCCCGTGAGTTTTTTCTCGATCTTGCTGCGTACCTGGACTTCGAGTTCCAGCTTGCGATTGGTGTGGCGGGTTTCTTCCGCCAGGCCCTGGGCCTGGTCATAGGCGGCCTGGGAGTCGTCACGGGCGCGCTTGAGTTGCTGCTCCCGCGCCTCGATCCGCGAGAGCATGGTGTTGAACGCTTCGGCCAGGCTGCCGATTTCATCGTGGTTGCCCCGGGAGGCTCGCAGGGCGTAGTTCTCTTCCCGGGTCACTTGTCGTGACAGTTCTTCCAGCTGATGAATCGGCTGGGTAATCAGGCGTTTGATCTGCCGCGCGATGATCAGCCACAGCAGCACACTGAAAATCAGGATGCCCAGGCTGGCGGTCAGGGTGCCGGTATAGAACGCCATGGGCAGTTCGCTGCTGGCCACCAGCAAAAGGTGGCCGGGTGCGCTGCCGGGGCGGGGCAGGGTGATGACCTGGTTGCTGCGAAACTCGGTGACTTGCCAGGATTCGATGTGCCGGTAACGCTTGGGCAGGCTCAGGTGATCGCCGTGTTGCAACTGCGCCAGGCGCTCGCCCTTGCCGTCATACAGGGCCGCGGCCCGCAGCGGGGAATAGCTGTCGAGTTCATCGAGCAGGCGTTGCGCGCTTTGCGGTGACTGCAGCGCTTCGGACACCAGGCTCGGGTTGGAGACCAGCCGGCCGATGGTCTGCAGAGCCTGGGGCGCCATGCTTTCCTGGGAGATGTAGTACGCGGCGCTGATAAAGGTCAGGTTGGCAACCAGCAGGACGGTGGTCAACAGCACCAACAGGGCGGCCAGCAGTTTCTGGCCGACAGGAAGGTTTTCAAGACGCTGGCGCAATGGCATCAGGTTTATCGCTGCAAAGGAACAAGTGGCCAGCGTAGCCGCTGCTCAGTCGCTGGGCAATCCAAGGCTGTGCAGGCGTGCGATCAACCTCGACTCAAGCTGATTAAGGTGCGGCAGGTTCAGTTGATGCCGGGCGGCGACTTTACAGGCGTGCCCCAGCAGGTAACTGATTTCGGTGCGGCGCCGGTTGCTGACGTCCTGGTACATCGAGGAGTAGTTGGCGGCAGTCGCGTGAATCACCCGTTCAACCTCCTGTTGCAGGTTTTCCGCGGCTGCCGGCTGGCCGCAACGCTCAAGCAGCTCGATCAGTTCGCCACACAGGGTGGCGACCTCACAGTGGTGCTCCTGCAACCCGCCATTGCGGCAATCGTGCAGGACCGTCAACGGATTGATCGCGCAGTTGAGGGCCAGTTTGCGCCACAACCGGGTGAGGATTTCGGTGCTCCACTCATGGGGAATGCCCGCGGCGTCGAGGTCGTCCAGCCAGATCGGTGCGACGGGATGCCCGGCATCGCCCAGCCAGGTGAACCCGTGCCCGGCGAAGACCACGCGCCAGTCACCGTCGCGAAAGGCGCCTTCCGTGCTTGAGGCGTAAATGCAGCGCGCCTGCGGCACTTGCGCCGCCACGGCGTCCTGGCTGCCCAGGCCGTTCTGCAACAGGATCAGCTCTGCGCCGGGCGCCAGGCGCGGTGCCAGTTGCGCCACGGCCTGGTCCGCGTCATAGGCCTTGCAGGCGACCAGCAGGCGATGGATCGGGGTGGTACTGTCCGCCGTTTCGGCGCTCACCGGGTAGAGCTGTGCCTGGCCCTGTTCGACCAGGGTCAAGCCGCCTGCCGCCTCGTACGCCTGCAACCGCGCCGCGTCACGCAGGATCAGTCGCACCGGAACTGCGGCCCGCGCCAGACGGGTGGCCCACAACGTACCGAGGCTACCGGCGCCTAGAACATGCCAGGTGGTGGACATCAGCTTTTTGCTCTGTTTGAGGCGCGCATGGGAGGCTCGCAGTGAATGATGGGAAAGACCCGTTATAATCAGCGCGGATTTTAACCGCAAGCCAGGCGTGCTCCCTCTTGATTGAGCGTGCCCTATTTATTGGAGAGATTACATGCCGTCGTTCGACGTGGTATCCGAACTGGACAAACACGAAGTCACCAACGCGGTCGAGAACGCCGTCAAGGAACTCGATCGTCGTTATGACCTGAAAGGCAAAGGCAGCTTCGAGTTCAAGGAAAAGGACCTGACCGTCAACCTGACCGCCGAAGCGGATTTCCAGCTCGAAGCGATGATTGAGATCCTCAAGCTGGCCCTGGTCAAGCGCAAGATCGATGTGCAGTGCCTTGAGGTCAAGGACGCGTTCGCATCGGGCAAGCTGATGAAGCAGGACGCTGTGCTCAAGGAAGGCATCGACAAGGAGCTGGCGAAGAAAATCGTCGCTCACGTCAAGGACGCCAAGCTCAAGGTCCAGGCGGCCATCCAGGGCGAGCAAGTGCGCATCACCGGCAAGAAGCGTGACGACCTGCAGGAAGCCATCGCTGTATTGCGCGCCAAGGAATTCGGCATGCCGCTGCAGTTCAACAACTTCCGCGACTGACTTTGGGCGGAACCTCTTGGCGTTTTCGGCGTCCGAGGCCCAAGCAACGGCAGAAACGATTGATCCGGATAGGGTTCGGTCTTTCTGCCGCTTTATTTTTCGTGTGCCGCGTAGCCGCACATCAGGAGAACCGAGATGGATTTGAATGCTGAAGTAGACAACCTGGTCAGGGTGTCGCAGTCCTGGGTCCCGATGATCATGGAATACGGCAGCCGTGTGCTCTTGGCGGTGATCACCCTGGCGATCGGCTGGTGGTTGATCAACAAGGTCACGCAAAAGCTCGGCGGCCTGATCGCCCTGCGTAATGCTGACCTTGCCCTGCAAGGGTTTATCAGCAGCCTGGCGAACATCATTCTCAAGATCCTGCTGGTTGTCAGCGTGGCGTCGATGATCGGTGTGGAAACCACCTCGTTCGTGGCGGCGATCGGTGCGGCGGGCCTGGCCATCGGCCTGGCGTTGCAGGGCAGCCTGGCGAACTTCGCCGGCGGTGTGCTGATCTTGCTGTTCCGTCCGTTCCGTATCGGTGACTGGATCGAAGCCCAGGGGGTTGCCGGCACCGTCGACAGCATCCAGATCTTCCACACCGTGCTGCGCACCGGCGACAACAAGACCATCATCGTGCCTAACGGCAACCTGTCTAACGGCATCATCACCAACACCAACCGTCAACCGACCCGCAAGGTGGTGTTCGATGTGGGTGTTGATTACGAAGCGGATTTGCAAAAGGCCCGTGAAGTCTTGCTCGAGCTGGCCAAGGATCCGCGGGTGCTGGCCGATCCGGAGCCTCAGGCAGTGATTTCGACCCTGGGTGACAGTTCGATCACTGTTTCCCTGCGGGTCTGGGTGAAAACAGCGGATTACTGGGACGTGATGTTCATGTTTAACGAACAGTCCCGTGATCGTTTGAAGACGGCGGGTATTGACATTCCATTTCCCCAGCGTGTAGTTCGCGTGGTTCAGGAAGCGCCGGTACAGTAAGTCTGTTTGTTACTGCGTAAACCCAAGAGGCTAATGGTCTCTTGGGTTTTTTTGTGACTATTGATCGGTTCATTGAAAAAAGTATTAACGTTATGCGCGCAAGTTGCTTGCCGCAGTGTTTGCTGTGTGGCAGGCATAAAAAAACCGCCCACCTGAAGAGGTGGGCGGTTTTTGATCTACGGAGTTCCGGTGTTACACCCTGATTACAGGATGCTCAGCGGGTACTCGATGATCAGACGGGTGTCATAGTTGTCAGCCGAATAGGCACTGTATGCACCGTTCGAACGGTAGTTGGCGAAACGAGCACGGAACGACAGGTCTTTTGCTGGACCTTCCTGTACGACGTACTTGGACTCCAGGTTCCACTCGTTTTCCTTACCTTCACCCAGACCGTTGGTCTTGATGTTGTCACCCATTACGTAACGGGTCATGAAGCTCAGGCCTGGTACGCCGTAGGTCGCCATGTTCAGGTCATAGCGAGCTTGGTAGGATTTCTCCTCGCGGCCCACGAAGTCGGAGATCTGAATGGAGTTGGATACGAAGATGGTGCTGTTGCCGTCAACGCCGTAGTAGTAAGCGTTGTCGCCGCTCGACTGCTGGTAGGCCAGGGTGAACTTGTGAGCGCCCAGGCTATATGCCGCTGCCAGGGACCACAGGTTGTTGTCCACGCCCAGAACGCCGTCACCGAGGAAGTCAATGGTGTCGCCGCGCTTGTCGCCTTTGGTTTTGTAAGCGTTGAGGTCGAAGTTCAGTGACTGTTCGTCGTTGATCGGCAGGGTCAGGTTCAGGTTTGCGTAGTACTTCTTGAAGTACTCTTCAGCATCCGATGCAGCCAGTGCAGCGGTGAAGTTGTCGGTGAAGGCGTAGCTGGCACCGAAGATGTTGATGCCGCCGCTCAGGCCTTTGCCGTGGTTGCCGTCTTCATCGGACACGCCGCCGATGCTGTCACGGGCCATGCCGGTTTGCTTGCTCAGCGCGGTGAAGCGACCAGCGCTCAGTTCCAGGCCTTTGATTTCCTTGGAAGTCAGCAGGGTGCCGGTAGCAACTTCCGGGATCAGACGGCTGTCGTCGGTGGCGAATACAGGGCTGGCAACGAATTGCTGGCCGTATTTCAGGGTGGTGTCGGACAGACGCAGTTTCACTGCACCGCCTACCTTGCCCTGGGATTTTTCCGGGTTGCCATCGCTGTCGTTGGCGAACAGGCCGTTACCGCGCTTGCCCGAGCCGCCGTCCAGCTTGACCGAACCCATGGCCATGGCGTCGAGGCCGAAACCAACGATACCTTGAGTGAAGCCCGACTCGTAGGTGAGCAATTGGCTCAGACCGGAATCCTGACGATAGCCGGCAGTGCCGGAACTAGGGTTGCTTGCACCATTCTTGAAGTCGCGGTTCATGTACTCAAAACGGGTTTTGAGTTTCAGGCTCGAATCGTCGATGAAACCCTTGGATTCGTCCTGGGAAGACGCCATTGCGAACTGCGAGGTGCCTGCTGCAACAGCCAGTGCGATCATGCTCCACTTCATCACGCGCATCGTGATTTGCTCCTTTGGTTTTTAGAAGAGTACTGCCGCTCCACCTGTTTTATTATCTGGGCGGCTCTTTCTTTTTGTGTCGGCGCAAACTTATATCACGCCGACAATGTTGGCGATACTTGCGCATCTAACCTTTCAGCTTCTTTACGACCCTGTCGTAAACGGCTAGCTAGATGTCGCAAATTTACAGCCCCGATGCAACCGGACTGACAACTTTTAATGCTGTTTTTCTGGGCTGGCGCATCGATAAAAAGAGTCCCTGGTGAAACGTTTGAATCTCCATCGGGCTACCCTGCCACTGTTTTTTTGGTCTTGAGGCTGCCCGCTTCCCGCGGTGCCTTATAGACGATGTGGGTAACAATGCAACAAGCGTGCACAAATCAGAACTCCACCGATGTTTTTTTCTGACAGGCTGCCTGATGCGGTAAAAACCTCATGAAACCGGGGGGTTCATGCTTCTTTTCTTCGGGCTTGACGCCATGGTTGGCATCGTGTTTCAGCCTCCTGTTGAGTCGCCTGACATGCAAAAGCGTTACCGGTTCACCCCGCCAGTGAGTAATTGGCGGATATGCGAAGCACTCAGCGTAGACGCGCTGTGCGGTTTTGGTGCAAAAAATTTTTATGACTGTGCTGAATTCACACAGTCGGGCATTTTGCGTGGTGTGAACAGGCCTTGGTTTTCTGGTCATTTCGGCGTTTTTTATCAGCTGTCTGGTTCGGTATTGGTGCGTTTTCGCAGAAAATGTCTCATCTCGGGGCGGGGTTGAGCCCTTTGTAGATCCTCGAGTGGTCCAGGCAGTGGTTCACCGTGAAGCCGGCAGGGTATGCTGCCGTCCGGTGGCCTGGCGTACGATCTCTCTGGATGGGCGCTAAGCTGAAAAATGATGACCTGGCGGGAGTACGCGCAGTGTTCGCTTTAGATCCACGACTTCAACAAGACACACTACCGATCGGTGATTTCCCGCTTTGTCGGTTGCTGTTGTCCAATGACTCGAACTACCCCTGGTTCATCCTGGTGCCACGCAGGGACGATATCAGTGAGATATTTCAGTTGAGTGTCGCCGATCAGCAGCAGCTGTGGCAGGAAACGACCGCGTTGTCAGAGCTGCTCAAGGACTCGTTCGACGCGGACAAGCTGAACGTCGCTGCCCTGGGCAACGTGGTCAGCCAGTTGCACATGCATGTGATCGTGCGCAAGCGTGAAGACGCGGCCTGGCCGGCGCCGGTCTGGGGCAAGCATCCGGCCAGGCCCTACAGTGCAGAGCAGGTCGCGGCGATTCGCGAACGGCTGCGCCTGGTGTTGACCGATGATTTCAAGTTTTTGGAGGGTTGAGCCATGAGCCTCGAAGAGCGCGTAACCGACCTTGAAAGCCGACTGGCGTTTCAGGATGACACCATCCAGGCATTGAATGATGTCCTGGTGGCGCAGCAGCGGGTGGTCGAACGCCTGCAGCTGCAGATGGCCGCGCTGCTCAAGCGGCAAGAGGAAATGGTCGGCCAGTTCGAGTCTTTTGAAGAAGAAGCGCCGCCACCGCATTATTGAGCGCCGCAGCCCTTTAACTGAAAGTGCAGGCAATAAAAAACCGCGAACATGTTCGCGGTTTTTTTATTGCCTTTCTATCAGCGACGCGGCAGGGCGGCGATGACGTCTTCGGCTTGCAGGCCTTTGTCACGATTCATGACGGAGAACTCGACGCGCTGACCTTCGACCAGAACGCGATGGCCTTCACCGCGAATGGCCCGGAAGTGCACGAAAATATCATCGCCGGAGTCGCGGGAAATAAAGCCGAAGCCTTTGGAGGTGTTGAACCACTTGACGGTCCCGGTATCGCGGTTGCTCATGTCATAGCTTGGCGAAGCGGCGGCCGGTGACGATTTGTAGAAGCTGATGGCCAGGTGCAGGGCAACAGCGATAAAGGCTGCGACCAGGCTGAACAGCACGGCAGGCTGACCGGCAATGACCGGCATCTCCGCGATCAGTGTCACGGTTTGCAGGGCGACAGCCAGCACCAGCAGGGCGCTGACCAGATTTTGCAGTTGATGGCGCGGGCCTTTGTTCCAGTAAGGGATAACCGGGGCAAGCGTCAGGTTGAGCAGGCCGAAAAAGGCCAGGTAAAGCGCTTCGGGTTGTTGCAGGTACGGTAAGGCTTCGGATCGCAGGCTAGGGATGAAGGACAGCAGCAAAGCCGCTGCGCCTATCAGCAGGTGGACGATTTTCAACATTTTGATTAACTCACGTTAAGACAGCTCACAAGGAAGAGCTGATGGCGCACGGTTCGCTTCGGAATAAATAAGAGGCGGTGGACACGTACCCGGTATCAGCCTATGCGCCGCGCCCGAAAAAATAGGCACTGACGACACGCTGCCTATTTAACAGCAAAGCTGCAGCCTACTCAAATCAAGGAGTCCAGCGGTGCATCGGGGCCTCTTGCCGGCGTATGGCAGGACCTCCGGGCTGCAGCCTGGCGACAGGCTTGCTAGAGTGGTCCTGCACCTGTTGGATGAACTTCATCACCTTTAGGGGAAAAACATGGCAATCGATATCGGTATCAGTGAAGAGGACCGCAAGTCCATCGTCGACGGACTTTCGCGGCTGCTGTCGGACACCTATGTGCTTTACCTGAAGACCCATAACTTCCATTGGAACGTGACGGGTCCCATGTTCCGCACCCTGCATTTGATGTTCGAGGAGCAATATAACGAGTTGGCTTTGGCGGTCGATTCGATTGCCGAGCGCATTCGCGCGCTCGGATTTCCGGCGCCGGGTGCCTATTCCGTTTATGCGCGCCTGTCCTCAATCAAGGAAGAAGAGGGTGTGCCTGCTGCCGAAGACATGATCAGGCAACTGGTGGCGGGCCAGGAGGCTGTCACGCGTACCGCCCGGGGGATCTTCCCGCTGCTGGATAAGGTCAGCGACGAACCTACGGCTGACCTGCTGACCCAGCGCATGCAGGTCCACGAGAAAACCGCGTGGATGCTCCGCGCACTGCTGGATCAGTGATACGCCAGCGCGTGGATGGCACTGTTGTTCGCGCGCTGCCTTTCTTCGGATAGACACCCTGTCGATTGAGCGATTTTTCGCTTGTAGCTGTGGGAAAGGCGCTCGACTAGGACGCTCTCCCTTATCCGCCTTCAGTTGTTGGCTTATCCTACGCGGACGGTCCTAAAGTCATCTGGCTATAACTTTGCCCTCACGTTTTTATAGGCATGCAATTGCTTTTATGGAAACCGCACATGGCAAAGGAGTGTCAGCGATATGCAATATGAAGGCGCAAGAGACGAGGGGCGGATCGGTTCGGCCAGGGATATAAGAATCGACCCATTTGTCAGTGAGTTCGATATGGGGCTGGCCCGGCCGCAATCGCGATCGGTGCGATTGAATGGCTTTGCCACCTGTTTGCGGCTTGAACAGGTGTATTGGGATATCTTGGGCGACATGGCCAGGGTCAATTGCTGTTCGGTCAGCGCGCTGCTGTCCCATGTCGATCGCGAAGTGCATTTGCGTCATGGTGGGGTGAGAAATTTCAGCGGGCTGGTGCGGGTGGTCTGTGTAGTCCACAGCCGCAAGGAAGGGCGTTACCCGGTCATGGCTTGAACCGGATGAATGAAGGAGCAACGTGTCGATCTGTGCAGTCTTACGGCTGCACAGGCTGCATTTAATGGATATAATCCCGCTCTTTGCCGCAAAACCCAGCGTGCGCGGTAGCAATCTGATCGCCGAGACAACCCCCATGCCGATGTACGATTACCAATGTGCTTCCTGTGGTCATCAGTTGGAAGCCATTCAAAAGATCAGCGATGCACCGTTGGTCGACTGCCCTGCGTGCCAGGCGCCAGAGCTTAAGAAGATGCTGTCCATGCCAGGTTTCCGCCTCAGCGGCACCGGCTGGTACGAGACCGATTTCAAGACCGGTTCCAAGAAGAACCTGGCTGGCGGCGACAAAGCTGACTAGGGTTGCGGACCTGAGTTGAACCACACGCGCGAGTTCTTGCGTCATCCGTCAGCGGATCGACGCGAGCTCTCCAACCGAATGTCGAATTACGAGAAGTGAAACCACTACCATGATGCGCAGCCATTATTGCGGCCAACTGAACGAAAGCCTGGAAGGCCAGGAAATTACCCTTTGCGGATGGGTCCACCGTCGTCGTGACCACGGTGGGGTGATTTTCCTCGATATCCGTGATCGTGACGGTCTGGCCCAGGTGGTGTTCGATCCGGACCGCGCTGAATCCTTTGCCGCCGCCGATCGCGTGCGCAGCGAGTACGTCGTGAAGATCACCGGCAAGGTTCGCCTGCGTCCGGCCGGTGCCACCAACGCCAACATGGCGTCTGGCATGATCGAAGTCCTGGGCTATGAACTGGAAGTGCTGAACGAGTCGGAAACCCCGCCGTTCCCGCTGAACGAGTTCTCCGACGTCGGCGAAGAAACCCGCCTGCGCTATCGCTTCCTCGACCTGCGTCGTCCGGAAATGGCCGAAAAGCTGCGCCTGCGTTCGCGCATGACCACCAGCATCCGTCGCTTCCTCGACGAGAACGGCTTCCTCGACGTCGAAACGCCGATCCTGACCCGTGCCACCCCTGAAGGTGCTCGCGACTACCTGGTCCCTAGCCGTACCCACGCCGGCTCGTTCTTCGCCTTGCCGCAATCGCCGCAGCTGTTCAAGCAACTGCTGATGGTCGCCGGTTTCGACCGTTACTACCAGATCGCCAAGTGCTTCCGCGACGAAGACCTGCGTGCCGATCGCCAGCCGGAATTCACCCAGATCGACATCGAGACCAGCTTCCTCGATGAAAAAGAGATCATGGGCCTGACCGAGCAAATGATCCGCAACCTGTTCAAGGAAGTGCTGGGCCTGGAATTCGGCGAGTTCCCGCACATGACCTTCGAAGAGGCCATGCGCCGCTACGGTTCCGACAAGCCGGACCTGCGTAACCCGCTGGAACTGGTCGACGTTGCCGACCAGCTCAAGGAAGTCGACTTCAAGGTGTTCAGCGGCCCGGCCAACGACCCTAAATGCCGCATTGCCGCCCTGCGCGTTCCAGGCGGGGCGAGCATGCCGCGCAAGCAGATCGACGATTACACCAAGTTCGTCGGCATCTACGGTGCCAAGGGCCTGGCGTACATCAAGGTCAACGAGCGCGCCAAGGGCGTCGAGGGCCTGCAGTCGCCAATCGTGAAGAACATTCCTGAGGCCAACCTCAACGTGATCCTCGATCGCGTCGGTGCGGTCGACGGCGATATCGTGTTCTTCGGTGCCGACAAAGCCAAGATCGTCAGCGAAGCCCTGGGCGCGCTGCGGATCAAGCTGGGCCACGACCTGGACCTGCTGACCTGCAAGTGGGCGCCAATGTGGGTCGTCGACTTCCCGATGTTCGAAGAAAACGACGACGGCAGCTTCACCGCCTTGCACCACCCGTTCACCGCGCCGAAGTGCACCCCGGCAGAGCTGGAAGCCAACCCGGCTGGCGCTCTGTCCCGTGCGTACGACATGGTCTTGAACGGTACCGAGCTGGGTGGCGGTTCGATCCGTATCCACCGTAAAGAGATGCAGCAGTCGGTGTTCCGTCTGTTGGGTATCAACGAAGCGGAACAGGAAGAGAAATTCGGCTTCCTGCTCGACGCCCTGAAATACGGCGCGCCGCCGCACGGTGGCCTGGCCTTCGGCCTCGACCGTCTGGTGATGCTGATGACCGGCGCCCAGTCGATCCGTGAAGTGATCGCCTTCCCGAAAACCCAGAGCGCGGCGGACGTCATGACTCAGGCACCGGGCCAGGTCGATGCCAAGGCATTGCGCGAACTGCACATTCGTTTGCGCGAAACGCCCAAGGCTGAGTAAGGCTCAGGAGGGCGCATCTGCGGATGCGCCCTTTCTTTATACCTACAGCAGTTCAAGATTTTTGTTTGCCGGCCGGCGCGATGCAGCGTGGCGGGCAATGTTTCAAAGAGAATTCGGAGCGAGTTATGGCAGGTCATTCCAAGTGGGCGAACATCAAGCACCGCAAAGAACGTCAGGATGCCAAGAGAGGCAAGATCTTCACCAAGTGGATTCGTGAGCTGACCGTCGCGGCCCGTCAGGGTGGTGGCGAGCCGGGCTCGAATCCGCGTCTGCGCCTGGCCCTGGACAAGGCCCTTGGGGCGAACATGAGTCGCGACATCATCGATCGCGCCATTGCCCGTGGTGCCGGTGCGACCGAAGCCGACAACGTCGAAGAGCTGACCTACGAAGGTTACGGCCCCGGCGGCGTGGCGGTGATGGTCGAGTGCATGACCGACAACCGCAACCGTACCGCGGCGGCAGTTCGCCATGCGTTCAGCAAGTGCGGCGGCAACCTCGGCACCGACGGTTCTGTGGCCTATCTTTTCGAGCGCAAGGGGCAAATCAGCTTTGCGCCAGGCGTCGATGAAGATGCCTTGACCGAAGCGGCCCTGGAAGCCGACGCCGATGACGTGGTCAGCCACGAAGACGGCTCTATCGACGTGTTCACCTCGTTCACCGGATTCTACGCGGTGCGCAACGCGCTGGAAGCGGCTGGGTTCAAGGGTGATGACGCGGAAATCGTCATGCTGCCGACCACCAGCGCCGAGCTGGACCTGGAAGGCGCCGAGAAAGTTCTCAAGCTGATCGACATGCTCGAAGACCTGGATGATGTGCAGAACGTCTACTCCAATGCGGACATTCCAGAGTCGGTCGCCGCACAACTAAGCTGAATGCTACGCCCTCATTGTAGGAGCTGGCTTGCCAGCGAAGAGGCCCTTGAACTTTTGCAAGTCTTGAGGCCGCCTTCGCTGGCAAGCCAGCTCCTACAATTTCCTCGGATACTCGCATCAGCGTTATAGGCGTTATGACTTTAATTCTTGGTATCGACCCCGGTTCGCGCATTACCGGTTATGGCGTGGTACGCGATACCGGACGTGGCTGCGAGTACGTGGCCTCCGGCTGCATCCGCACCGGTGCCGGCGAGCTGCATGAGCGCCTGCAGATTGTCTACCGCGGCGTGCGCGAGATCATTCAGACCTACCATCCTGTCACCATGGGCATCGAGAAGGTGTTTATGGCGCGCAATGCCGACTCCGCCCTGAAGCTGGGGCAGGCCCGTGGCGCGGCCATCGTGGCTGGCGCGGAAGAAAGCCTGGAGATCGCCGAATACACGGCCACCCAGGTCAAGCAGGCGGTCGTCGGCACCGGCGCGGCCAACAAAGAGCAGGTACAAATGATGGTCATGCACATGCTCAAGCTGACCAGCAAACCGCAAATCGATGCCTCCGACGCCCTGGCCATTGCCATTTGCCATGCGCACACCCGCTCCAGCCTGTTGCCCCATGGCCTGGGCGCCGCACGCAGTCGTGGCGGGCGCCTGCGTCTCTGATAGCATCAGCAATCATTTTTCTGGAATGAGGGTGATGCGCCTGGGTTGTCGGCGCAAAACCCTTGTTCTCTCAGTCGCTGGCCCAGGGCTGGCCAACGCTCAAGGATCTGTAACGTGATTGGACGCTTACGCGGCACACTGGCTGAGAAACAGCCGCCGCACCTGATTCTGGATGTAAATGGCCTGGGGTATGAGCTTGAAGTGCCCATGACCACGCTTTATCGCCTGCCGTCGGTCGGTGAACCGCTGACGCTGCACACCCATCTGGTCGTACGCGAAGACGCGCAGTTACTCTATGGCTTCGTCGGCAAGCGCGAGCGAGACTTTTTTCGCGAACTGATCCGTCTCAATGGTGTAGGGCCGAAACTGGCCCTGGCCCTGATGTCGAGCCTGGAAGTCGACGAACTGGTGCGTTGCGTGCAGTCCCAGGATACCTCGGCGCTGACCAAGGTGCCGGGCGTGGGCAAGAAAACCGCTGAGCGCCTGCTGGTTGAGCTCAAGGATCGCTTCAAGGCCTGGGAAACCGTGCCGGCCATGTTTGCCCTGGTGCCGAACCAGCCGGGCGGGCCAGCGCCGGCCAACAGCGCCGAAAACGACGCGGTCAGCGCGCTGATCTCCCTGGGCTACAAGCCACAGGAAGCCAGCAAGGCGATTTCCGCGATCAAGGAGAAAGGCTTGAGCAGCGAAGACCTGATTCGTCGTGCCCTGAAGGGAATGATCTAAGTGATTGAAGCTGACCGTCTGATCGCCGCCACGGGTGCCCCCCGTGATCGCGAGGAAGTCCAGGACCGCGCGATACGCCCCGTCAGCCTGGCCGAGTACATTGGCCAGCCGACCGTTCGCGAGCAAATGGAGTTGTTCATCCAGGCTGCCCGCGGGCGTAACGAGTCCCTGGACCACACGTTGATCTTCGGCCCGCCGGGCCTGGGCAAGACCACCCTGGCCAATATCATCGCCCAGGAAATGGGCGTGTCGATCAAGAGCACCTCGGGGCCGGTCCTCGAGCGTCCAGGCGACCTGGCGGCGCTGCTGACCAACCTTGAGCCCCACGACGTGCTGTTCATCGATGAAATCCATCGCCTGTCGCCGATTGTCGAGGAAGTGCTGTACCCGGCCATGGAGGATTTCCAACTCGACATCATGATCGGCGAAGGGCCGGCCGCGCGGTCGATCAAGCTCGATCTGCCACCGTTCACCCTGGTCGGTGCGACCACCCGGGCGGGCATGTTGACCAACCCGTTGCGTGACCGTTTCGGCATCGTCCAGCGCCTGGAGTTCTACAGCACCGCCGACCTGTCGACGATTGTCAGTCGTTCGGCGAACATCCTCGGACTGCCGCTGGACCCGGAGGGTGCCTTCGAAATCGCTCGCCGCGCCCGAGGCACGCCGCGGATCGCTAACCGTCTGCTGCGCCGGGTTCGCGATTTCGCCGAAGTGCGCGCCAAAGGCCACATCACCAAGCCGATTGCCGACCTGGCCCTGAACCTGCTGGATGTCGACGAGCGTGGCTTCGATCACCAGGACCGACGTCTGCTGCTGACCATGATCGAGAAGTTCGATGGCGGGCCGGTGGGGGTGGATAGTCTGGCCGCGGCGATCAGCGAAGAACGTCACACCATTGAAGACGTGCTGGAGCCATACCTGATCCAGCAGGGCTACATCATGCGCACGCCGCGGGGGCGGGTAGTGACCCGGCATGCGTACCTGCATTTCGGATTAAACATTCCGTCACGATTGGGCGAAATGCCCGTGGTAGACGAGTTCCTTGATGCCGTGGACGATTAATTAACTTTGCGGGCTGATTTTTTCGGGCAATGTGTGGTCCCAGGACCGTACTTTTGCGCGAAAGCCGCAGAACATTGAAAAACAGTTGCCTGGCCGGATTGGCAACCCGAGGAGTAAGCACTAGAGTATGCGCGCGCAAAACGGGCTTGAGCCTTTCGCACATCGTTGTCGCGTTTATTACGAGGACACCGATGCGGGCGGCATCGTGTATTACGTCAATTACCTCAAGTTTATGGAACGGGCTCGAACCGAGCGGCTACGAGAGCTGGGCTTTGCCCAATCCAAGCTTGCCGGGGAGGACCTGTTGTTCGTCGTGCATTCCAGCGAAGCGCGCTACCACGCGCCGGCGCGACTGGACGACGAGCTGCTGGTAAGCGCTGAAGTAATCGAATTGAACCGTGCCAGCCTGCGCTTCAAGCAGCAGGTCAGGCGGGCCACGGATGATGCACTGCTCTGCGAAGGGCAGTTTCTGGTGGCCTGTGTGCGCACTGAAAGTTTGAAACCCCGGGCCATTCCCGAAGCTCTACGAGCGGCCTTTGCCGCCGTGAGCGGCGCGGGTACACACTCAAAGCAGGAGATAAAGCGTGGAAGCTAACGTCGTCGACCATTCCTCCATGTGGAGCCTGGTCAGCAATGCCAGTATTGTGGTGCAACTGGTAATGCTGACCCTGGTAGCCGCATCGGTGACCTCATGGATCATGATCTTTCAGCGCAGCAATCTGCTGCGCGCCGGTCGACGCGCCCTGGAGAGCTTCGAAGAGCGCTTCTGGTCGGGTATCGACCTGTCCAAACTCTACCGTCAGGCGGGTAGCAACCCGGACCCGGATTCCGGTGTCGAGCAGATCTTCCGCGCCGGCTTCAAGGAATTCTCCCGTCTGCGCCAGCAGCCTGGGGTCGATCCCGAGGCGGTCATGGAAGGCGTGGCCCGTGCCATGCGCGTGGCCATTTCCCGTGAAGAAGAAAAGCTCGAGCAGAGCCTGCCGTTCCTCGCCACTGTCGGTTCCGTGAGCCCGTATATCGGTCTGTTCGGTACGGTCTGGGGCATCATGAACTCCTTCCGTGGCCTGGCGACTGCCCAGCAAGCGACCCTGGCCACCGTTGCCCCGGGTATCGCCGAAGCCCTGATCGCCACCGCGATCGGCCTGTTCGCGGCCATTCCAGCCGTTATCGCTTACAACCGTTTTGCTGCTCGCAGTGAAACCTTGCTGGGCCGTTACTACACCTTCGCCGATGAATTCCAGGCGATCCTGCACCGCAAAGTGCACACCAGCGAAGAATAAGCAGGTAATTTCCAGATGGCTTTAATCGCTCGAGCTCGCAAAAAGCGCAAGCCGGTTGCCGAGATGAACGTAGTGCCTTACATCGACGTGATGCTGGTACTGCTGGTCATCTTCATGGTGACCGCGCCGATGCTCAATCAGGGCGTGAAAGTTGATCTGCCCAAGGTTTCCAGCGAAGCCTTGCCGCAGGACAACAACACCCAGGTCCTGACCATTTCGATCAAGGCTGACAAGACCTATTACTGGAACCTTGGCAGCGAAGTCGACACCGAGAAGCAACAGGACAGGGCCATGACCCTGCCGCAAATGACCAGTGCAGTAACCAAGATCATTGCCGCCGGTAACGATAACGGCAAGCGCACCCAGGTCTTCATTCGCGGCGACAAGACTGTCGACTACGGCTCCGTCATGGGCGCCATGGGCGGGTTGCAGAAAGCCGGCGTCGGTAATGTTGGCTTGATTACCGAGGCGCCCTGATGCAGCAACAGCGAGAGCCGTCCGCCTCGGAAAGCTACTTCTGGCCTAGTGTCTGGGCGATTGGCTTGCACGTGCTGGTGTTCGGCATGCTGTTTGTCAGTTTTGCCTTTACTCCGGAGTTGCCGCCGGCCAAGCCGATTGTCCAGGCGACCCTGTACCAGCTGAAATCGAAAAGTCAGGCAACCACCCAGACCAATCAGAAGATTGCGGGTGAGGCGAAGAAATCCGCCGCACGCCAGACCGAAGTCGAGCAGTTGGAACAGAAGAAGGTCGAGCAGGAAGCGATAAAGGCTGCGGAACAAAAGAAAGAAGACGCGGCTCAAAAGGCCGAGGAAGCCAAGAAGGCCGACGAGTCGAAGAAAGCGGAAGAGGCGAAAAAGGCTGATGAGGCCAAGAAGGCCGATGAAGCCAAGAAAGCCGACGAAGCGAAGAAGACCGCCGAAGCCAAGAAGGCAGAAGAGAAACAATTGGCTGATATAGCCAAGAAGAAAGCGGAAGAAGAAGCCAAGAAGGCTGCTGAAGAAGAGGCCAAGAAAGCGGCTGCTGAAGAAGCGAAGAAAAAGATCGTCGAAGACGCGAAGAAGAAAGCCGCCGAAGACGCCAAGAAGAAAGCTGAAGCTGAAGAGGCGAAGAAGAAAGTCGCCGAGGAAGCGAAGAAGAAAGCTGCTGCCGATGCTGCGAAGAAAAAATCGCAGGACGCGGCGCGTAAATCCGCCGAAGACAAAAAGGCCCAGGCCCTGGCAGATTTGCTTTCCGATACGCCGCAGCGTCAGCAGGCCTTGGCCGATGAGCGCGGTGACGAAGTCGCCGGCAGTTTTGATGATTTGATTCGTCTTCGTGCAGCGGAAGGCTGGGCTCGTCCACCTTCGGCCCGCAAAGGCATGACGGTCGTGCTGCAAATCGGCATGTTGCCGGACGGTACGGTGACTTCGGCCAGCGTGGCCAAGTCCAGCGGTGACGGTCCGTTTGATGCGTCTGCTGTAGCGGCGGTCAAGAATATTGGACGTTTGACAGAAATGCAGGGAATGAAGCCGAGCGATTTCGCTCCGTATCGTTCATTCAAGATGACATTCACGCCTGAGGATTTAGCCCCGTGAGAAACCTTCTACGAGGAATGCTTGTCGCTATCTGCTGCATGGCAGGAATGGCGATGGCAGATGAGAAAAACATTCTGGTCACCAGCGGCAGCGATCGGGCCACCCCGATCGCGGTCGTGCCGTTCGGCAACCAGGGCGGCAGCGTGCTGCCGGACGACATGGCGGAAATCATCGGTAACGACCTGCGCAACTCGGGTTACTACTCGCCGATTCCAAAGCAGAACATGATCAGCCAGCCTAGCCAGGCCAGCGAAATCATCTTCCGTGACTTCAAGGCGCTGGGCGCCCAGTACGTGATGGTCGGCAGCATTGCCCCGGCGGGCGGTCGCCTGCAGGTGCAATACGCCCTGTTCAACGTTGCCACCGAGCAGCAAGTGCTGACCGGCAGCGTGTCGGGCAGCGTCGATCAGTTGCGCGACATGTCGCACTACATCGCCGACCAGTCGTTCGAAAAACTCACCGGCATCAAGGGTGCGTTCTCGACTCGCCTGCTGTACGTGACGGCCGAGCGCTTCTCCGAAAAGAACACCCGTTACACGCTGCAGCGTTCGGACTATGACGGTGCCCGTGCCGTGACCCTGCTGCAATCGCGTGAGCCAATCCTGTCGCCGCGTTTCGCGCCCGATGGCAAGCGTATCGCCTACGTCTCGTTCGAGCAGAAGCGTCCGCGCATTTTCATGCAGAACATCGACACCGGTCGCCGTGAGCAGATCACCAACTTCGAAGGCCTGAACGGCGCGCCAGCCTGGTCGCCGGATGGCAATCGCCTGGCGTTCGTACTGTCCAAGGACGGCAACCCGGACATCTATGTGATGAACCTGGGCTCGCGTCAGATCACCCGCGTCACCAACGGTCCTGGCATCAACACCGAACCATTCTGGGGCAAGGATGGCTCGACCATCTACTTCACGTCCGATCGTGGCGGCAAGCCGCAGATCTACAAGACCAGTGTGGGTGGGGGCGGTGCCGAGCGCGTGACTTTCGTCGGTAACTACAACGCCAACCCTAAACTTTCGGCTGATGAAAAGACGCTTGTCATGATTCACCGTCAGGATGGCTTCACCAATTTCAAGGTGGCGGCCCAGGATTTGCAGCGCGGCAGTGTAAAAATCCTCACTGATAGCACTCTGGACGAGTCGCCCACTGTTGCGCCCAACGGCACCATGGTAATCTACGCCACCCGCCAGCAGGGCCGGGGAGTCTTGATGCTCGTGTCTATCAATGGACGCGTAAGGCTCCCGCTTCCTACCGCTCAAGGCGAAGTCAGAGAACCTTCCTGGTCCCCTTACCTGAACTGACGCGGCGCTATACGTTGTACTTAACACACTGGGGTTCATTAGGAGTTTCACGATGGAAATGCTGAAGTTTGGTAAATTTGCTGCGCTGGCACTGGCCATGGCTGTAGCTGTAGGTTGCTCGTCCAAAGGCGGCGACAATGCCGGTGAAGGCGCGGTAGATCCAAACGCTGGTTACGGCGCAAACACTGGTGCAGTTGACGGCTCCCTGAGCGAAGAAGCTGCACTGCGCGCTATCACTACTTTCTACTTCGAATACGACAGCTCGGACCTGAAGCCAGAAGCCATGCGCGCTCTGGACGTTCACGCCAAGGACCTGAAAGCAAACGGCGCTCGCGTTGTTCTGGAAGGCAACACCGACGAACGTGGTACTCGTGAGTACAACATGGCACTGGGCGAGCGTCGTGCGAAAGCCGTTCAGCGCTACCTGGTACTGCAGGGTGTTTCCCCAGCTCAGCTGGAACTGGTTTCCTACGGCGAAGAGCGTCCAGTTGCTACCGGCAACGACGAGCAGTCCTGGGCTCAAAACCGTCGCGTCGAACTGCGTAAGTAATTCGTCATGCGAACGTGCCGTCGTGCTGTAACTGTCCTGGCTCTCAGTCTCGCGCCGCTTGCGGCGTGGGCTGCGGTTCCTGTGGTCGACAACGACTCCGGCTATAACAATAGCGGGAGCAGTAATCCGCCTGCAGGTTACGGTACGAACGGCGCCTATGCCGGGGGAGGGGTTTCGACCCCTGTCTCGGCACAGGGCCAGCTGTTCAACCAACTGCAACAAATGCAGGATCAGATCTCGCGCCAACAGGGTGTGATCGAAGAACTGCAAAATGATGTAGCGCGCATGAAGCAGGAAAGCCTGGAGCGATACCAGGATCTTGATCGGCGCATAGGAAGCGGCGTTGCACCTGCCGCGACTCCTGAGAATTCTCCTGCCGGTGGCGACTTGAACGCCCCCGGTGCAGCAGCGGCTGGCGCAGCTGCGGGTGCAGGAGCGGCAGCCGCTCAAGCACCCGCCGCGGGTAGCGAGCCGGCGGATCCGGCGAAGGAAAAGCTCTATTACGATGCTGCCTTCGACCTGATCAAGGCCAAGGATTTCGACAAGGCCAGCCAGGCTTTTGCCGCATTCCTGCGCAAGTACCCGAACAGCCAGTACTCAGGCAATGCCCAGTACTGGTTGGGCGAAGTGAACCTGGCCAAAGGCGATCTGCAAGGTGCAGGTCAGGCCTTTGCCAAGGTTTCGCAGCTGTACCCCAAGCACGCCAAAGTGCCTGACTCGCTGTACAAGCTCGCTGACGTAGAGCGCCGCCTGGGTCATCCCGACAAGGTAAAAGGCATTCTGCAACAGGTTGTGTCCCAGTATCCGGGCACGTCTGCCGCTCAGCTGGCCCAGCGTGATCTGCAAAAAATGTAAGGGCTGCTTGACCCCTTTCGAAGAAACCCGCGCTTGTCGCGGGTTTTTTCGTTAGAATTCACGCCCTTTTTATGAAACACGCTTTTTGGGGCCTGCGCATTGCCGGGGTTCCTTGAAGTGCCTGACGGAGGCGGACAGCCTGTTTAGCTGTTACGCCCGTGGCGACTATGCAAGACACATTGAGAATTACCGAAGTTTTCTATTCGTTGCAGGGTGAAACGCGGACTGCTGGCCTGCCCACTGTTTTTGTGCGCCTGACCGGTTGCCCGCTGCGTTGCCAATACTGCGACAGCGCCTACGCCTTCACCGGCGGAACCATCCGCACCCTCGACGATATCCTCGAGCAGGTCGCCGGCTTTCGCCCGCGCTACGTCTGTGTCACGGGCGGCGAGCCCCTGGCCCAGCCCAATGCCATTCCATTGCTCAAGCGCCTGTGCGATGCCGGTTACGAAGTGTCACTGGAAACCAGTGGCTCGATCGATATCTCGGCGGTAGATTCCCGGGTCAGTCGCGTCGTCGACCTGAAGACTCCAGGGTCGAAGGAAGCGCATCGCAACCGCTACGAAAACATCGAGCTGCTGACGCCCAACGATCAGGTGAAGTTTGTCATCTGCTCGCGGGAAGACTATGACTGGTCCGTGTCCAAGCTGATCCAGTACGGTCTGGACAAGCGCGCCGGTGAAGTCCTGTTCTCGCCAAGCCACCATGATCTCAATGCGCGAGACCTGGCCGACTGGGTGGTGGCGGACAACCTGCCAGTGCGTTTGCAACTGCAGCTGCATAAATATCTTTGGAATGACGAGCCGGGGCGCTGAAATGACTGAACCACTCAATACTGCTGAAAAACGCGCGGTGATCCTCTTGTCCGGTGGCCTGGACTCGGCAACCGTCGTGGCCATGGCGCGTGCCGAAGGCTACAGCTGCTACACCATGAGCTTCGACTACGGCCAACGGTCTCACGCTGAGTTACACGCCGCCGAACGTGTGGCCAAAGACCTGGGTGTTGTTGAACACAAGGTGATCGGGCTGAACCTGAACGGCATGGGCGGCTCGGCACTGACCGATACCAGCATTGACGTCCCGGAAGTCGCGGCTGAAGGTATTCCGGTGACTTACGTGCCTGCGCGTAACACGGTGTTCTTGTCCCTGGCGCTGGGCTGGGCGGAAGTGCTCGGTGCACGTGACATCTTCAGCGGTGTCAACGCGGTGGATTACTCCGGTTATCCGGACTGCCGTCCCGAGTTCATCGAGGCTTTCGAGCGCATGGCCAATCTGGCGACCAAGGCCGGTGTAGAAGGGATGGGTTTTCGCATTCAGGCGCCGCTGCAACATCTCAGCAAGGCACAGATCGTTCAGGCGGGTACCAGGCTTGGTGTGAATTATGGCCTGACCGTTTCCTGCTATCAGGCCGACGATGACGGCCGTGCCTGCGGCAAGTGCAGCAGCTGCCGCCAGCGAGCGGAAGGCTTCGCGGCGGCCGGAATCAGCGACCCAACACGTTATTTTTGATTTTTTTTAAAATAGGTGTTGAATAGTCCTTAAAAATCAGTATTATACGCGCCACCACACAGCGGGTCGTTAGCTCAGTTGGTAGAGCAGTTGGCTTTTAACCAATTGGTCGTAGGTTCGAATCCCACACGACCCACCATTTTTGGCGGTTTAGAAAATCCGGAAGGCCCACGCAAGTGAGGATTTCCGGGTTTTTTTTTGCCTGCGATTTGTGCGTTCGCCGATCCGGCCAGCACTGCGTGGCTCAGGTCAGAATCATCTTTTGCATCCCGCGGATATTCTGTAGCCTTGCGCCTCTTCAAAGCTCTGATGATTACTCACTCTCCCGGCGGTACCCTCAAGGGTCCAGAGCTGGGGTGTATACTCGACTTTCGCGCTTAAGCGCCTGCAGGTCTTGCGAACATGACGCAGATTTCCGAACGCCTTCTGGTCCAGGCCCACCTCGACGCCAAGCAGCCCAAGCCGCTGACCGCCGAAGAGGAGGCCTATTACCGTGCTGCCATCGCCGCCGAGCTCAAGGCTCAGGACGCGGTGCTGGTGGCTCACTTCTATTGCGATCCGGTTATTCAGGCCCTGGCCGAAGAAACCGGTGGCTGTGTCTCCGACTCGCTTGAGATGGCCCGCTTCGGCAACGCCCACCCGGCCAAGACCGTGGTGGTCGCCGGGGTGAAGTTCATGGGCGAGACGGCCAAGATCCTCAACCCCGAAAAACGCATCCTGATGCCGACCCTGGAAGCGACGTGCTCGCTTGACCTCGGGTGCCCGGTCGATGAGTTTTCCGCGTTCTGCGACCAGCATCCGGAGCGTACGGTGGTGGTTTACGCCAATACCTCGGCGGCGGTCAAAGCCCGCGCGGACTGGGTGGTGACGTCGAGCTGTGCGCTGGAAATCGTCGAAAGCCTGATGGATAACGGCGAAACCATCATCTGGGGGCCGGACAAGCACCTGGGCACCTACATTCAGCGTCAGACCGGTGCCGACATGCTGCTGTGGGACGGTGCCTGCATCGTTCACGAAGAGTTCAAGTCCAAGCAGCTCGAAGACATGAAGGCGCTGTATCCAGATGCGGCGATCCTGGTGCACCCGGAGTCGCCGACCTCGGTGATCGAGTTGGCCGATGCCGTGGGCTCCACCAGTCAGTTGATTGCGGCGGCACAGAGCCTGCCGAACAAGACCCTGATTGTCGCCACCGACCGCGGTATCTTCTACAAGATGCAGCAGTTGTGCCCGGACAAGGTGTTTATCGAGGCGCCAACGGCCGGTAACGGCGCGGCATGCCGCAGTTGCGCGCATTGCCCCTGGATGGCGATGAACACCCTTGAGCGCACGCTCAAGAGCTTGAAGGAGGGGACGAACGAGATCTTTGTCGATCCAGCGTTGATTCC
Source organism: Pseudomonas sp. PLMAX (assembly GCF_046042685.1). Classification (NCBI taxonomy): domain Bacteria; kingdom Pseudomonadati; phylum Pseudomonadota; class Gammaproteobacteria; order Pseudomonadales; family Pseudomonadaceae; genus Pseudomonas; species Pseudomonas sp. PLMAX. The sequence continues at coordinate 5,948,905 of NZ_CP064949.1, read as the reverse complement.
GCAGGCGATTCGGCCGTTGAAGCGGATGCTCGACTTCACCCAGGCGGCGCGGATGAAGCTGGCCGGGAACGCCTGAGATCTATCAGGCAGGTCGCATAAAACTGTGGGAGCGGGCTTGCTCGCGAAGAGGGCGTATCAGTCGACATTGATGTTGCCTGACACGCCCTCTTCGCGAGCAAGCCCGCTCCCACATTGGTTTGTGCTTACCGGAAATTATTTGGTCTTCTTCGGGATCCGCACCAGCTGCGTATTGGAATACATGTCATGCCAGCTGCGTTTCTGCTTGTCGAACAGCGACCAGAAGAACCCCAGGCCCACGCACAGCAACGATGCGATCGACACCACAAAGCGCAACAGCGCCTGCCACAGGCTGATGGACGAGCCATCGGCATTCTGTACGCGCACGCCCCACACCTGCATGCCCAGGGTCTGGCCTGAGTAAGTCCAGAACTTGGCGAAGAAGCCGAACAGCACGAACAACAGCACCGTCGACAGCAGCGGATCGCCGTCCAGCGCGCCCGCTTCGGTGAGGGTGCGCATTTTCTCTTCGCCGATGATCGCCATCTGGATCATCTTGTAGACACCGCTGGTGACGATCAGCAGGGCGGTGCACAGCAGGAAGTCATAGAACATCGCTGCCAGGCGACGACCCAGGCCGACGGCGGGGAAGTTGCCCTGGGGTTTGAGCAGGTGTTTCGACATGGCAGCCTCTGGGCACAAAAAGAAGCCATTTTACGGATTTACGCGCACAAAAAAGCCCCTGATGTCACCATCAGGGGCTTTTTCGTTACAGAAGATTAGGCTTCTGCTTGTACTTCGTCAGCCTGCATGCCTTTCTGGCCCTGCACGGCGACGAAAGTCACTTTCTGGCCTTCTTTCAGGCTCTTGAAGCCGTTGCCCTGGATGGCGCGGAAATGCACGAACAGATCCGGACCGCTTTCAGGAGTGATAAAACCAAAACCTTTCTCGTCGTTAAACCACTTGACGGTACCGCTCTGACGTTGGGACATTTCTTATTTCCTTTGACGCAAAAAATTAATGACAGTCTCTTTCTCATGAAAGAGTACTGGGGCTGGTTGCAGGAGAGTAAGAAGACGTCGAACGGGATGTAGCTAACTTGTAGGCTACTGCCCAGGTCACGATTCCAAGCGACCCATGCAAACACAGTGAACAAACTCTACGCCAACTACGGGAGAAAAAACAAGCCCTCTGGAAGCCCCGGATTTGCTCAGGTTCCTGCCACCCCTGACAACTAGCCCGGGCTTATGCACTGGCGGCGTTCAAATGTTTTCGATCGTTATAAGCAAAGTTCATAATCGAAGCTTAGAGCCAAACGATGCACTATTTTATGGCGGTTGCGTTACACATTAGTGCAGTGTAAGCGCAACCGCGTTACTTATAGGAACAGTCAATCAGCCGCGATAGTAGCGTTGTGGAACAAATGGCATTTTGCTTACGAGCAAAGCCACCTTTTTCCCACGGACGATTGCCCATACCGGCGTGTCGAGGGCGATGTAGCCGCTGTCGAGGTAACCCATGGCCAACGGGCCGCCCAGGGTCGGTCCGAAGCCGCCGCTGCACACGCTGCCGATGATCTCGCCGGCCTCGTTGACGATTTCCGCGCCTTCGCGCACCGGGGTGCGTTCCTGCGGTAGCAGGCCAACGCGCTTGCGGGTAACACCGCCTTGTTGCTGGGCGAATACATTTTCAGCGCCAGGGAAGCCACCGGCGCGCGCACCGTCGGCACGACGTGGCTTGGAGATGGCCCACAACAGGCTGGCTTCGATCGGGGTGGTCTCGGTATTCATGTCGTGGCCGTACAGGCACAGGCCGGCTTCCAGGCGCAGCGAGTCACGCGCGCCGAGGCCGATGGCCGCCACTTCAGGCTCGGCCAGCAGGGCTCGGGCCAGGGCTTCGGCGCTGGCGGCAGGAACCGAGATTTCAAAACCGTCTTCACCGGTGTAACCCGAGCGGCTGACAAAGCAGTCCACGCCCAGCAGTTTCACGCGGGCGAACTGCATGAAGGTCATCTTTGCCACTTCCGGCGCCAGACGTGCCAGCACGGTCACGGCGGCCGGACCTTGCAGGGCGAGCAGGGCGCGTTCTTCGAACAGCGGCTCGATAGTGCACTGGTCGCCGATGTGCTTGCGCAGGTGGGCCAGGTCCTGGTCCTTGCACGCGGCATTGACCACCAGGAACAGTTCGTCGTTGCCCAGGTTGGCGACCATCAGGTCGTCGAGGATGCCGCCGCTCTCGTTGGTGAACATCGCGTAGCGCTGCATGCCCACTGGCAGGTCGATGATGTCCACGGGCACCAGGGTTTCCAGGGCCTTGGCGGCATTGGCGCCGGTCAGGCGGATCTGGCCCATGTGCGAGACATCGAACAGGCCGGCCTGCTCGCGGGTGTGCTGGTGTTCTTTCATCACGCCCAGCGGGTATTGCACCGGCATGTCATAGCCGGCGAACGGCACCATGCGCGCACCCAGTTCGATGTGCAGGGCGTGCAACGGTGTTTTCAACAGTTGTTCGGTGGACATATTCAACTCCTGGAGAAGTGTGCAGATGAGCGCGCATCAGCACTCGATAATGTTGACCGCCAAACCGCCACGGGCGGTTTCCTTGTATTTGCTTTTCATGTCGGCGCCGGTCTGGCGCATGGTGCGGATGACCTTGTCGAGGGACACGAAGTGCTGCCCGTCGCCGCGCAGGGCCATGCGCACGGCATTGATGGCCTTGACCGATCCCATGGCGTTGCGCTCGATGCAAGGGACTTGCACCAGCCCGCCGATCGGGTCGCAGGTCAGCCCGAGGTTGTGTTCCATACCGATTTCCGCAGCGTTTTCCACTTGCTGCACGGTTCCGCCCAGCACTTCGCACAGGGCGCCCGCCGCCATGGAGCAGGCCACGCCGACTTCGCCCTGGCAGCCGACTTCGGCGCCGGAGATCGAGGCGTTTTCCTTGTACAGGATGCCGATGGCCGCAGCGGTCAGCAGGAAGCGCACCACCCCGTCATCGGTCGCGCCGGGGATGAAGCGCATGTAGTAATGCAGGACCGCCGGGATGATTCCGGCCGCGCCGTTGGTCGGGGCTGTCACCACGCGCCCGCCGTTGGCGTTTTCTTCGTTGACCGCCAGGGCGTACAGGTTGACCCAGTCCAGTACCGACAGGGGATCGCGCAGTGACGATTCGGGGTTTTTACAGAGTTGCCGATGCAGCGCGGCCGCCCGGCGCTTGACCTTGAGACCGCCGGGCAGGATGCCTTCGTTGCGGCAACCGGCGGCGACGCAGTCCTGCATCACTTGCCAGATTTTCAGCAGGCCGGCGCGGGTTTCCGCTTCCGGGCGCCAGGCACTTTCGTTGGTCAGCATCACCTGGCTGATGGACAGGCCGTAGGTGGTGCAGTGGCTGAGCAGGTCCTTGGCGCTTTTGAACGGGAAGGTCAGGGGGGTAGCGTCTTCGACGATGCGGTCGGCGCCAGCGGCGTCTTCATCGACGACAAAACCACCGCCGACCGAATAGTACTCGCGGCTGCGGATTTGCAGGCCGGCGACATCGAACGCGCGAAAGATCATGCCGTTGGGGTGATAGGCCAAGGGCTTGCGGATCATCGCCAGGTGTTCTTTCTCATTGAACGCAATGCTGTGTTCGCCGAGCAGGTTCAAGCGACCATTGCCGCGAATTGCTTGCAGGCGGGCGGCGACGGTTTCGGTATCCACGGTGTCCGGGTGTTCGCCTTCCAGGCCGAGCAGCACAGCCTTGTCACTGCCGTGGCCCTTGCCGGTGGCGCCGAGCGAGCCGTACAGCTCGACCTTGACGCAGGCGGTGGCTTGCAGCAGCCCTTCACGGCGCAGACCTTCGGCGAAACGCGCAGCCGCGCGCATCGGGCCGACGGTGTGGGAGCTGGAGGGACCGATGCCAATCTTGAACAGGTCGAACACGCTTAACGACATGGTTGTTCTCCGGTTTCTTGTTATAGGCGTATCACGGGGAATGCTTTGTGTAGGAGCTGCCGAAGGCTGCGATCTTTTGATCTTGTTTTTTCAGGATCAAGATCAAAAGATCGCAGCCTGCGGCAGCTCCTACAGGAGGGGTGCGGTGTTCTTGAAATTGGGGCGGGTGGATCCGCCCCTCATTCGTTAAGCGTAGCTTTCGATCGATGGGCAGGCGCAGACCAGGTTGCGATCACCGAAGACGTTGTCCACACGACCGACCGGCGGCCAGTATTTGCCTTCGATCAGCGACGCTACCGGGTAAACAGCCTGCTCGCGGCTGTACGGATGCGTCCACTCGCCGACGATTTCCGCCGCGGTGTGCGGAGCGTTCTTCAGCGGGTTGTCGTCCTTGTCCAGCGTGCCGTTTTCCACTGCGCGGATTTCTTCGCGGATGCGGATCATGGCGTCGCAGAAGCGGTCCAGCTCTTCCTTGGACTCGCTTTCGGTCGGCTCGATCATCAGGGTGCCGGCCACCGGGAAGGACATGGTCGGGGCGTGGAAGCCAAAATCGATAAGGCGCTTGGCGACGTCATCGACGCTGATGCCGCTGCTGTCTTTCAATGGGCGCAGGTCGAGGATGCATTCATGCGCGACCAGGCCGTTGCTGCCGGTGTAGAGCACTGGGTAGTGCTCTTCCAGGCGACGGGAAATGTAGTTGGCGTTGAGGATTGCCAGCTGCGAAGCACGCTTCAGACCCGCGCCGCCCATCATGCGGATGTACATCCAGGTGATCGGCAGAATGCTCGCGCTGCCGAACGGTGCAGCGCAGACCGCGCCCTCCTTGCGGGCCATTTGCGCGTGGCCTGGCAGGAACGGGGTCAGGTGCGACTTGACGCCGATCGGGCCGACACCCGGGCCGCCACCGCCGTGAGGAATGCAGAAGGTCTTGTGCAGGTTCAGGTGCGACACGTCGCCGCCGAACTTGCCCGGGGCGCAGAGGCCGACCATGGCGTTCATGTTGGCGCCGTCGATGTACACCTGGCCACCGTGGTCGTGGATGATGCCGCAGATTTCGCGGATGCCTTCCTCGAACACGCCGTGGGTCGACGGGTAGGTGATCATCAGCGCGGCGAGGTGTTCGCGGTGCTCGATGGCCTTGGCGCGCAGGTCTTCGATGTCGACGTTGCCGCGGGCGTCGCAGGCGGTGACCACGACACGCATGCCAGCCATCTGCGCAGTGGCCGGGTTGGTGCCGTGGGCCGAGGACGGGATCAGGCAGATGTCGCGACGGTCTTCGCCACGGCTCTGGTGGTAGGCACGGATGGCCAGCAGGCCGGCGTACTCACCCTGGGAACCGGCGTTCGGTTGCAGCGAGATCGAGTCGTAGCCGGTGGCGGCGCAGAGCATCGCTTCCAGTTCATCGGTCAGTTGCTGGTAGCCGGCGCTCTGTTCGGCCGGGGCGAACGGGTGCAGGGCGCCGAATTCAGCCCAGGTCACCGGGATCATTTCGCTGGCGGCGTTGAGTTTCATGGTGCACGAACCCAGCGGGATCATGGTGCGGTCCAGCGCCAGGTCCTTGTCGGCCAGCTTGCGCAGGTAGCGCATCAGCTCGGTTTCCGAGTGGTAGCGGTTGAACACCGGGTGGCTGAGGATCGGCGATTGGCGCACCAGGGTGGCCGGGATGGTGCTGGAGACGGAAGCGGCGAGGGCGGCGAAGTCCGGCAGGGTTTTGCCGTTGGACAGCAGAGCCCACAGGGTCTCGACGTCGACCTGGGTGCTGGTTTCATCCAGGGACAGGCCCAGACGCTCGCCATCCACCACGCGCAGGTTGATCTGCTGGGCATGGGCCTTGTCGTGCAGGGCGGCAGTTTGCGCGCCGGTGTTCACCGTCAGGGTGTCGAAGAAGTTTTCTTGCTCGACGTTCAGACCGATCGCTTTCAGGCCTTGGGCCAGAATCGCAGTCAGGTGATGCACACGCTGGGCAATCTGCGTCAGGCCTTTCGGACCGTGGTACACGGCGTACATGCTGGCGATGTTGGCCAGCAGCACCTGCGCGGTGCAGATGTTCGACGTGGCCTTCTCGCGGCGGATGTGCTGCTCGCGGGTCTGCATCGCCAGGCGCAGGGCCGGCTTGCCGAAACGGTCGACGGAGACCCCGACCAGGCGGCCCGGCATCTCGCGCTTGAACGCATCCTTGGTGGAAAAGTAGGCCGCGTGCGGGCCACCGAAGCCCAGCGGTACGCCGAAGCGTTGCGCGCTGCCGATGGCCACGTCGGCGCCGAATTCGCCCGGCGGGGTCAGCAGGGTCAGGGCCAGCAGGTCGGCGGCCACGGCCACCAGGGCGTTGGCGGCGTGCAGGCGCTCGGTCAGTTCGCGGTAGTCGAACACGTCACCGTTGCTCGCCGGGTACTGCAGCAGGGCGCCGAAGAACGGCGTCACGTCGCTCAGTTCACGCTCGTCACCGACCACCACCTCGATGCCCAGCGGCTCGGCACGGGTGCGCAGCACGTCGAGGGTCTGCGGGTGGCAATGCACGGAGGCGAAGAATTGGTGGCTGCCCTTGTTCTTGCTCAGGCGCTTGCAGAAGGTCATGGCTTCGGCGGCGGCGGTGGCTTCATCCAGCAGGGAGGCGTTGGCGATCGGCAGGCCGGTGAGGTCGCTGATCAGGGTCTGGAAGTTCAGCAGGGCTTCGAGGCGGCCCTGGGAAATTTCCGGCTGGTATGGGGTGTAGGCGGTGTACCAGGCCGGGTTTTCCAAGAGGTTGCGCAGGATCGGCGACGGCGTGTGGGTGCCGTAGTAACCCTGGCCGATGAAGGTCTTGAACAGCTGGTTCTTGCCGGCGATGCCTTTGATCATCGCCAGGGCATCGGCTTCGCTCAGGCCGTCTTCCAGGCCGAGCACGCTGGTGCCCTTGATGCTGTCGGGGATGACGCTGGCGCTCAGGGCTTCGAGGGAGTCAAAACCGAGGGTGTTGAGCATGGCCTGCTCGTCACCGGCGCGGGGGCCGATGTGGCGGGCGATGAATTCGTTGGCGGTGCTGAGATTGATAGTCATGGCGGGTTCCTCAGGCTTCGGCTTGGGCTTTGATCAGGCGGTCGTAGGCGTCCTGATCCAGCAGTTGGCCGACAGCGGCAGCGTCAGCAGGCTGGAAGCGGAAGAACCAGCCTTCGCCCAGCGGGTCTTCGTTGACCAGCTCAGGGCTGGCGTCCAACGCCGGGTTCACTTCCAGCACTTCTCCGTCCAGTGGCATGTACACGCCGCTGGCGGCTTTTACCGATTCCACGGTGGCGGCTTCTGCGCCTTTGTCGTAGGACTGCAGCTCCGGCAGTTGTACGAAAACCACGTCGCCCAAGGCGTTCTGCGCGAAAGCGGTGATGCCGACGGTGACGCTGCCGTCAGCTTCGGTGCGCAGCCATTCGTGATCTTCAGTAAAACGCAACTCGCTCATGGAAACTCCTAAAGGGGGCCAGACTCGTCTGGTGGACGCGATTGAATGCTGGGGCAATGCCCTGATTTATGGAGGGTTACTAAGCAAGAACGCGGCCAATCTTGTTTTATTGTTATAAATCAACAAGTTAGATTATTTTGTGGTGCAGCCAAATGCGTGGGGTGTAGCGAAATCGATACAGCTGCGGCAGAAGAAAAAAGCTGAAGGGGATCAAAGCCTTGCGCAGGGCTGGTCGCAGAGGGGTGTAGCGATATCGTTCCGCTGTAGCGCTTTCAGTACAGGTGGAGGTCGCTTTTGGTGAGATTTCCGGGCCACACAAAACCTGTGGGAGCGGGCTTGCTCGCGAAGGCGCCAGACCAGTCAATTCATCTGTGAATGACACACTGCCTTCGTCGGAACGCCGCCCGGACCAAGCCCGCACACATTTGACCGAGCGGTCAGGGCTTATTGGGAATGCCATACTTGCGCAGTCGATGGGCGATGGCGGTATGCGAGGTTTGCAGCCGATTAGCCAGCTGCCGCGTCGAGGGATAGCTGACGTAAAGCTTTTCCAGCAGGGTTTTCTCGAACTCATCCATGGCCTGTTCCAGGCTGTCGACTTCGTGGTCGCTCTGGCGCGCCACCGAGGTGCCGGCGATGTCGAGGTCGCCAATGTCCACCAGGCTGCTTTCGCAAATGGCCGCGGCACGGAAGATCACGTTCTGCAGTTGCCGCACGTTGCCCGGCCAGCGGTTGCCGAGCAACGCCGGGTAAGTGCCCGGTGCCAGGCGGCAGACCGGGCGCTGGATCTGTGCACAGGCCTGCTGCATGAAATAACGGGCCAGCAGCAAAATGTCCTGGCCCCGTTCGCGCAGGGGCGGGACTTCGACATTGAGCACGTTGAGGCGGTAAAACAGGTCTTCGCGGAACAAACCTTCGCTGACCATTTTTTCCAGGTCGCGGTGGGTCGCGCTGAGGATCCGCACATTGACCTTTACCTCACGATCACCGCCCACCCGACGGAAGCTGCCATCGTTGAGAAAACGCAGCAACTTGGCCTGCAAGTACGGCGACATCTCGCCGATCTCGTCAAGAAACACCGTGCCCTGGTTGGCCAGTTCCATCAGCCCCGGCTTGCCGCCCCGTTGCGCGCCGGTGAAGGCGCCGGGGGCGTAGCCGAACAGCTCGCTTTCGGCGAGGTTCTCCGGCAATGCCGCGCAATTCAAGGCCAGGAACGGTGAACTGTGCCGTGCACTGATAGCGTGGCAAGCCCGGGCCACCAGCTCCTTGCCGGTGCCGGTTTCGCCCTGGATCAACAGGGGCGCATCGAGGGCCGCGACCCGTTGCGCGCGCACCTTGAGCGTGCGAATCACCGGCGACTCGCCCAGCAGCGCATCGAAACCTTCGGCGTGATCGTGGTGCAATGCCGAGAGGCGTTCGCCGATGCGGTTCGGTTGATACAGGGTCAACAGGGCGCCAGCGTCAGTGATGGGCGTGGCGTCCAGCAACAACGTCTGGCCGTTGAGGGTGATTTCCCGCAGCGGCAGGCGAAAGCCCTGTTCGAGCAAGGCATCGAGCAGTGCCGGGTCGGCAAACAGCTCGGCGACACTTTCACCGGCCGGCTCGCGGCCGTACAGGGCAATCAACGCCGGGTTGGCCAGCAACACCTTGCCGGCACTGTCCAGCGCCAGTACCGGGTCGGTCATCGCCGCGAGCAACGCATCGAGCTGCAAGTGCCGACGCTGTCCGGGAAGAATGTCGACCACGGTCATCGCCTGCACGCCACGCACGCTCAGCAGCGCATCGCGCAGTTCCTCGAGCACTTGCGGGCTCAGGGTCGGTGCATCGATGTAGACGTTGGGCGGGACCATTTCCACCGCATCCAGGTTGAGGTTGCGTCCACCGAGCAGGGCCAGGACTTCCTGGGTGATGCCGACTCGATCGATGAAGCTGACGTGGATACGCATGGGGCGGTTTTGGGTTCTGGCGTGCGGAGGGTGGCAAGTATGCCTTGGAGCAGGGGGTAAGGTGAAATCCGGCGCAGGACTTCAGGTCAGCGATGATCCCTGTGGGAGCGGGCTTGCTCGCGAAAGCGGTCTGACATTCGACATTGATTGTGACAGACACACCGCCTTCGCGAGCAAGCCCGCTCCCACAAGGGTACGTGGGTTATTCGAAGTGCTCGAGGTTCACCGGGTCGCCGGATTTCATATCCAACTGCTGCCGGATGTCTTCAAACATCAGATCGTAATGCTTGTGGACCGAACCGATCTGGCTGTGAGCTTTCGGAATGCCGTACTTCTCTGCAATTCTCGTCACATCCCGGGCGAAGTTGTAGGCCTCCTCCTTGGGCAGGAAAAAGGTCTCTGTCATGTCCTTGCCCTGAAGGCTGCCATGCATGGTGAACTGGATGCCTTTTTCACCTTTGTCATTCTTGCTGACTTCATAGTCGAGGTGCACGTTGTAGCTGACATCGTCCGGTGTCAGCGCATGACGCTCAATGTGCAAGTGACCTGGCTCAAACTGTGCCATGGGCGTCTCTCCTTACGAGTAGGTAATACCAGGTGTTGCCGTGCTGATGCGCGTGCCGGCGGTGCCCTGGACGATCGCTTCGATATCCGCGAGTGAGCCGATCACCGCGACCTTTCCAGTATGGCGCGCGAATTCGCAGGCTGCCTGCACTTTCGGTCCCATGGAGCCGGCCGCGAAGCCGAGTTTTTCCATTTCGTCCGGGTGCGCCTGGGTGATGCTTTTCTGGGTCGGTTTGCCGAAGTCGACAAACGCGGCGTTTACGTCCGTGGCGATCACCAGCAGATCGGCCTCAAGCTGTTCGGCCAGCAGCGCCGAGCACAGGTCTTTGTCGATCACCGCTTCGACGCCTTCCAGTTTGCCGGGTGCGGTGTACATGGTGGGGATGCCGCCACCGCCGGCGCAGATCACGATGCTGTTTTTTTCCAGCAGCCACTTGATCGGGCGGATTTCGAAGATGCGCTTGGGTTTGGGGCTGGCAACCACGCGGCGGTATTTGTCGCCATCGGGGGCAATCGCCCAGCCTTTTTCAGCGGCGAGTTTTTCTGCCTCGGCCTTGGAGTACACCGGGCCGATGGGTTTGGTCGGGTTCTGGAAGGCCGGGTCGTTGGCATCGACTTCGACCTGGGTCAGCAGGGTGGCGAAGGGCACTTCGAAGTCCAGCAGGTTGCCCAGTTCCTGTTCAATGATGTAGCCGATCATGCCTTCGGTTTCGGCGCCGAGCACGTCCAGCGGGTAAGGCGACACCGAGGTGTAGGCCGCCGCCTGCAGCGACAGCAGGCCGACTTGCGGGCCATTGCCGTGGGCGATGACCAGTTGGTTGCCGGCATGGATCTTGGCGATCTGCTCGGTGGCGATCCGGATATTGGCGCGCTGGTTGTCCGCGGTCATGGGTTCACCCCGGCGGAGCAGGGCGTTACCGCCCAGAGCAACGACGATACGCATGGTGCATGTCCTTCTAAACAAAAAGTTTGCAAGCAACGCGGTCTCCCGGTTGGAATCGGGCCAGTGTGGGAGCCGGGTCGGCCGTTAAAGGTCAGCCAGGGTCGACACCAGAATCGCCTTGATCGTGTGCATGCGATTCTCCGCTTGCTCGAAGGCGATGCAGGCCGGCGACTCGAACACGTCATCGGTCACTTCGATGCCGTTCTTCAGGTTCGGGTACTGCTCGGCAATCTGCTTGCCGACCTTGGTGTCGCTGTTGTGGAACGCCGGCAGGCAGTGCATGAACTTGGTGCGCGGGTTGCCGGTGGCTTTCATCAGTTCGGCATTCACCTGATACGGCAGCAGTTGCTGGATGCGCTCGGCCCAGGCTTCGACCGGCTCGCCCATCGACACCCAGACGTCGGTGTGGATGAAGTCCACGCCCTTGACCGCCGCTTTCGGGTCTTCGGTGAGGGTGATGCGCGCACCGCTTTCTTCGCCGTACTTCTTGCAGCGGGCCACCAGGTCGTCCAACGGCCACAAGGCTTTCGGCGCGCAGATGCGCACGTCCATGCCCAGCTTGGCGCCAATCAGCAGCAGCGAATTGCCCATGTTGTTACGCGCATCGCCAAGGTACGCATAGCTGATCTCGTGGATCGGCTTGTCGGCGTGTTCACGCATGGTCAGCACGTCGGCGATCATTTGCGTCGGGTGATATTCGTCGGTCAGGCCGTTGAACACTGGGACGCCGGCAAACTTGGCCAGCTCCTCGACGATTTCCTGCTTGAAGCCACGGTACTCGATGGCGTCGTACATGCGCCCGAGCACGCGGGCGGTGTCCTTCATGCTTTCCTTGTGGCCGATCTGCGAGGAGTTCGGGTCGATGTAGGTGACGTTGGCACCCTGGTCATAGGCCGCGACTTCGAACGCACAGCGGGTGCGGGTCGAGGTTTTTTCGAAGATCAGCGCGATGTTGTTGCCCTTGAGGTGTTGCTGTTCGGTGCCGGTGTACTTGGCGCGCTTGAGATCGCGGGACAGGTCGAGCAGGTAGCGCAATTCGCGAGGCGTGTGGTGTTCCAGGCTCAGCAGATTGCGGTTATGGATATTGAACGCCATTTTGGATCTCCTAAGGTGTTGGGTATCCCGTTGGCCCGCACTGGGTCAGTGCGGGCCAAGGCTGATGGGTTAGTAGTCGATCGGATCGCGGATGATCGGGCAGGTCATGCAGTGGCCGCCGCCGCGACCGCGACCGAGTTCGCCGGCGCTGATGGTGATGACCTCCACCCCGGCCTTGCGCAGCAGGGTGTTGGTGTAGGTGTTGCGGTCGTAGCCGATCACCACGCCGGGTTCCACGGCGACCACGTTGTTGCCGTCGTCCCATTGCTCGCGTTCGGCGGCGAAACTGTTGCCGCCGGTTTCGACGACGCGCAGGGCCTTGAGGTTGAGGGCCTGGGCCACGGTGTCGAGGAAGTTGGTTTCTTCGCGGCGGATGTCGATGCCACCCGGTTTGCTTTCATCGGGACGCAGGGTGAAGGCGACGATCTGGTTCACCACTTCCGGGAAGATGGTCACCACATCGCGGTCGCAGAAACTGAACACAGTGTCCAGGTGCATCGCCGCGCGGGATTTCGGCAGGCCGGCGACAATCACTTTCTCGACGGCTTTGTTCTTGAACAGATTGAGCGCCAGTTGGCCGATGGCCTGGCGCGATGAGCGTTCGCCCATGCCGATCAACACCACGCCGTTGCCGATCGGCATCACGTCGCCGCCTTCCAGGGTGGAGCTGCCGTGGTCCTTGTCCGGGTCGCCGTACCAGATTTCGAATTCGGCGTTGGTGAATTGCGGATGGAACTTGTAGATGGCGGTGGTCAGCAGGGTTTCCTGGCGGCGCGCCGGCCAGTACATCGGGTTGAGCGTGACGCCACCGTAGATCCAGCAGGTGGTGTCGCGGGTGAATTGAGTGTTGGGCAGTGGCGGCAGGATGAAGCTGGAGTGGCCGAGGAATTCACGGAACATCTGGATGGTCTTGCCGCCGAAACTGTCCGGCAGATCATCGGCAGAAACACCGCCAATCAGGAACTCGGCGATATGTCGCGGCTCCAGGCTGCGCAGCCACGAACTCGTTTCATTGATCAAGCCCAGGCCCACCGAATCGGCGGTGATCTTGCGCTCAAGAATCCAGTCCAGCGCTTCGGGGATGGCGACGATGTCGGTCAGCAGGTTGTGCATTTCCAGCACATCGACACCGCGTTCGCGCATTTTGGTGACGAAATCGAAATGGTCGCGCTTGGCCTGGGCCACCCACAGCACGTCATCGAACAGCAGTTCGTCGCAGTTGTTCGGGGTCAGCCGCTGATGGGCCAGGCCGGGTGAGCAAACCATGACTTTGCGCAGTTTGCCGGCTTCGGAATGGACGCCGTACTTAACTTTTTCCGTGGTCATTTCAGTGAACCTCCAGATGGCAAGACAGTCGTGTTACAGGGTCAGGAAGCCGTCGTAGAGACCGTAGGCCGCCACCAGGGCGCCGACGACCACCATGGCAAAAATCAGCTTCTCGACATTGGTGAAAACCGGTTTCTTCAGTTCCAGCTTGGCCTTGGCGAACAGGATCACGCCGGGGGCATAGAGCAGGGCGGAGAGCAGCAGGTATTTGACGCCGCCGGCGTACAGCAGCCAGACCGCGTAGATCAGCGCCACGGCGCCAATGATCAGGTCTTTCTGGCGCTCACCCGCCGCGCCTTCATAGGTTTCGCCGCGCACGGCCAACAGCAGGGCGTACGCCGCCGACCACAGGTACGGCACCAGGATCATCGAGGTGGCGAGGTAGATCAGCGACAGGTAGGTACTGGCGGAAAACAGCGTGATGACCAGGAAGATCTGCACCATGGCGTTGGTCAGCCACAGGGCGTTGACCGGTACCTGGTTGGCGTTTTCCTTGCGCAGGAACGCCGGCATGGTGTGGTCCTTGGCGGCGGCGAACATGATCTCCGCGCACAGCAGCACCCAGGACAACAACGCACCGAGCAACGAGATGATCAGGCCGACGCTGATCAGCACCGCTCCCCACTGGCCCACCACGTGTTCCAGCACGGCGGCCATCGACGGGTTCTGCAGCTTGGCCAGTTCCGGCTGGGTCAGGATGCCCAGCGACAGCACGTTCACCAGCACCAGGATCAGCAGCACGGTGATAAAGCCGATCACCGTGGCCTTACCCACATCGCTGCGTTTTTCCGCGCGCGCCGAGAAAATGCTCGCGCCTTCAATGCCGATGAACACCCACACGGTGACCAGCATCATGTTGCGCACCTGGTTCATCACGCTGCCCAGGTCCGGATTCTTCATGCCCCAGATGTCGGCGGTGAAGATGTCCAGCTTGAAGGCGAAAATCGCGATCAACACAAACAGTATCAGCGGTACGATCTTGGCGACCGTGGTCACCAGGTTGATGAACGCCGCTTCCTTGATCCCCCGCAATACAAGCAAATGCACGGCCCACAGCAACACGGATGCGCCGATCACGGCGGCGACGGTATTGCCCTCGCCAAACACCGGGAAGAAGTAGCCGAGGGTGCTGAACAACAGCACGAAGTAACCGACGTTGCCCAGCCAGGCACTGATCCAGTACCCCCAGGCCGAAGAGAAACCCATGTAGTCGCCGAAACCGGCCTTGGCGTAGGCGTAGACCCCGCCGTCCAGGTCGGGTTTGCGGTTGGCCAGGGTCTGGAACACAAAGGCGAGAGTGAGCATGCCGACAGCGGTGATCGCCCAGCCAATCAGGATGGCGCCGACATCGGCACTGGCCGCCATGTTCTGTGGCAGGGAAAAGATCCCGCCACCAATCATCGAACCGACGACCAATGCAACCAGTGCGCCGAGTTTCAGTTTTCCGGGAGCTTCAGACATTCCGTGACTCCATGCAGGAGAAGTGAGACAGCAGACTAAGTCCGCCAGCCGTACGGTGGGCTGACTTAGATCAGTACAGGTCTACATTCCATTGTTAATAACTGAATGATTAGCTCGCACAAGGCCACAGCCTGTAATGCTTGTTCCAGAGGCCTCGTTGATTTTTTGTTGAAACTTTTTCGCATTCCCTGCGACTTATGAAGCTAGTTCGTTTTTTGCAATCCGCAAATTTTCGTGTTGGGTTGTTAGAACTGAATTTCCTTACTAAAAAGTATTTATAAAGCGAAAAATTATATGGGACCCTTTTCGGTCATATTCCGCAGTTGAAGGGATGTTCGTTGGCGTTATCCAATAAACGTCATTACGCTTCATCCATTCAGTAAACGCAGGATATGTGACGATTTCGCGGCGACTGCCGCCCCTGGGAAACGGAGACACAGGCATGTCGCAATCGACGCAAAAGCTACGCCTCAGCGCACTGATCGCGCTGGTGGTGGGGTCGATGATTGGTGGCGGAATCTTTTCCCTGCCGCAGAACATGGCGGCCAAGGCCGACGCCGGTGCGATATTGATCGGCTGGGGAATTACTGCTGTCGGCATGCTCACCCTGGCGTTTGTGTTCCAGACCCTGGCCAATCGCAAACCGGAACTGGATTCGGGGGTGTACGCCTACGCCAAGGCCGGTTTTGGCGACTACATGGGCTTCTCTTCGGCCTGGGGCTACTGGATCAGCGCCTGGCTGGGCAACGTCGGTTACTTCGTGCTCCTGTTCAGCACCCTGGGTTTTTTCTTCCCGGTGTTCGGCGAAGGCAACACCCCGGTCGCCATCGCCTGTGCCTCGGTGCTGCTGTGGACGGTGCATTTCGTGGTGATGCGCGGGATCAAGGAAGCAGCCTTCATTAACCTGCTGACGACCGTGGCGAAGATTGTGCCGCTGATCATGTTCATCGTGATCGCCGCCGTAGCTTTTAAAGCGGACGTCTTTACCCGCGACATCTGGGGACGCAGCAACCCGAGTTTCGGCGGCGTGATGGACCAGGTACGCAACATGATGCTGGTCACGGTGTTCGTGTTCATCGGCATCGAGGGCGCCAGCGTCTACTCGGCGCGCGCCGAGAAACGTGCGGACGTGGGCCGGGCCACGGTCATCGGCTTTCTCGGGGTGCTGGCGCTGCTGGTGCTGGTCAACGTGCTGTCGCTGGGCATCATGAGCCAGCCGGAACTGGCCACCTTGCAGAACCCGTCGTTGGCCGCGGTGCTGGAGCATATCGTCGGCCCGTGGGGCGCGTTGCTGATCAGTATCGGCCTGGGGATTTCGCTGCTGGGCGCCTTGCTATCCTGGGCGCTGCTGTGCGCCGAAATCCTCTTCGCCACGGCCAAGGACAAGACCATGCCGGCGTTTCTGACCAAGGAAAACGCCAACCATGTGCCGGTCAATGCGCTGTGGATGACCAACGTGATGATCCAGCTGTTCTTGCTGATCACCCTGTTCTCCGCCGGCACCTACACCAGCCTGATCTACCTCGCCTCGTCGATGATCCTGGTGCCCTACCTGTGGTCGGCGGCTTATGCGGTGCTGTTGAGCGGGCGCGGCGAAACCTACGAACACGCCTCCGCCGAACGAACCAAGGACCTGCTGATCGGCGGCGTCGCCCTGTGCTACGCAGTGTGGCTGCTGTATGCCGGCGGCTTGAAGTACCTGCTGCTCTCGGCGTTGCTCTACGCGCCGGGCGTGATCCTGTTCGCCAAGGCCAGGCATGAACAGGGCAAGCCGCTGTTCACCGCCATCGAAAAGGGCATCTTTACCTGCGTCATCTGCGGTGCCGGGTTGGCGGCGTATGGGCTCTACAGCGGGGTGCTGAGGCTGTGAAGTTGCTGCTGGCGTTCGAGCCGCCCTATGACTGGCCGGCCATGCTGGGGTTTCTGTCGGCGCGGGCGATTGCCGGAATGGAACAGGTGGTCGACGGCACTTACTCGCGCAGCATCGGCTTGAACGGGGTTCACGGCACACTCTCGATCAAGCCTGCGACCGCAGACTCACTGGAACTGACCCTCGACTTTCCCGATACCAGCGCAGTGCCTGAGATCATCGCCAGGTTGCGACGGATGTTTGACCTGGACGCCGACCTGATCACCATGCAACGGCACCTGTCGGTCGATCCACTGCTGGCACGCCTGATCTCACAGCATCCGGGACTGCGGGTGCCGGGGACGTGGGACGGTCTGGAACTGGCGATTCGTGCGGTGTTGGGGCAGCAGATTACCGTGGGCGCGGCCATCAAACTGGCTGGGAAACTGGTGGCGCAGTACGGCACGCCACTGACCTCACCGCATGGAGGGTTAACCCATGTGTTTCCTGAGGCGGCTGTGCTGGCGACGGCGGACCTTGCGACGTTGGGGATGCCTAAGAGCCGAGGCCGAACGCTGTCGGGCGTGGCCCAGGCGTTGGTCGATGATCCTCTATTGTTTGAGCCTGATCGGCAGGGTGGAGTGAAGCGGTTGCTGGGATTGTATGGGGTTGGTGACTGGACGGCGCAGTACATTGCCCTGCGGCAATTGCGGGAGATGGACGGGTTGCCGAATGGGGATGTGGGGTTGATCAATGCGTTGGTGGCGTTGGAAGGTGGGGTGGTGACGGCTCGGGATTTGTTGGCGCGGGCTGAAGGGTGGCGGCCATATCGGGGGTATGCGGCGCAGTTGTTGTGGACCTCACTGAGTCGGGCGGATTGAGCGAGCGGGTGTGCAGATATTTCACCTATCTCCATTTTCGTCGGCTTCTTCTGTCTGGCTTGTGGGATCTTTCCTGATTTTCTAGACCATCTTGAATTACCTCTCTGTCCACGTACTTTGCGTTAAGCCGCTCATCCCGAGTCGGCTTTTCGATCGTTAACAGTGGTGCGCTTTCCGTGACTGGGGCGCTAGCAGAGAGGGAGATCAGCAATGGCCAAAGGACATTTCATTCGCCTGGGTGACGAGACCACTTGCGGCGGCAAGGTGTTGGAAGCCGACACACGCGTCATGATGTTTGGCATCGCCCATGCTCGTGAAGGCGACCGCGTTTCCTGCGGAAAAAACGACGAAACCTACAAGATCGTGGGAGGCGTCTCCTACATCAACAGTCATGGCAGGATCGTGGCGGGCTCGCTGGACAGCTACAGCACCTGCCCGTGTAGAGCCAGGTTGATCCCGTCGGTTTTTAACGCCACTTATGAGTCGCGTAGCAGTGCTGCGCCCCAGACCACAAAGGCCGCAGCGCAACCGAACACACTCGCCGGCAATCCGGCAGCGCAACGGCCAGTTGCTTTCGCGTCTGCGTCGAGCGCGCCCAAGTCAGTGCCCCTGGCGTAATTTGGCGCAGGGGGATAATAACTCTTTGTGGGCTACCTTTTTTATTTGGTGGCATTGGTGAAGTTGTTGGTTGGTTGTAGTGATCATGGGGGCGATGCTCCGTCAGCCAAAACGCGTATAGATCATTCCAACTTGCAGCATGCGCTGGAGTAGGATCGTAGTTGGAATATATTTATTTAGGTGTTGGCCTGTTGTCAGGTTTTTTCGAATATTTGGGGGGCACACATATGACATTTGGAAGCCACTATCGTTGGGTGATTTTAGTTGTAGCTACTTTTGCTCAAGCGTGTGCCTGCTTCTTCGTCCAAGGGTTTGGATCGATTGCAGTGCAGGTTCAAGCTGAAATGGATATCAGCAACTTACAGCTAGGCTTGCTGGTGTCGGCGGCGCAGCTAATTCCACTTATTGGGCTCTTGATTGCTGGCGAGTTACTGGACAGATACAGCGAACGGTTTGTCGTAGGCATAGGGACCATAATCGTTGGAGCCGCATTGTGCGGAGCAGCGCTGGCAAATTCCTACATTGAGTTATTGGTGCTTCTGGCAATATTAGGTCTCGGGTACAGTGCGGCCCAGCCTGGGGGAAGTAAATCGGTAGCCAATTGGTTTGCAGGCAATCAGTTAGGATTCGCTATGGGAATCCGACAGGCCGGATTACCACTTGGCGGTGCAATGGCAGCATTATTGCTCCCATTTATTGCCACGCGCTATTCGATTCAGGCAGCCTTTTTAGCGGGCGGTATAGTCGCAGTATTTGGTGCTGCTGTATTTATGCTGTTGTACAAGTCTCCTGTAAAAATACAATCTAACCCAAAAAAACAACTTGATATAAGGTCTGCAATTACATCTCGGCTACTGATGGCAACGGATCCCACCATGAGAAATATCATGCTGTCGGGGGCTAGTCTTACCGCTTCTCAGTATGCTATCTCAGTATTTCTAGTCCTGTATCTTCATAATTCACTTGGACTTGATGGCTTTGTTGCGACAACAATGTTCTTTGTAGTGCTTGGGGCAGGCATTGCAGGAAGGATTGTACTTGCAGCTTGGAGCGATCGCTGTAAAGCTGGCAGGTACTATCCAGTGTTGGTCTGTTTGGCAGCAGTCACTGTAGTACTCATACTGCTGCCAATTTTGAAAACCACAAATCTGGTTGTCGTGAGTATCTTCATGGCTGTAACAGGATTTTTCGCATACGGGTGGTACGGCCCTTGGGTAGCCTATATTGCCGAAACTGCTCCCGCTGACCGCAAAGGCTTTGCACTTGGAATGGCCATGACGGCTAATCAGATTTCCGTCGTATTAGTACCTCCAATTATTGGCCTGTCGAGAGACAGCTTAGGAACCTTTGCTTATGGTTGGGGGGCATTGGCAATAGCGTCTGCCATTGTGTTATTTACTACCAGCAAGAAGAAAAAGGAAGTATTGGTGGCCGGAAAATAGTTGTGCGCGACCGGGATAAAGACATAGTCCTGACTTTCGATCATCACAGTCGCTTTTGCGCTCTTATGGCTTGGTCAAGCACGACGGCTTACCGATACTGAGCTGGGGTCCCCAGTGAAGCGGCGCGGGAAGAGATTGCTGACGCTGTTCGCCAGCTCTATGAGATTGAATGGGCTGATGAGATCATGCGGCTGTAACCCGAAAGCCGTCCCCGGCCCAAATACTAAAACGCCCCGAAAAACTCGAGGCCAATCTCATATCCCAGCCACCCCCCTGTGGGAGCCAGCCTGCTGGCGATAGCGCCAGCCGAGCCTACATCAATGCTGAATCGCTACCACCCTCGCAAGCCACGCACACCCAACAGGCCTTAGATGTTTATTTTTTGATTTTTTTACGAACCAAGCATGAATTCGTACTTGTCCTATCTCCATTTTCGTCGCCTTTTTCTGCATGGCTTGTGGGATCTTTCCTGATTTTCTAGACCATCTTGAATTACCTCTCTGTCCACGTACTTTGCGTTAAGCCACTCATCCCGAGTCGGCTTATCGATGGTTAACAGTGGTGCGCTTTCCATGACTGGGGCGCCAGCAGAGAGGGAGATCAGCAATGGCCAAAGGACATTTCATTCGCCTGGGTGACGAGACCACTTGCGGCGGCAAGGTGTTGGAAGCCGACACACGCGTCATGATGTTTGGTATCGCCCATGCGCGTGAAGGCGACCGCGTTTCCTGCGGCAAAAACGACGAAACCTACAAGATCGTGGGAGGCGTCTCCTACATCAACAGTCATGGCAGGATCGTGGCGGGCTCGCTGGACAGCTACAGCACCTGCCCGTGCAGAGCCAGGTTGATCCCGTCGGTGTTCAACGCCACGTATGAATCGAGCCACAGTGCTGCGCCCCAGACCACAAGGGCCGCATCCCAACCGACTACACCTCTCGCCGGCAATCCGGCAGCGCCACGATCAGCCGGTTTCGCGTCTGCATCGAACACTCCCAAGCCAGTGCCCTTGGGCAATGCAGCGGCGCAGGAACCGGGCTTCTACATCGTGCCTAAAAGCACCACCCGCGAACAGCTTGAAGCCTCCTTGTTCATCGTGCGTGACCCGGCGGTGATGGGCAAATTCAAACTACTGAACCCCAACCTGGGCGACGTCAAAGCCGGCTCGATGATCGTGCTGAGTGACCCCAACAACTACCAGTGCACCCGTGAAGAAGCCCTGCTCATGGACGTGGCGGCCAAGACCAACCAGATCATTGAAACGCTTAGCCCGGAAGAAGCGGATTTCATGGTGCAACACCGTGATGTCATCCAGGCCTTCCTGACCTACGGCTCGAACGCTATTGGCGTTGGCGCGAGTATTTTCAAGAACAACCTGGATAACGTAGGTAATGCCTTGAGGGATATTGAAGCGTTGCAACAGAATACACTGCAAAGAGATGGGCATCTGCGTTCGCCAGCGTTCTTTGCAGAGCGCCAGCGTCTGCTCGCACAACTGAACAGCCATATGACGGCACTGACCCGCAAGGGCATTGGATTCCCTGACCATATCAACTTGAAAAAAAAGTTGGGTATTTCCAGCCAAAGCCTGGTCCACCACTGGACCCATGCCAGTCCTGGGGGGCAAATCCCAGGTCATGCCACCCATCTTGAAGGTGTGGCGAAGGCTTCTAAATACGTTCAATACGGCGGTTGGCTGGGTACTGCCGTCGGTGGAGGTGCATCTGCCATGAAGGTGCAGGATGTGTGTACGGCGGGAAATACCGAAGCTTGCGAGCGTGTTAGATTCACCGAGGCGGGTAGCTTTGCTGGCGGAATCATAGGAGGTGCCGTCGTAGGTGCAACGTTGTCAGTTGAGACAACCGGCAGGCTCTGTATTGCACTCGGAGCACCTAATGGTGGTTTAGGGACCGGGATATGCACCGCTGTAGCGGTAGTAACAGGGGCTTTGGTCGGGGGAGCAGCAGGCAGCGGGTTTGGCGATTGGATCGGTGACCTTATCTACGAGGCAACGAGATGAGTAAAGCATCGATGATATTCGGTACTCTCGGTGGGGTAATCCTCCTACTGATCTTCGTCTGGCTCGTAGTAGCACTTCATATGGCCTATACCAAGATGGATGTACTCCTTGGGCACCTGAAAAACAGCCCGGCGATTACCGTTCTCGCCTTCTGGCGACACGCAGGGCTATCGGGGCGGTTGAGGATGATCGCCAACATTGCCGATTACGTCTCGTCACCACGTAGAGGTATCGAAAATGGCAGTATCAGTGCTCAAGACATAGAGAATCTTCCAGCGCCAATAAAGCGCAAACTGGTTTTTTTGAGGCGCAGCGTATTATTACTTTCAGTGTCACTAGTCTTGCTGTGGTGCATTGCGAAAATTTTTAACCTTAGGTAATAACATCTAGAAAGCCTGGCCTCCCAAACCGAATCCTGTAGCTCTGCACCGCATTGTATGATCATTCGCCGGGGTAATGCTCGTGTCCATCCTCGAAAGCGACTGGAAGAAGTTCAAGAAACTGCGCAAGGTTGCGCTCGATCGTTTCTGCCAAGGTGTGTTGGCCGATGCCAGGACCATCACTGAACATGGTGCGCTTTCGGCTCAAGCCAGGTATGGGATGCTTTATCGGCTGATGCGCGACCGGGATAAAGACATCGTCCGCACTTTCGATCATTACAGTCGCTCAAAGGCAACTATGGCTTTGAGAATGATGGTCAAGCACGACTTGCTAACCGATGCAGAGCTGTCGGTCCTCAGTGAAGCGGCGCGGGAAGAGATTGCTGACGCTGTACGCCAGCTCTATGAGATTGAATGGGCTGATGAGATCATGCGGCTGTAACCCGAAAGCCGTCCCCGGCCCAAATACTAAAACGCCCCGAAAAACTCGAGGCCAATCTCATATCCCAGCCACCCCCCTGTGGGAGCCAGCCAGCCTGCTGGCGATAGCGCCAGCCGAGCCTACATCAATGCTGAATCGCTACCACCCTCGCAAGCCACGCACACCCAACAGGCCTTAGATGTTTATTTTTTGATTTTTTTACGAACCAAGCATGAATTCGTACTTGTCCTATCTCCATTTTCGTCGCCTTTTTCTGCATGGCTTGTGGGATCTTTCCTGATTTTCTAGACCATCTTGAATTACCTCTCTGTCCACGTACTTTGCGTTAAGCCACTCATCCCGAGTCGGCTTATCGATGGTTAACAGTGGTGCGCTTTCCATGACTGGGGCGCCAGCAGAGAGGGAGATCAGCAATGGCCAAAGGACATTTCATTCGCCTGGGTGACGAGACCACTTGCGGCGGCAAGGTGTTGGAAGCCGACACACGCGTCATGATGTTTGGTATCGCCCATGCGCGTGAAGGCGACCGCGTTTCCTGCGGCAAAAACGACGAAACCTACAAGATCGTGGGAGGCGTCTCCTACATCAACAGTCATGGCAGGATCGTGGCGGGCTCGCTGGACAGCTACAGCACCTGCCCGTGCAGAGCCAGGTTGATCCCGTCGGTGTTCAACGCCACGTATGAATCGAGCCACAGTGCTGCGCCCCAGACCACAAGGGCCGCATCCCAACCGACTACACCTCTCGCCGGCAATCCGGCAGCGCCACGATCAGCCGGTTTCGCGTCTGCATCGAACACTCCCAAGCCAGTGTTCCCGGGCGGTGCAGCGGCCCAGGAACCGGGCTTCTACATCGTGCCTAAAAGCACCACCCGCGAACAGCTTGAAGCCTCCTTGTTCATCGTGCGTGACCCGGCGGTGATGGGCAAATTCAAACTACTGAACCCCAACCTGGGCGACGTCAAAGCCGGCTCGATGATCGTGCTGAGCGATCCGTACAACAGCTCCTGCACTTACCAGGAAGCGCAGTTGATGCAGGCCGCGCAACAGGTCAAGGCGGCCCTCGACCCTCTGACGCCAGATGAAGCGGAGTTCATGTTTCGCCACGGCGCTGAAATCGCCAGTTTTACCGGCGACACTTCTACCGTGCTTGGCGTCAGCGCGGCGGTAATGGAGAAACACCTGAGCCGACTGCGCGACACCCTGCAAGCCATGGAACGCCTGCATCAGGAAACCTATCGCCAACATGGCCACCTAAAGTCGCCGCAGTTCTTCGCCGAACGCCAGCGCCTGCTCGCCCAGCTGGATGCCCACCTGCTGAACTCCACTCGCCTTCGCGGCCAGACGACCTTGGGTGATCACCCAAAATTGAAGACGGCCCTTGGCATTTCCAGTCGAAGTTTGGTGCATCACTGGGACAAGGCCGGTGCGCCGGGCCAGATACCAGGTTATGCGACCCATGTGAATGCAATCAGTCGAGCTGCCAAGTATATGGGCACTGGTGGTTACATCGGCATTGGAATCGGCGGGGTTTCTTCGCTGTTGGCCATTCAGGAGGTTTGTGTTGGCGATTCTGGAGCTGCATGCAAGAAGGTTAAGTTTACTGAAGGGGGGAAATTTGTCGGGTCCACCGGTGGTGGTATTTTGGGCGCACGGATAGGCCTCGCTAGCAGTGGTCCGATTTGCCTGGCACTTGGAGTCACTACCGGTATTGGAGGGGTTGTCTGCGTCGCTACATTGGTAGGTGTTGCGGCTTGGGTGGGTTCAACCGATGGTGGTGAAGTTGGGGAAGTATTCGGCGAAGCACTGTATGAGGCCATGCAGCCATGATGAGCAGTTGGCCTGCCTGGGCGGTTTTGATTGTCAATGGCGGGCCAATACTGCTGGGATTCATGAGTTTTGCGTACGCCCTATACTTGAGGCGTCACCTGGATGCCATGATGGAGGCGCTGAAGAACAGTCGCTGTATCAATATTTGGGGGCCAGGGCTGCGGAATCAGGGTTGGTTTGGGGGCTTTCTCTTAGTGACTAAAATTACCGGAGTGGTAATAATGCCAAAAGCGTCAATCCGCATCGGTGAATTGAACCCTGTCGATATTGAAAACTTTCCTCCATATCTCAAACGTCTTCTGCAGATTGATGCCGTGATACTGGTTGGTGGTGCAGTTTGGCTGGTGATTGCATGCTTTTTGGTAAAATTTGATTAACTTGATGGATATGCCAGCCCCAGCATGTATAGGTGGTGTAGCAACCGCGATAGTTGGTGGGGCATGGGCGGAACGACTTATTGTGGTGTAGCCAGTGCGAGCGCTGGTGACATTTTTTATAAAAAATCGCCCCGAATTTTCCAGCGCCGGAAGCCAAACTCCGGCGCAACCTCCGACTCATCCAGGGATCGATCCATGCTCAAGGGACTGTTGCGCCTGGCGCCATACGCTGCGGCGCTGTTCACATTGATTTCTACCGCGCAAGCCGATGATGGCCGGCGCGTGTTCACCGGTACGCTGGGCAAGATGCCGATTGTGGTGGAGCTCAACTCCACACAGCAAGACGAAGTCAGCGGCCGCTACTTCTATGAGAAGTATCACCGCGACTTGGCGCTCAGCGGCTCGTTGCAAGAAAGCACGTTGAACCTTGTTGAAGGCAACAACCGCTATGGTGACGACAAACCGCTGCCATCCTTAAAGCTGAAATCCACCGCCGATGGCTGGCAGGGTGAGTGGCAAAATCCCGAGGGCAAGAAGCTGCCGGTACAACTGACTGAGGCGAAACTTCCTGCGCCGACTTCAACGACGCTGCCGTTTATAGCCACCTTGCCGAAGGACGATCCCTACGAGTATTTGCGCTTACTGGGGCTCAAGCTCAAACCGGGGAAGAAAGAAAACTTCATGGGCTACGACCTGCAATGGTGGACAGAGCCTCAGTCGAAGATTTCGCTGTTCAGCGTAGAGTCCGGCTACACGAAAGAACAGCAGCAGCGCATCAACAACCACCTGTTCGGTCGGCTCTGGACTGAAGTCATTGACTATCACCGCTGCATGATGGATGGCGGGGAATATGCGGAGTTCGATCAAGGTGCTGCCCCGAAGTTTCTCTCGCCCGACGTGGTCAGCCTGGATATCTCCACCGGTTACAGCTGCGGCGGCGCCCATCCGGACTTCGGAAGCTCTCCGATCAATCTGGACGTCCACACCGGTGAGTTGCTGAAACTCAAAGATGTGCTGTGGATCGGTGAAGCCGATAGCGCGAACACCGAATACGATCAGATGAAAGTCATGGCGCCGTGGCTGGTCAAGCAATTCACCGCACTGTATCCGGATGAAATGAAGAAGCCCGCTGAAGACGATGGCGACTGCGATTACACCGATGAAAGCGTCTGGGGTTATTCCAACTGGCACTTCACGCCGAAGGGGATTTATCTGGGAGCTTACTTCGCCCGTTACCAACGTAATTGCGATAACCCTGATTGGCCGGTGCTGCCGTACTCGCTGGTCAACCAGCACCGTGGTGCAGCTAAACTGCAATTGCCCAAAGGCTAGCCGTCACGCCAACCCCCGGCGCTTCCCGCACAATGAAGTGAATGGGCTGACGAGATCGTGCGGCAGGACTGACAACCGCTATCGCCACCTTCTACCAGAGAACCAGGATGTTGATCTTCAATTGCACCGAAGCCGCCAGCAACTTTTTCAGCCGTGTCCACAAGGGCAAGAAAATCACCCCGGTGGAGAAACCGCCGTCGCTCATCATTGAGGACGATACGCCTGACGTGTCAGCCGAACAGTGGCTGGTCCACGCCATCACCGTTCAACGTAAACATGTGCTGTTCGTCATCCATGTGAAAACCCGGTATTGCATGATTTTCGCGGAGGCAAAAAAAGCGGATGTCGAAGGTTTCGTCGATCGTTTTGCCGAGCGGTGGATACACGGCCTGATCCACCATGCGGGCCAGCACGACATCCTTCGCTGGGTCGATGATGAGCCGATGATGGAGCGCTTCCAGGAGAGTTGCCGCGAGTACGTGTTCTACAAACGCGGGCATCGCGGTGCGCAAAAACACCTCAATGAAATTGCCTGGATATTCGAGGATTGCGCCGCCGAATGGGGTACGTTGCCCCCGGATGAATTCGCCGCTGGACGCTTCGACAGCGATATGAACGACACGCCGCGAAGCAGTAAAGGCCAGAAGGACTATTACTACCCTGATGAGGAAATGATCGTTCATTGGTTACGTCGTTACGGTGGCCTTGATGAATCTCGCATTCAAGCCGCCCGAGATCGGCGCATGGAAGTGAAGCGGGAGATATGGGCGCTGGAAGATAAGCTTCGGCAAGCGCTCGAGCCATTGCAATAGTGCAGACACTCCCAGACCTTTTGCCGATCAGATCCTTGGGCTCTTGGAAATTGGCCAACAGGCTGTCGGCCAGCTTCATCAACTCAGGATCGGGGAGCACACAATCAGAATCCGCGCATGACCCGTGTTGCTTTCCGCCACCAGGATTCACGCCTATTAAAAGGATCATTCGCCAACACACATGGCATATCCCGCAAACGAATCCACGGTTCATCCTGCCAATGCAACATACAGAGCGACATCTTGGGCCAATCGAGCATGCTCAGCGTTGGACGCTCCACCATTCGCGATGGCCGTGCATCACGCAGCGCAGGCACGACCTGATGCGTTAGCCACTCTCGCAACAATCTGTTCTCGGGGCAGTAGTGGTAAATCAACAACGCATACACCCCTGACTCACTCACCATCAAACGCTCTTTCGCGGCACCATAGAGGTCAATGAGCATCATTTGTCTCTGGTCCGCATCAAGCTTTCTGGTCATGCAGTTACTTTGGACTTCGCTGAGTCGGTAAGCGGTCCCGACACAGAGTTCGATTACTCAGGAATCAACCGTCTGACCTTCTTATAAAGCGAAGCGGTGAACTCCTCACTGTCGCTCGAATGGTGACAGCGACGATGGCAGTTTGGGCACAGCGCTACGGCGTTGGTGACTTGATCCGAGCCTTTTTCGGCGAGCGGCTTAACGTGGTGAACTTCTAGATAAGGCAACCCAAGCTTTTGAAATGGGGCAGGTTCGCCACAGCCATCGCATCGTCCTTCGGCTTCATTTCGCACCCACGCTCGCACCTCGGGGTCACGGACAAAAACTGTGCTTGAGCTCGCCGCTCGTTTCGGTTTCTTAATGCCTTTTGGCGGCTCCTTGATCTTTAGCTTTTGAAGCGCAGCAGCACGACGCTCTAGGGTTTGCTCATCAGCTGTCGGAGCGTTGGGGGCGCCAGACTGAACGCCTCGTTCGGTGAGCGCGACCTGAATTAGCTGTTCAACATTCGAGCCAACATTCTTGGCAGGCTTGTATCCCTTGATGAACTCCCGATCCATCTTCATCAGAACCGTAGAGATGTTCTGCATCCGGAATTCGACGGAGCCTTTGGTGCGGGTGGGTAAAGCTGTTTCGCGTAGAGCAAGATTCACTTCAGTCTTCACGAATTTCTGACCGCTTAGCTCCAGCGCGAGCATCTTAAGATAGGCATCCACCGCGGCCTTGATTTCAGAAACGCTCCAGTCGCTGTCTTTTATCTTTTCGCTCATACAATCGCCGAGGGGTGAAAACCCTCGGACGATACTGAGTGGCCACTACGACTGTCTACGAAATTTCCTACAAGAAATAGCGACAGATCTTGAGGAAGGTCCTACAAGCGCGTCATCGAATGCTTCGGTGACTCAAACACCTGCGCGACTCTCCGCCACCAAGGCTTAGCGACAGTTACTCGCTGCTGCGTGTGGTCGTGCAGCAGGTAAGGCATGTCGCGCAGCCGAATCCAACCTTCATCCTGCCAATGCAACAGACTCAACGACATTTCCGGCCAGTCCAACAAGCTCAACATCGGCCGATCCGAGTTCTTCGATTGATCAGCATCTCGTAGGGCCGGTACGACCTGATGGGTTAGCCATTCGCGCAACAACCGATTTCCGGGTGCGTAGTGATACACCAACAGCGCATACACACCGGACTCACTGAGCATCAGTTGTTTTTGCGTTTGGTGGTAATGCTCAATCCACAATGTGCGGTGCTGGTCTTTGTCCAGTTTGTTGAGCATGCGCTCACTCAAGTGGAACCCCATCAAGCGGCCGATATCGCGGGCACAGAACCATGGTTGGTTTTCAAGGAGGAGGGCGTGGAGTGGGAGGTTATGGCGGTGGAAGACTGTTGATCTGAGAGGATCGGTCATTACCGATCGGTGTGGAGTTTGTGCAGGCATTTCCATTACCTCTACGTTTGAATTTGAAGAGGGCCGGAGCCCAACGTAGAGGACTTAAGAATCCCAACGAAGCTGTTCGTCCACACACGAATGCGCTTACATGCTGGTAGCAGCATGCGTTCTGTGTGATGAGGTTAGCTTCTACGTTGGGCGTTTCTTAGGCACCTGCAGCAGAGATTAAAGTCGCTTTGAATGGTCATCAATGCGGATGTATCTGGAATTGCTGTAGGAGGTTTTGCGACTGCTGAGTAAGCGGGTAGGAGTTTTCCTACTGTCAATAAAAAGCCCCGATCAGATCGGGGCTTTTAGATGTTCGATTTGGCGATTCAAGTCGCGGGGGTGTACGGGATTTTGTGTAAACGGCGTTGCTGTTAATCCTGCACAAGCCTGTCTTCGAACTGGATACTGAACCTGTTTAACGCTCCCGCCCAGTCTCTGATTGGCATTGTCCACTTCTTGCTGATGTTGTTCAGCGCGAGATAAAAGAGCTTCATGACCGCATCGTCTGTCGGGAATGAGGCTCTGCTTTTAGTGACTTTGCGCAAGCTCATGTTGATCGATTCGATGGCGTTGGTGGTGTAAATCACCGTCCGTATCTCAGGCGGGTAATCGAACAACGGTATGACCCTCGCCCAGTTCTTGCGCCAGGATTGGCTGATCAGAGGGTATCGATCATCCCATTTGGCCTCGAAATCGGTCAGCTTCTGCTCGGCCATCTCGACGGTTGTTGACCGGTAGATAAGCTTGAGATCAGCAGCCGCTTCACGCTGATATTTCCACGATACAAACTTCAAGCTATTGCGAACCATGTGCACGATGCACAGTTGAACCGAAGCTTGCGGATAGACCACTTCGATGGCTTCAGGGAAGCCCTTGAGCCCATCTACACAGGCAATGAAAATGTCTTTTACCCCGCGGGTTCTAAGCTCTGTAACGACTTGCAGCCAGAACTTGGCACCTTCCGTCTGCGCGATCCACAGCCCTAACACCTCTTTGTGGCCGTCCATGTTGACGCCAATGGCCAGGTAAACCGCTTTGGTTCTGACCGCGCCGCTATCACGCACTTTGACGTGTATGCAGTCGAGGTAGAGGATCGGATAGAGCTCATCCAGAGGGCGCGACTGCCAGACCTTGACCTCCTCACTGACCGCATCGGTAATCGCCGAGATGAGGCTTGGAGAGACCTCAGTGCCGTACATTTCCTCCAGGTGCCCTTGGATTTCCCGAACAGTCATGCCACGGGCGTACAGTGAAATCACCTTGTCATCAAAGCCGGTCCAGCGCGTCTGGTGCTTGGATATCAGCTGAGGCTCGAACATGCCCTGGCGGTCACGGGGAATCTCCAGCGGTAGCTCGCCAAAGTCGCCCTTGAGCGTCTTGCCGCTATGGCCGTTGCGTGCATTTCCTTCGGCATTGGTCACCGCTGCGCTTTTGTCATGACCCAGGTGTTCGGTCATTTCAGCTTCCAGGGCCCGTTCGACGAGCATCTTGGTGAGCTGTTTGAGCAGACCGTTTTCGCCGATCAGATCCTCTGGCTTTCGGTAATTGGCCAACAGGCTATCGGCCAGTTTTACCAACTCAGGATCGGGTTTGACTCGCTTGGTGCGCTTAGGCTCGGTCATTTGAAACTCCTTGGGGTAGGCAGTGTGCGCCTAATGACCGTTTACACAAACCTCAGTACACCCTCCAAGTCGCTAAATCGTGGCTTGCCAAGGAATCAATCCCAGCTAAGCGCACCACCGGTTTGGTACTCGATTACGCGAGTCTCAAAGAAATTCTTCTCTTTCTTCAAGTCCATGATCTCGCTCATCCAAGGGAACGGGTTAGTCGTCCCTGGATACTCTTCCTTCAAACCGATCTGCGACAGACGACGGTTAGCGATGAACTTCAGATAGTCCTCCATCATCGCCGCATTCATGCCCAACACGCCACGAGGCATGGTGTCACGAGCGTATTCGATTTCCAGCTGAGTACCTTGCAGAATCATCTGGGTCGCTTCTTCCTTCATTTCAGCATCCCACAAATGTGGGTTTTCGATTTTGATCTGGTTGATCACGTCGATGCCGAAGTTCAGGTGCATGGATTCGTCGCGCAGGATGTATTGGAACTGCTCGGCGACACCGGTCATTTTGTTGCGGCGGCCCATGGAGAGGATCTGGGTGAAGCCGCAGTAGAAGAAGATGCCTTCCAGGACGCAGTAGTAGGCGATCAGGTTGCGCAGCAACTCTTTGTCGGTTTCGACGGTGCCGGTTTCGAACTTCGGATCGGAGATCGAGCGGGTGTACTTCAGGCCCCAGGTGGCTTTTTTCGCGACCGATGGGATCTCGTGGTACATGTTGAAGATCTCGCCTTCATCCATGGCCAGCGATTCGATGCAGTACTGGTAGGCGTGGGTGTGGATCGCCTCTTCGAACGCCTGGCGCAGGATGTACTGGCGGCATTCCGGGTTGGTGATCAGGCGGTACACGGCCAGGACCAGGTTGTTGGCAACCAGGGAGTCGGCGGTGGAGAAGAAGCCGAGGTTGCGCATCACGATGCGGCGCTCGTCGTCGGTCAGGCCTTCCGGGTTTTTCCAGAGGGCGATGTCGGCGGTCATGTTGACTTCTTGCGGCATCCAGTGGTTTGCGCAGCCGTCCAGGTACTTCTGCCAGGCCCAGTCGTACTTGAAAGGTACGAGCTGGTTGAGGTCGGCGCGGCAGTTGATCATGCGCTTTTCATCGACAGCGACACGGGCGGAGGCGCCTTCGAGTTCGGCGAGGCCTTCGGCAACGTCGAGCGAGTCCAGGGCGGCTTTGGCGCGGGCAACGGCGGCAGAGTCAGCGGCGGTCACGGCACGGGCTTCGAGGGCGGCGGCACCGCCGGCGCTGTCGAGACGGTCCATGTTGGCTTCGGTGGCGTGGCCAGCGTTGGCGCTCTTGACTGCTACTTCCGTGTCTTCTTTGTCGAATTCGTCCCAGCTCAGCATGACGTGTCGTCTCCTGCGTGAGGGCCAGTGTGCCCGTGTGAAAATGATCGGTTGGTTTTTCACACGGCGGTGCTGGCCGCGTTGGATAGCGTTTTTTGCAGCGGTACACGCAGGCAAATAAACATAAATTTGTACGGGGTTCCGAGAGCCACTGATGGGCGCAATCGGCATCGAATGCCGTTGCGGGGCTTCAGACTGGCTATTCATCCCTGTAAGGGGATATTGCAGGCCCGTTTAAGGCCGCATTATAGGGAAATTTTCACGGTCGTGGTGGGGCGAATCCGCGCATGGAGCGGTCAAGAGGGCAGGTTTTTCGGTCGGAGCGAGGGTTTACAGGGCTTTGGCGGGTGAAGATTTTTTTTCGCGGAAATGGCGGGGAATGGGTTTTGCTCAAAAAGTGAGCAGAAAAGGGGATTTTTTACTACATCTTGTGTTTGTGGGCGATTTTTGACCAGTTAAGACACAACTGAGCCCGGCGCGAGCCGGGCTGGAATCGACCTTCAGCGAGGCGCTGGAGAGGCCGGATTCGGCGCAGTCAGATCAGCCGCTGGAGCAGCCGTTACCCATGACGCTGTAGCGCAGGATATGGCGCTGGCCTTTGGAGTCGTCATATTCCATTTTTGCCGGGACAACTTCACACACATTGGGAACTTCGCTCATTGAAATAACTTTGGCGATGTCCAGGTCCATCGAGTAAGTGTAATCCTCGATGGCCGGTTGTTGCTGCGCGACATCAGTCTGGGCCTCGTCTGCCATGGCGGTTGCGCACAGGCTGCTGAGGGCCAGAACCAATAAAGCTTTCATCTAGTGTTTACCTTTTTCAAGTCGAGTGGGGTCACGCAACCTTTTTGGGGTTGCGTGTGGATCGGGCTACTTGGGGTTGGGTTAACTGCCTTCGTGGGGGCTGTAACTTGGTTAACTCAGTTTGCCGGGTTGGCGGAGCGAATTTTAGGCGTGGGGGTGGCATTCATATAGACGTGGTTTTGATAAACACCTTTGACGGATTTTGTAACAATCGGTGGATAGCCTTTTGTCTGATGTCCCTTGGTGTTCTCGGGTTTTTCGCGAGCAGGCTCGCTCCCACAGGGGTTGTGTGGGATTCGTGCTGGTATCAGGACATTTCGTGTGGGCTTGTTACTACCATCGTCGAATGGTTCTATAGGCCCCGCCCGGGCTACAACAGGGTCATACAAAAACAACTATTCCACCGAGGTAAGAAAGATGAGTGCGGCTTCCCTGTATCCCGTTCGTCCCGAGGTTCTGGCCAACACGCTGACTGACGAGGCGACCTACAAGGCCATGTACCAGCAGTCGGTCGTCAACCCGGACGGATTCTGGCGCGAGCAGGCCAAGCGCCTCGACTGGATCAAGCCTTTCACCACGGTGAAACAGACTTCCTTCGACGATCACCATGTCGACATCAAGTGGTTCGCCGACGGCACTCTGAACGTCTCCTACAACTGCCTGGACCGCCATCTGGCCGAGCGCGGCGATCAGGTCGCGATCATCTGGGAAGGCGATGACCCTTCCGAAAGCCGCAACATCACCTACCGCGAGCTGCACGAACAAGTCTGCAAGTTCGCCAACGCCTTGCGTGGCCAGGACGTGCACCGCGGCGATGTGGTGACCATCTATATGCCGATGATCCCCGAAGCCGTGGTCGCCATGCTGGCCTGTACCCGGATCGGCGCGATTCACTCGGTGGTGTTCGGTGGTTTCTCGCCGGAGGCCCTGGCTGGTCGCATCATCGACTGCAAGTCGAAAGTGGTGATCACCGCCGACGAAGGCATTCGTGCCGGCAAGAAGATTCCACTCAAGGCCAACGTCGACGACGCCCTGACCAACCCGGAAACCAGCAGCATCCAGAAAGTCATCGTGTGCCAGCGCACCGGTGGCAACATCAAGTGGAACCAGCACCGCGACATCTGGTACGAAGACCTGATGAAAGTGGCGGGCACCGTTTGCGCACCTAAAGAGATGGGTGCTGAAGAGGCGCTGTTCATCCTTTACACCTCCGGCTCCACCGGCAAGCCGAAGGGCGTGCAGCACACCACTGGCGGCTATCTGTTGTACGCGGCCATGACCCACGAGCGCGTGTTCGACTACCGCCCGGGTGAAGTCTACTGGTGCACCGCCGACGTCGGCTGGGTCACCGGCCACACCTACATCGTCTACGGTCCGCTGGCCAATGGCGCGACCACGTTGCTGTTCGAAGGCGTGCCGAACTATCCGGACATCACCCGGGTGGCGAAGATCGTCGACAAGCACAAGGTCAACATCCTCTACACCGCCCCGACCGCCATTCGCGCCATGATGGCCGCGGGTACGGCTGCCGTTGAAGGCGCCGATGGCAGCAGCCTGCGCCTGCTGGGCTCGGTGGGCGAGCCGATCAACCCGGAAGCCTGGGACTGGTACTACAAGAATGTCGGCCAATCCCGTTGCCCGATCGTCGACACCTGGTGGCAGACCGAGACCGGCGCGACCCTGATGAGCCCGCTGCCAGGCGCCCATGGCTTGAAGCCGGGTTCCGCGGCGCGTCCGTTCTTCGGCGTGGTGCCGGCGTTGGTGGACAACCTGGGCAACATCATCGAAGGCGAGGCCGAGGGCAACCTGGTGATTCTCGATTCGTGGCCAGGCCAGGCGCGTACCCTGTATGGCGATCACGACCGTTTCGTCGACACCTACTTCAAGACCTTCCGTGGCATGTACTTCACCGGTGACGGCGCCCGTCGCGATGCCGATGGTTACTACTGGATCACTGGCCGCGTGGATGACGTGCTCAACGTGTCCGGCCACCGCATGGGCACCGCCGAGATCGAAAGCGCGATGGTCGCCCACCCGAAAGTCGCCGAAGCGGCGGTGGTTGGCGTGCCGCACGACATCAAGGGGCAGGGCATCTATGTCTATGTCACCTTGAAAAATGGTGAGGAGCCGAGCGAGCAACTGCGCCTGGAGCTGAAGAACTGGGTGCGCAAGGAGATCGGTCCGATTGCTTCGCCGGATGTGATCCAGTGGGCGCCGGGGCTGCCGAAGACTCGCTCGGGCAAGATCATGCGGCGGATTCTGCGCAAGATTGCGACGGCGGAATACGATGCGTTGGGGGATATTTCCACCCTGGCGGATCCGGGTGTAGTGCAGCATTTGATTGATACGCACAGGACGATGAATGTTGCTTAAGTAGCGTTCAGTGGCATCGAGGCCCTGCCAGGTGTTGAGCCTGGTGGGGCTTTTTGTTGCCTGGAGTTTTTGTGGTCGCTGTGCGGGCCTCTTCGCGGGCAAGGCCGCTCCTACAGGGGCTATGGAGTGTTCGCGATCTGTGTCACACCATGGAAACCTGTGGGAGCGGGCTTGCTCGCGAAGGGGCCAGAACAGCCACCGCATAAACAACAGCCAATAATTATCGGCTTCCCCTGTGGGATGTTTCCTGCTGTTACCTGCGACTTTTCAGGTTACTGAATGTGTAACCGCCATGCGCCGATTCGGGGCATTGGGAAACGCCAAGGCCCCTCGGATGCTCCCGCAAAAAATAAGAAGCCACGCTGCGCTTGCCGGATTAGAAGGCTTTGCCAATAATAGGCCCGCAACTTGCAATACAGATCGGTTTACCGTCTTTTGCTCTCGCATGATTTTGCAGGGCTGTCAACGTGCTCGAACGGCTTTCTCGGTGCATCTGTAACTAGTTGTCGCATTGAAGAAATATCGGCTCCGGGCCTGTCGTTAGAATGCCGATCACTCGCTCGTCGTTGCCTGTGTTGAATTTAAACACCCGCATCCCAGGACGCAGCAACGCTTTCCGGTTCCACTCATTCGCATATTGGGCTGTCGCTCACTCTGCCGTTTTAGCCCTTTACCGATGGAGTCCCAAGATGAAGAAACTCGTGCTGCTTGGCGCCCTGGCAATGTCCTGCGTGCTGTCCCTGCCAACCTTCGCCGATGAAAAACCCCTGAAGATCGGTATCGAAGCGGCTTACCCTCCGTTCGCTTCGAAAGCGCCGGACGGCAGCATCGTCGGTTTCGACTACGACATCGGTAACGCCCTGTGCGAAGAGATGAAGGTCAAGTGCGTGTGGGTCGAGCAAGAGTTCGACGGCCTGATCCCGGCACTGAAAGTGCGCAAGATCGACGCGATCCTGTCGTCGATGTCGATCACTGAAGACCGCAAGAAGTCCGTGGACTTCACCAACAAGTACTACAACACCCCGGCTCGCCTGGTCATGAAGGAAGGCACTCAGGTCAGCGAAGGCCTGGCCGAGCTCAAGGGCAAGAACATCGGCGTGCAGCGTGGTTCGATCCACGAGCGTTTCGCCCGCGAAGTCCTGGCCCCGCTGGGTGCCGAGATCAAGCCATACGGTTCGCAGAACGAAATTTACCTCGACGTGGCCGCCGGCCGCCTCGACGGCACCGTGGCAGACGCTACGCTGCTGGATGACGGTTTCCTGAAAACCGACGCCGGTAAAGGTTTCGCGTTCGTCGGTCCTGCGTTCACCGACGTCAAGTACTTCGGCGACGGCGTGGGTATCGCGGTTCGCAAGGGTGACGCGCTGAAAGACAAGATCAACACCGCGATCACTGCCATCCGCGACAACGGCAAGTACAAGCAAATCCAGGACAAGTACTTCGCCTTCGATATCTACGGCAAGTAACACGACACGTCCGAAATGGCGCAAGCAGCAGGTTTTCTGAGGTTTGCGCCATTTTTTCATCCCAACTTTCGAGGACCTGAATCATGTTGAAAGGCTACGGGGCTGTCATCCTCGATGGCGCTTGGCTGACGCTTCAGCTCGCCTTGTCGTCCATGGCCCTGGCCATTGTCCTGGGCCTGATCGGCGTGGCACTGCGTCTGTCGCCGGTGCGCTGGCTGGCCTGGCTGGGCGACCTGTATTCCACGGTGATCCGTGGCATTCCCGACCTGGTGTTGATTCTGCTGATTTTCTACGGCGGCCAGGATCTGCTCAACCGCGTCGCGCCGCTGCTCGGCTTTGACGAATACATCGACCTCAACCCCCTGGCCGCCGGTATCGGCACCCTGGGTTTTATCTTCGGTGCGTACCTGTCGGAAACCTTCCGTGGCGCGTTCATGGCGATCCCCAAGGGTCAGGCTGAAGCGGGCATGGCCTACGGCATGAGCAGTTTCCAGGTGTTCTTCCGGGTGTTGGTGCCGCAGATGATTCGCCTGGCGATTCCGGGTTTCACCAACAACTGGCTGGTACTGACCAAGGCCACCGCGCTGATTTCGGTGGTCGGCCTGCAAGACATGATGTTCAAGGCCAAGCAGGCGGCAGATGCCACCCGCGAGCCATTCACCTTCTTCCTCGCAGTGGCGGCGATGTACCTGGTGATCACCAGTGTCTCGTTGCTGGCATTGCGTCACCTCGAGAAGCGCTACTCGGTAGGCGTAAGGGCGGCTGAGCTATGATCTTCGACTACAACGTCATCTGGGAGGCCTTGCCGCTGTACTTCGGCGGCCTGGTGACCACCCTCAAATTGCTCGCGCTGTCGCTGTTTTTCGGCCTGTTGTGTGCGCTGCCGCTGGGCCTGATGCGCGTCTCGAAGAACCCGGTCGTCAACATGTCGGCCTGGCTCTACACCTACGTGATCCGCGGCACGCCGATGCTGGTGCAGCTGTTTTTGATCTACTACGGTCTGGCGCAGTTCGAAGCGGTACGCGAAAGTTTCCTCTGGCCGTGGTTGTCCAGCGCAACCTTCTGTGCCTGCCTGGCGTTTGCCATCAACACCAGCGCCTACACCGCCGAAATCATCGCCGGCAGCCTGCGTGCCACGCCGAACGGCGAGATTGAAGCGGCCAAGGCCATGGGCATGTCGCGCTTCAAGATGTACAAGCGCATCCTGCTGCCATCGGCCCTGCGCCGGGCACTGCCGCAGTACAGCAACGAAGTGATCATGATGCTGCAGACCACCAGTCTGGCGTCCATCGTGACCCTGATCGACATCACCGGTGCCGCGCGCACGGTCAACGCCCAGTACTACCTGCCGTTCGAGGCGTACATCACCGCCGGCGTGTTCTACCTGTGCCTGACCTTCATCCTGGTGAAGCTGTTCAAGATGGCCGAGCGCCGCTGGCTGGGCTACCTGGCCCCGCGGAAGCACTGATATGGAACGCATTGATCATGCTTTGCCGTGGAGCCATCTGGGCAGCGAACGCCAGATTTCGGTGTTCCGTTTTGGCCAGGGCGAGCGCAAGGCCTACATCCAGGCCAGCTTGCACGCCGATGAACTGCCGGGCATGCGCACCGCCTGGGCGCTGAAAAAGCGCCTGGCTGAACTCGAAGCCCAGGGCTTGCTCAACGGCGTGATCGAACTGGTGCCGGTGGCCAATCCACTGGGCCTCGGTCAGTTGCTCCAAGGCAATCATCAAGGGCGTTTCGAGGCCGGCAGCGGCAAGAACTTCAACCGTGATTTCGTCGAGCTGAGCGCGCCAGTGGCTGCACAACTCGATGGCCATCTGGGCGATGATCCGCACGCCAATATCCAGTTGATCCGTCAGGCAATGAGCGATCATCTGGCCGCACTGCCAGCGGCCAGCAGCCAGTTGCAGGGCATGCAGCGCATCCTGCTCAGCCATGCCTGCACTGCCGATGTGGTGCTGGACCTGCATTGCGATGCCGAAGCGGCGCTGCACATGTACGCCTTGCCGCAGCACTGGCCGCAGTGGCGTTCGCTGGCCGCGCACCTGAATGTCCGGGTTGGCTTGCTGGCGGAAGATTCCGGCGGCAGCTCCTTCGACGAAGCCTGTTCGCTGCCGTGGTTGCGCTTGTCGCGTCTGTTCCCGGATGCGCAAATTCCCTTGGCGTGCCTGGCGACTACCCTGGAACTGGGCGGTCAGGCCGACACCGGCCGCGCTGAGACCGAGGCTTACGCCGAAGGCATTCTGGCGTTCCTCGCCGAGCAGGGGTTGATCAGCGGTGACTGGCCGCAACCTGCCCAGGAAGCGTGCGAAGGCCTGCCGTTCGAAGGCACCGAATTACTGTTCGCGCCGCACCCTGGTGTGGTGAGTTTCCTGCGCCAGCCCGGTGAATGGGTTGAGGCGGGTGACGAGATTTTCGAAGTGATCGATCCGCTGGCGGATCGGGTCAGCACGGTGTGTGCTGGTACGTCCGGGGTGCTGTTTGCCATTGAACGGCTGCGTTACGCCCAACCCGGTTTCTGGCTGGCCAAGGTGGCGGGG
This sequence comes from Pseudomonas sp. PLMAX, assembly GCF_046042685.1. NCBI lineage: Bacteria > Pseudomonadati > Pseudomonadota > Gammaproteobacteria > Pseudomonadales > Pseudomonadaceae > Pseudomonas > Pseudomonas sp. PLMAX. The sequence continues at coordinate 5,910,138 of NZ_CP064949.1, read as the reverse complement.
CGCGAAGCGCTGCGTCACGGGCGCTTGCTCAACGACTGACTGACTGTTTTTGTGAGAACCGACCGCATGTACAAGCTTGAAGTCCAAGACCTGCATAAACGCTATGGCAGTCACGAAGTGCTCAAGGGCGTGTCCCTGAAAGCGGCGGCTGGCGATGTGATCAGCATCATCGGCTCCAGTGGCTCCGGCAAAAGTACCTTCCTGCGCTGCATCAACCTGCTGGAGCAGCCGCACGCGGGCAGGATCCTGCTCAACAACGAAGAGCTGAAGCTGGTGGCGAACAAGGACGGCGCGATGAAAGCCGCCGACCCGAAACAGCTGCAACGCATGCGTTCGCGCCTGTCGATGGTGTTCCAGCATTTCAACCTGTGGTCGCACATGACCGCGCTGGAAAACATCATGGAAGCGCCGGTGCATGTACTGGGCGTGTCCAAGGCCGAGGCGCGCGAGAAAGCCGAGCACTACCTGAACAAGGTTGGCGTGGCACATCGCAAGGATGCCTACCCGGGCCACATGTCCGGCGGCGAGCAGCAGCGCGTGGCGATTGCCCGTGCTCTGGCGATGGAGCCTGAGGTGATGCTATTCGACGAACCGACCTCGGCACTCGACCCGGAGCTGGTTGGCGACGTGCTGAAAGTCATGCAGGCCCTGGCCCAGGAAGGCCGGACCATGGTCGTGGTGACCCACGAAATGGGCTTCGCCCGTGAAGTGTCGAACCAGCTGGTGTTCCTGCACAAAGGTGTGGTCGAAGAGAGCGGCAACCCGCGTGAGGTGCTGGTCAATCCACAGTCCGAGCGCTTGCAACAATTCCTGTCGGGCAGCTTGAAATAATCAAGGCTGCCGTTGTGCACCGGGATAGTGCATGCTTCGCAACCTGAAGGCTGGCTCCGATCCCCTGTAGGAGCCGGCTTGCCGGCGAAGGCGTCCTCAAGGGCAATGCATGGCTCAGGACCGCCTTCGCTGGCAAGCCAGCTCCTACAGGGATCTGTGTAGGTTTTGAGATTTGCGTTCATTTACGGGCTAGCATTGGCCCATGCCTTCATCACTGTTTTTCGCTTCGGATTGCCCACCATGACTGCCCATCGAATTGGTTTCCTGATTTGGCCCAGCACTAAAGCACTGACGCTGGCGCTGGCTGAGGAGGCCTTGCGAGTTGCCCAGCGTGTGCACCCGGACGTGGTCTACGAACTGTCCTTCCTGCAGGCCGAACCACCGAGCGAAAGCGCCTGGCAATTGCCCGGTGAAGCCTGGACCGGCAAGCTGGAAAACTTCCAGAAACTGTTCCTGCTCGCTGACGAGCCGCCGACCAGTCTCGCGCCGGCGTTGAGCAGTGCGCTCAAGCAGCTGGTGCGTGCCGGTTGCGTGATCGGCGGGCTGTCGGCCGGTGTTTATCCGTTGGCGCAACTGGGCTTGCTCGACGGTTACCGCGCGGCGGTGCACTGGCGCTGGCAGGATGATTTCGCCGAGCGCTTTCCGAAAGTCATCGCCACCAGCCATCTGTTCGATTGGGATCGCGATCGCCTGACTGCGTGTGGCGGCATGTCGGTGCTCGACCTGCTGCTGGCGGTACTGGCCCGCGATCACGGCGCCGAACTGGCCGGTGCGGTGTCGGAAGAGCTGGTGGTCGAGCGTATTCGTGAGGGCGGTGAGCGCCAGCGCATTCCGCTGCAGAACCGCCTCGGCTCCAGCCATCCCAAGCTCACCCAGGCGGTGTTGCTGATGGAAGCCAACATCGAAGAGCCGCTGACCACCGACGAAATCGCCCAGCATGTGTGCGTGTCCCGCCGGCAGCTGGAGCGGATTTTCAAGCAATACCTCAACCGCGTACCGAGCCAGTACTACCTGGAACTGCGCCTGAACAAGGCCCGGCAGATGTTGATGCAAACCAGCAAGTCGATCATCCAGATCGGCCTGTCCTGTGGCTTCTCCTCGGGGCCGCATTTCTCCAGCGCCTACCGCAATTTCTTCGGCGCCACGCCGCGCGAAGATCGCAACCAGCGGCGCAGCAGCAGCCCGTTCGAATTGTCGTCGGTACCTTCCGAGCGCGGTTAACCCCAGCGCCCGTTCATCCTGCGCCATCCCCCTGTAGGAGCCGGCTTGCCGGCGAAGGCGTCCTCAAGGGCAGTGCATGGCTCTGCACCGCCTTCGCTGGCAAGCCAGCTCCTACAAGCGCTCGCGACAGTTTAAACTGCGCCTTTGCGACCCTATATGTCGCATTGCCGTAAACCCGTGGAAAACCGGGGTTTGCGCTATAAGAAGTTGTCGCTTGGCGGCAAGGCCGGGCTGAAAACTGTCCTTACAATCCCCCCATCGCTCGCCAGTTTCAGGCGGGTGTTTTCTCTTCAGGAGACTCCGATGTCCGTTGAGCACGCTGCGGTACAACGCGCCGATTTCGATCAGGTTATGGTTCCCAACTACGCGCCTGCCGCTTTTATTCCCGTGCGTGGCGCCGGTTCCCGCGTCTGGGACCAGTCCGGTCGCGAGCTGATCGATTTCGCCGGCGGTATTGCCGTCAACGTATTGGGTCACGCACATCCGGCGCTGGTCGGTGCCTTGACCGAGCAGGCCAACAAGCTGTGGCACGTGTCCAACGTGTTCACCAATGAGCCGGCCCTGCGCCTGGCCCACAAGCTGGTCGATGCCACCTTTGCCGAGCGTGCCTTCTTCTGCAACTCCGGCGCCGAAGCCAACGAAGCGGCCTTCAAGCTGGCCCGTCGTGTCGGTTTCGACCGCTTCGGCAGCGAGAAGTACGAAATCATCGCCGCGCTTAACAGCTTCCACGGTCGTACCCTGTTCACCGTCAACGTTGGTGGCCAGTCGAAGTACTCCGACGGCTTCGGTCCGAAGATCACCGGTATCACCCACGTGCCGTACAACGATCTGGCCGCGCTGAAAGCCGCCATTTCCGACAAGACCTGCGCTGTGGTCCTGGAGCCGATCCAGGGTGAGAGCGGTGTGATTCCGGCCGAACTGGAATACCTGCAAGGTGCCCGCGAGCTCTGCACCGCGCACAACGCGCTGCTGATCTTCGACGAAGTGCAAACCGGCATGGGCCGTACCGGCCATCTGTTCGCCTACCAGCATTACGGCGTGACCCCGGACATCCTGACCAGCGCCAAGAGCCTGGGCGGCGGTTTCCCGATCGCGGCCATGCTGACCACCGAAGACCTGGCCAAACATCTGGTCGTCGGTACCCACGGCACTACCTACGGCGGCAACCCGCTGGCATGCGCGGTCGCCGAAGCGGTGATCGACGTGATCAACACCCCTGAAGTGCTGGCCGGCGTCAACGCCAAGCACGACAAGTTCAAGGCGCGGCTCGAGCAGATCGGCGAGAAATACGGCCTGTTCACCCAGGTGCGTGGCATGGGCCTGTTGATCGGTTGCGTCCTGAGCGAGGCCTGGAAAGGCAAAGCCAAGGACATCTTCAACGCCGCCGAGCGTGAAGGCCTGATGGTGCTGCAAGCTGGCCCGGACGTGGTGCGTTTCGCCCCGAGCCTGGTGGTGGAAGACGCGGACATCGATGAAGGCCTGGACCGTTTCGAACGCGCTGCGGCAAAACTGACGCAAGCCTGATAGACCCTTCGACGCCTGACCTGTCAGGCGTCGAACCCAATTTTTGTGCCGGCCCGGATCAAATGTGGGAGCGGGCTTGCTCGCGAAAGCGGTGCATCAGTCGACACTTTTGGCTGATTGACCCACCGCATTCGCGAGCAAGCCCGCTCCCACACTGGACTGAGTTTTTTCAGTAAGGGGCCGGCTTATTTTCCTCAAAAGAGTTTTTAAAAAGGAGTGACACCATGCTGGTGATGCGCCCCGCGCAAATGGCTGATCTGGGCGAGGTACAGCGTCTGGCTGCGGACAGCCCGATTGGTGTCACTTCCTTGCCGGATGACGTTGAACGCCTGAGCGACAAGATCGCCGCGAGCGAAGCCTCGTTCGCCGCCGAAGTCAGCTTCAACGGTGAAGAGAGCTATTTCTTCGTGCTCGAAGACACGGCCACCGGCAAGTTGGTGGGCTGTTCGGCCATCGTCGCTTCGGCGGGTTATTCCGAGCCGTTCTACAGTTTCCGTAATGAAACCTTCGTGCACGCCTCCCGCGAGCTGAAGATTCATAACAAGATCCACGTGCTCTCCCAGTGCCACGACCTGACCGGCAACAGTTTGCTGACCAGTTTCTACGTGCAGCGCGAGCTGGTGGGTTCGCCCTGGGCCGAGCTCAATTCCCGTGGCCGCCTGCTGTTCGTAGCCAGCCACCCGGAGCGTTTCGCCGATTCGGTGGTGACCGAGATCGTCGGTTACAGCGATGAAAATGGCGACTCGCCGTTCTGGGATGCCATCGGTCGCAACTTCTTCGACCTCAACTACGCCGAAGCCGAGCGTCTGTGTGGCCTGAAGAGCCGGACCTTCCTCGCCGAACTGATGCCGCACTACCCGATCTACGTGCCGCTGCTGCCGGATTCCGCCCAGGAAGCCATGGGCCAGGTGCACCCGCGGGCGCAGATCACCTTCGACATCCTGATGCGCGAAGGCTTCGAAACCGATCACTACATCGACATCTTCGACGGCGGCCCGACCCTGCATGCCCGTGTCTCGGGGATCCGCTCGATCGCCCAGAGCCGCGTGGTGCCGGTGAAGATCGGCGAGCCGGTCAAAGGCGTCGGTCGCCAGTATCTGGTGGCCAACGCCCAGTTGCAGGATTACCGCGCGGTCATGCTCGAGCTTGACTACGCGCCGGGCAAGCCGGTGACCCTGGACCTGGAAACGGCCGAAGCCCTTGGCGTCGGTGAAGGTGCCAGCGTGCGCCTGGTGGCGGTTTAACACCTGCTTCAAAGAATGCTTGGAAAGTAGCGAGTTTCGCGGGTGGCGCAAGCGGCCCGATTGAGGAGATAGCATGATCGTTCGTCCCGTACGCAGCAGCGATTTACCCGCTCTGATCGACCTGGCCCGCAGCACCGGCACCGGCCTGACCACCTTGCCGGCCAACGAAGAGCGTCTGGCCCACCGGGTCGGCTGGGCCGAGAAGACCTTTCGCGGCGAAGCCGGGCGGGGCGATGCGGACTACCTGTTCGTGCTCGAAGACGACAATGGCCGAGTGGTGGGCATTTCCGCCATCGCTGGCGCCGTCGGCCTGCGTGAGCCGTGGTACAACTTCCGGGTCGGCCTGACGGTCAGCGCTTCGCAAGAGCTGAACATCTATCGCGAAATCCCGACCCTGTTCCTGGCCAACGACCTGACCGGCAATTCCGAGCTGTGCTCGCTGTTCCTGCACGCCGATTACCGCAGTGGCCTCAACGGCCGCATGTTGTCCAAGGCGCGGATGCTGTTCATCGCCGAATTCCCACAACTGTTCGGCAACAAGATCATCGCCGAGATGCGCGGTGTTTCCGACGAAGCCGGGCGCTCGCCATTCTGGGAAAGCCTGGGCCGGCACTTCTTCAAGATGGAATTCAGCCAGGCTGACTACCTGACCGGCGTGGGCAACAAGGCGTTCATCGCCGAATTGATGCCGAAGTTCCCGCTGTACACCTGCTTCCTGTCGCCGGATGCGCGCAACGTGATCGGCCAGGTGCACCCGGACACCGAGCCTGCGTTGTCGATGCTCAAGAGCGAAGGCTTCAGCTATCAAGGCTACGTCGACATCTTCGACGCCGGCCCGGCCATCGAGTGCGAAACCGGCAAGATCCGCGCCGTGCGCGACAGCCAGGCACTGGTGCTGGCCGTTGGCACGCCGGGTGACGACGCCACGCCGTTCATCATTCACAACCGCAAGCGCGAAGACTGCCGCATCACCGCTGCTCCGGCACGTCTCGCCGCCGGCACGCTGGTGGTCGATCCGCTGACCGCCAAACGTCTTCAACTCAACGCTGGCGATCAAGTGCGCGCCGTGGCGTTGTCCGCTGCTCGGGAGTCGAAATAATGAAGTCGCTATACATTGCAGGTGAATGGTTGGCAGGTGGGGGCGAAACCTTTGAGTCGCTGAACCCGGTGACCCAGCAAGTGTTGTGGTCCGGCACCGGTGCCACCGTCGATCAGGTCGAGTCGGCCGTGCAGGCTGCACGCCAGGCGTTCCCGACCTGGGCCCGGCGCACCCTGGAAGAGCGCATTGCGGTGCTGGAAGCCTTTGCCACATCCCTGAAAAGTCATGCAGACGAACTGGCCCACGCCATCGGCGAGGAAACCGGCAAGCCCCTGTGGGAGTCGGCCACCGAAGTCACCAGCATGGTCAACAAGATTGCCATCTCGGTGCAGAGCTACCGCGAGCGCACTGGCGAGAAGAGCGGCCCGCTGGGCGACGCCACCGCGGTGCTGCGCCACAAGCCCCACGGCGTGGTGGCAGTGTTCGGCCCTTACAACTTCCCGGGCCACTTGCCCAACGGGCATATCGTGCCGGCGCTGCTGGCCGGTAACAGCGTGCTGTTCAAGCCGAGTGAACTGACGCCGAAAGTCGCCGAGCTGACAGTGAAGTGCTGGATCGAAGCCGGATTGCCGGCGGGCGTGCTGAACCTGCTGCAGGGCGCGCGCGAAACCGGTATCGCCCTGGCGGCGAACCCGGGCATCGACGGCCTGTTCTTCACTGGTTCCAGCCGCACGGGCAATCACCTGCACCAGCAATTTGCCGGTCGTCCGGACAAGATCCTCGCGCTGGAGATGGGCGGTAACAACCCGCTGGTGGTGGATCAGGTCGCCGATCTCGATGCTGCTGTCTACACCATCATCCAGTCGGCGTTCATCTCTGCCGGCCAGCGCTGCACCTGTGCCCGCCGCTTGCTGGTGCCGCAAGGCGCCTGGGGCGACACATTGCTGGCGCGCCTGGTGGCGGTCAGTGCGTCGATTGAAGTCGGTGCGTTCGATCAGCAGCCGGCGCCGTTCATGGGCTCGGTGATTTCCCTCGGCGCGGCGAAAGCCTTGATGGATGCCCAGGAACATCTGCTGGCCAACGGCGCCGTGGCATTGCTGGAAATGACCCAGCCCCAGGCCCAGGCCGCCTTGCTGACCCCAGGCATCCTCGATGTCACGGCGGTCGCCGATCGCCCGGACGAAGAGCTGTTCGGCCCGCTGTTGCAAGTGATCCGCTACGTTGATTTTGAAGCGGCGATCGCTGAAGCCAACGACACTGAATACGGTCTGGCCGCTGGCCTGTTGTCGGATTCCGAGGCGCGTTACCAGCAGTTCTGGCTGGAAAGCCGCGCCGGCATCGTCAACTGGAACAAACAACTGACCGGTGCCGCGAGCAGCGCGCCCTTCGGCGGCGTCGGCGCCTCGGGCAACCATCGCGCCAGCGCCTATTACGCGGCGGATTACTGCGCGTACCCGGTGGCCTCGCTGGAAACGCCGAGCCTGACTTTGCCAGCGGCCCTGACGCCTGGCGTGAAAATGGCGTGATGCCCATTCGCGAGCAAGCCCGCTCCCACAAAGGGAAATGCATTCCAATGTGGGAGCGGGCTTGCTCGCGAAGGCCGCGACTCGGTCTAAAAGAATAGTTACCAGAAGCCTAAAACAACAGATTCTCGTGGAGCCTCGCTGATGAAATCCTATGAAGTCAATTTTGACGGTCTAGTGGGGCCGACCCATAACTACGGCGGCCTGTCCTACGGCAACGTCGCGTCCCAGAGCAACAGCCAGCAGTCTTCGAATCCGAAGGAAGCGGCGCTGCAAGGCCTGGCAAAGATGAAAGCGCTGATGGACATGGGCTTTCAGCAAGGCGTCCTGGCCCCGCAGGAACGCCCGGACGTGGCCGCCTTGCGCCGCCTGGGTTTCAGCGGCACCGACGCGCAAGTGATCGAACGTGCCGCCAAAGAAGCGATGCCATTGCTGGTGGCCAGTTGCTCGGCATCGAGCATGTGGGTGGCCAACGCCGCCACCGTCAGCCCGAGCGCCGACACCGCGGATGGCCGCGTGCACTTCACCGCCGCCAACCTGAACTGCAAATACCACCGCAGCATCGAGCATCCGACCACCAGCCGCGTGCTGGGCGCGATGTTCGCCGACCAGAAGCACTTCGCCCACCACGCCGCGTTGCCGGCCGTGGCGCAGTTCGGTGACGAAGGCGCGGCCAACCACACCCGTTTCTGCCGTGCGTACGGCGAAGCCGGCGTCGAGTTCTTCGTGTTTGGTCGCAGTGCCTTCGACACCCGTTACCCGGCACCGCAGAAGTACCCGGCACGCCAGACCCTCGAAGCGTCCCAGGCGGTCGCTCGCCTGCACGGCCTGAGCGATGACGGCGTGGTCTACGCCCAGCAGAACCCGTCGGTGATCGACCAGGGCGTGTTCCACAATGATGTGATTGCCGTGGGTAATGGCGAAGTGCTGTTCTATCACGAGGATGCTTTCCTCGAGACCGACAAGATGCTCGCCGAACTGCAAAGCAAACTCGCCAGGGTCGGTGGGAAATTTCAGTCAGTGTGCGTTCCGCGTTCCGCAGTAAGCGTCGAAGACGCGGTTCGTTCCTACCTGTTCAATAGCCAACTGCTGTCGCGTCCTGACGGCTCCATGCTGTTGATCGTGCCGGAAGAATGCCGTGGCAACGAGCGTGTATGGCAATACCTGCAGGGTTTGACCAGCTCCGGCGGTCTGATCCGCGAAGTGAAAGTCTTCGATCTCAAGCAGAGCATGCAGAACGGCGGTGGCCCGGCTTGCCTGAGGTTGCGTGTCGCGCTCAACGAAACCGAACTGGCGGCGGTCAACCCAGGGGTTATCATGACGGCACCGTTGTACGGCACTCTGACCGAATGGGTCGAGAAGCATTACCGCGACCGCATGACCGAAAACGATCTGGCGGACCCGCAATTGCTGCTTGAGTGCCGGACGGCACTGGATGAACTGACGCAAATCCTTAAACTGGGCGCGGTTTATCCATTTCAGATCAATTGAAAGTCTCAAACGAGAGCGTAAAAACATGAGCGATACCCTGCAGCTGATCCTTGAAGACACCGACGGCACGCAACTGGAAACCTCCTGCACCCGCGTCGCGGTCATGTGGCAAGGCAAAGAGCTGTGGATCCAGCAGGACGGCCGTGGCCAGTTGCTGATCGGCGTGGACGTCGAAGAAGGCGACGCCGAATACGCCAACCTGCTGTTGCGCCCATTGGCGACTAATCTGGTAAGTCTGCAACTGGAGATGGAACCGGCTGACCTGGGCGACGACGAGGACCACGTTCACGGCCCGGATTGCAATCACGACCATTAAGGAAACCGCTCTATGCTCGCCCTCGGCAAACTGCTTGAACTGACCCTCGCCGGCCGCGAACCGGCGGAGAAGACTCAACTGACTGTCGAAGGCGTGCGCATGCGCTGGTTGAGCGAAGGTGCGCTGGAAGTGCGGCCACCTGAAGTACGCGACAACGGCCTGGACCTGCTGTTATCGGCCGGTATCCACGGCAACGAAACAGCGCCGATCGAACTGCTCGATCGCCTGTTGCATGACATCGCCCGCGGCGACTTGAAGCCGCGTGCCCGAATTCTGTTCCTGTTCGGCAACCCCGAAGCGATTCGCAAGGGTGAGCGTTTCGTCGAGCAGGACGTCAATCGGCTGTTCAACGGCCGTCACGAGCAAAGCAGTGGCTCCGAAGCCCTGCGTGCCTGTGAGCTGGAACGCCTGGCGGCGAGTTTCTTCAGCCTGCCGGATCGCCAGCGACTGCACTACGACCTGCACACGGCGATTCGTGGTTCGAAAATCGAACAGTTCGCCTTGTACCCCTGGAAAGAAGATCGCCAGCATTCGCGCCAGGAGCTGGCCCGTCTGCGCGCCGCCGGCATGGAGGCGGTCCTGTTGCAGAACAAGCCGTCCATCGTCTTCAGTTCCTACACCTACGACAAGCTCGGTGCCGAGGCCTTCACCCTTGAACTGGGCAAGGCGCGGCCGTTCGGGCAGAACGACGGGGTGAATGTCTCCCGGCTGGAAACCCGCCTCAAGCAGATCATCGAAGGCACCGAGCCCGAGATGGCTGAAGAGGCACTGGACGGTTTGCAGCTGTTCAGCGTGGCACGGGAAATCATCAAGCACAGTGACAGCTTCCGCCTGAACCTGCCCGTGGACATCGAGAACTTTTCCGAGCTGGAAGTGGGTTACCTGCTGGCGGAAGACATCGCCAACACCCGCTGGATCATCGAGGAGGAGGGCGCCCGGATCATCTTCCCGAACCCCAAGGTGAAACACGGCCTGCGCGCCGGCATCCGGATCGTGCCGACCACCGACGATAACCTGGCCTAATCACAACACATGACAAATGTGGGTGAAGTCCAAGACCCCACCCAAACCTCTTTGGTGTTTAGACGGCTACCGCGCGCGGCTCGGTGCGACGCAGGGCGCGAATCTTGCTCAGCGTATCCGCACACGTCTTCGCCGCTTCCTGACCTTTGTGCACGAAGTGATCGAAGAAGAACTTATGATGCAGTTCTTCACCCGCATGGAAGTGATGCGGGGTCAGGGACACCGAGAACACCGGCACTTCGGTTTCCAGTTGCACCTGCATCAGGCCACTGACCACTGACTGGGCGACGAACTCGTGACGGTAGATCCCGCCGTCCACCACCATGGCTGCGGCGACGATGCCGGCATAACGGCCGGTCTTGGCCAGCAACTTGGCGTGCAGGGGCATTTCAAAGGCGCCGCCGACTTCGAAGAAATCGATGTCGGATTCCTGATAACCCTGGGCAATCATTTCGGCGACGAAGCCTTTACGGCTCTGGTCGACAATGTCCTTGTGCCAGCAGGCCTGGATGAACGCTACGCGCTCGCCGTGATGGTGTTTGCTTTTGCTGTCGATTGCGGTGGGTTGCATGTTCTGATTCCTGTTTGTGTGAAAAACAGGGCTTATGAATCGAATGGGATTTTAGGGTACGCAGGCACGAATGCCCACGGACGGCGCTTAGGTATTGAGCCAGGCTGCGCCAATCCCGTTCTCTCTTCATCCGGACTATGACCGTCGGCCCCGGAATCACACCGGGTCTGCTGACCTTGTCGCCACTCACGGCAAAGGCCGTGTCTGACACCAAGCGCTCGCGGGCTATGCGTGTTGCACGCAATTACCGCCGGTGGGGAGTTGCACCCCGCCCTGAGAACGTTTTGCTGCCAGATTGTTTGGCAGCGCAGCGTTTTTATCACATATTTCCTACGCGCGCATCGGTGCTTTCGGATGATTGTTATCGAGTTTTCCGTTGCATCAGGGTTGATTATTCATCGACTTGACCGCAGTAATCCCTACCTGAACGCGATTTCCTGTTTATGAGGCCCGAGTCATGAGTGTGATTGATCTTCGCAGCGACACCGTCACCCAACCCTCCACCGGCATGCTCGAGGCGATGGCCACTGCCGCCACCGGTGACGATGTGTATGGCGAAGATCCGACGGTCAACCGCCTGGAAGCCGAACTGGCAGACCGCCTGGGGTTTGCTGCCGCCCTGTTTGTCCCGACGGGCACCATGAGCAACCTGCTGGGCTTGATGGCCCATTGCGAGCGCGGTGACGAATACATCGTCGGTCAGCAGGCGCACACCTATAAGTACGAAGGTGGAGGGGCGGCGGTACTCGGCTCGATCCAGCCGCAGCCGCTGGAAGTGCAGGCCGATGGCTCGCTGGACCTTTCCCAGATTGCCGCGGCGATCAAGCCGGACGATTTCCATTTCGCCCGCACCCGTTTGCTGGCGTTGGAAAACACTATGCAGGGCAAGGTCCTGCCCCTGGAATACCTGGCCCGGGCCCGCAGCTTTACCCGTGAGCACGGGTTGCAACTGCACCTGGACGGCGCGCGGCTGTACAACGCAGCGGTGAAGCTGGGTGTCGATGCCCGGGAAATCACCCGGCACTTCGATTCAGTCTCGGTGTGCCTGTCCAAAGGCCTGGGCGCCCCGGTGGGTTCGGTGCTGTGTGGCTCGGTCGAATTGATTGGCAAGGCCCGGCGCCTGCGCAAGATGGTCGGCGGCGGCATGCGCCAGGCCGGGATTCTGGCGGCGGCAGGCCTGTACGCGCTGGAGCATAACGTTCAGCGCCTGGCCGACGACCACGCCAACGCCCAGTTGCTCGCCGAAGGCCTGAGCGCAGCAGGATTCGAGGTCGAGCCGGTGCAGACCAATATGGTTTACGTTGCAATCGGCGACAAGGCCGAGGCACTCAAGGCGTTCGCCGCCGAGCGCGGGATCGTGCTCAGTGCTGCCGCGCGCTTGCGATTGGTCACGCACATGGACGTCAGCCGCGGGCAAATCGAGCAGGTCGTCGCGACATTCGTCGACTTTTCCAGTAAGTGATAGCGTTAGCGCTCCAATTGACCGTTTCTATCGTATAAACACGCTGTACCCCGCGCGCAGGGCCGATATAATGCGGCCCTTTGCCGTCGCTTCGTCTGTTGACGTTTCGAACAGGCCTTTGGCCGCAGCCTCCGTGGAAGAACCTAATGAAAAGCGCAGAAATCCGTGAAGCCTTCCTTCGCTTCTTCGAAGAGCAAGGCCACACCCGTGTAGCCTCCAGCTCTTTGATTCCGGGCAACGACCCAACCCTGCTGTTCACCAACGCGGGGATGAACCAGTTCAAGGACTGCTTCCTGGGCCAGGAAAAGCGCGCGTACACCCGTGCCGTTTCCAGCCAGAAATGCGTGCGCGCCGGCGGCAAGCACAACGACCTGGAAAACGTCGGTTATACCGCCCGTCACCACACCTTCTTCGAAATGCTGGGTAACTTCAGCTTCGGTGACTACTTCAAGCGTGACGCCATCACCTACGCCTGGAACTTCCTGACCTCCGACAAGTGGCTGAACCTGCCGAAGGAAAAGCTCTGGGTCACCGTCTACGCCAGCGATGACGAAGCGTACGACATCTGGACCAAGGAAATCGGGGTCCCGGCCGAGCGCATGGTGCGCATCGGCGACAACAAAGGCGCGCCGTACGCGTCCGACAACTTCTGGACCATGGGCGATACCGGCCCGTGCGGTCCTTGCACCGAGATTTTCTACGATCACGGCGCCGACATCTGGGGTGGTCCACCGGGTTCGCCGGAAGAAGACGGCGACCGCTACATCGAAATCTGGAACAACGTGTTCATGCAGTTCAACCGCACCGCCGATGGCGTGTTGCACCCGCTGCCAGCGCCGTCGGTGGACACCGGCATGGGCCTGGAGCGGATCAGTGCCGTGCTGCAGCACGTTCACTCGAACTATGAAATCGACCTGTTCCAAAGCCTGCTGAGCGCATCGGCCAAGGCCATCGGTTGCACCAACGACAACCAGGCTTCCCTGAAAGTCGTGGCTGACCACATTCGTTCCTGCGGTTTCCTGATTGCCGATGGCGTGCTGCCATCCAACGAAGGACGTGGCTATGTGCTGCGCCGCATCATTCGTCGCGCTTGCCGTCACGGCAACAAGCTGGGCGCCAAGGGCAGCTTCTTCTATCAGATCGTCGCGGCCCTGGTCGCCGAGATGGGCGAAGCCTTCCCTGAGCTGAAATCCCAGCAGGCGCACATCGAGCGCGTGCTCAAGGCCGAAGAAGAGCAATTCGCCAAGACCCTGGAGCAGGGCCTGAAAATCCTCGAGCAGGATCTGGCCGAGCTCAAGGGCGACGTGGTTCCGGGCGATGTCGTGTTCAAGCTCTACGACACCTACGGTTTCCCGATGGACCTGACCGGCGACATCGCTCGCGAGCGCAGCCTGACGATCGACGAAGCCGGTTTCGAGCGCGAGATGGAAGCCCAGCGCGTACGTGCACGTTCGGCCAGTTCCTTCGGCATGGACTACAACAGCCTGGTCAAGGTTGATGTCGATACCGAATTCACCGGTTACACCGCCCACAGCGGTTCGGCCAAGATCGTTGCCATCTATAAAGACGGGCAGTCGGTCGACGTACTGAGCGAAGGCCAGGAGGGTGTGATCGTTCTCGATCAGACGCCGTTCTATGCCGAATCCGGTGGTCAGATTGGTGATTGCGGCTTCCTCCAGGCGGGCGCTGCGCGTTTCGACGTGCGCGACACCACCAAGACCGGCGGTGCGTTCCTGCACCACGGTGTGCTGGACTCGGGCAGCCTGATCGTTGGCTCGCCAGTTCAAGCGCAGGTGGATGCCGACGTGCGCCACGCCACTTCGCTGAACCACTCCGCGACTCACTTGCTGCACGCCGCATTGCGTCAGGTGCTGGGCGATCACGTTCAGCAGAAAGGCTCGCTGGTCGACAGTCAGCGCCTGCGCTTCGACTTCAGCCACTTCGAAGCCATCAAGCCTGAACAGCTCAAAGCGCTGGAAGACATCGTCAACGCCGAAATTCGCAAGAACTCCGAAGTTGAAACCGAAGAAACCGACATCGAAACCGCCAAGCAGAAAGGCGCCATGGCGCTGTTCGGCGAAAAATACGGCGACAACGTGCGCGTGCTGAGCATGGGCGACTTCTCCGTCGAACTGTGCGGCGGTATCCATGCCAATCGCACCGGCGACATCGGCCTGCTGAAAATCATTAGCGAAGGCGGTGTGGCTTCGGGTGTGCGTCGTATCGAGGCGGTCACTGGTGCTGCGGCACTGGCCTACTTGAACGCGGCGGAAGAGCAACTCAAGGAAGCGGCCAGCCTGGTCAAGGGCAGCCGCGACAACCTGATCGACAAGCTGTCGGCTGTGCTGGAGCGCAACCGTCTGCTGGAGAAGCAACTCGAGCAGTTGCAAGCCAAGGCCGCCAGTGCGGCGGGTGATGACCTGTCGGCGCAAGCCCAGGACGTCAAGGGCGTGAAAGTGCTGGCCGTGCGTCTGGACGGTCAGGATGGCAAGGCGCTGCTGGCGCTGGTCGATCAACTGAAAAACAAACTCGGCCGCGCAGTGATCCTGCTCGGCAGTGTCCATGAGGAGAAGGTCGTTCTGGTTGCAGGCGTAACCAAAGACCTGACTGGCCAACTCAAAGCCGGTGATTTGATGAAACAAGCCGCTGCGGCAGTGGGCGGGAAGGGCGGTGGTCGTCCAGACATGGCGCAAGGCGGCGGTACCGACGCTGGCGCCCTGGACGCGGCACTGGCGCTGACCGTTCCGTTTGTAGAGCAGGGTTTATAAGGCAGTGCCTGCGGCCCGCAGTCTAGTGGCGGGTCGCAACGCTGTTTGAGTGATTATTTGGGCGCCCTTCATGGGCAGAGGCGGCTTTGAAATGGCTTTGATCGTACAGAAATTTGGAGGCACCTCGGTCGGCACCGTCGAGAGAATCGAGCAGGTTGCCGACAAGGTTAAGAAATTCCGCGATGCCGGCGATGACCTGGTGGTTGTGCTGTCTGCAATGAGCGGCGAAACCAACCGTCTGATCGATCTGGCCAAGCAAATCAGTGGCGGCGATCAACCGGTTCCTCGCGAGCTGGACGTGATCGTTTCCACCGGTGAGCAGGTGACGATTGCCCTGTTGGCCATGGCGCTGATGAAGCGCGGTGTGCCTGCAGTGTCCTACACCGGCAACCAGGTACGGATCCTGACGGATAGCGCGCACAATAAAGCGCGTATCCTGCAGATCGACGACCAGAAGATTCGCGGCGACCTGAAGGCCGGTCGCGTGGTGGTTGTCGCCGGTTTCCAGGGCGTCGACGAGCACGGCAATATCACCACCCTCGGTCGTGGCGGTTCCGACACCACCGGCGTGGCCCTGGCGGCAGCCTTGAAGGCTGACGAGTGCCAGATCTACACCGACGTCGATGGCGTCTACACCACTGACCCGCGCGTCGTGTCCGTGGCCCAGCGCCTGGACAAGATCACCTTCGAAGAGATGCTGGAAATGGCCAGCCTCGGTTCCAAGGTGCTGCAGATCCGTGCGGTGGAGTTCGCCGGCAAGTACAACGTCCCGCTGCGCGTACTGCACAGCTTCAAGGAGGGTCCGGGCACCCTCATTACTATTGATGAAGAGGAAACCATGGAACAGCCGATCATTTCCGGTATCGCTTTCAACCGCGATGAAGCCAAGCTGACCATCCGTGGCGTGCCAGACATCCCGGGCGTTGCCTTCAAGATTCTCGGCCCTATCAGCGCCGCGAACATCGAAGTCGACATGATCGTGCAGAACGTTGCGCACGATAACACCACCGACTTCACCTTCACCGTGCACCGCAACGACTACCAGGCGGCGCAGACCGTGCTGGAAAAGACCGCCAGTGAGCTGGGTGCCCGTGAAGTCATCGGCGACACCAAGATCGCCAAGGTGTCGATCGTCGGCGTAGGCATGCGCTCCCACGCGGGCGTCGCCAGCCGCATGTTCGAAGCACTGGCCAAGGAAACCATCAACATCCAGATGATCTCCACGTCGGAAATCAAGGTCTCCGTCGTGATCGAAGAGAAATACCTGGAACTGGCTGTGCGCGCCTTGCACACGGCTTTCGAACTGGACGCACCGGTCCGCCAGGGCGAGTGATGCGTTTGCCAAAGGGCGCGGTCTGACCGCGCCCTTTGTTTTTTTGCAAGGCGCGACCCCAAGGCTGTTCTTTTGCTCGCGCTGGTCAATACTCAGGCATGTAGGCCAACGACCATTTTGGTTGTAGGTCGAGTGCCTTTTTTTTGCAGACTGTTGTCCCTGAAAATGTAATGCGTGAGGAGAAAGGTATGCTGATTCTGACTCGTCGGTGCGCAGAAAGCCTGATTATTGGTGATGGCGAAATCACCGTGACCGTGCTCGGCGTCAAAGGAAATCAAGTGCGTATCGGTGTCAACGCCCCGAAAGAGGTTGCGGTCCACCGTGAGGAAATTTACCTGCGTATAAAGAAAGAGAAGGACGAAGAACCAAGCCATTAATTTTTATCGTTTTTTATGTTTGCAAACGGGGAAAAGGTTGGTTAAGATACGCCCCGTGTTGCGGAGAGCTGGCCGAGTGGCCGAAGGCGCTCCCCTGCTAAGGGAGTACACCTCAAAAGGGTGTCGGGGGTTCGAATCCCCCGTTCTCCGCCATTATTTGCGTAGTACGTTGTAATCTGGCTTCTTCGGTAAGTTGTTGAAATTACTAGAAAAAGTGCTTGACATAGAGATTAGACGGCCTATAATGCGCGGCAACAAATGCACTCGTAGCTCAGCTGGATAGAGTACTCGGCTACGAACCGAGCGGTCACAGGTTCGAATCCTGTCGAGTGCACCATTTAAGAGTTGTTTGCAGTGATGTGAATGACTTGGCTCCAACCAGTTGTGATCTGGTATAAAAACACAAAATGCACTCGTAGCTCAGCTGGATAGAGTACTCGGCTACGAACCGAGCGGTCACAGGTTCGAATCCTGTCGAGTGCACCATACAACAAAAAGCCCGCTTTTTAAGCGGGCTTTTTGCCGTCTGGGATTTGGCTTTTCCCTTCCTGCATCCTCTCTCGTCGAACTCGATGCTCTTCCTCCATGACGGCTACCGATCAAGGTAGGCGCCCGCATTTTCCATCGCCATTGTGTTTTCTTTTCCAGATGGGTCGTCGCACTTTGTAGTGTCAGGCGCGCGCTCAAGATTGTTTCGCAAGCGCTTGTTTCAGCCATGATTTTTTAACGTTTTAAGCCGTCAGTCGGTGTATCATTGCGCCCGTCAGCCCCGCCGGGGCTTTTGGATTACTTCCATGGACTTACCCAGTAGTTACTCAATACCCCGTTTTTCCAATCATGAATTGACTGATTGATCCTTCCGGCGCGCCCCGCTGCTGGGAGTGGAGTTCGCCTATGTCTGAAGTTGAAGTAAAGAAAACGCAGGAAAGCTTGCAGGACCGCTTGGCTCAAGTCGTTGAGCTGTTGCAGCGTCAGCGAGTGGTTGAAGACCTGACTCATCGCCAGGAAGGTCCGAATCAGGATCGCGTCGAAAACCTGGTTCACCGGCAAAATCTGGTCGAGCTGCAACGCAAGCTCGATGACCTGCACTCCGCCGACGTCGCCTATATTCTCGAAGCCTTGCCGCTGGATGACCGCCTGACGCTTTGGCAATTGGTCAAGGCTGATCGCGACGGCGACATCCTGCTCGAAGTATCCGATTCGGTTCGTGAAACCCTGATCGCCGACATGGACGATCACGAGCTCCTGGCCGCGGCCAAGGACATGGATGCCGACGAACTGGCTGACCTGGCTTCCGAGCTGCCGCGGGATGTCGTCCACGAGCTGATGGAAACCCTCGATGCTCAGCAGCGCGAGCGAGTGCGCTCGGCGTTGTCCTATGACGAGGACCAGGTCGGCGCACTGATGGACTTCGAGATGGTTACCATCCGTGAGGATGTCAGCCTCGAAGTGGTTCTGCGCTATCTGCGACGCCTCAAGGAGCTGCCAGGCCATACCGACAAACTGTTCGTGGTTGACTACGACGGTGTGCTCAAGGGGGTGCTGCCGATCAAGCGCCTGCTGGTCAATGATCCGGACAAGCAGGTTTCCGAAGTCATGGCCAGCGATCCGGTGAGTTTCCATCCGGATGAAGAGGCCTACGATGCTGCCCAGGCGTTTGAGCGTTACGACTTGATCTCGGCGCCCGTCGTCGACAAGAACGGCAAGCTGATCGGCCGTTTGACCATCGATGAAATGGTCGACCTGATTCGTGAAGAGAGCGAAAGCGAAGTTCTCAACATGGCGGGTCTGCGGGAAGAAGAGGATATTTTTGCGTCGGTCTGGAAGTCCCTGCGTAACCGCTGGGCCTGGCTGGCGGTGAACCTGATCACTGCATTCGTTGCTTCCCGGGTGATTGGCCTGTTCGAAGGCTCCATCGAGAAGCTGGTGGCACTGGCGGCATTGATGCCGATCGTTGCGGGTATCGGCGGTAACTCCGGCAACCAGACCATCACCATGATCGTCCGGGCCATGGCGCTGGATCAGGTGAGCACCGGCAATACTTCGCGGCTGATGCGCAAGGAGCTGGCGGTAGCCCTGATCAATGGCGTGATTTGGGGTGGGGTGATCGGTGTGGTCGCCTACCTGTTGTATGGGAGCTGGTCGCTCGGTGTCGTGATGACCGCTGCCATGACCCTCAATCTGTTGCTTGCAGCTTTGATGGGGGTCTTGATCCCGATGACGCTGGCGCGACTCGGACGGGATCCGGCCATGGGCGCCAGTGTGATGATTACCGCCATGACCGACAGTGGCGGCTTCTTTATCTTCCTGGGGCTGGCAACGATTTTCCTGCTCTGAGATGTTTGATTTAAAGCCCGCCCGCCATATGGCGGGCTTTTTTTATGGTGCGCCAGGCATGGCGCGTTGCGCGCAAGCGCAACCAGCTTGGCTGTGGTGGCCTCGCTGGTGACTTGGAGGTGAAAGTCCTCTACACACCCGGCAAGGGGAAGTGTTAGCCAGAGGCAAGGGTGTCGCGGGCGACTGCGAATCTGAAGGAAGCCCGAGGCAAAATGCTGGCCTGACGAACAGGAAGCGGATGAGGCGGTGCAGCGGGGTAAGGTAGCCATAATTGCCAAAGCCCAATACTTGCACGGAACGCTGTGACGTATATCCGACAGGCATAAGCAGGAAGGTCGCGCGAATTACCCTGGGAGATCTGTAGGTTTGCCACTGTGCTACCGAGCGTCGAGAGGCGACGGGATGAACCTGCAGAAGTCAGCCGAGGCCGTAGTAAGTGGCAAATAACCATGCCACCAAGGGCCGAACAGGTTATGCCGCCAGTAGGCGTCAGAGTCTCGTCGAATGCTGAAACGCAGAATATTCTCCAAGAGGAAACTGTTACCCCAGGTCCCGGACGGTATCCGAGGATGACGGCTGACAGGGCGCAAGCATCGACGGCGTCTGTGACGTGGACGAACGCGGAGCCGGACACGCTGATGGCGCGGGTGCTTGCACCGGCCAACCTCAGACGTGCGTATCAACGCGTAGTCAGCAACAAGGGCGCGCCGGGTGCCGATGGCATGACGGTCGACGAATTGGCGGGCTACGTGAAACAGTATTGGCCGATCCTCAAGACTCGGTTGCTGGCCGGCGAGTATCACCCGCAAGGTGTGCGCGCCGTCGACATCCCCAAACCCAAAGGCGGAACAAGACAGCTGGGAATCCCCTGCGTCGTGGATCGTCTGATCCAACAGGCCCTGCTGCAACAGCTCACGCCGATCTTCGATCCGTTGTTCTCGGACTACAGCTACGGTTTTCGTCCGGGCAGAAGCGCTCATCAAGCCATCGAAACAGCCCGTGCCCACGTGGCAGCGGGTCACCGCTGGTGCGTGGAACTGGATCTGGAGAAGTTCTTTGATCGGGTCAACCACGATGTATTGATGGCCTACATCGAGCGTCAAATCGAAGACAAACGTGTGCTCACGCTGATCCGTCGCTACCTCGAAGCGGGGACGATGTCAGGTGGTCTTGCCAGCCGACGGCAGGAAGGGACGCCGCAAGGCGGCCCGCTCTCGCCGTTGCTGTCGAACATCCTGCTCAACGAACTCGATCGCGAATTGGAACGACGGGGTCACCGCTTCGTGCGCTATGCCGACGATGCGAACATTTATGTGCGCAGTCGCCGTGCTGGCGAGCGAGTGATGGCCGGCGTGGAGCGGTTCCTGAACCAGCGCCTTAAATTGACGCTGAATCGGGACAAGAGCCGGGTAGCCGGATCCTGGAGGTGCGATTACCTGGGTTACGGGATGAGCTGGCATCAGCAGCCGAGACTGAGAGTAGCTGTGATGAGCCTGGGCCGCTTGCGCGACCGGCTTAGAGACCTGCTGCGCGGAGCGCAGGGCTGCAAGATGGCGAGCGTCATCGAGCGGATTAACCCTGTACTGCGCGGCTGGGCGGGTTACTTCAAGCTCAGTCAAAGCAAGCGACCCCTTGAGGAGTTGGACGGTTGGGTGCGTCACAAACTGCGCTGCATCCTCTGGCGCCAATGGAAGCAGCCCTCAACCAGGGCGCGTAACCTGATGCGTCTGGGGATCGACGAAGGACGCGCTCGTAGATCGGCGTCCAATGGGCAGGGCCCTTGGTGGAACTCGGGAGCGTCGCATATGAATCAGGCGCTGCCGAAGAAGGTGTGGGATCGCCTCGGTTTGGTCTCGATACTGGATACGATAAACCGGCTTAGCCGTGTAACCTGAACCGCCGTATACGGAACCGTACGTACGGTGGTGTGAGAGGACGGCGGATGTGAATCCGCCTCCTACTCGATGCCAAATTTAAGGCAAAAAAAAGCCAGCGATCACGCTGGCTTGAGCTTGCGGGGACGAATCAGGAAGCGTCTGCAGCCATCTCGGCGTCATGGGCGATCAATGAGACAAGCGCGTTTTGCTGACGGTGAGAGAGTTGGCGGAAGCGTTGCAGCAGTTCGCGCTCGTGCAATGACAGCTCCGGGCTGTCCAGGCGCATGCTCAGCTCTTCGCCCAGTGCGCCTTCCTGAATGAGACTCTGCTCCAGGCGCGCAATGATTTCGGAGTTCATGCTGCGGTGATGATTGCGAGCCACCTCGGCAATGCGTTCACGCATTCCGTCTGGCAGACGTACGACGAACTTGTCAGCCGTACGGCTGGAATAAATTGCCTGTTTCAATGGGCGCATATATTTAACCGGTTAGTTCAGGGGAGCGGTTCTCGGGATTGGCCGCAGGATGTCTGATAGGACAAGCGCTCTGGCCAAATGTTCAACCTGAATTGATTGAAGCTGGCATCATGCCTCAAGCTCGCCAGATCATTGGCGCCAATTCTGTGACAAATATTGAGCTGGATAAAGGCGTTCTGCCAGCACCAGTTATCAGAAATGCGGACTGGTTTTGAAAATTGCCGGGTCCGTCTCTCTGGCCGCGTCCTTTGCCCTCCAGTTCTCTGGAAAAAACCGAGGGGCATCCCATGCGTATTCGATCACTGTTCCTTATGTGTACAGGATAGTGGCAATTGGCCGATTTACTAGTGGCAAGCGTGTAACGAGAGTCGTTTAGGATGGGTGGCAGGCAGTTTTTTGTGGCTGTCCCTTCCTGGGAGGGGGAGGGCCTGGCCTGTGCGCTAAAAGTCCGAGCCCGCGCGTGACATCTGCCTACACTTAAAAAGCCCACGGATGACATGACAAAGGCAGGCTCGCCCGTTAACATGCACGCCGTCTATCGCTGCGCGAATTTCGCCGGCACCTTGTGTCTCAGTAGCTCAATTGGATAGAGCATCCCCCTCCTAAGGGGAAGGTTGGCAGTTCTTATCTTGCATTGCGTCTAGGTGCATCAGAAAGAGTTTGTCTGGAATGCCCCCTAGCTTCCTTTTAAAAGAGAAGGACTCAGCAGTTGACTGGGAATGGTGTAAAGAGATCTGACTGAATGAACACGGTCTATGGTGCGCGGGCAAAGATGTAGAGGTGTAAGCTTTACGAGTTAACGCCTTGTTTTTCCTGTTCTTTGCTTGAATCCAGCGGCAAAAAAATCCAAGATGTACACGTTACGTCCTCTTAGTTCAACGGATAGAACGAGCCCCTCCTAAGGGCTAGATGCAGGTTCGATTCCTGCAGGGGACACATCCTTTCAGTAGCTCTCCCTTCGTAAGGCACCTTGCGGATGGATCTTAACCTCGGGCGTTTTTCTGGCCTGCTTCAGGCAAGAACCAATGCTTCTCTTGCTGTATTTGTTCGTTTCAACCCATCCTTATTTTTCTATTTGCTACCCGTAGTGCGCGTTACTGTTGCATGGCCGGCCTCTTTGATCGAGCCCCCATCCTCAACTGAGCATCCATTCGCTCTTGTAGGCCAGCGCAAATCATAAGGCTTCAGATCTTCTGCAATTGACAATTCGCCGCCTCGACCTAAAGCCGTCGATATTGCCTTGATCGCCGCTAGTCCTTCTGCCAGTACCGATACACCGTTGAGCTCGCCAATCCAAGCCTCCGCGCCACCTCAGCCTGACTCAGTCCTAACGCTTTCAGCTCTCTCACAGCATCGGCATTCTCGGTTTTGCCAGGCTTACCGGAAGGTCTTTTTTTCAGATCTTTGCCCACAAATTGACTCCGGGCAAGCTGCTCTCCTCCGCCTGCTTTGAATGAGGCAAGCTCTGCACGTGCTCGCTCCAGAGTGGTGTCGGTAGGCTCATCCTTCTGGATGGCGACGCAGAGGGTCATAAGAGCAATAGGATCGAATTGGAGGGCCTCTGCTAGCTCAATCAATTTCGCAACCGTGATATTGCTCTTACCTTGCTCCAGCTTACCTATGTTTGCTTTTGCACTGACGTCTGCCAAATCACCGTAGTCGAAGCCTCGGATTGTCCTGATTGCCCTGAGCGTTCCGGCGATCTCATTCTTAAGCGACATGGTCTGCCTCAAAAGCGAGGATAGAGCCATAACGCGCGTCTTCCGATAAACCACGTTTGGTGGTATTATAGGAAATATGCGGTGACGCCTTTTCAGAGCTAAGCCGCACAATCATGGGTTCAGAGTCTTTTTGAGATGGGCATCTGTCAGTTTTAGCCACCTGAGCACCAAACATATCACATGTATTGCCAGACACTTTTTGATCGGATCTGAAAGAGATACCGATGGCCAGCGGGTGCGTCAAAGCCTCGGAGACGTCTCAATGGTTCGTCGGAAAAAACCGGGGATATGAAAGATCGTCAGTGGGACAACTTGAGGTCATTCACTGACTTGGACGGTAAGGAAAACGCGAAATGTTTATTTCACATGAATCTTGTTTGCTGCGTCTACCTGGCTTCTCTGGGGCAGGTCTAGCGGCTTGGCGGATGGTCGAAAGGAATTCGATAGATCCTTGGTATCACGTCCTTGTTCGAGATCACGAAGGAGCTAGGGCTTATACAAGAAAGAAGATGCCTACAGACCTCTCATTGTTGGCTGGCCTGCTCGCGAAGCAGAGCCCAACCTTCGTCATTGAAGAGGTGCAAGTCGTGACTCCGCCATCGATGAACGGTGGCATCTCCGAACGTATGGAGGTACTCATCAATCTTGTGGTCGGGTATGACCAGAATGGGGAGTACGTGATGCTACATAAGGTCGAAAGCGGGACTGTTTACAGTAGCGCTCCTGATAGTGCGATCGACGCCGGATCACTCACCAGCCCTCGAACGATCTACAAAGCCAAGCAACAAGCTGCATCACCGCCTCAGAAATGACCAATAGTGCTCAAGATCTCGATGCTCCCAGCTTTAGAGAATTCGTTTAGGGTGGATGAGGTGGTTAGCCACAGCCGCGACGAAGACAACTAATGCCATGAAACTCGGAATTTATTCAGACCTACACAACGAGTTCTCTCGGTTCGATCCCGCTCCGAGCGACGCTGACGTGGTCATTCTTGCGGGCGACATCAATCTGAAATCACGAGGCGTGAAATGGGCCAACGAGGTCTTCAAATGTCCTGTGATCTATGTGTGTGGCAATCACGAGTACTACGGCGGCCACATCGATCACACGCTTCGAAAAATGAAGGACGGCGCAGCGCCACATGTCCATGTCCTCGAAAATGAAGCCTTGATCCTGAATCAAACTAGGTTTTTGGTCACGACAGCGTGGACAGATTTCTCATCGACCGGAGATGTTATTGCAGCAAAACGCATCGCTTGGGAATGGATGAACGACTACACCGTTATCCGAACAGATGAGAGCTACCGGCGCCTTCGTCCCGATGATTTGATCGCTAAATCTAAAGCAGCTTATGCCTGGCTCACACAGGAACTGAACAAGCCATTTGACGGCAAAACCGTTGTAGTTACACACCATGCGCCGGCGTTGGATTACGTAGGTGACGATCATCCCGGACATCTGATTGCAGCCTATGCGAACAATTGGTCGGAGTTGTTGGCGAAGGCGGATCTCTGGATTTACGGGCACACCCACGTTACAGCGGATTTCTTCAAGGAAGGGTGCCGAGTAGTTTCCAATCCACGTGGTTATCCAGGGCAGAACACAGGCTTTGATCCTGATTTGTTGATCGAGCTTTGATTGCTTGAAACCAGTCATAAGCAAGCTCGTGGGGCTGACCGCGCTCATGAGATGGAGGATTTTTGATGGTGACGTTGGATGAAATCTCGCAACTTTTTTACGGCGCCGGGGAAGAGGTTGCCGGCTGGGAAGGTTCACAAGAAGACCTGATCTCGTTGGCAGCAAAGACGTTCCCCGGCAAAGCGTTCTGTGTAGTAAAACAGTGGATTTTTATCGACCTAACGGTTAATCCAGTTGAGAAAGAAAAGGTCATTGGGCTAGGTCTACTGCCCGCGACTTTGTTCGCACATGAGGTCGTTTTTGACAGTCGAAATCGATTTCAGCCCGGCATGTGGGTACGCAGCAACTTCGGAAAATCTTTCACCGAAGGCTGCATGTTTGAAACAAAAGGTACGGTCTACCTCCTTCTAGGGCCAGGACAGAGAAAAGAGGCCAGCATTGGTACCGCTTTTGCGATGAAAGCGAGTTGAGCAATGACTGGCGCAAAATACTACTTGAGTCATTTGGAGGTGGCCGGATGCCTGAAATCATCGAAGTCGAATTTCATAGTAAGTATCTCAGTGACTTCCAGCTGAGCCGTCTTGTACAAGCGAGTCTTCAGAAATACACAGTAGCCATAACGGCTTTTATCAGCGATGTGGTGATCATCGAGGACAGGTGCCTTGGCGTGTCCTTCGACCACTTTCCGCATGACGACGCGTACCGAACCGCCAATGGCGGGATCATTCGCACGGGAAAAATTCAGTCAGCGAGGAAAGAGGGGCGGTTTTGGCTACTCGAAACTCAGGACGGTAATTACGTCATCGCCAGCTTTAAGCGAGACCTCGGCAGAGCGACTTTTGTGAAGCTTCTCGAATCCGCCGACAATTTCTAAATGATGGTGAGATGTACAATTTTTCATCTCGAGATAGGGCCAGGCACATGGCGGAAGAGCGATGGTCAGTTGTTCGAGCAACAACCCACTTTGACGAATTGCTCGACCAGGTGACCATGACTCGAAAACCGGTTTTCATCGAAGGGGAACGAAGGACAGCGGTGCTCATTTCAATGGTGGAATGGGAGTCGATTCAGGACAAGCTCATTGCTCGAGCTCCGTCAGACCTATGAAAAATCGCTTGCTATCCCGCTTACGGTTTTAATCAGCAGCGCTCCGAATTATCCCTGCGGAGCGCTGACTCTAGGGTCGAACTGAAACTGCCTGCATGGTTGGCAGAGGAAATCCTGCCGTGCCTATAGCAGGCTTTTCATCATCAGCTTGTCCAAAATGATGTGGTCGACCGTGCTGCGGTTGGTGGACACTCACGAAATTGAGAGTGAAAAATGGATGAACAAAGACGTTGGACATCATTTTGTCACGACGCCGAGGACGGTTCAGGAGATCTCGTTATCGACCTGCCAGCAGACATGTTGGCTGAACTGGGATGGAAAATTGGAGACCAGCTCTCCATCAGTGTTGAAGACGGTCTGGGGATTATCAGGCTGGCTTCCAAACCGGCCGAAACATCTTAAATGGTCGATTCCTGGTGACGTGTAGGTGATGATGCCCACAAAAAGGGTTTGTCATCCATGGCAGATGAGGTACGCTGGAATGAAAAAAGGCGCCTGGTGAGCGCCTTTTAGAAGTCTAGGAGGGCTGGTAGCCGCAGCGCTTACTTAGCTAGCCGTCCATCTCTGGATGACTGGGTTGCAAGCCATCCGTTGTTGCTCGTTTTCTTGGCCAGTTCCGCTGTTCAGTAACCGCATTCGTTGAGCAGTTTCTGTAAAAAGCCACGTCGTCTGTGCACGGCACTCAGAATCAGGTAATCACGCTCGGTGTCCCTTGTTGAAAGGTGCCCAGCATCCACCAAACCATGGATGTAGCCTTCTGCTTTACCCCTTGCCTCAACTAGTGCTTCGATGGTCGTGCTTTTGTGAATATCTTCAGCAATCAGATGCCAGCGCTTTTTCTGGCGCTGCCCAATAGGGTCGTCCGAAAATTTCGGAGCGCTGATCAAGGTTTCAAAATAGCTAGGTTCGTTGGGTGTGCTCAAGGCGGATACTCACAACAGCGATGTCTGTGTCGAGGTTATCATGCGCATATCTAATCGCCTGTTGCTGGCCGGCTCACAGCTAAAACCAATCCCCGGAACGCGTGCGTTTACGATGGTAAAGCTAGGCGCTTGCGCGAAGAAGCGACTGCATGAATGCCGGCGGCACAACGAATAGCGGTCAAGCCTCAGTACTCCCGACATCCTGTTCAACCTTCAGAATTTGCACCCAGCGAATCCACCGGTCGCTATTTTCTTTGCCCGACATTGACCGCAAGCCGTCTTCGACGTTAACTGTATGAATATACAGTTCGCAGTTTAAGGCATTCATCATGAGCGTCACCATCCTTGGCCCGCTTTCAGAAGGGGGCGCCCAGCTCCCGTTTTACTCATTCAAAGTCCCAGCGGGCTTCCCGTCGCCGGCTGCTGATCACCTTGAACAGCACATCTCCATCGACGAGCTCCTGGACATCCGCGCACCGCATATTTACCTAGTGCGCATCGAAGGGCACAGCATGGAAGGTGCAGGTATTTTCGATGGTGATATGGCTGTGGTAGATCGCTCGATCACCGCTGAACACGGCCACATAGTGATTGCGGCAGTGAACTGCGAGCCGGTGTGCAAGCGCCTGTGCAAGCGAGGCTCGGACATCATCCTAATGTCCGAGAATGTAGGTTACCCGCCGCGATACATCCTCGAAGGTGATGAACTGATCATCTGGGGTGTGGTGACATTCAGTGTGCGCGCTCATGATCCGAAAGCCTGATCCTGTATTCGCCCTGATCGACTGCAACAGCTTCTATGCGAGCTGTGAGCGAGTCTTCCGCCCAGACCTAGCGAAGACGCCCATCGTGGTGCTGTCGAACAACGACGGCTGCGTGATTGCCCGTAGTGCGGACAGCAAGCCGTTCGTAAAAATGGGAGAGCCGTACTTCCAGATCAAACACAAACTCAAGCAGCACGGCATCGTGGCGTTCTCTTCGAACTATGCCTTATACGGCGATATGAGCGAGCGCGTGATGACGGTGATCGAGTCCTTGGTGCCCGCCATTGAGATCTACAGCATCGACGAAGCCTTCGCTGATTTAGCTGGAGTACCAGGCGATCTTGAAGCGCTCGGACGCCGCATACGTGCGCAGGTTTACCAGAGCACCGGCATCCCGGTTGGAGTTGGTATCGCGAGCACGAAGACCCTCAGCAAGCTCGCCAACCACGCAGCGAAAAAGTGGCAAGTGCAAAGTGGCGGAGTCGTCGACCTCCGCGACCAAACCAAGCGCGACTGGGTGCTGAAGAAATGCGCGGTCTCGGATGTTTGGGGAGTAGGGCGGAAGATGACCCTTCACCTGGAAGGCATGGGCATCAAGACCGCTTGGGATCTCTCCAAAACCGACCCCTGGATGCTCCGTAAGAAGTTCAGCGTGGTGATCGAGAAGACCGCACGTGAGCTCGCTGGCACTCCATGCCTGGAGCTCGATGAGCCTGATCCACCCAAGCAGGAGATCTGCTGCAGTCGCATGTTTGGCAAGCGCCTCACCGACATTGCGCCCATCAAAGAGGCTGTCGCGACGTACATGATGCGTGCCACCGAGAAGCTCAGAGCTCAGCAGTCGCTGTGCAAGAAGATCCGGGTATCGATTCGCACCGGCATGTTCAATCCAGAGGAAGCGAAGTACGCCAATGGCGTGTTGGTCGAGCTGCCATACCCTACAGACGATGTTCGGTTGATGACAAAGGCTGCGGTCGATGCAGTGGATCGAGTTTTCCGACCAGGCTTCAAGTACAGCAAAGCTGAGGTACTCTTGGTCAACCTCTGCCAGAAAGGCGAGTATACCGAAGACCTGTTCTCGATCTCCCAGCCAGTTGCGACGGAGAAGGTCATGGGGGTGCTGGACGCCATCAACGGTCGGTGGGGTAGGGGAACGATGCGCTTGGCGAGTGTGCCTACTGATCCTGAATGGGGGATGCGCCGAGAGATGATGAGCCAGAGCTTTACGACGCGGGTTGATCAGCTATGGACGGTGTATTGCAGGTGATTCGAGTTTCACCATGGATTGGGAAGCGGCAAAACTGAATTATCTTAAATTATGGCTCGGCCATAATTATTGCTGAGCCATAATTTATCAGCTCAAAAAGCCACTGTCTGGCCATCGAAGCAACACGTCGTCAGCAAAATGGGCAGGACAGTACCGCAGTTGCTCCAACGTCGAACTGCAGATAAGGTTAGGTCATGAATGAACTTAATATCGACAACTTCACGTTTGCGAGCCGCGTTGAAAGCGAGACCGCGCCGACGCTTATTGAACCGATGGAAGCTCATCTTTCCGTATCCCGAACGCTCGAGCTTCTGGCGGATGACATGAATGCGCATCCGGAGCGCATTCAGCCCGTAGATACGCGTCTGGGCGCTCGAATCTTTTCGCTGGTCGGTCAGGTCGAAGTTGACCTCAATTCACCGCTCTCAGCGGAAGACGAATAATTCAGGGCAGCGAACCCCCGACCTACCTGTACGGGATTCCCTAGTCTCGTTTTCTCAGTCCCAGCGGCCCCAACGCAAGGGAAAAACCTGCAGAGGGATCAATGGCTGGTGCTTTCGATCAAGGAGCGGTACCACTCTGCATAAGGTGTATTGGCCACCTGGTGCCTGTTGAAGTCCGGACTGCCATCGTTCTACCAAACCGGCCCGCGCTCCCCGAGCGCTTCCTTTGCCGTTTGAACATGCTCTCGGGCCACTGTTAGCTCCCAGTCATCGCTAGACGCTTTCGCTGCCTTTACCTCACGACGCGCCGTCATCAAGTCCTTGACTAGGAGCTGCCGCACATCTCCATTCAGCAAAGGATTGCTGCAGCGCCATAATTTTCCTTTGACTACAAAGTATCGACCGTCAGGTGTCGTCGGGTACATCCCTTAAGCTCCCAAAAGCTCGTCATCTCCTGCCGTCATCTCCTGCCGTCGTCTCAACACGCCGGTATCTCTCGGGCGGCATCAGTTTGACGAAGTCACTAGCGACATGAACGAGGCATTGGCGTTTGCCTCCTACTGTCATCAGGGGAAGGAATGTCCTCGGCACACAACTGGTGACGACGTACGATTCGCAGCAGTCCCCACAACATAGCCAGGGCTATCGCCATCCAAGCGGCGATCATGCTGAAGATTGTCATGGCAAGGATCATAAATTCCTCCACTCCTTTGTCGTCTTCTTGTCCTCCTAGTAGATGACCGTATGCCGCCTGCGTGATTCAACTTGATGACGGGTAGGGTGGGGTATGAAGCCGGTGGTATGGATTAAAGTGGCGCGCTTATCGACCAAAGCGGTGCACAAAAGATTCGGCCAACCTGGCAAGCTGCGACGGACGTTAGCGCCAGTATGAAGCTTCAAATGTTTGCGACTTACTGAACAAGGAAATCCCCCGATTTTTCGAAAGGAAATACTGTTTTTGGTGTAACGTTAGGATGATAATCACGGAGAGAAATCCATGTCCAAACTCGCAGAATTCCGCCAGCTCGAAAAACACCTCGCTGAACAGCTTCAAGCACTTGAAGCCCTCAAGGGAGACGCTGGCCTGAAGCAGGAAATTGAATTTGAAACGAAGCTCCGTGCCCTGCTTGCCAAGTATGGTTACAGCTTGAAAGACATCGTTAATCTGCTTGATCCACAAGCCGGTCGTCGTGCTCCAGCTACCCAACCACAATCCAGCACTCGCAAGCCTCGCGAAGTGAAGGTCTACAAAAATCCGCACACCGGTGAAGTTGTCGAAACCAAAGGCGGCAATCACAGAATGCTGAAGGAATGGAAAGCAGAACACGGCTCGGCGACTGTTGAGTCTTGGCTGAACAAGTGATTCGGGACTGGATACAAAGGGCCTTCGAGGGTATTGCCGATCAGTTAAGCCTCATTGGTTGACCTTTGGTGGCAAAAACTCAAAATCCGATGCGCGAATAGCATCGGATTTTTATGCGTCTAGTACTGGAACTGAACCAGAACTTCGTCTCGGCTCCCAATTCCCTTGAGGGATTGGACTCGTGCTTGATCCATCTCTGGTCGAACAGGCCTTGGAGCAGGCAGGTGTCGCCACCTTGCGCAAGTGGCGCTTACCGCTGGAAATGACGCTTTGGTGCTAATCTCCATGGGTTTTATCGGCGCATGTCGGCATGTGATGTCGCATGAATATTATCTCCCCCGGGCAACGTCCGGTGGTCGCGCCCAGCGCCGTAGTCCATGCCCGTCAGCGATTGGGCAGGGCGGCCCTACGACGAGTCTTCGATCTGACTCAGAAGTGCTGGCATGAAGCCACCGGCCATCGTTGAGACTCATAGCCTAGAACTCAGCAACATGCGCCGCAGTGTATCGAGCGCGGCGTCCTTCGGTACCTGGTTGGCCACTACAAGAGTCCTAACCCATCCGCACATTTGTCCAAATGCGCCAAAAGGAAAAGCTAGCCGGCCTTTGGCCGAATCAACGACTAGCCGCCAAGCCCCCATTCCCCTGAAGTCTCTCAGCAAGGTTGCTTGGGTTGAGTGGTGAAATCCAAGCGAAGAATCAGCTTGAAGTAGCGTTAGAAATGATCTCGAGAAGGATTTTGGAGAAGGCTGTTTTTTGATTTCAATATATACACTCCGTTTCAAAAAAAAGAATTCAAGGGGGCACACTGAAATATATAGTTCTTGACTTTTTGGAAGGCTTGAAATTTCTGGGGTTTACGTCATCGCTCGCAGCAGAGGAGGGATGAGGGAGCACGGAAAAAAACCGGCGTCTTAAGTGAGGTGACCAATTGCCCGCTGAAATTGCATACGTCGGAGATCGGAGGCATAGAGGTACGCTCAGCTTTTGATGTCGATCTCATCCCGGAACTTATCGACGCAGTACCAACGATCCCGTCCTTTTTGCTTCGCTAGATACAGATGTACATCAGCCGCTTTGAGCAACACACTCGGCGTCATGTCTTCAATGCGTGGTTGGCTGGAAGTGATACCGGCACTCGCGGTCACCTTGCCTAATGAGCTGCCGGCGTGAGCAATATTCATTGAACGAATGGCTTCCAGAATAGCTTCGGCGATCTGTATCGCGCCCCTGCTATCGGTGTTCGGAAGCAGCACGGCAAATTCCTCTCCCCCGTACCTAGCCGCCAGATCTCCAGGCCTTTTGATCGCTTGCTGAATCATGGCCCCAACCGCACTTAGGCAATCGTCCCCGGCAGCGTGGCCATAGCAATCGTTGTAGCGCTTGAAGTGATCGACATCGATCATGATCAATGACAGGGATGATCCTTGGCGCCTGGCTAAGCGGATCTCATCCAGCAGTGCGATATCCAGACGTCTACGATTGGCCAGTCCCGTGAGGCTATCAGTCAATGCCATGTCACGCAGGGTTTGGTGTGCATGACGAAGCTCTCTTTCCATCAGCATTCTTTGCCCTAGCTGACTTAAAACCATGAAGCCGAAAACCGCGAGTATGCCAATCAGTCCCACCAGTACGCCCCCGGTTTTTAGGAGATCGCGTCGCCAAGGTGTGGTGATGGATTCGCGGGATAACCCTGCTTCCACAATGAGAGGATACGTCGTCAATGCTCTATAGCCATACAGACGCTCGGTGTCGTCTATGACCGCTTTGGCTTCAGCTATCCCTGCAGTGGAAGTTGGTAAGTAGTGCTTGAAGATTATGCTGTTCGCTAGGCTTTTACCCAGGTCTGATGCGATGAAGGGGCGCCGCACCAAGATCGTTCCATCGCGCCGGGCTAGTACCAATATGCCCTTGTCGTCGATTTTGAAACCGCCGTAATAATCCACGAAGTAGCTGACCTTGATCGTTCCCAGCAACACGCCTGCGAAAGACCCGTCGGAATTATTCAGTCGTCGTGAAATGGGAATGATCAGATCGTTGGTGGATCTGCTCTTCACCACCTGACCGATTCGAAGATTACGATCAGTGTGTGACCGATGGTATTGAAAGTAATCGCGGTCGGCATTGTTCGCTGGTTTCGGCGTCACCTCTTTATCTGTGGCTATCCACTGCCCATCAGCGCCGTAGATGAAAAGCCCATGAAGCTGGGGCATGATTTTGGATTGCTGAACCAGCAGGTTGTGCATGCGTGGGACATTGATGTTTTGCAAACCGTCGTCTTCGATACGCTCATTTAGCGCTGCAGTCAGTACATCCACTTGTCGAATGGCATCCTCTGCATGCTGTGCTGTCGCGCGGGCTAGGTTCGTCACCGAGTCTCTGGCTATTGCAAAGGCGTGGCGATAATCACGCCACGCCCGCCAGCCTTCAACTGCCGAGAATGAAACGATTACCAATACCATGAAGCTCAGAACGAGTCGGAAGGTAGTTCCCGCTCGCACGGGTGGCGCAGAAAAAATATCAGTGGAGCGATTTGGCTTTGGCGTTGGCTTTTCACCTCCAAGCACCTGAACCTCCTTCAAAGAGTGGACGGCATACGCTCTGCACTGTGACCCACCTTTGCCGCATCAGTCGTACGTAGGTGGGTACGACTTGAGATCGAAATTTCCAGCCCCTGAGCCGGTATAAAGGCGATATGAATAAGACCCGGAAATAAATGGTTAGTGCCTTTAGAACGGTATGGATTTGATGGGTCAGGGGGGGCAGCAAATTCTCAGACAATCCGGTAGACAAGGGCTCGCGTTAGTCGGTTTTTTTGGTGGGAGCGCGATACTTCAGGTGTAATAGTGGCTTGAAGCGTCAGTTTGGGTTTCAGGAGGAGAACAACAATGATCGATGAAACAACCATCCGGGAACGAGCGTATGCATTGTGGGAAAAGGATGGTCGGCCAGAGGGGGCCGCGAATTTTTATTGGCACCTTGCTCGGGAGCAACTCGAAGCAGGGGCCCGGAGACTACACGATCAAGACTCGCTGGATCACGTTCCTTCCCATAGTGGTTCTTGGGAACCAGAGGGCATGTTGAGGGGCGTGGGAAGGTACGATTCCGTTGATTCAGAGCCTGCCTGATTTAATCCAGGCTGATTGTGGAGCTCAAGATTAGGTTCACTTTCTTCCAGCTTTGCTGTGGACGATCAACTCAGAGGCTTGGGCTGATCGTCAATTTCTGGCGGGTGATCCCAGCCAAGCTGCCGGTAGGTGGTTTTGTCTTGTTCAGGAAAGTCTGTCTGGTATTTTCCCCAAGCCATGTAAGAATAATATTTAGTCATCGCTTCAAAATGGCTTTCCGCGTCGACCTGCCAGATAAGCTTCGCTTCTGCATGAAGCATTGCCCGCGCATCCTCTCCATGAGGGCCGGCAAGACAGAACATTCGACGTCCGTCCGGGTCTAACCAAAGTTCATGGTTCATCGCTGCCTCTCGTTTTTTGACGCCATCAATGGCCCGTGGAACATCTCCGTTACCCCAGAGGAAAGCCCCCGGATTGGCTGGTTCAAGCTTGTGCTGCCAGCTGTGTTCTCAGTACAGCAGACTTTGCGTCCTATCATGATCGCCGGCGATCGGATCGGCCTGCTAGCACCGTAAGCCCATGGCGACGCTTGGCATTCAGGTGCCGAAAGGAAAAGTATCCAATTCGTGGCTCGAGGAATGTTCGATAGCTAAAGGCAGGATCGCTTGGGTGTGAGCAAACCAGAGATAGGCGTCGAATTGCTCGCTGAGGGTTGCTTCGAAGTAGTGGCTCTGACGTTCGGTTTGCGGCCGGTAGATCACGCCGATGGCGCGCTCCAGTAACCGTGCGGACAAAGCCGAGCGCAATGCATCATTGTGGTCATCGCGCCAATCATAAACAGCTTGGTGATGGCCTGCCTCGGCAAAAGCACGCTCCCAACTGAGGGGCAATGCAGGCAGAACATTCTTGATTTCCATGGGGCCATCCCAATCGGTGGCGGCCGCTACGGTGCCTTCATTGGTACCCATGCCTATTAGCACTGCGTTGTCGCCATAAGTTTCACGACAGAGCTGGCCTAGGGTCAATTGGCCGCTATTCCCCATCTGCGTGGCCCTTGCATCCCCAACATGAGAGTTGTGTGCCCACACAACCGCCTTGGCATTGCGATTCAGGCGCGTACGTACAGCCTGCAATGTTTCAAACATGTGCCGATCTCGCAGATTCCACGAGGCCGTATTGCCACGATACATTGCCCGGTAGTATTGCTCGGCAGCTTGGATGACCCGAGCATTCTGCGTGGCGTTGAACAAGGCCTCCTCGTCTCGTGCCATCAACGTCAGGCGTTGGTTCAACAGCACATGTAGCTGTGCAAGGACATCCCTCTCACAATTTGCCATGCCACCACGCTCGGTGAAGTGCCCATACAGCGCCGGATCGTCATGCCAAGGGGTTAGGCATGCATAGCGTTGTCGGGCCTCGCGCGCCATGGATGGATCAATGTCTTCCAGATATCCGACGACTTCGCGGATTGAACTGCGCAGGCTATATACATCCAGGCCTCGGATTTGCACACGTCTATCCGATGGTAGTGTCTGGTTGTGGTCGCTCAACCAGCGAGCGAATGCTTGGACGTCGGTGTTACGCCACATCCAAGTGGGAAAACGAGAAAAAGCGGCATCTTGCCACTCACCTTTCCCTCGCTGTCTGACACAACGATCAATCTGATCCGCGTCAGGCCAGTCGGCCTCAAGTGCCACGATGGAGAAGCCATGCTGGGTAATGAGCCTTCGGGTTATCGCGGCGCGCGCGCGATAAAACTCATGGGTGCCGTGGCTGGCCTCACCAATCAGAACCACCCTGGCATCGCCAAAGCGATCGAACAGTGTGGCGAAATGCTCGCTCTCGACATCGGTAAAAAGCTCGGCATTGTCGCTCAACGCTAAAGAGAGCATGGTCATGGCTCAGTCCTCCTGTGAGGAATGACACTTAACAATTAGCGAATACGTTATTGACGGGATGAGCGGGTCAGCATGTGAACCGACACGCTGCAAGCAGCCACTCTTCTATGAAGGTCATCAGGACTTTCGCTTTGTTTGTTTAGCGGTAGAGGGCTGGGGGCGAACGGTGTTCCAACGAGATGACGGAACGATTGCATGGCGCTCTGTTGGGGCTCGCGCCGGGTTTAGCTGACCGCTAGACAAAGGATGAACATTCGCAATGATCATCCGACTTTTCGGGATTGCCGCTTGGATGATAGAACTGGCCAAGGGCTACATTAATAGTTTCCTCACGGTGATAGCGCGCATTGGACGTGCGCGCTATCGATGGAGATCTGCCAATCGCTCTGAATCTTCAGCTCGAGCGTTAACGTCCATCGTTTTGGTTATCCGTCTCGGCGGTAGAGTCGGCTTGTGACGGCGCATTTTCGCTACCAAGCTTTGAACCAGCCGTGGAACTATCAGAATCCTCTTCGCCGGTTGAGTTTTCAGCAGTGAACCAGTGCTCCAGGTCTTTTCCTTGGGGTTTTCCCTCTTTTTCCCAAAGCCGATGTGCAGCTTCTCGGATTTTTTGCTCATCCATCGTCAAATCCTCCCATATTTCACTGGGTGATTTCAGGCGAAACCGGAAAGCCAGCATCGGCTACCGATTCGTCCATCATGTTTAATGGTAGTTGTCATTACAAGTTTCATCATCGCAGTTGATCGCATAACGGTGCACACGCTGACACAGGCGGTGGTGCCCGCCGTTACAAGGGCTGTGCCTCGGCGATCCGAACGTACCGGCGCCGAAAGTCTGAGCGCTGATCATGTTGCTACCCCCGTCCAGTTCAACGTCGACGATTCGCGCCAGGTGACATCGCTCAGCCCATATTTTTCGGCCTGAGGTTTGGACACAAGCTTCAGCGGCGGTTTTCCAGGTTTCGGAATGGGTGCCACGCCGGCGTCACAGCTCGCCCAGTGCCACGCATCGACATCGCGCATGATCTTTGCGCGAATGATGAAGGACTTCGGCTCCCCATGGAGCTTGTACTCGATGATGTAAAGACCGGTATTCATAGGCTCCCTCCATGTTTCCCATAGACAAAGGAGTGGCTCATTCAAAAAAAATTCAAAGGGTTCTACGATGCAGCTACCCGTAGATTGCTGGCGAAAGACGTATTGATCGCGGGTGTTAGCCGTTTGGTGAGTCAAACACGGGCGCCTGCAATTTTTGGAATGAAGCCGTCCGCAACAGGTCAACCATCTAAGACCTCAGGGTAGAGTTCTCATGTCCATTCCGTGACCAGTGGCGAGCTGTCAGGGGAATGGCCTGGGTCGCGTTGCACGAAAGCAACGCAAGATTGCTGTAGCTGTCTCAGGTGTCCTCGGTCTCGGAGAGGTTGACGGAACTCCGAAAGGCACTATAGCTTTCGAGCGGCTCAACACTGCGTGTCGTGCCAAGGGGCATCAGTATGCATCTCATCGAGATTTTTCTGCCGCTCAACAAAAACGATGGCATCCGACAGCCCATGGGGCATTTTCGCCAAGTACGGGAACAGTTGATCGATCAGTTCGGTGGCGTGACGACATTCACCCGCAGCCCAGCGAAAGGCATCGTGCAGCAGGACGAGAGTGACCGCTTCGAGGACGACATCGTTGTCTATGAGGTTATGGTTGAAGCATTGGATCGGCTCTGGTGGCAAAGTTATAAGCGTGACTTGGAAGCGCGCTTTGAGCAGGAGGAAATTTTGATCCGTACGACCGTTGTGAAACTCATTCGATGAAAAGATATTCGAGTTAGGTTCGAGGGTGTGAGGTGATCACGAAAGCTTTCGAATACTTCACGTCAATCTCAGGCCGGCGTTGGCTAAGAAGCCAACTGAACGGTTGAATCCGCATGGCCTCCCCCAACATCCATCAGCGTGGATCGTTTAGATGCGACGCCTGCCGTGACAGCACCATTTCCTCCAGGATCTCGCGTACCAGCCTGTAGATACCCACTTCACCGTGGTATTGAGTGCGGTCTATGCTTGCGACCGTAAACTGATTCATATCAGGGCCCAAGACTTCTACTGAAAGAGTCCCGTCGAAATTGATAGAGCATACAATCGAGCAGTTCGGCAAGCGCGACGCCAAGAGAGTTTCGATTTCGTTCTTGCTTAAGGTGTCCATTGGCTCCCTTCTAAATTGGCAGGAAGCCAAGATTATAGAACTAGAAGCGGTGGCAAACACGATGCCGGGATGGGTTTTCGCATAAGCGCCACCGATTGAGGTTACTCTCCTTACTCCCGCCAGCTCTCGCGCCTCCGTTGTTTTGATAAATCAGTCAGGCCCGACCAGCTTTGGTAAACTCAATCCATCCCCTACAGTCGAGGGTATCGCCAGCGAAAAGCCGTTCACCTAAGTGCTCTCCTTTCATCGTGCCTTCAGCACTGATCAGCCAGGTCTCGACGGCTCGGACAGCCTGAAGCGGCATCCAGGCAGCCGAGTAAAACTCACTAAGTGACGCATACTAATTCAACAGTCACGTAGCGCTCTTTCAAAAGCCAGCCATGACCTTCCAGGCCATGAAGGTTCGATTCCCCGTAGGGAAACCAATCATTTTCCGTCAGCCACTTGCCTCTCTATTTCTGCCGCTTTGCGTCGCAGTTCCTCAGCTTCCTGCTCTTTAACCCTGGTAGAGGAGGGCGTGATGGTTTCATCAATCGCTTTTGTGTCCTCATCCATGTCTTCTAAATCACGTTTTACTACGTCAACCGGAGTACCTGACGCATCAGTGGGTTGACCGCTGGTGGTTGTTGTTGAAGCTTGTTTAACACCGTCGTCATTGCTCATTTTGATTTCCTCCCTTGGGATATCTATTGGATGGAGTTGAGCGATGAGGGTTCGAATTTTCGATGGGTATCAGGAGCTTTGCTTGTGAGGGGCTGAATACGCTTTAAGCCAAATTTGGAGGGTGTCACCCAACAATCGGCACGAAATCGAAAGACGCTGCCTGCCCAAGGGATAGCCGGCCAGCGGCTCGATCACCGATTGAATGCGGCTCCAAAGTTTATTGGGGCTTTCAGGCCCATATGGTGTGAATAGCTCGTGTTGAGACTCTGCAAGTAAGTGGTCGGGCGTGCCGCGTTGCGGGCGGCTTTCGTGAACCAAGCCGCTGTGCGTCTTGGCCCTGACGGGCTTCTATCCTCACGCCTGCGCGCTCCGCTTGCACGGCTCACTTCTGCTGACTCATCTTTTTGCAGATATTTACAGGGGCGATGAGGTACCTATCTCGAGCACATCTGATCCCCTGCTGGCAGCCTACAGCTAAAACCAATCCCTAGAAAGCACGCGTTTTTGATGGTGACTTTAGGCGCTTACGCGAAGAAGCGACTGCATGGCTGCCGATGACGCAACGAATATCGGTCAAGACTCAACATCACAAGTAATGCCTAGCCCAAGTGCGTGGCGCTGGCAGCTGGTTGCCCATTACGGCTAGTTTTTAGAATGTTGATTATCCTGGGATGGCTGCGCCACGCATTCCTTGCTTATTGCCTGCAAGCCCGCCAGCGCAAAGCTAAATAAGTGAGCGATCAATTGCTCTTTCGGCATCTGCAACACCAACTGCACCGGGCCGGGTAAACCATTGCCGGCAACCAGCAGCATCAGGCACGGTGCTGCCGTGCTGACCAAGCAGCGTAGCAGTGCAGGGTTGCTGATGGGGATGGCGGTTATCTCGCTCAGTATCCCCAGGATAACCGTGAGCTTTGGCTGCAACTCTTTGGTAAACAGCACCTGCAAATTGGATGATGGCGCCAGCAGTTCCCGGGCCAATACACCGGTGTGCCAGCCCCGTCCCGACTGAGCGGCATCTACCAGAAGGGTAAAAAACGCGCGCAGTTTTTCTTCTGCGCACTCATCGCGCTCGGCGATTAGCAGCAGGTCATCGAGGTCGATGATGTGTCGGTGCGCCTCGGCGAGCACGGTTTGATAAAGACCTATGCGACTGTTGAAGTGGTAGTTGATCGATGCCAGATCCACCTCGGCCTCTGCGGCGATGGCCTTGCTGGTGGTTTCTGCAAACCCGGTTTGGGCGAACAACCTGCCCGCCGTCTCGAGGATGCGCGCGCGGGTCACTTCACCGTCAATACGGCTGCTGCGACTCGATTTGGTCATGACCTTCATCTCTGCTGATTCGTGATAGTTGATTTTCGCGCGGATTAGATTAAAGTCAATTTAATCTAATTTTTTGACAGTGTCGTGTTGCGCACGTCTGCTTTCGGAATCTGCTTATGAAGAAGCCTCTAATTATTGTCGCAGTGGTTGCTGGTCTGGTGATCGCTGGGCTGCTTTTCTGGAACAGCCGCCACCGCGATGATCCAAGCACCCTCACGCTGCATGGCAATGTCGATATTCGCCAGGTGTCACTGGCCTTCGATGGCAATGGTCGTGTTGAACAATTGCGTGCCGAAGAAGGCGACTCAGTTAAAGCCGGCGCCGTACTCGCGGTGTTGGATACCCGTACCCTGACCTTGCAAGCCGAGCAGGCCCAAGCGCAGATTGCCGTGCAGGAAAAAAACCTGCTGCGCTTGCGTAATGGTTCACGGCCTGAAGAAATCGCCCAGGCGCGCAGCCGCCTGGCTGCCGCCAACGCCGATACCGCTCTGGCCAACCAAGACCTGGTTCGCTTACAGGGCATTGCCAATAAAACCAGTGGCCGTGGGGTTAGCGTGCAAGATCTGGATCGGGCCAAGAGTTCGCTGCAAGTCGCCAAAGCCAGGGGCGAGGAGCAGCAAAAGGCCTTGCGCCTTGCTGAGCTTGGGCCTCGCGCGGAAGACGTTGCCGGAGCCCAGGCACAGCTGCAGGTCTCGCAAGCGCAACTGGCATTGCTGCAGCATCAAATCGACTTGGGGACTTTAACCGCGCCCGCCGATGCAGTGGTGCGCTCGCGCCTTTTGGAACCTGGTGATATGGCCACGCCGCAGCGCCCCGTGTTCGCACTGGCGCTGACTAAACCCAAGTGGGTGCGGGTGTACATCGGCGAAGCAGACTTGGGTCGCATCAAGCCAGGTATCAGCGCCCGGGTATTGACCGACAGCCATCCTGATCAACCTATCGCCGGTAAAGTCGGCTACATCTCCTCGGTAGCCGAATTCACGCCCAAAGCGGTTCAGACCGAAGAGCTGCGCACCAACCTGGTCTATGAAGTCCGGGTGCTGGTGGACGACGGCAGCGATGTACTACGCCTGGGGCAGCCGGCCACCGTTTACCTCGACGGCAGTGCTGCGCGGTGAGCGATAGCGGCATTACGGTTTGTGCGCAAGGGCTGAGCAAGTCCTTTGCTGCGCCGGGGAGTGGCCGGTTAACGGCCGTAAACGAGGTGAGTCTGACCGTGCGTGCCGGTGAGCTTACGGCGTTGGTGGGGCCTGATGGCGCGGGCAAAACTACCCTGCTGCGTATGATGGCTGGGCTGCTCAAACCGGACGCAGGCAGCCTCGCGGTGTTGGATATCGATGTGATCGCTAGGCCCCAAGCTGTACAGGATCGCATCAGCTATATGCCGCAACGCTTTGGCCTGTACGAAGACCTTAGTGTGCAAGAAAACCTTGATCTGTATGCCGACCTTCACGGGGTTGCCCAAACAGTACGCCGCGAGCGTTTTGCCCGTTTACTAGAGATGACTGATCTGGCGCGCTTTACCGCTCGTCCAGCAGGAAAACTGTCCGGCGGGATGAAACAAAAGCTCGGCTTGGCATGCACATTGGTACGTTCCCCTGACCTGTTATTGCTCGATGAACCAAGCGTAGGGGTAGACCCATTATCGCGCCGCGACCTGTGGAAGATCGTCCAGCAACTGATCGATGATGAACAACTGAGTGTGATTGTCAGCACCGCCTACATGGACGAAGCCGAACGCTGCGGACAGGTCTACGTCATGAACCAAGGCAGCCTGTTGGCGCAGGGCACACCGGCGTCGTTGCGTGCCAAGGCACAAGGGCTGACCTTTACCGCCACGCCGCCTGCGGGAATGCCGGCGCGGGATTTACAAGCGCGCTTGATCGATGCCGATCAACTGATTGTCGATGCAGTGCCCAAAGGCGGTGCTGTGTGCTTTATTTTACAGCCACGAGAAAGCATCGCATCGGTTAGCGAGTTGTTGGGATCGATCGAACCCGAAGCTCGGCCAGAAGAGTTGGAAGACGCCTTTATGATGCTGCTGCGCAAACATCAGGCGCAGGACAGCGCCGCGCCTGCAGCGGCAACGGCGGCAACGGTTATTGCAAGGCCAAACACAGTGGCCTCAAGCAGCAGCGATCAACCAGCGATTGTGGTACATGATCTGGTCAGAAAATTCGGCGATTTCACTGCAGTGGCCAGTACTTCGTTTGAGGTCGCCCGTGGCGAAATCTTCGGCCTGCTGGGGCCCAATGGCGCAGGCAAAACCACCACCTTTCGTATGCTTTGCGGATTGCTTCCGGCCACCAGTGGCCAACTGCAAGTGGCTGGAGTGAATCTGCGCCATGCCCGTGCCCAGGCACGCGCACGGATAGGTTATGTGGCACAGAAATTTGCTCTGTATAGCAACCTCAGCGTGCGGGAAAACCTTGAGTTTTTCGGCGGTGCCTATGGCTTGCGCGTGGCGGCGTTGAGCCGACGAATCAGCACCGTACTGGAACAGTTTGAGCTGGAACCCTCCGCCCGCAGCGGCGAACTACCCGCCGGCTACAAACAGCGCTTGGCCATGGCCACCAGCCTGCTGCACGAGCCAGAAATTCTTTTTCTCGATGAGCCCACCAGTGGTATCGATCCGCTGGCACGACGCGCGTTCTGGCGCACCATTACAGCTTTGGCGCAGAGCGGCGTAACCATCATTGTCACCACACACTTCATGGAGGAAGCCGAATACTGCGACCGTATTGCTATCCAGGATGCCGGACAAATGCTGGCGCTGGGCACGCCACTGCAAGTACGTGAACAGGCGGGTGATGATCATTCCGGGGATATGAACAGCGCGTTTATCGCCATCGTTGAACAAGGCCGCGCTGCTCGATCATCTCAAGGAACCACGTCATGATCCGAACAGGTTTCGCTCGACGCTTGTTGGCCTTGGTGCGTAAGGAAGCCCGGCAGATACTGCGAGATCGTAGCAACTTGGCGGTGGGTTTGTTGTTGCCAGTGGTGCTGATTCTGCTATTCGGTTATGGCCTGTCTTTCGACGTCGAGAACGCACCGATTGCCGTGGTGCTGGAGGACAGTTCACCACCAGCGCGGGATTTGCTTGCGGGCATGCAAGATTCCCGTTACTTCGCCCCGCAGTGGGTCACCAGCATGCCGGAAGCGGAGCAGCAAATGCGCCTCGGGAAGGTCAATGCCATCGTGCGCGTGCCACAGGATTTCTCACGCCAACTAGCGGCAGGTGAGGGACGAGTGCAACTGTTCCTCAACGGGGTCGACTCCAACACTGCCAGCGTCGTGGAAGGTTACGTCAACGGTGTGATTGGCACATGGGCGCAGCATCAAGCTGACCGCGATGGTAATAAGGCTGCCAGCGGTAGCGTGCAAATAGAACAGCGCATGTGGTTCAACGAAGCTTCCACCAGCACCTGGTATTTGGTGCCCGGACTGATCGCCTTGGTTATGACCCTGATCGGCGCCTTTCTGACCTCGCTGCTCATCGCCCGGGAGTGGGAGCGCGGCACCCTGGAGTCGTTGTTTGTCACCCCCGTTAGACCGCTGGAATTGGTCTTGGCCAAGCTGGCGCCGTACCTGGTGGTGGGGGCGATTGATCTGATGTTTTGCCTACTGGCCGCCAAATTTCTGTTTCAGGTGCCAATGCGTGGCTCGCTGTGGCTGATCATGTTGGCGTCCATGTTGTACCTGACCGTCTCGTTGCTGCTGG
The DNA here is from genome assembly GCF_046042685.1 of Pseudomonas sp. PLMAX. NCBI lineage: Bacteria > Pseudomonadati > Pseudomonadota > Gammaproteobacteria > Pseudomonadales > Pseudomonadaceae > Pseudomonas > Pseudomonas sp. PLMAX. The sequence continues at coordinate 5,866,632 of NZ_CP064949.1, read as the reverse complement.
GCCTGTATATCTCCGGTAAAACCCGCAATCAGTTCGAAGCCAGTCAAATGGCGCTATTGGTCAGCTTTATGCCGGCCATGATGCTTTCGGGTTTTGTCTTCGATCTGCGCAACGTGCCGGTCATCATTCAAGTGATCAGCCAACTGTTGCCCGCGACACACTTCATGGGCCTGATCAAAACGCTGTTTATGGCCGGCGATAACTGGCAGATGGCCCTGCGCGACTGCTCGATTCTCTGCCTGTACATCGTTGTGCTCACCGCAGCGGTGAATCGCACGCTGAAGAAAACCCTGGACTGATGCCATGCACGAATTGCTCAGCACCCTAACTGCTATTGGCTTTCTGGTTCGCAAGGAATTGCTCGCCTTGTTCAAAGAGCCCTCCAGTCGCGCCATCCTGATCGCCCCGGCGTTGGTTCAGGCGCTGCTGTTTGGCTATGGCGCCACCTATGACCTGACTTACGCGCCCTATGCCGTGCTCGATCAAAGCAAGGGCGCCGCTGCTACCGAGTTGTTGGCGCATATCGACGGTACCGGTGTGTTCAGGCGCGAGCAGGTGCTGAGTTCATCCCAGCAGATTGCCAGCGCCATTGATGATCACGGCGTGCTGCTGGTGTTAAGTATCCCGGCCGATTTCGAATCGCGCTTGGCGGCTGGGCAAGCAGCGCCGTTGCAGATGATTCTGGACGGTCGTAACTCATCCACCGCGGGTGCCGCCTCGGCGCAGATCAGCGCCATTGTCAGCGCCTATAACCAATCACGGGGCGGGGCGGCGAGGGTCAGTGTGGAGCGCCGCGCCTGGTACAACCCCAACCTGGAGTCGCGCTGGAACTTGATGCCGGCATTGATCGCCTCACTCAGCATGTTGCAAACCTTGCTGTTGGCGGCGCTGTCGGTGGCGCGCGAGCGGGAGCAGGGCACCTTTGACCAACTGTTGGTGACACCGCTAACGCCCATGCAAATCCTGCTGGGTAAGGCTGTACCGGCGATTCTGGTTGGCCTGACCCAATCCACCATCATTTTGTTGGTGATCCGCTTCTGGTTTCAGATTCCCATGGCGGGATCGCCGGCGCTGCTGTACCTGGGGCTTTTTGTGTTCACTGGTGCGGCCGTGGGTATCGGCCTGTCCATCTCGGCCATGTCGCTGAATATGCAGCAGGCCATGCTCTACACCTTCTTACTCATCATGCCGATGATGCTGCTCTCTGGCCTGTTGACCGCCGTCAACAACATGCCCATGGCGTTGCAGATTGGCACCTATGTGAACCCTCTGCGCTTTGCCACCGATCTGGTGCGCCGGGTGTATCTGGAGGGCGCGGGCTTTGAGCAGATCGCCTTCGACTTTGTGCCGATGCTGCTGGTGGCTGCCGTTACCTTGCCGTTGGCGGCCTGGTTGTTTCGCAATCGTCTTTCTTGAGCGTAGGTCTTGGTTATGTCCCCATTTCGCAGAACGAATCTTCAAGCCTTGCTTCTACCGTTCAAGCTCTGCCTGATTACTTTGGCCGTATCGGGTTGCGCTGTTGGCCCTGACTTCGAGAAGCCCAAACCTGTTGCACCGGCGGACTGGGTCAGTTGGCGCGGCACCGACCCACAGTTGCAAGCAGCCACCGCCAATGGACAAACGCTGCCCGCGCAATGGTGGTTGGCACTGGGTGATCCAGTGCTCAATCAGTTGCAACAGCTGGCCTTCGACACCAGCCCGGACTTGCGTACTGCCGCACTGCACTATGCTCAGGCCCGCGCACAGCGCAGCACCGTGGCGGCGCAGCGCGGCCCGCAACTCAACGCCAGCGGTGACGTCACCCGCCAACGTCAGAGTGAGACAGGGGCCAGCACGCGTCTGATCTCTTCAATCGCCGAAAACCCCGACAACGCTGACCCGCTGATCAAACAGTTGAGTGAGCCGTTCACTCTATACCAAGCCGGTATCGATGCGTCGTGGGAGCTGGACTTGTGGGGGCGCATCAGCCGCTCCATCGAAGCGGCCGATGCCGACATTGATGATCAGCGAGCGCTGCTTGATCTGGCGCGGCTCAGTCTGACCTGTGATGTCGGGCGCGACTACTTTGAGCTGCGTACCACTCAACGACAGATCGCCCTCACACGTGAAGACATTGCAGCGCTGAAGGATCGCCTGGGACTGCTGCAGGCGAGGGTCGATGGTGGGCTGGTTGATCACTTCGATCTGGAGCGTCAGCGTGCTGATCTGGAAGCCCTTAAGGCTCAGCTTCCCCCGTTGTTGGCGCAAGAAGGCGCGAGTAACAACCAGCTTACGTTACTGCTGGGCAAGCAGCCCGGCGCCTTGCGGGATTTGCTCGCTAAGCCGAACCAAAAGGTAGCCACATCGCTGCCCGATCTGCAGCTCGGGCTGCCCTCTGAGGTGGCGCGTCACCGCCCCGATATTCGCTCCGCAGAAGCCCGCTTGCATCGCGCCACCGCCAACATCGGTATCGCCGAAGCAGAAATGTACCCCAGCATCAGTTTGGGGGCTCGGTTCGGTTACGAGTCGTTTCTGAGTGGCGAGTTTTCCGATTGGGGGAGTCGCACCTGGTCTGTTGGCCCCAGCCTTAACTTGCCGTTGTTTGATCGTGGCCGCCGTAAGAGCGTGGTGCAACTACGCGGGTTGGAACAACAAGAGGCCGCCGTGAACTATCAACAAACCGTGCTCAGGGCCTGGCAGGAAATTGATGATGCACTGAGCGCGTATACCGCAGAGCGCCAGCGCAATGCAGCGCTCACCACCAGGGCTCAAAGTGCAGAGCAAGCCTACGAGTTGGCTCAGGCACGTTACGAAGGGGGCACCACGGACTTTCTCAGCGTGCTGGATAGCCAGCGCGGTTACCTGCAAGCACGCAGGGATCTGGCCTCAAGCGAAGGCAACTTGTACTTGCGCTACGTGATGGTCAGCAAGGCGATTGGCAATGTGCCGGTGGGGTAATCTGATTTCGCCCCCGAACGCAGGCGCTGACGGGGCCATCCTGAGGAGTTAAATCCATGTTGGAGACTGACTGGATTGTTCTGCTTTCCCGGAGCCCTGGCGTTTCTCGGTGATGAACTATGTGCTGCTCGATGGTACTGATCTGGATGTTGGGTGTTGGGGTGATGATGGGATTGAGGCGTTGCGCCCAGCATCGGCGAGCCATGGCTGTGACGATATTGCCAATTTGGGATGCCTACGAAACGTGGCTTGTGCTCGGTGGTGGCGGTCTGCTGGCGCTGTTTCCGATGGCTTGCGCCATCTTGCTGCCAGCGCTTTATCTGCCTTTTATTCTGATGTTTCTTTCGTTGATCCTGCGAGCGGTAGCCTTGGAGTTTCGTGACTACGCGCCCAGCGAACGCATCAAGCGTGCGGTCGATGGCTTGCTGTTATTCGGCTCGGTGCTTGCCGGCACAATTCAGGGAATCGTGCTGGGCACTCTCGTGCAAGGCGTACCTCTTGATGGTGGGCAGTACATTGGAGACGGCACAGAATGACTCAACCTGTTTTCGCTGTTCAGTGGTGCAGTGCTTATCGTGGGCTACACGTGGCTGGGAGCTTACTGGTTGTATTGGCGCACTGTGGGGGAGCTCCAGCAGCGATTCAAACATCAGGCGAAGGTGCTGGCTGCCGTGACCGTCATGCTGTTAATCCTGTCGGTTGCCTGGACAGCAACATTAGACTCGCATTATGCGCAACGACTATCGGATTGGAGGGTGTGCCTTCCGGCGGCGATCCTGCTTATCGCGCTGCTGATGGGTTTTACGCTGGGGTTTCGCAGCCTTCGTCAGGGGCCGCCACTGTTTGCGGCGTTGGGTGTTTTCGTTCTGGCGTTTGCCTTGATGAACGCAGCGCTTTATCCATTGATCATTCCACCCAATCTGAGCTTGCAGGCTGCCGCCTCCAAACCCAACAGTCAGGTGTTCATGCTGGTGGGTTTCGCGGTACTGATCCCGGTGACGCTCCTCTACAACACCTTCGGATTCAGCGTTTTCAGCGGTAAGGTTCGCCCTGTCCGTAAATGACGGTATCTGGTCTATGCTGGTAACGCCTCATGGAACAAAGCCCGGTGAATGGCCGGGCTTTGGGACATTGGGATCACGCCGCGACGTTGCCTGCAGCCCAGTCTTTTTTGTAACTGGCTTTCATCACTTCCATTTGTTGCCCGAGTTCGTCGAGCTGGGCTTTTCCGAGGAGCTTCTTCGCTTGAGGAAACATTTCCGTTTCTTCTTCTTCGATGTGGTGTTCTAGGAGCTCTTTGACCACCTTCACTCGTCCTGCAAATTCCGTCGAGCCAGGGTCGGTCAGCTTGAGATCTGGCAATACCAACGAATCCACGGTGCGGTGCTCTTCCTTGGCTTCAAAGTACATGATGTCCTGTTCTTTGGTGCCGGCTGCCTTGAAGGCAGGGTAGAGAATTTCTTCCTCCAGCTTAGTGTGGATGGCGATCTCCATTTCGAGTTTTCCAAGTAAATCGGTACGTTTCTTGGTGGCCCGGTCAGTGGATTCACTCAATTGGGCAAGAATGGATTTCACTTTCTCGTGATCGGCTTTCAAGAGATCGATGGCGTTCATAAAAACCTCTGCGCTGACGTAAGGATAAAGCCGCTAAGTGGGCGTTGCCTGCGTATACCCTCGGGCCAATCGCATTTACCGTGCCAGCGGTGCATTTTTCGAAAAGCCAAGCGCAGTAGGGCCTGTTGGGTGCGGTGACCCTAGAGTGGCCATGCAAAGTGCACATAAGGTCAAATCCGCCATTGCAGATTGCCAACCATATCGCGGTCTCCTGCGGCTACGTCATAGTTTCCTGTGCGCGGAAAATAATTCCAGCTGTGAGTGCTCGCGTCGCCGGTTACCTATCACCGGATGTTTTGAGCAGCGAATTGAACCACTCTGCATACGGGGAATTGGCGATCTGGTGTCTATTGAAATCAGGACTGCCGTCCTCCCACCAAACAGGGCCCCGCTCACCAAGTGCTACCTTGGCCTTTTGCACGCTTTCCCGAGCCAGCTTCATCTGCCAAGTGTCGCCCGATGCCTTCGCTTGCTTAATTTTACGCCGAGCTGCCATGAGCTCATCTACCAGACGCTGTCGAGTGTCCTCTCCCAACGCAGGATTGGAACATCGCCAAAGCTGCCCTTTGACAACAAAGTAACGACCGTCAGGTGTCACTGGATGCATCCGTCACCTCCGTTCACCAAAGGGCGCTCGTCCAGAGAACGCAGAATGGTTGACTAAGGAAGTTTTCGGGTAGGCCGGCTGGTACTTTGTTTAACCCCAAGCAGTACCCCTAATATGAACGCAGCGCCCGCCGCCAAAAGTATTGGGTACGGATGTTTACCTGACCGCCAGCCGCACTGGGCTGGGCGTTGATCGCTTGACGGAGTCAGCAGGTGTGCTGAAAACGATGGTCTGAGGCTAATGGGACTGTCAGCGGGATCCCTCTCTGCTTTGTACGGCATTTCGTTCAGCCGCAAACGCGCACCGTCGGCGAGAATCAACATTAGGTTATCGACAGTGCCAGCGAGCCGATTTGGAAAAACCGGTTCACCGGTGGGATCTAGCTCATCGTAAAAAAACTGCTGTCCTTCCAGCCAACCTACAGCCGTCATCAATTCGGGGCCAAGGTAATATTTCCCATCGAGAAAAAATCCAAGGAAATGTCTTGTGCGTTCGAGACTCTCTACGATGTAACGTTCGCCCGCTCTCATTCCGGTTGCTGGGTCAATCATGATGACGTCCTCAGGTTCACTGGTGTTGCGATAGAGGACTGGCCTGAGCGCAACGTTCCATCGAGATGACTGAACAGCTGAATGCCAGCACGCTGGTGGTCAAGAGGGAGTATGAGGGCGTCTGCAGTCTCTCATTCCCTTCAAACCTACCTGGCACGGGTATCTAATTGATTTATTAGCTCTAGGGTGCAGGTGAACCCCTGTCTGATCCCGCCTGCTTGGCGTGCACAAAGGGCGTTTCGCATTCCTTCCGATTCTGGCCGTACGTCGTCGATGGTGAACGAGCATCACGTTGTGAACTCTACCGGACAAGGTTGTCATGGGAGGTAATTGACATGTACGAAGATCGCAAAGCGCACTCGCTTGAGACTTGGCATGCATTATTGGAAACGCCTAAAAATCGCACGACTGCTCAAGAGCAATACGAAGAATTGCTTCGACTCGCTGAAGAGTATTTCCTCCAAGGGTTCATTGACCGTGAGGAGCGAAAGGGCCTGGTCAAGGAGGCAACCGTTCGATATGCGCAGGCAGTGGAAGGTGTGGGCAATGGCGCTTGAGGTATTGAGCAGGCTTTCATGACCGATTGGAGACGCCGAGGTTGATGAACGTTACAAGTTCTGTCGCAAGTAGGAAGTAAAGCTAACGACAGTGAATCGGCGGGAAATCCAATACCCCACACCTCCGGTCAATTTCGTGACGCGCTGTCATTTTAAGCTGGGCAAACCGCTTCCTTTCGAGAGTTTCAGTCGTCGAGTAGTTTCGGCAATTATCCTGACGGTTTAGCGATTGACAGGCTGAGTGTCTGGGGGGTGAACACTATGAGCCAAAAACCTCTACAAAATTTCGTAGAGCGTATAGGATTTTGGGCCAGTTATCCGATTTAGCTGTCATTTATAAAGCACTCCCGTTGCGTCACTTCGGCTGTGCGCTATGGTGAGGTTCGAGCATATAAGACTAAAGTCGTAGGAGGGCGCGGCATGCGAATTCGCGGGGATGTGTTCTGGCAATGGGCTGATCCGACGCTGCACCATCGTACTCATGACGAAACGTTGGACGACGGCACGTTTATCGATGTCCAAGTAAGGCTGTCGGCCTCGGGCAACACTCAAATGTTTATCGGGGTATACGCAGCGAGCGGCATGGCTCTGCATGAAGAGGTGCCTAATAGTAGGCCGGGTGAATCCATGACTCGTGCTTTGGCGTGGGGAGTAGGGTGTGCTAGGCGGCTTGCAATCGATCTTCAACCTTCTGCAAGGCACGTGGCATAGACTCGGCTTGTTCAGGGTAAGCGGTCGCTAGGAACAGTGTTTGCCACTACATGATCCTCCTAGAGTGCATACTTTTGGGGATGAACGCCCGAGGCTTGAAAAAGAATTTCGATGGCCACCGTCAGTCCTGAGACTCCTCCTTTTCCTTTCTTTTGAAATTTTTTCTGAACCCTCGAAGGTTCATAAGAAAAAGACAAATCTGCAAAACAATCAAGGCATAAGCCCCGGCATGAACACCCCATATCACCCACAGCACGTTGCTCAAACTGAAGGATACAAACCCGATCATCCGTTGTCCTGGCCGCTGCGATCCGATGAGCCATGCGGCGACCACCGTCACTAGCATCGCGGGCCATTGAACCCAATCTAGAGAAGCCAAATTACCTCCCGGCGCATTTCATAAGCTGAGCCGCTAGTGAGATGCCGCGTTGCTCAGTCGACGCTCTGATTGTTGGGGCGCTTTTCTGTTTTCCCCAGGATGTAGCAGGGGTGAAGCTGACCGTTAGGGTGTGTTGTCACAGCCACCGATATCAATGACCAGCCCTCATGAAGCTTCAAGTTGGCTTCGTTGGCCGACAGCGCTTCCATGACATGGGTTGTTTCAGACATATGCATTTCGTAACTCCCGAATTTCAGCGTTCAACTGTTAGGTGCCTGGCACGGATAGGGGTTCCATAACGGATGCCTCACTATTCAGGAGTGTTCGCGGTCGCACGGGGTCTAAATTCAGAATTGTGACCCTGCATGAAGGGATGAAGCAGTGAGCAAAATCATCAGTGCACAAGACTTAAAGATCAACCTTCAAGGCGCGAGCGAAGCTGCCCTATTCAAATGGCTGGTTGCCAGTTTTCTGATGGGTAAAAGAATTCAGGGTGCCATTGCCGTCAAGGCGTACCGGGTCATCGTCGAGCAGCATCAGCGAGATACACCGCAAAAGCTCGCACGCTGCACCCACCGTCAGTTGGTCGTAATGCTTGGTCAGGCTCACTACGTGCGATACGACGAAAGCACAGCGTCACGGTTACTGGCATTGGCCAACAAGCTCAACACTGAGTACGACGGCAAGGTGAGCAACATCGTGGCGGTCTACGCTGATCGTCAGGCATTCGAAAAGCGCTTGTCTGAATTCGAAGGGATAGGGCCAAAGACGATCGAGATTTTTATGAGGGATGCAGCGGCTGTGTTGTATTGAACAGCCCGTCGCTAATCACCGCTGTGTGTCTGATGCACTAAGTGAAGCCCCGGAGGTTGGCCCTACCGGGGCTTCTGTGCTTTCCCTGTGGCCCTGAGGGGGAAGAAAGCGCGCAGAATGATATCAGCACAATGTTTTAGAATCACGATGGCTGGTGAGCCTTAACGACCTGACAGCTGGGAGTTCCGTGAAGCCTTATCTTCGGCTGAGGTGACGGCTTGGCGTACTGAATTGGAGTGGCTGTTTTTGTGTTCACTATTAGCAAACTAATTACGTAGAGATTTCCCATGTCCAAACTCGCAGAATACCGCCAGCTCGAAAAACACTTGGCTGAACAGCTCCAGGCGCTCGAAGCCCTGAAAGGTGATGATGGCCTGAAGAAAGAAATCGAATTTGAAACCAAGCTGCGTGCTTTGCTCGCGGAGCACAGCTACAGCCTGAAAGACGTGATCAACCTGCTTGATCCACAAGCGGGTCGTCGCGCTCCTACAGTCGAATCCAAAACCGGGTCTCGCAAGCCTCGCCAAGTGAAGGTTTACAAAAATCCCCACACCGGTGAAGTCGTCGAAACCAAAGGCGGCAACCATAAAACGCTCAAGGAATGGAAGACCGAACACGGCGCTGCGACCGTTGAGTCTTGGCTGACCAAGTGATACTTGTTTGAATACAAAAGGGCCCTTCGAGGGCCCTTTTTATTGCTTAATTCAAAGGTGTGTTGGGAGCAGACTCGTGCTCAGCATGGTTCGAAAAGTAGCCAACAAAGAGGGCCATAGTTTTTTGTACCACCTGTACTTTCACAGTGTAGCCTCCTTGATCACCCCTTTGCATCGCACTGCCGATGTGTTTGGGTCGGCAATCTGATCCGCATGCTGGTCAGCTATCTTTAGAGGGGGGCACTGTGAATTGAGAGCTACTAAAATGTGCGCCTCAATCTAAGAAGAGAGGCTGTTCATGCGGGAAATTCTATTTATGGGTTTGCTCCTATCCACTTCGGCATTTGCAAGTGAGTGTCAGATCACGATATCCAGCAGTGATCAGATGACATATGATCAAAAAACCATTGCCATTCCTAAAAGCTGCGAGAAATTCGAAGTTACGTTGAGCCATAGTGGAAAACTTCCAAAGCTCGTAATGGGGCATAACTTGGTAATAGTAAAGAAGTCAGACCTCGAGTTCGTTGCAAACGACGCAATGGCGGCTGGGCCTGATAGTGGTTATTTAAAGGCTAGTGACTCTCGCGTTTTGGCACATACGCCATTGATTGGTGGCGGGGAACAAGGCAAAGCCATCCTTGATGTAAAAAAATTAAATATTAGCGAAGACTATGTGTTCTTTTGCACGTTCCCAGGTCACCGGGCAATAATGCAAGGCGAGATTTTGATAAAGTAGTGTGTATTACACTGTGTTCTATTGGCATGAAATTCGTGATGGGCAGTAATGAGTTAGCAAATTTTAGTAGTACGCAATCATTCTTCGTCGTACGAAGGTTGAGCGGATCGAAGATGCTGCTCTTCCACGGCGACTAGGTTGCTATTGTTCATTCTTTGCCACGCCTTCCAATTTCTAGATTTCTCGATGAAAAATTGGCCGTGAGCCTTGATTTAGAGTTGCCCCGCCCCCGAAGTGTGCACATGCTTCGGCTATCTATCGATAGGTGTTATTTCCCATTTTAGATCCTACCATCGAGGCTAAGAATATTTTCTATTTCTAATAGAAACATATCTGTCAGTGGGCTGGCTCTATAAGTTCAGCTTAAAACAATAATTGCAGAGGGGAAGTATATGTTTCTTCGTAACTGCTGGTACGTAGCTGCGTGGGACTATGAAATTACTGAAGATAATCTTCTTGCACGGACGATTATCAACGAACCGATCGTGCTATTTCGGAAAGAAAATGGCGATGTTGCTGCACTCCAAGACCGGTGCTGCCATCGCGCTGCGCCACTTTCCATTGGGCGCAAGGAAGGTGACGCCGTACGATGCATGTACCATGGGTTGAAGTTCGACAGCTCGGGTACTTGTGTGGATATCCCGGGCCAAGATTCCATCCCGCCGCAAGCGTGTGTTCGAAGCTTCCCCGTTGTCGTTCAAAGCAGCTGGGTTTGGGTATGGATGGGCGATCCGAGTAAAGCGAGCGTTGACCTCATTCCACCGGCAGTAGCGCTGGATAACCCTGAATGGAACTTCCGCTCTGGCAGTATTGAGTACCAGGCTAATTATCTCTTTGTAAACGACAACCTGCTCGACTTCTCACACCTGACATTCCTTCACCCGAATAGCTTTGGTGTGGGTGAAGACTGGGCGCAGATTCGTCCTAAGGTGACTCGACTGGAGCGCGGAGTCCGTATTGAGCGATGGCTCCCGAAGCAGCCCATTCCGAACCACATCAAGGACGTGGTTGATGCAGAATATTTAGATATGTACAGCCACTATGACTATCTGGCACCTGGTGTCATGGTCATGTATTCGTACAATTTCCCTGGTGGTACCTATGAAAAATACAACGGTGGGCACCCTGAGGTTTTGGATTGTATAACCCGAGAGGTTACCTGCCAGTCAATCACGCCTTCTACGGATGGGTCATCTCGTTACTTCTTCTCTTGGGCACCGTTCAGGACTAAGGGTGGTACTGATGAGCTTGCTGAAGGGATGATCGCCATCGCTCGTATGGCATTCGAGGAAGACCGTGTGATGATCGAGGCTCAGTACAACAATACTCCGCCTGGCACCAAGCATGTCGCTATTGCGTTCGACAACGCGCTCGCACAAATGCGTTGGGTACTGGATAAGCTCATCAAGGAAGAAAATCAGCCACAGGTTGAAAGTGTTGCCTAATAGGTAGCATTGCTGGTGAAGAAAGCGCCCGTCATTACAGACTGGCGCTTTTTTTATGGCGCATTGGCTCGGTGCTTCGAGTGACCTGGATCGGATCAGTTCAGCGAGAGGTTGGATGAGAGGGGAGCGGCTGCCAGGCGACACGTAACTGTGCACTTGCGAATGATCCTTCCAACGCTCTGATCGACATCGAGGGGCAGCCCGCAGTGGCTTCACCTGGTGCAGTGGCTGGATCACTGGAGCGCAAGACCCTTACCCCCTCTATCCATAAGTTGAAGTAGCCGACGCTCTACTGCGGAGATTTCAACGTGAAGTGCGACCCTCCATTTGATTCTCAGGAGGCATATTACAGTTCCGTTCAGGAGCGTTTGAAGGCTGATTTGATAGAAATCAAGGGGTGATAAAACAGCTTGTGATGGGACGTGAGGTGCAGATTCTGAACTAGCTTTGGGGAAAAGGGGGCTGATGAATCCGCCGATGAAATTAGCTCCGCTCTGCCACTGTTGGACGATGTCCGCGCGTAGTAAGTATCCAACCTCGCGGTCTTCGCAAACGCTGCCAATATTTTACGTCGTTGCTTTGACCGGTTTTGTATGGGGTGATCCCAGTACCCTAGTATGCAGGATACTGGGACAGAGAGACGTTAGAGCATCCCGTTTTTGTTTTCGCTCTTCTCAGGGATGTCTTGTACTACGTCCCAGTGCTCAACAATCTTGCCGTCCTCAAGGCGGAAGATGTCCATTACTGCAGCGCCTCGGGTGCCGGGAACCATAGTTGCGTGCGAATGCAGGATCACATGGTCTCCATCCGTAAAGGCGCGCTTCATCTCAATTTTGGCATCGGGGAAGGTTGCTTTCAGGAAACCGATGAAACCTTTCAAACCTTCAGCACCGTCATGCGCCATAGGGTTATGCTGGATGTAATTACTGCCCAAGTAAGAGCTCGCTTTATCAGCATCTTTTTTGTTAAGAGCGGCGTCATAAAATTCGAGAACTACTTTTTTGTTGCTTTCCATGGTTTTGGTGTCCACTGTTTGTGCGGCGAAAGAGCTTGAAGATAGGGTGGTGAGAATAATTGCTGCGCTCAAAATTAGGCCTTTGAGTTTCATGTGGTTACTCCTTGAGTTTGTGTTATCTTAGCGTGAGGGGGCGTACGCGAGCACGTCTCATATTGTTATGCCGGACTTTCCAGGTGCAATGATTCCGTTAGGGTCTAATGCTTTCTTAATGTTTCTGTGTAAGTTGCGCATTTTGGGGCCGAACAGTTCGGCTTGTTTGTCCATGTAATGGACGCTTGCTCGATAGTTCCCAAAGCCTTCTTTTGAGGTCAGTTGAACTAACTCGTCGTAGCAGGCCCGTGCGGCTTCAACCTGAGCAGGATCTGCTTGGTTGAAAAATATTCCAGTCGTTTTGTGCATGTCCCGACCATCAAGCCAATTCATTGACAGGTAGTCGAAACCATGGCGATTGAGAATTTCTTTCGACAGTTTGGCCAGTTGGTTAACATACTGGCCTTTCATTGCTGATACCGGCATATGCCAAATAACGCCACCGCCTCCTACATAATTTAGGATTCGAAAGTTTTCAAGGCTAATATGACCAGTCGCGACAGCCAGATCGGCTGCAGAACCAGGCCCATCTCCCGCTCCGTCTGTGAAGATTTTTGCTGGATTAGTGGCTTTGAATGCATCTTCAATCTTCTTGAGTTTGATGGCAGTCTCCTGCTCATCACCATAGACGACGCCGGCGATTCGCCACTGCGGAATTCCATATTCCTTCAGAAGCCCATTAATGGTTTCGTCTGGAATTGCGCCCTTGCCTTGGTATAAATCAATACGCTTCCTACCAAAGGCGAGCATAGTAAGGCCGCTGAGTGCTGACCCGGGAACAGTAATAATTTCTGCCATCCTCAATTTGCGGAAAACGTCAATTGCCTTGCTAATATCTTCCGCGTTGTTGTAATGGACAGCGAAAGCCTTGGCACCTTCGGGTTTAGGGGTAAGAAATATCCCCATTTTTGTTACGACTGCAAAATTGGACTGAGTAAATAGACCATCGATGTAAGGGCCGTAACCGTAACGATATGCCTGCCAACTCTTACAGTTCGGCAGTTCGCCCATGCCAGTTTTAATCACGTCGCCGTTGGCTAGAACGATTTCCATCCCCGCAAAGCTTTTCATATGATCGTGATTCGTGGTGTAGCCGTTGCCGCGCTCCAGTGTGTTACTCAGGGGGCTAACGATCGGGCCAGGCGACGGAGCGTCCACCAAGAAGGGAAGGTTCTTAGCGTCGATGTAGTCTTGGAGTTGACGGTATGTAACGCCAGGTTCAATGAGAGCAGTCCCTAGCTCCTCGTCAACTTCTATAATGCGATTCATCTTCCGCAGATCTAAGATCAACTGGCCTGTGGAGGCGGGTAGGGCAGAACCTAGACCAATGTTGCGCCCTGTCGAAATCGGCCACACGGGCACTTTGTATTTGTTGCAAACAGCCAGAATGCCTTGAATCTGCTCAACAGATTCCGGCATCAGAGCTCCTGAGAGTACAAGCTCATCGTCTTTAACTGGAACATAAGGCTTGCGATAGGAAGCGAGTTGATCTTGATCAATAAGCGTATTTTTAGCACCGACAATTGCCGTTAGCTCAGTAATAGCCGAGCTAAACTCTGCGGCTGTCAGTCCTTTTGGAAGAATGGTTGTCATGCTGGTCACTTCTTTGGTTTTTTATGTTTAAGACCAAAATGCTTTTTGTGCGGGAATCGTATCTAGATATTCCCGCAGATCTACAATCAATCCATTTTTGACAATAAATAGAAAGTGGTACCGATTGTCGTACACTGCGCCTGACTTCAATGCCGCATCGCCTTTAACTTCAACTGCAACCCGCTCGTCTTCTGCGGTAATACCGTAAGGCACTAGAGAAATTCGATCTACAAAGCATGATTTTGCATATTTGAGGATGTCCCGAAGCTCCTCTCGGTTCATGTCACCTTTATCTGGAAACCAGACTTTTGCATTTTCATCAACAAGCTCTAACGCGCTATCGATTTCACCGGAAGAGACTCGGATCAAATATTCGAGCGCAATTTTACGACTGTTTTCTGTGAAGCTTTCGTTACTCATATTGAGGTCTCCACATTGTGTAGATATCAAACGTCCGCTATTAGCGTCATGAAGGTATCGCTAATGACGAGCTCTTTATTGTTCGGGATTGCTGTTGCAAGTGGCGCGCTATCCGTTGGCCATGCATTTGCCGTCAGAATTGCCAAAGCACTACCAATTGCTTCCTGCGTCTCACCGCGAGGAAGATTCAGCGAGATCTTGCTTGTTCTCGGCTGTGAGGTACTTTGGGAGAACTCGGTAATCCAGGTATCTAGATCTGTTTGGCTAATTGCACGTGCTAGGGCGGCGCCACAACCCTGAGTTTTTTGACTTGTCTGCAGGGCGTGGAGATAAAACGTTGCACCAGCAGCGTGAGTTCCGCGCAGTAGAAGGGTTCCATCAACGTCCCGGATCGCCTCATGGAGAAGTGAGTCTCCACAGGAGTCGACTAGGGCAACGACCCTTGAGCCTCGGTTATTCGCAAGAATGCTGCGCAGACTCATTGAGTCGAAAAGTAGACTCTCATCCAGTACCTGTTCTGAGAAGTTCGATATGGAAAGGGAGCGCCATGTTTGTATGGCTGCAGAAATTAATCTTCCTTGCTCAACATTTCTAAGCAATAGAATGGATTTACTCGATTGATCAATGTTATTTACAAAGGGGAAAGCCAATGCAGAGCTACTAGCTGCAATCGCGGTCGTTTGCAGCGATGCGCGCAACAGCCCGCGTCGACTAATGTTCATTGAGAGTTACCAGCTTTGGTAGGAGTGGTGACCGGCATTTCTGATTTTGATAGGTATTCCGCTAGGATATTTAAGTCTTCATCGGAAATATCCGACGGGCGAAATGCCGGCATTCCTTGATTTCCATGTCGGGCGAAATAGATGAAGATCTCAGGGGGGAGATTTCGGCCCTTGAGTGCAGGCCCCACCCCCGTGATGTGACAATAGCCGCAAGTCTCGGAAAACGTTTTTTCTGCTTTTACGATATCCTCTGCGGTTTGTGCGCCTGCGCCGCTAGAGTAAATCAGATATAAGGCTAGTAATGTGAAAGGGTTGCGAAGCACCCTTTTTATATTTTCTATGCTCATAAGGCACCCTGAGGGTGATACGTTATTACAAGGGTTTAGGTAGTAAGTATTAATTACGAAGCCTTCATATAAATTATTAAGCTTCCTGGTAGGCTGCACCTATCTAAAGATATATTTTGTATATAAAGAGAAGGCAGGCCCGAGTCACGGTGGAAAGCAGGAGTGGCCCGCCCCAAGTGACGTGGGGCGGACTTTCTCAATTACTTCTGAATGTTTATGCCGCCGTGACCCGGGCCTTGCGAGCCCTTTCCGGCCTGGTCGTCAACTAGGTAGGTCTCACGCCAGTCCGGTCGGTATCCCCGCCCTGTAAGGCTGAAGGTGGAGAAGAGCGCTTGTCGGCACATGTCTTTATCTGCCATCAAGGCAAACATATTGGCTTCGTCTTGCAGGCGTTTTTGAGGGTCTCGTTCTTGCGTCCGACGCTTGAATTCGATTGCGGTAGGGTTTGCAATTTCAAGGAAGCAGCGGCGGCGTTCGTAGGAGTACCAATCCAAGGCGTCTTCGCTAAGTTCACCAGTAATCACACCACCCAAGCATTTGATCAGGGTATCTGCGTCTTGTACGCCGGACGTGAAGCCCATCCCACCAATTGGGTTTGTCGCGTGTGCTGCGTCGCCAGCGAGCATCACTCGGCCGACCCGATACGTTGTAGCTGAGCGTTGGTGCACCCGATAGGAGTTGGCCATCACCATTTCGCATGGTGCATTAGGATCAGGCAGGAGGCTCTTATAGCGCTCCGGGATACGTGCAACACGCTCCTGTTCACTGAGACTGCTGTCTTCGCCGTAGGCGACGCGCCAGTAACCTTGATCATTGATCTTCGCGATGACAGCCCAATTTTCTGCTCCGGCAACCATTGTTGACGGCGCGTAACCGTACTTGTCGAAGTCGTAGTAGACATTAGTGGCCATGAAGGTGTCTTCCCAGGTGAAACCTTCGAAATCGACACCAAGGTCTTTACGCACGCTGGAGCGAGCACCGTCGGCGCCGACGACCCAATCAGCCTCGATGATGCGTGGCCCATTAGTAGTATGGACGGAGACTTGGACGCAGTCGTTCGACTGTTCAATGGAGTCGAATGACGTCTTCCAGCAAATCTCAGTGCCTGGTAGTGCGATGAACTCTTTAAGGACGATTTCGGCCAGAATGTCTTGGCCAAAATGGAGGTTGTAGGCATAGGGCGTGAGGCCCTCAAGGTCTTTGTAGCTGAGGCGCCCGATATTGCCGGTTAATGGGAACCGAAGATTGAACTCATAGCCATAGGCGCCAACTTCTTTTGCGCGCTCTAATAGACCGATTTCGTCCAGAACTTTAAGGGTGGATGGAAGATAAACCATGGCGCGTGGCCAGCGAAGGATATCGTCTTCCCGGTCGATAACAGTTACCTGCGCTCCCTTGCGAGCCAAGCCCAGAGCAGTGACTAGACCGGTTGGGCCGGCCCCGATAATGACGACGCGTTTACCTTTAGACATCGGGTTCTCCGTTCTTGTTTGAGTATTGCACTGGCCCGCCATAGGCGCAGAAATGGCATGTGCTCCCCCCGATTGTTTCTCAGAGGCAGTGCTGAGTACCCTACCCAAAGATAGCGACGTAGCACCGCCTGCTGGCAGGGTAGATATACTGGCATCGGGGCAATTGGGGGAGTAGGGAGGGAAGGCGAACTCAATTGCACTAAAAGGAGGATGTAGTACCTGCCTTGAAAAAAACTGCGCCAGATACCGAAATCCTGGCACAGCAAAAACGGACGGAGTGGTTTTGCGATGATCTGGGCCCGGTAGGAATTTGATGCTGTTTATTTGGCCGTGGAAGGGCTTAGATGAAGAGCGACGATATCTGGGTTCTCAGGATTGAGAATGGGATAACGATCAAGCACCTGCGGGTCATGACCTGGCACGACATGGTCAGGACTTTCCGCTAGCGAGAGAATTCTACGGTAACCATCCAACATGTCACCGACATTAAGTACGACGGGGAATGGCGACTCTAACTCAATATTGTCGTAGTAATGGCTTGCATCCGAGGCAAGCACTATCCAGCCTCTTGCGGTGTGTACGCGGACAGCCTGTAGTCCTTGGGTGTGCCCCCCAACATGAACAAGCTCAATGCCAGGTGCAAGGCGTACGTCGCCGTTATGGAAGACCACCTTCTCCTGGTAAACCCCGCGAACGATATTCACCACATCCTCGATGTTGAAAGGGTGGCGCAGCGGTTTGTAAATCATATAGCGGCCGGTGGCATATTGCATTTCCGACTCTTGCAGGTGGAACCTGCTATTGGGGAGCAGATTGCAGTTGCCTGCGTGGTCGTAATGCATGTGCGTGATGATGGTGTCGGTGACATCGCTTGGCTGCAAGTCGAACGCTTCGAGCGCCTTTATCGGACATTTCAGTAGCTTTCGGCCCCTGGCGTCTGCAGCTGCTTGGTTAAAGCCTGTATCAACCAAGAACACGCGCTCTGCATCTCGGATCAGCCAAACGAAATAGTCCATTGGCATTGGGCCGTCGTGCAGGTCATGGCCATCCATAAAATTGTCTCTTCGTTGCCGCTCGAGATGGGCATAACGCAGCGCGTAAACTTCATAGCAAGGTGTGTTGCTCATTGTGGATCCCCTCGGGAAACCTAGGCTTGGCTGTGTGCCTTATGAGTTAGGCGAATCAGGCGTGGGCAATTTATTGCCTTAAGGAAGGATCGCTCCGAGGGGGAAGGGCATCACCTACCGATGGATAGGCCACCAGCGTACTGGACTTGTAGCTCGAAGTGATGAGGAGCAAAAAACGGGGCCGAAGCCCCGTATAAAGAGAGCACTCTGGAATTAAGCGACCTTGGCGGCGTCGTTAAGGGCTTGCTCAAGCATGGGGACGGCGACGGTGGCGGTATGAATGCCAACAACGCTCACGATCTCCAGTACTTCCATCACTTCTTCGACGGTTGCACCGTACTTGATGGCGTTGCGCATATGTAGCTTCAGGCCAGGTTGGTACAGGTGTGTGGCGGAGGCATTGAAGGCGCAGTAGATCAGCTCTTTGATCTTCGGTTCCAAAACACCGTGAGTCCAAGGCACAGAGGAAAAGTCGAGGTAGGCCTTGAAGAACTCTGGATCCAACTCCAACAGGCCGTCCCACGTACTGTGCCAGTATCCACGTTTCTCGATGAACTCAGCCTTCAACTGCTCTTGCTCAGCGTTGTAGGGCGTTGCCTCTTTGCGCAGGCCTTCTTCCTCTAACACTTCCAAGAGAAGGGGGACTCCAACGTTGCAGGCATGAATGCCCAAAGCGCTGGTAATTTCAATTACCTCCATGATCTCTTCTTTGGTAGCACCAAAGCCCAGGGCGGCCTTCAAGTGCGATTGGATGCCGGGCACGTACAGGTGGGTAGCTGCTGCATCGAGCGCAATGTAGATGAACTCCTTGATCTTGTCTTCAAGGTGATTCTTCTTCCAAGGCACGCCAGAGAGACCGAGGTAACTCTCTACAAATCGAGCATCCAAACGCAGCATGCTCTCCCACGTAGGGCTCCACGTGCCGCGAATACGGACGAACTCGTCCTTTACTGCTTGCTGATATTCATTGAGTGCCATTTTCTGATCCTGATTTTGATGGGCAATAAGTGAGGGCTTTATCAGGCAGATGCTTCTTCAGCCGAAGCTAACTGTGGGAGGTAGTCCTTATCGGAGACCTCTTCCTGCCAACCTGTTTTGCCAATCGAAACTGCCACATGAACCATATAGCTGGTGTCGCTGGCGCCGTGCCAATGGCGCTCTCCAGGCGCAATCCAGACCACATCTCCTGTACGGATCACTTGCGGCTCTTCTCCTTCCAAGCAGACCCAGCCCGAACCGGCAGTAACGCTCAATACCTGACCTACCTCATGGGTATGCCAATACGTTCTGGCTCCGGGCGCAAAGAACACCGTATTAATCGTGACGCCATCAGTTGTGGGCATCACAGGGTCGGCCCAGACCGATCCGCTGAAAGTGGAGGAGCGCTGTTCGGACGGCGAAGCGTTGTCGCGAGCGTGGATTACTTTCATTTTTGCTCACCAAATTCTTTGTGCACGCGGATGCCACCTGAGACATCGCCGATAGCATCGACCACTTTGTTACTGATCAAATCACCGTACCCCAGTGCTGTTTGAAGTCCGAAACTTGCCAGTGGGCCGGAAGCGTTGAGGGAGGCAATGCCAAGCTCCCGGACTAGGTCGACGTAGAGGACGACGTCTTTCGTCATCAGCTTGCCGGTCAGCCCACCTTCGAGGTAGTTTCCGTTCACGATGTGGGGGAATCGATTGAGGGTTGCGAAGTTCACACCGCTGCTTGAGTTCAAAACATCAAGCAAAATGTTCAGATCCAAGCCGGCCTTTTTGCCGGCAACCATCACTTCGGCTGTTGCGGCCAGGCTCACTGCGTTGAGAAAGTTGTTGAGTAGCTTTGCAGTGTGTCCCGCGCCGCTTTCTCCCATGTTGAAGACCTTGCTGCTGATGGGATTGAAGGCCCACTCCAGGTCGCGAATCGTGAGTGCGTCACCACCAACCATCAGCGTCAGCGTCCCTTTCTCAGCGGCGGCAGCTCCGCCGGAGATTCCTGCATCAATGAGCTGCACGCCCTTGGATTTAAACAGGTTGTTTAGCCGTTTTGTCGAACTGGCGGCTGAAGTGCTTAGGTCGACTACAACCTGGCCGGCTCGGCAATGCTGCAATAGGCCATCGTCACCTTCACAGACTTTCTCGACAACGTTGCTGTCGGGAAGGGAGAGGAAGATGTAGTTGCAGTTCTGAGTGATCTCTTTGATTGAAGCCGCTGAAGTTGCGCCGACGGATTCAGATCGTCCAAGACTGGCGTCATACCCAAGGACTTCAATCCCTGCATTAACCAGGCAGCGAGCCATACGGCCGCCCATGTTGCCAAGACCGATGAAACCAATTTTGTTAGTGATCATTTTTTTGCTTCCGAAAGAGAAAATCAAGGACGCTTGTCTACGGTGGAGGTGTCCCAAGCGCCTGCGCCACCTGCAGGCCGAACGGTGTTTACGATGCTCGATCCGCCGTCGACTGAAATGACTTCCCCATTGATGTAGGAAGCCTGATCGCTCAAGAGGAATGCTGCTACGCGGGCGATTTCATCGGGTGTTCCGACGCGACGCATTGGAACGGTTGTACCTCGCTGCACCATGTCGTTCCCGCCGCCTGTTGAAGACTTGTTGCTAGCAAAGAGTTCGGTGGGAATGAGGCCAGGAGCCACTGCGTTCACCCGGATATTCATCGGCCCACCGTACATGGCAGCACCGTGTAGCAAGCCCATCACGCCGTGCTTTGACGTCTGATAGGGGAGCAGGTCGTGACTGCCGCGCAAGCTAGCAATCGACGCTGTCAATACGATTGCGCCACCACTCTCTTGCTTCATGTACTGACGGAACGCTTCACGCAATCCGAGGAATGGGCCTCGCAAGTTGATCGCGATTACTTTGTCGAAGTCTTCTGTGGATAAATCGGGAAGTGAGGCAAATGAGCCAACGATGCCAGCATTCAGGTGGTACAGGTCTACTCGGCCGAAATGATTCACGGCCTGCTGCATGTAGCCTTTCACGTCATCTTCGTTGCTCACATCGGCTTTAACGCCAATGGATGCGGTTGGGAGTGTTCGTGCTAGCTCGATTGCTGCATCACCATTGATGTCAACAACCACCACATTTGCGCCGGATTCGGAAAGAAGCCTCGCCATTGCGGCTCCGATGCCTCCAGCGGCACCGGTGACGACGGCGACCTTGCCGCTAAGTGAAAGAAGACTCATCGATTAACCCCTGGCTATCTCCGGTTATAATTTGGAGCGCTATTGCGATGTATCTAAGCGCTGTGAGAAATATCGGCGCACCCTTTGTGCTGGTCACCTGCCGAAAGATAGTTATGGTAATGAGTGATGAAATAAAACGCCTATCAGCAATGTTTCAACTGATAGGCGTGTCGATGGAGATGTAGTTATCTTACGCCAGAGCGCTCTAGGTATTGCGGGGTATACATGTTTGCCGGGAGCTCAGCAAAGCTAATGCCTTCATTGCTTCCACTAGTTGAACTCATTAGTGCGTAGTCACGAGATTGGAAGTTATAGATGACAAGCGGTACAGAAAGCGTGAGCGGGATTTCCGGATAAGTCAGCGGCGGGATCTGCATGCTTTTCCAGAGCTGGCCTTTCGCGTCCCACATATCGGTGGTCAAGATTGTCCAGGTGTCTTCATCAATATAGAGCCGACGTTTCGGAACTACGTGGCGAGCACCTGCTTTGAGGTTCGCCTCCACGACCCATACACGGTGCAGTTCCCAGCGCATGAATTCTGGATTGATGAATTTCTCGCCTACGAGATCTTCAGCTTTTGCGTTTGCGAGAGAGTTACCATGGTAGGGGACGTAGAATTCCTGCCTTCCGATAAGCTTCCAGTCATAGCGGTCTGTTGCGCCACTGAATCCCCAAGAGTCGTCGAAGTTGGTGAGGCCAGAAGTGAAGTTGTTCGGTACGTCATATTGAACATTTGGGGCTTTCCGAAGCCGGCGTTGCCCAGCCAAATAAACCCAAGCATTGGTCTGCATGTTAATAGCGTCGCGGGGAATATTTACAACCTGCTTTTCACCCGCCGAATATGCTGGGGCCGTAGCAGTGATCAAAGATCCGCCCCACAAGTTTTTATCAAATTTGTTCTCGCGGCCTGGCGGATAGTTGTAAGGGGTGGATATATTAATAATGTTGGATGAGGTCAAGGCACGTTTGCCAGAGGATGATACGAACCAAGTGCTGGCCTCAAGAGTTGAGTCGGCACCGCGCCAGTTCCAGTTCATATTGAACATCGCCTCTTCCCCTGTCTTTGGGATGGGAAAAGGAACTCCACCGGCGAAACCATCAAAAGACATCTTATGATCTTGCAGAGTGATTTTTGTAGCATTGCTTATAGAGCGATCGTAGATGTATTGAGGTGCAGCCCCGGTGCGGTGAGTGGGGTAAATGGCTAACTTGTATCCTGGGTAGTTTTTAAGTAGGTACTTTGCGCCATCTGTCAGCTTGTCCGCATATTTATCCAGATTGTCTGCCGTGATAGTAATCAGAGGCTTTTCATTTGAAAATAGTTGCGGTGGCCGTTTGCCATCACTTTTTTTTGCCGGGTCTGTCAGACCCCCTGTCCAAGCAGGTATGGTGCCGTCGGAATTTCCGGCCTTAATTGCGCCAACGGGTGTAAGTTCACTACTAAGTTTCGATGCTTCTTCAGGGCTTACCGCGGCGAAAATCTGCTGTGATAGAACGGTGGCAAGGCAGATAAATATGGCGGAAATTTTATATTTGTTTTTCATCAGTCATCTCCGATTAAGCGAGTTTTTTTGCATCCGCTAGTTTGGATGCAGGAGCCTCAGTTAGTCCGCATTGCGCAGAGCATGCTTCATGCTTCTCGGCCTTTTATGGTGGTCTACTTTGGTCACGTTAAGCAAGGGCCTTCGAGCTTAATGCGATTGTCGTTTCTATTGGCGGATGGTAAGCCATAATTGCCAAGCTGAAATTAATAATGTCCGGTTTCCTTGTACATGTTGGACATATCGTGCTTTGCACTCCTGGCACTGCTAGGTGGCCTGAAGGTGTGAGTTAAAATTCCCGCAACATTGCATGGGTATCACCTATCGAAAGATAGACTCGTTCTATCTTTGGTCTCGGATAGCTTCAATGCCACGATGTAAGGGGCTTACCGTCTATCTGCTTGGCGGGGGTGCAGTAGGCGCGTTTGTCATGGAGGCCGGTAAGGTTACATGGCCTTTGTCATGTGTTGGTTCAGGATTTCGAGTCGGATGACTGCCATTTTGTGGGATCCAGTTTCGCGAGCTCGTTGATCAGCTGACCCAGTGCGCCGTTATTGATTTTGACTTGCAAATGCTTTCCCCCGCTGGCCCGATGAGGGTTGATATATGTAATGTCCAATTCTTTATCGATCTCGTTGTACTCAATACTTTCAATTTTGCTGATGTTGGCGACGGTGAAGATCATTTGGAGCTCCTTAAATTTTGTATGTTTTGAATAAACCTTTAGAAAAGTGTAATTTTTGTGGGGGCGAACCTACCGAAGGATAGGTTTGACTAAATTTAATCTGCGTAGATTTCAGGTGGGGTGCTGAAACTAGTAAAGCCGTGATGGGTGGCATTACTTGATTTCGATAGATAGGTGTTATGTCTGCTTGTGAGGGGGCATTTCTCGCCATTCTCATAAATAAGGAGGTGGGAGATGGAGTCGGCACAAATTTTCGATGTAAGGGGGCAGGTCTGCATCGTAACTGGTGGTGCTGGTGGTATTGGGTTGGCCTGTGGCGAGGCGATGGCGGAGAACGGGGCTCGGGTGATATTGACGGACATAGACTCTGCTCGACTAGCTTCTGTGGTGGAGCGTCTGCGGGGTAAAAACCTCGATGTTCAAGGGGTAAACATGGACGTCAGTACCAGATCGACAGTTGCCGGAGTGTTTGATCAAGTTATCGCAAATGTGGGGCGAATTGATGTTGTGTTCGCCAATGCTGGTGTTGACGTCGGAGAGGGCTTCATTGCTAAAGATGGTAGTCGTAGCGTTGAGGGAGCTCTAGAGAATATTACTGATCAGCACTGGAACAAATATATAGGTATTAACCTTGGTGGAGTACTACATACTTTGCAAGAGTCGGCCAAGCATATGAAGCGCCAGTGTAGTGGTAAAATTATTATAACTACCTCTATCGCTAGTCGTATTAATGTTGGGGCTGTTGGCACTTCCTACTTCGCAGCGAAGGCGGCAGCTGCACACCTCATGCGGCAGGCTGCTCTTGAATTAGCACGCTTTAACATTCAGGTAAATGCGATTGCACCAGGTGCTTTCGCAACCAATATCGCCAATGGCCATGTGCGAGATCCCGAGGTGCGTCGGCTGTTAGAGGCATCTAACCCTCAGCACCGTGTTGCTGATCCCGACGAGATCAAGGGGCTTGCCCTACTGCTTGCGTCAGGAGCGTCCTCTTTCATCACTGGTAGTGAGATTGTGATCGACGGCGGCGCTCTGCTAGGTATTGCCGAATGAGGCGCCTTTTTGTGTTTAGGGCTCTAGGCAGGGCTTCCCGTGGATGAAGGATGGTTTGGTGCCTATCTCTATCTTTCGATAGGAGAACATAGGAAAAGATTGCGCAATTGTGAAGTCGTACCCCTCCTTGATCTTTTGTATCGAGGAGGGGGCCAAGCCAAATGCTTGGGTTGTCCAGAAACTACAAGGAAAATAGGACATGAATGCTTTTCCGCCGTGCCTGCCATATTTTCGCGTCGCCTCGTCTGGTGGCGTCGTACTTTCGATCTTGCGCTGTTCTAGTTTCGTAAGCTTTAACAACTCACCTTTGGTAATCTCAGGATGAGAATGAGTTTCGTTGATTTTCTGAAGTTTTTTTAAAAAGATCTATTGCTCTGTATTTCGGAGAGTCGATTTTTGGCTAGCTCGGAAAAGCATTGCTATAAATAAATAAACCTCATTATCATCGCTACAATGGGTGTAGATAGAAATGAAAAAACAACAAAAACGTATCTGCCGCACCACTCTTGCATCAATTATTTCCGCGTTGGCAGCAAGTGGGGCTGGAGTTTCTCAGGCTGCTGCGCTGGCTGATACTGAGAATTATCAAGTTCGCTGGGATAATACTTTGAAGTATCAAGTCGGCCAGCGGACTGAATCCCCTTCTAATTTTGCTACTGGCAATATTAATACTAACGATGGTGATGCTGCGTTCAATAAACATGACCTGATCAGTAATCGTGTTGACATTCTTTCGGAGTTCGATTTCAACCTGAAAGATGAGGCGAAAAGTGGGTTTCGCATCAGTGTCGCTGGTTGGTATGACAATGTTTATGAGCGAAACCATCGTACGATTCCAGCTGCCACTTATAACATGACATCTGTGGGTACTGATGAGTTCACGGATAAAGCAAAAGACATGGCGGGCAAGGATCTAGAGATTCTTGATGCATTCATTCATAGCGGAATGGCCTTTGGGGATCATTACCTCTCCTGGCGGCTTGGGCAGCATACTTTGCTTTGGGGTGAAAGCCTCTTCATGGCAACGAACGGGATCGCCAACGGCCAGGCACCCAATGACGCGTACAAAGCACTCTCCGTTCCAAGCACCCTGGCGAAGGAAGTATTCCTTCCTGTAGAGCAACTTTCATCGGCGTTCACGTTGACGGACAACCTTTCGGTCGAGGGCTACTACCAGTTTGAATACAAACAAACTCGTGTTCCAGCGCCCGGTACTTTCTGGAGTACTGGCGACATGGTGTTCAAAGGGGGCGAGTCCTTGCTTTTGGCTCCAGGCTTTGGTGTTCCTCGAGGGGATTCCGTCAAGCCGCGTAGTGACAGCGGCCAGTGGGGCATCGCCCTGAAGTACCGTGACCTAGAAAACGACTGGGATTACGGTGCGTATTTCCTGCGCTTTCATGCCAAGACGCCACAGGTGTTTCTCCATATGTCGACAGTTGCGCCTGGTGTCGCAGTGCCGGATGAATACCGATTCATCTATCCAGAGGACATCAAGCTCTTTGGTCTGAGTGCTTCTACGAAGGTTGGTGATGCCAACGTTGCGGGCGAAATCTCCTTCCGAGACAACATGCCTCTCGTCAGCGATGCGACCAAACTTGTGATCCTCGACGATCAAAGCGTCGATGGTCGCCACAACCAAGAGTACGCCGTAGGACAGACCATTCATGCCCAAGTATCCACTATCTGGGTGCTGCCTCGTTTGCCGCTTTGGGACACGTCCTCATTGACAGCCGAGCTTGGCGCAAATCACTTATACAAAGTGACCAAGAACGGCGATCTGCGTGACAAGGATGACACCGTGCGCACCGCCGCCGGCTTTCGTGGAATTTTCGAACCGACCTGGTACCAGGCGTTGCCGTCTATTGACCTCAGTTCTCCCATCACCCTGGGTTACAACTTCACTGGCAAATCTGCAGTCGATCCGGGCTTCAACGTCACCGGAGCCGCCCACGGCGGAGACGTATCCGCCGCACTCAACTTCAAGTACTTAGCGAATTTGAGAGGTGGGATTAGCTATACGAAGTTCCTGGGCGATGAAGAGAACAACGCCTACCACGATCGAGACTTCGTGATGGTGAATTTAGCTTACTCGTTCTGATGAGAGACGTTACATGAACAATAAGAACTGGCACCCGTCCGGCTTTGTGAAGGGCGTCATCTTCAATACCCTCACTCAGCCTAAAGCAGGTGAAATACATGAAGCGCCTTAAGCTTCACTGGTTGATGGCTGGGATGGCCGCCATGGGTGCTGCTTTTGCAGCGCCCATGGCGGGTGCTCAAACAGCTGACTCCGACCTCATACTCAATGCCGCGAAAGCACGTCTTGAGCGACCAGCAGAACCTGCAGCTAGACCAGAGCGTTCAATGCTATTTGCTGTAGCACGAAGCGGACGACGCCTGGTCGCAGTCGGAGAGCACGGTATCGTTGCGCTCTCTGATGATGAGGGTCGAACTTGGCGTAATGGCAAGGTTCCAGTTGGTGTAAACCTGACCGGAGTGTCATTTGCCGATGAGCATAATGGCTGGGCTATCGGCCAAATGGGTGTTGTGCTTCATACGTCTGATGGCGGCGAGAGCTGGCAGAAACAGCTCGACGGTTTTACCGCCGCAAGTGTCATCTTGGATCAGGCACGACAACAGGCAGCATCACTGGAGCCGGACGCCAAAGAAGACTTGTTGTTACGGGCGCAAAGTCTGGTCGATGACGGCCCAGACAAGCCTTTTTTAGATTTGCTAGTCGAGGATCGCAATACCGTCACGGTGGTTGGCGCGTTCAATCTCGCTCTACATAGCAATGATGGTGGGGTCACCTGGGCCGCTTATTCTCAGCAAATCGACAATCCTAATGGTATGCATGTCTATGCGTTGAAAAGCGTTTCTGGCGAGCTCATGGCAGCGGGAGAGCAGGGATCGCTTTTTTCGGAGCATGGTGGCGGAACATTGAAATCTCTTACCTCTCCTTATGACGGTAGCTACTTTGGCATGTTGCCACTCGGTCAGCAGAGGGTTCTAGTTTACGGTCTGCGAGGGAATGCGTTTGTCTCCGATGACGCAGGCCTTAGCTGGAACAAGGCAGAGGTTCCAGGAAGCAACAACGCAACACTCAACTTCGCTTTCGCGCGTAGCAATGGTGACGTGCTCCTTCTGGATCAATCGGGGCGCGTGCACATTAGCAATGACAAAGGCCGAGTATTCAAAACGCTTAACTTTGAATGGGGAGCTCCCTTGACCGGTGCCGCCGAGACCTCAAGCGGGGACATTCTCCTGACGAGTCTCGCTGGTGTTGTAACGATCCCAATGGCTACTTTGGCCGAGACGGCTTCCAAGGAGTAATACCATGCAATCTACTCACGAAGAAGCACCCGTCATTGCTAACCTGCGGGACTTTGACCGAGCTTCAGGCTCATGGTTAGAGCGCTTACTGTTCAATCACAGAATGTATGTGTTGCTGTTCTGTTTGCTGCTTACCGTGTTTTTCATTTTCCAGTTCCCGGGGCTCAAGCTGAATGCAAATTTCCTTCGGATGATTCCGAATGACCACCCGTACGTACAGAACTTCACTGCTCGCAAGGATGACCTGGCAGGGCAAGGAAACGTCATGCGGATTGTGGTGGAGAGCAAAAAGGGCAGCATTCTAGACGCTTCATATCTGGCCACATTGCAAAAGATCAGTGACGAGGTGTATCTCATTGCAGGGGTAAACCGCCCGTATATGAAGTCCCTTTGGACGCCGACCATGCGCTGGCGAGGTATCACTGAAGTCGGGATTGAAGAGGGGCCTGTGATCGACTCGAATTACGACGGTTCGGTTGCCGCCTTGGCACGTATGCGTCTGAACATCGAACGATCGGGGGAGATCGGTAGCATTGTTGCGCCAGATTTCAAATCGACCATGCTACTGGTACCACTACTCGATATCGACACGGAGACAGGGAAGCCGCTCGACTACGGTGATTTCAGTCGCAAGCTTGAGCAGGTGCGTGCGAAGTACCAGAGTGATCAAATCAGCATCCACATGGTTGGTTTCGCCAAGGTGGTTGGAGACCTTATCGAAGGGCTCGGTCAAGTATTGGTCTTCTTTGCCACCGCGATTCTCATTGCCGGCGCTCTGGTGTTCAACTACACCCGCTGTGTGCGAAGCACGCTTGTAGTGTTGATGTGCTCCGTAATCGCAGTTGTCTGGCTTCTGGGGCTACTTCCCATCCTAGGCTACGATTTAGATCCATACACCATCTTAGTTCCATTCCTCGTCTTCGCTATCGGTATGAGTCACGGCGCTCAGAAGATGAACGGCATCATGCAGGATATCGGTCGAGGTACTCATCGCCTGATCGCTGCACGCTATACCTTCCGCCGTCTCTTCATGGCGGGATTGGTGGCACTTGCGTGTGATGCCGTAGGTTTCGCCGTGCTGCTGCTGATCAATATCGAGGTGATCCGCCAGCTTGCTACCACTGCAAGCATTGGCGTGGCATTCCTGATTTTCACCAACTTGATCCTGCTGCCGATTGTTCTCAGTTACGTCGGAGTCGGAAAGCGGGCTGCTGTGCGGAGCCTGCGCAACGAGGAGTCTGACCTAAGCGACGGAATTCGGCATCCTTTGTGGCGGTTCCTGGATCTGTTCACCCGTCGGAAGGTAGCCGCGCCAACCCTGTTCATTGCTTTCGCACTAGGACTTTTTGGGTTTGTGGTGAGTCACAAACTCAAGGTTGGTGATTTGGATCCTGGTGCGCCTGAACTGAGAGTTGACTCTCGCTACAACAAGGACAATGGCTACATCACTTCGCACTTTGGAAACGCGAGTGACGTGTTCATCGTCATGGTCACTTCTCCTACTGGACAGTGCATGAGCTATGACCTGCTGGAGAAAATTGATCGTCTAGAGTGGAAGCTCCGCCAGCAGCCAGGAGTAGCTGCAACGGATTCTTTTGCTTCCTTCATTGGCATCATGACTGGCCAGCTGACCGAGGGTAACCCCAAGTGGATCGGCCTCATTCCCAACCAGGCCGTTATCAACAGCTTGGTTAAATACGCGCCCTCAACCATCGTCAGTCAAGCCTGCGACATGTCGATGCTCCGGATATTCCTGACGGATCATAAAGCCGAGACATTGAATGGTGTCGTTAGTGTTGTTGAGGCTTTTGCCGCTCAGAACAATACTGCCGATCAACAATTCAAAATGGCAGCAGGCACTGCGGGCATCGAGGCTGCGACTAACATCGTGGTGGAA
This sequence comes from Pseudomonas sp. PLMAX, assembly GCF_046042685.1. NCBI lineage: Bacteria > Pseudomonadati > Pseudomonadota > Gammaproteobacteria > Pseudomonadales > Pseudomonadaceae > Pseudomonas > Pseudomonas sp. PLMAX. Next base: position 5,837,145 of record NZ_CP064949.1, on the reverse strand, counting down.
AAAGCCAATCGCGAGATGCTGTTCTGGGTCTATGGCGCGGTAATACTGCTCTGCTTCATTGTGTTCCGCTCCTGGCGAGCAGTTACCTGTGCGATTTTGCCGTTAATCCTAACATCGATCCTCGCTGAGGCGTTGATGGTGTGGCTGGACATTGGTGTGAAGGTAGCTACGTTGCCGGTGATCGCATTGGGGGTAGGTATTGGCATCGACTATGCGCTCTACGTCCTGAGTATCTTACTAGCACATCTCCGCAGTGGAGAGTCTCTGTCGATGGCTTATTACCGTTCGCTGCTATTTACCGGCCGGGTCGTATTGCTAACTGGTGCGACATTGGCGATTGGTGTTGCTACCTGGTCGCTTTCTCCGATCAAGTTCCAAGCGGACATGGGCGTCCTTTTAGCATTCATGTTCCTGTGGAACATGTTGGGGGCACTCATCTTGCTCCCAGCCTTAGCGAGCTTCCTACTGAAACCGGCTGCTCGTCCACTAGCAAATGAAGCCCAAGAGATTTCTGAGAAGAAGGTTGGGACGAAGGTTGAGGAAGATCCTGCGATGCAGCGCTTGCTCCACGGTTTTCCGCATTGATACAGCCGCGTGTGGCATAACTGCGAGTCAACGTGCATAAAAGAACGCGCCCCCGATTTTGGGGGCGCCTTCGTTTCTTGCCACCATTCGCAACCGGCTCGACTGGCCAGATCACATTGATGATGCAGATCAAAAGCGATAAACGGTGCTATCTGCTTTCTAAAGATAGGTTTTCGTAGCCTCCAGCGGCGGTGTAATCGAGTCTCCAAGCACTGCCGAGAGCGCTGCCATGAAAATAAAAAAAATGTTCTTCACCGTCACAGGTCTGTCTTTCCTCGCGCTTTTCGCGCTGGCTATCTTGAATCAGCCATCGCGTGCAGCAAGCGTTGTTTATGCCTCCTATCCCCCAGGGTGCCAGTACGGCAGCTATCCCTGTGCATTACCGCCAGGAGTTCCAGGTTGGCCTCGTTTTCCTTGATTGGCTGAGTGCTGTTTTGTTCGGGAAATGGCTAGCTTTGTAGGGCATCTGCATTCGCGTCCGCTAGAGTGCGTTTCTCAGGGGGCCTCAAATGAGGCCGATCTCTACGTGTCTCTGGCCTTTGACGATTGCTATGTCATGTGAAGGCCAGCCTGGGATAGCTGCGCCCCGCCAAAAGAGCAGCCAGCTTCTCTTGTTCGAGTCTGCGGAGCGGACTAAGCCTCAATTGGATCGAGTGGTTTAGGCTCCATCGTGTGTTCGGGGCTTAGCGGTCAATTGCGAGCGGGGCGTCAAGATTGCCAAGGCAATCGCCACGATGAAGAGCGCCGGCACTTCATCTGCCAAGTGCCCCATTTGCCCCGATTGGGCGACCGCCTGGACGGCCATGATTGCTCCGTGCACGGCGTTAGACCACACGGTGAACCAGATCAGGCTCAGATTGGCTAATGGATCATGTGCGACCAGGATCAAGAACACGCCAAGTGTGGCGTAGAGGCCAACGATCATCATCGGGTAATCCGAGTGACCGACGTGCCAGGCCCAGCCGGACGGCCAGAACAACATAAGTGGGTAGAGCGCGAGGCACGCGAGCCCAGCCAAAACCAGAACGACGCGCAGATACCTGAGGCGATCGACTTCGGTCATGGCGGACTCCTCTTTTGGCCTAACTCTAAATAGACCCCGAGTGGGCTGATAACGCCTTCACAGGCGTGAGGGATAACATTCCTAGTTCTGTCTCTATCCCTGACTAGGGCAGGCATTGTGACAGTCGGCTGACCGCTGAAGGGGTTTATACACGATGAACGGACAGTCCAGTCTACTCAATCAGTTCCGGCAGTAGACCAAGCATAGCTACTCATTTGCTATCGCTCCGTCCTCCGGCTGCTTCTGACCGTTGTGGCTGTGATCAGTGCGGCGAAGCGCAACTATGTTTATCTGCTCGCCGACCGTATCAACGTGCTAGTACATGAAGGTATAGGAGTTTGACTGGCAGCTCAGCGTTTGCGCCAAGAGCGTTTCTCCTAGCCAAGTACAAGGCACGGCTAGAAGCTGAACTGGCTATCGAACAACTTCAGACCTTGGTACTTGGTTTTCCGAAAGAATCGGCGCCAAATATGAATGAAAAACGCGCCTAGCAGCGAGTACTGCTAGGCGCGTACAGGAAAGATTAAGCTACTTATCTTACACCCGTGCGCTCCAGGTATTGTGGGGTGTACATGGTTGCTGGAAGTTCGGCGAAGCTCATACCTTCCTTATCACCGTTCATTGCGTTCATCACCGCGTAATCACGAGATTGGTAGTTGTAGATAATGAGAGGGACGGAAAGGGTGAGCGACATTTCTGGATAGGTAAGCGGCGGGAGCTGCATGCTTTTCCAGAGTTGCCCTTTAGCGTCCCAAAGGTCGCTGGTGAGGATTGTCCAAGTATCTTCATCGATGTAAAGACGGCGTTTCGGTACTACGTGGCGGGCACCAGGTTTCAACGTTGCTTCTACGATCCAAACGCGATGAAGTTCCCAGCGCATTGCTTCTGGATTAATGAATTTTTCACCCAAAAGAACTTCTGGTTTGGTATTCACCAGCACATTGCCTTCGTAAGGAACGTAACGTTCTTCCTTTCCAATCAGCTTCCAGTCATAGCGGTCGGTGGCACCGCTGAAGCCCCAGGAGTCGTCGAAGTTTGTAAGCCCAGAGGTAAAGTTGTTGGGTACATCGTATTGGACATTAGGCGCTTTGCGTAGCCGACGCTGCCCAGCAAGGTATACCCAAGCGTTGGTTTGCGTAGTGATCGGGTCAGCGGGGATATTGACTACTTGCTTTTCGCCAGCTGAAAAGGCGGGTGCTGTAGCGGTGATCAGTGATCCACCCCACAATTTTTTATCGAGTTTGTTCTCACGACCTGGCGGGTAATTGTATGGCGTCGTCATGTTAACAATGTTTGCAGATGTCAATGCGCGTTTGCCAGAAGAAGACACAAACCAGGTGCTGGCTTCAAGTGTGGAGTCTCCACCCCGCCAGTTCCACTTCATGCTAGCAATAGCTTCCTCCCCAGTTTTAGGAATGGGGAAAGGAATGCCGCCTTGGTAATGTTCCATAGACATTATTGAGTTGGTCATGGTGACATTGGTGGCATTATTGATTGATTGGTCATAGAAGTATTGAGGCGCGGCTCCAATTCTATGAGTCTTGTACACATTGATTTTATAGTCGGGGTAATTCTTCAGCAGATACTTGGCGCCGTCGGTCAGCTTGCTTTCATACTGTCCCACATTGGCAGAAGTAATCGTGAAAATTGGCTTTTCAGTAGGGAAAAGCGGGCTAGGGCGTGTCAGATTGGAAGAGTTCTGTGGATTGCCGCCTTTAGCTAAACCTCCTGTCCATTCCGGGATCGAGCCATCGGCATTTCCTGCTTTAATGGCTCCGACTGGGGTCAACTCACTTTTAAGTTTTTCTGCCTCTGCAGGACTTACGGCTGCCATGGACTGGTGAGCCAAAAGAGTTGAAAGGCAAAAAGTTAAGGCTGATAATTTTTTATTGTTTTTCATCAGTAGTCTCCGATTTGGACGAGAATGTCACAATCACTGACCTGAATTTAAGTGGTTAGCGATAAATTCGGTCAGCGCACTTGGAGCGGTTGAACTTGTACTTCTTTGACCGCAGAAGTTACGCACGCCCAACGCCGCTGTTTGGCCCAGAGGTGTCAGTAGAAGTTCTCCGAATGAGGATCGCCTATCACCTATCGAAGGATAGAAATCGTCAGCAGCGGTGCTTCGCGCCCTGTTATCTGTACATCTCAGGTGGCCCTCGCTGTGTATGAAGTGGCTGCTTGGCACGACGTATGATGAAGGGCAGCGGTGATCGCGGGCGAAAGCATGAATACCCTCTGACACCATGCAGAGGCGCGCGACCTCTATCACTTAGATGCCTGCTCAGGTTGCTTCTGTAGATACTTCGCCAACGCATCCAGCTCGGTGTCGCTGATTTCCGTTTTTCGGAAAAACGGCATCACGGAAATCCCGTTGCGCACAAAGTACTTCACGATCTCAGGTGTCAGGTCTACACGCTCTTGCAGAGGCCCTGGAAGCGCGCCTTTATAGCGCGCCTCCAAGGCAACAGTACCTGGGTAGTTATTGCCCTTACCGTGGCATGGCATACACCATTTCTCGAAGACTTTTTGGCCGTCGGGTTGCTCACTGGCCCAGACGCCCAAGGTAGGGGCCAGGTAAAGTGCGAGGAGAGTCAGAGTAGTTGTAAGCCTCATGTCTTTTTCTCCTTGCGGAGGTGCTTAGGCCAAATTCCATACCGGCCAGGGGAGAGGATCCCATTGGGGTCGATCGCGTCTTTAACCTTTTCGTGGAATCGCAACAGCGCATGATCGTTGAAGGAATAGGTGTCCATCACTTCATCCTGGAAGACAGATCCAGTGCGGTACTCACCCCATCCATTCTCTGCAGCGATCTTTACCAGCTTATTGAAGGCCTCGCGGGACTTCTTGTTCTTCACTGGATCCTTCGTGATGAAGAATGGAAGAATGAAGACGAACGACCTTTCCCAAGACGGCACCGGAACGTTCATGGCGTAAAACAGCGGCACACCCAGTTCTCGCGCTGCATTGCCCAGGATCTCGTTGATACGCAGGACTTCGGCACCATCGCGAGGGATCACTGGAGAAAACCAGGCATGGCCATCTGAAGGTGGTGCAGGACTCCACTTTGAGCGTGCGCCAATTGCGAATGTTCGCATAGTTGGGATGCCGAACTGCGCTGGATATTGCACGGTTTCCTTTTGCTGCTCGGTGAGCGGGAGGTTGTAGAACTCTTTCTCTTCGAATGTCGAATCAGGGATGGCTTTTCGATAGCTCTCTTGGACGTGTTCCCATTGCGCCCGAATTACTTTCTCTGGCCCGTAGAAGGTGAAGTCGCATGTCCAGAAAGGAAGTTTGTTGCGTAGTCCGTATCCCTCATACTCTTCAGGCTTTGCTCCGCTCTGGAACAGATGCATGTACTCATCATCTCTCGGCTCTGGGCCATTAACGAGAAAGTCATGGAGACCTGCAAGGCTAGGAGTTCCAAGCACAGGGCTAAAGAAGTCTGGATAGCCAGTGAAGGCCTTGGAGTTTTCAAGATGAGTCATGATGTCTACTAGAGGGATCATGTCTTTGTAGCGTGGCAAATGAACCGAACCTTTGAGGAAAGCTTCTGGCTCCGGCATCAACCAGAATCCCATTTTGGTGACGACACCAAAATTGGACTGGCTGAAGATTCCATCAATCCACGGCCCAAATCCCGACTTATATGTCTGCCAAGTCTTGGCTCCCGGCATCGCTCCCATACCGGTGCGCATCAGCGTGCCATCTGCGAGGACAACCTCCATACCGCAATGTGCGTCAAAGTGGTTTCGGTACTGAGCCGCTGTGTAGCCTGCGCCACGATCCAAGGCATTGCCCATCATGCTGCCCCAACCTGGATCAGGTACATCGATCCAAAGTTTGATGTTGTTTTCTTGGAGGTGGCGATACATGTCGAAGTAGCTGACTCCTGGCTCCACTACGCAGTACGCCTGCTTCTCGTTCACCTCAATCACGCGACTCATGCGCTTGAGATCGAGTACTACAGATCCTGAGTATCCAGGAGCGGAGCCGCCATATCCCAAGTTTTTACCGGTGGAAATGGGGTACATCGGAATCTTGTACCGATTGGCAATCCGCATCACCGCCTGCACTTCTTCCGTTGAGGCGGGGGCGACCGCAGCCGATGCAACCCTCTCTTCGGCTTCTCCCCGGAACGGTGAGTAGGCATCTCGATATAGGTTGAGATCCTCTTCGCTAGTGAATACCCATTCCTTCCCAACGGCCTCTTGGAATTGGCGAACGACTTCTTCGAAGTCGTGTTTGCTGATGCCGGGAGGTTGGCGCATTTGAAGATCCTCTTCTTGTAATTGTTGGATTGCAGTCACACAGCTCGTGCTGGAGCCATGATCCAAGTGACTAAGGGGGCTGATGCGTTTTCAAGTAGATTGGGGGTTGGTGCACGGGCCTGACTTGTAGTGCACATGCCCTGATGGCTCCAGTTGCAGTTGGCGCCTAATCTGGCCAAGCGTTCGCTCCAATCGGAGGCATCTGTCAGTAGCGCCTCGACTTGCGGCAGCTGGTGCGTAGGTGCTTCAAGGCGGTGATGAACCGTGCCGTCAGGTAGCCATTCGTGTTCTACACGCAGCACTACACGCATACCTCTATCCCATCCGAGGCGTTCAAGAACGAACAGCGGCTGGTGAGCCGTCATGCCAATGATGACGGGCTGACTCTTACGCCACATGGGATCCAGGTGTTTGAACCAAATCCCAGTAATGTCACCGTCGACCGAAAAATGTCGGATACCTGCTTCGCTAGCGGCTGTTCCGAAACGCTGGCAGTAGGGAAACCTGGCGTCTGAAATAACAGCGGTAGGTCGCTCTCCAACCCATTCGCTAAGTGATTGCGCAAGACTCAAACCTGAGGTGCCACACAGCGCCGGCACCGCAATACCTGCGAAGCTTGTCTTTAGAAAAGTGCGTCGTTTCATGGGCAGTATCCAACCTAGTAGCTGGAAAAAAAATTGAGCGAACTGGCCAATCTTTTGCGGGCGGGTTTTTGATATACGGCTGCATGGAGCAATAGGTAGGGCACGGAAGCTCTCCTGTTCCTTGTTTTTATTCCGCGAGATCAGCGGTTTATTAAGCAGGCATGGAAATTGTCTAGAGCGTCAGGTTCGGGAACACCTATCAACAGATAGTGTTTTTTGCAGGATAAGCGGCCCAACGTTTCCAACATGACGAACCTGCTATTGAGGTGAGGTGCCGGATACGTGTGTTAAAAACAGGCGCACAAACGGAGGCAGAAACAGCTCGCAGGACAAACCTCCTCTCGATCGTTAGCCACTGATGAAGGATTTTTTGGTATTGGCAGGAGGGGGCTTTGGGAGAGAAACGGCTGCGCATCGAGCGGGCCGGACGACATTGCGCCGTCCGGCGTTGAGGCTACTGTTCGAAAATTACTGCAGCAGGAGCGGTGTCGGCGAACTCCTTCACTACTACGATCTGTCCTTCACGGATGACGAAAAGGAAGTGATAGTTGTTGGCGTACTCCTTACCGTTGGCAAGCTGAGCGAGTCCACTGGCTTCTATCGCAACCCGATCTCCCTCCTCAATTGCGCCGTGGATCGTTAGACGCATGCTTAGGATCAGCGGGCCAATTTGTTCGAAGAGCGCGGCCATTTGTCCTTTGCTCAGATCCCCTGGGCCAGGCATCCAGAAACGGGCATCATCACTGGTTAAGGCTAGCGCGGCGGAGGTTTTGCCACTCTCCATGTGCCGCATATAGTCGAGTGCCAATTGTTTGTTGGAAGAGAGTTGCATAGGTACTCCTTAGCGGCGGAAAAGCATGCTGATGAGAAAGCAAACGAGCCTGAGGTTTAGCAGACTAAATCCACCACGCATTTCCTGTGGGCTCAGTTTTGCGGTGATCGGCATGGCGCCAAAGGCTGTGCCCCGAAGAAGCAAGACTTCGCCCTCTCGCTCCAGCATTTCGATCTTCATTAATTCGCTCCCGTCAGGGGAATAGAGCTTCATCACGCCACCTTATTGAATTTTCCGAAGTTCATTTTGAGGTCATCAAACATGCGCATGGCGGTCGCTCGGCCTGCGCCGAATACGCCACCTCCCGGGTGTTGAAACGGCCCGACCAGGTAGAAGCGTTCCAGCCCAGGTACGGTGTTGCGCCCAAGGTCTGGAGTAGGGCGGTGAGCACCGAACTGATGTTGGTAACCAGCAATGCCGTGTAGATCTCCGCGTTGGAAGCTAGGCGACGTGCGCTGCATGTCCAGAGGGGTGTCAACGTGCATCGAGATGATCAGGCTGCTGTCGAGGTTGTGGAAGAACGGGCGCATCTTGGTGAGCAGCTCTTCTGCATAACTCTCTTTGATTTCGTCCCAGTATTCGGGAGCGTTTTGCTCAACCTGGAAGGGTACATATGCCCACGCGTGCATTGTTGCCTTGCCCGCTGGTGCGCGGCTTGGATCGATGTTGGTGGGAGAGGCGAGGGCTATTAGCGGATCTCTGGGGAGCTGGTTGTAACGGACATCGTCAAATGAGCGACGGAACTGCTCCAGATTCACCCCCAAGAGTTCGATGAAAGCTGCTTTTTCAACGTGCTCGCCTGCTTTGAATTGCAGCTTTTCATTCAATGCCGCGTGTATCGTGATGCAGGCGCAGGGAGAGGTTTGGGTTCGCTCGGCGCGATCAAATACCACTGGCGCCACGCCTGCATCATCGAGGTAGCTGCGAAGCAGGTGCGGATGAATACCCCCGATTACACCATCGAGCGCCTCGAAGGTACGTCCGTCGTGGGTGCGAGCACCTACTGCTCTTCCTCCTCGCGTCTCAATTTTGGCGACATCGACGGAAGCCAGTACTTCGCCGCCGTGGTCTTCAATGCATCGAATCAAAGCTTCGGTAAGGGCACCGCTACCGCCGACAGGAATACCGACGCCATACTTTTCCATGAAGCCCAAGAACATGAAGAGACTAATGCCGGAACCCAGCTCTTCGGGGCTGGCGAGGTTCTCGCCAACCATTCGAGCGAAGTGCAGCCTGATCTTCTCGTGGCTGAACCACTCACAAATGATTTCCCAGCTGCTCTTCATCATGGTCGCAAACATCTCACGACCTTCCGGGCTTTGATCCATCATCGCGAATTGGGCGCCCATGGGTACCGGGGCGGAATACAGAGTGCCGAGTAGCATAGGTAGGTAGTGAGCCGCAATCTCTGAGAATTTCAGATAGGCTTCGGCGTCCTTCTGTGAAAACTTTGCGAGTTCTTCATAGTTTTTCTGACGATCGCGGTACAAGTTGATCGTACTGCCATCTGCAAATACCGAGATCAGCGGTACTTCAGGGTAGATATACTTCAGGCCATATTTGCTGAGCAGACCAAGCTCGTCGTTGCGAATGAGTGGGTTTGCCTGGATGAAAATGTGGCCGACGCTGTGTTGGTCGTGGCGAAACCCCGGGACGGTGAGCTCGCGAGTGACGACGCCGCCACCAAACCACTCATTTCTTTCGAGGACTAAAACTCTTTTACCAGCAGCCGCGAGGTAGGCGGCTGCGACCAGGCCGTTATGGCCAGACCCCACAGTAACGACATCGTAGGCGCTGCTCATTGCTGAGTCCTGTTATTTTTATTGAATTGGAATTGGTAGAGCTTGAGGCGATGTTAGGAATGGTTTGATGGAGGGGGCACCTATCCATGGATAGCGTGCGAAATGAAGAGCTGTTTGTAATGACGAGACAAAAAAAAGGAGCGATCTCTGCTCACAAGTGCGAGATCGCTCCTAAAAACCAGCCTGAAAGGGATCGAGTAGCTCAGCTGGGAGCCGAATAGTCACCCTGATTTCGAGTTCGTACTCCTACCCAAAGATAGCTCCGTCAAATCCGAAATTGACGAACCAACTGCTGCAGTTCTCCACCAAGGTGTGCCAGCTCGGCGCTGGACTGAGCAATGCTGTCTGTCGCGGCCACGCCTTGGTCAGTGATCATCCGAGCTCGGTCAACATTTTCACTGATCTCCCCAGCAACTGAGCTCTGTTCTTCGGCTGCCGAGGCTATCTGTGAGTTGAGTGACTGGATGCTGCTAACTGCTACTGTGATCCTTGAAATTGCAACTCGCGCGCGTTCTCCCTGTTCTGCTACTTCCTGACTGAGCTGAGCGCTATTGGCCATCTGCTTGACCGCTTGCTCGGACAGCGACTGTAATCCAGCGATGAGTGCTTCAATCTGACTGGTGGAGTCTTGAGTCCTCATTGCGAGTGCCCGAACTTCGTCAGCGACAACGGCGAACCCGCGACCTTGTTCACCTGCACGGGCAGCCTCGATTGCTGCGTTTAGAGCTAAGAGATTCGTTTGCTCTGCTACCGCTTTGATAACATCAAGAACGCTTCCAATACGATCGCTTCCATCATGTAGGCGTTGAATGGTCTGCATCGATAGGCTTACGTCTTCAGCTAGTCGACTAATCTGATCGGCGCTATGGCGTACGATTTCGTCACCCTCACTGGCCTCACGGTTAGCTAACTCAGCTGCATTTGAAGCGTCCGCTGCATGTCGAAAAACTGCTTCTGCGCTGTAGGCCATTTGCTGTGTAGCGGTGGCAGCTTGCTCCGTTACTTGCTGCTGACTTTTCGCGCCACTACTGTTCTGCAAGCTGGCTTGTTGCAGTTGATGGGCAGAATGGTGGAGTTGGTTAATGCCTTGGACAATGCGCTGAATGAGCGATCGAAGACCCGTAGTCATGTCGCCCATCGCTTGGCATAACTGGCCAAGTTCGTCACTACGACTCGTCGATATTTCATGGCTCAGGTCACCCTTTGCTATCGCCTGGGCTAGGTTAAGTGCTTGCTGTAGTGGAGGAAGTATTAGCTTGCGGATCGTGTAACCCGCGATCAGTGCAAGTCCGGTGATCACAAGTGCGGTGATGATCAAGAGGCGCAGAATCATGCCGGCTCGTTGGGCCATCCATTGCTTGTGGTTGGCAAGTGCTTCGTCTGCTTGTCGAAGAACTCGCTGTGCTTGGTCTCGCATTTTCTGCGCGCCAACCTCGTTGGCCTTTCGGCTTGCCTCATAATGCTGAAAGGAGGTTCGATAGTTCGCGAGCGCTTCTTCAGCAGCTTGAAGGATATCGTCATGCTCTTGGCCAATACGTTCGTGCAGCCTTGCTACATCTCCCTCTGTGCCCTGCATCAGCTCATTCCACTCTTTCAGCGCTTCTCCTTCGCCAAGCTGAGTGAATGAGAATTCGCTGCTCCGAATCGCCATCATCTGGCGGAGTAGGGCAGATGCATTCTCAGCAAAAGTGAGGGTGTCCGGGTTGAGAGCCTCTTGAGCACTCATGCTGCCTCGCAGCGCGGTGTACATATCCATCTCGACGAATTCGAATTGGATGCGGGCTTCGTCCGCCTGCTTTTGCATTGCTATTAGGGCTTGCTTAGATTTCTCTGTATCCAAAACAAATTGATCGAATTGGCCACGGTACGAACCAGCAGTAGAGCGGATGTCCTGCAGAATCTCGTGGTCAGTCGTGCTCTCGGTCAACAGATCGTCTACTCGCTTACCAAGATTATCCATTTTTAGTGAGAGCGCTTTTGCGTCTTGGCTGTCATGGTTGAGCGCAAAGTCTTTTTCTGCCCCTCGTGCTTGAAGCAACAGAAGGTTTATTTCGGCGATCGTTTCAAATTGCCGATTGCCGTCTAGGAGCAGATTTGCTGAATGGATGGCTAGAGCAATCGCTGCCAGGGATAGAGCAGAGACCAAGCCAAATCCTATTAGAAGCTTTCGCCCCACAGATAGATTGATCAGTGCGTTCAGGATGGTCTGCAGCATGTTGTTGTCCTTGTGGGCTGCTTATAAGGCGAACAGACGTGCCGGCCGACTGGTGGCCGCTGTTCTAAGGCGAGGCTAGGTAGAGGGGGATAGCCCGGCACCTATCGATGGATAGTGCCGGGATAAGTAGTCAGCGCAGGATGCCTAACTGACGTGCACGCTCGGCCGCTTGGGAGCGGCGTCGGATGCCGATCTTGTCGTAGATCTGTTGTAGGTACCACTTCACAGAACCTTCGGTCATACCTAGCTTCGTGCCAATCTCCCTGTTGAGCATACCGACCGCTACCATCTTGAGTATGTCTAGCTCGCGGCTATTGAGGGAGCCTGCGATTGCTACCGGCTCCTGCGGAGGAAGGATGGGTTTTGCTGCAAGGGTTTTGTCGGTCTGTAGGCGCTTGAGCAACTCAGCAGCAAACGCGTCTGTTTGCTCTCCGTCGACCTGGGTATTTTGCAGCTGCTCGCGGAGCAAGTTGTGTAGCCAAGCACCTTCGTCAAGAAACACTCTGATGAAGCCTCCTGGCGCTGCTTGGAACATTGCTCGTCGAACAATTCGTAATGCCGCTCGCTGATCCCCTGCTAGTAAGGACAAATGAGCGATGATCAGATCCCACCTCAATACGCTGCGAATGGCATCTGCAGAGCTCATGTACCGATGCCATTGCTTGGCAAGGTTTAGTGCCTCAGGAAGGCGATCCTCAGCTTGGGCCACTCGAACCCAGGCGAGAGCTCGAGCTTCATCTCGGGTTGTGATTGAGTGGTGTGGCGCTACCTGGCTGGCGGGCACCCGTAGCTCGTGTTTTCGACCAAGTTTAATAACGGCGTCGGTGTTGCCCTGACGAAGCAGCCACTTCAATCGCTCTGCGAGTGAGAAAAGACGGAGTCGTTCAAAATTGTGCTTTTGGGCGAAGATGTCTGCTTCGTCGAGCATTTGGAACGCAGTAGCGGCGTCGCCATCAATCATCGAGAGGCGCGCCCTGGTCAGCCACCCTGCGATTGCTTGATCTACGAACCCCAGACCGTGTATCTGAGGGAGGTAATCTTCAAGAAGTTTCCGGGCCTGCGGGAGCTCATCACGTTCATAGTGAATCTTCGCAAGATGCATGGCGACGGCGGCGGCAAGAGGGGAGCCTTTTCCCACAATGCGCTCCGCTTGCTTTAGCGTATCAGTCATTGACTGAAGGGCGACGTGAACGCGCCCAGCGACGAACCGAGACGGGCCCAGAATCGCTTGGTGGGCGAGTTTTCCTGCTGGATTATCGAGACACTTTAGGAACTCCGTCGCTTGAGTATTTAATCGCTCGATATCGCCAAGCTTGTAGTGCTCCCGGCGGGTGTATATCAATGCTGAATACAAGCTTGCCCGAACCAGTGGAGGGGCATCGTCGAACTCATCGATCAGTGTTCTAGCGAGTTCTTCTACCTTTTGCATCTCATCTGACGTGAGGGCGAACATCATTTCACGATGCAGCAGATGGTGGGTTAATGAGGTCAGCTCCGATTCCGAAACGCTGTCCTCTGTCTTGAGTTGCTGGATGCGCTGACGAGCAACCTCCAACTGCTTTTTGCTAGTCTCAAAATGCCAGCCCATTAGAAGGCGCCAGGTCTGGGCCAATACAATCCGAGGGAAGCGTTCGAGAATATGCTTCGGGAGCTTTTCAGCAAGGAGATCGGCAGTGGACTCATTTCCGAAAATAAAGTCGCAGTGGGCGTCCATTATTTCCGCAGCACGCATCGCGTCGCCAGCACTAAGCGCATGGTTGAAAGCTTCGACATAGTGACCGTTGTCTGCAAACCAATCGCTGGCTCTTCGATTGAGCTGCTCAAATTGACTTGGATTGCTTTCACGTAGATGTCGACGTAGGAACTCCGCGAACAAAGGATGGTACCTATACCACCGCTGTTCATCATCCATCGGTAGCAAAAACAGACCTTTGGTTTCGCACTCTCGCAGAAGCTCCAAACCGTCGTTGCTCGACGTTAGGAAATTGCAGAGAGGGATGCTTAATCGATCAAGAATCGCGCTCTGGAGAAGGAAATTTTGAATGGACTGTGTTTGCCGAGATAGCACGTCCTGAAGGAAGAAATCGGCGAACTGTCGGCGCTCTCCAGTGAAGTTGGCAAGATTTTCGAGTAGATCAGGATCCCGCTGGAGCAGCATTGCGGCCAGTTTCAGGCCGCCAGCCCAGCCTTCCAAACGAGTTTCGAGAATGTCCAGATGGGCCTGATCTAGCTGCGCAATTCCGTGCCGCTCCATGAGCTTTGCCGTTTCGGGCTGAGTGAATTTCAGATCCCTTGAGCCTACGTCATATACCTGACCGTGCATCCTCTGGCGGGCAACCGACATGCATGGTTCGCCGCGAAACGAAAGAATGAAATGGAGTCCTGGAGGAGCGTGGTCTACCAACATCGAAAGCGCTCGTACAGAGTCGCTACCTGCGAGGTGATGAACGTCGTCTACAAAAACGTAGAGGGGAGTAGGCTGCGACCGGATGAGCCTAATGGTTGAGCTAAAGGCTTGCTGCAGGTTTTCTTCACCGATGCGGGAGAGCTGCTCGATCAATAGCTCCGGGGTTTCAGCCAACTCCAGGGCACCTTTCAAGTGGGCGATGAAAATCGGCAAGTCTCGGCAGTCGGCATCGAGAGATAGCCAGGCCGCCCTATGGTGATGCTGCCTCAGCGAATGATACTGCTGGGCCATAAAACAAGTTTTGCCATAGCCAGGAGGTGACTGAATTAGCGCCAAGACGGCATCACCAGAGTCACCAAAGCGCTTGGCAAGTCGGGAGCGGCAGATTACTCCTGTGGTTTCAGGCGGCTGCAGGCGGGATCCCAAAAGGAATACCTGGATAGCATCATGGTTGCTGCTGTCAGCGTGTAATAGAGCTCTGGACATGGGCTTGGAGCCTCTAAAATCTGAGCCGATTCTTCGGCCTCTTGTACATTGTTTTGCTCGTCGCCAATTGCAGATTGGGCAGCTGTGCCACATAAAGTGTCAGGTAACACTCTTATCTCTGAAAGGGCGGAGACTGTCTAGTTTAGCCGCTGAGTGGAAAGTACAAGGTGTGATGGCGAATGGCCAAGGGCGACAAGGTCATGGAATAGCAGGCTGATCATGGAGGACTCCTTGCTGTGATATCCATCGTCACTTTTGAAGCACCGCTCCGGTGAGCGATGCTTCATGCAGCATCAAGCGTTATGTTCAGCTTCCCAAGCTTTGATGGCTTCGCTGGCTACTCGAAATGCGGCGAGAGCCAACGGGACACCACCATAGATTGCGGCCTGCATGAGCACAGCTCGAATTTCCTCTTTAGTGACACCATTTGTAAGTGCGCCTTTCACATGCACACCCAGTTCATGATGTTGGCTCATGGCTGTGAGCATCGCAATGTTGATGATGCTACGAGTCTTGAACGGAAGAGCGTCGTCGCCCCAAATGGCGCCCCAGCAGTACTCGGTGACAAGAGCTTGCATCGGCTTGTTGAACTCGTCAGCTGCTGCCCACGATTTTTCAACATGGATGTCACCTAGCACGGCCTTACGGTTGGCAAAGCCTTTCTCAAACAGTTCGTTGTTCATGGTGTCTCGCTTGATTACGGTTTGGGACGGGTGGGTACTTCAACGCCAGCCCACTGTTCGAACAGGCAGACGATGCGGGTGAAGTCGGCGTTATCGCCATAGGCTGCACGGGTCATGTTGAGGACTTGTCGAACAGCACTGCCAACGGGCATCGGTACGCCCATGGCTTCTGCCTCGTCAAGGCACAAACGAGTGTCTTTGAGCGAGAGGCCAGTGGTGAACCCGAAGTCGAAGGTTCTGGGAAGAACTGCACGTGGAATTTTGTCGGCCGTCGCACTGTTTCGGCCGCTGCCAGCGTTGAAAACATCGAGCATGATTTGAGGATCAAGTCCTGCCTTAACGCCCATAACGAGAGCTTCTGACGACACTGCCAACGCCGTCAGCGAGACTAGGTTGTTAACCAGCTTCATGGTCTGGCCGAGACCAGGCGCCTCACCGCAAAAAATCAGCTTCCCGAGGTTATCCAAGATCGGTTTAACTTCGTCATATATGGCTGTAGGGCACGAAGCCATGAGCGCGAGTGTGCCCTTCGCAGCTCCTGCTGCGCCGCCACTCACAGGGCAGTCAACAGCGACAATGCCTTTTTTTTCGAGACTTTCGGCGACCAGCTTGGCGGTGCGAGGGCCTGTGGTGGAGAGATCCACGAAAATGCGGACTTTACTTCCGCTGCTTACACCTTGATCACCTAGGGCAACCTTCTGAACTACATCAGGAGTAGGCAGACTTGCGAAGACAACTTCCGCTTGCGATGCAACGGCAGCAGGGCTGTCGGCACGTTTTGCTCCAAGCGCAACAAGGCGGTCTACAGCAGCCTCATTTAGGTCGAATACAGTGAGGTTCAGACCTGCTTGTGCCAAGCGAGTGGCCATAGGCTCACCCATGGTGCCGAGGCCGATGAATCCGATACTGAGTTGTGACATTTGTTTCGTGTCTCCTCGAGGTAGTCAGCTAGCCAGCCAGCCGCCATCGACCGGTAGCATCGCTCCAGTGATATCGGTGCCCGAATGGCCACAAAGAAAAACAATGAGATCGCCAACATGCGTGGCTTCGTTGAAGCGACCGGACGGTTGCTTTCCGGTTAGAAACTGCCGAACCGCGTCCTTCTCACTCAGTTGGGCCTGCTCTTTCAGTTCGTCTACACGAGCTGCGATCGAAGGCGTCAACGTCGAGCCTGGTGAAATGGCGTTGCAGGTGATTCCGAAGTCGAGATTTTCGAGAGCTACAACGCGGGTAAAGCCGAGGAGCGCGCTCTTTGTCGTTACATAATCGACCCTGTTCGGAGCACCACGTACTCCGTAGATCGATGTCATGTTGAAAATGCGGCCCCAACCTTGCTGGCGCATTACGGGTAGCGCAAGTC
This sequence comes from Pseudomonas sp. PLMAX, assembly GCF_046042685.1. NCBI lineage: Bacteria > Pseudomonadati > Pseudomonadota > Gammaproteobacteria > Pseudomonadales > Pseudomonadaceae > Pseudomonas > Pseudomonas sp. PLMAX. The sequence continues at coordinate 5,820,797 of NZ_CP064949.1, read as the reverse complement.
GGGTGGCATGGAAAACGGCAGACAGATTGACTGCTAGAGCAAGGTTCCAAGCATCGACGGGGAGTTCATGTACCGTGGCGAAGTGTCTGGCCACTGCGTTGTTGACCAAAATATCGATGCCGCCCAGTCGGGCTTGCGCAATGCTGACTAATTCTTCAACACCTGCTTCGGTACTCAAATCTGCTGCAGCGTAACTAACTTCAACGCCGTGTCGATCTTGCAGGTTTGCGCACAAAGCGCTGAATTCATCGGCTGGCGCTCTGCCGTGTAAGACGATGCTGCAGCCGGCCGCTGCCAGGGCTTCACCGATGGCCAGACCAAGTCCTGCTGTTGAGCCTGTGATCAGAGCTCGCTTGTTTTTCAGAGGCTTCATTTTCCGAGGCCCCCAAGTAAATCGGTGTTACAGGCAACTGAGTGTGGAGTCTGGCTAAGGGCCTTGGCAGGCGCCCACGCGCAATGCTCTTTAAGCATTTCTTACGCCCTCTGATTTTTGTCGACGGCAGCTAGGCAGAGCTTGCCCGTGCTCATTTGTGAGATCAGAGTTGCGCGCATGGGCAGGATAGGCACCTGCCGAAAGATAGTGGCGGAGCGAGTGTGGCGTTCCTGCCGTTGGATAGGTGCCTACTTGCCGCTGGCGCTCCTAACGTCGCGTATTGCTAGAGTCTGCCTGGAGATGCTGTATGGATAATTGCGCTGCCATGACCAAAGAAGTGCCGGCGATAACTCAACTGATCGCTGAGTTTGTGTACGCAACTGAGTGGGCTGACTTACCCGACGAGGTACGTCATGAAGCCAAGCGCGCTCTGATCAACTACTTCGCTGTGGCATTTGCTGGATGCAAAGATTCAGATATCGACACTGCAATGACGCTGCTCAAGAGCCTTCATCCTGGCGGTCGAGGAGGGGTTGTTGGACGCTCAGAAGCCCTGGGAATGCTTGACGCTGCTGCTCTGAATGCGATGAGCGCCAATGTCTACGATTATGACGACACCCATATTCCGACAATCATCCATCCTACTGGGCCGGTTGCCTCTGCGCTCGTTGCGTTGGCTGAAGAGACAATCGTCTCGGGTGAGCAGTTACTGCTCGCTCTAGTGTTGGGGATGGAAATTGAGTGCCGTCTGGGTAACGCGCTTCACCCTTGGCACTACCAACGAGGCTGGCATATCACCTCAACCTGCGGCATATTTGGAGCTGCTTTGGCTGCCGGCAAAGCCATAGGACTTGATGTTCGCCAGTTGGCATGGGCTATTGGAAACGCCAGTGCGCAAGCTTCAGGTCTCGTTGAGACTCTAGGGAGTGCAGCGAAGAGTCTGAGTGTCGGAAACTCTTCAAGAAACGGACTGCTGTCGGCACTGTTGGCGCAGAGAGGGTTTGCGGGCCCTGAGCACCCTCTGGAGGGCGCGCGAGGGTTTCTCCGGGTCATGGGTGATTCTCCAAAGTTTGACGAGCTTACGCACGAGTTGGGGAGCTCATGGGCGGTGTTGGCCAACACCTATAAGCCGTATCCATGTGGGGTTGTGCTCAATCCGGTCATCGAGGCCTGCATCGCATTGCGTGCAGACAAAAGTTGGACGTACGGCCAGGTATGTCGAGTAGAGCTGATCGGTAATCCATTGTTGCGAGAGCGTACAGACCGTCCGCACATCAAACTTGGGCGGGAGTCTCAAGTGAGTGCGCAGCATGCTGTTGCCGTTACCTTGGCGACGGGAATGGCTGGCCTCGATCAGTTCAGTGATGCTGCCGTGGCAGATCCGGTTCTGCGGGCAATGTACCCGTTGGTGGATTTTTATGATGATCCTGACTGTTCTGTTGAGTCGGCGACGGTGAGAATCCTTTTGGATACTGGGCGCTATCTTGAGCACCGTGTTGCTTCAGCGAAAGGAGGCTTGATGGCGCCGCTTTCTGATTCTGACTTAGTAGAAAAGCTAAACATCCTCGCTAAACGAAGTGGAAGTACCATCAACATCGAAGCGTTGGTGGAAGCAATCTGGTCGTTGGACAGGAGCGAAGATGCCGGGGCTGTTATGACCCTTGCTACAGAAAAGTAAAAAAAAGGCCACCGAAAGGTGGCCTTTTCAAATTCGGCGGGCGTTTCACGAGCCGAATATTTCCTGCAGCATGTTCCGAGCGAGATCAATTTCGTCGTCGCTAACCTGGTGTTCTCGACCAGGGTAGACCTTGAATTGGGTCTTCGCTCCCATCGCCTGTAGCACTTCCAGGGTTTCTTCCGTGCGAGGAAGTGGCACCCAGGGATCATTGTCTCCATTTGTGAGCAGGACAGGCGTGCTTTCCAGTTTGACCTGTTTTTCCCAGGTCATACCGACTGGCCCGATTAACCCCCCAGTGAAAGCAATGAGTCCACCCCAACGCTGTGGATTTCGGTAAAGGTATTCGCATGCTAGGCATGCACCCTGAGAGAAACCGACTAGCGCAATTTTCGAACGAGGAATCCCTTGCTCCACCAGCTGGCTGACTAGCAGATCAAGGCGCTCTAGTGCGAAATCCAAGAATGGCTGGTTGTTCTCCAGCGGAGCCATGAACTTGTCCGGATACCAACTCTTGCCCGCCGCTTCCACAGCGATGTAAGGCATTCCGTTCAGGTTGATTTGCTCTGCTATGGCGAACATGTCGGCAGGGCTTTGGGTGCGCCCATGAATGAGGATGATCGCCGCTCCTGCGGTCTCGGGCGCGAGGCTCGAGACCTGAGTGGGAAGGCCAAGATGGATGTTTTCGTTCATCCTTCAACCTCAATATTTCAACGGTTCAAGATATGCCGCGATTTCCTGGGCGCGAGCCCCCAGCTGTGGCGGAATCTGGATGGTTTTTCCGAGATCCTCGAAGGCCTCATCAACGAGGAAGCCCTCGGGCTTGGACACAGCTGCCTCGAATAAGGCACCACCTGGAGTGCGAACATACACCGAGTCGAAGTAGCCGCGATCTTTCCGGTCAGAGACGTCGGTAAAACCCATTGCCTCAAGGTGCAGTTTGACGCTCTTTTGGATCTCGAGGTCTGCCACTTCGAAGGCGCAATGGTGCACTGTACCCTCACCATAAGTCCAAGAACCTTGAGGCAGTTCCGGTCGAACTTCAAAGTCGATGATGGTACCGGAGCCGCCGTTGCCTACCTCGTAGCGGCTAAAGGAACCATCAGTTAATTGTTGCTTGCCAGACCAGCCGTAGTGCATGAACTCTGCAGAGTTTTCCAGATCGCGAACAGCGACGGTGATGCCGTGGGTGCCTCGAATGCCACACTCGGACGGAACGACGCCGTTCGAGTACGGTTTACGATCGTCGTCAGCAATGCCAACGAGCTCGTAGCAAATGCCGCACGGGTGGGCGAAATGTAACAGGTGCTCACCGAAACGTTCCTGGAACTCAGGCTTGAACCCGTGGTTTTCCAGATGCTTGGCCCAGAAGGCAAGGGACGAAACCGGAACGGAGAGAGCGAGAGTCTTGATCTGACCGCTACCTGGACGACCCATACGTCCCGATTGACGCATAGGGAAGCAAGTAATTAGCGTGCTTTCCTCGCCAATGTCGTTACCGTAGTAGAAGTGGTAGATCGGATCGGTGCCATCGTACAGACCGGTCTTCTTGACGCTTTTCAGGCCAAGCACTTTGGTGTGGAAGTCGTAGTCTTCCTGGGCGCCACCTACGTTCAGAGTGATGTGGTGATGGCGAAGGATGTGTGGATTGAGTTCCATGACGTTCTCCTGTTGTTAGCGTTTTTGAACGCGGTACTTTGGTTAAGGTCTTTTGCCACTGAAGGCGTTTTCGAGCAGTTCGCGGATTGCGCCAGGTTCGATTGGGCGCGGGTTCCAGTACGGCGAGGCGCAGGCGATCTCGACAGCTTTTGAGATGTCGCTTTCCTTCATTCCAATGTCTGCGAGACTGGTAGCAGCACCATGCTTATCTGCAAGGTCGAACAGGCCTTGTGCTGCGTGTTCAACGCCAAGAGCGCGAGCGATACGCTCCATGACTTGTGGAGCAGCATCGGCGTTGTATGCGGTGGCGTGCGGCAGAACCACAGTGTGGGTTTCTGCGTGGGGTAGATCGAAGCTGCCACCTAGGGTGTGGCAAAGCTTGTGATGAATAGACATGCCAACTGCGCCTAGGCATACCCCGCATGCCCATGCGCCGAACAGGGCGTCGGATCGTGCTTCTTTGTCTTCTGAGTTCAGATGAATTCGGGGTAGTGCCCGAGCGATCGCTGCAATACCTTGTTCTGCGAGCATCGAGATCAGAGGGTTGGCGTCCTTGGAGTACAACGCCTCCACAGCGTGGGCGATGGCGTTCATTCCGCTTGTCACGGTCATTTGTGCTGGGAGCGTCAGGGTCAGATCTACGTCGTAAATAATTACTTCGGGCAGCACTTTAAGAGTGCGCTGGGTGGTCTTTAGCCCGTTCTCTGTTTGGCCGATGATCGGAGTCGCTTCTGAGCCTGCGTAGGTGGTTGGAATGACGATCTGAGGTAAGTCGGTATTGAGAGCTATCGCTTTGCCTAAGCCAATTGTCGAACCTCCGCCCAAGGCCACCAAGCAGTCGGCCCTAGTACTTCCCACCACCCCAAGTGCATCCCGTGTGACCTCAACCGGGGTGTGCATGGTTGCATTGTCATAAAGCCCTACAGCGAGGTCGCCCAGTTGGGCTACTAGAGCTTCGCCCAACTCACGCTGGAAGGGCGTAGTCAGAACAAGTGCACGCGAGCAGCCAAGTGCTCGAATCTCGTCTGCAGCTTGGGCCAGAGTGCCGAAGCCAAAAATTACTCGCGAAGGCAGGGCGTTGTAGATGAATGGCTGCATGACGCGCTTTGTCTCCCAATGCTGATGTGCTTCAAGAGCACTTTGATGTGTATGCAGATTGGGAGAGCTTTCGGGGCCAAGCACCTGCCGAAAGATAGTGCGGTCAGTCCTATCACCAGATAGGTGATTCGTGCTCATGTGCGCCAAAGAATCGGGCGTGAATCCCTCGGAGAACAACAATGAATAAGGAGTCGACAAGCGCTAATTTGCCTATCTGTCAGATTCGCGACCTCTTAGATTTGCGAGCCAGCGAGACACCTGATAGTGACTTTGCAATGTTCGAGTCTGGAGGAAAGTGGACGTACAGTGAGGCACATGCAGAAGTAAGAACGTGTGCTGCCTCACTGCAGTCGCTGGGGGTTTTACCTGGCCAGCTTGTTATAGTTTGGTTGGGTAACAGCTCGAATGCGCTGCGTACATTGCTCGCAATTAACTATTTGGGCGCGGTCGCAGTACCAATAAATACGTCATATCGGGGCACGTTGCTGGAACATGTCCTAAGCAACACATCAGCCTCGCTCATGATCTGTGATGGGCGTCTTTTAGACCGACTAGCTGGTATTCAACTGGCGCACTTGCATCGTGTCGTTGTGATGGGCCCTGAGCGTATAAATGTGTCCGGGGTTCAGCTTCTAGGAGAGGAAGTTCTGTACGCGGAGGAAGAGCTTGGCCCTTCGAGCGCCGGGCCTTTTCCTTGGGATGAGGCGGTAGTGATCTATACCTCCGGAACGACTGGGCCATCGAAGGGGGTGCTTACGTCCTATCTGCACCTATGGCACACCGCAACCGCATTCAAGCATCTCGATGAGACCGATCGCAGCTTGGTCAGCTTGCCTCTGTATCACGCTGCTGGCGTCCTTGGATATTACTGCGCACTTCTTACTGGTGGGTCACTGGTACTTGCGGACTCCTTCAGTGTCAGTCGGTTCTGGCAAACAGTGCGTGAATTCGAGGTCACCACAACAGGACTCCTGGGAGTCATGTTGCCGTTCATACTTAAACAGGAGGTAACAAGTGCGGATCGTGATCATTCTCTTCGGAGTGTCCTCGTTGCTCCGCTGGATGACGGGGCTGCGGCCTTTGCTGAGAGATTCGGGGTAGACATATATACCGAATACAACATGACTGAACTCTGCATGCCTCTGTTCAGCGATGCAAATCCGACCGCACCTGGCACTTGTGGTCGGAAGCGCGAAGGAGTGGAGCTGAGGATCGTGAACGATTTTGACATCGAAGTGCCGATCGGATCTGTTGGAGAGTTGATCGTTCGTGCACATCAACCCTGGGCTCTGAGCCATGGCTACCTGAAGAATTATGAAGCAACCGCCAAGACTTGGCGAAATGGTTGGTTCCATACTGGTGACGCATTCCGTCGGGATGAAGAAGGCAACTATTTCTTTGTCGATCGCTTGAAGGATGCTCTGCGCCGCAGAGGAGAAAATATCTCCTCATTCGAAGTGGAGAGCGCCATCCTGGCTCACCCGGCAGTGCGCGAGGTTGCAGTGGTCGGCGTCCCAAGCGAAGTGTCGGAAGACGAAGTGCTTGCTGTCCTAGCCTTAGCCCCAAACCAAGAACTCACCCCAGAGCAACTGATCGAGTATCTAAAGCCGCACCTAGCTGACTTCATGATCCCTCGCTTTCTCCGATTCATGAGGGAATTGCCCAAGACGCCAACTCACAAAGTCCTGAAGCATGAGCTAAGGGGGCAAGGCGTCACGGCGGACACTTGGGATCGAGAGGGTTCTGGGATTGTTATTCAGCGGCAGCGACTGGAGATTAGACCGTGAGGGCACAGGGGCCGCTGCGCGGCGTTCGTGTACTGGAGTTTGCAGGTGTTGGGCCGGCTCCATTCTGCGCGATGTTGCTTTCCGATATGGGGGCTGAGGTTTTGAGAGTTGACCGTAAAGGTGGCGCTGACTGCGATGCCTATTGCGTCGAGTCTCGAGGACGCAGATCGGTGGCGCTTAACCTGAAGAGCGCTAAAGGACGCGCTGTTGCATTGCAGTTAATAAATCAGGCAGACATTGTCCTCGAGGGATTTCGTCCCGGCGTCATGGAGCGCTTGTGCTTGGGCCCAGAGGAGGCGCTCCGTAAAAATCCCGATCTGATCTATGGGCGAATGACTGGCTGGGGACAAGATGGGCCTCTAGCGAGTGCGGCCGGTCACGACATCAATTACATCGCTCTTGCTGGTGCTCTACATGCAATGGGAAATGCAGATAATCCGTCGATTCCTTTGAATCTCGTTGGCGACTTTGGTGGAGGAGCGCTTTACCTCGCAATGGGTGTGCTGGCGGCTTTACTGCATGTTCGTTCTGGTGGTCGAGGTCAAGTCGTGGACTGTGCGATGGTTGATGGGGTGGCCTCCATGCTTGGGATGATCTACGGGCATTTGGGACGAGCTGAGGGGCGTCCTCTTTCCTCGGAATCATCGGTTAATACCGGTACATGGATTGACCGAAGAGCGAGCAACGCAATTGACGGCGGATCTCATTTTTACAACACATATACCTGTGCGGATGGCAAACATATTGCAATCGCCGCTATTGAGCCTAATTTTTACGCAGAGCTGCTCCATCGCCTGGGTATTGATGACGCAGCGTACGCTGAACAGATGGATAGAACTGCTTGGCCGCAGCTAAAAGAGCGACTATCGGAGGTTTTTCGGGCTAGAAGCCGGGATGAATGGTGTGAACTACTAGAGGGTACCGACGTCTGCTTTGCCCCTGTGCTGAGCCTGCAGGAGGCGCCACAGCATCCGCATAATCTCAGTCGGGAGACTTTCGTAAAAGCGAATGGGTTTTACCAGCCTGCTCCTGCACCCCGATTCTCAGAAACCCCTGGAGCTATTCAGGGTGCCGCGCCTAGATGCGGAGAACATACCAGGGAAGCTTTGCTTGACTGGGGATTTAGCGATCAGGACATTCTCGATTTGGAAGAGAGCCAGGCGTTGTGAGGATTGGGGCCGGAATTCCGGCCCCTTTCTATCGCTTAAATATCAAGCTCCAAAACTTCGCTTTTCGCTCGAGAAACGCAGATCAGCATGCTCTTGCCTTCTGCCTTTGCGGACTCAGACAGCACGAAATCGCGATGGTCGGGTGTGCCGCTCAACACACGCGTCTCGCAGCTTGCGCAAAGGCCTTCGCGGCATGAGAAGGGTAGAAAGTGCCCGTTATCCTCAAGCACCTCGAGTATGCTTTTTTCTGGCGGCACTATAAGCTCATCGCCCGAGCTCCGAAGAATGACTTTGAAGCTTCCGTTATCGGTGCTTGTTTGCGTTTTTCCTGACGCTGAGAACCACTCAAAATGCACGTTTTCTGCCGGCTTGGCATGAGCTGCTGCTTGTACGCGCTCCATTAGGGGCGCGGGGCCGCAGCAGTAAATGTGGCTATAGAGAGGCATGCCAGCAACGGTCGCTTCAATATCAAGCGGCTGACCACCGTTCTCATCCAGGAAGTGCAGCACCAGATTATCGGCGCCAAGCTCGAACAGCTCTTCGTAGAACGCAGCGCGAAGTCGGCTACGCGCCAGGTAGTGAAGAGTCCATGGCTTTCCATTGGCTACACACCAACGAATCATCGCTAAGATTGGAGTGATCCCTATGCCTCCAGCAATAAAGTTGTAGTGATCACCTAATTCTACAAGCGGGAAATTATTTCGCGGCGCGCTGATGCGTAGTCGATCTCCCGCCTTGAGCCCGCCGTGCAAAAAACGTGACCCGCCTCGGCTCTGAGGTGAAAGACCAACACCAATTTTGTAACGGCTCTGATCTCGGTAATCGCCAAAAAGCGAGTAATGCCGAATAAGCCCGTTTGCCAGATGTACTTCCAGATGAGAGCCAGGCTCAAATGGTGGAAGGTCTCGACCCTGCGGATCGACCAATTCAAAGCTAATCACGTCCTTTGCTTCGGCATTGATCGCTGCAATGACGACATCGAGTTGTCCTGTAGACATTTTGGTACTCCAGATCTTTTGTGCGCGTGTCTATCGATCAAGCGAGGAATTCGGCTACGGCATTACGCGCTTGTGCAGATTCATCAAGAACGAGGTGCCCAGCATTCGGACAAATCGTCAGATCCGCATGAGGAAGCAGTCGCTGCCAATAATCCGCCTGGCCGGAGGGGATGATGCGATCACTTTGGCCCCAGACCAGGAGGGTCGGCATGCGAACCCGATGAAGCCAGTTGGGAAGCTTCTGATTGCAGACGGTGCCATTTCGCGAAATGGTTGCAATCGATCCACCTTCCCGCTCTCGCATCTTTCCGAATTCAGCGTCGGGTGATGCTGGCAGGAAAGGAATGACAGTGGCCAAGTCATTGACCAGGTAAGCGGGGATATCTTCCGGTGGAATGTTCATGAAATCCGGCGTCGGGAACTCTTCGACATCAAGACCACCTGGAGCGACGAGTACAAGCTTGTCAATTTGATGGCTGTGCTGGATTGCATACTCCGCTGCCATTCGGCCGCCGAGTGAGAAGCCAACCAGGTTGAAATGCTCGAGCTCCATTTCCTCAAAGAGCTCCTGATAATGCTGGATGTAGTCTTGCATGCAGTCGATGTTTGGATTGTCGCCCGACTGACCAAATCCTGGGTGATAGGGCAGAATTACCTTGAATCGATTAGTCCAGGCGCGAGCAAATTCGATCCCGTGCCAAGTACCGCCTCCATGAAGGAATACTAGCGGTGCCCCTTCACCTGCGACGTAAACGATAGTTTCGCATCCATCAATTATGTAGCGGTGGCGTTCGAAACCGGAATGGTCGACTCGTGAGTCACCGAAGCTGTTATTGGACATTGTTGGCTCCTGGCACATGGGGGGATGTTTCAAGGGTCGTCCAGGATTGGAGGAGGGGCACCTATCCTTGGATAGAGTGATTAATGCAAAGGCGGAGGAGGAGCGGATTCTCTAGAAAAAACAGTGCTGAAATACCAGGGGATCGGCGCCGCAGGTATTTGCATCCATACGGCGCGCGAATGATGGGCTTAGGCCGCGCTAAAAGACTTATGGGGATCGATCACGAATTTTTTGGGTACGCCTGCATCGAACTCGCCATAGCCCCGAGGAGCATCATCAAGGCTGATAACCTGGACACCAACAATGTCGGCTATATTGAGTCGATCCCACATGATTGCCTGCATGAGCTGGCGATTGTATTTCATTACTGGGGTTTGGCCGGTGTGGAGGCTGTGGGACTTAGCCCAGCCGAGACCGAAGCGAATGCTCAGGCTGCCAATTTTCGCTGCAGCATCTGCGGCACCTGGATCTTCGGTAACGTAAAGACCGGGAATACCGATTTTGCCGGCGACACGGGTAATCTGCATCAACGAATTAAGAACAGTTGCGGGGGCTTCGTGTTGGGCTCCAGCGTGACCGTGGCCTCGGGCCTCAAAGCCTACTGCATCGACTGCGCAATCGACCTCTGGCTCCCCGAGTAGGGCTGCAATTTGCTCATGGAGTGGTGTGTCCTTGGACAGGTCGGCAATCTCAAAACCAACAGTCTTTGCATGCGCAAGACGTACCGGGTTTACATCGCCGACGATGACGACAGCTGCACCCAACAAGCGGGCCGAAGCTGCGGCTGCAAGACCAACTGGGCCTGCCCCTGCGACATACACAGTGCTACCCGGCCCAACACCAGCGGTTACTGCTCCGTGAAAACCGGTCGGAAGAATGTCGGAGAGGCAAGTGAGGTCACGGATCTTCTCCATGGCCCTGTCACGCTCCGGAAGTTTGAGCAGGTTAAAGTCAGCATACGGAACCATCACGTATTCAGCTTGGCCGCCAGTCCAGTCCCCCATGTCCACGTAGCCATAGGCTCCGCCAGGGCGGGCAGGATTGACCGTTAGGCAGACACCCGTGTGTTGCTCTTTGCAGGAGCGGCACCGACCGCAGGCGACGTTGAAGGGGACAGAGACCAGATCGCCAATCCTTAGGCTTTCCACGTCACTACCTTTCTCAATGACTTCACCGGTGATCTCGTGGCCCAATACCAATCCAACTTGAGCGGTGGTACGGCCCCTGACCATGTGCTGGTCAGATCCGCAAATGTTGGTTGAGATTACTTTTAGAATCACTCCGTGTTCAATCTTTCGTCCCCGTGGATCTTGCATCTTGGGGTAATCGATTTTCTGCACTTCGACCTTGCCTTCGCCAAGGTAAACAACACCACGATTGCCTGACATGAATAGCCCTCTCTTCTTATGGTCGGTTTGCATGGCTGTGCCCGCGCTCAGGCAGGCATTGGGCTTCAAGTACCTTGATTTGGTCTAAAAACTAAGGTCTTGAAAATTACTACTGCAACGGTGGTTGAGGCAGGCGCATGCGACACCTATCCATCGATAGATCTTGAAGAAAACATGAGGTCGCGACAGTTTTTCTCAGCCATACAGGACGGCGAAATGTTCGCTATAGCGTGTGTCACACAGATCTCCTTCTCTCCCACCTGTGTCACATAATGAATTGCTCTGCGTGCCGCCTTGATGCCCTCCAATTGGGTGATGAGCCAGGCGGCCAAATACTGCGAGGACAGATATCTGCCGGCGATCACGACAGTCGCCTCTCCGGGTACCAGGGGCCCGGCGCTCTCAATCAGCCGAGCATCTCCTTTATGATGGAAGCGACATTTCTGGCATCGTCTATCCCTCGGTGATAGGTACCCGAGGCCTGATGATGGTAGGGGGCAGCAACTGAAATAGGGGGGAGTCGTTTCTTCGGGCAAGGCCAGGCTAACCATTGTCATGGTTAGTGAGGGATGTGTACGAACGTGTTTGGATGAATCAGCGACACCCCCTTAGCTCCCATCACCAACCGATTCATAACAGGCGTTGAAAACTACCATTCAGTTGGTGCGTACTGTCGCTCTCAAGCCTGGGTAATCATCGAGTTCAAGGCTAGGAGCATCGTCCGTCTGCTGCGCAGGCTTGCGTATCACTCCGGCTTCAGCATCGGCACGCATCTGATCGAGCTCTCTGTCAAAAGCTTTGTCCTGCACTGTTGGCTTGCTGGTGTAGGGCTTTCGTTCCGGGTCACGCTGTGCGGAATAAGTCGTGACCGCGTCTGGTTCATGCTTTAGCTTTTCTTGAACCTGAGATTCCAGTATCGCACGAAGCGCGTCTTTGTCTGGGCGAGTCAGCAATTTTTTACTCCTATCAAAAACGAGGCGCTAGCAATCGACGGGGCTCGTAGGGGCGGTAGATGGCGATCTGTAATACAGCAACGAGGACGATTGATCTCAAAGGTTTCATCGACGTTGCTTGAAGACTTGGTGATTGACGGTAAGCCCAGGCGAAAGAATAACGAGCTCAAGATCTTGCCGCAGTCCGGTCACAAGATTCGCGATTGCATGCCCATTAGCCAATTGAGCCACGGCAACACCGGTGACGACGAGGATTTCTTGGTTCGAGTTATCCTGAAAAAATCGTATTGTCAGAGAATCTCCCGACTCGCTTGTGCATTCGCAACGAGAAGGAAGAAAACTCTGCTCCACCAGATGGCGAATTTCTAAAGTCGATAACATGGCGGCTTGCCTCGGTAGGAGCCAGCGAAAATGCCATTTGACTGATGTCAGGATGAGAAAGCGCTATGAAGGCAGGCTGTACGGGGCTAATTCGTTGGCAAGGGCTCACCGTTAAGTCTAGGCTGCGAGTGCTCTTGCCATTAGATCTTTTCAGTCTCTTGGGCGACAGCCTGTTGGCGCTGATTGTCCCCAAAGTGTTGCCATCGGGTCTCACGTCCAGTCCGGCGATCTCGAATTTGATCAGCGAACTCAGAATTGAAATGGCGGCTCGCAAGAAGGCATTACCCGTGAGCGCGGCTGGAAATGGTTGAGTTGCGGCGTCGGAGCCCAACCGGTCACGTTGACTCAAGTCCTACGAATGGGGTGATCAGGTTGCAGGAGGGAGGACACTGCTATTACCAAGTCGTCTAATGACCAGGGCTTGTGGAGGTAAACGGTTGAATCAGGTACTGCTATAGGTTCGATCATATACCCGGAGGTCAGAATTGCAGCGATGTAAGGCCATCGACCTCTGACCATTTCGATGAATTCGATTCCTTGAATCTGCCCGGGTACACCGTGGTCGGCGATCACCATGCGGCACTGGTCATGCGCTTCCAACAGATAGGTTAACGCGTCATCAGCGGTGTCGAACGCCACTGCCTTTGCGCCGATCTCTGCCACGATATCGACCATCAGCGAACGCAACGTCGGATCGTCTTCGATGACGATAATCTCTCCCTGGATTGGCAATATTCCTTCCCAATTTACATTCACCTATCGATTCCTTAACCGGACAATACGAGAAGATACCTGTTTGGAGTCAAGTCCTGAGTGTACGCCGTTTTTCCAGATGCGCCTTTCTAAGGGAAGCAGGTGAGTGGGGTACCATTTCCACAAGGTGCCAGAGCACGCTTCTCGATTATCTGCATGGCTGCAAGCAACTCGGCAATCCCCGTACTGCTTAGCCATTCTGAACATGTCTTGTGCAGCATCCTCGAGCGCCAGGGCGCTACTTTTCAGATCGCGGCGCAAACCTTGGTTTTTTTTCCTCAGGCCCATGAGGAAGTACCTCCTTTAAAAATTGTTCGTAATGGTCAGCACGTCAAAGGCCAGCAGTATGTCGCTGTGAAGTCCTCGGCATAGCGTCGATGCCTCCATCGCAAGGCTGAAGCTCTGGTCAACCAGGTGCACGCGCTGTGGATTACCTGGGGTAACATTTCCACAATATGCCAGAGTAGGCGCTTAGCGAAGGATGCCACCTGGTTAGCGCGTGGCACTGGCCGCAACTCCTTCAATACCCAACGGTTGATCTGCGTTTAATGTTGCGCAAACAGCGTCAGCCTCCGCTCGAGCTTTGTACACGCCATACTTGCTTGCAGGGCCACCTTGAACGAGATCTACCACTCGAAATCGCTTACTGCGGTCATCCATGCTGGTGGTCTCAATCACCTTGAATCTCGGTTTCATGACGCGTTCCCTGCTAAAGGTAGGTGAGCTACCAATACCGTCAGCACGTTACGATTTCAACGATGGGTGCAGGATTATGCTGAGACAATTTATGACAGAGCCCCACGGCTCAGTTGATGACCTACGTACGTGAAGCCGTGAGCTGCGTTTAGAAGCAAGCGGAGCGCGCAGGCGAGAGGATGGAAGCCCGCAGGGCCAAGACGCCGGTCTGTGGCGGCTTGGTTCACGACAGCCGTGCTCAAGGAGCCTCGCCCAACTATTTGCGAGGGGGCACTCCCCGGTATGCGTCCTCCCTGGCATTCACCTGCCGGACGTCGGGCTCAGCGTAGTGTGGGGTTTTGCACGAGAGGAAAGGTGTCCAGTAAACTGCGCCAATTTACTGGGGGCTTGCGATGAACCTCACCGACGCAACGATTGTGCTGCTCTTGGCCGCACGCATACACGGCACAGACGAAGCTGTCAGAGCCTCCGCAAAAAGCGTGGTAAAGAAACTGCCGCGAGGTAAACGCGATCTCATTTACAAGGTGATCGAGTCACAAAGCCCACTCGCGCTCGTGAGCTTCTTGGCCGAACATCTGGATGACTGAAGGCCTATCGGTTTAGCTGCTGTCCTGAGTCATGGCTATCGAGTCCCCCTTCAAAGCTATTCCGTAGCAGCTCGCAAAATTCTCCCGTCCTTAACTTCGTCTGCGTATCCATTCAGCCGATCCGCCTCTACGTGCAACCTCTCGATTTTCTCCATGGCTGCAAGCAACTCGGTATCACCGTACTGCTTGGCCATCCTGAACATGTCTTGTGCGGCATCCTCGAGCGCCAAGGCGGCACTTTTCAGATCGCGGCGTAAATCGTGGTTTGGTTTCGTAAGCCCCATGAGTCATTGCCTCCTCTATCCAAAGTCTTAGTGAAATATCTAAAAGGTGCTGGTAGTGTCCCGGCCACGTTCGTCAAACCATTAAGGGATGGAGGCGAAAATAGAAGCCCTGGAGCCGCGAACCTCCGGGGCTTTGTTTTTCTACTCTGTGGCTTTTTCACGTACGGTTTCCATTGCTACTGCCCCGGCAATAGTTACGTGCTTATACGTGCAGGCTCAGAGCGCGGCGAGCAAGCGTTCGAGCTGTTCACGCTCCCAAGCACTCAATAGGTAGACAGGATCAGGCCCGTCGCGTTACCAGAGTTCAAGTGTCCAGACTCGGCCATCAGGCGACCTGCAGTACTCGCAGTAATCCAGGGTGTCACAGTCATTGAAGGGTGTGGGTAAGGGCAGCAAAAAAATGACAATCCGAAAAGTATCGAAATTACCCGCTGTTTTTTTTGGGCATAAAAAAACCTCGCCGAAGCGAGGCTTTCCGCATCATTTACGCCTGATCAGGCGCCTAGCAAGCTAATCGGCTTTCTCCACTCTGTAGGTGGCTCGTCTGCCAGCGAAACTAAAGCCTCATATTTTGCGATGCCGGCAATCCTGGCCACTTTGTCGATGCTGTCACGAGCATCTTTAAGAGCAGATGCTTTAGTCCAGCCATTCGTGTAGTGCACTGTCCATAACGTGGTCAGTTTATGTTTGTTGAATTTTTCTTTTTTCAGTCCTTCGTTGAACGTGTTACGGGCAGACGAGCTAACTCCGCCGTCGAGGTCAACGGTTGCGACAGCATAAAAGTCCATGATCATTCCCCCCGCGCTTTATTCGATTGGGAAACAACGGAAGCCGCTAAGGTTTTCGTGTCGTCGCTGTATTTTTCACTCTGGAGAACCCGGCCTGCTTTTGCTTCCATTTCAGCACTGGTTTGTTTGCCTGTGTTGGCTTGCGCTAACGCAGAGGCAGCAAGGCTCTTTGCGATGGCGGATGCAGATGGATCACGGAGAGTGTCTGATGCCTGTTTGGCGACTTTTGCGGAGGACTGCTTGGTATTCTTTGTCATGAGTAAATTCTCGATAACGGCTAGTTAGGCGCACTTATCCAGAATGACCACCAATCGTCTCACTATTGACGAAACCGTCAGCAGTGGGCTAAATGGCGTCCTTCTCTAGATGTGTGCATTTTCAAATGCGTGCCTCAGAGGGTGCAGGTAGTCGCGCTACGTTTGGCGACAGAAACGTGACTACCTGCATGCATTCTTCAGCGAAACGACCTTTACTGGTCGTTTTTGCATTTGTGCGCCAAGACTACTTGAGCGTCCTTTCCAATAGCAACTCCATTCTGTGCATATACCTAAGTTTTTCTGGGGATAACCCTGTGGATAACTTGTGATCACTCTCTCCGAGCCCCATATAAAATATGGCCTCTAACAAATTTTACCGTTCGTCGGGTAAAGCTAATAATTTATAAATATGGCTTTCTGTACGCGCACTCCAGTCGAGATCTATCTGGTGGCACCCTAGCCAGCACTTCAGTCGCTTTGCGTTCTGAGGGCCTTTGGAGGGCCTCCTGAGCCTATTGTGGCTATACATCCAGTATGATTTTTCTTAATTGTGGAGTAGCCGTATGGGCTATTTCTGAGCGCCATTAAATTGGCTATGCGAGAAGCATCTCCGAGTCGAGTTCATCGTTCTGAGGAAACAGTCGTCGAAAATGCCTCAAGCGACGCGCGAAATAAGCTCGCGTCGTGACCCCGTTGCTTCAATCTCAAAACAGGGCCCTGGGCATCATTTCATTGGGATTTGTTCAGGTTGCGGCGTGCGTTTGCGCAAACTCGATCGCGGTTGAGATATCCAATGAAATCGAAGCAAATGATTTCATCAGTAATGATTCGGGCAATGCCCAATCCCATTTTTCGCGCAGCATGTTTTCCACGTCTGCGAGTATCGAATCCAGATCGTTTGCATCCAGTTCACCTACGTCCTTGAGTGCCGCCAATGTCCGTTGGATATCGGCGTCAATCTCAATCGCCAAGCCCGCGTTATCACACGAAAGCCCCACATGATTGAGTAACAGGCGAAGTGCATCGTTGGCGTAATCACCCAGCCAACTGATCAGATAGCATCTGCCACCAGACTCAATGAGGTAGCGTTCACCGAGGCCTAACGCGTTGAATGTCTTTTTGGCTTCGTCGAGTAACGCTTGGGCATCGCGGTCTATGAATGGGCAGGGATTAGGGTCTGCGAGGACAGCTCGCATTTCCTTGCGCACATTGTCATGCACCATGGCGCCTAGGCCGTCGAACAGAGGAGGTGCGCCCCCGCGTGCTGGGGCTACGATGATGACCTTTGCCTGAAGATCAACATCACGAACTTGCCACCGTCGGCCACCGAAGATGATGCGCTGATCCTTTGTCAAAGGCCTGCTGACGGGTACAGAGCCTAGGGCTTTACCGTCGCACACCAGGCGGAACTCCTCATCGCTGATAAAGGCGCTATAGAACTCATAGTGGTTGATCAGGCGCTCCCCGACTGTCCCGGGCAGCAACAATCCCGAGCTGTCTTGGACGATGAGTTCATGTTCTCCAAGCGACTTGAGCAGCTTAAGAAAGTTGGATTTTTCTACGTTCTGGAATGCCGCTTCAGCGACCAAGTGTTTCCAAAGATCAGCCGCAGTTGCACCACTACACTGAGCAATTACAGAGAGACATTGCTGAACGAGTGTGGACGCATGAAGACCCTGAGTCCGGGGAGGTTCGAACCATCCACCGAGCAACAAACGAACCATGGCAATGGTCTGAACCAAACTTTGGCGTAACTGATCCGAAAGGCTGGAACTATCCTTGAGTGGCGACTCCTTGCAGTAAACGCGCAAAATCGCGTTTTCCCCCGGTCGTCTACCCGAGCGACCCAGTCTCTGTCGCAAGCTGGCCACCGAGGGTGGGGCGCCAATCTGCACCACTGTCTTGATGCTACCGATATCTATGCCGAGCTCCAGCGTCGTAGTACAGATGGCTGATGCTGCTTGGCCGCCTGCCTTGATGGCGTGCTCAGCTTGCTCGCGCAAGTCTTTCGAAAGGCTGCCGTGGTGGGGCCAGAACTCATTGGGCACACCATCTTTCTCACAACGCCGGCGCAACTGATCTGCGTACCATTCAACTTGCTGCCGGCTGTTTGGGAAAATCAGATTGTTGCTACCACGCAATACCTTGTAGAGATGGTCAGCGATCGCAAAGTCGGGACTTGCCTTGTTTTCCGTTTCGTCTTCTTCGCTTTGTTCATCAGCAGATTGGATGAGAAGCTTTTTGAGCTCGCTCATGGGGGGCTGGATGTAACCGCGAACCTGTACCTGGAGTGTCTGGCCTGAGTTTTCGGACTTAATGACGGTTACTCCTTCTGCGTCTGCAGAACGAAGAAACTCCTTAGCTAGACTCATATTGCCGAGCGTGGCTGAAAGCCCGACCCTGGGGAGTCGGCGCCCAGCAACGAGCTCTACTCGGTGCATCAGGGATTGAAGCTGTTTGCCTCGCTCACTTCCAATGAATGCATGCAACTCGTCCACGACGATATAGCGCAGATTCTGGAACACTCCGGCAAGACTGGAGCCTCGGTTGACGAACAGAGCCTCCAGGGATTCAGGCGTGATCAGAAGCACCCCTTCAGGCGACTTCAGGAAGCGATGCTTTTTACTTGACGAAATGTCGCCATGCCAAGCCACCACGGGAATTTCGAGCTGCTCACAGAGGCGGCCTAGTCTGTCCCATTGATCATTGATCAAGGCTTTGAGGGGACTGATGTACAACACCGACCCGGGTGGGTCGTAGTCGTTCAGCAAATTGGTGAGTATGGGGAGGAACGCAGCCTCAGTTTTCCCCGCCGCCGTTGCGGCGGCAATGATGACATCCTGATCGGCATCCACCAGTACCGGCACAGCCCTTTCCTGGGCGTCACGCAAGGACGTCCAGCCTTCAGCCCAAATCCATCGCTGAATACGGGGTTCCAGCTGGTCGAATCCCGATGACTCAGAGTGTGAAGGTGGCAAGTTCATCGTCCGCGTCGACCTTCGTGTCGTCTTCTCCGCCCAGGTCTTTGGCTACCTCGACACCTCCCAGCAGCGTTTTCCAGTCAGCACCAGGGTTTTGCTCCAGGATGGCCAGCAGATTGATAAATGCAGTGATCGTGGTGCGCGGCGTGCGGAAGTAGGCTTCACCCAAGCGCTGATTACAGTGCGCCATAAACAGGGGGAGCGCTTCGTCAGGCAGAAGATATTTTTCGACATCGCCGCCCGCGTAAACATGGCGAAGCTTCTGCAGCAGTACATAGAAGTCTTCGGGGGTGAGGCTGGTCAGGCGAATCACCGGGCCCGACAGATCCACCAGCCCTGACTTGGCAAACGAGTTCTCAGCCAGACGCGATTGCAGGGCAGGGTAGCTAAACAGGCCTCGGCGAGTGTCCATCAAGAACTCTGGGGTACCGCCCAGGACGAATCCGAGACCCTCAGAGGATCCCTGCAGCGAATCATTGAGGATGCGCAGGATCTGCTCGTAGTTGGCATTGCGTGCCTGCGTGTTGGCCAGCTTGTAGAGGTTGACCAGCTCGTCGAGGCAGATCATCAGACCGCCAAAACCTGCGAGTCTGACGAATCTCGACAGCAGCTTGAGCTGATCGTAGACGGAGGCATCATCAATGATGGTTCGCACACCTAGGGCTGCTCGGGCATCTGTCTTGGTGGTGAACTCGCCACGCAACCAGCGAATAGCATCAGCCTTGAGTTGTTCGTTGCCTTCCTCGACACCTCGGCAATACGCGGCGATTACTTCAGCGAAATCGTAGCCGTTGACCATTTCGGTCAACTCAGCCAGGTGTGCTCGAATGACAGTCTCACTGTCTGTGCCTGCCGCCTTGGCTTCCGTTTTGGCCTGTGAGATAAATTTCTCAACAATGCCTTGCATCGCACCACCGTCGGGCTTGGTGCGCGTCGACATGTTCTTGGCCAGCTCGGAATAAAGCGAGCGTGCTTGGCCGCCCGTAGCGTGTAACCTACGATCCGGGTTTAAGTCAGCGTGCATGGTGACGAGTTTGCGCTCCATGGCGATGGCTCGAACCAGGTTCAAAAAGAATGTTTTACCTGCACCGTACTCACCAATCACCACTCGAAATGCCGATCCGCTCTCGACCAGGCGATTGACGTCCTTGATCAGCGCATCCAGCTCTCCCACCCGGCCAACCTGAATCAAATGTTGACCGACGCGAGGAACAACGCCTGCACGCAACGATTGGATGACCGCGTCGCGATCCTTGGCTCTGATAGTGCTCATAGGGCTAGTTCTTCCAGAATGTCTGTATTGATCTCGATGGGATCATCACCTTCGGTGACGGGCATGTCGAAACGCTCAAAAGCCATGTCATTGATTTGCTCCAGGGCGCCATCGAGCATCAGCTCCATATCGCTGGCAGCGGCTTCAAGTTCGGATCGGCTCCATTCGGCACGGGAAATCAACAAGCGCAAGAATGCAGAATGTTCCAGATCGAGGCCGGCAACGTCAGCAGTGGTTTCGATCGCCGACTCCACAGTCTCAACGGCCTGTTCCGGCTCCTCAACCTGGTCATCAGTGAACACCTGGGCGAGGAGGGCAGAGACTTCAGCCGTTTCACGTTGCAGCTCAGCAATGCGTTCGTGATCGAGCACGAAGCCCTGTTTTGCAACGGCGGCTGATTGTGTGCCGGGTTCGGTTGGAGTGGAGCTTGTTGCAGGTTTGACGGGAGTAATACTCGCCCCGGCTGCGGCGCCGTGAAGATCGCTGTAGAGCAGTTGACTATCCAGTTGCAGCGCCTTGTAAACACGCTCAAGAAGTTTCACTTCAGCAGGGCTGACGATTCCATCGGCTTGAGCCAAGTGAGCCAGGAAACTAGCAATCGTGCGCTTGGCTTCGACAGTTAGTGGATCGAGCTTTTTCTTCAAGCTTGCCAGCGTTGGTGGTTGCTGGATTTGAATCTGCAGGTGCGCCTTGAGACGTTTGCGATGGGCAACGCTCAGGTGGCTCCAGGAGTCGATGTGCTGAGCAAGTAGTGAGACTTCTTCATTGGATGTATCACCGTCGGCAGAGGCGACTGAACTGGCCAGATCGAGTGTGACAGAGGCCGCGTTGTAGGCCGCCGACGCTCGCAGTGATCCGTCCTCAGCTTGGGTCACGAACAGCGCGATACGATCTTCAGCTTTTGGAGTCCTGCTCCCAGCGAGAACATCAGGCTCCATACCGATATGAAGTGATTCCAATGCACGAGCAAGGGCCAGAACCTTGTCACGAGATAACGCACCAGCGCTTTTGAATCGACCGGCGAGTTCTCCAAAGCTCATAACAATCAGATCGTCACCGATTCTGCTTTGAATCTCATCCAACTCCGTACGGGCTGTAGCTGGCCATAGGGTGACTGGAAGTTGCAGCAGGCCTTCAAGGGCTTCTGCGCTTTCAGGGTTTCGGCCTAGATATCGGCTGTAGGGTTCTAGCTCGCTGGTGCATAGCTCCACTAACGATTGCAGACTTTTGCGCGTCCCCGACGTTGCCATGACATCAGGAAGATCACCCACGTTAAGCGAGGGGGCCATTAGAACTGCCGAGGCAGGTCGATAGCTGGCTTTAAGCTTGGTCTTGTTTTGGGCGAGCATTAGACCCGCAGGATGTGTACTGGCGTACTTGAGCTTGAACAGCGCCGCGAAGACATTCTTGCACCGAGTTGCAGGAGTGCGCTTTGTGATATTGGGGTCAGCTAACGCCCATGCCAGTGCCCAAGTGGCATCAAGTGGTCGTTTGTTTGCGGCGTGTTGCCCCAAACCAATACGCAGTGGAAGCGGCATTTCATAGCTGTAAGCAACTGCATCGGGAGGTGGGCCAAGGTAAAGGCTGGGGTCGAGCGATTGATTGCTCAGGTAATCCAGAAAGCCCTCTGCGTACCCGCTGAACGATCGACTCTCCCCATAAATACTGAGCAATCGTTGGACTTCTTTGACGATCTGGGGGATTTCGGCCTTAACCTGCGGATCGCTTACTGCGTCAACAAGAGCACGGCGCTCAAGGCCATAGAAAAACAGAAATACGTAGCCAGTATCTGCCAGCGGATCACGCCGTCCGCCTTCTAGCCACTGCAGGTAACCGCGCCGAGCTTCAGGCGAAATGGAATGGAAGCTCGGCCAGTAGGACATCAGCCGTTCTTCAATATCAACGTACGACTTGGCTATCCGTAGTTTGGGATTGAGCAGTGATGGCTCTTGCGCGTCGTATCGACCCAGCGCGCTTCCTACATAGAGCATTCCACTTGGAAGTGAAAAGCCAGCCACGGTAACTGACTCGCCCGTAGGCACCCAGCGGGTATCTGATTTCTGTTTGCTCGCATCTGGGATTTTGAAGGAGGCGGAAGAAGGGGAGCCGAGTTGGACGGTATAAAAGCCGGAGGTTTCTTCAGAAATATTGCTCGACGAAGCCTCTTGCATGGAGAAGGTCACGTTTTTGCTGAGCGGATCCCGCAGGGGTGTTGTCTCTGAAGCAGATTTTTGCAACTGTTCAAGCTGCCGTTTAGTGCGCGTGGCCAACAGCCACATAAACCCACCGATGCAAGCGACGACACCAATAGCGATCCAGGCGTTCTTCGGGATCGAGGCGAATGCACCAAAAGCCAACGCAAAAATAATCAGGATGCCGGTGCCACTGGAGTTTGTTGCCTTCTTCCTTGCCATGGTTCGTTTTCATCCTTGAAAGATGGGTGCTGGCGCAATGGCAGTATCTGATATTTCAATAGCTAGAGCCATAAGGCGCGCAGAGTTATCGATCGGAAAAACCTTCAAACAGCTAGCCTGTACCAGTCTAGGAGTCCGGCCAGCTCTATCGGCCCCAAGATGTTCAAAGGTGGTTTGAACCGCCATTGGCAGATATGCAGAAATCCTACCAATCACTTGGAGGGGAAATCTATTGATAGAGCTCGTCATCGAGATGGCGTCTGGGGTGCGAAGTGGCTGGCACTAGACGCTGGCCGAGGCGATGGATGCCCATGACGCGTCGTTTTAGGTCGTTCCTTCGGGCCAGCGAGGCCCGGCTCGCCGCGTCAGCCGAGAATTTCTTTGACGATGGAAGCAATATTTCGAGCATCATCTATCCCTCGGTGATAGGTACCTGATGCAGCATTGAGGCGGGAAGGCTCCACGAGTGTTCAGATTACTGCTATGAAGCTGGAGTGAAATAACTGAGCAACCGCCTCAGTCCTTAGTTTGTTCCATGACTGTATCGGCGGCGGGGACAGGGGCACGTGTTTTTAGCTTCCCACGATTTCGTCGATTTTGGCCTCGTTGCCGCGAAGCTTGCTGCTTCGCATGTATCGCCTGAGAGGCGCTAACAGTGCCAACTGCTTGACCGCTCAAGTCCAAGCGCGGCGCATTCTCCACCATGCTTGCCCAATATCGAGTTCCCCTGCACCAAGTAGAGATGCCCAGCTTAAGCTGTTCGCGAGTGATTCCGAGCAGCTCCAGGTGTTGCTCGGCATCCTTGAAAATGCCTTCCTTGAGCGGAACCTTGGGGGCCGGATTGACAGGGAAAGCCAATGGGAAATGCTTCTGCAATGGCCAGATCGCTTCCACTACTTGATCTCGGTCACGAGGCTTCGTCTGCGAGGAGGGTTTCCGCTTAAGGTGTACTGCACTATCAGTCTTCTCCCGCTCGCTATCAGCTCGCAGGCGGTCGCGTAGTTCAGCTAGTTGTTCAAAACCCATCGTTCAAATCACTACTTTGAGGTTAGTTGCGTAGCGCAAGGATAAACCTAGATTAGTATCACCGCTATCGACCGTACCCGAGCATTGCAGGGTTGTGATTGAACGAGCCTTGGTCAGGCTTTCACACTGAAGTGAGAAAATTAAGGGCTCAGAAACGGCGAATCCCTCTCCAGGAGGGATTCTCAGCCATCGATTGCACGCGTTCGATGGGGTAGGTCGTTCTTGCGTTGCACTCGGCAAACTGGTTTCCTAGTAACGGTGTGCGATCCTTTCGGATCCCTGTTACCACCCTGCGATACACGACTAAGTCGCAGCTAAGCAATAGAAAGAAGATGACATGTATGTCAACCCACCTTCTGGATCACCAGGGGTCAGGAGCTCGCTTATTCGAGACATCCCTGCCGATCGCTCAGTAGTGCTGAGACGGTAGCCCAACTAGGGCATCGCTTCTTCGGGCGCATGGGCCCGGCTTTGCAGTCAGCCGAGCATCTCCATCACGATGGACGCGACATTTCTGGCATCGTCTATTCCTCGGTGGTAGGTACCCTGCCAAACCAATCCCATCGACTCTACTGTTTGCTTAAGTCCTTTCGGTCGATAGTCATATAAGCCAGCATGCCATTTCCGAGCATTGAAATGAGGCAGGCCTTCGAGCATGGAAGGGCACTCAGCAAAGCCAGCGTCGCGCTCAAGCTGTCGGGCATCGTAGTCACCCCATGACGCCCAAGCGGCGTTTGGATAGCGTGCAGCAAACGATCGAAGCTCCCCGCCAATCTCTTGATACGTTCGCGCACCGTCCACATCAGCCTGTTGAATGGACGTTAGCTTTTTGCAGAAATCAGTCAGGGTAGGGTTGATCCGTGGTCGAACGAAACGCTGGAATTCATCGACGATCTCAAGTGATTCCAAATCGATTACCACCATGCCAATCTCAATCGTTTCCATCTGATCGGGAGCGACCATGAGCGAACTTGGAGATTCGTTTACCCCAACGTCATCACAGGTTGCCTCAAGGTCTACGCAATACAAATAGCGGTATGGCGCGAGGAGGTTTTGGATTGCTTGGAGGTGAAGGAGCTTTGCTTCGATGCTCATGTCATGGGAGACCTTACTCGGAATTTGTTCAGGTTACATTAGTCCATACAGCTTCCGCTCCATCCATCGTCCATTGCGTTAGTGCCAAGCATTTATTCATCATTTGCTGAGAGCGGATACCAAGATCGTTCTAGAGGGGCTATTAGCAGGTCGGGACTCTGACGGAAGGAAAAACCGTCATCGGATCGCGGATTTTCCAGAACCATGGAGCCCCTGTTGTGCAAAGGTTTCAGCCCGCTACAGACTCAAAATATGCGGATTTATTTGCGGGTTTGGCACGCCCTCGGAGTGTCGGATAACTGGCTATCCGTTCGTCAGGCATACCAGGTCTGAGCATCAATATGAACAATCCAAGCACTATCCAACTGCCCGGTCGCCGCGCGTCCCTTGGCGGAGCCGAGTGGAGCTGAATGCCCTGAAAACCGAGTTTCATACATCACTTCCAGTTGTTGCGAAGTCGCCAATGGATGAGTTCATCTGCCAGGCGACGCATCTCCCGAGCGGCATGAGAGCGCGGCGCGAAATCTACGAATGCGCTGAAATACCCGTACTCCTGTCCCGGAGGAGGGGCGTCCTCCAGCATCTCGATGGCGATCCGGTACGCGCCGGTCAGCTCAGTATGCAGAGGAGGAAACTTCAGTGAGTCTACCAGCTCAAGCACTCGCTCGCGCCGCCGGCAGGTTGAGTATTTCGAGTCGAGAATGTCCTGATACTGTTCAAATGAGTCTGCCCTGAAACTTTCGACAACGACGGAGTTAACAGAGATGACGAACAGAACGTGTATAGCTTATTGATGAGCCCATAAAGGTAGCAATTACCTTGTTCAGTTCAAGACACTGAAGGGCATGACTCCGACAGAATTTCGCAAGCTCCATGGTCACCATTTCAAGTGACCGCAGGGCGTACCAATCTGTGAACCTCACTGGCTGAATGAGTCCTGCTAGCGCGGACGCCGCCGGTGTCTCAGGTTTTATCAGACCACTTCATCAACTTCCCGTCTCGACTTCTATCTCTGGCATGCGCTGCAATTGTTCGTTCAGCTCAATGAGGGTCTGCTGATGGCCTGGGAAGTCCGGACTCCAATTGACAGGCAGCATGTAGGCCTCTGATTTACCCATCCTACGTTCTCGGTCGGAAGACCAAATCTCAACCGAACCGTTGCAGTACATGAAGAATTTGAATTCCTGGAGTGCGATCTCGGACTGGATGTCGCTCCGGCTCTCCCTTCTCGCATTGAGTAAGCCACAGCCCTGAATAGGGTCGAAGATGAGCCGCTCATTTGCGAAGTCCATCCAGAACACGAAGAACACTCGACCATTGGAGGATTCAAGCTGGATGCCTAACTTTCCATCATCCATGCTACTGGCTGTCATGCGCATGAGGCCGAGATGAACCGCTGTCTGTCCCTTACGCGCCACTACATAGATTTCGTCAGGAAACTCGTAATCTCGGCCTTCGGTAAAGGCCCCTCCACGAAGCCCTGCTAGCTGCTCGTCATCAAACAAAGCGCGGAACCCCTCTATCTCATATAGGTGATCCCGTTCATATTCCGACGGAGGTGGTACACCGAGCCGCTCATCCATTGCGAGCTCCGCGAGATGGCGCATCAGTGGCTTGTCGAGATGGATTCGCTGGTGGTCGTCCGGATCGTCTGGATCGACGATATCCTCGCGCTCGGCGTGTGCGATCGCATGACGCCCTTGGGTGGCAAGGTACTCGGAGATGTTGTCACCTTGCGCCTGAAGCTCTTCACGCCGGGAGATTGCATCTCTGTCCGTCATGCGGAGCAGGGCGTGCTCAATCCATGGCCCTCGTTCCCGACCATTGGGAAGAGAGCGTGCGAAGGCCTTATAAAAGCCTAGGAAGGAGTAAAACGGATTACCGAGCGATAGCCCCTCACGGTAGTACGCCAGCGCCTTCCGAGACTCATCGCTTTGTGGGACATGAAGGTTCTCGCCCGAGAAATACTCGGTAAAAGCGTTGTTGAGCATCCTACCCACACGATGGGGATGGCTACCGCCACTCCACATCACGATGTCCACTTTCTTGCTTTCACGCCAAGCAATAGCTGTGGCCAGGCGCATGACAGCTGCACGGCCCTCGTTAACCGTTAGCCCAAAGCCATTTGCTCGAATCGCGATCGCAGGAAGGCTGCGGTGCTGGCCGTCGACCACTGCCGGCTGCAGAAGGAAATCAAGACTCTCGAACCTGACGATTTGAGGACGGTTTGGCCAGAAGACCTGGGTCTCTAGTCCACCTACCACCCATTGCCCGCGCTGGTTCTGGTACCGCTCGGCCAGCTCGAAAGGATCGTCGGTTGCCAGCATCGAGGAGCTCCTAAAAGTTGATGGCGGCGGTGTGCCATCCAGATTATATTCAATCTGCATCAGCGGGGCGATGTACTTGCTTCGAGCGAGAGCGAGTTACCTAATGGATAAAGGAGCATGGTTGTGCTGAGTCAATCTGTGATAGACAGAGCTTTTGAGGATGTCAGTGATGCGATAAATAGGGAGGCGGCAAGGAGTAAAAGTTTTAAATTCGAAATGAGTATATCTATAAGTGGTGACTCGTCTGCTGAATTCTGTAGCCTGATGACTGGTTTGGAGCAACGATTGCTTGGCCGTTACAAAGGGTATTATGTGCGCGCGGAAATGAGTCAATGCGTCACTGTAATTCAGATTTATGTTGCTAGCTTAGATTGAGTGAATAGAGGAATGTCAATCACTTGGTCGGAGCTTGATGGCTTTATATCCCAGGCTGTACAAGGCAATATGATTCAGGCGTCTAGGCGGCTTATATTCACCCACTGCAATGAAGAGATGGAGCAGCGGGGGTTTTTCTTTGCGGACGTCCTTTATAACTTTGGCGGTACTGGGCTGTTGATAAAATATGAGGAGAAATTTTTTCTTCTAACAGCGCAGCATGTTATAAATGCTCATTACTCAGAACCTCAGAATGAATCGCCATTTTTCACAAATGCGTTAGCGAAAAGTCAGTGGGATGATCTGAACAAGCTCCTGTACCCAATTCGAGGTTGGGAAATCGGGTCTTTGATTAAGAGCGATATTCCTTGGATTGATGATGAGGATATTGTGCTTGTAGAGATGGGGCATCCGATGCCAGGGGGATACCCTGAACACTTCTTAGATTTTGATACTCCAGGTAGTGTTGCTTACCTGAGACGAGATGAGTTCCAGGAAGGATTGATATTCCTGGCAGCAGGGTATCCTATCGAGGAAAATCATGTGATGCCTGCTGAAAATGGCGAGCACGACTTCGCCACCAATCTTCATCGGAGTACCTATCCTGGTTTCTGCACAATGGAGAACGGAAACCCCTATCTCAGGTTTGAGCGTGAATACACTCATGAAGAGATGAATGGGGTGAGCGGTGGAGTTGTTACAAATGTAGAACCTAACGCTGAGCAGACTCGGTGGGTGGGTATGATACAGAAAGCTGGTAATGGAACGCTTCGTCTCTATCCGGCCTATTTAATTCTGCCAGCAATTTTGAAATACAGAGAAGCGCAGACGTATGTTATTGACCCGGCTGCCAATCTCGTAAATTTGGAGATGCAGGCTACTCCAGATGCGATTCAAGCCCGAAAAGAATTTAACGAGATGATTAGGCAAATGGGGGAGCGCAAAATTCCCAGGTAAAATCGTGACGAGGTTTAGCTTTGCTTAACTTTTGATCCTTGGGGGTTACTCAGGGCTCACTGTGAGGCGTGGGTTCAGAGACGCGAGCCAAAGTGCAGACTGGTTTCCGTGCCTAGTGATGACAAACGGCCAGTCCAGCTCAAGCAGCCGAATGATACGACGCCACCGGCGCCGTGTCTGGCTAGACAAAGGAAATCGTGTGGATAGGGAATGGGTAAGAGATTTCATTGAGAATGTTTCGTCAGCCACTATTGGTGATATGGACATCCCAAAGCTTGTAAACGGGAAAATCCTGCACACGCCCAATCGGCTATTTAAAATCCGGCCTTGTGGCAACTACGCATTTAAGAGTTTGGCTGAGAAAACCCTCTGGCTGAGCGTAGCCAGTGAGTTCAATGACCCATACGACACGGCCTTCTGGATTGACTATCGGAAGCTCGCTGCTTGGGAGAAACTTGATGAGCTAGGTTTCAGCGATGACCAGGTCGCTACTGCTCTTTTTTCTGAAGACCCCATTGCTGCGGTCGTGGCACTGATATCGGCTCAAGAGCCATGCCCCCTAAATGTTGATCAATGGCTTCATGAAGTTGAGGTCTTGGCGCCGAATCACCAAGCGGGGCAGCTACCGAACCTCATTGATCAGCTCAAAAGCAGCTACAAAATCTGCAGCCTGAGCGAGCGTGTGGATTCGGTATTGATGTGGAGCCACTACGGAGCCGACCATACCGGATTCGCCATGGAGTACGACTTCACAAGGCTTCACCGGAATGAGCTTCCCACCCTCACACTATGGCCGGTAGCCTACACAGATAAGCTGTTCGACGTAACCCATATCCTCAGAGCTCACCGCCAGGGCAAGGATTTCAACGAGCTTTTTGGCATTGCTGCATCGTTGTGCAAAGCTGTCGATTGGAAGTACGAACGTGAATGGCGTTGGGTAATTCCAGATGGCGATAGAGAGATGAAAGGCATCAGTCGTGCCGCGCCACTCAAGGCCGTTCATCTCGGGGCTAATATCTCAGATACGCATGCGCTTAAGATCTTGAACATTTGCAGCGAAATCGACATCCCGGTCTACAAGGTCACGCTCGCCCCCAACGAGTTCCGGATGATCTCAGTGCCCACAAGTCTCGATGATTGGTGCTCCGTAAATGGACGGCAGCAGGGCAACATGCCTCGGGAGTGGATGATGCAGGAGCAACCACTTCGGAGCGATCTGACAGAAGAAGGCACTGAAACAGCTTGAGTGCTGAGGTGGCTTACTGGTTCGAGGTGGCAGGCATGGCGAGATCTTCACGAGCCGCAGCAGTCGCGACTCGTGAAAGCCAATCGGAATCTACGACTCGAGCCCTAGCGCTTGTCTCATTCGTATGATCGCCATGTCCGCTTCCCCGTTGGGCAGCGTCTCCGCTCGAAAGGGGACGTCTACACGTGAGCCCGGATGTATTTCAGTCAAAGTGACCTCGATCCCCTCCGTCCTAAGTGCATCCACAATGACCTCTACGATCGGGTCAAGGCTGGCGAGACCACTCCAAGAGGTTCTTGTTTCCCAAGCATTTCGGAGCGCTTCTAACAGGGCCTCGAAGTGCTGGGTCAGATCGCTGGCGATTTGGCAGCGTTCTTCAAGGTCGACAGGTTCGTCAATGCCATCCAGATGCCCCATGAGATAGGCCACCATTTTCAGTGGCATCGCGGTTTCGCGCCCTGTCTCTACCAACAGCCTGGCAACGTCACCATGCATCCTGAACTCTTTGATCGTAGTGCGTGCCCTGTCTACAGAGCCTTCGAGAGATGTTTCTAAGCCTTGGACATAGCTGTCAGTCACGAGCGTTCCCTGACTGATCAAAGCGCTAAGCCGGCAGGCTGCATATTCTTCCCAGATCGTGTGAGCTGTGTCCCGCAGGGTACTCGTAGCCCAGTCCCCTTGATGAGGTTCCAGCATCACTCCCGGGGAATGATCCTCGAACCAGCCTGCTGTCTGGACGTGGCCTAGCTCATGCGCGAGGATGTTGGCCGCCGCCCAGAACTCATCACTCTTCAGGTCTCGTAGAGCCACATCGAGAAGGATGCTTCCTTTCAGCACAACGTGCATCTTGATGGCACCATCCCGGCGAACCCTGAGGGATTTACCGACTCCCACGAGACCACCTTCGTTGGTGTATTGCTTAGCTATTGTTGACTCATAGCCCAAGTCCACCGAATCCAGCGCTGCATCGTAATCAAAGCCAATCGTGACACCGTCCAAGTTCGACAGATCCATAACTCGACCACAGGTAACGACGACGTCACTGACGGCAGAAATGAATTTGTCTTTCCATTCAGCACCCTCAGGAATATCCCTAAAACTGATCTTGCACGACGCAGGAATGGAGCAGGGGGGTGACGGCTGTTCTGCAGCTTGGGTGTCTTGAGTCACGCTGGTGCCTCCGTGTTCACTCCGGCGATTCCGACGGAGCAGATAACCTTGTATGGTAAAAGCGCCCACGACTGCAGGGCGCTTACGCCAACGAGAGACGATAATTCAGAGAGTCAGTTTGCGAGTCCATCCGTGCGTGGCGTAATCAAGGGTCACAATGGCAGCCGCCTCGGACGCCACTTTGTGGAAGGTGTTGTCCTTGCTTTTGTCACCGTAATCGCTGATGCCGCGTACCACCAAAACGGGCACGCACTGCTTTTCGCAGGCATCGAAAACGCCATATGCTTCCATCTCGGCGACCACTGCTTTGTCGTGAAGCTCTTGGAAACTCTCGAAAAGCTTCGGGTCTCGAATCAGTAGTTCGCCAGAAGCAATGGTTGCTGGGGATACCTTCAGGTGGGCCGCTACCTCGCCGGCTTTGGATTCAGTCGGCATCGCGAAACCAAGTTCGCTCGCACGTTGTTGCAGGCGATCAGATAGGGACGCGGTTGCGAAGTAAGCGTTTAGATCTTGCTGGGTAGAAAGCCCTGGTCGCGGCATCTCCGGTCGCGCGGCAAGCGTGCCACCGGCGAGCGCTGCCGCCCCTTCGTAGTAGACGACACGCTCGGACAAAATGACTTCACCGAGGCTCAGCTTTTTACGGCGGCCCGCAGCAATCCCCATCATCAAAACCTTTTTAGGCTTCAGCTCCGAAAGGAGAAGCGTTGTGATGGAGGTTGCATTGACGTTGCCAGCATTGCCCAGAGAAGCGATGACGCAAGAAAGTGGGCCGTCAGCTCGCTGAATAGTCACTGACCAATAGTGGACGCCGTGGGCGGTGAAGCGCGCAGGAACATCTTCGCCAACACCGAACACTTTTTTTGCAGCTGCCAGTTCAATGGCTATGGCTGTGATCACCAGAAGGTCAGGAGACCGTGCCGCTTCTCGGGCCTCAACTTCAGCCTGGAAGAGGCCTACGGAGAGCTCAGCGATTTTGTCAAGATCATAGATGGGCTCCTGCAAAGACATGCTATCCAGACGTCCTTTCACTTGCTCGCCGGTGAGGGGAAACATCGTCAGGGGCTCTTTGAAGAAGTTTGCGTGCAGGCCGAGCGCTCCTTGGCCGTCCTCACTGAACCCACCCAGCTGGAGGTCGAATGGCAGCACGGGAAGCTTATGTCTTTGCATTTTGCGGGCGCGGTCTGATACACCCTTGCCGCCACCCAAGGCAATCATCGCTGTGGCGACGTCAACTTGCTCATCACCAATGTTCCCACCAGTGATCACATCGTCCTCGAGGTAAGTGATTTCCGCGAAGTTTTCCGCCGAGAGCCGGCGGATGAGCATCCGCTGCTCTGAAGTCATTTTTTCCTGCATGGCCGACTTAGAAGTTACAATTTTCAACTGGCGGGCAGGGGGGCAACCAGCCAACAGCTTTTCCGCCTCGTATACCACCGTCCAATCGAAGGTCAGCGGGTCACCAGCCTCATTGGTAGGGAGTCCTGCGAGGTAGACGACTAGTCCACCCTGTGACGCCAAGACGCTTTTGGTCATCGCACGGGTGAAGTCGTGCGCAAGATCGATCGAGGCCTTCTCTGTCTTTTTGGAGATGCTGCCCGCAATCAGAATGAATTCATTTTCAAGCTTTGCCATCGTGACAATTCCGGTAGCTGAGGTGTTGAGTGTTGGCTGACTTTTTAGGTGTTAAGACTTGAGCAACGCCAAAATTTCATCTCTGTTTTTCAGGGCGACTTGAACAACTTCAGGCTTTTGGCCGGCCTGATCATCAGTCAGGTGAAGCTGGAACATGAGGTAGAGAAGGAGTGCTTGTCGGCACTCGATGTGCATTTCACCGTCCTCCATTAGGTAATCACTTTCGATCAGTCGGCGCTTGGCGGGGCTGAGATCTGGATGCGCGGTAAGTACGACATCCACCATGGTGTTCCAAGCGGTGTCCTCCGAAGCTCGCTCCCGGTCGGCCCCCATATACTTGCAGCGCTTGATACGCGTCAGTGAAAAGTCTCGGAAGCCTTTGCGCTTGTGGCAGTAAGCCCGGGCATGCCATCGGTTACCATCATGTACCAAGGCGTGAGGGGACAGATTTCGCTCGCTGCCTTCAGGGTCGGTCATGGATTGATAGGTGACCTCAACATAACCGGTCTCGCGAATTGTGCGCAGAATCTCACCTACTACATCGGCATTGAGCCGACGGCCGAGTCTAGGTACTCCAGCGACCGGGGACTGCCACCCCAAAAAGCTCCCATATGGCACTTCTGGCTGAACAACAATTCGTAGCAGATCTTCAAGGTAGCGCTCGACTGCACTCGACTGGAAGACGGGCTTGAATGTCTCGGTTGCTCGGTAAACCCGGGCACGGGTGTCGTACTCCAGATTGTTCTCGGCAAGCTTCGTATATTCAGTGATGTCCAGGGACGCCTGGGGCACTGAAATCCCGAAGAAGTCGGTAAGGCTGCTTCTGTTGATCTGCCCATCCCATCGCAGTCGGTAGTCGATGAATTCCAAGCGACGCTCCTGTCCCCAACGTGCTCCTTGCCGTCCCTTGCTGGTGGGTTGGTCGTCTGTGGGTTTGGCCTCGTTTGTCATGATCGAATCTCGATAGCGTATAAAAACTAGACTGTGTATAAAAACTATGCGTATATTAATCATACGCTAGCAAGCTGCTAGGCGCAATTTCCTCTTGGGGTCTTCAGACAGTAAGGGGGAGGGGATGACCTGCAGCGAGCCGTAAGGGCGATTGGGGCCTGATGCTCGAATCGTCGCGCCATCTCATCCGTCGGCATGTGGTGTAGCTGCTGGTAGGGAGGCTGTTGCGACTAACACAACATTTCAAGGAGGGGATGGCACATGCCACTCACCAACACTCAAATCAAGTATTACGACAGTAACGTGCTGCGCCTGCCGAAGGACAAGCGGGAGACCTACAACGCCCAGGTCGACCGCCTGATCGCAGCGTTGAAGGATAGCCTGAAGAAGCAGGACAAAATCACCATCAAGAAGGTGGTGAAGGCCGGCTCTTTCGCCAAGCACACTATCCTGCGGCCCAATGCTCAGAACCCCGCCGACGTCGACGTGGTTTTCTACATCAGCGGCCAGAAGGTGGATGAAGAGACTTTCGCGACCCTCAGCCAGAAAATCTACGACGCGCTGATCAACCTGTATCCGAACAAATCTGTTGAAGACTTCGAAATCCAGCGCAAGGCAGCGAAGGTCACCTTCGTGGGTACCGGGCTGGAGGTTGATATTGTTCCGGTCATCGAGAACCCGAACAAGGAAGGCTACGGCTGGCAGTTCGACCGGATTGACGGCTCGAAGACTGAAACCTGCGCACCGTGCCAAGTGAACTTCGTGAAGGTTCGGAAGAATGAAGATCCGGACTTCCGCACCTTGGTGCGCTTGGCCAAGCGTTGGCGTACCTGGAAAGAAGTGCCACTCAAGTCCTTCCACATTGAGCTGATCATGGCCCACGTGCTTGAAGTGAATGGCAAGACTGGCTCGCTGGAGAAGCGCTTCCGGGACTTCCTGCTGTACATCGTGCAGTCCGGGCTCAAGGAAGTCATCAAGTTTCCTGAGAATGGCTGGGTGCCTCAGTTCAAGGATACGGTAGTGATCATTGATCCTGTATGCGACACGAACAACGTCGCGAGCCGCATCACCGAGGATGAGCGCAAGGAAATCGTTCAGCTTGCCGAGGAATCGTGGGAAACCGCCCACTTCGCCTCGATCGAGGATGACTTCGAAGTGTGGAAGGAGTTGTTCGGTAAGGGCTTCAAGGTGGAGGACGCAGCATGAGTTATACCGCCACCCAAACCAGCACCTACACCACCACTGACATTGAGGCGGTTGCACGGCGGGTGACTGCTGACCTCTTGATGATCGCTTCGAGCAGTGGCGCTGTCACCGAAGCAGAAGCGCGTGAGTGGGGGCACGACATTGAGGTTCTCGCAAAGCATGGGTACCTCAATTATGTCGATCTCACGTTGCTGAGCCATGGTGTCGAGCATAAGGCAGTCCGGTTCTACGTAAACGAGTCTGGGTCTCTGGCCAATCAGCGGCCTGGTAATGCGCTCTGGCCAAAGCTCCCTAGCCCACGGCTGCGGATAGTTCTGTCTACAACCGACGCCTACGATGCGAGAGCTAAGGAAAAAATGGCCGGCAAAATGAAAGGCGGCTGGACGACTAACTTCGAAGATATCTCTCACTCCCAGCTCAATCAGAGCGGCGGGCGTGAGTACTCCAGCAACGGCTACGGTATGGAACGGAAGGATTACGCCCGATGAACAACAACACTGTATTTGACTCGGCGATTGAGTTGCCGGACACCCATCTGACTGATCGTGAGGGAGTGTTGCTCGGGTTTGCGGGTCGCTATGAGCGTGTCCAAAACCAGCTTCAGCTCCTGCTGAATCAGGGCCAGTTGTCCGAGTGGAGCAAAGTGCACCATAAAATTGTGCTGCCGATCTGTAACCTGGTAGCCGACCAGTATCCTTTGGTGATCTTCCATGGCGACGTCGGCACCGGGAAAACTGCGACAGCGGAGTGCATCGCCAACCGCATTGTTCGTGATTCTCGCGCTGAAGATTCAGTTTTATTCAAGCTGAGCAACCGTGTTCGTGGCTCCGGTAAGGTCGGCGAGATGGGCACCCTCTTGACCCAGGCTTTCGCTGAAGTTGTCGAAGCAGCGGGTAAGAAGCGTAGGGCGATTCTCATCATTGATGAAGGCGATTCGATCGCAGCCTCTCGCTCGCAAAGCCAGAGTCACCACGAAGATAAGGTGGCTGTGAACACCTTGATCCAGGGCGTTGATGAACTGCGCAAATATGGTGGCCGGATCGTGGTGATTTTGTGCACCAACCGGCTTTCCGTTTTGGACGCAGCACTTCGCCGTCGTGCAGCCATCGTTGAAGAGTTCACCCGTCCCGATGTAGCTGAGCGGAAAGAGCTGTTCAGCATGGATCTGGCAGGCATGGAGCTTACGGACAAGCAACTGACCGAATTGGCGACTGTCACTGGGGAGCGCAACGGTCAGCCAGTGTGGACTTATTCCGATATCCGGACTCGCTTGTATCCCACCGCGATGGCGAAGGCCTTCCCGGATCGGCCACTGAGCTTTAAGGATCTGACCGACTCGATTCTGTCGATGCGGCCATCTCCGGTCATGGAAGATAAGTAAGCGGTCTGGTCTGTCATGGTTCGGTGGGAAAGGGAGGCCTATATCTTTCCTCACCGACCTTCGTTTCCGATCTTTTCAAGCGTTTCGATGACTAGCATCTAACGCGGCGCTGCCTGCCAGGCAGCTGCTCAACCGGAGTAGTTATGAAATCCGATAAAGAAATTTTCGTCTCTGTAGACATTGAGGCATCAGGCCCAATTCCTGGTAAGTACAGCATGCTGTCTATCGGCGCATGTTTAACCTCAAATCCAGCAGAGCAGTTTTCATGCTACCTGAAGCCTATTTCGGATGAGTTTATACCAGCAGCTCTGGAGGTCACGGGGTTGTGCTTGGATAAATTGCGGGAAGAGGGCCTCGAACCTAGTGAGGCAATGACGCAGTTCAAGTCATGGGTTAATTCACTAGCTGATGCCGGCCAGACGGTTGTGTTCGTAGGGTTCAACGCGTCGTTCGATTGGAGCTTTGTGAACTACTACTTCCACCAATTTCTTGGTGAGAACCCTTTCGGTATAGCGGCACTAGACATCAAGTCTATGTACTTCGGTACCGCTCAACTCACTTGGAAATCTACTCGGTCGAGTGAGATTGAGAAAGTTGTGAATCCTGAAAGTTCTGGCAATCACGATGCCTTGGACGACGCCGTCTACCAAGCGGAATTGTTCAATCTAATTCGGGAAAAGCTGGTGAATCGTCCCTAATTTCCTATCAGGCTTTTAGGGGTACAGCTGTATTCCTGGGTGGCGGTGTGGGTGCCGGAGGCATGCCCGTGGACGCGATAGTGGCGCTAAGCTATTGTCGCTTGCACGATTACGCGCAAAGCCGCGTGTTGACTTAAAAAAGGATTGCGCGCGATGATTTACCAATGCAATGGATGCAACAGAACAACTTTCGAGACAGCGTGCCCTTGGTGCATGGGCTCTCAGGTTTCGCCATCATCAGAACTCACTTTACGACACCTCACCCCGCTGGATCCCTCGTTCTACCCAGATTTCCAGTACCGGTCTAAAGGCCTGATTCAAGACTTCTTCGGTAAAAAGAAGGAGCAAGCCCAGCTCAACGATCTTCTGAACAACGTGTTGAGAAAATACGCGGAGCTGAAGCAGCCATACTTCACAAACTTCATTCACACCACTCGTGAGAGCGCAGGCAGCAGCGAAGACGCAGGCGTGCCCGGGCCGCGATTGGATGGTGTGTATAGCGAGAGAGAGCTGTTCAGGGAGGTTTTGATTCGCAAGGGCTTTGATGAGCTGGAAGGTTTACCATCTCTCTTAGATAAGTTGCTGCAGACCACTGCGTTCAACTCGGTTTACCTGGGCTTCTCAAGAGAACTGACCCGCCACATTCGGGCAGATCTGGCCGACACTTTACGTTCCTGGATTGAAGAGGCCGGTACAACGTTCAGGTCTGACTTGGCCTTGTTCTATTACTATCTCTGGGAAAATGACGTTCCATTTCCCAATGTCCAATTCAACCCCCAAGCAGCCTCCACATCTGGCGTACCACTGCTTCCGATACAGGTTTTTCGGAATGGTTTGAGCCTGTGCGAGGAGATTTATTTCGATATCCTCGTCGAGCGGCTGGGATCACAACTCGAGCATTTCAATCCGAACCAATTCATCACCATGTACCTGGTGGATGCAATGGACGGCTTCCAGTTCGAAGCCTTCCTGGTCGAGATCTTTCAGACCATTGGCTATGACGTAAAAGAAACCAAGAAAACTGCTGACCAAGGCGCCGATCTTTTCGTTAGCCGCTTCGGCAAAAACATGGTGATCCAGGTAAAGAATTATGCCGGGTCAGTGGGTAACGCAGCTGTCCAGCAAGCCATTTCAGCCAAGGCCTTCTACGGATGCGACGAGGCCATGGTGGTTACCAACTCATACTACACGAAGTCTGCAAAGGAATTGGCCAGCACTGCTGGTGTGCGGCTGATCGACCGGGATGGTCTTCAGAGCTACCTGGATGATTACAATCAGAAACTCATCGAAATCTTCCAGGCCGAGGAAGAAAGTAACTAGAGTTGCCGTTATAAGTGCGCCGTAGAAATGATCATTTCCCAAACGGTGACAGAACGGTTGGTGAGCGCGATCCCTGTGGGCCGACTTGATGGCTAATTTGCCAGTCAGGATCGGCCGGATACCTCTCTAGCAGGTAGCCACAACAGTTGCGCACGGGGTTCGTGATCTCGTGTTCGCGCCAGCCCACTCGGTGAGCAGTGCTTAGTCAGCTTGTTCGCCCTGACGACGCTCAGTGGAGACGACAGTCTGGTAACCCCATTGGTTATGTACGAGGTCTTCCCTACAGCGGTCATCATCACCGTGTACCTTATGTACCGCTATAGCCGGCAGATTGCCGATCTCGTCCAGTCCATCTCTCTTTAGAAATCTCGTCCGAGATGTGGCTGCCCGCCAACATGATTCGCCTAGTGCTTTTTTGTAAAAGCATTTATTGCGTTTTTTGGTTTGTCGTGTGATGCTTTTCGTCGTCTGAAAAGGAGTCACCCATGAGCGACATCATTTCCCTGATTGAAAACGCTGCTAAGACCAAGAACGACTTGGCTTCCGCGTCGATTCGCATGCCCAGGGAGCTTTACTCTTTCATTGAAGGCCTGGCTGACCAGCTCGATCTGAGCCGTCAGGAGACTATGCTCAAGCTGCTTGAAAAGGGCGTTGAGCTAGCGAAGGTCGCACTGAAGCTGGACGACGAGGTAGAAGCAGCTGCAGAAATCGATTCCCTGCCGGCGTCGAGCTTTCACATCCTCAATACGAACAAACGCCATTCCATCGAGGATCATGAGCGCATGCTAAGCGAAGGCAGCGCCTCTGCGTTTTATGCGCCTTGGAAGCTCAACATTGATCGGATCAAACAGGGCGACGTCGTTTTCCTGTATGAGAACGGCAAGGGCATCGTCGCTTACGGAAAAGGCACTGGCGTGACCAAGAAGCGCATGCACCACGGTCGTATTGACGAGTGTCACTTCCAGGAGCTTCAAGGCTTCAAGCGTCTGGAAAAGCCGATCTCGGCGGCGGAGATCAAGAAGACTGTTCAGAAGAACGTGGTGCTCCTCCGGACGATGTCCCCTATGCCGGAAGGTCAGCTGCTGTTGGATCTGATAAAGAAGCGCGGGTAACGCGTGGGCGAGCTCAGAAAGCAAAAAACCGCCAAATAGGCGGTTTTCTGTGAGACGTTTTCTTCTGCAGTATATGCCCTAAGGCCGTCGCGAGGTTCCGGTACTGCTCCAGTATTCCCCGCCAGTGATGAAAATGTTATCGCCAGCGAATCACTATGTCAAACAGATTGGCTGTTCGGCTTCCGATTAGGCGATCATTTTCTCGGCCGTTTC
Source organism: Pseudomonas sp. PLMAX (assembly GCF_046042685.1). Taxonomy (NCBI): domain Bacteria; kingdom Pseudomonadati; phylum Pseudomonadota; class Gammaproteobacteria; order Pseudomonadales; family Pseudomonadaceae; genus Pseudomonas; species Pseudomonas sp. PLMAX. The sequence continues at coordinate 5,781,733 of NZ_CP064949.1, read as the reverse complement.
CTCGGTAGCGATCGCGTCATAAAGCTGTCTCAAATCACCGACTGCTGCCTCGAGTTGATCTTCGCCCATTGCTTTTCCCCAGTCCTGGGCGACCTCTTTGTACAGTAGCAGCTCGTTCCGCTCGGCCTCAAGGGCGGCGATACGGGCGTTCGCCGCTTCCAAATCGGTTGCCACGGTAGTGAGCGCTTGGAGCTGATCACGCGTCTCGGTCAGCCTCGTTTTGGTCTGCTGGTAATCCGTGACGCCGATGCTGTGTAGGAGAGAATTCTTCAGCAGGGCTTTTTCCGCCTCAGTAAGACGCAACGTGTAGTGAGTGTTACGGCCTCGACGGGGCTGCCCACGTACCTGATACTCGGTGACTGGCGGAAGGATACGGTTGACGGATACCGGCTCCACCATTTGGCAGACTGCCCAGCTGTCCTTACCGCTACTCCCCCATGCCGGCAGCAGATCTAAGGTCGCACGCGAAAGCTGGAAAGACGTTTTGTCAGAGCTGCCTGGATCATTAGAGGTAACCGGAACAACCTGGCAAACACCCCTGTTAGCCTTAACTACGATCGCCAGGCGGCGCTTGTGCATCTCGCCCTTTTGCAGCGTGTCGCAGTAGCGCTTGTTCGTACGAAGCACACCGTCTTCGCGGCCGACGGTCTGGATGAACCCGTAGTCGACCTCAACCACCGTACCAGGCTGAACCACCTTGTTCAGTGAGCTACGGGTCTTCGTCAGCGTCTGCTGAAGGTACTCCTCGCCCACCGTGCCGAAAATCGTGCTGAGAGTCACCGTAAATTCGACAGGAACAACGCCAGGAGCCGTGAGCTGCTCGACGCCTTCTACATACCAGCGGTAGTTAGCAACGCCGGTGAATTTCTTGATGCAGAACACTTTGTAGTCACCGCTCCCAGGCATAAGCGCCTCAGAGATCGAGCTATACGTCTCTTTGCCCAAGAGAGACACACTGATTGCATCTGTAGCGCGGTCTTTTACCTGCTCTAGATACCTGATGACGATCGTGTCCATGCGATTCCTTGGTGCGGGCGGTGGGTTTGAGGGGTGCAAATATGCCATAACTCAGCGGCCTCCGTAGCTACAGACCAGACTGCCCAGGCTGAGCTGGGGCACGAGGTGCCGGTACGTGGGGGGAGGCGGCATCGGTCAGCCCGCTGTACCGCACATTGAGGCCCTTGATCAGGTAGCGGTTAGTCCGGTCAAAGTCCAGCCGTCGTAGCCGCCTTGGTCGCCAGAGCGGAACGTAATCAGGTTCATCTCTATGAGCAATGTGATCGCCGGGCTCACCTCATGACGCCCTACGCCCGTGTAATCAGAGATTTTGTCGTAGCTGATCACCGTCAAGCCGTCGTCCCTCGGGAAATCACTGTGACGCATCGCTAGCAGTAGGACGTAGATCTTGAGCGCTTGCAGCGTGATGCGCTTGTTGAAGCCAAAAGCCTTGAGCTTCACCAGCGTCGTCTCTGGGTTATCAGTCGACTGGTCTTTTTTCGGCCCACGGCCATGGTAGAGCCAGCTTTTCGGGATCTTGGCGAAGCCCTCATCCTCAAGCCAGCGTTCGACGTAGATCAGCGAGCCACCCCTCGGCTGCCCAGTATCACGGCGGATGTACCCGCCGTCTTCGAGTACCATAGCGATCATGCAAAGCACATACGCCATCGTCTGGTAGAGGCGAGCCAGCGGCACGAAGGATGGTTTCCTAATGGGCATAGTGACAGGCATATTCGCATGCCTCCGGGATTGGCTATTGATATATGTGGAAAGTTCCAAGATTAAGAATCTGAGTTTTTTATTAATAAAATAATATTTAGAATGTTGTTTTTAAGTGGAGATTTATTTTCAGTGGGGTGTTTGATTTTTTATAACTGATTGTATTTTTATGGTTTATTCAGTGTTTGTGAGTTGTTGAGATTTATGTATTTTGATTTTTTAACTTCGATTACTTTGTCAATATATAGCTAATCATTGATTTTAAAGAGAAAAATTGATTTTTTTTGCAAAAAAAACTTGCCCTGAGTGCGGGCTTGGTCTAGCTTTTTTGTTGTCGGTAGTGTCTCTGTGGCTACGCCTTAACAAACCTTTTTCTCATAGGGGCGGGTAGGCTCGCTTGCGAATAATTGGAGAGTGAAATGCCAGGCCAAAACAATGCCCATCAAGGCTCTCGAATTGCCCATTATTTTCGAGATGTTGATTTGTCTAGCAATTCGTGTCCGCGATTCGTACCAGAAAGCTTTTCCACAAACTGTTGGGCAGAGGACGAATGGTCAGCACGTTTCCTGCTCAGGGTCGCCATACGCTTTCATCATATTTGGGCCACCTTTGGCATCCGGAACGGGTATGAGACGATCCATGGGACTCAGCCAGCCGTTTGCTTCTCAAACTTTAGCGTTGCCGACCTGGTTGCGGTTCGAGAAGGTGTAGAAGGAGTCAACAAGGCCGTCACTCAGTATGCGATCACCTTCCCCATGTGCTCAGCGGAGCGAGAGGGCGCAGAGCAGGTAGTGCAAGGAGGTGACCTGCGAGCATTCTTACAGAAGAGCAATCCTGGAGTCGCTGTAACTCAGGAGGACGTCCTTCGGAATGAGTTTCGCTACGTCGTCTGTCAGTTGGATATGTTCAACGACCAAGCAATGCCCTCGGAGTGGCGATGGCCATACACCCGGAATTATCACCACGCGATAACTAAGATGGAAGATAACGGCTGCCTTGGGGATAAGCTGCCAGGATTGGAGCTCACGCAGAAGAGGTGGTCAGGGATCGGGATAGTCGTAGCCACTCAGGCGGACGCCCGCAGGCTCCAGTATGACATTTTGTCCCTGATCGACCAGCAAATAGTATCGGAAAGCCACTTTGATCACCTTCTGGTCTGCGAGCGTCTGCCAGCGACTTTGGATGGGCTCTCTGAGGTCGCCAAGAAATCTGCGGTTCAGGCAGCCTACTTTGACTTCAAATCCTGCATGGTCGTCTCCGATGAAGCTGCTGTCGAAGCTCTTGAAGACTTCTCGGCTCGAGTATCTAAACTTGAGTTATCCACCTCGAAAACAGTGACACGTGAATGCGGTGGCTGTTGGATTTACTTTGAAGACAATACCCATCCATACGTTCGGGCTCTCATCAAGGTTGGCCGGGTGGTGGTCAATAAGCTGGGGCGATATATCGGTACCTTAGATGAGCTAGATCGTCGGAGGGATCTACGAGAGCGCCAGGAGATCGTCAAAGTCCTCTGTGAGCAACTACAACTGAAACATGGTGTGGCCTGCAGCTATTTCAGTGTGCTCAACTCTTGGCGCCCCGACGACTTGCCAAACTTTTGCGGACGACCCTGGAGCGGATTTTATCGAATCACTGAGGAGAACGATGATGAGGGGGAGGATGATGAGGTTTGAAGTGGCGCTGGGATGTTGAGATATAGGAGCGGTAAGCCCAAGAGCCCGATGTTTCCTAAAGTGAGGGTGGCAAGCGTACTCTTACGCTGACTGTATAATCCCCATAATCTACCGGTGGAAGGTCGAAATCACCTCTTCCTGCACTTACTAGGCCTACGCAGAGGGCAATGTAGTAATCGCCGGATGCGGCCCAGCGGGCTTGGTTCTGTTGTTGATGTTTAAATGAATATGTATTGGATGGATTAGTTGTTTTGCAGGTTATCCTGCATCGATACGCTTTTCTCGCACTTGGCTATTTCTATACCCACTGCCTTGCTTGAAAGAAAATTTCCTTTTTAGGAAATATGGAAGAGTCGATATTTTTCTTTGATATAAGTTATTTTAAAATTTGAATTCTTTTTCTTAAGTATTAGAAGCATGTGATGAATTAATGAGCTTGGTAAGGAGGTAAGGAAAATGCTACGCAATTTCATATCTATAAGAAGTTTATACAGGGGGAAAGATATCGTTGAGTTATATTTTCTCAGGTCTGGATCGGTGGGTGCGCAGTTTATTTTCTTTGACGTGTTTTGCAAGTATTTAGTTGATTCTAATTATAGTGGCAATACAATTGGTGACTACATATATCGAGTGATAACTTTTCTCGATTATATTTTTACAGGGCTAAAAATTATAGGCGCGAGCGAACTGTCGGTGAAAACTCTGTACCTTTGTTATGGAGACTATCTGATCTATGGAGGTAAATCCACGACAAGCATAGTAGTCAAAATTAATGATAAAAAATGCTCCCCCATGGTTAGCCGAGATAGTGCTATTGCCTATCACGATGCTGTAAAAATACTTGTGGATGAAGCAGCCAGGCAGAAATTGAAGTTTGCTGAGTATTCAGAATCTGGTATCGAAGTCGAGGATAAGAGTCAGCATGAAGTAGTTGTATGGTTAAGTAGTTTGGTCGAATTGAAAACAATCGGGGTAAAAAAAGCTCCTGTTATAGATACGGGGAATTTTAGTGAAAAGCTGAAAAATAAAGCGAGCTTGACTGCTCATATGGGTGTTAAGTCTAGTGTGATTATTCCTCCAAAATTTTTCCCGATGGAATGTATTAGCGAACTCATAGATACAGCAGGTTGTCACCGTGATGCAGCCCTATGGTCACTGCTTGCAGGAGTTGGAATAAGAGAGTCAGAAGCTGATCAGATACTGCAGGCGGATATTGACTTTGGCCGGCGGACTGTACTAGCTGTTGATCCAAAATCTAGAGAGAGATCTAGCTACGTTGGATTGTCAGAAAGAGAAGTAAAAAAATTAGAGTGGAAAGGTAGAAATACTCCTTTGACAGTATTTCTCGAGCCTTATGGAAGATTGTTCTTTGAACATTTAGAACAATATCAAAAGCATGAGGCAAAAGCAGGTGTACCTCATGATTTTGTATTTCAGTCCGATTCCGGTAAACCACTTTTCTTGTCGGATTATTGTTCTGGGATTTATAGGCCATTTGTCAGGGCGGCGAAGATAATATGTAAGAGGTATGGTGTTGATTATTCAAGTTTGGCTCCTCACAGTTTGCGACACAGCTATATCTATTTTATGAAAAACTATGTAGAGCACGCTTCAGGGATAGGCTTAGATGATTTTGAGTTGATGGCTCTTACAGGCCATTCAAGTGTTGATGCATTACGCGTATACGCTGTAACCGATTATGAGAAGTTGCTTGAAAAAATATACTTCGCAAATATCTCTCGGAGAAATAATAGTCCGGAATCAGAGCTTGGGTTGAGAATAAAGTATTTAGAGGATCGCTTGGCTGATTTTCGCGCTAGCTTTGATCGGAGAAAATCCTAATGATAAACAAAACTGGGGGGGTGATTTTTCTGAAAGTAGGGCAAGAGCTTGCTATGCTTTTTGATAAGTGTTTATCAAAAGCAATTGAGATCTGTGTTAACTGCACCGCCCCCAACGTAAAACGACGTACGTGTTTCAAAACCGCAGCGGAGGATATGAAGTGCTGTTTAGGTAAGGGGCGGAACATAAAAGAGGTAATGGAATTATGGTTGTTGTTTTGTTCACGCGTCGCAGAGAAAGAGGGAATTAAATTTCCTTTGATTGAAGGTTTTGAAGTCAGCAATCGACTAGCAGGGATTGGTCATGTTAGAGCCAGACGAGTTTTGTTGAAGTTATTTTTTATTTTGATGCATAAATATAAGGCAGTCCTATTGCCTGTGGAATTTTCTCCCCCGCTTGCAGGGTGGTTAGAAGACTATGCTGCGGCCAACGGTGGGTTATATAGTCCGATGATAGAGCGATTCCAAATACTACGAAGTCAGACACTTAGCTACCAGCATCGTTCTGACTCATTTAAAAATAGCAATAACAGGTTGTTTCAGACTGGGCGACGATTGATTTTAGCATCAACCTGGTACTCCCCTGAATGCATAAATTGTGCGGATCTTGACGAGTGGATTATCTTTCAAGCGGTAAAGCACAAAGAAACCGGCTCAGCTAGGCTTCCCATTCAGGCCATCTTAAATAGTTTAATGAGCTTCTTTCCTAATGGGATTTCTGAGGATGTAAGGAACTGGAAAGACTCAGATCATCTATTGCTCAAGGAAAGATTGCGAATCAACGATCTGATCAAGGTTGTAGAGGGCGCAATTATTGAGTGCAAGGATCCTCTTTCTGTAGTGAGAAAAATTGTATCCGATAATAAGGTATCTGATTCTTTATTTTTCTTTGATAATATTTCTGTGTTGAGTATCGAAGCTATTTCCGGCTTGGTAAATCCTGCAATTGATATTGCGCTGGCAATCAAGTGTTGGTCGGAAGCTTTTGATTTCTTTCTACTTCACAAAGGACTCGAGAATAGTAAGGCTTATCAGACAACATTTGGTAGGCTGAATTTGTATTTGTTTATATATTTGCCTCTTTGGATGAAGGCAAATCCCGCAACAAATTTTTTGTACCCTGGCGCGCCGAACCTATTTAGAGGGTTTGTGCACTATCGATGCGAGTTGAGAGGTAATGAGCATCGGGCTCTTTCACTTATTGAGTTTTATGACGAAATGAGGTGGCCTAAATCATACGCCATGCTTAACCCGCTTAGGGTTTTTTTTAAGGTGATGATCGCTCTGCCGATGATGCCTGGTTGTGACAGTATAGTTCAGCCTATTTACTGGCTTCCGAAAAGCAAATCATATTCCCGAGTGGTAAAACAAATTTTTCCAGGGGAGCAATTGTTGTTGTTTGTTGATTTTTTATATGCCATAGAGTCAATATCCGGCTGGGCTGCTATGAATGAGATGGTTTTTCGAAAAGAGTTTGAATGCGCAAAAAAAGAAAATCGTTTATTTAGTTTCTCTAATGTTGGCTATATCCCTTTTTTACTAGTTGATGATCGGTTTAGGCCTATTGAATATGTTCATCCAATGATGTTCATATTTTTTGATCATGGCGGTAGGTCGTATTTTAATCCAGGAGCTACGAGATTCAGTATTTTTATGCTGGAAGTTGGTGTTAGAGCTCAAACCGCTCAATGGCTTTGCTCAACAACTTATAATTTGGTCGCCTACATGGGGTCAAAGCATCCACTTCAGTTGGTTAGCCTTTGGTTAAATACGGATAAAATATCTAAAGTTCCATTAGTTGTCATAACCGTTATGCAAATGCTGTGGTTGCTTGATGCGCAAGTTGAGTGGCGCGACGAACTAAAGTGTTTAGGGGTTTCGGGATTTGGCAAAAAAGTTTTCTATGAACGAAATCCTAAATCGAAATGGGGCTTGATTTCGCCTATATTTGCGCATGACCCCCGAACAGGTGCACCCTTCTCTGATTATACGTATTATGAGTTTTGGGCCTATCAATGTTTAAGCTTTCAGAGTTGGGTTAAGTATCTGGGCGTAACGATGCCAAATATTGTTGCGTATTTGCCTCTAAAGAAAAATGGAGGTTTTTTTACATGGGATGAATTCTTACTAGGGGTTGCTGATTCTGATGTTAAGGTCATAAAGGGCGCGGCGAACGCAAAAGTTTACGTCGGGGATTATTGCCCAATTTCCTTTCGTTGTAAGGTCACACCGCATGGTGCGAGGGCCTCATTTGTCACCTCTATGAGTGTTGCTCTTTGTCCCGAGGCTATGGTGTTGTTGACTGGGCAAACAGCTGGAACTGTTCGAAAATATAACAAGGGAGATTACTTGTTAAGACGAAAAATTCAAGGAGCATTCAATGGAAAAGATGCGCTCGGGGCACTTGCTGGCGGCACAAAAAATATTAGCCTTGGCAAGATGCTGGATGATATTCGTAAAGAGCTTTTATCCAATGAGCCACTCGAACTACAGCATTATGGTTTATTGTCACCAAGTTTTGGCTCTCTGGATGGTGGCAAGAGTTTCACGCCTGACATTATTGCATCTGATGCTAATTCGAATATAAAATCGTGCTTTAGTCACATTTGCACAAAGGGTTTTATTTGCCCGCCGGAAATTTTGAAGGCTTTTAACGGTACTAAAATTTGTCCGGCATGCCCGTATGCATTGTTTTCGATATTTCACCTGCCAGAGGTGTCAGCAGCTAGACAGAAGGCAGTTGAAGATTTTTGTAGTTTGTCTGATGCATTAGAAAAGCGTCGGATGAATAGTGGTTTCACTACTGAAGATTTAGATTCATTAATCCTACATCTAAATCAACAAGCCAAGCTTGCTGTGGCCTGGCTCGCTCTAGAAGAGTCGCTTTGGGCTCAAGTCCAAATCATTCGTAAGGATGCAGAAAAACAGTCTGATTTGATTGCGATAGATCGCAGGATAGCGTTAGAGCAAATTGAACGCTATGAGGTAGCTGTGGATTCACCTGAGTTCTTTTTTAGTCGATTGGCAGAAGTTTGTATGTACGAGGACTCCTCGAGTGTTGAGTTTCAATATAAAATTGAAAAGGCTACAAGGTTGCTTTTAGTCCAAGATAAAAAGCTCTTGGAAGCCGCTTTGATGCCCGCGCAATATTCGACCGCCACGAGGCTAGCATCCATGCTTAGAGCGAGGATAGGCTTTACCGATTTCGATGTTGAGGAGTTTGTTTCACTAATCAATATGGGGCAAGACGAATGGCGATTGCATTTTGAGGTATCACACGAAGGTAGTATTGAAATTATTAATGCAAATAAAAATGAAAGGGATTAGGGGGGTAGCATGAATGATCCATCCTCTTGGAAAACTGCTTCTTTAAGTGAAAGGTGTGACACGATAGAAACAATACTTGCTAGCTATCGTCGTAGAAAGCTTAAATTTGAGAAAATTACTTATTTGGCTAGATCTGTTGCTGAGGATATTACAGCAGTTGAGCAACAAAATATGCAGGCTCTTAACCCGTTGAGCCGTGTCCATTTGTCTAGGCGCTGTCATTCGTCAACTTTGTTGCGTTCTAAAGTATATAGGTCATATTTAGATAGCTGGTTTGGCGCTGAATTGGATGCGAAGCATGAGCGTGAGGTCGAGAGAAAATTACGTTTTGAGTTGCTAGTGTTGTCGAATAAGTATGATGTGTTAGAGAGGAAATATCTGGAGCTCATGGTGCTCTCAGAGTCCGAAGAGACTTCTGATAGTCAAAATTCAAAGGCTCTTTATGAGTCTGAGGCAGGTTTTATGATAGTTGATAGTCTCCTAAAGCATTTTAGGAATTTTTATATTGTGGAGAATGGTACTCTGGTCGAGCCGAGTGCGATGAGACCTGTAATTGTTAATGGTTCATTATATTCCTCATATTTAAAGTGGCGCTCCAAGCTTATATCTTGAAAAAAACGGACGTGCTATACGTTGGCAAAGGCACCCGATAAATTACGAAATGCTCGCTATAAGTTAAAATATTGAGGTCGCTCAGTGTCATTTTTCTACCTCGCACCTGACTGGTTCGCGCTGTAAGCAATAACTTGTTCTAAGGCCATAGCGAAGGTTGCAATCAGTTGAGTAGAGATCTGAATTCCCCCGAATTTTTAGACACGCCTAAGCATATTGCATAGTGCATTTGGCTGACTGTTGAAGCCGTGTTGACGTATTCGATAATATAGCATTTTGATGTAATCGAGCACACCGCGAGCATTTCGACGCAAGGTGTAGATTTCCGCATGATCTTTTTTCGCGCTCGTAACTAGAAAAAACCTTGTCACGGTGTTGTCATGATAGTTTCCTTGGCTGCAAATATTGGCAATAAAGTCGTACGACTTAAGAAAGCTGCACCGGTAGGAGTTGCTTAACTGGCTATCTTGATCAGAGCGAATCACTACCTCTTGCTTCGGTTTGCGCTTCTAGATCGCTATAAGTAGCGTATCGGTAGCCAACTCGGTGGTCACTTGCAACGTAATTGACCAAACCACGATTCGCGTTAAAGCAAATCGAGCATCACAGCCAAGTATCGTCAGGCTCTATACGTTCGGATATAGGTGATGTCGGTGAAGCAAACCTTGCTCGGTTCAGCCAAATCGTACTGCCGCTCAGTAAATTCGTTGAGGCCAAGGCAGATTTACCGCCATGCTTTCCTGGGGGATGCCGATGCCCCGTCTGAGACTGCAACCCTTTGATGCGTATCAGTCTGGCAGCTTCATGCTGACCGCAGCTCTCTCAACGCTCGTAGGTTGTCGCATATTTTGCGCTACCCGAATACTCCGTCACTTTCCAGCCGGGTAAGCTTGATGAGGCCGACTGGCTGACGGTCGTCCTTCCTACGCGCAGATTTTGGTTCTGCCAAACAGCCGTAGTAGCCAATAGGATGTACTTTAAAGGTCAGACACGGCCGTCGGATGGAGCATTCCGCAGCAACTGGCTGATGAAGGCGTACTTCAGCGACACTCCCTAGCAAAATACGTGGCGGCTTGTTTGGGATATTTTGCTCTTCAGTGACCCGCTAGGGCTTGGTTAGCGCAGCTCAGCCTGCTGATCATTGTTTTGCAGCCGCTGTTGCTGAAGCTTGCTGTAGTGGTTGATTCAGTCTTAGCTGCACACTCACATGCCCAGCGGCCACTCCGGCAACGATAGGATTGCGCTCAGTCATTTACTTGACCGAGTCGAGGTGAATTCTTCGGGTCAAAGCATGGCAACACATGGCACCTCACATATGAGTCCCCGAGACATCTACGAACCCAGAGGCAACCCAAATGACGATGATGAACGCTCCTGGCGCACGGAAATTTTCTCTCACCGCCGCAGCGTCGGATGGTAGTTAGCTCATCCTGACTGGGTAGCAGCCTTGCTTGTAGGTTTTCGATCCGAAATTGGCGCTTTTCTAAGCTGGGGCCAAGGTTTTTTTCCAATGCGCACCTAGGTGCACGCTTTAGGTTGTCCTCTCGTTTGAAAAAAACTCGGGTAAACAGGCGTTTGGCGGCTTGAATGATGCGTCTGTCACTATGGGGTGCCAGATACCAGTTCGAACCTGCCCTGGGACACCACATACATCCAGCCTTCAGCAGTTCATGATTCGCTCACCCAGCCTTTGTGCGTCCAGGTGGGGGGGGGGCAGACGAATTGCTTCAGGTATAAAGAGCCCTGCTCAGATAGGTATCTGGCAGGGCTTTTTCATATGGGTGATTGCCTGGAGCCCTCTTCTATATAGAAGGGGCGGTTATTTCCCGTTTCAAATGCATTTTTGATAGAAATAGTAAATCAGTGGTTGACGGCAGATTCTGGAAGCCTATAATTCGCCCCACTTCCGGCGCAGTCGAAACGGAAAACTCCTTGGTAAACAACGAGTTACGTAGTTTTGACAGCAGGTTGCTTCAGTTCATCGAGGCGCGAAGGAAGTTGAAAAAGAGGTGTTGACAGCAGCGTGTAACGCTGTAGAATTCGCCTCCCGCTGATGAGAGATCTGAAGCGCAAGTGGTTGAAGTTGTTAAGGATTCCTTGAAAACTTCTGAAAAATACCGCTTGACAGCAAATGAGGCTGCTGTAGAATGCGCGCCTCGGTTGAGACGAAAGATCTTAACCAACCGCTCTTTAACAACTGAATCAAGCAATTCGTGTGGGTGCTTGTGGGGTCAGACTGCTAGTCAACAGATTATCAGCATCACAAGTTACTCCGCGAGAAATCAAAGATGTAACCAACGATTGCTGAGCCAAGTTTAGGGTTTTCTCAAAACCCAAAGATGTTTGAACTGAAGAGTTTGATCATGGCTCAGATTGAACGCTGGCGGCAGGCCTAACACATGCAAGTCGAGCGGATGAAGAGAGCTTGCTCTCTGATTCAGCGGCGGACGGGTGAGTAATGCCTAGGAATCTGCCTGGTAGTGGGGGACAACGTCTCGAAAGGGACGCTAATACCGCATACGTCCTACGGGAGAAAGCAGGGGACCTTCGGGCCTTGCGCTATCAGATGAGCCTAGGTCGGATTAGCTAGTTGGTGAGGTAATGGCTCACCAAGGCGACGATCCGTAACTGGTCTGAGAGGATGATCAGTCACACTGGAACTGAGACACGGTCCAGACTCCTACGGGAGGCAGCAGTGGGGAATATTGGACAATGGGCGAAAGCCTGATCCAGCCATGCCGCGTGTGTGAAGAAGGTCTTCGGATTGTAAAGCACTTTAAGTTGGGAGGAAGGGCAGTAAATTAATACTTTGCTGTTTTGACGTTACCGACAGAATAAGCACCGGCTAACTCTGTGCCAGCAGCCGCGGTAATACAGAGGGTGCAAGCGTTAATCGGAATTACTGGGCGTAAAGCGCGCGTAGGTGGTTTGTTAAGTTGGATGTGAAAGCCCCGGGCTCAACCTGGGAACTGCATTCAAAACTGACAAGCTAGAGTATGGTAGAGGGTGGTGGAATTTCCTGTGTAGCGGTGAAATGCGTAGATATAGGAAGGAACACCAGTGGCGAAGGCGACCACCTGGACTGATACTGACACTGAGGTGCGAAAGCGTGGGGAGCAAACAGGATTAGATACCCTGGTAGTCCACGCCGTAAACGATGTCAACTAGCCGTTGGGAGCCTTGAGCTCTTAGTGGCGCAGCTAACGCATTAAGTTGACCGCCTGGGGAGTACGGCCGCAAGGTTAAAACTCAAATGAATTGACGGGGGCCCGCACAAGCGGTGGAGCATGTGGTTTAATTCGAAGCAACGCGAAGAACCTTACCAGGCCTTGACATCCAATGAACTTTCCAGAGATGGATTGGTGCCTTCGGGAACATTGAGACAGGTGCTGCATGGCTGTCGTCAGCTCGTGTCGTGAGATGTTGGGTTAAGTCCCGTAACGAGCGCAACCCTTGTCCTTAGTTACCAGCACGTAATGGTGGGCACTCTAAGGAGACTGCCGGTGACAAACCGGAGGAAGGTGGGGATGACGTCAAGTCATCATGGCCCTTACGGCCTGGGCTACACACGTGCTACAATGGTCGGTACAGAGGGTTGCCAAGCCGCGAGGTGGAGCTAATCCCATAAAACCGATCGTAGTCCGGATCGCAGTCTGCAACTCGACTGCGTGAAGTCGGAATCGCTAGTAATCGCGAATCAGAATGTCGCGGTGAATACGTTCCCGGGCCTTGTACACACCGCCCGTCACACCATGGGAGTGGGTTGCACCAGAAGTAGCTAGTCTAACCTTCGGGAGGACGGTTACCACGGTGTGATTCATGACTGGGGTGAAGTCGTAACAAGGTAGCCGTAGGGGAACCTGCGGCTGGATCACCTCCTTAATCGACGACTCAGCTGCTCCATGAGCTCCCACACGAATTGCTTGATTCATTGAAGAAGACGATAGAAGCAGCTTTAAGCTCCAAGCTGATAGCTCTTAGCTAATCAGTTGCGCTCGAAATTGGGTCTGTAGCTCAGTTGGTTAGAGCGCACCCCTGATAAGGGTGAGGTCGGCAGTTCGAATCTGCCCAGACCCACCAATTTTGTTATGGGGCCATAGCTCAGCTGGGAGAGCGCCTGCCTTGCACGCAGGAGGTCAACGGTTCGATCCCGTTTGGCTCCACCATAACTGCTTCTGCTGTTAGAGTTTAGAAATGAATATTCTGAAGTGAATATTGATTTCTAGTCTTTGATTAGATCGTTCTTTAAAAATTTGGGTATGTGATAGAAAGATAGACTGAACGTTACTTTCACTGGTAACGGATCAGGCTAAGGTAAAATTTGTGAGTTGCTCTTAGAGCACAATCGAATTTTCGGCGAATGTCGTCTTCATAGTATAACCAGATTGCTTGGGGTTATATGGTCAAGTGAAGAAGCGCATACGGTGGATGCCTTGGCAGTCAGAGGCGATGAAAGACGTGGTAGCCTGCGAAAAGCTTCGGGGAGTCGGCAAACAGACTTTGATCCGGAGATGTCTGAATGGGGGAACCCAGCCATCATAAGATGGTTATCTTGTACTGAATACATAGGTGCAAGAGGCGAACCAGGGGAACTGAAACATCTAAGTACCCTGAGGAAAAGAAATCAACCGAGATTCCCTTAGTAGTGGCGAGCGAACGGGGACTAGCCCTTAAGTGGCTTTGAGATTAGCGGAACGCTCTGGAAAGTGCGGCCATAGTGGGTGATAGCCCTGTACGCGAAAATCTCTTAGTCATGAAATCGAGTAGGACGGAGCACGAGAAACTTTGTCTGAATATGGGGGGACCATCCTCCAAGGCTAAATACTACTGACTGACCGATAGTGAACTAGTACCGTGAGGGAAAGGCGAAAAGAACCCCGGAGAGGGGAGTGAAATAGATCCTGAAACCGTATGCGTACAAGCAGTGGGAGCAGACTTTGTTCTGTGACTGCGTACCTTTTGTATAATGGGTCAGCGACTTATTTTCAGTGGCGAGCTTAACCGAATAGGGGAGGCGTAGCGAAAGCGAGTCTTAATAGGGCGTCTAGTCGCTGGGAATAGACCCGAAACCGGGCGATCTATCCATGGGCAGGTTGAAGGTTAGGTAACACTGACTGGAGGACCGAACCGACTACCGTTGAAAAGTTAGCGGATGACCTGTGGATCGGAGTGAAAGGCTAATCAAGCTCGGAGATAGCTGGTTCTCCTCGAAAGCTATTTAGGTAGCGCCTCATGTATCACTGTAGGGGGTAGAGCACTGTTTCGGCTAGGGGGTCATCCCGACTTACCAAACCGATGCAAACTCCGAATACCTACAAGTGCCGAGCATGGGAGACACACGGCGGGTGCTAACGTCCGTCGTGAAAAGGGAAACAACCCAGACCGTCAGCTAAGGTCCCAAAGTTATGGTTAAGTGGGAAACGATGTGGGAAGGCTTAGACAGCTAGGAGGTTGGCTTAGAAGCAGCCACCCTTTAAAGAAAGCGTAATAGCTCACTAGTCGAGTCGGCCTGCGCGGAAGATGTAACGGGGCTCAAACCATACACCGAAGCTACGGGTATCATCTTCGGATGATGCGGTAGAGGAGCGTTCTGTAAGCCTGTGAAGGTGAGTTGAGAAGCTTGCTGGAGGTATCAGAAGTGCGAATGCTGACATGAGTAACGACAATGGGTGTGAAAAACACCCACGCCGAAAGACCAAGGTTTCCTGCGCAACGTTAATCGACGCAGGGTTAGTCGGTCCCTAAGGCGAGGCTGAAAAGCGTAGTCGATGGAAAACAGGTTAATATTCCTGTACTTCTGGTTATTGCGATGGAGGGACGGAGAAGGCTAGGCCAGCTTGGCGTTGGTTGTCCAAGTTTAAGGTGGTAGGCTGGAATCTTAGGTAAATCCGGGATTTCAAGGCCGAGAGCTGATGACGAGTGTTCTTTTAGAACACGAAGTGGTTGATGCCATGCTTCCAAGAAAAGCTTCTAAGCTTCAGGTAACCAGGAACCGTACCCCAAACCGACACAGGTGGTTGGGTAGAGAATACCAAGGCGCTTGAGAGAACTCGGGTGAAGGAACTAGGCAAAATGGCACCGTAACTTCGGGAGAAGGTGCGCCGGTGAGGGTGAAGCACTTGCTGCGTAAGCCCACGCCGGTCGAAGATACCAGGCCGCTGCGACTGTTTATTAAAAACACAGCACTCTGCAAACACGAAAGTGGACGTATAGGGTGTGACGCCTGCCCGGTGCCGGAAGGTTAATTGATGGGGTTAGCTAACGCGAAGCTCTTGATCGAAGCCCCGGTAAACGGCGGCCGTAACTATAACGGTCCTAAGGTAGCGAAATTCCTTGTCGGGTAAGTTCCGACCTGCACGAATGGCGTAACGATGGCGGCGCTGTCTCCACCCGAGACTCAGTGAAATTGAAATCGCTGTGAAGATGCAGTGTATCCGCGGCTAGACGGAAAGACCCCGTGAACCTTTACTATAGCTTTGCACTGGACTTTGAATTTGCTTGTGTAGGATAGGTGGGAGGCTTTGAAGCGTGGACGCCAGTTCGCGTGGAGCCATCCTTGAAATACCACCCTGGCAACTTTGAGGTTCTAACTCAGGTCCGTTATCCGGATCGAGGACAGTGTATGGTGGGTAGTTTGACTGGGGCGGTCTCCTCCTAAAGAGTAACGGAGGAGTACGAAGGTGCGCTCAGACCGGTCGGAAATCGGTCGTAGAGTATAAAGGCAAAAGCGCGCTTGACTGCGAGACAGACACGTCGAGCAGGTACGAAAGTAGGTCTTAGTGATCCGGTGGTTCTGTATGGAAGGGCCATCGCTCAACGGATAAAAGGTACTCCGGGGATAACAGGCTGATACCGCCCAAGAGTTCATATCGACGGCGGTGTTTGGCACCTCGATGTCGGCTCATCACATCCTGGGGCTGAAGCCGGTCCCAAGGGTATGGCTGTTCGCCATTTAAAGTGGTACGCGAGCTGGGTTTAGAACGTCGTGAGACAGTTCGGTCCCTATCTGCCGTGGACGTTTGAGATTTGAGAGGGGCTGCTCCTAGTACGAGAGGACCGGAGTGGACGAACCTCTGGTGTTCCGGTTGTCACGCCAGTGGCATTGCCGGGTAGCTATGTTCGGAATAGATAACCGCTGAAAGCATCTAAGCGGGAAACTAGCCTCAAGATGAGATCTCACTGGGACCTTGAGTCCCCTGAAGGGCCGTCGAAGACTACGACGTTGATAGGTTGGGTGTGTAAGCGCTGTGAGGCGTTGAGCTAACCAATACTAATTGCCCGTGAGGCTTGACCATATAACACCCAAGCAATTTGCGAACTCGAGAGAGGCCAGATTGCGGTGTGTGAAGACGAAAGAACCGAAAGTTCGAGATACTCACAAAACACCAGCTGTCACATACCCAATTTGCTGAAACGTTGAAAAACGGTTCAGTACCCGAATTTCTTGACGACCATAGAGCGTTGGAACCACCTGATCCCATCCCGAACTCAGAAGTGAAACGATGCATCGCCGATGGTAGTGTGGGGTTTCCCCATGTGAGAGTAGGTCATCGTCAAGATTAAATTCCAAAACCCCTATCTGCGCATGCAGGTAGGGGTTTTGTCTTTCTGGCTCCTCCCCCTGTAGGAGCAAGCTCGCTCCTACATCATTCAAGAGATCCCTACTGCTGGCCGATAACCCAGAAGGTCGCAGCGATGCTCATCACGGTTTCAACAGAAATCCCTTGATGGATGATGGCGAACAGCTATCATCTGCGCGCCATAAAGGGCAGTGAAGCTGATCTTGTTCGTGCATTCGCCTTTCGGTTCTTCTTCTTAAATTGCCTGGAAATCTTGGATGCTGTCGTATCACCAAAAGAGTTTTCTGATCGTCGATGATTTCTCGGATTTCCGCAGTTCGGTCAGGTCGATGCTGCGCGAGCTTGGTGTCAAGGATGTGGACACGGCTGACACTGGCGAACAGGCGCTGAAGATGTGTTCGCAGAAATCCTACGATTTCATCCTGCAGGACTTTCACCTGGGCGATGGCAAGAAGAACGGTCAGCAGGTGCTCGAAGACCTGATGATCGACAAACTGATCAGTCACGAAAGTGTATTCGTGATGGTCACCGCTGAAACCAGCCAGGCCATGGTGCTCAGCGCCCTGGAACACGAACCTGATGCGTACCTGACCAAGCCCTTCAACCGTTCCGGCCTGGCCCAGCGCCTGGAGCGACTGGTGCAGCGCAAGACGTTGCTCAAGCCGATACTGCAGGCCCTGGACCGGGGCAAGCCGGTTGAAGTACTCAATGCCTGCATCGCCTTGTGCAAACAGGACATCCGCTATTCGCCGTTGTGCTTGCGCTACCGCGCCGATGCCCTGCGTGACCTCAATCAGAATGAGGTGCTGGAGCGTCTCTACGATGGCATCATTGCCGATCGACCCTTGCCCTGGGCCTTTGCCGGGCTGGGCAAGTTGCTGTTCAAACGCGGTCAGGTCACCCAGGCAAAAGCCCTCTATGCAAAAGCGCTGAAAGTGTTCCCGATGATGCCCGCGCTCTATGATGGCATGGCCGAGGTGCTGGTTGCCGAAGGGGATACCAAGGCCGCCCAACGCGTCCTGGAGGAGGCGATTCGCTTGTCACCACTGGCCGTGCGCAGGCAAGCGCAGCTGGGCAAACTGGCCATGACCAATGAAGATTTTGACACGGCGTCCAGAGCCTACCGCCAGGCGGTTGCCCAGGGGGCCCAGTCACGTTTCAAGGATGCGGAAAGCAACCTTGGACTGGCTCATGCATTGATCAGCAAGGGCAGTGAAAAAGGCCTGGATACCCGGACTCGTCTGGAAATCAACACGACCCTGAGTGCTGTGGCCAAGGAAAATCCGTCCGATCCCGGTCTGCAAATCAGGGCGCGATTGATGAAGGCGACCAGTCTGCTGATCAACGACGCCGAAACCGCGGAAAAACTGACCGAACAAGCGATCATGCGGCTCGATGGCATGGAGCAGTTCATGAGTGCCGAAGCGGCGCTGTTGGTGGCCAAACAATTGCAGATGCTGGGTCAGGCGAGTGCGGGCGCTTCGATGTTGAAAAACTGCGCGGAGATCTACGGCGACGATCCTGCGGTGATGAAGGGCATTGCCAAGTTGACCGACGATCCGAGCATCCTCAACTCCGGTAACGTTGCGGCCGATCTCAATCGCCAGGGCGTGCGCGTGTACAAGACCGGTGACCTGGTGCAGGCCCGGGAAATTTTCCGCAAAGCCCTGGCGCTGCAGCCCAAGAACATCAGTATCGCGTTGAACCTCGCGCAAGCGTTGCTGCACGGCACCGATACCACTGCCCCCTCGGCGGAAATGGTGGAATGTCGAGCCTGCCTGAAAATGGTCGGCTTGATGCCGGACACCGACGCGCGTTTTGCGCGTTATAAAAAGCTCAAGAACAAGGCATTTGGCGAATGAACGAGCAGCAACAGGCACTGGATTTCTCGACGGTGATTGCCTCTACCGTACATGACATGAAGAACTCGCTGGCCATGCTGATGCAGGCCCACAGCCAATGCCTGGCGAACTTGCCGGTGTCAGCGCGCCACACCCCGGAGCAGGGTGTGATCGAATTCGAATTCGCGCACCTCAATGGCATGCTGGTGCAGTTGCTGGGCCTGTACAAACTTGGGGTCAACCAGATGCCCCTGCAGCCGGCCTACCACGAACTGGATGACTTCATCGAAGCGCAACTGGCCTGTCATCAAGACGTGTTCGTCAGCCGCGGTATTGCCGCTACGTTCGAAGTCGATCCCTTGTGTCCCCTGGGCTTCTTCGACCGCGAGCTGATTGCTTCTGTATTGGCCAACACCATCAACAATGCGATCCGTCATGCCCGTCATGCGGTGTTGATCTGTGCCAGCGACGAAGCCGGGCAACTGGTCCTGACCATCAACGACGACGGTGACGGTTATCCCCCGCAGATGATCGAGCGCCAGGCCGAGTACGTTCAGGGTATCAATCACAGCACTGGCAGCACCGGCCTGGGTCTGTACTTTGCCGGTCGGATCGCCGCGTTGCATCAACGTAACGGCGTAGGGGGACGTACGGAAATCAGCAATGGCGGCTCTCTGGGCGGCGGTGTCTTCAGGCTTTATCTTCCGTAGGAGCTGCCGGAGGCTGCGATCTTTTAAAAACAGATCAAAAGATCGCAGCCTCCGGCAGCTCCTACATATTTGCGTAACGTGCTTGATATTCTGAACACGCGGAGCCTATTTTGTACGAGTCGCCGCTCGCGGCTCGTATAAAAACAAGGATTGCGTCATGACAACCGATGGCCTGGGTTCACTCGCGCAGCGATTGACCGGCATTGATGAGATCGAATGCGTCACGCCGGATTTGAACGGCGTACCACGGGGCAAGGTGATGACTGCCGAAGGCTTCCTCGAAGGGCGCCGTCTGCAGTTGGCACGGGGCGTGATGCTGCAATGCATCATGGGCGGATATCCGCCGGCGCGTTTTTACGGCTGCGATGATGGCGACCTCGCACTGGTCCCGGACCCGGCGCAGATCCACCGCCTGCCCTGGAGCAAACACCCTCGGGCATTGGCCATCTGTGATGCGGACGAATTGACGGGCGAAAGTTCCAGCCTTTCCACACGCGGCCAGCTCAAGGCGGTCATCGCGCGTTACGCGGCCATTGGCCTGGCGCCGGTGGTGGCGACCGAGCTCGAGTTTTTTGTCTTTGCGCCCAATACCGATTCGACCCAGCCGTTCCAGCCACCGACTGGCGTGGACGGTCGTCGCGAGGACGGGCATTCGGCGTTCAGTATCAGTTCCAACAATGGCCTGCGGCCGTTCTTCCGCGAGGTCTATGAATGCATGGCGGCGCTGGGCCTGCCCCGCGATACCTTCATGCACGAGATGGGCGTCAGCCAGTTCGAGATCAACCTGCTGCACGGCGATCCCTTGCTGCTGGCCGACCAGACATTCCTGTTCAAGCATTTGCTCAAGGAAGTCGCGCTCAAGCACGGCCTGATCGTGGTTTGCATGGCCAAGCCACTGGCGCATACGCCCGGCAGTTCGATGCACATTCACCAGAGCATCGTCGAGGTCGCTACGGGTCGGAATGTCTTCACCGACGAAAACGGTCAAGCGAGCGCGACCTTCCGTCATTTCATCGGCGGTCAGCAAGCCGGCATGGCGGATTTCACTGCGCTGTTTGCGCCAAACGTGAATTCGTACCAGCGCTTGTACCATCCCTTCGCATCACCGAATAATGCCTGCTGGTCCCATGACAACCGATCGGCCGGATTGCGTATTCCCGCCAGTTCGCCAATCGCTCGTCGGGTCGAGAACCGCTTGCCGGGGGCTGACGCCAATCCGTATCTGGCAATTGCAGCGAGCCTGGCGTGCGGCTTGTATGGCATCCAGCACCAGCTGGAACCCGATGAGCCGATCCAGGGAAAGTTCGAGGTGCCGGATAAACTTTCATTACCCTGTACCTTGCATGCAGCGCTCGAGCGTCTGAAACGTAGCCAGTTGGCAATGGAACTGTTCGGCAAGGAGTTCATCGAAGGCTACATCGCTTCGAAGACCATGGAACTGACCAGTTTCCAGGATGAAATCACTCCCTGGGAGCGGCGCGTCCTGGCCGCCCAGGCCTGACGAAAT
Organism: Pseudomonas sp. PLMAX; assembly: GCF_046042685.1. Lineage (NCBI taxonomy): Bacteria > Pseudomonadati > Pseudomonadota > Gammaproteobacteria > Pseudomonadales > Pseudomonadaceae > Pseudomonas > Pseudomonas sp. PLMAX. The sequence goes on along the minus strand of NZ_CP064949.1, from coordinate 5,760,923 downwards.
ATCGACACCGGGCTATCGTTTGAATAGCCCGTCACTCACTGCAAGGAGCCGCTCGTTGCGCCAAATCTGGAAGTCCTTTCGAGCGCTTTACTTCGCTTCGCTGATGATGTTGATCGGCTCAGGCCTGTTGAGTACTTACCTGGCGTTGCGCCTGGCTGCCGATCATGTCGACAGCCTGTGGGTCGGTGCATTGATGGCCGCCAACTATTTCGGCCTGGTGCTGGGCGGCAAGATCGGCCATCGGTTGATTGCGCGGGTCGGGCATATACGAGCCTACTCGGCCTGTGCCGGGATCGTCGGCGCGGCGGTGCTGGGCCATGGCCTGGTGAACTGGTTGCCGGCGTGGCTGTTCCTGCGGGTGATCGTCGGTCTTGGCATGATGTGCCAGTACATGGTCATCGAGAGCTGGCTGAACGAGCAGGCCGAAGCCAAGCAGCGCGGACTGGTGTTCAGCGGCTACATGATCGCCTCCTACCTGGGGTTGGTGCTGGGTCAGTTGATCCTGGTCATGCACCCGGGGCTGGGCCTGGAACTGCTGATGCTGGTGGCCCTGTGTTTCACCCTCTGCCTGGTACCGGTGGCCCTGACCCGGCGGATTCACCCGGCGCCCTTGCATCCCGCGCCGATGGAGCCGCGGTTCTTTATCAAGCGCGTGCCGCAGTCATTGAGTACCGTCCTGGGGGCAGGGCTGATCGTCGGCTCGTTCTACGGTCTGGCGCCGCTGTACGCCTCTCAGCAAGGGTTGTCGACGGAGCAGGTCGGCCTGTTCATGGGTAGCTGCATTTTTGCCGGGTTGGTGGTGCAGTGGCCGTTGGGATGGTTGTCCGATCGCTATGACCGGGCGCTGTTGATCCGCTGCTTTGCATTCAGCCTGGCGTTGGCCGCCTTGCCGCTGGCGATCATGGAGCGGGTGCCGCTGGAAGTCCTGTTCATCGCCGGGTTCCTCTGTTCGTTGGTGCAGTTCTGCCTTTATCCGTTGGCCGTGGCCTTCTCCAATGACCATGTCGAGGGCGATCGACGGGTATCGCTGACGGCGATGTTGCTGGTGACCTACGGCGTGGGCGCCAGTATCGGGCCGCTGGTGGCGGGTGTGCTGATGAAGTTGTTCGGCAGCCAGATGCTCTATGCGTTCTTCAGTTTCTTTGCGTTGGTGCTGGTGTGGCGAATTCGTCCGAAAGCGGTGACCAACCTGCATCAGGTGGACGACGCACCGCTGCATCACGTCGCCATGCCGGACAGTATGTCGAGTTCGCCACTGGTGGCGGCACTCGATCCGAGGGTGGATGAGCAGGTGGTGCAGGACCAGATGCAGAATCCGATTGCACCAGAGCCTGGTTCCGAACCAGAACCGGAACCGGGAACCGATCAGCCGCCGCAAGAACCGGATTCGGGCAGGGAGCAGAGTTTTACCGAAGCCAGGCCATGACATTCAGGTAAAAAAAACGGGCAGTCACCGCAAGGGGCTGCCCGTTTTTGCCTTGAGAGCTTTGTCTCAGAAGTCGTCTTTGTCGAAGCGCCGCGCTTCGCGTTGCAGCTGGTAGACGAACCGCTCGACCTGACGCTGCACCAGCCCGCTCATGTTGTGGAAGCGAACGCCGGCAAAGGTGGTGTTGATCTTTTCTTCGAAGTGCAGGTAGCGCAGTTCGACCGGCGCGGTCATTTTACCGAAGGGCAGGTCGGCGTTGAATCGGTCGTAGACCTGACCCAGTTGCAGGCTGCCGGTGATGTCGCCCTCGAAGCGCAACTTGCAGCCAGTGGCGGAAATGTCCAGCAGCTTGCCACTGATCGATGCCTTGAGTTTTTCACCGTCCAGATTGACGTTGACCAGTTGGGCCAGTTTCAACGCGGCCCGGAAGGCATTGCGGCGCTGGTGGTAAACGACCTCATCGGGCAGGGTGCCACGGTAGCAACGGCTGCCGTTGGATTCGTCGATGGTCAGCGGGCCATTGCTTTCCCATGCGATGCGCACGCCTTCATGAAATCCTTCGACCTTGAAAGGTTCGCCGGCCAGCAGGAAGCGTTCGCCATCTCGGGGAATCATTTCGTCCAGGGCAATCATGTTGCGTTCGCGGTCCAGGTCCACCAGATAACTCTGGAAGCGCTGGCTGCGCTCGTGGAACGTGATGATCAGCGGGTCATGGCTGTCTAGCAGCTGGCGCAAATTGCCGGAGATTTCCAGGGGCGTGCTGAGCACCTTGGGTGGCTGCGGCGCATCTTCCGCGTTTAAGGCATTGGACACGGTTAATCAATCTCCAGACAAATTTTGACTACGGCGTGCGGCATTTTGCCAGCATGTTTCGCGTCTTGATAGAGCGTGCTTATCGACAGGCTCAAGCCTGACTGAGCGGACGTGGTTTCACAAGCCTGGAGAATGATCCGCTGGCGTCATAGAGCGCGGGTTGTTCACCGCCATTAAGGATTCTCAGCTGGGTGGCCGTGGCGGCCTGCTGTACCAGGATCGACTGTCCATTGTTGGCGTTGGCGGCGTGGCATTGAGCCAGAAGGTCGGTCAGCACATCACTTTGCGCCAGCAGCGCTTCGCCAACGCTCGATTGGCTGGCCAGTTGTTCCAGGCCGCTGCGGTTGGCGGGCAGGTTGAGACTGGCGAGAAGCTCACTGCGTTTGCGGCCATGCTGTTCGAGCTCGATGATCATTGCCTGCTTCTGCGCCAGAATCTCTTCCAGCAACTGCATGTCGCGGCCATGCAAGGCGAGGGATTCGGTGCGCAGTAACTCCAGCAAGCGTTGCGCTGGAGCAAGGTCGTCGGTGATCAGTTGCAGTAAATTAGTGTCGTGCATGGCTGGCCTTGGGGTTTAAGCGTCCAAAAGCCTGGCGCGGGCCGAGGCTTAGCGCTGGGCTTCGAAGTTGAGCAGTTTGCTAGCTACACGGTTGCTGTCGACTTTATAGCTGCCATCGGCGATGGCTGCTTTCAACTCGGCCACTCGGGACTTGTCGACGGCAGGCTGATCGCGCAGCGTATCTGTGATCTTCTGCAACTGTTGCGCCTCATTGCTCAGATGTACCGATTCGCCGCTTTTGACGGTATTGGCCTGTTCGGCCGGGGTATTGGGCTCGGCAGACTTGCCGGTTTCGGCAGTTTCCTTGGCGGTGGTACGTGTACTGCCCGTGAGTGACGGGGAGCTGTTCAATCGGCTGAAATCGATGACCATGGTAAAAAACCTCTGGGAATTTGGACGCTTGCCATGTTTTCGGCCGTTCCCTGAAAAACTTTAGGCTCATTTATCAAAATGAGCTTGCGCGCGCCAGCGCTTGCCGTGCCTGGCACACAGTTTAGGGAAGCGTCGAGGTCGGCGCCACTTCTTCACCCACAGTAAGCCCTACATGGACACTTCCACCTGGCCCGGCGCGATGATCTGCGCCTTGATGACCCGTTTGGAATTGAGGTTCTTGACTCGAATCTGTTCGCTCAGGCCGCCACCGGCCAATGCCTCGCCGGGCATGCGCACGCTGAGCGTACCGCTGCGGGCGGTAATCACCACCTGGTCGCCCTTGCGTATGACTTCCGCCTGTTCGATGTGCACCAGGCTGATGACCTGATCATTGACCATTGGTCGGGTAAGTCGTTGCCCGATGGCCTGGTCCACGTCCGTCAGGTAACCCTGGTTGAGCAGGCTGATATCGCGCTCACGCAGCATGACGTCCTGCGGTTCGACAATGCCGGCACGACGCAGGGGCCGGGTGGTGGTGACGACCTCGCGAAACAGGCGTACTTGAGCGGGTACGAACACGGTCCAGGGGGATGTTCCTTCACAGCGAACCTTGACCGTTACGCGGCCCAAAGGCTTGGCCGGACTCTCCAGGGTGGCTGTCAATTCCTTGTCGCACATGGGCATGCGCAGGCGCGGATCGAGCGGGTTCACCTGGATTTCGTAGCGACCCTGGGTTTGACTCGTCGCCAGATAGTCCTCTACGGTGAATTCAAGAAAGCCCTGGGTGACGCCGATAAGCATGTCAGGCAAGGTAACCGCGTCAGCAAGGGCAGGGCTGCCAGCGTTGAACAGGCAAACAGCCGACAACACCCCGAGCCATTGGCGGCAGGGGGTGGTCAGGCGGCGGAAAAATGTCGGTTCTGTGTTCATGACAGATAAAAAGCAAGCGCCGTGCCGTTTAGTGCAGAAGGCGCGTCGCAACAACACTTGGCGTTGGCGTAGGAGTCAGGCATGGCTGGTGTAATGGATTCGGTAAACCAGCGCACGCAACTGGTGGGGCAGAATCGCCTTGAGTTGCTGTTGTTCCGTCTCGACGGCCAGCAGCTGTATGGGATCAACGTGTTCAAGGTGCGGGAGGTGTTGCAATGCCCCAAGCTGACGTTGATGCCCAAGTCCAGTCCTGTCGTGTGTGGCGTGGCGAATATTCGGGGGGCGACCATTCCGATCCTTGATCTGGCGATGGCGACCGGTTCCGGTGGCTTGAAGGACAAGGGCAACCCTTTCGTGATCATCACGGAGTACAACACCAAGACCCAGGGATTCCTGGTGCGCTCGGTGGAACGCATCGTCAACATGAATTGGGAGGAGATTCATCCGCCACCCAAGGGCACGGGGCGCGACCACTACCTGACGGCGGTGACTCGGGTCGACAACCAGTTGGTCGAAATCATCGACGTCGAGAAGGTGCTGGCAGAAGTTGCGCCGACCCCGGAAGCGATTTCCGCCGGGGTGGTGGATGTCGAGACCCAGCACAAGGCGCTCTCCTTGCGCGTGCTGACGGTCGATGACTCGTCGGTGGCGCGCAAGCAGGTCACCCGTTGCCTGCAAACGGTCGGTGTTGAAGTGGTGGCGTTGAACGACGGCCGGCAAGCGCTGGATTACCTGCGCAAACTGGTCGACGAGGGCAAGCGGCCGGAAGAGGAATTCCTGATGATGATTTCCGACATCGAGATGCCGGAAATGGACGGGTACACCCTCACGGCCGAGATCCGCAACGACCCGCGCATGCAAAAGCTTCATATCATCCTGCATACTTCGTTGTCAGGTGTGTTCAATCAGGCGATGGTCAGGAAGGTCGGTGCCGATGACTTCCTGGCCAAGTTCCGTCCTGATGACCTGGCATCCCGGGTAGTCGACCGGATCAAGGCAGCAGACATCAGCTAGGGGCGTTCGGCCCCCGGCAGTCACACGATTTTAGAGGCGGCAGCATTGTCTACGGGTAATTTGGATTTCGAACAGTTCCGGGTGTTCCTGGAAAAAGCCTGTGGCATTTTGCTCGGTGAAAACAAGCAGTATCTGGTCTCCAGCCGTCTCAACAAACTGATGGAGCAGCAGGGCATCAAGTCCCTGGGTGAACTGGTCCAGCGCATCCAGACCCAGCCGCGCAGCGGATTGCGCGAGATGGTCGTGGATGCGATGACGACCAACGAAACCTTGTGGTTTCGGGACACCTATCCGTTTGAAGTATTGAAGAACAAGGTGCTGCCTGAAGCGATCAAGGCCAGTCCCGGCCAGCGTCTGCGGATCTGGTCGGCGGCGTGCTCATCGGGCCAGGAACCGTATTCGCTGTCGATGTCCATTGATGAGTTCGAGCGGTTCAATCCAGGGCAGTTGAGGATGGGCGTGCAGATTGTGGCCACCGACCTGTCGGGCACCATGTTGAACAACTGCAAGACGGGCGAGTACGACAGCCTGGCCATAGGTCGCGGCCTGTCTCCCGAGCGCCTGCAGCGTTATTTCGACCCGAAAGGGCCGGGGCGCTGGGCGATCAAGGCGCCAATCAAGAGCCGGGTCGAGTTTCGTTCGTTCAACCTGCTGGACAGCTACGCGAGCCTTGGCAAGTTCGACATCGTGTTCTGTCGCAACGTGCTGATCTACTTCTCCGCCGAAGTGAAGAAGGACATCCTGTTGCGTATTCACAGCACGTTGAAGCCGGGCGGTTATCTGTTCCTCGGTGCTTCAGAAGCGTTGAACGGATTGCCGGATCATTACCAGATGGTCCAGTGCAGCCCGGGGATTATTTACCAGGCGAAATGAATCGTTGGTGTTGCAAAAATAACGGGAGTCCTCAGGGCCTCCCGTTTTTTGTGCCTGATGATTTCTCACAGGCACCGCATGACCTCTGTGGGAGCGAGCTTGCTCGCGATGGCGTCATGTCAGTCGACATCAATGCAAACTGTCACACCGTCATCGCGAGCAAGCTCGCTCCCACAGGGTAGGTTGGCGTCTTCGTAAGCAGAGGCAAGCGGCAGAAAAGCGGCATCCAGCGGAAGCCGGTTGCCGCTTTTCTGTCGTTGCCGCCGGGGCCAATGCCCGCAAAGCCCCGGTTTACGGGGTTTTCTGGATTGGCATGACGCTTGCTATGTCCATCCTACGAAAAATCAGGTCACCCAAAGGTTTCCCGACATGAGCATCAGCTTCGATAAAGCGCTCGGTATTCACGAAAAGGCTCTGGGCTTCCGCGCCCAGCGTGCCGAAGTCCTGGCCAACAACATTGCCAACGCCGACACCCCGAACTACAAGGCGCGGGACCTGGAGTTCTCGAAAGTACTCGAGGCGCAGAACGACAAGGCCAAAAACGGCACCTTCGCCCTGAACATGACCAACAACCGTCATATCGAAGCCCAGGGCCTGGGCAATGGCGACGAGTCGCTGATGTACCGCACGCCGATGCAACCGTCGATCGACCAGAACACCGTGGACGCCCAGCTGGAACAGTCGAACTACGCGGAAAACTCGGTCAACTTCCAGGCCAGCTTCACCCTGCTCAACAGCAAATTCAAAGGGCTGGTGTCAGCCCTGCGCGGAGAGTAAGTCATGTCCCTGTCCAGTGTTTTCAACATTGCCGGTAGCGGCATGAGTGCCCAGACCACGCGCTTGAACACCGTGGCCTCGAACATCGCCAACGCCGAGACGGTCTCCTCGAGCATCGACCAGACCTACCGTGCGCGTCACCCGGTGTTCGCCACCATGTTCCAGGGCGGCCAGGCTGGCGGCAGCGATTCGCTGTTCCAGAACCAGGACGCGGCTGGTCAAGGCGTTCAGGTGCTGGGCGTGGTCGAAGACCAGAGCAACCTTGAAGCACGCTATGAGCCGAACCATCCGGCCGCCGATGCCAAGGGCTACGTCTACTACCCGAACGTCAACGTGGTGGAAGAAATGGCTGACATGATTTCCGCGAGCCGTTCGTTCCAGACCAACGCCGAAATGATGAATACCGCCAAGACCATGATGCAGAAGGTCCTGACCCTCGGTCAGTGATAAGGGGCGACTCAGATGAGTGTTACCGATACCACCAGTGGTTTGAATATCAACGATATCCTGGCCAACTCCGCGGTAAAGACCAAGACAGACGATAGTCTGGCGTCAGCGGCGGGTAGCGCTTCGGGTAAAAAGGCCTTGGGCAAGGATGCGTTCCTGCAATTGCTGGTCACGCAATTGAAAAACCAGAATCCGCTGGAACCGCAGGACAACGGCGAGTTCGTGGCGCAGTTGGCACAATTCAGTAGCCTTGAAGGCATCACCACGCTCAACGGTACCGTGAGCGGCATTGCTGGCGCCTTCGGCTCATCACAGGCATTGCAAGCTTCGTCGCTGGTTGGCCGTTCGGTCATTGCGCCGGGCGACAAGGCAGTGGTCGATACAACGAAGGGCATGACCGGGGCGGTCGTGTTGCCTCAATCCGTAGCCTCGGCCACGGTGAAAGTTACCGACAAGGATGGCAAGGTCGTTCGCACTATCGAGCTGACTGATCAGAAAGCCGGCGATGCCAGCTTCACCTGGGATGGCAAGGACGATGCCGGTAACGTGGCCCCGGTGGGGACTTACACCTTTGCCGCAGCGACCACCATCGATGAACAGAGCGTTGCGCTGATCACCAACCTGCCAGCAACCGTCACCAGCGTGACTCTCAGCCAGACCGGCGGTGAATTGATGCTCAATCTGGCTGGGCTGGGCAGTATCGCCCTGTCCAAAGTGCAAACCATTGGTATATAGAGCCGACTAACCCGGCACAACGGAGTGGACTATGTCTTTCAACATCGGCCTTAGCGGTCTCTATGCCGCCAACAAGCAACTGGACGTAACCGGCAACAACATCGCCAACGTCGCAACCGTCGGATTCAAATCGTCCCGTGCGGAATTTTCGGACGTGTACTCGTCCACCAAACTGGGCACGGGTAACAAGACCGTCGGCAGCGGTGTGCGCCTGGCCAACGTTTCCCAGCAATTTACCCAGGGCGATGTCAGCAGCGGCACTGGCAGCGTGCTGGACGTGGGCATCAACGGTTCGGGCTTTTTCGTACTGAACAACAACGGTTCGTTATCCTATACCCGTGCCGGTACGTTCAAGGTCGACAAGGACGGCTACGTCACCAACACCGATTATTCGGCGCGAGTGCAGGGCTACGGTGTGGATGCCGACGGCAAGATCATCAACGGCGTGTTGACCGACCTGCGTATCGATACGTCGAACCTGGCGCCGAAAGCCACCACGACCGTATCGTCGACGATCAACTTGAACTCTACGTCCGATGTGATAGACGTCGTGGCAAACCCGTTCGACCCGAGCAAGACGGCATCCTACAGCAAGCAGTTCACTACCCCGGTTTTCGACACCCAGGGCAACCAGCATTCGATGGACCAGTACATGGTCAAGACTGGTCCGAATACCTGGAGCACCTACACCCTGATTGATGGTCGAAATCCTGATGGCAGCGACCCGAAGACGACCCCTCCGGTGGCTTCCGTCATGGCGTTCGATACCAGCGGCAAGCTGGTTTCGGTTACCACTCCGGGTACTCCTCCAGTCGTCAGCCCTGATCTGAAGATCACCAACTGGGTTCCGGGCAAAGTGACCAATGGTGTCTGGGCAGCCAACGGCGCATCCGCCGACCCGGCGGGCCTGACCATCGCCATGGGCAGTACCTCCCAGTTCAACGCCGATACCGCGCGTTCCATTCCGGCACAAAACGGCTACGCCACTGGCGAGATCACCAACCTGACCATCGACGGCAGCGGCGTCATGCTGGCCAACTTCAGTAACTACCAGACCAAGCCGATCGGTCAGTTCGCATTGGCCAGTTTCACCAACGAGCAAGGTCTGCAGCCAGTGGGCGGCAGCAGTTGGAAAGAAACCTACAGTTCGGGTATTCCGGGCTACGATGCTCCGCAAACCGGGAGTTTGGGTGAAATCCACTCCAACTCCCTGGAGGAGTCCAACGTCAACGTGACCAACGAACTGGTCGACCTGATCAAGGCGCAGAGCAACTACCAGGCGAACGCCAAGACCATCTCGACCCAGAGCACCATCATGCAGACCATCATTCAGATGGCTTGATGCGGGTTGGTTGAAAGCCTGCACAAGGAGCCCCTCGCAAGAGGGGTTTTTTTTTGGATCAAAAGATCGCAGCCTCGCTTCGCGAGACAGCTCCTACAGGGATCGAGGCTGCGATCTTTTTCATGGGCAAAAGAAAACCCCCGACAAGCCAGGGGCCTGTCGGGGGTTTTGTGTTACCGGTTCAGCTTATTGGCAAGCTTCGCAATCCGGCTCGTCGATGGCGCAAGCCTTCGGCACTGGAGCTGGACCTGCTGGAGCTGCCAGGACCGAATCATCACCATGGTTGCCGCCGCTGGAAACAGCGTTCAGCTTGCCGGTGTTGATGGTCGACTTCTCGGTGCTGGTCGCGGCCAGGGCACGGAGGTAGTAAGTGGTTTTCAGACCACGGTACCAGGCCATGCGGTAGGTCACGTCCAGCTTCTTGCCCGAAGCACCGGCGATGTACAGGTTCAGCGACTGAGCCTGGTCGATCCACTTCTGACGACGGCTGGCCGCGTCAACGATCCACTTGGTGTCCACTTCGAAGGCAGTCGCGTAGAGCTCCTTGAGTTCTTGCGGGATGCGCTCGATCTGCTGCACCGAACCGTCGTAGTACTTCAGGTCGTTGATCATGACCGAGTCCCACAGACCGCGAGCTTTCAGGTCGCGAACCAGGTACGGGTTGATCACGGTGAATTCGCCCGACAGGTTCGATTTCACATACAGGTTCTGGTAGGTCGGTTCGATCGACTGCGAAACGCCAGTGATGTTGGCGATGGTCGCGGTCGGTGCGATGGCCATGATGTTCGAGTTACGGATACCTTTCTGTACACGGGCGCGAACCGGTGCCCAGTCCAGGGATTCCTTCAGGTCGACATCGATGTACTTCTGGCCACGGGCTTCGATCAGGATTTGTTGCGAATCCAGTGGCAGGATGCCCTTGGACCACAGCGAACCCTGGAACGTCTCGTAGGCGCCACGCTCGTCAGCCAGGTCGCAGGATGCCTGGATCGCGTAGTAGCTGACCGCTTCCATCGACTTGTCGGCGAACTCGACGGCTGCGTCGGAACCGTAAGGAATGTGCTGCAGGTACAAGGCGTCCTGGAAGCCCATGATGCCCAGGCCGACCGGACGGTGCTTGAAGTTGGAGTTCTTCGCTTGTGGCACCGAGTAGTAGTTGATGTCGATCACGTTATCGAGCATGCGCACGGCGGTGTTCACGGTGCGTTGCAGCTTGGCGGTGTCCAGCTTGCCACCCACGATGTGGTTCGGCAGGTTGATCGAGCCCAGGTTGCAAACGGCGATCTCGTCCTTGTTGGTGTTCAAGGTGATCTCGGTGCACAGGTTCGAGCTGTGGACCACGCCGACGTGCTGCTGCGGGCTGCGCAGGTTGCACGGGTCCTTGAAGGTCAGCCATGGGTGGCCGGTTTCGAACAGCATGGACAGCATCTTGCGCCACAGGTCCTTGGCCTGGATGGTCTTGAACAGCTTGACCTTGCCCGGGTACTCGGTCAGCGCTTCGTAGTACTCGTAGCGCTCTTCGAAAGCCTTGCCGGTCAGGTCGTGCAGGTCCGGTACTTCGGATGGCGAGAACAGGGTCCACTTGCCGTCATCGAAGACACGCTTCATGAACAGGTCAGGGATCCAGTTGGCGGTGTTCATGTCGTGGGTACGACGGCGGTCATCACCGGTGTTCTTGCGCAGTTCGATGAACTCTTCGATGTCCATGTGCCAGGTTTCCAGGTAGGCACACACAGCGCCTTTGCGCTTGCCACCCTGGTTGACGGCAACGGCGGTGTCGTTCACCACTTTCAGGAACGGTACAACGCCCTGGGACTTGCCGTTGGTGCCCTTGATGTACGAACCCAGTGCACGCACCGGCGTCCAGTCGTTGCCCAGGCCGCCAGCGAATTTCGACAGCATGGCGTTGTCGTGGATCGCGTGGTAGATGCCCGACAGGTCATCCGGCACGGTGGTCAGGTAGCAGCTCGACAGCTGTGGACGCAGGGTACCGGCGTTGAACAGGGTCGGGGTCGAAGACATGTAGTCAAAGGACGACAACAGGTTGTAGAACTCGATCGCACGGTCTTCTTTCTGTTTCTCTTCGATCGCCAGGCCCATGGCCACGCGCATGAAGAAGATCTGCGGCAGTTCGAAACGCACGCCATCCTTGTGGATGAAGTAACGGTCGTACAGGGTTTGCAGGCCCAGGTAAGTGAACTGCTGGTCGCGCTCGTGGTTGATCGCCTTGCCCAGTTTTTCCAGGTCGAAGTCGGCCAGGACCGGGTTCAGCAATTCGAATTCGATACCCTTGGCGATGTAGGCAGGCAGGGCCTTGGCGTACAGGTCGACCATCTCGTGGTGGGTTGCGCTCTCGGCGACGCCGAGGAAGCCCAGGCCTTCGGCACGCAGGGTGTCCATCAGCAGGCGGGCGGTCACGAACGAGTAGTTCGGCTCACGCTCGACCAGGGTACGGGCGGTCATCACCAGGGCGGTGTTGACGTCGGTCAGGGCCACGCCGTCGTACAGGTTCTTCAGGGTTTCGCGCTGGATCAGGTCGCCGTCGACTTCTTCCAGGCCTTCGCACGCTTCGGTGACGATGGTGTTCAAACGGCCCATGTCCAGCGGTGCCAGGCTGCCGTCGGCGCGGGTGATGCGGATCGACGGGTGAGCGTCGACCGCGGCTTCGACCGGAGCGTGGGCGGCGCGTTCTTTCGAGCGACCGTCACGGTAGATCACGTAGTCGCGGGCCACTTTCTGCTCGCCGGCACGCATCAGGGCCAGTTCGACCTGGTCCTGGATTTCTTCGATGTGGATGGTGCCGCCCGATGGCATGCGACGCTTGAAGGTGGCAGTGACCTGTTCGGTCAGGCGCGCCACGGTGTCGTGGATGCGCGACGAAGCGGCAGCGGTGCCGCCCTCAACTGCGAGAAACGCTTTGGTGATGGCGACGGTGATCTTGTCATCGGTGTAAGGAACGACAGTGCCGTTACGCTTGATCACGCGCAATTGACCAGGCGCGGTGGCGGACAGATCCGAATTCGAATCAGCGGCCTGCGGCAAGGTACCCTGCGGGTTCTCGCGAGTTGTGTCGGTTTGCATGGGGGTGTCTCCACATTCTCTATGTTTGTTTGGGCACCTTTACGGTGCCCACCGTTCTGTCCTGAAGCACTACAACCGACGTGGGTGTCGGGCATAACAACTTCGGGACAGTAGGAAAAAGGCTAATGAGGCCGTCCGTGCCGAAGTTCAGGTGCGAGCCTTTGCTCGATACCGCATTCCTTTCCAGGTGTCAGTAATGACTGCAACACCCGTACCGTTTTCACCATTTTGGGTCGAAATACAGTAGCCATCCGCACGCGCGGTTTGGTCTTCGAAAAATACGTTTGGTTCAACCGGAAAGACGCATGAAAAGCGCTTGAAATTGCTGTCCGGTTTGTGTTTGGTTTTTAGCTTAAAACCCTACATGTAGGGATTTTATAACGCGCTGGCTACAAGATAATGCGTTTTGGGGGGCGAATGCAACGTGCTGCCTGTGGATAAACTGTGCGTAAATTGTGTGTGAAAGAGGGAACCGGCGTGTAGGCCGCGACCTAGCTGGATTGAAGCTTTTTTCAGTGATTTTTAACGGGCGAAAATGACTGATCAGGTTTTTAAGGGCGCGAACCCTATCACAAAAAACCTGGCTGTCCGAACGCATTTACCGGCTTGTGTTCTGCGTGGGCGACGTTTATACAATCGGTCAGCATGTATGCAATTTATCCACCCCTATCATTACAAAAAGACGGGCGGATCCTTCCTTATGAGCGTTCTGGCAAGTAGAGGTCACCGGTGGAGCAAGAAGCCTGGCAGGTATTGATTGTGGAGGACGATCAGCGTCTGGCCGAACTGACGCGCGATTACCTGCAAGCCAATGGCCTGAATGTGTCGATCGAAGGCAATGGTGCCCTGGCGGCGGCCCGCATCATCAAGGAACAGCCGGACCTGGTGATTCTCGACCTGATGCTGCCGGGCGAAGACGGCCTGAGCATATGCCGCAAGGTTCGCGACCGGTATGACGGCCCGATCCTGATGCTCACCGCGCGCACCGACGACACCGACCAGATCCTCGGCCTGGACCTGGGGGCCGACGACTACGTGTGCAAGCCGGTACGCCCGCGTTTGCTGCTGGCGCGCATCCAGGCCTTGCTGCGCCGCAGTGAAGCGCCGGAGGTCGTCCCGGAAAAACAACGGCGCCTGCAGTTCGGCCCGCTGGTGGTGGATAACGCATTGCGCGAAGCCTGGCTGCACGACAACGGCATCGAACTGACCAGCGCCGAGTTCGACTTGCTTTGGCTGCTAGTGGCCAACGCGGGGCGCATCCTGTCCCGGGAAGAAATCTTCACCGCGTTGCGCGGCATCGGCTATGACGGCCAGGACCGCTCCATTGACGTGCGCATCTCGCGCATCCGCCCGAAGATCGGTGATGACCCGGACCATCCGCGGCTGATCAAGACCGTGCGCAGCAAAGGCTACCTGTTTGTCCCCGAGGCCTGCGTAGACCCGACCCTGTGAACTCGATCTTCCTGCGGATCTACGGCGGCATGTGTGCCGCGCTGATACTGGTGGCGGTGCTCGGTGTGCTGGCTTTGCACCTGCTCAATGAGGTGCGCGGCGAGCAGTACCGCGAACGCCTGGCCCACGGCACGTTTTCGCTGATGGCCGACAACCTGCAACCGATGAACCAGACCGAACGCCGCCGGGCCCTGTTGGTGTGGGAGCGGCTGCTGGGGATTCCGCTGGCGCTGAAAACCTTTGCCCAGACCGACCTCGACCTCACCCAGCGCACCCGGGTATTGCGCGGCCAGGCCCTGGTGGAGCAGACCGGCCCGCATGCGGCCAGGGTTTATCGACTGGTCAGCGACCAGGAGCAGCTTGTTCTCACCGGTGAGGTCCAGCAGATCAGCGAACAACTCGCCCGGGCGACTATCTATCTGCTGGCAGACGAACTGGTGCGCTACCCGGTGGGCGAGCAACCGGTGCGTCTGGCGCAATTGAAACAGGACAAGGGGTTTGGCTTCGATTTGCGCCTGGTCACGGTCGAAGACGCCGACATGGACGAAGACCAGAGCCGTCGGGTGTCCGAGGGCGACACCGTGATGGCGCTGGGCAAGGAGGGCGATTCGATCCGGGTATTCGCCGGCATGGTCGGCACGCCCTGGGTGCTGGAAATCGGCCCGTTGTACCAGATGAATCCTTATCCGCCGGAGTGGCTGGTGCTGATTGCCGCACTGGGGCTGAGCCTGATCGGCTTGATCGTCTACCTGCTGGTGCGGCAACTGGAGCGCCGCTTGCGCGGGCTGGAAGCGGCGGCCACGCGGATCGCCAAGGGCAGCCTGGAAACCCGTGTGCCGGCGCGGGGTGCAGACTCGGTAGGGCGACTGGCGTCGGCGTTCAACGGCATGGCCGAGCACCTGCAACAGCTGCTGGCCATTCAGCGAGAGCTGGTGCGTGCCGTGTCCCACGAATTGCGCACGCCGGTGGCCCGCCTGCGGTTTGGCCTGGAAATGATCGGCTCGGCCAAGACCCCGCAAGACCTGGAAAAATACTGCGAAGGCATGGACCACGATATCGAGGACCTCGACCGCCTGGTCGACGAGATGCTGACTTACGCGCGGCTGGAGCAAGGCTCGCCAGCCCTGAATTTTCAGCGTATCGATCTGGATGCCTTGGTCAATCAGGTGATCGATGAGCTGGCGCCCTTGCGCGCCGAGGTCACGGTGCAGCGAGGGTTGTGCCTGTCGGCCGCCGACTGCGACGACGCCTGGGTCGAGGCCGAGCCGCGCTACCTGCACCGGGCGCTGCAGAATCTGGTGACCAATGCCATGCGCCACGCTCAATCGCGAGTCACCATCAGCTATCAGGTGGGGCAGCAACGTTGTCGGGTGGATGTCGAAGATGACGGGCCGGGTGTGCCGGAAATGGCCTGGGAGAAAATTTTCACGCCATTCCTGCGCCTCGACGACAGCCGCACCCGGGCCTCGGGCGGCCATGGCTTGGGATTGTCGATCGTGCGGCGGATCATCCATTGGCACGACGGTCGGGCGTTGATCGGCAAGAGCAAAAGCCTGGGCGGCGCATGTTTCAGCCTGAGCTGGCCGCGCAATCAGGAGAAACGCTGAGACCCCGCGCCCCAAATCCCCTGTAGGAGCTGGATTGCCAGCGAAGAGGGCCTGACAAACAGCAAATATCTTTCAGGCCTTGATACTGACCAGACTCAACAACTGCCCATCCTTGACCCCGAACTGCGCCTCCAGTTCGGTGCCGTTACGCCATTCACCGGACAGGTCCGTCAGCAACCGCAACCGCACCTCACCTGACTCGGTCCACTCCAGCACCTCGGCGTGTTCAAAGTAGAAACGTTGCCGCACGATCGGGTAGAGCGCCTTGAACAGGCTCTCCTTCACTGAAAACGTCAGGGTGACCAGCAACGCGAGCTGATCGCGATGACCGGCGGCCATGCGCTGCAGTTCCGCCGGGGTGAGGATTTCCGCGGCCAGGCGTTCGGCACGTTCGGCATTGAGCAGGTTTTCCATGTCCATCCCCAACCCGCGCCAATGGCTTTTCTTCGCCACGATCGCCGCGGCCCGACCGGTGCTGTGGGTGATCGAACCGGTAATGTGCGCAGGCCAGACAGGCGCCCGGTCATCACCGATGGCCGGGCTGAAGTTCAGGCCTTCCAGTTGTTGCAGGGCTGCGCGGGCGCAGATCCGCCCGGCGAGAAATTCTGCCTGGCGTTTGGCGACCGAGCGCTGAATGCTCGCGGGCGCCTCGATGGCGCTGCGCTGGAAATCATCGCTGAGCAGTTGCGACGTATCGAAGTGGGTACTCAACAGCACCGCATCGGGCAGCACCAGCGGCAGCGGCCAATGGGCGTCGAGGGGCGTGCAGAAGACGGGCAGGGCGGGGACAGGATTCATGTCGGGCATTTTGCCGGGTTGCCTTGATGCTGGGTAGTCCTGGGGGATTTGCTGCTGGAAAATCATCAAAACAGCTGGGTGGATATGGTTCAGCTCAGGTTAAGCGCGCGTTCAGGGTGAGTTCAGGGCGGCGTGAGTAGTCTTGCTCCGTAGCCAAAACAACACGAACTCAAGCACGAACTTATGAGGAGCTTCACCCATGACTGGAATCAAAAAACTGCTGCTGGCATTCACCGTTTTCGGCGCGAGCACTGCCGCATTCGGTGCCAACGACAATTTCGCCAGCCTTACTTATGGGCAGACCAGCGACAAGATCAAAAAGTCCAGCGCCTTGAACGATAATCTCAACCGTCCGAACGCCGACGGCGTGATTGCCAAGGACCACACCTGGGGCTTGCGTGTGGGGCAGCAAAACAGCCAAGGCCGTTACTACGCCACGTACGATAACGTGTCGGGCTCGCACAATGGCATTAAACTGCGTCAGGAGAACCTGTTGGGCAGCTACGATCTGTTCCATCCCTTGGGTGCTGACACCAGGCTATTCGGCGGTGCCTCCGCCGGGTTGACCAAATTGACCCAGGAGTCATCAGGTTTCAGTCGCGACACTAACTTCGGTTACACCATTGGCGCACAGGCAGGCATTCTGCAACAGGTTTCGCAAAACACTTCAGTTGAACTGGGGTACCGTTACCTGCGCAGCAACGCCAGCACCGAAATGAGCGCACAAGGTGGTAGCAAGCAGGGATCGCTGAGTTTGAATAGCAGCGCACAGACCTACCTTTCAGCCAACTATGCTTTCTGAAAAGCGTGTGCAACAGGCTGCGCCGGATCAATCCAGGAGATTGTTCCGGCGCAGCCTGTTAGTCATGGAGGTGCGTCGATCGTGCCTCCGGGGTATTTGATTTGCCTGGGAGAGCGACATGAAATTGCTGGTTGTCGAGGATGAAGCGCTGTTGCGTCATCACTTGCAAACCCGCCTGACGGACAGCGGCCATGTGGTCGAGTCCGTGGCCAACGCCGTCGATGCGCTGTATCAGACCGAGCAGTTCAACCACGACCTGGCGGTGATCGATCTCGGGTTGCCGGGCATGGGCGGGCTGGATCTGATCCGTCAGTTGCGCTCGCAAGGCAAGACCTTCCCGATCCTGATCCTCACCGCACGCGGTAACTGGCAGGACAAGGTTGAAGGCCTTGCTGCCGGTGCCGATGACTATGTGGTCAAGCCCTTTCAGTTTGAAGAACTGGAAGCTCGGCTGAATGCCTTGTTGCGCCGCTCCAGCGGATTTACCCAGTCAACGATCGTTGCCGGGCCGCTGCTGCTGGACCTCAATCGCAAGCAGGCGTCCCTTGAGGAGCAACCACTGGCATTGACCGCGTATGAGTACCGGATTCTCGAGTATCTGATGCGCCATCATCAGCAGGTGGTCCCCAAGGACCGTTTGATGGAGCAGCTTTACCCGGACGATGACGAGCGCGACCCGAACGTGATCGAAGTGCTGGTCGGCCGTCTGCGTCGAAAACTTGAAGGTCCGTCCGGTTTCAAGCCAATCGAAACGGTGCGTGGCCTGGGCTATCTGTTCACTGAGCGTTGCACTTGATCGGTTCTCTTCGCGTTCGCCTGATGCTCGCCGCCACGATCCTCGCAGTATTGTTCATGCTGGCGTTGCTGCCGGCGATGCAGGGAGCGTTCAGCCTGGCGCTGCAGGACGCCATCGAGCAGCGACTGGCGTCGGACGTCACCACGTTGATCTCTGCTGCACGGGTCGAGGACGACCGCTTGCTGATGCCAGAACAGTTGCCCGACGAGCGCTTCAACCTGGCCGATGGCAACTTGCTCGGTTACATCTATAACCGCGAAGGCCAGTTGGTCTGGCGCTCGAAAGACACCCTGGTAAAGAACATCAATTACAAGCCGCGTTACGACGGGCGCGGTAATGAATTTGCCAGGATTCGCCAGGACACTGGCCAGGAATTCTTCGTCTATGACGTTGAGGTCAAACTGCTCGGCGGCAAAAACGCGGCGTTCAGCTTCGTCGCGTTGCAACCGGCGCGTGAATACGATGCTACGCTCGGCGGTCTGCGGGAAAACCTTTACCTGGGTTTCGGCGCGGCATTACTGGTGCTTCTGGCATTGCTGTGGGGCGGCTTGTCCTGGGGGTTGCAGGCGTTGCGCCGGCTGAGCCAGGAACTGGACGAGATCGAAAGCGGCACCCGTGAAAGCCTGAGCGAGCAACACCCACGTGAACTGCTGCGCCTGACCGGCTCTCTCAACCGTTTGCTCCACAGCGAGCGCGAACAGCGTAGCCGTTATCGCGATTCCCTCGACGATCTGGCCCATAGCCTGAAAACCCCATTGGCGGTATTGCAGGGGGTCAGCGAAGGCATGGCGCAACGCCCTGAGGAGAGGGATCAGGCCTGGGTGCTGCAGACCCAGATCGAGCGCATGAGCCAACAGATCGGTTACCAATTGCAACGCGCCAGCCTGCGCAAGAGCGGACTGGTGCGCCATCAGGTACGCCTGCAGCCGGTGTTGCAGAGCCTTTGCGATACGCTGGACAAGGTCTATCGCGACAAACAGGTACAGGTTACCTTCGATTTGCCGCCGCAGTGTCTGGTCCCTATCGAGCAGGGCGCCTTGCTGGAAATGCTCGGCAATCTTCTGGAGAACGCGTATCGACTGTGCCTGAGCGAAGTGCGCATCAGCATGCATACCCTCGATGGTATCGAGATATGCGTGGAAGACGATGGCCCAGGCGTCCCGCTCGATCAGCGCACGCGGATCCTGCAGCGCGGTGAACGCCTGGACCGTCAGCATCCAGGACAGGGTATTGGCCTGGCGGTGGTCAAGGACATCATCGAAAGCTATAGCGCAAAACTCACCCTGGGGGACTCGCCCTTGGGCGGTGCCGCCTTCCGTATTCATTTTCCGCTGGCGTGATCTTGTAGGAGCCGGCTTGCTGGCGATGGCGATCGTACAGACGCTATCGCCAGCAAGCCGGCTCCTACAAACCCCTGGCCCGGTAAGCCCCCGGCGTCAGCCCGGTCCACTTCTTGAATGCCCGGTGAAACGCCGAGGGCTCGGAAAACCCCAATTGCTCGGCGATCTGTTGCAAGGGCAAGTCGTTGCGGCCCAGGTGATAAATGGCAATGTCGCGGCGTAGCTGGTCCTTGAGTTCCTGAAAACTGGTGTTTTCTTCACGCAGATGCCGACGCAGCGTTTGCGGGCTGATATGCAGGTGCTCAGCCACGGCCTCCAGGTCCGGCCAGGGGGAGCGGTCGCGACTGAGCAGGCGTCGCAACTGGCTGCTCAGGCTATGGCCGTCGTCCGGGCGCGATAACAGATCGGCAGGCGAGCGTTCAAGGAACTGCTTGAGCGTGCGTTCGTCCTGTAGCAGTGGCATGTTCAGGTAGCGGCCGTGGAACAGCAGGCTGCTCTGTTGTGCCGAAAACTCGAGCGGGCACGAGAACAGCAGCTCGTACTCGGCGCCATGTTCCGGTCGCGGGTAGCTGAACGTGGCGTGCTCCAGTCGAATACGCTGGCCGATCAACCAGCTGGCGAAGCGATGCCAGATCACCAATAGACATTCGCTGAGGAAATGTTCCGGGTCCCAGAGTTGCGAATCGTCCAGACTCAGTCGAATCATTTCGTCTACGCGGGTCAGCGTCAGGCGCGGGGCGTCCGGGAAAAGGCTATAAAACAATAATCCGCGATGCAGTGCCTTATCCAGATTGCGGCAATGGATCACGGCATGACACATCATCGCGAAGCTGCCGGGCTTGCTGATGCCTCGGCCGAAACCCAGATACTCGTCGTCCAGTGCGAGCCACAGCGCCTGGATTAGCCGGGTGAACTGTTCTGGAGGGATGCGTGCCCGAGGCTCGTCGAGCAACTCGGGGCTGATCCCCAATTGCTCTAACAGTCTTGAATAGTCGTAGCCACGCCGTTGCGCGCCACCGAGGGCGGCACGGGCGAAATGACTGGCAATGGTGCGTTCGCGCATAGAGGCAAGTCCGTCCATAGAACGACGGATGGTAGCCGCGCTGCATGGGCATGAACAAGGCGGATATCCGCCAGATTACAGGATGTGATTCGACGGCTGGGCGGAAATCCGCCACTGCGCAACCGCCGCGCGGTCCTCCGGAAAAACCTGCAGCCCTTGATGCCAAAAGGCTTGCAGGCTTTTCGCACAAGGTGGCACGGGCCTTGCGATAGAGCCAGCAGATGCTGCCGTCGCGCAGCTCGAAAAAACAAATCCCTCCAGTGCAGGAGGGTTCGCAATTGAGTTGGGGTGGGCAACAGTCGGATGTTCTCGCCGCGCACTCTTGAGGAACTTTGCAATGACGACTCGTCAGCCACTGTACAAATCCCTGTATTTCCAGGTGATCGTTGCAATTGTCATCGGTATTTTGCTCGGTCACTTCTATCCACAGCTCGGTGTGGCCGTAAAACCGCTGGGTGACGGGTTCATCAAGCTGATCAAGATGATCATCGCGCCGATCATCTTCTGTACCGTCGTCAGCGGTATCGCTGGCATGCAGGACATGAAGTCGGTCGGCAAGACCGGCGGTTACGCGTTGCTGTACTTCGAGATCGTTTCGACCATCGCACTGCTGGTGGGCCTGGTGGTGGTCAACATCGTCCAGCCGGGTAACGGCATGCACATCGACGTGACCACCCTGGATGCCTCCAAGGTTGCCCAGTATGTCGCTGCTGGCGCTGACCAAAGCGTCATCGGCTTCCTGCTCAATGTGATTCCGTCCACCATCGTCGGCGCGTTCGCCACGGGCGACATCCTGCAAGTGCTGATGTTCTCGGTGATCTTCGGTTTCGCCCTGCATCGCCTGGGTGCCTACGGCAAGCCGCTGCTGGACTTCATCGATCGTTTCGCCCACGTGATGTTCAACATCATCAACATGATCATGAAGCTCGCGCCGATCGGTGCCTTCGGTGCCATGGCCTTCACCATTGGTGCCTACGGTGTCGGCTCGCTGGTGCAACTGGGCCAACTGATGGCCTGCTTCTACATCACTTGCCTGCTGTTCATCCTGATCGTGCTGGGTTCGATTGCCCGCCTGCACGGCTTCAGCGTGCTGAAGATGATTCGCTACATCCGTGAAGAACTGTTGATCGTGCTGGGTACTTCCTCTTCGGAGTCGGTGCTGCCGCGCATGCTGATCAAGATGGAGCGTCTGGGGGCGCAGAAGTCCGTGGTTGGCCTGGTGATCCCGACCGGCTACTCGTTCAACCTCGACGGTACGGCGATCTACCTGACCATGGCGGCTGTGTTCATTGCCCAGGCCACCGACACCCACATGGACATCACCCACCAGATCACCTTGCTGGTGGTGTTGCTGCTGTCTTCCAAGGGGGCTGCGGGCGTTACCGGTTCGGGCTTCATCGTACTGGCGGCGACCCTGTCCGCCGTCGGCCACCTGCCGGTTGCCGGCCTGGCGCTGATCCTGGGTATCGACCGCTTCATGTCCGAAGCCCGTGCACTGACCAACCTGGTCGGTAACGCCGTTGCCACCATCGTCGTGGCGAAGTGGGTCAAGGAGCTGGACACCGACGTGCTGCAATCCGAGCTGGCGTCTGGCGGTCGCGGCATTGCCGACGAGCCTAAAGACGATGTTCTGGGCCACGTCGAAGAGGTAGCCCCGACCAACGCCAGGTAAGCCTTGTTGAATGAAAAACCCGCTTCGGCGGGTTTTTTCATGCCCGGGATTTGAGCACAACGGTCATTGCATGTGGCGCATAAGGTGATTGCTGCAAAGCGCTTGGCTGCCTAGGCTGGGGCATCATCCAGGGAGAATTCTCATGCTCGGTCCACTGGCATCACTCAAGGTTCTGGATTTCTCGACACTGCTGCCGGGTCCGTTCGCTTCGCTATTGCTGGCGGACATGGGCGCCGAGGTGCTGCGCATCGAATCGCCGACCCGCATGGACCTGCTGCGCGTGCTGCCGCCCCACGATCAGGGCGTTTCGGCCAGCCATGCCTACCTCAATCGCAACAAACGCAGCCTGGCTCTGGATCTCAAGCAGCCCGAAGCGCTGGAAGTGATCACGCAATTGCTGCAGGACTACGACATCGTGCTGGAGCAGTTCCGCCCCGGCGTCATGGAGCGATTGGGGCTGGGCTATGAGGCCCTGAAAGCGATCAATCCCCGGCTGATCTATGTTTCGATCACCGGTTACGGCCAGACCGGCCCCTGCAAGGACCGCGCCGGCCATGACATCAACTACCTTGCCCTGGCCGGGCTTGCGAGCTACAGCGGCCGCGCCGACAGTGGCCCGCTGCCGCTGGGCATGCAGGTGGCAGACATCGCCGGTGGCTCGCTGCACGGGGTCATCGGCCTGCTGGCGGCCGTGATCGCACGACAGCACACCGGGCATGGCCAGCATCTGGACGTGAGCATGACCGATTGCGCGTTCAGCCTGAACGCCATGGCGGGTGCCGGGTACCTGGCTTGTGGGATCGAACCGGGTCGGGAAGACCAGGTGCTCAATGGCGGCAGCTTTTATGACTACTACCGCTCCCGGGATGGGCGCTGGTTGTCGGTGGGCAGCCTGGAACCGGGGTTCATGAAACAGTTGTGTGTGGCGCTGGGGCTGGAGGAGTGGGCGAGCCTGGGGTTATCTGCGCAGCCTGCACAACAACGCCAGCTCAAGGAGGCGTTGAAGACTGAGTTCGAAAAGCATGACTTTGCCGAGTTGTGCGCGCTGTTCGCCGAGCTCGATGCGTGTGTCGAGCCGGTCTTGAGCCTGGGTGAGGCGGTGCGGCATCCGCAGTTGCAGGCGCGGGAACTGGTGGCTGAAGTGCCGCGGGGGGATGGTTCGAGTCAGGCGCAGATGGCTTGTCCATTGAAGTTTTCAAGCGGGTTGCCGGAGCCCAGGCATATTGGCGCGGCGCTGGGGCAGCATACCGATCAGGTGTTGGGGGAGTTGGGGTTTGGTGTAGAGCGGATTGAGGAACTTCGGCGTGCCAAGGTAATTCTCTAGCGCCTGTCAGGCCGCCATCGCCAGCAGGCTGGCTCCCACAATGGATCTTCCCCTGTGGGAGCCAGCCTGCTGGCGAAGAGGTCGACCCAGACACCACAAATCCGACTCACTCGATGCGCATTTCCCCACTGAACACCAAGGTGTTGCGACACCGCCGACACAAATACCGCCGCCCCTGCCGCACCAAACCATGACGCTGCGCCGAGAACGGGAAATCGCTGTCGGCGCACGGGCACTTGTAGATGTAGCGGGTCACGCTGCGGCGTTTGACGTCGTAGGTGTGGCAACGGTTGGGGGGCAATTCGTACACG
Source organism: Pseudomonas sp. PLMAX (assembly GCF_046042685.1). Lineage (NCBI taxonomy): Bacteria > Pseudomonadati > Pseudomonadota > Gammaproteobacteria > Pseudomonadales > Pseudomonadaceae > Pseudomonas > Pseudomonas sp. PLMAX. Next base: position 5,737,389 of record NZ_CP064949.1, on the reverse strand, counting down.
CCGCGCATGATCAGTTGCCACTCTTCGCCATGGGGCTGGATGCGGTCACCGAACAGTTGATGGGCGATCAGGTGCGCGACCTCGTGGGCGACGGTCTGCTTGAGAAAATCTTCGGTGTTTTCCCGGTATAGCTGCGGATTGAAACGCAGCAGGTTCTCGTGCAGGTGCGCGACACCAGCTTTTTGCCCGCGCAGCTTGAAGCTCACCACAGGACGTTTGAAAGGTCGTTTGAAAAAGGATTCGGCTTGTTGAAAACAGTCTTCGACGCGGGTATTGAGTTGCTCGGGCATGCTTGATGGATCTCCAGAGCAGTCCAGTATGCCGCAAGCCCGGGGCCTTGCGAATCTGCGAAGCGCCGAATGGTCTTCGGCGCTCTTGTGGCGCGGGCATTAAAAGGCCGCCTTGCGGCGGCCTGTGTCGGCAGATCTGATTTTTTTGTGGTGAGTGTTAATTGGTATAGACCGGCCCCACGCCGAGTCCCCAGACAATCACGGTGAACGCCATGATGGCGACCAGCACCACCAGGCCTACGGCGAGCACCGAACTTGAAAACAGAAAGCCCTCGTCAGATGGAATGTTCATGAAGGTTGGCAGCCCCACATACAGCAGGTAGACCGTGTAGCAGATGGCCGCAGTGCCAACGACCATCCCCAGCCACAGGTGGGGGTACAGGGCCGCCAGGCCGCCGACGAACAGCGGTGTAGCGGTATAGGTTGCGAACGCGATGCAGCGTGCCAGGCTCGGATTGGCGTCATAGGTGCGGGCCATCCAGTGGATGAACGCACCCATTACCGCTACACCGCCAAGCATCGCCAGGTACGACATGACTGTCATCCATAGTGCGCTTTCCACGGTCAGCATCACCGGGGGGCGATTGCCGATGACCCAGCCCACCTGCGTGGTCCCGATAAAGGCCGATACCGCCGGTATCGCCGCCAGGATCAGCGTGTGGGTCAGGTACATGTGGCTGATACTTTCTTCCTGATCGCCACGAATCTCTTTCCATTCTTGGTCAGGGTGGGTGAAGAGCCCCACTACGTGATGGATCATGCCAGTCACTCCTCTTGTTTTTACCGTCGCCCCCCAGTGGAGCGCCCTACGGGCCAATGTGGCCAAGTAAGTAATAGGTCTGTATGTGATTGCGACCTTATGACGCAGTATAGGAAGGTCTTAACCCCACAGGGGGTAGGGCTTAGAGCAAATTGCGCTGTAAAGCCCCCGGGTAATCGCTGTTGCATCTGTAGGGCGCGCGATCCGTCGGGGTACTTCGTTCCTGATGGGTTTTTGCGTAAAATGCGCGCCTTTCGTCACACCTCACGGATTTCGCGTCATGGGCACTCTTACGGTCAACCAGAACAAACTGCAAAAGCGCCTTCGCCGACAGGCCGGTGAGGCGGTCGCCGATTTCAACATGATTGAAGACGGTGACAAGGTCATGGTCTGTCTGTCCGGCGGCAAGGACAGCTACACCATGCTTGATGTGCTGATGCACTTGCAGAAGGTCGCGCCGATCAAGTTCGAGATCGTGGCCGTGAACATGGACCAGAAACAGCCGGGTTTCCCCGAGCATGTGCTGCCGGCCTACCTCAAGGAACTGGGGATCGAATACCACATCGTCGAGAAAGACACCTACTCGGTGGTCAAGGAGCTGATCCCGGAAGGCAAGACCACCTGCTCCCTGTGCTCGCGCCTGCGTCGCGGTACACTCTACACCTTTGCCGACGAAATCGGCGCGACCAAGATGGCTCTCGGCCATCACCGCGACGACATCGTCGAGACGTTCTTCCTGAATATGTTCTTCAACGGTTCGCTCAAGGCCATGCCGCCGAAATTGCGCGCCGATGACGGGCGCAACGTGGTGATCCGCCCGTTGGCCTACTGTAACGAGAAGGACATTCAGGCCTACTCGGACCTCAAGCAGTTCCCGATCATCCCGTGCAACCTCTGTGGCTCCCAGGAAAACCTGCAGCGCCAGGTGGTCAAGGAAATGCTGCAGGATTGGGAGCGCAAGACCCCCGGCCGTACCGAAAGCATTTTCCGCAGCCTGCAGAACGTGATCCCGTCGCAACTGGCGGACCGCAACCTGTTTGACTTCACCAGCCTCAAGATCGACGAAAGCGCCGCTTCGCGTTTCGTCAATGTGGTCAACCTCTAAACACAATTGTGGGAGCGGGCTTGCTCGCGAAGGCGCTGTGCCAGTCGACAACAATGTTGAATGACGCACCGCATTCGCGAGCAAGCCCTGGGCTCCCACAGGTTTTTTGCTTCGTTTTAATCCTCAGGAGAGGGCATGCGCGATTACAAGTGGCTGAACGAATACTGTCTGAACCGCTTCGGTTCGGCCGCTGAACTGGAAGCCCATCTGCCCCTGCCCAAGACCCCGGCGCAATTGCGCAAGATCAGCGATGACCGCTACCTCTCGACCATGGCATTGCGCGTCTTCCGCGCCGGGCTCAAGCACAGCCTGGTGGACGCCAAGTGGCCAGCCTTCGAAGAAGTGTTTTTCAGATTCGACCCGGAAAAAGTCGTGCTGATGAGCGCCGAACACCTGGAGCGGCTGATGCAGGACACGCGGATCATCCGTCATCTGGGCAAGCTCAAGAGCGTGCCGCGCAATGCGCAGTTCATTCTGGACGTGGCCCATGAAAAGGGCAGCTTCGGCGCGCTGATTGCCGATTGGCCAGTGACCGATATCGTCGGGCTCTGGACCTTCCTGAAAAAACGCGGCCATCAGTTGGGCGGCCTGTCAGCGCCGCGATTCTTGCGCATGGTCGGCAAAGACACCTTTGTGCCGAGCTATGACGTGGTGGCGGCGTTGAATGCGCAGAAGATCGTCGACAAGGTGCCGACCAGCTTGCGCGACCTGGCGTTGGTGCAGGAAGTGTTCAACCAGTGGCATGAGGAAAGTGGCGGGCGGCCGATGAGCCAGATCTCGATGATGCTGGCTTACACCGTCAATCATTGAGACCGAGTCGGTCCAATCGCCAGCAGGCTGGCTCCCACATTGGATCTGTGCAGGACACAAGTCCCCTGTGGGAGCCAGCCTGCTGGCAATTGCATTCTGTCAGGCGACGGAAATCTCGCCCTCGCCAGCCAACTTGCGGTTCAACTGATACCGCCACCGCACATACAACAGTGCCGAACAGAACACCGCCAGGCTTGCGGCCATCTCCAGCACACCGAAGACCTGCCGGTTCGGGTCATAGGCGGCCAATGCGCCCTTGATGAAATACAGGTTCACCACAAAGCACATCCATGAATGCCCCCGGGCATTGCCGACAATCATCCCCGGCGCGAGCAGCAACAACGGCACCAGCTCGATCAGCAGAATCACCCACGGCCGCGCACCGTGCAGGTCGGCGATCATCAGGTAATAAACGCAGAGCAATCCCACCAGGCCAAGGAAACACAGCAGGCTGATGACGCGCATGACCCGAACCCGTGGTTCAAGCCATTCGATAGCGGGCAGGACCTTCGGCTTCTTGGCCACCCTCAACCCTCCAGTTTCTGAGCGGTCTTGGCCAAGCGCATACCGAGTGCGCGACACAACGCCACTTCGTGGGTATCCAGGCCGCTTTTGCCATCGGCACCGGCGTGATGGCTGGCGCCGTACGGCGTGCCGCCGCCCTGGGTTTCCAGGAGTGCCGACTCGCTGTAGGGCAGGCCGGTGATCAGCATGCCGTGGTGCAACAACGGCAGCATCATCGACAGCAGGGTGGTTTCCTGCCCGCCATGCAGGCTTGCGGTGGAGGTGAACACACCGGCAGGCTTGCCGACCAGGGCGCCGGTCAGCCACAGGTTGCTGGTGCCGTCGAGGAAGTACTTGAGCGGCGCCGCCATGTTGCCGAAGCGGGTCGGACTGCCCAGCGCCAGGCCTGCGCAGTTCTTCAGGTCATCGAGGCTGGCGTAGAGCGCGCCTTCGTCCGGGATATCCGGGGACACGGCTTCGCATTCGGTGGAAATCGCCGGTACCGTGCGCAGTCGGGCTTCAAGGCCGGCCTGTTCGACGCCACGGGCAATCTGCCGGGCCATTTCATTGGTCGAACCGCTGCGGCTGTAATACAGCACCAGAATGTACGGCGCACTCACGGCAACAGCTCCAGGACCTGCTCTGGCGGACGGCCGATGATGGCCTTGTCGCCGACTTCGAGGATCGGTCGCTCCATCAGTTTCGGGTGGGCGGCGATGGCGGCGATCAACTGCGCCTCGCTCAGGCTGCTGTCGGCCAGGTTCAGGGTCTTGTATTCGTCTTCGCCGGTGCGCAGCAGTTGCCGCGCACTGATCCCGAGTTTGCCCAGCAGGCTCTGGATTTGCGCGGCGTCCAGCGGCGTTTCCAGGTAGCGGACCACCGTCGGGGTCAGGCCGCGGGCTTGCAGCAGTTCGAGCGCACCGCGGGATTTCGAGCAGCGCGGGTTGTGATAAAGCGTCAGATCGGTCATGAGCGGGTCGCATCTTGCGTAAGGTGGCGGCTATTCTAACTGGGCAGCGCCTAATCCTGAACCTTGGCAGGCGACGGGTCGCAGGCGCTTTCAATTTTTGACAAGGAACACGACATGACAAGGCGACTGGCAGCGGCATTGACGATTATCGGGGCGTTGATGCTGGGGGGCTGCGGTAACGACTACGGGATCGATCAGAACGGACAGAAGGTCGCCGCCGAGCGTCTGGACGGCAAATGGCTGGTGATCAATTACTGGGCAGAATGGTGCGGCCCGTGCCGCACCGAGATTCCGGAGCTGAACACCCTGGCCGAGCAGCTCAAGGACAGGAAGATCGGCGTGTTCGGGGTCAACTTCGACAACGTGCAGGGCGAAGAGCTGAAAAGTGCCAGCGAGAAACTCGGGATCAAGTTCACCGTGCTGGCGCAGGACCCTTCCGAGTTGTTCGAATTGCCGCGCAGCGAGGCGTTGCCGGTGACCTACATCATCGATAACAAGGGCAAGGTGCGGGAGCAGTTGATGGGCGAGCAGACGGCCGCGGGGGTGGTGGCCAAGCTCGAAGCATTACAGGCGAAAAATTAGGCGGGTAGCAACGACAAACCGTGTAGGAGCTGGCTTGCCAGCGAAGAGGCCCGACAGTCCAGCGAAATGGTCAAAGACGCCATCGCCAGCAAGCCGGCTCCTACAGGTTTAGAGGGGGATCAACCCTCTTCCAGCCACCAGCGCAGCGGCTTGCCTTCGGCAGGCCAGAAACGCATCTGGTCGATCGACGAGACGTCCCAGCGCTGCACGCCTTCCAGTGCCTGGAGGAAGCGCTTTTCCTGCTCCATCAGGGCCGGCGCACAGAGTTTGCGGGTGCTGCCGATCTTGCCGAAGCTCAGCTTGTGGCCTTCCAGGGTGTACGGCGCGAACCAGTGGTTGCAGCCGCCGTTACCGTAGGCGCGACCGTCTTCACCCAGGGTGATGGTCAGGTGGCTGTAATCCATCAACGGACGTTCGCCGATCCACTCCAGGATGTAGCTGCGGTTTTGTTCAAGTTGCACTGGTTCGGCGGCGCAGCCCACCAGGCTGGCACCGACCATCGCGGTCAGGGCGAGGCGTTTCATCACGCAGGCTCCTGGCATTTGGGGCACAGGTGCTTTTCGCCAACGGTGGTCCATCCCAACTCGGCAATCCGCGCGGTGGCGGCAGGCTTTTCAGCCTTGTTGCCAAGCTTGGCGTCCACGGCGAACTCGAAACTCAGTTCTTTGGCGCAGCTGTCGCAATTCACCTGCCAGGTATGGATCGCCAGTTGGCCGAACACCGGGCCACTGGCCACCGCGACCCATTGGCCCGGTGGGTTGATCAGGTGGCGAACCGTTTCGACGGTCAGGCGCATGGACAAGTCCTTGGCGCCCTTGAGGGTCACGACCAGCACGTCATTATTACGAATCGAGCCGCCGTTGCCGGTGACCTGATAACGCCCCGGCACCAGGGCGCGGCATTCGGTGAGGGTGTGTTGCGGGTTCATCAGGGTGTAGCGGAAATCGTGTTCGACCATGGGTCCTCCAAATATGCGCAATATGCTAGCACGGGCATAAGCGCAGCATGGCGCGGGCATATGACCTTCGATCAGGTTCAATCACCCTCGACCTGATTCTCTGGCGACCCGGCCGACCACGCCGCGATGTTCTGCAAGGTGGTCGCGGCAATCGCCCCCAGGGCTTCACGGGTCAGGAAGGCCTGGTGGGCCGTGACGATCACGTTGGGGAAGGTCAGCAACCGCGCCAGTACATCGTCTTGCAACGGCAGGTCGGAACGGTCTTCGAAGAACAGTTGGGCTTCCTCTTCATACACATCCAGTCCCAAATAACCCAGTTGGCCGCTCTTCAAGGCATCGATCAGCGCCGGGGTGTCGACCAGGCCGCCGCGGCCGGTATTGATCAACATGGCGCCTGGCTGCATGTGCGCCAGGGTCTGGCGGTTGATCAAATGCTTGCTCTGGGCATTGAGCGGACAGTGCAGGCTGATGATCTGCGACTCGGCCAGCAACTGCGGTAAGTCCAGGTAGCGGGCGCCAAGGGCTTCGACCTGGGGATTGGGGAACGGGTCGTAGGCCAGCAACTGGCAGCCGAACCCGTTCATGATTTTCGCGAAAGTCGCGCCGATCTGCCCGGTGCCGACCACGCCGACGGTCTTGCCCACCAGGTCGAACCCCGTCAGCCCGTGCAGGCTGAAATCGCCTTCGCGGGTGCGGTTGTAGGCGCGGTGCAGGCGGCGGTTGAGTGCCAGGATCAGGGCGACGGCATGCTCGGCCACGGCGTGGGGCGAATAGGCCGGGACGCGCACGATCGCCAGCCCCAGGCGCTTCGCCGCCGCGAGGTCGACATGGTTGTAGCCGGCCGAGCGCAGGGCGATCAGGCGTGTGCCGCCTGCGGCCAGGCGTTCGAGCACCGGGGCGCCGAGGTCATCATTGATGAAGGCGCAGACCACCTCGTGATGCTCTGCCAGCGCCACGGTGTCGAGGCTCAGGCGTGCCGGCTGAAAGTGCAGCTCGATACCGGGCGGCAGGTGGGCGGCTAGAAAGCTGTCGCGGTCGAAGGTCTGGCTGCTGAAAAGTATCGTGCGCATGTGGTCCTCCTGGAATGTGCATCAGGCGTTGATGCGCGCCTGGGCTGCCAGGCGATTGATCGCCCGGTCGAGGTCTTCAAGTGCGCCAAAGGCCTTCGGGTCTTTCTGCTTGAGCAGGGTTTCACTGCGTTGGCAGGCGGCGCGCAGTTGCGGTACGCCGCAATAACGGGTCGCGCCGTGCAGGCGATGAACCCGCTCGATCAGGGCGTTGTGGTCGTTGCTTTGCTGGGCCTGGCGGATGGCTTCACGGTCGGCTTCCAGCGACGCCAGCAGCATTGCCAGCATGTCGGCGGCCAGATCGGCCTTGCCGGCGGCGAGGCGCAAGCCTTCTTCGTGATCGAGCACCTGCAACTCGTAGGTGCTGCCGTGGCTGTCGCCTGCGCGGTCCGGTGTGTGGTTGCGCAGTGCCAGCCCGCTCCATTTGAGGACCACCTGCGCCAGCTGCCGCTCGCTGATCGGCTTGGTCAGGTAATCGTCCATGCCGCTTTGCAGTAACGCGCGTTTTTCGTTGGCCATGGCATGCGCCGTGAGGGCCACGATCGGCAGCGGCGTGCAATGCCGCTCGCTTTCCCATTGGCGGATCGCCTCGGTACTTTGGCGCCCATCCATGCCGGGCATCTGCACGTCCATCAGCACCAGGTCGAACGTCTCGTTCTGCACCGCCTTGATCGCCGCATAACCACTTTCCACGGCGAGCACCTTGGCGCCCATGTCTTCGAGCAGGGTTTGCACCAGCAGCAGATTGGCCGGGTTGTCGTCGACGCACAGCACCTTCGGCGCGCGGCTGGACACCGGCTCGCTGGCTTCGCTGCGCAACTGCCGCGGGTTGACCAGGTCGGACAGCGCGCGCCGCAGTTTGCGGGTGCAAGCCGGTTTGGCCTGGAGCTGGCTGTGGGGGTTCGGCACCGACAGGTGGAACAGCGTCTGTTCGGTGGTGGGGCACAACACCAGCACTTTGCAGCCCAGGTGCTCGAGGTCCCAGATGTGCTGGTTGAGGCGTTCCGGTGGCATATCGTTGCTGGTGATCCCGAGCACCGCGAGTTCGATCGCCTGATCGGTCTGATGCGCGCCGGTGACGCCGTTCGCCAGGCTCTCCAGGGTAGTGAACGGGGTGACGTCCAGGCCGCAGTCTTCCAGTTGATGCTGCAACGCCTGGCGCGCCAGCTCATGGTTTTCCAGCACGGCAATCCGCCGACCGAGCAGCGGCGCGCTCGGCAGGTCTTCGGCATCGTCGCGGGCCTTGGGCAGGTTCAGGCTGATCCAGAACTCCGATCCCTCGCCCGGGGTGCTATCGACACCAATCTCGCCCCCCATTTGTTCGATCAGGCGCTTGGAGATCACCAGCCCCAGGCCGGTGCCGCCGGGTTGCCGCGATAGCGAGTTATCGGCCTGGCTGAAGGCCTGGAACAACGCGCGCACATCCTGGCTCGACAGGCCGATGCCGGTGTCCTGGATGCTGATGCGCAGTTGCACGCTGTCTTCGTGTTCTTCCTCGAGCATGGCCCGGGCGACGATGGTGCCCTCGCGGGTGAACTTGATCGCGTTGCTGACCAGGTTGGTCAGGATCTGCTTGAGCCGCAACGGATCGCCCACCAGCGACAGGGGCGTGTCGCGATACACCAGGCTGATCAGCTCCAGCTGTTTGGCGTGGGCTGCGGGGGCGAGAATGGTCAATGTGTCCTGCAGCAGGTCGCGCAGATTGAACGGAATATGGTCGAGCACCAGCTTGCCGGCCTCGATCTTCGAAAAGTCGAGGATCTCGTTGATGATGCCCAGCAGGCTGTCGGCAGATTTTTCGATGGTGCCCAGGTAATCGAGCTGGCGCGGGGTCAGTTCACTTTTCTGCAGCAGATGGGTGAAGCCGAGGATGCCGTTGAGCGGCGTGCGAATTTCATGGCTCATGTTGGCCAGGAACTCGGACTTGATCCGGCTCGCCTCCAGGGCTTCCATGCGCGCCAGGTCGAGTTCGATGTTCTGGATCTCGATGGTCTCGAGGTTCTGGCGCACGTCCTCGGTGGCCTGGTCGATGCTGTGTTGCAGTTCTTCCTGGGCATTCTGCAGGGTGCCGGCCATGCGATTGATGCCGGAGGCCAATTCATCCAGCTCCTGGCTGCCCAGGGGCGGCAGGCGGGTTTCCAGGTGACCGTCCTTGAGTTGGGCCACGGCCTGTTTGATCTGGGTCAGCGGCCGATTGATCGTGCGGCCCATGCGCAAGGCCAGTAGCGCCGCGCCCCCGAGGCCGGCGCCGATCATCAGCAGGCTGGCGAACAGGCTGCGGTAGCCACGCAACAGCATGCCATTGTGGGACAGCTCGAGTTCGACCCAGCCCAGCAGGCGGTCGGCTTCATCGGGAATCACGTCGCCGGCCAGGTTGCGGTGTTTGCCGAACACCGGCAGCAGGTAACGCGTGGCTTCACTGCCACTGCGGCGCAGCATTTGCGAACCTTCGCCCTTGGGCGCCTGGGTCAGCATGATCGGCCCGGCGTGGGCCAGCGGCGTGCGGTCCGGGGCAAGGAAGGTCACGGCGCGCACGTCCGGCTGTTCCAGGGACTGGGTGGCGATACGTTCCAGCAGTTCGTTGTTGTTGTGGCCCATGGCGGGCGCCACCAGCGGCGCCAGTTGCTCGGCGATCATTTCGCCGCGCTGCAGGAGTTGGGTCTGCAGGTCCGATTGCTGCATCCAGGTGAAATAGCCGCCCAGGACCAATGCCATCAGGCTGGTCGGCAGCAGCGTCAGCAACAGCACGCGGCCTTTGATTCCCAGTTTCGTCAGCACGCCTCTCTCCTGCAACCGGCTATTTATAGGGCAGCGCATGCGTCCGGCACGCGCCACTTGCGCAGTGTAGCGATTTGCACGCGGGCGATCCTCGGTAATTGATGTCGTCACTCGTCGGTTGTTCGTGGGCTTTTGCGTCTTGCGCAAGCCCTCGGGTTGCCCCGGGCGAGGCAATCTTGAATAATTAACAACTGAGAATTATTTGCAGATAATAATGACGACCATCAGCGCTGGCCATCCCCGTATCCTCGCCATCGAAGACGATCTCGTACTCGGTGCCTATGTCCATGAACATCTGGGCCGTAGCGGCTTTCAGGTAACCTGGTGCCAGAATGGCCAGGAAGGCCTGGACATGGCCCGCGAGCAAGCCTTCGATGTGGTGTTGATGGACATCCTGTTGCCGGGGCTGGACGGGCTGGCGGCGCTGACGCAACTGCGCCGCAGCCATTCCACCCCGGTGTTGCTGATGTCGGCACTCGGCGCCGAGGCCGATCGCATCAGCGGCTTTCAACTGGGGGCCGATGATTACCTGCCCAAACCCTTCAGCATGGCCGAGTTGCGCGTGCGTATCGAAGCCATCCTGCGCCGGGTAGCGCTCGATCGCCGGCCGACGCCGGTGGCGCTGGTGGCCGAGGTGGACAGCCTGCGTTTCGACGACGAACGCTGCGACGTATTTTATCGGCAGCAGCCTGCCGGCCTGACCCGCAGCGAATATCGCCTGCTGGAAACCCTGAGCCGCAGCGTCGATGAAGTGTTGAGCAAGGCCTTCCTTTATCAGCAGGTCCTGCAACGCGGTTATGCCGCCCACGATCGCAGCCTGGACATGCACATCAGCCAGATTCGCCGCAAACTCAAGGCCATCGGCTATACCGAGCGCGAGGTGCGCACGGTCTGGGGCAAGGGCTACATCCTGAGTGCCGGCGATGAAATGTAACTTGCCGGGCCGGCATTCGCTGTTCTGGAAACTGGCCTGCTTGTTGGTGGCGTTCTGTCTGCTGATGATCTGGTTGAGCTGGTCCTGGGGCCGCTACATGGAGCAGCGCAACCAGTTCCTCTCGGACGAGGCCCGAGGCACCTTGACGCGTTATGCCGCCGAGGCGGAACAGGCGTGGCAACAGCGCCGGACCGAGGGGGTCGATGACTGGCTGCAGACCATGCATCAAAGGGAAAAGAGTTGGGTTGGCGTCATCGGCGGTGACCTGCAGTCCTTGAGCAGCTTTGCGCTGACGGACGATGAAATTGAACACCTGACGTTTCTGCGCGGCCTGGATTGGCCTATCCACAAGAAAGGCCGGCCGTGGATGCGGGTGCCGTTTCCCGGCGACCCTTCCGTCGGCAGCCTGGTGATCGAACTGCCCCAACGCTTTGTGCCGGGACGCTATCGGGTGTTCTGGCGGGTGATCACCAACGGCGTGATTCCCGGGTTGTTCACCTTGCTGTTGTGCGTCGGCCTGTACCGCTTGCTGGTGGTGCCGCTCAATCACCTGCGCGAACAAGCCAACGCCTGGCGTGCCGATCAGCTCAACGTGCGACTGTCGCGCCGCACCACCAATCGCGCCGACGAACTGGGAGAACTGGGCAGGGCGTTCGATCACATGTCCGAACGTCTGCAAAGCACCGTGGCGCTGCAGCAACAACTATTACGCGACCTGTCCCATGAATTGCGCACGCCGTTGAGCCGCCTGCGGGTGGCCAGTGAAAGCGAGCAGGGCCTGGAGCAGTTGCGCGAGCGCATCGGCCGCGAGGTCGACGGCATGCAACGGCTGGTGGAAGACACGCTGCAATTGGCCTGGCTCGACACGGAACGCACGCGATTGCCTGACGAAGCGATTCAGGTCCAGGCCTTGTGGGAAATGCTCACGGAAAACGCCTGCTACGAAAGTTGCTGGCCAGATGGGCAATTGCAATGTTCGGTGGACGCCTCCTGCTGGGTGCGCGGCCACCTCAATACCCTGGCCCAGGCCCTGGAAAACATGCTGCGTAATGCGATTCGACATTCGCCCAAGGGTGGCATTGTCCATCTTGGCGGGCAGCGCGATGGCGACTACTGGCACCTGTGGCTGGAGGATCAGGGCGGCGGCGTAGCGGAGGCTGATCTAGAGCGAATCTTCCTGCCCTTCACCCGGCTCGACGGCTCGCGGCCGGGGGACGGTGGATTTGGCCTGGGCTTGAGTATTGCCCGGAATGCGGTGCGGCGTCAGGGCGGAAAGCTCTGGGCGCAGAACACCGGGAGCGGGTTGCGGATTAATATGCGCTTGGTGGCGGATGATGGAGCTGTCAGTGATGACTCCTACGCGAGCAGGCTCTCCCTTCCTACAACGCTCTGATTTTGCGGGAGCGTTCCCGAGTTTCTGTACGACATTTCCCAAAGGGCATCACCGGTCATTTCAAGCATCCCTGGCGGTTTAAGCTCATGCTTTTACTCGTGTACAAGGACCCAGGCATGACCGTACCCTTCGCTCCCGCAAGCAAAACCGACGATCGTTTCAATGAAGTGCTTGCACTGATTCAAAGTGCCAGGCGCCAGGCCGTGCAGGCGGTGAACACTCAACTGATCGAGTTGTACTGGCAGGTGGGTGCCTATATCAGCCGCAAGCTGGAGAATGCCGAATGGGGTGATTCCGTGGTCGGTCAACTGGCTGTGCATCTGGCTCAGACTCAGCCCGGTTTGCGTGGCTTCACTCGCTCGAATTTGTTCCGCATGCGCCAGTTCTATGAGATTTACTGCGCAGAAGAAAAAGTCGCACCACTGGCGCGACAATTGTCCTGGTCCCACAACGTGATCATCTTCGGCCAGAGTAAACACCCGGAAGAGCGCGAGTTTTACCTGCGAATGGCCGTTCAGGAAAAATGGTCAAAGCGCGAGCTGGAGCGTCAGTTCAAGACAGCGCTGTTTGAACGCAGCGTGACCCAGCCGGCCAAAGTCTCCGCAGTTTTGAAACAAACCCACCCCTCTGCGTTTGAGATATTCCGCGACGCCTACATGGTCGAATTTCTCGACTTGCCCGGCGCCCACGCCGAAACCGATCTGCATCGGGGCTTGCTGGGGCGCCTCAAGCAGTTCTTGAGTGAGCTTGGCCGCGATTTCTGCTTTGTCGGCTCCGAATATCCCTTACAAGTCGGCGGGCGTGATTTCGCACTGGACCTGTTGTTCTTTCACCGCGGTCTCAACTGCCTGGTGGCCATCGAGCTCAAGGTCGGCCGTTTCGAGCCGGAGTATCTGGGCAAGTTGGGCTTCTACCTGGAGGCGCTGGATCGCGAAGAACGCAAACCTCATGAAAACCCTGCAATCGCGGTATTGCTCTGCGCCAGTAAAGAGGACGAAGTCGTCGAATACGCCCTTAACCGCAGCCTGTCGCCAGCGCTGATCGCCGAGTACCAGGTACAACTACCGGATAAACAGTTGTTGCAGGCCAAATTGCATGAGTTTTATGCACTGAATACGGCGCATGGGGAGGGCGAAGAAGCGGCTTCAAGTCCTGCTTTGTGAACCCTTATTCCCACAAGCCATAAGCACCGCACTTTGCGTGATATGGCCTTGGATGGTTTGCCGGTATGATAGGCGCCCCCGCAGTCTGGATTGCGAATACGCCATGACCTTGCAGTACCCAACCATCGCCGATTGCGTCGGCAACACTCCGCTGGTCCGTTTGCAGCGCCTGCCCGGCGCCACCAGCAATACCCTTTTGCTCAAGCTCGAAGGGAATAACCCGGCGGGTTCGGTCAAGGACCGTCCGGCGCTGTCGATGATCACCCGCGCCGAGTTGCGCGGGCAGATTCATGCCGGCGATACGCTGATCGAAGCGACTTCCGGTAATACCGGGATTGCGCTGGCCATGGCCGCCGCGATCAAGGGTTACAAGATGATCTTGATCATGCCGGACAACTCCAGCGCCGAACGCAAGGCGGCGATGACTGCCTATGGCGCCGAGCTTATCCTGGTCAGCCAGGAAGAGGGCATGGAAGGTGCCCGCGACCTCGCCCAGCGGATGGAGGCCGAAGGCCGTGGCAAGGTGCTGGATCAGTTCGCCAACGGTGACAACCCCGAGGCGCACTACACCACCACCGGTCCGGAAATCTGGCGCCAGACCCAAGGCACCATCACCCATTTCGTCAGCTCCATGGGCACCACCGGCACGATCATGGGCGTCTCGCGCTACTTGAAAGAGCAGAGCGACAGCGTGCAGATCATCGGCCTGCAACCGATGGAAGGCTCAGCCATTCCCGGCATCCGCCGTTGGCCGCAGGAATACCTGCCGAAAATTTATCAAGCCGAGCGCGTCGACCGTATCGTCGACATGGCGCAAAGCGAAGCCGAAGACGTCACCCGGCGCCTGGCCCGCGAAGAAGGCATCTTCTGTGGCGTGTCCTCGGGCGGGGCGGTGGCAGCGATGCTGCGCCTGTCCAAAGAAGTTGAAAACGCGGTGATCGTCGCGATCATCTGCGACCGTGGCGACCGTTATCTGTCGACCGGCATTTTCGACGCGCCCAACTGATGGCCAAGCACGAGAGAGGCCTGCGCTTCCAGCCCACCGGCGGCAGCAAGGCCCCGCAAGTCCCGACCGGCAAAAAGCAGCGCCTGAGCATCGAGCGCCTGGCCAATGACGGTCGTGGTATCGCGTTTTTCGAGGGTCGTACCTGGTTCGTCATCGGCGCACTGGCCGGTGAAGAGGTCGAGGCGCGGGTGCTCGGCGCCCACGGCAAAGTGGTCGAAGCGCGTACCGAGCGGGTGTTCAAGGCCAGCGAACTGCGTCGCCCCGCACCCTGTGCCCATGCCGGCCGTTGCGGCGGCTGCAGCGTGCAGCATCTGCCCCATAACGAACAACTCGCCCTGAAACAGCGCATGCTCGCCGAGCAATTGTCCAAGGTCGCAGGCGTCGAGCCCGAAGAGTGGGCCGCGCCATTGAGCGGTCCGGAATTCGCTTACCGCCGTCGCGCCCGGGTGGCGGTGCGTTGGGACATGAAGGCGAAAAAACTCGAAGTCGGTTTCCGTGCCGCTGGCAGCCAGGACATTGTCGGCATCGATGATTGCCCGGTGCTGGTACAGCCCTTGCAACCGATCATGGCCCGCTTGCCGGAAATGCTGCGGCGCTTGAGCAAGCCTCAAGCCCTGGGTCACGTGGAATTGTTCAGCGGTTCATCGTTGGCGGTATTGCTGCGCCACATGGCGCCGTTGTCCGACAGCGACATGACCATCCTCAAGGATTTCTGCGCGTTCCATCACGCCCAGTTGTGGTTGCACGGTGACGGCGAGCCGCATCCGGCCGAGGCCGATCAGTCCCTGGGCTATCGTCTTGAACAGTGGGATCTGAATCTGGCGTACCGGCCGGGGGATTTCATCCAGGTCAATGCCGGGGTCAACGAAGCGATGGTCGCCCAGGCGCTGGACTGGTTGAAACCGCAAGCCGATGAGCGCGTTCTCGATCTATTCTGTGGTTTGGGTAACTTTGCCTTGCCGTTGGCCAAAGCCGTTCGCGAAGTCGTGGCGGTGGAGGGTGTGCAGGTGATGGTCGATCGCGCCGCCGCGAATGCGATCAGCAACAATCTGCATAACGCGAAATTTTTTCAGGCCGATTTATCCCAGCCTTTGACCGATGCCGAATGGGCCGGCGAAGGCTTTTGTGCGGTACTCTTGGACCCACCGCGTGACGGCGCTTTCGAGGTCGTGCGCAAGCTCAAGTCCCTGGGGGCCGAGCGGTTGGTGTATGTGTCGTGCAACCCTGCGACCCTGGCGCGCGACACGGTCGAATTGATCAAGCAGGGCTACCGGTTAAAACGTGCCGGGATTCTCGATATGTTTCCTCAGACGGCACATGTCGAGGCCATGGCGTTATTTGAAGCGAGCTAGGACGCTCGTCTGGTCCGACTGGCCCGCCCGTGCAGCCGCGTACCAGCCCGATGTGGGCTCATGGGCAACGAAGGTCAGCGATTTGACGCATTGAATCTGCGTCGTAGGGAAGGTAAGCAAGATGGTACAGGTGAGAGCACACCAGCCGATCAACACCGACGGCAGTATCAATCTCGAGGCTTGGCTCGATCACGCGGTCAGTGTCGATCTGGCACTGGATCGCGAAGCCTTGAAAGAAGCCTGCGAGTTCGCACGCGAGGCCGAACAACAAGCCAATGCGGCTAAGAATCTGTGGACCGAAGGCAACTCGAGTTTCCGCACGGGCCTGGAGATCGCCGAGATCCTCGCCGACCTCAAGCTCGATCAGGATTCGCTGGTGGCCGCGGTCTTGTACCGGGGCGTACGCGAAGGCCAGATCCCGTTGCCCACGGTCAGCCAGCGCTTCGGCCCGGTGGTCGCCAAACTGATCGACGGCGTGCAGCGCATGGCGGCGATCAGTGACAGCTTGAGCCCGCGCAAATCCATGGTGATGGGCACCCAGGGCCAGGTGGAAAACCTGCGCAAGATGCTCGTGGCCATGGTCGACGACGTGCGCGTGGCCCTGATCAAACTGGCCGAGCGCACCTGCGCGATCCGTGCGGTGAAGACCGCCGACGACGAGAAGCGCAACCGCGTGGCTCGCGAGGTGTTCGACATCTACGCGCCACTGGCCCACCGCCTGGGTATCGGCCACATCAAGTGGGAGCTGGAGGACTTGTCCTTCCGTTACCTCGAGCCTGACCAATACAAGCAGATCGCCAAGTTGCTGCACGAGCGGCGTCTGGATCGCGAGCGCTTCATCAGCGACGTGATGAGTCAGCTGAAGAACGAATTGCAGGCCACCGGCGTCGATGCCGACATCAGCGGTCGGGCCAAGCACATCTATTCGATCTGGCGCAAAATGCAGCGCAAGGGCCTGGAGTTCAGCCAGATCTACGACGTGCGCGCCGTGCGGGTACTCGTGCCGGAAATGCGCGACTGCTACACCGCGCTCGGCATTGTCCACACCCTGTGGCGGCACATCCCGAAAGAGTTCGACGACTACATCGCCAACCCGAAAGAGAACGGCTATCGCTCATTGCATACCGCGGTGATCGGGCCCGAGGGCAAGGTGCTGGAGGTGCAGATCCGCACCCACGCCATGCATGAAGAAGCCGAGCTCGGCGTATGCGCGCACTGGCGCTACAAGGGCACCGACGTCAAGTCCGGCTCCAATCACTACGAAGAGAAAATCTCCTGGCTGCGTCAGGTGCTCGAGTGGCACGAAGAGCTGGGCGACATTGGCGGGTTGGCCGAACAGCTGCGGGTCGATATCGAACCCGACCGGGTCTACATCTTTACCCCGGACGGTCACGCCATCGATTTGCCCAAGGGCGCGACGCCACTGGACTTCGCCTACCGCGTCCACACCGAGATCGGTCACAACTGCCGCGGCGCCAAGATCAACGGGCGCATCGTGCCGCTCAACTACAGCCTGCAAACCGGTGAACAGGTCGAGATCATCACCAGCAAGCACGGCACGCCGAGCCGCGACTGGCTGAACCCGAACCTGGGTTACATCACCACCTCGCGGGCGCGGGCGAAGATCGTTCACTGGTTCAAGCTGCAGGCGCGCGACCAGAACGTCGCCGCCGGTAAAACCCTGCTCGAGCGCGAACTCAATCGCCTCGGCCTGCCGCAGGTGGACTTCGACAAGCTGGCCGACAAGGCCAACATGAAGACCGCCGAGGACATGTTCGCTGCCCTCGGTGCCGGCGATTTGCGCCTGGCGCAACTGGTCAACCTGGCGCAGCAACTGGTCGAGCCGGAACGCGGCAACGAACAGCTGGAACTGATTCCACGCAAGGCTACCGGCTACAAGCCAGGCAAGCGTGGCGACATTCAGATCCAGGGCGTGGGCAACCTGATGACCCAGATGGCCGGTTGCTGCCAGCCGCTGCCGGGGGATGCAATCGTCGGCTACATCACCCAGGGCCGCGGCGTGAGCATCCACCGTCAGGACTGTGCCTCGGTGCTGCAGTTAGGCGGGCGCGAGCCGGAGCGGATCATTCAGGTCAGCTGGGGGCCGGTACCGGTGCTCACCTATCCGGTGGACATCGTCATCCGTGCCTACGACCGTTCCGGATTGCTGCGTGACGTCTCGCAGGTGCTGCTCAACGAGCGGATCAACGTGCTGGCGGTCAATACCCGCTCGAACAAGGAGGACAACACCGCGCTGATGTCCCTGACCATCGAGATTCCGGGGCTGGACGCGCTTGGGCGGTTGCTTGGGCGGATTTCCCAGCTGCCGAACATCATCGAAACCCGGCGTAACCGAACCCCTTGAGATCAGCGCCAATCCAATGTGGGAGCGGGCTTGCTCGCGAAAGCGATTTGCCATACGCATCAATTTTGAATGTGCCGGCCTCTTCGCGAGCAAGCCCGCTCCCACAGGGGAGCTTTATCATGAGAGGGATTGATGTACAGCCTTGAAGATTTATTGCACCTGATGAACCGCCTGCGTGACCCGCAGTATGGTTGCCCGTGGGACATCAGGCAAACCTACGCCACCATCGTCCCGCACACCCTCGAGGAAGCCTATGAAGTCGCCGACGCCATCGAGCGCGGTGACTTCGATCACCTGCAGGGTGAGTTGGGCGATCTGCTGTTCCAGGTGGTTTATTACAGCCAGCTGGCCCGGGAGGAAGGACGCTTCGAGTTCGCTGGCGTGGTCGATGGCATCACGCGCAAGTTGATTCGCCGTCATCCACACGTATTCCCCACGGGTGATCTGTACGCGCCTATGGATGTCCCGCGCCTGAGTGAGGAACAGGTCAAGCAGCGCTGGGAAGAGATCAAGGCCGAGGAGCGCGCAGAGAGCTCCAGTGCACCGCAACAGCTGTCCTTGCTCGATGATGTCCCGGCAGCATTGCCGGCGTTGTCCCGCTCGGCAAAATTGCAGAAGCGAGCAGGGCAAGTCGGTTTCGACTGGCCCGATGCATTGCCGGTGCTTGATAAAGTCCGTGAAGAACTCGATGAAGTCCTCGAGGCCATGTCGGAAAACGATCCAGAGGCCGTGGCCGACGAGATTGGCGACCTGCTGTTTTCCGTGGTCAATCTGGCCAGGCATCTCAAGGTCGACCCGGAAACCGCGCTGCGTGGCGCCAATGGCAAGTTCGAACGACGCTTCCGTTTTATCGAACAGGCATTGCGCGACACCCACCGTCCCATGGAAGATTGCACCCTCGAAGAGTTGGACGCCCTGTGGGGTGAAGCCAAACGCCAGGAAAAGAATGTGCCCAGCTGCGGTTGAGCAGTTGCCTAAGTGAGTAATAAGCACCATGAGCATTTCCCTTCGCGACCAGTTGCTCAAAGCAGGGCTGGTCAACCAGAAGCAGGCCAAGCAGGTCAGCAAAGACAAACAGAAGCAGCAACGCCTGGCCCACAAAGGCCAGATCGAACTGGACGACTCCCAGCAGCGTGCGGCTCAGGAAGCGATGGCCGAGAAGGTCAAGCGCGACCAGGAGCTCAACCGTCAGCAGCAGGAAAAGGCCGAGGCGAAAGCCCGCGTAGCACAGGTCAAGCAATTGATCGAAGCCACGCGCCTGCCGAAACTGACGACCGAGGACTACTACAACTTCGTCGACGACAAGAAGGTCAAGCGTCTCTCGGTCAACAGCCTGATGCGCAACAAGCTGAGCAACGGTTCGCTGGCCATCGTGCATCACGCCGGCGGTTATGAAGTGATCCCCCGGGAAGCGGCCCTGAAGATCCAGGAGCGCGATCCGCAACGTATCGTGCAGCTGAATGTGCAGACCGAAGAAGTCGCCGCCGAGGACGATCCGTACGCGGCCTATCAGATCCCTGACGATCTGATGTGGTAAGCGATGTGGGAGCGAGCTTGCTCGCGATGGTCGTTAACGATAACGCGTGTTTACTGGCTAAACGCGGCGCTCTTTAGTCCATCGCGAGCAAGCTCGCTCCTACAATTGCTCAGGCGGAGCGTAGTTCTCGTTGCTGCTCCAGGGTTTCCAGTTCGGCCTTGTAACTGTGGGCGTCAGTTTCGGAGTGGAACATCCCGACCAGCAGGTCTTGTTGGTACACATCCCAGATCCGCACACCGGCGGCTACGCCTTCGTGGGACATACGTGAATCGTCGCGTTCAGTTACTTTTACAGTCATCTGCTAGCTCCAATCTCTGTTATCTGCAGCAAGGCATGTGCAGGACTCTGTTATAGAGTTTGGTAGCTTGCTAAGTAAACGACTGAGTTTGGAAAGGGTTTCTTGCAAAAACAGCAACAGTCCTGCAGCCCACGGAAACCGCGACATTCAGTCGCAGGGCCTTAAGTTTCATGACAAAAGCTTCATCTCCATGCCCAAGCCTTGTGGGCAAAACGCTGACCCTGTGGGAGCGGGCTTGCTCGCGAAGACGGAGTGTCAGGCGCCATTAATGTTGAATGTGCCGCCGCCTTCGCGAGCAAGCGCGCTCCCACAGGGCGCAGAGTTGCTCCATTTACCTAAGGCAAAAAAAACGCCCCGAACCAGTCGGGGCGTTTTCATGTGCGGCTCAGCAGCGGGGAATTACTTGCCTTCCCAGCGCTTCAGTACCAGCGTGGCGTTGGTGCCGCCGAAACCGAAGCTGTTGCTCATCACGGTGTTGATGGTGGCGTTTTCGCGGGTCTTGGTCAGCACCGGCAGGTCAGCCACTTCAGGGTCCAGCTCGTCGATGTTGGCGGAGCCGGCAATGAAGTTGCCTTCCATCATCAGCATGCAGTAGATCGCTTCGTGAACGCCGGCGGCGCCCAGGGAGTGACCCGACAGGCTCTTGGTGGAGCTGATGGCCGGAGCCTTGTCGCCGAACACTTCACGCACACCTTTCATTTCCGCGACGTCGCCGACCGGAGTCGAAGTGCCGTGGGTGTTCAGGTAGTCGATCGGGGTGTCGACGGTGGACAGCGCCTGCTGCATGCAGCGGATCGCGCCTTCGCCGCTTGGGGCAACCATGTCGTAGCCGTCGGAGGTCGCGCCGTAGCCAACGATTTCCGCGTAGATTTTTGCGCCGCGGGCCAGGGCGTGTTCCAGCTCTTCAACCACGACCATGCCGCCACCGCCAGCGATGACAAAACCGTCACGGTCGGCGTCGTAGGCGCGGGAGGCTTGTTCCGGGGTGTCGTTGCGCTTGCTGGACAGGGCGCCCATGGCGTCGAACAGGAACGACTGGCTCCAGTGTTCTTCTTCACCGCCGCCGGCGAAAACGATGTCCTGCTTGCCCATCTGGATCTGTTCCATGGCGGTACCGATGCAGTGAGCACTGGTGGCGCAGGCAGACGCGATGGAGTAGTTCAGGCCCTTGATCTTGAACGGCGTGGCCAGGCAGGCGGAAACGGTGCTGCTCATGGTCCGCGTTACGCGGTATGGGCCGACGCGCTTGACGCCTTTCTCGCGCAGGATGTCCAGCGCTTCCATCTGGTTCAGGGTCGATGCGCCACCGGAACCGGCGATCAGGCCGGTACGCGGGTTGGACACCTGCTCTTCGGTCAGGCCGGAGTCAGTGATGGCGTCTTTCATGGCCAGGTAGGCATAAGCTGCCGCGTGGCCGACGAAGCGATAGATCTTGCGATCGATCAGTTCTTCAAGGTTGAGGTCAATGGAGCCGGAAACCTGGCTACGCAGACCCATTTCGGCATATTCCGGGTTGAACCGGATGCCAGGGCGGCTTGCACGCAGGTTAGCGGAGACGGTCTCTTTGTCATTGCCCAGGCACGAAACAATGCCCAGACCAGTGATAACGACGCGGCGCATGCGGATAACCCTTAGAAGTTGTCAGTGGAGGTGAACACGCCGACCCGGAGGCCTTCGGCGGTATAGATTTCGCGACCGTCGACAGTCACCGAACCGTCGGCGATGGCCAGGTTCAGCTTGCCTTTGAGGACACGCTTGATATGAATGTTATAGGTGACTTTCTTGGCGGTCGGCAGGACCTGGCCGAAGAATTTCACTTCGCCCGATCCCAGGGCGCGACCGCGGCCCGGCAGGCCTTGCCAGCCCAGGAAGAAGCCGACCAGTTGCCACATGGCGTCGAGGCCCAGGCAGCCCGGCATCACCGGATCGCCTTCGAAGTGGCAGGCGAAGAACCACAGGTCCGGAGTGATATCCAGCTCGGCGACCAATTCACCTTTGCCGTACTTGCCACCTTCTTCGCTGATCAGGGTGATGCGATCGACCATCAGCATGTTCGGGGCGGGCAGTTGCGCGTTACCTGGGCCGAACAGCTCACCGCGACTGCAGCGCAGCAGGTCTTCCCGGGTAAAGGCGTTTTGTTTGGTCATGCGAGCTCCTCAATAGTCCCATGCGGCAGGTGGGGCAAATCTTCCCGGCCGATCGAAGCATTCATGCCTCGAACCGGCAGCCTACTCATAGACTATTGCGTTGTAGTGAAAGTCACAGTACCAAGGACATGAATGTACACTTGTGCACTGAAATTTTTAATCAAGCCCAATTTCGGACTTGTACGGGTGCCTAAGACTGCCGCACTTTCGCCTTTCACGCCAGTCGCAGATGCTCGAAAGGCCTGTACTACTGCACCCATCGCTGCAGAATTTGCTGAAGATCAGTTCGTTTGAAGGGCTTGGCCAGGTAATCGTTCATTCCTGCCGACAAGCAGGCTTCGCGATCCCCCTGCAAGGCGTTGGCGGTCAGGGCAATGATCGGCAAGTCGGTGCAGCCGGGCAGTTCACGGATCTGGCGGGTGGCCTCATAGCCGTCGATGATCGGCAATCGACAGTCCATCAATATGGCTTCGAAAATCAGGCTCTCGGCACTGCGCACTGCCTGTGCGCCATCGGCGGCGACGCTGACAGTAAAGCCCAGGCTACGCAACATGGCTTCGATCACCGTCTGGTTGACCGGATTGTCCTCGACCAGCAGCACATTGCGCCCTTCGCCGTCGCCCTTGTGGGTCGATACGCGCGGTACCCGCGCCGGCAAGGCCTGTTGAGACAACGCCAGCGGAATTTCCAGGGTGAACATCGAACCACGGCCTTGTTCGCTCTGGGCGCGCAAGGTGCCGCCCATGCGTTCGGCGAGTGTTCGCGCAATCGGCAGGCCAAGGCCAGTGCCACCGTAGCGTCTTGAAATGGAACTGTCGGCTTGCTGAAACGCGTCGAACATCAATTCCAGGCTCTCGGGGGGAATGCCAATGCCGCTGTCGCGTACCGTGCAGGTGAACCACAGCAGTTCGTGATCCAGGGACTGCCACTGCGGCTCGATGGAGACCCGGCCCTGCTCGGTAAACTTCAGTGCATTGCCGACCAGATTGACCAGTATTTGCCGGATGCGCGTCGGATCGCCCTGAACCTGCAGCGCGCGCATGTCCGACGGAATCTGCAACTGCAGATCGAGCCCGCGTTGCACGGCGCTGTGCTGGAATGCCTGGGCGCAACTGGCGATCAGGTCCGCGAGGTTGAAGGGAATATGTTCCAGTTCCAGTTCCGAGCGTTCGATACGGGAAAAATCCAGAATGTCATTGATGACTTTAAGCAGGTGCTCGGTGGATTCCGAAGCCAGCGCGGCGTATTCGAACTGCTCTTCGGTCATCTCGGTGGTTTCCAGCAACTGCAGCATGCCCAGCACACCATTCATCGGCGTGCGCAGTTCGTGGCTCATCATGGCGAGGAAGTCCGACTTGGCGTTGTTGGCTTTTTCCGCTTCCTCGCGGGTCTGGATCAGCTGCGCCATGGCCTGATGTTGTTCGTGACTGGCTTGCTCAAGGCCCCTGGCAAGGTTGTTGATGTGTTGCGACAGGGCGCCGAGTTCAGTGTCGTCGACGATAGGCAGCGGCGTTTTATAGTCGCCGGCCTGGATCGCCTTGACTGCATTGCCGATATCGCGCAGCGGTTGCGACAGGCTCGAGGCCAGGCGTCGGGCGACCAGGAAGGTAAACAGCAAGGCGAACAGCGCCAGGATGCCGGCCTTGAGCAGGATCTCCTGCTGGCGCTGGCTGAATGCATCATTGGACAGGCCGACGATCACCCGGCCCAGGTAATCCTCGGCGGGGGTCGTTGGGGCCGCTTTGCGGTCCTGGAAAAAATCATTGTGCAGGGCGATGCGTTGCAGCCGCACGGGGGCCTGGAACACTTCGACCTGATGCGGCTGCTGGTAGCTGGCCGAGGGTTGTTCGACGTACACCAGAATCCGGTTGGCGCTGTCCTGCACCTCCAGGAACCGCACGTTGGGCGTGGCCAGTGTGGCCTTGAGCAGGCTTTCGAGGACCTCGTTATTGCCCGAAATCACCCCGTATTCGGTGGCCGGTGCCAATTGGTTGGCAATCAACTGGCCGGTATGGTTGAGCTCCTGGCGCAGGTCCTGGATCCGCACGAAGGTGAAGAAGCTGATCAACAGCAACGTCAGCAGCAGGGCAGGGCCGAGGCTGATGATCTGGGTGCGGGTACTGATGTCCCAGCGGCGACGGAAGGTCATGGATGGCGTTCTCCTTCTGCCAGCAGCATTGCGACAGACGCATCGTTGACCTGTTCAAGATCCAGGGAACGAGACACCTGCGCATTGCTCGCGACTTTGAAGCGCTGTGGGTACTGCGAGCGGGGCCACGTGGCGGGCGGCTGGTCGAGCAGTTCATCGAGAGTCGCCAGCCAGTCGCCGTGATCGCTGTAGGTACTGGCCAGGCTCCCGGCCTTGACGAACCCTGCATTCGGGCCGATCAAGGCCCGTTGTCGAGCATAGCTGCTGAGCAACAGGTTCTTCGCGGTTTTCGAGTTGTACAGGCCAGGGTCGTCCAGACCCAGTAATGCATCGCTGTTGTCCAGCAAAGCCTGCAAAGGTCGACTGTCCTCGGTGTTGTCCCAGCGCTCGGTGACTACCTCAAGCCCGAGGGGATGGGCGGCCTGGCGCAGTTCCCGCAACAGGAACTCGCTATGGCCGTCGTACAGCACGCCAATCCGTTTGGCCTGGGGCAGCAGCACGCGGGTGAGGCGCAATTGCCGGTCCAGTGGCGGATCACTCCAAAGCAGGCTGAGGTGCGCGGGCAGGGCGTGCCCCAGATGTTGCCGTGCCTGCACGCGGCTGATGCACAGCACCAGTGTCGCCGGGCCGCGGCTGTCCTGCAGGCGCCAGTCGAGGCTGGGCAGGTCGAGCAGGATCAAGCGGGTGTCCGCTGGCAGCTTGCCCGGTGGCGGCAGGCTGGCCAGCGGCTGGAAGCGCACGCTGTCGGCCGGTCGCAATTGCCTTAGGGCCTGGGCAAAAGAGTGCATGCCGGGGCTGTCGTCGACACCGATCAGGAGAATGTCCGCGGCGTGGGCCGACAGGCTGTTGAGCCAGCCACCGAATATCAGGCAGACCATGGCCAGCAGATGGCCAAGGGTTGGCGTCTTCCGTGACGGACGATGGGGCATGTTAAAACGCCAGCTCTGCGCTGAAATACATCATCCGACGCTCTTTATAGTTATTGTTGATAATTGCCGCATTCTTGTTAACGAATGATGGCGCGCATGTTAACCGAGCCCGATGAGTTTTCCAGTCGCGATGTAGGCATTTTCTTCGGTTTTGCCGGACTTCTTCCCCTGCACGTCGGTAATTGAAGCAGGGACTGGTCGACACGGGGGCGCGCCGTATAATGCCGGCATCGCCACTGGTATTGGATTAATGGATTGCATATGACTGAACAGCGCCCGATCGCGGTCTTGGGAGGCGGAAGTTTTGGTACCGCCGTGGCTAACCTGCTGGCAGAAAATGGTCATCAAGTCCTGCAATGGATGCGGGACCCCGAACAGGCCGAGGCCATCCGGGTCAATCGCGAGAACCCGCGTTACCTCAAAGGCATCAAGATTCTGCCCGGCGTGACACCGGTCAACGATCTGCTGGCCACCCTGGAGGCCTGCGAGCTGAGTTTCGTTGCACTCCCTTCCAGCGCGTTGCGCTCGGTGCTGGCCCCGCACGCCGATCGCTTGAGCGGCAAGATGCTGGTGAGCCTGACCAAGGGCATCGAAGCCCACACGTTCAAGCTGATGAGCCAGATTCTCGAAGAAATTGCGCCACTGGCACGCATTGGTGTGTTGTCCGGTCCGAACCTGGCCCGTGAAATCGCCGAGCACGCGTTGACCGCCACGGTGGTCGCCAGCGAAGACGAAGAACTCTGCCAGGAGGTCCAGGAGGTGTTGCACGGCCGCACCTTTCGTGTGTATGCCAGCGCCGACCGTTTTGGCGTGGAACTGGGTGGGGCGTTGAAAAACGTCTACGCGATCATCGCCGGCATGGCGGTGGCGATGGGCATGGGCGAAAACACCAAGAGCATGCTGATTACCCGGGCGCTGGCGGAAATGACGCGCTTCGCGGTGAATCAGGGCGCCAACCCGATGACGTTTCTGGGCCTTGCGGGCGTGGGTGACCTGATCGTGACCTGCTCGTCGCCAAAAAGCCGCAACTATCAGGTCGGGTTCGCCCTCGGCCAGGGCTTGAGCCTCGACGAGGCGGTCAATCGCCTGGGCGAAGTCGCCGAAGGCGTGAACACGCTCAAGGTGCTCAAGGCCAAGTCCCAGGAGGTTGGCGTGTACATGCCGTTGGTCGCCGGGCTGCACGCCATTCTGTTCGAAGGGCGCACGCTGGAGCAGGTGATCGGGCTGCTGATGCGCGGCGAGCCGAAGACCGATGTCGACTTTATCTCTACCAGCGGCTTCAACTGAAAAACTACTTCACAGGAACGGAGCGAGACATGAGTGATCAAAAAGTAGAAGCCAGATACGAGTCCATTCTGCTTCGAGTGCTGTGGATGGTGGTGTTCCTGCTGGTGTGGCAGGTGGCGCAGTTCATGCTTGGCGCTGTGGTGCTGGTGCAGTTGATCTATCGTTTGATTTATGGCGCCCCGAGCGCCAGCCTGATGAACTTCGGCGACAGTCTGAGCCAGTTCCTGGCACAGATCGGTCGTTTCGGCACTTTTCACAGCGACCAGAAACCCTGGCCGTTCGCCGATTGGCCGACGCCGCGTACGCCGGAAGGTGAAGCGCCCCACGCCGTGGCGCCTGCGCCACATCCGGCCCGGGATGAGGAACCCAAACTATGAAACTCTGGGTATTGCGTCATGGGGAAGCCGTGCCACACGGTTCCAAACCCCACGATTCGGAGCGGGAATTGACGGAGCACGGACGTGAGGAAGTGCTGCGCACCGCTGCAAATTTGATCGGCCAGCCGCTGACCGCCATCTACGCCAGTCCGTACCTGCGAGCGCAGCAAACCGCGCAACTGGTGCGAGACGCGTTGGGTTTCGAACCGGAAATCCGCACTGTTGAATGGCTGACACCTGACACGGAACCGGACAAAGTGGCCGAACAGATGGTCGCGGTCAGCGACGTGCTGCTGGTCAGTCACAACCCCTTGGTGGGGAATCTGCTGAGTTACCTGCAACATGGTGCCGGGCACCCGCCGGAGAGAGTCGGCACTGCCGGTCTGGCGGAACTCAAGGGCGATGAACTGTTGGTCGGCTCCATGAAGCTCAACGGTATCAAGCACCCGTAAAAGCAATGGATCGCAGCCTTTTGCAGGAGCTGCCGCCGGCTGCGATCTTTTGCTATTGATTCTCTAAAAAAGTTAACCAAGCACTTGCTTGGTTGACTACGCTTGCTCCAGACCAAAATAAAGGAGCGAGTCCCATGCCTGCTGCTTCTCGTTTGCCCCTGGACATCTTCTACGAGCGCGAGGCCCGTCATCCCCGCCAGCGCTTTCTTGTCCAGCCAGTGGGCGGTGGGCAGGTCGAGACCCTGACCTGGGAGGACGTCGGTCACCAGGCTCGCTGCGCGGCCCATTGGCTGCGGTCGCGGGAACTGCCCCAAGGCAGTCACATCGCCCTGATCTCAAAAAATTGCGCACACTGGATCATTGCCGACCTGGCGATCTGGATGGCCGGGCATGTCTCGGTGCCGTTGTACCCCAACCTCACCGCCGAATCGTTGGCCCAGGTGCTCGAACACTCTGAAGCGACGCTGGCTTTCATCGGCAAGCTCGACGACTGGCCTTGCATGTCGCGGGGCGTCAATCCCGATCTGCCGACCATCAGCCTGCCGCTGCACCCGCCTGGCAGCTTCGATTTCAGTTGGGCCGACCTGCAACGCAGCTCGCCGATCCAGGACGATCCCAAGCCCGCCGCTGATCAACTGGCGACCATCATCTACACGTCTGGTACCACCGGCATGCCCAAGGGCGTGATGCATAGCTTCGGCAATCTGGGGTTCGCCACCACGCGCGGCACGCAACTGTTCGGCCTGAATGAGTCGGATCGATTGTTGTCGTATTTGCCGTTGTGCCACGTTGCCGAACGGATGTTCGTTGAATTGGCTTCGATCTATACGGGGCAAAGCGTTTTTTTTGCCGAAAGTCTCGATACCTTCCTGACTGATCTTCGGCGTGCGCGGCCAACGGCGCTGTTTGGCGTGCCGCGCATCTGGACCAAATTCCAGATGGGCGTGTACAGCAAGATTCCGGCAAAGCGCCTGGATTTCCTGCTCGGCTTGCCGATTATCGGCAAGCGGGTCGGGCACAAAGTCCTCGCCGGGTTGGGGCTCGATGCCTTGCGCGTAGCCCTGTCCGGTGCCGCCCCGGTGCCGCTGAGCTTGCTGCTGTGGTACCGCAAACTCGGACTGGACGTGCTGGAGGTCTACGGCATGACGGAAAGCTGCGGTTACTCGCATATTTGCCTGCCGGGACAGAACAAACCGGGCTGGATCGGCAAGCCTTGCCCGGGCGTCGAGGTGCGCATCGACGAATCGGGTGAGGTCATGGTGCGTAGCGGCGCGACCATGCTCGGCTATTTCAAGGAGCCGCAGAAAACCGCCGACACCCTCACCGAGGACGGCTTCCTGCGCACCGGCGACAAGGGCGAGGAAGACGCCGAAGGCAACCTGCGCCTGACCGGGCGCCTGAAGGAGATCTTCAAGACCAGCAAAGGCAAGTACGTGGCCCCGGCCCCCATCGAAAACCGCCTGGCGGTGCATTCGCGCATCGAGCAGGTGTGCGTGGTCGGTGATGGCTTGAGTGCGCCGCTGGGCCTGTGCGTGCTCTCGGCCGTCGGGCAACAGGAGGCGCGGGCCGGATTGCATTCAAGCCTGGAAAGACTACTGGAAGAGGTCAACAACGCCCTCGACAAGCACGAACGCTTGCGCCGACTGGTAGTGGTCAAGGACAGCTGGGCGGTGGAAAACGGCTTTCTCACGCCGACCCTGAAGATCAAGCGCAACGTGATCGAAGCCGCTTACGGCGCCCGCTTCGAAGAATGGAGCGAGCACAGCGAAGCGGTGCTGTGGCAGGATTGAGTCACGAACAAAATCAACAAGGAAAATCTGCTATGAGTCTGTGGCGTACCGCTCCGAACATCGAACAGTTGAATGCCATCCAGAAAAACACCATCGGCGAAGTGCTGGACATTCGTTTCGAAGCCTTCGATGAAGAGTCCCTGACGGCGAGCATGGTCGTCGATCATCGCACCCACCAGCCTTATGGCTTGCTGCATGGCGGCGCTTCCGTCGTGCTGGCTGAATCCGTCGGTTCCATGGCCAGCTACCTGTGCATCGATACCAGCAAATTCTATTGTGTGGGCCTGGAAATCAACGCCAACCATTTGCGCGGTCTGCGCAGCGGGCGGGTGACGGCGGTGGCCAAGGCGATTCACATCGGGCGTACGACCCATGTCTGGGATATCCGCTTGACCAGTGATGAAGGCAAGGCCAGTTGCGTGTCGCGGCTGACCATGGCGGTGGTGCCTTTGGGCGAGAATCCGCCAGCGCGTTGATCGAGAACCATGGCTTTGACCGGACTGTCATCATTCCTGTCAGTTACGGTCATTGCTGCGGGACGTGGTCTTGCGGACAATCGACCTCTGTTTTCGTTGATGGATCGACTCGTATGTCGCAACAGATATTTTTCGCCCACGCCAACGGGTTTCCTTCGGGTACCTATGGCAAATTGTTCGCGGCGCTGGCGCCCGAATATCAGGTGACGCATCTGGAGCAGCACGCCCACGACCCGCGTTTCCCGGCGGACGACAACTGGTACAACCTGGTGGATGAACTGATCCACCACCTGCAGCAACAGCCGGAGCCGGTGTGGGGCGTCGGTCATTCCTTCGGCGGCGTACTGCATTTGCACGCGGCGTTGCGTTGCCCGGAGTTGTATCGCGGTGTGGTGATGCTCGATTCGCCGGTGCTGACCCGCACCGATCAATGGGTCATCCGCGCGGCCAAGCGTTTCGGTTTCATCGACCGCCTGACCCCTGCCGGTCGCACCCTGGGACGTCGTGAAGAATTCGCCGACCTCGACAGCGCCCGCCGTTATTTCGCCGGCAAAACCCTGTTTCGCAGCTTCGACCCGGAATGCTTCGACGCTTATCTGCAACACGGTTTGCACAAGGTTGGCGACAAGCTGCGCCTGCGTTTCGACCCGGCCACGGAAATCAGCATCTACCGTGGCGTGCCGCACACGAGTCCTGGCAGCACCCGGCAGCTGAAAGTGCCACTGGCGGTGGTGCGCGGGCGTAACAGTCGTGTGGTGATGCGCCATCATGCCAGTTCGGTCGGGCGCATGCCCCAGGGCGAATCACTGTGCATGCCTGGCGGTCACATGTTTCCCCTGGAACGCCCGCAGGACACGGCCACGCTGCTGAAAAACCTGTTCAGCCGCTGGGACGGTCGCCAACAGCAGGATTGCGCATGAGCCATGCCGTCGAAGAAGTCCGCCTGAGCCTGCCGCATATCGAGCTGGCGGCGCACTTGTTTGGTCCCGAAGACGGTTTGCCGGTGATTGCCCTGCATGGCTGGCTGGACAACGCCAACAGCTTCGCCCGCCTGGCACCGAAGCTCAAAGGCCTGCGCATCATCGCCCTGGACATGGCCGGTCACGGGCACTCGGGGCACCGCCCGCCGGGCGCCGGTTACGCCATGTGGGACTATGCCCACGATGTGCTGCAAGTGGCAGAACAGCTTGGGCTGAAGCGGTTTGCGTTGCTTGGGCATTCGATGGGCGCCATCGCATCGTTGATCATTGCCGGCTCGTTTCCGGAGCGTGTCACCCACCTGGCGTTGATTGACGGCGTCATTCCTCCCACGGACAAAGGCGAAAACGCTGCCGAACGCATGGGCATGGCCCTGCAGGCGCAGCTGGACCTGCGGGAAAAGCGCAAGCCGGTCTACAGCACCCTCGACCGCGCCATCGAAGCACGTATGAAAGGCCTGGTGGCGGTCAGTCGCGAAGCCGCCGAGCTGCTGGCCCAGCGTGGCCTGATGCCGGTGCCGGGCGGCTACACCTGGCGCACCGACAATCGCCTCACGCTGCCGTCGCCGCTGCGCCTGACCACCGAGCAGGCCATGGCCTTCGTCCAGCGGATCGCCTGCCCGGCGAAGCTGGTGGTCGCCGCGGACGGCATGCTCGCCAAGCACCATGAGTTGCTGGAGCGTCTACCCTTTAGCCGTGAACAGCTGCCAGGCGGCCATCATTTGCACCTGAATGATGAACCCGGCGCGGATCTTGTCGCAGACTGTTTCAATCGGTTCTTCGTCATTCCTTGACTTGCGCGGGGCAACTGTCGAGGCTGGGCGGGTTGAAAAGGGAGACAACCATGATAGACCTCTACACCGCTGCGCCCCCGATTGGCCACAAGGTCGTGCTGATCCGATGAGTCTATCCATGCGCTCATTCAGTTTGCTGATGCTCTGTTGTTTCAGTCCTCTATCGTTAGCCGCCGATCTGCCCGGCAGTCAGGACCTGCCGATCGTGCCGCGCATGACCGATGCGCAGATCGTCGACTATCGCCCTGCGGCAGAGCTGGAGCGGATCTACCCACTCGGCTCGATTCGCAAGATCAGCGGCCAGTTGCGCTTTGACAGCCAGGTCAGTGCCCGTGGGAATGTCACGTCGGTGACCTACGAGTTGCCGGCGGAGCATTCGTCGACCGAGGCCTTCACCGCAGCGCGCGAAGCGCTGCAGCAGCAGGACGCGCAGTTGCTGTTCTGGTGCCAGGCTCGCGATTGCGGCGAAAGCAGCCTGTGGGCCAACGAAGTGTTCAGCAACGCCAAGCTCTATGGCGCCGATAATGAGCAGGCGTACCTGCTGTTACGCCTGGCCGCTCCTCGGGAAAACACGCTGGTGGCGCTTTACAGCATCACCCGGGGTAATCGCAAAGCCTATCTGCACGTCGAACAATTCGACGCCGTCGCCCCGCTGGGGGATTTGCTGCCGACCTCCGCGACCTTGCTGCGCGAGCTCAAGAGCACCGGCGAACTCGACTTCCCCAAGCTCACTGAAACACCCGATGACACCTGGCTGCGTTTGATCTCCCGGGGACTGAACCTGGACACCACCTTGCGGGTCAGTGTCTCCGGCCCCAATGCCGAAGCCTGGCGTCAGTCGCTGATCGAGCAGGGCGTACGTGCGGCACGGATGGAAACCGGTGCTGTCGACGGTTCCGGCCTGCATATCAAACTGCTGCGCTAGGCGTTATACGGCGAACACGCGGGGCGTGTTCGCCTACTCTTTTTGCTGACATGATTTTTTCGAGACTGTGATGATCAATAACGATCGGCTGTTGGTGCAGATCCTGCTCCTGGTGCTGTTTGGCGCGAGCTTCTGGGTGATGGCGCCGTTCTGGTCGGCCCTGTTCTGGGGCGCAGTACTGGCCTTTGCCAGTTGGCCACTGATGCGCCTGCTGACCCGCTGGCTCAATGGCCGCGAATCCCTGGCGGCAGCCTTGCTGACCGTGGGCTGGATGGTGCTGGTGGCGGCACCCCTGGTGTGGCTCGGGTTCAACCTGGCGGACCATGTGCGCGACGCCACGGCGTTCATCAAGGATGTGCAGGTCGACGGCCTGCCTGAAGCGCCAACCTGGCTGGGCAGCATTCCCCTGGTGGGCGAGCGGCTGGTAGTCATCTGGAACAGTATCGATCAGCAGGGTGCGGCGATGATGGTGTCGCTCAAGCCTTATCTGGGCCAGGTCGGCAACTGGTTGCTGGCGCGTAGCGCGCAGATTGGCAGCGGCATTCTCGAGCTGACCCTGAGCATTGTCTTCGTGTTTTTTTTCTACCGCGACGGCCCGCGGTTGGCGGCCTTTGTCCATGGTTTGCTGGAGCGCCTGATCGGCCACCGTGCCGGGTATTACATCGAGCTGGTGGCGGGCACGGTGCAACGGGTGGTGAACGGTGTGATCGGCACCGCCGCGGCCCAGGCCGTGCTGGCGCTGATCGGCTTCCTGATTGCCGGTGTTCCCGGGGCGTTGGTGCTCGGTATCGTGACCTTCATGCTCAGCCTGATTCCCATGGGGCCGCCGCTGGTATGGATTCCGGCCACTGCCTGGCTGGTTTGGAAGGGCGACTACGGAATGGCGGTGTTCCTCGGCATCTGGGGCATGTTCATCATCAGTGGCGTGGACAACGTGCTCAAGCCTTACCTGATCAGCCGGGGCGGGAATCTACCGCTGGTGATCGTGTTGCTTGGGGTGTTTGGCGGCTTGATCGCGTTCGGCTTCATTGGCCTGTTTATCGGCCCGACCTTGCTGGCCGTGGCTTATAGCCTGTTGACC
Source organism: Pseudomonas sp. PLMAX (assembly GCF_046042685.1). NCBI lineage: Bacteria > Pseudomonadati > Pseudomonadota > Gammaproteobacteria > Pseudomonadales > Pseudomonadaceae > Pseudomonas > Pseudomonas sp. PLMAX. The sequence goes on along the minus strand of NZ_CP064949.1, from coordinate 5,704,133 downwards.
GATTGGAGCAAGAGCCAGGCGCGGGTCGATGACCGTCGCTGAATTCAATCTGTAGGAGCGAGCTTGCTCGCGAAAAACGTCTGGACAACGTGGTCACTCAGACAGCCCGCGTCATCATTGTCGTCCTTCGCGAGCAAGCTCGCTCCTACAGTAAGGGCAAAACCATAAGTGGCCGATATCGCAGCAACGGATATGTAAGCGGTCAACAAACAACAAGTCGGCCGTGGAACATTCAGGTTCTGGGCAGGCGGATGATCGCCGTCAGCCCGCCGCCGGGCGTTTCTTCCAGGCTTAGCTGTCCGCCCAGCCGTTGCGCCGCCTCGCGAGCGATGGTCATGCCCAGACCGACGCCACCGGAGTTGCGGTTGCGTGACCCTTCCAGGCGATAGAACGGTTCGAATACCGCTTCACGTTTATCCGCCGCGATACCTGGGCCATGGTCGATGATCCGGATCACCAGCTGTTCGCGATGGTCTTGCAGGGTGATCCGGGCAGGCCCGGCATAACGCAAGGCGTTGTCCAGCAGGTTGTTGATGCAGGAGCGCAACGCCATCGGCTGGACTTGCAGCGGCGCGCAATGACCGCTGGCCTGGACGTCGGCCCCCTGGTCCTGGGCGTTTTCGCTCAGGGACTCGACCAGCGCCTGCACATCCATCCACTGTGACGCCTCGCTGGTGCGCTGTTCGTGCAGGTAGCCGAGGGTGGCATCGAGCATGTTGATCATGTCGTCCAGATCCTGGCGCATCTGGCCTTGCAGCTTGTTGTCGTCGATCTGTTCCAGCCGCAGTTTGAGCCGCGACAACGGCGTGCGCAGGTCGTGGGATACCGCGCCGAGCATGCGCGAGCGCTGCTTGACCTGCTCGATGATGCGTCGTTGCATTTTATTGAACGTGTGCGCCGCTTGCCGCGCTTCCCGCGGGCCGGACTCCTCCAGCGGCGCACTGTCGAGGTCTTCACTCAAGCGCTCGGCCGCATCGCTCAGGCGCTGAATCGGCCGGCTGAGCAATTTGGCACCGTACCAGGCGGCAATGATCAGCGAGATCAGCTGAAACGACAGCGGCACCAGCGGTCCGCCGAACCATGGCCGGGGAGGGCGATTGGGCGGTGGAGGCGGCGGACCGTAATAGTGAAACCAGGCAAATGCCAGCAGGTGCGCCAGGACAATCGCGATCAGCAGCACGCCAAACAGGCGGCCGAACAACGTATCGAAGCGCGCCCGCATCAGCCGATGTCTCGGGCGTCGAACAGGTAACCCTCGCCACGGACGGTTTTGATCAGTTGCGGGGCTTTGGGGTCGTCACCGAGTTTCTGGCGCAGGCGCGACACCAACAGGTCAATGCTGCGATCGAAGGCTTCGATCGAGCGGCCACGAGCGGCATCCAGCAATTGTTCGCGGCTCAGGACCCGACGCGGTCGTTCAATGAACACCCAGAGCAGGCGAAATTCGGCATTGGACAGTGGCACCACCAGGCCATCGGGGGCAATCAATTGGCGCAGCACGCTGTTCAAGCGCCAATTGTCGAAGCGGATGTTCGCCCGTTGTTCGCTGCGGTCGTCACGCACCCGACGCAAAATGGTCTGGATGCGCGCGACCAGCTCGCGCGGTTCGAAGGGTTTGGCCATGTAATCGTCTGCGCCAAGTTCAAGGCCGATGATCCGGTCGGTGGGTTCGCAGCGGGCCGTGAGCATCAGGATCGGAATATCCGATTCGGCACGCAGCCAGCGGCACAGCGACAGGCCATCTTCGCCGGGCAGCATCAGGTCGAGCACCACCACGTCGAAATGCTCCGCCTGCAACGCCAGGCGCATGGCCGCACCATCGGTGACACCGCTGGCGTGGATGTTGAAACGGGCCAGGTAGTCGATCATCAGCTCGCGGATCGGCACGTCATCGTCGACGATCAGGGCGCGAATGCTCCAGCGTTTATCGTCGCCAAGCGCTTTTTGATCGTCGTTCACGGGGGCGGGAGTGTTGTACATGCGTGGGTTCATCTGCCAGATAGGCTGCCAACCACAAAGATAGGCTGCGAGGTTGTGGTTCCAGCATAGGCGTCCTGCCCGGAGGCGGGAAGTGCTGAGGTAAGGACGTATTGCGGTTGCCGAGGGTAGCGGGCAAGCATGTTGAGGGCGTGTCGTGACTGTATCGAACTCGACACAATTGCCGCAGAGACTAGTCTTGCCTGAGCGTTCTCGACGATTTACCGATCATCGGGTCCCGCAGGGCGTTTGCTTCCGCTACAATGCGCGCCGATTTCGACTTGCCTGAGAGCCCACTCATGTCCGCCTGCCAGACTCCCATCATCGTCGCCCTGGATTTCCCTACCCGTGACGCCGCACTGAAGCTGGCCGATCAGTTGGACCCGAAACTGTGCCGGGTCAAAGTCGGTAAGGAACTGTTTACCAGCTGTGCTTCGGAAATCGTCGGCACCCTGCGTGACAAGGGTTTCGAAGTGTTCCTCGACCTCAAGTTCCATGACATCCCCAACACCACCGCGATGGCCGTGAAAGCGGCAGCGGAGATGGGCGTGTGGATGGTCAACGTGCATTGCTCCGGTGGCCTGCGCATGATGGCGGCTTGCCGTGAAGTGCTGGACAAGCGCAGCGGCCCGCAGCCATTGCTGATCGGCGTGACCGTGCTGACCAGCATGGAGCGTGAGGACCTGGCAGGGATCGGTCTGGACATCGAGCCGCAGGAGCAGGTGTTGCGCCTGGCCGCACTGGCGGAAAAAGCCGGGATGGATGGGCTGGTGTGCTCGGCCCTGGAAGCCCAGGCGCTGAAAGCGGCGCACCCGTCGCTGCAACTGGTGACCCCGGGGATTCGTCCGGCGGGCAGCGCCCAGGACGATCAACGCCGTATCCTGACCCCGCGCCAGGCGCTGGATGCCGGTTCCGATTACCTGGTGATCGGCCGTCCGATCAGCCAGGCGGCGGATCCGGCCAAGGCGTTGGCTTCTGTAGTGGCCGAGCTCGCCTAAATGCCAAACCTGTAGGAGCCGGCTTGCTGGCGATGCAGGCGCCGCGGTTTATCTGAATGACCGCGGCGCCCGCATCGCCAGCAAGCCGGCTCCTACAGAACAGCTTCAGATTTTCAGGACCAACTTGCCAAAATTCTCCCCGCTGAACAGTTTCATCAGCGTCTCCGGGAACGTCTCCAGTCCCTCCACAATATCTTCCTTGCTCTTGAGCTGCCCCTTGGCCATCCAGCCGGCCATTTCCTGTCCGGCGGCGGCGAACTGCGCGGCGTAGTCCATCACTACAAAACCTTCCATGCGCGCACGGTTGACCAGCAACGACAGGTAGTTGGCCGGGCCCTTGACCGCTTCCTTGTTGTTGTACTGGCTGATGGCGCCACAGATCACCACCCGGGCTTTCATGTTCAGGCGGCTCAACACCGCGTCGAGGATATCGCCGCCCACGTTATCGAAATACACATCGACGCCTTTCGGGCATTCGCGCTTGAGTCCGGCAACGACATCCTCATTCTTGTAGTCGATGACGCCGTCAAACCCCAGTTCGTCGATGAGGAACCGGCACTTGTCCGCGCCGCCGGCGATGCCGACGACCCGACAGCCCTTGATCTTGGCAATCTGCCCGGCAATGCTGCCCACCGCTCCCGCAGCGCCCGACAGTACGACCGTATCGCCAGCCTTGGGCGCACCCACGTCGAGCAACGCGAAGTACGCGGTCATGCCGGTCATGCCCAGCGCGGACAGGTAGCGCGGTAGCGGCGCCAGTTGCGGATCAACCTTGTAGAACCCGCGCGGCTCGCCGAGGAAATAATCCTGCACGCCGAGGGCGCCGTTGACGTAGTCACCGACTGCGAACCCGGGGTTGTTCGAGGCCACGACCCTGCCCACTCCCAACGCGCGCATCACTTCGCCAAGACCGACCGGCGGGATGTAGGACTTGCCTTCGTTCATCCAGCCGCGCATGGCCGGGTCCAGGGACAGGTATTCGTTCTTGACCAGGATCTGGCCTGCAGCCGGTTCGCCGACCGGTACTTCCTGATAGGTGAAGGTTTCCCGGGTCGCGGCCCCCACCGGGCGTTTGGCGAGGAGAAATTGGCGATTGGTCTGGGACGTCATGGCAGGCACTCAGGATGAATGAAACCTTGTTGATAGACCCTCAGGGTCGATGTCGCAAGTTCGGCTGATGCGGCGAATAAGGTCTGATCCAGTGCGGTGATAGTTGGTACGGTAGTTCCATCACTGCGATGCATGGGGACTCAACCGGCCTTTTGATAGTGCTGCCTGGCGGCGGGGGCTCTGGCTATGCTGGAAAAACGCGACCCCCCGCAAACTTCTCTTCGAGGACAGAACAATGAGCATGACGTTTTCCGGCCAGGTGGCCGTAGTGACAGGCGCGGCAGCCGGCATCGGCCGGGCCACGGCCCAGGCGTTTGCCGCCGAAGGCCTGAAGGTGGTGGTGGCCGACATGGACACCGCGGGCGGTGAGGGCACGGTAGCGCTGATCCGCACGGCAGGCGGCGAAGCGACGTTCGTGCGTTGCAACGTGACGCTGGAAAGCGATGTAAAAAATCTGATGGATGAAGTGGTCAATACCTACGGCCGTCTCGACTATGCCTTCAACAACGCCGGCATCGAGATCGAGAAGGGCAAACTGGCCGAGGGTACGGTCGACGAGTTCGACGCGATCATGGGCGTCAACGTCAAAGGCGTGTGGTTGTGCATGAAGTACCAACTGCCTTTGTTGCTGGCCCAGGGCGGCGGTGCAATCGTCAACACGGCTTCTGTGGCCGGTCTCGGGGCTGCACCGAAGATGAGCATCTACGCGGCGTCCAAGCACGCGGTCATCGGCCTGACCAAATCGGCCGCGATTGAATACGCCAAGAAAAAAATCCGCGTCAATGCCGTGTGCCCGGCGGTGATCGACACCGACATGTTCCGCCGCGCTTACGAAGCAGACCCGAAGAAAGGCGAGTTCGCCAATGCCATGCACCCGGTGGGTCGCATCGGCAAGGTCGAGGAAATCGCCAGCGCGGTGCTGTACCTGTGCAGCGATGGCGCGGCGTTCACCACGGGGCACTCATTGGCCGTGGATGGCGGGGTTACGGCGTTTTGATTGCGGATCGACCTCCAGCGTTCTGAAAACGACGGTGGCGTAGCTTTTTGCCATTATTGCGACGCCAGAGACTTGTGTTGCCAAAGGCCCGTTGCGACTCTGCCGCTATTGATAATGGCGGGGGACTGAGTGCAATGATTTCGGCCGTGCAAGGACGTTTTGCCAACCTCGGTATGGCAAAAAAACTGGGTGTCGGGTTTGTGCTGGTGCTGTTGCTGACGGCCCTGGTGGCGGCCATCGGTGTATGGTCGCTGCACACCATCAGCCAACGCTTCGACGGGCTCAAGCAGATGTCTTCGCTCAACAGCGGCTTGCTCAAGGTGCGGCTGCTGGAGCAGGAATATGCCTTGCACGGCAGCCCGAAAACCGTCGACGCCCTGCACGCAGGCGTTGACGGCCTGATCGACCTGGCAAAGCAGCTCAAGGCGGCGTCGGCGGCCAACGTACTGGTGATGAATGACGTCGAGCAGTCCCTGGGGGCCTACCGCAAGGCGTTTGACGAATTTGTCTCGCTCAGCCAAGCCAAGGACCTGGCGCTGGAAATGGCCAGTTGGTCGGTGTCCAGCGTGGCCAACAACCTCGACGTCCTGCAAGCCGGGCTCGCCGACGACGGCGCTTATACGCTGAAGGAATCCGAAGGCAAGGACGGCGCGCAATTCATCGAGCAATCCAGTCAGGTCAGCCAGGTTTCGCGGTTGATGCTGCAAGCCATGAACGAAGCGCGCGTGCGCCTGGACCAGAGCCGCAAGGGCGACGACAGCGCCGCACAGGGCAAGATCGAGCAGGCCAGTCAGGCGCTGACCCAGGCCGAACAACTCAAGACCACGGTCAAGGATGAGGGCTACCAGACCGTCCTCAATGAAGTCAGCGGCCATATCGCCAGTTTCAGCGACAAGCTCGCCGAGTACACCGGCCTGCTGGAACAGGAAAAAACCGTCTACCAGCAATTGCATCAACGCGCTGCCCAAGTGGTGGAGCGGGTGGATCAGGCCTATGTCGCCGAAGACCAGTCGATGCAGACGCAGCTAAAGAACAACTCGCTGCTGATCCTCGGTTCTTCCGTGCTGGCCTTGCTGGTCGGCCTGATTGCGGCGTGGGTGATCACCCGCTTGATCGTCGCGCCGCTGCGCACCGTGATTGGTGTGGCGCAGCAGATCGCTGCCGGGGACCTGAGTGCCAAGGTTGAAGTGACCCGCCGAGACGAGATTGGCCAGTTGATGCAAGCCATGCAGCAGATGGGCGAAGGGCTGAGCCAGATCGTCAGCGGTTTGCAGGCGGGCATCGAGCAGTTGGCCACGTCAGCGCAATCCTTGTCCGCCGTGACCGAACAGACCAACCTCGAAGTCAGCAGCCAGAAGGAAGAAACCGAGCAGGTGGCGACGGCCATGAACCAGATGACCGCCACCGTACATGACGTCGCGCGTAATGCGGAGGAGGCCGCCCAGGCGGCGCAAACGGCGGACGGCAAGGTTGAAAGTGGGCAACGGGTGGTGCGCCAGAGCATGGTGCGAATCGAACAACTGGCGGAATCCGCCACTTCGGCCAGTTCAAGCATCGAAAGCCTGAGCGCGGAAATCCAGAACATCGGTACGGTGCTCGGCGTGATCAAGAGCGTGGCGGAACAGACCAACCTGTTGGCCCTCAACGCGGCCATCGAAGCGGCCCGGGCCGGCGAACAGGGCAGGGGGTTTGCGGTGGTGGCCGATGAAGTGCGGGCCCTGGCCAAGCGGACCCAGCAATCAACCGAAGAGATCGAGCGACTGGTCAGCGCCTTGCGCTCGGCGGCGCAGGCGTCGGTGCAGCAGATACAGAGCAGCGGCGAGTTGGTGAAACTGGCCGTCAGTGATGCACTGCAGACCGAGAGTGCGCTGGGGAGCATTGCGGCGGCCGTGTCCTTGATTCAGCAGATGAACCAGCAGATCGCGGCGGCTGCCGAAGAGCAGAGCTCGGTGGCCGAGGAGATCAATCGCAGCGTCACGAGTATTCGTGCGAGTGCGGACCAGTCTTCGCTGGCGATGCAGGGCAATGCGGCGTCGAGTATCGAGCTGGCGCAGTTGGGGGTTGAGTTGAAGGGGATGGTGGGGCATTTCAGGCTCTGATGCAGGCCTGACTGCCACTAAAGATCGCAGCCTGCGGCAGCTCCTACAGGGATCGCATTCCACTGTAGGAGCTGCCGCAGGCTGCGATCTTTTGATCTTGTTTCTACGTTCGCTCGGTGATCAGTCGTAAATCACTTTCTTCTTCCAGTCCGCATCCGCCTCGACGTCCTTGAGGCCTTCGGTCAATTGGTTGACATCGCCCTCCACCGGAGCGATGCGGTCCATGACCTGGTCGTTGGCGCGGGCCAGGAGTTTTTCCAGGTATTGCAATTGTTCGGCGTAGACCTGGGGGTCCTGCTGCTTGCGCAGGTACTGCACGCCACGCTCGAACGCCAACCGCGCCTGGCCGGGCTGGTTCTGCTGCAGGGAGTGCTGGCCGAGGTTGTTGAAAAACTCGATGTGCAGCAGCACAAGGATATGGCGCACTTCACGGATCCAGCCCTTGGCTTCGTTGGGTGGCAGGAAACCATCCTGTGCCGCGCGGGTGATTTGCCCGTGCAGGGCTTCGAGCAGGAAACGCACGTCCTTGGCCTTGGCTTCAGTCTGGATCGGTGCCGGCGGGTTGTTGACCGGAATCGATTGGCCCTGGGCAACCAGGGCCTCCAGTTCGGTTATCCGTGCCTTGAGATTGGCGCTGGTCTTTTCCAGGTTCAACAGGCGTTGGCAAACATTCAGCTCCAGGCGGGTCAGCAGCAGCTTGAGTGCTGGCGTCATCAACTGGCCGGGAAACGTCTCGGTGATCTCACCACAGCGACGCAAACGGTCATTGAGTTCCACCTTGGTACGGGCCCTTTCCAGCTTATTGTTTTCCACCACATGGTTGATGTAGCCAATGGCGATCAAGAGTGCAATCCCGGCTACGACGAGCAGGGTGATCATGAGTGGTGTCACCGGTAAGACCTCTTTTATAGGGTTTGCATGCGAGTGTAGTGGCTTGGTCTCCAGCTGCCTGGAGCCGCTCGACTGCTTGACTCGGCGTGGCCAAGGTTTTATCGGCCGCAGCCCGCTTATATAAATGCTGGCACCTCAGGAGCATATTGCCATCACTCATGGCGTCGACTATAACGTCTTGGCGAGTGTCAGAATATAGGCGCCAGACCCCGGGCGACGGAAAACCGCAAGGGGCCTTAAAAGCAGTCCGAAGTCATTGATTTAAATAAATTTATAACAGGGGGTTGACGACCTCTCAATCCATCCATAGAATGCGCGCCACTTGCAGCGTAAAGCACACAGCGAAACGAAGCAGGCAGTGAATGTTGTAGTGTGTCCCCTTCGTCTAGTGGCCTAGGACACCGCCCTTTCACGGCGGTAACAGGGGTTCGAGTCCCCTAGGGGACGCCATTGCGGGAATAGCTCAGTTGGTAGAGCACGACCTTGCCAAGGTCGGGGTCGCGAGTTCGAGTCTCGTTTCCCGCTCCATTTTTAAACGGTCTTGCTTTCGGGCAGGGCTGAGTGAAACCAGAACCAAGTCTTCGGATGCGGATCTGGGCACCGAAACACACACCATGTGTTCCGGGCAGCGTGTCCCCTTCGTCTAGTGGCCTAGGACACCGCCCTTTCACGGCGGTAACAGGGGTTCGAGTCCCCTAGGGGACGCCATTTGCGGGAATAGCTCAGTTGGTAGAGCACGACCTTGCCAAGGTCGGGGTCGCGAGTTCGAGTCTCGTTTCCCGCTCCATATTTGACGAAAACGCCGCTCACCGAGTGGCGTTTTTGTTTGTAACAGGTGTTAGAGTCCCCCAGGGGATGCTTTTTGCGGGAATAGCTCAGTTGGTAGAGCACGACCTTGCCAAGGTCGGGGTCGCGAGTTCGAGTCTCGTTTCCCGCTCCATATTTAACAAAAACGCCGCTCATTGAGCGGCGTTTTTGTTTGTGCGCGATTTATGTCCATCGCAGAGAAAAGGCCCGCCAGTCAGACTGAGCGGGCCTTTATAGGCGCGTCGCAGGTTCAGTCCACGTGGTAGTGGACGGACAACGTGCCTTTCTTTTGCGAAAGGGACGAGATCGTGACCGTGCCCAGGTCTTTCAGGCTACGTACATGGGTGCCGCCACAGCCATAGGCCGGCAGTTCACCGAAACTGATTTCCCGGGCGCCTTCGCGCAGCGATGTCAGGCGCGGCAGATCATGGGCGATCCACTGTTCGAGGCCGTCCTGAACGGTCTGCGTGTCAACGTCCTGGGCCGAGTCTGCCGGTTTGAATTGCACACGTCCTTCGCCGGGCCAGTGATGCGCCTTGATCGGCATCCAGCCCATGGCCTGGACGAAGTGGCCAATCAGGTGGCCGGCCGAATGCATGCGGGTATTGAACTGGCGACGTTGCTCGTCGATGCGGATCTGGGTCATGCCGGGGTTGACCGGCTGATCGACGAAATGGACGATCCGGTCAGGATCCTGGACTACGCGCAGTACCCGGCTGTCGCCGATCCACCCCGTATCGCAAGGTTGTCCGCCGCCCTGAGGGTGAAACAAGGTTGCGCGCAGCACCACGGCGAATTCGTTCTCGTGAGGTGCGCAATCCAGGACTTCCACATTTGCCTTGAGGTCATCACTGTGGAAAAAGAGGCGAAGCGTCATATTCCAAGCTCGTAATCAAATTTCTATTTTTTATTATATGAAGCGTGGATTAGCGTGATAATCCGTTCAAACATCAAAGGACTGTTGCGTTGTGAGCATAAATCTTCCACTGCCATTACTGGGTGAAATGGCGATTTTCGTCAAGGTCGTCGAAACCGGCAGCTTCTCCGAAGCCGCTCGGCAATTGGGCTCTTCGCCCTCGGCGGTGAGTCGCAGCATCTCGCGACTGGAGAAGGCCCTGGCCACCCGTTTGCTGCAACGGACTACACGAAAGCTGCGTTTGAGCGATGGTGGCGAGGAGGTCTTCAAGCGGTGCCAGGAGATGGTCAACGCGGCCCGGTCCGTGATGGAAATCAGTGGTCAGTTCACTGATGAGCCCGAGGGAGTGGTGCGCATCAGCGTCCCTAAAGCGGTAGGCCGAATCGTGATTCACCCGCATATGCCGGAGTTTTTGCGCCGTTATCCCAAGGTGGATGTGGAGTTGTTGCTTGAGGATCGTCAGGTGGATCTGATCGACGATCACGTCGACCTGGCGATTCGCATCACCGACCGGCCACCAGCGGGGTTGGTGGGGCGACAGCTGCTGAGCATCGACCATCTGCTCTGCGCCACACCCGAGTATCTGGCCGAGCACGGGACGCCGACTCACCCCCATGACCTGCTCAACCACAGTTGCATTTATCTGGGCGAAACCCCGAGCGATGCGCGGTGGAAGTTTAAGAAAGGCAGCAAAACCGTAACCGTCGGAGTGCGCGGACGGTATGCCGCCAATCACACCGGTGTACGTTTTGGCGCGGTGTTGCAGCACATCGGCATTGGCAGCCTGCCGTATTTCACCGCGCGTCGTGCCTTGGAGAAGGGGTTGATGGTGCAGGTGCTGCCGGACTGGACGTTCCTGGCGTCCTACCACGGAGGCGCCTGGTTGCTGTATTCGCCAACCCGATACCTGCCGCCCAAGCTACGGGTATTGATTGATTACCTGGTGGAGTGTCTGGAGAAGGAGCCGACGTTGGGCAAGCCAGGCAAGTCGAGCACGCTGAGTACGCCGGTTTCGGAGTATGAGTTGCCCGAGAGTGAAGGGTTGTTCTGAGGCAAAAGCAAAGATCGCAGCCTGCGGCAGCTCCTACAGGTGGTACGCAATTCCCCTGTAGGAGCTGCCGCAGGCTGCGATCTTTTGTATCAGTGCTTGCTGTCCTGATTCGACAACGCCAGCAGCTGTTTCTCCTGGTTCCAGTCGAAAGGTTCGTCATTCTGTTCGGCTTCGAAACGACGCTCTTCCAGTGCCTGGTACAGGTCGATTTCTTCATCGGACAAGTAGTGCAGGCAGTCACCGGCGAAATACCACAGCAGATCCCGTGGGATCAGGTGGGCGATTTGCGGATAACGGGAAATGACTTGAGTCAGGATGTCCTGGCCCAGGTATTGGCTTTCGATCGGATCGATCGGCAGGGACGCCAGCAGTTCGTCGAAGCGCTCCAGGAACAAGGCATGGCTTTCTTCGGGAACCTGTTCGGCCTCACCTACGGCGACCAGGATGCTGCGCAAGTGGTCGAGCAAAACGAGATGATCGGCAACGATGTTGGACACGAGATAAGTCCTCAAGAGCAAAACGGGCGCGGGAGTATAAAGCTCCCGCGCGCATTTTCCCATGATCGAGAGCTGGATGGATCAGCGCACGCTACCCTCGGTCAGGGCTATTTCCTCTTTATCGAAAGCATCGACATCGATGACTTTGCGTCGCGATGCTTCGGCCTCACGCAGTGTCTGTGCTTCTACCGGTTGCAACACGCCGGCTTCCAGTGCGGCCTCGATGACATTTTCCCCGGCGACCGGTTTGACCTGACCGCTCTTGAGCGCCACGTGCAGTTTCTTGCGCAAGGGTTGCGCAGCGTCCAACAGATTGCAGGTGTGCTGCAGGACGCCAACAGGGTCTTCGACCGATTGTGGGCGGTAGCAACCCAGCAGCACTTCTTCCAGGGCCGGATCGCCCTTGGCGCGGCCAATCACCGCCGCCACTTCGGCGCCGAGTTTGTCCGACGGCCCTTTGTGGCGACGGCCGAACGGGAACACGATCACTCGCAACAGACAGCCCAGCACCTTGTTCGGAAAGTTGTTGAGCAGTTCATCCATGGCCCGCTCGCCGTGCCCGAGACTTTCCTCCATGGCCCAGGTAAACAGCGGCCTCATGTACTCCGGTGAGTCGAGGTCGTTGTAGCGCTTGAGCGCGGCGCTGGCCAGGTACATGTTGCTCAGCACATCGCCCAGCCGTGCCGACAGGCGTTCGCGCCGTTTCAGTTCGCCGCCGAGCAGCATCATGCTGAGGTCGGCGAGCAGGGCGAAGGCGGCAGCCTGACGGTTCAGCGCGCGGAAATAACCCTGGCTGAGCTTGTCGCCCGGCATGTGCTCCAGGTGCCCGAAACCCAGGTTCAACACCAGCGTGCTGGCGGCGTTGCCCACGGCAAAGCCGATGTGCTTGAGCAGCAGGCCATCGAACTCGGTGAGTGCCTGGTCCTTGTCCTCCCGTGTGGCCAGGGCCATTTCCTTGAGTACGAAGGGGTGGCAGCGAATCGCGCCCTGGCCGAAGATCATCAGGTTGCGCGAAAGAATGTTCGCGCCTTCCACGGTGATGAAGATCGGTGCGCCGTTCCATTTGCGCCCCAGGTAATTGTTCGGCCCCATGATGATCGCCTTGCCGCCATGCACATCCATCGCCTGGCTGATGCACTCGCGGCCGCGCTCGGTGAGGTGGTACTTGAGGATCGCCGACAGCACCGACGGTTTCTCGCCCAGGTCCACCGCGTTGGCGGTCAGCATCCGCGTGGCGTCCATCATCCAGGCGTTGCCGCCGATGCGCGCCATGGCTTCCTGGATGCCTCCGAACGCGGCAATCGGCACGTTGAACTGCTCGCGAACCTGCGCGTACTGGCCGGTCACCAGGCTGGTGAACTTGGCCATGCCGGTGCCCACCGCCGGCAGGGAGATCGAACGCCCGACGGACAGGCAATTCATCAGCATCATCCAGCCCTTGCCGAGCATTTCCTGGCCGCCGATCAGGAACTCCAGCGGCACGAACACATCCTTGCCGGAGTTCGGGCCGTTCATGAACGCCGCCCCCAGGGGCAGGTGACGACGGCCGATGTCCACGCCGGGCAGGTCGGTTGGAATCAGCGCCAGACTGATACCCAGGTCCTCCTCTTCGCCCAGCAGGTGGTCCGGGTCATAGGCCTTGAACGCCAGGCCGAGCAGGGTAGCGACCGGGCCCAGGGTGATGTAGCGTTTTTCCCAGTTCAGGCGCAGGCCGAGGGTTTCCTTGCCTTCCCATTCGCCTTTGCAGATCACCCCGGTGTCGGGCATGGCGCCGGCGTCCGAACCGGCGAGGGGACCGGTCAGGGCAAAGCAGGGGATTTCATCGCCGCGCGCCAGGCGTGGCAGGTAATGGTTGCGCTGTTCGTCGGTGCCGTAATGCAGCAACAGTTCGGCAGGGCCGAGGGAGTTGGGGACCATTACGGTGGAGGCGAGATCGCCGCTGTGACTGGCCAGTTTCATCGCCACTTGCGAGTGGGCGTAGGCCGAGAAACCCTTGCCGCCAAACTCCTTGGGGATGATCAGGGCAAAGAAGCCCTGGTCCTTGATGTAAGCCCAGGCCTCGGCCGGCAAGTCCATGGTTTGACCGAGCTGCCAGTCACTGACCATGGCGCAGAGTTCTTCGGTCGGGCCGTCGATGAAGGCCTGTTCTTCTTCATTCAGTTGCACCTTGGGATAGGACAACAGTTTGTTCCAGTCCGGACGACCGCTGAACAGTTCGCCGTCCCACCACACGGTGCCAGCTTCGATGGCATCGCGTTCGGTTTCCGACATCGGCGGCAGGGTTTTCTGGAACCAGTTGAACATCGGTGCGCTGAAGAACTTGCGGCGCAGGTCAGGCAAAAGCAGGGGCGCCGCCACGGCGGCGGTCAGCACCCAGAAAATTAGCAGCAGCCAACCCGGCGCGCGACTGAACGCGCCCATTGCCAGCAGATAGACAGCCACGATGCCCAGGGCAGGCAGCGGCGCGATGCGACGGTGGGCTAAATAAGCTATCCCGACAACCAGAACCAGTATCCACAACAGCAGCATATTTAATCCTCCGTGAACCCAGGGCGTACCAACCCACAGAGCTTAGACGGCATCCGTAAAACCGGGTGGTCAGAGCGAGGGGATTGAAATCGTGGGAAACCCTGGATGATTGTGTAGGCCTTAGGCGCGACAGACCGTGAAAAATCGTTCATTGAGCGGGCGGCAAAGCGCCCATGTTTGGCCGAAACGTCGTTATCTCTGTGCTGAACCTCTCGATAGACTCGAGACTTCTCAAGGAGATTGCCCGCATGCACGAGTACCTGAGCCCCGGCCGCTTCATCGATAGTGACCACCCCTCGGTGGTGGAGTTCGCCGAAAAACACCGCGGTGCCAGTCGCGACCCGCTCGAGCAGGCGGTCCATCTCTATTACGCGGTGCGAGAGGCAGTGCGCTACAACCCCTATACCTTCAGCCGTGATCCGCAGACCTTGTGCGGCAGTCATGCGCTGGCGGCCGGGGAAAGTTACTGCGTGCCGAAAGCCACACTGCTGGCCGGTACAGCGCGGCACTGCGGCATACCCGCGCGGATCGGTTTGGCGGATGTGCGCAATCATCTGTCGACGCCGCGCTTGCTCGAATTGCTCAAGAGCGACGTGTTCGCCATGCACGGCTACACCGAACTTTATCTGAACGGGCGTTGGGTCAAGGCTACCCCGGCGTTCAACCAGGGCTTGTGCGACCTGTTCAATGTGGCGCCACTGGAATTCGACGGGATCAACGACAGCGTTTTTCATCCCTACAATCGCGACGGCGAGAAGTTGATGGAGTACATGATCGATCACGGCCAGTTCAGCGAAGTGCCGGAAAAGTTCTTCTTCGAACACCTCGAAAAGTGTTATCCGCACCTGTTCGACGAGCAACTGCCGGCGCTGCTGGGGGACATGCAGAGCGATTTGAGTCGCGCCTGATCCGGCGTATGCTGCCTGCGCATTCATCCATAAAGAGGCGGTCATGCTGAAGATCTGGGGTCGGAAGAATTCATCGAATGTCAGGAAACCATTGTGGGCCGCCGAGGAACTGGGCCTGGCCTATGAGGCCATCGACGCCGGCGGTGCCTTTGGTGTCGTCGATACGCCCGAGTACCGCGCCATGAACCCCAATGGCCGCGTGCCGGTGATTGAAGACGATGGCTTCGTGCTGTGGGAATCCAACGCCATCGTGCGTTACCTGATGGCCAGGCATGCGCCCAACACCCCGTGGTATCCAGCAGACCTGCAAGCGCGGGCCAGCGCCGAGAAGTGGATGGACTGGACCACGTCCAGTCTTGCCGGGCCGTTCCGCACGGTGTTCTGGGGCGTTCTGCGCACCCCGGCCGAGCAACAGGACTGGCCCGCGATCAACGCGGCGATCAAGGAATGCGAGACGCTGCTGGCGATGGCTGACCAGGCGCTGGTGACCCAGCCCTACCTGTCCGGTGACGAGATCGGCATGGGCGACATTCCCTTGGGCAGTTTCATTTATGCCTGGTTCGAGATGCCGATCGAACGTTCGCCCAAGCCCCATCTGGAGGCCTGGTACGCACGATTGCAAGAGCGTCCGGCGTATCGCAAGGCGGTCATGACCGCGTTGACTTAATACTCACTATCGACACACTTGACTGTACTTGTGCGGCGGCGACAAGCACCATTGCGTCCATGCGCCGCGGTTGTTTTGCTTGCCGCCCGCCCATATCTGTCCCTTTCTTCCCCTTCTTGGTGCGTAATCCGATATGAGTTCCGCTCTGTCCATCCGGCAGCTAACCAAAACCTACGGCAACGGTTTCCAGGCCTTGAGTGGTATCGATCTGGATGTCGCCGAAGGTGACTTCTTCGCCTTGCTCGGCCCCAACGGCGCCGGCAAATCCACGACCATCGGCATTCTGTCGACCCTGGTGAACAAGACCAGCGGCACGGTGAATATCTTCGGTCACGACCTGGACAAGAACCCGGCGGCGCTCAAGCGCTCCATTGGCGTCGTGCCCCAGGAATTCAACTTCAACCAGTTCGAAAAGACCTTCGACATTGTCGTGACCCAGGCCGGTTACTACGGCATCCCGGCGAAAGTCGCCAAGGAACGCGCCGAGCAGTACCTGACCCAGCTTGGTCTGTGGGACAAGCGCGATGTGCCGTCGCGTTCGCTGTCCGGCGGCATGAAGCGGCGCCTGATGATCGCCCGTGCGCTGGTCCACGAACCGCGCCTGTTGATCCTCGACGAACCGACTGCTGGCGTGGACATTGAACTGCGTCGCTCGATGTGGACCTTCCTCACCGAGCTGAACAAGAAAGGCATCACCATCATCCTCACCACGCACTACCTGGAGGAGGCTGAGCAGCTGTGCCGCAACATCGGCATCATCGACCACGGCGTTATCGTCGAAAACACCAGCATGAAGCAGTTGCTCGGCCAACTGCATGTCGAGACCTTCCTGCTGGATTTGAAGAGCAGTGTGAGCGCACCGCCGCAGCTGCTTGGCTATCCGTCACGCTTGCTCGATGCTCACACCCTGGAAGTCCAAGTGGACAAAAGCATGGGCATCACCGCGCTGTTCACTCAGCTGGCGCAGCAGAACATCGAAGTGCTGAGCCTGCGCAACAAAACCAATCGCCTCGAGGAGTTGTTCGTGTCCCTGGTGGAGAAAAATCTGTCGAAGGTGGCGGTATGAGTTCCGAGCTGCAACCCAACCTCGTTGCCCTCAACACCATCGTTTACCGTGAGGTCCGGCGCTTTACCCGGATCTGGCCGCAGACGCTGCTACCGCCAGCGATCACCATGGTTCTGTACTTCGTGATCTTCGGTAACCTGATCGGTCGACAGATCGGCAACATGGGTGGCTTCACGTACATGGAGTACATCGTGCCGGGCCTGATCATGATGTCGGTGATCACCAACTCCTACGGCAACGTGGTGTCGAGTTTCTTCGGCAGCAAGTTCCAGCGTTCCATCGAAGAGCTGATGGTGTCGCCGGTGTCGCCGCACACCATCCTGATCGGCTACACCCTCGGTGGCGTGCTGCGCGGCCTGATGGTCGGGATCATCGTGACGCTGCTGTCGCTGTTCTTCACTGATTTGCAGGTGCATCACCTGGGCGTGACCGTTCTGGTGGTGGTGCTGACGGCGACGATCTTCTCGCTGCTGGGCTTCATCAACGCCGTATTTGCGCGCAACTTCGATGACATCTCGATCATCCCGACCTTTGTGCTGACGCCGTTGACCTACCTGGGCGG
The DNA here is from genome assembly GCF_046042685.1 of Pseudomonas sp. PLMAX. Classification (NCBI taxonomy): domain Bacteria; kingdom Pseudomonadati; phylum Pseudomonadota; class Gammaproteobacteria; order Pseudomonadales; family Pseudomonadaceae; genus Pseudomonas; species Pseudomonas sp. PLMAX. The sequence goes on along the minus strand of NZ_CP064949.1, from coordinate 5,687,058 downwards.
GGTGTTCTACTCGATTTCGTTGCTGCCGCCGTTTTGGCAGACCGTATCCTTGGCCAACCCGGTATTGCACATGGTCAATGCGTTCCGTTACGGCATTCTTGGCGTTTCGGATATTCGGATCAGTATCGCGATCACGTTCATGTTGGTGGCGACTGTGATTCTGTACCTGGGATGTGCGCGGTTGCTGGTGAGTGGGCGCGGGATGCGTACCTGATCATTGTCTCGCGGATGTACCCGATCTACTGTAGGAGCTGGCTTGCCAGCGATGGCGGCTTGACTGAGTACATATCCATTGCTGCGGTAACGGCCACTTATGGTTTCGCCCTTACGGCGAGTCACTTGGAAAAACGGAACGCCGCCCGGCCCTAAGTAACCAAGGGCTCTTGCCCCTGACGTTCGATGCCTCGCTGTGGCTCGGCATGCCCTCCTTCCGGTCCTGCTCCGTGGGCCCGCCGCCATCGGCCATCCATGGCCCAGAGTGTGTAAAAACTGATTCAAGCATGGTCGGCGCGTAGCGCCGACGGTGGTTGGCTGGCTAATTACACCTAAAGTGCTCTCCGTAGCTCCATTACGCTTCAATGCCACTCGTAGGGCTTCTCTGCTCGTCCATCGAGCAAAACAGGAGCCCTTTCAGGCCGTCAACGCTTTCATCAGGTTCTGCGCACCGAGGATTTTCATCACTCGCTTCAAGTTGTAAGCGAGCACATTCAAACTCATTTCGGTGCTCACTCCGGCAAGCCGTCGGGTCAAAAAGTGTGTCGCACCCATCCATTGTTTGAGCGTCCCGAAGGGATGCTCGACGGTCTGCTTGCGGATGCTCATCATCTGCGGCGTATTGGCCAGGCGAACCTGCATTTCCTCCAGCACAGTTTCATGTTCCCAGCGACGTATCTTTCGCTCTCTGGCCGGAGTGCATTGCGCCTTGATCGAACAGGACCGGCAGTTAGAGCTCCAGTAACTGTTCAACGTCCTGCCATTATCGACGTAAGAGTTGCGCCAGATCAGCGCTTCATGGGCTGGGCAGACGTACACATCGTTATCCGCGTCGTAAACAAATTCATTATTGCCGAAGCGACCTTCGTATTTGGCGCGCGAGCTCAGCGTCTTCGGTACATAAGCACTAATCCCTGCCTCGTGGCAGGCAAGGATCTCCCCGCTTTTGTAATACCCTCGGTCAGCCACCACCGACAACGATTGGAGTTTCATCGCCTCACGGGCCTGCAGCGCCATTGAACTGAGCTGATCACGGTCGTGACCCTCATTGGTCACCTCGTGCGCGACGATCAGATGGTGCTTGGTATCGACCGCCGCTTGGACGTTGTAACCCACGATGCCTTTGCCGCTCGTCATCATGGAGCGCGCGTCCGGGTCGGTCAGTGAGACCTGTTTGTCCGGCGACGCCTCAAGCTGTATTTCAATCGCTTGAAGCGCCTTCATCTGCTCCTTCAGTTTGGCGATTTTCTCCTCCAGCCCCCCTTTGGGCCCTGAAGGCTTGGTCTCTTCTCGATCAGCCGCATCCAGCGCCTTCAGATAATGGGCAATGCTCGATTCGATTTCTTCCATCCGACGCTTCAGCTTGGCGCTGGTGAAATTGCGGTCGCGGTGGTTCACCGCCTTGAATTTACTGCCGTCGATCGCAACGAGGTTTTCCGAGAAAAGCCCCAGTTGCTGACACAGCACGACAAACTGCCGACAGACGCCTCGAATGGCCTTGCCGTTGTCTTTGCGAAAGTTGGCGATGGTCTTGAAGTCCGGCATCAGCCGACCGGTAAGCCACATCAGTTCGACGTTGCGCTGCGCCTCGCGCTCAAGGCGCCGGCTCGACTGGATGCGATTGAGATAGCCGTAGATGTAGATCTTCAGCATGACTGCGGGGTGGTAAGCCGGTCGGCCCGTTTCAGCAGGGACGGCGCTTTGAAAACCCAAGGCGATCAGGTCGAGTTCATCCACGAAGACATCGACAACACGCACAGGATTGGTGTCGCTGACGTAATCGTCCAGGCTCTCGGGGAGCAAGGTACTTTGACCTCGGTGTTCACCTTGAATAAAGCGTTTCATGGGCAACCCTTGCGATGAAATCCTGGGGAATCATAGCAAGGGTTGGCTTGGATGTTTTGACACACTCTGGGCCGAGGGCGGCTAAACCGGCATCCATGCCGGTTTGCCCACTGCGCAGAACCTCCACTCGGCCTCTCGACGGGGCAAGAAAATCAAGATCAAAAGCCAAAGCAAAAGCGAGGCGAGCTAACGCTCGACCTTGTTGTTTGGTGGTACGCGTTGCATTCCAAATCAAAACGGCGCCTTATGGCGCCGTTTTGCATTGTCACAGCCGACTTTGCTTGCGCCGACGCCACTGTCGCGCCACCCACCAGCGCCAATACATCATCACCAGGCAATAGGCCAACGCCCCCAGCACCAACCCGGTCACCACCGATCCCAGCAAAAACGGTTGCCACAAGGTCGAGAGCTCGCCGCTGATCCATTCCCAGGTCAGCTCGTCCGGCAGATGGCGCGGCGGAACGTCCATCAGCCAGGCACCGGTCTGGTAGGTGCAGAAGAACACGGCCGGCATGGTGATCGGGTTGGTCAGCCAGACCAGGCTGACCGCAATCGGCATGTTGCCGCGCACGATGATCGCAAGAATCGCCGCCACCAGCATCTGCAATGGAATCGGCAGGAATGCCGCGAACAGGCCGACCGCCATGGCCCGGGCCACGGAATGGCGATTGAGGTGCCAGAGGTTCGGGTCATGCAGCAGGGTGCCGAGAAAGCGTAAGGACTTGTGTTCCCTGATGCTGGTCGGGTCTGGCATGTAACGTTTGAATAATCGCCGGGGCATAAGGCTTCTCGGTCGGTCAGGTCGGCAAGTATGTCTGGATTCCATGAGGCGCCCATTCAGACTTTGTGACAATTGTTAACGACGGACGTGCCCTGCGCGGGCTATGCCTAGGGACGGGACTCTCAAGGACGGGCTTATGCGCACAGGGATGATGGCGCTGGCGTTGGGTCTGTTGGCCTTGCGTTTTTTACCGGTGTTACCGCCGGTCTGGTTGTGGTTGTTGATGCCGGTGGCAGGTTTGATTTTGCTGCCGTTCAGGACGTATCCGGCGGCGTTTTTCCTGTTCGGCCTGAGTTGGGCTTGCGCCCATGCGCAATGGGCCCTGGACGATCGGCTGGCGCCGACCCTCGACGGGGAAACGCGCTGGCTTGAAGGGCGGGTGACCGGGTTGCCGCAGAACGCCGAAGGGGTGGTGCGTTTCGAACTGACCGACAGCCGGTCACGCCGCAGCGACCTGCCGCGACATTTGCGCCTGGCCTGGTACGACGGCCCGCCGGTCAACAGCGGCGAACAGTGGCGGCTGGCGGTCAAGCTGAAGCGACCTGGGGGTTTGCTCAATCCCCATGCGTTCGACTATGAGGCCTGGCTACTGGCGCAACGCATCGGTGCGACCGGGACCGTCAAGGCCGGGGAGCGACTGGCGCCAGCCCGGTGGGCCTTGCGCGACGGTGTCCGGCAGCGGCTGCAGGCTGTGGACGCCCAGGGGCGAACGGGCGTGCTGACAGCGTTGGTGCTGGGCGACGGCGCGGGGCTCAGTCGCGAGGATTGGCAGGTGTTGCAAGACACCGGCACTGTGCATCTGCTGGTGATTTCCGGGCAACACGTCGGCTTGTTGGCTGGGATGGTTTATCTGTTGATCGCCGGGCTTGCCCGTTTTGGCTTGTGGCCAGGCCGTCTGCCTTGGTTGCCCTGGGCCTGCGGCCTGGCTTTTGCAGCCGCCCTGGGATATGGGCTGTTGGCTGGTTTCGAGGTGCCGGTTCGCCGAGCCTGCCTGATGATTGGCCTGGTACTGCTGTGGCGCCTTCGCTTTCGTCACCTGGGTGCGTGGTGGCCGCTGTTGCTGGCACTCAATGGCGTCTTGCTGATGGACCCGTTGGCGAGTCTGCAGCCGGGATTCTGGCTGTCCTTCGCGGCCGTGGCGGTGTTGATCTTCACCTTCGGTGGTCGCTTGGGCCCTTGGCCATGGTGGCAAACCTGGACCCGTGCCCAGTGGCTGATCGCAATCGGCCTTGGCCCGTTCTTGCTGGTCCTGGGATTGCCGATCAGCCTCAGCGGCCCACTGGTCAATTTGCTGGCGGTGCCCTGGATCAGCCTGGTGGTGCTGCCTCCGGCATTGCTCGGGACTTTGTTATTGCCGGTGCCCCACGTCGGCGAGTGGTTACTGTGGCTGGCGGGCGGTTTGATCGATTGGCTGTTCACCGCGCTGGCACTGGTCGCCGGCAAGGTGCCCGCGTGGCTGCCCGCGGCCATCCCGTTGTGGGTCTGGGGCCTCGGCACTCTGGGTGCCTTTCTGTTGTTGCTGCCGCGAGGCGTGCCCCTGCGTCCGCTAGGATGGCCTTTGCTGCTGCTTCTGGTTTTTCCTCCGCGGCCGCTGCTACCCGAAGGCATTGCCGAGGTTTGGCAACTGGATGTGGGCCAAGGGTTGGCGATCATGGTGCGTACTCGCCATCACACGCTGCTGTATGACGCTGGCCCGCGTTTTCGAGATCTCGACCAGGGCGCGCGGGTGGTACTGCCAGCGTTACGCAAACTGGGGGTGAAGGAGATTGACCTGATGTTGATCAGCCATGCCCATGCCGATCACGCCGGTGGCGCCCGGGCCGTTGCCAATGGGTTGCCGGTGAAACGGGTGGTCAGTGGCGAACCTGCCGACCTGCCTGCCGGGTTGCAGGCCGAGGGCTGTGAGAGCGGCCGGCAATGGACGTGGGACGGGGTCGAGTTCCGGCTTTGGCATTGGCCACAGGCCAGGGACAGCAATCAGAATTCCTGCGTCTTGCAGATAACAGCCAATGGCGAGCGCTTGCTGCTCAGCGGTGACATCGACAGCAGCGCCGAGCGCGCGTTGCTCGACAGCCCATTGGCCGTGCCCACCGACTGGTTGCAGGCCCCGCACCACGGCAGCCGCAGTTCGTCGTCGATGGCGCTGCTCAATGTCTTGCAGCCCAAGGCGGTGCTGATCTCCCGTGGCCAGGGCAACTCGTTCGGTCATCCGCATGCGGTGGTGATTGCCCGCTATCGAAATCGCGGCACGGCGATCTACGACAGCGCGCAGCAAGGCGCCGTTCATCTGCAACTGGGGCGTTTCGAGCCGCCACGCGCGATGCGTCAAGAACGGCGCTTCTGGCGCGATCCACCACCCCCGGGCAAATAACCGGGCGTTAGCAAAGGCCGACCGGATGCGACATCACAGTCTTCGGTGCGCCCACCCCCTATGTTAGAGTGGCGCACTTTTTCGAGGGGACTGTCACTGTGTGGGAATTGGTCAAATCCGGCGGCTGGATGATGCTGCCGATCATCCTGAGTTCCATCGCGGCAATGGCGATCGTTGCCGAACGTCTGTGGACCCTGCGAGCCAGTCGCGTGACCCCGGAGCATTTGCTCGGGCAGGTCTGGGTCTGGATCAAGGACAAGCAACTGAACAAGGAAAAGCTCAAGGAGCTGCGCGCCAATTCGCCCCTGGGTGAAATCCTGGCCGCGGGCCTGGCCAACTCCCGGCATGGTCGCGAGATCATGAAGGAATGCATCGAAGAGGCTGCCGCGCGGGTCATCCACGAGCTGGAACGCTACATCAATGCCCTCGGCACCATCGCCGCGATGGCCCCGTTGCTGGGGCTTTTGGGTACGGTGCTGGGCATGATCGACATTTTCAGTGCGTTCATGGGCACGGGCATGACCACCAACGCCGCAGTGCTCGCCGGGGGTATCTCCAAGGCGCTGATCACCACGGCTGCCGGTTTGATGGTCGGTATCCCTTCGGTATTCTTCCACCGTTTCCTGCAACGCCGGATCGATGAGCTGGTGGTGGGCATGGAGCAGGAAGCGATCAAGCTGGTCGAAGTGGTGCAGGGTGATCGTGACGTGGATCTGGCGGGGGTCAAAGCGTGAAATTCCGCCGCAAGCAACGGGAGAATGTGGACATCAACCTCGCGTCGCTGATCGACGTGGTGTTTATCCTGCTGCTGTTTTTTGTCGTGACCACGACCTTCACCCGTGAAACCCAGTTGCGCGTCGATCTGCCCGAAGCGGTCAGCGGCGCGCCTTCCGACGACCAGACCCGGCAGCTGGATATCGCGATCAGCGCCGACGGAGTGTTTTCGGTGAACAACCAGGTATTGCCCAAAAGCGACCTGGCGACGCTGATGGATGCCCTGCAGAAACAATCCAATGGCGACACCAGCCGGCCGCTGTCCATCAGCGCCGACGGAAAATCCCAGCATCAGTCGGTCATCACCGCCATGGACGCCGCCGGCAAGCTTGGCTTCAGCCATTTGCGCATGACCACAGTCGAGGCGGCGCCGCCCGCGCCCTGATGGCCATGTCCGATCGCCTGCTCGCCGCGTGGTACCGAGGCCATCCGGCCCTGAAACTGCTGCAGCCGCTGGAGTGGTTGTACCGGCGCGTGGTCAACAACAAGCGCCAGCGCTTTCTGGCGGGCGAGGGTGAGATCTATCAGCCACCGGTACCGCTGATCGTGGTGGGCAACATCACCGTCGGCGGCACCGGCAAGACCCCGCTGATCCTGTGGATGATCCAGCACTGTCAACGCAGCGGCTTGCGGGTCGGCGTGGTCAGCCGCGGTTACGGCGCCAAGCCTGCGCAATTGCCATGGCGGGTCGAGGCGGATCAAGGGGCCGAGATCGCTGGCGATGAGCCGCTGTTGATCGTGCAGCGTACTGGCGTGCCCTTGATGATCGATCCAGATCGCAGCGCGGCGGTCAAAGCCTTGCTGGCCAGTGAGCCGCTGGACCTGATCCTGTCCGATGACGGCATGCAGCATTACCGCCTGGCGCGGGACCTGGAGCTGGTGCTGATCGATGCCGCCCGTGGCCTGGGCAACCGCCGTTGCCTGCCGGCCGGGCCACTGCGTGAACCGGTCGAGCGTCTGCAAAGTGTCGACGCGGTGCTCTACAACGGCGCCACGGCCGACAGCGGTGACGGCTTCGCCTTCCAGTTGCAACCGACCGCACTGGTCAACCTGCAAAGCGGCGAACGGCGCCCGCTCGATCACTTTCCCGCGGGCCAGGCGCTGCATGCCGTGGCCGGGATCGGTAACCCGCAGCGTTTCTTCAGGACCCTCGAAACGTTACACTGGCAGCCGGTCCCGCACGCGTTCGCCGACCACGCCGAATACAGCGTGCAGGCCTTGAATTTCAATCCGCCATTGCCATTGGTGATGACCGAAAAGGACGCGGTGAAGTGCCGTGCCTTCGCCGCCGCCGACTGGTGGTACCTGGCGGTCGACGCTGTGCCGTCGCCAGCCTTCACGGCCTGGTTCGATACACAGTTGATGCGCCTGTTGCCGGCTCGTCTTTTGCCTTAACTCCGTTTCTATCCAGGGAATGTTCATGGACACCAAATTGCTCGACATCCTCGCTTGCCCGGTCTGTAAAGGTCCGCTCAAGCTCAGCGCCGACAAGACCGAGCTGATCAGCAAGGGCGCTGGCCTTGCATACCCGATTCGCGACGGCATCCCGGTCATGCTCGAAAGCGAAGCCCGCACCCTGACCACCGACGAGCGTCTGGATAAATGACTACAGCCTTTACCGTTGTTATTCCTGCGCGCTATGCCTCAACCCGTCTGCCGGGCAAACCGCTGCTGTTGATCGCCGGCAAGCCGATGATCCAGCACGTGTGGGAACAGGCGTGCAAAAGCAGCGCCGAGCGTGTGGTAGTGGCCACGGACGACGTACGCATCGCCCAGGCCTGCGAAGGGTTTGGTGCGCAAGTGGTGATGACTCGCGTAGATCACAACTCCGGCACCGATCGCCTGGCCGAAGTCGCAGCGAAGCTGGGCCTGGCGCCTGACGCGATCGTGGTCAACGTCCAGGGTGACGAGCCGCTGATCCCGCCAAGTGTCATCGATCAGGTGGCCGTCAACCTGGCGGCCCACCCTGAAGCGCGCATGGCCACCCTGGCCGAGCCAATCGAAGACGTCGAGAGTCTGTTCAATACCAACGTGGTCAAGGTCGTCAGCGACCTCAATGGCCTGGCACTGACCTTCAGTCGCGCCACCTTGCCATGGGCCCGGGACACCTTCGCCAAGAGCCTCGAGCAGTTGCCGGAAGGTGTGCCGTATCGCCGCCACATCGGCATCTATGCCTACCGCGCCGGTTTCCTGCATGACTTCGTCAGCTGGGGCCCGTGCTGGCTGGAAAACACCGAATGCCTGGAACAGCTGCGTGCCTTGTGGCACGGGGTGCGGATTCACGTCGCCGATGCGCTGATCGCGCCGCCGGCCGGTGTCGATACCCTTGAAGACCTTGAGCGCGTTCGTCGCCTGCTGGAGGCCTGATGCGGGTTCTGTTTGTCTGCCTGGGCAATATCTGCCGTTCACCCACGGCCGAAGGTGTACTGCGGCATAAACTGCGCGAAGCGGGGCTGGCCGATCAAGTCGAAGTGGCCTCCGCCGGTACCGGCGACTGGCACGTGGGCAGTGCACCGGACAAGCGCAGCCAGGCGGCGGCGAAAAAGCGCGGTTATGATTTGTCCGCCCAGCGCGCCCAGCAGGTCACCCGCGCCGATTTCGCCGAGTACGACCTGATCCTGGCAATGGACAACAGCAACCTGCGCAACCTCATGGATTTGCAACCGGCCAAGGGCAGGGCGGAGCTGGACCTGTTCCTGCGTCGCTACCCGTCGGAGATCGAAGAAGTCCCGGACCCGTACAACGACAGTGAGCATGGCTTTGAAATTGTGTTGGACCTGATCGAGCGCGCCAGTGACCTGCTGGTGATCGAACTGAAGGAACGGTTATGAGTTTGCAGGTGCGATCAGGGGTTTCACTCAAGCCGTTCAACAGCTTTGGCGTGGATGTCCAGGCCCGTCTGTTCGCCGAGGCCCACAGCGACGCTGATGTGCGTGAGGCCCTGGCTTATGCACGGGAGCACCAGGTGCCCTTGCTGGTGATCGGCGGTGGCAGCAACTTGCTGCTGACGGCCGATGTTGAATCACTGGTACTGCGCATGGCCAGCCGCGGAATCCGCGTGATCAGCGACGATGGCAGCAAAGTCGTGATCGAGGCCGAGGCGGGCGAGCCCTGGCATCCGTTCGTGCAACACACCCTGGTGCAGGGCTTGTCGGGCCTGGAAAACCTCAGCCTGATTCCCGGCACCGTGGGCGCCGCGCCCATGCAGAACATCGGCGCCTATGGCGTGGAGATCAAGGATGTGTTCGCCGGCCTGACCGCCCTTGATCGCCAGAGTGGCGAGTTGCGCGACTTCAGCCTGCAAGAATGCAACTTCGCTTACCGCGACAGTGTGTTCAAGCAGGAACCTGGGCGCTGGTTGATCCTGCGCGTGCGTTTCATCCTCGATCGCGCTGCACAGCTGCACCTGGAATATGGTCCGGTGCGTCAGCGCCTGACCGAACAGGGCATCGATCATCCGACCGCCACGGACGTCAGCCAGGCCATCTGCAGCATTCGCAACGAGAAACTCCCGGACCCGGCGGTGCTCGGCAATGCCGGCAGCTTTTTCAAGAATCCCCTGGTGCCAGCGGCGCTGGTCGCCCGGCTCAAGGGCGAATACCCCGACCTGGTGGCCTACGCGCAACCCGACGGGCAGATGAAACTGGCGGCGGGCTGGCTGATCGAGCGGGCAGGGTGGAAAGGTTTCCGCGAGGCCGATGCCGGCGTGCACAAGATGCAGGCACTGGTGCTGGTCAATTACGGCAGTGCGACGGGATTGCAACTGCTGGACCTGGCGCAGCGCATCCAGAAAGACATTGCAGAGCGTTTTCATGTTGATCTGGAAATGGAGCCCAACCGGTATTGAAGCTAAGCTTTCATGACGGATTGCCAAAGCCCTGTACAACTCACGTTGTGCAGGGCTTTTTTGTTAATGCAGGCTTAACCTGGTCTGCTGACGATGCAAGCATTTGCTCCACCAAAGGCCCGGTGCAGACGTGTCCGTTCGCACAAGAGAGCCCATTAGCCTGAGTCGATCTGCGTTACCCACCAATGATCCATCGGCAGATTGCTCGACCCATAACCCAAGCACTATGCGGGCGTGCCCATGATTACCCTGAAACTCAACGGTCAAGACCATCCGCTCGACGTCACCGAGGATATGCCCTTGCTCTGGGCGATCCGCGACGTGGCCGGTTACAACGGCACTAAATTCGGCTGTGGCATGGGCCTTTGCGGCGCCTGCACGATTCATATCGAAGGTGCCCCGGCGCGCAGTTGCATCACGCCGATCGGCTCGGTCGTCGGCCAGAATGTCACCACCATCGACAACCTGCATGCCGACCCGGTGGGCAAAGTCGTGCAGCAGGCCTGGCTCGATACGGCCGTGGCCCAATGCGGTTACTGCCAGGGCGGGCAGATCATGTCCGCCACCGCGCTGCTCAAGACCAACCCGAACCCGAGCGACGAACAGATCGAAGAGGCAATGGTCGGCAACATCTGCCGCTGCGGCACCTACAACCGCATCAAGACCGCCATCCGCCAGGCATCCACTCACCTGAAGGAGGCCAAGGCATGAGCCGGTTACCCGATGATTTCGCCCTGAGCAACCTCAGTCGGCGTGGTTTTCTCAAGGGTGTGGGCGCCGCCAGTGCACTGGTGGTCGCCGCGAGCTGGGGCTGGCAGGACGCATTTGCCGAAGAAGCGCAGAAAAAGTTCGGTGCCGACGGCATGCCCCACGGCTGGGTCGACGATCCCAAGGTTTATGTGAGTATCGCCACTGATGGCACGGTGACAGTGGTATGCAACCGTTCGGAAATGGGCCAGGGCGTACGGACCAGCCTGACCATGGTGGTGGCCGATGAACTGGAAGCCGATTGGGCACGGGTCAAGGTGCAGCAGGCGCCGGGCGATGAAGTGCGCTTCGGCAACCAGGACACCGATGGTTCGCGCAGCATGCGCCACTGGTACGAGCCGATGCGTCGCTGCGGTGCCGCCGCGCGGACCATGCTCGAACAGGCCGCCGCCGACCAGTGGAAAGTGCCGGTGGGCGAATGCCATGCCCAGCTGCATAAAGTCATCCACAAGCCTTCCGGGCGTGAGCTGGAGTATGGCGCCCTGGCCACAGCTGCCAGCGCCCTGGCCGTGCCGGCACGGGACAGCTTGCGACTCAAGCAGCCCGCGGAATTTCGCTATATCGGCAAGGAAGGCACCAAGGCCATCGATGGCGACGACATCGTCAACGGTCGCGCGGTATACGGCGCCGACGTGCATTTCGATGGCATGCTGTTCGCCACCATTGCCCGGCCGGCGGTGTACGGCGGCAAGGTCAAGAGCTTCGATGGCAGTGCGGCGATGAAAGTGCCGGGGGTGGTCAAGGTCATCCAGATCGAGAGCCGTCCCTTGCCCTCGGAGTTTCAACCCCTGGGCGGCATCGCAGTGGTGGCCAGCAACACTTGGGCAGCGATCAAGGGGCGCGATGCGCTGAAAATCGAATGGGACGATGGCCCTAACGCCAGCTACGACTCGATTGCCTACCGCAAGGAGCTGGAGGCCGCCTCGCTCAAACCCGGAAAAGTGGTGCGCAACACCGGCAATATCGACGAGGCCATGAGCGGCGCCGACAGCACGCTGGAAGCCTCCTACTACTTGCCGCACCTGTCACAATCGCCAATGGAGCCGATGGTCGCCATCGCTCGCTACAAGGACGGAGTGTGCGAAGCCTGGGGGCCAAGCCAGGCGCCACAGGTCACCCGCGAGCGGATCGGTGAACGCCTGGGCGTGCCCTTCGATAACGTTACGTTCAACGTGACGCTGCTGGGCGGTGGCTTCGGGCGCAAATCCAAACCCGACTTCATCATCGAAGCGGCGATCCTGGCCAAGGAATTCCCCGGCAAGGCGGTGCGGGTGCAATGGACCCGCGAAGACGATATCCACTGTTCGTATTTTCACACCGTGTCGGCCGAATACCTCAAGGCCAGCCTGAACAAGGATGGGCTGCCTTCCGGCTGGCTGCACCGTACGGTGGCGCCGAGTATCACCGCGTTGTTCGCCCCGGGCATGAACCACGAGGCGGCCTTCGAATTGGGCATGGGCTTCACCAACATGGCCTACGCGATTCCCAACATTCGCCTGGAAAACCCCGAGGCCACCGTGCATACGCGGGTGGGCTGGTATCGCTCGGTGTCGAACATCCCCCACGGCTTTGCGATCCAGAGCTTCATCGATGAACTGGCGCACAAGGCCGGGGAGGACCCGCTCAAGTACCAGGTCAGGCTGCTCGGCCCGGACCGTCAGATCGATCCGCGTACCTTGAGTGAAGAGTGGAACTACGGTGAATCGCCCGAGCGTTATCCGATCGACACCGCGCGATTGCGCACGGTGCTGGAAACCGCCGCCAAGGCCGCCGGCTGGGGCCGCGAGTTGCCCAAAGGCCGGGGCCTGGGCCTGGCGGTGCATTACAGCTTCGTGACCTACGTGGCGGCGGTGATCGAAGTCGAGGTCAAGGACGACGGTAGCTTGATCGTGCACAAGGCCGACATCGCCGTGGATTGCGGTCCGCAGATCAACCCCGAACGGATTCGCGCGCAGTTCGAGGGGGCCTGTGTCATGGGCCTGGGCAACGCGGTGCTGGGCGAAATCAGCTTCAAGGACGGCAAGGTCCAGCAGGACAACTTCCACATGTACGAAGTAGCGCGCATGTCCCTGGCGCCCAGGGAAGTCGCGGTGCACCTGGTCACGCCGCCGGGCGAGGTGCCGTTGGGCGGTGTCGGCGAACCGGGTGTGCCGCCGATTGCGCCGGCCCTGTGCAACGCGATCTTCGCCGCCACCGGCAAGCGTATCCGCGACCTGCCGATCCGTTATCAATTGCAGGGCTGGCAGAAGGTCCAGGCGTGATGGACAGTGCCGATCTGAATGTCTTGCGCAGCGTGCTGGAGTGGCGCCGCGCCGGCCAGAGGGTGATCCTGTACAGCGTCGTGCAGACCTGGGGCACCGCGCCCCGGGCGCCTGGCGCCATGCTGGCGCTGCGTGAGGACGGCGTGGTGATCGGCTCGGTGTCCGGTGGTTGTGTCGAGGACGACCTGATCGCACGGTTGCATGACGGTCGCATCACGGCCGACGGGCCGCCGGTGCAACTGATCACCTACGGGGTGAGCCGTGAGGAGGCGGCTCGGTTCGGTTTACCCTGCGGCGGCACCTTGCGCTTGACTGAGGAGCGCGTCGGCGATCCTGCGTGGGTCGCCGAGCTGCTGGCGCGCTGCCAAGCCCATGAAATCGTCGCACGTTCGCTGGATATCGCCACCGGAGAGGTGATTTTGAAGCCCGCCGACAAGACTGATGTGCTGGCTTTCGATGGCCAGACCCTGCGGGCCATCTATGGCCCGCGCTGGCGCTTGCTATTGATTGGCGCCGGGCAGTTGTCCCGCTATGTCGCCGAGATGGCGCGGTTGCTGGATTTCGAAGTATTGATTTGCGACCCGCGCAGCGAGTTCGTCTACGGCTGGGAGGAACAGCACGGTCGATTCGTCTCGGGCATGCCCGATGAGGCGGTGGTGAACATACAGACAGACGAGCGCACGGCCATCGTCGCCCTGACTCACGACCCCCGCCTGGATGACATGGCCCTGCTCACGGCCCTGGACTCCCGGGCCTTTTATGTCGGCGCGCTGGGCTCGCGCATCAACAGCCAGCGGCGGCGGGACAACCTGGCTCAGCTCGGCTTGTCGCAACAGGCCATCGAGCGGCTGCATGGTCCGGTCGGCTTGCACATCGGCAGCCACAGCCCGGCGGAAATCGCCTTGTCGCTGATGGCCGAGATTGTCGCAATCAAGAATGGCGTCGAGCTCAAGCAGAAAAAACCGCTGCGGGAGGGTGTATGAGTGAATCCATCGGGGTGATCGTGTTGGCGGCGGGGCAGGGCAGTCGCTTTCGACAGGTCGCCGGTGACGAAAAGGACAAGCTGCTGGCTGATTGCACGGGGCGTGATGGGACGGTTCGATCGGTGATCGAACAGGTTCTGGTCAATCTGCCTGCCACCTTGGAAAAACGCATGCTGGTGACCACGGCGGATCGCCCGCAAGTGAGCCGCATGGCCAAGGCCTATGGCTGTGAGATCGTCCTGATCGAATCGACCGGGATGGGCGACAGCATTGCGGCCGGGGTGACGGCGTGTGCGCAGCTTGAGGGTTGGCTGATGGTGCTGGGGGATATGCCGTTCATCCTGCCTTCAAGTATCGAACAGGTGGTGGCGAACATCGCCGATGACTGCATCAGTGTGCCGGTGCAGGAGGGTGAGTACGGGCATCCGGTGGGCTTCGGGCGCAGCTTTGGTCCGGGTTTGATGGCATTGGCGGGTGATCGTGGCGCCAAGGCGCTTTTTGCCCAGGGGCGTGTGGTTGAAGTGACGGTGGATGATCCAGGCGTGTTGTGGGATGTGGATGTACCGCAGAGGCTGAATTTCAAGTAACCGAAGATCCCCTGTGGGAGCGGGCTTGCTCGCGAAAGCGGCGGGTCAGACGACATCACTATCGACTGGTCGACCGCCTTCGCGAGCAAGCCCGCTCCCACAGGGGATCGGTGTGATGTTCGCAAATAAAAAAGCCCCGCCTGGCATCACCAGGCGGGGCTTTTCATTAGCCGAGGAAATCAGACGAGAGGTTTAGGCTCGTGCTCTTTTTCCTGGGCTTGCTCGTGTTGCACAACCGCTTCCTGAACGGAGCGAGGCGCTTCGGCGATTACCGATTCAGCCTGCTCGGCAGCGACTTCGGCAGCCGGGGCAGGAGCTGCCTCGACCACTTCGGCAGCAACCGGCGCTGGCTCGTCAGCGACAACCGGAGCAGCAGCGGCCGCCAATTCGGCTTCGCGCTGCAGACGCTCTTCTTCACGCTTGCGGCGACGCACTTCACGTGGGTCGTTCGGCGCACGGCCACTTGGCGTCAGGGCGCTGACAGGGGCCGTTTCGACCACTGGAGCGGCAACTTCGGCAACAACCGGCGCTTCAACCACTGGAGCAGGCTCGGCAGCCGCGACAACCGGCTCGGAGACTACCGGTTCAGCCACTTCGGCTTCAGCAGCTGGTGCCGGAGCAGGCGTTTCGACTACAGCTGGCTCGGCAACCCAGTTGAAGGCGGTTTGCTCTTCGCGAACTTCACGAACGGCTTCGGTCACGGTTTCAGTAACGGTTTCAGCAACCACGGTCGGCTCAGCGGCAGCTTCAACCACTGGCTGTGCTTCTGGCGCTGCTGCCACTTCGATTTCCGGCGAGGCGGTGACTTCGACCGGCGTCGTCGCTTCCACGACTGGTGCTTCGACCGGAGCCGATTCCAGGGTGGCGGCAGTGGCGCGTTCGGCTTGCTCGTTGGCCTGTGCTTCGGCCGGAGCGCTGATCACGCTGCTGGCAACGGCGGCGGTAACCGCCAGGCCGGCGGCCAGGTCAGCAGTGCTAGGCGCTTCATTGCTTTCGCCGGCTTCGGACTCATCCGAACCCTCGATCACGTTGCCATTGGCATCACGCTGACGCTCGCGACGGTTGCTGCGACGACGCTGGCCACGGGAGCGGCGGCGTGGACGGTCGCCTTCGGCGCCCTCCTGACCGTCTTCCTGCAGTTGCTCTTCGTTGCCGGTCAGCTCTTCTTCAACAACGGCTGGCGCTTGTTCGGCACGAGGTTGACGTTCTTCACGCGGTGGGCGTGGAGCGCGTTCTTCCCGTGGCGGGCGGGCCGGGCGTTCTTCAGTGGCAGCAGCCGGAGTAGCAGCGGCAGCGGCAGCGGCTGGAGCGACGGCGTCCAGAGGCTCACGCAGTTCACGCACACGCTCTTCACGCTCGCCACGTGGCTTGCGATCTTCGCGTGGGGCGCGGGGTGCACGTTCTTCACGTGGCGCGCGCGGTGCGCGTTCTTCGCGGGCTACGGCCGGGGTTTCTTCGCGGGTTTCGCGAGGCTCACGGACTTCGCGAGGCTGACGCTCTTCGCGCGGTTCGCGTGGTGCACGCTCTTCACGAGGTGCGCGCTCTTCACGTGGCTTGCGCTCTTCATCGCGGCGACCGTTACGGTTGCGGCTCTGCTGGCGGCCGTTGCGACGCTCTTCGTTGCTACGGGCTGGACGCTCGGTGGCAGCCGGTTTTTCGACCACGGCTGGAGCCACTGGCTCTTCCTTGGTGGCGAACAGGCTGACCAGCGACTTGACCAGGCCTTTGAACAGGCTTGGCTCGGGTACGGCGACAGGTGCGGCAACCGGAGCGGCGACGACTTCGGTCGGAACCGGAGCATTGGCGCGGGCTGGAGCTGTCTTGACCGCGGCTTCCTGGCGAACCAGGGTGCGGGTCGCGGCAGCGGGTTGCACTTCTTCCACTTCGGCAGCGGCAGCGGCGATTTCGTAGCTGGACTGGTTGATCGCGGCTTCCGGGCTGTCATCGCGCAGGCGCTGCACTTCGAAGTGCGGCGTTTCGAGGTGATCGTTCGGCAGGATGACGATGCGGGCACGGGTGCGCAGTTCGATCTTGGTGATCGAGTTGCGTTTTTCGTTGAGCAGGAACGCGGCCACCGGGATCGGCACTTGTGCACGAACTTCGGCGGTACGGTCTTTCAGGGCTTCTTCTTCGATCAGGCGCAGGATCGCCAGGGACAGCGATTCAACGTCACGGATGATGCCGGTGCCGTTGCAACGCGGGCAAACGATGCCGCTGCTTTCACCCAGGGATGGACGCAGGCGCTGACGGGACATTTCCAGCAGGCCGAAGCGCGAGATGCGACCGACTTGCACGCGAGCGCGGTCGGCTTCCAGGCATTCGCGGACTTTTTCTTCCACGGCGCGCTGGTTCTTGGCAGGGGTCATGTCGATGAAGTCGATGACGATCAGGCCGCCGATGTCGCGCAGGCGCAATTGACGGGCGATTTCTTCGGCGGCTTCAAGGTTGGTCTGCAGGGCGGTTTCTTCGATATCGCTGCCTTTGGTGGCACGTGCCGAGTTGATGTCGATGGACACCAGGGCTTCGGTCGGGTCGATAACGATGGAACCACCGGAAGGCAGTTCGACCACGCGCTGGAAGGCGGTTTCGATCTGGCTTTCGATCTGGAAGCGGTTGAACAGCGGAACGCTGTCTTCGTACAGCTTGATCTTGCTGGCGTACTGCGGCATCACCTGGCGGATGAAGGTCAGGGCTTCGTCCTGGGCTTCGACGCTGTCGATCAGCACTTCGCCGATGTCCTGGCGCAGGTAATCGCGGATCGCGCGGATGATCACGTTGCTTTCCTGGTAGATCAGGAAAGGCGCGGAACGATCCAGCGAAGCTTCTTTGATGGCGGTCCACAGTTGCAGCAGGTAGTCGAGGTCCCACTGCATTTCTTCGCTGCTGCGGCCGAGGCCGGCAGTGCGCACGATCAGGCCCATGTCGGCCGGTGCAACCAGGCCGTTCAGCGCTTCACGCAGTTCGTTGCGCTCTTCACCTTCAATGCGACGGGAGATACCGCCGGCACGCGGGTTGTTCGGCATCAGCACCAGGTAACGACCGGCCAGGCTGATGAAGGTGGTCAGGGCCGCGCCCTTGTTGCCACGTTCTTCTTTTTCGACCTGAACGATGACTTCCTGGCCTTCGCTCAGGACGTCCTTGATGTTGACGCGGCCTTCAGGGGCTTTCTTGAAGTATTCGCGGGAGATTTCTTTGAGGGGCAGGAAGCCGTGGCGCTCAGAGCCGAAATCGACAAAGGCAGCCTCAAGGCTTGGTTCGATGCGAGTAATCCGGCCTTTATAGATGTTGGCCTTCTTCTGCTCGCGTGCACCGGATTCGATGTCCAGGTCGTAGAGGCGTTGGCCATCTACCAGTGCAACACGCAACTCTTCGGGTTGAGTTGCGTTAATCAGCATTCTTTTCATGTAGTACCGTCGGTTTCCGGGCTGCCGGAAACGGCGTTCGGCACACACGACTTCTCATGGTCGGTGTCAGGTGCGTCGGGAGTGGTTGGCCATTCCCGTGTCCAGCGAAGTCCGGCCAATGTGGGCCTTCATCGCGACGTACGCGTCCTGCTTGCTGTGGCTACTTAAGCACTCAGTCAGGAGGAGGAATCAACCGGCGGCTGTGGACGAGATGAAGCGTCTTGATAAAGCCTATTGCTACACAGGCCAGCGGTTGTGCATCTCCACCCTACACGTATCCCTGATAATTCGGGTGCTGCCGCGCGCAGAATCCGCAGCGGGTTGGCATTTACCGTGAGCTCCGAAAGGGGAGGGTCACGCATCATGGCTAATTTAGGCGTTGTTTCCGTAGCATTCGCTCGGGGTCATTCGCAGCTGACTGCACTTTGTGAACTGGCCGTGAATATTCACTCGCAGGACGAGTCAAAACTCTGTTCTGCGGCTTGATTCAGGCCTCATGTCACCTGCGCTTGTTACACCTGCAAACTCCACCGTTACGTAGCGAAAGCCCCGTAGGACGGCCTCGCGTCCTGGTGAATTGCGTTGGTCAGGGCCGGTTTTTGACCGTTGGTCCGCTGTCCAGGCCGCTTTTGGCGGCGTTCGCGACTATAGCAGCAATGATTAAGTGCTTCAATTCCATAAAAAATTGTTATCATCCGCGGCATGACGACGACTACCCCCCCGACTCCAGGCGTACAACTGCTTGAGGTCTCGCCGGAATATGCCGGCCAACGTATTGACAACTTCCTTCTCGCTCGGCTCAAAGGCGTGCCCAAGACCTTGATTTACCGCATTTTGCGCAAAGGCGAAGTGCGAGTGAACAAGGGCCGGATCAAGCCCGAATACAAGCTGCAGGCGGGCGATATCGTGCGCGTGCCGCCGGTTCGCGTGCCTGAACGTGACGAGCCGGTGCCGCTGGCCCAAGGGCTGCTGCAGCGCCTGGAAGCCTCGATTGTCTTCGAAGACAAGGCCCTGATCGTGATCAACAAGCCCGCCGGCATTGCGGTTCACGGCGGCAGCGGCCTGATGTTCGGGGTGATCGAAGCCTTTCGTCAGTTGCGCCCCGATTGCAAGGAGCTCGAGCTGGTTCACCGTCTCGACCGTGATACCTCCGGCCTGCTGATGATCGCCAAGAAGCGCAGCATGTTGCGCCACTTGCACACCGCGTTGCGCGGTGATGGCGTCGACAAGCGCTACATGGCGCTGGTGCGCGGTAACTGGGCGAGCTCGATCAAGCAAATCCGTGCGCCGCTTGGCAAAAGCAACCTGCGCTCTGGCGAGCGCATGGTCGAGGTCGACGAGGAGGAAGGCAAGGAGTCCGTGACCGTGTTCAAGGTCCTGCGCCGCTTCGGCGACTTCGCCACCCTGATCGAAGCCAAGCCGATTACCGGCCGCACTCACCAGATCCGTGTTCACACCCTGCACGCCGGGCATTGCATCGCTGGCGACAGCAAATATGGTGAGGAAGGTTTCAGCAAGGAAATCCGCGATCTGGGCGGCAAGCGCCTGTTCCTGCATGCCTACATGCTGACCGTGCCGTTGCCAGATGGCGGTGAGCTGAAGTTGCAGGCCCCGGTCGACGAGATGTGGGCCAAGACTGTGGAGCGTTTGAGTGCGCCCATCTGATTACAAGCTGCTGATTTTCGATTGGGACGGCACCTTGGCCGATTCCATTGGTCGGATTGTCGAGGCAATGCATGTGGCATCGCAGCGGTCCGGGTTTGCGCAGTGCGATGACTTTGCCGTCAAGGGCATCATCGGCCTGGGGCTGCCGGAGGCTATCCGTACCCTGTATCCCGAGATCGGCGAGGCCGAGTTGATTGCCTTCCGTCAGCACTACGCCGACCACTATATCGCCTCGGAGGCGGTGCCTTCGCCCTTGTTTGACGGAGTGGTCGAGTCGCTCGAGGCGTTCCGTGCCCAGGGTTATCACCTGGCCGTGGCCACGGGCAAGGCCCGTCGCGGGCTGGATCGGGTGCTGAAGTCCCATGGGTGGGAAGATTACTTCGACATCACCCGTGCCGCCGACGAGACGGCCAGCAAGCCCCATCCGTTGATGCTGGAGCAGATACTTGCCCATTGCGAGGTGCGTGCGGACCAGGCGCTGATGGTGGGTGATTCGTCCTTCGACTTGCAGATGGCACGCAATGCCGGCATGGATTCGGTGGCGGTCAGCTACGGCGCGCAATCGATCGAAGCGCTGAAGCTGTTCGAACCGCGACTGACCATCGATCGTTTTTCACAATTGCACGACTGGCTGGGCCAGCGGGCTTAATACGTTATTGCTGGGGTAGATGGCATGGCCGACGAATGGAAAGCGCCCGCCAAGGCGAGTGCAGAGAACGGTGACGAAAAAAGCTGGAAGCTGCTGGAAAAGACCCTGCTGGCCGGTGTGCAGGAGCAGCGTCGCTCCCGGCGCTGGGGGATTTTCTTCAAGTTGCTGACCTTCGTGTACCTGTTTGTCGCGCTGGCGCTGTTTACGCCGTTGATGGACATGGAGAAGGCGGCTACCCGCAGTGGCAATTACACCGCGTTGATCGACATCACCGGCATGATCGCCGACAAGGAGCCGGCCAGCGCCGATAATATTGTCGGCAGCCTGCGGGCCGCTTTCGAAGACGAAAAGGTCAAGGGCGTCATCCTGCGTATCAACAGCCCTGGCGGCAGTCCGGTGCAGTCGGGCTACGTCTATGACGAGATTCGCCGTCTGCGTGGCCTGCATCCGGATACGAAGCTCTACGCAGTGATTTCCGACCTGGGTGCTTCCGGTGCGTATTACATTGCCAGTGCGGCGGACCAGATCTATGCCGACAAGGCGAGCCTGGTGGGTTCCATTGGGGTTACGGCGGCTGGTTATGGCTTCGTCGGCACCATGGAGAAGTTGGGTGTGGAGCGTCGCACCTACACCTCGGGCGAGCACAAGTCATTCCTCGATCCGTTCCAGCCGCAGAAGCCTGAAGAAACGGCGTTCTGGCAGGGCGTGTTGGATACCACTCACAAACAGTTCATCAACAGCGTCAAGCAGGGTCGTGGCGACCGCCTGAAAGACAAAGAGCATCCGGAGCTGTATTCCGGGCTGGTCTGGTCGGGTGAGCAGGCGCTGCCGCTGGGATTGATCGATGGCCTGGGCAGTGCCAGTTCGGTGGCTCGCGATGTGGTCGGCGAAAAAGAACTGGTGGACTTCACCGTTCAGGAATCGCCATTCGACCGCTTCTCGAAAAAGCTCGGTGCCAGCGTGGCTGAGCATTTGGCGATGTGGATGGGGTTTAACGGTCCGTCGCTGCGTTAAGCCGATTTAAAGATCAAAAGATCGCAGCCTGCGGCAGCTCCTACAAGGTTATGTGTACACCTGTAGGAGCTGCCGAAGGCTGCGATCTTTTGCTTTCAAGGGACTTTCACACCCTCTGCCAGCAGCATATCCACCAGGCGAATCAGCGGCAGGCCTACCAGGCTGGTAGCATCAGGCCCATCGGTGCTTTGAAACAGGCTCACCCCCAATCCCTCGGCCTTGAAGCTGCCAGCGCAATCGTAGGGTTGTTCGGCACGCAGGTAGCGTTCGATGCGTTCGCTGTCGAGTGCGCGCATATGAACCGTAAAAGGCACGCAGTCGACCTGACAGTGGCCGGTCTGGCTGTTCAGCAAGGCCAGCCCGGTCAGGAAGGTCACGCTGGCGCCGCTTGAAGCCAGGAGTTGCTCGCGGGCTTTTTCGAAGGTGTGAGGCTTGCCGATAATCCGCTCGCCTAGCACCGCGACCTGGTCGGAGCCGATAATCAGATGAGCGGTATGGCTGGCGGCCAATGCCCGCGCTTTCTGTTCGGCGAGGCGTTTGACCAGCTCGATGGCGGATTCGCCAGGGCGGTGGCTTTCGTCGATATCCGGCGAGCTGCAGCTGAATGGCAGCTGCAGGCGGGCCAGCAAATCCCGGCGATAGACCGAGCTGGAAGCGAGTAATAAAGGCAGCATGGGCAACTCCAAATGACTGGCGCGAATTCTAGCGAGGCTTCCAAGTGACGGACAGGGCTGAATTTCCTTTGACATGGGCGGGTGCATCCCTATAATGCTGCGCCTATGTTGAATGACCCGATTCCACCTCACGTTGACCCGCGCAAATTGGCTGATCGTGGCACCACCCTCCAGGGTGAAATGCTGCTGGCCGATTTGAAGAGACTCTGCGACCCGCTTTCCGACAATGTCGGTACGGTGCAGGCTAAATTCGTTTTTGAACGAGATGAACGTAAATCTGTGGTCATCCACAGCTTTATCGACACTGAAGTCAAAATGGTTTGCCAGCGTTGTCTTGAGCTGGTCACCCTGCCGATCCATAGCGAATGCAGTTACGCTGTGGTGAAGGAGGGTGCGAATACCCAGTCGTTACCGAAAGGTTATGACGTGCTGGAACTGGGCGAAGATCCATTGGATCTGCAGTCACTGATCGAGGAGGAGCTTCTGCTCGCCTTGCCCATTGTGCCTGCTCATCATCCGGAAGAATGCCAGCAGCCGGCGGGAGCAGATGAGCCCGAACCGAGCGAGGACGAGGTAACGCGGTCCAACCCGTTCAGTGTATTGGCGCAGTTAAAGCGTGACCCAAACGTTTAGGAGTTAATCAATTATGGCTGTTCAGCAGAACAAAAAATCCCGCTCTGCCCGTGACATGCGCCGTTCGCACGACGCTCTCGAGGCTAGCACCCTGTCTGTAGAAAAAACCACTGGTGAAGTTCACCTGCGTCACCACGTATCGCCAGAAGGCGTATACCGTGGTCGTAAAGTGATCGACAAGGGCGCTGACGAGTAATCACTTGTCCGCTCAAGTCATCGCGATTGACGCAATGGGCGGGGACTTCGGTCCCCGCAGCATTGTCCAGGCCAGCCTTGCTTGCCTGTCTGCCACGCCCTCGCTGCACCTGACCCTCGTCGGTCAACCCTCCCTCCTTGAAGAATTGATCGCTGGCCAACCGGCTGTGGATCGCGCGCGCCTGTCGATTGCTGCAGCGTCCGAAGTCATCGCCATGGACGAAAAGCCGACCCAGGCCCTGCGTGGCAAGCCCGACTCGTCGATGCGCGTGGCCCTTGAATTGCTGCGCGACGGCAAGGTCCAGGCCTGTGTCAGTGCCGGCAATACCGGGGCGCTGATGGCGTTGTCGCGCTTTGTGCTCAAGACCTTGCCGGGCATCGATCGACCGGCCATGGTGGCGGCGATCCCGACGCAGAAAGGTTACTGCCAATTGCTCGACCTGGGCGCCAATGTCGATTGCAGCGCCGAGCATCTGTTGCAGTTCGCGGTGATGGGTTCCGTCGCGGCGGAGACTCTGGGCATCGTGCGCCCGCGCGTGGCCCTGCTGAATATCGGCACCGAGGACATCAAGGGCAACCAGCAGGTCAAGCTGGCTGCAACCCTGTTGCAAAGTGCCCGTGGCATCAACTACATCGGTTTTGTCGAAGGCGACGGGTTGTACCGTGGTGAAGCGGACGTCGTGGTCTGTGATGGTTTTGTCGGGAACATCCTGCTCAAGTCCAGCGAGGGCCTGGCCACGATGATTGCCGGGCGCATCGAGGCGTTGTTCAAGAAAAGCCTGCCATCGCGCATGGTCGGAGCCTTGGCCTTGCCACTGATGAAGCGCCTGCAGGCCGACCTGGCACCCGCACGGCATAACGGCGCGAGCTTCCTCGGGTTGCAGGGTATCGTGGTTAAAAGCCACGGATCTGCGGGGGTGCAGGGCTTCCAGAGTGCGATTTCCCGCGCCTTGATCGAGATCCAGGAAAACCTGCCGGAACGCATCCACGGTCGTCTGGAGGATTTGTTGCTTTAGGCGTTTTCGTCGGACAATGCTTAAATGTGACCGCTTGGGCTATTTGGCCATCCAACTGTCAGTTTCTTGCGTCCCCCGAGTGGGGCGCCAATTCTCCGACGACCAGATCATTAGGGGCTTGTTACATGTCTGCTTCCCTCGCATTCGTCTTTCCGGGACAGGGTTCGCAGTCCCTCGGCATGCTGGCCGAGTTGGGCGCGCAACACCCGGTCGTCCTCGACACTTTCAAAGAAGCTTCCGATGCCCTCGGTTACGACCTGTGGGCCCTGACCCAGCAAGGGCCGGAAGAGCAACTCAACCAGACCGATAAAACCCAACCGGCGATCCTCACCGCTTCGATCGCCCTGTGGCGTCTGTGGCTGGCTGAAGGCGGCGCGCGTCCGGCTTATGTCGCCGGTCACAGCCTGGGCGAATACAGCGCCCTGGTGGCGGCTGGCAGCCTGAGCCTGGCGGACGCGGTGAAGCTCGTCGAGCGCCGTGGCCAGCTGATGCAGGAAGCTGTTCCGGCCGGGCAGGGCGGCATGGCTGCGATCCTCGGCCTGGAAGACGCCGACGTACTGGCTGCCTGTGCCGAAGCGGCGCAGGGCGAAGTGGTCAGCGCGGTCAATTTCAACTCTCCGGGCCAAGTGGTCATCGCCGGCGCCAAGGCTGCGGTCGAGCGTGCCATCGAAGGCTGCAAGGCCCGTGGCGCCAAGCGTGCCATGCCGTTGCCGGTCAGCGTGCCGTCGCACTGCGAACTGATGCGTCCGGCGGCCGAGCGTTTCGCCGAGTCGATCGCGGCGATCGATTGGCAGGCCCCGCAGATCCCGGTGGTACAGAACGTCAGCGCCCAGGTGCCGGCGGATCTGGAAACCCTCAAGCGTGATCTGCTCGAGCAACTGTACAAGCCAGTACGCTGGGTAGAATCCGTGCAGACCCTGGCCGCCAAAGGCGCGACCAATCTTGTCGAATGCGGCCCGGGCAAAGTACTGGCCGGTCTGAACAAGCGCTGCGCCGAAGGCGTATCGACTTCCAATCTCAACACCCCAGACGCTTTCGCTGCCGCCCGTGCAGCGCTGGCCTGAATCAGGAGAAGCTTGCATGAGTCTGCAAGGTAAAGTTGCACTGGTCACCGGTGCGAGCCGCGGTATCGGCCAGGCCATCGCCCTGGAACTGGGTCGTCAGGGCGCCATCGTTGTCGGCACCGCGACCTCCGCCTCGGGTGCCGAGCGCATTGCCGCCACCCTGAAGGAAAACGGCATTCAGGGCACTGGCCTTGAGCTCAATGTCACCAGCGACGAGTCCGTGGCGGCTGTCCTGGCGAGCATCCAGGCGCAGTTCGGTGCGCCGGCGATCCTGGTCAACAATGCCGGCATCACCCGCGATAACCTGATGATGCGGATGAAAGACGACGAGTGGCATAGCGTCGTCGATACCAACCTGAACAGTCTGTTCCGCCTGTCCAAGGGCGTTTTGCGCGGTATGACCAAGGCCCGTTGGGGACGAATTATCAGTATTGGCTCGGTTGTGGGTGCCATGGGCAACGCAGGCCAAGTAAACTACGCTGCCGCCAAGGCCGGCCTGGAAGGTTTCAGCCGCTCTCTGGCGCGTGAAGTCGGTTCGCGTTCGATTACGGTAAACTCGGTGACCCCAGGGTTCATCGATACCGATATGACCCGCGAACTGCCCGAGGCACAGCGTGAAGCCTTGCAGACGCAGATTCCGCTGGGTCGTCTGGGGCAAGCTCAAGAGATCGCGTCTGTGGTCGCTTTTCTTGCGTCGGACGGTGCGGCTTACGTTACTGGGGCTACAATCCCGGTGAACGGCGGGATGTACATGAGTTAAATGTGACGGATCGTTTCAAAAAAATGTCATACGAGCTGTCTAAAATCCGTTATAAAGCTGCAATCTATTTATAGGCAGCGGGTCGCCGGGTTTGAGGAGTGAAGCTTTCAGTTGAAAAGCTGAAAAGTCTTTCTATACACTTACCCACTGGCCAGCTGCCTGAATTTGTCCATTAGGAGTGAAAACAAGGTATGAGCACCATCGAAGAGCGCGTCAAGAAAATCGTTGCCGAGCAACTGGGCGTTAAAGAAGAAGAAGTGGTCAACACTGCTTCCTTCGTTGAAGACCTGGGTGCTGACTCCCTTGACACCGTTGAGCTGGTGATGGCTCTGGAAGAGGAATTCGAGACCGAAATCCCTGACGAAGAAGCTGAGAAGATCACTACTGTACAAGCTGCAATCGACTACGTTACTGCCCACCAGGCGTAATAGTTTGTAATCGTTGCTCGCTGTCATGGAAAAACCGCACTGCCATCATGGCGTGCGGTTTTTTCTTTAGGCCTGATGCAAAGTCGTCATTTGAAAAAAGGAGAGTGCTGTGTCGCGTAGACGCGTCGTAGTCACCGGTATGGGTATGTTGTCGCCACTGGGCACTGATGTGCCGAGCAGCTGGCAGGGCATTCTGGCTGGCCGCAGTGGCATTGGTCTGATCGAACACACCGACCTTTCTGCCTATTCCACTCGTTTTGGCGGCTCGGTAAAGGGCTTCAATGTCGAGGAATACCTGTCGCTCAAGGAAGCGCGCAAGCTCGACCTGTTCATTCAGTACGGTCTGGCCGCAGGTTTCCAGGCAGTGCGCAATGCCGGCCTGGAAGTCACCGACGCCAACCGCGAGCGCATCGGCGTGGCCATGGGTTCGGGTATCGGTGGGCTGACCAACATCGAAGAAACCAGCCGCACCTTGCATGAGACCGGCCCGCGACGAATTTCTCCGTTCTTCGTGCCTGGCTCGATCATCAACATGATTTCCGGTTTCCTGTCCATCCACCTGGGGGCACAGGGGCCTAACTATGCCATCGCCACGGCGTGTACCACCGGTACGCACTGCATCGGCATGGCTGCGCGCAACATCATGTACGACGAAGCCGACGTGATGATCGCCGGTGGCGCCGAAATGGCCGCCTGCGGCCTGGGCATGGGCGGTTTTGGCGCCTCCCGCGCACTGTCGACCCGCAACGACGAGCCGACCCGCGCCAGCCGTCCATGGGACAAGGGCCGTGATGGCTTCGTATTGTCCAATGGCGCCGGTGCGCTGGTCCTGGAAGAGCTGGAACACGCCAAGGCCCGCGGCGCGACCATCTATGCCGAACTGATCGGTTTCGGCACCAGTGGCGACGCCTACCATATGACTTCGCCACCCGCCGATGGTGCCGGGGCTGCGCGCTGCATCACCAATGCGCTGCGTGACGCCAGGATCAATGGCGATCAAGTGCAGTACATCAATGCCCACGGCACCTCGACGCCGGCTGGCGACCTCGCGGAAGTCAATGCGATCAAGTCGGTGTTCGGCGAGCACGCCTACAAGATGGCCGTCAGTTCGACCAAGTCGATGACCGGGCATTTGCTGGGCGCGGCGGGCGCGGTGGAGGCGATCTTCAGCGTGCTGGCGATCAACAGCCAGGTGGCGCCACCGACCATCAACCTCGACGAGCCGGACGAAGGCTGCGACCTCGATTTCGTGCCGCACACCGCGCGCAACATGGATATCGATGTGGTCCTGTCCAACTCCTTCGGTTTTGGCGGTACCAACGGCTCGCTGGTGTTCCGCCGGTTCGCAGGTTGATGGACAGCTGGGTCGACGGTCAGCCGGCTGACGCATTGTCGCTGAAGGATCGCGGCCTGGCCTACGGCGACGGTCTGTTCGAGACCATCGCCGTGCATGATGGCTTTCCGGTCCTGCTGGATCGTCATCTGGTGCGGCTGGCCAGGGGCTGCCGGCGGTTGGCGATCAATCTTGATCATGCTGCCGTGGTCGCGGAATTGTTGACCTATGCCGAGCAGCTGAACGAAGGCGTAATCAAGCTGATCGTTACCCGCGGCGACAGCCTGCGCGGTTACGCTTTCGATCCTTCGGCCCAGGCCCGTCGTATCCTGTCGGGTAATCCTCCTGCGGTTTACCCGCACGCCCATGCAGAGCAGGGCATACGCCTGTTCCCGTGCACCACACGCCTTTCCTTGCAACCTCTTCTCGCAGGGCTCAAGCACCTGAATCGTCTTGAGCAGGTGATGGCGCGCGCCGAATGGCAGGATACCGAACATGCCGAAGGCTTGATGCTCGATCAGGCCGGTCGCGTGATCGAGGGCGTTTTCAGCAACCTGTTCCTGGTGCGTGACGGCGTGTTGATCACCGCGGATTTGAGCTGCTGCGGCGTAGAAGGTGTGATGCGTGCCGAGTTGTTGTCTCAGGCCGAATCGTTGGGCATCCCCATACAAATCACCGATATCACGCTTGAGCAGCTGCAAGACGCTGACGAAGTCTTTGTCTGCAACAGCGTGTATGGCGTTTGGCCGGTGCGCGCCTATGCAGCACTGAGCTGGCCGGTTGGGCCGCTCACCCGTAAACTCCAAACCATTGCCCGCGCGCTACTGGATGCTTGATACGTGAGACGTAAACTCTTGCTGCTGCTGGAAACCGGACTGGTTCTGGCGGGGCTGACGTTAGGTGCTTCTGCCTGGAAAATTCATTCGGCGCTGGTGCAGCCGCTGAATATCACACAGGAAGAACTGCTTGAGGTGCCCAAGGGCACCACCCCGAACCGCACTTTCCTGCGCATGGAAGCCGATGGCGTCATCAAGGACTCCTTCTGGCTGCGCGTCTATTGGCGCTTCAACTTACCAAAACAGCCGTTGCACAGCGGCGAGTACCGCATGACGCCGGGTATGACCGTCGAAGGCCTGATCGATCTGTGGAAGCGCGGGGAAATGGTGCAGTACAGCCTGACCCTGGTCGAAGGCTGGAATTTCCACCAGGTCCGTGCGGCCCTGGCCAAGGAAGAAAAACTCGAGCAAACCCTGAACGGCTTGAGCGACAGTCAGGTCATGGACAAACTCGGCCACAACGGGATTTTTCCTGAAGGGCGATTCTTTCCCGACACTTACCGCTTCGTGCGCGGTATGTCCGACACCGAGCTGCTGAAAACCGCTTACGACCGCCTCGACGAAGTGCTGGCCAAGGAGTGGAACCAGCGGGCGGCCGACCTGCCTTACTCCGGCCCGTATGAAGCCCTGATCATGGCCTCGCTGGTGGAGAAGGAAACCGGCGTGCCACAGGAGCGCGGGCAGATTGCCGGGGTGTTCGTGCGTCGCATGGCGATCGGCATGCTGTTGCAAACCGACCCGACGGTGATCTACGGCCTGGGTGACCGCTACAACGGCAAGCTGACCCGCGCCCATCTGAAGGAAGCGACCCCTTACAACACCTACATGATCGCCGGACTGCCGCCGACCCCGATTGCCATGGTCGGCCGCGAAGCCATCCATGCGGCGCTCAATCCGGTGGAGGGCAGCAGCCTTTACTTCGTGGCTCGCGGCGATGGCAGCCATGTGTTCTCCGATGACCTGGACGCGCACAACAACGCCGTGCGAGAGTTCCAGCTCAAACGTCGCGCCGATTACCGTTCCAGCCCGGCGCCGGCGACCGCGCCCGAAACGCCCGAAGCGCCGGATACCCAGGTGCCGCCAGCCGAGACGGCGCAACCTGGGGCTGCTGAGGCTACTGAGGTTCCCGAGGCCCAGCCCCCTGTCCCGGCGGCTTCACCCGACCCGGCGCCCGAGGCTGCACCTCCCGTGCAAGAGCCTGCGCCTGAACCTGCAGTTGCTCCGCAGGCGCACCCGGAGCCTGAACCACAACCGAATGCAACAACACCGCAAAGCCCGCAATGAATCTGACTAAGGACTGCCTGTGACTGGCTTGTTTATTACGCTGGAAGGCCCGGAAGGCGCCGGCAAGAGCACCAATCGCGAATACCTGGCCGAACGCCTGCGTGCGGCCGGTATCGAGGTGGTGCTGACCCGCGAACCGGGTGGCACGCCACTGGCCGAACGCATCCGCGAAGTATTGTTGGCGCCGATCGAAGAAGTCATGAACCCGGACACCGAGCTGTTGCTGGTGTTCGCCGCGCGCGCCCAGCACTTGGCCGAAGTCATTCGCCCGGCGCTGGCCCGTGGTGCCGTGGTGTTGTGTGATCGCTTCACCGATTCGACCTACGCCTACCAGGGCGGTGGCCGTGGCCTGTCCCTGGAGCGTATCGAGACCCTGGAAAGCTTTGTTCAGGGCGACCTGCGTCCCGACCTGACCTTGATTTTCGACTTGCCGGTGGAAGTGGGCCTGGCGCGCGCCAGTGCCCGCGGACGCCTGGATCGTTTCGAGCTGGAAGGCCGGACCTTTTTCGATGCCGTGCGCGGTGCTTTCCTCAAGCGCGCGGCGGCGCAGCCTGCGCGTTACGTGCTGATCGACGCCGCGCAGCCGTTGGCGCAGGTTCAGCAATCCCTGGATGCCTTGCTGCCACGCCTGCTGGAGTTAAGCCGTGGCTGACGCCTATCCGTGGCAGGACAGTCTCTGGCAGCAGCTGGCCGGGCGTGCGCAACACGCCCACGCCTATTTGCTGCATGGCCCGGCCGGGATCGGCAAGCGCGCGCTGGCCGAGCGCCTGATGGCCAGCCTGCTGTGCCAGCGCCCGACCGCCCAGGGCGCTTGTGGCGAATGCAAGTCGTGCCTGTTGCTCAAGGCCGGCAGTCATCCCGATAACTACATCCTGGAGCCGGAAGAGGCCGACAAGGCGATCAAGGTCGACCAGGTGCGCGACCTGGTGAGTTTCGTGGTGCAGACCGCACAGCTGGGTGGACGCAAGGTGGTGCTGATCGAGCCGGTCGAGTCGATGAACATCAACGCCGCCAACGCCTTGCTCAAAAGCCTGGAAGAGCCGTCCGGCGACACCGTGTTGCTGCTGGTCAGCCACCAGCCCAGCCGGCTGTTGCCGACTATCAAGAGCCGCTGTGTGCAGCAAGCCTGCCCGCTGCCGGGCGAGGCCATGAGCCTGGACTGGCTGGCCAGGGCCTTGCCCGACTGTTCGCAGGAAGAACGTGTCGAGTTACTGACCCTGGCCGCCGGTTCGCCGCTGGCCGCCGTCAACCTGCACGCCCAAGGCGTGCGCGAGCAGCGCGCGCAAGTGGTCGATGGGGTGAAGAAATTGCTCAAGCAGCAACAATCGCCGACGCAGCTGGCCGAGGGCTGGAATGCGATTCCGTTGTTGCTGCTGTTCGACTGGTTTTGTGACTGGTCGAGCCTGATCCTGCGTTATCAGCTGACCCAGGATGAAGAAGGCCTGGGGCTGATGGACATGCGCAAGGTGATTCAGTACCTGGCGCAAAAAACCGCGCAGGACAAAGTCCTGAATATCCAGGACTGGATCCTCGCCCAGCGGCAGAAAGTGTTGAGCAAAGCCAACCTCAACCGGGTGTTGTTGCTGGAGGCGTTGCTGGTGCAATGGGCGACTTTGCCTACCCAGAGGTAACCGTCTGCGCCTAGACTCCAGGTATCAGACAAACCGACTGTCCCACTCATACGATGTAAGTTGCAGCCCTTTATGCTCGTAGATTCCCATTGTCACCTCGATCGCCTTGACCTCGCCGCCCATGACGGCTCGCTGGATGCCGCCCTCGAGGCGGCCCGCCAGCGCGGGGTAGGGCACTTCCTGTGCATCGGTGTCAGCGCCGACAACGCGGCCGATGTCAAAGCCCTGGCTGAGCGTTACGACGACGTCGATTGTTCAGTCGGCGTGCATCCGCTGGACGTGCAGCCGGGTGCGGCGCCTGCGCTGGACTGGCTGTTGCACGAGCTCAATCATCCGCGCGTCGTGGCGATCGGTGAAACCGGCCTGGATTATCACTACGAACCGGAAGCGGCAGAGTTGCAGCAGCAATCCTTCAGGTTGCACCTGCAAGCGGCCCAGCAGACCGGCAAGCCGGTGATCATCCATACCCGTGGTGCCCGCGCCGATACCTTGGACCTGCTGCGTGAAGCGGCGCTGCCCCAGGCGGGCGTGCTGCACTGTTTCACCGAGGACTGGGACATGGCGAAAGCCGCGCTGGACATGGGTTACTACATTTCCCTGTCC
The DNA here is from genome assembly GCF_046042685.1 of Pseudomonas sp. PLMAX. NCBI lineage: Bacteria > Pseudomonadati > Pseudomonadota > Gammaproteobacteria > Pseudomonadales > Pseudomonadaceae > Pseudomonas > Pseudomonas sp. PLMAX. Next base: position 5,655,439 of record NZ_CP064949.1, on the reverse strand, counting down.
GGGATTGTCACGTTCCGCAATGCCGACGCGCTGCGCGACGTGGCGAGCAAGGTGCCGGCCGACCGTTTGCTGGTGGAAACCGACTCACCGTACCTGGCGCCGATCCCGTACCGTGGCAAGCCGAACCTGCCGCAGTACGTTCGTGAGGTAGCGGAATTTCTGGCAATGTTGCGGGGGGAGGCTTACGAGCGATTTGCCGAGCAGACCACCGAGAACTTCAAGCGGTTGTTCCCGCTGGCGCATGTGAAAGGTTAAATCGCAGGCAAAAAAAACCCGGGTTCTGGGGGGTGAATCCGGGTTAAGACCATTAGGAGTAAAACAATGGCACGCGGTCCGTTGGTACCAATATCGGCGTGACACTTGGGGGAGATGCCCCGCCGACAGTTCAAGTATTGATCAGTATTTCGCACCGTCCAGTTTGTAGGCTGCGGTTTTTAAACAAATTTGGAATACGCACGCTTCAGAAGAGTTCTCATCAAGCGGCTGTCTTGCGCGAAATCATCAAGAAACACAGATATGGACGGATGATCCGTGCATTTTGGCGTAATTTAGGCATAATACGCGGCTTCGAATTTTGACCCCTACAGACCTTTTCTTATGCATAAAGAACCTCGTAAGGTCCGTGAGTTTCGTCGCCGCGAGCAAGAAATTCTCGATACCGCGCTCAAGCTGTTCCTCGACCAGGGTGAAGACAGTGTCACCGTCGAGATGATCGCTGATGCTGTCGGTATCGGCAAAGGCACGATCTACAAGCACTTCAAGTCCAAGGCCGAGATCTATCTGCGCCTGATGCTCGACTATGAGCGCGATTTGAACGAGCTGTTGCATTCGGCCGATGTCGACAAGGACAAGGAAGCCCTGTCCCGCGCCTATTTCGAATTCCGCATGCGCGATCCCCAGCGTTACCGCTTGTTTGACCGCCTGGAAGAGAAGGTCGTCAAGGGCAACCAGGTACCGGAGATGGTCGAGGAACTGCACAAGATCCGCGCCTCCAACTTCGAACGCCTGACCTTGCTCATCAAGGGCCGGATCAGCGAAGGCAAGCTTGAAGACGTGCCGCCTTACTTCCATTACTGCGCGTCCTGGGCGCTGGTACACGGTGCCGTGGCGCTGTATCACTCGCCGTTCTGGAGCAACGTGCTGGAAGACCAGGAAGGCTTCTTCCAGTTCCTGATGGACATCGGCGTGCGCATGGGCAACAAGCGCAAGCGCGACAACGACACCCCGAGCAGCTGAGCCATTCAGCCGCCTTATTGCCCATGATTTCTCTACATGGCGCAGTACCGCAGGAATATACTCAGGCATAGGGCTTGCTAAAACTTGATTTGTGAGTCAAGTTTTACCAGCCCGTATATTCTTCGCCGGAGTCATCATGATCGTCGACCGTCAAGGCAGGCGCTTTCGCAATTTAAGAGTCAGCCTGACCTCAGCCTGCAATTACGCTTGTACCTACTGCGTGCCCAACGGCAAGCGGCTGGTGGCTGCGCAGGATGAATTGTCGGCCGAAGCCATGGCACGCGGGGTGGCCTACCTGATCGAAGCGGCGGGCATCGAGCGCTTGCGCATCACCGGTGGCGAACCGCTGGTCAGCCCGAAACTCGAAGCCTTCATGGCCGCGGTCGGGCAGATGGGGCTGCAGGACATCAGCCTGACCACCAACGGGCAGCTGCTGGCGAAGAAGCTGCCGATCCTGATCGACGCCGGCATTCGACGCATCAACGTTTCCCTCGATACTCTGGACGCCTCTGCGTTTCGCAGCATTGCCCGTGGCGGCGACCTGGCGACGGTGCTCGGCGGCATGGACCAGGCCCGTGCAGCGGGCATGAAGGTCAAGGTCAACATGGTGCCGCTGCGCGGCCAGAACCTCGACCAGGTGATGCCACTGCTCGACTATTGCCTGGAGCGTGGCTATGAACTGCGCTTTATCGAGTTGATGCGCATGGGCCACCTGGCCAGCGACTCCAATGCCTTCCTGCAGCAGTTTGTCAGCCTGCAACAGCTGCTGAGCCTGATCGGCGAGCGATATGAGTATCTCCAGGCCGATGCGCCTGTCGATGCCACCGCCGTGCGCTACGAGATTCCGGGGCAGGGCTATTTTGGCGTGATTGCCAACGAAAGCGTTCCGTTCTGCCGTACCTGCTCACGGTTGCGCCTGTCCTCCACTGGCTGGCTGCATGGCTGCCTGTCGTCGAGCAATCGCCACTATGTCGGCGACCTGCTGGACAAACCGCGCCATCAGGCTTTGCCGGCGTTGCAGCGACTGCTGGTCAAGGCATTGGGCGATAAGCAGGAAGTGGCGTTTTCCGGTGGTGCCACGGTCATGAAGATTATTGGCGGCTGAGCTGGCGCAAAAGCTGCATCCCACGGCCATTCGCCGGTTTTCCGTCACCGGCCTCTGGAGGATAGGATGCGTAGCCTGGTTTTGCTGCTGGCCATATTGGCGCTCGGTGGCTGCATGAATGTCAGCGACATGGCCGAAGGGACTCGCTACCACATGAGCGACGCCGGCCTGCTGGACCACAGCGACAGCCGCCGGGTGAACAACCTGCGCATTCAGCCGGACTCCTTCGTCTACATTGCCCAGGGCGCCTTCGTGCCGCCTGGCAGTGCCGTCTACCCGCGCCCCAACGTGATCGCCGAAGTCGCCTTCGATGGTTTCGTCGAATATTTCCCGATGGTCCGCCGCGCCCGCACACCGCAAGGTCTTGACCAGGCCATGGGCGAAGCCCGTGCCGTGGGTGCCCATTACCTGCTCTATACGCGTTTCGCCAACTCCGATGACCGCATCGGCAACTCGGATGAGTGGCTGGACCAGGAAGCCCTGGATCGCCTCGGTATCGACACCGGAGTGATTCAGGTCATGTTGATCGAGACCAGCACCCAGTATTTGATTGATACTGCACGTATCCAGGGTCGTGGTGGTCTGCTGACCTTCCACGACGAAAAACCCGAAGACCTGATGGGCCCGCCGCTGCAACAGTACGCGCGCAGCCTGCTGGGGCTCAGCGACCAGTAATTTCAAGGAGAACGCCATGAGTGGCCCGCAAAAAGCCAACGACCTGCTGGGGCAAATCCCCAAGACCCAAGGCTTGCCACCGGTCCACCTGTGGAACCCCGACTTCTGCGGCGACATCGACATGCGCATCGCCCGCGACGGTACCTGGTATTACCTGGGCACGCCGATCGGGCGCAAGCCGATGGTCAAGCTGTTCTCCACCATCATTCGCCGCGACGGTGATGATTACTTCCTGATCACGCCGGTGGAGAAGGTTGGCATCAAGGTCGATGACGCGCCCTTTGTGGCGATTGCCGTGGAGGTGGAAGGTAAGGGCGAGAAGCAGGTCCTGCGCTTCACCACCAATGTCGATGAGACTGCCGAGGCCGGCACCGAGCATCCGATTCGCGTGGTCATCGATCCCGACACACAAGAGCCGGCGCCCTATGTGCATGTGCGCACCAACCTCGAAGCGCTAATCCATCGCAATGTGTTCTATCAACTGGTTGAGCTGGCGGTGAGCCGTGAGATCGAGGGTCAGCGCTGGTTGGGGGTGTGGAGTGGCGGTGAATTCTTCCCCATCGGTCTAGAGCCTTAATCGGTCAAAATGTGGGAGCGGGCTTGCTCGCGAAGGCGGTGTGCCTGACACATGGATGTTAGATGTACAGACGCTTTCGCGAGCAAGCCCGCTCCCACATTTGATCTATGTATTATTTTAATGTGATTGACAGCCAATCATATGATGATTAGCGTGGACACCCATCGCGAACGGCTTTGAGGTGTCCATGTCCAGCAGTTTTCATGCGTCGACCGTCGATTGGCTGGGCTGTTGGATCGCTGCCGGGCAGGTCAAGCCTGGTGAGGCGCTCAAGGTCGAAGCCGACCTCGGCGAACAACTGGGTGTCAGCCGCACCGTTATCCGCGAAGCCATCAAGACCCTGGTCGCCAAGGGCATGCTCGAGGTCGGGCCGAAGGTCGGTACGCGGGTGTTGCCGGTACGGCGCTGGAACCTCTTCGATCCGCAAGTCGTCGGCTGGCTGTCCCGCAGCGGTTTGCCGGAAAACTTCGTCGATGACTTGCTCGACCTGCGCCGCACCATCGAGCCGATGGCCGTGCGTTGGGCCTGCGAACGCGCAACCGCGCAACAGCTCGACGCCATTTCATTGGCCTACAACGCGTTGGAGCGAGCAGTGGACAGCGGCGTCGACTACAACCGCGCCGACCAGCTCTTCCACGAGTGCATCCTCGCCGCCAGCCACAATCAATTCATCGAACAAATGGTCCCGGCCCTGGGCGCGCTGCTGGCCGTGTGTTTCGAAGTGTCCGCCGCCGACCCCGACGAACTGCGCCGCACCTTGCCGATTCATAAAGATATGGCCGACGCCATCGCCGCCCGGGATACCGCGCGGGGCGTCTGGGCCTGCATGACCCTGATCGATAACGCTGACCTGGCGATCAAACGCTTCTACCCACAAGTGATGGCCGACAGGGTAGGAGCGAGCTTGCTCGCGATGGAGTATCAGTCGACGTCGATGTAGCTGACACTCCATCGTTGGACGCTTCTACACAAATAAAAACAAGAACAATGCAGGAGGATTCATGGAGTGCACCGCAGTGACCGAACACCGCGCCCAGCTCGGCGAAGGCCCGTTCTGGGATGCGCCGACCCAGGCGCTGTACTGGGTGGACATCGCCGGCAAACAGGCGCTGCGCTTGATCGGCGCCAACGTGCAGATCTGGCAGATGCCGGAGCACGTGTCGGCGTTCATCCCCTGTGCGAGCGGCGATGCGCTGGTGACCTTGAGCAGCGGGGTGTATCGGCTGGATCTGGATTCACCTGGACTAGCGCCTCGACTGACCTTGTTCTGCGTCGCCGATCCGCACCCCGGCAACCGCGCCAACGAGGCCCGCTGCGATGCCCAGGGCCGGCTCTGGCTCGGCACCTTGCAAAACAACATTGGCGAGCAGGGCGAAGACCTGCCTGTCGAACGGCGTTCCGGTGGCCTGTTCCGCATTGATCGCGACGCACGGGTGACGCCGCTGCTGCGTGGCTTGGGCATTCCCAATACGTTGTTGTGGAGCGATGACGCCACCCGCGTTTATTTCGGCGACAGCCTCGACGGCACGTTGTACCGGCATTTCATCCGTACCGACGGCCACCTCGAACCGGCACAGGCCTGGTTCGGCCCCCACACCCGCGGCGGCCCGGACGGCTCGGCGATGGATGCCGAAGGTTTTATCTGGAATGCCCGATGGGATGGCAGTTGCCTGCTCAGGCTGACACCGGACGGGCAGGTCGATCGGGTGATCGAACTGCCCGTCAGCCGTCCGACCAGTTGCGTATTTGGCGATGCCGACCTGAAAACTTTGTACATCACCAGTGCCGCGAGTCCGCTTGGGCATCCGCTGGATGGAGCGGTACTGGCGATCCGCGTCGACGTTGCAGGAAAGCTCTGTAGCCGATTCGCCGGTTAAATCCCTAAATATGGGATGTAAATATATATATTGAGATTATCGGCGAGCCGGGTTTATAGTCGGCTCCATCAGTTACACGCACTCACACTTAAAAAAACAAAACAGGTGAAGTGATGCAGCGATATTCCCCCGCACTCCCGCGTGGAGTCCGCGTTTCAGAGTACCTCAGGGCTGAAACGTTTTCGCGCCTGCCTGTTTCTTCCACTCGCCTTTTGACCGGACATCCACCGATGCCCGGTTTTCGTCGTGCTTTCGAACAGGAGTCCTGATCCATGGCTGAACCTCTTTCGCTGCCACCAGTGCCCGAACCCCCAAAGGGCGAGCGCCTGAAAAATAAAGTCGTGCTGTTGACCGGCGCCGCCCAAGGCATCGGCGAGGCGATCGTGGCGACCTTCGCGTCCCAGCAAGCCAAGCTGGTCATCAGCGATATCCAGGGTGAAAAAGTCGAAAATGTCGCGGCGCAGTGGCGGGGCAAAGGGGCTGACGTGGTGGCGATCAAGGCCGACGTTTCGCAGCCGCAAGACCTGCAGGCGATGGCCAGGCTGGCGGTCGAGCTGCACGGGCGAATCGACGTGCTGGTCAATTGCGCCGGGGTCAACGTGTTCCGCGATCCGCTGGAAATGACCGAGGAAGACTGGCGTCGCTGCTTCGCCATCGACCTCGATGGCGCCTGGTACGGCTGCAAGGCAGTGTTGCCGCAGATGATCGAGCAGGGCATCGGCAGCATCATCAACATCGCGTCCACCCATTCCACCCACATCATTCCGGGCTGCTTCCCCTATCCGGTGGCCAAGCACGGCCTGCTCGGCCTGACCCGCGCCCTGGGGATCGAATACGCACCCAAGGGCATTCGCGTCAACGCCATCGCACCGGGCTACATTGAGACCCAATTGAACGTCGACTATTGGAACGGCTTTGCCGACCCCCATGCCGAACGTCAGCGCGCCTTCGACCTGCATCCGCCACGCCGCATCGGCCAGCCGATCGAGGTGGCCATGACCGCGGTGTTCCTGGCCAGTGATGAAGCGCCGTTCATCAACGCTTCGTGCATCACCATCGATGGCGGGCGCTCAGTGATGTACCACGACTGAGTCGTCCGGTTTTCCGGTGTAAAGCTACGCCTGAAATCCAATCATCATACGATATGACTATTGGCAGTACGCTCAACAAAAACAACAAGGAGTCAGCTTATGAATCGTCGTCATGCCATCCGTACCCTGTGCTGTGCCGCCCTGGCGGTCAGCGCGGTCAGTCTCAGCAGCACGCTGCTGGCGGCCGAAGAAGTGAAAATCGGTTTCCTCGTCAAGCAAGCGGAAGAGCCCTGGTTCCAGACCGAATGGGCATTCGCCGAAAAGGCCGGCAAGGATAAGGGCTTCACCTTGATCAAGATCGCCGTGCCGGATGGCGAGAAAACCCTGTCGGCCATCGACAGCCTGGCGGCCAACGGCGCCAAGGGTTTCGTGATCTGCCCGCCGGACGTGTCCCTGGGCCCGGCGATCATGGCCAAGGCCAAGCTCAACGGCTTGAAAGTGATCGCCGTGGATGACCGCTTCGTCGATGCCAGCGGCAAGTTCATGGAAGACGTGCCGTACCTGGGCATGGCGGCGTTCGAAGTCGGCGAGAAGCAGGGCAGCGCCATGGCCACCGAAGCGAAAAAACGCGGCTGGGAATGGAAAGACACCTATGCCGTGATCAACACCTACAACGAACTCGACACCGGCAAAAAACGCACCGACGGTTCGGTCAAGGCCTTGCAGGATGCGGGCATGCCCAAGGACCACATCCTCTTCTCCGCCCTGAAAACCCTCGACGTACCGGGCAGCATGGACGCCACCAACTCGGCGCTGGTGAAACTGCCGGGCGCGGCGAAGAACTTGATCATCGGCGGCATGAACGACAACACCGTGCTCGGCGGCGTGCGTGCCACCGAGGCCGCCGGTTTTGCCGCGGCGAACGTGATCGGCATCGGCATCAACGGCACCGACGCCATTGGCGAGCTGAAGAAACCCGACAGCGGCTTCTACGGTTCGATGCTGCCCAGCCCGCACATCGAGGGCTACAACACCGCCAGCATGATGTACGAGTGGGTTACCAGCGGCAAAGAACCGGCGAAGTACACCGCCATGGACGACGTGACGCTGATCACGCGCGACAACTTCAAGCAGGAACTGGAAAAGATCGGCCTGTGGAATTGAGGGCCGGTTGATTTCATTGGCGGCCCCGGCAACGGGGTTGCCTGATCTGTGTGATGAGGTGGTTATGCACGCGCAAACACAAGTACAGAAACATCCCGCCGGACTCAGCTTGCGCTTCAACGGGATCGGCAAGACCTTTCCCGGGGTGAAGGCGCTGGACAACATCAACTTCGTCGCCCATCCGGGGCAGGTTCATGCCTTGATGGGCGAGAACGGCGCCGGCAAGTCGACCTTGCTGAAAATCCTCGGCGGCGCCTACATCCCGAGTAGTGGCGAGCTGCAGATCGGCGGCCAGACAATGGCCTTCAAGTCCACCGCCGACAGCATCGGCAGCGGCGTTGCAGTCATCCATCAAGAGCTGCACCTGGTGCCGGAAATGACGGTCGCGGAGAATCTTTTTCTCGGTCACCTGCCCGCCAGTTTCGGCCTGATTAATCGCGGCACGTTGCGCCAGCAGGCCCTGGCCTGTCTCAAGGGGCTGGCCGACGAAATCGACCCGCAGGAGAAGGTCGGGCGCCTGTCCCTCGGCCAGCGGCAGCTGGTCGAGATCGCCAAGGCCTTGTCCCGTGGCGCCCATGTCATCGCCTTCGACGAACCCACCAGCAGCCTGTCGGCGCGGGAGATCGACCGCTTGATGGCGATCATCGCGCGCCTGCGCGACGAGGGCAAAGTGGTGCTCTACGTCTCCCATCGCATGGAGGAAGTGTTCCGCATCTGCAACGCGGTGACGGTGTTCAAGGATGGCCGCTACGTGCGCACCTTCGAAGACATGAGCCAACTGACCCACGATCAACTGGTCACCTGCATGGTCGGTCGCGACATCCAGGACATCTACGATTACCGCCCGCGCCCGCGCGGTGCGGTGGCGTTGAGGGTCGACGGCCTGCTCGGGCCGGGCCTGCGTGAACCGGTCAGTTTCGACGCGCACAAAGGCGAGATTCTCGGCTTGTTCGGCCTGGTCGGCGCGGGGCGCACGGAGTTGTTTCGCCTGCTCAGCGGCCTGGAACGCAACAGTGCCGGTCGCCTTGAGCTGCGCGGCCATGAATTGAAACTGCGCTCACCCCGGGACGCGATTGCGGCCGGGATCCTGCTCTGTCCCGAGGACCGCAAGAAGGAAGGCATCCTGCCGCTGGCGAGCGTTGCCGAGAACATCAATATCAGCGCCCGCGGTGCGCATTCCACCTTCGGTTGCCTGTTGCGCGGTTTGTGGGAGAAGGGCAACGCCGACAAGCAGATCAAGGCGCTCAAGGTGAAAACACCGCACGCCGGCCAGCCGATCAAGTTTCTCTCCGGTGGCAACCAGCAGAAGGCCATTCTCGGTCGCTGGCTGTCGATGCCGATGAAAGTCCTGCTGCTTGACGAGCCCACCCGCGGCATCGACATCGGCGCCAAGGCGGAAATCTACCAGATCATCCATGACCTGGCCGCCAGTGGCATTGCGGTGATCGTGGTGTCCAGCGACCTGATGGAAGTGATGGGTATTTCCGACCGCATCCTGGTGCTGTGCGAAGGCGCCCTGCGCGGCGAGCTGAGCCGCGAACAGGCCAATGAATCCAACCTGCTGCAACTGGCTTTGCCGCGCCAACGCGCTGACGGCGTGGCGAACTGAGAGGTGACTATGATGACAAGCCAAAACGACGCACTGCCAACCCCGCGCAAGCCCCTGGACCTGCGGCGCTTTCTCGACGACTGGGTGATGTTGCTGGCGGCCGTGGGGATCTTCGTGCTCTGCACCTTGATGATCGACAACTTCCTCTCGCCCTTGAACATGCGTGGCCTGGGCCTGGCGATTTCCACCACCGGGATCGCGGCGTGCACCATGTTGTATTGCCTGGCGTCCGGGCACTTCGACCTGTCGGTGGGTTCGGTGATCGCCTGCGCCGGGGTGGTTGCCGCCGTAGTGATGCGTGACACCGACAGTCTCTTTCTCGGGGTCAGTGCAGCACTGGCGATGGGACTGATCGTCGGGTTGATCAATGGCATCGTGATCGCCAAGCTGCGGGTCAATGCGCTGATCACCACGCTGGCGACCATGCAGATCGTCCGCGGCCTGGCCTACATCTTCGCCAATGGCAAAGCGGTGGGCGTGTCCCAGGAGTCGTTCTTCGTGTTCGGTAACGGCCAGTTGTTTGGCGTGCCGGTGCCGATCCTGATCACCATCGTCTGCTTCCTGTTCTTCGGCTGGTTGCTCAACTACACCACCTACGGGCGCAACACCATGGCCATCGGCGGTAACCAGGAAGCGGCGCTGCTGGCGGGCGTGAATGTCGACCGGACCAAGATCATCATCTTCGCCGTTCACGGCCTGATCGGTGCGCTGGCCGGGGTGATCCTGGCGTCGCGCATGACCTCGGGCCAGCCGATGATCGGGCAGGGTTTCGAGTTGACGGTGATCTCGGCTTGCGTGCTGGGTGGCGTGTCCCTCAGTGGCGGGATCGGCATGATCCGGCATGTGATTGCCGGGGTGTTGATCCTGGCGATCATCGAGAACGCGATGAACCTGAAGAACATCGATACCTTCTACCAGTATGTGATTCGGGGTTTGATCCTGTTGCTGGCGGTAGTAATTGATCGCCTGAAACAGCGCTGATCAACCTGTGTCCTGCACAAGACTGAATGTGCAGGCGATCCAGTGTGGGAGCGGGCTTGCTCGCGAATGCGGTGTGTCAGTCAACTAAACAGTGGCTGACATACCGCATTCGCGAGCAAGCCCGCTCCCACTTCGACTCCATTCCCTTCTGTCACCTCCCATAAATATTCCTTGCCCGTCATAACATGTATCGGTTACTAATTTGTACATGATTAGACAGGTACGATTCGACAAGAAACAACGGGTGGTCGACGAACTCATCCGGCGTATTGAAAGCGGTCTCATGGAAGACGGCTTTCATCTGCCGGGCGAGCATCAGTTGGCCCAGGAATTCAAAGTCAGCCGAGGAACCTTGCGTGAAGCGCTGGCCGAGTTGAAACGGCGCAACTACATTGCGACGCAAAGCGGGGTCGGTTCCATCGTCACTTTCGACGGTGTGGCACTGGATCAGCGCAGCGGCTGGGCCCAGGCCCTGGCCGACAGCGGCGCGCTGGTCAATACCGAAGTGTTGCGGTTCGAGGCGGTGACCCGTCCTGACCTGCTATTGCGTTTCGGCACCGACCAATTCATCACCCTCGACCGTCGCCGCCGCACCAATGACGGCACGCTGGTCTCCCTCGAACGCTCATTGATGCCCGCTAGCGGAGGCCTGGAAAGCCTGCCGCGGGTTGGCCTGATCGATAATTCGCTGACCATTACCTTGGCCGCCTATGGCTACATCAGCGAACGTGGTGATCAATGGATCGGCGCCGAACCGTTGAACGCCGAAGATGCGGAGCTGCTGGGGCGTCCGGTCGGCACGGTATTCCTCAGGGCCTTGCGCACCACCTATGACCGGCAACACCGCTTCATGGAGCAGGTGGAAAGCCTGCTCGACCCTGTGCATTTTCGTCTGCACCTGCAATTTGGACCTTCGAAATGACCGCCCTCGATCGTGCGCTTGGCGCGTTCTACGGCCTGGCCCTGGGCGACGCGCTGGGCATGCCGACCCAATCCCTGAGCCGCGGCCAGATCCAGGCGCGCTTTGGCGACATCACCCACCTTGAAGATGCCGGTCCCGATCAACCGATCGCCGCCAATATGCCCAAGGGCTCGATCACCGATGACACTGAACAGGCGATCCTGGTCGGTCAGTTGTTGGTCGAGGGCAAAGGCCACATTGAACCCTCGGTCCTTGCTCAACGCCTGATCGAATGGGAAGCGGTGATGCAGGCCAAGGGCTCGCAGGACTTGCTCGGCCCTTCGACCAAGCGGGCGATCGAGATGATCCTTGCCGGCCATTCGCCTGAAGAGGCCGGGCGCTACGGCACCACCAACGGCGCGGCCATGCGTATCACACCGGTGGGGATTGCTGCCGACGTGGCCAATCCCGAGCGTTTCATCGATGCCGTGGTACAGGCCTGCCAGGTCACCCACAACACCACGCTGGGCATTTCCAGCGCAGCGGCGGTGGCGGCGGTGGTGTCCGCCGGCATCAACGGCATGGACCTGGGCGAGGCATTGAACCTCGGCCAGCAATTTGCCCAGCAAGCCGAAGGCCATGGCCACTGGGTGGCTGGCGGTCGCATCGCTTCGCGCATCAGTTGGGCACGCAGCATCAGCGTCGACAGTGACAAGCTGTTGCTCGCCGATCTGCTGTACGACGTTATCGGCACTTCGGTGGCTTCCCAGGAGTCGGTGGTGGTGTCGTTTGCCCTGGCCCAGCAAGTGGCCATCGGCGAAATGAGCGCCTTCGACGCACTGTGCATGGCCGCCAGCCTGGGCGGTGACACTGACACCATCGCGGCGATTCTGGGGGCGATGCTCGGGGCCTGCCTGGGGCTGGCGAGTTGGCCGGTCGAGATGGTCGACACGATCAAGGCCGTCAATGAGCTGGAGCTGGAGCCCCTTGTGAAAGGACTCCTCACCCTGCGCTGAGGAACACAAATCCCCTGTAGGAGCTGCCGCAGGCTGCGATCTTTTGATCTTTGGCGGTCTTGAGGTCGCTGAAAATCAAGATCAAAAGATCGCAGCCTGCGGCAGCTCCTACCTTGCCCACAACCACAAAAATGGCAACAGGAGCATTTTTCATGAGTTCATCGAACGCCGGGCAGAACGCCGGGCAGCTGGAAACCCGCGGCATCGAGCCGGTGCCGGAGGCCGAGTGCAATGGGCATCCGCTGCAGCTGTTCTGGGTCTGGTTCGCCGCCAACATCTCCATCCTCGGCCTGCCGCTGGGTGCGACCCTCGTGGCTTTTCGCGGCCTGGCGATCTGGCAGGCAGTCATCGTCGCGATCCTCGGTGCCGCCGGTTCCTTCGCGGTGGTCGGGATCATTTCCATTGCCGGTCGTCGTGGCCGCGCACCGAGCCTGACCCTGTCCCGCGCCATCTTCGGCGTGCGCGGCAATATCGGCCCGACCCTGGTCTCGCTGATGTCGCGCCTGGGCTGGGAAACCGTCAACACCACCACCGCCGCGTTCGTCTTGCTGTCGCTGTGCTCGATCCTCTTTGGTTCGCCGGTGGAAGCGAAAAGCGCGCCGCTGCTGACCCTGGTGTTCATCGCGATTTTCGTACTGTTGACCTTGTCGGTCTCCGGCCTCGGTCACGCCACGCTGCTGGTGATTCAGAAATGGGCGACCTACGTGTTCGGCGCCCTGAACATCCTGGTCGGCGGCTTCCTCTGCGCCACCATCGACTGGAGTGCGGTGTTCAACGCCACGCCAGCGCCGATGAGCGCAATGATCATCGGTATCGGCACCATGGCCGCCGGCACCGGGATCGGCTGGGCGAACGCCGGTGCCGACATGTCCCGTTATCAGCACCGCAGCGTCAAGGCCGTGCGCCTGGTGGCGTCGGCGGCGTTCGGCGCGGGCATCCCACTGGTGCTGTTGATCACCCTCGGCGGCCTGCTGTCGGTGGGCAACAACGACCTGGCCCAGGCCACCGACCCGATCATCGCCATCCGCGACATGCTGCCGACCTGGATGGCCGTGCCGTACCTGATCACCGCCTTCGGTGGCCTGCTGCTGTCGAACAACCTGTCGGTATACTCCGCCGGCCTCACCACGCTGACCCTCGGCCTCAAGGTCAAGCGCGTCTACGCCGTGGTGGTGGACATCGTGGCGATCTTCGCCGGTTCGATCTACTTCATGCTGATCGCCGACAGTTTCTACGGCCCGTTCATCACCTTCATTTCCCTGCTGGCAGTGCCGATCACGGCGTGGGTCGGGATCTTCGTGGTCGACCTGATTCATCGTCACTACTACAGCCCCAAGGACCTGCTGGACGTCAGCCCGAGCAGCGCCTACTGGTATCGCGGCGGCGTCGAGTGGCGCGCGTTCGGTGCCTGGGCGCTGGCGATCGTGCTCGGGTTCAGTTTCACCACCATCGGCACCACGGCAGAAAACGTCTGGTTCAAGGGATTCCTGTCCGACTCGTGGCTGGGGCATAACGGCCTCGGCTGGATCGTGACCTTTGTGGTCGCCGGTGGCATTTATCTGGTACTCGGCGGGGCGAAGGACCGTCGTGCCGCAATGGTCGAGAATGCTCATGCCTAAGATGCTGCACACGGGCCAGGTCATCATCGACCTGGTCATGGCCGTGGATCAATTGCCGCAAGCGGGAGGCGACGTGTTGGCGCAGTCCGCCAGTTTCGAAGCGGGCGGCGGTTTCAATGTGATGGCGGCCGCACAACGTAACGGCCTGCCGGTGGTCTACCTCGGTCGCCACGGCAGCGGACGTTTCGGTGACCTGGCGCGTGAGGCGATGAATGCCGAAGGCATCCGGATCGGCATCGCTGACCCTGCCGAGCGCGACACCGGGCTGTGCGTGGCCATCACCGACGCTTCGGCCGAACGCAGTTTCGTCTCCTACATCGGCGCCGAAGGCGAGTTGACTGCGCAGGACCTGACCAGTGTGCCGGCCGAGGCGGGCGATTACGTCTACGTCAGCGGCTACAGCCTGCTGCAGGCGGGCAAGGCACAGGCGCTGGTGGATTGGGTTTTGGCGTTGCCGGGCGCGGTCAAGGTGGTGTTCGATCCGGGGCCGCTGGTGGATTCGCCGGACATGCCGGTGATGCAGGCGCTGCTGGCGCGCATCGACGTATGGACCAGCAACAGCGTCGAAGCGCTGAAGATTACCGGTGCGCCGGACATTGCTCAGGCGCTGGATCGTCTGGTCGAGCATTTGCCGCGCGACGTGCTCTTGGTAGTGCGTGACGGGCCCCAGGGCTGCTGGATTCATCAGCAGGGCGAGCGTCGGCATGTGCCGGGTTTCAAGGTGCAGGCGGTGGACAGCAATGGCGCCGGCGATGCCCATGCCGGGGTGTTCGTGGCGGGGCTGGCGCAGGGGTTGTCGGCGTTTGATGCGGCGCGAAGGGCGAATGCGGCAGCGGCGTTGGCGGTGACCCGGTGGGGGCCGGCGACTTCGCCGGGGGCTGCTGAGGTGGATGATTTGATCAGGAAGACCTGCGGCGTCTGATCTGTCGCTTTCGCGAGCAAGCCCGCTCCCACATGTGATCGCATTTCTTCAAGGAGAAACCGGTCGAATGTGGGAGCGGGCTTGCTCGCGAAGAGGCCCTCAAATTCAACCGATCTTCAACCAGCCTCGCGCAACGCCTCGATCAACTCCTGCTTTCGCATCGACGATCGCCCGGGAATGTCTTTCGCCCGGGCCTCTTTCCTCAAACTATCGACGGTTTGGGTATCGCGCGAAACCTTGCTGCTGCGCGGATGGCCGTCACGGCTGACGACGGCGCGACGTGCAGATTCCTTGCGATCCGCGGACTTGGCACTGGCCGGCTTCTTGCGCCCGGAACCCCCGGCACGCTCACCACCACCGGACTGTTTGTTCACCGTCGCCCAGGCACGCGCTTCGGCTTCGTCCCTGGACACGCCCTTGTGCTCATAGCTCTCTTCGATGTGTTCGGCCTTGCGTTTCTGCTCGGCGGTGTATTTGTCTTTGGTTCCACGAGGCATGGGATTTCTCCAGGCTTGCTGATGGGTTCAAACATCCAGCTTGCGTGCCGCCTCAACGCCAGCAGCGCTGAGCTTGATCGGCAGATTCAGCGAGTGCTCGCCGTCCTCGTTGCACTGCACGTTGCCGTGCTGGATCAGTCCACGTTCCTGCAGTTCGGCGAGGGTACTGGCGACGATCTTCTCCCCCCGGTAATTGTCCAGCACCTCCTTGCCCAGGCCACTCGGGTGGGCGTGCAGCAGGCGGGTCAGGACTTCTTTTTCCAGGTTTTTATCGACGTTCATGGTTACCTCTTCGTTGCGATAGGTAGGTGGTGCGGTGAACTATTGGCTCACACCCCCTAAAGAGCCCGAGCCACCTTCGGTGGTGGTCGAGCCGATGCCGGGGGCGGCGTTATCGGGTGTCTTGGTATCGGGCTGGTTCAGGCCACCCTGGCGGCCGGCATCGTTGCCCTGGATGCGCGGATCGGTACCGGTTGACGGCGGCAGGCTGCTGTCGACGCCCGTGCCGTTGGTGTTGATGCCGGGGGCGCTCTGGATGGCGGGGGCTCTGGGCGATTCGACCGGGTTGGTCGGGCCGGTGCCGGACGCGGTGGTGGCAGCATTGGCAAGCGGGGAGAGCAGGACAGCGAGGGCGAGAGCGGTCAACCGGGGCGTGCGCATGGTGGTGTCTCCATTGATTTAGAGTCCCTACCTGATGTTGGTCCGCCCCCGTTTCGGATTGGTGCCTGATGAACGACGAACGGTTCAGGCTTGCAGCAATGACCTGGTCGAACTCAGCCGACGCCAGATCAGGCGACCCACGGTGATCAGCCAGTTGAGGCCGGCGACCGCCAACAGGGTGTACAGCAGCGTCGCCATTCCTTGCTCGACGATGATTTTCCCGGCAAGCAGCGGGAAGCCGAACACGCCGATGAAATACGACAGACTGAACAGCAGCAAGGATTGCGCGGTGGTGCCGTTCGGCGCCTCATTCGCGGCCAGGCCGTTGATCACCGAATAGGTCAGGCCGTAACCGACCCCGAGCATCACCGCCGCCAACACATAGCTCAAGCCATCGTCGACCACGAAACCGAACATCAGGATCGAGCCCATCATCAGGCCCGACAGCAGGCACGAGGCGCGCAGCGGATCGCGCTTGACCACGAAGCCGGCGATCAGCAGGCGGCTGCTGATCGCCGCACCCATGAAGCCGAGGAAGAACAGCGAATAGTCCAGTGAGCGCGCGGCGGCGTAGCTGGTCTGGAAACTCGACAGGCCGCCGAAAACGCAACCGCCAAGGCCGACCATGACGATCGGCAGCACCGCCCGGGACGACAGCACTTGCGCGGCGGCACGCCAGGAAATCCGCGACACGGCAGTCGAGGGCACGGCCGCTTTTTTCAGCTGGCCATCCAGTCTCCAGAACAGCAACACGCCCATCAGGCTGGCCAGCGCGGCCAGGTAAAACGCGGCCGTCACCGGATAGCCCAAGGCACTGGCGGCACGACCGAGCAAAGGACCACTGCCGATTCCGCTCATCATGCTGCCCGACAGCAGGGCAAAATATTTCGCCCGTTGCGCAGGCGTCACCAGGCTCGCGACGATGATCGGCCCGAGGGTATAGAACCCCCCCCAGCCCAAGCCCAGCAGCAGCCCGAAAAACAGCAGCCATTGGCCAAAGCCCGGTGTCAGGGCAAAGCCCAGGCTGGCGGCCACCAGCAACAAGCCGAACAGTGCCACCGAGCGGGCCGCACCGAGCAGGTCGCACAGGTGGCCGGAAACGATCACCGCCGCGAAGGTACTGAGCATCGCCGCCGAAATCACGCTGCCGGCATCGTGCTCGTTACCCCCGCGAGAGCCGATCAGCAATGACAGCAAAAAAGTCGAGCCGTAGGACAGGGACAGCAAGTAGCTGGCCAGGCAAAACAGGCCGAACAACTTGCTGGAAACTTGAGGTGTTGCAGTAGACATGACGCGGTTCCTTGACCCGATAGATACCCAGGGCCTCTATCTACCACGCCGGGCGCCAAGGATAGGTCCGAGGTTCGCGATGCCAGGGTTAGCGGTGGGCGGAGTAATGCCCGGGATGACATTTTCATTTCCCATGTGACGAGCGCCACGCACCGCCTTAGTATGGCGTTTTCAACTTTTGACAAGGCACGTCCATGACGATCGAAATCCGCCCGGCGACCCCCAGTGACGCACCGCAAATCCTCGCGTTCATCACTGAACTGGCCGACTACGAACGTGCCCGCCATGAAGTCATCGCCAGCGTCGCCGACATCGAACGCAGCCTGTTCAGCGAAGGGGCCACGGCCCATGGCCTGATCTGCCTGCGCGCAGGCGTGCCCATCGGTTTTGCGGTGTTCTTTTTCAGCTACTCCACGTGGCTGGGCAGCAACTGCCTGTACCTCGAAGACCTGTACATCACGCCTGAGCAGCGTGGCGGCGGGGCGGGCAAGACCCTGTTGCGCCACCTGGCGAAAATCGCCTGTGCCAACGACTGCGGGCGCTTCGAATGGAGCGTGCTGGAGTGGAATACGCCGGCCATCGACTTCTACAAATCCCTGGGTGCGCAGCCGCAGGAGGAGTGGGTTCGCTACCGCATGGATGGCAAGGTGCTGAGAGAGTTCGCAGACGGTAATTAATCACGGCGTAGACCCATCTGTAGGAGCTGGCTTGCCAGCGAAGGCGATCTGGAGAGCAGCGCAGCACCTCAGGTTGGATCACCAGCAAGCCGGCTCCAGGGCTGTGTATGTTTCAAATATCGCAGAAATCAACGTCTGCGATTTTTTTTGCCTGAAATAAAAAATCCCAATATATGGGAGTGATATTTATATATTGAGATTTATCGGCGTCAAGGTTTATAGTCCCCTCACTCACTGCCAAAAACAGAACAGGTGAAGCGATGCAGGCGCAATTGATCGCGCTCGACTGGGGGACAACCTCATTACGTGCCTACAAACTGGCCGCGGGCGGCCAGGTGCTCGAACAGCGTTCGCTGTCGTCGGGGATCATGCAGTTGCCCAAGGCTGGGCGAATAATCAACGGCCGCGAATGCGTCGACGGGTTTGAACTGGCGTTTGACGAAGCCTGCGGTGACTGGCTCGACCAACAGCCCGACTTGCCGGTGATCGCCTGCGGCATGGTCGGCAGCGCCCAGGGCTGGCGCGAAGCGGCCTATCGCGACACGCCGGCGAACGTCGCCAACCTCGGCACCGCCCTGCAAACCGTACGCAGCCTTCGCGGCGTCGATGTACACATCGTGCCGGGCGTGATCCAGCGTTCGCGCCTGCCGAACGTGATGCGCGGCGAGGAAACCCAGGTGCTTGGCGTGCTGCACAACCTGGCGGGCGAGGCGGGCGCCGATCTGCTGATCGGACTGCCGGGCAGCCATTCGAAATGGGTGGAAGTGGCCGATGGCTGCATCGTGCATTTCGATACTTTCATGACCGGCGAAATCTTCGCCGTGCTCAGCGAACACAGCATCCTGGGGCGCACCCAGCAGCGTGGCGGGTCATTCGATGGCGACGCGTTCGATCGCGGCGTGCAGGTGGCGTTGTCGACGGACGGCGAAATCGGTCCCTTGTCGACCCTGTTCAGCGCCCGCAGCCTTGGCCTGACCGGTGAACTCAGCGCCACGGCGCAAGCGGATTATCTGTCCGGCCTGCTCATCGGCCATGAACTGTCGGCCCTGGCGTGCGTGCAGCGGCGTCGACGCAACAGCGTGCACCTGCCTTCGATCATCCTGATCGGCAATGTCCAACTGTGCAGCCGCTACAGCCGGGCGCTCGATGCCTGCGGTTTTTCCCAAGTGACGCTGGCCGAGCAGGCCACCGAACGCGGCTTGTGGCAGCTGGCCCTGGCGGCCGGCCTGGTCGCGGCCAATCCCCATCGTTAACCCTGACTGGAGTCCTGACATGCTCAAACAAGCACTGGCGCAAAACGGTCTGATCGCGATCCTGCGTGGCCTGCGTCCGCAAGAAGCAGCTGCCATCGGCGAAGTCCTGTACGCCGCCGGCTTTCGCGTCATCGAAGTGCCGCTCAATTCCCCCGAGCCGTACGAAAGCATACGCATCCTGCGCAGCAGCCTGCCCGCCGATTGCCTGATCGGCGCGGGCACGGTGCTGACGCCGGAGCAGGTTGAGCAGGTGAAAGCGGCGGGCGGCCAGGTGATCGTCATGCCCCACAGCGATCCCAAGGTGTTGCGTGCGGCGAAAGCGGCCGGCCTGTACCTGTCGCCCGGTGTCGCCACCCCAACCGAGGCCTTCGCGGCACTGGCCGAGGGCGCTGATGTGCTGAAGCTGTTCCCCGCCGAGCAGATGGGCCCGGCGGTCGTCAAGGCCTGGCTCGCGGTGTTGCCCGCCGGGACCATTCTGGCGCCGGTTGGCGGCATCACCCCGGACAACATGCAGGTGTTCATCGACGCCGGCGTCAAGGGTTTCGGCCTCGGTTCCGGGCTGTTCAAACCGGGCATGACCCCGGCGCAAGTGGCGGCCAATGCCAAGGCCTATGTCGCTGCCTGGAAAGCCCTTCGCTGAGACTTTTTTGGCGCTGCGTGCGCTGCATCTAATAAGAGCTGCATTGATAAAAAGAGAGCACAGATGAAAATCACCAAACTGACCACCTTCATCGTTCCGCCACGCTGGTGCTTCCTCAAGGTCGAGACCGACGAAGGCGTGACCGGCTGGGGCGAGCCCGTGGTCGAAGGCCGCGCCCACACCGTCGCTGCCGCCGTTGAAGAATTGTCCGACTACCTGATCGGCAAAGACCCGCGCAACATCGAGGACATCTGGACCGTGCTCTATCGCGGCGGCTTCTACCGAGGCGGCGCGATCCACATGAGCGCCCTGGCCGGTATCGACCAGGCGTTGTGGGATATCAAGGGCAAGGCCCTGGGTGTGTCGGTCAGTGACCTGCTGGGTGGCCAGGTGCGGGACAAGATCCGCGTGTATTCGTGGATCGGCGGCGACCGTCCGGCAGACACCGCGCGGGCGGCGAAGGAAGCGGTCAGCCGGGGTTTCACCGCCGTGAAAATGAACGGCACCGAAGAGCTGCAGTTCCTCGATACCTTCGACAAGGTCGACCTGGCCCTGGCCAACGTCGCCGCCGTGCGTGACGCGGTGGGGCCGAACGTCGGCATCGGCGTCGATTTCCATGGCCGGGTGCACAAGCCCATGGCCAAGGTGCTGATGAAGGAACTCGACCCGTACAAACTGATGTTCATCGAAGAGCCGGTGCTCAGCGAAAACTACGAAGCGCTGAAGGAACTGGCGCCGCTGACCAGCACGCCGATCGCCCTGGGTGAGCGGCTGTTCTCGCGCTGGGATTTCAAGCGCGTGCTCAGCGAAGGCTACGTCGACATCATCCAGCCCGATGCTTCCCACGCCGGTGGCATCACCGAAACCCGCAAGATCGCCAACATGGCCGAAGCCTACGACGTGGCGCTGGCGTTGCATTGCCCGCTGGGTCCGATTGCCCTGGCGGCGTGCCTGCAACTGGACGCGGTCTGCTACAACGCGTTCATCCAGGAGCAGAGCCTGGGCATCCATTACAACGAGAGCAACGACCTGCTCGACTACGTCAAAGACCCGCGTGTCTTCGACTACGACAAAGGTTTCGTCAAGATCCCCAACGGCCCGGGCCTGGGCATCGAGATCAACGAGGAATACGTGATCGAACGCGCCGCCGTCGGCCACCGCTGGCGCAACCCGATCTGGCGCCATGCCGATGGCAGTTTTGCCGAGTGGTGAGATCCCTCTGACCTTACACAAATCCACTGTGGGAGCGGGCTTGCTCGCGAAGAGGTCGGCACGCTCAACACAGATGTTGGCTGACACTTCGCTTTCGCGAGCAAGCCCGCTCCCACATTTGATCTCCATAGGTAGTGAGATCTGCGTTAACCCTGGTTTCGACCTCAATAAACATAAAAAGAGGCACTCCCCATGCAACCGCAAACCCTCACCGGGCAGGCGTCGTTGGCGGCGCCCAGCCGCAAGCGTTTTTTCATCATGGTGCTGCTGTTCATCACCGTGGTGATCAACTACCTGGACCGCAGCAACCTGTCGATCGCCGCACCAGCGCTGACCAGCGACCTGGGCATCGATCCGATCCACGTCGGCCTGATCTTCTCCGCCTTCGGCTGGACCTACGCCGCCATGCAGATTCCCGGTGGCTGGCTGGTGGACCGGGTGCCGCCGCGCATTCTCTACACCGCCGCACTGCTGCTGTGGTCGATTGCCACGGTCATGCTCGGCTTCGCCGGCAGTTTCATCGCCTTGTTCGTGTTGCGCATGGCGGTTGGTGCTCTCGAAGCGCCGGCCTATCCGATCAACAGCCGCGTGGTCACCACCTGGTTCCCGGAGCGTGAGCGCGCCACGGCCATCGGTTTCTACACCTCCGGGCAGTTCGTCGGCCTGGCTTTCCTGACGCCGGTACTGGCCTGGCTGCAACATGAATTCGGCTGGCACATGGTGTTCGTCGCCACCGGCGCAGTGGGCATTCTCTGGGCGGTGATCTGGTACGCGGTGTATCGCGAGCCACGGGATTTCAAAGGCGCCAACGAGGCCGAAATCGACTTGATCCGCGAAGGCGGCGGGCTGGTGGATATCCAGGCCGAACAAGCCAAGGTCAAAGCCAAATTCAGCTGGACCGACCTGGGCATTGTCCTGACCAAACGCAAGCTCTGGGGCATCTACCTCGGCCAGTTCTGCCTCAACTCGACGCTGTGGTTTTTCCTGACGTGGTTCCCGACGTACCTGGTGAAATACCGCGGCATGGACTTCATCAAGTCCGGCCTGCTGGCATCGCTGCCGTTTCTCGCGGCGTTCGTCGGCGTGCTGTGTTCCGGGTTCTTCTCGGACTTTTTGATCCGTCGCGGCTACAGCGTAGGGTTCGCGCGCAAGTTGCCGATCATCAGTGGCCTGCTGATTTCCACCTCGATCATCGGCGCCAACTTCGTCGAATCGACGCCTCTGGTGATTGCCTTCCTCGCGCTGGCATTTTTCGGCAACGGCCTGGCGTCGATCACCTGGTCGCTGGTGTCGACCCTGGCACCGGCGCGCTTGCTCGGGCTGACCGGCGGGGTGTTCAACTTCATCGGCAACCTGTCGGCCATCGCCACGCCCATCGTCATCGGCTTCTTGGCCAGCGGTGACTCCTTTGCCCCGGCCATCACCTATATCTCGGTGCTGGCGCTGATCGGTGCACTTTCCTACATCTTGCTGGTGGGCAAGGTCGAGCGTATCAAGTTGTAGTCGTGACCTGCGGGCGACCATAATGCCGCCCGTTCACTCGCTCAACGGTAAAGGCTGGATATGCAGGAAGACGCCCCAAAAATCACCAAGGACGCCGCGCCCACCGGCACCCAGACCCTGCTTCGCGGTCTGGGTGTGGTTCAGGCCGTGGCCAGTGGCGCCCGCGATCTCAAGGAAATCGCCCGGTTGATCGGCACCACGCGCAGCACCACCCATCGCCTGGCGAGTTGCCTGGTGGACGAGCGTTATCTGCGGGTGGTGCCGCAGGTCGGTTATCTGTTGGGGCCCAAGCTGATCGAGCTGGGATTCCAGGCGCGCGAAGAATTGCCGCTGGTGACCCTGGCCGGGCCGTATCTGGATGAATTGTCGGCAGCCACTGGCGACACCATCCACCTGGCGATCCGTGAAGGCGACGAGGTGCTGTACCTGCTCAAGAATCCGGGGCGCAACGGACCGGAAATGCGCTCGCGGGTCGGCCATCGCATGCCGTTGGCGCGCACCGGGATCGGCAAGGCGTTGATGCTCGATGACTCGCCGCAGGAATGGCAGCGCCTGTACGAAGTCAGCTTGCCGGTGGGTGGGAAAAATCTGTTCTGGCCGCAGCACCCGGAGCAGTCCTGGGAGCAGTTCCAGCAGCGTATGGTCGAGTACGTGGCCGGCGGCTACGCCTTCGACCTGGAAGACAACGAACCGTCGATCCGCTGCGTGGCGGCGCCGATCCGCGATGCCAGCAAACGCATCGTCGCCGGCATCAGCATCGCCAGCACCGTGCCGTACATGCCGCTGGAAAAAATGGCCGAGCTGATTCCCCTGATCAAAGGGGTCACGGCCCGGCTGTCGGCGGAGCTTGGCCTCAAGGTTTAGACCTTGAGGGTCGCCATGTCGATGACGAAGCGGTACTTCACGTCACCGGCGATCATGCGGGCGTAGGCCTCGTTGATCTGGCGGATGTCGAGCATTTCGATGTCGCAGGTGATGTCGTGCTCGGCGCAGAAATCCAGCACTTCCTGGGTTTCGGCGATGCCGCCGATCAAGGAACCGGCGAGCACACGACGGCTCATCACCAGCTTTCCGGCATGCATGGGTGGATCCACCGGTTCGATCAAGCCCACCAGGATGTGCACGCCGTCGAAGCGCAGGGTGTCGAGGTAGGGATTGAGGTCGTGCTGCACCGGAATGGTGTCGAGCAGGAAGTCGAAATGTCCCGCCGCGGCCTTCATCTGTTCGGCATCGGTGGACACGATGACGTGGTCCGCGCCTTGGTGGCGGGCCTCTTCAGCCTTGCTCGCCGAACGGGTGAACAACGTCACTTCGGCGCCCAGGGCCTTGGCAAACTTGATGCCCATGTGGCCAAGGCCGCCCATGCCCAGAATCCCCACCTTGTCGCCGGCCTTCACGCCATAGTGCTTTAGCGGCGAGTAGGTGGTAATGCCGGCACACAGGATCGGCGCGGCGCTGGCCAGGTCGAGCTTTTGCGGAATACGCACCACGAAGTGCTCGCTGACCACGATGCTGTCGGAGTAACCGCCCATGGTGTTGCTGCCATCCACACGGTCGGGAGTGGCGTAGGTCATGGTCGGGCCTTCGAGGCAGTATTGCTCGAGGTTGGCCTGGCAGGCGTCGCAGCTGCGGCACGAGTCGACCATGCAGCCGACGCCGACCAGATCGCCGACTTTGTGTTTGGTGACATTCGCACCGATGGCGGTAACTTTGCCTACGATTTCGTGGCCAGGCATCAAGGGGTATACGGCAATGCCCCACTCGTTGCGGGCCTGATGGATGTCGGAGTGGCACACGCCGCAGTAGAGAATCTCGATGGCAACGTCGTCGGGGCGTGGGCTGCGGCGTTCGAATTTTACCGGGGCGAGGGGCGTGGTGGCCGACTGGGCGGCGTATCCGATGGCGGTGTACATGGTGAACCTCGCAAAAGCGCTGACAAGTGAGGTGGCGCATTCTGGGCGCCGGACCCCATCGCGGCCATGGCGATTCCTCCGGGTGTCATGCCTATTCCTCCGGTATCGGCTCTTGATCGATCGCACTGGCGATCAGACCTGCGATGATGCTTTCATCCCTATTTCCGTGAAGTTTTTCCAATGTTGTTGACCCGTCACCTTGATGCCAATGCCGCGCTGGTTTCGCTGATTGAGCCGCTATCGACCCGCGACGGATTCGTCCCGACCGCGTTGCCGGGCGTGCAGGTTCTGCGCGCCAGTTGCGATGTGGCCCGTGGCCCGCAGATCTACGAGCCGAGCCTGGTGATCATCGCCCAGGGCAGCAAACTGGCGTACCTGGGGCCGCGCACCCTGGAATATGGGGCAGGGCACTATCTGATCCAGGCGCTGCCGGTGCCGTTCGAGTGTGAAACCTTTGCCGCGCCGAGCGGGCCCATGCTGGGTGTGTCTGTGGCGATCGACCGGGTGATGCTCGGCGAGCTGGTGTTGGCGATGGGCTTGGCGCCGGGGCGGCATATTGCGGCACAAACACCGGAGTCCATGACCTCGGCGGTGCTCGATGACGCCATGCGCGGTTGTGTCGAACGCTTGTTGCGCTGCCTGCACGATCCGCTGGAATGCCAGATCATGGGGCAAGCGCGTTTGCGCGAATTGCTGTTCGTCGCCTTGCGCGGTCCGCAGGCGGATGTGTTGCGCGCCCTGGTCGAGCAGCAGGGACAATTCGCGCGGATCGCGGCATCGCTCAGTCATCTGCATGCGCATTACACCGAACCGCTGAACGTCGAGACCCTGGCCAGCTGCGCCAACATGAGTGCGTCGACCTTTCACGAGCATTTCAAGCGCAGCACCTTGCTGTCGCCGGTGCAATATCTGAAGCGATTGCGTTTGCTTCGGGCGCAGCAGTTGTTGCTGGGCGAGGGGCTGGGCGTGGCGCAGGTGGCACATCGGGTGGGGTATCAGAGCACGTCGCAGTTCAGTCGCGAGTACAAGCGCTACTTCGAGCGTAATCCAGGCGAGGAACGCGCTGCCTGAACCCGTAGGGAAACCCTGTGCGAGCCTGCTCGCGAAGACGGTCTGAAATCCAACATCGATGTTGACTGACATACCGCTTTCGCGAGCAAGCCCGCTCCCACATTGGATCTAGGTTGATTCATCAATCGCAGGCAACAAAAAGGCCCCCATTTCGGGAGCCTCGATGTCCAGGCGTTCGGCTTACATGTTCGGGTAAGTCGGGCCGCCAGCGCCTTCCGGCGTCACCCAGGTGATGTTCTGCGCAGGGTCCTTGATGTCGCAGGTCTTGCAGTGAACGCAGTTCTGGGCGTTGATCTGGAAGCGCTTCTCGCCGTCTTCCTTGGTGATCACTTCGTACACGCCAGCCGGGCAGTAACGCTGTGCCGGCTCATCGTACAGTGGCAGGTTCTTGCTGATCGGGATGCTTGGATCGGTCAACTTCAGGTGGCAAGGCTGCTCTTCTTCGTGGTTGGTACCGGAGATGAACACCGAGCTGAGTTTGTCAAAGCTGATCTTGCCGTCCGGTTTCGGATAGTCGATCTTCTTGCAGTCGGCCGCCAGTTTCAGGCACGCGTAATCCGGCTTGGTGTCGTGCAGGGTGAACGGCAGTTTGCCGCCGAAGATGTTCTGGTCCAGCCAGTTGAAACCGCCACCGACGATGGCGCCGAACTTGTGGATCGCCGGGCCGAAGTTACGGCTGGCGAACAGTTCTTCGTGCAGCCAGCTGTTCTTGAACGCGTCGACGTAGGTGGTCAGCTCTTCAGTACCGTCCTTGTCGGCGAACAGTGCGTCAGCCACCGATTCAGCGGCGAGCATGCCGGACTTCATCGCGGTGTGGCTGCCCTTGATCTTGGCGAAGTTCAGGGTGCCGAGGTCGCAACCGATCAGCGCGCCGCCCTTGAAGACCATTTTCGGCAGCGAGTTCAGGCCGCCCTTGCAGATGGCGCGGGCGCCGTAGCTGATGCGCTTGCCGCCTTCCAGGTACTGCTTGAGCACCGGGTGATGCTTGAGGCGCTGGAACTCGTCGAACGGCGACAGGTAAGTGTTGCTGTAGGACAGGTCAACGATCAGGCCGACTACTACCTGGTTGTTTTCCAGGTGATAGAGGAACGAGCCACCGGTGTTCTCGGTGCCCATGATGTCCATCGGCCAACCGGCGGTGTGCACCACCAGGCCTGGCTGATGCTTGGCCGGGTCGACTTCCCAGATTTCCTTCAGGCCGATGCCGTAGTGCTGGGCATCGGCGTCAGTGTCGAGGTTGAAGCGCTTGATCAGCTGCTTGCCGATGTGGCCACGGCAGCCTTCGGCGAACAGCGTGTACTTGCCGCGCAGTTCCATGCCCGGGGTGTACAGGCCTTCTTTCGGATTGCCTTCGCGGTCAACGCCCAGGTCGCCGGTGATGATCCCGCGTACCACGCCGTTTTCGTCGATCAGGGCTTCCTGGGCGGCGAAGCCCGGGTAGATCTCCACGCCCAGGTTCTCGGCCTGCTGGGCCAGCCAGCGGCACAGGTTGCCCAGGGAGATGATGTAGTTGCCTTCGTTGTGCATGGTCTTGGGCACAAAGAAGTCTGGAATTTTCTGCGCGCTTTCAGCGTTCTTCAGCACGAAGATGTCGTCGCGGGTGACCGGCGTGTTCAGCGGCGCGCCAAGTTCTTTCCAGTCCGGAAACAGTTCGTTCAGGGCCCGTGGCTCGAACACCGCGCCGGACAGGATGTGAGCACCGACTTCGGAGCCTTTTTCGACCACGCAGACGCTGATTTCCTTACCGGCTTCGGCGGCCTTCTGCTTCAATCGGCAGGCAGCGGAAAGACCAGCGGGGCCGGCACCGACGATGACCACGTCGAATTCCATGTATTCGCGTTCCACAGGTTATCTCCTACTCAAGGCTCAACAGTTTTTTTTCTAATAGGGAGGTTGGGTGTCGCATCCGTGAATCCCTGCGTGACGCCGGGAGAGGACAATCGATTAACCACCTTTCTCTTTGGTGGCGCATTATATCTACACCACTCTCAGCGTCCAATACAAACGTTTGTTTGAAATGGCTCCAAGCCAGAGAAATCAAAGTCACCCGGCTTATGAACGGCCATTTTGGCGTATTGACCGGAATAGGTGTTCCGGTCAAGATACGGGCGGTTTTGCGCTCGCCGTAGGCTGACTGTTGGTTTCAAGAGCACCTCTAAAGACAGGGCGATGGCAGGAGAGAATGACGCTGCGCTTGCTTGATGCGCAGTTTACACGCCGCGATGTTGAATGACTCCTCAGTCACCACTGACGAACGGTCATACAGATCATGAGCGATGGTCACTTGACACCTTTGCCGGCGTTTTTGGAGGTGCCCTTGCGCCCGATGAGCATCAACCGCCAGGTTCGCCTAGGCGACTTTCTTTTCACCGGAGAGTAACGAGGAATCCATGAAGGTTCTTGTAGCTGTCAAACGCGTTGTGGATTACAACGTGAAAGTTCGCGTCAAGGCGGACAATTCCGGCGTCGATCTTGCCAACGTCAAGATGTCGATGAACCCGTTCTGCGAGATCGCCGTGGAAGAAGCCGTACGCCTGAAAGAGAAGGGTGTTGCGACTGAAATCGTCGTCGTCTCCGTCGGCCCGTCCACCGCTCAAGAGCAACTGCGCACCGCGCTGGCCCTGGGTGCTGACCGCGCCATCCTCGTCGAGTCCGCCGAAGACCTGACCTCCCTGGCCGTTGCCAAACTGTTGAAAGCTGTAGTCGACAAGGAACAGCCTCAGCTGGTGATCCTTGGCAAACAAGCGATCGACAGCGACAACAACCAGACTGGCCAGATGCTGGCTGCACTGAGCGGCTACGGTCAGGGCACCTTCGCTTCGAAAGTCGAAATCAGCGGCGACAGCGTTGCCGTGACTCGCGAAATCGACGGCGGCGCGCAGACCGTTTCCCTGAAACTGCCGGCCATCGTCACCACCGACCTGCGTTTGAACGAGCCGCGTTATGCGTCCCTGCCAAACATCATGAAAGCCAAGAAGAAGCCTCTCGAAGTGCTGACTCCGGACGCTTTGGGCGTTTCCACCGCCTCCACCAACAAGACTCTGAAAGTCGAAGCGCCTGCTGCACGCAGCGCGGGTATCAAGGTCAAGTCGGTGGCTGAACTGGTCGAGAAACTGAAAAACGAAGCGAAGGTAATCTAATCATGACTATCTTGGTAATCGCTGAACACGACAACAAAGTGCTGGCCCCGGCCACGCTGAACACCGTTGCTGCCGCCGCCAAGATTGGCGGTGACATCCACGTTCTGGTTGCAGGCCAAGGCGCTGGCGCCGTGGCTGAAGCCGCTGCGCAAGTGGCTGGCGTGAGCAAAGTATTGGTCGCTGATAACGCTGCCTACGCTCACCAACTGCCGGAAAACGTCGCTCCTCTGGTCGCAGAGTTGGGCAATGGCTACAGCCACATCCTGGCTGCCGCCACTTCCAACGGCAAAAACATCCTGCCGCGCGTTGCCGCTGCACTGGACGTTGACCAGATCTCCGAGATCATCTCGGTAGAAAGCGCTGACACCTTCAAGCGTCCGATCTACGCTGGTAACGCCATCGCTACCGTTCAATCGAACGCTGCAGTGAAAGTGATCACCGTGCGTGCCACCGGTTTCGATCCGGTTGCCGCTACCGGTGGTTCGGCGGCTGTTGAAGCCGTTGGCGCTGCCCACGACGCTGGTATCTCCAGCTTCGTCGGCGAAGAGCTGGCCAAGTCCGATCGTCCGGAACTGACCGCTGCCAAGATCGTCGTTTCCGGCGGGCGCGGCATGCAGAATGGCGACAACTTCAAACACCTGTACGCCCTGGCCGACAAGCTGGGCGCTGCCGTCGGTGCTTCCCGCGCCGCGGTCGACGCAGGTTTTGTTCCGAACGACATGCAGGTCGGTCAGACCGGCAAGATCGTTGCTCCACAGCTGTACATCGCCGTCGGTATCTCCGGCGCGATCCAGCACCTGGCCGGCATGAAAGACTCCAAGGTGATCGTTGCGATCAACAAGGACGAAGAAGCGCCGATCTTCCAGGTGGCCGATTACGGCCTGGTGGCGGACCTGTTCGAAGCCATCCCTGAGCTGGAGAAGCTGGTCTAATCCGGCTGCTTCACTTATAAAGAGCCCGACCCTTTGGTCGGGCTTTTTTTCCTGTAGGAGCGAGCTTGCTCGCGATGGACGTCAACGATGACGCGCGAATTCTGCATGAACGCGGCACATCTGAGACCATCGCGAGCAAGCTCGCTCCTACAGGGATATACACGGTTCCAACGGGAGAGTATTGCCATGGATCTGCGTCTTGCGTGGAGCTTGCTGGGATTGATGCTTTTGCCGACGCTGTCCGTCGCCGCCGGCAAGTGCGAACGCCTGGTGGTCACCGGCAGCCCGGATGCGCCACCGTACCTGTGGCAGGACCCGCAAAATCCCAAGCACCTGATCGGTGCCAGTGCCGATTTGTTGCAGCAGGTAGCAGGGCAGTTGGGGATCAAGGTCGAAATGCTCTATGCCGGCAAACGCTCCCAAGCCCTGGACGAAGTACGCAGCGGGCGCATGGACATGCTGGCCGATGCACCTTTGACGGTCACTGAGCTGGAATCCCTGGATTACATTCATCCACCGTTGCTGGAAAGCGATTACCTGGTCTGGACCCGCAGGGACTCGTCGCTGGTCTACAACGAAGTGCAGGACCTGCATGGTCATCCAGGCGCTTTGTCGGAAAAGTCTCGATTGACCTCGGCATTCGCTACTTTCGCCGAGCAGCAACTGGCCCTCACCCGTACGCCAAACCTGACCCAGGCCTTTCAGAAACTGCTGTTGGGCGAGGTGGAATTTGTCCTGGCCGGGCGCTACTCCGGCATGGCAATGGCGCAGACGTTGGGCATGGCCAATGACCTGGTCGCCCGTGAGCAACCGGTCGACAAACCTGGACTGTTCCTGGCGGTTTCCCATAACTCCGCCTGCAACGATCCGTGGTTGCGCGGACAGCTGGCCAAAAAGATGACAGAATTGCCCGCGTCCGGACTGACGGAGGTCGCGCTGCAACGCAATATCGAGCGTTGGAACGCGCAGCAGAAAAAACCTGTCAGTACCCCAAAACAGTAAGGATTTTTAGTGAGTATCCGACCTCTTTTCGCTGCCCTGGCCCTTCTGGCCCTGGCGGGTTGTGCAGCCGATCCGGCGCCGATTGAACAAATGCGCCTGACCGAACAGGCACTCGAGCAAGCG
This sequence comes from Pseudomonas sp. PLMAX, assembly GCF_046042685.1. Lineage (NCBI taxonomy): Bacteria > Pseudomonadati > Pseudomonadota > Gammaproteobacteria > Pseudomonadales > Pseudomonadaceae > Pseudomonas > Pseudomonas sp. PLMAX. The sequence continues at coordinate 5,624,813 of NZ_CP064949.1, read as the reverse complement.
AAGGCCGTGGGCGCCACTGCCGACGAAGTGCCGCAAATGAAACTGGCCGAAGACAAGTACAACCGCGCCAAGGGCAGCATGGCCGACCAATCGTTCAGGAATGCGCGGATGCGCGCTGAACAGGCCGAACTGGATGCGCGCCTGGCGGAAGCCCGGGTCCTGACCCTCAAGAGCGAAGAGCAGCTGAACGTGCTCAACACCCGCATCGCCCGCCTGCGCAAGCAACTGGGAGATGCCCAATGAGCCTCAAGACCCTAACCCTCGGCGGTGTGATCCTGGCCGGCTGCATGAACCTTTATGGTTGCGCCGGTCAGCACAGTGAGTCGGCATTGCAGCAGGCCGGTGCTGATTTCCAGAAGGTCAAGGAAGACTCCAACGTGTTGCGCATCGCGCCAAAGGACGTGATTCGGGCCGGTGAATCCCTGGCCCGTGCCGACCGTTTGTCCAGCTACTGGGGCAGCGGCTCGGACGTGGTGCATTACGCCTACCTGAGCCAGCGCTACAGCGAAATCGCTCGCGAGCACACCAACCAGGTGCTCAACGAAGAGCGCGCCGCGAAGCTCGAACTGGAGCGTCAACGCCTGCAACTGGCGTTGCGCGAATCCAAGCTGTTCAGCGTGCAGCAGCAGGGCAAGTTGCTCGAAGAACAAATTGTTGCGCTGGCGACCACCCAGACCGATCGTGGCCTGGTGATGACCCTGGGCGATGTGCTGTTCGACACCGGTGAAGCAGAGCTGAAAAACTCGGCCAATCGTGTGGTGCTCAAGATCGTGCAATTCCTGCAGCTCAACCCCAAGCGTGTGGTGCGGATCGAGGGCTACACCGACAGCACCGGCGGCAAGCAGGACAACCTCAAGTTGTCGCGGGACCGTGCGCAATCGGTGGCTGACGTCTTGATGGACCTGGGCATCGACGACAAGCGCATCAAGGTGGAAGGCTACGGCGATGAATACCCGGTAGACGTGAACGCTTCCGAGCGCGGCCGTGCACAGAACCGTCGAGTGGAAATCGTGTTTTCCGACGAAAAAGGCCAGTTGGGCGCCGCCCGCTGAATGTGAAATCCGGCCTGTAGGAGCTGACGAGTGAAACGAGGCTGCGATCTTTTGATCTTGCTTGAAACTCAAGTGACCCTGTAAAGATCGCAGCCTCGTTTCAGTCGACAGCTCCTGCAAATCTCGTACTACCCGGCGCTGCCAAACAGCGCCGGGTTTTTTATGTCTGCCAAATATCTCGCAAAACAGTACAGTTCTTGCTGACACTGCACTGTACTGTCGACTATTGTGGCAACTGTCCCCGTACACTTCTAAACTGTTCCGGTATTGTTTTACACAAGAATAAAATACCCGTGAAATCGAGTGCTGCGTCATGACCAACCTCTTGCTCTACCAACGTATTGCTCAGCAACTGGCCGAAGACATCCGCCGTGGTGTCTATCAACCGGGCGAGCGCGTGCCTTCGGTGCGCAAGATGAGTTCGCAGCTCAACGTCAGCCATGCCACGGTGTTGCAGGCGTATGCCAACCTCGAGGATCAGGGGCTGATCCGCGCGCGGCCGCAGTCCGGTTACTACGTGCACCAGACCCCGGCGCTGACGGCGCCGACCCCGGACATCGCCCGGGTCGAACGGCCAGGCCTGGTCACCCGCAGCAGCATCATCCAGCAGGTGTTGGTCGAATCGCGCCGTGAGGGCGTTTTTCCCCTGGGCGCCGCGGTGCCCAGCGTCGACTATCTACCGGTGCGGGCGCTGCATCAGCAGTTGGCCAAGGTCACCCGGTTCCATAGCCCGCGGGCTTTCAGCTACATGTTCAGCCCCGGTTTCGAACCCTTGCGCCGACAGGTGGCGATCCGCATGCGCGATGCCGGCGTGGTGGTCGACCCCTCGGAAGTGGTGATCACCCACGGCTGCGTCGACGCCTTGCAGATGTCCCTGCGGGTGCTGACCCGGCCCGGTGACCTGATCGCAGCCGAGTCGCCAACCTACTACGGTTTGTTGCAGCTGGCCGATCTGCTGGGCCTCAAGGTCATCGAAATTCCCAGCGACCCGTCAACCGGCATGAGTCTGGAAGCCCTGCAATTGGCCGCCAACCAGTGGTCGATCAAGGCGCTGGTGCTGACCACTCGTCTGAGTAACCCGCTAGGCGGCACCATGCCCGAAGAGCGGCAGAAGCAACTGCTGCGCCTGGCGTCGGACTTCGATATCCAGATCGTCGAAGACGATATCTACGGCGAGCTGATGTTCGAGCAGGGCCGCACCAAATCGCTCAAGGCCTATGACCGCCTGGATCGCGTGATCTATTGCTCCAGCTTCTCCAAGACCCTGTCACCCGGGGTGCGGATCGGCTGGATGATTGCCGGCAAGTACCAGCAGGAGATACAGCGCCTGCAGACTTTCAGTACTCATTCGGCCTGCAGCGTCACCCAGATGGGCATTGCCGCCTATCTGGAAAACGGTGGCTACGACCGCCATTTGCGTTACATCCGCCAGGAGTACCGCAAGAACCTCAGCGCTTTCCAGCTGGCGGTGCAGCAGTATTTCCCCGAAGGCACGCAGATGACCCGGCCGACCGGCGGTTTCATTTTGTGGGTGAGCCTGCCGGGACGGGTCAACACCCAGGAGCTGCACGTGCGCGCGTTGCAGCAGGGCATCAGTATCGCGCCAGGGCTGATCTTCAGTAACACCGAGCAGTTCAATCACTGCATCCGGCTCAATTGCGGGATCCCATGGAACCGCGAAGCCGAACGGGCGTTGATGACCCTGGGCATGCTTGCCACCCAGCTCTGCCAGGAGATGGCCGGCGGCTTTTGACCGAGCGGTTCCGGTCCGTGCTTGTCAGGGGGCGCGCAACAGGCGAGCATATGCACCTCTGTCGTTTTCGCCGTTTGCATCGTTGGGTCCATGAAGCCGATTTTTCCTGCCGCCTGGCTGTTGATCTGCCTGTTAGTGAGTGTTCAGCCGGCGACCGCGCAGGCCGAATCCGTGCAGGAAAAACCCACCGCCAGCACCCCGAAAAAAACCACATCTGCGAATAAAACCGCACCGGCGAAAAAGACCGCCGCGGTAAAAAAGCGCCCACCGGTTGCTTCAAAGTCAAAACCGGCCAGCGAGGTGGTGAAAACCCCAATCCCTTCAGCCGACCTGGACCTGAGTTTGCCCAAGGACATGGTCGAAGAGCTGAAACCGGTCGGTACAGTGCCATTGCCCAAGCGCGAACCGGTGTTGCCGGAAATGTTCGGGGACAAAAACAACCAGTTCCAGATCAACGGCAAGCTGATCAATAACGAAATGCAGTTGCAACTGCGTAACGAAGAACGCCGTGAAGTCGAAGGCGCGGCGCTGGAATTCGAATTCAAGCGCTGAATCCCGCCTTTGCATGCCCGCAAGCAAAGACGCTTGGTCGGAGACTGCCCGGTCACGCTGGCTTGCGGGTAAAAACCCGAGGCCGAGTAATTTAAAACAACTGTTTTAGCGGTTACTCTGTGCCCCGTCCTTTAAAACATTGCTCGTCGCGAGGAGCTGTTCGTCATGAAATGCCGTGAGGGCTGTGGCGCCTGCTGCATTGCCCCTTCCATCAGTTCACCGATTCCCGGTATGCCCAATGGCAAAGCCGCCGGGGAGCGTTGCCTGCAACTCTCTGCAGAAAACCTGTGCAACATTTTCGGTAAACCCGAGCGTCCGGCGGTGTGTTCGGCGTTCGAGGCTGACGTCGAGGTGTGTGGCAGCAGCAGCGAAGAGGCTATTCGGTTGATTGGCTGGTGGGAGCAAATGACGGCCGCGTGATGTGTTCGACGAACGGAACTTCAACAATAAGGAATAAGATTATGGGTTCGCTGCATCGTATGGCTGTGTTGTGTGGTTTGACGGCTGTCCTGGCCACGTCGGTCGCCCAGGCCGAAGACTGGAAGGTCGCCAGGAATGAAGACGGCATCAAGATATCCCTGAGTGAAGTGCCCGGCTCCGACTACAAGGCCTATCAGGGCGTCACGCTGATGAAGACCACCGTGGCCAAGCTGCGCGCGCTGCAGGAAGACGTGGTCGGCACCTGCGCCTGGATTCACGAGTGCAAGACCCAGAAGTTGCTCAAGCGCGAAGGCGACCAGAGTTGGACCTACACCCAGTTCAATACGCCATGGCCGGTCACGCCGCGTGATTCGGTGGTGCATATCACCACCATTGTTGGCGCCGATGGCAGCCTGACCCGCAAGCTCGAGGGCGTGCCGAAATACATTCCTGAAGAAAAAGGTTTTGTCCGGGTCGCCAAGGTCGACGGTTTCTGGAAGTTCGTACCCAAGGGCGATCAGGTCGAGGTGACCTACCAGGTGCATACCGAGCCGGGCGGCAGCGTGCCATCGATGGTGGCCAACAAGTTTGTGGTCGATGCCCCGTTCAATACGTTGAAAGCCCTGAAAGAGCGCGCCGAGAAGTAACGCCGATCAAAGATCGCAGCCCCTGTAGGAGCTGCCGAAGGCTGCGATCTTTCGCCTTTATTATGTTTCCAGATATTCGTTGCACAAAATTTTCACAAAGCCTCCAAGACAATTCGCCCGCGCCGCCATCGACGAACAGTAATCAATGGCAATGCCGCGATTGATCGTGCAACATTTGCGCACCGCGCAAACCCCGGGGCCGAGTACTGGCCAACAGAGGGCAGGGCGCAGCTGTATTTTCGAAACTTCAACTTCCAATGGGTCCTAAAACGACATGGCAATCCCGGACGCCCTGAGTCAGAAGCGAGCATCGAGTCGCTTGCTGCAACCGACCGTCAAATCGCATCTGGCCTACACGCTGTTGTGCGCTCTGGTCATGATGGTGATGTTTTCCGCACTGCGCCTCGCGCTGCTGGTCTACAACCGCGAAATGATCCTCGATACACCGGCCGCGACCTTTTTCGAAGCATTCGCCAATGGCCTGCGTTTCGACCTGCGCCTGGTGGTGTACCTGAGCATTCCGCTGGTGCTGGCGCTGTTCAGTGCCAGGGCCATGGCCGCGCGCGGGATCTTTCGCCTGTGGCTGACGGTAACTTCCAGCATCGCGCTGTTCCTCGGCCTGATGGAGATGGACTTCTACCGTGAATTCCACCAGCGCCTCAACGGGCTGGTCTTCCAGTATGTGAAGGAAGACCCGAAAACCGTGATGAGCATGCTCTGGTACGGTTTCCCGGTGGTTCGCTACCTGCTGGCCTGGGCCTTGGGTACCTGGATCCTGAGCCTGGCGTTCAAGGGTGCCGACCGTGCCACGCGTCCCCGTGGCCCGTTCAGTGGCGGCAGCATCAGCACCCGCCAGGTGGCTCCCTGGTACTCGCGCGCCATGGTGTTCGTGGTCTGCCTGCTGATCTGCGTGGTCGCGGCCCGCGGTACCTTGCGCCAAGGCCCGCCCATGCGTTGGGGTGATGTCTACACCACCGATTCCAACTTCGCCAACCAGCTGGGCCTCAACGGTACCCTGTCCCTGGTGGCGGCGGCGAAGAGCCGGATGTCCGAAGATCGCGACAACATCTGGAAAGCCACCTTGCCGCAACCGATGGCGCAGCAGACCGTGCGCGACCTGCTGGTGATGCAGGACGACAAACTGGTGGATGGCGAGACCGCCGCCGTGCGTCGCGACTACACACCGCCGGCGGACAAGACCCTGCCGATCAAGAACGTCGTCGTGATCCTGATGGAAAGCATGGCCGGTCACTCGGTGGGTGTACTGGGCGGGCCGGGCAACATCACGCCATACCTCGACAAACTGTCGAAGGAAGGCCTGTTGTTCGACCGCTTCTTCTCCAACGGTACCCACACCCACCAGGGCATGTTCGCCACCATGGCCTGCTTCCCGAACTTGCCGGGTTTCGAATACCTGATGCAGACCCCGGAGGGCAGCCACAAACTGTCCGGCCTGCCGCAGCTGCTCAGCGCTCGTGACTACGACGACGTGTATGTCTACAACGGCGATTTCGCCTGGGACAACCAGTCGGGTTTCTTCAGCAACCAGGGCATGACCAACTTCATCGGGCGTAACGACTTCGTTAACCCGGTGTTCTCCGACCCGACCTGGGGTGTGTCCGACCAGGACATGTTCGACCGTGGCCTGGTGGAGCTCAAGGCCCGCGATGGCAAGGACAAGAAACCCTTCTATGCCTTGCTGCAAACCCTGTCCAACCACACCCCGTACGCCTTGCCGAGCCCATTGCCGGTTGAGCGTGTGACCGATCGCGGCAGCCTGAACGAGCATTTGACGGCCATGCGTTACTCGGACTGGGCGCTGGGCCAGTTCTTCGAAAAGGCGCGCAATGAGCCGTACTTCAAGGAAACCCTGTTTGTCATCGTCGGCGACCACGGTTTCGGCAACGAACGCCAGATCACCGAAATGGACCTTGGTCGTTTCAACGTGCCGATGCTGCTGATCGCACCGGGCATCCAGGAAAAATTCGGCACCCTCGACCACACCGTTGGCACCCAGGTCGACATCGTACCGACCATCATGGGCCGGATCGGTGGCGAAGTGCGTCATCAGTGCTGGGGCCGCGACTTGCTCAACCTGCCTGAGGGCGATACCGGATTTGGCGTGATCAAGCCATCGGGCAGCGAGCAGACCACCGCGATCATCACCGCGGACCAGATTCTGGTGTTGCCGAAGGACAAGGACATGGAGCCGAAGATGTACCAGTATGAGCTGGGCGCTACGCCTCGTGCCGTGGTCGTTCCGAATGCACCGCGTACCGCCGAGCTTAAAACCAAGCTCGAAGCGTTCCTGCAAACGGCGACCAAGAGCCTGATCGATAACACCGCTGGTGTGGTCGACGGCAAGCCGGACTAAACAACGCTGCAATAAAAGAGGCCCTTCAAGGGCTAATGCCGATCAGTTAAGCCATCTCGCTTGACCTTTGGCCGCAAGAAATCAAAATCCGATGCCTGAACTGGCATCGGATTTTTTTATGCGTCTCGCTCGGGCACTGGAACTGACCCACAACTTCGCTTCCACTCCAAACTCAATCGAGGGATTGGATTCCTTACTCGATCCTTCTTTGGTCGAGCAGGCGCTTGAACAGGCCGGCGTGGCGACGCTGCGCAAGCGGCGCTTGCCGCTGGAAATGATGCTCTGGTGCGTGATTTCCATGGCGTTCTTCCGGCGCATGTCGGCGTGGGATGTGGTCAGTCGCATGAACATCATGCTGCCGGGGCAACGCCCGTTAGTGGCCCCCAGCGCCGTAGTCCAGGCACGTCAGAGACTAGGTAGCGAAGCCGTACGACAAGTCTTCGACCTGACTCAGAAAAGTTGGCATGAAGCAGCTGAGCATCCGACTTGGGCCGGTTTGCGCTTGTTGAGCGTCGACGGTGTCGTCTGGCGAACGCCTGACACCCGCGAAAATCGAGCGCGCTACGATTCGGCCAGTAACCAGCACGGCGACACCGGTTTTCCCCAGGTACGCATGGTCTGTCAGATGGAATTGACGAGCCACATGTTGATCGGCAGCGCATTTGATGGCTATCGCAGCAACGAAATGAAACTGGCCGAACAACTGATCGACACCACGCCCGATCACTCGTTGACCCTATTCGATCGAGGTTTCTACTCCCTGGGATTGCTGCACCAGTGGCAGCAAGCAGGCACCGAGCGCCATTGGCTGATGCCACTGCGCAAGGGTGCGCAGTACGAAGTTGTTCAGCGTTTGGGCCGTCAGGATGCCATGGTCTCGTTAAGCACTTCGCCGCAGGCCCGCAAGCAATGGCCGGGACTGCCCGAGCGCCTGATTGCGCGCCTTCTGAGCAAAACCGTCAAGGGCAAGGTGTGTCAGATCCTGACGTCGATGACCGACCCGCTGCGCTTCCCGTCTGACGAAATAGTCGACCTGTACAGCCAGCGATGGGAGATCGAATTGGGCTTTCGGGAGATGAAACAGACGCTGCTCAACAGCAGCTATACCTTGCGCAGCAAGACACCCGAGATGATCGAGCAGGAGCTGTGGGGCGTGTTGCTGGGCTACAACCTGTTGCGCTATCAGATGGTAGAAATGAGCCGTCACTGTCCGGGAATTTACCCGTGCGAAATGAGTTTTACCGCCTGCACCTGGGCAATTTTAGGGTTTATCAACAGCGTCTCGGCCGACCGCTCCGGGAACATCCCCAAATACCTGGCCGAGCTTCATGCTTCAGCGCCGCACTATGTCCTGCCTCATCGGCGAGAGGAGCGTATTTATCCCCGAACCATCCGGCTCAAATCGCCGAAGTATCCGATCAGAAATAAAAATGCCAGTCAGCTTAACTGACTGGCATTACCCTTCAAGGGCCTCTTTTTTTATCGGTCAGAACTTCATATCTTGCCGAGCAACAACAGGATCAGTATCACCACCAACACCACGCCGATGATACCGGACGGGCCGTAACCCCAACTTCTGGAGTGTGGGAAGACCGGTAGACCACCGATCAGTAACAGGATCAAAATGATCAGAAGAATTGTGCCCATGTCTGTTTCCTTGCTGTAAGTATTCAGGAATGACCTAGCCGTTATTCAGTCAGCGGGAATGTCATTAATTCGAGCTGCTTAAAAAATCCGACCGCGACACGAGGCAGAAAATTCCAAGTTTTTTTGCGGTTTTTAGAACTATTGCCTATTCCGTCTGCTGTTAAGTTAGTTGGTGCGCCGCGTTCGTGGTTTGCTTGGGGCATTCAGCAATCTGATAGAGCGTGGGTCGGCCTACAGCCTTCGCTACACTCGACGCATCTTCCCCGGAACAACAAGGCTGTTTGCTATGCAAAATCGCATGATGATCACTGGCGCAGGCTCCGGCCTGGGTCGCGAAATCGCGCTGCGCTGGGCGCGCGAAGGCTGGCAGCTGGCCTTGTCGGATGTCAGCGAAGCGGGTTTGCAGGAAACCCTGAAGCTGGTGCGCGAAGCCGGTGGCGATGGCTTCATCCAGCGCTGTGATGTGCGTGACTACAGTCAACTGACCGCCTTCGCCCAGGCATGCGAAGTCAAGCTGGGGGGCATCGACGTCATCGTCAACAACGCGGGCGTGGCCTCGGGCGGGTTCTTCAGCGAGCTGTCCCTGGAGGACTGGGACTGGCAGATCGCAATCAACCTCATGGGCGTGGTCAAGGGTTGCAAGGCCTTCCTGCCGTTGCTGGAGAAGAGCAAGGGCAAGATCATCAACATCGCGTCGATGGCGGCGTTGATGCAAGGCCCGGCCATGAGCAACTACAACGTGGCCAAGGCCGGCGTGGTGGCGTTGTCCGAAAGCCTGCTGATCGAACTCGCGCATCAGGAAGTCGGCGTGCATGTGGTGTGCCCATCGTTCTTCCAGACCAATCTGCTGGACTCCTTCCGCGGCCCGACCCCGGCCATGAAAGCCCAGGTCGGCAAGTTGCTGGAAAGCTCGCCCATCAGTGCCGCCGATATCGCCGACTATATCTACCAGCAAGTCGCCGCTGGCGAATTCATGATCCTGCCCCACGAACAGGGCCGCCAGGCCTGGGCGCTGAAGCAGAAGAACCCGCAACTGCTGTACAACGAAATGACCCTGATGGCCGACAAGATGCGCGCCAAGGCCAAACAATCCGCAAGCTGAACTTGCCCGCCTGCAGCAGCCTCGTTAGGGTGGCCGCCATCGGCCATCCTCGCGAGACCTTCCCATGCTCAATTACCTGTGGTTTTTCCTCGCGGCGCTGTTCGAAATCGCCGGTTGCTTTGCCTTCTGGATGTGGTTGCGCCAGGGTAAAAGCGTCTGGTGGGTGCTGCCGGCGCTGCTCAGCCTGACGTTGTTCGCGCTGTTGCTGACGCGAATAGAAGCGACTTATGCAGGCCGCGCCTATGCCGCCTACGGCGGTATCTACATCATTGCTTCGATTGGCTGGCTGGCGGTGGTCGAGCGGATTCGTCCGCTGGGCTCCGACTGGCTCGGCGTGGCGCTGTGCGTGATCGGCGCAAGCATCATCCTGTTCGGCCCGCGCTTCTCGGCCTCCTGACGAATCGGCCTTGCTTGATAGAAGTGGTGTGTCAGACATTTCCTTCAGCAAGGTAGGCCTGTGCTTGTAGGTTTGGTCTGGATTACCGCGGCTGCCTTGTAGGCCCGCGGTGCGCCGGGCATCTTCAAGGTCCGATAACTCTGAAGGACCACAGCCATGCTTGTACTGAGTCGCGTAGTCGGCGAATTGATTTCCATCGGCGACACCATTTCGGTGCGCATCATCGCCGTCAATGGCGGCAATGTGCGCTTCGGCATCGAAGCCCCGCACGACGTCAGCGTGCACCGTACCGAGATCTACGAGCGAATCCAGCGCAAGCTGGCGCGGAACAGGAAATCAGTCGAATAGGTGCTTGGGCACGTCATGCTTGAGCATCAGCTGGCATTGCTCGCTTTCCGGATCGAAGACAATCAGGGCCTGGCCCTTGATCAAGGCCTGACGAACCCGCAAGACACGGGTTTCCAGCGGCGTGTCATCGCCATTGTCGGTACCGTCGCGGGTCACGAAGTCCTCGATCAGGCGGGTCAGGGTGTCGACTTCAAGTTGGTCGTGGGGAATAAGCATGGGCACCTCGGTCAAATCAATGGCGCGATGCTACGGTGGTTATGAACGCATCACCAGTAGGAGCTGCCGCAGGCTGCGATCTTTTGACTTTGATTTTTAAAAACAAGATCAAGAGATCGCAGCCTGCGGCAGCTCCAACAGGATTGTGTTTCCTTAGCTGTTGTTGCGTTGGCCCACCAGGCTATCCACCGACGGCACCCGCGTATCGCTTTCCATCTGCGTTTCATGTTCGATCTGGTGACTGAACCGGTCCAGTGAACCCTGGGCCGGCTGTGCGTCGCTGGCGAACACCGGCGGGCTGAGGATGTAGGCGCCGAGCAGGCGACTGAGGGCGGCGAGACTGTCGATGTGGGTGCGTTCGTAGCCGTGGGTGGCATCGCAGCCGAAGGCGAGCAGGGCGGTGCGGATGTCATGGCCGGCAGTGACCGCCGAGTGAGCGTCGCTGAAGTAGTAGCGGAACAGGTCGCGGCGTACCGGCAGCTCGTTGTCACTGGCCAGGCGCAGCAGGTGCCGCGACAGGTGATAGTCGTACGGCCCGCCGGAATCCTGCATCGCGATGCTCACCGCGTGTTCGCTGGAGTGCTGGCCGGGCGCGACGGGCGCGATGTCGATGCCGACGAATTCACTGACGTCCCAGGGTAATGCCGCCGCTGCGCCACTGCCGGTTTCCTCGGTGATGGTGAACAGCGGATGACAATCGATCGCCAGCTCTTCGCCACTGTCGACGATGGCTTTCAAGGCTGCCAGCAATGCCGCGACCCCGGCCTTGTCGTCCAGGTGACGGGCGCTGATGTGGCCGCTTTCGGTGAACTCCGGCAACGGGTCGAAGGCGACGAAATCGCCGACGCTGATGCCCAGGGAATCGCAATCGGCGCGGGTCGCGCAATAGGCATCCAGGCGCAACTCGATGTGATCCCAGCTGATCGGCATTTCATCCACGGCGGTGTTGAACGCGTGCCCGGAGGCCATCAGCGGCAATACGCTGCCACGGATCACGCCATTGTCGGTAAACAGGCTGACGCGGCTGCCTTCGGCAAAGCGACTGGACCAGCAGCCCACGGGGGCCAGCGTCAGGCGGCCGTTGTCCTTGATGGCGCGCACGGCGGCGCCAATGGTGTCCAGGTGGGCGGAAACGGCGCGGTCCGGGCTGTTTTTCTTGCCCTTGAGGGTGGCGCGGATGGTGCCGCGGCGGGTCATCTCGAAGGGGATGCCCAGTTCTTCAAGCCGCTCGGCGACATAGCGCACGATGGTGTCGGTGAAGCCGGTGGGGCTGGGAATGGCGAGCATTTCCAGCAGGACTTTTTGCAAATAGGCCAGGTCTGGTTCCGGGTATTGGCGGGTCATGGAAACTCCTGATGAGTTGAGGCCATCGATGGTTTCGATGAAGGTTTTTTGTGGCCTGTCAGGCCGTCTTCCCTGGCAAGCCAGCTCCTACAGGTCAAACACAAAACCTTGTAGGAGCTGGCTTGCCAGCGAAGGCGGCCGTCCAGTCACCACAATTAAGAAACAGCCGGCTGACTGTGCGGAAACAACAGATCGACAAACCGCTCGGCCGTCGGCTGCGGTTCATGATTGGCAAGCCCGGCGCGCTCGTTGGCTTCGATGAACACGTACTGCGGTTGATCGGCGGCAGACACCATCAGGTCGAGGCCGACCATGGGAATATCCAGTGCCCGCGCCGCGCGCACCGCGGCGTCCACCAGCGTGGGATGCAGGATCGCGGTGACGTCTTCGAGAATCCCGCCTGTGTGAAGATTCGCTGTACGACGTACGAACAGATGCTCGCCCGCGGGCAGAATGCTGTCGAAGTCATAGCCCGCGGCGTGAACGGTGCGTTCGGTCTCATGATCCAGCGGGATCTTGCTTTCGCCGCCCGTGGCCGCCTGCCGCCGCCGACTCTGGGCTTCGATCAGCGCGCCGATGGAGTGCTGGCCATCGCCTACCACTTCGGCCGGCCGACGAATCGCCGCGGCCACCACTTCAAAGCCGATCACCAGGATCCGCAGGTCGAGGCCTTCGTGGAAGCTTTCCAGCAGCACTCGCGTGTCGAACTGGCGTGCCGCTTCGATAGCTTGCTGGACCTCTTCGATGGCCTGTAGATCTACCGCCACCCCTTGTCCCTGTTCGCCGTCCAGCGGTTTGACCACCACCCGATGGTGTTCGTCGAGAAACGCCAGGTTGTCATCGGCGTTACCTGCCAGTTGCTGCGCCGGCAGGTTCAGGCCGGCGGCCGTGAGCACTTTATGGGTCAGGCTCTTGTCCTGGCACAGGCTCATGCTGATGGCGCTGGTCAGGTCGCTGAGGGACTCGCGACAGCGTACCCGGCGGCCACCATGGATGAGGGTGAACAGGCCGGCTTCGGCATCATCGACCTGGACATCGATGCCGCGACGGTGTGCTTCTTCGACGATGATCCGCGCATACGGATTGAAATTCGCTTCAGGACCCGGGCCGAGAAACAGCGACTGGTTGATGCCGTTCTTGCGCTTGATGGCGAACGTCGAGAGGTTGCGAAAGCCAAGCTTGGCGTACAGGTTTTTCGCCTGGCGATTGTCGTGCAGCACGGACAGGTCAAGGTAACTCAGCCCGCGACTCATGAAGTGTTCAATCAGATGCCGCACCAGCACCTCGCCGACGCCGGGCCGTGAACAGCACGGATCGACCGCCAGGCACCACAGGCTGCTACCGTTTTCCGGATCGTTGAAGGCCTTGTGATGATTGAGGCCCATGACGCTGCCGATGACCGCACCGCTGTCCTCGTCTTCCGCCAGCCAGTACACCGGCCCCCCCAGGTGCCTGGGGGTCAGCAGGCTGGCATCGATCGGCAGCATGCCCCGTGCGTGGTAAAGCTGATTGATCGCATTCCAGTCGGCGTCGCTCTGGGCGCGGCGGATGCGAAAACCGCGAAACACCCGGGTGGCCTGACGGTAATCGCTGAACCACAGGCGCAAGGTGTCGGACGGATCGAGGAACAGCTGGGTCGGCTCGAGTCCCAATACTTGCTGGGGCGCGGCGACGTAGAGGGCGATATCCCGTTCGCCCGGCTGCTCGTTGAGCAACTCCCGGGCGAGGCTGGCGGCATCGGCGAAGGTATGGCCGATCAGCAAGCGGCCCCAGCCGCAATGCACGGCAATCGGCTCGGCTCCCAGTGCGCTGCCGTCTTCGGCCAGGCGCGCCTGCAAGCGTTCGTAGGAGGGCGCCTGACCGCGCAACAAGCGCTGGCTGAAAGCCGTGGCGTGAGGTTTCATCGGTCAGATTCCTTGTTCGCTGAGCCACAGGTTCAGGGCCGCCAGTTGCCACAGCTTGGAGCCGCGCAACGGCGTCAGTTGACCTTGTGGGTCCGTCAGCAGGCGGTCGAGCATCGCGGGTTTGAACAGGCCGCGATCCTGGCTTGGATCGAGCAGCAGTTCGCGCACCCAGTTCAGCGTGTCGCCCTGCAAGTGCTTGAGGCCGGGTACCGGAAAGTAACCCTTCTTGCGGTCGATCACTTCACTGGGGATCACCAGGCGCGCCGCTTCCTTCAGGACTTGCTTGCCACCGTCGGGCAGTTTGAATTGGCCCGGCACCCGTGCCGACAATTCCACCAGGCGATAGTCGAGAAACGGCGTGCGCGCTTCCAGGCCCCAGGCCATGGTCATGTTGTCGACGCGCTTGACCGGGTCGTCCACCAGCATCACCGTGCTGTCCAGGCGCAGGGCCTTGTCCACCGCGGCGTCGGCACCGGGCTGTGCGAAATGTTCCTTCACGAAGTCGCCGGCAGCGTCATTGGCCGTCAGCCATTTTGGCTGCACGGTGGCGGCGTAGTCGTCGTAGCTGCGGTCGAAAAACGCTTCGCGATAGGCCGCGTACGGATCGCTGGCACCGTCGACCTGGGGATACCAGTGGTAACCGGCAAACAGTTCGTCGGCGCCCTGGCCGCTTTGCACCACTTTGCAATGCTTGGCCACTTCCCTGGACAACAGGTAAAAGGCGATGCAGTCGTGGCTGACCATGGGCTCGCTCATGGCGCGGAACGCGGCAGGCAGTTGTTCGATGATCTCGCTTTCGTCGATGCGCAATTGATGGTGCTGGGTGCCGTAGTGTTTGGCGATCAGGTCCGAGTACTGGAACTCGTCGCCGCGCTCGCCGCCGGCATCCTGGAAACCGATGGAGAAGGTCGACAGGTTTTCCACGCCGACCTCCCGCAACAGCCCGACCAACAGGCTCGAATCGACTCCGCCGGACAACAGCACGCCGACATCGACCGCGGCACGTTGGCGGATGGCCACCGCCTCGCGCGTACTGTCGAGCACGCGGTCACGCCAGTCCTCAAGTGTCAGATTTTTCTCATCGTCGTGTGGGCCATAGGGCAGGGTCCACCAGGTTTTCTGCTCGGTACGGCCATCCGCTTCAATGCGCATCCAGGTCGCCGGTGGCAATTTTTCGATGCCGGCCAGCAAGGTGCGCGGCGCCGGGACCACGGCATGGAAATTCAAGTAATGATTGAGCGCCACCGGATCGAGGATCGGGTTGATGTCGCCGCCCTTGAGCAGTGCAGGCAAGGCCGAGGCAAAACGCAGGCGCTGGCCGGTGCGCGACAGGTACAGCGGCTTGACGCCGAGGCGGTCGCGGGCGATGAACAGGCGTTGGCTGTCGCGCTCCCAGATGGCGAAGGCAAACATGCCGTTGAGTTTCGGCAGCAGGGCTTCGCCCCAGGCATGGAAACCCTTGAGCAGCACTTCGGTGTCGCCACCGGAATAGAAGGCATAACCCAGGCTTTCAAGTTCGCTGCGCAGTTCCGGGAAGTTGTAGATCGCGCCGTTGAAGGCCAGGGACAGTCCCAGTTGATTGTCGATCATCGGCTGCGCCGAACCGTCCGACAGGTCCATGATTTTCAGGCGGCGATGGCCCAGGGCAATTGGCCCCTGGCTGTGAAAACCCCAGGCGTCGGGGCCTCGAGGTGCCAGGTGATGGGTGATTCGCTCAATGGCTGCAAGGTCTGCAGGTTGATTGTCAAAACGTAACTCGCCAGCTAATCCGCACATAAATTCCTTACCGGTTTTTCCGTTGGGGAGGGGCAATCGATACCGCGCCAAAACGACGGGTACTCAGAAACTGACCCGTCTCGGTAGTGGGAGTTTTAGAACGATGGGTTATAAGCAGGCGTGTACTGGCTAATGCCGGGGGTACACATGTGTGCAGTGCCAGGGTGGTAATTAATGCTGGGATGCATAGGAGAAGCTGTTAGGACGGTGCCAGATTCGTTCCGCTTTTCGAATTATCAATTGCCCATTGAGCTTCATAAACTGAGGGTCTCCCCATGCAATAAGGATATTGCTCATGCCAGCCACAACACCCAAGGCCGCCCCCGCGGCAGTCCCCTTGACCCACGCAGAACGTCTCGAGGCTCTAGTGGAGCACACAGGCGACCTGGACAAGGCTGAAGCCCTGCAAGCGTCGATTCCGCCATGGTTGGCCACTGCGGATCTGCCAGTGGTGCAGGCGTTGAACGCTGCATTCGAGCAGTCGTTTCCAGCCCAAGGCAAGGTGGCGACGGCGCTTGAACAACTCAAGCCGCTGAACGAGTTCTGCAAAGAGCAACTGACTGACCTCTTGAAAGAAAAATGGGCGATCGAGGTCGACGTCGAGCGGGACACCCTGGAAATCGAAAAAAAAACCTGCGAAGCAATGGGGCTGGCCCCGTTCTGTCGCCTGATTGAAGAAAAAACCATATCACGCAGCCTGCTCCAGGCGGCCATGGAAAACTTCACCTTTGGGGAAGCAACGAGCGGCGGCGTTCTGAAGGGCGCGGTGATTCGAATCGATGCAAAGGCTCAATCAGGAACTGAAGTCACCGCTGAAAAATTCGCAACGCTCTGTCGTGAGCTCGATCTCGGTGCCCGCTATCAACGTCACATCACTGAAGCCCTGGCCTTACCGGCCAAGCCTGCAGACGGAGCGCCCATCGATGATCGGGCGGGTACCGCGGACATCCGGCGGCTCAAAGTGCTGGACATGCAGGTCGCACTGCACATGGCCTACCTTAAAAAGGACATCACCCCCGCCGTTTACAAGATGCTGCTGACTGTGCTCGAGCAGGATGTCCCGGCGGCTCAAACCAAGGGCGCCCTGTTGGATGGCGCACCGGTGCGTTGGCAAGGGCTGAGAATTCATGACGCCTGCATCTGTGGAGTCCTGGTGTTCAGCAAGGTCTCCATCGAGACCGACGCGAAGGCCAGGTGCGTGGTCTACATGCCGAACGAACCGCGTCGACCGCTGTTTGAATACGCCTCGCGGGAGGAATTCGAGAGCTACCTCACCCTTCATCTGCAAAGCAAAAGCTATAGGAAGTTTTTCGGCGGGCAATACCTGCACGGCCATGACAGGATCGGTTTTTTTACCGGGTTCGACAAGGACAAGAACCTGGGAACGCTGACTGCCACACCCGCCGACACCTGCCTTGCCGATTTTTTCTTCAGTTCGTTTGTCAGCAAGATTGAAGAAGACACACGAATCCTTGCTGTCCCGACCGAAGACGTCGATGCACAACAAAGGGAAAAAACCTATCAGGTATTGGAGGGTGCGGGTCTTGTGCTATTGACCGCATTCTCGTTTTTCGTCCCGGTGATCGGTCATCTGATGCTGGCGGCGGCTGCAGTCGATATCGTCAGCGAGGTGTTCGAAGGTGTGCAGGATTGGACACACGGTGAGCGAAAACAGGCGTTGTCGCATTTGCTCAACGTCGTGGAAAACCTCGGGCAGATGGCGGCATTCGCAGCGGGCGGCAAAGTGATCACGTCAGCCGTCAAAGGCGTGAAAGAGCAAGTGGCATTCTTCGACGGTTTCGAGGCCGTCACGCGCACGGATGGCAAGCCAAGGTTATGGAAGCCCGACCTCGAACCCTATAAACGGACCACGACACTGCCAGCCGACGTGCAAGCGGATTCGCAAGGGCTTTACCGGCATGCCGGGCAGACGTCGATCGTCATGGATGGAGCACCCTATGGCGTGACCCGCAATGCTGGGGACTCGGCATGGATCATCAACCACCCGGCGCGAACGGATGCCTACCAGCCTGCCGCCCTGCACAACGTGCACGGTGGCTGGCGGCATGTCCATGAGCACGCGCACGAGTGGCGCGATGGTGCTTACGCATTGGAACGCACGGATCAGCACCTGAGTGATTTGGGCAGTGATCTGGAAGCGATTGCCGAAATCACCGACATAACCCCTGAAAATGTGCACCCTTTGCATGAAAGCAACCTCAAGTTACCGCAGCGGCTGTATGACTGTGTCCAGCGTTTCAGGATCGAGCGGCGCATTACCAGGCTGGTCGCAGCGATGGCGCGGGGAGAGATCGCGAATACGGACTTCATCCAGGAACAACTGCATACGCTGCCGAGGCTGCCCGGCTGGCCGAAGGAACGCTTCATCGAAGTGCGCAACGAACAAGGCGGGGTCTTGTCCCGCTTCCCCGAGACTGCACCACAGGACGACGACGTCAACAGCGTGCAAGTCAGTCAGAAACAACTGGATTCGGGGCAACTGCTCGATACCGTTATCAAAGGCCTCTATCCGAACGAAGTGGAAAACATCGTCGGTAAAGCATCGACTGAATCGGACTCGCATCTGTTGGCAAAGAAGATCGCGATAAGCCTCGAGGGCGATCGTCAGTCGCTGTTCGAGTGGCTGTATACAACCTGGGACGGCAGCGCGACCGACGATGTCGCGACACTGCGCGAACACGCCGCTGACCTTCCCGTCCGAGTGGGTCAGGAGTTGCTGGAAAACGCCTCTGGCAGGGATCGAAGTTTTCTGGCTGATCGCAAGATAGCTGGTGTGGACCTCGCCCGGCAGGTTCGTGAGGCCCAGGCCATGATCAGGCAGGACCGTGCACTCACGGGGCTGCATCTGCCGCCACTGGCCAATGCCGATACCGACAAACTGGCGCTCGGACTGATGAACCGGGTGCAAGGCTGGAATGGCGACGTTCGACTCGAAGTGCGACAGGGATCGACAACCGGCACCTTGCTCGACAGCGTGGGCAAGGCAGAGGCGAAGTCGTGTGGAGTGATCGTCAAGATACCCACCGGCTATCAGGTCATCCAAGGCACTGGCAATGTGGTCTCCACACTGACGAGCGAAACGCTGCTCGAGTCGATACTGGATGCACTGCCTGCCTCACAACGCTCCGCCATGGGCTTGACTGGCAGCGATACCCTGGATGTCCCGACACTGCGATCACGCCTGTCGAGGGCCGCCACGGCTGACCCGGCGCACACCGGGCGGCTGCTGCGGGGTGAGCGCAATGAAACACCGGAACACCTGTCTGCCTGTGTCCAGGCCGATCCTCCCGCTGCCAGTGCTTATGCAAGAGGCATGATTCGTAAAGTCAAAAAGCTCTATCCGCTGTTCACCGAGATCCAGGTCTTGGCGTTCCTGGACGCGGCCGGCAGTACGCAGATGCAGCGGGGAAATCGAATCAGGGTTCTGGAACAGCAATTGAAGAAACTGCGCCAGGTGCTGCGCGACTGGCGTGACGATGAAATGCAAATGAAGTCACTTGGGGGGCAACTTGATGTTATCCGGGTCAACCGTCGTCAGGTGGCCATGACCATCGAGAACTGCTGGCGCCGGATAACGCCTGCAGGCTGGCCGCCACATGACCCCTTCACCTCGCTCACGCTGATTCGCAACCCGGTGGGCCCATTACCGACCCTGACCGAGGACGATGTCGCCCATGTGCGCAGCCTTTCCATCATGGACATGCAGGCCGGCGATGAACTGGAGTATTTTCTCAAGCCCTTCAAAGGCCTTGTCAGCCTGGAACTGGACCGCAATCGACTCACACGATTGCCTGAAGTGCTGTCACACATGCCTAACCTTCAACATTTGAGGCTGGACGGTAATGGGATAGCGCTTACCGAGCACACGTTGCGCAAACTGGCCGACATGCGCACATTGCGTACCTTGGGGCTCAGCGGCAATCGGTTGGGTGCCACCATCGATGTCAGCAAGATGCTGGATCTCAGAGACCTGTTCCTGCGCGATACCCATGCCACGGAACTGCCCGTCGGTCTTAACCGTTTGCCGTATCTGAATTTCCTCGACCTGCGTGGTAATCAGATAATGGAATTGCCCGCCTGGCTGTTCCAGGTCCCTCGGCGTTTCGCCGAAGCGATCAATCTGCGTGATAACCCGATATCCGAGACAAGCCGTACGCTGCTGGAAACCTATCGCAACAATAGGGGGGTCGGGATGGGGTTGCTGGACGATAAAGCCGTGGTGATCAGTGAACAAAGGGCTAGAGACCTGTGGCTGCCAGAAAATTCTGAAGAGACCTATACCCGTCGTAATCGTCAATGGCTGGCGCTGACGAACGAACCCGGCGCGAATGGATTCTTTGAACTGCTGGCAGAACTGGGTGGCAGCGCAGATAACCGCTTTGTCCACGAAGACATGACCCGTCGGGTGTGGAGTGTCATTGATGCGATCCAGACTGATTCGGCGTTGCGCGACCAATTGCTGGCGATGGCAGTGAGAGCCAATTGCGCTGATGCGGCGGCCACGATCTTCAGTAACCTTGAGGTGGCCGTGAATATCGATACGGTGGCTCGCCAGTCCGCCAATGCCCATGATCGGGCCGCTCGGCTGTTGAGTCTTGGGCGCCGCTTGTTCCGCCTGGATTACCTGACCAGGCTCGCCCGGGAACATGCCCGGCCCCATCCCGACCTCGAACCGCTGGAAGTGGAGTTGGCCTATCGCACCGGCCTGGCAGACAGGCTCGACATTTTCGGTCAGCCCCGGCATATGCGCTATGCGTCCAATAGCGGCGTAACAGCCAAGGACCTGGAAACCGCCTACAGCAAGGTCATCACCGCCGAAACATCCCCCGAACTATCGACTTACATACAGGGCCGCACGTTTTGGAGTGACTTTTTGCGACAGCATCATGGCAAGGACTTCACTGATGTGGCCGCGCCTTTTCAAGAGCAAATGCAGGCGGCCATTGATAGCGAGAAGGAGTTTGGCGCGGACTATCTCGCCACGGTCGACGGCATCGTCGCTAACATGAAGACAGAGGAGAGCAAGTTGTTGAAGCGCCTGACCGAGGCGGCCATGAAGGCCGTCGAGTCAGAGACTTGTTTTGCCCTGGATTGAACGCCTCAGGCCTTGCCGCGTATCAAGCGCCGCAAGGCGAAGCGGTTGGGATGGCAGGCCTCGGCCACGGCCCTGGGCAGCGGCAGCGGTTCGTCATCCAGCCAGGCGGCGATCAATTCGCCTGACAATGGAGCGGTGATCAGTCCTCGCGAACCGTGGCCGCTGTTGACGTACAAGCCATCCAGCCAGGGGCAGGGGATGTCCGGGGTTTGCCGGGCATCCTTGCTCAATACGCTGTAGGCGTCGGCGAAGGCCTGGCTGTCCGCCAATGGACCGACAATCGGCAAGTAATCCGGGCTGGTGCAGCGAAACGCTGCGCGGCCTTCAAGTTCATCGGCCTGCAAGGCGTGTGCGCCGAGACGGGCGACCAGATCCAGGGAAATTTCTTCGAGCATCTGCAAGTTGCCCAGATGTTCGGCAGAGGTTGGGGTCAGGTCGTCGTTGTTGAAATCGAAACTCGCCCCCAGGGTATGTTCGCCCAGGCGTGCCGGCGCGACATAACCTTCAGCGCACACCACGGTACTCAGTGACTGGCTTGCAGGGGTTTGCGGCAGGCGGGTGATTTGTCCGCGAATGCGCTTGAGCGGCAACTCGCGGCTGTAGGTGAATCGCTTGATCTCGGCAGCGCCGGCCAGCACCACGGTGGGGGCGTCGGCCAGCAGCCTGTCGCCATCCCAGGCTTGCCAGCCGCCATCCACGCGGCGCAGCTCCAGCACATCGTGATGGCTCAGCAGCTCGATGTTCGATTGCGTTGCCTGCCATTGGCACAACGCGGGTGGATGCACCCAACCGCCTTCGGGGTAGAACAGGCCCCCCGAGGGCAGCGCGATACCAGCACGAGCTTCGGCGTGGGTTTGATCGAGTACATGCAGCAAGCCTTCGGGAAACGCTATGGCCAATTGCGCCTGACGCTCGGCTTCCTTGGCATTGAAGGCCAGCTGCAACACCCCGCAATCGTCCCAGTCGACGCCCCGTTGCAAATGCTCGAGCAAGCGCCGGGTGTAACCGAATCCACTGATGATCAATTGCGACAACGCGGTGCCATGGGCGGAAAGCTTGAGGTACAGCACGCCCTGGGGATTGCCCGAGGCTTCCTGCGCCAGCCCGGCGTGACGCTCCAGCAGACTCACCTGCCAGCCGCGAGCCGCCAGGCTCGCGGCCGTCGCACAACCGGCCAGCCCGGCGCCGATCACCAGGGCGCGGCGTTCGCCGGTTGCCGGTGTCGGGCGAGCGAACCAGGGTTTGGTTACAGCGGGCATCGGGACTTCTTCGGGCCAGCCGAGAAACGTACCGCGCAGGATTTCCCATTTGTGGCCAATGCCTGGCGTACGTTTCATCTTGAAGCCCGCGGCATTGAGCAGCCGGCGCACCCAGCCGGTACTGGTGAAGGTGCTGATGGTCGAACCGGGTGCCGCCAGACGGGCGAGTTCGGCAAACAGTTCGGCGGTCCACATGTCGGGGTTTTTCGCCGGGGCGAAGCCGTCGAGAAACCAGGCGTCGATCTGCGCGTCCAGTTGCGGCAGTTGCTCCAGGGCATCGCCGATCAGCAAGGTGAGCGTGACGCGGCCGTTATCCAGGACCAGGCGCTGGAAACCCGGGTGGATCGCCCGGTATTGCGCCAGCAGTTGATCGGCGAACGGCTTGAGTTCGGGCCATAACGCCAGCGCTCGTTGCAGGTCGGGCAGGCTCAGCGGGTATTTCTCGACACTGACAAAATGCAATCGCGCACCGGCCTGCGCATGCTGTTCGAACAACTGCCAGGCACAGAGGAAATTCAATCCGGTGCCGAAACCGGTCTCGCCAATCACCAGTCGCCCGCCCACCGGCAACGCGGCAAAGCGTTCACGCAAGGCGTTCTGTTCGAGGAACACGTAGCGGGTTTCATCCAGCCCCGACAGGTCGGAAAAATACACATCGTCGAACACCCGCGAGCGCGGGAGGCCTTGGTCGTCCCAGTCGATCTGGGCGTGGGGCATTACAGGTTTCATGGCAGGCTCGGTCACGGCAAGGCGCACATTCTATCCGATCGCGGCCGGGGTGCTTGATCCATGGCAAGGCCGGCAACGGCCCCGGCGATGAAAATGGGATTTCTCCCCCGCAGGAGAGGTCAATCCACTAGTCTTGCTCACATCTGCCAGGGAGCTGCCCATGTTCGAATCCGCTGAAATCGATCACGCCATCGACAAAGAAACCTACGACGCCGAGGTCCCGGCCTTGCGTGAAGCCTTGCTCGACGCGCAATTCGAACTGCGCCAGCAGGGCCGGTTTCCGGTGATCATCCTGATCAATGGCATCGAAGGCGCCGGCAAGGGTGAGACGGTGAAATTGCTCAACGAATGGATGGACCCGCGCCTGATCGAGGTGCGCACCTTCGATCAGCAAACCGACGAAGAACTGGCGCGGCCACCGGCCTGGCGCTATTGGCGGATGCTCCCGGCCCGGGGTCGCATGGGCATCTTTTTCGGCAACTGGTACAGCCAGATGCTGCAGGCCCGGGTCCACGGCGTGATCAAGGACCCAAGGCTCGATCAAAGTATCAACGCCGCCGAACGCCTGGAAAAAATGCTCTGCGACGAAGGCGCGCTGATCTTCAAGTTCTGGTTCCACCTGTCCAAGAAACAGATGAAGGCACGCCTCAAGGCGTTGGCCGACGACCCGCTGCACAGCTGGCGCATCAGCCCACTGGACTGGCAGCAGTCCGAAACCTACGACCGCTTTGTGAAATACGGTGAGCGCGTCTTGCGGCGCACCAGCCGCGACTATGCGCCATGGCATGTGATCGCGGGCATGGATGCGCATTACCGCAGCCTGGTGGTGGGGAAGATTCTGCTCGAAGGCCTGCAGGGCGCGCTGAAAAGGCCGAAAATCCGCCCGGAAAAAGTCAACGCCGCGCCCGTGTTCCCCAGCGTCGATCAATTGAACCTGCTGGACAGCCTCGACCTCACGTTGCATCTGGCCAAGGACGATTATGAAGAGCAACTGATCACCGAACAGGCCAGGTTTTCCGGTTTGATGCGCGACAAACGCATGCGCCGCCACGCACTGATTGCTGTGTTCGAAGGCAATGACGCGGCAGGCAAGGGTGGGGCGATTCGCCGGGTTGCCGCTGCCCTGGACCCGCGCCAGTACAACATCGTGCCGATTGCCGCGCCCACCGAAGAGGAGCGGGCGCAGCCGTATCTCTGGCGTTTTTGGCGGCATGTGCCCGCGCGGGGCAAATTCACCATGTTCGACCGCTCCTGGTATGGCCGGGTGCTGGTGGAACGTATCGAGGGATTCTGCACCCCGGCGGACTGGCTGCGCGCCTACAGCGAAATCAACGACTTTGAGGAACAGCTGACCGACGCCGGGGTGATCGTGGTGAAGTTCTGGCTGTCCATCGACAAACAGACTCAACTGGAGCGCTTCCAGGAGCGCGAAAATATTCCGTTCAAACGCTTCAAGATCACCGAGGACGATTGGCGCAACCGCGACAAGTGGGACGACTATCGCACCGCTGTCGGTGACATGGTCGACCGCACCAGCACGGAGATCTCGCCCTGGACCCTGGTGGAGGCCAATGACAAACGCTGGGCGCGGGTCAAGGTGTTGCGCACCATCAACCACGCCCTGGAAGAGGCGTTCGAAAAGTCGGGCAAGCGCAAGGGCAAATAGTCAGGCGATGGTTACGCATACGCGGGGTGAATGATTGTCGCGGTCGGTAATTGAGTGGGCTTATGCTCAGTCCACTCTCAACTGACAACAACAATGAGGTATGCCATGCGTGAAGTGGTGATCGTCGACAGCGTGCGGACCGGCCTGGCCAAATCCTTTCGCGGCAAGTTCAACATGACCCGTCCCGACGACATGGCGGCGCATTGTGTCGACGCCTTGCTGGCGCGTACCGGCATCGACCCGGCCAGCGTTGAGGATTGCATCGTCGGTGCCGGCTCCAACGAAGGCTCCCAGGGGTACAACATCGGGCGCAACGTCGCGGTCTTGTCGCGCCTGGGCATCGGTGTCGCCGGCATGACCCTCAACCGCTTCTGCTCCTCAGGCTTGCAGGCGATCGCCATTGCCGCCAACCAGATCGCCTCCGGTTGCAGCGACATCATCGTGGCCGGTGGCGTCGAGTCCATCAGCCTGACGATGAAAAGCATCAACACCGATCACCTGATCAATCCGCTGCTCAAGGAGCAGGTGCCGGGTATCTATTTCCCGATGGGCCAGACCGCCGAAATCGTCGCGCGTCGATACGACGTCAGCCGCGAAGAACAGGACCTGTACGCCCTGCAAAGCCAGCAGCGCACTGCCCAGGCACAGGCCGCCGGATTGTTCGACGATGAAATCGTGCCGATGGCGGTGAAGTACCGGGTGGAAGACAAGGCCACCGGCCAGGTGCAGATACTTGAGGGCGTCGTCGATCACGACGACTGCAACCGTCCCGAGACCACCTTGCAAAGCCTGGCCGGATTGAAGCCGGTGTTTGCCGAGGGTGGCTCGGTCACCGCCGGTAACTCGTCACAGCTGTCCGACGGCGCCTCCATGACCCTGGTGATGAGCCTGGAAAAAGCCCTGGCGCTGGGCTTGAAGCCCAAAGCGTTCTTCCGCGGATTCACCGTGGCGGGCTGCGAACCGGACGAGATGGGCATCGGCCCGGTGTTCTCGGTGCCGAAACTGCTCAAGGCCAAGGGCTTGCACATCAACGATATCGATTTGTGGGAACTCAACGAAGCCTTCGCCTCGCAATGCCTGTACGCGCGTAACCGGCTGGAGATCGACAACGACCGGTACAACGTCAATGGCGGCTCGATTTCCATCGGCCACCCGTTCGGCATGACCGGTTCGCGCCAGGTCGGGCACATCGTTCGCGAGTTGCAGCGACGCAACCTGCGTTACGGCATCGTCACCATGTGCGTGGGGGGCGGGATGGGGGCTACGGGGTTGTTTGAGGCGGTGCGTTAGGTCTTCAGGATTTGTATTGATTGTCAGATAGCTTTCGCGAGCAAGCCCGCTCCCACACTGGATCTGCGTCACACAGTAGATCCCTGTGGGAGCGGGCTTGCTCGCGAAGGGGCCGCTGGTTATTAGATAACTGCTGCGACCTGCACAGTTTCATTCGCGGCCAGTCCTTAACTGTCCCTGTGTCCGAAGCGACTCAGCGCCTAGAATGGCGCTACTTGTTTTCCGGATTGGGGTTCGCATGCACATTTCATCGGGTCGCTGGGTTTATGGGCTGTTCCTGGCCTTGCTGACCGCGCTGTTGTGGGGAATCCTGCCGATCAAGCTCAAGCAGGTGCTGCTGGTGATGGACCCGGTCACCGTGACCTGGTTTCGCCTGATGGTCTCCGGTGGCTGCCTGTTCATTTACCTGGCGGCGACCCGGCGCCTGCCGAGCCGCAAGGTGCTCGGCCCGCGCGGGGGCTGGCTGGTGCTGATGGCGGTACTCGGCCTGGTGGGCAATTACGTGCTGTATCTGATGGGGTTGAACCTGCTCAGCCCCGGCACCGCGCAACTGGTGGTGCAGATGGGCCCGATCATGTTGCTGATCGCCAGTGTGTTCGTGTTCAAGGAGCGCTTCAGCCTGGGGCAGGGGATTGGCTTGCTGGTGTTGCTGGTCGGTTTCGTGCTGTTTTTCAACCAGCGCCTGAGTGAACTGTTGACCTCGTTGAGCGACTACACCGCCGGTGTCCTGCTGGTGTTGCTGGCCTCCACGGTCTGGACATTTTATGCGCTGGGGCAGAAGCAGTTGCTGACCGTGTGGAATTCGTTGCAGGTGATGATGGTGATCTACCTGTTCTGCGGGCTGTTGCTGACGCCGTGGGTGCATCCGCTGGAGGCGCTGCAATTGACCCCCGTGCAAGGCTGGCTGCTGCTGGCGTGCTGCATGAACACCCTGATTGCCTATGGCGCATTCGCCGAGGCGCTGGCGCATTGGGAGGCATCGCGGGTCAGTGCGACCCTGGCGATCACGCCGCTGGTGACCTTGGCCGCCGTGGCCGTGGCGGCCTGGTGGTGGCCGGAGTATGTGCACGCCGAGACCATCAATGGCCTGGGGTATGGCGGGGCGGTGTTGGTGGTGTTGGGGTCGGCGCTGGTGGCGTTGGGGCCGTCGTTGATTGCAGGGTTGAAGGCGCGAAAAGCCCGAATGGCGGTCAGTTAGACCGCGTTATCGTTCTTCGTCGGAACGCCGCCCGGAGCAAGCCCGCTCCCACATGATCCGTGCACGGTCCATTGTGGGAGCGGGCTTGCTCGCGAAGGCGAACTGTCAGGCGCTACAGACTCAGCCCTTGGCCCCAGCCTCCAGCATATTCTCCGGCCTCACCCAGGCATCGAACTCTTCATCGGTCAGATACCCCAACTGCAACGCCGCCGCCCGCAGTGTCAGCCCCTCGGCATAGGCTTTCTTGGCGATCTCCGCCGATTTGTCATAACCAATGTGCGGGTTCAGCGCAGTCACCAGCATCAACCCTTGTTCCAGGTGCTCGGCCATTTTCCCGGCATCCGGTTCCAGGCCGGCGATGCAATGCTGCTGGAAGTTGCTGCAGCCATCGGCCAGCAGGCGGATCGATTGCAGCAGGTTGTGGATGATCACCGGCTTGAACACGTTCAACTGCAGGTGCCCCTGGCTCGCCGCGAAGCCGATGGTCACGTCGTTGCCCAGGACCTGGCAGGCCAGCATCGACAGCGCTTCGCACTGGGTCGGGTTGACCTTGCCCGGCATGATCGAACTGCCCGGTTCGTTGGCCGGCAGTTTCACTTCGGCAAAGCCGGCGCGGGGGCCGGAGCCGAGCAAGCGCAAGTCATTGGCGATTTTCATCAGGGTCACGGCGAGGGTTTTCAGCGCGCCGGACAAGGTGGTCAGCGGCTCGTGGCCGGCCAGGGCCGCAAACTTGTTCGGCGCGGTGATGAACGGCAAGCCGGAAAGGGCGGCTAGTTCCGCGGCGATGGCTTCGCCGAAGCCGTGGGGCGAGTTCAGCCCGGTGCCGACCGCCGTACCGCCCTGGGCCAGTTCACAGACCGCCGGCAGCGCACTGCGGATCGCCCGTTCGGCGTAGTCGAGCTGGGCGATGAACGCCGAGACTTCCTGGCCAAAGGTGATCGGCGTGGCGTCCATCATGTGGGTGCGGCCGGTCTTGACCAGTTTCATGTGGCGGGCCGAGAGCTCGGCCAGGCCGCCGGACAGTTCGCTGATCGCCGGCAGCAGGCGCTGTTGCACGGCCTGGGCGGCGGCGATGTGCATGGCCGTGGGGAAGCAGTCGTTGGAGCTCTGGGAGCGGTTGACGTGATCGTTGGGATGCACCGGAGACTTGCCGCCACGGGGGTTGCCGGCCAGTTCGTTGGCGCGTCCGGCGATCACTTCGTTGACGTTCATGTTGCTCTGGGTGCCGCTGCCGGTCTGCCAGACCACCAGCGGGAACTGATCGTCATGCTCGCCGTCGAGCACTTCGTCGGCCGCCTGCTCGATCAGCCTGGCGATGTCGGCGGGCAAATCGCCGTTGCGGTCGTTGACCCTTGCCGCGGCTTTCTTGATCAGCGCCAGGCCGTGCAGTACCGCCAGCGGCATGCGTTCTTCGCCGATGGCGAAGTTGACCAGCGAGCGTTGCGTCTGAGCACCCCAATAGGCCTCTTCCGGGACTTCAACCTGGCCCAGGCTGTCGGTTTCGATTCGGCTCATCATGCACACTCCTGTAGGTCTGGTTGCGCAGTTTAGGCCGTGATCGACGGCCGTGGTTCCATCAGTCTGTATTCTGCCCATTCAACCCCTCTAAATCAGGCGCGACAAGGCTTGGGGTTGAGCGACACACTTTTTTAGGCGCAGAATGGTCGTCCTTGGGGTTTTACCTCGCCTGCTAGAAAAGGAAACTCGATGACTCGTCTTCGTGCCATCTGTACCGCGGTTGCACTGGTCTGCGCCAGCGGCCCTGTTTTTGCCGATACCGCCAGCCACAACGCCAGTGCCGAGGCTTTCCTGACCCTGGCGCACGCTGACAAACTGGGCACTCCGGTGTACATGCAAGTACAGCAGATGTTCGCCCAGCGCTTCCAGCAAACCAAAGCCCCCGAGTCGAAAAAAGCCGTACTGGAAACCTACCAGGCCAAGGCCAACGCCGCTCTGGACCAGGCCATTGGCTGGAACAAGCTGAAACCGGACATGGTCAAGCTCTACACCACCAACTTCACCGAGTCGGAGCTCAAGGACCTGGTCGCGTTCTACAAGTCGCCACTGGGCAAGAAAGTCCTGGAGAAAATGCCGCAGCTGACCCAGCAATCGGCCCAGATGACCCAGGCCAAGCTGGAAAGCGCCGTGCCTGTGGTCAACAAGCTGCTGGCTGACATGACCGCCGAGCTGGATCCGAAAGGCGCCGCCGCTCCAGCCAAGAAAAAGCCATAAGCGGAGTTCGGCATGACCATGCAACAACGTATCGAATCGACGCTGGGCCTGTTACAGCCTGAGCATTTGCAGGTGCTGGACGAAAGCCACATGCACAGCCGTGGGCTTTCAACCCACTTCAAGGCCGTGGTGGTCAGTGCGCAGTTCGAAGGCCTGAACCGGGTCAAGCGCCACCAGAAGGTCTACGGCACGCTGGGCGAGCTGATGGGCGAATTCCATGCGTTGGCCTTGCACACCTACACGCCTGAGGAATGGGCGCAGATCGACGCGGCGCCGGCTTCGCCGACCTGTGCCGGTGGCAGTAAATCCTGAATCACCTTGTGGCGCTGGCTTGTTGTAGGAGCTGGCTTGCCAGCGAAGGCGTCCATGAGATCGCTTTCGCTGGCAAGCCAGCTCCTACACAAGCCAGCTCCTACAGGGATCGCGTAATTTTTGTTAGAATGTCCAACGCGCCGCTCCTGCGGCGCGTTTTTTTTCGCATCCGGTTCACCCCTTACGAGGGTAGCCACCTGGAGATTTACCCATGACACAACAGATTGTCGTGGCGGCACTGTATAAGTTCGTCACCCTGCAAGATTACGTCGCCCTGCGCGAGCCACTGCTGCAAGCGATGGTCGACAACGGCATCAAAGGCACGCTGCTGATCGCCGAAGAAGGCATCAACGGCACCGTGTCCGGCAGCCGCGAAGGCATCGACGGGCTGATGGCCTGGCTCAAGAACGACCCGCGCATGGACGACATCGACCATAAAGAGTCGTACTGCGACGAGCAGCCGTTCTACCGCACCAAGGTCAAGCTCAAGAAAGAGATCGTGACCCTGGGCGTCGAGGGCGTGGACCCGAACAAAAAGGTCGGCACCTACGTCGACCCACAGGACTGGAACGCGCTGATCAACGACCCGGAAGTCCTGTTGATCGATACCCGCAACGACTACGAAGTCTCGATCGGCACCTTTGAAGGCGCGATCGACCCGAAAACCACCAGTTTTCGCGAATTCCCCGACTACATCAAAGCCAACTTCGACCCGGCCGTGCACAAGAAGGTGGCGATGTTCTGCACCGGCGGCATTCGTTGTGAAAAAGCTTCGAGCTACATGCTCAGCGAGGGCTTCGATGAGGTCTACCACCTCAAGGGTGGCATCCTGAAATACCTCGAAGAGGTGCCTCAGGAAGAAACCAAGTGGCAGGGCGACTGCTTCGTGTTCGACAACCGCGTGACCGTGCGCCACGACCTGAGCGAAGGCGACTACGATCAATGTCATGCCTGCCGCACACCGGTCAGCGTGGACGACCGTGCGTCCGAGCATTATGTGCCCGGCATCAGTTGCCCGCATTGCTGGAATACGCTGAGCGAGAAGACCCGTCGCAGCGCCATCGACCGGCAAAAGCAGATCGAACTGGCCAAGGCGCGCAACATGCCGCACCCGATCGGCTACAACTACAAGCAAACATCCACCGAGGCCTGAACCATGTCTGCACGCCTGCTCTATGTGATGGACCCGATGTGTTCCTGGTGCTGGGGCTTCGCGCCGGTTGCCAACGCATTGGTCGAGCAGGCGCAAGCCGCCGGCGTGGACGTACACCTGGTGGTGGGTGGTTTGCGCACTGGCAGTGGTTCGGCGCTGGAGCCGACCACCCGTCGCTACATCCTGGAGCATTGGCAGGCAGTCACCGAGGCCACCGGCCAACCCTTCAAGCTTGAAGGTGCTTTGCCCGACGGTTTCGTCTATGACACCGAACCCGCTTGCCGGGCGCTGGTGACGGCACGTGGGCTGGCGCCGGATTGCGCCTGGAAGCTGCTCGGGTTGATCCAGCATGCGTTTTACGCCGAAGGTCGCGATGTCACCCACGCCAGCGTTCTGGTGGAACTGGCGGAGCAGGCCGGGGTGCCGCGCATCGAGTTCGCCGCCGCTTTCGACCGTGCCGATACGCACGTCGCGACGGCTGCCGATTTCACCTGGGTCCAGGACCTCGGCATCGCCGGTTTTCCGACCTTGCTGGCTGAGCGTAATGGTCAATTGGCGTTGCTGACCAATGGCTATCAGCCCCTCAGTGTCCTGTCCCCGTTGCTCGGCCGCTGGCTGGAGCGCGCCGCCTGTGCATGACCAGCCCGACGACACCCCAGCCGTAAAGCGTGTCGACCGACTGAGCTGGGCAGAAATCCGTCGCCTGGCCCTGCATCACAAGAAATCCCTGTGGATCGCCAACGGCGTGGCCGTGCTGGCGACCCTGTGCAGCGTGCCGATTCCCTTGCTGCTGCCGTTGCTGGTGGACGAAGTGTTGCTGGGGCACGGTGACGCCGCGCTGAAAATCATGAACCTCGCGCTGCCAGAGGCTTGGCAGAAAGCTGCGGGTTACATCGGCCTGATGCTGGTGGTGACCCTGGCCCTGCGTTGCGCGGCCTTGCTGTTCAACGTGGTGCAGGCGCGCCTGTTCGCCGCCCTGGCCAAGGACATCGTCTACCGCATTCGCATCCGCCTGATCGAGCGCCTCAAGCGTATTTCGCTGGGGGAATACGAAAGCCTGGGCAGCGGCACGGTGACCACGCACCTGGTGACCGATCTCGACACCCTGGACAAATTCGTCGGCGAAACCCTCAGTCGTTTCCTGGTGGCCATGCTGACGCTGGTGGGCACTGCGGCCATCCTGGTGTGGATGCACTGGCAACTGGCGCTGCTGATCCTGTTGTTCAATCCGCTGGTGATCTACGCCACGGTGCAGCTGGGCAAGCGGGTCAAGCACCTGAAGAAACTCGAGAACGACAGCACCTCGCGCTTCACCCAGGCATTGACCGAAACCCTGGACGCGATCCAGGAAGTGCGTGCCGGTAATCGCCAAGGCTTCTTCCTCGGCCGATTGGGGCAACGCGCCCGGGACGTACGGGATTACGCGGTGAATTCGCAATGGAAAACCGATGCCTCGAACCGGGCCAGCGGTTTGCTGTTCCAGTTCGGCATCGATATTTTTCGGGCGGCGGCCATGCTCACCGTGCTGTTTTCCGACCTGTCCATCGGCCAGATGCTCGCGGTATTCAGCTACCTGTGGTTCATGATCGGTCCGGTCGAGCAACTGCTCAACCTGCAATATGCCTACTACGCCGCCGGCGGCGCGCTGTCGCGCATCAATGAGCTGCTGTCGCGCGCCGATGAGCCGCAGTACCCGAACGGCGTCGACCCGTTCATTGGTCGCCAGACCGTGGGCATCGAGGTTCAGGGCCTGAGTTTCGGCTACGGTGACGAGCTGGTCTTGAACCAGATGAACCTGTCGATCGCACCCGGTGAAAAGGTCGCGATCGTCGGCGCCAGCGGCGGCGGCAAGAGCACCCTGGTGCAATTGCTGCTGGGCTTGTACACGCCGTTGGCCGGGACCATTCGCTTTGGCGGCTCGACCCAGCAGGAGATCGGCCTGGATACCGTGCGGGAAAATGTCGCGGTGGTCCTGCAACACCCGGCGCTGTTCAACGACACGGTGCGGGCGAACCTGACCATGGGCCGCGAACGCAGCGACGAGGCCTGCTGGAACGCCCTGGAAATCGCCCAATTGCACAACACCGTGCGCGAGTTGCCCAATGGCCTGGACAGTGTTGTCGGGCGTTCCGGCGTGCGCCTGTCGGGCGGCCAGCGCCAGCGCCTGGCCATCGCGCGGATGGTGCTGGCCGATCCCAAGGTGGTGATTCTCGACGAGGCCACCTCGGCGCTGGATGCCGCCACCGAATACAACCTGCACCAGGCGCTGGCGCGATTCCTCAGCCACCGCACTACCCTGATCATCGCCCATCGCCTGTCGGCGGTGAAGCAGGCCGACCGGGTCCTGGTGTTCGACGGCGGGCAGATTGCCGAAGATGGCGACCATCAGCAGCTGATTGCCGAGGGTGGTCTTTACGCCAAGCTTTATGGGCATTTGCAGCAGCATTGAGGCAATGCCAAGGCAGGTCGCGTGGACTTTCCCGCATTGGCAGGAGGCTCTCGCTTGCCGGGATGCAGAAGGCCCCCTAGTCTAGCGGTAGCGATCACGTGGATGATGATCTGGCAGTGCTAAAACAAGGGACCCCATGAATCAAACCCGGACTCTCGGAACGCCGCGGCTATTGGGCATCGTCTGGCCTTTTATCGCCGTCGTGTTATTTCAGGCCCTGTTGGGGGGCGTCAGCCTTTATGTACTGTCGGCGGTCCGCGGCTATGTTGCGGGTGAAAGCCTGTGGTCCAAGGGTCAGAAAGACGCCATCTATTACCTCAACCTGTATGCCGACGGCCGCGACGAGAGCAAATTCCTCAAATACCAGGAAGCCATTGCCGTCCCTCAGGGAGGGCACGAGTTGCGAGTGGCACTGGATCAGCAGCCACCCGATCTCGAGGCGGCCAGGCAGGCGATCCTCAAGGGTGGCAACCACCCCGACGACGTTCCCAGCCTGATCTGGCTGTACCTCAATTTCCGCCATTTCAGCTTCCTCGAAAAAGCCATCGACCTGTGGACCGTGGGTGACGGGTACCTGGTGCAACTCGATGACGTCGCGAGGGACATGCATCAGCACATCAGCGTCAGGCAGACCACCCCGGCTGATATCCAGCGCTGGAAGGAACAGATATTCGCCATCAACGACGAGGTGACACCGGCGGCCAAGGCCTTCAGCGATGCGCTGGGCGAGGGCTCGCGGATGATCCTGCGGCTGCTGCTGGCGACAAACCTGGCCACCGCCCTCGGCCTGATCGCCCTGGCGCTGCTGCGCACGCATAAACTGCTCAAGCAGCGCCATGCGTTCGCCGACGCCCTGCAACTGGAGAAAGAGCGGGCGCAAATCACCCTGCAATCGATCGGCGATGCAGTGATCACCACCAATGTCGAGGGCGCGATCGCCTACATGAATCCGGCCGCCGAAGCCCTGACCCACTGGAAAGCCGACCAGGCGACCGGCTTGCCGCTGGCGGCGCTGTTCAATCTGCTGGACGACAACGCCCAGGCCGATGGCTTCACCTTGATCGAGCACATCCTCAGCGGTCAGCTCAGTGGTGGCAGCGAACACTCCAAGCTGATTCAGCGCCTCGATGGCAGCACGGTGTCGGTCACCCTGGTCGGGGCGCCGATCCACAATGCCGGCAAGGTCAGCGGCACCGTGCTTGTGTTGCATGACATGACCCAGGAACGGCAATACATTGCCAACCTGTCCTGGCAGGCGACCCATGATGCCTTGACCGGGCTCGCCAACCGCCGCGAGTTCGAATTTCGCCTGGAACAGGCATTGCAGGCCCTGACGCGACAATCGGGGCGCCACGCCTTGATGTTCCTCGACCTGGATCAGTTCAAGCTGGTCAACGATACCTGCGGTCACGCGGCGGGTGACGAGTTGCTGCGGCACATTTGTGCGCTGTTGCAGTCCGGGTTGCGCGAGGGCGACACCCTGGCCCGCTTGGGCGGTGACGAGTTCGGCATCCTGCTGGAGAACTGTGGGCCGGAGGCGGCCGAGAAAATTGCCGAGGGGTTGCGCCAGACCGTGCAGAACCTGCACTTCGTCTGGAAGGGCCGGCCGTTCGTGACCACCGTGAGTATCGGGCTGGTGCATATCGCGCAAAATCCGACCACCCTCGAAGTCTCCCTGCGTGCTGCCGACATGGCCTGCTACATGGCCAAGGAAAAGGGTCGTAACCGGGTTCAGGTGTATCACCCGGACGACTCGGAGCTGTCCCTGCGCTTTGGCGAAATGGCCTGGGTGCAGCGCCTGCACATGGCCCTGGAAGAAGACCGCTTTTGTCTGTACGCCCAGGAAATTGCCCCGCTCGGACATGTCGAACAGGGTGGCGGGCATATCGAGATTCTGCTGCGCCTGCATGACGAAGCCGGACGCATGATATTGCCCGACAGTTTTATTCCGGCAGCCGAACGTTATGGGCTGATGACTTCGTTGGATCGTTGGGTTGTACAGAACGTATTCAAGATCATTGCCCAATGTATTGCCGAAGAGCACAAAGGACCTTTAGCACTTTGTGCGATTAATCTGTCAGGCACAACTATAGGAGATGACGCGTTCCTCGACTTCCTGCGTCAACAGTTCATTACTTACCAAATACCACCTGAAATAATTTGTTTTGAAATCACTGAAACCAGCGCTATTTCAAATCTTGGTAGTGCAATTAGATTTATCAATGAACTCAAAAGCTTAGGTTGCCTGTTTTCGTTAGACGACTTTTGCGCCGGTATGTCCTCATTCGCCTACTTGAAACATTTACCTGTAGACTTCCTGAAGATCGACGGAAGTTTCGTAAAGGATATGCTGGACGACCCGATTAACCGCGCCATGGTCGAAGTGATCAACCACATCGGTCATGTCATGGGTAAGCGTACGATTGCCGAGTTTGTTGAAACACCCCAGATCGAGCAGGCATTGCTGGAGATCGGGGTTGATTACGCTCAAGGGTATGTTATTGAACGCCCGCATCTGTTTACCTGCGATAGTTTGCAAAGTCGTCCAGCCAGACCGCAGCCCTTGTTGTTCAAGGCGCCCGGTACGTTCCGTTGAAGTCTCTCGTCGATCAGAACAATCACAATCAAAAGGAGCCCGACAGTGATCGAGACTTTCAACCGCACCGGACCACTCATGGAAGCTGCAAGTTATCCCGCCTGGGCCCAGCGCCTGATTCAGGATTGCAGCGCGAGTAAGCGCCGGGTTGTCGAACACGAACTGTATCAACGCATGCGAGATAACAAACTCAGCGCCAAGACCATGCGCCAGTACCTGATCGGTGGCTGGCCCGTAGTCGAACAGTTCGCGTTATACATGGCACAGAACCTGACCAAGACCCGTTTTGCCCGCCACCCCGGCGAGGACATGGCGCGTCGCTGGTTGATGCGCAATATTCGTGTCGAATTGAACCATGCCGACTACTGGGTGAACTGGAGCCGTGCCCACGGCGTCAGCCTGGAAGATCTGCAGGCGCAGCAGGTGGCCCCTGAGCTTCACGCCTTGAGCCATTGGTGCTGGCACACCAGTTCCTCCGACTCGCTGATCGTGGCCATTGCCGCCACCAACTACGCCATTGAAGGCGCGACCGGTGAGTGGTCGGCGCTGGTCTGTTCCAACGGCCTCTACGCGGCGGCGTTCCCTGAAGAGGATCGCAAGCGGGCCATGAAGTGGCTGAAGATGCATGCCCAGTACGACGATGCCCATCCGTGGGAAGCGCTGGAAATCATCTGCACGCTGGCCGGGATGAACCCGAGCCAGGCATTGCAGGTGGAATTGCGCCAGGCCGTGTGCAAGAGCTACGACTATATGTTCCTGTTCCTCGAGCGTTGTATGCAGCTCGAACACGCCGAAAAAGCCCCGGTGGCGCGTGAGCGCATGGCACTGGCCGAAACCTGATCGGTAGACGCCCATGAAAAAGCCCGCCCCCTGATGCCAGGGGGCGGGCTTTTTCGTAAGGGCAGCAAAGTATCAGGCGCTGACTTTCAGCCCCACCAGTCCGGCAATGATCAATGCCACGCTGGCCAGCCGGATCAACGCCATGGATTCACCAAACAGAATGATCCCGGCGATCACCGTGCCGACGGCACCGACGCCCGTCCAGATCGCATAGGCAGTGCCCAGCGGCAATTCCTTCATCGCAAGGCCAAGCAAGCCGAGGCTGACGGCCATGGCGGCAACGGTCAATGCAGTGGGGAGAGGGCGGCTGAAACCGTCGGTGTATTTCAGGCCGACGGCCCAGCCCACTTCGAACAGGCCGGCGAAAAACAGAATGATCCAGGGCAAGGAAAACCTCCATCGATTGACGGGGTCGTCCCCAGGTTAATGACTCGATCGAGCCGCGAGGTCGTCCTCGCGTTTGCGCAATATAGTGCCCAGCATTAACCCGGGGATCAAGTTTTCACGTATCAGTCAGTCGCTTGCCCAGCCGCGGTGCGCCGATCTTCTTTCTCGCTCATGCGGCGGAAATAGGTCGAGAGCAGCGCCCCGGAAATGTTGTGCCAGACACTGAACAGCGCACTCGGCACCGCCGCCAGCGGCGAGAAGTGCGCGCTGGCCAGGGCCGCGCCCAGCCCGGAGTTCTGCATGCCGACTTCCAGCGCCAGGGATTTGCGCTGGGCCAACGGCAACTTGAACAGGCGCCCGGTGAAGTAACCCAGCAGGTAACCGAAGCTGTTGTGCAGCATGACCACGGCCATGATCAACAGGCCCGACTCGGCGATCTTCGTCTGGCTGGCGGCCACCACCGCCGTGACGATAATCACGATGCTCACCACCGATACCAGTGGCAACACCTCCACCGCGTGACGAACCTTGTCGCCGAGCACGCGCTGGGCAACCACACCCAATACGATCGGCAGCAGCACTACTTGCAGGATCGACCAGAACAGCTCCATGAACGACACCGGCAGCCAGGCCGAAGCCAGCAGCCAGATCAAGGCCGGCGTCAGCAGTGGAGCGAGGAGGGTGGTCACGGCGGCAATGGCTACCGACAGTGCCAGGTCCCCACGGGCCAGCCAGGTCATCACGTTCGACGAAGTGCCGCTTGGGCAGCAGCCGACCAGGATCACGCCGACGGCAATTTCCGGCGGCAAATGGAACGCCTGGCAGAGTAACCACGCCACACCGGGCATGATCACGAAATGCGCGACTACGCCCAAGGCCACGCGCCACGGATGGCGGGCGACTTCGGCGAAGTCCTCGAGCTTGAGGGTCAGGCCCATGCCGAACATCACCAGCCCCAGCAACGGTACGATGGCGCCCTTGAGGCCGATGAACCACGTCGGTTGCAGGAACGCCACGACGGCGAAAATCAGTACCCAGTAGGCGAAGGTGTTACCGACAAAACGACTTAATGCAGCCAGTGCGCGCATGGCCTGATCCTTGTTGTATGAAAGCGTTAGGGAGCTAAGCATACGCTGACTGCAAAAAAAGATCGCAGCCTACGGCAGCTCCTACATTTGGAATGTGATCCCCTGTAGGAGCTGCCGCAGGCTGCGATCTTTTTTCAAACGCCGCCGATTCAGATAATCAAATGCCCTGCGGAGTCTCTTCTCCACCCAACGCCTCAACCAGCGCCGGCAGGAAGTCACCGAACGTCAGCATCATCAGGGTGAAGCTGGCATCCAGTTGGCCGAGGGCTTCGTCGCCACCGTCCTGTTCCGCCTGGTCTTGCAGCAGGTCTTCGAACTTCAGGCGCTTGACCACCATCTTGTCGTCGAGGACGAACGACAGTTTGTCCTGCCAGGCCAGCGACAGCTGGGTGACCACTTTGCCGGTGCTCAGGTGCAGCTGGATTTCTTCGCTGGTCAGGTCCTGGCGCTTGCAACGCACGATGCCGCCGTCTTCGTGGGTGTCGCGCAGTTCGCACTCGTCCAGCACAAAGAAGTCGTCCGCGGCTTTCTGGGTGGTGACCCACTCGGTCATGGTCGCGGTCGGCGACATTTTCACGGTCAGTGGGCGCACCGGCAGGGTGCCGATCACTTCGCGCAGGGTCGACAGCAGGTCTTCGGCGCGTTTCGGGCTGGCCGAGTTCACCAGGATCAGGCCCTGTTTCGGCGCGATGGCGGCGAAGGTCGACGAGCGACGGATAAAGGCGCGCGGCAGGAAGGCCTGGATGATTTCATCCTTGATCTGGTCGCGTTCCTTTTTATAGACCTTGCGCATTTGCTCGGCTTCGATCTCTTCGACCTTTTCCTTCACGGCATCGCGCACGACGCTGCCCGGCAGGATGCGTTCTTCCTTGCGCGCGCTGATCAGCAGGAAATCACCGCTGACGTGCACCAGCGGGGCATCTTCGCCCTTGCCGAACGGCGCGACGAAACCGTAGGTGGTCAACTCCTGGCTTGCACATGGACGCGCCAGCTTGGTGGCCAGTGCAGTCTCCAACGCCTCGGCATCAACAGGCAGATCTTGGGTCAGGCGATAGATAAGCAGGTTTTTGAACCACATGGGGTGAGTCTCTCCTTTATACAAAGGGGGGCATTATTGTCTTCGCCGGGTCATAGGCCAACCCTTCTCTAAGCCTTTGGAAGGCATCAGAAAATTAATTAAAAAAGTGCTTGCCAGAGGTAGGGCTGCTCCGTAGAATGCGCGCCACACCGAAGCGAAGGGTGATTAGCTCAGCTGGGAGAGCGTCTGCCTTACAAGCAGAATGTCGGCGGTTCGATCCCGTCATCACCCACCATTCGTTTCAAGTGTTTAGCGCAGCGGTAGTTCAGTCGGTTAGAATACCGGCCTGTCACGCCGGGGGTCGCGGGTTCGAGTCCCGTCCGCTGCGCCATATTCGGTAACCTGGAACACTGAACGCCAGGTCACCACGGAAAAGCCCGCTGATGCGGGTTTTTTTCTGCCTCAAGTTTGTACCTTGTTCCATCGGGTTGTGTCGTTTCACCGGTTTTCAGATTTATTTGAAAAAAACTTCAAATAAATCAACACATTACGAAAACCTGTGGCATAATGCGTCCCGTAACGAAGCGAAGGGTGATTAGCTCAGCTGGGAGAGCGTCTGCCTTACAAGCAGAATGTCGGCGGTTCGATCCCGTCATCACCCACCATTCGTTTCAAGCGTTTCGCGCAGCGGTAGTTCAGTCGGTTAGAATACCGGCCTGTCACGCCGGGGGTCGCGGGTTCGAGTCCCGTCCGCTGCGCCATATTCGGTCACCTGGAACACTGAACGCCAGGTCACCACACAGAGCCCGCTTAGTGCGGGCTTTTTGCTGTCTGGCGTTTGGGTTTAGCGCCGGTCTTCCCCGGCATTCCGGTCGTGACGGTAATCGCTGACAGCCTCGTAAACGGCCTTGCGCAAGCGGTTGATGCCGCCGATGGGGCGATGCGCTTCAATTCCGAACCATGGGTTGAAAGACAGGTTGTCGCATTGCAGGTTCTGCGCCGGCGTGTCGAAGTCCTGGGCAGGTACCCTGACCCGCGCCACCGTCTGGAACGGCGCATCGCTCTCTTGCCATTCAATGCTGGTGTCTTCGATCGGCATGTACTCGCTCGCGTCCTGGCGCTGGATCTGCAGGGCGAAGCAGGCGGGCATCCGATCGGTCGATAGCTGCTGGTACAGTGCGCTGCGCAGGAAATTCGGCAACTTCTGATTCTGCGCGGGCAGGGTGTAGGCCGGGCAGCTGTCAGGGTCAGGCATCACGCGAAACTTGGCATTGGCCTCGCCAAACTTGTAGGGCGAAACCGAAAAGTAGGTCGTGCGCGTCGGGCTTTCCGGGGCAGGGGAGAGTGTCGCCAGGGCGATAAACAGATGGCGCACCTGCCAGCTGCGCGGGTCCCAGGACGGGAAGAAGGCCATGGCCTTTTTGCCGTCCGCCTGGGCGGCCACATTCTGACGGTACTCGGCGACATCGCTGACAAAGAAGTTCGGATGACTGAACATCACGAAGTCCTGTTCAGCTCGATCCGCTTGGTCGCCGAGCAGCTGTTTGCCGGGCACATCGCGGAGCTTGATCGCCATGCCGCGAGCATCACGGATGCTGTCGAATTGCGGGTAGGCGTTGCCATTGGACAGGCGCATCGTCGCTTGCCAGGTCTTGCCGGGTTCGCTGAACACCCCCTGACGCAGATCGCCCGCCAATTCCGGCAACACCTGCACTTCGGCCTGCACACAGCCGTGTGCCTTGGCGTGGGCGTCACGCAGGTAACGGGTGCTTTCGCGGTGCTGGTCGACGATGCGCACCGCCGTCTGGATGATGGCCTGGGTCATCGCGGCTTCGCCGGCCGGAATCAGCTCCTGATTTGAGACCGGTCCGCGGTGTTGCCAGGCGAACCAGGCCGTGGCCACTGCCCAGCCGAGCACGCCCAGGCCCAGCAACCAGAGCAGGGTCTTGCCGAGAAAGGCGCCCAGGCGCATCCACAGAATTTTCATGGCAATTGCGTCTCCAGAGGGCCGCCCAGGACTTTCAAATACTCCAGCAACGCCCAGCGCTCTTCGGGTTGCAGCAAGCGCCCGATCACGCCGTTGCCTCTTTTGCCGGCGCGGAATTCATGGCCGCTGTTGTGATTACCGGTGATGCGCGTGTCGAACACAAAACCATTTTCGAAGGCTTCGATGCGATAGCCCAGGTGCCTCGGGTCGTACTCGAAGGTGCCTTTGTAAAAGGTCGTGGCGCGTTCGTCCTGGGGCGAAAGCAATTGATAAAGGCTCGGCACCGAACCGTTGTGCAGGAAGGGCGGCGTCGCCCATACGCCCGCCAGGGGCCGGGCCTTATAGACGCGCAATTCCTGGACCCCGATCGGCAGGCCGAAGCCATCCATGTCCGCGCGCTCGGCGGGCGTGATGGCGGCCTCGCGATAGGCGCGGTTGCCAACGAAAGCGGTGACGTAGGCCAGGCCCCTGGCGACCGACAGCTGGCTCAGGTCCAGGGGTTCGCTGGGGGTGGGATGCAGTTGTACGTCCAGTTGCGCCAGCTCGGCCGGGTCCCACTGCAAGGCCGTCAGGTCGAAGCGATGATCGGCGATATTGTTGGCGGCGCCAGGGTCGGTGCCGATCACGTGCACGGGCAGCATTTTCAGCTGTTGCACCGGCCGCCCCTCGCTGGGGATGACCTGCGGTACGTGGCAACCGGCGCAGTTCTGCGTGAACAGCACGCGACCCTTGGCGGCCAGCGGTTTGTCGACCACGCCTAGCAAGTCTTCCGGCCAGGCTGGCGGCTTGAGTCGTTGCAGGGTTTCTTCGATCAGGTGCAAGTCACGCACCCGGACGCTGGAGGGATAACGATCGTCGCCCTTGAGTGGCTGCCCGTTGCCATCGAAAAAGTTCAGCGTGGCGCCCACGCCCAGGGCTTCACCGATATTGCGCGCCATGGGCTGCTGCGCCGAGCCATTCCACTGCACCCAGTCGAACGTCCACATGTCCCACAACTGTGGGTAGTCGACGGGGGCGTTGGCCACGCGGTAGTTGGCGGGGGAAATCGCATCGCCGAAGCTGGCATTGGCAATGCGCCCGAACGCATCGGTGCGCCCGGGGCCTTCTTCGGTCGGGTACAGCCCGCGATGGGTGTCGTTCCAGGCCACCTTGAGGAAGGTATCGAGGGAGCCCTTGAAGGCTTCGCGCAGAGGCTGCTTGCCGTCCTCATAGTCGGGGCCCAGGACCTTGCGGGCGAAACGTTCAAACTTCCATGGGTTGTAGTAAGTGGAAACCAGGCTCGCCACCAGAGCCTGTCCGAAACTGCCGCCCTGCAGGGTCGGCACGCTGGAGGGCAACACATGCTGCGCGGCGCCGCCGTCGATGCGCACGGCTTGACCCTTCAGGCGCAGCTCACCGGTATGACAGGCAGCGCAGGTAATATCCAGAAATGTATCCGCACTGCCCGGATTCTGATGCCGGGCGAAACCCGCGGGCAGGTTGCCGGGGTTGTCCGATGTGGCTTTCTGCGCGGGATCGATCAGGAAACCGAAGCGTGCGAGGTACTCGGGGGCGGCGAATCGTTGCTGCGAAAAGGGCAGTTCCAGGGCGGTGAACCAGTCGTAGCGCAAGCCCTTGACCTGGGTCCCCTGGGGCGTGAAATAGTAGCGCTGGCGCTCTTCGGCGCTCCATTGATCCAGGTAGTGCACCTGTTGCGCGGCCGCGTGGCGCGGCAGTTTCGGGTTGGCGACGTAGTAGAGGACCACGGCCAGGGCGAGGGCCACCAGGGCCACAATCAGGCCCAACAAACGGAGCAAGAGGCGCACGTAGACCATCCTTGTCGATCTTTTCTTCCGTTATGCCTCAGCCCCAGGTAGGCGGCAAGAGGCCATTACGCCATATGTTCGGCCTCCCTGAACGCAAGATGACAGAAGTTTCATCGTCAACAGGTCCAAATGCGTTTAAACACCTGAACTTATCGCCGGTTTGCGGCTCTCATGCCGGTAGCCATTGGTCGTGGCCGCCTGATAAGCTCGCGACTTTACTCGATTGCCCTTTAGGCGCATGAACAAGGAAATAGCATGAAACAGCATCGGTTGGCGGCGGCGGTGGCCCTGGTTAGCCTGGTACTTGCGGGTTGCGACTCGCAAACCAGCGTAGAGCTGAAAACCCCGGCGCAAAAAGCTTCCTACGGAATTGGCCTGAACATGGGCAAGAGCCTGGCTCAGGAAGGCATGGACGATCTGGACTCCAAAGCCGTCGCCCAGGGCATCGAAGATGCGGTCGGCAAGAAAGAGCAGAAGCTCAAGGATGAAGAATTGGTCGAAGCCTTCGCCGCGCTGCAAAAGCGTGCCGAAGAGCGCATGGCCAAGATGAGCGAAGAGTCGGCAGCCGCCGGCAAGAAATTCCTCGAAGAAAACGCCAAGAAAGCTGGCGTCGTGACCACCGCTTCCGGCCTGCAATACGAAGTGGAAAAGAAAGCCGATGGCGCCCAGCCTAAGCCGACTGACGTAGTGACCGTTCACTACACCGGCAAGCTGACCAACGGCACCGTTTTCGACAGCTCCGTCGAGCGCGGCAGCCCGATCGATCTGCCGGTCAGCGGTGTGATCCCGGGTTGGGTCGAAGGCCTGCAATTGATGCACGTCGGCGAGAAGTACAAGCTGTATATTCCTAGCGAACTGGCTTACGGCGCGCAAAGCCCAAGCCCGGCGATCCCGGCCAACTCGGTGCTGGTGTTCGACCTGGAACTGCTGGCCATCAAGGATCCAGCAAAAGAAGACGCCGCCAAGTAATTCGCGTCTGCTTTGACAACAACGCCTCGCTCATGCGGGGCGTTGTTGCATCTGGTGCTGCATGGTAAACAAAGCGAACAGTTGCCGCATGCTGAAGTCATAGACAGTGTGGGGGCCGGCCCTAACCTTCGGCAGACCTCCAAGTCAATGAAATATTAGGATTTTTTAGATGGGCAAAAAACGCCCGATCTGAGTTAAGCCCTTATGAAACGGGCCTTTCAGCCATGAAAAGTGGCTCTGTTCACAAGGTTATCCACAATTTGTGTGGATAACATTCTTGCCGGAGGCATCATGAAAGCACCCTGGAATTTTGC
The DNA here is from genome assembly GCF_046042685.1 of Pseudomonas sp. PLMAX. Taxonomy (NCBI): domain Bacteria; kingdom Pseudomonadati; phylum Pseudomonadota; class Gammaproteobacteria; order Pseudomonadales; family Pseudomonadaceae; genus Pseudomonas; species Pseudomonas sp. PLMAX. Next base: position 5,580,873 of record NZ_CP064949.1, on the reverse strand, counting down.
TCGTTTCCTGCCCTTGGCCGGACGCCTGCTCGCCCGTGGGCGCTTGCCGACCTTGCTGTTCGCGGTGGCCAGTAAAAGTGCCAGCCAAGGCAACCGGCTCGGCAAACTCAAGGACGATCTGCGCCTGTTGCAGGCACTGTGCCTGGCCTATTGGCGCGGTGAATACCGCGCCATAAGTCCCAAGGCACTGATCTCGGTCGTTGCCGGCCTGATGTACTTTCTCAGCCCGGTCGATGCCATTCCTGATTTTCTGCCGCTATTCGGCATGATCGACGACATCGCCGTGCTGGCCTGGCTGATGAAAGTCCTCGATGATGAACTCAACGCCTTCCGCGCCTGGTGCAAACGCCAAGTGCCGGAAAAGCTCGCCGTGGTCGAGCGCCTGCCCGATACCCCTGAGAAACTGAAGCTTCAAGGACCGAAAAAGTCCTGATTTGGTCCAGTCTGCGCCGCAGATAGATAGCCCCCGCGACCTTGGCCGCTGTTAGGATTACACTTCTAGGGAAAAGTGCCGACTCGCTAAGTGTTTTTGTCCTACGGGGTAGTCATGGATATTCAGATAATTACACGCGAAGGCGAGCCCGAATATGCGGTTCTGCCATGGGCTCAGTATCAGGCTTTACTCAAAGCAGCAGGCATCAACGAAGCACCGTCGCGTCCGGCCCCGGCGCCGCTCGCGACCACCCCGGACCCCATTCTTCCAGGTCTGGATCAACTCCGCAGTTTGCGCGAAGGGAAGGGCATCGCCATCGAGGCGCTGGCCCGCACGGTAGGCATCAGCCCGTCATACCTGGCCATGATCGAAAGTGGCGAGCGTCTGCCCGACGCCGCGATTCGCCGCAGCCTGGCCTGGGAATTGACGGTGCCAGGGTGGAGGGATGAATCGTGAGCGTACGCATCAGTCGTCAACATTGGGACGGTCTGTTAGGCGAACTGGACCAGGCGCGCCGACAGCGCCATCTCCTGACCTACCGCGCCTTGCTGGAGCGCTTGCAGCTGCCGACGCCTGCCATGCAAACCCTCACCGCCGCGCTCGAACACCTGGCCGCACTGGACGCCAAGGCCGAACAGCCACTGCGCAGCTCGCTGGTGATCAGCCAGGGCGCCAGCCGCTTGCCACGCACCGGTTTCTTTGAATGCGTCGAGCGCCTGGGCCGTTTCTCCGGCCCATCCGACGGCGTCGCCGCCGCCTCCTGGCACGCCTCGGAAGTGGTTCGCGTGTTCGAATACGAGTACCCCGAATCGGCGGAGGCCTGAGTGTTTCTCAAGCTCAAGGCACGGGCCGGCTACTGGCTGGCCCGCCGGTTGTTCCACTGGCCCTGGTTCGTGCGCCTGCCCCGCGGCTGGAGCTGGATGGAGGGGCAGTTCGCACGTATGGCGAACCTGGGCGATGTCGGTGCGCAGAGTTTCTATGGGCACATCCTGACCTTTCGTGGCGTCGGCCTGGGAGCGCGGGAAGAGGGTGTCCGCCTGTTACGTCTGGCCGCATTGGCCGGTGATGGCAAGGCAGCCTACCAAGTGGGCGTGATCAGCCTGGCTGGGAGCCCGAGCAAGGCGCCGGACCCGGCGGAAGCGGCGCGGTTCTGGGAGATGGCTGCCAAGGCCGGGCATCCGTTGGCCGAGATCAAACTTAAAGAGTTGGATGCTGGCGGTTCTTCGCAGTAATTCGTTTATTTTTCGATACGCACAGGTGGCGTGAGGGAAACCTCGTGCCTCGTTGCTTTTTATTGGGCGAATTTTCTGGGTAAGGTCCTCGGAAACTTCCTTCAATTTGTGGCGGTTTTCGTGAACTGGACGAAAAAGCGAAAAAGCAGCGAAAAAGCAGCGAAAACAACGAAAAAGCGAAAAAGGGGACGGATTTATTTTTCCAACAAAGGGATGGGAAAATAAATCCGTCCCCTTATCAGTCCCCTTATCAGTCCATGTAAACCTGATGGCTGACTAGGCTGCCGTATTCACGTTTCTGGCCTGAGTGGGCGTTTCTAGTGAGTTGCTGGAGCTAGCGGCCAGGTGGTCCTGCCCGACCACCGCCGTGATGCGCAGACTTTTCTAACTACTAATGAACGAACGCACTCAAGTCGGCGCCCAATCCATTGATTGCTTGCGTAAAATCCTCAGCCTTGATTGGCGTTGAAGCATTTTCCAGTTTGTTTCCAAATACCTTGCGCACGACTCTCGCTACCGGTTCGTTGGTCGCCGGGTCGAGCAAGACTGCCTCTACATACAACTCGGTGTCTTGATCGCGGTGTCCGGTGGCGGCACTGACACCTCCCACCACTGCCGCTACGGGAATGATTTCATACCACTTCATGCCTTCGTTGGAGGCGTTCACGCCGGTAATGGCAGCTCTCATGACTAAAGGACGTGCATTGGGGGGCAGGGGCTGCAAGGTATTGGATACCCTGTATCGCTTTGACAATGCGCTAACAACAGCCTGGTTGGTCGTCTGTTGAAGTTGCGTGAATGCCTGCATGTTTATGCGATCCGTCGCCGTGGGCGCAGGAAACAATTCCAACCCATCGAAGTTCACCGTATCAAATGCCGCAGGACTAAAGCCTGGGGAAACCCAGCGCAGTGTCGACGCGCCTGTGGCAGAAACCGACGGCTGCAAAACATCATAACGATCCAGGTACCCAGAGTACTGGTCTACTTCAGTGACCTTGGAAGCGCAGCCATTGAGCATCATTGCGCTCATGACCAAACCAGAAAGCCAATAGCGTGATTTATCCATGTTGAGTCCTGTATTGATAAGCAGGATTGACCCTTGAAGCAGGCCTGTCCTAGATTTCGCCGTTGGCCGGAACATCAAAATGACCGCTATTCAGCATAGTCAGGTAGGGGCGCTGCAACCGATTCATTTCTCCATGGTTTGTAGAGAGGGGGGGGTAAATAACCAGGCGACACATGATGAACCGATGAAATCGGTGGTCAGTTCGAATGCAATCGCCCCGTCCCCGCCATGCTATCAATCACATGCACGCTCCACCCCTGCACATTCTTCGCATGATGCTTAGCCTGCGAAGCCATCTCCGCCAACTGGCTCGCATCCAGCTGACCACATGCCTGCGGGTGTAAATGCACCACGCCGATAGACAGCGACAACAAGGGAAACTCCTGGCGCACGCCCTGGCGGTTGGGGGCGGTGAAGCAGCCGGCTTCCAGGTGTTCGCTGCGGTAGAAGCGTCGGCATTGGCTGTGGAAGTCGTCGAGCAGCTGGTTCAAGCGTTTGCGCCAGTCGTCCGGGCCCAGTACCAGCAGGAAGTCGTCGCCGCCGATATGGCCGACGAAGTCGCGGGAGGGGTCGATGCGGTCGTTCAGGCATTGGGCCAGGCACAGCAGGACTTCGTCGCCACGGCCGTAGCCGTAGATGTCGTTGAAGGGTTTGAAGCTGTCGATGTCGACGTAGCAGATTATCGATTCGCGCTGTTGTTGCAGCAGGCGTGTGAGGCATTGCTGGATCGGTACGTTGCCCGGCAGCAGGGTCAGGGGGTTGGCGTAGCGTGCTTGCTGTATTTTCAGTTCGGTGATCAGCTTGAGCACGTCGATCACCCGGCCCAGTCCCAGGTAATGGCCGTTGAGGGTGATGATGAAGTCTTCTTCGATGCGTTGCCGGGCGCGGCTGGTGATCAGTCGGCTGACCTGTTGCAGCGACTGGCTGATCTCGACAGCCAGGAAGTCGTCGCTCATCAGGCGGCTGATGGGTTTGCGGGCGAACAGGTCGGTGGCGAACGGCTTGAGCAGGGCGTCCGAGAGCGAGTGCCGATGGACGATGCCGCAGGGCTGGTCGTGCTCGTCCAGCACCGCCAGGGAGTTCAGGTTGGCTTGGCGGCGGAAGGCTTCGAGCACGGTGGCGGTCGGGGTGTCGCGGGGCACGGCGGGCTGATCGTTGAGCAGGGCGCTGAGGTCGCTGCCGTCGTCGCCCAGCACCACGGCGCTGCTGTCGCGCCGGGGCATCAAGGTGCGGGCATCGCGCGGTGGATGCTCCTGGGGACGGCAGAGGAGATAGCCCTGGACCAGGTCGATGCCCATTTCAGTCAATACCGCCAGTTCCTCCGGCAACTCGATACCTTCGGCGATCACCTGGGACCGCGAGGCTTTGGCGATCTGCAGGATTGAGCCTACGAACTCGCGCTTGAGGGCGTCCTGGTGGATGCCGTCGATGAAGTGGCGGTCGATCTTCACGTAGTCGGGGCGCAGTTCGGACCACAGGCGCAAGCTTGAGTAACCCGCGCCCAGGTCGTCCAGGGCAATGGAAAAGCCCATGGCCCGATAATGATGCAAGGCGGTGTGCAGCAGCTGGAAGTCGTCGGTCGGGGTCTGCTCGGTGAGTTCGATCACCACCTGGTTCGGTGCGATGCCGAAATCCTGCAGCAGCTGCAAGGTGCGACCCGGCTGGTGGGCCGCTTCGAGCAATGATTCCGGGGAGACGTTGAGGAACAGTTTGCCGGGCAGCTTCTGTTCGTTGAAGCGCCGGCAAGCGCTCTGCCGGCAGGCGATTTCCAGTTCGCTCAGGCGACCCGCCTGGCGGGCGACGGCGAACAGGGCGACAGGAGAGTGCAACGGGCTGTTGGAGGGGCCGCGGCTCAGGGCTTCGTAGCCCAGGATGCGTCGTTCAGAGAGGCAGATGATGGGTTGGAACAGGCTGTGCAAACCGCTTTGAGCCAGTATGGAACTCAAGGCACTCAGCTGTTCGGTTGTGGTCATGGCGATCTCTGGCGAAAAAAAAGGACCGGAGCGCTCTTGGGTGCAAGAGGGCTACCGGTCCGTTATTTCACGACAGAATGATGACTGTTTGATGACGCTCCGGGGAGCGTCAGCATTAAATTGCCATCAGCTTAGTGCTTGGCGACCGCGGTATTGAGCTTCAGGTAATCCAGGAGGATGCGCCCGGTTTCGCTCAGGTAGGCATCGTCTTCCGGCTTCGTCTTGTCGTCCTCGGCCGCGATAGCGTCTTCGTCTTCTTTCTTCAGCTCCTTGAGCGGCTCTTCGCCCTTGGCCTTGCGACGGATGTTCTCCATGGCGAGCTGCTTGGCTTCGATATCGGCGTGCTGGGCACGACGCTCGGCTTCATTGAGGCTGACGGTTTTTTCCGCCATCAGTTTCTGCGCCAGGGCCAGTTTGTCGCGGATGAACACGAACTCCGCGTCCTTGGCCGTGCGTACGTCATGCTCGGACTTGAGCTGGGTGATGTACGGTTTGAATGGGTCGAGCGCAGGCTTGATCGCCGCCTTGATGGTGTCCCACGGCATGGCTTCGGGCAGGGCGCTTTCGCCGATTTCCTTGGTGTCGATGATCGACGGGTAATCGATGTCCGGCAGTACGCCCTGATGTTGGGTGCTCTGCCCGGAAACCCGGTAGAACTTGGCCAGTGTCAGCTTGAGCTCACCATGGTTCAGCGGCTGGATGGTCTGCACGGTGCCTTTGCCGAAGGTCTGGCCGCCGATGATCAGCGCGCGATGGTAGTCCTGCATGGCACCGGCGAAAATTTCCGAGGCCGAGGCGGACAGGCGATTGACCAGCAACGCCATCGGGCCTTTGTAGAAGGCACCCGGGTTTTCGTCTTCGAGGACATCGACGCGGCCGTCGGCGTTACGCACGAGCACGGTAGGGCCCTTGTCGATGAACAGGCTGGTCAGCTCGGTAGCTTCCTGCAAGGAGCCACCGCCATTGTTGCGCAGGTCGATGACCACGCCGTCGACCTTGTCTTTCTGCAACTCGGTCAGCAGCTTCTTGACGTCGCGGGTGGTGCTCTTGTAATCCGGATCGCCGGCACGGAAGGCCTTGAAGTCCAGGTAGAAGGCCGGGATCTCGATGACACCGAGCTTGTAGTCCTTGCCGTCCTGCTTGAGGTTGAGGACCGACTTCTTCACCGCCTGGTCTTCAAGCTTCACCGCTTCGCGGGTGATCGGCACGACCTTGCTGGTCTGGTCGTTCGGTGCATTGCTGGCCGGGATCACTTCCAGGCGCACGATGGTGCCTTTCGGACCGCGGATCAGCTTGACCACTTCGTCCAGGCGCCAGCCGACCACGTCGACCATTTCCTTGTTGCCCTGGGCTACGCCGATGATCTTGTCGGCCGGTGCGACCTGCTTGGTCTTGTCGGCAGGGCCTGCCGGCACCAGGCGCACGATTTTCACCTGGTCGTTATCGCTCTGCAACACGGCGCCGATGCCCTCGAGGGACAGGCTCATGTTGATGTCGAAGTTTTCCGCGTTATCCGGCGACAGGTAGTTGGTATGCGGGTCGTAGGACATGGCGAAGGTGTTGATGTACGCCTGGAAGATGTCTTCCGCACGGGTCTGGCCCAGGCGCGCCAGCTGGTTCTTGTAGCGCTTGGTCAGGGTTTCCTGGATCTGCTTGGAGTCCTTGCCGGCGATCTTCTGCCGCAGCACTTCGTCCTTGACGCGTTTGCGCCACAGGTCGTCGAGTTCCGCGGTGGATTTCAGCCAAGGGGCATCCTTGCGGTCGACCAGCAAGGTTTCCTTGGAGGTGAAGTCGATCTTGTCGACGCCCTTGTTCAGCTCGGCAAGGGCAAAGTCCAGACGCGCCTTGACGCGGTCCAGGTAGCGCTTGTAGATGGTGAACCCGGCGTTGAGGTCGCCGCTCTTGAGGAAGTCGTCGAACTGGGTCTTCCACTTGTCGAATTCGGCGATGTCGCTGGCCATGTAGTAGCTGCGCGACGGGTCGAGCAGTTTCAGGTAGCTGTCGTAGATGATCAGCGAGCGCGCGTCATCGAGCGGCGGCTTACTGTAGTGGTGGCGCTTGAGCAGTTCCACGACATTCAGACTGGCGATGACTTCGTCACGGTCGGGCTGAAGCTTGTCCCAGCTATTGGCTGCGAAAGTATTGCCGGACATCGGCAACAGGCCGATACCGATGAAAAGGGCGAGGGCAGTGCTGGGGAACAAACGCTTCATGTTGATTCGACGCGGGGACAATTGATAACGCATATTAGGCCGTCTTTGAAGTCGCCGGTTCCACATGGGCCGGTCGCATAATGCAAAAAGCCCGGCGCTACAGCTTCGGGCTCAGTCCAGACTCACTATGGAGGCACTGTGAAAGCATTGCAAGGCGTTGACGGTCAAGTGGTGTGGGATGAAGAGCCCAGTCCTGCGTGTGATGCGGGGCAAGTTCGGATTCGAGTGGCAGCAGCGGGTCTCAATCGCGCCGATCTGTTGCAGAAGGCAGGCCTTTATCCACCACCGCCGGGGGCCAGCCAAGTGCTTGGGCTCGAGTGTTCCGGGGTGATCAGCGAGGTGGGCCCGGGCTCGTCCTGGCAGGTGGGCGATCGGGTTTGCGCCTTGCTGGCCGGGGGCGGGATGGCCGAGGAGGTGGTGGTCGACGGGCGGCATGTGTTGCCGGTTCCCGACGAAATGTCACTGGCCGAAGCGGCCGCGCTGCCGGAAGTCTATGCCACCGTCTGGCTGAACCTGTTTCAACTGGCGGCACTCAAGCCGGGTGAAAAAGTGCTGTTGCACGCCGGAGCAAGTGGAATCGGTTCAGCTGCCATTCAGCTTTGCAAGGCGTTCGGCAATCCGTGCTGGGTCAGTGTCGGCTCTGCCGAGCGCCTGGCCTACTGTGAAGCGCTCGGCGCCCAGGGCGGCGTGGTGCGCACTGACGACCTGGACAGCCTGCGCGACCTGGGGCCGTTCGACGTCATCCTCGACCCGGTGGGTGGCAACTACGCAGCGCTGAACCTGAAACTGATGGCGGCCGATGGCCGTTGGGTTCTGATCGGCTTGATGGGGGGGCGTGAAGCGAAGCTGGACCTGGCGCAGGTGCTGGCCAAGCGCGTGCAGTTGCTGGGCTCGACCCTGCGCAGTCGTAGCGATCAGTTCAAGGCGGATCTGTTCAGGGATCTGGGCCAGCATGTCTGGCCGCTGTTTGCCGATAAACGCTTGAGCCCGCAGCTGGCAAAGGCCTTCCCGATCAAGGATGCCGAAGCGGCGTTTGCGGAGTTGGCGAGTAATACGGTGGCGGGGAAGTTGGTGTTGGTGATTGACGAGAGCCTGAGCTGATATCGGGTTGGGCCTGAAAAGATCGCAGCCTGCGGCAGCTCCTACAGGGGATCGCATTCTCCTGTAGGAGCTGCCGCAGGCTGCGATCTTTTGCTTTTACTTCCAGTTATGGATCGGCCAGCCGGATTTTTCCGCCTCCTCAAGCAATACCGGATCGGGATTGACCACATGCGGGAAATCCACCTTCAGCAGCAACGGCAAATCATTGCGTGAGTCGGAATAGAAACTCGCGCCCTCCAGGTTCTCCTCCTCCGCATCCAGCCACTCCAGCAGCCGGGTGATCTTGCCTTCGCGATACGTCAGCGTACCGACGGTCTTGCCGGTATAGGCCCCGTGCGCCACTTCCAGCTCGATCCCGAGAATCTCGTCGATGCCCAGACGTTCGGCAATCGGCCTCACCAAATGCGTGCCCGAGGCCGAAATCACCAGGATCCGGTCGCCGGCCTTGCGGTGGGCGGCGATGGTTTTGGTGGCGTCGCTGAAGATGATCGGTTCGATGAAATCTTCCACCCACGGGCCGACCAGGTGCTCGACTTCCGCGGGGGTACGGCCGATCAAGGGTTCCAGGCTGAAGGCCATGTAGTCCTCCATGGCCAGGTGCCCCCTGCCGTAGGCGTCCATCAGTTCCTTGTCGCGACGCAGGAAGGATTCGCCGTCGACCCAGCCGAGGCGGACCATTTGCTCACTCCACAACGAGGCGCAGTCGCCGTGGATCAGGGTTTCGTCCAGATCAAAAATTGCCAGGGCCATCAGTGCAACTCTCTCTTCAACGTCAGCAAAGGCATCAGGCTACCTCACACAGGGCGGTCGGATCGATGGAAAGTGCCAGGCGCTGACCATCGGGATGCAGGTCGGACGCCGAGCGGTTCAGCACATCCACCACCAGCTCCACGCCACGGGCTTCGATGCGGTAGCGAATCACGTTGCCCAGCAGGCTGTGACTGCGCACCTGGGCGTCGAGATCGCCGTCCAGGCTCAGTTCGATGGCTTCCGGGCGAATGGCGATGCGGTGGTTGATCGGCCGTTGCAACAGCTTGGATGCGCTGGCGGCGTCCAGCAGGTTGTAGTTGCCGATGAAACCGGCGGCGAAGACGTCCACCGGTGCCGTGTACAGGGTTTCGGCGTCACCGCTTTGTACGATTTTTCCCTGGTTCATCAGGAAAATGCGATCGGACATGGTCAGCGCTTCTTCCTGGTCGTGTGTGACGAAGATCGTGGTCAGGCCCAGCTCGCGCTGGATCTGACGGATCTGTTCGCGCAGGTGCTTGCGAATCCGCGCATCCAGGGCCGACAGCGGTTCATCCAGCAACAGCAGGCGCGGGCGGGTGACCAATGAACGAGCCAGGGCGACACGCTGGCACTGGCCGCCCGACAACTGGTGCGGGTAACGGCTGGCAAAGTCGTTCAGTTCCACCAGCTGCAACACCTCGGCGACACGCTTGTGGCTGTCGCCGGCGTTGACCTTCTGCATGCGCAGGCCAAACGCGACGTTTTGTTCCACGGTCATGTTGGGGAACAGCGCGTAACTCTGGAACACCATGCCGATCCCGCGTTTTTGCGGGCTCAACGGGACGATATCGACGCCATCGAGCAGGATCTTGCCGCCATCCACCGGCGTCAGCCCGGCGATGCAGCGCAGCAGGGTGGATTTGCCGCAACCGGACGGGCCGAGCAGGGTGACGAATTCGCCTTTGTGGATTTCGCAGTTGATGTCGTTGAACACCGTGGTGCCGGCGTAATTCTTTTGCAGATGTTGGACGCTGACATAGCTCATTCGCTTTTGTCCCTGTTCAAGATGTTGGCGATCCAGGTCAAGACCAGCACAAAGAGGAAATAGGAAATCACCAGCGCACTGGTGAAATGACCGCTGCTGTTGCGCATGTTGTTGAGGTAGACCTGCAGGGTTTCATAACGGGTGCCGACGAGGATGTTGGCGAACACGAACTCACCGAACAGGAACGAGAAAGACAGCAGCAACGCCACCATCAGGCCCTTGCGCAGATTCGGCAGCACCACCAGGAACGCTGCCTGAAAAGTGCTGGCACCGAGCAGTTGGGCGGCGTCCATCAGGTCGCGCAGGTTGATCGCTTGCAGGTTGTTGGTGATGGCGCGGTACATGAACGGCAGCGCCACGGTGAAGTAGCAACCGATCAGGATCCAAGGCGTACCGACCATGGCGAACGGCCCGGAACCGTAGAGCTGCAGCAGGCCCACCGACGACACCACCGGCGGCACGGCGAAGGGCAGCAGGATCAGGATGTTCATCAGCGCATCGAGTCTGGGGAAGTGGTAATGCACCACGAACAGCAGCGGCAGGATCAGTACCACCGCTAGAACCAGTGCGCCGACGCAGACCAGCAGCGACTGGCCGAAAGCGCTCAGGAACCGCGGATCGCTCCACAGTTGTACGTACCATTTGATGCTGAAACCGCTGGGCAGGATGGTGGCCGACCAACTGCTGGAAATCGAATAGATGAAGGTGCCGACCAGCGGCAGCAACATGATGGCAAACAGCAGGTAGACCACCACCCGATGGTAGACGCCGGCAGGCCCCAGTTCAGCGCGAGACATGGTAGCTCCTCTTCAGCAGCAGTTGATGGACGATGGTCACCAGGGTCATCAACGCCACCAGCACCACGGCCAGGGCACTGGCCAGGTTCGGGTCCAGGGAAATATCACCCGAGACCATCGCGGCGATCCGGATCGTCAGCACGTTGAAGTTGCCGGTAGTCAGGGCGTACACCGTGGCGTAGGCGCCGAGGGCGTTGGCCAGCAGGATCACGAAGGTGCCGAGCAGCGCCGGGGTCAGCACCGGCAGGCCGATGTGCCGCCAGTACTGCCAGCCGTTGGCGCCGAGCAGCTCGGCGGATTCGCGCCAGTCTTCGCGCAGGGCGTCGAAGGCCGGGTAGAGCAGCAGCACGCCCAGGGGAATCTGGAAGTAGGTGTAGAGGATGATCAGCCCGGTTTTCGAGTACAGGTTGAAGTCCTGAATGATCCCGGCCTGCTTGAGCATGATGGTGAAGCTGCCGTTGAAGCCCAGCAGAATGATGAACGCGAAGGCCAGCGGCACGCCGGAGAAGTTGCTGGTCATGTTGGCGAAGGCGTTGACGAAGTTGCGCAGCCTGGAGTCGACCCGGCGCAGGGAATAGGCACCGAGCACGGCGATGATGATGCCGAACACGCTGGACCAGAAGCTGATCTCGAGGCTGTACTGGATCGCCTGCCGGTAGAACTTCGAGCTGAAGACCTTGGTGAAGTTGGCAATGCCCCAACCGGACTCTTCCGATTCCAGGCTGTTGATGATGACCCATGTCAGTGGGGCGATTTCGAACACGATGAAGAACAGGGCGAAGGGCACCAGGCACAGGGCTGCCAGCCATTTGCCGCGAGTCATGGAGGTCACTTGAGCAGCTCCCGGCACACGGGCTTGTCGTGGGGGACGCCCAGCAGTTCGCAGACGGTGCCGCAGAGGTCGATCTGTTTCGGCGCCGCGTCGGCATTGAAGCTGAAGGCATCGCCGAGTACGAACAACGGCACTTCGCGTTCCTCGGGCAGCAGGCCGTTGTGGGAGCGGTCGTTGTTCATGCCGTGATCGGCGGTCACCAGCACCTGATAACCGGCGTCGAGCCAGCCTTGCAGGTAGTCGGCGAGGTAGATGTCGGCAAAGCGCGCGCTGTTGCGGTACTGCGGGGTGTCGAGGCCGTGCTTGTGCCCGGCGTCGTCGATGTTCATCGGGTGGATCAGCAGGAAATTCGGCGCGTGAATCAAGCGCAGGTTTTCCGCGTCGGCGAACAGGTGCGAGTCGGGATAGTGATCGCTCCAGTAGAAATGCCCGTGCTGGATCGGCAGGTCGGGGTTGTCGGTATGACGATCCCGGGACGCTACGAAGGGCGAGCGGTTGTACAGCTCACTGACCCAGTGATAAGCCGCGGCTGCGGTTTTGAGACCTGCGTCGGTGGCGTAGTGATAGATGCTGCGCTGGTTGGACAGGCGCGAGACGTTGTTGTGAACGATGCCGCTGTCGATCGGCTTGACGCCGGTCAGGATGCATTCGTAGAGCGGTCGCGACAGGGCCGGCAACTCGCACTCCAGTTTGTAGAGCGCTGCGCGTCCTGCGCCGACGTAAGCCTGCAGGTGCCCCATGGCGTGACGCGCGACTTCGTAATTGAGGCCGTCGAGCACGACCAGGATGACGTTGTGTTTCATGGGGGCAAACACTCCGGGAAACAGTATTTGGAAATTCACTCGGTCCACTGTGTGCGGGCTTGCTCGCGAAGGCGGACTGACATTCGACATTGATGTCGATTGACACACCGCCTTCGCGAGCAAGCCCGCTCCCACATTTGGATCTCCATCAGATCCCCAAATGGGACCTATCGCGTCATTTCATTTCGACGATGACTTCTTCGTTCCACTTCTGCGGCAGGGCCTTGGAGGTTTTTTCCCAGGCATCCGCGTCCTTGATCGGCGTGACCTTCTTGTACTGCTCGTTCGGCAGCAGCTTGGCTTTTACGTCATCCGGCAGCGTGATGTGTTCGGCGCGGATCGGACGCGCATTGCCCTTGGCCAGGTTGATCTGGCCGGCGTCGCTGAAGATGTACTCGCGGGTCAGCTTGGCCGCGTTAGGGTTCTTCGCGTACTTGTTGATGATGGTGGTGTAGCCGGAAATCACCGAGCCGTCGGACGGGATCAGCACCACGTAATCATCCGGGTTGGCCATCTTGGCCTTGTAGCTCAGGCCGTTGAAGTCCCAGACCACACCGACTTCGATCTCGCCTTTTTCCATGGCGCCAATCACCGGGTTGGACATCGACAGGCGACCTTGCCTGGCGATGTCGGCGAACAGCAACAGCGCAGGCTCAAGGTTTTTCTCGTCGCCGCCGTTGGCCAGTGCCGCGGCCAGAACGCCGTTTGCAGCCTGGGCCGCGGTGCTTACGTCACCAATGGAAACCTTGTACTTGCCGGTCTTGAGGTCAGCCCACTTGGTTGGCACTTCGGAACCGTGCAGCAGCTTTTTGTTGACGATGAAAGCGATGGTGCCGGTATAGGCCAGTGCCCAGTTGCCGTCCTTGTCTTTCGCCCAGTCCGGGATCTGATCCCAGGTCGTGGGTTTGTAGGGTTGCACCACGCCTTGCTTGACCGCGATCGGGCCGAAGGCGGCCCCGACGTCGCCGATGTCGGCGCTGGCGTTGTCTTTCTCGGCGGCGAACTTGGCGATTTCCTGGGCCGAACTCATGTCGGTGTCGATGTGTTTCAGGCCGTACTTCTTGGCCAGGTCTTCCCAGGTGCCTTTCCAGTTGGCCCAGTCATCGGGCATGCCGACGCTGTTGACGGCGCCTTCCGCTTTCGCAGCGGCCTCGAGAGTTTTCAAATCATCAGCCGCCATGGCGGCGGTGCACATGGCAATGGTCGAGCCTAACAGTGATGCCAGGAAAAGCTGTTTCATTCCGAAGCTCCTATGGGCGTTTTCAACGCTGCGATTGCGATTGTGTTGGTCTAGGTCAGCAATACCTGAGCCAATCTAAGGCGGCTCGATGACACTTTGATGTCGTTCGTCGCCCCGGCGGACGTTTATTTGCCCGGTATCGGCGGGTGCCAAGTAAGCGTAGACCATGGGCGAAGCCCCATAACACAAGGGACTTGGCCGATGTCTTGCACGTTGTCGGGATGACCGTCGGGCGGCTGTGTCATCTCTCGGTCATCTGCATTGCCTACGCTTGCAGGATCTTGAAAGAACCGTTTTTTCCAGCGGTTGCGCCCCCAAAGAGTGCTGGTCTAGTCCAGATAGGTAACGTTGATGCGCGATGAGGCAACAAAAGCGGTGACAGCCATAGGCCAGGTGCTCCAGGAGCAGCTCGATAAGGGGCTGTTGGCGCCCGGGAGCAAGTTGCCAGCCGAACGCAAGCTCAGTGAGTTGTTCGGGACCACGCGCATTACCGTGCGCGAGGCATTGTTGCAGCTCGAAGCCCAAGGCCAGATCTATCGCGAGGAGCGTCGTGGCTGGTTCGTGTCGCCGCCGCGCCTGGCCTACAACCTGATGCAGCGCAGTCACTTCCACGCCATGGTCAGCGCCCAGGGGCGGGTGCCGTCCACCGAGGTCATTTCGGCGCGATTGTTGCCGGCATCGGCGGCGATCTGTGCCTGGTTACAGCTGCCGGCGTTGTCGAGCGTGATTCAGGTCTGTCGTTCGCGGCGTATTGATGGGCGACTGGTGCTGTACGTGGAGCACTATCTGAATCCGCAGTATTTTCCGGGGATTCTGGATTTCGACCTGAATCAGTCGATCACCGAGCTGTATGCGCGGCACTACGACCTGCACTACGGGCGGGTGCGCTTCGAGATCGTGCCGACGGCATTGTCGGCAGACGCGGCGGCCGCTTTAAGGGTGTCGGTGGGCAGTCCCGGATTGCGCATCGCCCGGGTCAATTACGACCAGCACGGGCGGCTGATCGATTGTGACCTGGAGTTCTGGCGCCATGATGCGATTCATGTCGGGGTTGATGTGGCCTGACCCAGGTCACTGCGGGCCTATCCGAAACGGTAGATGTCCATGCCCAGCGCGCCCAGGGTGAACCCCTGGTGGGCAATGCTGAATTGGCCGCCGGCACTGCGGGCAAAGTACAACGGCAGCAAGTGTTCATCGCTGGGATGGTTGCGCACGGCGTTCGGTGCCTGCCGGCGATAGTCGTGCAGGGCGGCCTCATCCTTTGCCGCGAGCTTGTCGATCATCCAGTCGCGAAATTCCCGGGCCCAGGGTTCGACACTCTCCGGGCCGGCATGCCAGTCCAGCTCTCGCAGGTTGTGGGTGATGCTGCCGGAACCGATCAACAGCACACCCTGTTCGCGCAAGCCGGCCAACGCCTGGCCCACACGGGCCTGCAAGGCCGGGCCGCCTCGAGTAGGCAGTGAAACCTGGACAATCGGGATGTCGGCCTGGGGATACATCAACGACAGCGGCACCCAGACGCCATGGTCGAACGGTCGTGTGCTGTCGATGCGGGCGGGAAGGGCACTGGCGCGCAACAGTTCGACCACCTGTTCGGCCAGCCCGGGGTTACCAGGAGCCGGATATTGCACCTCGAACAAAGCCTTTGGAAAACCGCCGAAGTCATGCCAGGTGTCCGGCTGCGGGTTGCCGCCCACCAGCAGTTCATCGCTTTCCCAGTGTGCGGAGACAATCACGATGGCATCCGGCCTGGGCATCTCTGCGGCCAGGCGAGCCAGGGCCGGTCCGCTGGCGCCCGGTTCCAGGGCCAGCATCGGCGAACCATGGGATATGTACAGGCTGGGGAACATGGATGAGCTCCTGGGAGTTAAGATGGCGTCATCTTCTGTCAGATCATTGATCTAAATCTAATATAAGTTTTAGGGTGTTTTGATCGAATTTTCGGGGTTATTTATGCAGCCGGAGTTTTGGCACAAGAAGTGGGCGTCGAATCAGATCGGCTTTCACTTGCCGCAAGTTAATCCTTATCTGCAACGGTTTTGGCCGCAGTTGGGTGTGGAGGACGGCGCTCGCGTGCTGGTGCCGTTGTGCGGCAAGAGCCTGGATTTGTTGTGGCTCGCCCGCGAAGGCCATGAGGTGTTGGGCATCGAGTTGTCGGAGAAGGCCATCGAGGACTTCTTCAATGAGCACCATTTCGACCCTGATGTCAGTGAGCAGGGCCCGTTCAAGGTCTATCGGGCAGGCTCGATCGAGCTGTGGTGCGGTGACTTTTTCGACCTGACGGCTGGTGATGTGGCCGATTGCGCCGCTGTTTACGACCGCGCCGCGCTGATTGCGCTGCCGCCGCCCATGCGTGAGCAATACGCCGCGCACCTGACGCGGATTGTGCCGAAGGATGCGCTTGGGTTGTTGATCACGCTGGATTACGACCAGGCGCAGATGCCCGGTCCGCCGTTTGCCGTGCTCGATGAAGAGGTGCAGCGGTTGTTCGGTGCTGCGTGGACACTAAAAATCCTCGAAGACCAGGATGTGCTGAGCGAGAGCGGGAAGTTTCTGGAGGCAGGCGTTACGCGGCTTGAGGAGCGGGTGTATCGGGTTTCCAGCTGATAGGTTGTATCGCCAGTGCCGGCCCCTTCGCGAGCAAGCCCGCTCCCACAGGAGACCTCATTCATCTTGATGACTCGGTCAACTGTGGGAGCGGGCTTGCTCGCGAAGGGGCCCTGATAGCACCGCATAAATCAGCAGACAAAAAAAGGCCCGCATCACTGCGGGCCTTCTTGTTTACTTCGCAAACGCTCAACCGCGACGACGGGCCAGTGCGTCGATGCGCTCTTCCAGCGGCGGGTGGCTCATGAACATGCGGGCGAAGCCCTGTTTGATGCCACCGTTGATGCCGAAGGCGTTCAAGGTGTCAGGCATGTGCACCGGCAGGCCCTGTTCCGCACGCAGGCGTTGCAGCGCGCCAATCATCGCGGCGGTGCCGGCCAGGTTGGCACCGGCTTCGTCGGCACGGAATTCGCGTTTGCGCGAGAACCACATGACGATGGCGCTGGCCAGGATACCCAGGACCAGTTCGGCGAAGATGGTCGCCACGTAGTAGGCAATGCCCTGGCCTTCTTCGTTCTTGAAGATCACCTTGTCGACAAAGTTGCCGATGATCCGTGCGAAGAACATCACGAAGGTGTTCACCACGCCCTGGATCAACGCCAGGGTGACCATGTCGCCATTGGCCACGTGGCCGATTTCGTGGGCCAGGACGGCTTTCACTTCATCCGGCGAGAAACGTTCCAGCAGGCCCTGGCTGACGGCGACCAGTGCGTCGTTCTTGTTCCAGCCGGTGGCAAAGGCGTTCGCCTCATAGGCCGGGAAGATCCCGACTTCGGGCATCTTGATCCCGGCTTCGCGGGACAGTTGCTCGACCGTTTGCAGCAGCCATTGCTCGTGACGCGTGCGCGGCTGGCTGATGATTTGGGTGCTGGTGCTCATCTTCGCCATCCACTTGGAGATGAACAGCGAGAACAGGGAACCGGCGAAACCGAAGACCGCACAGAAAATCAGCAGCTGATTGAGGTTGAGATCAACCCCATTGGCCGCCATGAACCCGTTGAAGCCGAAAAGGCTCAGGGTGATGCTGGCAATCAGCACGACCGCCAGGTTAGTGGCCAAGAACAGCAGGATGCGCATCATGGTTGTAGAAATCTCCTCATGCTAAAGATGTAGCGTACTGCGGGGTATATAAGGTGCTGCACCGGGGTATTCAACCAAGTGACTATTTCAAACTGTGTCCTACAGCAAAAGCGTAGCTGGTTGCAGGGCATTTCCGACGTGGGACGGCGAAGTTGTTTGTCAGGCCACCGACGGCTGGGTGCCCGTGGTTACTCGACGTGACCAGGCAATGTGTCATTGCGCAGGCATCGAGGCAGCAGTCATGGGTAGGACGTAATCATGTGTTGCAGAATGAATCACCGTGCGATGTTTCCGCCATCGCACGGTGACAGGCCGCTTACTGGCGGTAGGACTTGAGGAAATTGCCGATGCGTCCGATGGCCATGTCCAGGTCATCGACGCGCGGCAGGGTCACGACGCGGAAGTGGTCGGGCCATGGCCAGTTGAAGGCTGTGCCTTGCACCACCAGCAGCTTCTCGGAGAGCAGCAGGTCGAGGACGAACTTTTCGTCGTTGTGGATCGGGCAGACCTTCGGGTCGATCCGCGGGAAGGCATATAGCGCGCCCATTGGCTTGACGCAGCTCACCCCGGGAATGTCGTTGAGCAGTTCCCAGGTGCGGTTACGCTGTTCCAGCAGGCGCCCTTGCGGCAGCACCAGATCGTTGATGCTCTGGTAGCCACCCAGCGCGGTCTGGATCGCGTGCTGGCTCGGCACGTTGGCGCACAGGCGCATGTTGGCCAGCATGTCGATGCCTTCGATGTAGCTCTGGGCGTGTTGTTTCGGTCCGGAAATGGCGATCCAGCCGGAACGGAAACCGGCCACTCGATAGGACTTGGACAGGCCGTTGAAGGTCAGGCACAGCAGGTCCGGCGCCAGCGAAGCGGTGCAGATGTGCACAGCATCGTCGTAGAGGATCTTGTCGTAGATCTCGTCGGAAAACACCACCAGGTTGTGCTGGCGGGCCAGTTCCAGCATGCCCAGCAGTACTTCTTTCGAATACACCGCACCGGTCGGGTTGTTCGGGTTGATGATCACCAGGGCCTTGGTGTTCGGGGTGATCTTGGCCTTGATGTCGGCCAGGTCCGGCCACCAGTTGGCCTGCTCGTCGCACAGATAATGCACCGGGTTACCGCCCGACAGGCTCACCGCGGCGGTCCACAACGGGTAGTCGGGAGCCGGTACCAGCACTTCGTCGCCGTTGTTGAGCAGGGCCTGCATCGACATCACGATCAGCTCGGAAACGCCGTTGCCCAGGTAGATGTCCTCGATGCCGACACCTTCCACCTGCTTTTGCTGGTAGTACTGCATGACGGCCTTGCGCGCGCTGAACAGGCCCTTGGAGTCGCTGTAGCCCTGGGCGGTCGGCAGGTTGCGGATCACGTCCTGGAGGATTTCGTCCGGCGCTTCGAAACCAAAGGGCGCCGGGTTGCCGATGTTCAGCTTGAGGATGCGATGGCCTTCCTCTTCCAGGCGTTTGGCGTGCTTGAGCACTGGGCCGCGAATGTCATAGCAGACGTTGGCGAGCTTGTTCGATTTGCTGACCTGCATGGCGATGTGTTCCCGAAAATGAACGATCCAGGCGGCGTGTGGACAACCGTGCTGGGAAACCTGCGTTATCACACAGGCCTGGCGCCTTGAGAGGCAGCACCCATAAATCCGTTTGAATGCGCGTGGTCTGGCTGCCAGACTGGCGTTTGACGAGGCGCAATCATACGTGCCGACCGATCCGTGGAAAAGGTACAGATCGGGCTTTTTCAGCTGCTGAGGTGTGATGATGGAAAAGTTGGAAAAATCCCTGGAAGAATGGAAGGCCATGCTCGATCCCGAGCAGTACAACGTTTGCCGGCTCAAGGGCACCGAGCGCCCGTTTTCCGGCAAGTACAACGGCACCAAGACCGATGGTGTCTATCATTGCATCTGTTGCAACGAGCCGTTGTTCGACTCCAGGACCAAGTTCGATTCCGGCTGCGGCTGGCCGAGTTTCTACGCGCCGATCGGTGACAGTGCGATGGTCGAGATCCGTGATGTCAGTCACGGCATGATCCGTACCGAAGTGGTCTGCGCCAAGTGTGACGCGCATTTGGGCCACGTATTCCCCGATGGCCCGCCGCCGACCGGGTTGCGTTATTGCATTAACTCCGTGTGCCTGGACCTGGTACCCCGCGAATAAAATCACCTCGATTCTCTGTAGGAGCCGGCTTGCTGGCGATAGCGGTGGATTTGACACACCGCGGCGTGCCGATCGCCAGCAAGCCGGCTCCTACAGGTTTGGCGCTCGATTAATTACATTGCACACAATTCAATTGCTCGCTATGTTTGTCAAATCACCCCCCATTTAGAGCACCCCAATCATGAGCGACAATCTCCTCAGCATCCCTTGCACCACCATCAAGGGCGAACAGAAAACCCTGGCGGATTACGCTGGCAAAGCCGTACTGGTGGTCAACACCGCCAGCAAATGCGGCTTCACCCCGCAATACAAAGGCCTTGAAGAGCTGTGGCAGACCTACAAGGACCAGGGCCTGGTGGTGCTGGGCTTTCCCTGCAATCAGTTCGGCAAGCAGGAGCCGGGTAACGAAGGGGCGATCAGCGAGTTCTGCGAGCTCAACTACGGAGTCAGTTTCCCGCTGTTCAAGAAAATCGAAGTCAATGGCGACGGCGCTCATCCACTGTTCGTGCAGTTGAAAAAGCGTGCACCGGGTGTGCTCGGTTCCCAGGGTATCAAGTGGAACTTCACCAAGTTCCTGATCGGCAAGGACGGCCAGTTGGTCAAGCGCTTCGCGCCGGCGACCAAGCCGCAGGACTTGAGCAGCGAGATCGAAGCCCTGCTCAAATGAACACCTTGTCCGTTGATTCGCTGAGCCTCGACAGCCAGCTCTGCTTCAAACTGTATGCCGCGTCCCGGGCGGTGATTCGCGCCTACAAGCCGATGCTCGATCAGTTGGGCCTGACTTACCCGCAGTACCTGGCGATGCTGGTGTTGTGGGAATGGCAGGCAACAGCCCCGGAGCAGCCCACGGTCAAGGCCCTGGGCGAACGCCTGGCGCTGGATTCCGGCACGCTGACGCCGTTGCTCAAGCGTCTTGAGCAATTGCAGCTGGTTCAGCGCCAGCGCTCGGCGCGGGATGAGCGGGAGGTGCACCTGAGCCTGTCGCCCCAGGGCACGGCGCTGCGTGATCAGGTCGGCCCGCTCAAGGCCCGCCTGTTGTGCGACAGCGGCGTGGACCTGGATCGCCTGAATGAGCTGCGCGACGGCCTGGATCACTTGTTGGGGCAGATCAAGGCGCTGTCGTAGCCGGTATCCACACATCCAGCAGGGCGGCCAGCTCTTCTCGACGAAAAGGTTTGGCCAGGTAGTCGCTCATGCCCGCCGCACGGCAGCGTTCGCGCTCTTCGGACATGGCGTTGGCGGTCAGGGCGACGATGGGTAACTGCGGCCAGCGACCGCTGCGACGGATTTGCCGACTGGCCTCATAGCCATCCATGACCGGCATGTTGCAGTCCATCAGCACCAGATCGAAATCGCGGCTCTCCAGTTGATCCAGCGCTTCGGCGCCGTGCGCGGCGACGATCACGTCGCAACCGAGTTTGCCCAGCATGCCCTTGGCCACCAACTGGTTGACCGGGTTGTCCTCGACCAGCAGCACCCGCGCCCGGCGCTGCGCGAGGGTGGCATCGACCCGGGTATCGCTGGGGGTGTCGGTTTGCACCAGGAGGATTCGCTGCAAGGTCTGGTGTAGCGCATTGCGTGCCAAAGGACGGGCCTGCTGCTGCAAGGGGGCGAGGGCGCTGGCCTCTTCGCTGGGCAGGAAGCTGCCGTAAGCGGTCACCAGCAGGATCGGCGCGCGGATGGTGGGGCGCAGGTTGAACAGGCACTCGGGGCAATCGGTGATCAGCACATCGGGGTCCAGTCCGAGCAATGAGTCATCGATCGTGCGCTGTTGATAATCGAGCCCCCAACCAGGCAATACACTTTTCAGCAGTTCCGCCAGGCCGCTGCCGGCGGCGGTAATTGCCACGATTTTGCCCTGCAGGGGGGGCGGGGCCAGTGCCCGGGTATGACTGGGCAGCGGCAGTTGCGCGCAGAACTGGCTGCCGAAACCGGCTTCAGAACTGATGGTGAGGCGACCTTGCATGGCTTCGCACAGGTTATAGGTCAGGGCCAGGCCCAAGCCGGTGCCGCCGAATTGTCGGGTGATCCCGGCACCCGCCTGGGTAAAGGGCTGGAAGATCTTGACCTGAGCCTCCCGCGGGATGCCGATGCCCGTGTCGCAGACTTCGATGCTGACGCCATCCTTATAGGTCGACAGGCGCACATCGACCCGGCCGAAACGGGTGAACTTGAGCGCATTGGACAGCAGGTTGCTGACGATCTGCCGCACCCGTGTCGGATCGCCGAGCACCAGCGCAGGAAAGTCCGGGTCGATCAGGCAGGTCAGTTCGACACTCGGCGCGGCGTTCTGCGACAGCAGGTTGGCGGTGTCTTCGACCAGCGAGCCCAGGTCGAACGGGATGTGTTCGAGTTCGAGTTGGCCGGCGTCGAATTTCGACAGGTCGAGGATATCGTTGAGCAACTCCACCAGGACTTTGCCCGAGTCATGGGCGATGGCCAGCTGTTGCTGTTGCTCGGCATTCAGCGGGCCGTCCAGCGACAGCGCGATCATGCCCAGCAGGCCATTGAGGGGCGTGCGGATTTCGTGGCTCATGTTGGCCAGGAACACCGAGCGCGCTTCGGCCATGTCCAGGGCGGTGCTGCGAGCGACCTCCAGCTCCTGATTGGATTGACTGAGCCGGGCATTGATGGCCTTGAGCTCGGTCGTGCGCGCCGACACGATGTTTTCCAGCTGGGCAAGATAGTCGGTCAGGCGGTTTTCGGCGTTACGTCGCTGCTGGATTTCGGTGGCGATGTTTTCGAATTGCTGGTTGGCAACTTTCACCAGCACGCCGATTTCATCGTTGGCGTGTCCCGCCGGGCATTCCAGGGAAGTCGGCTCCGAACTGCGCGGATCGCGGCCGCTGAGTTCGCGGATGACCCGCACCAACGGCTTGGTCAGCATCACGTAGAACAACGCCAGGAGGATGCCACTCAGCAGCAGGCTGCGGGCGAAACCGTTGATCAGGGTGACCTCGGCCCGGCGCAGGAAGCGGTAACCGAATGAGTAAGTGTCGACGTCCAGTTGCAGGGTGCCCAGGGATTCGTCGGGCAAATGATCCAGGTACAGGCGGTCTTCGAACTGCCGATTGGCCCCGAATAGCAGGTCACTCAATACCCGATAGCCGCTTTGCAGGCCGGGACGCTTGACGTTGGCCAGGATATTGCCGTTGTTGTCGGTCAGTTTCGCACCAATGATCGCGGGCGAGCGCAACAGGCCCAGGGTCAGTTCCTGGGCGAGTTCGGCGTCGATGTTGTAGGCGATGCGCGAGGCGGGGTTGTGGCTGATTTCGAGCAGAGACAGTATTTCACGGTTGATGGAGGCGTCTTCACTGGCATAATCGATGCCTATTTGCAGCACGCTGAGCAGCATACCCAGGACGAAACCGACCAGCACGGTGAGCCGCGCCTGTTTGTAAGACAGGCGGTTGGTGAACTTGATATCCATGGGGTGCTGAATCACTTCCGTTTTCCTTCGCTGCTCAAGCATAGTCGATCATGCAGGGTGTTCCCATGAGCCCTGCCATAGGGCGGTTGACCGTTCATCGAACGCTATATGTCGTGTCTGTATCGCCATCATTACTGTGAACGTGCCCGAGGAGAAGACGTGGATTCCCGATTGAATGCTTTTCTTGAACGTGCCGATGCCGTTCTGGCCCGTATCGAACCGCTGCTGCCCACCCCTCGGCAAGCCATCGACTGGACCCATTGCCTGGCTGCGCGCTGGCAGCGCGAGGGGCGCAGCGGTTTTCTGCTGCCGCTGCAGGTCAGCCTGGACATGCGCCTGAGCGACCTGATCGGCGTCGATCGCCAGGTTGAGCAACTGGGGCGTAATACCCGCCAGTTCCTCGATGGTATGCCGGCCAACCATGCGCTGCTCTGGGGTTCGCGCGGCACCGGTAAATCGTCGCTGGTGCGCGCCTTGCTGGCCGAGCACGCCCAGGCCGGTCTGCGCCTTATTGAAATCGAGCGCGATCACCTGGCGGACTTGCCGCGGGTGGTCGAGCAGATCGCCAGGCTGCCGCAGCGTTTCGTGCTGTTCTGCGATGACCTGTCTTTCGAGTCGGGCGAAGGCGATTATCGCGTACTCAAGAGCGTACTCGACGGTTCGCTCGAACAGGCGCCGGACAACGTGTTGCTCTACGCCACGTCCAACCGTCGCCACCTGGTGCCGGAAAAGGAAAGCGATAACGAAAACTGGAAACGCGTCGATGGCGAATTGCACCCCAGCGAGGCGGTGGAAGACAAGATCGCCCTGTCGGACCGTTTCGGCCTGTGGCTGTCGTTCTATCCGTTCACCCAGGAGCACTTCCTGAACGTGGTCGAGCACTGGATCGGCCAGTTGGCCGACAAGGCCGGCCTGCCGTGGCAACGCACCGAAGAGCTGGACATCCTCGCGGTGCGCTGGGCCACCGGGCGGGGCAATCGCAACGGACGTTGCGCGTATCAATTTGCCCGCTATTGGGTGGGGCTCAAACTGTTGGAGCACAAGGCATGATCGATTTACAAAACAGCGGCCAGGGCCTCGAGGGCTACGGCATGCTGCACGCGCAGCTGGAATCCTTGCTGGCGGACGAGCGCGATTTCATTGCCAACGCCGCGCAGTTTTCGGCGTTCCTGTTCAATCAGCTCGAGGGCTTGAACTGGGCCGGCTTCTACCTCAATCGTAACGAAGAGCTGGTGCTGGGCCCGTTTCAAGGGCAGATCGCCTGCGTGCGGATTCCGTTCGGTCGGGGTGTGTGCGGCACGGCGGCGGCGACCTTGCAGACCCAGCGCGTCGAAGACGTGCACGCGTTTGCCGGGCATATCGCCTGCGACAGTGCATCGAACAGCGAACTGGTGGTGCCCCTGGTCAAGGACGGTCGCCTGATCGGCGTACTCGACCTCGACAGCCCGCAACTGGCGCGTTTCACCGCGCAGGATCAGGCCGGTATCGAGCAGCTGGCGGCTATCTTCATGCGCCTGACCGACTGCTGATCAGCCTTTCAAGCCTGCCTTGACCAGCAGGCTTGAGGTATCCACGGCATCGATCTGCCCTGGATCGAGGAAGCGCCGGGCGTACTGCAGATAGATCTGTGCGTTGATGAACAGCTCGAACAACTGCGGGTCGATGTGCGCATCCCGGCACATGTTGGCCATGATGCCCAGCGCTTCGCTCAGGGTCTTGGCTTTCTTGTAGGGGCGGTCGGCGGCGGTCAGCGCCTCGAAGATATCGGCAATCGCCATCATCCGCGCCGGCAGGCTCATCTGCTCACGCTTCAAGCGTTTCGGATAACCCGTGCCGTCCATTTTTTCGTGGTGGCCGCCGGCGATCTCCGCGACATTGCCCAGGTGTTCGGGGAAGGGCAGTTGGCTGAGCATCAGGATCGTCTGCACCATGTGGTGGTTGATGATGTAGCGCTCCTCAGAGGTCAAGGTGCCTCGGGTTATGCTCAGGTTGTAGAGCTCGCCGCGGTTGTACTTGTAGCGCGGGACATCGAGCTTGAAACCCCAGGGGTTGTCCT
Source organism: Pseudomonas sp. PLMAX (assembly GCF_046042685.1). Lineage (NCBI taxonomy): Bacteria > Pseudomonadati > Pseudomonadota > Gammaproteobacteria > Pseudomonadales > Pseudomonadaceae > Pseudomonas > Pseudomonas sp. PLMAX. Next base: position 5,556,086 of record NZ_CP064949.1, on the reverse strand, counting down.
CGGCAATCAATTCGGCTTCGGCGCGTTCGAACAGGTGCTCAGGCCGGTCCGCCAGCAACGCCTCGCGGACCGGCAGCGTGGGTGCCGGCGTACGCGCCTGGCGCTGGTTTTCTTCCCAGGAAACACCCAGCCGGTCATCCAGGGTTCGCGTCCAGGTGCGCTGCGCGATGCTGCGCAAACGCTGCAGGTCAGCTTCGGCCATTGCCTCGCCGCCCAGGTTGCAGTGGGCGATGAAGGCGAAATCCTCATCGAGCGCCCTAAGGCTGGCATCGCGCTGTTGCGCCAGCTGTTGCTCGTCGCCACCTTGGGCGATGGCTTGCCAATAGTCGATCCAGGCATCGCGCTTGAGCACTTCGAAGCGAGTGCGTATTTCGTGGATACGGTCGTTCAGGGTTTCCAGTTTGGTGGCTTTGTCGACCACGTATTCAGGCGTCGTCACCTTGCCGCAGTCATGCAGCCAGGCGGCGATGTGCAGCGCCTCCCACTCATCGTCCGTGGGCTGATAGCCGCGAAAGGCCGGGTCCTGGCTGGCGGCCGCGGCCTGGGCGAGCATCAGTGTCAGGGCCGGGACTCGCTGGCAATGGCCACCGGTGTAGGGGCTCTTGGCATCGATCGCGCCGGCCAGCAGTTTGATGAAGGCGTCCAGCAGCTGTTTTTGCCGGTCTTGCAAGCGCTGGCTTTCGATACTCACGGCGGCCGCACCGGATACCGCCTGCAGGAACGCGATGCGGTCGGGACGCAGTTTGTCCAGGTCGCTCTGGTTGCCGCTGTCGGCCAGCAGAAACACCAGCAGGCCCACGGTTTCGTTGTGACGATTGTGCAAGCGGATGCCGATCAGGTGAACCCGGGGACAGGCCATTGCCAGCAGGACTTTCTGCAGGTCGCCCGCCTGTTCGAAGCCCAGGTGGGAGACGACGTTATCGGCCGTCGATAGCTGCTGCAGCCAGGCGGGGCTGTGCGCATCATGAAGTCCGTGCGCGCTGAGCTGGAATGCAGACAGGGCTTGTGCCGTGTCGTTGATCACCAGGCCCTGGGGTTCCATAAGATCGCCATCCCCTTCGCGCAGGTAGATCAGGCCGGCCTGGGCCTGGCCAATCCTGACCGTTTCAAACAGCACCCGCTGCAGCAATGGGGCAAACCGGGTCTCGGCGCTCAGGCTGTCGGTGATCTGGAAGAAGCTCGCCAGGGTGTCTTTCATGCGCGCCATGGACAGGCTCAACTGGTCGACCTCGAGCACCGGAGAGCGGCGGGCGGCGGGAAAATTGAAATCGAAGCTGCGAATGGCATCCGCCTCCTGCACCAGGGCGCGCAGGGGCTTGACCAGGATCCTGGACGTCAGCCATCCCAATGGCACGCACAACAACAGGGTCGCCAGGGTAATCAGCGCGCCTTGCCAGCGCATGCGATAGGCGTCGGCGAGCAATTCATCTTCCGGTACCAGCGTCGCCAGTTGCAGCCCCTGGGGGCCGCCTTCCTGCATGCTGCTGCGGGCAACGATCCAGCTACGACCCATGGCCGTCAGGCGATTGCCGGCCCCGGGGCTGTCGAGCAGTGTTTTCAGCGCGGGACTCAGGTCGGCGGCCTTGGCCAGGCGGGCGGTTTGATCGTCGACGATCAGGCGACGACTGTCGGGATAAGCGATGGCATTGCCCTGGGCATCGAACAGGACGATCTCGGTCGCCGGTGTCACCACATGTTTGGCCAAGGTGGCCGAGAGCTCGGCCAGGGTCAGGTCGGCAGCGATCACCGCATGCTCGCCGCTGCGCCGTGCCAAGGTGGTGCCGACATGGTGGGTCGAGAAAAAGACGTAGGGTTCGGTGGTGATCTGGTCGACATCCTGGCTGGCACTGGTGAACCAGGCCCGGCTACGCGGATCATAGGTTTCGTCGAGATTGTCCTGACGACCGAGGAGCGTCAGGTCCTGATCGAAAAACAAGGATTGCGAATGCACCTGGCCGCTGCTGTTTCGCTCGATGCTCCATACCTGGTAGGCCGCGGTATCCGGGGCCTTGAGCAGCGCTTTCAGGTCTGGCGTGCGCAGCGGGCGAACCATGAAAAAGTCACCGTTGTCGTATCCCAGGTACAACGAAGCCAGGTCGGGGTTGTCCTTGAGCGACTGGCTGAAAGGCTGGAGCAGCGCAAGGCGCTGTTGCAGGTCGAGGGCCTGGGCTGCGGGGTTGTGCCGCAACAGGCTCAACAGATGCCGAATCGGCTCATAGGTGGCGTGCAGGTCCAGGCGCACATCCTGCTCGATTCGACTGAACAGCTTTTCGCTGCTCGAAAGAATGATCTGAGTGGTTTGCCGGTAGTGGAAAATGCCCAGCACGACCCCGGTCAGCAACAGCAGCAAAGTGAACATCACGCTGATATGAACGTGCAGGGGAAATCGCCGTTGATCCGGGCGCAGTGGGCTGGGCATGCAGGTCACTCCGTGATGGTTAACACACTGCTCCGGGTCCAAGCATAGTTAAGGCTCGGGTATTGTGCCTTTGTCGTTTTGTCCGATTTGTTGCAGCAATGCCTGTTCCAGTTCGAGCAGGGCACGCTCCACGGCGTCGCAGTATTTGGCAACGTTCTCAGGGGAGAAGCGCTCATGGCAGGTGGCTTCGAGCGCCTCGCAGCTGTCGATCAACCGGGTGGCCTGAACGATTCGGGCGGCGCCCTTGATTTTATGGGCTATGTCGAGAAAGGCCTGCGGGTCCGGGGTGTCGGACAGTGCCAGCAGTTCCTGTCGATCCAGGCGGTTGCTGTTCAACAGTTCGGTCAGCAGGCGCAGGTCCAGCGCCGGGTCACCCCCCGTCAACAAATGCAAGCCTTGCAGGCTGAAGGCCGGGGCCACGACCCTGGGCTTGATTTCCTTTATTCCCTTGATGCCCGTGACCCATTGACTCAAGGCGGCCAGGGACAGGGGCTTGAACAGGCAGTCGTCCATCCCGGCCTGTTTGCAGCGTTGAACTTCTTCCGGCTGAGCGTTGGCGGTAAAGCCCAGGAGGGTGCAGCGCGGCTGTTGAGTGTGTCGTTCGTGTCGACGAATGGCCTGGGCCAGTTCATACCCATTCATGACTGGCATGTTGCAATCGGCGACCACCAGGTCGAAGGCGGCGGATTTCCATGCGTCCAATCCAGCCTGGCCGTCCGCCGCGACGCTGAATCGATGACCCAGGAACTCAAGCTGCTGGCACATCAGCAAGCGATTGGCCGCGTGGTCGTCGACCACCAGCACATTCAAAGGGATTGTGGCGCAGTAGATGGGAGGCTCGGCGGTTTGCGCCCTGGAGTCGCGAGGCAGTGTGGATAACGGCAACGAAATCCTTACCCGGGTACCGACGCCCGGCTGGCTGCTCAACTGCAGGCTGCCGTTCATCATTTCGCACAGGCTGCGACTGATCACCAGTCCAAGCCCGGCACCGCCCCGTGCCGACTGCCCGGTATTGGCGGCTTGAGCGAAAGGTTCGAACAGGCGTTGCTGATCCTCATGACTGATCCCCGGGCCGCTGTCTTCGACCAGCAACAGCATGTGCGCCCGGTCAGCCTCGTTGCTCAGGTCCAGGGTCACAATAATCCTGACCTGGCCGTGCTCGGTAAACTTGATGGCATTGCTGACCAGGTTCGACAACACCTGCTTGAAGCGCAGGGGATCGAGCAACACGTCGATAGCCGGATTGGCCGGGTTGAATTGCAGTTGCAACTCGAGTCCCTTTTGCCGGGCCAGCCCATCGAAGATACGCGCCACCGACGCCACGATTTCCTCCGGGTTGACCCGTTCCGGGTTCAGGCTCAGGTGCCCGGACTCGATGCGGGCAATATCGAGAATGTCCCCGATCAGTTCCAGCAGGTCCTTTGCCGAGTGGTACGCCACATCAATGGCGGGACGATCCGGGTGGTGTTGTTCGATGCGCTTGAGCGTCAGTTCGAGCATGCCGATGACGGCATTCATCGGGGTGCGGATTTCATGACTCATGGTGGCCAGGAACGTGCTTTTGGCCCGGTTGGCTTCGTCGGCGCGCTCTTTGGCGCACCGCAGGTCATCGAACAACTGCCGCCGTTCGCTGATATCGATCCAGCCGCCAATGATGCCTTGCACCTCACCGCTCGAGTCGCGGTAGGGAAGAATCCAGTGATAGATGGTCAATCGGCGACCACCAATGTGCAGCGCACGGTCAAGGATCATCGGCGTGCCTTCGGCCACCACACGCTGGTAATCGGCCTGGTACTCGCGCGCTTCGAAGGCGTTGCTCATGGTGCCCTGGATCACGCTTTTGCCGATCACGTCTTCGCGTTTTGCGTTAAAGGCGCGCAGGTAGCTGTCGTTGCAACTTTGCAGCAGTCCTTGACGATCACGCACATAGATCGGGTGAGGTGTGCCGTTGACCAGTGAACGCATGAACTCGAACTGATCGTTCAGCGCTCGTTCGGCCGCCTTGCGCTGGTTGATCTGGCGCCGCATGTAGGCGTTCCAGGTCACGGAGATCAGCAACAGCAAGCCGGCGCCGATCACGATCTGATAGAACACCCGCTGATATTGGCGCCAGGTGTTTTGCGAGGAGGCCGAATAGCCGCGCCAGCGACTGTTGATGACGCCCAGCTCCTGCGGCGCGATGCTCAACAGTGCCTTGTTGAGGATGTCATTGAGTTCCTTGGCCTCGCGCCCCGTTGCCAGGGAGAACGCCGCCTGCTGGGTGCCTATGGTGGTGCTGATTTGCAACTCGGTTTCGAACAGTTGCGAGGCGATGAAGTAGTTGGCGATCACCAGTGAATTCACCGCTCCTTCAACCCGGCCTTCGGCGAGCATTTCCACGGCGCTGAACGCGTCCGGGGTCTGGATCAACCTGATCTGCGGGAACTCGCTGCGCAGATAGTCCATAAGCGGGTTGCCGCTGGCAATGGCCAGGCTTTTGTTCTTGAGCTGTGCAAGGTTTGTCGGACTGTCGTGCGCCTTGCGTGTCAGCAGGACATAGGAGTTCTGCAGGTACGGGCGGGTAAAGTTCAGCAAGGTATCCCGTTGTGCACTAGGGAGCATCGCGGCGATCAGATCGGCTTGATCGGTGTTGATTCGCTTGATCATGTCGCTGTCGCTACGGCTGCGCTGAATGTCGAAGCGCAGGCCGGTGCGCAATCTGATCAGCTCAAGCAAATCCGCGGCAATCCCGCGAAAGTTACCGGCACTGTCAAAAAACGTCAGCGGCGCATAGGCCTCATTGACGACCACCCGGACCACTGGATGTTGCGCCAGCCAGCGCTCCTCACTGTAACTGAGCTGCAGTTTTTGATCGGTGAGCAGGATATCGCTCCCGGCGCTCCAGCGTTTGGCGATGTTTTCCCGTTCGCTGGCGGGGATGGCCATGAGCGTCGTATTGATGATGGCGAGCAGTTGAGGATTGTTCCTGTGCACGGCAAAGCTGAAACCATGGGCTTCGTGCTTGCCGAAACTGGCCATGCGAATGTTGTTCAGATAACCCTTGTTGATCATGTAATGGGTTGAAATGGTGTCGCCGAGAAAAACATCGGCCTGGCCGAAAGCCACTGCATTGATCGCGTTCTGGTAGGACGGGTAGGCGTCGATGATTGCCTGCGGGTAAAGGGCCTTGACCTCCTCCAGGGGCAGGTAGTGATACACCATGCTGAGCCGCAAACCGGCCAGGCCATCATTGAGCGGCCGGGTTTCGCCTTCACGTGTCACCAGCACCGGTTGATCGACCGCATAGGGTGTGGAAAGCGCGATGTCGTCATTGTTCGCTTCGAATCCGTTGGCGGTGCCCAGCAGGTCGACCTCGCCTTTTTCGAGCGCTTCGATCGCCGCTCCCCGGGAGGCGAAGCGTTGAACCTTGACGGGCAGGCCGAGGGCCTCGCCGAGTATGCCCGCGTAGTCGGCGGTAAACCCTTCATATTCACGGCCGCTGCTGGTCAGGTCGAAAGGGGGGTAGTCGGGTGCCGAGGTGCCGAGGATCAGCTCACGTTTACCCTCGACCCATTGTCGTTGTGATTGATCCAGCTGGACTTCCAGGTGCAGGGGCGCTGAACGACTGAGCAAGGCGTATTGTTCATGCTCCTGCGCGGCGTACAGCTCGGTGCACAGGCACAAGCCCGTGGACATGATCAGCAGATAGTCCTTCAAGCGGCTGGGCATTCTGTGCCTCACACTAACGCGTTACGTTTTGCCATCTCGATGAGTTCAACCAGGGATTTGGCCTTGAGTTTCTGCATGAGTCGTTTTTTATAAGTGCTGACGGTCTTGTTACTCAGGAACATGCCTTTGGCGATTTCCTTGTTACTGCGACCCTGGGCAAAAAGTTGCAATACCATGAGTTCCCGGTCATTGACTGACTTGAACAGTTCAAGTTCGGCGCACCGCGCTTCGTCACCACGGGCAGGGTTCAAGGCTTCACTGGGAAAGTAGTTATAACCGGACAGTACCGCTTTGATGGCGCTCACCAGCTCACTTAGATCTTCCTGTTTGCATACATAACCCGAGGCACCGGATTGCATGCAGCGGATACCGAATAATGTCGGGCATTGTGCAGTCAATACCAGGATTCTCAGGGGTGTACTCATTGCGTTGAAACGGGCAAGCACTTCCAGGCCATCCAGTTTGGGAATGCTGATATCGAGGATGACCAGGTCAGGCATGCATTCACGCACCATCTGCATGGCATCGACACCATTATCGGTTTCACCGACGACCTTGTAGCCCTCGTGTTCCAGCAACATGCGAACGGCAAGGCGGATGACAGGATGATCGTCGACAATAAAAACGGAGTTCATAATCAAATCCCTGCGAGCTCGGATAAAGCGCGCACCTTAGCTCAGATAGTTAGGGGGACGTATGAACTGACGGGTCTGTCGTAGCAATATAGGAATGTTCCTACATGCGAAAAGGAAATGGATTACGTGTCAACCGGTATTTTTTGGTAAGTTGCCACAAAAGATGTTGCTGTTTAGTTATTGGGAGCAGGGTGGTGATATGGGGGTTACACACTTTTTAAAGGCGCTTGGTTGCAGGGTGACGGTATCAGTTTCAATAAGTATCTCAGCTCGCACTGTTTTAATGGTTTGATCAAGCAGCCAAGTAATGGCAGTCCATTGACGAGGGCCAGATTTTCAAGTTCGCCCAGTTCATTGGATGTCAGGCTGCTTAAAAGTATGGCCTGCTTGATCAGCCCCTGGTGGCTGGCGATTGATATCAGGTCGATGCCGCAAACGTCGGGCAGGCATTGGTCGCATAACAGGATGTCGAAGGGCTGCTCGGCGCTGAGCATGTGGTGCAAGGCGCTCCTGGCACAATCGCTGGTGGTCAAGTGGGTGAAGCCGTAACTCTCGAGCAGACATTGGGTGGCCCTGAGCTGAAACGGATGGTCCTCCACCAGCATGATGCGCAGATTGTCGTTGATCATGGTGTTCACGCTTCTTCTGTCGGAACGATAGGCGTGATTGTTTCCCGACAGCCGCCGCGCATTCGATCAGTGCACTCGACAGGCGTTGTAGGGGGATTCGGTGTTGCTTGAATGTTTTTGGATTTTCAGGACTGATCGGCCATTACCGAGGGGGTAATGGCTGATCTATCGCTTGTCGTCAGTGGCTGGAACGACCGGTCATTTCCAGGGCCATGTGGCTGGCGTAGCTGTCGGTCATGCCGGCGATGAAATCAATCATGCGCAGGAACGAGTTGTGCAGAGGGCCGTTCGGATCGGGTGCATTGTTGCCCAGCAGGTCGAGCACCCGCCGGCTCTTGAAGGACGGCGTTCGACCGTTGTGCTGCTCCAGTGCCGCACCGCAGAAAGCATTGAGCAGAATTTCCAGGGTGGTATAGGCACCGATCTCATGCAGGGTCTTGCGCTTGTCCTGGAAGATCTTCTGCCGCGCCATGTCCTTGGCATTGAGCACGCAGCGTTTGGCCGGGCCGTGCATGTGCTCCACCAGGTCACCCGCCAGGGTGCCGGCCAACAGCGCATCCTGCTGCTCGACAAAGGCGCGGGCCGCGGCATTGGTCAGGTGTTCGATGGCCTTGCCGCGCAGGATCGCCAGTTTGCGCCGCCGCGAATCCTGCGGGCCGAGCAGGCGATAGGTTTGCGGCAGATCGTCGCCCACCAGGTCCAGTAACAGCGACTCGACTTCGGCATACTCCAGCAAGTCCATTTCCAGGCCGTCTTCGAGGTCGATCAAGGCGTAGCAGATGTCATCGGCGGCCTCCATCAGGTACACCAGCGGATGGCGCGCCCAGCGCTGCTCCTCCAGTTGCGGCAGGCCAAGTTTTTGCGCGATCTGCTCCAGCAGCGGCAGTTCGCTCTGGTAGCAACCGAACTTGTGTTTCTTGTACCCCAGCGAGTCGGCGTGCCTGGCCGTCCATGGATACTTCAGGTAAGTGCCCAGGGTGGCATAGGTCAGCCGGGTTCCGCCGTCGAACTGGTGATATTCAAGCTGGGTCAGGACCCGAAAGCCCTGGGCGTTGCCTTCGAAGTTGAGGAAGTCATTGCGTTGCGCTTCGCTCATCGCGTCCAGCCAGCCGCGCCCCGCGGCCTGCTGGAACCAGTGCCGGATCGCGTCTTCGCCGGAATGGCCGAAGGGTGGATTGCCAATGTCATGGGCCAGGCAGGCCGATTGCACCACCATCCCCAGGTCACTGGGATCACACCAGTCGGGCAGGGCGCCGCGGATGGTTTCGCCGACGCGCATGCCCAGTGAGCGGCCGACGCAACTGACTTCCAGCGAATGGGTCAGGCGCGTGTGGATATGGTCGTTGCTGTGCACGGGATGAACCTGGGTCTTGCGCCCCAGACGGCGGAACGCCCCCGAGAAAATGATGCGGTCATGGTCTTTGTGAAAAGGACTGCGGCCGAGTTCTTCCGGGCTGTGCAGGGGCTTTCCGAGGCGTTCGCGGGTAAGCAGGGTAGGCCAATCCAAGGCTGGTTCGCTCCGTCAGGGGACTGATCGGCTAGCTTCCCGGTTCGCAACGCTGCCTGCAAGCGTCACTACAGCCCGACCGCGTCGATATCGATGAGCAGCAGGCGTTCGCCGTTGTCGAAAAATTGTCCGGCGGTGAGGCAGTACTGATTGCTGGTGGCGTCGCGGTAGGTGTTGGAGAGGGTCAGCTGCGGCTCCTCACAACCCTGCGCCAGCAGGTGATAGAAATACGGGCGCCAGGACCAGTTATGGCCCAGGTAGCGGTTGTCGGCGACCCAGCCGTTGTTGCGCCATTCCAGGTTGGGCGTCAACTGCGTGCCGTGACGGTCGCACTGATAGAAACGCAGCAGCCAGGGAAAGGCATCCAGTTGTGGCAGGGCACTCAGGGGCGCGCAAGTCTGTGCCCAGTGCTGCAGGATCGCCATCAGTTCGCCCAGTTGTTGGCGCATGATCATCAGGCGACCGCGTTCGGCCAACTTCTGCTGCACATAGCGCTGGCGCAGGTGGGCAAAGCGCTCGACGAAGGCATCGGCGGCAAAGAAATCCGCTTGTGCCCGGGCAAACAGAAACCCCTGGACATAACGTGAGCCGCACTCCAGGGCAAAATTCAGTTGCGCTTCGGTTTCCACGCCTTCGGCAATGATCCAGCACCCGGTTTTTTCCGCCATTTGTGCCAGCGCCTTGACCACGTCACTGCTGGGGCCGCCCAACGCGGCTGCCTGGAACAGGCGCATGTCGAGTTTGAGGATGTCTGGCTGCAGCGCCAGTACCCGATCGAGCTGGGAGTAGCCGGCGCCGAAATCATCGATGGCAATGCGTGCGCCGGCTTGCCGGTAACGCGCCACTACCTGTGCCAGGCGCTGGATGTCGCCACCCAGTTCGGTAATTTCGAAAACGATGCGCTGCGGATCTATTCCGTGCTTTTGCAGCTGACCAAGACTTGGCAAGGGTTGGTCCGGGCGCAGGCGGCTGATCCAGCGGGGGGAAATGTTCAGGCTGAGAAACCAGTCGCCAGGCGCTTCGTGCAGGCGACTCAGGGCGTTATCGCGCAGCTGACGGTCGAGGCGACGCAGGGCGACGGCGTTGGTGCGGGGGTCGGCGAACAGCGGCCCCACCGAGGCGAGTTGGCCGTCGGCCTGACGCAGTCGACCCAGGGCTTCCACGCCGGCGATACGGCCGGTGGCGGTATCGATGAACGGCTGAAAGCAGGCGAGCGGTTGCCCGTCGATCACAAGGCCTCCTTGGATGGATCTTGTTGTTGGATAAAGCCTGGTCACCGGGTAGGCGCGCAGGATCGAACCCCTCGATAGAGAGGTTCGATCCTGCGGTTACTGCAAGAATGTAGCCAGATACTGACAGGGTCAGTGTTTACGCGAAGAGCCTTGCATGACCAGCTTGACCAGAGGCCCCAGCGTGGTGCCGAGGCGGATCAGCCGGGTCAGGCTGCCGAGGCCTGCGCCGCTGCGGGTACCCTTGCCGGTCAGGAAGCCCAGCAGGGTGACGGCCGCCACGCCCCACAGCGGTGCATGCTTGATGCCGAACCCATCGTGCAGGTTCTGGCCCATGCCACGCAGCCGATGCAGGGGTTGCAGCAGTTGCCCGGATTCGTGGCGGATTTCCTGGCGATGCATTTCCATGCGCAGGCGGATCAGTGCCTTGCGCATTTCCGTGCGTGAGCTGTTTCGAGGCAGTTCAGGCAGGTTCATGGCAGCAGGCGCTCCCGATCATTGGCCAGTTCTTCCAGAGTGCCATGGAAGGGCGAGGATTCATCGAAGATTGCCGCTCTCAGGCGTATCCCGCAGAACACGCAGGCAAGGGTGTAGAACACGCACAGTGAGATGATGGCGGGCAGGCGATAGGTGTCCCAGAACACGATCAACACCAGTGTCGACAGCCCAACCAACAACAATAACGCGAACACCAGTGCCAGGCCGGCAAACAGCAACAGGCTTACGGTGCGGGCCTTTTGCTCCTGCAATTCGATACCGAACAGTTCGACGTGACTGTGCAGCAACCCAAGAACGGCGGCGCCGAGGCGTCGCGGTGAGGAACTGGCGCCCGTCCCGGACGAGCCGATTTCATCGATCGCCATGATCAGCGCCGGGTTGCCAGCAAGCCAATGAGGAAACCCACGCCGGCGGCAATACCGACCGATTGCCATGGGTTGGCCTGGACATAGTCCTCGGTGGCGGTCACGGCAGCCTTGCCGCGTTCGCGCAGGGAGTCTTCGGTCAGTTTCAGGGTTTCCCTTGCACGCAGCAGACTGTCGTGGATCTGGTCGCGCAATTCATCGGCCTGGTCACCGGCCAGGGAGGCGGTGTGTTCCAGCAACCGTTCGGTATCGCTGACCAGTGTCTGAAAATCGCTCATCAGGATTTCTTGAGCAGTCTTTGCCTTGATGCTGGCCATTGGTGATCTCCATAAGTGGCGTCTGAATCGTTCGAGTATGAGCCTTGTGCGAAGGTTCAGTACAAATGACTGGTACAACTTTTGCTGTGTCGTGGTGCGTCGGCTCGCGCCGTTGCGCTGTTGCTGGGCAAGATTCCAGTAAAACCTTAACTCAAACAATCAAAACCCGCGCAAATGTCCCGGTCGTGATTGGCCTTGATGAACCCTGTGCTTCAAAACGGTTCATCGGGAGAGACCTGTTCGATTCGACAAGTCTCAACTTGGTGCATGGATTGCCCGCGCGAACTGCTTTGGTGCTTTTTTTCAGCCTTAAGGTCTGCCAAATCCATGGAAAATCTGCAAAGCGCTGTGGACACCCTGGTCCATAGCTCCAATACATTGTTCATCCTGATCGGTGCGGTCATGGTGTTGGCCATGCACGCCGGCTTCGCGTTCCTGGAAGTCGGGACGGTCCGGCAAAAAAACCAGGTCAATGCCCTGTCGAAAATCCTCAGCGACTTCGCCGTTTCCACACTGGCTTACTTCTTTATAGGCTATTGGATTTCCTACGGCGTCACCTTTATGCAACCGGCGGCCGTGATCAACGCCGATCACGGCTATGGCCTGGTGAAGTTTTTCTTCCTGCTGACCTTTGCCGCGGCGATCCCGGCGATCATTTCCGGGGGCATCGCCGAGCGTGCCCGGTTCGTTCCGCAATTGTGCGCGACAGCGTTGATTGTGGCGTTCATCTATCCCTTCTTCGAGGGCATGATCTGGAACGGCAACCTGGGTCTGCAGGCCTGGCTGCTGGAGCGCTTTGGCGCCAGCTTCCATGATTTCGCCGGTTCCGTTGTCGTTCACGCCATGGGCGGTTGGCTGGCGCTGGCGGCGGTGCTGTTGCTTGGGCCACGCGATGGGCGTTATCGCGAAGGGCGGCTGGTGGCGTTCGCGCCGTCGAGCATTCCGTTCCTGGCGTTGGGCTCGTGGATTCTCATTGTCGGCTGGTTCGGCTTCAACGTGATGAGTGCGCAAACCCTGCAAGGGGTCAGCGGGCTGGTTGCGGTGAACTCGTTGATGGCCATGGTCGGCGGCACGATGGCGGCGCTGATCGTCGGGCGCAATGACCCGGGCTTTCTGCACAACGGGCCGCTGGCCGGTCTGGTGGCAATCTGTGCTGGCTCCGACCTGATGCATCCGGTGGGTGCGCTGGTCACCGGTGCCATTGCCGGGGCGCTGTTTGTCTGGTGCTTTACGGCCGCACAAGGCAAATGGCATATCGATGACGTGCTGGGCGTGTGGCCGCTGCATGGTCTGTGTGGCGTCTGGGGCGGGATAGCCTGCGGTATCTTCGGCCAGGCGGCCTTGGGCGGGTTGGGTGGTGTGAGCATCGTCAGCCAGTTGATCGGCACGGCACTGGGTGTGGTGGTGGCGCTGGCCGGTGGTTTTGCGGTGTATGGCGTGATCAAGGCATTCCATGGTTTGCGCCTGAGCCAGGAAGAAGAGTATTACGGCGCGGACTTGTCGGTGCACAAGATCGGCGCCGTCAGCCAGGATTAGCCGTGGTTCATTGGCTCGACGACATTTCAGGGCGGGCCTAGAATAAGCACTCAATTTCTTGGTAGAGCGCTCATGCTTCCTGAATGTCAGCTGTTCGGCACTCTCGGGTGTCATCTCTGTGAAGTGGCCGAAGCCATGTTGATGGAGTTTGTCGAGCGTGGCCTGCTGGTGGAACTGGTGGACATCGCTGACGACGAATCCTGGTTCGCCGCCTACAGCCTGCGCATCCCGGTGTTGCGTCGGGTCGATACCGGCGCGGAACTGGGTTGGCCCTTCAGTGCCGACGAAGTGGTTGCCTTCCTGGGTTAAACGGATTTGTGGGTGGACAGGTTCCGCCCGTCGAACTTTAGAGCCGATCCCCTTGGCTTAATCGACGCTATTCGGATACTGTATGCGCATACAGTTATCCGGATTGCTGTCCTGCTGCCGTTGATTTTTGGCGTTGAGCGGGGCAACTCCGGGCGTGAGGGGGGATGAGTCGTGGTCAATGTCGAACAATTGAAAAGCAGCGTTAATCGCATGTCGGTGGATGTGGTACGCGAAGCCGTCGCCGAATTGCGCCTGGACGGCCTGGTGACGGAAGGAAAAACGCCCTTCAACAAGCTGCATTTCAATACCTGCTTTGCCGAAATCGAAGCCTTGTTCCAGCGCGCGGGCTTTCACCGCCAGCTGGATGTCGTGGGTTATCAGGGTTTGTTGTATGCACTGTATGACCCGGGTCGCTGGGAGGCGGTCGACGTGCTGCGCTGGCTCAAGGAGTACACCGAGGCGGCGCAGATACCGGCGTGAGGATTCTGCGCTAGGTTCGTTTGCGCTGCTGTTGGATAATGCCGCTCTGCATTCAAGGTAAGAGCTTTTGTATGTCCACTTCAGCATTTTCTGCTGCACACAGCCAGGCCAGCACGCTGTACCTGCCGCCTGGCCCGTGGCAGACCGTTTTCGATTGCCTGTGCGAGCACTTCAGCGCCATCAGTCGTGAACAATGGCTGGACAGAATCGCTCGCGGTCGCGTCCTCGATGGGCAGGGCGCGCCCATTGCCCTTGACCTGCCTTACAGGGAAGGCTTGCGGATTCACTATTTTCGCGAAGTGCCTGACGAAAAACCGATCCCGGTGGTCGAGTCGATCCTGTACGCAGATGAGCATCTGGTGGTGGCGGACAAGCCGCATTTTCTACCCGTAACCCCGGCGGGTGAGTACGTCGAACAGACCTTGTTGCGTCGCCTTATCCGTCGCCTGGACAACCCGCACCTGGTGCCCTTGCATCGCATCGACCGGCATACCGCGGGTCTGGTGCTGTTTTCCGCCAACCCGCAGAGCCGTTCGGCGTATCAGTCGCTGTTTCCTTCGCGGCAGATCGAAAAGCGCTACGAGGCTATCGCCCGGGCATTACCTGACCTGACGTTTCCACTGGTGCACAAGAGCCGACTCATCGATGGCGAGCCGTTCTTTCGCATGCAGGAAGGGCCGGGCGCCAGCAACACCGAGACGGCTGTGGAAGTCCGGGAAAAGAACGGCGACCTCTGGCGCTATGGGCTTTATCCGGTGACGGGCAAGAAACATCAGTTGCGGGTGCACATGACCGCCCTGGGCGCCAGCATTTGCAACGACCCGTTTTATCCCCGGGTGCTCAAGGACGTGGAAGATGACTATGCCAACCCGCTGAAACTGCTGGCCCAGGGGCTGAAATTTGTAGACCCGGTGACGGGTGAGGGCCGGGAGTTCGAGAGCGCAATCACGTTGCTGTGGTGAGCAGGGCATTCAAAAAAATCGAATTTATGCCCAGGCCTGCAGTCTTTTGATCAGGCGCCACGCCTGTGGCGTTCGATACCTCCCATGCAAGGAGATATTCATGAAACGCACGGTTTTCGCCGGAATGTTGATTTGCGCCGCCCTGTTGGCCTCTCCCGTATTCGCCGCAGACAGCGACCTGTGCACCATCAAGCTCCAGGAGCTCAAGGACAAGGTCACCAGCCTGCCGGCCACGTCCGAAAACACCACCATGGAAATCAAGCGGATGCAGGCCAGCGCTGAATCGGCCCGGGCCGCCAACGACGACAAGAAATGCATCACCGAGGCCACGCAGGCACTGGCACGCGTGGATAAACTGAACAATGAGCCGAACCCTTAGCGAGGGTTTTCCAGAGGCGAATAAAAATGCCCCGACCAGTCGGGGCATTTTCATGTATCCGGTAGTCGCCGCGAAGATTACAACTCTTTGACGGTACGAACCTGATCCTTGTTGATGCGGGTCTGCTTGCCATCCAGCTGTTCGAATTCGTAGAAGCCCGAATCCTGGTCGTAGTTTGGCGTGTCGACGGCCTGGATTTCGCGACCGTCATTCAAGGTGATCACAGTGGGCGATGCGCAACCGGCGAGGGTAGCGAGGCCCAGTGCAAGCATGAAAGTGGCCAGGGTCCGTTGAGTCATGGAAGTGTCTCCGAAAAAATGAATTCTTTTGGTTGCTGGGCTTGAGACGTAAACAGCGCGCGCAAGTTCCTTGGTACTCAGTCTGACACAGTGTCTGACGTACTTAACAGTTCGGGCGTGTTGAGGTTTGCCAGGCGCGGATCGTTGTCGGGGCACTGCAACGCAGTAGCACCCAGCTGGCGCATCAGTCGACCCGGGCTACGTTCACCCTCCTTCCAGGCCGTTTCGAAATCAGCGCGCAGTGCCACTGGAATAATGCACAGCAACGGCTCCCAGTGGCCGTCATGGCGCAGCATCAAGGGTTTGTCCGGATGCTGGCTGGCGGCTTCGCGCATGCTGCTGAGCAGTGCCTGGTCAATGCGCGGGACATCACATGGCAAGACTAGCAGATGATTGTGACGGGCCGCTCTGAGACCGGCACGAATGCCCGCCAATGGCCCCGGAAAATCGCCTTCGTCGTCATGGACCAATTGATCGGCGTAGGGCGCGTACTTTTCCAGGTTCCGGTTGCACGAGATGATCAGGTCATCGCTCAGCGCACGTGTCTTGCGATGCAGATGTGCAATCAACGGCTCGCCGTGCCATTCCAGCAATCCCTTGTCCTGGCCGCCCATGCGCTGGCCGCGGCCGCCTGCCAGGAGCAAAATGGAGCAGGGTGGCAACGCTGGGTTCGAAGTCATGGCAGGCCTCCATGGGGGCGGCGAAAAATGAGGTCGCTGTGATATAACACCGGGCTGTTTCTCCTACAACTGGACGAGCCTATGAAAGCCAAGGCTGATGTACCTTTCGCGCCGCTCAACATCGCGGTGCTGACGGTCAGCGATACCCGTACCCTGGAAACCGATACCTCAGGCCAGCTGTTCGTTGACCGCCTGACGGCTGCCGGACACAACCTGGCCTGCCGGGTCTTGCTAAAAGATGACCTCTACAAGATTCGCGCGCAAGTTGCCAACTGGATCGCCGACGAGGTCGTACAGGTGGTGCTGATCACCGGCGGCACCGGTTTCACCGGTCGTGACAGCACGCCGGAAGCAGTGAGCTGCCTGCTCGACAAACAAGTCGATGGTTTTGGTGAACTGTTCCGCCAGATATCGGTGGCGGACATCGGCACATCGACCGTCCAGTCCCGCGCCTTGGCCGGCCTGGCCAACGGCACGCTGGTGTGCTGCCTGCCGGGGTCGACCAATGCGGTGCGCACCGGTTGGGATGGCATTCTTGGCGAGCAGCTGGATTCGCGCCATCGCCCGTGCAATTTCGTGACTCACCTGAAACAGGCGGCACCCTGTGAATCCCGCGGGTAAGCCGGGCAAGACCGGGACCCTGATGCCGGTCGAGGTAGCCCTGGCGCGTCTGCTGGAAATGGCCGACGCCTCACGGATTGTAGAGCGCGAGCGTTTGCCGTTGGCGCAGGTCGAGGGGCGGGTACTGGCCGAGGATCTGCTGTCGTCCCTCGATCTGCCGCCGTGGCCCAATAGCGCGATGGATGGTTATGCCTTGCGCGTGGCTGACTGGAACGCAGAGCCGCTGGTGGTCAGTCAGAAAGTCTTTGCCGGCCAGGCCCCTGTTGCCTTGACGCCGGGCACCTGCGCGCGAATCTTTACCGGCGCACCTGTGCCGCCGGGTGCCGATTGCGTCGAGATGCAGGAGAACGCCGAAGTCCAGGCGGATGGACGTGTCCGTTTCACCGAGTCCCTGGCCATCGGGCAGAACATTCGTCCACAAGGGCAGGAAACCACCGTTGGTGAACTGATCCTGCCGGCGGGCACGCGGCTGGGGCCGATCGAGCAAGGTCTGGCCGCCTCGCTGGGGTGTGCCGAGCTTGCGGTGATCCGCAAGGTTCGCGTAGCGGTGCTGTCCACCGGGGATGAACTGATCGAGCCGGGTCAGCCGCTGGGGCCGGGGCAGATCTACAACAGCAACCGTGTGTTGCTCTGCAGCTGGTTGCAGCGCCTGGGTTGCGAGGTGATCGACGCCGGGATCCTGCCGGATGACCTGGACACCACGCGCGCGCGCCTGGGCGAGCTGGGGAATGTCGACCTGATTCTCTCGACGGGTGGCGTATCGGTGGGGGAGGCCGACTTCCTGGGCATGGCCCTGCGAGAAGAGGGCGAGCTGGCGCTGTGGAAACTGGCCATCAAGCCCGGAAAACCCCTGACCTTCGGCCATTTTCGTAGCGTGCCGGTGATCGGCCTGCCGGGCAATCCAGCCTCGACCCTGGTGACCTTTGCCTTGCTGGCAAGGCCTTACCTGCTGCGCCGCATGGGTGTGCAGGAGGTGGAGCCGCTGAAGGTGCAAGTGCCTGCAGGGTTCGACTGGACTAAGGCCGGCAATCGACGCGAGTACCTGCGCGGTCGCCTGGAGAACGGCCAGGCCATCATCTACCGCAATCAGAGTTCCGGTGTGCTGCGCAGCGCCGCGTGGGCCGATGGATTGGTCGAGGTCATGGAGGAGCGCACGCTGGTGGCAGGTGACAGCGTCTACTTCATTCCGCTGAGCGAAGTATTGAGCTGATCTGGGCCACGCGGTGACGCAAGCCCGGTCGATTGAGCCGGGTTTTGCGTCCATGGTAGATCAATGAGCCAGCAGCAGTGAGACGACCTGGTCGAAACGGCTGTTGGCGATCCAGCCCAGCAGCCCCAGGACAACGACTGTTCCGCCCACCGAATAGGCAAGCCTGAGCCTGATTGACCTGACGTCACTGCGAATCCTTTCCAGATCGCCTCGCAGGGTTTCGAGGTGTGTCTCAAGCTCGTTGACGCGAGGTTGCATAGGAACTTCTCCACTGGATTTTGCACTGCTGACGAGTTCAGCTGGATGATCGGCCCGTTTCATTGCGAGCCGCACCACCGGCATCACCGGTGACCTGATGTCATGTCGTTGCATTGCACATCCTTGTGTCTGTCCTGCTGATGACTGAAAACCGCTGACACAAAAGTGTACCAATCGCCATTTCTGGTCAATTGAGCCGATTCCTCACGTTTTGTAAGAAAATTCTCCTTATTGGACTCAAGCGTAAATAATTCATTTTTTTGCGACTTTTCAGGATGGTGGTGAGGTCACATGTCCCATACGCCTTCAATGATGGGGAGTGACGACAATGAGCGAACGCAAGGCACTGTTGATTCTGCATGGCAAGCAGGCGCTCAACGAAGCGGTTCGGGCCGCCGTCGAGGAAAAGCGTGAACAAGGCTGGGACCTGGCTGTGCGCCTGACCTGGGAAGCCGGGGATGCGCAACGGCTGGTGGGCGAAGCGCTGGAGGCGGGTTATCGGCGGATCATTGCCGGTGGCGGCGACGGCACCTTGCGCGATATTGCCGAAGCCATGGCCGGCCAGTCGCCGGAGGCCAGCCTGGTGCTGATGCCGCTGGGCACCGCCAACGATTTTGCCCGTGCTGCCGGTGTGCCGCTGGAGCCGGATCAGGCACTGGCGCTGCTGGACGTTGCCCCCAGCGCCATCGACCTGGGGGAAGTCGGTGGCCAGGTGTTCCTGAATATGGCCACCGGTGGTTTTGGCAGCCAGGTCACGGCCAATACCTCCGAAGAACTGAAGAAAGTCCTCGGTGGTGCGGCGTATCTGTTCACCGGCTTGACGCGTTTCAGTGAGCTGCATGCGGCGTATGGTGAATTGCAGGGGCCTGATTTTCACTGGAGTGGCGAGTTGCTGGCGCTGGGGATCGGTAACGGTCGACAGGCGGGTGGTGGGCATGTGCTCTGCCCAGAGGCTTTGGCGGACGACGGGCTGCTCGACATCAGCATTCTGCCGGCACCGCAGGAGCTGGTCGGCACCTTGAAGAACCTGCTGGCCGATGGTTTCGGACTCGATAGCATGTTCGTCCGCGCCCGCCTGCCATGGGTTGAGATCAAGGCCTCTGAGGGCCTCTACATCAACCTTGACGGCGAACCGCTCGAGGGTGACAGCCTGCGGTTCTCGGCTCGGCCGGCGGCGCTGCGGGTGCATTTGCCCGAGCAGTCACCCTTGTTGAGCAGGGCTGGAGCTGTCAGTCGTCCAGACTGATGATCTGCTCGCGCACGGCGAACAAGACAAGGCCGGCCACGTCAAATATCTGCAAGCGCTTCATGACTTGCGAGCGATGGGTTTCCACGGTCTTGACGCTCAGGCCCAGGCCGTTGGCGATTTCCCGGGTGGATTTGCCACGCACGATCAACCGCAGGATTTCCAGCTGACGGGCTGTCAGGTTGTGCGAGTCTGCCGGGGCCGCCGGGCTGTTCTGGGTCCGGTTCAACGCCTGGGTGATCACGGTATGGGCGATGGCCGGGCTCAGGTAGCGCTCATTGTTACGCAAGGCTTCCAGCGCTTGTTCCAGTTCGGTGGCCGTGGTGTCCTTGAGTAAATAGCCATGGGCCCCGGATTCCAGGGCTTGCATGATGAGTGCCGGGTCGGTGTGCATCGACAGGATCAGCACCTTGCTGTGCGGACGGACCCGCTTGAGCAGTTGCAAGGCTTCGAGGCCACCGGTCTGCTTCATGGAAATATCCAGCAGCACGATATCCGGCGACAGTCGCTGGGCCATTTCGAGCAGCTGCGAGCCATCGTTGGCCTCGCCGACAACCGCATAGCCAGGAAGGTCCAGCACCAGGGCGCGCACGCCAGCCCTGATCAGCGAGTGGTCATCCACCAGAAGCAAGTTACAAGTCAATGCATAACCTTATTCGTATTGGCCCGTTCGAACTCACGGGGTGCCCATGGGAAGAGGGCTTCGATTTGGGTGCCTTTGCCTGGCTGGCTGGTCACGGTCAGCGTGCCGCCCAGTTGTTTGATCCGTTCCGACATCCCGGCCATGCCGCGTTGTCCTTCACGCCCCGGATCGGTGGCCGGCGCGAAACCGAGGCCATCGTCACTGATCAGCAATGCCAGGCCTTGGGGCAAACGCTGCAGGCAGACCAGCAGGTTTTGCGCATCGGCATGGCGCAGCATGTTGGTGACGGCCTCCTGGGTGATGCGAAAGGCCGCCACTGCCATTTCTTCCGGGATGCCGGTCAGTCGTTGCTGGCACTCCAGGCTCCAGTGCACCGGGGTGTTGCTCAGCGTCTTGAGCAAATGCGCCCGCAGGCTGGCTTCCAGCCCAAGGCTGGCCAGTTGTCGGGGGTTGAGGATGGCCGATACATCGCGAACCTTGGCGAGGGTTTCATCCAGCGTGTCGCACAGCGCCGAGCATTGCCCCTGCAGGTCTTCGGGCATCCTGCGCTTGAGCCAGTCACTCTGAAGTTTTGCCGCGGTCAGCAACTGGCCGATGTCGTCGTGCAATTCCCGACTGAGGCGATGGCGTTCGTTTTCCTGGACTTGCAGCATCCGTTCGGCCAGCTCCTGAGGTTGGAACTTGATCGACTTGCGTGACAGGCGGTATTGCATCCAGACGCAGCCCAGCGCAGCAAGATCGAGCGCCAGCAGACCCAGCGGCAAACGCGTGGACAGGCCGTAGACCAGCAGGCTGCCGAGTGTCGAGCCGGCGCATAGAAACAGCGTGAACCGGCGTGCGTTATCTGGGGAGGGTGGCCATTTGGCGATTGAATTGAGGCTGGCGTACATAGCGGATGGAGCCAATGGATGTTCGCTGCGGGCCGATCGGTCACGTTCGCTGACAGATCGATGATTTTTTTATGTCAGCTTTCGACTTCAACGGTTTTTTGTATAAGAAAACCACGGTCTTGTATAAGAAATCAGACCTGAATTTTTTAGCTGAGTTGTCTGCAATCGCGTTGCCGTTAATTGACGTCAACTAATGGGCGGCATAATAGCACTTCGAATACCGTTGGTCGCGCTTGTGATTAGATGTCCAGGAGGACAGGAGAAAGCGCCCAGGAAGGTGGGAACACCGTTTAGGCCACGATTATTTGGATCCAATAAAAATCGGCGCAGACAGACGAATACTTGTACAAGCAATAGTTACTTGTTTCGAGGTGTCGTTAGCAGATATGAAGTATTCAATTGCGACATGAGTCCGCACAAGTTGTGATGCAGTCATCTATTCGCAGCTTGACGTACTTGCGCAAAGTTAAGCCTGGCGCTGCGAATAAGAAACGAGTGTGTACGGCCTGGAATCAACCGGGGGGCGAAACTGACTCTGGCCGACCTGGAACGCGAAGGCTTCGATCAGGGAGGCCTGTTCAGTTTCATCGAGGCTGAGCTGCCCGGTTTTCTGGTCGATCAGTTCAAGTTGCCAGGCGATCAGCGTCAGGCAGTCCTTGAGCGCATCCAGGGCCTCATCGTGCAGTGCCATGTGGTTGTGTGCGTGATTGAGCAGGCCATGAATGTGCAATGAAAACTCTGACACGGCCGCGAGGGCGAGGGCATCTGCCTTGCACGCCAGTTTGAGCAGGGTGCTGAGCATGCAGTCAATGGCGTCCGGGTCATTGCTGATCAATTGCAGATGACTCAGGCACTCCTCGGTCCTGGCCAGGAGTGTTTCAGCCTCGACGAGAAACTCGGGAATGCGCTTTGCCCACTCTTTACGATTGTTCGGCATGCTTGTCTCCACAACGTCATGTCAAATGAGGAGGGTGTCTTGAGTTCGCGCTCTGGACGGCTCAAGTGCGGGCTGAACGCTTGAAAGGTTGATTGGCCACTGGTTTGCGATCGCAGACAAATGCCCGACTCCATTCATGCAATGAGAATGGCGTCACATTAATGGCTATTGGATATTGCGAATATCAGGTTGCACCTGATTGTTGCTAGGGGAATCCCTTACAGGGCGGAACCAATCGCGCAAATGATGGTCGCGGCGAAAAGCATGCAATAGATGAAATTACAGGATCAGTAAAGCATGATGTTAATGTGACATCAATCCCCGCGCGTGGCATTTGCCAAGGGGTCAAGGTCCGGCGAAAACAGCCGATAACCCTCTATCCAGTGAATTCATCCGCAAAAGCCCCAGGAGTCATAGATGGCCGGCATTCTCGATACGGTAGACCAGCGTACGCAACTTGTGGGTGAGAATCGCCTGGAAATTCTCATGTTCCGGCTTGCCGGGCGGCAATTGTTCGCGATCAACGTGTTCAAGGTGCAGGAAGTCCTGCAACTGCCGAAGCTGACCCTGATGCCCCAGCGGCATCCGTTCGTGTGCGGCGTGGTCAATCTGCGCGGCCAGACCCTGCCGGTCATCGACCTGTCCCAGGCCATCGGCATGCGTGCGCTGGTGCCAGGCCCTGGCAGCACGATCATCGTCACGGAGTACAACCGCTCGGTGCAGGCCTTCCTGGTCGGAGGGGTGGACCGCATCGTCAACATGAACTGGGAAGCGATCCTGCCACCGCCCAGCAGTGCCGGCCGGCAGCATTACCTGACCGCGATCAGCAAGGTCGATGACCAGTTGGTGGAGATCATCGACGTCGAGAAAGTCCTCGCCGAAATCGTGCCTTACAACGCCAAGGTCTCCCGGGAAAAACTCGAGGATCCGGTGCTGGAACGCGCCCGTGGCCGCGAAGTGTTGCTGGTGGATGACTCGAATGTGGCCCTGACGCAACTGCGCGATACCCTGGGGCAGTTGGGTGTGAAGATGCACATTGCCAGCGATGGCTTGAAGGCCCTGAACATGCTCAAGGCCTGGGCGGACACCGGCGTCAACATGACCGACAAACTCCTGATGGTCTTCACCGACGCGGAAATGCCGGAAATGGACGGTTACCGCCTGACCACCGAAATCCGCAACGATCCGCGACTGCGCGGCCTTTATGTGGTGCTGCACACGTCCCTGTCCGGCAGCTTCAACGACTCGATGGTCAAGAAGGTCGGCTGTGACAACTTCCTCTCCAAATTCCAGCCGGACAAGCTGGTTGATGTGGTGCGACAGCGTTTGATGCGCGATGCAGTGCCGGCCTGATCCGAGGACGAATGCCCAACACTAAACATTGTGGGAGCTGGCTTGCCAGCGAAGAGGCCCGAAAGGTCAATGCAATATTCAAGGACGCCTTCGCTGGCAAGCCAGCTCCTACAGGGGCGGAGACCTTTGATTCGCTGATCAAGCTCGTATAGGGTGGCGTTTTTGTCCGTCAGGGAGCTGGCCATGTTGCGTCTGAGCGCGCTGTATCGTTATCCGTTGAAATCCGGCAAAGGCGAGATCCTGCAACAGGTCGGCCTCGACAAGCTGGGGCTGGACGGTGATCGACGCTGGATGCTGGTGGATGAAGCCAGCGGACGCTTCCTGACCCAACGCGCGGTCGCGCAGATGAGCCAGCTGTCGGCGTTGTGGAATGCCGAGGGTGGCTTGACCCTCAGCGCCCCCGGCCATTCGCCGATCGATGTCGCCTTGCCCACCAGCGATGCTCAATTGCGCGGTGTGACCATCTGGCGTGACAGCTTGCGCGTGCCCGATGCCGGCGACGCGGCCGGCGCCTGGGTCAGTGGGTTCATCGGCAAGCCGACGCGCCTGGTGCAGGTGCCACTGGATCGCGCACGGACCACCGCCTCGGGCTATGGCAAGGACGACGATCAGGTCGCCTTCGCCGATGGCTTCCCGCTGTTGCTGATTGGCCAGGCATCGCTGGATGACCTGTCGCAACGCGTCGGCCGCTCGCTGGAGATGCTGCGTTTCCGGCCCAACCTGGTCATCGAGGGCAGCGAGGCGTATGCCGAGGATGGCTGGAAGCGCCTGCGCATCGGCGATGTCGAGTTCCGGGTGGTCAAGCCCTGTTCACGCTGCATCATGACAACCGTCGACCCGCAAACCGGCGAGCGTGACGCTGGCCGCGAACCCTTTGCCACCTTGCAGAAGTACCGTAGCGAAGCCGATGGTGCGATGTTTGGGCAGAATCTGGTCAACGACGGTAATGGCCGGCTCGAAGTCGGCATGCCGGTCACCATCCTCGAATAAACGCCCTTCAACGAAAAATGCCCGTGTCGATGGACACGGGCATTGTCTTTTCGCAGTGAACCCGGGGTTTTAGCCGCGGTATTCGCACAGGTAGGCAGTGTCGACCGCCACTTTGAGCTGGAACTTGCTGTTGGCGGGCACGTTGAACTGGCTGCCGGCGGCGAAGGTTTCCCAATCGGTGCTGTCCGGGAGCTTGACGGTCAGGGCGCCGGAGACCACGTGCATGATTTCACGCTGGCTGGTGCCGAATTCGTATTCGCCCGGGGCCATGACGCCGATGGTCGCTGGGCCTTCGGCAGTGCCAAAGGCGATCGACTTGACGGTGCCGTCGAAGTACTCGTTGACTTTAAACATGGGCGATTCCTCGAAAAGGGCTTAAAAGGGCCGGCCAGTATGCACAAGGCCCAAGGACTCGTCACCTCTCTAGAGCGGCAGGACAAGCGGCAACAGGCGTGCGGTATTGCGCGCGTCTTCCAGCGCCCGGTGTTGCTGGCCGGTGAACTGCATTCCCGCCAGTTGCAAGGCGCCGTTGAGCCCCAGCGGTCGTTCCAGGCGCCGGGCCTTGGCGAAGCGTTGCTTGAGATTCATGTGCGGCACGTTGCTCAACGCACTGTCGAAAGGCAGGCGCTGCCATTCCTGGAGCAACTGTTTGCGATCGTAGTCGCCCCAGCTGACCCAGCCTTCAAGCCGCGTGTGATGTTGGCCCAACCAGCGCTCGAACGATGGCCAGACCTCGGCCAGGGGCTGTGCGGCATCGATGTTGGCCTGGGTGATGTGCGTCAGCTCCCGGCAAAACGGCGTCAACAGAGGGCGCCGCAACGGGCGCACGAAACGCTGGAAGGAATCCAGCTCGCGGCCTTTGCGATCCACCAGGGTGGCACCGATTTCGATGATTTCCATTTCCGTTATGGGCCAACCACCCTCATCGGTGGTGGCTTCCAGATCAATGACCAACCAGTGAGGCATCGCAGGGTTCCCGGTATCCGCGTGCTGATAGGGCTTGAGCGTAGCCAAACCCGGCGGTTACGCCTAGCGACTTATTCGACCTCAAGCAGAATCTGCCGGTTTTTCACCTGGTCGCCCACCTGCACCTGCAAGCGCTTGAGCACGCCGTCGATACCCGCCTTGAGTGGGTGTTCCATTTTCATGGCTTCCAGCACCACCAGCAATTGGCCTTTGCTGACCTGGCTGCCTTCACTGACCAGCACGTCGATGACCGCACCGTCCATGGGCGCCTTGAGGGTGCCGGAGCTGATGCTGGCCTGGCTGCAGACCGGCGCTTGGGTGCGATCCACCAGTTGCAGGCTGCCGGGGCGAGTGAATAGCCAGAGTTGCTCGCCTTCGAGAAGGTAGGCATGACGCTGGCGGATGCCGTCGATGTCCAGGGTGACCCAGCGACCGTCGCACTGGATAACGGTCAGGTTGAGCACCTGTGCGGCGATTTGAATCCGGTAGGGCTGCCCCGGTACCGCGTTGAGTTGCACGGGCCAGTCCTGATCCCCCAAGCCGATGTGGTAGTGCAGCGGCACACTGGCGTTGTTACGCCAACCGGCCAGCGCGGCGGGATGAATCCGTGCCGACCCGTGGTGGAACAGCGTCGCGGCAATCGCCAGTTCTTCAGCGCGGGGTACAGGGGCCTGAAGGCAAGGGTGTTCGGCGAAATGCGTCGTAATGAACCCGGTGCTGAATTCGCCCCTGATGAACTGCGGATGTTCCAGCAGGCCGGCCAGCAAACGCTGGTTGCTCGGCAGGCCCAGCAGGACGCTGTCCTGCACCGCCCGCAGCAACTTGCGCCGGGCTTCTTCACGGGTCGCGCCGTGGGCAATGATCTTGCCCAGCATCGAATCGTAGAACGGGCTGACCTGCTGTCCTTCCATCAGCCCATGGTCGATGCGCACGCCGCTCTGCAGCGCCGGTTCCCAGCGGGCGATGCGCCCGGTTTGCGGGACAAAGTCCTGGGCCGGGTCTTCGGCGTACAAGCGCACTTCCATGGCGTGACCGCTGAGTTGCACCTGCTCCTGGCGCAACGGTAGCGGCAGCCCTTCGGCGACCTGCAGTTGCCAGGCCACCAGATCCAGCCCGGTGATCAGTTCGGTGACCGGATGCTCTACCTGCAGTCGGGTGTTCATTTCCAGGAAATAGAACTGCCCGCGGGCATCCAAGAGGAATTCCACGGTGCCGGCGCCGACATAGTTGACCGCGCGACCGGCCTTGAGCGCCGCTTCGCCCATGGCCTGGCGCAGTTCGGCGGTCATGACCGGGCAGGGCGCTTCCTCGATGACTTTCTGGTGACGGCGCTGGATGGAACAGTCGCGCTCGCCGAGGTAGATCAGGTTGCCCTGTTGGTCGCCGAACAGCTGAACCTCGACGTGACGCGGGTCGATCAACGCCTGTTCGAGGATCAGTTCATCGCTGCCGAATCCATGCAGCGCTTCGGAGCGTGCGGTGCGGATCTGCGCCAACAAATCGCCGGCATCGTGCACCAGGCGCATGCCGCGACCGCCACCGCCGGCGCTGGCCTTGATCATCAGCGGGTAGCCGATGCGATCGGCTTCGCGGCTGAGCGTCGCATCGTCCTGCTCGGCGCCCTGATAGCCGGCGATGCAGGGGACCCCGGCGTCGAGCATGGCGAGTTTCGACAGCCGTTTGCTGCCCATCAGCTCGATAGCTTCGGGGCTGGGGCCGATGAAGGTGATGCCGGCGTTTTGGCAGGCACGGGCGAAACCGGCATTTTCCGAGAGGAAACCGTAGCCCGGGTGGATGGCGTCGGCCCCGGTACGTCGGGCCGCGTCGATGATCGCCGGGATGTTCAGGTAGGACTGTTGCACGGGAGCCGGGCCGATGTTCACCGCTTCGTCGGCCATGTGCACGTGCAGGGCGTCGGCGTCGGCATCGCTGAAGACGGCGACGGTGCGGTAGCCCAGGGCCTGGGCGGTGCGCTGGATGCGGCAGGCGATTTCACCGCGGTTGGCGATCAGGATTTTGTTGAATCCGGGCATGTTTTATTCCCTGGGTTTTTGCGGTGAATGTGACGGCCCCATCGCTGGCAAGCCAGCTCCTACAGGGGGCGGTGGCGTTCACAGACCCTTGTAGGAGCTGGCTTGCCAGCGAAGCTTTTAAGAGGCCCACCCCGGCTTACGTTTTTGCACAAAGGCCAGGGTCCCCTCGACGCCTTCAGCCCCGGTCACCGCCTCGCTGAACCACTCGGCCGCCTGATCCAGCAGTTCATCCGATGGCTGCCCCGCACTCGCCAGCAACAATTTCTTGGTCGCCGCATTCGCCTCCGGCGCACAACACAACACATGCGCCAACACCTCATCGAGCCGTTCGGCCAACGCCTGGGCATCGTGCTCGACAAAATGCACCAGCCCCATCCGCCGCGCCTGGGTGCCATCGAAACGTGCCGCCGTCAGTGTCAGGCGGCGTGCCTGGGTCAGGCCGATGCGCTGGACCACGAACGGCGCAATCTGCGCCGGCAACAGGCCGAGGCTGGTTTCCGGCAGGCCGAACTGCGCCTGGTGATCGGCCAGGGCAATGTCGCTGACACAGGCCAGGCCGAAACCGCCACCAAGCACCGCGCCTTGCAACACCGTGATCACCACCTGCGGCGCGTGCTGCACTTCTTGCAGCAACGCACCGAACAGCCGATTCAGATCGCGGTGCGCGCTCGTGCCTTGGGCGCGCGCTTTGGCCATGTCCTTGAGGTCGCCGCCGGCGCAGAAATGCCCGCCGGCACCGCCGATCACCAGGGCCCGAATCCCCCGGTCCTCGTGCACCGCCGCCAGCACCGCACGCAGTTCGCTGACCATCTGCAGGCTCATGGCATTGCGGCTGTCCGGTCGATTGAGGGTGATGTGCAGCACGCCGTTGTGCAATTCGAGCAGCAGGGTCTGGCAAGCCGGCAGGGTGCTCATGGCTTTTTCCCCGGCAGGATGCCCATCAGCTTGCAGATGATCCCCAGCATGATTTCGTCCGCGCCGCCGCCGATCGACACCAGGCGTACATCGCGATACGCGCGGGCCACCGGGTTGTCCCACATGAAGCCCATGCCGCCCCAGTATTGCAGGCAACTGTCGCTGACCTCGCGGCCCAGGCGACCGGCCTTGAGCTTGGCCATCGACGCCAGGCGCGTGACGTCCTGGCCCTTGATGTATTGCTCGGTGGCTTGATACACCAGCGCCCGCAGGCACTCGATCTCGGTTTGCAGTTCGGCCAGGCGAAAGTGAATGACCTGGTTGTCGATCAGCGCACTGCCGAAGGTTTTGCGCTCCTTGCAGTACTCGATGGTGCTGTCGACGCAATACTCCAGGCCCTTGATCATGTTGGCCGCACCGAACAGGCGCTCCTCCTGGAACTGCAGCATTTGCATCATGAACCCGGCGCCTTCATGGCCGATGCGGTTGCGCTGTGGCACCCGCACGTTGTCGAAAAACACCTGGGCGGTTTCCGAACTGCGCATGCCCAGTTTGTCCAGGTGCGAGCTGAGGCTGATGCCGGGGCTGTTCATCGGCACCATGATCAGCGATTTGTTGACGTGGGGTTTGTCGTCCGAGGTGTTGGCCAGCAGGCAGATGAAGTCGGCGCTCGGCGAGTTGGTGATCCACATCTTGCTGCCGTTGATCACGTAATCGTTACCGTCCTTGCGCGCGCCGGTTTTCAAGCCGGCCACGTCGGAGCCGGCGCCGACTTCGGAGACGCCGATACAGCCAACCTGCTCTCCACTGATGGCCGGGCGCAGGAACTCATTGCGCAACTCATCGGAACCGAAGCGCGCCAGGGCCGGGGTGCACATGTCGGTCTGCACGCCGATCGACATGGGAATGCCGCCGCAATGAATGGTGCCGAACTCTTCGGCGGCGACGATCGAGTAGCTGTAGTCCAGGCCCATGCCACCGAATTTTTCCGGTTTGGAAATGCCCAGCAGCCCCAGGTCGCCGGCCTTGCGAAAAATCTCGTGGATCGGAAAGCGCCCGGCCTTTTCCCATTCCTCGACGTGGGGATTGATCTCGTGATCGACGAATTGGCGAACGGTGCGACGCAATGCGTCGTGTTCCTGGGTGAAGATCATTCTTGTTGTTCTCCTGATTAGAACCGGGCTACACCAAAACTGTTGGCTTGCAGCGGCCGCACCTCGGCCTCAAAACAGATATCCAGCAAGTAACCGAGCAGGGTCCGGGTATCCCGAGGGTCGATCAGGCCGTCGTCCCACAGATTGGCGCTGCCATACAGCGCCGTGGACTGGCTGTCGAGTTTCTGCGCAGTGACCTGTTCGAGCATGTCGAGCATCTTCGGGTCGGGCACCAGGCCGTCCTTGGCCTGCTTGGCCTCGGTGACGATGCGCAGCACTTTGCCGGCCTGGGCGCCGCCCATCACGGCGGTGCGGCTGTTGGGCCAGGCGAAGATGAAACGCGGGTCCAGGCCACGCCCGCACATCGCGTAGTTGCCGGCGCCATAGGAACCGCCCACCACGACGGTCAGTTTTGGCACCCGGGCATTGGCCACCGCCTGGATCATCTTGGCGCCGTGCTTGATCACCCCTTGCTGCTCCGATTCGGTGCCGACCATGAATCCGGTGGTGTTGTGGAAAAACAGCAGCGGCGTCTGGCTCTGGTCGCACAGCTGAATAAATTGCGCCGCCTTGCTCGCGCCCTTGGGCGTGATCGGCCCGTTGTTGCCGATGAACCCGCAGGCGTGGCCCTGGATTTTCAGTTGGCCGCAGACGGTCTGCTGATCGAACTCGGCCTTGAATTCGAGGAAGTTCGAGCCGTCGGCGATGCGGGCGACGATCTCGCGCACGTCGTAGGGCTTTTTCGGATCATCGGGGATCAGGCCGAGCAATTCGTCGATGGGGTAGAGCGGCTCCTGCCATTGCCTGGCGGGCAACATCGGCAGGCGCGCATTCCACGGCAACAGGCTGACGATCTCGCGCACCAGGCGCACACCGTCGGCATCGTTCTCGGCCAGGTATTCGGCGGTGCCGGCCGTTTGCGCGTGCATCTCGGCGCCACCCAGTTCTTCGTCAGTGGCGACTTCGCCGGTAGCCGCTTTCAACAGCGGCGGGCCGGCCAGAAACAGCTTGGCCTTGCCGCGTACCACCACCACGTAGTCCGACAGCCCCGGCTGATAGGCGCCGCCGGCCGTCGCCGAGCCGTGGACCACGGTAATCTGCGGCAGGCCCATGGCCGACATGCGCGCCTGGTTGGCAAAGCTGCGCGCGCCTTCGACGAAAATCTCCGCCGCGTAATTGAGGTTGGCGCCACCGCTCTCGGCGAGGGTAATCACCGGCAGTTTGTTTTCCATGGCGATCTGTTGCAGGCGCAGGGACTTTTTCAGGCCCGAGGGGGAAATGGTGCCGCCCTTGATCGCACTGTTGTTCGCCACCACCAGTACCCGTACACCCGACACGTAACCGATCCCGGCGATCAGGCCACCGCCTGCGGCACTGCCGTCCTTGTCGTCGTGCAGCTTGTAGCCGGCCAGGCCGGCCAGTTCGAGAAACGGCGCACCAGGGTCGAGCAACAGGTTGAGGCGTTCGCGAGGCAGCAACTGCGCGCGTTTTTCGAACTTGGGTCTGGCCTCGGCCGCCTTGTCCAGCAGGGTCTGTTCAAGGCTGCGCAGCTGCTCGACGGCAACCAGCATTGCCGCGCGGTGGCGGGCGAACGGTTCGCCGTGGGGGTCGAGTTGCGACTGAATCACCGGCATGGCTTATTCCTTGTCCTTGAGCACATCAGGCAGGTACGCGCGGTGGAAGCCGTTGTACGACTCGCTGTGGGTCGCCTTGTGGATCGGCCACGCCCGCCCGCCGAGGCTGGCCGCGCCGTCGATGCGCAGGGTGCTGCCGCTGATGAACGCCGCGCCCGGGCTGAGCAGGAACACGATCGCCGCGCTGACTTCCGATTCGGTGCCGATGCGCTTAAGCGGCACGTGTTCACGCAAGGTCGGAATCACCGCCTTGAACGCACCTTCGTAGGTGTCCATGCCGCTGGACGCGATCCAGCCCGGCGCCACGGCGTTGACCCGGACCCCGGCGTGGCCCCATTCGAAGGCTGCGGTCTTGGTCAGGTTGTCCATGCCCGAGCGCGCCGCGCCCGAGTGGCCCATGCCGGGCATGCCGCCCCACATGTCGGCGAGCATGTTGACGATGGCGCCGCCGTGCTTGCTCATGGACTGGTTGAACACTTCCCGGGCCATCAGGAAGCCGCCCAGCAGATTGGTGCGCATCACCGTTTCGAAACCCTTCAGGTTGATCGAGGCCAGTGGTGACGGGTACTGGCCGCCGGCGTTGTTGACCAGGCCGTGAATCGGGCCGTGCTTGCGGATCAGTTCGCTGACCAGATGCGTGACCGCTTCTTCCTCGCGGATATCGCAAGTGCTCCAGTCAGCCCTGCCACCATCTTCGGCAATTTCGGCGGCGACGGTTTTCAACTTGTCGGCCTTGCGCCCGACCAGCAGCACATGGGCGCCGAGGGCCGCCAGTTCGTGAGCGGTGCAGCGGCCGATGCCACTGCCGCCACCGGTGACGATGATGGTCTGGCCGGCAAACACATCGGCTTTGAAAATCGAATCGTAGGTCATGGCGGCAATCCTCTAGTTGACCTGGTCGGCGATGCGCTGGGGCACCGGAATCTGGATTTCCAGCAACTGCTGGGCGAACGCCTTGCCCTGCGGATCGATCCGCAGGCTGGTCACGCCACCGCCACCCAAGGCGTTTTCCAGGAGGAAATTGAGGCTGTGGGTGGCGGGCAAGTACCAACGCTCGACGCGCCCGTGGATCGGGTCGAGGACGTGGCTCATCCAGTCGACGATCACCTCCGGGGTCAGGGCTTCGGCGATCCACGGCAGGTACTGCGGATCGCGGGCCATGACGCCGATGTTGCTGTGGTTGCCCTTGTCACCGGAGCGGGCGACCGCGAGCTTGACCAGGGCGACGCTGGCGTCGGCCGGGCCCGAAGGCCTGGGTGGTTCGAACGGTACCGGCAATTCGGCGCTGTCGAGCACATCGAGGGCGGGCAGGGCGCAGGGGTGGCGCTGACCCATGAGATCAATGTCCAGCGTGCAGGCGGTTTTGTCGATCAGGAACGAAAACAGGCGGATCAGCGGATACACCGTCGGCCGGCCACCGACGATCCCGGTCAGCCCCGGCGCCATGCCGGTGGCGGCCTGGGCGATTTCCCGGGAGAACAGGATCAACGCCTGTTTGTGCGGATGGCGCACCGCGAGCTTGATCACCACTTCGCGGCTGTCCTGGCGCTGGCCGTGGGGGCCGTACGTGGCTTCGCTGCCAAGCAGTTCGATGTTCACCTCGCTGTAGGGCGCCCAGCCGCGCTGGCTGAACATCTGCGAGGTCTTGTTGATGATCGCTTCACTGACACGCCGGGCCTTGTCCACCGCATCGATGCCGGCGATCAGGCAACTGGCGGTGCAGCGAAAACCGTCCGGGTAGGTGGCGCTGACCTTGTACTGGGCGGTGGGCGGCAAGCCTTTTGCGCCGTGGACCCGGACTGCGTTTCGGCCTTGTTGCACGAGCCGGACCTGGGTGAAATCGCAGACCACGTCGGGCAGCAGGTAGGCCCGTGGGTCGCCGATTTCATAGAGCATCTGTTCGCCCACGGTCAGGGGCGTGACCAATCCGCCGCTGCCTTCGGGCTTGCTGACGATGAACTGGCTGTCGGCGCTGACTTCGACGATGGGAAAGCCGATGTGCTCGTAGTCGGGCACATCGCGCCAATCGGTGAAATTGCCGCCGGTGCATTGCGCGCCGCATTCGATGATGTGCCCGGCCAGCGCCGCCTGGGCCAGTTTGTCGTAGTCGTGCCACGACCAGCCGAACTCATGCACCAGCGCGGCACTGACCACGGCGCTGTCGACCACGCGCCCGGTGATCACGATGTCTGCGCCCAGGCGCAGGGCTTCGACGATGCCGGGCGCGCCAAGGTAGGCGTTGGTCGAGACACACATTGGCGGCAGGGGGGCGCCGCTGAACATTTCATGAATGCCCTGGCTGCCTAGCTGCTTGAATTGCGGTTGCAGGTCATCGCCCAGCAGGACGGCGATCTTCAGGGTGACGCCGGCCTTGTCGCAGGCCGCTTGCAGGGCCGCGGCACAGGCTTGGGGATTGACGCCGCCGGCATTGCTGATCACGCGGACCTTTTGTTCGGCGAGTTGGGAGAGCAGCGGCCCGAGGACTTCGACGAAGTCAGTGGCGTATCCGGCCTGGGGATCTTTCATCCGCGCGCCCGCCATGATCGACAGGGTGATTTCGGCCAGGTAGTCGAAGACCAGGTAGTCCAGGTGCCCGCCTTCCACCAGTTGCTCGGCGGCGGTCGAGGTGTCGCCCCAGAAGGCGCTGGCGCAGCCGATGCGAATCGTTCTTGGCGCAATCAACTCCATAACCACCTCCGGCAACATTGCTTCGAGACTACCAAGCAAGCGCTTGGTTTGTAAACGGCTGAACTATCTTCTTCCCGAGCGCTTGCTTGGTCGTCGCCAGTTGCTTAAATTGCCAGCGCAACCCCAATGTTTTCGCGGGGAGCGTGGCATTGGACTGATCGACTGTAGGAGAGAACGGGTGGATGAGCAAAAAGCCTTGAGCGTCATGCGCGAGTTGGTCGACAGCGGGCAATTGACCGACCCCGACAGCGCCCGTGGCAAGTTGCTGCAAGTGGCGGCCCACCTGTTTCGCCACAAAGGCTATGAACGCACGACCGTGCGCGACCTGGCCGGTGCCGTGGGCATCCAGTCGGGGAGCATTTTTCATCACTTCAAGAGCAAGGACGAGATCCTGCGGGCGGTGATGGAGGAGACCATTCGCTACAACACCGCGTTGATGCGGGCGGCCATCGCCGAGACGGGCGACGTGCGCGAGCGGGTGCTGGCGCTGATCCGCTGCGAATTGCAGTCGATCATGGGCGGCAGTGGCGAAGCCATGGCCGTGCTGGTTTACGAATGGCGATCGCTGTCCGAGGAGGGCCAGGCCCAGGTCCTGGCGCTGCGCGATATCTATGAAGACATCTGGCTGCAGGTGCTGGGTCAAGCCAAGAGCGCCGGTTTTATCCGCGGCGATGTGTTTATCACCCGGCGCTTCCTGACCGGGGCGCTGTCCTGGACCACCACCTGGTTTCGTGCCGGTGGCAGCATGAGCCTGGATCAACTGGCGGAGGAGGCCTTGATCCTGGTGCTGGAGGGCAAGTAAGGCGGGTGTGCGGGTCGGCAGGAAACTGGCTAACTGGGCGAAACCGCCTAGCTTGAATGCATTGATGCAGTACTTCGGGAGTGGGTTGTTTTGATGTCTTCGCCAATTCGGACGGCTTCGCGGTTTTTACTGGCGGTGGTCGCGGCGTTATCGGTTCTACCGACCCAGGCTGCACAACTGGTGCGCATCGGTGCCGCACACTTTCCACCCTACACGGTGCGCCCTGAATCCGGGGCCGACACCGGCCTGTTGCCGCAACTGGTCGAGGCCCTCAACACCCTGCAAAGCGACTACCGGTTCGTGCTGGTACCCACCTCCATTCCCCGTCGTTTTGGCGATTTCAAGCAAGGCCGGGTGGACATGGCGATCTTCGAAAACCCCAATTGGGGCTGGAAGGACATTCCCCACACCAGCGTCGACATGGGCCTGGAAGATGCCGAAATCTTCGTCGCCCAACGCTTGCCGGAGCGCCAGCAAAGTTACTTCAGCGACCTCAGCGGCAAGCGCCTGGCGTTGTTCAGCGGCTACCACTACGAGTTCGCCAACTTCAATGCCGACCCCAAGTATCTCGCCACTCACTACAACGCCACGTCGACTTACTCCCATGACAGCAACCTGCTGATGGTGCTGCGTGGGCGCGCCGATGTCGCCCTGGTCACACGGTCCTACCTGAGCGACTACTTTCTGCGCAACCAGCATGTCGCCAGCGAGTTGCTGGTATCCGAGCGCGTCGACCAGATCTATCACCACTACGCCATTCTGCGGCCGGCCGCGCCGATCAGCGGGGAGGCCTTCGGCAAGTTGCTGCAAGGGTTGCGGGACAATGGCCAGATGCTGAAGATTTTCGACCCCTACAAAATTGCGGTCTTGCCGGCGCGGGCTAACTGAGCGGGGCACCGTAAGTCGTGTATCGCTTAAATTTTCCGGCTTGGCTCACGTCAAACGTTGACCTGTCGACGAATCGTGAGCCCGACCCATGTCCAATCCGAATGTCCTGCCTTTACCAAACGGCAGCCGTCTCGTAGCCGATGAAACCGAAACGGGGCTGAGCCTCAGCCTTGAAGGCCAGTCGCTGATCCAGCTACACCTGACCCGCGCGCCCGAGTTGCTGCTGCAATTGCACGAGGGCGTTCCACGCCCCGACAGCCGGGCCATCTGGGCCGCGTGTTACTGGTTGTTCGCCCGTGACCCTGCTTGCCAGCGACTGGTCTGGCAACTCGATGAAGCGCCACCTGAAGCGTTGCTCAGCGCATTGCTGGTGTCTACCGAAACGGTCGGCCAGTTCCGTTGCGAACGCACGCTGTTCTGGCAGTTGCCGCAGCCGTGGCTGGGTCAGTCGCTGACGGGCTGTTACCCACAGCAGATGGTATTCAGCGGCGGCAAGCGTCACCCGTTGCGCCCACCGAAGCCACGGGGCGAGGTGTATCGGCGTTTCGATGCCAGGCTGGGGGCCTGGATTTCCCTGCGTACAGTGGACATCGACGAGGATCTTGCGCGTTTCAATCGCTGGCAGAACAGCCCTCGAGTGGCGAATTTCTGGCAGGAGCAGGGCAGTCTCGAACAGCATCAAGAGTACCTGGGCAAACTCCAGGACGATCCCCATACCCTGACCTTGATCGGTTGTTTCGACGATCAGCCCTTTGCCTACTTCGAAGCGTATTGGGCCAAGGAAGACCGCATCGCGCCGTTCTACGAGGCAGGTGATCACGACCGTGGCATTCATATGCTGGTGGGGGAAGAAAATCATCGTGGGCCGCACAAGGTAGCGAGCTGGCTGTCGGCGTTGGTGCACTACCTGTTTCTCGACGATCCACGTACCCAACGGGTCGTCGCCGAGCCCCGTGCCGACAACGCGAAGATGATCGGGCACATGCAGGGACAGGGATTTTACTGCGAGAAGGAATTCGACTTTCCACACAAGCGCGCAGCGTTAATGGCGCTGGGGCGCGAGCGGTTCTTCGATCGCTGCTCGTTGACCTGAACCGGGAGTAACGGCAGAAAATCGTCCGAATGCCGCGAAGGACTTCGGACGATTTTGCAGCTAGCGGTCCTGCGCTTCCTTGGCGTCCATTTCCGCATTGCGTTCGGCGACGCGTTTGCGCTGTTCATCGGTCAGCTCAACCTTGTGGGCGGTGTCACGCAGCATCATCAGACCGCCAACGATAGAGCCAATGGCAACTATCAGAATCAACCAGGCATACCAGGGCATGGGACCTCCTTGAAAGCCGGTCGGCGGGCGAGGGTTTCGCTTGCCGAACGTGCATACCACTTTGAGCGATTGGATTTCGCAGTGGTTCCATTCTATGCCTGTTTCACACCTGCGATGTTGCCTGTCATGCCGCCATCGCGAGCAAGCTCGCTCCCACAGGGTTTTTGCAGTGTCTGGGTGAACGCATTCCCCCTGTGGGAGCGGGCTTGCTCGCGAAGGGGCCAGCCAGAACAACGCAGTAACCAAGCCATAAACCCAGTCTTTACGCTTTCTTTATACCCCGCGCGCCCCCTCGCTCTCGTTCCTTTACAGCCTCCCTGCCGACAATACCTCCACACGCGGCAATACGCCGTAACACGGAGAACTTCCATGAGCGTTCTGGACGGAGTGTCACTGCTGCTGGCAGTGGGACTGTTCATTTATCTGTTGGTTGCGCTGTTGCGCGCAGACCGGAACTAGGAGCGGCTATGCACAGTTATGACTATTGGCTGATCCTGGCGTTTTTCGCGCTGGTTTTGGTCCCGGCACCGTTCCTGGGGCGGTTCTACTACAGGGTCATGGAAGGCCAGCGCACCTGGCTGACGCCCATCCTTGGTCCGGTGGAACGCGGTTGTTATCGTCTGGCCGGCGTCGATCCCCGGGTCGAACAGAGCTGGCAGAAGTACACCCTGGCCTTGCTCGCCTTCAACCTCGCGGGTTTCCTGTTGCTGTTCGCAATCCTGCTGTTCCAGGACCACTTGCCGCTGAACCCGCAAAACCTGCCCGGCCAGGAGTGGACGCTGGCGTTCAACACCGCCGTCAGCTTCATGACCAACACCAACTGGCAGGGCTACAGCGGCGAAGCATCCCTGAGCTACCTGAGCCAGATGGTCGGCCTCACCGTGCAGAACTTCGTCAGCGCCGCCACCGGCCTGGCGGTACTGGTAGCGCTGTGCCGCGGCATCGGTCGCAAATCCACGGCGTCGCTGGGCAACTTCTGGGTCGACATGACTCGCGCCACCCTCTACGGCCTGCTGCCACTGTGCCTGCTGCTGGCGCTGTTCCTGGTCTGGCAGGGCGTGCCGCAAACCTTCGCGCAGTACGTCAATGCGCTGACGATGCAGGGTGTCGATCAGGTCATCCCACTGGGGCCGGCCGCCAGCCAGATTGCGATCAAGCAACTGGGCACCAACGGTGGTGGCTTCTTCGGCGTCAACTCGGCGCATCCGTTCGAGAACCCGACGGCCTGGAGCAACCTGTTCGAAGTGGCGTCGATCATCCTGATTCCGGTCGCGCTGGTGTTCACCTTCGGCCATTACGTCAAGGACCTGCGCCAGAGCCGCGCGATCATTGCCTGCATGCTCGCCCTGTTCCTGATCGGCGGCGCGACCTCGCTGTGGGCCGAGTACCAGCCCAACCCGAGCCTGGCCAACGTCGCCGTCGAACAGACCGCTCCGCTGGAAGGCAAGGAGGCGCGTTTCGGCACCACCGCCACGGTGCTGTGGTCGGTGACCACCACGGCGGCCTCGAACGGTTCGGTCAATGGCATGCATGACAGCCTCAACCCGCTCAGCGGCATGGTCGCGCTAGTCAACATGATGGTCGGCGAAGTGATCTTCGGCGGCGTCGGTGCCGGCCTCTACGGCATGTTGCTCAACGTGCTGATCGCAGTGTTCCTCGCCGGCCTGATGATCGGCCGGACCCCGGAATACCTCGGCAAGAAACTGCAGGCCCGCGAGGTGCAACTGTTGGTGGTGACCCTGCTGGTCATGCCGATCGGCGTGCTGGTCCTCGGTGCGATTGCCGCCAGCCTGCCAGGGCCCGTGGCCTCGGTGAGCAACCCCGGCGCCCATGGGTTTAGCCAATTGCTCTACGCCTACACCTCGGCCAGTGCCAACAACGGTTCGGCGTTCGCTGGCTTCGGCGCCAATACGGCGTACCACAACCTGATGCTGGGCCTGGGCATGTTGATCGGTCGCTTCGGCTACATCCTGCCGGTGCTGGCCCTGGCCGGCAGCCTGGCGATGAAGAAGACCGCACCGATCGGCCAGAACAGCTTCCCGACCCACGGTCCGCTGTTCGTGACCTTGCTGACCGTGACCATCTTGCTGGTGGGTGGTTTGACCTTCCTGCCGACGCTGGCGCTGGGTCCGATTGCTGAACATCTGAGCATGGGCTTCTAAGGAATCCATCATGAATATGCCTGTAAGCAAAACCGCCGTCGTCAAGGCGCCGGAACAACCAAAAACTGCTATCTCGGCTCTCTGGCGCCCGGCGCTGGTGCAAGCGTTCGTCAAGCTCGACCCACGGCAATTGCAGCGTGCGCCGGTGATGCTGGTGGTCGAACTGACGGCGATCCTGACCACCGTGCTGTGCTTCATTCCCGACACGGCGGTGCCGACCTTCGTCGCCGCGCAAATTGCCCTGTGGCTGTGGTTCACCGTGCTGTTCGCCAACTTCGCCGAGGCCTTGGCCGAAGGTCGCGGCAAGGCCCGCGCCGACAGCCTCAAGGCCGGTAGCGAAGGCTTGAGCGCCCGACGCAGGACCAGCAACGGCAGCTTTCAGGTAGTGCCAGCCGCCAACCTGCGCAAGGGCGATGTGGTGCGCGTCGAAGCGGGGGAGATGATCCCCGGCGACGGCGAGGTGATCGAAGGCATCGCGGCGGTCAACGAAGCGGCGATCACCGGTGAATCGGCGCCGGTGATTCGTGAATCCGGTGGCGACCGCTCGGCCGTGACCGGCAACACCCGCCTGGTGTCTGACTGGCTGCTGGTGAAGATCACCGCCAATCCCGGCGAGTCGACCCTGGATCGCATGATCGCCCTGGTCGAAGGCGCCAAGCGCCAGAAAACCCCGAACGAAGTGGCGCTGGACATCCTGCTGATCGGCCTGACCCTGATCTTCCTGCTGGTGGTGGTCACCCTGCAGCCGTTCGCCCACTTCGCCAATGGC
The DNA here is from genome assembly GCF_046042685.1 of Pseudomonas sp. PLMAX. Classification (NCBI taxonomy): domain Bacteria; kingdom Pseudomonadati; phylum Pseudomonadota; class Gammaproteobacteria; order Pseudomonadales; family Pseudomonadaceae; genus Pseudomonas; species Pseudomonas sp. PLMAX. Next base: position 5,516,654 of record NZ_CP064949.1, on the reverse strand, counting down.
AGCCTGCCGCTGGTGTTCCTGGTGGCCTTGCTGGTCACGCTGATCCCGACCACCATCGGCGGCCTGTTGTCCGCCATCGGTATCGCCGGCATGGACCGCCTGGTGCGCCTGAACGTGATCGCCAAGTCCGGTCGCGCCGTGGAGGCGGCGGGGGACGTGCACGTCCTGCTGCTGGACAAGACCGGCACCATCACCTTCGGTAACCGTCGTTGCTCGGCGGTGTATGCCGCGCCGGGTGTGAGTAGCAAGGAACTGGCCGAGGGTGCGTTGTTCGCGTCCCTGGCCGACGACACCGCTGAAGGCAAGTCCATCGTCGAGTACTTGCGCGGCCTTCATCCGCAGGCCGAGCCGTCCGCCGAACTGCTGACAGCCGTGCCGTTCAGCGCCGAAACCCGCCTGTCCGGTGTCGACTATCAGGGTCGCGTGTATCGCAAGGGTGCGGTGGATTCGTTGCTGGCGTTCGTGGGCCTCAAGCGCGCAGAGCTGGCGCCGGCGCTGTCCCGTGAAATCGACAAGATCGCCCAGAGCGGCGGCACCCCGTTGCTGGTCTGCGCCGACGGCAAACTGCTCGGCGCGATCCACCTCAAGGACGTGGTCAAGCCGGGCATCCGCGAGCGTTTCGCCGAGCTGCGCAAACTGGGGATCCGCACGGTCATGGTCACCGGCGACAACCCGCTGACCGCCGCGGCGATTGCCGCTGAAGCGGGCGTGGACGACGTGTTGGCCGAAGCCACGCCGGAGAAAAAACTGGCGCGCATCCGCCACGAGCAAAACGACGGGCGCCTGGTGGCCATGTGTGGCGACGGTGCCAACGACGCCCCGGCCCTGGCCCAGGCGGACGTGGGCATGGCGATGAACGACGGCACCCAGGCGGCGCGCGAAGCGGCGAACATGGTCGACCTCGACAGCGACCCGACCAAGCTGCTGGACGTGGTGCAGATCGGCAAGGAACTGCTGGTGACCCGCGGCGCGCTGACGACCTTTTCCATCGCCAACGACGTGGCCAAGTACTTCGCCATCCTGCCGGCCCTGTTCGCCGCGATCTACCCGCAACTGGGCGTGTTGAACGTCATGCAGCTGCACAGCCCGCAGAGCGCGATTCTCTCGGCGATCGTGTTCAACGCCCTGATCATCGTGGTGCTGATCCCGTTGGCGCTGCGTGGTGTGCGGGTGCAGGCGGCGAGTGCGGCGGCGTTGTTGCGACGCAATCTGCTGATCTATGGGCTGGGCGGGCTTCTGGTGCCGTTCGTGGGGATCAAGGCGATCGACATGCTGTTGACGGCGTTGCATCTGGTTTGACCTTAGCAGGGTGCCAGATGCACCGCTTTGCGAGCAAGCCCGCTCCCACATTTGAAATGCATTCCCCTGTGGGAGCGGGCTTGCTCGCGAAGAATGCGACACGGTCCACCTGACTGGACGCTGTATTTTTTCGCCGAATTCGAGGATTTTGAAATGTCCACAATGATACGCCCGGCCCTGAGCCTGCTGGTCCTGATGACCCTGATCACCGGCGTCGCCTATCCCCTGGTGGTCACCGGCGTGGCCCAGGTCGCCTTCCCGGACCAGGCCAATGGCAGCCTGGTGCGCGATGCCGACGGCAAGGTTCGCGGCTCAACGCTGATCGCCCAGGATTTCGTCGGCGACGCCTGGTTCCACCCACGGCCATCGGCCGGTGCCTTTGCCACCGTGTCGAGCAGCGCCAGCAACCTGTCGCCGAGCAACCCGGCCCTGGCCACCTGGGTGATCGACGATGCCAACAAACTCCAGGTCCCAGGGCAGGGGCCGGTACCGCTGGCAATGCTCACCACCTCTGGCAGCGGCCTCGATCCGCACTTGCCACCGGCCGCGATTGCCTATCAACTGGCGCGTGTCGCGACAGCGCGCAATCTGCCGGTGGCGACCCTGCAGAATCTGTTGGATGCGCACATCGAGCGGCCATTGGTGGGCCCACCCGTGGTGAATGTGCTTGAGTTGAATCAGGCGCTGGAAAAGCTCTAAATCAAAAGATCGCAGCCTTCGGCAGCTCCTACAGGTGTCCGCCGATCCCCTGTAGGAGCTGCCGCAGGCTGCGATCTTTTGAGGCCACACCCAAATCCCAAATCGAACAAGGCAAAGACAAATGAGCGACTCCGGCCGCGCCGACGCGCTGTTAGCAGACCTGCCCCGCGATGGCCGTGGCCGGCTCAAGGTGTTCCTCGGCGCCGCGCCCGGTGTAGGCAAGACCTACGCCATGCTGCAAGCCGCCCACAGCCAACTGCGCCAGGGCGTGAAAGTCATTGCTGGCGTGGTCGAAACCCATGGCCGCGCCGAGACCGAAGCGTTGCTCGGCGGCTTGCCGCAACTGCCGTTGGTGCGCTCGTCATACCGTGGCGTGGAGCTCGAGGAAATGGACCTCGACGGTCTGCTCGCGGCCAAGCCAAGGCTGGTGCTGGTGGACGAACTGGCCCACACCAACGCCCCCGGCAGCCGACACGAAAAGCGCTGGCAGGACATTCAGGAACTGCTCGCCGCCGGCATCGACGTGTACACCACGGTCAACGTCCAGCACCTGGAAAGCCTCAATGATCAGGTGCGCGGCATCACCGGCGTGCAGGTGCGCGAAACCCTGCCGGACTGGGTGTTGCAGGAAGCCTACGAACTGCTGCTGATCGACCTGCCGCCACGGGAATTACTCGAGCGCCTGCGCGACGGCAAGGTCTACGTGCCGGAGCAGGCGCGGGCGGCGATCGATGCGTTTTTCTCCCAGACCAACCTCACCGCCCTGCGCGAACTGGCCATGCAAACGGCCGCCGCCCAGGTCGACAACGACCTGACCCAGGGTTATCGCCAGATGGGGCAGGCGGCGCCCACGGTGCGTGGTCGCTTGCTGGTCGGCGTCGATGGCGATGCCCAGGCCGAGCGCCTGGTGCGTCACGCCAGCCGCGTCGCCCAGCGACGGCATCTGCCGTGGAGCCTGGTGCATGTGGACAACGGCAGCCTGCGTGACGAGCAGTCGCGCCTGCGCCTGCAAAGTGCCCAGCAACTGGCTGAACGCCTCGGCGGTGAAGTGGTGCTGCTGCGGGCTGGCGAGGTGGCGAAAACCCTGATCCAGCACGCCGCCGAACGCCGCGCGAGCCTGGTGCTGGTAGCCCAGTCGCGGCCGCGCCTGCGCCGTCGCCTGTTTGGTGGCGGCCTGGCGGCGCGCTTGCTGCGCAACGCCCGCGGGCTGGAAATCAACGTGCTCGACACCGAGCATGAACAGCATCAGCCACGCCAGCGCTCAATGCAGTCGCTGGTCTGGTTCGACTACGCCCTGGCTGTGGTGGCGACGGTGTTGGCCACTGCCCTGGCCTGGGCGGTGGCGAGCGTGCTGCCGTTGCCGAACATCTCGCTGGTGTTCCTCGCCGCCGTGTTGCTGGTGGCGGTGCGCAGCAGTCTGGGCCCGGCACTGGCCTGTGCGGCGTTGTCGTTCCTGACCTACGATTTTTTGTTCATTCCGCCGAATTTTTCCTTCAGCATCCAGCGCGAAGAAGACGTCCTGACCTTGCTGTTCTTCCTGCTGATGGCGGCCCTCACCGGCAACCTCGCGGCGCGCCAGCGCCGGCAATTGCAGGCCCTGCGTGACACCCAGGAAGAGACCAGCGAACTGCTCGACCTGTCGCGCAAACTCACCGCCGCCACCGACCGCCAGGCCGTGGTCAGCGCGGCGACCCAGCACCTCAACGGCTGGAGCGATGTGCAACTGTGCCTGCTCAACCGCGATGGCCAGAGCGGCTGGAAAGTCGAGACCGGTGGCCCGCTGGAATTCACCGAAGCCGAACGCGCCGCCGCCGATTGGGCCTGGCAGCACGATCAACCGGCGGGCGCGGGCACCGGGACTTTACCGTTCGGCCGTTGGTGGTGGTGGCCCTTGTCGGTGGAGGACGGTCCGCTGGCGCTGCTCGGTGTGTGTGCGAAAGAGGGCCAGACCTTGAGCGGCCAGCGTCGGCGTCTGTTGACCGCATTGAGCCAGCCGCTGGCCCAGGCACTGGCCCGCGCGCAATTGGTCGATGACCTGGAAGCCGCGCGGTTGCACGGCGAAACCGAACAACTGCGCAGTGCCTTGCTGGCGTCGGTGTCCCACGATCTGCGCACGCCACTGACTTCCATGCGCGGCAGCATCGACAGCCTGCTGGCCCTCGGCGAGGCCATTCCACTGGAGGATCGCCGTGAACTGCTGGAAGGCACCCGCGATGAAGCCGAACGCCTCGATCGCTACATTCAGAACCTGCTGGACATGACCCGCCTCGGTCACGGCGCGTTGAAGCTGGCGCGGGACTGGGTGTCACCGGCGGACATCGTCGGCAGTGCGCTCAATCGCCTGCGCGCGGTGCTGGCGCCGTTGCAGGTCAGCACTGAAGTGCCGGGGGAGCTACCGCTGCTGTTCGTGCATGCGGCGCTGATCGAACAGGCGCTGGTCAACGTGCTGGAAAACGCCGCGCGGTTTTCCCCCGCCCATGGGCGCCTGCAATTGCGTGCCGGGGCGGACGACACCGAGCTGTTTTTCTCGGTGAGCGACGAAGGCCCGGGGATTCCGCAGGACGAGCGGGCGAAGATTTTCGACATGTTCTACACCGCCGCCCGTGGCGACCGGGGCGGGCAGGGCACCGGGCTGGGGCTGGCGATCTGTCAGGGCATGGTCGGTGCCCATGGCGGGCGGATCAGCGTCGCCGACGGCATCGAAGGGCGCGGCACCTGCATCACCCTGCACTTGCCGCTGCAGGCGCAGCCCGGATATGAGGGTGAAGCCTGATCGTGCGTGCGCTACTCTCTTGCCACTTCTTTGTGTTGACGTGAATTCATGAGCCAGACCGCGACCATTTTGGTCATCGACGACGAACCGCAGATCCGCAAATTCCTGCGCATCAGCCTCGTTTCCCAAGGCTACAAGGTACTGGAGGCCGGCACCGGCACCGAAGGCCTGGCACAGGCGGCCTTGAACAAGCCGGACTTGCTGGTGCTCGACCTCGGCTTGCCGGACATGGACGGCCAACAGGTGTTGCGCGAGTTTCGCGAGTGGTCGACGGTGCCGGTGCTGGTGCTCTCGGTGCGGGCCGCTGAAGGGCAGAAAGTCGAGGCGCTGGATGGCGGCGCCAATGACTACGTGACCAAGCCGTTCGGCATCCAGGAATTCCTGGCGCGGATTCGTGCGCTGCTGCGCCAGGCGCCGGTGGGCGAAACCCAGCCAGCGGCGCTGTCCTTCGGCCCGCTGATGGTGGACCTGGCCTATCGCCGGGTCTTGCTCGATGGCAGCGAAGTCGCGCTGACCCGCAAGGAATACGCGGTGCTGGCGCAACTGGCACGGCATCCCGGACGGGTTATCACCCAGCAGCAATTGCTCAAGGACATCTGGGGGCCGACCCATACCGAAGACACGCATTACCTGCGGATCGTGGTTGGGCACCTGCGCCAGAAACTGGCGGATGACCCGACACAGCCCAGGTTCATCGTGACCGAGGCGGGGGTGGGGTATCGGTTATTGAGTGAGGGCAGTCTCTGATTTTGTGTTGCCTGTGGGGGCCTCTTCGCTGGCAAGCCAGCTCCTACAGAGGACGCTGAGATCCCTGTAGGAGCTGGCTTGCCAGCGAAGAGGCCCGCACATTCACCCAAGAACCTCAGGAATCCCGCTCATTCTCGTACCGGTCCAAAGTATCGCGCGCAATCTCCCGCCCCAGCGCGATCAACTCCGGCGCCTTGTAGAACTCGAAAAACCGGCACACCCGCTTCGGCACGTTGATCAGGATGTCCGGCGGATACCCGGCAATCTTGTATTGCGCCAACGAGGTCTGCATCACCTCGAAACTCTGGTTGATCAAGTCCAGCAGGGACGCCGGCCCCACGTTGTCGATGATGAACGACCCTGTGGCCGATTTCGGCGCGCCGTCCTGCTCGGGCGCGGCCGCCGGTTGTTGCGAGTCAGGCTTGGCCGACTCGACCCAAGGGTTGATCTCCGCCGCTTCGGCCAACAGCGCTTCCTTCTCCAGCAGCAGCAATTGCTCGGCCTGCTTGCGCCGGAACGGCATCTTCGAACCCAGGGAATTGATCAGGCTGTCGAAGCGGGTCTTGAACGCGGCCGGGCGCTGGATCACCGGCAACTGGTAGTGACGCTGGTTGGTGGAGTTGAGGTTGACCGCGATGATCAGGTCGCAATGGCTCGACACCACCGGCACGATCGGCAACGGGTTGAGGATGCCGCCATCGACCAGCATGCGATTGCCCTGCATCACCGGCGTAAACAGGCTGGGAATGGCCGCCGAGGCACGCATGGCCTGGTGCAGGCAGCCTTCCTGGAACCAGATTTCCTGCTGGTTGGTCAGGTCGGTGGCCACCGCCGTATAGGGGATGCGCAGGTCTTCGATATTGATTTCACCCACGATCTTGCGGATCTGCCCGAAGACCTTTTCCCCGCGGATCGCCCCTAGACGAAAACTGACGTCCACCAGGCGCAGCACGTCGAGATAATCCAGGCTCTCGATCCAGTCGCGATAATCATCGAGTTTGCCGGCGGCGTAGATCCCGCCGACCACCGCACCCATGGAACAACCGGCGATACAGGCGATATCGTAGCCACGCCGTTCGATTTCCTGGATAACGCCGATATGGGCATAGCCCCGGGCTCCACCCGAGCCCAACACCAGTGCGACACGCTTTTTCATTGATCGCCCTCGTTTGAATGGTTCAACAATGCACCCTTCGAGGGGCCCGCTTCAATCGGCAGGTCGTTCGGTCGCGCGAATGGGTCGTTTTTTCGACACTCCATGGCGGCTGATGGGTATTCTCCCGCCGCAGGGTTTGCGTTGGCGATGGACGGCACTTTTTGCCCGCCAGACCGTCCTACCTGCATGACTGTTTTCCTATCTTTGAGGTGTAAGAAATGAAAGCCTGGATCTGTGTGCCACTGATTGCCCTGGCACTGGCCGGTTGTGCCGGCAAAACCGCCTATCGCGACAGCTGCGGCAGCCAGCTCGATGCCGCGTGGCGAGAGCTGGACCTGGCCAAGGCCGAAGGCTTCGCCGGTACCGTCAGCTACTCCAAGGCGTTGTCGCTGCTGACCGCGGCCAAGACCCAGCAGCAATTCGAAGGCTTCGAGGGCTGCTCGAAAAAGGCCGAAAAGGCGCGTTTCTATATTCGTGAATCGCGCGCGGGGCGATAGAAGCAGCTACAAGTTATAAGCTGCAAGCTGCAAGTGAGTTCGCTTGCAGCTTATAACTTGCAGCTTGCAGCTGTTTACGGAGTAAATCCCATGATCAACCGGCTGGTCGCCCGCGTCCTGGGCCTGGAAATTCGTCTGCTGGCCTGTCAGGCACGCTTGAGTGCCCATACCGACCCTGAGGCCTTGCACGACTTGCGCACCACGATGCGCCGGTTGCGCAGCCTGTTGCGGCCCTTGCGTGGCTTGCCCGGCGTCGAGCAGCTGGAAGTGGCGGCGTCCGCAGTTGGTGACTTGACCACGCCATTGCGCGATCGTGAAGTGATGGCGGCCTACTTGCTGGAGCACGATCAACCGCAAGCCGCGCAGCGACGCATGGCGCAAATGGCCAAGGCTTATCCCGCGGTGGCGACCAGTAATGAGCTGGCGCAGCTGCTGATGATCCTCGATGCCTTCCCGCGATTCCTGCGCGCCGCCCAACGCCAGGGGTTGCTCAAGGGGCTCGTCAAGCGCATCGAAAAACGCCTGGACAAGCAGTGGAAGAAACTCGACAGCGCCCTGCACGATCCCGCCCATGACCGTCATCGTTTGCGCCTGCTGATCAAGCGTGTGCGTTACGGCATCGACGCCTATCCCGAACTGGATCGCCTGCCCAAGGCCGCCATGCCCCGCTTGAAAGCAGCCCAGGGGGCCCTGGGGGACTGGCATGACTGTGTGCAATGGCTGGCCATGGCCGAGCAGGAGGCGGATCTGCAGCCTTGTGTCGCCGTTTGGCAAACCACCATGGCCAAGGCCGAACAGCGCGCCGACCGCGTCCTGGACAAGCTCAGCGCCGACTGCTTCAAATCCTGAAACCCCCACGGCCCCTTTGTAGGAGCGAGCTTGCTCGCGATGGACTCAAGGACACCGCGTACATTCAGGATGAACGCGTTATCGTTAACGTCCATCGCGAGCAAGCTCGCTCCTACAGGGGCACAGACGGCTCATCTGTCAGTCAATTTGACCGGAATAGGCACTGTACAGCCTCCGTGAGCTGGTTAAGATCCCCTCATCTTTATCCTTTTCTTGAGGTCTTCATGCGCTTTTGCGATCTGCTCGACGCTGTCCGCCGTCAGCCACGCGAACTGTCGATCCCGGCCGGATGGGCACAAGGGCGCGCCAGCTTCGGCGGCCTGGTGGCCGCTCTGCAATACGAAGCCATGCGCGCCCAGGTGCCGGCGGACCGGCCGGTGCGCTCGCTGGCGATCACCTTTGTCGGTCCGGTCGAACCCGACGTGCCGGTCAGTTTTGAAGTCGATGTACTGCGCGAGGGCAAGGCCGTCAGCCAGGTGCTGGGCCGGGCGATGCAGAAGGGCCAGGTGGTGACCCTGGTCCAGGGCAGCTTCGGCGCTTCGCGTCCATCGCAAGTGAAGGTAAAGGCAGAACCGGCGCCAGAGATGAAGCATTGGGAGGACTGCCAGGAACTGCCTTTCATCGAGGGCGTGGTCCCGCAATTCATGCAGCATCTGGCGATGCGCTGGAGTGTTGGCGGGCTGCCGTTTTCCGGCAGTACATCCCGTCAGATGGGCGGCTGGGTGCGCTTGCGCGGCGATGTGAAGGAGGAGCCGGTCACCGAGGCCCATATCCTCGCGCTGGTCGATGCCTGGCCACCGGCCCTGATGCCGTTCCTCAAGCAACCGGCGATGGGCAGCACGCTGACCTGGACCATCGAATTCGTCCAGCCGTTACTGGCGCTTAGCACTCTGGACTGGTGCAAGTACCTGGTTGAAACCGAACATGCCGCCGACGGCTACGGCCATGCCGCGGCGAAGCTGTGGGACGAGGAGGGGCGGTTGATTGCCATGAGCCGGCAGACGGTGACAGTGTTCGCCTGATCAATTCGCCTGATCAGTGCCGACGGTGGCGCTCCCGCCAGGCGCGCCACCAGCCGCCGCTGAGAAAAAATCGCGGGAAGGTCAGGAACTGCTCGACCAGCAGGCGCGAGACCGCATCCTTACGATCGCTGAACGGCTCGGCGGCTTGCAGCTCCAGGGTATGGCCGTGACGCTGCAAACCCAGTGCGGCGATCACGCCGATGATGCCGATGGCGAAGTTCGCCAGGTTCAGGCCGAACACCCCGGTGACGATCAGCAGGAACGCGACGATGAACAACGGCACGGCGATCAGGTGCAGCACCAGGTTGGTCGGGTGCTGGTGATTGTTCGGGTAGGCACGCCATTGCCAGGCGGGAAGGTTGGGGTGACGTTTACCCATGATGCTGATCCTCGATCCATGTTGAACTGATGAATCAAGGATAGGCCCGGTCATTGCAGGCGGCGAATCAAGCTTGGCTATCGAAGCGATAGCGATCATGGGCATTCTCGATGTTGGCCGTTACAGCTTGAGCTGCCCGATCGCCTTGCTCAACTGACCGGCCAACGCCGCCAGCTCGTCACTGGTGGTTGCCGAACTGACAGTCTGGCGCACCGTATTCTCGGTCACATCGCGAATGCTCACCACCGCGCGGTTCATCTCTTCGGCCACCTGGCTCTGTTGCTCGGCCGCCACGGCGATCTGGGTGTTGCTTTCACGCATCTGCGCCACCGCCCCGGTGATCTGCGCCAACGCGGCCCCGGCCTCCTGCGCCTGCTGTACGCATTCGTCGGCCTTGAATGAACTCTCCTGCATGAAGTCCACCGCATCGCGAGTGCCCGATTGCAAAGCAGACACCATCACGGTGATTTCATCGGTGGAGGTTTGCACGCGCTTGGCCAGGTTGCGCACTTCATCGGCGACCACCGCAAATCCACGGCCCATTTCACCGGCCCGGGCCGCTTCGATCGCCGCGTTCAGCGCCAGCAGATTGGTCTGCTCGGCAATGCTGTGGATCACATTGACCACCCCGTTGATCTTTTGGCTGTCCTCGGCCAGGCGCTGGATCATCTCGGCGGTCTGCTGCACCCCGGTCGACAGCCCGGCAATCGATCGCTGCACGCGCATCACCACTTCCTGGCCGCTGCCGGCCAGGGTGTCGGCCGATTGCGACAGGTCGCGGGTGGCACCGGCGTGCTGGGCGATGTGATAGACGGTGGCGGTCATTTCATTGATGGCCGTCGCCGCCTGATCGGTTTCGCTCTGCTGGCCCAGCATGCCGTGACGCACTTCATTCATGCTCGAGGCCAGGCGTGCGGCACCGTCGTCCAGTTGCCGGACCGTGCTGGCGACGGTGCCGACCACGCGTTGGTAACCGGCCTGCATGGCGTTGAAAGCGTTGGCCATCTGCCCGACTTCGTCGCTGCAGGTCAGCGGGACGCGGGCCGACAGGTCGCCGGTTTTTTCGACGTGCAGCATCACGTCCTTCAAGGTATTGAGCTGGCTGAGCAAAAAACGGATCAACAACTGTGAGGCGCCAAGCATCGCCAGCATCAGGATGAACACCGCCACCGCATAGTTGGCGAAACGCTCGCCAAACACCTGGGCCAGGCTTGGGCCATGGGCAATCAGCGCGACCCGCTGGCCATCCTCGCGGGTGAAGACTTCGGCGCCGATCGGCAGGTTGTCACCGACATACGGCAGCGCATTGAGCTCGACCCAACCGTTGGCATCGGCCAGTGCCTGCAGCGGCTGGCCGTTGAGCATCGGTGCCTGGCCCTGATCGAAAGTCAGCAGATGCTCTGCCTTGGGCAGCGGCTGCCCGGCAGGCCAGTCTGCGAGCAGTCGCGCCTGAGCCTGGGCCGATGCCTGGGCGGCATGGCTGCGGGCCTGTTGCTCGAGGTGCACGGCATAAAACACCAGCAGGAGCGTGGTGACGAAGGCGACCGCATTGACCGCCCAGAATTTGTACTTCAACGAGATGTTGCTAAGCCAGGCACCCATGGAGGTCTTCTCTGATAGCGGAAACAGTTTTGGCAAGGTGCCATTATTGTGCCGCTACTCGTAGGCTGATCGCTTGATGTGGGTCAAGATCACGAGCAATGTTTGCTCGCCGCCATCGCCGGGCGTAATGCGCTATCCTTCGCGCCCAGAAAATTACTTGCTACAGGATCCGCCCCCATGAAAGCCGCACTCATCGAACTCATCAGCAACATCAGCTCCGGGTGCATGGGCGATGACGAAATCGAGAAAGTCGCTGACGAAGCGGCCCAGGCCTACGCTGATCCAGCGGCTTTCCTGAGCGCCAACCCGGACATCAACTACGACGACACTTTCCCGATCCCGCTGGGTGAGTGGGTGGTCGTTGGCAGCCTGCCCGAGACCGTGCTGTTCCAGGCCGACACCTACATGGACCTGTTTGCCCAGATCGTTGCCTCGTTCGGCCCGGGGGTGGAGTTCAATCTCAAACCCAAGCAGCTGGCCAAGACCGAAGCCCTGACCGCGCTCAATCGCATCCAGGTGCAGATGAGCAGCCTGAACAAGGAAAACGGCGGTTACACGCTGATGAACTTCAGCCAGTTGCTGGATGATGAACTGCAAGTGGTCCTGGTCTACGGCAATGCCGTGCCACGGGTACTGGAGCTGTGCGCCGAAGTCGGCATCGCCGCCACCCCCTCGCTGGAAGCCTTGAAAGTGGCGATCCACGTCTGAATCGGTAAAGCTGTCAAAAAAAAGGAACCCTGGTCAGGGCCGTCTATCCTATGAGGGCATACCACTCTTCGGGAGCGTCATCATGGGTTCCACGTTCAATAGCCTGGTTGGCCTGATCATTCTTGCCTTGGACATCTGGGCAATCATCAACGTGCTCAAAAGCGGCGCCGAGACCGGGATGAAGATCTTCTGGGTGCTGTTGATCCTGTTGCTGCCGGTTCTGGGCCTGATCATCTGGGCCATCGCAGGGCCGCGAGGAAATGTACGCGTCTGACGAAAGAACACTCGCCGGAACATTTGCCCGGCGTCCAAGGTCGAGATAGATGTAGGCCCATTCATGGGTTTTATCGAGGAGGCACCGATGCAAAAGTGGAAAGTCACTTTCGTGGATGATCATGGTGAAGTAATCGACGAAGTCTTCGAGTGCGACGAGTGCCCGAATCACGAGCAGGCCGCCAGACTCATCAAGGAACGGCTCCTTCCTGTGGCCGCCGAACTGGATCTGAATGATCTGGAGGGGCGAACCAGCGATGCAGGCGTAAAAAACCTGAAAACCCAGAACAGTATCGAAATCCGCAGCATTACCCCCATCTGAACCACTTCTTGTCCTTGACTGCTGTAAAACCAGGCCTTGGCAGCGCCTCTATCTTGGGGCTACTCTGCAATCGAGATCAGCGAATGGATCGCTAAGGTCTGGTCTTGTCAGCTCCATGCTTGTTTCCCATCGACATCTGGTTGTCGATTCGTGCGTACCCTCTGGGTCGCGCACCCAGGGAGTACGGAAAGTCTATCCATCAGTTTGAGGAGGACGTTTCATGAGCACAGCCTATCAAGAAGACATCAGCAGCAGTGTGCTGCGCCGCATGAAAGAAGGCGGTTTCGACTTTTCCCGGTTCCATCCCATCGAGTTCTACGCCATTTTCCCGGACGAGGAGCGGGCACGCAGGGCGGCAGGACATTTCCACCGTGGTGAATCCCTGGATGCGCAAGTCAGTGTGCGCGACGATGGCGCTTGGGCGCTGGAGTTGTGCAAGGTCATGTATGCGACCTACGACGACATCGGCGATTTCGAACAGGGTTTCGAGGCAGTGGTAGAGCCTCTGGGCGGTATCATCGAAGGCTGGGGTGTGAAACAGGAGGTACGAGGGCGACTCGCATAATCTTATGAACAGTGACACTCGGCAATGACGGCTGACCTTCGGGTTGGCCGTTTTCGTTTGTGCCGATGGAAATTCCACACGGTTTTGCAGGAGCCCGGCTTGCCGGCGAAGGCGTCCCCGAAGAACGCCGCATGACCTAATGACGCCTTCGCCGGCAAGCCGGCTCCTACAGAATATGCTAGTGATGGGCGACAACAACGCCTTGCAATGAAGCGGGGGCAGTCAGGTTGGGGCATTTGCCGCACAGGATTGGTGCGGTGCTCGCGTAGTGAATATCCAACCGATTGAAATCTAAGCGTTTCTGCCGATGGCACGGGCCTTGCGAAGGCCTGGATGTCCGGGTGACAAGGAGTACGGCATGATCCGCACCTATTTTGATGAAATGTACGATGCCGGCGGCCAGGTCCGCCCGCATTATCGGGAGTTTGCCCGTTGGCTGGCCGAAACGCCTGACGAGCTTCTGGCACAACGGCGACGCGAGGCCGATCTGTTGTTTCATCGCGCCGGGATTACCTTCACGCTCTACGGTGATGAGCAGGGGACAGAGCGCCTGATTCCCTTCGACACCATCCCGCGCAGCATCCCCGCCAGTGAATGGCGGGTGGTCGAGCGCGGCTGCATCCAGCGGGTCAAGGCGCTGAACATGTTCCTCGCCGACCTCTACCACGAGCAACGCATCATCAAGGCCGGGATCATTCCCGCCGAGCAGGTGCTGGCCAACGAGCAATACCAGTTGGCTATGCAGGGGCTCGACCTGCACCGGGATATCTATTCGCACATTTCCGGCGTCGACCTGGTGCGCGACGGTGACGGCACCTACTACGTGCTCGAAGACAACCTGCGTACACCCAGCGGCGTCAGCTACATGCTCGAAGACCGCAAGATGATGATGCGCCTGTTCCCCGAGCTGTTTGCGGCCCAGCGCATCGCCCCGATCGACCATTACCCGAACCTGTTGCTCGACACCCTGAAAAGCTCCAGCCCGATCGATAACCCGAGTGTCGTGGTGCTGACACCGGGGCGCTTCAACAGCGCATTCTTCGAGCATGCGTTCCTGGCGCGGGAAATGGGCGTCGAGCTGGTGGAGGGCGCGGATCTGTTCGTGCGTGACGACAAGGTGTTCATGCGCACCACCGACGGACCGAAAGCCGTCGACGTGATCTACCGCCGACTCGACGATGCGTTCCTCGACCCGCTGGCGTTCAATCCCGACTCGATGCTGGGCGTGCCGGGGCTGTTGTCGTCCTATCGTTCCGGCAATGTCGTGTTGGCGAACGCCATCGGTACCGGGGTGGCGGACGACAAATCGGTGTATCCGTTCGTCACCGACATGATCCGTTTCTATCTGGACGAAGAACCGATCCTGAAGAACGTGCCCACGTGGCAGTGTCGTAATCCATCTGAACTTTCCCACGTTCTGGCCAATCTTCCAGAGCTGGTGGTCAAGGAGACCCAGGGCTCCGGCGGCTACGGAATGCTGGTGGGGCCGGCGGCCACCGCAGCGGAAATCGAAGCCTTCCGCGCGCGCATCATCGCCAAGCCCCATGCCTACATCGCGCAGCCGACGCTGTCTTTGTCGACCTGTCCGACCTTTGTCGAAAGCGGCATCGCACCACGCCACATCGACCTGCGTCCGTTTGTATTGTCTGGCCGCGAAACCCGGGTCGTACCCGGCGGTTTGACCCGTGTCGCCCTGCGCGAAGGCTCCCTGGTGGTGAACTCCTCCCAGGGCGGCGGAACCAAGGACACCTGGGTGGTCGAGGAATGAAGGAAGCCTGACATGTTAAGTAGAACTGCCTCGGATTTGTATTGGATGTCGCGTTACCTGGAGCGGGCGGAAAACCTCGCACGGATGCTCGACATCAGTTATTCGCTGTCGCTGATGCCGCAGGATGGCCGCGGCGACGGCCTGCACGAACTGGCCATGCCGCTGCTGATCACCGGCACCCTGGATGATTACCTCGAACGCCACGGCGCGCTGCATGCCGAACGGCTGTTGCATTTCTTTGCCCTGGACGCGGAGAACCCGGCGAGCATCTACAGCTGCCTTGGCGCCGCACGGGCCAGTGCCCATGCGGTGCGTGGGCGCATCACCGCCGACATGTGGGAAAACATCAACGCCACCTGGCTGGAGATTCGCGGCATTGCCCAACAGGGCCTGAGCCGCTACGGCATGAGCCGTTTCTGCGAGTGGATCAAGGAGCGTTCCCACCTGTTCCGTGGTGCGTCCTACGGCACCATCATGCGCAATGACGCGTTCCGCTTCATTCGCCTGGGGACGTTCATCGAACGCGCCGACAACACCCTGCGCCTGCTCGATGCCCGCTATGAAATGGCCGGCGACCAGGCCGAAGCGGTCAGCGACGGCACGGCCCACGCCTACTACCAGTGGAGCGCCTTGTTGCGGGCCTTGTCGTCTTTCGAGGCCTACACAGAGATCTACCGTGACGCACCCGGTGCGCGGCATGTGGCCGAGTTGCTGCTGCTGCGCGCCGATGTGCCGCGCTCTTTGCGCGCCTGCACCGAAGAAATAGACCAGATCCTCGCCCAGCTTCCGGGGGCCAACGGCCGCCCGGCACAGCGCCTGGCGGCGGAGATCGATGCGCGATTGCGCTACACCGGCATCAGCGAAATTCTCGACGAAGGCCTGCATGCCTGGCTCACCGAGTTCATCCCGCTGGTGCGCCAGCTGGGCAATGCCATTCACAGTTCCTACCTGGAGGCTGCATGAGACTTTCCATAAGCCACGAGACCACCTATCACTACGAGGATCAGGTGCGGGCGAGCATCCAGTACCTGCGGCTGACCCCCCACGACAGCGAGCGCCAGCACGTGCTGAGCTGGCAGCTGGATCTGCCGCGGCCAGTGCGCGCGCAACTTGATCCGTTCGGCAACATCCTGCATGTGCTGACCATGGACGAGCCCCACGAGGCGATCATCATCGGCGCCCGTGGCCAGGTCGACATCGACGAGCTGCGCGAGGCTGAGCACGAGAGCCAGTCGGCCTTGCCGTTCCTGCGTTTCACCCGGCTGACCGAGGCCGACCAGGCACTGCGCGCCTTCGCCGACAAGGCATGCAAGCAGCGCCGCGATCGTACGGCGCTGATCGACTTGATGCACGGCCTGAACCAGCACATGACCTACACACCGGGCTCCACCGAAGTGGACACCAGCGCCGCGCAGGCTTTCGCCGGGCGTTCAGGCGTGTGCCAGGACCACACCCACGCATTCCTCGCCTGCGCGCGCAGCCTGGGCATCCCGTCGCGTTATGTGTCGGGGTACCTGTACAGCGAAAACAGCGAACACCTGGCCAGCCATGCCTGGGCCGAAGCCTGGCTGGATGACGCCTGGTACAGCTTCGACGTGACCAATGAACTGGCGCGACCGGAGCGGCACCTGAAACTGGCGGTGGGCCTGGATTACCTGGACGCCTGCCCGGTGCGCGGCATGCGCCGCGGGGGTGGGTGTGAGCAGATGCATGCGAAGGTGTTTGTATCCCCGATGCCCGCACCGGTCATCTCGGTGCAACAACAGTAATCAGCTGCACACCCTGTAGGAGCCCGGCTTGCCGGCGAAGGCGTCCTTGAACATTGCACTGGTCTTCCGGGCGCCTTCGCTGGCAAGCCAGCTCCTACAACGAAGGCGTCCTTGAACATTGCGCCAGACTATCGGCCGCCTTCTCCTGTAGGAGCCCGGCTTGCCGGCGAAGGCGTCCTTAAACATTGCACTAGTCTTCCGGGCGCCTTCGCTGGCAAGCCAGCTCCTACAGCGAAGGCGTCCTTGAACATTGCGCCAGACTATCGGCCGCCTTCTCCTGTAGGAGCCCGGCTTGCCGGCGAAGGCGTCCTTGAACATTGCACCAGACTATCGGCCGCCTTCTCCTGTAGGAGCCCGGCTTGCCGGCGAAGGCGTCCTTGAACATTGCGCCAGACTATCGGCCGCCTTCTCCTGTAGGAGCCCGGCTTGCCGGCGAAGGCGTCCTTGAACATTGCGCCAGTCTATCGGACGCCTTCGCCGGCAAGCCGGGCTCCTACAAGGTGTTCAGGGTTTTACCTTGCGCCCGACCATATGCTGCAAATACCCCACCAGCATCCCCAGATCCTCATCCGGCAACACCTCGGCCGAGAACCCCGGCATCTTCGCCTGGGGCCATTGGCGCAAACTCTGCGGGTCGCGGATATAGCGCTTGAGGAAATCCGCGCCGAAATACTCGGTGGGGTTGAAGGGAATATTCAGGTCCGGGCCGAACTGCGCATCCCCGGCGCCATTCAAGCGATGGCACGCCAGGCAGTTTTTCTGGAACAGCGCAAAACCCTGGTTCACCGGGTCATCGGCCTTCAGCGCAGGATCCGGCAGCAGGGCAGGGAAGCGCTCGGCCACGGGGGCCATGCGCTTGATGCTGGCGACCTCGAACGGCCATTGTTCCGGGCTGATGTTGCCTGCCCGCGGATCGGTCCAGACCAGGTAAAACGGCCCGGCGCTGTGCTTGCCTTCCGCCAGCGGTGGCCATGGCTTGGCGGGGTCTTCGATCGCCAGCCAGGCACGCGCGCCCTGGGTGTTGAGCAGCGGGGCGGCCGCCAGTTCGGCGGCAAAGCCGTCCAGCGCCACGGCTTGCAGGTGGTCGTCAGGCTTGATGTCGGTCAATAGCGCGGCCAGCGGCACGGCGCGGTAGGCCATGTCACGCTTGTAGGACACGTCATTGCTGATGTTGATGGTCTGCACCTGAGGGTGCTTGAGCAGCTCCTCGGTTTGCCACGTGCGACTGTTCGCGCCCAGCTCCAGGTTCAGCTGTGCGGCATGAAGAGGCGTACTGAGCAGCAGGGCCCCGAACACAATGAGCGTTTTCAAATGATCGCCATCCCTGTCGTGGAAGTGCCGCAAAGGTTGGCACAGCCACGCTGGCCCGGGAAGGAAGCCAGTCACATTTTTACTTGGCGATAAAACATCTTGCGCCGTTTTCCAAAGAACGACTATCCGATCACCTTGGTCAGGTTCGGCAAAATCAACAACAGAGTGGTGGCGAAAAGAATGAGCCCGGCTTGACGAACTTTCGATTGTTTGAACATGGCTGACCGCCTTTTTTTTGTTATTTCCTGATGCCTGCCTGCACATCTCCTGACGGCAAACGCTGCACTTCCTGTAGGACGAGCGCCTCGGCAAAACCCGACGACAACTTCGTACACCTTCACCTTAGAGCCCGCGTCACGCTTGGTTTAGATCCATTTAGTATGGTGTTCTCACAAGATGCTATTAAAAAGGCATGAGGCCTATTGCCAGCTTCTTGGGCGGCCTTTTGCTAGACACCTGCGTGTCCTGAACCGGTTCACCGGCTGCGGGATGACCGTCCGTCTGAGCGTGAGCGTCAATGCCTGTGAGCGCTGCGGTCATTGAATCCATGACGCCATGGGCCAACAGTGAGGGCTGTATTTTTCTCACCTGCATTGCGGTTCGAGGACGTCATGACCCAAGCTTTCATTTTCGACGCGTTACGTACGCCCCGTGGCAAAGGCAAGGCCAACGGTGCCTTGCATGGCGTCAAGCCGGTGAGCCTGGTGGCCGGGTTGCTCACGGCGCTGCAACAGCGAACCGACCTGGATACCAGCCAGGTCGATGACGTGGTGCTCGGTTGCGTGACGCCCATTGGCGATCAAGGCTCCGACATCGCCAAGACCGCGGTCCAGGTGGCGGATTGGGACGTCAGCGTGGCCGGTGTGCAGATCAATCGTTTCTGCGCCTCGGGGCTGGAGGCGGTGAACCTGGGGGCGATGAAAGTCCGTTCCGGTTTCGAAGACCTGGTGGTGGTCGGCGGCGTCGAGTCGATGTCGCGAGTCCCCATGGGCAGCGACGGCGGGGCGTGGGCGCTGGACCCGGCAACCAACCTTCACGGCCATTTCATTCCCCAGGGTGTGAGCGCCGATCTGATCGCCACGCTTGAAGGCTTCAGCCGTCAGGACGTCGATGCCTACGCGCTGCACTCGCAACAGAAAGCCGCGCGGGCGCGGGCCGATGGCTCGTTCAAACAGTCATTGGTGCCGGTGCAGGACCAGAACGGCATCATCCTGCTCGATCATGATGAATTCATCCGCGCCGAATCGACCCTGGAAGGCCTGGGCAAGCTCAAGCCTAGTTTCGAAATGATCGGACAAATGGGTTTCGACGCCACCGCGCTGCGGGTCTACAGCCAGGTGGAGCGGATCAATCATGTCCACACCCCCGGCAACAGTTCCGGAATCGTCGATGGCGCGGCGTTGATGTTGATCGGCTCCGAAGCCAAGGGCCTGGCGTTGAGCCTGCAGCCGCGGGCGCGGATCGTCGCCACGGCGGTCACCAGCACCGACCCGACCCTGATGCTCACCGGCCCCGCGCCGGCCACCCGCAAGGCGTTGGCCAAGGCCGGGCTGCGGGTCGAAGACATTGACCTGTTCGAGGTCAACGAAGCGTTTGCCTCGGTGGTGTTGAAGTTCATCAAGGACATGGCCATCGACCCGGACAAGGTCAATGTCAACGGCGGTTCCATTGCCATGGGCCACCCGTTGGGCGCAACAGGCTGCGCCATTCTCGGCACGCTGCTCGATGAGCTGCAAGCCCGGCACCTGCGTTATGGCCTGGCGACCCTGTGTGTCGGCGGCGGCATGGGCATTGCCACCATCATCGAACGCCTCTGAGCCCGGACTTCAAGGAACCTGTCTATGAACCAAGCCATTCGTTACGAAAAGGGCCAGGACCGGATCGTCGTCCTGACCGTCGACATGCCGGGCCAGAGCGCCAATACCATGAATGCGGTCTACCGCGAGGCCATGGCCGAGTGTGTCGCCCGCCTGGTGGCCGACAAGGACGACATCGCGGGGGTGATCATCACCTCGGCCAAGAAAACCTTTTTTGCCGGCGGCGACCTCAATGAGCTGATCAAGGTCGGCAAACCACAGGCCAAGGCTTTCTACGAAATGGTGCTGACCCTCAAGGGCCAACTGCGCACCCTGGAAACCCTAGGTAAACCCGTGGTCGCCGCGATCAATGGCGCGGCGTTGGGCGGTGGCTGGGAAATCTGCCTGGCCTGCCATCACCGCATCGCGCTGGACGATCCCTCGGTGCAACTCGGCCTGCCGGAAGTGACCCTCGGCCTGCTGCCGGGTGGCGGCGGGGTGGTGCGCATGGTGCGTATGCTGGGCATTGAAAAGGCCCTGCCGTACCTGCTCGAAGGTAAGAAGATTCGCCCGCAGCAGGCCTTGCAGGCGGGCTTGATCGATGAACTGGCGGTGGATCGCGAGGCACTGCTGAGCAAGGCGCGCAGCTGGATCATTGCCAACCCGGCGGCGGTTCAGCCCTGGGACGTGAAGGGCCATCAGATTCCCGGTGGCACACCGGCGAACCCGAAAGTCGCGCAAATGCTGGCGATTGCGCCGTCGATCCTGCGCAGCAAAACCCAGGGCACACTGCCCGCGCCGGAGAAAATCCTCTGCGCCGCGGTGGAGGGCGCCCAGGTGGATTTCGACACGGCGCACTTGATCGAAACCCGTTACTTCACCGAGCTGACCACCGGCCAGGTGTCGAAAAACCTGATCGGCACCTTCTGGTTCCAGCTCAACGAAATCAATGCCGGCGGTTCGCGTCCTCAAGGTTTCGCGCCTTATGTGACGAAAAAAGTCGGGGTGCTCGGCGCCGGGATGATGGGGGCGGGCATCGCGTTTGTCAGCGCGTCGGCCGGTATCGATGTGGTGCTCAAGGACATCACCCTGGCGGCGGCCGAGAAGGGCAAGGCGCACTCAGCGGCGTTGCTGGACAAGAAGGTGGCACGCCGGCAGATCAGCACCGAGCAACGTGAAGCCGTGCTGGCGCGTATCCATACCAGCGACAACGATGCCGAACTGGCGGGTTGCGACCTGATCATCGAAGCGGTGTTCGAGGACCGTGAGTTGAAGGCCAAGGTCACATTGGCCGCGCAACAAGTGGTGGGTGCGGATGCGGTGATTGCCTCCAACACTTCGACCCTGCCGATCAGTGGCCTGGCCACGGCGGTGCCGGACCCGAGCAAGTTCATCGGCCTGCATTTCTTCAGCCCCGTGGAAAAAATGCCCTTGGTGGAAATCATCAAGGGCGCCAGCACCAGCGACGAAACCCTGGCTCGGGGATTCGATTACGTCCTGCAGATCCGGAAAACCCCGATTGTGGTCAACGACAGTCGCGGTTTCTTCACCTCTCGGGTGTTCGGCACCTTCACCAATGAAGGCATTGCCATGCTGGGTGAAGGGGTTTGCGCGGCGATGATCGAGACCGAGGCGCGCAAGGCCGGCATGCCGGTCGGGCCACTGGCGATCTCCGACGAAGTTTCCCTCGGCCTCATGAGCCATATCCGCCAGCAAACCGCCAAAGACTTGCAGGCAGAAGGCAAGGCGCTGATCGAACACCCGGCCTACGCCGTGATCGACTTGCTGCTCAACGAGTACAAGCGTCCGGGCAAGGCCGCCGGTTGTGGTTTTTATGAATACCCGGCGGGTGGCCAAAAACATCTATGGCCGGAACTGAAAACCCGTTTCGAAAAGGCCGACGGGCAGATTTCGCCAAAGGATGTGCGCGATCGCCTGCTGTTCGTGCAAGCCATCGAGACCGTGCGCTGTGTGGAGGAGGGCGTGCTGACTTCGACGGCGGATGCCAACGTCGGCTCGATCTTCGGCATCGGCTTCGCCGCCTGGACCGGCGGTGCACTGCAGTTCATCAATCAGTACGGGGTCCAGGACTTCGTCGCCCGCGCCCAGTATCTGGCCGGGCAATACGGCGAGCGCTTTGCACCGCCCGCGCTGCTGCTGGAGAAAGCCGCCAAAGGGGAGGCGTTTTAGGGATAAGTGACACACTGCGGGGCTTGCCTTGTCACGGTGTTTCAAGGCAGGCTCTGGGGTGTGCATTATTCCCATCATGTGTCAGGTATTTTTTATGTCGTTACGCATCTGCATTCTGGAAACCGACATCCTGCGTCCGGAATTGGTTGACCAATATCAGGGCTACGGGCAGATGTTCAAACACCTGTTTTCGCAGCAACCCATCGCCGCCGATTTCACCGTCTATAACGTGATGCAGGGCGAGTATCCCGGCGATGACCTGACGTTCGACGCCTACCTTGTAACCGGCAGCAAGGCCGATTCCTTTGGCACCGACCCGTGGATCGAAACCCTCAGGGCCTACTTGCTCAAGCGCTACGAGCGCGGCGACAAGCTGCTGGGCGTGTGCTTCGGCCACCAGTTGCTGGCGCTGCTGCTGGGCGGTAAAAGCGAACGTGCGACCCAGGGCTGGGGCGTTGGCACCCATAACTACAAACTGGCCGCCAAGGCGCCCTGGATGAGCCCGGTGCGCGAAGAGCTGACCCTGTTGATCAGTCACCAGGACCAGGTTACCTCGCTACCGGAAAACGCCACGGTCATCGCCTCCAGCGATTTCTGTCCGTTCGCCGCCTACCACATCAACGATCAGGTGCTGTGCTTCCAGGGGCATCCGGAATTCATCCACGACTATTCCCGGGCCTTGCTGGAAATTCGCCAGCAGGCGCTGGGCGAGCAGATTTATTCCAAAGGCATGGCCAGCCTGGAGCATGACCACCACGGCACGACCGTCGCCGAGTGGATGATGCGTTTTGTGGCGCACAAGCCAGAAACCGTGTAGGAGCCTGGCTTGCCGGCGAACCGGGCAACGCGGTGTGTCAGGCCGGTCGCCTTCGCTGGCAAGCCAGCTCCTACCGCGATTCTCACGAACGCCTCGGTCTCGCCTACAACCACCCCGACTTCTTGAAGCTCGCCCACAACCCCACACACCCCACCGCAATAAATCCCAGAACCCCGAAATATCCGTAATGCCAGGTCAACTCCGGCATGTTCTGGAAGTTCATCCCGTAGATCCCCGCCACCGCCGTCGGGAACGCCAGGATGGCCGCCCAGGCCGCGAACTTGCGCTGCACTACGCTCTGGCGTGAGGCCTCGAGCAAGACCCCGACCTCGATGGTCTGGCTGGCAATGTCCGCCAGGGTCGTCAGGTCTTCCATCTGCCGCGTCACATGAATCTGCACATCGCGAAAGTACGGGCGCATGTTCTTGTCGATGAAGGGGAAGTTCAGCTTTTGCAGTTCTTCACCGATCTCCACCATCGGCGCCGCGAACCGGCGCAAGCGCAATACATCGCGGCGCAGGCTGTGGAGTTTTTGAATGTCGCGCTCGTTCAGTGAACTGCACATGACGTTGCGTTCCAGCTCGTCGATTTGCGCATGGATGGCTTCGCCCATCGGCTGGTAGTTTTCAATGACGAAGTCGAGGATGGCATAGAGTACGAAATCTTCCCCGTGCTCCAGCAACAACGGACGCGCCTCACAACGCTGCCTTACATAGGCGTAGGACGCCGAATGACCGTTACGCGCGGTAATGATGTAGCCGTTGCCGGCAAAGATATGCGTCTCGATGAATTTGAGTTTGCCATCTTCCATGATGGGCGAATACGTGACGATGAACAGCGCATCGCCAAAGGTTTCCAGCTTCGGGCGGCTGTGTTTTTCCAGGGCGTCTTCAATGGCCAGTTCATGCAGGTTGAACTGGCGTTGCAGGTTGTACAGTTCCTCTTCATTCGGCTCTTCGAGGCCGATCCAGACGAAGTGCCCCGGCTTCGCAGCCCAGGCGGCGCCTTCGTCGAGGGTGATATTGGTGACTTTCTTACCAGCGCTGTAAACGGCAGCAGCAACAACTCTACCCATGATGTTGATTCACTTCTTCTTGGCAGCGTTCAGCTTAGCCTTGTCTGCTACCGGGAGTCAGTGAAATCTTGTAGGAGCCCGGCTTGCCGGCGAAGGCGCCCGTCCAGTCGATGGGTTTGTCGAGACACACTGCGTATTAAGCAGCCTGCAGCTGCCGATCCATCGAATCGATGCACTCGCGCATCTGCTCGCGGCACTGGGCGATCAACATGGGCATGTCATCCAGGCTCAATCCCGCAGTAGGAATGGCCGGCAAGGAACGGATCAGAATTTTCCCACTGCGCCAGCGGTTCAATCGCATGTGTTTGACGTAACTGCTGACACACACTGGGACGATTGGCACCCCGGCCGCGATGGCCATCTGGAAAGCGCCTTTTTTGAACGGCAACAGCTCTTCGCCCAGATTGCGTGTGCCCTCCGGGAAAACCCAGATCGAAGTGTCTTCGTTTTGCAGGGTATGGGTGGTGGTCAACATCGACTGACGCGCCTTGTGCGCATTGCCACGGTCTATCAGCACATTGCCGGCCAGCCAGAACAACTGACCGAACAATGGCACCCATTTCAGGCTCTTTTTACCGATGCACACGGTACGGCGGGGTACTACATTGCCAAACACGAACAAATCGTAGTTGGACTGATGGTTGGCAATGATCACGCAGCTGTCGGGTTTGTCCATCAACGGCCCGACGTCGGCTTTTACCCGCAGGCGCAAGATGCACATCGCCGGCCACGCATAGAGGCGCGCGCACAGGCGGCTGTTGTCCGGATTGAACGGGCGACACAGGCCAAGCACCACGCCCAGCACACCCGCCACGATAAAGTGCAGGGCCATCAATGACATACGTAAAGCAAAGAGCATTTGCAGGCCCCACCGGGACAAAAGGTGGCGCAGTGTACGGATGTGCACTGTTTTCGGCAATTGCCACTATACAGGCGGGAGATAGACGATGTTTGAGCACATGTTTCCGACTGACGGGTCAGACTGGTCTTAGAGCGCTCCCAGCGTTTTTCAACGCAAAAGCCCGACACAACGGTCGGGCTCCTAGGTTACTGCAACATCGGGCTCAGCCCATATGTTCCTGATCCAGAATGATCGCGTTGTCCAGCGCTTCCAGCAGCGCCTTGCGCACTTTCAACTTGGTGTTCTTGTGGGCAATCATGTTGATTTTCTTCAACTGGCGAGCCGCCGCCAGCGCCGCGCCTTGCAGTTCTTCGGCCGCGACCACGACGTCCAGGTAACCGGCAGCCACGGCGCTTTGCGGGTTGAACATCTCACCGTTGACCACGGAACGCTGGAAGGCCGATTTGCCCAGGCGATCGCGGGCAATCTCGATACCGGCGTGGTGCATGGTCATGCCGATCTGCACTTCGTTCAGGCCAATACTGAAGGGGCCATCGACACCCAGGCGGTAATCCGCCGACAGCAGCAGAAACGCACCCTTGGCGACCGCGTGCCCAGGGCAGGCGACGACGACGGGGAAGGGGTGCGACAACAGGCGACGGGCCAGCGTCGAGCCGGATGTCACCAACGACACCGCTTCCTTGGGGCCGGAGGTCATCACCTTCAGATCGTACCCGCCCGACAGAATCCCGGGCTGACCGGTAATGATCACCACCGCGCGATCAGTCACCGCCTGATCCAGCGCAGCGTTGAACGCCGCAATCACGTCCGGAGAGATGGCATTGACCTTGCCGTTGCTCAAGGTCAGGGTCGCGATACCGTCTTCGAGGTGGTAGGTAATCAACTCACTCATGACGCTAATCCTTTCAATAAAGTAGGGCAGAAGTTACTCACCGCCATCGGCAAGGTAAAGCGCCATGACTGACTCGCCAGTCACCCTTTACCCGCTCGGCCAGCGTCACCCGGCACGCCTGCCGCGTACCGCCTGCTATATAGAGGTGGGGTGCCAGGCCGGAGATTGGCCGGTTTGCCATTACCCTGGGCAACCAAAAACACCCAAGCGCCTTAAGCGCATGAAAATTCTCAAAAAAATGTTTGCCAACAGAAAAGCTTTCGACTACATTAGCGCGCCTCGACAGACAGAACATGTTTGAAGAGATACGGTGAAGTGTCCGAGTGGCTTAAGGAGCACGCCTGGAAAGTGTGTATACAGGAAACTGTATCGAGAGTTCGAATCTCTCCTTCACCGCCACATTCTGAAAAGCCCCGCAAATCAATGGTTTGCGGGGCTTTTTCATTTCCGATTGTACCACTCGGTTGTACCACTCATCACATCCCGCCTTCCGGCGCTCCGTTATCCAAAGGGCGTTGCCGTTTCTCCCTCGCATACCCCAAGCATCTCCCAGATCCCTACCGTTAGTCCGATCACGCCCCCAGCCGTGTCACGGTCTGTGCTTTGCCCTGCATCTACCGTTCGTCAGGTAATGTGCGGTGGTTGGCTACACCAGAATCGCCTACAAGCCAAGCAGGGAATGGGTTTCATCATTTTAGCTATCAAAGATTGGCTTCTAATAGCTAAAAAGATGTTGCATTAATGTGCAAATAGTGCTTGACACATAGCCAGTGTGTGGTATAATTAGTGCAGGAGGGGTGGTTGGAGAGATCCGACCCCGCTCCGTTCGGTGACTGGCGTTTCCACAGACCGAACAGCCGCCCTAATCCATTTGGTGGAGGGCTCCAGTGTCCAACCGGTGACATGGCTACAAACTTGGTAGAGGCGGGTGGTGCCGTACCTCGACGCTACGCCGCAAGTGTTAAGGCTTAATCTACCAGCGGCACAACTTCGCAACACCTCGAACCAAAGACATAGATGTACTTGAGACGGCTAGAAGACCCCCATCTTCCTAGCCGTTTTTTCTATCCGCAATTCCGTTCCACCCCACATACCCAATCACAACTCATCCATAGGAGAACATATGGCCGTAGTAATTCGGCTGTGCAAACACTGCTGCACGCCATTCCCAAGTAAGACCCAGCGAGCGTTGTACTGTTCGCAGACATGCAACAAGGAGTATCACCGTTCGAAGAAACGTAAGTTAATCAACCTCAATACGATCAACCCACAACCACCAACGGAGGAACTACAAGATGACATCAGTTGAAAAGCAGCGTGTAGCAGCGACTGCCGAGCAGATTAGAACCTTTATCTACAGGCATTGCCACAAGATGACTGCCAGCGAGATTGCCGACGCTCTGGGCGTTCACATCAGAGTTATCGACCTGTACTACCCACGTAAGTCGCGTTAACACACATTCAACTACGTCCAAAAGGAGGGCAACCCACAACATGAGAGAGAATACCAATGTCAAACTACATCGTGATTCACACAGCATCATCCCTGATTGTTAACGTCGTCAGCTCAACAGAGCCATCGTCTGACAGTGCCACCTTCCGCTTCATCAAAGTATCCGACGCGGTACTAACCAAGTTTTTCAAACTAGCAGGCAGGAATAACCGCAATGGTGCTCTTGTGTCTGTTGGTGAGCTGGCGAATGTGTCACCAGCGTTCTTGGAATCATTGGGTTAAACGCCCGTAAAAACACCTACCCCTACCTAGGGTACAGGGTCGCTGTTTTGCACCGCTGTAGGCCGCATTATACAAGGCCCCAAACAACCAATATCGCCATATCACAGCCTATTCCTGGCTTTGGCATCCTATCGCCCATCATTCGGGCAACACAACATCTATGGAGAAACAAAGCATGAAACAACAAGTATTGAAAGTCGTATCGAAAGCTGACCTGCAAGAAGCAAGAGACATCGCTGAGCGTGAGTATATGGCACGCCCTGAGCATTATGGTTCGTACTTCACTGGCGAGTTCGATAAGTACGGCAATGTCCCATCAAAGTTCTTCCGTGGTCCACTGGTAGAGTTCAAAGTCTACGGTGTTGAGGCGGTGATTGACCTAGTTATCGAAAAACAGTCGCAAGGCTGGAAGCGTAGTGACATCGCAATCAATAACGACACATCTAACGTGTATGTGGTGCACCTCATTAAGTCGGATGAATTGATTCAGGCTGATTTGAAAGAAGAGTTCAAGGAGGCGGAAGCAGCACTGCGTGCAAGAGTTGAAAAATCCAATGAAGCACTCATTGCCAACACCGTAGCCCAACGTAAGGCCCAAGTGTTGAAAGAACGTGAGGAAGCTGCAAGGGCAGCAGACGAAGCACTTGAGGCTGAGCTGGAAGCTGAAGTTCGTGCAGCACTGAAAGGAGGCAAGTAATGTTGGACAGATGTACGGAAATCCTGATGCGAAAATACGATTCGACGAACCCGCTGTTGCAGTGGGCAAATCAATTACCAGTTGATGTTCGTGCACCAATTGCTAAGTCAGTGAGGGATGACGGCAAGTTGATCACGTTGGTGATGTCTTCGGCAGATTACACAGATAAACAAATCACGGAGGCTGTCACGGCTTACAACATGGAATATCCAGAGCATATGTCGTACAGCTTCCAACTTCCCGCAACCATGTATGGGTTCCCGGCGAATAGTTGGGTTCTCGTCTTGCCAGAGAGAGAACAGTAATGAGTCTACAGCATCACCTAAGCCGCTTAGATGAACATCCGTACCGAAGCGTATACCGGCTATCAGCTTCGAGTAACTTCAGCCCACGCAAGCTCAACAAGGCTCTCAGGGAGCGTATGCGTTTGATGTCTAGCGTCTCTCAATACACATCCGTTTGGGTGAAAGTTGAAGGCGGTGTTCTGTTTGCTGTGGGTGGTCCACTTGTGGTTACGGAGATTGCGTTTAGTTTCTTGTCCGAATACAAGACGACCGGGAATTACACAGAGTCTCTGTTGTATCGCGGTACAGGTCGCAAGTTGTTCCATGATTTGGTTCAAGCTCACCTAGACGGACATGTTCAGTCAGGGCGTAGCTACGGTGCTAGTCGGTGAGCTCTTTAATTAAAACGATGGTTGTTATCGCTGCAATACAAGTCACCAGCATGTTCGTTACGACCGCCTACATCTTTGATAAAACCACTGATCACACCGGTCGATTGTTGCAACAGCACCGCAACGAGTTACAGCAGCAGTTTGCTGATGAGCGAGAACAGATGAAGTCATTCATCATGACGGCAGTTCAACGTGAAGTCAGCAAAGCTATACACAGTGAAACCAAATAACACCACATTAAAAACAAGGAATTACACATGACATATGAAACAGTAATAGATGTAACGGTCGATGACCTGTACCGAGCACTTGCCAGATTCGGCACACTTCAAGCTGCCGAGATGGGCTATTTTCATGCTCTAACTGGCACTGACAGTAACCCGATTCTATTCCGAATCACAGTGCCAGTAATAGGCGACATAGAAGCCCCAAACGGGCCAACTTACGCTAGAGGCACTATCAGCTATGGCGATAAGGGTTTAACTACGCCACCGAAGCTCCTGGGGTTTCTGGAAGGCATCTCTGCTAACCACACTTCAAGTTTCGAGCTAGCCAACATTACCGCAACAAGTTGTGATTACACGGTTCGTCAGAATAAGAGCGTCCAGCCATATGCTGAGACTCTTCCGTTAGACGCAACATTCACCATCATCGCCCTAGGGTAGCATTGTGCTAACCGCATTCCCGTCTAAGCCACGGCCCGTAAGGGCAAGAGAGGTTTTTTCATGGACATACCCCACTCAGGAGAATCCTGCAATGAAGCCAATGGAATATTACACACGGGGCGAAGCCCTTACAGCAGCAATGGAACTAATCGGCAGTACACGTAGACGCCTTGTCGTTGAAGAGGTTTTCAACTCGGAAGGTGAGCAACGGTACTGCGTCTTTCACCCAAATGGCGATGTAGCCATCTCAACAAACGGATAACCACAGATGAAAACCTGCACATGCAGAAACTGCAGCCACGTATTCGCAGCAGTCAAACTAGAAGTCTTCTGCTCTGGTCGATGCCGCCACACATACACACTAACCAATCCTAAACAACCTGCTAACCGCGATGGAGCAAACAATGAAGTCAGCAACACCAAAGAAACCTGCTAAGACACAGCGCCGCCCAACATGTGGGCATTGTAAGGAACGATTCCGAACCACCAGTGCTACGAAAGTGTTCTGCACTCCCGAATGTCAAAAGGCAGCTAAGGCAGCAAAACGAAAGTCTAAAAATGTTAATGATGCAAGTCGATCAGCATTCTTCTACTGGGGTGTAAAAGAGAGTAAGCGGGCAGGGACACTCGATATTTTCCACGGTCATATGCCTGAGTCCCTTGCTGAGTTGAATAAGCTCTACAAACAGGCTTTCCGTGTGAACCAATATGGCGATGTCGACCACTTCGAGATGTCTCATATTGCCGCTGTGAAGGGCGCTCGTACACTTGGTCTGTTACATGCCGAGAATCTGGTAATCAGTCCTACGGGGTTGAACAGGGCTCACGGAGTGAAACACTACGGAGCTGGCAAGTACATCAGCCGAACAAGCATTGATCCTCGCCATTCTGTTGATAAAGATGAGCCGGATGGTGCAGTGCTTGACCGACTGATTGCTTACTTGGGTGAAGATGTTGTTGCTGCTACTGTGAAGTTGGCCAACATCAAGCCAACAGACCGTCAGAAAAATCTTGTTTGGCTGCGTGACAACTTGGATGCAACAATCCCGGAGCATGCTGTTCACATCGGTGCTATCGAAACAATGAAGGGTAAGCAGTTGGAGGAACTTCGTGCTGAGATGGAGCACAGGTTGGTGCGTGAGTTTGGAATCAAAAGAACGGCTCACTCGTCTTTCGGCGTGTTACGTCTTGAGTTGGACCGCCATGCACAGTTCCGACCTGAGTTGAAACCTTTGTCTGACCAATTCCTGGCCGTTCACGAATCTAAGGGGCCCAGGGAATCATGGGATGTGGAAGAGGGTGAAGAACAGGCGTTGTTCGATCTTCTCCACGGTCGTGATGTAGCAGATGTGCAGGGGGTGTTTGATGGTCTAATCCTTCGGAACACTCGCACTCTCGAAGTTGATTCGGACGTGCACGAGACTCCATTTGGATTTGAACGCATTGGCGATTACATGCCAATCAGCATTCCATTGTGGGCAATCCGAACGGATAGCATCGGGCACACATACACAACTACAGCACCGTACTGATTCAACCGACTTAGCCCTGCCAGCAATGGTGGGGCTTTCTGTTGCCAGTCTAAAAGAAACAAACTTACCGGGTAAGATACGGTTGTACTAACCGTTATTGCCGCAGCCCTTGTATTTCGTGGCTTGTAGCCAATTTGAGTGGACATACAAAGGTGAGGGGAACGGAGTTCCATGCGTGCTACGCTCGTTTAGGGCGAAAGCCTCGGTATATCCACCCAATCACCCAGCCAGCGACATACAGACTCACGCTGAAGCCAAAACAGAACATGAAAGCGGTGGTGATGTAGTCGCGTCTTTGAGCGGGAAGTTCGGCAAGTTCCTTTTTGTAGAGATTGTCTTCCTCCTGCATTTTCACTCGGACACCCTCGACTGTTTCTTCCCCGAAGTTATTCCATGGTCCGGGCTTGTTGCTCGCTTTCTCGGTTAAACGCTTCAAATCGTCTTGCAGCCAACCAAGTCTCAGAGTGTGGAACGACGTCACCTTTTCCTCTGAGGGGAGGTTGTCGTACGTGAGGTATGCCGTGAAGGCAGATATCACCAGACAAACCACAACCCATAGCCGCTGCCAGCCATTCATACACGGTGTCCCTGAGATTCATTTATCCACTGGAGGGTTGCTGTCCGGCTCTGGAGGGGCATCCACTTCAATTGTCTCAATGCTGGTGGGAACCTCCTGCATGAAGGCCGCTTCTTCTACCTCTTTGTGATGGGCAGGCTTTACCGTTATTCCGTTGATTAGAGAGACTATGATGATTCCAGCCCCGAATAGTGCAAAGAAAACACCGGGAGCGACATCGCTCATACTCACTTCATAGTTCTCACCTGTTTTAACTTTGAACTCTCCCTGTTTGAGCTTCATCACGTAGAACAACTTGTATCCCCAGTAGATGCTCAGGATTCCCGCCAATACGATGAGAGTACGGTAGATGAACATGTAGAGCAGAAGCTGGTCCATGTCTCAGCCCTCGGGGGGTGTGGTGGTTCAAGAATAGCAGGGCCCACGGAAACCTTCAGTTAACTGCCCGAAACCTTACCGAAACCTCTAGCACTGTCACAGTGATGACCTGGAGCGAAGAGGGTGCCCATGGCTGGAGCCTGCATTCTACGGGCCTCTATGGTGGCAGCGGTCTTAGTCGGGCCTTGTGATCGCACGCAAGGAGGTTAAATTGCGTTCCAAGCTTGATTTCAGCAACCAAACGCCATTTATCTACAAGTAAGCGCTTGTAGATGCTTGTAATGCACGAATCATTGCAATAGTCAATCACTTTTATCTTGCTGGATCAAAGTTTGTGTGCAACTGTGGCTTCCGGGGATTGGCCCCATGGGAGGTGTGCAATGACGATGATTTCAGATTCGAGCAAACCAGCAGGCTCAGTCGCATCACCAAACAACGTGCTAACCGATGCGATGCGGATGGCGGAATTGAGTGCTCAACATGAAGAACTGGCTAGAAACGCTGCCATTTTGTCGTACGAGATTTGTACCGACCTGCATGTTCCTCGTGCTGCTGTCCATGAAGTGGTTGTTGAGCCAAGTCCTTTGGTGGAGCTGATGCGTGTACAGGCTGCTCACGTTCTGAGGCAGGAAGAGGAAGCCAAACGTCCATGGTGGAAGCGGTGGGGATTCTGGGATACAGGTGTTGCGAAAATCGCCGGTATCGTTCTCTTCGTTATCGGTGTATGGACGTTCTATGTAGAAGTTTTGTCGAAGTGAAACACAGGTATAACAAACCTAGAACGACCGATCATAGTCTGTTATATTGGTTCCCAGATGCACTTCTAGGAGTCAAGACATGACCACCAACACCATCGACGTAGTGAGCTACTGCCGTGTTTCCAGTCAAGGGCAGGGTGAGTCGGGTTTGGGTCTTGAGGCTCAACGTGAGTACATCGACCGTGCAGCCAAGCAGAATGGCTGGAACATCGTTGGTGAGTTCGTGGATGTAGTGTCGGGTAAGTTGGCAATCGAGGATCGCCCGGAAGGGAAGAGGGCACTAGCAGCGTGCAAGGAGATGGGTGCACTGTTGGTAGTCGCCAAGCTCGACAGGCTGTCTCGTTCCGTTCACCACATTGCCCGTCTGATGGAAGAGACGGAGTTCAAAGTGGCAACCATGCCCACGGCCAACTCTTTCCAACTCCATCTGTTTGCAGCACTGGCCCAGCAGGAGCGGGAGTTCATCGCCAACCGAACCAAGGAAGCTCTAGCAGCTCTCCAGAAGCGTGCTGATGAAGGTGATAGCCAGTCTGCCGAAAAGATTGCCCGCCGTACTGAGGCACTGGAGAAAGGTCGTACCGAGGCCAACCGGGCCAAGGCTAGCGAGGCTATTCAACAGCGTGTGAATTCGTGGCAAGAGTCGGTGCGTGATCCGATAGACCTGTGTATCCGCAAGGGTGGTCGCACACTTCAGCAGGTTGCTGATTGCCTCAATGGCAAGGGTATTACCACAAGCCGGGGTGGTAATTGGTCTTCAATTCAAGTGAGCCGAGTGATGAAGAACCTGGGACTTGAGTTCCCTTCGAAAGAAACATCTTTGTAAGTCGTTTGAGGGTCCGTTCTGCGGTGGTTTGTCATACATTTGACCCAGATGGAAGTATCTCGGGCGAATCAGAAGGCAACCCATGACGTCTCATACAGCTTTCAAATGAGAGTTGTTATTATTTGTATTTTTCGTGGGTTTTCAGTGAGGCGGCGTGCACGCTGCTTAGCGCTTCGGCGGTTTCTGAGCAAATCTCGTACAATCTCCTTGCTCGCCCGGTGTGGACAGTGCCCGTCTTCGCTGGATGCAGTACGACACGCCGGGGGAGCCTCATCATTATTTTCAGCCGGAAAATCTCGATCGCCTCAAGAGTTGCACTGCTCTAGCGGCGCGGGGCATGGATTCTGTGGCAAAGAGACTTGTGGTCAGTCAGCCCTTGCAGGGGTACGCCGTTTTGTATGCAAGTACGGCAAGGAGGGAGGCGTCCTCATTCAGTAGCTGGGGGTGTGCTTCAAGGTATTGGATAACGATCCGTATGCCTTGACCATTTTGAATTCCAGTTGCAGGGAAGCAAGTCTGCATGTCCCGGCTGAGGCTTGGATTCAAAACAAGCATTGTGTTTCTGGCACCTTCCGTTAATCCGATACATTGACCTAGTTCAAGTTCACTCACCCCAGTGCTGACTCTTGGATTATCTGCTGCTGCAAGCATCGCCTTGCACGATCTTAGTAACTGGTTTCCGTCTGCCATTACCTGACCGCTCACCAGTGTCGCCGACACTGCCAGCGCGCTAATCCATGCCTTCATGTTGTCTTCCTTTTGAGTGAGAGGGCATATTAGCGGGTGCAATAGCTGGATGCCATCGCGTCACTGGTTTGGCCTGGGATGTTTCGTGAGGGATTCGAATTTGCCTGACTTGCATGGATTCTGTGGAAAAAAAGGTGCCTGCCAATCACCCACTGAAGACCGAGGGTTCTTCTAGCTGTGTGATGCTGTATTCGCCGTGGGTGATCGTTTGATGCACATCGATTTTTGCTGTTGCCAGCCATTCTTTCCAGATTGAATCGATGTCTTCGGAACACTGCCGCATGAAGTCGGTTGTTAGAAAACCTTCCCACGCCCCTTTAAGCTCGAAAACGTCAAAATCGGCCCCCGGATCAGTGTCCACCAGTTCATCTATCACGACGGTTTCAGGCTTGCCGTGTGCGATGGTGTCACGGAAGTCCTTCAGTTCCTGAATCGTAGAGTACGGGCGAATCGAGAAGTCCGGTTTCAATTCCAGTGCCTCCAGCACCTTCGCCAACTTCGTGTCGAAGACTCGTCGTTCCTTGAAGCCATCCACCTTTTGCTCGCCAATGAAGTTGAGCCTCGATTCGAAGGTGAACGCCAGCATGACAAGGCAGGCGGTGATGTCTAGGGCAATGTAGCTACGGTCCCCGATTGCTTCCTTTTCCTCGATACGTGTTCTGAGGTAGTTAGCCGTGTTGGAGATGTCGTTGTGGATGTGAATGTGCATCTTCCCAGTCTTCTGCAGCTGACGTTTCGTCATGTCGCGTCCTTCGCTGTAGCCGTAGTAACTAGAGCTTACCCCGTGGATAGGCACCGTGCCATGACGTCACGCAGTTGACCTGGAGCTAGTTCTTGCCCTTGGTGTGATCGCCGCAGGCATAGTCGATCCTGCCGTTTCCGTGGAGGGCGGCATGAATCCTGTGGGAAAGCGGTTTTGGTCAGCTCTTGCAGGGGAATGCTTGTTGGGTTGCAAAGATGGTTAGCGCGGTAGCGTTGATGTGGAGTTTCTCCGGGTTCGCTTCCAGATACTTCACCAGTACCCGCACCATTTGCCCATTGCTCACTCCGCTGGGAACACAGATTTGGAGTTTTGGCCCTAGGTCGTGGTTAATGCTTTTCACCAGATCGCCAACGGTCACTACGACTGCGGTGCAGTACCCGGCAGTGTAACTGGTGGATTCCGCCTCTTTGTTTGATAGCACGTTCTTGCACCATTGAAGCAGCTCATTCCCTGTTGCCGCTGTTGCCGCTGTTGCTGAGCCACTCGCCAGAAGCCCTACCAGTGCAACCGCCCCAATCCATGCCTTCATGCTGATTTCCTTCTAGGTGAATGGGGCATGTTACCGGCTGCAATGGCTGGCTGCCATCACGTCACACCTTCGCCCTGGAGCAAAATGCTGCGCCGAGCACTCGTGCAACGTCCAGCAAACACGGGGTGCAAATGGGCACCCTTTGCGCAGAATTAACGACCTAATATGTATACCGTAGGGGATCGCTCGCAGAGTGGTGCACGTACAGCGTGAGCTGTAGGCGGTATGCACGGTTAGCGTGAGCTAACGACTGGATTCCCAGTGAACGGAGTTCACGACAGAACACGTTGAGTAGGAGAAGACATTCATTAATCATCATCACAACAACCTAAGGTTGATCCTGCCTTGAGCTTCGCTCACCGGTAGTCCTGTTGAATGCTCACGCATTCGGGTGTGCACACTCCAGACAAGAGAAGGCAGAAGCGAAGCGGATTGTGGATGATTGTTAATGGATGTTCGTCTGATCGAAGATCGATGGTGCTACGTCCTACGCTGGGTACGATTGAAAGCGTGCGCTTTCGGTTGATCCCTTCTACGTGTATCCCTGTCTACAGCTCCGCTGTGTGTTCACCCTTCGCTGAGTGCGAGGGTGCCCCTCCGGTATACATATTAGGCTACTAATTCAGCGCAGCGGTGCACCGTCATTCCCCCGTAATCATTGGGGTTCGTCAGAGGTGCTGGCGCGGGGTTGGTCTAGTGATGGGAGTTTGGAGATCGCTGCCAGCTTCTGAGCTGTACTTGAACCCTTCGAATACACGTCATGCGTCACTGAGCCTTCTCTGTGCCCAACCAATTCCTTTGCCAAGGGGGTTGAGACGTCCGCCCTGACCAGTTCCGTGACTACGGTATGTCGGAAGCTATGGAAGACATGGAGCCTGCTGAAGCCTGCTGCTGTACGCAATCTACCAAACGCCTTGGATATCGCATGGGAGCGTTTGCCGTAGTGGTCGTGTGAGCTGGTGGGGATCAGGAAAGTGTCAGTGGTTTCTTCGCACAGGCGGTCAATGGTGGATAGCAGACTCGGATGGATTGGCACCACACGCTTGCTCGCCTTGCTCTTGCTCTTCGGGAAGTCGAAGCACCGGATGCCATCGACAGTGATCACGCTGTCTTTGCTGAGCTTGCAGAGTTCTTCGATCCTGGCCCCGGTGTACCAGCCAAGTGCGATGAGGTCTGCCAGCGGCTTGTCTTTGTTATCCAGAGCGGCTTGATGCAACTTGAGGGTGTCGTCTCGGGTGTACTTTTCCCTGCTTTGTCCGGCAATCTCAGAGCCACCGCCTTGTGGTAGATCGTGCCCTTTGAATGGGTTCACCTTGTCTTTGTATTCCACGCGCCATGCCGCGTCATATTTCATCGCCCAATTCCAGAACGCAGTGCCCGCCATGAGGTGCTGACTTAGCGTCGCTGGGGCGCGATTCAATGACTTGAGCCATGTGTCCACCGTGTCGAAGTTGAGGGGTAGCCCCTCTTTCTTCAGGAAGGCCGCCAGCCTCTCCATTTTGACCACTTGCTGATCGACATGTTTCGGGGCGCCGCCACGGCTTTCCCTGAATTCTCGGAAGGCTTTCACTCGTGCATTGGTGATGGGCGATGCTGGTTTGTAGCTGGATGGCTCGCTCGTGATGGTGTTGGCTTCGGCTATCTCAGCAGAACTGAGGCCATAGCGATGCTCGGCCAGTTGCACGGTTACATTGCGAGTAAGCCCGGCGATACGTTGTACCGCATCCACCATTGAGACGGGAGGGTTTGACTCGAACAGTTTGATTACTTCACCTGTCAGCCCTTTCGCACCTTCCACTTCAAGCGCTTGAAGCTCCCGTAGAAATGCAACTTTCTCGCGCTCCAATTGCTCACTTCGAGCCATGATTTCGGATTCACTACCACCAAGACCTTTCGGTGGGTTCTTGATCGCTTTGAGCAGCTCGGAGTCGACCCGTGCATCCAGTGCCGTACTCTTATCAGCAACTTCCTGACGCCATTGCTCGCGTGCTGCTGCTTTGGCAGCTCGTGCCGCTGCAATCTGTGCTTTCCATTCAGCGAGGATGGGCAGGCGTGCATCCATGGCTACCTTCCGTAGCCCGGTCTTCAGTGACTTGATCAACACCTTGGCGCCGAGCTTGTGCTGTACATCCGCCGGGACTTGCAGCCGGACATACCAAGTGGATTCGCCTGCCTTCTGGATGAGGTTGTCTGCCATGTGAGCGCCGCGGGGAGGGGAGTGGTACAGCGGATTGTACTACTCGATTGTACTACTATGCACGCTGAAAGCCCCGGAATACGGCGGTTGCTGGTCGAAAAGGTCGATTAATTCGAATCTCTCCTTCACCGCCAAATTCGATGTAAACAGAACCCCTGGTTTCGAGAGAAGCCGGGGGTTTTGTGTTTTTGGGCGTGTCATTTACATATACACCGCGCAACTGCGACAGATAACCGAGCAAAGGTAATTCCTAAATTCCCGTAGGAAATGAGCTCGGCGTGTAGGACGTCATGCTGGAGAGTCGAGTGGATAACTGCTTTCATAGGGACTTGCTACTTGAAACAGGTCGTCTTGGAAAAGGGTATTGGTTTTATGTTTTCCGGGTGCAAAATAAATGACCGCACCCAACGCGCCCACTCCAGGATGGAAAGGTACCCGCCATGCAGGAATTCACCATGAAGCAGGCCGAACTCGAAAAGGTTCATGTGGAAATCGTCAAGCTGATGGCTGAACAGCGCAAGCTGAACGCCGAAGCGGGCAAGATGACCCGTGAAACCTTTTGGTATCCGGTGGCGGTGGCCACCGGACTGATTGGCACGGTAGCCACCGTCACTGCGGTACTGGTGAAGTTGCTCTGACGCTATTCGATCGATCTGTCCGGGGGGGGCACGGCCAGATCCGACCTGCACAACAAGGACATCCCATGATCACGACGACCACCCACACAATCGAAGGCCGCCACATCACCGCCTACCTGGACATCGTCAGCGCCGAGTCGGTGCAGGGCGTCAACCTTGTCCGCGACCTTTTTGCCGGTATGCGGGATATTTTCGGCGGGCGTTCCCAGACCCTGGAGCGGGCGTTGCAAGAGGCACGTAGCCAGGTCACCGACGAGATCAGGGAGCGAGCGCGGGCACTGCAGGCGGATGCGGTGGTGGGGCTCGATTATCAGATCAGCATGCCATCAGGAAAGGGCGGCATGGTGGTGGTTTTTGTATCCGGAACGGCAGTCAGACTGAAGTGAAAGTTCCTGCCCATTCGTCGGGCATTCGCTGATCCGAACTACAAGTCCGTTAATGACCGGCTAGTCTCAAAATCCTTGGTGATCGATATTTTTCGTGCAAAGGGCTTGCCGGTGTCGATCCCGCTTTTGAGAGGGGTGAAGCGATGACTGAACCGTATATCGAAGACGACGGCGCAGAATATCCGATCAACAACTACGTTCAGTGCGGCCAGACGGAGTACGTGGCCAGCTTCGGCGAAGACCAGGTCAAGGTCCTCAAGATCAAGACCAAGGCTTGTCGAGTGTTGAAGGGGAAATTCCTGCCCAAGCTAAGGGAGTCGGCCAGGCAGTAGTAAATGTACCCGCGAGCAAACCCCGTCATCGAACGGGGTTTTTTGTGCCCTGAATGTGAACGAATATTTAATCT
The DNA here is from genome assembly GCF_046042685.1 of Pseudomonas sp. PLMAX. Classification (NCBI taxonomy): domain Bacteria; kingdom Pseudomonadati; phylum Pseudomonadota; class Gammaproteobacteria; order Pseudomonadales; family Pseudomonadaceae; genus Pseudomonas; species Pseudomonas sp. PLMAX. The sequence continues at coordinate 5,477,776 of NZ_CP064949.1, read as the reverse complement.
GGATTATTTTCACAAACTTTTCACAAGGCCCTACGTAGGCTCAACTCATCCGTTAGAAGCAACACCCTGCCCGTTCCCCAGCGGGCTTTTTTTTGCCTGCGATAAAACCTTTCCCGAAATTGCTGTCCAACCGTCGCCTATAACGAGGTTGAGCGCGCGCATGTCTGGACTTTGTCTCCTCTAAAGCATTCAATCTCGCCCCTTTGAGTTTCATCCCTATTTTTTGAGGTTTCTGTCATGCGTTTCACACTGCCTGCTCTGGTTCTGGGTCTTCTGGTTGCTCAAGGTGCAATGGCCGGCGACGGCACTGCCGCCGTTGGTGGTGGCCTGGGTGGCGCACTGGGTAACGTCGTTGGCCAGAGCATGGGCGGCAGCACCGGTGCCGCGATTGGTGCCGGTGTCGCTGGCGCAGCCGGCAGTGCGGTTGCCGCCAAGAAAGGCCACCGTACCAGCGCTGCCATCGGTGGTGGCGTTGGCGCTGCCGGTGGTTCGGTGATCGGCAACAGCCTGGGTGGCAAGACCGGTTCAACCATCGGCGCAGGCCTGGGTGGCGCCCTGGGCGGCGGCGTCGGCAGCAACCTGGCCAAAGGTCACAAGCGTCACTGATCCCGAAGGATCTCACGCAAAAGCCCGGCTTGATGCCGGGCTTTTGCGTTTTGAACGTTTCTGCCGTTTGCGCCTCGAATGCTCCATACCCCCGATAAAATACGAGGCGTGCCATGACCCCGAAAACCAAAGGCAATGAAGTGCGATACCCAGGTACTCGACGCTTGACGTTGCCGGCGCTTGTTTTTGGATTGTTTCTGTCTCCGTTCGCGCTGGCGGCAGGCGACGGTACTGCCGCCGTTGGCGGTGGACTTGGTGGTGCATTAGGCAATGTGGTTGGCGGACAAATGGGCGGCAGCACAGGCGCCGCCATTGGTGCCGGTGTCGGCGGCGCCGCCGGCAGTGCGGTCGGCGCACCCAAGGGCAGCCGCACCGAGGCCGCGGTCGGCGGTGGATTAGGTTCGGCAGGCGGTTCGGTGATCGGCAACAGCCTGGGTGGCTCCACCGGCTCGACCATTGGTGCAGGCCTGGGTGGCGCAGCCGGTGGTGCGGTGGGCAACAATCTGGGAAGCGACGATGGCGGGTCCCATTCCGGTGGCGGCCATAAACATAAAAACAAACACAAGAACAAGCATCACTGACGGGCATCGCTCAGCGACGTAACCGATGGTCTCCCTGATCGAACCTGACGATCGCCCATCCCTCCAACTTTCAGGGCCTGCCTTTCAGGCCCGTTGAGAGGTGTCACATGAACGCTGATCCAAAAGTCTCCGACATCGACGAAACCCCCGAATACCCCCTGCCTTCGCCCACCGATTCGCTGAGTCGGGACCAGCGTCCGCCCGATGACGAGCCCGGCGTCGAGCAGGTTCCCAACGATGACCTCAAGCGCACGGATTCTGATGTCGAAGCAGACCCGAGCGATCCGGACATCGCCGGGGAGGATGCCTCCGGCGAGCCAAGCTGATCGACGTCGGGTGCGAGACCGCCTGTCGAATGAGCGGCAACCATGCCAACACATCGTTGCCAGACATAAGGTATGCAACTCGTAAAGGAGACGCACCATGATCAGGTCAAGATGGATGGCCCTGACAGTGGCCGGTCTGTTGTCGCTCGGGTCCGGCATGGCATTTTCCCAGTCCTCTGGCAACGATGCACCCATCGACAAAGGCGGGATGCCACCGTCCACTGAAATGAATGCAGGCTCTGGCCCGGAAAATGCGCTGCCGCCTGGCTCCATCAATAATGGCAATGCAGGCGATGCCAATGGGAGCAGCACCCGCCCGGAGACAAAAAGCGGCTCGACCAGCGGTGGCAATTCGATGGGGAGCGGTTCTGGGAGTGGGTCTGGAGGATCAGGTAATTCTACCGACGGGACCACAGCGCCCGCGGATGGCGGGACTGGCAAAAAAGCGGGCGGTTAGCCTGCCAAAAGAATCTACAGCAGTGAACTGACGAGCCCGGCGATTTGCCGGGCTTTTTGCGTACTCCTCCGTTGCTCTTGGTAGCGGCTGCTCGTTATGCTGCTGAAACCTTTAATCTGTCGCGGAGCCGGCCGTACTGAGCCGCCTGGGATGTCATGAAAACGGATCAGATGCGATGAATTCACTGTGCAAAGAATTCGGCCCGATCAAGGCCGTGATTTTCGATATGGACGGCCTGCTGCTGGACACCGAGGGGATCTACACCGAAGTCACGGCGACGATTGCCGCGCGCTATGGACGCACGTTCGACTGGAGCGTCAAGCAGAACATCATCGGCCGTGGTGCCGGTGATCTGGCGCGCTATGTGGTGCAGGCGCTGGACTTGCCGATCAGCGCCGAAGAGTTCCTGGTGATTCGCGAGCCGCTGATGCGCGAGCGTTTTCCTGCGGCGCAGGCGATGCCGGGTGCGGAACAACTGGTCCGGCACTTGAAGGCGCATAACATTCCGATTGCGGTGGGTACCAGTTCCTCGAGCCAGTCGTTCGGCCAGAAAACCACCTTGCACCGCGACTGGTTCGCCTTGTTCGACTTCATCGTCACTGCCGATGATCCGGACGTCGGCGCGGCCAAACCGGCGCCGGATATCTTCCTGACGGCAGCGCGACGCCTGGGTGTGGAGCCACAGGATTGCCTGGTGTTCGAGGATTCGCCGTTCGGTGTCACGGCAGCCAAAGCGGCGGGGATGACGGCGATTGCGATTCCGGATGCGGCGATGGCTGACGAAAAATACGCCCATGCCGACGGTATTCTTCGTACGTTGAAGGCATTTGTACCGGATGCCTGTGGCCTGCCTGCACTTGAGTGGACCTGATGACATTAACTGTGGGAGCGGGCTTGCTCGCGAAAGCGGTGTGTCAGCCCACGTCAATTTCGACTGACACTCCCTCTTCGCGAGCAAGCCCGCTCCCACAGTTTGATTGCATTCAATTCATCAGGCGCCAAAACCACCGTCGATGGTCAGGCTCGCGCCGGTGATGTAGCCGGCTTCGGGGCCGACCAGGTAGGCGACGAAACTGGCGATCTCTTCGACTTTGCCGTAACGCCCCACTGCCATCAACGGAATCAGGCTGTCGGCGAAGTCGCCGTGGGCAGGGTTCATGTCGGTATCGACCGGGCCCGGCTGCACGTTGTTGATGGTGATGCCTTTGGGGCCGAGGTCGCGGGCCAGGCCTTTGGTCAGGCCGACCAGCGCCGATTTGCTCATGGCGTACGGGCCGCCACCGGCGAAGGGCATGCGGTCGGCGTTGGTGCTGCCGATGTTGATGATTCGACCGCCTTCGGTCATGTGTTTGGCGGCAGCCTGGGTGGCGATGAACACGCTGCGTACGTTGATCGCCAGGGTCTGGTCGAAGTCTTCGAGTTTGAAATCTTCCAGCGGTGCAACGGCCAGCACGCCCGCGTTGTTGACCAGGATATCCAGCTGACCAAAGGCCTCTACGGTAGCCGTTACGGCGCTTCGGATGGCCTCGGCGTCGGCGCTGTCAGCCTTGATCGCCAGGGCTTTGCCGCCATTTCCGATGATGCTGTCTTGAAGTTCCTGGGCCTTGGCCGTGGAGCTGACGTAAGTAAAGGCGACAGTCGCGCCTTCAGCGGCCAGGCGTTTGACAATGGCAGCGCCGATACCGCGGGAACCGCCCTGGATCAAAGCCACTTTGCCACTGAGGTTCTGAGTAGTCATATCGATCTCCAAAGTCCCGAGGCGAGATGTCCCGGTTGATGGAGCCTAGTATCGATTCAGGATTGCACGCTGAGTAGGGGGTAATTGCGATAGTCTGTGTAAACCATAAGTTTATAATGGTTGGCCATGGAAACCTTCAGCAGTATCGAATGCTTTGTACGCAGCGCCGAGGTCGGCAGCTTTGCCGAAGCCGCGCGACGCTTGAGCCTGACCCCGGCGGCCGTGGGCAAGAGCGTGGCCAAGCTTGAAGCCCGGCTGGGCGTGCGGCTGTTTCAGCGCAGCACCCGCAGCCTCACGCTCACCGAGGCCGGTCAGCTGTTTCTCGATGAAGTCAGTGGCAGCCTGCTCACCATCCAGAACGCCGTAGCCAATCTGGCCAGCGCCGAAGGCCGTCCTGCGGGCACCCTGAAGGTCAGCATGGGCACCGTGTTCGGACGTTTGTACATCGTGCCGCTACTCGGTGAGTTTTTGCGGCGCTTTCCGGCGATCAATCCGGACTGGCATTTCGATAACCGGCAGGTCGACCTGATCGCCCAGGGTTTCGACGCCGCGATTGGTGGCGGCTTCGAACTGCCCCAAGGGGTGGTGGCGCGCAAGCTGACGCCAGCCCATCGCGTGTTGGTGGCCTCTGCCGATTACCTGGCGGCGCACGAGGCGATCCGCGAGCCTGACGATCTCAAGCCGCACGACGGCATCCTTATACGCTCGCCGCAGACCGGTCGCGTGCGTTCCTGGCAGTTGACCAGTCGCACCCAGCAACACAGTTCCTTGACCCTCAAGGCGCGGATGACCATGAGCGATTCTGAGGCGGCCTGTGCCACGGCGGTCCAGGGTTTGGGTATTGCACTGGTGAGCATGCCCTTTGCGTTGGGCTATCTGGAGGCGGGGACGTTGCAGCGGGTGTTGCCGGACTGGTATGTCGACGATGGCAATATTTCCATCTATTACGCTGAACATAAACTGCTGCCCGGCAAGACCCGGGCGTTTGTGGATTTCATCATTGAGCAGTTTGCGGAGCGGGGGTTGGGGCAGCGTTTTAGTGCGGTATGAACCAGGTTGGAAACCGAGGCCCCCCTTCGCGAGCAAGCCCGCTCCCACATCGAATCTGCGGCGTGCACAAATCCCCTGTGGGAGCGGGCTTGCTCGCGAAGGGGGCGACTCGGTTCAATGTTGGGAATTCAGCGCCCAAACCGCCCAGGCCAGCCGACGATATTCTTCGGCCGCGGTGTCGCATAAGTGCGCACCTTGGACGTCGACAACCCCAGTCGCACCAGCGATTCGGCGATGGTCACCGCCGCGGTCACGCCATCGATCACCGGCACGCCGGTGCGCAGGCGAATCTGCTCATCCAGCCCGGCCATGCCGCCGCAGCCCAGGCAAATCACTTCGGCCTTGTCCTGGGTCACCGCCAGTTCAGCCTGATGCACGATGGCTTCCAGCGCGCGTTGCGGCTCGTGCTCCAGTTCCAGCACCGCCAGGCCACTGGCCCGCACCGAGGCGCAGCGGTCCCAGAGCCCGGACAGTTTCAGGCGGTCTTCGATCAGCGGCACGGTGCGGTCGAGGGTGGTGACTACCGAATAGGCGTGACCGAGAAACATCGCGGTGCTTGCGGCCGCATCGGTGATGTCGACCACCGGTACGTTGAGCAATTCCTGCAGGCCTTCGCGGCCGTGTTCGCCGTAGCCGGCTTGAATCACCGCATCGAAAGGCTGGTCGTAGGCCATGACCCGGTCCATCACCGCAATGGCGGCCAGGTAGCTTTCGAAGTTGCCTTCGATCGAGTCGGCACCGAAGTAGGGCGTCAGGCCAACGATCTCCGTGCCGGGCGCGGCCACGGCCTGGGCCGAGCGGGCGATCGCCTGGGTGATGGATTCGGTGGTGTTGACGTTGACCACGAGAATGCGCATGGGAAGTCCTTATAACGGGTGGTTCAGCGGCCCGATACTGCCGGGCCGCGAGGGAGTTAATGGCTGACGTTGTCCACGGCGATGGCTTCACCGCTGACGTCGGCGTAGTGGGGTTGGCGCTTGGCGATGATCAGATAGAGCATCCCGGCAATCCCGGCACCGATCAGCCAGGAGAACGGCGACACCAGGTGGAAACCCGGTACCAGCGCCAGGACGATGGCGATCAGCGCGGCGGGAATGAAGGCCACCACCGCGCGCAGGTTGACCCCGCGGCTGTAGTAATAGGCGCCGTTGGGGTCTTCGCTGTACAACTGCGGCACGTTGACCTGGCCTTTTCGCACCAGCCAGTAGTCGACCATGATCACGCCGTACAGCGGGCCGAGCAGGGCGCCGAGGCCGGAGAGGAAGTAGACGATCACCAGTGGGCTGTTGTAGAGGTTCCACGGCAGGATCAGCACGGCAATGGTCGCGCTGATCAGCCCGGCACGGCGGAACGTCAGGTACTTGGGCGCCAGGTTGCTGAGGACAAAGGCCGGGGCGACGAAGTTGGCCATGATATTGACCGCCACGGTGACGATCAGGAACGCCAGGCAACCCAGGACCAGGAAGAAGGTGTTGGGGATCGAGGCGATGATCTCGGTCGGGCTTTCAATGATGCGGCCGTTAATCTGGAATTGCGCGCCACAGAGCAGGACGGTGATGGCGGCGAAGACCAGGATGTTCACCGGCAGGCCCCAGAAGTTGCCGACCTTGATGGTCTTGCGGCACGGCGAAGAGCGGGCGAAGTCGCAGAAATTGAGGATCAGCGTGCCGTAGATCGCCAGCCACAACGCACCGCCGGCAAAGATATTGCGCCACATCTCGCCACCGCTCAGCGGCTCGCGGATCGACCAGGCGATGGTCGCATTGGCCTGGAAGTACATCCAGGCGGCGAGGGCCGCGACGGTGAGCAGGATCACCGGCCCGGCAAACCCTTCGTAGCGCCGCACCATCTCCATGCCATAGGCGAGGATCGCCAACTGCACCAACCAGATCGAGACGAAACACACCCAACCGAGTGTCGACAGACCGAGGATCGAGTCATGGTCGTACTCGGCGAAACCGGGATGGATGGCGGTCAGCAACACCCGAAAGACCACGGAGGCCAGGTAGGTCTGGATGCCGAACCAGGCGATGGCGATCACGGCGCGGATCAAAGCGGGAATCTGTGCCCCGTGGATGCCGAAACTGATGCGGCTGATGACCGGAAACGGCACCCCGGTTTTCTGGCCCATGTAGCCCGACAGGTTCATGAAGCAATACACCAGCGCCGCGCCGATGCCCAGGGACAGGAGAATCTGCCAGCCGCCCAGGCCCAGGGCATACAGGCCGATGGCAAACGAGTAGTTGGCGATGTTGTGCACATCGTTGGTCCACAACGCGAAGATGCTGTAGCGACCCCAGCGCCGGCCTTCCGCCTTCGTTGGCGCCAGGTCCTTGTTGTGCAGGCGGGGGCTGAGCACGACAGAGGATTCAAGCGATTGCCCAAAAGCTGTCTGGGTGACGTGGGAGGAGGGTAGATCCAGCGCGACATTGTTATTGGAGAGACTTGTACGCATTCCGGCAGGCTCCTGATGCTCGACGCCGCGATGACTGTGCTTGAGCCTTTGCTCGGCAATCTTCGTCGCGGGTGGCGAATATCATTGGTTACGGGGCATCTGCAGCCTGTACGGGATAGGGCGCTTCAGGCTTGCGGATCTAAGTGTTGTTATGTTTTGGCTTTATTGTATACAAAACATGTATGCACTTAAGCGAGATGCGTGCCAGTCGGGAGATATATGAAATGCGCTGCTCATTTCGTTTTGTTATGGTTTTTCGCCAAGTTATTGAAAAAATGGAAATATAAATTGACCGTTTGAACAGGTATTTATTTTTCAGCGGGATTGTTGGGTTTGGTCGACTGGGGAAGTCAGGAAAGGAGGATGTAACTTTTTGGGGCGTGGAAAATAAAAGTGCACACATAAATGGCACCTATGGTGACATTCCTGTGTACACATTTTTCGGCTCGGTCACGAATCCTGTAGGAGCAAGCTTGCTCGCGATGGTCGTCAACGATAACGCGGGGTGTCTGATACCCCGCGGCGTTCCAGGGTTCATCGCGAGCAAGCTCGCTCCTACAGGGGGATTTGCAGAGAGATCAGACCTTGGACTTGCTGATGATATTGCCTGCATGCAATCCGCATTCTTTCTGGGTCGCTTCTTCCCACCACCAGCGGCCTTCACGCTCGTGCTGGTTCGGCAGTACCGGGCGGGTGCACGGTTCGCAGCCGATGCTGATGAAGCCGCGTTCGTGCAGGCTGTTGTACGGCAGTTCGAGCATGCGGATGTAGCCCCAGATTTCCTCGCTGGTCATCTGTGCCAGCGGGTTGAACTTGTACAGGGTGCGTTCCGGGGTGGAGAACGCGGTATCGACTTCCATCACCGCCACGGCGCTGCGCGTGCCGGGGCTCTGGTCGCGGCGCTGGCCGGTGGCCCAGGCCTTCACGCCAGACAGCTTGCGACGCAGCGGCTCGATCTTGCGGATGCCGCAGCACTCGCCATGGCCGTCCTTGTAGAAACTGAACAGGCCTTTTTCCTTCACGAACGGTTCCAGCCTGGTGTAGTCCGGTGACACCAGTTCGATGTCGATCTTGTAGTGCTCGCGCACCTGATCGATGAAGCGGTAGGTCTCGGGATGCAAGCGGCCGGTGTCGAGGCTGAACACCTTGACGTTCTTGTTCAGCTTCCAGGCCATGTCCACCAGCACCACGTCTTCGGCGCCGCTGAAAGATATCCACAGCTCATCGCCAAACTCGGCGAAGGCGAGTTTGAGGATGTCCTGGGCGGATTTATTGGCATAGGTCGTGGCGAGTTCCACGACGTCGAACGTTGGGCTCATCAGGGCGGCTTCCTACAGGTCGGTGGCGCTTGGCGCTCTATATGGGGCCGATGGTAACAAAAAGCGGCACTGGCCGGGGCGTCCTCTGCGTTGCGTGGTGGGGGAGTTATCGCTAGAGTTCGGGCTCGCTCGACTCAATAAACAATACCAATGGGAGTGTCTTGTGGAAATTGCCTGTCTGGATCTTGAAGGTGTGCTGGTCCCGGAAATCTGGATCGCCTTCGCGGAAAAAACCGGGATCGAATCCCTCAGGGCCACCACCCGGGACATTCCCGACTATGACGTGCTGATGAAGCAGCGTTTGCGGATTCTGGACGAACACGGCCTGAAGCTCGCCGACATCCAGGAAGTGATCGCGACGCTCAAGCCGCTGGACGGTGCCGTCGAGTTCGTCGATTGGCTGCGCGAGCGCTTCCAGGTGGTGATTCTGTCGGATACCTTCTACGAGTTCTCCCAGCCGCTGATGCGTCAGCTGGGCTTCCCGACCTTGCTCTGCCACCGTCTGATCACTGACGATAGCGGGCGCGTTACTGGCTACCAGTTGCGTCAGAAAGATCCCAAGCGCCAGTCGGTGCTGGCGTTCAAGAGCCTTTACTACCGGGTGATTGCGGCGGGTGATTCCTACAACGACACCACGATGCTGGGCGAAGCGGATGCCGGGATTCTGTTCCATGCGCCGGACAATGTGATCGCCGAATTCCCGCAGTTCCCGGCGGTGCACACGTTTGAAGCGTTGAAGCAGGAGTTCATCAAGGCTTCGAATCGGGCGTTGAGTCTGTAGTCGTCTGCTCGGACGCCTTCGCTGGCAAGCCAGCTCCTACAGGATCGTCGCAATCCTTGTGGGAGCGAGCTTGCTCGCGATGCTTTTAAAGGCTTTGCAGGGTGTCGAGCAGCACCTTCACCTTGGTGATCGACTCCTGATACTCGGCCTGCCACTCGGAGTCCGCGACGATTCCGCCACCGCCCCAGCAACACACCTGCCCATCCTTGACCAGCAGGCTGCGGATGGCGATTGAGCTGTCCATCTCGCCGCGCACGTCCAGATACAGCAATGAACCGCAGTACAGTCCGCGTCGAGTGGGTTCCAGCTCGTCGATGATCTGCATCGAGCGAATTTTCGGCGCGCCGGTAATCGAGCCGCCCGGGAAGCTGCCGGCGATCAGGTCCAGTGCATCCCGATCAGCCGCCAGTTCGCCGGTCACGCTGCTCACCAGGTGGTGCACATTCGGGTAGGTTTCCAGGCTGAACAGCTCCGGCACACGAACCGAGCCGGTGCGGCAGGTGCGGCCGAGGTCGTTGCGCAGCAGGTCGACAATCATCAGGTTTTCCGCGCGGTCCTTGGGGCTGGCCAGCAGTTCGGCGGCGTTCGCCGCGTCTTCGCCTGGCGTGAGGCCCCGTGGGCGCGTGCCTTTGATCGGGCGGGTTTCAACCAGGCGCTCTGTGACTTTGACGAAGCGTTCCGGTGACAGGCTCAGCACCGCGCCGCCGTCGGGCAGGCTCTGGAAACCGGAAAACGGCGTGGGGCACGCCAAGCGCAACGCGCAGTACGCCGTCCATGGATCACCCTGGCAGGGCGCGCGGAAGCGTTGGGCGAAGTTGACCTGGTAGCAGTCACCGGCCTGGATGTATTGCTGGATGCGTTCGATCGCCTGGCGATACTGCCCGGCACTCAGATCTGCATTCATCGGCGCCTGCAACCTGAACGGCTCGCCCACGGCAACGGCTGGCTGGCTGAACAGCTGGATCAGGCGCTGACGTTCGCTGTCGGCCAGCGTCGGGTGGAACACCAGTTGGCTGGTGGCCTGCTGGTGATCGCTGACCAGCGCCCAGTCGTACAGGCCGAACCGCGCATCCGGCAAATGCAGGTCATCCAGGGCCCGGCTCGGCAGGTTTTCCAGGTGGCGGCCAAAATCGTAGCTCAGGTAGCCGATCAGGCCACCGGCGAACGGCAGGTCATTGGGTAGTGTCGCTTCGCCCAGGCGCGTCAGATTGTCCCGCAGGCGTTGCAGGAAATCGCCGCCGCGTTCGTCAGGCGCGACCGCCAGCTGTTCCAGCGGCCAGGCGCTGAGCAGGTCAAAGCGCCCGCGCTCGGCACTCGGGCGGCCGCTGTCGAGCAGCACGGCACCGGGGGCATGACGAATGGCCGCAAAGTAGTCGGCGGGATTGGCGCGATAGGGCAGCGGGTGTACGGAACAGGTCAGCATGGGCGAGGGAGATCAGCCATCGAGGCGGGGTGGCGATTGTAGTCCTCTCGGGGAATTGCTCCTAGAGGGATGTCGGGGACTTGTAGGAGCGAGCTTGCTCGCGATGAACCTGAGAGCAACGCGTACATCCAGGAAGCACGCGTTATCGTTGACGTCCATCGCGAGCAAGCTCGCTCCTGCAAGGAGGAACTCAGCCCTCGACCGGCGGAATATGCCCAAACATCTCCTGCACGAACGCTACCCGCTCTTCGACGGTTTCGGTCACACCCCGGGCCTTCAACTCTTCCAGCCGCGCCTCGACCGCGTGGGTGCGCAACGTCAGGCCGCAATCATTGGCAATCTGGATGTTCAACCCTGGCCGGGCATTGAGCTCAAGAATCAGCGGGCCCTTCTCCTGGTCCAGCACCATGTCGACACCGATGTAGCCCAGCCCGCACAGCTCATAGCAGCCTGCGGCGAGTTTCATGAAGCCGTCCCAGTAGGGCAGTTGCACGCCGTCCACCGCGTTGGTGGTGTCCGGGTGCTTGGCGATGATGTTGTTCAGCCAGGTGCCGCGCAGGGTCAGGCCGGTGGCCAGGTCGACACCGACGCCGATGGCGCCCTGGTGCAGGTTGGCCTTGCCGCCCGACTGGCGGGTGGGCAAGCGCAGCATGGCCATCACCGGGTACCCCATCAGCACGATGATGCGGATGTCCGGCACGCCTTCATAGCTGATGCTCTTGAAGATCTGGTCCGGAATCACCCGGTATTCGATCAGTGCCCGGTCGCGGTGCCCGCCAAGGGAGTACAGCCCGGTCAGAATGCTCGAGACATGGTGCTCGATCTCTTCGTGGCTGATGATCTTGCCGGACACCGTGCGATAACGGCCCTCGAAGCGGTCGGCGATGACGATGATGCCGTCGCCGCCCGCGCCCTGGGCCGGCTTGATCACGAAATCGTTGCGCCCGTCGATGATCTCGCCGAGCTTGTCGATTTCCTTCTCGGTGGAGATCACCCCGTACAGCTGCGGCACGTGGATGCCGGCGGCAATCGCCCGTTCCTTGGTGATGATCTTGTCATCGACGATCGGGTACAGGCTGCGCTTGTTGTACTTGAGCACGTAGTCCGCGTTACGCCGGTTGATGCCCATGATGCCCCGGGCTTCCAGGGCTTTCCAGGTCTTCCAGAAGCCGAACATCAGGCGTCAGCCTTCTTCAGGAAGGCCTTGAAGCGCACCAGCTCGGTCAGGCGGTAGCCGCGATAGCGACCCATGGCCAGCATGAAGCCCACCAGGATCAGCAGGATCGCCGGGAAGGTGAACACGAAGTACACCAGTTCCGGCACGCTCATGATCAGGTGCGCCAGGGAGGCCGCGAACAGGGTGCCGATCGCCACTTTCATGGCATGGCTGGCGCCGCGTTCTTCCCAGGTGATCGACAGGCGTTCGATGGTCATGGTCAGGATCACCATCGGGAACAACGCCACCGACAGTCCGCGCTCCAGGCCGAGCTTGTGGCTGAACAGGCTGATGGCGGCGATCAACACCACCACGAACGTCAGTACCACCGACAGCCTCGGCAGCATTTGCAGCTTCAGGTGTTCAAGGTAGGAGCGCAGCGACAGCCCCAGCGCCGTGATGATGGTAAACAGAACGATGCCGAAGCCGAGCTGGGTTTCGCGGAAGGCCAGGGCGATCAGCACCGGGGTAAAGGTGCCGAGGGTCTGCAGGCCGATCAGGTTGCGCAGGATCAGGATCACCAGCACGCCGATCGGGATCATCACCATGATCATGAAGGTCTGCTGGGTTTGCAGCGGCAGGCCGTACAGCGAGTATTCGAGGAAGTTGGCGTCGGTATTTTCGTCGGTCAGCTTGGCCAGGCGAATGGCGTTCATCTCGCTGTTATTCATGCTGAAGGTCACAGTGGCCTTCTTGCCGCCGTCGACGGTGATCAGGTTTTCGTCGCCGGTCCACCACAGCAGGCGGTCGGTTGGCAGGCCCTGTTCGCCGGTTTCGGGGTTGAAGTACAGCCAGTCGGTGCCGTTGAAGCTGCGCAGCCAGAGTTCCGGGGTTTGCGGCTGGTCGGCCACCAGGCGAATGGTATGGACCTTTTCCACCGGCACGTGGGCGATGGACAGCAGCAGTTCGACGATCTTCGCCTTGTGCGCCGGTGTCGGGTCGCCGGCCAGGAGCATCTTGGCATTGTCGTCGTTGCTGTTGTTGACCCGCTTGATCGCTTCGCTGATGAAGGTCTCGACGTCGGCCGAGTGCTGGCGAATCGGCGCCAGCAGCGCTTCGGCGGCGAGTTTCTCAGGGCCTTCCAGGGCAATGCTGTCGCGGAAGGTCGGCCCCTTGATCTTGGCTTTTTCGGCGGTGTAGCGCTTGGTCAGCACCAGGCGGTAATAAAGGGTCTGGTTGCCTTTGGCCCGGCGCGCCGACCAGGTGACCTTGCGGTTGCCGTCGACCCGGTTCACGGCCACGCCGTAGTTATTGGAGATGAAGCTTTCGTTGAGGCTCACGTAATCGCGGCTCAGCGGCGGCACGAACATCTGGATCTTGACCGGATCCTTGGCACTGGCGACGAACTCGACCTTGGCGTCGATGTTCCACAAGTCGTCGGTGGCGTCTTCGGTCACGGGAATGCCGAGTACGAAAATCTGGTAGGCCGTGACTGAAATGCCCAACACCACCAGGATGGCGATCAGCATTTTCAGATGAAGGGTAAGAGAGCGCATTTGAATTACTCGGCGGTATGAGCGTCGGTGGCGCAGGCGGGTTTGCCGGCAGCGTATTTAAGACTGGGGTCGACCAGCGCATCGAAGCGTTTGAGCGCTTCGGAGCCGATCAGGAGCGGGTATTGGAACGCACTTCGGTCGGTCAGGTTCACTTCTATGCTGCGTAAAGCTGAACCCATGCAGATATCCAGCTCGATCACCGGACGGGCGGTGTACTTCTTGCCCTCTTCCGGATCGTAGTCACCAGCCCGGCGCTTGATCTTGCTGACACGGGCCAGCGGTCGTTCGATCGGGTGCGAATGGGCGGCGTCGATGGCCAGGTAGAAACGTACCCAGGACTCGCCATTGCGTTTGAAACGCTTGATGTCGCGGGCACTCAGGGACGCGGTTTTCGCGCCGGTATCGAGTTTGGCAGCCACTTCCAGGTCGATACCGCCCAGGGATGCGTATTCGTTGAGGCCATAGACGGACTTTTCCCCCGCCACGGCAAAACCTGGCAGGCAAAGACAATAAAGGAGTGTGGAGAAGGGCTTGAGTCTCATAAATCCTGGTGCGCAGCGGTGCGTATTTCGGTTCAAGGCCCTGGCATCACTGCGCAAGCTCCCTCGTAGGCCTATCAGCTATTCATGACAAGCCGTGCAGATGTGACAGACAAATGCGGGCGGCATTCTAGCACGGTGGGTTTATGGCGCCACCGGTGGGGGGCGGCTATAAACAGAGGGCCCTGTTTGGTTATGGCGCAGTCGGTTATTAGACGATTGTCGACAATATCGAATTATCCTTTGACTGACGCGCCTGTTTTGGTTAGTTTTTGCGGCACTGGCTTTCAAGGTGTCGACAATATGTTGGATCAACTGGATCCCCCGCTCATCGTTCAGGACGACTCGGAAACGCTTTCCGAGAACGTCTTCCGGCGTATTCAGGCGGCCATCGTCAAGGGCGATATTGCCCCCGGCAGCAAGATCTCCGAGCCGGAGCTGGCCCGGACCTACGGCATCAGCCGCGGCCCGCTGCGCGAGGCCATCCACCGTCTGGAAGGCCAGCGCCTGCTGGTGCGCGTGCCGCACGTCGGGGCGCGGGTGGTGTCGCTCGATCATGCCGAGTTGATCGAGCTCTACGAAATTCGCGAATCCCTTGAAGGCATGGCCTGTCGTCTGGCCGCCGAACGCATGAGCGTCGAAGAAATCGACGAACTGCGTCGCGTCCTCGAAACCCACGAGCGCGACGAGGCCTTCCAGGCCGGTCGCGGCTATTACCAGCAGGAAGGCGATTTCGACTTCCACTACCGGATTATCCAGGGCAGCGGTAACCGCACCCTGACGCAAATGCTCTGCGGCGAGCTGTATCAACTGGTGCGCATGTACCGCATGAAGTTTTCCAGCACCCCCAATCGCCCACACCAGGCGTTCGCCGAGCACCACCGAATTCTCGATGCCATCGCCGACCGTGACGGTGAACTGGCCGAGTTGTTGATGCGCCGTCACATCGGCGCCTCCAAACGCAACATCGCCCGTCATTACCAGGACGGCGCCAACCCGACAGCCAAACGAGGTGAGTCATGAGTTTGAACAAGAGCACTCCAGGCCAGCGTTTCCGCGATGCGGTCGCCAGCGAGCATCCATTGCAAGTGGTCGGCGCGATCAACGCCAACCACGCGCTGCTGGCCAAGCGCGCCGGTTTCAAGGCGATCTACCTGTCCGGTGGCGGGGTGGCTGCTGGCTCCCTCGGCCTGCCGGACCTGGGCATCACCGGCCTGGATGACGTGCTGACCGACGTGCGCCGTATCACCGACGTTTGCGACCTGCCGCTGCTGGTGGACGTGGACACCGGTTTCGGTTCCTCGGCCTTCAACGTGGCCCGTACCGTGAAGTCGATGATCAAGTTCGGCGCGGCGGCGATTCACATCGAAGACCAGGTTGGCGCCAAGCGTTGCGGTCACCGTCCTAATAAAGAGATCGTGACCCAGCAGGAAATGGTCGATCGCATCAAGGCGGCGGTCGATGCCCGTACCGATGACAGCTTCGTGATCATGGCCCGTACCGACGCCCTGGCGGTGGAAGGCCTGGAATCTGCCCTGGATCGCGCCGCTGCGTGCATCGAAGCTGGCGCCGACATGATTTTCCCGGAAGCCATCACCGAACTGGACATGTACAAGTTGTTCGCCAACCGTGTGAAAGCGCCGATCCTGGCCAACATCACTGAATTCGGCGCGACGCCGCTGTACACCACCGAGCAGCTTGCTGGAGCGGATGTATCGCTGGTGCTGTACCCGCTGTCGGCCTTCCGCGCCATGAACAAGGCCGCGGAAAACGTCTACACCGCGCTACGCCGCGATGGCACGCAGGCGAATGTCATCGACACCATGCAGACCCGCATGGAGCTTTACGATCGCATCGACTACCACACCTTCGAGCAGAAGCTCGATGCGTTGTTTGCCGCAAAGAAATGAAGATCAAAAGATCGCAGCCTTCGGCAGCTCCTACACCGACCGCTTTCCCCTGTAGGAGCTGTCGAGTGAAACGAGGCTGCGATCTTTTCGGCAACACCCAAAAGACCTGATGAATCACAATTTGCCGATTCCCTGACAAATTCAAAAATATTGGAGGCAGAAATGGCCGAAGCAAAAGTACTCAGTGGCGCCGGGCTCCGTGGCCAGGTAGCCGGGCAAACCGCACTGTCCACCGTGGGCCAGTCGGGTGCCGGTCTGACCTATCGTGGTTATGACGTTCGTGAACTGGCGGCTGACGCGCAGTTCGAAGAAGTCGCCTACCTGCTGCTGTACGGCGAACTGCCGAGCAAGGCGCAACTGAACGCCTACATCACCAAGCTGAGCAAGCTGCGTGACCTGCCGCAAGCGCTGAAAGAAGTGCTGGAACGCATCCCCGCCGACGCCCACCCGATGGACGTGATGCGCACCGGCTGCTCGTTCCTGGGCAACCTGGAGCCGGAGAACGACTTCTCCGAGCAGCACGACAAGACTGACCGCCTGCTGGCTGCTTTCCCGGCGATCATGACCTACTGGTACCGCTTCAGCCACGAAGGCAAGCGCATCGAATGCGTGAGCGACGAGCAGTCCATCGGTGGTCATTTCCTGCACCTGCTGCACGGCAAGAAGCCGAGCGAGCTGCACGTCAAGGTGATGAACGTTTCGCTGATCCTCTACGCGGAGCACGAATTCAACGCCTCGACCTTCACTGCCCGTGTTTGCGCGTCGACCCTGTCTGACTTGTACTCGTGCATCACCGCGGCCATCGGCTCGCTGCGTGGCCCGTTGCACGGCGGCGCCAACGAAGCGGCGATGGAAATGATCGAGCGCTTCTCGTCGCCTGAAGACGCGATCAAGGGCACCCTCGGCATGCTCGAGCGCAAGGACAAGATCATGGGCTTCGGCCACGCGATCTATAAGGACAATGATCCGCGTAACGAAGTGATCAAGGCCTGGTCGAAAAAACTCGCCGACGAAGTGGGCGACACGGTGTTGTTCCCGGTTTCCGAAGCCATCGACAAGACCATGTGGGAGCAGAAGAAGCTGTTCCCGAACGCTGACTTCTACCATGCCTCGGCGTACCACTTCATGGGCATCCCGACCAAGTTGTTCACACCGATCTTCGTCTGCTCGCGCCTGACCGGCTGGGCGGCCCACGTGTACGAACAACGTGCCAATAACCGCATCATCCGCCCGAGCGCCGAGTACACCGGCGTCGAACAGCGCAAGTTCGTGCCAATCGAACAACGCTGAATGGTGGGAATGCCTGCCCAGGTCACTGAATGAACCGGTGACCCTGTAGGAGCTGGCTTGCCAGCGAAGGCGGTTTGTCATTCAACATTGTTGTTGCTGACCCACCGCATTCGCCGGCAAGCCGGCTCCTACAGAGGTCTGTGTTCAATTCGGGAGCTGTGCCAGGCCCCCACCCTTTGTAACTACCGTGACCCGAGTCCTGACGATGAACACTGAATTCCGTAAAACGCTGCCCGGCAGCCACCTGGATTACTTCGACGTCCGCGCGGCGGTCGAGGCCATCCAGCCCGGCGCCTATGACACCCTGCCGTACACCTCCCGCGTGCTGGCGGAAAACCTGGTGCGTCGCTGCGACCCGGCCACGCTGACCGAATCCCTCAAGCAATTCATCGAGCGCAAGCGCGACCTCGACTTCCCGTGGTTCCCGGCCCGTGTGGTGTGCCACGACATTCTCGGCCAGACCGCACTGGTCGACCTCGCCGGCCTGCGTGACGCCATCGCCCTGCAAGGCGGCGATCCAGCGCAAGTGAACCCGGTGGTACCGACGCAACTGATCGTCGACCACTCCCTGGCCGTCGAGCGCGGTGGTTTCGATCCGGAGGCGTTCGAGAAGAACCGCGCCATCGAAGACCGTCGCAACGAAGACCGTTTCCACTTCATCAACTGGACCAAGAAGGCGTTCAAGAACGTCGACGTGATCCCGCCGGGCAACGGCATCATGCACCAGATCAACCTGGAGAAAATGTCTCCGGTGATCCAGGTGCGTGACGGCGTGGCGTTCCCTGACACCTGCGTCGGCACCGACAGCCACACCCCGCACGTCGATGCCCTGGGCGTGATCGCCATCGGCGTTGGCGGCCTGGAAGCCGAAAGCGTGATGCTCGGCCGCGCCTCCTGGATGCGCCTGCCGGAAAGCGTTGGCGTTGAACTGACTGGCAAGCTGCAACCGGGCATCACCGCCACCGACATGGTGCTGGCGCTGACCGAGTTCCTGCGCAAGCAGAAAGTCGTGGGTGCATGGCTGGAGTTCTTCGGTGAAGGCGCCGCGGCGCTGACCCTGGGCGACCGCGCAACCATCTCCAACATGGCTCCGGAATACGGCGCCACCGCGGCGATGTTCTACATCGACCAGCAGACCATCGACTACCTCAAGCTCACCGGTCGTGAAGACGAGCAGGTGCAGTTGGTCGAGAACTACGCCAAGACCACCGGCCTGTGGGCTGACAGCCTCAAAGGCGCGCAATACGAGCGCGGCCTGACCTTTGACCTGTCTTCGGTAGTGCGCAACATGGCCGGCCCGAGCAACCCGCACGCCCGTGTCGCGGTATCGGACCTGGCTGCCAAAGGCATCTCCGGTCAGTGGGACGATGTGCCGGGGCAAATGCCGGACGGCGCGGTGATCATCGCCGCCATCACCAGCTGCACCAACACCAGCAACCCGCGCAACGTGATCGCCGCCGGCCTGCTGGCACGCAACGCCAACAAGCTCGGCCTGACCCGCAAGCCTTGGGTCAAGTCGTCCCTGGCACCGGGCTCGAAAACCGTCGCCCTGTACCTCGACGAAGCCGGCCTGACCGATGAGCTGGAACAGCTCGGTTTCGGCGTCGTGGCCTTCGCCTGCACCACCTGCAACGGCATGTCCGGTGCGCTGGACCCAGTGATCCAGCAAGAGATCATCGACCGTGACCTGTACGCCACGGCTGTGTTGTCCGGCAACCGTAACTTCGACGGCCGGATCCACCCGTACGCCAAGCAGGCTTTCCTCGCTTCGCCGCCGCTGGTCGTCGCTTACGCGATCGCCGGTACCATCCGTTTCGATATCGAGAAGGATGTGCTGGGCGTCGTCGACGGCAAGGAAATCCGCCTGAAAGACATCTGGCCGAGCGACGAAGAAATCGACGCCGTAGTGAAAGCCTCGGTGAAGCCGGAGCAGTTCCGCCAGGTCTACATCCCGATGTTCGCCATTCACGAAGACACCGGCCCGAAAGTCGCGCCGCTGTACGACTGGCGCGAGATGAGCACCTACATCCGCCGTCCGCCGTACTGGGAAGGCGCACTGGCCGGCGCGCGTCCGCTCAAGGGCATGCGCCCGCTGGCGGTACTGCCGGACAACATCACCACCGACCACCTGTCGCCATCCAACGCGATCATGCTCGACAGCGCCGCCGGCGAATACCTGGCAAAAATGGGCCTGCCGGAGGAGGACTTCAACTCCTACGCGACTCACCGCGGTGACCACCTGACCGCGCAGCGCGCAACCTTCGCCAACCCGAAACTGTTCAACGAAATGGTTCTGGAAAACGGCAAGGTCAAGCAGGGCTCCCTCGCTCGCGTCGAGCCGGAAGGCAAAGTGATGCGCATGTGGGAAGCCATCGAGACCTACATGGATCGCAAGCAGCCGCTGATCATCATCGCCGGCGCCGACTACGGTCAGGGTTCGTCCCGCGACTGGGCAGCGAAGGGCGTACGTCTGGCCGGTGTCGAAGCGATTGCCGCCGAAGGTTTCGAGCGTATCCACCGCACCAACCTGGTGGGCATGGGCGTGTTGCCGCTGGAGTTCAAGCCGGGCACCAACCGTCACACCCTGGCCATCGACGGCAGCGAAACCTACGACGTGATCGGCGACCGCACCCCGCGTGCCGAGCTGACGCTGGTGATCCATCGCAAGAACGGCGAGCGCGTCGATGTGCCGGTGACCTGCCGCCTCGACACCGCTGAAGAAGTGTCGATCTACGAGGCTGGCGGCGTGTTGCAACGCTTCGCCCAGGACTTCCTCGAAGAATCGGCGGTAGCCGTCTAACACACGCAGCACAGACACGGGACCTTGAGTCCCGTGTCTGCTTTCAGATCAGGAGTAACGAGCACCATGGCTCACGCAGCTCAGATTAAAATTCCAGCCACCTACATGCGTGGCGGCACCAGCAAAGGCGTGTTCTTCAGCCTGAAGGACTTGCCCGAGGCCGCACAGGTTCCAGGCCCGGCCCGCGATGCCTTGTTGCTGCGCGTGATCGGCAGCCCCGATCCGTACGACAAGCAGATCGACGGCATGGGCGGCGCGACGTCCAGCACCAGCAAGACCGTGATCCTGTCGAAAAGCATCAAGGCGGATCACGACGTCGATTACCTGTTCGGTCAGGTGTCGATCGACAAGCCGTTCGTCGACTGGAGCGGCAACTGCGGCAACCTGACCGCGGCGGTCGGTTCGTTCGCCATCAGCAACGGCCTGGTGGACGCCAGCCGCATCCCGCACAACGGCATTGCCGTGGTGCGCGTGTGGCAGGCCAACATCGGCAAGACCATCATCGCCCACGTACCGATCACCAATGGCGAAGTGCAGGAAACCGGCGATTTCGAACTCGACGGCGTGACCTTTCCGGCGGCGGAAGTGCAGGTCGAATTCCTCGACCCGGCAGCGGAAGAAGAGGGCGGTGGCGGTTCGATGTTCCCTACCGGCAACCTGGTCGATGACCTGGAAGTGCCGGGCGTCGGGACCTTCAAGGCAACCATGATCAACGCCGGTATCCCGACCATCTTCGTCAATGCCGAAGACATCGGCTACAAGGGCACCGAATTGCAGGGCGCGATCAACGGCGATCCGAAAGCGTTGCTGATGTTCGAAACCATCCGTGCCTACGGGGCACTGCGCATGGGCCTGATATCCAACGTCGACGAAGCAGCCAAGCGCCAGCACACGCCGAAAGTGGCGTTCGTGGCCAAGCCGGCGGAGTACGTGTCGTCCAGCGGCAAGACGGTTGCGGCGGGGGATGTCGACCTGCTGGTACGCGCACTGTCCATGGGCAAGCTTCACCACGCGATGATGGGCACGGCGGCAGTGGCGATCGGCACGGCAGCAGCGATTTCCGGCACCCTGGTCAACCTCGCGGCGGGCGGCGTCGAACGCAACGCGGTGCGCTTCGGTCATCCGTCGGGCACCTTGCGCGTTGGCGCCGAAGCCAGCCAGGTCAACGGCGAATGGACCGTGAACAAGGCCATCATGAGCCGCAGTGCACGGGTGTTGATGGAAGGTTACGTCCGCGTGCCGGGCGATTCGTTCTAAACCTGGCACCGACCCCATGTGGGAGCGGGCTTGCTCGCGAATACGGACTGCCATTCAACATTGATGTCGAATGACACACCGCTTTCGCGAGCAAGCCCGCTCCCACACTTGGATCGTATTTTAAACAAAAATGGTGTCACCCACCGAGATTGATCCCTGAACCGAGGTCCCATCAACGAACCATGTGCAGAGTGAATCGAACATGAGCGCCAACGTTGACCTCAACAACCGCCCCGACTACGACCAGGTCCTGCAGGACATTGCCGATTACGTACTGAACTACAAGATCGACTCCCTGGAAGCCCTCGACACTGCCCGCAACTGCCTGATGGACACCCTCGGCTGCGGCCTGCTGGCCTTGCGTTTTCCCGAGTGCACCAAGCACCTGGGGCCTATGGTCGAAGGCACCGTCGTGCCGTTCGGCGCCCGCGTGCCCGGCACCAGTTACCGACTCGACCCGGTCAAGGCCGCGTGGGACATCGGATGCATCGTGCGTTGGCTCGACTACAACGACACCTGGCTCGCCGCCGAATGGGGTCATCCGTCGGATAACCTCGGTGGCATCCTCGCCGTGGCTGACCACCTGTCGCAAAAGCGCCTGGCCAATGGCGAAGCGCCGCTGACCGTGCGCACGGTGCTTGAAGCGATGATCATGGCCCATGAAATCCAGGGCGTGATCGCGTTGGAAAACTCGTTCAACCGTGTCGGCCTCGATCACGTCATTCTGGTGAAAGTCGCTTCCACCGCCGTCACCGCCAAGCTCATGGGCGCCAACCGCGAGCAGTTGCTCTCGGCGTTGTCCCATGCGTTCGCTGACGGCCAGGCATTGCGAACTTATCGCCATGCACCGAATGCCGGCTCGCGAAAATCCTGGGCGGCGGGGGATGCCTCCAGCCGAGGTGTGCGCCTGGCGGACATCGCCCTGCGTGGCGAGATGGGCATTCCAGGCGTGTTGAGTGCCAAACAATGGGGTTTTTACGACGTGCTGTTCAGTCACACCAACAACGACCTGGCGCTCAAGCCGCAAGACCAGCGTGGTTTCAGCTTCTCGCGGCCATACGGCAGTCATGTGATGGAAAACGTGCTGTTCAAGATCAGTTTTCCGGCCGAGTTCCACGCACAGACGGCCTGTGAGGCTGCGGTGACCCTGCACCCGCTAGTGCGCAATCGCCTGCATGAAATCGACAGGATCGTCATCACCACCCAACAATCGGCGATCCGCATCATTTCCAAGGTCGGCCCGCTGGCCAATGCCGCTGACCGCGATCACTGCATCCAGTACATGACCGCGGTGCCACTGGCGTTCGGTAACCTGGTCGCCGAGTACTACGAAGATGATTTTCACAAGGCGCATCCGATCATCGATGTGCTGCGCGACAAGATGGTCATTGTCGAAGATCCGCGCTTCACCCGCGAATACCTGGAGGCCGACAAGCGCTCGATCGCCAATGCCGTCCAGGTGTTTTTCAAGGATGGGTCCAGCACTGAGAACGTGGTGGTGGAGTATCCGATCGGTCATCGTCGGCGGCGTGCCGAGGGCATTCCATTGTTGGAGGACAAGTTCAGGG
The DNA here is from genome assembly GCF_046042685.1 of Pseudomonas sp. PLMAX. Classification (NCBI taxonomy): domain Bacteria; kingdom Pseudomonadati; phylum Pseudomonadota; class Gammaproteobacteria; order Pseudomonadales; family Pseudomonadaceae; genus Pseudomonas; species Pseudomonas sp. PLMAX. The sequence continues at coordinate 5,454,964 of NZ_CP064949.1, read as the reverse complement.
CGAACCTGCTGACGCGATTCACCGGGCAGCGCAGTAAGGAGATTTTAGATCTGTGCAAGGATCAGGCAGCGCTTGAAGCGACGCCTGTTAATCGGTTTTTGGATTTGTTTGTTATCTAGGCGACCGCGTCATCGTTCTTCGCGAGCAAGCCCGCTCCCACATTTGACCGCGTCGTGGGAATGGTATGCGGTCCAATGTGGGAGCGGGCTTGCTCGCGAAGGCGGCGGGACAGGCGCTACAAACTACTTGAAGCGCCGCTCCACACCTTTCTCCACAAGAATCTTCGCGGAGATCTCTTCCACGGAAAAATGCGTGGAGTTGATGTTCGGAATGTTCTCGCGGCGGAACAGGTTTTCCACCTCGCGCACTTCGAATTCGCACTGGGCGTAGCTCGAATAGCGGCTGTTGGGCTTGCGCTCGTTGCGGATCGCGGTGAGGCGGTCCGGGTCGATGGTCAGGCCAAACAGCTTGTGCTGGTGGGCACGCAGGGCGCTGGGCAGTTGCAGGCGCTCCATGTCGTCTTCGGTCAGCGGGTAGTTGGCCGCGCGGATGCCGAATTGCATGGCCATGTACAGGCAGGTCGGGGTCTTGCCGCAGCGCGATACGCCGACCAGGATCAGGTCGGCCTTGTCGTAATAATGCGTGCGGGCACCGTCGTCGTTGTCGAGGGCGAAGTTCACCGCCTCGATACGCTCCATGTAATTGGTGTTGGCACCGATGGAGTGGGATTTGCCCACGGTATAGGAAGAATGCTCGGTCAGTTCCTGTTCAAGGGGCGCCAGGAAGGTCGAGAAAATGTCGATCATGAAACCATTGGAAGTCGCGAGGATCTCACGAATGTCCTGATTGACGATGGTATCGAAGATAATCGGACGGAAGCCGTCGGTTTCGGCGGCTTTGTTGATTTGTTGTACCATGGCCCGCGCTTTGTCCACGTTGTCGATGTACGGCCGCGTGACTTTGCTGAAGGTAATGTTTTCGAACTGCGCCAAAAGGCTTTGGCCGAGGGTTTCGGCGGTAATGCCCGTGCCATCGGAGATAAAGAAAGCAGATCGTTTCATTTGCACCTTGGGCCTTAAGCTAGTGACGAATCTTGGATATGATAGGCGCGATTTGCCGGCCGCCAATGGCCCGCATTCTCACTTATTTTCCAGGTCCAGGCCATACAACTGGCAAACGCTCCTTTGAGCCGCCGGTTTCTGAGCTTTTCCAACACAGTTAGTGGAGAGATCACCTTGGTAGAGTACGTAGTTTCCCTCGACAAGCTCGGCAAAGACGACGTTGAGCACGTGGGGGGCAAGAACGCATCCCTGGGCGAGATGATCAGCAATCTTGCGGGTGCCGGTGTATCGGTGCCCGGTGGCTTCGCCACGACCGCTCAGGCATATCGTGATTTCCTCGAACTGAGCGGCCTGAACGATCAGATCCATGCCGCCCTCGACGCCCTGGACGTCGACGATGTCAATGCCTTGGCCAAGACCGGTGCCCAGATCCGCCAATGGATCATGGAAGCCGAGTTCCCGGAAAAACTGAATGCCGAAATCCGCACCGCGTTCGCCACGCTGTCCGCCGGCAACCCTGACATGGCCGTGGCCGTGCGCTCTTCCGCTACCGCCGAAGACCTGCCGGATGCTTCCTTCGCCGGCCAGCAGGAAACCTTCCTGAACATCCGTGGTGTCGAAAACGTCATTCGCGCCGCCAAAGAGGTGTTCGCTTCCCTGTTCAACGACCGCGCCATTTCCTACCGCGTGCACCAGGGCTTCGACCACAAGCTGGTCGCCCTGTCGGCTGGTGTGCAGCGCATGGTCCGCTCCGAAACCGGCACTGCCGGCGTGATGTTCACCCTCGACACCGAGTCGGGTTTCCGTGACGTGGTGTTCATCACCGGCGCCTACGGCCTGGGTGAAACCGTCGTACAAGGCGCGGTGAACCCGGATGAGTTCTACGTCCACAAAGGCACTCTGGCCGCCGGTCGCCCTGCGATCCTGCGCCGCAACCTGGGCAGCAAAGCCATCAAGATGATCTACGGCGACGAGGCCAAGGCCGGTCGTTCGGTCAAGACCGTCGACGTCGACAAGGCCGAACGCGCGCGTTTCTGCCTGACCGACGCCGAAGTCAGCGAGCTGGCCAAGCAGGCGATGATCATCGAAAAGCACTACAAGTGCCCGATGGACATCGAATGGGCCAAGGACGGTGACGACGGCAAGCTGTACATCGTGCAGGCCCGTCCGGAAACCGTGAAGAGCCGCACCCAGGCCAACGTCATGGAACGTTACCTGTTGAAAGAGACCGGCACCGTCCTGGTCGAAGGTCGTGCCATTGGCCAGCGCATCGGCGCCGGCAAGGTCCGCATCATCAAGGACGTGTCCGAGATGGACAAGGTCCAGCCAGGCGACGTACTGGTGTCCGACATGACCGACCCGGACTGGGAACCGGTCATGAAGCGCGCCAGCGCCATCGTCACCAACCGTGGCGGCCGTACCTGCCACGCGGCGATCATCGCCCGTGAGCTGGGCATCCCGGCCGTGGTCGGTTGCGGCAACGCCACCCAGCTGTTGAAAGACGGCCAGGGCGTGACCGTTTCCTGCGCTGAAGGCGACACCGGTTTCATCTTCGAAGGCGAATTGGGCTTCGACATCAAGAAGAACTCCGTGGACGCCATGCCGGACCTGCCGTTCAAGATCATGATGAACGTCGGCAACCCCGACCGCGCCTTCGACTTCGCCCAGCTGCCGAACGCCGGTGTGGGCCTGGCCCGCCTGGAATTCATCATCAACCGCATGATTGGTGTGCACCCCAAAGCGCTGTTGAACTACGACGGTCTGCCGCAGGACATCAAGGAAAGCGTCGACAAGCGCATCGCCGGTTACAACGATCCGGTCGACTTCTATGTCGACAAACTGGTCGAGGGCATCAGCACCCTGGCTGCAGCGTTCACGCCGAAAAAGGTCATCGTGCGCCTGTCGGACTTCAAGTCCAACGAATACGCCAACCTGATCGGCGGCAAGCTCTACGAGCCGGAAGAAGAAAACCCGATGCTGGGCTTCCGCGGCGCTTCGCGTTACATCAGCGAATCGTTCCGTGACTGCTTCGAACTCGAGTGCCGTGCCCTCAAGCGCGTGCGCAACGAGATGGGCCTGACCAACGTCGAAATCATGGTGCCGTTCGTCCGTACCCTGGGCGAAGCCAGCCAGGTGATCGATCTGCTGGCCGAAAACGGCCTGGCCCGTGGCGACAACGGTCTGCGCATCATCATGATGTGCGAACTGCCGTCCAACGCGATCCTGGCGGAAGAGTTCCTCGAGTTCTTCGACGGCTTCTCCATCGGCTCCAACGACCTGACCCAGCTCACCCTGGGCCTGGACCGTGACTCCGGGATCATCGCGCACCTGTTCGACGAGCGTAACCCGGCGGTGAAGAAGCTGCTGGCCAACGCCATTGCCGCCTGCAACAAGGCTGGCAAGTACATCGGCATCTGCGGCCAGGGTCCTTCGGACCACCCGGACCTGGCCAAGTGGCTGATGGAACAGGGCATCGAAAGCGTTTCGTTGAACCCCGATTCCGTTCTGGAAACCTGGTTCTTCCTGGCTGAGGGTCAGGCGCAGGCCTGATCCGGTGTGAACGGGCCGCTCTCTCTCTGTAGGAGCGAGCTCGCTCGCGATGGACGTCAACGATGACGCGCTTATCCTGGATAAACGCGTTGTCCTGGAGTCCATCGCGAGCAAGCTCGCTCCTACAAAGGGGCGGTCTGTTTTGAGATTTCAAGTAGGGCGGGCTCCTCCGGATGCCGCCCTTTTTTGTGCAAGAGATTATGCAAAGCAGCAGCAACCTGTTTCCTGTCGCCCTGATCAGTGCCGAGCGGCGCGGCGATCTGAGCGAAGATGTCTATCGGCTGAAACCCGGTAACAGCCCCGACGGCACCGTAGAGCTGGCGGTGACGCGCCTCGGCATGGCTGATGAACCGGCGTCCCGTGGCGTGCCGGTGATCCTGTTGCACGGCAGTTTTTCCAATCGACGTTTCTGGTTCTCCCCCAAGGGGCTGGGCCTGGGTGCCTATCTGACGCGCCTGGGGTTCGATGTCTGGATCGCGGAAATGCGCGGTCACGGCCTGTCCCAGCGCAACCAGAACTATCGCAAGAACCGTGTTGCCGACTACGCGCGATACGATCTGCCCGCCATTGGCGCCTTCGTGCGCGAGCAGAGCGGCCAGGTCCCGCACTGGATCGGCCATTCGCTGGGCGGCATTACCCTGGCGGCCGCGCTGGGGGGTGAATACATTGGCGAACCCGTGGTCGCTTCCGCGGCGTTTTTTGGCACGCAAGTCAGCCGCACCTACTGGCCGCTGAAGATTCCACCGGTGGAATGGAGCGGTCGTTTCATCCTCAAGCGCTTTGCCCAGCTGTCCGGTTCACGGCTCAAGCGTGGCCCGGAGGACGAGCCGATCGGCCTGGCCCTGGAAAGCATGCGCTGGTACGGTCTGTTCGGGCGCTTTGGCGACGCCGACAAGGACTGGTGGGCGGGGCTGGCCGAGGTCAGGATGCCAGTGCTGGCGGTGAGCGCCGCAGGCGATCATCAGGACCCGGCCTGGGCGTGTCGCAAGTTGTTCGATCAGTTGGGTTCCGAGCACAAGCAATTTATCAACCTGGGACGCGAGCAGGGTTTTGCCGATAATTTCGGTCATGTGGAAATGTTGGTCAGCAAGGCCGCCCAGGCTGAAGTCTGGCCCCTGGTAGCGCGCTGGTTGACCGATCAGCACAGGCCATTGCTCGGTGATCAAGCGGATTTGGCCGCGGCGATCTAAGCTGGACGCTCTATCAAGGGCATTTCGCTCTGGTCGGCATGCGGCTAAGATATGACGCATTGAGCTGTTCCGGTCATTTTCCGTGACTGAATCAGTAGTGATGTTCGTGCTTTCTTCCTCTTTACAGGAGTTTCTCGATGAACCATTACCTCACGCCTGACCTGTGCGACGCCTATCCGGAACTGGTGCAGGTGCTGGAACCGATGTTCAGCAATTTCGGTGGCCGGGATTCCTTCGGCGGCGAGATCGTGACCATCAAGTGCTTCGAAGACAACTCGCTGGTCAAGGAGCAAGCCGAGCTCAAGGGTAATGGCAAGGTGTTGGTAGTCGATGGCGGCGGCTCCCTGCGCCGCGCATTGCTGGGCGACATGATCGCCGAGAAAGCCGCAAAAAACGGCTGGGAAGGGTTGGTGATCTACGGTTGCATCCGCGATGTCGACGTCATCGCGCAAACCGACCTGGGGGTCCAGGCATTGGCCAGCCACCCGATGAAAACCGACAAGCGCGGCATTGGCGACCTGAACGTTGCCGTGACCTTCGCCGGCGTGACCTTCCATCCTGGCCACTACATCTATGCGGACAACAACGGCGTGATCGTCTCGCCCAGCCCGCTGAAGATGCCTGAGTAATTTTTTGAGCCAAGGAATGCGGATGTTCGAGGAAGAAAACGTGCAGTGGGGGCTGGTACATGCCCTGGTGCTGGACGGTAAAGGCGGTGCGCGTTCGATAGCCCGGACAGAACTCGACGAATTGCAGCTGCAGGCTCACGAAAGCCTGTGGCTGCACTGGGATCGCAGTCACCCGCAGACCCAGACCTGGCTGCGCAAGTCCAGTGGCCTGAGTGAGTTCAGCTGCGACCTCCTGCTGGAAGAAAACACCCGCCCGCGTCTTCTCGCGCTTTCGGACAGCGAACTGTTGCTGTTTTTACGCGGGGTCAACCTCAATCCGGGGGCCGAGCCTGAAGACATGGTGTCGGTGCGGATCTTCGCCTCCGCCCAGCGGGTGATTTCCCTGCGCTTGCGTCCGTTGCGCGCCACAGAAGAACTGCTGGTGCAGCTGGAGGAGGGCAAGGGGCCGAAAACCGCTTCCGAACTCATTCTCTACATGGCCCAGTACCTCACCAACAAGGTGCAGGACCTGGTCAGCTGCCTCTCGGAAGTGGTCGATGAGGAAGAAGAAAAGCTGGATTCCGACGAACGGTACACGCCCGAGCACGGCGCCGTTTTACAGATCCGTCGCCGGGCCGCTGCGTTGAAGCGCTTTCTCGCTCCGCAACGGGACATTTTTGGTCAACTGACGCGGATCAAGCTGCCCTGGTTCGTCGAGGACGACGGCGATTACTGGAACGAATTGAACAACAGCCTGACCCGCTATCTGGAAGAGCTTGAATTGACGCGGGAGCGGGTGGGGCTGGTCCTGGAGGCTGAAGACCGACGATTGAGCGTGCGCATGAACCGCACGATGTATCGCTTCGGCATCATCACCGGGATATTTTTGCCAATGAGTTTTCTGACCGGTCTTCTGGGGATCAACGTCGGAGGCATTCCATTTTCAGAAAGCCCCTATGGCTTCCTCGTCGCCTGCCTGCTGATGATCTCGGTGGCGCTTGGGCAGTGGTGGTTATTCCGACGTTTGCGCTGGGTTTGAAAATGCGCCATGTGACCCGGGCAAATTTGACCGCGTCTTTCACAGACATCACGAGAGGTGCGTATGCACGATCCGTTTGAACAGTCTTTGCGCGACATGCTCAATGCATCACCGTCCACCCGGGACGACGATGCGTGCCTGGGACGTGTCCTGAAAACCGCCAATCGCCAGGTTGGCGCCGGTGATTTGTTCAGCCTGCTGGGCCGCTGGCTGCCCGCCCTGATGATCGCCCTCAATAACGGCTCGGCCCATGTCACGCCGGTCTCCCGACTTCGTAAACCTACCGCTCGCACTGCTGATAAGGCTGATTGAATATGGAACTTGATCTCTGGACACAGAGCCTCGTCACTGCAATGACTGCGTTATGGACCAAGGTCGCGAACTTCATTCCGAACCTGTTTGGCGCACTGGTTGTGCTCCTGCTAGGGTTTGTCGTGGCCAAGCTGCTGGACACCCTGTTGTCCAAATTGCTCGCCAAACTGGGTCTGGATCGCCTGATGGGCGGTACCGGTTTGACCAAGTTGATGTCCCGCGCCGGGCTTCAAGTCCCCATCTCGACGCTGATCGGCAAAATCGTCTATTGGTTCGTTCTGCTTATTTTTCTGGTTTCTGCCGCAGAATCCCTTGGACTTGAGAGAGTTTCAGCTACGCTGGATATGCTTGCGTTGTATTTGCCGAAAGTATTCGGCGCGGCGCTGGTGCTGCTGGTGGGTGTCCTGCTGGCGCAACTGGCCAATGGCCTGGTACGCGGTGCGGCAGAAGGCGTAGGACTGGACTACGCTTCCGGACTTGGGAGAATTGCCCAGGGCCTGGTGATCATCATCAGTATCTCGGTCGCGATCAGTCAGTTGGAGGTCAAGACTGACCTGCTCAACCACGTGATCGTGATCGTATTGATAACCGTTGGTCTGGCGGTTGCGCTGGCCATGGGGCTGGGAAGCCGGGAAATTGCCGGTCAGATTCTTGCGGGAATCTATGTGCGTGAGTTGTACCAGGTTGGGCAACAAGTGCGAGTTGGAGAGGTCGAAGGGCAGATCGAAGAGATCGGCACGGTTAAAACCACATTGCTGACCGATGAGGGTGAGCTAGTCTCTCTTTCCAATCGGATCCTCCTCGAGCAGCATGTGAGTAGCCGCTAACCCGGCAAACCCTGCTAATGTATGCCGCCGTAAAATGCCGCCTGATGCTGGCTGCGGCGGACATTGACCTGACTGTCGGCACGACTTGTTTTGAATAAAGCCCAATCGCTATCCATGCGCTACGACCCCCGCGAGCTCTCTGATGAGGAGTTGGTCGCGCGCTCGCATACCGAGCTGTTTCACGTGACGCGCGCTTATGAAGAACTGATGCGGCGTTACCAACGAACATTATTTAACGTCTGTGCAAGGTATCTCGGGAACGATCGCGACGCTGATGATGTCTGTCAGGAGGTCATGTTGAAGGTGCTGTATGGCCTGAAGAACTTCGAGGGCAAATCGAAGTTCAAGACATGGCTATATAGCATCACGTACAACGAGTGCATTACGCAGTATCGAAAGGAAAGGCGAAAGCGTCGATTGATGGACGCATTGAGTCTTGACCCCCTCGAGGAAGCGTCCGAAGAAAAGGCGCCGAAACCCGAGGAGAAGGGTGGACTTGATCGTTGGTTAGTGTATGTGAACCCGATTGACCGCGAAATTTTGGTGCTACGATTTGTCGCAGAGCTGGAGTTTCAGGAGATCGCAGACATCATGCACATGGGCTTGAGCGCAACAAAAATGCGGTACAAACGCGCTCTAGATAAATTGCGTGAGAAATTTGCAGGCATTGCTGAAACTTAGTTCAGCGCAAATATCTCTTACGTGTAGGCAAGTTCTGATAGACTTGCTGCCGAGTTGTCCCCCGGTTTGCGGGACTGCTTCACAATCACCAGATGGGGATTTAACGGATGAAACTGAAAAACACCTTGGGCTTGGCCATTGGTTCTCTTATTGCCGCCACTTCGTTCGGCGCTCTGGCACAGGGCCAAGGCGCAGTTGAAATCGAAGGCTACGCAAAGAAGCAGTATTTCGATAGCGACCGTAACTTCAAGAACGACGGTATCCTGCCGGGCGGTTCGATCGGTTACTTCCTGACTGACGACGTTGAACTGCGTCTGTCCTACGACGAAGTCCACAACGCCGTTACCGATGATGGCCAGGACGTGAAGGGCTCGAACGCAGCTCTGGACGGCCTGTACCACTTCAACAACCCAGGCGACATGGTTCGTCCGTACCTCTCCGGCGGTTTCTCCCACCAGAGCATCGACCAGAACGGTTCGGGCGGTCGTAACCACTCCACCTTCGCCAACGTTGGCGGCGGTGCCAAGCTGTACTTCACCGAGAACTTCTACGCCCGTGCTGGCGTTGAAGCTCAATACAACATCGACCAGGGCAACACCGAGTGGGCTCCTAGCGTCGGTATCGGTGTGAACTTCGGTGGCGGCTCCAAACCAGCTCCTGCTCCAGTTCCAGCTCCAGAAGTTTGCTCCGACAGCGACAACGATGGCGTTTGCGACAACGTTGACAAGTGCCCGGACACCCCAGCCAACGTAACTGTTGACGCTGATGGCTGCCCAGCAGTTGCTGAAGTTGTTCGTGTTGAGCTGGACGTGAAATTCGACTTCGACAAGTCGGTAGTCAAGCCTAACAGCTACGGCGACATCAAGAACCTGGCTGACTTCATGAAGCAGTACCCATCCACCAGCACCACTGTTGAAGGTCACACTGACTCCGTCGGTCCTGACGCTTACAACCAGAAACTGTCCGAGCGTCGTGCAAACGCCGTTAAGCAGGTTCTGACCAACCAGTACGGTGTTGAATCGTCCCGCGTTCAGTCTGTTGGCTACGGCGAATCCCGCCCAGTTGCTGACAACGCTACTGACGCTGGCCGTGCTGTAAACCGTCGCGTAGAAGCGCAGGTTGAAGCTCAAGCTAAGTAATTAGCTCGCAGCTACGAGAAAAGCCCGGCTCAGGCCGGGCTTTTCTTTGTCTGCGATTTGAGGATTTGTGTGGTGTGAAAAGATCGCAGCCTGCGGCAGCTCCTACACAAACTCTGCGTTCAACCTGTAGGAGCTGCCGAAGGCAGCGATCTTTAGATTTTCCTCGCGGGCCGCGACAGCGCCGATTACCAGAATGGCCGGGCTTTTCAACTCAAAGGCGTAGGCATCTTCCTCCATGCCTGTCAGATCACTCCTGCATTCCCGCTGATGGGGCAATGAAGCGTTTTCGATCATCGCCACCGGCGTGTCCGCCGCCATCCCGCCGGCCAACAGCTGCTCGCGGATTTCGCTGAGTTTGGCCACACCCATGTAGATCACCAGGGTCGTACCGCCCTGGGCCAGTGCCTGCCAGTTCAGGCTGCTGCCGTCCTGGGTATGGGCGGTAACCAGCGTCACACCGCGCGCCACACCGCGCAGGGTCAGTGGGATATCGCATTGCGTAGCGCCTGCGAGCCCAGCTGTGATGCCATTGACCAGTTCGACCTCGACTCCGCGCTCGCGCAGCCACTGGGCTTCTTCGCCACCACGCCCGAAGATGCACGGGTCACCCCCCTTGAGTCGTACCACGCATTTGCCCTGCCGGGCGTAACGCAGCATCAGGCGATGAATGAACGCTTGCGGCGTGGAGCGGCAACCACCGCGTTTGCCCACGGCCACGATCCGTGCCTCAGGGCAGTGTTCGAGAATCGCGCCATTGACCAGGTCATCGATCAGCACCACATCCGCTTCTTTTAATGCGCGCACCGCCTTGAGGGTCAGCAGTTCAGGATCACCGGGTCCCGCGCCCACCAGCCAGACTTTTGCGTTCATAGGGTTTTTCCTCACGAAATGACGATGATCGGTTTAAAAGGCAAGACAGGCTCAGCCATGGAACACCAGGAACAGCAGCGCCAGGTTCGCCACCAGCGACAGCAGGGCCAATGTGCGCCACACCTTCAGCGGTTCGCGTTCCAGCAAAGGCCTGGGCCGTACGCTTAAGCTGTGTCGCTCCCCCTGTTCCAGCAGCCGCAACCATTCCTCTGCCGTTTCAAAGCGCTGGGCCGGGTCTGCGGCCACCGCGCGTTCCAGGCTTTGCGCCAGCCAATCCGGCAGGTCGGGGCGGTAGCGACTGGCACTGACCGGCACGCCGAACCGGGGGCGTTGAAAGGCTTCTATCTCACCGTAGGGATACTGCCCGGTGAGCAAAAAATACAAAGTCACCCCCACCGCATACAGGTCCTGTTGCGGCGTGGGTGCGTCACCGCGGAAGGCTTCCGGGGCGATATAGCTGGGGGTTCCCGGCAGGGCGCTGGGTTGATCCTCAGACAGGCCGGGGCAGTAGGCGAGGCCGAAATCCAGCAGGCGCAGCTCGCCGTCGTCCCCAGACAGCAGGTTCTGCGGCTTGATATCGCGATGCAGGATCTGCCGTCGATGCAGCAGGCCGACCGCTCGCAGCAGGCGTTCCGCCACATCCTGCCACTGCGCCAGGGGCAAGGGCCCGATCTGCTCCTGCAGTTGCGCCAGGGTCGAGCCCGGATACTCACGCATCACGTAGTACAGATGCTGACGCTGGCTGGCCGCATGCACTTCAGGAAAGTGCCGCCCGGCCACGCGCTTGAGGAACCACTCTTCGGACAGCAGTGCTTGTCCGGCCTGATGATCGTCGTGCAAGCGCGCGGGCAGGGTTTTCAGCAACCAGGGTTGTTGTTGGATGTCGCGTACCCGATAAAGCAACGATTGCTGGCTCTGGCCGAGAATCCCTTCAATCTGCCAGCCTTCGAAAACCTGCCCCGGTTTCAGTGCCGGTGGCAGCGGCCATTGCTGCAGATGGATCAAGGCATCGCCGATACTCGCTTCACCCAGGGCATCGACGCGCACCAGCAAGGCGCTGGCGTTGTCCTGGCTCCCCGCCAGGTGCGCGGCGTTGACCAGGGTTTGCGCGGCGCTGTCAAGGTCCGGTTGATCGCGCAGGATCGCCGCAATGGCAGTGTCACCCAGGACCGCCCACACGCCGTCGCTGAGCAGCACGAAGCTTTCATCGGTGCGCAGCTCGCCATCGAGGAAATCCAGCACCAGGTGCTGATCCAGTCCCAGTGCGCGCTTGAGTACGTGCTGCATGCCCGGTTGGTCCCAGACGTGGTCTTCGCTGACCCGCTGCAACTGCCCGGCGTGCCAGCGATAGACTCGGCAATCGCCGACATGGGCCAGGGTAAAACGCCGGCCACGCAGGACCAGGGCGCTGACGGTGGTCAGCAGCGGTTGGCCTGCGCCGTTGGCCTGCAACCAGCGGTTTTGCGCCAGCAGCAAGCGATCCAGGGCCTGGGCAACCCCCCAGGTTTCCGGCGTGGCGTAGTAATCCAGGGCCAGGGCCTGCAAGGTCGAGCGAGCCGCCAGGCCGCCATCGGCGCACTGGCTGACGCCGTCGGCGATGGCGAACAGGAAGCCCTTGCTGGCCGCCAGCGCCGGGGCCGGCGTGACCAGGCGCAAGGCATCCTGGTTCTCTTCGCGCGGGCCGATGGCGCTGGCTTGGGCAAAACTCAGTTGCAGGCTCATCGCGCTGTCAGACCCGTGCAGCCGTCACGGCGGCCGAACCCCAGGTTGTCCTCCAGCGGCGTTTTACGCCATGCAGGCCGAACCAGGCGAGCACTCCCAGGCTGGCGAACAACCACAAGGCCATCTGGTAGCTGCCGGTGCTCTGCTTGATCGCGCCCATGCCGGCTGCCAGGGCAAAGCCACCGATGCCGCCGGCCATGCCGATCAGCCCGGTCATCACGCCGATCTCGCGACGGAAACGCTGGGGTACCAACTGGAACACCGCGCCGTTGCCTGCACCCAAGCCGAGCATGGTGCACACGAACAGGGCCAGTGCGGCATAGGAACTCGGCAAGTTGAATCCAACGGCCGCGATGCAGATGGCCGCGACGGTGTACATCGCGAGCAGGGTGCGAATGCCACCGAAGCGATCGGCCAGGGCGCCGCCCAGCGGCCGCATCAGGCTGCCGCCGAATACACAGGCTGCGGTGTAGTAACCGGCAGTGACCGGGCTCAGGCCGTATTGGTCGTTGAAGTAACCGGGCAGGGCGCTGGCCAGGCCGATGAAACCACCGAAGGTCACGCTGTAGAAAAACATGAACCACCAGCTGTCGCGGTCGCCCAAGGCCTTGAAGTAATCGGCCATGGACTTGGCTTTTGGTCGCTCAGGCGCGTTTTTCGCCAGCCAGGCGAAGACGATCAGCGTCAGGATCAATGGGATCAGCGCAAAGCCGAACACGTTGCTCCAGCCAAAGGCAGCAGCCAGCACCGGTGCTATCAGCGCCGCCAGTACGGTGCCGGAGTTACCGGCCCCGGCGATGCCCATGGCCTTGCCCTGATGTTGCGGCGGGTACCACTGCGATGCCAAAGGCAGGGCGACGGCGAAGGACGCGCCGGCCATGCCGAGGAACAGCCCCAGCAGCAAGGCTTGCTCGTAGCTGTGGATGCCCAGTTTCCAGGCGCCGAACAGCGCACAGATGACGATCACCTGGCCGATCAGGCCGGCGGTCTTGGGTGACAGGCGATCAGCCAGCATGCCCATCGCAAAGCGCAGTACCGCGCCGGCCAGAATCGGCGTGGCGACGACCATCCCGCGTTGCTGGGTGGTCAGGTGCAGGTCGCCGGCGATCTGTACGGCCAGCGGGCCGAGCAGGTACCAGACCATGAAGCTCAGGTCGAAATAGAGGAAGGCCGCGAACAGTGTCGGGGTGTGGCCGGATTTCCAGAAGCTTGAATTCATCGCGCACCTCAGCTGATAGGAGTCTCGAACGGGGGCCAAAACAAAAAAAACGCCGCCACCTGATTCGCCATGGGGCAAATGAGGTGAGCGACGTCTTTGTCGTAGGTGGGGCAACCGCCGTTGGTTACCTGTAGTGAATACCTAGCGAGATCTGTGCCAACCGAAAAGATCGCAGCCTGCGGCAGCTCCTACAATTGGAATGCCTACCCCTGTAGGAGCTGCCGAAGGCTGCGATCTTTTGCCGTTCAGCCCAACAACTCACTCATGGCAATGATCTGCTCCGCCACCTGGATCAGCTTCTGCTGGCGGCTCATCGCCTGGCGACGCATCAGGGTGTAGGCCTCTTCTTCGTTGCAGTCCTTCATCTTCATCAGCAGCCCTTTGGCCAGCTCGATGCGCTTGCGCTCGGCCAGTTGCTGGTCGCGGGCGTGCAGTTGTGCGCGCAGGGCCTGGTCGCTTTCGAAGCGTGCCATGGCCACGTCGAGAATCGGTTGCAGGCGCTGTGCGTGAATGCCTTCGACGATGTAGGCACTGACCCCGGACTTGATCGCCTGGCGCATCACATCGGGGTCGTGTTCGTCGGTAAACATCACGATCGGCCGTGGTTGGTCGCGGCTGACCAGCACCACTTGCTCCATGACATCGCGGCTCGGTGACTCGGTATCGATCAGGATCACGTCCGGGCGCACCGTTTCGACGCGTTCGGGCAGGTCGATGGTCAGCCCGGATTCGTCGATGACCTCGAAACCGGCCTCGGTGAGGGCGGCTTTCAGGCGTCCGACTTTTTTCGCGGTGTCGTTGATCAGCAGGATACGCAACATGTTCGCAGTCTCCTGTTCAGCGGCTGGCGAGAAGGGGCGAGCTGTCGCTCAAGGCGTTCAGCTTGAAGCCGCGGGCATAACCGGCCGGGTCCGAACCGTCCCAGACCTTGCCGTCGATCAACTGGCTGCTGCGCATCTCGTTGCCCGGGGCGGCGACACCGACGGCGCTGGCGGCTTCACGGTATAAGCCTAGTTGTTGCACCTGGCGGGCTACGGCGAGGTAATCGGGGTCGTCGCGCAACAGGCCCCAGCGACGAAACTGGGTCATGAACCACATGCCATCGGACAGGTACGGCAGGTTGACTTCCCCCTGCCCATGGAAGCGCAGGGCGTGCGGGTCTTGCCATTGATTGCCCAGGCCGTCGGCGTAGTCGCCCAGCAACCGCGGTTCGATGCACGCCAGCGGCGCATCGAGGTACTGCGGTGCGCTGAGTAATTGCGCGGTACTGCGGCGATTTTCGCTGCTGTCGTCGATGAAGCGGCTGGCTTCGAGAATCGCCATCACCAACGCGCGGGCAGTGTTGGGGTATTGCTCGACAAAGGCGCGTGTACAGCCGAGGACTTTTTCCGGGTGGTCGGGCCAGATGGCCTGGGACGTGGCCAGGGTAAACCCGAGGTCCTGTTTCACTGCGCTGTCGGCCCAGGGCTCGCCGACGCAAAAGCCGTCGATGCGCCCGGCCTGCAGGTGCGCGACCATTTGCGGTGGCGGCACCACCACGCTGTCGACGTCGTGCAGCGGATGAATGCCCTGGCTCGCCAGCCAGTAGTACAACCACATGGCATGGGTGCCGGTGGGAAAGGTCTGGGCGAAGGTCAGTTTTGGGCGACTTTGGTGCACGTGCCGGTCCAATGCTTCAGGACTGGTCACGCCGGCGGCCTGCAGGCCGTGGGAGAGATTGATGCTCTGGCCGTTCTGGTTCAGGCCCATGAGCACCGCCATGTCGGTGGGGGCCACGCCGCCGATGCCCAGGTGCACGGCATAGATCAAGCCGTACAGGCTGTGGGCGGCATCGAGTTCGCCGCTGACCAGTTTGTCCCGCAGGTTGGCCCAGGACGACTGGCGCTTGAGGTTCAAGGTCAGTCCATAGGGCTGGGCGAAGCCCTGGGTGGCGGCGACCACCACCGAAGCGCAGTCGCTCAGGGCCATGAAGCCGAGGTTGATTTCGCTCTTTTCCGGAGCGTCGCTGCCATTGACCCAGGCCAGGGGGCCGAATGAGGGTTCGTTCATCGATTTCGCACCTTCCAAAAAAAACGTCGTCCCGGACCCCGCAAGAGCAGGGCCGGCTGACGACGCCATTGTCCTGGCACGCATTCCGCCGTTGGCCTGCGTGCTGATGCCTGTGCTGGTGCAAGGCATATGCCATCGCCCGCTGATTTTGTCGCGCGCCTCGCTTGCGACCCCGATGCGCGGGTATAATCGCCGCCTCATTTCGCCGCCAATCGAGTCAAATCCGCCCATGTACACCCTGGCCCGTCAGCTGTTGTTCAAACTTTCCCCGGAAACCTCCCACGATCTGTCCCTGGACCTGATCGGCGCGGGCGGGCGTCTGGGGCTCAACGGTTTGCTGTGCAAGGCCCCGGCAAGATTGCCGGTGAACGTCATGGGCCTGGAGTTCCCGAACCCGGTGGGCCTGGCCGCCGGTCTCGATAAGAACGGCGCCGCCATCGACGGTTTTGCACAATTGGGTTTTGGTTTCGTCGAAATCGGCACCATTACCCCGCGTCCGCAACCGGGCAATCCGAAACCGCGGTTGTTCCGTCTGCCGGAGGCCGAGGCGATCATCAACCGCATGGGCTTCAACAACCTGGGCGTCGATCACCTGCTGGCCCGCGTGGCGGCCGCCAAATACAAGGGCGTGCTGGGCATCAATATCGGCAAGAACTTCGACACTCCGGTCGAGCGTGCGGTCGACGACTACCTGATCTGCCTGGACAAGGTCTATGCCCATGCCAGCTATGTGACGGTCAACGTCAGCTCGCCCAATACCCCGGGCCTGCGCAGCCTGCAGTTCGGTGACTCGCTCAAGCAGCTGCTGGCGGACCTCGCCACCCGTCGGGCCGAACTGGCGCTGCGCCATGGCAAACACGTGCCGCTGGCGATCAAGATCGCCCCGGACATGACCGACGAAGAAACCGCGCAGGTTGCGCAAGCGTTGATCGAAACCGGGATGGACGCGGTCATCGCCACCAACACCACCCTGAGTCGCGTGGGCGTCGAAGGCATGGAACACGGTGACGAGGCGGGCGGTCTGTCCGGCGCACCGGTGCGTGACAAGAGCACGAACACCGTGAAGGTGCTGGCTTCGGAGTTGGGTGGGCGCTTGCCGATCATTGCAGCGGGCGGTATCACCGAAGGCAAACACGCAGCGGAGAAAATCACCGCGGGTGCGAGCCTGGTGCAGATCTACTCGGGCTTCATCTACAAGGGCCCGGCGCTCATCCGCGAGTCGGTAGACGCCATCGCTGCCCTGAGATAACCCGGTCCCTGTAGGAGCTGCCGCAGGCTGCGATCTTTTGATCTTGACCTTAAAAAAGCAAGATCAAAAGATCGCAGCCTTCGGCAGCTCCTACAAGGGCATTGCGAGCAGACATAAAAAAGGGCCCCTTCTAAGGAGCCCCTGGGCCGTAGCCCGCCGTCCGGATGGGACGTGCGTGGTTAATTCGCTACAAATCAGATTGTGTGTCGGAGTGTGTGCCCTGTGTTAGCCGACGGCGTGAAGTTCGTTGAGTCTGTGGATTCCCGCAGTGCCGGTCATACCGTCCCAGTTGTCGCCGCGTCCTTCTCGCCAGCCGTTAATCCAGGCTTGGCGTACCGACGGTAGAGTAAATGGGCAAAGCTCACGGGATTTACCACCAACGCCATATTGATATCCGCGCAAAAATGCTCTTTCCAACGGATCACGCTTAAGTCTTCTCATAGGGTGTTGCCCTCACTTGTTGACTGTATGTATCGCGTTGACCTCAATCGAGGTCTGGCAGAAAAAACCTGCCGTTGGGGCTCGTTGCCGGCGTGACGAGCCAAGGTGTTGACGTCATTGCGGCGCCAACCTGTGTTGAGTTCTAACCAATGCGTCACATCGAGGGAATGATCGTTTTGTCATAAGGACGTAACCGTTAATGTGCTATGGCACTAAGTAACATGATGTTTGTGGCGTCTTTATTGATCAAACCCCGGTATGATCGGCCCTGCGTTGGATGATCAGGTTAATCCTTTGCTGAGAATGCCTCCCGTTGCCGGGACGGACTATTCGACGAAGGGTCGACTTATGTCATTTTGTTGCATCAACCTTTTTATCTGTCCTTGCATCTAAGCTCATTTAACCCGGGCAGCAAGGGTGGAATGGCACACCCTCGTGCCACGCGGGCGCTCTTCGAGAAAAGCGCCTGATTGAAAACCGGGCCGGCAATGCGTTGCCGGTCCACTCAGCAAAGGCTCCGAATTCCCATGTCCGATCGTTTCGAACTCTTCCTCACTTGCCCTAAAGGCCTTGAAGGCCTGCTCATCGAGGAAGCCGTCGGGCTTGGCCTTGAGGAAGCGCGTGAGCACACTTCTGCCGTGCGTGGCATGGCCACCATGGAAACCGCTTATCGCCTGTGCCTGTGGTCGCGCCTGGCCAACCGGGTGCTGCTGGTCCTCAAGCGTTTCCCGATGAAAGACGCCGAAGACCTCTACCACGGCGTGCTGGACATCGAGTGGCAGGACCACATGCTCAATGACGGTACCCTGGCCGTCGAATTCAGCGGTCACGGCTCAGGCATCGACAACACCCACTTCGGCGCCTTGAAGGTCAAGGACGCCATCGTCGACAAACTGCGCACCCCGCAGGGCGACCGTCCATCCATCGACAAGCTCAACCCGGACCTGCGCATCCATCTGCGCCTGGATCGCGGTGAAGCGATCCTCTCGCTCGACCTTTCCGGCCACAGCCTGCACCAGCGCGGCTATCGCCTGCAGCAAGGTGCGGCACCGCTGAAGGAAAACCTCGCGGCGGCGATCCTGATCCGTTCCGGCTGGCCGCGTATTGCCGCTGAAGGCGGCGCCCTGGCTGACCCGATGTGCGGTGTCGGCACCTTCCTGGTCGAAGCGGCGATGATCGCTGCCGACATCGCACCGAACCTGCGCCGCGAGCAATGGGGTTTCACCGCCTGGCTCGGCCACGTGCCGGCACTGTGGAAAAAGCTCCATGAAGAAGCCAGTGAACGTGCGGCGGCCGGCCTGGCCAAGCCACCGTTGTGGATTCGCGGTTATGAAGCCGACCCGCGCCTGATTCAACCGGGTCGCAACAACGTCGAGCGTGCCGGCCTGAGCGAGTGGATCAAGATCTACCAGGGCGAAGTTGCGACCTTCGAGCCGCGTCCGGACCAGAACCAGAAAGGCCTGGTGATCTGCAACCCACCGTACGGCGAGCGCCTGGGCGACGAGGCGAGCCTGCTCTACCTCTACCAGAACCTCGGCGAACGCCTGCGTCAGGCGTGCCTGAACTGGGAAGCGGCGGTGTTCACCGGCGCCCCGGACCTGGGCAAGCGCATGGGCATCCGCAGCCACAAGCAGTATTCGTTCTGGAACGGCGCCTTGCCGTGCAAGCTGTTGCTGATCAAGGTATTGCCGGATCAATTCGTCACCGGCGAACGTCGTACCCCGGAACAGCGTCAGGCTGAGCGTGAGCAGGCGGCCTACGACCAGGCGCCGAGCGAGCCGCAAGAGCGCCAGTACAACAAGAACGGCAACCCGATCAAACCGACGCCGGCACCGGCGCCGGTGATCGAGCAGCCGCGCCTGAGCGAAGGCGGGCAGATGTTTGCCAACCGCCTGCAGAAAAACCTCAAGGCGCTGGGCAAGTGGGTCAAGCGTGAAGGCATCGACTGCTATCGCGTCTACGATGCCGACATGCCGGAATACTCCATGGCCATCGACCTGTACCACGACTGGGTCCACGTCCAGGAATACGCCGCGCCGAAATCCATTGATCCGGAGAAGGCCTCGGCGCGCATGTTCGACGCCCTGGCGGCGATCCCGCAGGCCCTGAACGTCGACAAGAGCCGCGTGGTGGTCAAGCGCCGCGAGCGTCAGAGCGGTACCAAGCAGTACGAGCGCCAGGCCGCCCAGGGCAAGTTCGTCGAGGTCAACGAAGGCGGGGTGAAGCTGCTGGTCAACCTCACCGATTACCTCGATACCGGGTTGTTCCTCGACCACCGGCCGATGCGCATGCGCATCCAGAAAGAGGCCGCCGGCAAGCGCTTCCTCAACCTGTATTGCTACACGGCCACCGCCAGTGTCCATGCGGCCAAGGGCGGCGCGCGCAGTACCACCAGCGTCGACTTGTCGAAAACCTACCTGGACTGGGCGCGTCGCAACCTGTCGCTGAACGGTTTCTCCGACAAGAACCGCCTGGAGCAGAGTGACGTGATGGTCTGGCTGGAAGCCTGCCGTGAAGAGTACGACCTGATCTTCATCGACCCGCCGACTTTCTCCAACTCCAAGCGCATGGAAGGGATCTTCGACGTGCAGCGTGACCAGGTGCAACTGATCGACCTGGCCATGGCGCGCCTGGCACCGGGTGGAGTGCTGTATTTCTCCAACAACTTCCGCAAGTTCGAGCTCGAGCCTAACCTCAGCGAGCGCTACGCGATCGAAGAGATCACCGCCCAGACCATCGACGCGGATTTTTCCCGTAACACCAAGATCCACCGCGCCTGGAAAATCACTGCCCGTTGATGGGGTGAATGGCACTGTAGGCGCCGGCTTGGCGAAGGCGATTTCAGGATCGCCTTCGCCGACAAGCCGGCGCCTACGGTACTGGTCAAATTAGTGGCTAATAGCTATAACTCAACTCATGGCCAATGGGCTTTCCCGCACCTGGCGTTTTGAGTTGCGTCTATGTCGTTGCACGCCGTGCGCCCCAAGATCCTGGGTTTTATCAGCGAAGATGTCTCGGCCGGGCTGGTCGCGCTCATGGTCTTGCTTATCGGCGGGACTCTCACGGCATTGCTCGCCTGGTCGACGCTGAACCTGTTTCACCATCAATTGCGCCAGCGCTTCCAGTTGCTGGCCAGCGAACGCTACAGCCGTATCGAAGAACGCTTCCAGGATCAGGAACAGCGCCTCGATGGCCTGCGCCGGTTCTTTGCCAACTCCGATGCGGTCTCCCGCGCGGAATTCGACGGCTACACCCAACCTCTGCTGCACCGGACCCAGGCGTACTCGTTTGCCGAACGGATCACTCGCGACCAGCGACCAGCCTTCGAGCGCCGGGCGCGCGAGGAGGGCTTGGGCGAGTTCACGCTGCGCGAACTGAATGCCGACGGCCAGTTGCAAGTGGCCGGCGAGCGGGATGAGTACGTAGCGGTGTTGTATAGCCAGACACAGAGCAAACTCGGTGCGCCACTGGGCTATGACTTGCTGGCGCAGCCCTTGCGTCGCGCTGTGCTGGAACGGGCCGGGCAGCGCCGGGGCATGGCCGTGTCGCAACCGCTGCACCTGGTCAATATCGAGCCGGCTTATGCGCGAGGCGTACTCTTGGTTGCCCCGGTCATGCTGCGCAGTAGCGCCGCCGACGCAACGGGCAAGCCGTTCGGTTATGTCATGGCAGTGATCAGCATGCGCCAGTTGCTGGCGGACGGTCTGCCGGAGGCGGACCGTGATTATCTCTCGGTGCGCATTCTCGACCTGTCCACCGATGAGCAGCATGAGGTGTTGTTTCAATCGCCCAATGCGCCCGCGCTCAGTGACCTGTCCGCGTCTCGCCTGTTACGTCTGGCCGACCATGATTATCAGGTCGACATCCAGCCCAGCGAGGCTTTCCTGCGGGCCAATCACTCTTCGGTGACCACGCTGATGGTGCTCGGTGGCTTGCTCAGCGTGTTGCTCAGCGCATTGCTCTATGTGCTGGTCAGTCAGCGGCAACGGGCGCTGAAAATGGTCGAGCAAAGGACCGAGGAGCTGCGCGCCCGCGAACAGGAGCTGCGCGGCACCCATGGCCAGTTACGCGGGGTGCTGGATGCCGCGACCCAGGTCGCGATCATCGCCACGGACCTGCGCGGGGTGATCAGTACCTTCAACGCCGGCGCCGAGCACATGCTCGGTTATACCGTCGCCGAAGTGGTCGGGCGCATGACCCTGGAAAACCTGCACTTGCCCCGGGAGCTCGCGGTACGTTCGGCAGAATTGAGTGCCTGTTACGGCAAGCCGGTACCGGCCTGTCATGCGATGCTGGTCGAGGGGCGCGTCGAGGGCGGCCATGAGGCGCGGGAGTGGACGCTGGTGCGTGGCGATGGCAGCCATCTGATCGTCAACATGCTGGCCAC
This sequence comes from Pseudomonas sp. PLMAX, assembly GCF_046042685.1. Classification (NCBI taxonomy): domain Bacteria; kingdom Pseudomonadati; phylum Pseudomonadota; class Gammaproteobacteria; order Pseudomonadales; family Pseudomonadaceae; genus Pseudomonas; species Pseudomonas sp. PLMAX. The sequence continues at coordinate 5,433,620 of NZ_CP064949.1, read as the reverse complement.
GCCGGTGTTCGATGAGCAGGGCCTGTGGGTTGGGCACCTGGCGATCTGCATCGACATCACCGAACGCAAGCGCGTGCATGAGGCCCTGGCCGCACGGGACCTGTTGTTGAAGAAACTCAGCGCCCATGTGCCTGGCGGGATCTACCAGTTCAAGATGGAGTTCGACGGGCGCTTCAGCGTGATCTACGCCAGCGACGGCATTCGCGAGATCTATGAGCTGGAGCCGGACGTGCTGCTGCTCAACGCCGAAGCGATTTTCACGCGGATTCATCCCCAGGACACCACGCGCGTGCGTGCCTCGATCCGGGACTCGGCCGAAACCCTCAGCCACTGGCGCGAGGAATACCGCGTGCAACTGCCCCAGCGCGGCCTGCGCTGGGTCCGCGGCGAGGCGACCCCGGAAGAACTGCCCGGCGGCGGCGTACTCTGGCATGGCTACATCTCGGACATTACCGACACCAAGCGGGTGGAAGAAGAACTGCGGGCGCTGTCGGTCACCGACGCCCTGACCGGCATCCACAACCGCCGCTATTTCCAGGAGCGCCTGACCACCGAGATGGCGCGGGTGGAGCGAGGAGGAGGCGATCTGTCGGTGATCATGCTCGACATCGACCACTTCAAGCGCATCAATGACCAGTACGGCCATGCCGTGGGCGATCGGGTGTTGCAGGCGGTGTGCGAACGCGTTGGCCATCGGCTGCGGCGCACCGATGTGTTCTGCCGCCTGGGCGGTGAGGAGTTCATGGTCCTGTGCCCGGACATCGGCGGCGAGCAGGCCCATCTGCTGGCGCTGGAGTTGTGGCAATGCCTGCGCAGCGCGCCGATCGATGAAGTCGGTGTGGTCACCGCCAGTTTCGGCATTGCCAGCTGGCGTGAGGGCGAGGGCGCGGATGCGTTGTTGTTGCGGGCGGATTCGGGGGTGTATGTGGCGAAGCAGGAGGGCAGGGATCGGGTGCAGGGCGAAATGAACTGATGCGGACTGTACGCAATACCTGTGGGAGCGGGCTTGCTCGCGAAAGCGGTGTGTCAGTTAACAATAATGTCGCCTGACACTCCCTATTCGCGAGCAAGCCCGCTCCCACATGGGTTCGGTGGGGATTACAACACCGAAGCGGTCTGCGCCAGTTTCGGCTGGCGATACAGGTCCAGCAGCACCTGGTCGAGCACCGACGACGCACCAAACGGTGCCTTGTCGTTGAGGATCGCCACCACCGCCCAGGTGTTGCCGTTGACGTCGCGGCTGAAGCCGGCGATTGCTCGCACGGTGTTCAGGGTGCCGGTCTTGACGTGAGCTTCACCGCGCATGGCGGTGGTCTTCAGGCGTTTGCGCATGGTGCCGTCGGTGCCGGCAATCGGCATCGAACTGATGTACTCGGCGGCGTAAGGGCTGCGCCAGGCGGCTTGCAGCATCGACGCCATTTCCCGGGCACTGACGCGTTCGGCACGGGACAGGCCGGAGCCGTTCTCCATCACCAGGTGCGGCGCGGTAATGCCTTTCTTCGCCAGCCACTGACGCACCACGCGCTGGGCGGCCTTGGCGTCGTCGGCGTCGGCATCGGTGCGGAATCTCTGGCCCAGGCTCAGGAACAGCTGCTGGGCCATGGTGTTGTTACTGTATTTGTTGATGTCGCGGATGATTTCCGCCAGATCCGGCGAGAATGCCCGCGCCAGTACCTTGGCGCCCTTCGGTGTCGGCGCCAGCATATCCTTGCCCTGGATGCTGCCGCCCAGTTCTTTCCAGATCGCGCGAACGGCGCCGGCGGTGTAGGTGGCGTGGTCCAGCAACGACAGGTAGGTCTGCGAGCTGCAGCCTTCGCCCAACTGGCCGCCGACCGTCACGGTCACGCTGCCATCGGGCTGGGGCACCGGGTTGTAGCGCACACCACCGGTGCATTGCTTGGAATTGAGCGCCTTGACCTGGTTTTCGATGCGGATGCTGGCGATCGGCGGCTCCACCGAGACCAGCACTCTGCCCGAGTCATTGCGCGCAACGAAACGCAGGGCCTTGAGGTTGACCAGCAACGCATCGGGCTTGACCAGGAACGGCTTGTTGTCGTCGTTGCCGTCGTCGTTGAATTCGGGCAGTTGCGGTTGCACGAAGAAGTTCTTGTCCAGCACCAGGTCGCCGGTGACCTGGGTCACGCCGTTGGCGCGCAGGTCGCGCATCAGCAGCCAGAGTTTTTCCATGTTCAGCTTCGGATCGCCGCCGCCCTTGAGGTAGAGGTTGCCGTTGAGGATGCCGCCGCTGAGGGTGCCATCGGTATAGAACTCGGTTTTCCACTGGTGATTGGGGCCGAGCATTTCCAGGGCCGCGTACGTAGTGACCAGCTTCATGGTCGACGCCGGGTTGACCGAGACGTCGGCGTTGAAGATGGTCGGGGTGCCGGGGCCGTTGAGTGGAATCATCACCAGCGACAGGGCGTTGTCCTGCAATTTGCTGGCCTTGAGGGCTTTTTCGACGTTGGGTGACAGGCTGGTATTGATCGGTTCAGCGGAAACGGGGAGGGCCAGGGGGAAAAGCAGGCCGGCCAGGAGCAATGGACGCAACGATTTGATCATGTACATAAAACCCTACAGCCGAGGGGGAAATAAAGACGAGGGCATGAAGATAAATTCCCTCAGTGGTCATGAAAGTGTCGGCATTATGCCCCAAGGTGCCACGGCTTGTGCCGTGCGCGGGGCCACCAATGGGCTATTTTTTACCGACGGTAGGCGTTGCGCCCCAGAGAGTCGGGCAATTGGCGGCTTAAACTGCTAAAGTGCGGCCCGTTATTACTTAAGAGGATTGTTCCAATGGCGACTAACCGCTCCCAGCGTCTGCGCAAAAAACTGTGCGTTGATGAATTTCAAGAGCTGGGTTTCGAACTGAACCTGGATTTCAAGGAAGATCTGTCCGAAGAAGCCATTGATGCCTTCCTCGAGGCGTTCCTCAAAGATGCCATGGAAGCCAACGGTCTGGGCTATGTCGGCGGTGATGACTACGGTCTGGTTTGCCTGATCAAGCGTGGCTCGGTCAGCGCTGAACAACGCGCTGCCGTTGAAGCCTGGCTCAAAGGCCGCACCGAGCTGACCAGCGTTGAAGTCAGCCCGCTGCTGGACGTCTGGTACCCGGAAAAGCCGATCAATCCGGTAGCCTGATGTTATAAAAAAACGGCGACCATTGAGTCGCCGTTTTTTTTGGGAAGATCAAAAGATCGCAGCCTTCGGCAGCTCCTACATTGGAACGCGATCCCCTGTAGGAGCTGTCGAGTGAAACGAGGCTGCGATCTTCAGCCTTTACGCCAATTCAGAATCACCAGCGTCACAACCCCCGCCACAATCCCCCAGAACGCCGAACCGATGGAAAACAGCGTCAGCCCCGATGCCGTGACCATGAAGGTGATCAGCGCCGCTTCACGTTCCTTCGCTTCGCTCATGGCGATGCTCAGGCCGTTGATGATCGAACCGAACAACGCCAGTGCGGCAATCGACAGCACCAGTTCCTTGGGCAGCGCGGCAAACAAGGCTGCCAGCGTCGCGCCGAACACGCCGGCGATGCCATAGAAAATCCCGCACCAGACCGCCGCCGTATAACGCTTGTTGCGATCCTCATGGGCATGGGGCCCGGTACAGATCGCCGCGCTGATGGCGGCCAGGTTGATCCCGTGGGAACCGAAGGGCGCCAGCAGCAGCGAGGCGATGCCGGTGGTGGTGATCAGCGGCGAAGCTGGCACGTTGTAGCCGTCGGCGCGCAGCACGGCGATGCCCGGCATGTTTTGCGAAGTCATCGCGACCACGAACAACGGGATGCCAATGCTGATGGTCGCGGCGAGGGAGAAGTGCGGTGTGGTCCAGACCGGCGTGGCCACTTCCAGATGGAACGCGCTGAAGTCCAGCAGCCCCATGAGGCCGGACAAGGCCGTGCCGATCAGCAATGCGCCCAACACGGCATAACGCGGCGACAGGCGCTTGACCACCAGGTAAGTCAAGAACATGCCCAGCACCAGCGCGGTGCGATGCTGCGCCGCGACGAAAATCTCGCTACCGATCTTGAACAGGATTCCCGCCAGCAATGCCGCCGCCAGGGACGCCGGAATCTTTTTCACCAGGCGTTCGAAACTGCCGGTCAGCCCGCAGATCGTCACCAGCAGCGCGCAGGTAATATAGGCACCGATGGCTTCGCCGTAGGTCACGCCCCCCAGGCTGGTGATCAACAAGGCAGCGCCCGGGGTGGACCAGGCAATGGTGATGGGGGTGCGGTAGCGCAAGGACAGGCCGATCGAGCACACCGCCATGCCAATGGAAATCGCCCAGATCCACGACGAAATCTGCCCGCTGGTCAGCCCGGCCGCTTGCCCGGCCTGGAACATCAGCACCAGGGAACTGGTGTAGCCGGTCATCATGGCGATGAACCCGGCGACGATGGCTGATGGAGAGGTGTCGGCCAAGGGGCGCAGTTGGGTGTGCGTGGCGTCGTTCATGACGGCGGTGTTCCTTTATACGTGTGAAGATGTCCGCTGCAACACTGAACCCCTGTGGGAGCGGGCTTGCTCGCGAATGCGGTCCGTCAGCTACATTAATGTCTGCTGATACGCCCTCTTCGCGAGCAAGCCCGCTCCCACAGGGATTGCGAACAAAGGCGGATTCTGCGAACAAGCCTAAACTCAAACGTAATGGATTGTTGCCATACAGCGGATGTGACAAACAGCCGTACAGTCGTGTTGGCACTAACCATTGTGTACAATCGCAGTGATTTTTACGCGATACTTGCCAGCGACCCACTGTGCCGTATTACAGTCACCGTCAATTCGCCGCAGTTCTTCCGACTCGAGTGCCCATGAACGAACAGTTGCAACCCCTAAAGAAACAGCCGCGAGCAGGCAAAGCCGGCCGCAGCGGAACCCAGGACGATATTGTCTACGCGCATATCTTCGAGGCCATCCTCGAACAGCGCCTGGCGCCCGGCACCAAGTTGAGCGAAGAAGCGCTGGGGGAAATTTTCGGGGTCAGCCGCACCATCATTCGCCGCGCACTGTCGCGCCTGGCCCATGAAAGCGTGGTGTTGCTGCGGCCAAATCGCGGCGCCGTGGTTGCCAGCCCGAGCGTCGAAGAGGCGCGCCAGGTGTTCATGGCCCGGCGTCTGGTGGAGCGGGCGATCACCGAGCTTGCGGTCGAGCACGCCACCGCCGAACAGATTGCCGAGTTGCGGCAGATGGTCAACGACGAGCGCGACAGCTTTTCCCGTGGCGACCGGGGCGCCGGCATCCGCCTGTCGGGCGAATTTCACCTGAAACTGGCCGAAGCGGCGAAAAACGCCCCGCTGATCAGCTTCCAGCGCAGCCTGGTGTCCCAGACTTCGCTGATTATCGCCCAGTATGAAAGCGGCAACCGTTCCCACTGCTCCTACGACGAGCACACCCAGTTGATCGACGCCATTGAAAAGCGCGACGCGGAACTGGCGGTGAACCTGATGATGCATCACATGGATCACATCGACAGCAAACTCAATCTCGATGAGGAAAGTGCGTCGGATGATTTGCATGCGGTGTTCTCGCATTTGTTGCAGACCAAGAAGCCGGGGCGGTCGCCGGCGAAAATCTGAGAGACCGCGTCGCCTGATTCGCGAGCAAGCCCGCTCCCACAGGGGATTTGTGAACGACACAGATCAAATGTGGGAGCGGGCTTGCTCGCGAAGGCGGCCGCAAAGACACAAAAAATCCCCCGGAATCTGACGATTACGGGGGATTTTTATGCCCGAAAAACCTTACCGCTGATGCACCAGATTCCCCGCCGCATAAGTCTGCAACACAGTCCGGTCATCCCCCAGGGTCATCAGCACAAACAACGTCTCGGCAATGTTATTGGCCTGCTGCAAGCGATAACCCAGCAAAGGCGTGGCGTTGTAGTCCAGCACCAGGAAATCGGCATCGCTGCCCGGCTGCAGGTTGCCGATCCTGTCTTCCAGGCGAAGTGCACGGGCGCCGCCGAGGGTCGCCAGGTACAGCGACTTGAACGGGCTCAGGCGCGCGCCTTGCAGTTGCATGACCTTGTAGGCTTCGTTGAGGGTTTGCAGCAGCGAGAAACTGGTGCCGCCACCAACGTCAGTGCCCAGGCCGACGTTCAGCTTGTGCTTCTCCGCCATCGGCAGGTTGAACAAACCACTGCCGAGGAAGAAGTTCGAGGTCGGGCAGAACGAGATGGCCGAACCGGTTTCCGCCAGTCGCGCGCATTCGTCATCGCACAGGTGCACGCCGTGGGCGAACACCGAGCGCTCGCCGAGCAATTGGTAGTGGTCGTAGACGTCCAGGTAACCCTTGCGCTCCGGGAACAACTCCTTGACCCACTCGATTTCCTTGAGGTTCTCGCTGATGTGGGTCTGCATGTACAGATCCGGGTATTCGGTCAGCAACTGGCCGGCCAGGGTCAGCTGTTCCGGGGTGCTGGTCGGGGCAAAACGCGGGGTGACCGCATAGTGCAGGCGACCCTTGCCGTGCCAGCGCTCGATCAGCGCCTTGCTTTCCAGGTAGCTGGATTCGGCGGTGTCGGTCAGGTAGTCCGGGGCGTTGCGGTCCATCATCACCTTGCCGGCGATCATGCGCAGGTCCAGCTGCTCGGCGGCTTCGAAGAACGAGTTCACCGATTGCGGATGCACGCTACCGAACACCAGCGCGGTGGTGGTGCCGTTGCGCAGCAGTTCCTTGATGAAGATGTCCGCGACCTGGTCGGCGTGCGCTTTGTCGGCGAACTGGCTTTCGCAGGGGAAGGTGTAGGTGTTGAGCCAGTCCAGCAGTTGCTCGCCATAGGCGCCGACCATGCCGGTTTGCGGCAGGTGGATGTGGGTGTCGATGAACCCGGGGGTGATCAGCGCATCCTGGTAATGGGTGATCTCGATATCGGCCGGCAGGGTTGGCAACAATTCACTGGCGTGGCCGAGGGCGCTGATCTTGCCGTTGTCGATCACCAGCAAGCCGTCCTCGAAATACTCGTACGAGGCTTCGATCCCGACTTCGGCAGGGTCGGCGATGCTGTGCAGAATGGCGGCGCGGTAGGCTTTGCGAGTCAGGGGCATGATTATTCTCAGTTGGATGCTTTCAATTTTGTCGCCTGACTGCGGCGTGAAACGGGCAGCAGTTTGGCAATCGGTTCGGCGCTGGAGGTTTGCTGGCCGAAATTGGCGTTGTAAGTGGCGATGATCTCGCCGGCGATGGAGATGGCGATTTCCACAGGCAGTTTGCCTTTGACTTCGCCGATGCCCATCGGGCAGCGCATGCGTTGCACGACGCTGCTGTCGAAACCTCGGTCGCGCAGGCGGTGTTCGAATTTCACCCGTTTGGTCTTCGAGCCGATCAGGCCGAAGTAGGCAAAGTCGTTGCGCTTGAGGATGGCGGCGGTGAGTTCGAGGTCGAGTTGGTGGTTGTGGGTCATGACGATGCAATAGCTGCCGGCGGGCAGGTCATCGATTTCGTCCACCGGTTCTTCGCTGACGATCTTGCGCACGCCGTGGGGGATCTGTTCCGGGAACTCGTCTTCGCGTGAATCGATCCAGCGTACCCGGCAGGGCAGGCTGGCCAGCAGCGGTACCAGTGCGCGGCCGACGTGGCCGGCGCCGAATACGGCGATCTGCGCCTGGACCTGGCCCATCGGTTCGAACAGCAGCACGGTCGCGCCACCGCAGCACTGGCCCAGGCTGGCGCCGAGGCTGAAGCGCTCCAGATGGGTGTCCTGCTTGCCGCTGGCGAGCATCTCGCGGGCAATCTGCATGGCCTTGAATTCCAGGTGCCCGCCACCGATGGTGTCGAAGGTCTGGCGGGCGCTGACGACCATCTTCGAACCGGCATTGCGCGGCGTCGAGCCGAGCTCTTCGATGATGGTCACCAACACGCAGGGTTCACCCTGGTTTTGCAGGTCGGCGAGGGCGTCGATCCAGTTGTACATGTTTCACCTCGACATCTCTGTTGTCAGTTCGGGCCTCTTCGCGAGCAAGCCCGCTCCCACAGGGGAATGCATTCCAAATGTGGGAGCGGGCTTGCTCGCGAAGGCCGCGCCTCGGTCTAGAGCGAAGCCAGTTCGGCTTCAGCCTCAACGGCTTTGGCCACCTTCAACTGGCGCATCTGCTCACACCCCCACAACACCCGCTCCGGCGTCGCCGGCGCGTCGATTTTCGGCTGATGCTTGTAATCACCCAGACTGGCCACCGCATCCTTGATCGCACACCACGCGGCGATGCCGAGCATGAACGGCGGCTCGCCCACGGCCTTGGAATGGAACACCGTGTCTTCCGGGTTCTTGCGGTTTTCCACCAGCTTCACCCGCAGGTCCAGCGGCATGTCCGCCACGGCCGGGATCTTGTAGCTGGCCGGGCCGTTGGTCATCAGCTTGCCCTTGTTGTTCCACACCAGCTCTTCCATGGTCAGCCAACCCATGCCCTGGATGAAACCGCCCTCGACCTGGCCGATGTCGATAGCCGGGTTCAGCGAGGCGCCGACGTCGTGGAGGATGTCGGTGCGCAGCATCTTGTACTCGCCGGTCAGGGTGTCGATGATCACCTCGCAGCAGGCGGCGCCGAAGGCGAAGTAATAGAACGGACGCCCCCGGGCCTGGCTGCGGTCGTAGTAGATTTTCGGCGTCTTGTAGAACCCGGTACTCGACAGCGACACCTGGGCGAAATACGCCTGCTGGATCAGCGCTTCGAAGGTCAGGATATGATCGCGAACCCGTACGTGGCCGTTGTGGAATTCCACGTCTTCTTCGCTGACCTTGTACTGGCGAGCGGCAAATTCCACCAGGCGTTGCTTGATGGTCTCTGCGGCATTCTGCGCAGCCTTGCCGTTGAGGTCGGCGCCACTGGACGCAGCGGTCGGCGAGGTGTTCGGCACCTTGTCAGTGTTGGTCGCAGTGATCTGCACGCGGTCCATTTCCACCTGGAACACCTCGGCCACAACCTGCGCAACCTTGGTGTTCAGGCCCTGGCCCATCTCGGTGCCGCCATGGTTGAGGTGGATGCTGCCGTCGGTGTAGACGTGCACCAGCGCGCCGGCCTGGTTGAGGAAGCTGGCGGTGAAGGAGATGCCGAATTTCACCGGGGTCAGCGCCAGGCCCTTTTTCAGGATCGGGCTGTTGGCGTTGTAGCGGCGGATCGCTTCGCGGCGCTCGGCGTACTGGCTGCTGGCTTCCAGTTCGGCGGTCATTTCCTCGAGCATGTTGTGCTCGACGGTCTGGTAGTAGTGGGTGACGTTGCGCTCGGTCTTGCCGTAATAGTTGGCCTTGCGCACCGCCAGCGGGTCGAGGGCCAGGTGCCGGGCGATGGCGTCCATCACCTCTTCGATGGCGACCATGCCTTGCGGGCCGCCGAAGCCACGGTAAGCGGTGTTCGAGGCGGTGTTGGTCTTGCAGCGGTGACCATTGATGGTCGCGTCGCCCAGGTAGTACGAGTTGTCGGAGTGGAACATCGCGCGGTCGACGATCGACGCCGACAGATCCGGCGAGCAGCCGCAGTTGCCGGCCAGTTCCAGGGCAATCCCGTGCAGGCGCCCGGTGCTGTCGAAGCCGACGTCGTATTCGACATAGAAAGGGTGACGCTTGCCGGTCATCAGCATGTCTTCGACCCGCGGCAGGCGCATCTTGGTCGGCTGGCCGGTGAGGTGCGCGATCACCGCGCACAGGCACGCCGGGCTCGCCGCTTGCGTCTCCTTGCCGCCAAAGCCGCCGCCCATGCGGCGCATGTCGACGACGATCTTGTTCATCGACACGTCCAGCACTTCGGCCACCAGCTTCTGCACTTCGGTGGGGTTCTGCGTGGAGCAGTAGACGATCATGCCGCCGTCTTCGGTGGGCATCACCGAGGAAATCTGGGTTTCCAGGTAGAAGTGTTCCTGGCCACCGATGTGCAGGGTGCCCTGGATGCGGTGCTCGGCGGTGGCCAGCGCCGTGGCCGAATCGCCGCGCTGATGGGTGTGGCTGTCGAGCACGAAGTGGCGCTTGCGCAAGGCTTCGACCACGTCCAGCACCGGCTCGAGGTCTTCGTATTCGATGATCGCGGCCATCGCCGCCTTGCGTGCGGTTTCCAGGTCTTTCGCGGCGACGGCGAGCACCGGCTGGCCGACGAACTGCACGTCGTCGATGGCCAGCAGCGGGTCACCCGGCAGCAGCGGGCCGATGTCTTTCAGGCCCGGCACGTCTTCGTGGGTGATGGCGATGCGCACGCCCTCGAAGGCGTAGCACGGCTGGGTGTCGATGCTGATGATCCGGGCGTGGGCGCGGTCGGACAGGCGGGCGTACACGTGCAGCTGGTTGGGAAACTCCAGGCGATCGTCGATGTACTGCGCTTCACCGGACACATGCTTGGCCGCGCTGTCGTGCTTGACGCTGCGGCCGACACCGGTGGTCAGGTCCTTGGCGAACAGTTCAGCCAGTTCGGCCTGGGTCTTCTCTACGGCGTGATGGTTAGACATAAGCGGTCACCCGAGTCTCGATGTGCGGCGTTTGCAGTTCGATGAAGTATTTGCGCAGCAGGTTCTGCGCACTGAGCAGGCGATATTCCTTGCTGGCGCGGAAGTCCGACAGCGGCGTGAAATCTTCCGCCAGGGCAGCGCAGGCACGTTCAACGGTGGCGCTGTTAAAGGGCGCACCGATCAACGCGGTTTCGCAACTGTTGGCGCGCTTTGGAATGGCCGCCATGCCACCGAACGCCACGCGGGCATCGGCGATCACACCGTTTTCCAGGCGCAGGTTGAACGCCGCGCACACCGCGGAGATGTCATCGTCCAGGCGCTTGGACACCTTGTAGGCGCGGAACAGCTGTTCGACGCTGGCGCGCGGCACGATGATCTTCTCGATGAACTCGCTTTCCTGGCGCGCGGTGACGCGGTAATCGATGAAGTAATCTTCCAGGGCCAGGGTGCGGCGGGTATCGCCCTTGCACAGGACGATCTGCGCACCCAGGGCAATCAGCAGCGGTGGCGAGTCGCCGATGGGCGAGGCGTTGCCGATGTTGCCGCCCAGGGTGCCCTGGTTGCGGATCTGCAAGGAGGCGAAACGCTGCAGCAATTCGCCGAAGTCCGGGTACTCGGCCTTCAACGCTTCGTAGCAGTCGGAGAGGGCGGTGGCGGCACCGATTTCCAGGCGGTCGTCGAAGCGATCGATGCGCTTCATTTCGGCGACGTTGCCGACGTAGATCATCACCGGCAGGGTACGGTGGAACTGGGTCACTTCCAGCGCCAGGTCGGTGCCGCCGGCCAGCAATCGGGCTTGTGGATAAGCGTCGTACAGGTCGGCCAGGTCGGCCACGGTCAGCGGCACCAGGCAGCGCTTGTCACCGCTGTTGAGTTCGCCGATGTCGGTCGGCGCGATGGCTTTGAGCCGCGAAATGGTCTGGGCTTCATTGGCATCGAACTGATCCGGTTGCTTGGCGCAGCAGGACTGCTCGGCGGCTTCCAGGATCGGCCGATAGCCGGTGCAGCGGCAGAGATTGCCGGCCAGGGCTTCGTGGGCCTTGTGCTGATCCGGTGCATCGCTGTTCTTTTGCAGGGCAAACAACGACATTACGAAACCCGGGGTGCAGAACCCGCATTGCGAACCGTGGCACTCGACCATGGCCTTCTGCACGCTGTGCAGCTCACCCTTGTGCTTGAGGTCTTCAACGCTGATCAGTTGCTTGCCGTGCAGGGACGACACGAATGTCAGGCACGAGTTGAGGCTGCGGTAGCGAATGTGTTCGCGGCCGTCGTCATCGGTCTGCAGCTCGCCGACCACCACGGTGCACGCGCCACAGTCACCGCTGGCGCAGCCTTCTTTGGTGCCGGGTTTGCCCACATGGTCGCGCAGATAATTGAGCACGGTCAGGTTCGGGTCCAGGGCGTGCTCGCTACGGAGTTCCTGGTTGAGTAAAAACTGGATCACGGAAGGCCTCGCAGACTCATTATTGTTGTTAACCGCCATGAACCGAATTTAGCAGGTCTGACTTTCCGGTCAATGATTTTCTGACTTAAAGGTCAGGAAAATGCATTTTGTCGATTAACGCCTGTTTTCTTCAGTATTGACCCTCGATCAATACCTTGCTTTTTGCTTGAATCGTGCCAAAACCACCGGGCAGGCCCTGCGCCATGACGTATCAATTGCGCTACACTGCGCCGCTTGTGCAAATCGAAGAGTTTGAAGGACAACCATGACGTTCAAGGCGCCGGACAGCCTCGCCGAGCAAATCGCGCATCACCTCGCCGAACGCATCATTCGCGGCGAGATGAAGCCCGGGGAGCGCATCCAGGAACAGAAGGTCACCCAGGCACTCGACGTCAGCCGCGGCTCGGTTCGCGAGGCCTTGCTGATTCTCGAGCGCCGGCACCTGATCGCCATCCTGCCGCGCCGGGGCGCCCACGTCACCGAGCTCACCGCGCACAAGGTCAAGAGCCTGTGCACGCTGATGAGCGAGATGTACATCCTGCTGGCCAACGCCGTGGCCAACGGCTGGAAAGTCCAGGCCGACCTGGCGCCATTCCTGCAAATCCAGCAGCGCCTGACGGCCAGCTTCGAACGCCAGGACATCCATAGCTTCGTCGACGACAGTTTCAATGTGATGCGCGCCACCTATCCGTTCGCCAACAACCCGTACCTGCAGGAAACCGTCGAAAACCTGCAGCCGGCCATGAGCCGTGCGTATTTCCTCGCCCTGGACCAGCGCAAGGCCTCGATGAGCGAATACCTGGCCTTGTTCGAGCGCCTGCTCGCCGCCGTGATCGCCCGTGACTTTGCACAGATCCGCGAAGTGCTGACCGCTTACGGCCAGCGCAGCTGCGATCTGGTGATCTCTGCCCTGACGGACGCATAAGCGTGCGGCTAAAGTGCATCAAGCTGGCGGGGTTCAAATCCTTCGTCGACCCGACCACGGTGAACTTCCCCAGCAACATGGCGGCGGTGGTCGGGCCCAATGGTTGCGGCAAGTCGAACATCATCGACGCCGTGCGCTGGGTGATGGGCGAAAGTTCGGCGAAGAACCTGCGCGGCGAGTCGATGACCGACGTCATCTTCAACGGTTCGACCAGCCGTAAACCGGTGAGCCAGGCGAGCATCGAGCTGGTGTTCGATAACACCGATGGCACCTTGCTCGGTGAATACGCCGCCTATGCGGAAATTTCCATCCGCCGCAAAGTCACCCGCGACAGCCAGACCACCTATTACCTCAACGGCACCAAATGCCGGCGCCGTGACATTACCGATATCTTCCTCGGCACCGGCCTCGGCCCGCGCAGCTACTCGATCATCGAGCAGGGGATGATCTCCAAGCTGATCGAGTCCAAGCCTGAAGACCTGCGCAACTTCATCGAAGAAGCGGCGGGGATCTCCAAGTACAAGGAGCGTCGGCGCGAAACCGAAAACCGCATCCGCCGCACCCACGAAAACCTCGAGCGCCTGACCGACTTGCGCGAAGAGCTGGAACGTCAGCTTGAACGCCTGCACCGCCAGGCTGAAGCGGCCAAGAAGTATCAGGAACTCAAAGGCGAAGAGCGTCAGCTCAAGGCGCAACTGTCGGCCCTGCGCTGGCAGGACCTGAACGAACAGGTCGGCCAGCGCGAAGCGATCATTGGCACCCAGGAAATCAGTTTCGAAGCCCTGGTGGCCGAACAGCGTAATGCCGATGCCAGTATCGAACGTTTGCGCGACGGCCATCACGACCTCTCCGAGCGCTTCAATCTGGTGCAGGGGCGCTTCTATTCGGTCGGCGGCGACATAGCCCGGGTCGAACAGAGCATCCAGCACGGTCAGCAGCGCTTGCGTCAGTTGCAGGACGATCTGAAAGAAGCCGAGCGCGCGCGCCTGGAGACCGAGTCGCACCTTGGTCACGACCGCACGCTGCTGCTGACTCTCGGCGAAGAACTGGACATGCTCACGCCGGAGCAGGAAGTCACCAGCGCCGCCGCCGAAGAGGCCGCCGCTGCGCTGGAAGAATCCGAAACCACCATGCATGGCTGGCAGGAGCAGTGGGACACCTTCAACCTGAGCGCTGCCGAGCCGCGGCGCCAGTCGGAAGTCCAGCAGTCGCGCATCCAGCAACTGGAAACCAGCCTGGAGCGCCTGGCCGATCGGCAGAAACGCCTCGGCGAAGAGCGCGCTTTGCTCTCGGCGGATCCGGAAGATGCAGCGATCATGCAGCTTAGCGAGCAGCTCGCTGAATCCGAGGCGACCCTCGAGGATTTGCAGACCAGTGAAGAAGCTCAGGTCGAAAAGCTCGAGCAACTGCGTCAGCAACTGCAGCACGCGCTGACGGCACAGCAACAGGCCCAGGGCGATCTGCAGCGGCTCAATGGTCGCCTGGCTTCGCTCGAAGCCCTGCAGCAAGCCGCGCTCGATCCGGGCACCGGCACCGCCGAGTGGCTGCGCGAGCAGCATCTGGCGGATCGCCCGCGCCTGGCCGAAGGGCTGAAGGTTGAAGCAGGTTGGGAACTGGCGGTGGAAACCGTTCTCGGCGCCGACCTGCAAGCGGTGCTGGTGGATGACTTCAACGACTTCGACCTTTCCAGCTTTGCCCAGGGCGATCTGCGCCTGCTCAGCCCGGCCAGCGATGGCCAGCGAGTGCCTGGCAGTTTGCTCGACAAGGTCGAGGCGCAGATCGATCTGTCGCCATGGCTGGGGCAGGTCAAACCGGTCGACAGCCTCGAAGAGGCCTTGGCTTTGCGTGGTCAGTTGGCCGCCGGCCAGAGCCTGATCAGCCGCGATGGATACTGGGTCGGTCGGCACTTTCTGCGAGTGCGCCGTGCCAGTGAAGCGGAAAGCGGCATGCTCGCCCGTGGCCAGGAAATCCAGAAACTGGGCCTGGAGCGCGAAGAGCGCGAAGCGGCGGTCGAGTCCCTGGAAACCGAATTGCAAAACCTGCGGGCGCAACAGCGTCAGCAGGAAAACGGTCGCGAACACTTGCGTCGTTTGCTGCAGGACGAAGCCCGTCAGCAAGGCGAGTTGAAGGCCCAGCTGTCGGCCGGCAAAGCCAAGGCCGAGCAGTTGGCCCTGCGGCGCACCCGTCTTGACGAAGAAATCGAGGAACTGGGCGAGCAGCGCGCCCTGGAGCACGAAAGCATCGGTGAAGCGCGCCTGCAATTGCAGGAAGCCCTCGACGCCATGGCCCTGGACACCGAGCAGCGCGAGCTGCTGCTGGCCCAGCGCGACAGCTTGCGCGAACGCCTTGACCGGGTGCGCCAGGAGGCCCGCCAGCACAAGGATCACGCCCACCAACTGGCGGTGCGCCTGGGCTCGCTCAAGGCCCAGCACGATTCCACGCGCCAGGCCCTGGAGCGCCTGGAAATGCAGGCCGAACGCCTGACGGAAAAGCGCGAACAGTTGAGTCTGAATCTGGAGGAGGGCGAGGCGCCGCTGGAAGAGTTGCGCCTGAAACTCGAAGAACTGCTCGACAAGCGCATGACCGTCGACGAAGAGCTCAAGACCGCGCAGATCGCCTTGGAGGATGCCGACCGCGAACTGCGTGAGGCTGAGAAGCGCCGCAACCAGGCCGAACAACAGTCCCAGCTGATTCGCAGCCAGCTGGAAACCCAGCGCATGGAATGGCAGGCCCTGACCGTGCGGCGCAAGGCATTGCAGGACCAGTTGCTCGAAGACGGTTACGACCTGCACGGCGTGCTGGCCACCCTGACCGCCGAGGCCAGCGAGAAAGCCGCCGAGGAAGAGCTCGAGCGCATCGCCGCGCGGATCCAGCGCCTGGGCGCAATCAACCTCGCGGCCATCGATGAGTACCAGCAACAATCGGAGCGTAAACGTTATCTGGACGCCCAGAACGACGATCTGGTCGAAGCCCTCGACACGCTCGAAAACGTGATTCGCAAGATCGACAAGGAAACCCGAAACCGTTTCAAAGATACCTTTGATCAGATCAATGGCGGTTTACAGGCACTTTTCCCAAAAGTTTTCGGTGGAGGCCGCGCGTATTTGGAACTGACGGGCGAAGATCTACTCGATACAGGGGTGACGATCATGGCGCAGCCGCCCGGAAAGAAGAACAGCACCATCCATTTGCTCTCCGGTGGCGAAAAAGCCCTGACCGCATTGGCCCTGGTTTTTGCGATCTTCAAGTTGAACCCGGCGCCGTTCTGCATGCTCGATGAAGTGGACGCGCCATTGGATGACGCTAACGTTGGACGTTATGCGCGACTGGTCAAGGAGATGTCGCAGACGGTGCAGTTCATCTACATCACCCACAACAAGATCGCCATGGAAATGGCCGAGCAATTGATGGGGGTGACGATGCACGAACCGGGTTGCTCGCGTCTGGTGGCGGTGGATGTCGAGGAGGCCATGGCGATGGTGGATGCCTGAGGCGTGGCTTTCAGGGGGGATTTTTTTACAGTGGGACTCAATTTGCCATGCCGACTTGCTGGCCAATCGACATATTCGCGGGACCAACGTGCCAGACGGTGTAAAGTTGCCTTTGGTCGTGCTAGTTTAATGTCAATTTTTCGTATACGTGGGTAAAACGCCTGTCAGAACATAGAGTTGGCGCCACGTTTTAAAGCGGTTTACAGAATGTAAGCCCCTTATTTTTCAGCATTTTTTATAGAGGCACGGGATTACATGGAAATCGGTCTGCGCGAGTGGCTGATCGTCATCGGCATTATTGTCATTGCCGGTATTCTTTTTGATGGCTGGCGCCGTATGCGCGGCGGCAAGGGAAAACTGAAATTCCGTCTCGACCGGAGCCTGTCCAACCTGCCCGAAGAGGACGCCAGCCCCGAGGTGTTGGGCCCGTCCCGCGTGCTGGATACGCACAAGGAACCGCAATTGGACGAGCACGACCTGCCGTCGGTGAGCATGCCGGCCCGGGACTCCCGCGATTCGGGCTCCAAGCGCGGCAAGCGTGGCCATGGCGAACCTTCCCAGGGCGACATGAACCTCAGCCTGGACCTGGACGGCGGCCCGAGCTTCAGCAGCCGTGACGACGATTTCCCGGATGACACCAAGCCTGCGCCAGCGGTCAGCGACAAGGAACAGCCGCAAGCCGAGGAAGTGCTGGTCATCAGCGTGATCTGCCGCGACCCAGCCGGCTTCAAAGGCCCGGCGCTGCTGCAGAACATTCTCGAAAGCGGCCTGCGTTTTGGCGAAATGGACATCTTCCACCGCCACGAAAGCATGGCCGGCAATGGCGAAGTGCTGTTCTCCATGGCCAACGCGGTCAAGCCGGGCGTGTTCGACCTGGACGACATCGACCACTTCAGCACCCCGGCGGTGAGCTTCTTCCTCGGCTTGCCAGGCCCGCGTCATCCGAAGCAGGCCTTCGACGTGATGGTGGCGGCGGCGCGTAAATTGTCGCAAGAGTTGAACGGCGAACTGAAGGACGACCAGCGCAGCGTACTGACCGCCCAGACGATCGAGCACTACCGTCAGCGCATCGTTGAATTCGAACGTCGCGCACTGACCCAAAAACGCTGATATTTGCACCGTGTGGATATCCACCTCCACACCCTGTAGGAGCCGGCTTGCTGGCGATGGCGATCTCAAATACGCCTTCGCCGGCAAGCCGGACTCCTACAATGATTTGTACAGCATCAACAAATTGAGCAGCCTCGGCTGCTCTTTTGCTTTATGAGAGAACACCCATGACTGCCGCCCAAGACCGCATTCTAGAGCTACGCGCCGAGCTGGACCTGCACAACTATCGCTACCACGTGCTGGACGAGCCGAGCATCCCGGACGCCGAGTACGATCGGTTGTTCAACGAGCTCAAGGCCCTCGAAGCAGCCAATCCCGACCTGGTCACCCGCGACTCGCCCACCCAGCGGGTCGGCAGCGCCGCGCTGTCGGCGTTCACCCAGGTGCGCCACGAAGTGCCGATGCTCAGCCTGGGCAACGCCTTCGAAGAAACCGACATGCGCGAGTTCGACCGTCGGGTGACCGAAGGCCTGGACCTGCCGGCCGGTGATCTGTTCGGCGCTGGCGCGGCGGTGGAATACAGCTGCGAACCCAAGCTCGATGGCCTGGCGGTCAGCCTGCTCTATCAGGACGGCATGCTGGTACGCGGGGCTACGCGCGGCGACGGCACCACCGGTGAAGACATCAGCGTCAACGTGCGCACCGTGCGCAACATCCCGCTCAAGCTGCACGGCAGCGGCTGGCCGGCGACCCTGGAAGTGCGCGGCGAAGTGTTCATGTCCAAGGCCGGTTTCGAGCGGCTCAATGCCACGCAACTGGAAGTCGGTGGCAAGACCTTCGCCAACCCGCGCAACGCCGCGGCCGGCAGCTTGCGCCAGCTGGACTCGAAGATCACCGCCAACCGTCCGCTGGAATTCTGCTGCTACGGCATCGGCCAGGTGTCCGCGGACATCGCCGATACCCACATCGGCAATCTGCAGCAGCTCAAGGTTTGGGGCATGCCCATCAGCCACGAGCTGAAACTGGCGAACGGCATCGACGAATGCCTGGACTACTACCGCGACATCGGCGAACGCCGCAACGCGCTGCCCTATGAAATCGACGGCGTGGTGTTCAAGGTCAACAGCATCGCCTCCCAGCGGGAACTGGGCTTCCGCGCCCGCGAACCGCGCTGGGCCATCGCCCATAAATTCCCGGCCATGGAAGAACTCACCGAATTGCTCGACGTCGAGTTCCAGGTCGGTCGCACCGGTGCGGTGACGCCGGTGGCGCGCTTGAAGCCGGTCAAGGTCGCCGGTGTCACCGTGGCCAACGCGACGCTGCACAACATGGACGAAGTGGCGCGCCTGGGCCTGATGATCGGCGACACGGTGATCATCCGCCGCGCCGGCGACGTGATTCCGCAAGTGGTGCAAGTGGTCACCGAGCGCCGCCCGGAAAACGCCCGGCCAGTACAGATTCCAGAGCAATGCCCGGTGTGCGGCTCCCACGTCGAACGTACGCAACTGGTCAAGCGCAGCAAGGGCCGCGAGACCGTCAGCGAAGGCGCGGTGTATCGCTGCGTCGGGCGCCTGGCCTGCGGTGCGCAGCTCAAGCAGGCGATCATTCACTTCGTCTCGCGCCGGGCCATGGACATCGAAGGCCTGGGCGACAAGAGCGTCGAGCAGTTGGTCGATGAAGGCCTGGTGAGTTCGCCGGCCGACCTGTACGCCCTGAAGTTCGAAGACATCGTCGATCTGGAAGGTTTTGCCGAACTGTCGAGCAACAAGCTGCTTAGCGCCATCGCCGACAGCAAGAAGCCGAGCCTGGCCCGCTTCATCTACGCCCTGGGGATTCCCGATGTCGGCGAAGAGACGGCCAAGGTGCTGGCGCGTTCCCTGGGTTCGCTGGAGCGGGTGCAGAAGGCCTTGCCGCAAGTGCTGACCTACCTGCCGGACGTCGGCCTGGAAGTGGCCCACGAAATTCACAGCTTCTTCGAAGACGCGCACAACCAGCAGGTGATCGACGAACTGCTCAAGCACGGCTTGCAGATTCAGGACCAGGGCGAGCTGGGCGCCGAGTTCGCCGCCAGCACCACCCTGGGCGGTTTCCTCGACAAGCTGCACATCCCTTCGGTAGGGCCGGGCGGGGCGCAGAAACTGGCCGACAAGTTCGGTTCGCTGCAAGCGGTGATCAGCGCCGATTGGCTGGACATGCGTCAGGCTTTGCCCGAGAAACAGGCCAACTCCGTTCGCGAGTTTTTCGCCCTTGAGGCCAATCGCCAACTGGCTGAGGACGCCGAGAAACAACTGGCCGATTTCGGCATGCACTGGCAGAGCGAGAAGAAAGTCGTCGAAGGCCTGCCACTGGCCGGACAGACCTGGGTGCTCACCGGTTCGCTGGAACTGATGAGCCGCGATGTGGCCAAGGACAAACTCGAAAGCCTCGGCGCCAAAGTGGCCGGCTCCGTATCGGCCAAGACCCACTGCGTGGTCGCAGGGCCTGGCGCGGGGTCGAAGTTGACCAAGGCCAATGAGCTCGGGCTAAAGGTGCTGGATGAAGAAGCATTCGTCGAGTTCCTGAAAGGGCACAACATCACGGTCTGACGCCCTCAAGATCAAAAGATCGCAGCCTGCGGCAGCTCCTACAAGGATCGCGCAAACGCCGCCGTCCCCTGTGGGAGCTGCCGCAGGCTGCGATCTTTTGATTCACCCCCGCAAAGCGGGGGAACGATCACCCCCCAGCAATGATCTAGTCTTGGCAAGCCCCAGGGAGAGATCGCTCATGTACCGCTTCTTCGAACAGCTCAGCTCGCGCATCGCCGCCCCCTTCATGGGCGAAAGCTCGCGCAACAGCAAAATCTGGCCCTGTCGTTGCGGCCAGTCGCTGTTCTTTCGCAACAGCCAGTGCCTGGCCTGTTCCGCAGCCCTGGGTTACCAACCCGAGCAGAGTCGCCTGTCCTCGCTACAACCGGGCGAGCAGCCCGACACCTGGCTACTCGATGCCGATCCCGCAGCCGGCGTATTCCGTCGCTGCGCCAACCTCGATTCCCCAGCCGCCTGCAACTGGCTGCTGCCAGCCAACGACCAAGATGCCCTGTGCATCGCCTGCAGCCTGAACCGTACCATCCCCGATTTATCCATCGCCGAAAACCACGAGCGCTGGCGCAAGGTGGAAACCGCCAAGCGCCGCCTGATCGCGCAGTTGCTCAGCCTCGGGTTGCAAGTCATCCCGAAAACCCAGGACGAAGAAACCGGCCTGGCCTTCGACGTCATCGGCGTCGACCTCGAAGGCAAGGCACCCACCACCGGCCACGCCAACGGCCTGATCACCCTCGACATCAAGGAAGCCGACGACGCCCACCGCGAACAGGTGCGGGTGCAGATGCACGAACCCTATCGCACCTTGCTCGGGCATTTCCGTCACGAAGTCGGGCATTATTATTGGGACCGCCTGATTGCCAACAGCGATTGGCTGCAACCCTTTCGCGACCTGTTCGGCGATGAACGCGCCAGCTACGCCGATGCCCTGGAACGGCATTACCAGCAAGGGGCGCCGCTCGACTGGCAGCAGCAGTACGTCAGCGCCTACGCCACCATGCATCCGTGGGAAGACTGGGCCGAAACCTGGGCTCACTATCTGCACATGATGGACGCCGTCGACACCGCGCTCGGCTTTGGCATGAGCGCGCGGGAAATGGACTTCGACTACCAGCCGTTTCCCTCCAGCACCCTGTACGATCCGCAGCACCCCGGCGGCGCCGCCTTCCTGTCGTTCGTCAACGCCTGGATCGAACTGGCCGGCATGCTCAACGAGCTGTCGCGCAGCATGGGCCAGCCGGATTTCTACCCCTTCGTGCTGCCGCCCGCGGTGATCGCCAAGCTGCACTTCATCCACCTGGTGATCCAGCGCGAAGGCGGCAGGGCCGACGAGGTGCTGGCACAATAGTCGCGCATGATGGCAATTCAGTTTCAATTAAGTTGGTTTCGCTAAGGTGGCCCCCGTAGGCAACACATAAAAAATACGGAGACACCCATGAAATCCTTTACTGCCCTGTTCGCCGCATCCCTCATCGGCCTGACCGCCAACCTCGCCCAGGCGCGCGACCTCGGCCCCGATGAAGCCCTGAGGCTGCGCGACGCTGGTACCATTGTGTCTTTCGAGAAGCTCAATGCCACGGCGCTGGCCAAGCATCCCGGCTCCACCGTCACCGAAACCGAACTGGAAGAAGAGTACGGCAAGTACATCTACCAGGTTGAACTGCGCGATCCGCAGGGCATCGAGTGGGACCTGGAGCTGGACGCGGTCAGCGGGCAGATTCTCAAGGATCATCAGGACACGTAATGACGCTGCATTCCTTTTCCCCTCGACGCGCCAGCGGCCGCCTGGCGCTGGCGCTGCTGGTTTTCTGCTCGGTGGTCATGGCCCGCGACCTCGACCAGGACGAGGCCCTGCGCCTGCGCCAACAGGGCGTGATCCTGCCGCTCGAGCAGCTTCTGCAAAAAGCGCTGGATCGTTATCCGGGGGCCAAGCTGCTGGAGGCCGAGCTCGAAGAGAAACACGACGTCTACATTTATGAAGTCGAATTGCTGACCACCGAGGGTGTGGTCCGCGAACTGGACATCGATGCCACCACCGGCCATTTACTCAAAGACAAGGAAGATTGACCCATGCGTTTGCTCCTGGTGGAAGACCACGTGCCGCTGGCCGACGAACTGGTGGCCGGCCTCAATCGCCAAGGTTATGCCGTGGACTGGCTGGCCGACGGCCGCGACGCGGTGCACCAGGGTAGCACCGAACCCTACGACCTGATCATCCTCGACCTCGGCCTGCCGGGGCTGCCCGGGCTAGACGTGTTGACCCAGTGGCGCGCCGCCGGCCTGGCGACGCCGGTGCTGATCCTCACCGCCCGCGGTTCCTGGGCCGAGCGCATCGAAGGCCTCAAGGCCGGCGCCGACGACTACCTGACCAAACCTTTCCACCCCGAAGAACTGCACCTGCGCATCCAGGCCCTGTTGCGCCGCTCCCACGGCCAGGTCAATCAACCGACCCTGAAGGCCGCCGGCCTGCAACTGGATGAGGGGCGCCAGTGCGTCACCCGCGATGGCGCCGACATCCAGCTCACCGCCGCCGAGTTTCGCCTGTTGCGTTACTTCATGCTGCACCCGGAACAGATCCTCTCCAAAAGCCACCTGGCCGAACACCTCTACGACGGTGAAACCGAGCGCGATTCGAACGTGCTGGAAGTCCACGTCAACCACCTGCGGCGCAAACTCGGACGCGACGTGATCGAAACCCGTCGCGGCCAGGGTTACCTGCTGGGTGGGCAAGCCCGGTGAGATCGATCCAGCGCCGTTTGAGCCTGGGCCTGATCAGCGTGATGGTGATCGTCGGCCTGGTGTTGGCACAAACCAGCCTGTGGCTGTTCGAAGTGGGATTGCAGCGCTACCTCGAAGCCGGCTTGCGCAACGACAGCGAAAACCTGCTGGTGGCGCTGGTGCGCGGCCCCCAGGGTTTGCAACTGGATGAGCGGCTGCTGTCGCCGGCGTATCAGCGGCCGTTTTCCGGCCACTATTTCCGCATCGATTTTGCTGACAGCCACTGGCGCTCCCGTTCACTCTGGGACCAGGAATTGCCACGCCTCGAACGGCCGGGCCTGGAGAGCAACCTGCAACTGGGCCCGGAAGGCCAACAGCTGCTGGTGCTGCGCTCGGACTATCGGCGCCTCGGCCAGTCAATTTCCATCAGCGTGGCCCAGGACTACACCCCGGTGCGCGAGAGCTTCCAGCGCATGCAACAGATTGGCCTCGGCCTGGGGCTGGCGGGCCTGCTGCTGATCCTGCTGCTGCAACGGCTCACCGTGCGCCGCGCCTTGCGCCCATTGGAAAAGGCCCGGGAACAGATCGCGCAACTGCAACAGGGCCAGCGCTCGCAACTCGACGATCAGGTGCCCATCGAACTGGAACCGCTGGTGACCCAGATCAACCATCTGCTGGCCCACACCGAAGACAGTCTCAAGCGCTCCCGCAATGCCCTGGGCAACCTCGGCCACGCCCTGAAAACCCCGCTGGCGGTGTTGTTGAGCCTGGCCTCCAGCGAGCAACTCGACGCCCACCCGCAACTGCGTCAGGTCCTCAAGGACCAGCTGGAACAGGTCCGCCTGCGACTCAATCGCGAACTCAACCGCGCCCGCCTGGCCGGCGACGCATTGCCCGGGGCCTTGTTCGATTGCGACGCCGAACTGCCGGGATTGCTCGCCACCCTGAACATGATCCACGGCGAACACCTGCACCTTAGCTATGTCGCACCCAGCGGCCTGCAATTGCCCTGGGACCGCGAAGACCTGCTGGAACTGCTCGGCAACCTGCTGGACAACGCCTGCAAATGGGCGGACGCCGAAGTTCGCCTAAGCGTGGTCGAAACCGCACAAGCCTACGAATTAAACGTGGAAGACGACGGCCCGGGCATTCCCCAGGACCAGCGCGATCAGGTAATCAGCCGCGGCACCCGCCTGGATGAACAGACCGACGGCCATGGCCTGGGCCTGGGCATCGTGCGCGACATCGTCGACAGCTGGGGAGGGCAGCTACTGCTGCAAGAAAGCGAGTGGGGCGGCTTGAAAGTGACCATCGACTTGCCCAAACGCTGAAACAACGGGGCGATCAACGCCCCTCGAGCAACCCGGCCGCCTGATCCAGCAAGCCCAGCGGATCCTTCGCCTTGTGGATATCCACCGACAGCAACTGACGAAACTTGCGCGCCCCCGGAAACCCGGTACCCAGCCCCAGCACATGGCGAGTGATATGGTGCATCGCGCCACCGGCTTCCAGGTGCGCAGCGATATAAGGTCGCAACTGCGCCAACGCCTCGGCGCGTGTGATCACCGGCGCGGTGCTGCCAAACAACTGCTGATCCACCTCGGCCATCACATAGGGATTGTGATAAGCCTCACGCCCGAGCATCACCCCGTCGAACGTCTGCAAATGCTCGTGACAGGCTTCCAGGCTCTTGATCCCGCCGTTGAGAATAATCTCCAGCTCAGGGAAGTCCGCCTTCAACCGCGCAGCCACGTCATAACGCAGCGGCGGAATATCGCGATTCTCCTTCGGCGACAACCCCTCCAGAATCGCAATCCGCGCATGCACGGTAAAACTGGTGCAACCGGCATCACGCACCGTGCCAACGAAATCGCACAGCTCTTCATAGCTGTCCCGCCCATTGATCCCGATCCGATGTTTCACCGTCACCGGAATCGACACCGCATCACGCATCGCCTTCACACAATCGGCCACCAACTGCGGATGCCCCATCAGGCACGCGCCGATCATATTGTTCTGCACCCGATCACTGGGGCAGCCCACATTCAAATTCACCTCATCGTACCCATGCTCCTGCGCCATCCGCGCACAGGCCGCCAAGTCCAGCGGCACACTGCCACCCAACTGCAACGCCAACGGATGCTCGGCCTCGTTGTGCCGCAGGAACCGCTCGTGATCGCCGTTGAGCAGCGCACCGGTGGTGACCATTTCGGTGTAGAGCAGCGCGTGCTTGGAGAGCAGGCGCAGGAAGAAACGGCAGTGACGGTCGGTCCAGTCCATCATCGGGGCGACGGAGAAACGGCGGGAGAGCGGGGCGGGTGTGGCGTTGGATACGGACATGGGGGATCTGGAATCGGTGAGGCTGGGAAGGTGGGGGAGTTTATCAGGATTGGGGGTTTGGTGAGTCTTGCGCCTTCCACAGCCATCGGAAACGCCGTAATTGGTTATGTTTTCAACGGATGTAGAGCGCGTGTTTAAAAACACTCAGTGAAACTTCGCACTGACTACAACACCTTGCGTCGTTGCCTACAGCTGAGACAGAATCCGCCGGCTTGTGCGTCCAGGGCATGGGTTCTATCGTTTGCCGGTCACTGAAAAAACCAGTGATCGGGTTTGGTAGGCCCGTAGCATCGACGCCTTGCGTCACCTTTTACTGTCCAATGTTAGGGCGGTGTTTTTATGGTGGCCATGCGCAGGGCTCCTTCGGGAGCGCCGGTTACGATGCCCGGTCTACCAACCTTCGTATGGTCGCCACCCTTCGTTTGGTAGCGAGGTGGTGATGGCTCCGGGGGTGTACGGGATTTTGTGTAAACGGCGTTGCTGTTAATCCTGCACAAGCCTGTCTTCGAACTGGATACTGAACCTGTTTAACGCTCCCGCCCAGTCTCTGATTGGCATTGTCCACTTCTTGCTGATGTTGTTCAGCGCGAGATAAAAGAGCTTCATGACCGCATCGTCTGTCGGGAATGAGGCTCTGCTTTTAGTGACTTTGCGCAAGCTCATGTTGATCGATTCGATGGCGTTGGTGGTGTAAATCACCGTCCGTATCTCAGGCGGGTAATCGAACAACGGTATGACCCTCGCCCAGTTCTTGCGCCAGGATTGGCTGATCAGAGGGTATCGATCATCCCATTTGGCCTCGAAATCGGTCAGCTTCTGCTCGGCCATCTCGACGGTTGTTGACCGGTAGATAAGCTTGAGATCAGCAGCCGCTTCACGCTGATATTTCCACGATACAAACTTCAAGCTATTGCGAACCATGTGCACGATGCACAGTTGAACCGAAGCTTGCGGATAGACCACTTCGATGGCTTCAGGGAAGCCCTTGAGCCCATCTACACAGGCAATGAAAATGTCTTTTACCCCGCGGGTTCTAAGCTCTGTAACGACTTGCAGCCAGAACTTGGCACCTTCCGTCTGCGCGATCCACAGCCCTAACACCTCTTTGTGGCCGTCCATGTTGACGCCAATGGCCAGGTAAACCGCTTTGGTTCTGACCGCGCCGCTATCACGCACTTTGACGTGTATGCAGTCGAGGTAGAGGATCGGATAGAGCTCATCCAGAGGGCGCGACTGCCAGACCTTGACCTCCTCACTGACCGCATCGGTAATCGCCGAGATGAGGCTTGGAGAGACCTCAGTGCCGTACATTTCCTCCAGGTGCCCTTGGATTTCCCGAACAGTCATGCCACGGGCGTACAGTGAAATCACCTTGTCATCAAAGCCGGTCCAGCGCGTCTGGTGCTTGGATATCAGCTGAGGCTCGAACATGCCCTGGCGGTCACGGGGAATCTCCAGCGGTAGCTCGCCAAAGTCGCCCTTGAGCGTCTTGCCGCTATGGCCGTTGCGTGCATTTCCTTCGGCATTGGTCACCGCTGCGCTTTTGTCATGACCCAGGTGTTCGGTCATTTCAGCTTCCAGGGCCCGTTCGACGAGCATCTTGGTGAGCTGTTTGAGCAGACCGTTTTCGCCGATCAGATCCTCTGGCTTTCGGTAATTGGCCAACAGGCTATCGGCCAGTTTTACCAACTCAGGATCGGGTTTGACTCGCTTGGTGCGCTTAGGCTCGGTCATTTGAAACTCCTTGGGGTAGGCAGTGTGCGCCTAATGACCGTTTACACAAACCTCAGTACACCCTCATGGCTCCTGTTAAATAGCATCGGAGTTCCATCCATGTTCAAGGTCACACCCAACCCGCCGGACACCGACCCGGCATCCCCGTACGAAACCCTCGATTCAAAAAAACTCCACGACGCCGCCGAGCGCGCCCTCGACTATCACCTGAAGCCGGACGTCCCCATCATGGACATCCCCCGCACAATCAGCACCATGTTCATCGTCAACCCAGAGCTCGATACCGAAACCCTGCTGGCCCATGCTTGTGAGTCGCTGGCGTCGGCCAATGTCATGACGATGGATCTGGCCGATCATATGGAGGGACCCAGGCGCAATTCACTGTTAGGCATTGCGCAAGTCATCATGTTGGGTAAGCTGGCGGTGAATCGGGCGTTGGATCGACTCGACCTACCTGAGTAGCCACGTTTCCTGGGGCGAGGGGGGCATGCCCCCGGTCGGCTGCGTAATAGTTGTAAAGCACCATTGGTGTAAAGGCTCATTCTTACGCCAATGGTGTTCTAACAAAAATAAACTGATCCATTGTGCTGGTTCTTTCCCATCACTTACCCACCCCCTTCTCCCCCTCTTGGTGCCTTAGTTGTTTTGGTGCGGTTGGACAAAGAGGTAATCGCGAAAAGATTTAAATACCTGTCATAAATCACAGGTGCGAGGAAAGTGAGTGTTTGATAGATTTTTTCTTGGTAACGGAAAGGGGGCAGGTTTGTTTTGGCGAGTTAAATGATGCGTGCATGCTTGAAAAATAAGTTTGTTACCATTTCAAGGCGTAGGTTGCTTGGATTTTTGTTCGATTGGAAAAGTAGGTGATCGAAAAAAAGTTTCAATGTCTGTCATAAATCACTGGTGCAAGGAAGGTAAGTGTTTCATGGTTTTTTTATTAGGCTAATCAACTTTATGCTGGTTAATTCGTAAGGTAAGGGAGTTTAATATGAATATTACACCTGTTCCGCCTGCTCCGCCTGTCCCACCATTTCCGAATACATCATTCATAACTAAAGCATCTATTATTGGCGCGCCGTACGTCGGTGCTGTCACTCGGGCCCCAGGACCGGTGTTTATGTATTCAGGAGCTCTGAATTCTGATCATAATAGTATATATTTTCCTCTGATGAGGTCGACCAGAGTTGGTGATACTTTGAATCTTTATCTCACCGAGGCCACCACTTTAATTTCGGTAGATATTAACGCCTGTCGCGTGACTCCGGCATCGCCAGCGAGCGTGATCACGTTAGGTGCTCCTTTGTTAGAGTCCTATATTGACTCCAGATACGGTCAATATATGTGTGAAATTTGGCTCGATAAAATACAGGATGAGCTTTCAAAGGCAGGGGTAGCTACGACAGGACTCTTTAGACTTTCTTACGATCAACGTAACAGTTCGGGAAATGTAGTAGCTATTGGTGATCGTGATTATAATATCACCTAACAGGTAGCTTCTCCGTTGCAAAGGACTGATGCGGGGAAGCCCATCCAATTCAGACTTGCCCAGGTTAATAAACGGATGGGGGATGAAATTGTTAGCGTTAAGCTTTTCGAAAATGGTCCACGTTGATTCTAAAAATGAGTTGGTTCTCCCCAATCGCAAAGGTTCGGTGATCGCGCCAACGGGTTGCCATGGGCTGCATAAATTTCGTCTTGGGCGAAATTTAACATCCGAGACTCGATGTATTTATGGGGCGCTGGCTTTAATAACTCATGTATGAAGGCACGACCGAAAGTGAACGGTGATAAAACAGAAGGACGTAGGTGAGTGAAGTTGACCTCTGGGAGGGGAACAAGAAAAGCGGGCCGGAGAACGCAAAGGGACGACGGAGAGGTTGCTGAAAATGACAATTTAGACCAGTATAAAGACCTAATTTGGAGTCTTAATCATGCAAAGCGTATTGGCCGATATTGCCGTCAGCGTATCTGAATTGAAGAAAAATCCTTCGGCAGTACTGAGTGGCGCCCATGGCAGCCCGGTCGCCGTCCTCAACCATAATCGGGTCATGGGCTACATGGTCCCAGCCGATGTCTTCGAAGCCATGATGGAGCGACTGGACGATCTGGATCTGGCGGAGCTGGTCCGCGCCCGCCGCCACGAAACGCCCGTGCCGGTAGAACTGGATGACTTATAAGCTCGAATTCCTGCCTTCGGCACGCAAGGAGTGGGACAAATTGGGCCATACCTTGCGCGACCAACTCAAAAAAAAGCTCGCCGAACGATTGGAGAACCCCAGAGTGCCAGCGGATGCGCTGCACGGGATGCCGGACTGCTACAAGATCAAATTGAAATCGTCCGGGTACAGGTTGGTATATGAGGTTATTGAAGCGCGCGTCGTGGTTTCGGTGGTAGCAGTAGGGAAGCGGGAGCGTAGTGCGGTGTATGAGCGTGCGAAGAAGCCTCGTTGAGCGGCTGCGGTAGGTTCAGCAAACGTAACCTCCCTACATGATTCCCGGACTTTGCCTACAACTGCATCGAGACTCACCTCGATATTCTGGTCACCGACCTGCAAAAATCTGAATCTTGTGTGACGCCCGGGCTTTCCTTGACCAGGCAGGAGTTACCCCGTGAATATGATGAACTGCAACGGCTACGCCGCCCGCATTGACTACAGTGACGAAGACGGCCTGTTTGTTGGGCACATCGTGGATATCAAGGATGTCGTGGGTTTTCATGGCGAGTCGGTCAGTGAGCTCCGAGCCGCATTTGAAGAGGCCGTCACCGATTACCTGGAGACCTGCGCGAAACTCGGACGCGCACTGCAGAAACCTACTCGGGCAACCTGAGCTTGCGCCTGGCACAGAGCTCGATGAATACGAGCGGAGAAACCATCATGGAATACGACGAAAAACTGATTGAAGAAGCCGTGCTCGCCCTGTTGGCAACCTTCAGTTCCGATGACGGCAATGCCTGGAAAGGGTTCGACTTCGAGATCATGAACCGATTGCATGAGCACGGTTTCATCAGCAATCCGGTGAACAAGAACAAATCGATCTGGTTGACGGAGGAAGGGCTGGAGCGAGGTCGTCAGATAGCCGATCGGTTGTTTGGGGTGAGAGCTCAAGGGGAGCCTGCAGCCAACCCTGAGACCTGACTTCAGACTATGCTCACGCAGGCTATACAAGGTCATCTTCATCGTCTTTCAGGTGGCGATACCAACCATACAACGCCAAGGCAAGGATGGCGAAGATGATGACTATGAGGAGGATGGCTATGTAACGCATTTTACTCAGTGCCTTCGGCGTGAGTGTCTGTTTGGAATGCGTCCTTGCCGGTGAGCGAATGTAAGCTCCCGGCAAACAGCTGTCTTTAATACATAAGTTTGGGGGAAGGGTAGCGGTTGGACCGACGCCGGGAGAGTTGTGCGCAAAACCACCGATCCTGAACGAACCCTGTCACTCATCCAGGTTTCATTATAGGCGACGGGTCAGCGGCCTAGGATGAAGGCGTCGGCTCAAATCACCGCGCCTCCCCACAGGAATCCGAAAATGATCTCAACCCAAATCAAAGTCGCGCTAATCGCCAGCGCTTTGCTGTTGAGCGCCTGTTCGGGGACGAGTACCCACAGCTGTTTTTCCGAAGACTGCCAGCCGTCTGCTGGCTTTACCCCAAGTAACAGCAACAACCCCGGCAAACTGAATTTCCAGGGCAGTGCGCTTGGCAGCAGTTTCAGTGAATACAGCTCAGGTTTGCTGCAGGGCGACTGATTCGTCGCGAATTTCAGTACGTCTTTCTTGATCTGGCGATCAAGCCTCAACGCTGGGCAAACGTATCCGCCCGACTCCCCGACACCTTCCGGCAATGCACCAGCGCATCGCGAATCATGAAGTTCACCAGGGTCGGTGACACCCCCAACTCCTTGGCGATGTCCTTCTGTGGCACGCCATGCAAGCGGTACATCTCGAAGGCATAACGCGTGCGGCTTGGCAGTTCGGTCAGGGCGTCGGCGATGTTTTCCAGGGTGGAGAAGTTGATGTGCGAGGTTTCTGGTGAGGCGCCCTGGATGACCACGTTGAGGCCTTCTTCTTCAGGGCCGGAGTATTTCTGCTCCAGGGCCTGCTTGCGGTAGTGGTCGATGGCCAGGTTGCGCACGATCTGGAACAGGTAGCTGAGCTGCGCCTTGAACGAGGAGGTGATGTTCGGCGCCGATTGCAGGCGGAAGAACGCGTCCTGCACCACATCTTCAGCGCGCGAGCGGCAGCCGGTGATGCGGGCTGCAATCTTGACCAGTATCAGTCGATTGTCGACGAATGCCTGAAGTAGCGGCGAATCGCACCTGCTTGTGGACGCTTGTTCCGTCATGGAGATCACCTTGCTGCCAATAGGTTAGTGGGACGACAAGAAGGCCGGGGCCGCCCTACACATCGAGCGACAAATTATGTTGAATGATAATGATTGTCAATTGAGAAAGAGAACTAATGCTCCTCAAAGGTGCAGAGTGAGAACTGCGACACGCTGTCGCGCCTTGGTCTGGTTGGCTAGCAGGGCAGTCGACTAATTATTTGCCAAGGTCATCCGTTCTCATTGGTGAATGGCTTCGGGCTGCAGCCCCGGACACCACAGCATTGCCAATGCCTTGCGCGGTCGGCGAAGACCGCGTCCTGCATGCCCCCGAATGGGGCGTGACGTTACGACACCGATTCCAATTGCAAGCCGAATTCAGGCAGGAAACCTCATGACCGACGCGTTCGAACTCCCCAGCACACTGGTCCAAGCCCTCCAGCGCCGCGCGGCCTTGACGCCGGATCGGGTGGCCTTGCGTTTTCTCGCCGAAACCCGGGACCAGGCTGTGGTGCTCAGTTATCGCGAGCTGGATCAGCGGGCGCGGACCATTGCCGGCGCGCTGCAGGCCGAGGCCGGTTTTGGCGATCGCGCGGTGTTGCTGTTTCCCAGTGGTCCTGATTATGTCGCGGCGTTTTTCGGTTGCCTGTATGCCGGGGTGATCGCGGTGCCGGCCTATCCGCCGGAATCGGCGCGCCGGCATCACCAGGAGCGTCTGCTGTCGATCATCGGCGATGCCGAGCCGCGCCTGTTGCTGACCAGCGCCGGGCTGCGCGATTCTTTGCTGCAGATTGAAGGCGCGCCGCCGCTGCTGTGTGTCGATACCCTCGACAGCGTCCACGCCGAACGCTGGGTCGCGCCGGACCTGGCAGACGATGACATCGCCTTCCTGCAATACACCTCCGGTTCGACCGCATTGCCCAAAGGTGTGCAGGTTAGCCACGGCAATCTGGTGGCGAATGAATTGCTGATCCGCCACGGTTTCGGCATCGACCTGAACCCCGACGACGTGATCGTCAGTTGGTTGCCGCTGTACCACGACATGGGCCTGATCGGCGGCCTGTTGCAACCGATTTTCAGCGGCGTGCCGTGCGTGTTGATGTCGCCGGCGTACTTCCTCGGCCGCCCGTTGCGCTGGCTCGAAGCGATCAGCGAATACGGCGGCACCATCAGCGGCGGGCCGGATTTTGCCTATCGCCTGTGCAGCGAACGGGTCAGTGAGTCGGCCTTGGAGCGCCTCGACCTGAGCGGCTGGCGCGTGGCCTATTCCGGGTCGGAACCGATTCGTCTCGACACCCTCGAGCGCTTCGCCGAGAAGTTCGCCAGCTGCGGTTTCAGCGAAGCCAGTTTCATGGCTTCCTACGGTCTGGCCGAAGCGACGTTGTTCGTCGCCGGTACTGCGCGTGGCCAAGGCATCGGCAATCTGCGGGTGGACGACGTGGCCCTGGCGCAAAACCGTGCCAAAGCCGGCGAGGGCAGCGCGATCATGAGCTGCGGCATCAGCCAGCCGGAGCATGCGGTGTTGATCATCGACCCGGCGTCGCTCAGCGAGCTGGCGGACAACGCGGTCGGTGAAGTCTGGGCCAGCGGCCCGAGCATCGCCCACGGCTACTGGCGCAACCCCGAGGCCTCGGCCGAGACCTTCGTCCAGCATGCCGGCAAAAGCTGGCTGCGCACCGGTGACCTGGGCTTCATCCGCGAGGGTGAATTGTTCATCACCGGGCGCCTGAAAGACATGCTGATCGTGCGCGGCCACAACCTTTATCCACAGGACATCGAGCAGACGGTCGAGCGTGAAGTGGAGGTGGTGCGCAAGGGACGCGTCGCGGCCTTTGCGGTGAATGTCGACGGTGAGGAAGGCATCGGCATTGCCGCGGAAATCAGCCGCAGCGTGCAGAAAATCCTGCCGCCCGACGGCTTGATCAAAGCCATCCGCCAGGCCGTGGCCGAGGCCTATCAGCAAGCACCGAGCGTGGTGGTGCTGCTCAATCCGGGCGCCTTGCCCAAGACCTCCAGCGGCAAACTGCAACGCTCGGCGTGCCGCAATCGCCTGGCGGATGGCAGCCTCGACAGTTATGCGCTGTTCCCTTCAGTGGTCAGCGAAAATGCAACCAACAGCGAATCCGGCTCGGAATTGCAAAGCCTGATTGGGCAGATCTGGTGCGAGCAATTGCAGGTCCAGCAGGTTGCTGCTGACGATCACTTCTTCCTGCTGGGCGGTAACTCCATCGCGGCCACGCAGGTGGTGGCGCGTCTGCGCGAACAACTCGGCCTGGAGCTCAACCTGCGCCTGCTGTTCGAAGCGCCGACCCTGGGCGCGTTCGCCGAAGCGGTGGCCCGGCAACAGCAGGACGGAGGTCTGGCCCAAGGCGCGATCACCTCGCTGTCGCGCGCCGAGGCCATGCCGCAATCCCTGGCGCAAAATCGCCTGTGGATCACCTGGCAACTCGATCCGCAGAGCAGCGCCTACAACATTCCCGGTGCCTTGCGCCTGCGTGGCGAACTGGACGAAGACGCGCTGCGCGCAAGTTTCCAGCAGTTGATCGAACGCCACGAATCCCTGCGCACGCGCTTCTTCGAGCGTGATGGTGTGGCGTTGCAGCAGGTCGATGCGGCGGCTGAATTCAATCTGCAATGCATCGACATCAGCGATTCGCCGATGGCCGAACGTAAAGCCCGGGCGCTACAAATCCGCGAGGACGAAGCGCGCACCCAGTTCGATCTGGAGAAAGGTCCGTTGCT
Organism: Pseudomonas sp. PLMAX; assembly: GCF_046042685.1. Classification (NCBI taxonomy): domain Bacteria; kingdom Pseudomonadati; phylum Pseudomonadota; class Gammaproteobacteria; order Pseudomonadales; family Pseudomonadaceae; genus Pseudomonas; species Pseudomonas sp. PLMAX. Next base: position 5,399,840 of record NZ_CP064949.1, on the reverse strand, counting down.
CTGGGTGACGCTGGTGCGCCTCGACGACGAAGATCACCAGCTGCTGGTGACGATGCACCACATCATCGCTGACGGCTGGTCGATGAATGTGTTGATCGACGAATTTTCCCGGCTGTACGCGGCGGCAACCCAAGGGCAACAGGCCACGCTCGCGCCGCTGCCGACGCAGTACGCCGACTACGGCAGCTGGCAGCGCCAATGGCTGGCGCAAGGGGAGGGCGAGCGCCAACTGGCTTACTGGAAGGCGCAGTTGGGCGATGAGCATCCAACCCTCTGCCTGGCCACCGACCACCCGCGCTCGGCGCAACAGCTGCACAGCGCCGCCCGCCACACTCTGCGCCTGGACGCGACGCTTTGCGATGCCATTCGCCAGACCGCCCAGGCCCACGAAGCCACGCCGTATATGCTGTTGCTCGCCGCGTTCCAGACTTTGTTGCATCGCTACAGCGGTCAGCGCGACATCCGCATCGGCGTGCCGAATGCCAACCGTCCGCGCCTGGAAACCCAAGGTCTGATCGGCTTCTTCATCAACACCCAGGTGCTGCGCGCCGAAGTGGATTCGCGCCTGCCATTCGTTGAGCTGCTGGCGCAAACCCGCCAGGCCGCGTTGGGTGCACAGGCGCATCAGGACCTGCCGTTCGAGCAACTGCTTGAAGCTTTCCCGCAGGCCCGTGAACAAGGCCTGTTCCAGGTCATGTTCAACCACCAGCAGCGCGATCTCAGCGCCTTGAAACGCCTGCCCGGGCTGCTCGCCGAAGAGCTGCCGTGGCACAGCCGCGAGGCCAAGTTCGACCTGCAGTTGCACAGCGAAGAAGACCGCAACGGTCGCTTGAGCCTGTCCTTCGACTACGCCAGCGAGCTGTTCGATGCAGCGACCATCGAGCGTCTGGCGGAGCATTACAGCCGCCTGTTGCGTGCCGTCAGTGAGCAACCGGAAACCGCCATCGGCGACCTGCCTCTGCTGACCGGACCTGAGATTAATCAACAAGCCGAGTGGGCCGTTGCACCTTGCCCGCCTGCCAGCCAATGGCTACCGGAACTGCTCAACCAGCAAGCTCGCCAGACCCCGGAGCGCACCGCGCTGATGTGGGACGGCGGCAGCCTCGATTTCGCCGAGCTGCACACCCAGGCTAATCGCCTGGCCCACTACCTGCGCGACAAAGGCGTCGGTCCGGATGTCTGCGTGGCCATTGCTTGCGAGCGTTCGCCGCAACTGCTGATCGGCCTGCTGGCGATCATCAAGGCCGGTGGCGCCTACGTGCCGCTCGATCCGGATTACCCGGCCGAGCGCCTGGCCTACATGCTCAGCGACAGCAAGGTCGATTTGCTGCTGACGCAAACACCGTTGCTCGATCGCCTGCCTGTCAGCGAAGGCGTCAGCGTCATTGCCATGGATGCCCTGCATCTGGAAAGTTGGCCGAGCCATGCGCCGGGCCTGCATTTGCACGGCGACAACCTGGCCTACGTTATCTACACCTCCGGCTCGACCGGCCAACCGAAAGGCGTCGGCAACACCCACGCGGCCCTCGCCGAACGCCTGCACTGGATGCAGGACACTTACCGCTTGAGTGAAACCGATGTGCTGATGCAGAAAGCGCCGATCAGTTTCGACGTGTCGGTGTGGGAGTGCTTCTGGCCGTTGATCACCGGGGCCCGGCTGCTGATTGCCGGGCCGGGTGAGCACCGCGATCCGCAGCGCATCGCGCAGCTGGTCCAAGCGTACGGGGTGACCACGCTGCACTTCGTGCCGTCGCTGCTGGCGGTGTTCATCGACGAGTCGCTCAGCGCCGAATGCACCAGCCTGCGCCGGCTGTTCTGCGGTGGCGAAGCGCTGCCGGCCGAACTGCGCAACCGCGTGCTGGAACAACTGCCGGCGGTGCAATTGCACAACCGCTACGGCCCGACCGAAACTGCGATCAACGTGACCCATTGGCACTGCACCGCCGCCGATGGCGAGCGCTCGCCGATCGGTCGACCGTTGGGCAACGTCGTCTGCCGTGTCCTCGACAGCGTCCTCAACCCGGTGCCGGCCGGTGTGCCGGGGGAACTGTGCATCAGCGGTATCGGCCTGGCCCGCGGTTACCTGGGGCGTCCGGGCCTGACCGCCGAGCGTTTTGTGGTCGATCCACTGGGCGAGCAGGGCGCGCGTCTGTACCGCACCGGTGACCGTGCGCGCTGGACCAGTGATGGTGTGATCGAATACCTCGGACGTCTCGATCAGCAGGTCAAGCTGCGCGGCTTCCGTGTCGAGCCGGAGGAAATCGAAGCGCGGCTGTTGGCGCAAGTCGGCGTCACCCAGGCGGTGGTGCTTGTCCGCGAAACGTCAGCCGGCGGTCAGTTGATCGGTTACTACACCGCCGATTCCACTGAGTCCGAAGAAGCCCAAAGCACCCGCCTGAAAACCGCTCTGGCAGCCGAACTGCCGGAATACATGGTCCCGGCACAACTGATGCGCCTGGAGCAAATGCCCCTCAGTCCGAGCGGCAAACTCGACCGTCGCGCCCTGCCGGAACCCCAATGGCAGGTGCGTGAACACGTCGCGCCTGTGACTGCGCTGGAACAGCAGATCGCCGGCATCTGGCGTGAAGTGCTGGGCCTTGCACAAGTCGGCCTGTGCGATGACTTCTTTGCCCTCGGCGGCCATTCGCTGCTGGCCACGCAAATCATTTCACGCACTCGCCAGGCCTGCGACGTCGAGTTGCCGCTGCGCGCGCTGTTCGAACACAGTGAGCTGGGCGCCTTTGCCGAACAGGTGCGTTTGATCCAGGCCAGCGGCCGCACCAACGAACAGCCGCCGATCGCCAGGGTCGACCGCAGCCAACCGGTGCCGCTGTCCTATTCCCAGCAGCGCATGTGGTTCCTCTGGCAGATGGAACCGGACAGCCCGGCCTACAACGTCGGCGGCATGGCGCGCTTGCGCGGGGTGCTGGACGTCGAGCGTTTCGAGGCCGCGTTGCAGGCCTTGATCCAGCGTCACGAAACCTTGCGCACCACTTTCCCGAGCGTCGATGGCGTCGCGCGCCAGCAGGTGCATGCCGAGGCCGGCGTGCGCCTGGACTGCAAGGACTTCACCGCGCTGGATGCCGATGGCCGCGAGTGGCAAGTGCAGCAACTGGCCGACGATGAGGCGCACCAACCCTTCGATCTGGAAACCGGACCGCTGCTGCGCGCCTGCCTGGTCAAGACCGCCGAGCAGGAACACTACCTGGTGCTGACCCTGCACCACATCGTCACCGAAGGCTGGGCGATGGACATCTTCGCCCGGGAACTCAGTGCGCTGTACGAAGCCTTTGTAGACGACCGTGAATCGCCGCTGGCGCCGTTGCCGGTGCAGTACCTGGATTACAGCGTCTGGCAGCGTCAATGGCTGGAGTCCGGTGAGCGCCAGCGCCAGCTCGACTACTGGACGGCGCAACTGGGCCGTGAGCATCCGCTGCTGGAATTGCCCGCCGACCGTCCGCGTCCGCCGGTGCAAAGTCACCAGGGTGAGTTGTACCGATTCGACCTGAGCGATGAGCTGGCGGCACGGGTCCGCGCCTTCAATGCGCAAAATGGCCTGACCCTGTTCATGACCATGACCGCTGCCCTCGCCACGCTGCTCTATCGCTACAGCGGCCAGACCGACCTGCGCATCGGCGCGCCGGTGGCCAACCGCATTCGCCCGGAAAGCGAAGGGCTGATCGGCGCGTTCCTCAACACCCAGGTGTTGCGTTGCCAACTGGACGGGCAGATGTCCGTCGGCGAGTTGTTCGAGCAGGTGCGCCATACCGTGATCGAAGGCCAGTCCCATCAGGACCTGCCGTTCGACCATCTGGTGGAAGCCCTGCAGCCACCGCGCAGCGCCGCCTACAACCCGCTGTTCCAGGTGATGTGCAACGTGCAGCGCTGGGAGTTCCAGCAGAGCCGCCGCCTCGCCGGCATGACCGTTGAGTACCTGGCCAACGATGCCCGCGCGACCAAGTTCGACCTCAACCTGGAAGTCACCGATCTCGATCATCGCCTCGGTTGCTGCCTGACCTACAGCACCGACCTCTTCGACGAGCCGCGCATTGCGCGCATGGCCGCCCATTGGCGCAACCTGCTGGAGGCGCTGATTGCCGATCCGCAACAGCGCCTCGGTGAATTGCCGTTGCTCGACGCCGGCGAACAACAGCAGTTGCTCGATAGCCTTGGCGTCGAGCCGGGCGAGCATCGACTCGACCAGTGCATCCATCAGTTGTTCAGCGAACAGGCCCAAGCACGTCCCGATGCGCCGGCCTTGACCTTCGCCGGGCAGACCTTGAGTTACGCCGAACTCGACAGCCGCGCCAATCGCCAGGCCTGGATGCTGCGCGAGCGCGGCGTCGGCCCGCAGGTGCGCGTGGGCCTGGCGCTCGAGCGTTCGCTGGAGATGGTCGTCGGCCTGCTGGCGATCCTCAAGGCCGGTGGCGCCTACGTGCCGCTGGACCCGGAATACCCGCTGGATCGCCTGCACTACATGATCGAAGACAGCGGCGTCGGCCTACTGCTCAGTGACGCGGCGATGTTCCAGTCCCTTGGTGAACTGCCCGCGGGCGTTGGCCGCTGGTGCCTGGAAGAAGACAGCGCGGCGCTGGCCAACTACCCGGTCACCGAACTGCCAAACATCAACCTGCCGCAACACCAGGCCTACCTGATCTACACCTCGGGCTCCACCGGTAAACCGAAAGGCGTGGTGGTGTCCCACGGCGAAATCGCCATGCATTGTCGCGCGGTAATCGAGCGTTTCGCCATGCGCCCCGACGACTGCGAGCTGCACTTCTATTCGATCAACTTCGACGCCGCCACCGAGCGTCTGCTGGTGCCGCTGTTGAGCGGTGCCCAGGTGGTGCTGCGGGCCCAGGGCCAATGGGACGCGGAAGAAATCTGCGGCCTGATCCGTCGCCACCCCATCAACATCCTCGGTTTCACCCCGAGCTACGGCAGCCAGTTGGCGCAGTGGCTGGCAACGCAAAACGCAACCCTGCCGGTGCGCATGATCATCACTGGCGGCGAAGCGCTGACCGGTGAACACCTGGCGCGGATTCGTTCAGCGTTCAATCCCAAGCTGTTCTTCAACGCCTACGGCCCGACGGAAACCGTGGTCATGCCACTGGCCAGCCTCGCGCCCCAGGTGTTGGAAGAAGGCGCCGGCAGCGTGCCGATCGGCAGCGTGATCGGTGACCGCGTGGCCTACATTCTCGATGCCGACCTGGCGTTGGTGCCGCAAGGCGCGACCGGCGAGTTGTACGTCGGTGGTGCCGGCCTGGCCCAGGGTTATCACCAGCGTGCGGGCATGACCGCGGAACGTTTTGTGGCCAATCCCTTTGCCGGCAACGGCGGGCGTATCTACCGCACCGGCGACCTGGTGCGCCAGCGCGCCGATGGCCTGGTGGAGTACCTGGGGCGTATCGACCATCAAGTGAAGATTCGCGGTTTCCGCATCGAGCTGGGTGAGATCGAAACCCGGTTGCTGGAGCATGAATCGGTGCGCGAAGCGGTGGTGCTGGCGCTCGATGCACCGAGCGGCAAACAGCTGGTGGGTTATCTGGTCTGCGACGTCGCCGAACAGGACGAGTCCCGACAAAGCGCACTGCGCGAAGCCCTCAAGTCGCACCTCAAATCCCAGCTGCCGGATTACATGGTGCCCACGCACCTGGTCCTGCTGACCAGCATGCCGCTGACCGCCAACGGCAAACTCGACCGCCGCGCCCTGCCGGCGCCAGACCCGGAGTTGAACCGCCAGCAGTATGTGGCACCGAGCAACGAGCTGGAGCTGGCGTTGGCGCAGATCTGGTGCGAAGTGCTGAACGTCGAACAGGTCGGGCTCAACGATAACTTCTTCGAGCTCGGTGGCGACTCGATCCTGTCGATCCAGGTGGTCAGCCGCGCGCGGCAGCAGGGTATTCACTTCAGCCCCCGCGACCTGTTCCAGCACCAGACCGTGCAGACCCTCGCCGCCGTGGCGACCCGCACCGAGCAGGTCACCGCCGAGCAAGGTTTGATCAGCGGCGAGTCGCGCCTGACGCCGATCCAGCACTGGTTCTTCGACACCGCCATTCCCCAACGCCAACACTGGAACCAGGCATTGTTGCTGCAACCGAGCGTGACCCTGGAACCCCATCGCCTGGAGCAGGCGCTGCTGGCGGTGATTGAACAGCACGATGCGTTGCGCTTGCGCTTCAGCCAGGTGGGCAGTCAATGGCAAGCCCGGCACCAGGCGATGTCCGATGTGCCGGTACTGTGGCAAGTGCGCGTCACGTCCATGGACCAATGCGCCGCCCTGTTCGCCGATGCCCAGCGCAGCCTCGATCTTGCAGAAGGGCCGATGCTGCGTGTGTTGCTGGTCGATGGTCCCGAAGGCCAGCAACGCCTGTTCATCGCGATTCACCACCTGGTGATCGATGGCGTTTCCTGGCGCGTGCTGCTGGACGATCTGCAGAACGTCTATCGCCAGCTCGACGCGCAACAGCCGGTGAAACTGCCGGCCAAAACCAGCGCCTTCAAGGACTGGGCCGCACGTCTGCAGGCCTATGCCGGCAGCGAATCCCTGCGTGAAGAACTGGGCTGGTGGCAGACGCAATTGGCCGGGCCGAGCGCCGAACTGCCTTGTGATCGTCCTCAAGGTGGTCGGCAGCATCGCCATGCGCAAACCGTCAGCGTGCGCCTCGACAGCGAGCGCACCCGGCAATTGCTGCAGCAGGCGCCGAGTGCTTATCGCACCCAGGTCAACGACCTGCTGCTGACCGCGTTGGCCCGAGTATTGTGCCGTTGGAGCGGCAACGAATCGGCGCTGATCCAACTCGAAGGCCATGGCCGCGAGGCGCTGTTCGACGAGATCGACCTGACCCGCACCGTCGGCTGGTTCACCAGCGCCTATCCGCTGCGCCTGACACCTTTGAACATCGAAGAGGCGGCCGGGCAGGGCGCTTCGATCAAGGCGATCAAGGAGCAACTGCGTGCCGTGCCGCACAAGGGGCTGGGCTATGGCGTGCTGCGTTATCTGGCGGATGAGCCAAGTCGTCAGCGCATGGCCGAGCTGCCGGCGGCACCGATCACCTTCAACTACCTGGGGCAGTTCGACCAGAGTTTTGCCGCCGATGCGTTGTTCCACCCGCTGGATGAAACCATCGGCGCGGCCCACGATGCCCGGGCGCCGCTGCCCAATGAATTGAGCGTCGACAGTCAGGTCTATGGCGGCGAGCTGGTGCTGCGCTGGACCTTCAGCGCCGAACGTTACGAGCCACAGACCATCAGCGAATTGGCCGATGCTTACCTGGGCGAACTGAGCAGCTTGATCGAGCACTGCCTGGGCGCTGACGCGGGCGGTCTGACGCCGTCGGACTTCCCGCTGGCGAAACTGACCCAGGCGCAACTGGATGCGCTGCCGATTGCCGCGGCAGTGATTGAGGACGTCTACCCGCTGACGCCGATGCAGGAAGGCATGCTGCTGCACACCCTGCTGGAACCGGGCACGGGCCTGTACTACATGCAGGATCGCTACCGCATCAACAGCGAGCTCGATCCCCAGCGTTTCGCCCAGGCCTGGCAAGCGGTGATCGCCCGCCACGAAGCCCTGCGCGCCTCGTTCTGCTGGAATGTCGGCGAGGACATGCTGCAGGTGATCCACAAGCCGGGCAGCACGCCGATCGAATACCTGGACTGGAGCGACATCGTCGACGCCGAGCAGGAGCCAAAGCTGCAGGCCTTGCTCAAGTCCGAGCGCGAGGCCGGGTTCGATCTGCTCAATCAGGCACCGTTCCACCTGCGCCTGATCCGGGTGGGCGCGGCGCGCTACTGGTTCATGATGAGCAACCACCACATCCTGATCGATGCCTGGTGCCGTTCGTTGCTGATGAACGACTTCTTCGAGATCTACACCGCCCTCGGCGAAGGCCGGGAAGCGCAGTTGGCCGTGCCGCCGCGTTACCGCGACTATATCGCCTGGTTGCAACACCAGAGCCTGGCCGAAGCGCGGAATTGGTGGAAAACCAACCTGCAAGGCTTTGAGCGAACCACGCCGATTCCGAGCGACCGGCCGTTCCTGCGCGAACATGCCGGCGACAGCGGCGGCATGATCGTCGGCGATCGCTACACCCGCCTCGATGCCCGCGACGGTGCACGCCTGCGTGAACTGGCCCAGGCCCATCAGCTGACCATCAACACCTTTGCCCAGGCGGCGTGGGCCCTGGTTTTGCGCCGCTTGAGCGGTGATCGCGACGTGCTGTTCGGTGTAACGGTGGCCGGGCGTCCGGTGCAGATGCCGGAGATGCAACGCACCGTCGGCCTGTTCATCAACAGCATCGCGCTGCGGGTGAAAATGCCCGAAGACCATCAGCGTTGCAGCGTGCGCCAATGGCTGAGCGGTCTGCTCGACAGCAACATGCAGCTGCGTGAGTACGAATACCTGCCGCTGGTGAGCATCCAGGAAAATAGCGAACTGCCCAAGGGCCAGCCGCTGTTCGACAGCCTGTTCGTGTTCGAGAACGCCCCGGTGGAGGTTTCGGTACTGGACCGTGCGCAAAGCCTGAACGCGACGTCGGACTCGGGCCGCACCCACACCAACTTCCCGCTGACGGCGGTGTGTTATCCGGGGGATGACCTGGGCTTGCACCTGTCCTACGACCAGCGTTATTTCGATGAGTCCACGGTCGAGCGCATGCTCGGCGAATTCAAGCGTCTGCTGTTGGCGTTGGTCGAAGGCTTCCATGGCGACATGGCGGACCTGCCGCTGCTGGGTGCCGAAGAGCAGGACTTCCTGATCCACGGCTGCAACCAGAGCGAACACGGTTACCCCCTGGAGCTGAGCTACGTTGCATTGTTTGAAGCACAGGTGGCTGCGCATCCGCAGCGGGTCGCCGCCAGTTGCCTGGATCGGCAATACAGCTACCTGGAGCTGAACCAGTGCAGCAACCGCCTCGGTCATGCACTGATGGCGGCGGGCGTCGGGCTGGATCAGCCGGTGGCGCTGCTGGCCGAACGCAGCCTCGACCTGCTCGGCATGATCATCGGCAGCTTCAAGGCGGGTGCGGGTTATCTGCCGCTGGATCCGGGGCTGCCGAGCCAGCGCCTGGGCCGCATCATTGACCTGAGTCGCACGCCGCTGCTGGTTTGCACTCGGGCCTGTCACGAACAAGCGCTGGCGTTGCTGGATGAGTTTGGTTGCGCCAGTCGGCCGCGGTTGCTGGTCTGGGAAGAAGTGCAGGCGAGCGATGTATCGGTGGTCAATCCGGGCATCCACAGCGGGCCGGATAACCTGGCCTACGTGATCTACACCTCCGGCTCCACCGGTTTGCCCAAGGGCGTGATGGTCGAACAGCGCGGCATGCTCAACAACCAGTTGAGCAAGGTGCCGTACCTGGACCTGAGCGCGGCCGACGTGATTGCCCAGACCGCTTCGCAAAGCTTCGATATTTCCGTGTGGCAGTTCCTCGCCGCGCCGTTGTTCGGCGCGCGGGTGGACATCGTGCCGAACGCCATCGCCCACGACCCGCAAGGCTTGCTCGCCCACGTTCAGAGCCAGGGCATCACCGTGCTGGAAAGCGTGCCGTCGCTGATCCAGGGCATGCTCGCCCAGGAGCGCATGGGCCTCGACGGCCTGCGCTGGATGCTGCCGACAGGGGAGGCGATGCCGCCGGAACTGGCGCATCAATGGCTGCTGCGCTACCCGCAGATCGGGCTGGTGAATGCCTATGGCCCGGCGGAATGCTCGGATGACGTGGCGTTCTTCCGCGTCGACCTGGCCTCCACCCGCGGCAGTTATTTGCCGATCGGTACGCCGACCGACAACAACCGCCTGTACCTGCTCGACGGTGCGCTGGAACTGGTGCCGCTGGGTGCGGTGGGCGAGTTGTGTGTCGCGGGCACCGGGGTCGGGCGCGGCTACGTCAGCGATCCGCTGCGCACTGCCCAGGTGTTCGTGCCGAACCCGTTCGGTGCACCGGGCGAGCGTCTGTATCGCACCGGCGACCTGGCCCGCCGTCGCACTGACGGCGTGCTGGAATACGTCGGGCGGATCGACCATCAGGTGAAGATTCGCGGCTACCGCATCGAACTGGGTGAAATCGAAGCGCGCCTGCATGAACAACCGCAAGTCCGCGACGCGGCGGTCGGTGTCCAGGAAGGGGTCAATGGCAAGCATCTGGTGGGCTATCTGGTGGCGGCGGATTCGACGCTCGATCCGTCTGAACGCCTGGAGCGCATCAAGCAACGCCTGCGCGCCGAGCTGCCGGAATACATGGTGCCGCTGCACTGGCTGTGGCTCGACAAGCTGCCCCTCAACGCCAACGGCAAACTGGACCGCAAGGCCCTGCCCGCACTGGAGATCGGCCAGCTGCAAAGCCAGGACTACCAGGCGCCGCGCAACGACCTGGAGCAGACTTTGGCGGACATCTGGGCCGAGGTGCTGAAGGTGGAGAAAGTCGGCATCCGCGACAATTTCTTCGAATTGGGCGGGCATTCGCTGTTGGCCACGCAGATCGCCTCGCGGGTGCAGAAAACCCTGCAGCGCGATGTGCCGCTGCGGGCGATGTTCGAATGCAGCACGGTGGAGGAGCTTTCTGCGTACATCGATGGGTTGGCGGCCAGTGAGATCACCGAGGAGAAGGTGGATCGGTTGAATGATCTGATGGCGGAGTTGGAGGGGCTGTAATTCTTTAGTGCTTGTACCGGCCTCTTCGCGAGCAAGCCCGCTCCCACATTGGATCGCGTTCAACTGTGGGAGCCAGCCTGCTGGCGATGAGGTTGTACGTATGCATACATTCGTGTGATTGACTACAGACCCTCATCCGCTCAGTCTTCCTGTTCCCTTTCCACCGGCGGAGCCACTCGATGCCCTTCGTAACGATAGACGGCCAACCCCTCCACTACCTCGATCAAGGCACCGGCCCGGCAGTCCTGCTGGCGGGCAGTTACCTGTGGGACCAGGCCATGTGGGCCCCGCAGATCGCCGCGTTGTCGCAACAGTATCGGGTAATCGCCCTGGACCTGTGGGGCCACGGTGAATCCGGGCCGCTGCCTGCCGGCACAACGTCGCTGGATGACATCGCACGCCAGGCCCTGGCGCTGCTCGATCACCTGGACATCGATCGCGTGACCCTGGTCGGCCTGTCGGTGGGTGGCATGTGGGGTGTGCGCCTGGCGTTGGCAGCGCCGCAACGGCTCAACGGGCTGGTGTTGATGGACACTTACGTCGGTGTCGAACCGGAGCCGACCCGGCAATACTATTTTTCGCTGTTCAAGATGATTGAAGAAACCGGCGTCATCTCGCCGCAATTGCTGGATATCGTGGTGCCGATCTTTTTCCGTCCGGGCATCGATCCGCAGTCGGCGCTGTATCAGGACTTCCGCAGCAAACTCGCCGCGCTGCCGCCTGAGCGTTTGCGTGAAAGCATCGTGCCGATGGGGCGGATTACCTTTGGCCGGGATGACCTGTTGCCGCGTCTGGGGCAATTGAATGCCGCGACCACGCTGGTGATGTGTGGCGATCAGGACAAACCACGTCCGCCGAGTGAAACGCAGGAAATGGCCGGGTTGATTGGTTGCCCGTATGTGCTGGTGCCGGAGGCGGGGCATATTTCCAATCTGGAGAATCCGGGGTTTGTCACTCAAGCGTTGCTGCAGTTTCTAAACGAGAGAACCCGAGCGACCGCGTAATCGTTCTTCGCGAGCAAGCCCGCTCCCACAGTAGATCCCGGTCAAAATGTGGGAGCGGGCTTGCTCGCGAAGGCGTCGGTGAGTTCACCACCGAATCTTCGGAAAACTACTTCGGCCCAAGAATCTGCGCCAACTTATCCGGCGAAGGCGCCCCTTGCTGTTGCTGCAACTCGCCCTTGTCATCCATATAGAAAATCGCCGGAGTGGCCTGCAGCTCCAGGTCTTCCATCAATTGCATATTGGCCGCGAGCTTGGCCTGGATCGCCGGTGGCACTTCTTTCAAGGCCTTGAGCGAGCTGCCCTTGCCAGCCGCTTCGTGGTCCGCCAGGGCTTTTTGCGGGTCCTTCGCAGCCAGCAGCGCGGCGGATTTGCCCGGGCTGTCCTCGCGAATGATCCCGACCATGATGTGCCGCAACTGCACCTTGCCGGCCTTGACCCACGGCCGCGCCTGTTCCCAGAACATGTTGCAGTAAGGGCAGTTCGGGTCGCTGAACATGTAGACAATGCGTGGCGCATCCTTCTTGCCGTCGGCGATCCAGTTGCTCGTTTCCATCTTGGCCCAGACTTCCTTGGACATCGGCGCGTACACCAGTTTCTGCAACGGCGCGCTGCTCAGGTCATTGCCTTTCTCGTCGTACAGGTTGCCCAGCAATACATGCTTGCCATCGGGCGTCAGGTACAGCGCCATGCCGCGGTTCTGGTATTGCGCCGCGTACCCGCGCAAGCCGTCGGGGGCGTCGAATTGACCGACGATTTTCGCGCCCTTGGCTTCGATCTTCTTGATCGCCTCGGGCAGCTCTTCGGCCTGCACCGATGGCAGGTGCAGCAGGGCGGCACCCAGGCTCAGGGTCAGCAGGTGGCGGAGGCGGGGCATGGCAGTTTCCTTGCAGAAGTGGCAGGTACGGAATCGAAGTTTTCCAGGGCGCGGGCCAGGCTGGCTTGCGACAGCTCGCCCAGGTGGCTGCCCAGCAGGCGGCCGTCGGGACTATAGAACAGCGTAGTCGGCAAGGCCATTGAGCCGACAGCCTGGCCCAGGCGACCGCTGCCGTCGAACAGCACGTTGGACAGGCTCAGGCCCTGGGTCTCCAGGAAGGTGCTGACACTTTGCATGCTTTCGGCCTGGTTGACGAACAGGAAGGTCAGGTCCGGGCGTTGCATCTGGGCGTGTTCCAGCACCGGCATTTCCCGGCGGCAGGGCGGGCACCAGGTGGCCCACAAATTGATCACCAGCGGGCCACCCTTGTAGTCCGCCAGTTGCACGGTTTCACCGGCGGAATTGCGCAGGGTGATCTCCGGCAGGCGCGTGCCCTGTTCATAAATGGTCAGCGAGAAGGTCGCCAGCAACCAGAACGCCAGGCCGCTGGCCACGCCGAAGCCCAGCGGACGGCGCAGGCCCGGGCGACGCCAGCCCCGGTACAGCGCGGCGAGCACCAGCGCGATGACCCCTGGCCAGGCGAGGAACCCGCCATCGCGCAGGTCGATGACCTGCCACGGATCGCTGCGATAGTGGGCCCAGTAAACGGCGACGAAACCGATCCGCGCCGCGAGCATGCCGATCAGGAAAAGGCTAAACAGCACCGACTCGGGGTTCTCGCCACCGCGCTTGGCCACCCGCCAACCGACGAACGTCGCCAGCACCAATGCACTGATCAGCAGCAAATGGTTGAGCGCGATGGCAAAGGTGCCGAGAGTAAAGGTCAGCATTAACGGGCGTCTCGGGTGGTGGTCCAGCGTTGCAGGAAAGTGTCGGCATCGACCTCGCCGGTGATGCGCTGGCTGCGTCGCTCGAGGCCGTCGGCACCTATCCACAGCAAGCTCGGTGGGCCTGGCACTTTGTAATGGCCGAGCAGTTCACGGCTGGCGGCATTGTCGGCGGTGACGTCCAGTCGGAGCAAGCGCACGTCGCTCAGGGCTTCCATTACCTTCGCTTTGCCGAAAACCTGTTTTTCCATGACCTTGCACGACACGCACCAGTCGGCGTAGTAGTCCAGCAGCACCCACTGGCCTTGCGCCTGCGCCGCGTCGAGTTCGCGCTGCAAGGCCGCAGGGTCCTTGATGGTGGTAAAGGCGTCGTGGCCGCTGGGCACGGCGGCGACGGCCGAGCCGGAAGTGCGGAACACCTGCAATGGCTTGAACAGGTCATCACTGCCTCCCGCCGCGCCGATCATCAACAGGCTGCCCCACAAACCCAGCAGGAGCGAAGTGGCGCCGAACAGATGGGCGATGCGCCCAAATCCGTCCGACTGCTTCCAGGCGCTGTAGGCCGCGACCAGCAGCAATGCACCACACAAGCCGACCCACAGCGACTCATCCAGCACCGGGCGCAGCATCAGCAATGCCGTGGCGAGGAACAGGAAGCCGAAGATGCCCTTGAGCAGCTTCATCCAGGCGCCAGGCTTGGGCAGGAAACGATTGCCCACCGTCACCAGCAGCAACAACGGCACACCGATGCCGATGCCCATGGCAAACAGGATCAACCCACCGTGCAGCGCGTTGCCGCTCTGCGCGATATAAAGCAGCGCGCCGGCCAGCGGCGCGGTCATGCACGGGCCGACCAGCAGGCCGGACAACGCGCCCAAGGCACCTGCGCCGACCAGGCTGCCACCGCGCTGGTTGCGCGAGACGTTTTCCAGGCGATCACGCACCGCCACCGGCAGTTGCAGCTCGAAGAAACCGAACATCGGCAAGGCCAGCAGCACGAAAATCGCCGCGAAACTGCCCAGCAACCAAGGGTTTTGTAGCCAGGCTTGCAGGTTCGCCCCGAGGGATGCGGCCAGCACACCCATCGCCGCGTACACCAGCGCCATGCTCACCACATAACTGCCGGCCAGGGCCACTCCGCGCCGGGGTGTTGCGCCGCTGCCGACGATCAACCCGGCCAGAATCGGCAGCATCGGCAGCGAGCAGGGGGTGAACGCCAGCAGCAGGCCCAGGCCGAAGAACACCAGCAGGCTCCAGCCCAGGGCGCGTTGCTGCAGATTGCTGGCCAGGGCCTGGTCCGGCGCTTCATTGGCCGTGCCCAGGGCGTTCGAGTTGCCCAGGTCCACGACCCGGGTTTGCGGTGGATAACACAGCCCGGCATCGGCGCAGCCCTGGTAACTGACCTTGACCTGACCACTGGCGCCCGCCGGGAGCTTCAGCTCCAGGCCTTGACGATAAACCTGCTGTTCACCGAAAAACTCGTCGCTGTGGGCTTCGCCTTCCGGCAGCGCGGGATGCTGTTCGACAGCCAGACCGTCGAATTTCAAGCGTTTCTGATACAGGTAATAACCGTCGGCAATCTGCCAGAACAGCTGGGTTTCGCCAGACTCAAGGCGCTCGGAGGTGAAAACGAACGCTTTGTCGACGGGCAGGAAGTCGGGTTTGGTCTCGAACGGATTGCCGCCCGCCTGGGTCAGGCCGGAGAACAGCAGGGCGACGAGTAGAAACAGCTGACGCATGGAAAAGCCTTATCCTTTAGCAAGTGAGCTGCACAATGGGTGGTGTCGATTAACCGATGATTAACTCTGGTCGCCGGGTTTCAGCGGCAGTTGCGGCATAATGTCCGCTTAATCGGTCGATGGCCTAATCAGCGTTATTTGCACGAGGCTCTCCATGCACGTACTGGTTTGCGAAGACGATGAGTTGATTGCCAGCGGCATCGTCGCCGGCCTGACGGCCCAGGGCCTGACCGTGGAACATGTCGCCACCGCGTCGGCGGCCCGGGCGATGCTCAAGGTCGCCGAATTTGATGTCATGGTGCTCGACCTCGGGCTGCCGGACGAAGACGGTCTGAAACTCCTGCAGCAACTGCGTCACAACGGCCTGGAGTTGCCGGTACTGATTCTCACGGCCCGCGACTCGGTCACCGATCGGGTCGACGGCTTGCAGGCCGGTGCCGACGATTATCTGCTCAAGCCGTTCGACCTGCGCGAACTCGCCGCGCGGCTGCACACGCTGTTGCGGCGGGTGGCCGGTCGCAGCGTCAACCTGATCGAGCACGGCGCCCTGACCTACGACCCGAGCAGCCGCGAAACCACCCTGGCCGGCCAGCCGGTGGACCTGTCGCGCCGCGAGCAGTCGCTGTTGCAGGCGCTACTGCATAACCGCGGCCGGGTGCTGTCGACCGAGCAGCTCAAGGACAGCGTCTACGGTTTTAACGACGAACTGGAGAGCAATGCCCTCAACGTCCATATCCATCACCTGCGGCGCAAGCTCGGCAACGGCATCGTCGAGACCGTGCGCGGCCTGGGCTATCGCCTGGGGCCGGCCGATGGCGGAGATCAATCGAAGTGATGAGCCTGCGTTTGCGCCTGAGCCTGACGCTCGGCGGCGCCTTTGCCCTGATCTGGGCGCTGGCCGCGGCCTGGATGCTCAGCGACCTGCGCAATCAGATGATGTTTTCCCTCGACCAGCGCCTGGTGGCCTCGGCGCGCATGGTCGCCGGGCTCATGGAGCAATTACCGGCGTTGCCAAGCAAGGGCGAGGGCACCCATTTCAGCGCTGAACAACTGAACATTCCCGGTGGCATGGCGTGTCAGGTCAGTTCGTTGCGCGGGGAAATCCTCGCCCGCAGCCACAGCGATCCGGGGCAAACCCTGGAAGCCGAGAAAATGGGCTTCCACGACCAGATCATCGACGGCGCGCCATGGCGCAGTTTCACCCTGGCCCGTGGCGATTTGCGGATCACCACGGCCGATCGGCAGATTGAACGCGAGGCGCTGAACATGTCGATCCTGTTGGCCGCTTCGGTGCCGGTGGGCGTGGCGCTGCTCGGCTGCCTGTGCCTGCTCTGGCTCGGCATCGGCCAGGGGCTGGCGCCGCTCAATCGCATGCGCGACGCCTTGATGCGCCGCAGCCCTGACTCCCTGGAGCCTTTGCAGGTGCAGCCGTTGCCCAGCGAACTGCAACCGCTGCTCGACACACAGAACCAGTTGTTCCAGCGCATCGGCAAGACCATCGAACGGGAACGGCGGCTGACCGGTGACGCGGCCCACGAACTGCGCAGCCCCCTGACCGCGATCAAGACCCACCTGCAAGTGGCGCGCATGACCGACGGCGCGGCCCGGGATCAATCCCTGGCCCGGGCCGAAGAGGGTGCTGACCGTCTGCACCGAACCCTTGAGCAATTGCTGTTGCTGGCGCGGGTCGAGGGCAGCCTGTCGTTCGACGATGGCGTGCAGTGCAGTGCCGAGCAGGTGGCGAAACTGGCGATCCAGGATGCAGCCGGGGGTGATCGTCAGCGCATCAAGCTCCATCTGCCAACAAGGGCTTCTCCCGCTCCGGTGAAAATGCCCGCGGTGCTGTCGATTGCTGCACTGCGCAACCTGTTGGATAACGCCTTGCGCCATACACCCGGCAACGGGCCGGTGGAGCTGAGTCTGGAAACCACCGGCAACCGCGTGCAGTTCGTGGTTCGCGACCATGGCCCGGGCATTGCCGACGACGACCTGCAACACTTGACCCAACGCTTCTGGCGCAACGGCCAGAGCAACGGCTGCGGCCTCGGTTTGGCGATCGTCCAGGCGATCGTCCAGCGCTGCGGCTGTACCCTGCGTTTCGACAGTCGGTCGGATGGATTGCGGGTGGAGCTGACGATGCCGTTGCAACCCCTCTGACGCACATGAGATGTAACTTCTCGACATTGGCCGCCTGGACCTTCCACGACTATCGTTTTGCTCACTCTCAACGGATTGAGGTGACAGCACCATGGAACCATCGATACGCACCTGCCAGGCAACCCCGGCCGACGCCGGCATCATCAGCCGCATCATCGAGCGCTCCATCCGGGTCGGTTGCGCGCTCGACCATCGCAACGATCCGCACATCGTTGCCACCTGGACCCACAACAAGACCATCCAGCACATCCAGCCGTGGCTGACCGATCAGCGGTTGTACCTGAGCATCGCCCTGCTGCAGGACAAGCCGGTAGGCGTTGCCATGGCCGCGACCAGCGGCACGCTCGCGTTCTGTTACGTGCAGCCGGAATCGTTCCGGCGAGGGGCGGGGCTGGCGCTGGTGCAAGACCTCGAAGGCTGGTTGGTCGCCCGGGGCCTGAACCAGGCGCGACTCTATAGCACCAAGACCAGCGAAGCGTTTTATCGGCGCCTGGGCTACCAGCGGTGTGCCCGATCCTTCATGGTCGCGGGGCTTCACGCCATCCCCATGCACAAAGGCCTGGCGTCACCTTCATGGAAAGACGATCAAGGGTCTAAATCCCCGGCGCCCTGATGCGTTTCCAGAACAGGAAAACCTTATTGAGGGGTCGAGAGATGTCAGTCGCTACCAGGCTTATGGAAGACCAGTCGGCCCGGATCACTCCGGTGCCGGCCGAGACGCTTTATCAGTTCAACGAATCGCCGTTGCTGGCGCGTCAGAGCCAGCAGGAGTCCAATGCCCGCAGTTACCCGCGGCGCATTCCCCTGGCACTCAAACGCGCCAAGGGCCTGTATGTCGAAGACGTCGAAGGCCGCACCTTCATCGATTGCCTGGCGGGCGCCGGGACGCTGGCCCTGGGGCACAACCACCCGGTGGTGATCGAAGCGATCCAGCGCGTGCTGGCGGACGAACTGCCGCTGCACACCCTGGACCTGACCACGCCGGTCAAGGATCAGTTCGTCCAGGACCTGTTCGGCTTGTTACCGCCAGCCTTGGCCGCTGAAGCGAAGATCCAGTTCTGCGGTCCTACCGGTACCGACGCGGTGGAAGCCGCCTTGAAACTGGTTCGCACCGCCACCGGCCGCAGCACCGTGCTGTCGTTCCAGGGCGGCTACCACGGCATGAGCCAGGGCGCGCTGAGCCTGATGGGCAGCCTCGGGCCGAAAAAACCCTTGGGTGCCTTGCTCAGCAGTGGCGTGCAGTTCATGCCGTACCCCTACGATTACCGTTGCCCGTTTGGCCTGGGCGGTGCGCAGGGGGTGAAGGCCAACCTCAACTACCTGGAAAACCTGCTGAACGATCCAGAGGCCGGCGTGCAACTGCCCGCGGCGGTGATCGTCGAGGTGGTGCAGGGGGAGGGCGGGGTCATCCCGGCCGATCTCGACTGGTTACGCGGCTTGCGCCGGATCACCGAAATAGCCGGCGTGGCGTTGATCGTCGACGAGATCCAGAGTGGCTTCGCGCGCACCGGCAAGATGTTTGCTTTCGAGCACGCCGGGATCATTCCGGACGTGGTGGTGATGTCGAAAGCCATCGGCGGCAGCTTGCCATTGGCCGTGGTGGTCTATCGCGACTGGCTCGACACCTGGCTGCCGGGCGCCCATGCCGGGACCTTCCGCGGCAATCAAATGGCGATGGCCGCCGGTTCTGCGGTGATGCGTTACCTGGTGGAGCACAAGGTCTGCGAACACGCCGCCGCCATGGGCGAACGCCTCGGCGAGCACCTGCGCATCCTGCAGCGCGACTTTCCGCAGCTGGGCGATATTCGGGGTCGAGGCCTGATGCTCGGGGTGGAGCTGGTCGATCCGACCGGCGCGCCCGATGCCCTGGGTCACCCACCGTCGTTTGCGCGACTGGCGCCGCTGGTGCAGCGCGAATGCCTCAAGCGCGGCTTGATTCTTGAACTGGGCGGGCGACATGGCGCGGTGGTGCGTTTCCTGCCACCGCTGGTGATCACCGCCGCGGAAATCGATCGAGTGGCCGAGATTTTCGGCCGGGCATTGGCCGCTGCCACCGCCAGTCTCTAAATTTTTCGGGCCCTGCAACGTTCCTTCTACATAGCGGCTGTACACAGCGTACAGCCCACCCTACAGCGATGGAGAGACAGCATGACGTCAGTATTCGACCGTGAGGACATCCTCTTTCAGGTCGTGGTCAACCATGAAGAGCAATACTCGATCTGGCCCGACTACAAAGCCGTGCCCGAGGGCTGGCGTACCGTGGGCAAGAGCGGGCTGAAAAAGGAATGCCTGGCCTACATCGAAGAGACCTGGACCGATATGCGTCCGCTGAGCCTGCGCCAGAAGATGGACGAGCAGGCGGCAGTGGCGCACTAAGCCATCTCGCATGAAAAGGCCCGCTGAACCGGTCAGGTCAGCGGGCTTTTTTGTATCTGGGGGCGACATGCCCTTGTAGGAGCCCGGCTTGCCGGCGAAGGCGTCATCGAGGGCCTCTTCGCCGGCAAGCCAGCTCCTACAATGTTTTGCGCCGCACGTGAATCGATGGCCGCCGCGGACCTGTAGGAGCCCGGCTTGCCGGCGAAGGCGTCCTCGTGGGCCTCTTCGCTGGCAAGCCAGCTCCTACAATGGGTTGTGCAGCGCGTGAATCGATGGCCGCCGCGGACCTGTAGGAGCCCGGCTTGCCGGCGAAGGCGTCCTTGCGGGCCTCTTCGCTGGCAAGCTGAACTGGTCAAGTAATCCCGGACACCGATTACGGTGTTTATGCCGCTTTTTGCTCCATAGCTATTGGCGACAGGTAGTTGTTGTAGCTGTGGAGCCTGGTGCGGTTGTAATACATGAAGAAGCGCACCATGTCGGTTTTTGCTTCTTCGACCATGCTGTAGCCGCTGCGGGGAACCCATTCTGATTTCAGTGTGCCGAAAAAACGCTCTGTTGGAGCGTTGTCCCAGCACTGTCCGCGATGACTCATGCTCTGCAAAATGCCGTGGCGGGCCAGTTCTTCTTGAAACTTACGACTGGTGTACTGACAGCCCTGATCCGAGTGGAACATCAGTCCCGGCGGGCAGGTTCGTACCTCTGTCGCCATGCGTAGCGCCTTGCTCACCAAGTTGGCGTCATTGACTAGAGAGAATGCCCAGCCAATGACTCGACGAGCAAACAGGTCAATTACGATGGCCAGGTGAACCCAGCGCTTACCCACCATCAAGCTGGTAACGTCGCCACACCAGACCTGATCAACAGCAGCCGGTTTGAAGTTGCGTTTGAGTCGATTAGGCGCAACAAATGCTTCAACCCCTTGGACCTGAATGGATGCGGCTGGCGTTGTTTACTGACAATGTTGGCCTCCCTCATCAGTGTTCTGACAAGACTCCTTCCGACCGCTATGTTTTGCGACTTCAGGCCCTTGCTAATCATCCTGGAACCCATGGCTTCACGGCTTTCGCTGTGCAGTTCAACCACTTTCAGCTTGAGCTCCTCGCGTCTGACCTGCGGCTTGGCGAGCCGCTGAAGCCACTCATAAAAGCTGCTGCGCTTCACACCAAAAACGCGACACACGATAGCCGTCGGGAATGACTCTCTTAGCTCCGCAATCATCGAAAACGATCGGGATCCGACATCAAGAGAGCGGTAGCCTTTTTTAAGATCTCGGCCTCCATCTCCATACGCTTGATCTTGGCTTTTAGCTCCTGAATCTGGCGCTGATCTTCGGTAATCGCCTTGGTGCCTTTGACGGCCTGGCCCTCGCGTTCCTTGCGAACCTGATCGACCCAGCGCCGTAAAGCGGTGGGCCCGATATCCAGCGATGCACAAACATCTGGAACCGAACAGTTATCATCAAGCACCATGCTGGCAGCCTGAAGCTTGAACTCGCGGGTGTAGACCTTTCTTTCGTTCATGGAACCTCCAAGTTGGCGAAATCATATCGCCCTTAAGAGGTGTCCGGAATAATTAGGCCAGTTCAAGCCAGCTCCTACAATGTTTTGCGCCGCACGTGAATCGGTGGCCGCCGCGGACCTGTAGGAGCCCGGCTTGCCGGCGAAGGCGTCCTCGAGGGCCTCTTCGCTGGCAAGCCAGCTCCTACAATGGGTTGTGCAGCGCGTGAATCGATGGCCGCCGCGGACCTGTAGGAGCCCGGCTTGCCGGCGAAGGCGTCCTCGAGGGCCTCTTCGCTGGCAAGCCAGCTCCTACAATGGGTTGTGCAGCGCGTGAGTCGATGGCCGCCGCGGACCTGTAGGAGCCCGGCTTGCCGGCGAAGGCGTCCTCGAGGGCCTCTTCGCTGGCAAGCCAGCTCCTACAATGGGGTTGTGCAGCGCGTGAATCGATGGCCGCCGCGGACCTGTAGGAGCCCGGCTTGCCGGCGAAGGCGTCCTCGAGGGCCTCTTCGCTGGCAAGCCAGCTCCTACAATGGGTTGTGCAGCGCGTGAGTCGATGGCCGCCGCGGACCTGTAGGAGCCCGGCTTGCCGGCGAAGGCGTCCTCGAGGGCCTCTTCGCTGGCAAGCCAGCCCCTACAATGGGTTGTGCAGGGCGTGAGTCGGTGGCCGCCGCGGACCTGTAGGAGCCCGGCTTGCCGGCGAAGGCGTCCTCGAGGGCCTCTTCGCTGGCAAGCCAGCTCCTATGTATGGGTTGTGCAGCGCGTGAATCGATGGCCGCGGCGGACCTGTAGGAGCCCGGCTTGCCGGCGAAGGCGTCCGAAAGACCAGCGCAACGTTCAAGGACGCCTTCGCCGGCAAGCCGGGCTCCTACAGTTAGGCGCCGCTCAATCCCTTGATCACCAGATCCACATCCCCTTCCAGTTCGGCCACCGGATCAGCAGCATCGACACTCAACACCACCAACCGACTCCCACCCTCGGTGACCGCCGCTTTCACCGCGTCCGACGGCTGCCGATGATGCAACACCACCGCCACGTCGTTGTCCTTGAGCGTTGCCGTCAAGGTCTTCAGTGCCTCAGGTGTCCACTCGGCATCCGGTCGTGCATCCAGCCCTACCAACTCCAGATTGAGCCCGCCAATCAGGTAGCCAAAGTGATCGCTCAAACTCATCACGCTGAGGTTGTCGGCGGCCGCAAGGCGCGCTTCGCTGGCGGCGCTGAGCTTGAGCAAACGCTGTTTCAGCGCCGCCAGGTTCGCCTCGATCGCGGGCTTGGCCGTGGGGGCCAGGCGCATCAGGTCCGCCGCCATCACGTCAGCCATGCGTCCCATGTTGTTGCTGGCCAGCCATGGCTGACTGTTCAAGCCATCGACCTGATTGCCCGGCTGCACGGCAATGCCGGGCAGGGCACCATCCACCGGTCGGGCGGCGTCGACTTCGATGATGCGGATATTGCTGCGCCGGGAGATCGGGTACAGCGGATCGTCCGGCCACAGTGAACGCAAGCCGATCACCGCATCGGCGTCGGTCGCCAATTTAGCCAGCGCCGGGGCACCACGGCCGGTGAAGTAGGCGGTCTGGCGACTGCCCGGCAGGTTGGCGGGCGCCGCGCGTTCAAGGCTGACATCGGTGCCTTTGAGCAACACTTCGCCCAGGCCGTAGGTGATGGGCAACGAGGCCAGCACCCGCAGTGGTTTGCTGCCTTCAGCGGCCAAGGTTGTGGTGGCGAGCCCGCACAGGGCGAGGGCCAGGGTCAGTTGTCGCAGAGAAAATGACATTTATCCAAGGTTCCCTTTGAGGCTGGGGACGACGCCGCGCGCGATGGCGGCCAGGGCGAAGGCGATACCGGCCACGAGGATGATCGCGGCACCGGACGGGATCGGCAGGTCGAAGACGATCGGCGCGAGAATCCCGCACAGCGTGCTCACCGTGGCGATCAGCACCGAGCACCAGAAGAAGCCCTTGAGCGACTGGCTGAGCAAGCGTGCGGCCGCGGCCGGTATCACCAACAGCGCGCCGACCAGGATGGCGCCAATGACTTTCACGGCGGCGACGGTGATCAGCGTCACCAGGATCACGAACAGGTAATCCAGGGACTTCACCGCCACCCCGCGCACCGCCGCCAGTTGCGGATTGAAGCTGGCGAGCATGATGCGGTTGTACAGCGGCAACGCCAGGGCCATGACCAGTGAACCGACGATGGCCAGCACCAGCAGGTCATTGCCGTTGACCGTCAGCACCGAACCGAACAGCACGTTTTCGAGGATGTGCACGTTGATCTTGCCGGCCAGGATCAGCAGCAAACTGGCACCCAGCGCCAACGACACCGACAGGAACACGCCGATCAAGGTATCCGGCGCCAGGCCCGTGCGGTTGCGCAGGTAGTTGAGCAGGATGCCGAACAACAGGCAGTAGCCGAACAGGCTGCCGTAAGGCCCGGTGTAGGGTTCGCCCAGCAGGATGCCGATGGCCACGCCGGTCAGCGCCGCGTGACCCACCGCTTCGGAG
Organism: Pseudomonas sp. PLMAX; assembly: GCF_046042685.1. Classification (NCBI taxonomy): domain Bacteria; kingdom Pseudomonadati; phylum Pseudomonadota; class Gammaproteobacteria; order Pseudomonadales; family Pseudomonadaceae; genus Pseudomonas; species Pseudomonas sp. PLMAX. The sequence continues at coordinate 5,376,212 of NZ_CP064949.1, read as the reverse complement.
AAAAACGCGAAGCGCTTGACCACCACCAGGGTGCCCAAACCACCCAGCACCGGGCCGATCAGCAAACCGGCGAGCAGCGCGTTGACCACAAATCCATAGGCCAGCGCCTCAGGCAGATAACCCGACGAGGCCCAGCCCTGGACCATCAAGCGAAAGGCTTCGTAACTCATCAGGCAAGGCTCCGTGGATGGGTCGAAAACAGCGTCAGCAGGCGATCCGGGGTCAGCGCCTGTTGCGGCGTGGCGTCGAACAGCACCCGGCGGTTGAGCCCGGTGACATGATCGGCCAGGCGCCCGACCGCTTCCAGGTCGTGCTCGATCCACAGCACGGTGATGCCCGCCGCCCGCCAGTCGCCCAGCAAACGTTCGAATACGCGGATGCCGGCTTCATCGAGGGCTGACATCGGTTCGTCCAGCACCAACAGCTGCGGCGCTGGAATCAACCCTTGCGCCAACAACACCCGCTGACGTTCGCCGCCCGACAGCGCACCCATGCGCCGCTTGCGCTTGTCCTGCATGCCGACCCGCTCCAGCGCCTCACCAATCGCCGTTGCGTAATGCTTGCTCAAACCGAGGAACGCCGGACGCCGCTGGCACATCGCGGCCATGAAATCGTCCACGGTCATCGGCAGGCCACGATCGAATTCCAGCGCCTGGGGCACGTAGCCGATCGTCCCCGGCTCGCCCGGCCATTGCAGGCTCAAACGGCCCTGGTGCGGCATCTGCCCGAGCAGGGTCTTGATCAGCGAACTCTTGCCGCCACCGTTGGGGCCGACCAGCGCATGCACGCTGCCGGGGCGGACCTGAAAGGTGACTTTGTCGAGGATCGTCGTGCGCCCGAGGGTCAGGCTGACGTCGGCGAAATCCAGGGTCGGCCCCGAAACCTGTGGGAGCGAGCCTGCTCGCGATTGCGCTGTGTCATTCAATGAAGGTGCCGCCTGACTGGACGCCTTCGCGAGCAGGCTCGCTCCCACAGGGGATTGCGCATCGGCCAGGAGGGTTTCTTTCGATGTCATGCCCCGGACTCCTGAATCGCCCGTACCACGGTGTTGAGGTTGCCGGTCATTTCCTTTTCATACTTGTCGGCGGTGTATTCGCCGTAGGAAATGTGCGACAGCGGGTACAGCTTCACCCCGGATTCGCGCTGGATGGTGTCGACGTAGGTGGAAGGGAAGTCCATCTCCGAGAAGATCACCTTCACGTCCAGCTCACGCAGCTGGTCGATGGTCTTTTTCAGCTGGCTCGGGCTCGGTTCGATGCCGTGTGCCGGCTCAACCACCGCCGTCACCTCCAGGCCGAATTCGCGTAGCAGGTAATCGTAGGCGGCGTGAACCGTGGCCACGCGCAATTCGGCGTTCGGCGCCTCGGTCAACTTGGCCAGGGCGTCGGCGCGCATCTTGCGCAGGCGCTTGCCGTAGGCTCGGGCGTTCTCGGTGTAGGTCTTGGCATTGGCCGGGTCGAGTTTTCCCAGTTCCCGGGCAATATTGTTGACCTGGGCAATCGAGGCGCTGATCGACAGGAAGGTGTGCGGGTTGACCACCTTGCCGGCGCCGCGTGCGGCAACGCCGGTAGCGGCCAGCAGCGGCACGTTTTCGTTGGCCTCGATCACCGGCACGTTCGGCGTTTCACTGGCAGCGATCATGCGGTCGGCGAAATCGTCATGGCCGACGCCATTGAGCACGATCACGTCGAGCCCGCTGATGCGCTTGATGTCCTCGGCCCGTGGTTCGTAGGCGTGGGGGTTGAAGCCAGCGGGAATCAGCGGCACCACTTCGGCCTTGTCGCCGACGATGTTGGCCACGTAGCTGTAATAAGGGTGCAGGGTGATGCCGATGCGCAGGCGCTTGGCCTGGTCGGCGCTGGCCAGGGGTGTCAGCAGGCAGGCCAGCAGGCCGACCAGTGACAGGCGCAGGAAAGAACGTAGCGATGAAGTAGGCATGGGAAAGCGGTCTTCTCTCGGAGGAAGGCGAGGGTTCAGTGTCGGTGCTGGCGGGTCACGCCGGCATCGAATTGCGCGACGATCTGCTGCCAGCCGGCGCCTTCGAGCGTGGCATCGCTGAGGTCGGCGGGGGCCTTGAGGTCGGTGGCGCGGTTGAGCCAGATGTCCGGCGCGTCGTCGTCAGCGCTCAGGCGCATCAGGAACGAGCCGGCCACTGTGGTGCTCTGGCTCTGTCCGAAGTACGCCCTGGCGTCGAGCAACTGCCAGGCATGACCACCGCGGCTGACCGAACTGGCGTCCTGGGCAAAGGGGGCAAAGCCTTCATCGGCGAGGGTTTCAGGTGTCGGCAAGGTCTGTTGTTCCTGGCGCAGCAAGTGAATCTCGTCGAGGGTCACGCGCAGATCGGCGTAGATGCCTTGTTCGGAGGCGCTCAGGTCGCGGCGGGCATCCAGTTGATGACTGTTGACGCTGCTCACCTGCTGCGACTCACCACGCCAGGCGACCACGGAACCTGCCACCGCCAGGATCATCAGGCACAACAGCAATACGTAGAGGGTTTCGTGGCCGGCACCGGCCGGGCGGACGACTTGGGTGGTTGGCGTACTCATGGGCTTTCGATGTCCGCCTGGTCGATTTCGACCACATGGCCTGGGCCCGCGTCGAACAGCACATAGAACTCGGCCCCGGGTTTCTTGAAGGTCAGGGTCGAGTCGGCCCCGAGCTTGCCTGGCACCAGAATGGTTTCGTCGTAGCCGATCACGTCCAGCGTCACGCCCGGTGCGCCACTGCCGTCGGAAAAACCGCCGGTGCACTTGATCTGCTCGGCGTCGATGGCCTTGCATTCGCACATCGGGTTGTGGGCCAGGGCGCTTGCGCTGAAGCCGGCGCAGAGCACCAGCAGCGCGGCGCGCAAAGGACGAAGAGGGTTGATCATGGTTTGCCTCCTTGGGTGGACAGCCAGGCGAGGGTGGCGGGGGAAGCCTGGCTCAGAGGAATGGATGCCTGATGCATGGAGCCGTCCCAGCCTTCCATGGTGATCCACAGTTCGGCGTCGGCTTTGGTTTTTTCCGGGATCGGCAGCATGGCGCCCATGCGGTACGGGGTGCCGAAGAAAATCACCCCGGCGGCGCGCAGGCTGCGTGGCTTGCCGATGCGCAGGTATGTCGCCTTGACCTGCTCGCGGCAGCTGTCGCACAGCGCGGCGTTGAAGCTTTTCATGTGGCCGGCCGGGCCATCGGGCCGTGGTGCTTCGTTGCGCAGTTCGGCCAGGCGCAGGCTCCAGGGTCCGACCTGGACTTCGCCAATTTCCCGCTCGCCCAGCCCCGTGTCACCGCGAAACAGCGCAGCATCGGCGAAGTATTTGGGCATGAAGCCCAGCGGCACCAGCAACAGCAGGACGTTGATGTGGAAACGCCATTTGTGCCAGAGGCGGCTCAGGGTCGAACGGGGTGCTTGAGTGGCGACCTGGCTCATGGGCTGACCTCCGTGGTTTCACGGCTGTTCGCCGTAGCAGGCTCGTTGCGCGGGCGTTTGTTGCTGCGCTTGAGGGCGTTGGCCGTGGCCAGGGCGGTGCGTTTGGTCCAGATCAGCAGGCCGCTGAGCACCATCATGCTCAACAGCAGGCCGAAGAAGCACCAGATCAGCTTGATCCAGATACCACCGAAATCACCGGTGTGCAGCGGACGCATGGATTCGGTGACGAACTCCAGGCCCGAGCGGTCCGACAGCAGGCGCGTGGCGGCGACTTCGCCGGTGTAGGGGTTGATGTCGGCGGTCTGGAACATCAGCGGGTACCAACTGCGCCCACCCACCGACAGGTAGCTGTAGGCATTGGCCGGCATGCTGACGAAACTCTCGTCGAGCCCCGGGATACGTGCCTTGGCCTCGCGGATCGCCGCTTCCAGGCTGATCATCGGCGTGGGCGACCCATCGGCGGTGAGCGGCACGCTTTCCCGCGGGACCACGGCAGCCACCGGCGCGGTGGAGATGGAAATCTGGTTGTCGAACATGAACGCCTCGATCAGGAACCAGGTGCTGGTGACGGAAATCACCGCAATGAACCAGATCGACCAGATGCCGCTGAGACGGTGGAAATCCCCCCAGAAAATCCGCGCGCCATGGCGAATGCGCAGGGTCGGACGCAAAAAACCTTTCCAGAACCGCTTGTACACCACCAGCCCGGTCACCAGGGACGCCAGCATCGGCAGGCTGAGGAACGACACCAGGTACCAGCCCCAGCTGTAGCCGTTGGTGAACGGCACCAGCCACCAGCCATGCAGGGCACGGGTGAAGGCCTGGAAGTTGAACTGCGGCGCGGGGCCCTGGATGGCACCGGTGTAGGGGTTGACGTACACCGTCAGCGCCCGCCCGTCGGGGTAGGTGACGCCGACGTCCAGGGCGAAGTGCGATTCGTCGGAGCGGCTGATGCTGTCGACGATGATGTCGGGCTCGGCCTGCCTGATCGCGGCGACGATCTGGTCGTAATTGAGCCGCGGCGCATCGTCCGCAGGCGCGCTGGCGCGCATTTGCGGGTTGGCCAGCCAGACGATCTCCTGGCTGACCACCGCCAACGTGCCGGTCACACAGACGATCAGGACGAAAAACCAGATCGGCAGCGCCAGCCAGCTATGGACCAGGAACCAGAGTTTGGAGCGGGATTTCTTCGACATGATCAGGGCGTCTTATATCGATGAAAGGCCTCTGCTACGGGCTTCGCAGCGATGAGGTCAATGGAAGGTCCGGTCGTGGCTTTTGCCTACGCGACAGGACTGCATCTATATAGGACGGATGAGCACCCTAAATCAGGAAGGGAGATATGAAAGAAAATGTTTCGTGTTTCGCCAGGCCATCGTCGCCAGGGGCAAGCCCACTCCCACCGGTTCACAGAAGATCCCCTGTGGGAGCGAGCTTGCTCGCGAAGAGGGCCGCTCAGGCACCGCATATTTCACCCTTGCTGGAACATCTCCTTCGCCCTCTGCTCGATCTGCTCCTGAGTCAGGTCCTCTTTACGCGTGGCCAGGAACCACATATGCCCATAGGGATCCTTCAAGGTCCCGGAACGGTCACCGTAAAACTGGTCCTTGACCTCGGAAACCACGGTGCCGCCAGCGTCGATCGCCTGTTTGTAGGACTTGTCCACATCGGTCACGTACAGGTGCAGGCCCACCGACGGCGAGTTGTCGGGATTGCTCAGCGGCCCTTGATCGCACGGAGTGCCGAGCATGATCGGGCAATCGCCAATGCGCAGTTCGGCGTGGCCGATGCCGCCGTCGGGCATGGACAGGCGCATGACCTCGATGGCGCCGAAGGCCTTTTTGTAGAAATCGATGGCTTCGGCTGCTTTTTGAATGCCCAGGTACGGGGTGATGCTGTGATAACCCTCTGGAATCGGTTTAACGCTCATGATGGGTTCTCCCTTTTTCTTGTTGTGGATTGAAGATCGCTCTCCAGCCGAACAATTGTAGGAGCTGCAGGAGGCTGCGATCCTTTGATTTTGATCTTCGGAATGTTTCAAGTTCACAAAAAGATGCTCGCGATGGCCGCGCCGCTATCTCGGCTCAACCCCCGATTCCAGCAACTGCGCCCCTGGCCCACGCTCCCCCAGCACATCGCCAAAATTACGCAACGGACACGCCTCCATCGACAAACACCCGCAACCAATGCAGCCATTCAACTTGTCCCGCAACAAGGTCAACTGATTGATCCGCTCATCCAGCTCCCGGCTCCACTGCGCCGACATCACCTGCCAGTCCGCCGCCGTCGGTGCGCGATTGTCCGGCAGGGCCTTGAGCGCCTCGCCGATCTCCGCCAACGGAATGCCCAGGCGCTGGGCCACCTTGATCAACGCCACCCGCCGCAACACCTCCCGTGGATAACGGCGCTGGTTGCCCTGGTTGCGGTAGCTCTTGATCAATCCCTTGGTTTCATAAAAGTGCAGCGCCGTGACCGCGACGCCGCTGCGGGCCGCCAGTTGGCCGACGCTGAGCTCCTTATGGGAGTTTTGCGAGGTAATCATTTAAAAAATGCCCCTTGACCTTGACTTAACTGGAGGTTTTACCCTGCACGTCTTCGGATCGCAAGATTCGCTTTGTACCTGAGTGGGGACTATCCATGAACGCGCCAGCCAAACATCGCAGCTTCACCCAACTGATCGAATTCGAAATCGAACCGCATCAACAATTGGCGCTGGTGTCGGCGCTGTCGCAGCAGACCGAGCGTCTGGCCCAGCACCACAGCGGCTTTCTGAGTGCCAGCATCCAGGCCAGCGAGGACGGTCGGCGGGTGCTCAATTACCTGCAATGGCAAACCCGTGAGGCGGGGGAGGCGGCGTTTCAGGCGTTTGAAAGCGGCGAACAGGATTTCTGGCAGCTGATCCGCGCCCATCAGGCGAAGGCCGTGACCTTCGGCTCGTTCCAGGTGCTGCACAGCCTGGAACGCAGCCACGATCAGGCGCTGCACTGCAATCTGCCGGGTTAGATCGACAGTTGCTCGGCTAATTGCGCCAGCAGAGCCTGGGTCAGCACCAGGGTGCGCGAAGGGCGCCAGGTACCGCCGGAGAGGGCAATGACTTTCAATGGACGCTACATCATATGAAGCCTGCATTGGAAAATCCCGATAGCCACTATCGAGAGCGTTGATTTCTGCTCGGATAAAGGCGCGAGTAGCCTGTGTTCATTGCCCCGAACCTGATGCCAGGACGCCGAAAATGAAACCTCTAATCGCCACTTTCTTGCTGCTCGCGGTCTCCGTACTCGCTGGATGTGCCAGCCATGTTTCCCCGGAATTGCGCCCCTACACCGCTGAAGAAACCCGGGAACTGGCGCTGGAGGCGCTGAATCGTCGCGGCTTGTCCTTCGACGAATACCACGCGAAGAAAGCCGAACTGCTCGGCCAGCCACAGAAGACATTTGGCTTCGACAAACAGGGCGAGATGAACGCCGAGCGAGCTGTACAGCTGCACGGTCGCCCGAGCTGAGCCAAGACTGTACTGCTCGAACTTTCGCCTAACTGTCCATGGGTTTCCCCCAAGGTTCGCGATAGGGTCAATACCTGACTGACCCCGATGGACTGCCACCCATGACACTCTCGTTCGATCTGCTGCTGGGCTTTGCCCTGTTTGCCCTCGTCACCTCGATCACGCCCGGTCCGAACAACACCATGTTGCTGGCCTCCGGGGTGAACTTCGGCTTTCAACGGACCATTCCCCACATGCTGGGCATCACCTGCGGATTCTTCGTGCTGGTCGTGGCAGTAGGGTTCGGGCTGGGCGCGGTGTTCCAGGCTTATCCCGTGCTGTACACGGTGCTGCGTTACGTCGGTGCGGCATACTTGCTGTACCTGGCGTGGAAAATCGCCCATTCCGGCCCCGTCTCCGACAGCGCGAAAGGCGAGGCCAAGCCGATCAGCTACCTGGGCGCCGCCGCTTTCCAGTGGGTCAACCCCAAGGCCTGGATCATGGCGATCGGTGCCATCAGCACCTACACACCCATGCAGGGCTACTTCACCAACGTGATCGTGATTGCGGCGGTGTTCGCCCTGATCAACCTGCCGAGCGTCGGCGTCTGGGCCGCTTGCGGCACGCTGCTGCGCAACGTGCTCAAGGATCGGCGCTGGTTGCGCCTGTTCAACTGGGGCATGGCCGCGCTGCTGGTGGCGTCGCTGTATCCGATCTTGCTCGAAAGCTTTAGCTGACGCATTGCTTCAACCGCTTGCCCGATGCCTGTTAAGCTGGCTTTTCAGGAGCGTTCCGACGCACTTTTAAATGAAGTTGTTCTTCTTTAACGGCATCCGATCAGGTATTGGTAACCTTCTGAAAACAGCACGCAGCTCATGAGGCTGCGTCTTGCCGTTTGCAGTCATGAGCTTCCTGATCCCGGAACACGCTCTGCGAGTCTTTTATGAATAAACGTCCGCTGTATTTCGACTACGCCGCCACCACGCCGGTGGATGAGCGCGTCATCAAGATCATGGTCGAGTGCCTGGGCTTTGACGGCAACTTCGGCAATCCGGCCTCCAGCTCCCATGCTTTTGGCCAACAGGCCCGGCAAACGGTCGAGCAGGCGCGGCGCCAGGTCGCCGAACTGGTTGGCGCCACGCCCGAACAGATCGTCTGGACCTCGGGCGCCACCGAATCCAACAACCTGGCCCTCAAGGGCGTTGCCCAGGCCCGCGGTGTATCCGGCGGCCACATCATCACCAGCCAGATCGAACACAAGGCCATCCTCGACACCGCGAAACAGTTGCAGGACAGCGGGGTGGCGGTGACGTACCTGGTGCCGGACGCCGATGGCCTGATCAGCGCGCAAGCGGTGCGCGAAGCCATGCGCGAGGACACCTTCCTGGTGTCGCTGATGCTGGTCAACAATGAACTGGGCACGGTCAACGACATCCCGGCCATCGGCCAGGTGGTGCGCGGGCGCAATGCGTTGTTTCATGTCGACGCGGCGCAAGGCGCGGGCAAGGTAGCGATCGACCTGGCGCAGTGGCCGGTGGACCTGATGTCCTTCTCGGCGCACAAGCTCTATGGTCCCAAAGGCATCGGCGCGCTGTATGTCGGACCGCGTGCGCAGCAGCGCCTGCTGGCGCAGATCCACGGCGGCGGTCACGAAGGCGGCCTGCGTTCCGGTACCCTGGCAACCCACCAGATCGCCGCGATGGGCGCGGCCTTCGCCCTGGCGGCAGCCTTGTTCGATGAAGAAAAAGCCTCGATCGTGCATCTGCGCGAACGCCTGCTCGAGCAATTGCTGAGCATTCCCGGCGTGCGGCTCAATGGCAGCCTGACTCAACGCATCCCGCATACCTTGAGCCTGACCTTCAGTGAAGGCGAGTTCAACTCGGCGGTGTTGCTCGCCTCGATGGCGTTCTCCGCGACCTCGGCCTGTAATTCCGCGAGCAATGCGCCCTCCCATGTGCTGCTGGCCCTGGGGCATGATGCCCGTACGGCGAGTCGCACCATTCGCTTGAGCCTGGGGCGTTTCACCACCGAACAGGATATCGACCAAGCGGTACAGCTGATTAGAACCGCCTGCGCCAGTGCTCCGGCATTCTGGCAATAGGGTAACAAAGTGCCGACCTTGATCGGCACCGAACAATAATGACGAGTGGTTAGCAGGAGTCACGATGAATACGCAGTTTACGATCACCGGGTCAGTGCCCCAGCGCCTGGCGCAAACCCGCGAGCTGATGAGCCGGGAGGGCATCCATGCCCTGCTGGTGCCGTCCGCCGATCCCCACCTGTCCGAATACCTGCCGGGTTACTGGCAAGGGCGCCAATGGTTGTCGGGTTTCCACGGTTCGGTCGGCACCCTGATCGTTACCGCGGATTTCGCCGGCGTCTGGGCCGACAGCCGTTATTGGGAACAGGCGAGCAAGGAACTCAAGGGCAGCGGCATCGAGCTGGTCAAGCTGCAACCGGGACAACCCGGGCCGCTGGACTGGCTGGCCGAGCAGACCCCGCAAGGCGGCGTGGTCGCGGTCGATGGCGCGGTGATGGCGGTGGCTTCCGCGCGCACATTGGGCAGCAAGCTGGAAGAGCGGGGCGCGCGCCTGCGTACCGACATCGACCTGTTGAGCGAAGTCTGGAGCGATCGCCCGAGCCTGCCGAACGAACCGATCTATCAGCACTTGCCGCCACAGGCCACCGTCAGCCGTGGCGAAAAACTCGCCAAGCTGCGCGAAACCCTGCAGGCACGTGGTGCCGACTGGCATTTCATCGCCACTCTCGATGACATTGCCTGGCTGTTCAACCTGCGCGGCGGCGATGTGTCGTTCAACCCGGTGTTCGTTTCCTTCGCCTTGATCAGCCAGCAGCAGGCAACACTGTTCGTGGCGCTGAGCAAGGTCGATGCGCCGTTGCGTGCGGCCCTGGAACAGGACGGCGTGACCTTGCGCGATTACAGCGAAGTGGCCGAGGCCCTGCGTGCAGTGCCAGCGGGGGCGAGCCTGCTGGTCGACCCGGCGCGGGTCACGGCTGGCCTGCTGGGTAACCTCGACAGCGCTGTCAAACTGCTCGAAGGCCTGAATCCGACCACCCTGGCCAAGTCCCAGAAGAGCCTGGCCGACGCCGAACACATCCGCCAGGCCATGGAGCAGGACGGCGCGGCGCTGTGCGAATTCTTCACCTGGCTCGAATCGGCCTGGGGCCGTGAGCGGATTACCGAACTGACCATCGACGAAAAACTCACCGCAGCGCGCGAACGCCGGCCGGGTTACGTTTCGCTGAGCTTCAACACCATTGCCGCCTTCAACGCGAACGGCGCCATGCCGCATTATCACGCCACCGAAGAAGAGCACGCGGTGATCGAAGGTGACGGCTTGTTGCTGATCGATTCCGGCGGCCAGTACCTGGGTGGTACCACCGACATCACGCGCATGGTTGCGGTCGGCACGCCGACGCAGGAACAGAAACGCGATTGCACTCGGGTGCTCAAGGGCGTGATCGCGCTGTCCCGTGCGCGGTTCCCCAAAGGCATCCTGTCGCCACTGCTGGACGCCATCGCCCGGGCACCGATCTGGGCGGAAAACGTCGACTATGGCCACGGCACCGGTCACGGCGTCGGCTACTTCCTCAACGTTCACGAAGGTCCGCAGGTGATTGCCTACCAGGCTGCACCCGCGCCGCAAACCGCGATGCTGCCAGGCATGATCACCTCGATCGAACCCGGCACCTATCGTCCAGGCCGCTGGGGTGTGCGCATCGAGAACCTGGCGATGAACCGCGAGGCAGGCACCAGCGAATTCGGCGAATTCCTCAGTTTCGAAACCCTGACGCTGTGCCCGATTGACACACGCTGCCTGGAAACCTCGTTGCTGAGCGAGGAAGAAAAGCAGTGGTTCAACGCTTACCACGCCGAAGTGCGCGAGCGTTTGAGCCCGTTGCTCGACGGCGCTACGCTGGAGTGGTTGAACACCCGTACTGCGGCCATCTGATTGACTTGAGCTCGGGCGCCGTCTCCAGCGCCCGGGCCTCGGGTTTTAACTCAGGGCTTCGATGACAAAATCCAACCGATCCTGGCCAAAAAACAGCTGATCACCGACAAACATGCTCGGTGCGCCGAACACGCCGCGTTGCACGGCTTTTTCAGTGGTTTCCTTGAGGGCATTCTTGACCTCTTCGTCAGCGCTCAGGGCCAGGATTTCTTCCGGGTCGAAACCGTTTTCGCTCAATACTGCCCCGACAGTGGCCGGATCATTGAGGTTGCGACCATCGATCCACAGTGCCTTGAAGAGGCAATCGATGAACGCGGCAAAGCGCTCGGGTTGGCGCAACTGCACACCTGTCACGGCACGCATGAGCACCAGTGTGTTGATCGGGAAGTGCGGGTTGATTTTCAATGGCACGCCATAGCGATTGGCGTAACGATCCAGGTCTATGAACATGTAGCGACCCTTGGCAGGTATGGTCGCCGGGGAAGCGTTGCCGGTGGCTTTGAACACACCGCCGAGCAGGATGGGCACGTAGATCAGCTGGCTGTCGGTCTGCTCACAGATCTTCGGTAGTTGGGTGTACGCCAGGTAGGTGGCGGGGCTGCCCAGGTCGAAATAGAACTCCACGATCTTGCTCATGGTCGATGCACTCTTTTTGTTGTTGTAGGGGAGGGGTTACCAGCGTTCGCTCCAGGGGCGCAGGTCCAGTTCGAAGGTCCAGGCATCGCGGGGCTGGCTGTGCAGGTACCAATAGTTCTCTGCGATGTGTTCGGGGTCGAGAATGCCGTCCTGATCCTTGGTCGCGTACTTCTCGGGGAAACTGTCACGGATGAAATCGGTATCGATGGCGCCGTCGACGACGACGTGGGCGACATGAATATTCATCGGCCCCAGTTCGCGCGCCATGCTTTGTGCCAGCGCACGGATCCCGTGCTTGGCGCCGGCAAACGCCGCAAAACCTGCGGCGCCGCGCAAACCGGCGGTGGCGCCGGTGAACAGGATCGTGCCCCGTTGCCGCTTGGCCATGCGCTTGGCCACTTCCCGGCCATTGAGAAAGCCTGAGAAGCAGGCCATTTCCCAGATCTTGAAATACTTGCGGGCGGTTTCTTCGAGAATGCTGCAAGGCACGTTGGCGCCGATATTGAACACGAACGCTTCGATCGGGCCGATCTCGCTTTCGATCTGCTCGACCAGTGCAACCACATCGTCTTCCTTGCGGGCATCGCAGGCGAAGCCGTGGGCTTCACAGCCGGCTGCATTGATGGCATCGACCAGAGGCTGGAGCTTGTCCGCGCTGCGCCGGGTCACGCAGGCAACAAATCCCTCCTGTGCAAAGCGTTTGGCAATAGCGCCACCCGTGGCGTCCCCCGCGCCGACAACCAGTACGACCTTCTTGTTATTCATTGCCTGGACCTCTTTAGTAAACGATCGTTAACTAAACGAACGTTATGCTACGATTCGACAGGCGTCAAGATGATCGAACCAGAGGTAAGGACAATGCGTTATTCAGCCAGTCACAAGCTGGAAACCCGAGAGAAACTGCTGCAAAGCAGCGCGGTGTCGGCCAAGCAATCGGGTTTTTCCACGGTAGGTGTCGACGGTTTGATGAAGGCCATCGGTTTGAGTGGCGGGGCGTTCTATAGTCACTTCGCGTCCAAGGACGAGTTGTTCGCATCCATTGTCGAGCGTGAGCTGCGGCAAAGCCTGGAGCGGCTGGGGGCTGACCAGGATCGCGACAAATTCGAACGTTGCCTCGAGCTCTACCTGAGCATGTCCCACGTCGAGCACCCGGAAACCGGTTGTGCACTACCGGCGTTGGGGGCCGAGATTGCCCGCTCGGATCTACTGATCAGGCAGCAGGCTGAGCACTGGATCTGCCAGCTTCAGGAGCGTTGGGCGCAGGTGCTGGAGAGCGACAGCCTGGCCTGGGCGATTCTGTCGCAATGCGTCGGTGCACTGGTGGTGGCGCGAATGCTCGCCACGCCGGAGCTGCAGCGCAAGGTGCTGAAGTCCAGTCATGAGGAGATTGGCCGCCAGCTGGCAGGCCCGAGGGCCTGACAGGATGGCTGCAGATTATTTGCAGATGACGATCATGCTGCGGCTGGTGTAGCCCGCGGGGTTGATCCCGAACAGATAATCACCCGGTTCTTCAACGGCGTCGCCGGATTTGGCAATGACCTTGTAGCTCTTGGGGGCGCACGAGTTGGCGGCGCTGGAGTAGCACTGGTCCCATGAGGACGACAGCCCCGAACAGTTGATATGGATTCCTTTCTTGCCGTGTTTGGTCTGGGGTTTGGCGGTCGCCGCGCAGCCCGCAACTGCAAGAACGGCGATCAGTATCAAAATTCGTTTCATTGCTATCCTTGTAGCGTTCCCGGATCTATCGCCCGGTCTGGCAGTGTTCGCTTTACGCATGAAGCGTTTTGAGGCCCCTGTCCTGAAAAAATCCATTTCTGGCACTGGGTTGCGGGCCTAAACATGGCCTAATTGCGCGGCAATTACCAGAGTCTATGCAAATCCGCCCCTCAATCGGCTGCAACGGCGGGCTTGGCGTTACTGCCCATGGTCATGGTGGCGCCCACGGAAGCCAGGATGATGCACAAGATGGCCATCCACTGTGACAGAGACAGGAATTCCTGCAGGAACAACAGACCGGACAAGGCACCCACCGCCGGCTCGATGCTCATCAATGTGCCGAAGGTCCTGGCCGGCATGCGGGTGAGGGCGACCATTTCCAGCGTATAGGGGAGGGCCGTGGACAGCACGGCAACCCCGAGGGCGATCGGAATCAATGCCGGGGTCAACAGCGCCGCGCCGGCATGCACAATGCCGATCGGGGCGACAAACAG